>NC_009523.1:3347500-5801598 GCF_000016665.1 Roseiflexus sp. RS-1
TACCGCCGCGACATTGGCGCGAGGGCGATCCAATGAGCGCTTCGGCGCAACCCTACCAGATTGCTGTGCTGATCTCCGGGAGCGGGTCGAACCTTCAGGCGCTGCTGGACGCGCAGCAGGCGGGAGACCTCGGCAATGCGGAGATTGTCCTGGTTGTCAGCGACCGCGCCGACGCCTACGGGTTGCAGCGCGCTCTGAAGCGCCGCGTCGCCGCAGCCTTCATACCGCTGCGGCATCCGCGCGATCCTGCTGCGCGCGCCGCCTGGGAACGTCGCCTGGCGGACGTTGTCGCCGCATTTGCGCCAGACCTGATCGTCCTTGCCGGTTTTATGCGCGTGCTCTCACCGGTATTTCTGGATCGATTTCCTGACCGGGTCATCAATCAACATCCGGCGCTGCTCCCCGACGACGGCGGCGATACCTTTGTCACATCGCGCGGCATCGTTATTCCAGCGCTCCGTGGCGCACACGTCGTTGCTGATGCGATCCGGCTTGGTCTGCCGGTCACCGGGTGCACCATTCATCGGGTCACTCCGGCGGTTGATGATGGACCGGTGCTGGCGCGCGCCGAAGTGCCGGTGCTGCCCGGTGATGATGAAGCCACGCTTCAC
This sequence comes from Roseiflexus sp. RS-1, assembly GCF_000016665.1. Classification (NCBI taxonomy): domain Bacteria; kingdom Bacillati; phylum Chloroflexota; class Chloroflexia; order Chloroflexales; family Roseiflexaceae; genus Roseiflexus; species Roseiflexus sp. RS-1. Next base: position 3,348,112 of record NC_009523.1, read on the forward strand.
GAACGCATCAAAGACGTGGAGCACCGTCTGATCGTCGAGGTTGTGGCGCGGTTGGTGCGGGAAGGGCGACAATGACAGGATGTGGTCGCACGATCATCAGACGTGGCATTGCACTTCATACACGATTTCATACGCCAGGTGCGCTTCCTGCTTCCCCTTGAGCTGGACATGACCGATTGGACGCAACTGCCACGGCAGGTCACAATCCGGCGGCAGTGCATCGATCAGACGATGGGACACAATAATCTGATCGGCGCGCGCCAGTCCACTCAGGCGATTCGCCGTATTGACAACATCTCCGATCACGGTGTAGTCGAGGCGTTGCGGTGATCCAATCGTCCCGACGAGCGCCGACCCGTAAGCGACCCCCACGCCCATCCCCAGATCGAGACCAAGGGTGCGACGCCAGATGTTGCGCAGATCGTGGAACGCCAGTTGAAGATCGACCGCTGCGCGCAACGAACGGGGCACATCGTCATCACGGGCGATAGGCACCCCGAACACCCCGATCAACCCGTCGCCCAGAAACTTGTCGACCGTGCCGCCGTGACGGTAGAGCGCCTCGGTCATTGCGGTAAAGTAGCGATTGAGGATCTCCTCGACGAGGATATGCGGCGCCAGACCTTCGGCGAGCGTGGTATAGCCGCGTATATCGGCAAACAGCACCACAATATCGCACTCCTGCGGTGCGCCGAACTCTCCGCCGCCCGCCAGGACCTCTTCGACCACCTGGGGCGACACATAGCGTCGAAACGTCGCGCGCAGGCGCTCCTGTTCAGCACGCTCAAGTTCTTTGATCGCAGTAATATCCTGCATGACTGCCACGCGCCCGATCAACGCATTATCGGCGCCGCGCACCGGCGCGACGCTGACATTGAAGATCGCGCCATCGGGCAGAGCGACTTCCACCATCGGTTGACCATTGTCGGAAGCGCCGTTCAACGCACGGAGCAGATCGCGATTCTCGACTAACTGATCGAGCGAGCTCCCAGACGTGGCTGTCAGGTGGAGGCGTTGCTCCGCTGCCGGGTTCGCCAGCAGCAACCGGTTGTGCGGATCGATCAACAGAATCGGATCGGCAGCGCTGCGCAGCACGGCGCCCAGCGTCGAGCGTTCGTCTTCCACCTCGTGATACAGACGAGCGTTTTCTATCACCTGCGCCAGCAAACTTGCAACCGTCTCGAGCAGCGTGAGATCGGTCGCCTGGAACTGCCGTTCATAACCGCTGACATCGAGCACAATCAGCCCGATCTGCCGGCTTCCTGTCAGCAGCGGCGCGATTGCCAGCGTCGTAACGCCAGCCGCCACAAGTTCGGTTGCGCATCCAGCCAGGCGCTCATCGCTCACCGGAAGCACACGGGGAGCGGGAAGCGAGATCGTTTCGGCAAGCGCGCGCCAGGGGAGACGATTCCTGATGCTATCGGTGGCATGCACCGCACTATCCATGGCATGGGCGCCCGGATCGGTGAGGACGATGCCACATCCGACAACGTCGAAGATTGCAGCAATCGCGCGCGCGGCGATGGTCAGATTTTCCGCTGCATCCAGGCGCGCCGTCATTGCCAGCGACAGGTTGTTCACCATGCCGAGTTGACGCACGCGCCGCTGCTCCATATCGAACAGGCGTGCGTTATCCAGCGCAATGCCCAGCTGGCTTGCCAGTGTCGAAAGAAGCCGGATATCGGCGTCGCCGAACGCTTCAGGCACAGGCGACATGACCGCCAGAGCGCCAAAGACCTGGCGCGCCGTCTGGATCGGCACTGCCAGATCCGAGCGCACGCTGCGATCAAGAGCCGCCGACATTGCGAGTTCCGTCTGAAGCGTATCGGCGATAAGATACGGTTCGCGGCGCAGAATCGCCTGTCCGGCAGCGCTGACTTCCGAGAGCGTCACCTGCCCGATTGCCTGTTCGATGGCGCGGTTGCCTGCGGCGGCGCGCAGCACCAGACGGTCCTCCTCCTGGAGCACGACAGCGACCAGCGGATAGCCAAACGTATGATGGATCAGGTGCGCCACCAGGCGGAGCAGTTGATCCGGACTCATCAACTCGGTCAGGTAGCGACTGATCTGATTGATGCGTTGGAGTTCCTCGGCGCGGCGCTCGAGCAGATCACGCTGGATGCGGGTCAGTCGGAACAGTTCCGCATTTTCGAGCGCAATTGCGCTCTGTGCTGCCACAGCATTCAGCAATTCCAGATGCTCCTCACCAAAATAGCCGGGAGTATGGTGCACCAGCGTAATCGCGGCAAGGGCGCGCCCTTCGCGCACCAGCGGCACAGCGGCGACGCTTCGCACTGCGCGCTGCTGGGCATTCACCGCGATCCAGCGCGGATCGTCACGGGTATCATTGATAATCAACGGTTGTCGCTCGCGCAGCACCCACCCGGCCACACCCTGACCGAGAATGTCGGTCAATGGAATGGTTGGGCGGTTGCGCGTGCTGGAGAAAAGGCGCGGTTGGTCGCTGGCAAGCACCAGAATGCTGGCGCGCACCGCACCGACGGCATCGGCGAGCCGGTTGAGAAACTGGGTGAGCAACCGATCAAGATCAAGCGTCGTTCCCAGTTCGCGCGTCAGGTGCAACAACAATTCGGTTTTCCGCTGCTCGGCGCGCAGCGAGCGCTGACTGCGTTGCAACCGCAGCATTGCGCGCACCCGCGCAAGGAGTTCAGCCAGATCGACCGGTTTGACCAGGAAATCGTCGGCGCCGGCATCGAGCGCCGCAACTTTTGCCTCTGGATCGCTATGCCCGGTGACCAGGATGACCGGAATAAACGGACGATCCGGGTCGGACTTAATGCGCTCCATCACCTGACGACCGCTGACCCCCGGCAATGCCACATCCAGCAACACCAGATCAGGGGTGACGAGTTCCAGGTACGCCAGCGCCTCTTCGCCGGTGGTGGCGAGCGACACGCGATACCCGGCATTGGACAGGAGAATCTGAAGCATACGACGCACACTGGCGTCGTCATCGACCACGAGGATGTGTGCCAGTTCGGTCATACCACCGCACAAAAGGAGCGGAATCGAACGCGCGAACCTGCACGTTCCACTCGCTATTGTATATCCTGCTGGAGCGATATGCAACGTGTTTGACGCTGCGCCCTCACTCTGGTATAATAGCGCGAGCGAGTGTAAGAGAGTGGATTCGCCACTCTCTTCTTCTTGTCTGTGACGACGGGCGCCCATACTCGCGCCCAACAGGTTGAGGAGCAGGGCAGTGTACGCTATTGTACGCGACCGCGGGATGCAATACCGCGTTGAGGAAGGGCAGGCGCTCGATATTGCATTGCTCGACGCCGAGCCGGGAAGCGAAATCGAACTCGGTGATGTGCTGTTGATCGGCGGTGAGCAGCCGCGAGTCGGGACGCCAACCGTCGATGGCGCGAAAGTGGTGGCGACCGTTCTGGGAACCATAAAGGGTGACAAGATCGTTGTGTTCCGCTATAAGAATAAGAAACGCTACCGCCGCCGCACGGGTCATCGGCAGGAATATACGCGCGTGTCGATCAGCAAAATTATTGTCGATGCCGATGAGCAGCATGTGACGGGTAGTATGGAAGGAGAGACCAATGGCGCATAAGAAAGGGGTCGGCAGTTCACGCAATGGGCGCGACAGCAACCCGAAAATGCTGGGTGTCAAGCGCTTTGGCGGTGAGCGCGTCCAACCGGGGACGATCATCGTTCGCCAGCGCGGCACAAAGATCAAACCGGGCAACAACGTTGGCCTTGGGCGCGATTATACGATCTATTCGCTGATCGAGGGCGTTGTCACCTTCGAGCAGCATTCGCGCAACCAGAAGCGCGTGAGTGTCTACGCTACAGAGTAGGAGCGCATCCGTGAAAAAGGGTATTCATCCCCAGAACTATAACACGCAGGTGGTGTGCGGCACGTGTGGAACAGTCTGGCCCGTGATCAGCACCCGCCAGAACATGCGTGTCGATGTTTGTTCGCGCTGCCATCCGTTCTATACCGGCGAGCAGCGCATTGTTGATACTGCCGGTCAGGTTGACCGCTTCATGCGCCGCCTGCGCACGAGTCAGGATCAGCAAGCGGAAATTGCGCGCCGCCGGGCGGAACGCGAGAAGCCCGAACCAAAGAAGCGCAGCCTGTTGAAGGAAATCTACGGCGAAGAGGCGTGATAGATCGCCGCCATCCGCCGCGCCTGCTCCCGAATATCTTCGCGCAGCGCGGCGGGCGCCAGCACTTCGACATCCCCGCCCCAACTCAGGATCCACTGGCGAATCTCCCGAATTCCTCCCACCCGCAAGATCATATCACAGTCGCCGTCGCTGCGATCAATAACCTGCTGGCTATGATGCCAGACGCTCTCGCGCACCCGACGGGCTGCCTCACCGGTGAAGCGTAACCGCACTTCCACTTCGGTCTCGTTCATGATGCTCCATGCAGAGGCCAGGTGCGCATAGGGGTCGAAGTTCTCAGGAATGGTGTATATTTCATCGAGGATCGTCGCCTGCTCGATGCGTTCGAGTTTGAATGTGCGCAGCGCGCCACGCAGTCGATCATGAGCAATGACGTAGGATGCCGGTTCGCTGCGCGCTACTTCCAGCAGGTACGGCTCAATCACGCGCTGCGTCGTCTCCCCGTTCATCGCACGGTAGCGGATATCGACACACTGCCGATCCGCCCATGCGCGGGTGATCGTTTCGAGAATGCGAATATACTCCGTTCGCCGCGCTCGCGCGCGAATGAGATCGGCCACCCGTGCAATGTGGGTGGAAACGGTCGTGTCGGGAAGGCTCGCAGCGAGTTTCTGCAATGCCGACACGACATGTGGGTTGTGCTCGTCGCTATGATGCGAAAGCAGGCGTGCCGCAAAGAACAACGCGACCGCTTCGTTGAGGTTCAATTGCACCGTTGAGAGATAGGTCTCGCGCTCGATGCCGTAGCGTCCCCCCTGCTGCCATACCGGTACGCCCATTTCTTCGAGCGCAGCAAGATCGCGGTAGATGGTGCGCCGATCAACACCGCACCGTTCAGCAAGATCGACGACGCGCAAACCACCAATAGCATTGTAGAGCAGATGTTCTATCCGGCGCAAACGCGCCGCTTTGCTCCGGGACCGATCTGACATGACGACGTCCGGTTCAGCGACTGCCTGGCGCCAGACTGCTAGACCAATCCGGACAGACGCAGCGCTACCATTGCGGCGAGCAGGAGTGTGGCGAGGATTGCGATCCGGCGAAGATCGTGGCGGGCGATCTCGTAATCGAGCGAGTAATCGACCGGTTCCAGCGCAGGGCGTGCTGCCCGTCGCTGCCGACGCGATGAGGCGCTCAGTGCCGTCTCACGTTCGGTTGACGCGCGACTTGCAGCGGCAGCAGGCGGAAGTTGCCTGGAGACGGTTGATGCCGGCACGTGCGCTAAAACCGGAGACTGCACCGCTTCACCTTCGGTCAGAGCCGGGGTTTCCGTCACAGCTTCATCGGGCAATGGACGTGTTTCTACGGTTCGCCCAGGCGCCGCGCGCTGTTGCGACCGGGCGCGCTGTTGCTGACGACGACGTTGTGAACGCGATTGTGATGGCATGGAACGACCTTTCACCTCGAAACTCCTGCTCGCTATTATAGCACGTAACCGGCAACGATCACAGATGGTTTGCTATGCAGACTCCAGGAGACAGGGTGTTCCTGTACGCTTTATGACGTGCACGATGCACCTTTTTTCAACCTTTCTCATCATCATCTCAGGCAGAAGTCGTTGTCTTGTGGTAGACTTCTTCATGTTCAGTCATTTCTGCTGGATCTCACGCGACGTTCCATGCCGGGGAGAGGCGTATGCGCGTGCTGGCGCGTCTACTGACAGCAACAATCGTTCTTCTGGCTCTGGCGATCTATGCGCTGCCAGCGCCGGTTCAGGCTCAGGCGACGCTGCCACAGTGGTATGAGCTGCGCACGCAACGCTTCGCAATCCTCTACGCTGATGGCGATCTTGCGCATGCTGAGGAGTATGCGACATTCGTCGATGAGGTGTACGACGAAATAACATCGATCTTCAGTCACGCCGTACCGACGCCGGTCACGTTGCGTCTCTACCCGAACCGCCGCGCGTATGATACAGCCAATCCGCTGGCAGCGCCGATTCGCGGGATCATTGCGCATGCCGACTTCCGCCGGAACGAGGTGGTTGTCATTCTTGATCAGACAAACGCACAATCACCGGAAGAGATCAAGAACAATGTGCGCCATGAGTTGACCCATATTGTGCTGGCGGAACTCTCCGCCAATCGTCTGAATGTCGGTTTCCACGAAGGCATCGCTCAGTATGTCGAGCGCCCTTCACCGGAACTGGAACGTAAGGTAACGGCATTGCGACAGGCGCTGGAGCGCGATGAACTGCTTCCCTGGAGTGCGCTCGATGATCGGGATCAGATCTATGGCAGTCCGCAGATCGGCTATCCGCAAACCCTCTCCATCGTTGCGTTCCTGGTCGAGCGTTATTCGTTCGTCAAACTGCGCGAGTTTATAACCGTGAGCGGGCGCAGCAGCGGGTATCGCTCGGCGCTCGAACGGGTGTATGGCACGCCTGCGACTGAGCTGGAGCGTATGTGGCGCGAATGGTTGCCGTCGTACCTCGAAGGCGGGTTTCGCCATAATGCGCTCACTGAGTACGATCTCACTCCTGTCGAGACGCTGGTGGCGGAAGGTCGCTATGCTGAAGCCAGGCGCGAACTGGAACTGGCGATCCCATGGTTGCGCAATACCCAACAGAACGATGTATTGACGCGCGCCCAGGATTTACTGAGGCGAAGCGAATTGGGGCTGACCGCCGAAGAACTTGCACGCCAGGCACGCACTGCGCTCGAGGCGCAGGAGTACGCAAAGGCGTCTGATCTCGCGCAGCGCGCGCTCAAAGCCTACACTGCGCTCGACAATGCCGACCGTATCGAGACGCTGCGCGTCTATGCGGCAATCGCCAATCGCGGATTGCGCGCCACCCAACTGCTCGAACAGGCCACGACCCTTGCCGGAGACTGGCGAACATTCGCCGATGCGCGGGCTGTTGCCGATCTGGCGGCGTCTGAGTTTCTCTCACTCGGCAACCAGGAACACGCTGCGCGCGCCCTTGAACTGCGCGCTGAAATCGACCGTGTGCAGACTCTCGCCGGATTGGTGCTGCTCCTTGTCGGGCTGGGAGGTATCACTGTCGGCGTAACGCGCCGCCTGGTTGTGCGCGAGGCGGAGGTCTGGTGATGCCGGAACGCCATCATCCATTGATAGAACAGTTGCACCGCCTGGCAACCGAACGTTGGGCGCGACGCGCTCTTCGCACTGTCCTTCAGTCGGTGTCGGTTGCGATCGGCGTGTGGTGCGTCGGAATGGGTGCACGGCTGCTCTGGAACCTGGAGATCGATGTGCAGACGCTGACAGCCGTTGCCCTCGCCATTGTGGGTATTGCACTCATCACCCTGCTGCGCCCGCCAATGCGCCCGACAGACGCGGCTCGTCGCCTCGACCGACGCTTCCGCCTCAATGAGCAACTGGCGACTGCGGTCGAGATGCTTCAAAGCGGCAGGCAACTCTCGCCAATGACGGTGCGTCTGCTCGATCAATCGACTCACACAGTGCAGCAGGTGCAGTGGTACATTAATCAGCGTCAGACGGCACCATGGACTGATCTGTTGACTCTGCTGGCGCTGGCGCTGGTGGCGGGTGGATTATTGCTGCTCTCAGGCATCAGCGGGATGGCGCTCAATCCATCGGTGGCATCGTTGCCGGCGCTGCCTCCATCAGGCACGCTCCCTTTGCCATTCCCGGCGGACGACGGCGGTCCGATTGCCGGCAGTGATCAGTTCATCCCGCTCGATCCCGGCGAGGAGATGATGCCTTTCCGACCAGGAAACGCCGCCGGTGATCAACAACCTGCTTCGACCCCGGCTCAGACGACACAACAATCTGCCGCAGACCCCAGGACGCTCGAAGCGCTGGCAAATGCGCTGCGTGACCTGGGCGCAACGCGACCGGTTGCCGATGCGCTTGACCGTGGCGATACCGCAGCTGCAGCGCAACGCTTGCGTGAACTTGCCGATCAGGCGGGCGCACTGTCCGAAGAAGCGCGGCAGGCGATTGGACGTGCGTTGCAGGACGCGGCGCGCACTATCGAACAGCGGGATCCGGCGCTCGCCGGGCAGGTGCGTCAATCGGCGCGCGATATTGCCGGTCAGCAGCGTGCTGCTCAGGGACTCGAAGAACTGGCGCAGGCAATTGATCGATTAGGGCAATCTTCGTCTGCCAGTGCTCCATCATCGAATGAGCCGGGCGAGGGGCAGGCGAACACCCCTGGCGGTCAACCGGGACAATCCGGTGCAGATGGCGCAAACCAGCAGAGCGCGCCTGGAAGTGCAGCGGGCAACAACCCCTCCGGCGAACAACGCCCCATCGCTCCTGCTGGACGCCTCGGCGTTGAAGGACAACCGGTGACAATTGAGGCGCAGGGCGGCGGGCAGGGTACTGGCGTAATCAACAATCCAGACGCTTCCCTGCAAAGTGGCGTCGGAACAGTCTCTGGCGGGGAGTCGGGCACAGGCGGCGCAATCGGCGCCGACCCGTTGCGCATTCCCCTCGACGAACGCGATGTGGTTCGGGAATATTTTCAGCCCTAAACCGCAGGCGGAGATACCGCCGCTGTTCAATGAAGCCTTTCTACGCCGCCTGGAACGGCTGAGCCTGCAGGCGCAGCGGACCCTGCGCGGTCGCCCATCTGGCGGCGCACATCTCAGCCATCGTCTGCTGCCCACGTCTATCTTTAGCGATCATCGCCCGTACAGTGTCGGTGACGATTATCGCTATGTTGACTGGAATGTGTATGCGCACCAGGATGCACTCTTCGTCAAACTGGGCGAGATCGAACAGGATGTTACTATTCATCTGCTGCTGGACGCATCGCGCTCGATGGCATGGGGGTCTCCTGCCAAACTGCGCGCTGCGCAATTGATTGCCGGAACGCTTGGGTATCTGGCGCTGGCGCACAATGATCGGCTTCATGTGACGTCATTCGATGCCGCAGTGCGCCGTGAGTTCGGACCGGCACAGGGAAAATCGCGCCTGATTGAGATGTTACGGTTCATCGAGCAGGTGCAACCGGGCGGCGAAACCAACCTCAGATCGGCGCTCGAAACGTATGCGCGCCACCATCCACGCGGAGGGTTGCTGGTCGTCTGTTCCGATCTGCTTGCGCCTGAAGGGCTTGAGGAGGGATTACGCGCGTACCCACCACCGACATGGCAGACACTCGTGATCCATCTTCTCGATCCGCGCGAACTGAACCCTGAACGTCTCGGTCCCATCGAGCTTGAAGATGTTGAGACGGGTAAACTCCTGCCATTGATTATTGATGATGAGACAATTGCACACTACCGTCGTAATCTTGCCGCCTGGCAGCGGACGATCGAATCGATCTGCGGGCGACGAGGCGCAACATATGCGCGTGTGCTCAGCACGTGGCCGCTCGAGCGACAGATTATTCCATATCTGCGCGCACGCCAGATACTGACATAGCGTATGAGTTTTCTGTTGCCACTCGGATTACTGGCGCTGCTCGCCCTACCGATCATCGTGCTTCTGCATCTGCTGCGCGAACGACGTCAGCGCGTGCCGGTTCCGAGTCTGTTGCTCTGGGCACATCTTCCTCGCCGGATCGACGGTGAGCGGAGTCGTCGTCTGCCGCTGACGCTGTTGTTGTTGCTGCATCTTCTGGTTGCTGCGCTGCTTGGCTTCGCGCTGGGAGGACCGCAGATCGCGGGTGCGCTCGCCCCCGACGCACGTCATACTGCGCTGATCATCGATACTTCGAGCAGTATGGCAGCCACCGATGGGGGGGCAAGCCGCTTCGAACAGGCGCGACAACGCGCTCGCACCCTTATCGCAGCAACATCTCCTGGCGACCGGATCACGCTGATCGCTGCCGGACCCCGGGCGCAGATTGTTGTATCGGGCGAAGATCCCTTCGTTCTCACCGCAGCGCTCGACACCCTGCGACCCGGCGGCGTCGGAGCGGCGATCAACGAGGCGCTGACGCTGGCGGAAGCCGCTCTCGACCCGCAGTTCAGCCGACGGATTGTTGTGGTGACCGATGGGGCATTGCCGCCACAACCGGCGCGCGATGTCGCGGTACCAGTGGAGTGGGTGCAGATCGGTTCAGCGGTTCCCAATCGCGCGATTATCGCCTTTGCCAGTCGTCCCTGGGGAGGTCGCATCCAGGTGTATGCGCGGGTTGCCAGTTACGACACCGCGCCATTCAACGGGACGCTGCGGATCGTTTCTGGTAATCAGGTGCTGGCGGAGGAACAGGTCACGATTGCGCCAAACGGCGAAACTGAAATCAGCTGGACATTGCCGGGCGGCGTGGAGACGCTGCGCGCAGTGATCGATGGACGCGACGCGCTGCCGCAGGACGACTCCGCCTATCTGAGCGTGGCACAGGGGCGTCCAATCACGGTGATCCTGGTATCGAACCAACCGGCGGCTCTCCGCCGCGCTCTTGAAGTTATCCCCGGCGTCACTGTCGTCGCCACGACCCCTGCTGCTTATGCGACCACATCTGAGCGCGCGATCGCCGATCTGACGATCTTCGATGGTTTTCTCCCCGATGCCTGGCCCCAGGGATCGGTGCTGGTGATTGCACCACCGCCAGATTCATCGTTGCTGCGCGTGACGTCCGATCTTCAACCCCTCGATGCCGGAGCGCCACTGCGTCAACGCGGCAGCACGCTGGAAGGGCTTGGTTTTGGCGGTGTCGTGTTCAATGCTGTCAGGCGGATCGAGCCACCACCATGGGCTGAAGTGCTGCTGGCATCCGGCGACCTGCCGCTGATTCTGCGTGGGCGAACCGAGGGTCATGAAATTGCGATCTGGACGTTCGATCTTGCCGGTGGCAACCTGACGACACGCCTGGCGTTCCCGCTTCTGGTGGCTCGCACGGTGCGCGACCTGGCGCCACCGCCGTTGCCACAGGCGGTGCGTGCTGGCGAAATGCTGATGATCCGACCTGATCCACGCGCAACGGCACTGGTGATCCGCAGTCCCGACGACCGACGCATCGAAGCGCCGGTTGCATCGGTCGTCACACTCGATACCCTGATCGAACCTGGATTCTATACAGTGGAAGAACAGCGTGGCGGCGCCACCGTTCTCGCTGGCATAGTGGGCGTCAACGCGGGCGCAGCGATCGAATCGAACCTGCGCCCGCAAAGCGCACCGCCGTTGCGCGCGCCCGGAAATGATCCCGGGAGCGCGTCTGGACAGCATATGATCGATCTGTGGCCCTGGCTTGCCGGCGCTGCGCTTATCGTTCTGGCGATTGAATGGGTGTATGTGTTACGACGCCGGTAAAGGTTGACACTGATGATCCTTCGCAATCCACAGTTTCTGGCGTTCCTGATGCTCGTGCCCCTGATCATTGGCGGCTGGCTCTGGCGACGCGGTCGCCTGCCGGCAATGGCGCTCGTGCTGCGGGTTGCCATTGTCACGCTCATTATCGTTGCACTGGCGAATCCCGTTATGCTGCACGGGCGAATTGAGACCGCCGCTGCACCGCTCATCGTCGTGCTGGTTGACCAATCGGACAGCCTGACCGATCAGGGGAAGGCGACACTCCGTGCGCGTGCAGCGGCGCTTGCCGCAGGTAGCAGCACCCCCGTGCAGATTATCACCTTTGGTGCGACCGTGGCGGCAGAAGGCGGGACGTTACGCAGCGATCAGACCGACATCGCGGCTGCACTGCGTGCAGCACGCGGGTTGATCGGCGCCAGTGGCGGTCGGGTGGTGCTGCTCTCCGACGGTCTTCAGACCAGGGGGGACGCACTCGCCGAAGCGCGGGCGCTGGCGCTTGCCGGTATCCCGGTCGATACGGAACAGTATCAGGCGCCAGCATTGTCCGAGTTCTGGATTGCAACGGTTGAGACGCCAGCCACCTTGCGCGAAGGGGAGGAGTTTACCGCCCGAATCGTGATGGTCAGCACCGTTGCTACCGGTGTGCAACTGGAGATCACCGCTGGCAATGAGCGTATGGTGACGCAGCAGGTGCGTCTATCGCCCGGCGAAAACACCTACCTGTACACCGGTCGCGCCGGTGAGCCGGGCATTCTGCGCCTCCAGGCGACGATCAGCGGTCAGCCCGACACGCTTGCGCGCAACAATCGCGCCGGTGCAGCTATGCTCGTTGCCCCAATGCCACGTATTTTGCTGGTGGAAGGATCAGACGGCGCTATCAGCGCACCATTGCGAGGCGCGCTCCGTGAAGCAGGCGTCATTGCGGATGTAGCCGATCCGACGGCGCTCCCCGCCCAGATCTCGGCGCTCGGTCTCTACGAAGGAATTGTACTGATCGACGTGCCTGCAAGCGCGCTGACCTTCGACCAGATGGCGACGTTGCGCGAATTTGTCCGCAGCGAAGGGCGCGGCTTACTGGCGATTGGCGGACGATCAAGTTTTACGCTCGGCGCCTACAAGAACACTCCCCTGGAAGAAACACTGCCGGTCGAAATGACCCCGCCCCCACGTCCAGAACGCTCGGATACGACCCTGCTGTTGATCATCGATCAATCTGCCAGCATGGGACCCGAAACCGGCATCTCCAAATTCACGATGGCGAAAGAAGCCGCCATCATGGCGACCGAGTCGCTCCGCCAGGAGGATCGCATCGGCGTGCTGGCATTCGATGTCTCGACCCGCTGGGTGGTTGATTTTCAGCCGGTCGGCGTTGGTTTGAGCCTGGCTGATGTGCAGCGCCGCATCAGCACGCTGCCGCTTGGCGGCGGAACCGACATCTACAACGCACTCCAGGAGGGATTGCCAGCACTGGCGCAGCAACCCGGACGGGTGCGCCACGCAGTGCTGCTCACCGATGGTCGTTCGTTCACCGACGACCGACAGGCATATCGGATGCTGCTCGAAGAAGCGCGCAGCCAGAATATCACCCTCTCGACGATTGCCATCGGCACAGACGCCGACATCAATCTGCTCCAGGAACTGGCGCGCTGGGGGGCGGGGCGGTATCACTACGCCGCCGAACCAAACGATATTCCGCGCCTGACGCTGCTCGAGAGCGAAATTGTGCGCACAGAACCGCAGGTTGAGGGCGATTTCCGCGCCGAGCAGACCGCTCCGCATCCCATGTTGCGCGACTTCGCGCCGGAGCAGATCCCCGGTTTGAAAGGATATGTGGCCACGCTTCTGAAGCCCGGCGCCGATCTGGTGCTCCGTTCCCCTGATGGCGACCCGGTGCTCGCTGTCTGGCAGTATGGGCTTGGGCGCGCCGCTGCGTGGACGCCTGGTGCAGAAGCGCCATGGGCTGCCGACTGGTCAAACTGGCCCGATTACGGTCGTTTCTGGGCGCAACTGATTCGCTACACTCTCCCTGAGCCGGATAGCGGTCCGCTTCAAGTGCGCGCCATCCGTGACGGCGATAGTGTGCGCATCGTCGCCGACTCCGTCGCACCGGGCGGCAGACCGCTAGACCTGGCGGATACCCAGGCGACGATCGTGCTGCCGGATGGTTCATCCCGACTGATTACACTCCGTCAGACAGCGCCCGGACGCTACGAACAGGCGTTGACCCTGACGACCGACGGTTCGTATGCAATCGAAGTGCGCCAGCAAAAGGGGAATGAGGTGCGCTCGGCGCAGATCGGCTATGTGCAACGCTACCCCGATGAATACCTGCCTCCCGCCGATCCGCAGGCCGGCGCGCGGCTGTTGAACGACATCAGCGCCATCACTGGCGGAACAGCGCTCCGCGGCGGACCGCTCGTAACGCCGGGCGTCGTTCCTCTTAGCGCTGAACGGGCGCCGGATACCGGGCTGTGGCCCTGGTTGATCGGTCTTGCGGCGTTTCTCTGGATCATTGAGATCGCGCTACGGCGTGGGTGGTTACGACTACCGCAGCGCTTCACCCGCTGAAAGCGTGCGATACCACTCCCCTGTCTCTACAGCCAGTTTTCCACATAACGCCAGCCGGATATGGTATTATTCAATTGAACTGTCATATCGACACCTTCACACTCCGCAGCGTTTCATATGCGCACCACTGAACCGCAGGCGACTGTCCTGCAGAACGCCACTCCTGCCATCCCTGCGAATCGCAACGCAGTCGGGAAGGAATTGATCTATCGCACACTGGTGCTGCCCGCCTGTCGCTCGATGTTCGATCGGGTCTGGATTGCCATTGAGGGTCCTGTTCCCCATCCTGCCGAGGGCCCGGTTATTGTCTACATGAACCATCCAGGATGGTGGGACGGCTATATGGCGTTCCTGGTGGACAAGATCGTGCTCAACGAGCGGTTCCAGAGTTATATCATGATGGAAGAGAAGCAGTTGCGCGTGTACCGGTTCTTCACCTGGTGCGGCGCATTTTCGGTCGACCGGCGCCGCCCCGGCGAGGCGGAGCGGTCGATTGCCTACATCAGTCGTTTGTTGCGCGAACGACGTGACCGCATGCTCTGGATACTGCCGCAGGGACGGATCGTGCCGAACGATCGTCGTCCGTTGAAGGTCTATCCCGGAGTAGCGCGCATCGCCAGGCAGGTGGGGGATGTGATCTTCTGGCCCATCGCGCTGCGCTACGAGTTTCGCGGCGAACAGCGCCCCGAAGCATTCATTCGCGTGGGTCCGCCCCATACCTGCGATCCGACACTCCCCGAAGAGATGATCGTGAGTCTGGTGCAGACGCGTCTGACCATTGCAGTCGACGCACTGCGCGACGAGGTGAACGAAGAACGTCTGGAAGCCTACCGCACCCTGCTTCGCGGACGACGCGGCATTAACCGCGTGTGGGATGACGTTGTCGCCGTGTGGCGCCGATCCATACAGCGACTATCAGGAAGATCACGCCAACCAGACCGGCCAGCGGATACCCGCGCGCCAGATTCGCAGCAGTGAAGAAGATGCTGCTCAGGATAAAGAGCAGGGCGGGTACATACTGCCAGACGAATGCGACGATGCGCTCGCGCTGCGCTAAGAGCGACAGCGGCACGCGGTCGGACTCGTTCTCGCCGTTCTGGGGCAGGATCGTTGCAACGACAAGCGCAATCAGGAACCCGACCACCCACCAACCGGCAAAGTTTTGTGGCGGCACACCATAGTACAGACCGCCGTCGATCCAGAACCAGTAGTTGTTAATGAGTGTAGCAACCGTTTCGATCTGGAGATCAAGCACAACGATCAACACACCGGTGAGCGTCGCAAGCCCGATACGTCCGCCGCGTACACCCAGGGTCAGGCGCGCCAGTTGCCACGACCCGAAACCTGCCATCAACCAGGCAAGCGTGATTGGAACCGGCACGACTCCCAGTATCTGCGGTTGTAGCATATCGGTATACTGGTAGCGACCGAACGGCAATCCTGTTGTTTCACCGATATGCTCGACCGCCCATGCCAGTACCGCCGCCAGCCCGACTGCCAGTGCGCCACGCGCGCCATACATCCCCAGTGCCCAGAAGATAACCGCCAACCCCTGGACAATCAGCATCGCAGCGCCCATCCAGAGACCCCACGCTGGAACGGCATCGAGCGCAACGGTGACGGTCGAACCGGGAAATACGGCACAGTACGCAAAAAAACACACCAGGGACAGCATCCGAAACACAGGTGATGGTGACATGGACGGAGATACCAGCGAACGCAACGAACGATCTGCACTCCTTTTGCTCTGCATACTCTTCCTCACCACACGGTTGCCGGGATTGATGGCGATTCCCCTTTTCAATGACGAAGCGGTGTATCTCTCCCGTGCCCAACATTTTCCCGACCAATTCCTGTCTACGATTCACGATGGCAAACTTATTCATGAACTGTTGCTTGCCGCGCTTACGCATCTGCCACTGGATCCGCTCGTGAGCGGCAGGCTCCTTTCGGTCGTGTGCGGCTGGCTGACCGTCATCGGATTGTGGCTCAGCGGAAAGATGGTCGCCGATCAGCGCGCAGGCATCCTTGCCGGTCTTCTCTACATCTGTTCACCGCTGGCTATCGTCCACGACCTGCTGGCGATTCCCGACGCGATGCTTGCCAGCGTCGCCAGTTTTGTGCTGGCATTGAGTCTGCGCCTCAATCAGATGTCAAACCCACACCGCTGGCATGCGGCGGGTGTCGGCGCACTCGTGGCGCTTGCCAGTCTGGTCAAACTACCTGGAGTGTTCCTGTTCGCGCTCCCGGCTTTGACCATGCTCATACACACGATGCCGCCTGAACAGCAGCATCGGCGGTGGGAGATGGTGCGCACCGCGCTGATCGTCACATTGCTGGCGCCTGCTGCATTTGCACCCTTCAACTATGGCGGCGCTGAGAGCCACAAAGTTGGTGCGCTCAATCTGATGCTCCAGATTGAGCGTGTGGGACAAAACCTGTATCAAATCGGCGAGTGGATCACGATTGCCATGCCACTGTCGGCGCTTATGATTGCTGGCATTGGTCTGGCGACATCCCAGACACGCCGACAGCACCTGTTTCTCTTTCTCTCCGCCGGTCTGTTCTGTCTGGCGCTTGCCGTTATCGGGAGCGTCCTCTATCCCCGCTATATCCTGCCCGTGTGGGTTCCGATCCTTTTTGCCGCAGGACTGAGCCTGAGTCAACACCGACAACGTCGCAAAGCCCTGCGCGGCATCAGCGCGGCGCTGACCCTGGTCACGTGCCTGTGGGGCGCCTTCTTTGCCTTCCAGTACATCCGCAATCCGGCATATGCTCCCCTGACGACCGCTGATCGCCATCAGTATGTCGAAACGTGGACAGCAGGCTACCATGTGGCAGAGATTGTGTACCAGTTGCGTACCGAGGCAGAGCAATCAGGCAGCATCATTCTGGCAAGCCCGTTGCAAACGCGCCTTATTCACCTCGGACCCACGATCTATCTGAACGATGATCCGCGTATTGCATTCATTGACATCGATATGCAGGCAACCGACGCCCGACAACAACTCAGCGATCTGGCAGCACAGCGCCCGCTCTACATAGCGCTTGATGCCGAAGAGATTGTAGCGTTCGATATCGAACGGCGCTTCCCTGAACTCAAACGCATACGCGAATGGCGCAATCCGTACAGCGCCATGACATTCTTCCTGTACGTCTGGTCACCGTAGAGGCGCGCCAAACCCGCCGCCGCCAGGCGTTTCGATGCGCAGAACATCTCCGGGAAGCATCTCGACCGTCGTTTTGCCAGGCAGCAGACGCTCTTCCCCGTCGCGGATCAGAACATTGCGTCCACGCAACCCGGCAGCGCCGCCGTTCAAGCCATACGGGGCGTAGACGCGCCGTTCACTCAGCAGGCTGACCGTCACCGGCGCGCAGAACTCAACTTCACGCACCAGACCATCGCCGCCACGCATTCGTCCTGCGCCGCCTGATCCGTGTCGCAATCCATAGCGACGAACGATGAGCGGGAACTGCCGTTCCAGCGCCTCGACAGGCGTATTGAGGGTGTTGGTCATATGCACCTGCACGCCGCTGAGACCGGGAAGCGTCGGGCGGGCGCCCATTCCGCCGCCGAGCGTTTCGTAGTAGGCAAACGATGCGCCATTCGACGCGACTCCTCCAAACGTCCAGTTATTCATCGTTCCCGCCGAAGCAGCCGGAATACGGTCGGGCAACGCCTGAGCCAGCGCCCCAAACACCACATCGACGACCCGCTGCGCCGTTTCGACGTTTCCCCCTGCAACTGCCGCCGGAGGGCGCGGCGCCAGCATACACCCTTCGGGAATCCGAACGTCGAGAGGCGCATATGCGCCGGCGGACAACGGCATATCAGGCGGACCGAGACAGCGGAAACAGTAGATCACTGCTGACTCGGTGACGGCGCGTGGGGCATTGAGCGGACCACGACACTGCTTTGCTGTTCCTGAAAAGTCTACGATTGCGGTCTCGCCATGGATGTCGATGCGCACACGGATGATGAGCGGGTCGAGGTCAACGCCATCGTTGTCCAGCATATCCTCGAACGTATACGTTCCATCTGGGATCGCCGCGATCACTGCGCGCATATGGCGCTCGCCATACGCCAGGAGCGCCTCCATGTGGCGCGCTACCCAGGCGGGGGAGTGACGTTCCGCCAGTTCCGCCAGGCGTTGTGCGCCGATGCGGTGACAGGCAAGTTGCGCTGCCAGATCGCCGCGTCGCTCATCGGGGGTGCGTGAGTTGCGACAGATCAACCCGATGACCGACTCATCGGGGGTGTCGCCACGCACCAGAAGGGTTGGCGGGATGATCAACCCCTCCTGGTACACCTCACGGCTCATTGGCATTGAACCGGGGGTCATACCACCGACATCGGCGTGGTGAGCGCGCGTCGCCGTATAGCCGATCAGCACGCCGTCGGCACACACCGGAGCAACGGTAGTAATATCGGGCAGGTGCGTACCGCCGAGGTAGGGATCGTTGAGCGCCACGACATCACCCGGAGCGAGCGTGCCGCGCGCCAGCGCCGCCTCGACCGAGCGCGGCATCGCCCCCAGATGCACAGGAATGTGCGCCGCCTGCGCCACCATGCGCCCCTGAGCGTCAAAGACCGCGCACGAAAAGTCGCGTCGCTCCTTGATATTTGTTGAGAGTGCGCTCCGACCGAGCGCCGCTCCCATTTCTTCGGCAATCGCGGCACAGCGATTGCGGAATACTTCCAGATCAACGGGATCAACAGCAGGATCAAAAGAGAATGAAAACATATGAGAACATCGTCACTTGTATTTTACTTTTTCTATGGTACCATACAAAGAAGAGAAGTAGAATTCAGATCGTTACATCCCCGCCTTCATCGCGCCAGAACACACATCATACCCGTCTCGATTACCGAAGAGGGGTGTTACCATGGTCAGGCAACCACTCCGCATCCTGCTCGTCGAAGATGACAGCACAATCGCCAGCGTCATTGCACTTGGATTGCGAACGCTTGGCGTGCCGTACCTGCTCGACATCGCCTACTCCGCCGAAGAAGGATTGGAATTGTTCAACCAGCATGCCTATGACCTGGTGATGAGCGACTATAATTTGCGCGGGATGAATGGATTGTCATTACTTATAACGATAAGACAGGCAAAACCCGATCTGCCGACGGTGCTGTTCACGGCATACGATACCCCGAAGTTGCAACGTGATGCGCAGAGCGTCGGGATCAACGGATATATTGCCAAGCCATTCCTGATCGAAGATTTCGTCTCCCTCGCACGCAATCTGCTCCCTGCTATCGAGAACGAAATCGGCGCAAGTCCTTCGTAAGCAACACTACTTTCTCCCCCGACGCCGCAACCAGAGTGCGGCAATTGCTGCAATAATCAGCAGAATCGCCCATGGAACCGGTATCGCATAGACAAGCGCAATGCTGTAGGCGACTCCTATCAGCACGGTTGCGATCATGACGAACGCCAGGATCGTTCCTTCCCAACCTGGTGATTTTTCTGGCATAGCAATTCCTCTGTTCTTCTGGCAACAACGGGACCCTCCATCAGAAGCGCACCGCTCTGGATTTACTTGTCCAGAGTCGACAATCGGCGTATAATCGGCGCGGACTGGTTGCATGCTTCCCTGTGCGCCGCCGCACAAGCGGGCGGCGCTCTTTTTGTGTGAGTTGCACGGCAATGGCCTGGTTGATTGAACTGCTCAAAAGCAATACGCTGCTGTTGCTCTTCATCGTCGCCGCGATCGGCTATCCCCTCGGTCGCGTCCGTCTCTTCGGACACAGTCTCGGCGTCGCTGCCGTTCTGTTCACCGGTCTGGCAATCGGCGCGCTCGATCCAGACCTGAAACTGCCGGAGGTCATCTATACGCTTGGTCTGGTCGTGTTTGTCTACACGATTGGATTGAGCAGCGGCGCAGGATTCTTTGCCTCATTCCGGCGAAAAGGGTTGCGCGACAACCTGCTGATCGTCGGGATGCTGATCATTGCAGCACTGGCAGTCGTCGGTGTGCAGTACGCCTTCGGGTTGCGTCCAACCGTCGCCGCCGGTTTGTTTGCCGGGAGCCTGACCAATACGCCAGCGCTGGCTGCCGTGTTGGAGCAGATCAAGATCATCGCGCCTGCCGACACACGTGATCGGCTGCTGGCAGACCCGGTGGTAGGGTATTCCATCGCCTACCCGATCGGCGTGATCGGGATGATCATCACGATCGCCGTACTCCAGCGTATGTGGCATGTTGATTATACCGCCGAAACTCAGAGTCTGCGCGATCTTGGCGCGGTAGGGCAGAAGCTGGTCAACCGAACGGTGCGTATCATGCGCCCGGAGATCAGTGTATTGACCATCGATGAATTGCTGCGCGCCAAACAGTGGCGGGTCATTTTTGGCAGAACGCTGCGCAATGGCGAAATGATCCTCGCCGATGGATCAACCCGTTTGCAGCACGGCGATCTGGTCAGTCTGATCGGTACAGAGGAGGAAGTGACCGAAGCGGCAGCCTTCCTTGGCGAGATGACAACGGAACGCCTGGAACTGGATCGCAGCAAACTCGACTTCCGGCGGATCTTCGTCTCCAATCCGCGGGTCGTTGGGCGCCCCCTGCGCGACCTGCAATTGCCACAACGCTACGGTGCACTCGTCACGCGCGTGCGACGCGGCGACATAGAACTGCTGCCCCACGGCGATACCGTGCTGGAACTCGGTGATCGCGTGCGGGTCGTGGCACTGCGGGAACGCATGGACGAAGTGAGCGAGTTCTTCGGCGATTCATACCGTGCGCTGAGCGAGATCGACATCCTCACGTTCAGCCTGGGACTGGCGATGGGGCTTCTGATCGGCATGATCCCAATCCCGCTTCCAGGCGGGACCGTCTTTCGACTCGGCGTCGCTGGCGGTCCACTGGTGGTGGCGCTGATCCTTGGGGCACGTGAGCGCACCGGGCCACTGGTGTGGAACATCCCCTACAGTGCCAATCTGACCCTGCGCCAGATCGGTCTGGTGCTGTTTCTGGCAGGCGTTGGCACGCGCTCCGGCTATGCGTTCGTCAGCACATTCACCCAGAGCGGCGGGATTGCGCTCTTTGGCGCCGGGGCGGGCATCACGTGCGGCATTGCGTTCATGACACTGTGGATCGGTCACAAACTGTTGCGCATTCCGATGAGTCTGCTGATAGGAATGCTTGCCGGCTTGCAGACCCAACCGGCTGTCCTTGCCTTCGCCCTCGAACAAACGAAGAATGACGCGCCGAACATCGGCTATACGACGGTCTACCCGATGGCGATGATCACCAAGATTCTGCTGGCGCAGGCGCTTGTGGTATTGTTGCGGTGAGAACCGGTGACAGGTAGAGCATCCCGCTGACGATATGCATCGAACCTCGTGGATGGGTGACAACGACCGATATGCGCCGCTTCAGCCGTCCCTGATGATCATACTGATCCAGCATTCCCTGTGTATCGTCCAGCACATAGATATTGCCGCCATCATCAACGGCGACATCCCAGGGTACAAGGGGTTCAGCCACAGGGATTGTCATTCGATGGGATCCATCGGCAGCAAATTGTTGAATCCGGTGATTGATCGTATCACAGATGTACGTGTTCCCCCGGCGATCAACTGCAAATGATTGCGGTCCAAAGCCGCTTGCATTCCGGGGAACATCCACGCTTCCCGGTTCGCGTCCGACAGGAATGAAGACCGAGAGGGTTTGTTCATATGCCCGGTCTTATAACAGGTCATGCCGCTTAATCAAGAGGTAGAACCACCAGCGCTCGACCGTCACAGCACACAAGAACAGTATCACCATTATGGTGATAGATCCGCCATATCGCCACCGTTTCCAAAGCATATCCAGCGCCAGGGCAGCACTAATACACATCAGCGGCATGACGAATAAGATATGCTTGAGCACCATGTCAGCCACATATGCACTGACAAAGGTGTAAAGAACGAAAATACCCAACCATGCGCTCCACAGTCCTGCGTACCGACGACCGTGACGATCAAGATAGAGCAATCCGATACCGGCAATTATCAAGATTAACAAGAGGTCAGTGGTATGATTGCGCAGAAAAATGGTATTGGCAAGAAAATTGCTTAAAGGGCTTTCACGTGGTTCTACGTCGGTTCTCAACTCAGAACCAGCCATAGAAACGATATTATTGAAAATAGACGGGATGGTTGAATTTACGAAAGATGAAGTAAATTGCACGTGATAGATAGCAAAAACAAATGTTTCTGCCAATACCATTCCAATAAACAAGACAGTTATCAATCTACGATTTTTATCAAAACATTGTAGTATACCGAATACTATTAGAATGAAAAGCATAGTAAATGTCATAAAACCGATAATAGTGTAAGAAAGAATAGATAACACCAGAAGCACAAACCAAACGCCAAATCTCCACCTATCGCGCAGTTCTGGCATTTTATGATAATTCAGCACCAAAAATGTCAAAACTAACAAGGAAGCCCACAACCCAAACTGTGTCGGATAATTTCCCCATGACATTAAGAAGTAAGGCATAGGTAACAGATGATACAATCCCGATCCGATCAACGCTGCCCGTTCGCGTTGAAGTGTCTTCAGGACGATCAGGAAGATCATCAATCCTTTACTGGTATCGAGCAGAGCATTTAATCCATTCATGACATCGCCGATCGCAATGCCCGACAACCAATGGATTAGCGCAATGATCAGATACCAGAGCGGCGAGTAGGGTAGATACCCTGCTTCGAGACCAACAGTGTCGCCCAGGAACGAGGTAAAACCCGGACGATACAGTTCGATAAATCGTCCGTCGAGCACCATATGCACCCGCTGCGTATGAGGTTGCTCGTCGATAAAGATAGCGTGCGGATAAAGCGCGCCACCAACTTTGAACAGCAGGGCAGCACCGAACATGCACCATAACCATGTCCAGCCGACGCGGCTGACAGTGAGGCTATGACGTTGTAGAACCGTCCGTATCAGACGCTCACATGGCCACAGAATAAGATGGAGGAGCCCAACCGTGGCAAGCCAGTGAGGCAGCGCAACTGTGACGAACAACCGTGCGTGAAATAGTCCGACAAGACCCAGTAGCAGTATACCGCCCGTCAGTAAGGCTGATACTTCGCCCCGCAAACCCACACGGCGCCAGAACCACCAGACGAGGGTGATCACCATCAGCATCTGCACGGTTGTTGTCAGTGGCGGCCATCTTCCCTCGTCCTGCACCTCAATTACATCCACTGCGACGCCCAGAAGCCGGGGGTCATCATCAGAAGGCCGATACAGATCGCTTGTAAACGTTATGTTGAGATCGCCCCATGTCGGCGGAAGAAGCAGGTCATAATTCGCAGGCATCTTGTACGTTGGAAACGTCACTGTCGCGTCACCCGAGCCAATGGTGAGCACCGGTGCATGGTGCGGTTCAGGGCGCCAGCCGCTCATCCGCAAGCGCACGAGGTAAGGTCCTGAAGCGACCCCCGGTAGAACTATTGTTGACTGTGCGCGCGTATAGACGAAATCAAATTGCGTATTTCTTTCATTTTCATAGAAATGATGGAGATACGGTCGAGCGTATGAGTCACCGATGTTCAGCACAACAACTGGGCTGAACTGGTACACGATCGCTAAACCGATAACCGCAACAAAGTAAAGTGCTATAAGTGGTGAGATAACCGGCATAACATGCCAGCGGCGCTGAACGCTCAAGAACAATCGTCCTGCACTTTGGGCATGCGATAGTATTCCCATACGACCCACTTCCGATTACCCCATCCCCTGCCAGCGATCCTCAGCAAGAGTGTGCCAGGCGTTGCAGAAATCTATCCAACATCCGACGACACTGCCCGCATCCGATACCCAAACCGATACACTGAGTCCATCAAACGGTGCTGTTCGAGCGTGTCAGGTCCGCAACTCAGGGTTCCCAAACCGCGATGCGCTGCATCGAGATTGAGAAAGACCTCAGCACGCGGCGTCAGGTCGATAGTGTGCAGGGCGCGAAACAGGTCATCGTCGCTGTGGTGTAGCGCCGAAAACTCGAAGGTCGGCTGTCCGCCGATGAACAACCCACGCCTGTCCTGATCGGTCAGCAGCAGGAAGCGAACATCAGTTTTGTGCCCATGCTCTTGCGGCATAATGTACGGCACGTACTGGTCGGTCACGGTCGAACGCCAGCGCCCCATTAAGGCGCTTGCCTTGCGATCGCTGTAGTTGTCCCACGGACCGCGTCCATACCATTCGAGATGTTCCAAACCAGGCGTCAGTAGCATGCATACCCCGACGCGCGGGAGATCGCTGATGGCATTGCCGATGATGACGGTGTTCTCTACCGATAGTTCGCCGTCGGCGTGCAGGGTGTAGCGATGGATATGGATAAAATCGCCCCAACGGTCGCGACCGGTGGCGGCGTGCTCGATTTCAACCGACGCCGCCCCGTTGTCAACGGCAACCACTCGTATGTGGTTCAGGCGATGGTGCAACCGGTGCAGACCCAACGCCTTCCAGCGCGCCAGCGGCTTCTCCGGTTCGTCCCGCAGTTTCAAGCCGTCATTATCGGTTGCCGCCCGCCAGACGTTGAGCAACGGACCACGAACGATCAGGTTTTGCTCATCGCGCCCAAACGATGCCAGAGTCCCGCTCCTGACGTCGAACACGGCGTGCGTGGCGCCAGCGCGCAGCGTGATACGATCCGGACGCTGCTCCACCACCACAGATTCGCCCGCAATAACCGGTTCAGGCATCGCGGCGACCGTTGGAAGCGGGAGTTGCTGCCAGGCAACCTCGTGCCCTGGAGGCGCCCAGAGAGTCGCTTCACGCTGGTAGAAGCGCACCGTCAGGAAACGTTCGCCCGCTCCATGCGCTGCGTCGAGATCCAGTTTCACCACCTGCGCTTCGCCCGGTGCGGCATGAAGTTCGGGCAACCTGCCAGATGCCACCGGCACGCCGTCAGCAATCACTTCCCACACCCCGTCCAACCAATCGATGCTGGCAAAATCGTGGCGATTGACGATCCGCAGCATCGTTCCAGACGGATCGACCAGTTCGACGCGCACCGGCTGGATCAGATACTTGTACTCGTACAACGCCGGATGGGGTGTGCGGTCGGGCCAGACCAGACCATCGCACACAAAGTTGGCATCGTTGGGGACATCGCCAAAATCGCCGCCGTATGCCCAGTAGACGCGCCCCTGCGCATCGGTCGCACGGATGCCGTGATCGACCCATTCCCAGATGAAACCGCCTTGTAGCGCTGGATAGCGCTCGAACGCTTCCCAGTAATCTGCCAGACTGCCGTTACTGTTTCCCATCGCATGGGAATACTCACAGAGGATCAACGGGCGTGGATCGTCGGTTTCCTGCTCAGCCCACGCAACAATCTCCTCGATGGAGGCATACATCGGGCAGATCACATCGGTCACAGTGCGTCCACCATGCCACGACTCGCCCATCCAGCGTGAGATGGCGCCCTCGTAGTGCAGCGGTCGTGACGGATCGAGACGACGCGCAAGACCGGCGGCAGCATCGTGATTCGGACCGTATCCGCTCTCATTCCCCAGCGACCAGAGGATGATCGAGGGATGATTTTTGTCGCGCTCGATCATGTTCCGCACCCGTTCGACAAACGCCCGCGTGTAGCGCGCATCGCGGCAAAGGTCGAAGTAGAATGCGTGCGCCTCGATATTCGCCTCATCGATCACATACAAACCATAACGG
The DNA here is from genome assembly GCF_000016665.1 of Roseiflexus sp. RS-1. NCBI lineage: Bacteria > Bacillati > Chloroflexota > Chloroflexia > Chloroflexales > Roseiflexaceae > Roseiflexus > Roseiflexus sp. RS-1. Next base: position 3,373,717 of record NC_009523.1, read on the forward strand.
TCGCATAGATCGAGCCAGTATGGGTCATTCGGGTAGTGCGACGCACGCACAGCGTTGATGTTGAACTGCTTCATGCGTTGAATGTCGAGTTCCATCAATTCCCGACTGACTGCTTTGCCGGTCGTATCGGAATGATCGTGACGGTTGACCCCTTTGATGGTGATCGCCCGACCATTCACCAGCAGTTGACGGTGACGAATGGCTATCGAGCGGAAACCAACCCGGCACGCACTTCTCTCTGGTCCAGCCGGTCCATACACGGTCACGACAAATGTGTACAGGTATGGCGTTTCCGCCGACCACAGATGTGGCGACGGTACATGTCCCTCCAGAAGCAGTTCCGGGCGCACAAAGCGACGCACCCCGAAGCGTGGATGGGTCTGCGTATAGGTGGCGCCGAGCGGCTCAGCAAACATCTGCGTCCCGTGCGCATCATAGAGTTGCGCTTCGACGCGGGTATGCTCCCCGGCTTCACCGATAGCATCAAGGGTGCAGCGCACCCGAAGTATGCCCTCCTGCAGATCATCGCTCACATCCGCGCGTACTGACAGATCCGCCAGATAGACGGTATCGGTGGCATAGAGAAACACATCACGGTGAATGCCCGATTGCCACCAGTGATCCTGATCTTCGATGAAACTGGCGTCGGACCAGCGCAGCACAACGGCAATCAGTTCATTCGGCGCATCGAAGCGCACCACGCCGGTCACATCGTACTCTGCGGGGGTGCGTGAGTCCTTATGAAAACCGACGGGTTGATCGTTGAGATACACATAACACGCGCCCTCGCACCCGGCAATGTGCAGCACGATCCGCCGTCCGCGCCAGTCGGGAGCAAGCGTAAACCGACGGCGATAGACGCCGGTCGGATTATCGTCGGGAACCGATGGCGGCATCTGGGGAAAGGGCATCTGCACGTTGGTATAGTGCGGCGTTCCGAACCCCTGCATTGTCCAGTTGCCGGGAACCTGGATCGGCTTCCAATCGCCGCCTGCCAGCGCTGCACCCGTCACATGGTCGGGGCGCGGCAAGAGCAGGAACTCCCAGACGCCGTTCAGACTCTGGCGCCACGGCGACGCCAGTGGATCGGCATCAATCGGACCGTGGGCTGGAAAAGGAATGGTCAGAGCATGCGGCGGCAGCGTATTGAGCGCCGTTAATTCGGGCATTTCCCAACTCTTCCTGCCGGCAATGAAGAGCATGGGAAGCGAGTCATTGATGGTAGATTGCATCAGAAGAAGTTCCACAAATGCTGATTGGTCACTTCGTGGTGAAACTGAATCTCAGCGCGCTTGATGATCGTCCCAAGCAGGCGCGGGCACCGATCGGCGGATGCCTGTTTGGCGGCTGCAAAGCGTTCTGCCACATCCCCCCCTATAATTTCCTTGATCCACGCGCTGGCACGGAAATGATCGAGTGCATCGTAGATGTTATCGGGCAGGATGCCGAGCGGTTGATAGGGATCGGTTGTCGGGACTTCTGCGCCTTCGAGGCCGGTTCTCAAGAGCGAGTAGATGGCAAGGTACGGATTGGCATCCGGTGCAATCGAGCGCACCTCGATCCGCGCCGAGCGTGCATTCCCGATCGGAATGCGGATCATGGCGCCGCGATCAACCGGCGACGCCTTAATCTCGTTCGGCGCTTCGTAGTGCGGATCGAGGCGCCGGTACGCATTGACGCTCGAATTGAGGATCAGACAGAGATCCCTGGCGTGATGCAGAATACGGTTGATGAAACTCCAGCCGAAGGACGAGATGCCGTCACGTCCGGCGGAGTCGTAGAACAGGTTCGTATCGCCGCGCGCAATCGACAGGTTGGTATGCATCCCGCTGCCGTTGACGCCGGTGACCGGTTTGGGAAGGAAACTTGCCGTCATTCCCATCTTATGCGCCACCTGGCGACAGACCAGTTTGTAGAGCAGTACCTGATCGGCGGCAATCGGCGCTTCGGTGTACGAGTAGTTCATCTCGAACTGTGACGGGGCGACTTCCGGGTGGTCTTTTTCATTGGCAAAGCCCATCGCGCGCTGCGCCTCGGCAGCGGCATCGATGAACAGACGCAGCGCATCACCCGGCAGCGAGTGGTAGTACCCGCTGGTTGTAATGAACTCGAAGCGGTCGGTTTCGCGGAAGCGTTGCTCGGCACGTTGCCCCTGGAACAGAAAGCCTTCGATTTCCGTCGCCACGTGACACACCAGACCATCGCGGCGATACAGATCATCCACATACCGCTTCAGCCGTGAACGGATATCTGCGCTGTACGGCGTTCCATCCGGCTCCAGTACATCACCGAACACCAGTACCTTGCCCGGACCGAACACGTCCGCCGGCAACCAGTAAAATGCCGCCCAATCGATTGCCAGGCGCAGATCGGATTCCGCCTGGCGCGAAAAACCGCGGATCGATGAACCGTCGAACGTCAAATTATCGGCGGATTTGAGCAGGAACTTTTTGTCGTAATCCAGCATATGCAACCGACCTTCGAGATCGGCGAAGCAGACGGTCACCGCCTTGATGCGCTTTTCATCGGCGAGGTACCGGCAGCGCTCCTCACGCAGGATGTCCACCGGCGTGCGGGCGAGGCGTAACGCCTTCATCTGAAGGTTCAGTTCCTCGAGTTCATCGTAGGGAATTTCCAGAAAATCACGAAGCGGACTTGTCATGAGAGCATCCTTTTGTGCAGTTCTACAAATCCGACGGACGTGCCGCCAGAGAAAACCAACCGCCCGCCTATTGTACACGATCCCGCACTGAAGGTTTCACGACAATCACGGTGCAGGAAGACGCTGGCAACCTGCGAACGCGCCCCGTATTGTAAGCAAATTGATCGCATTTTGTTAACCATTCTACAACGTTCGGGTTCAACCGATACAGTATGATGATGCCAGAAGAGCATCACTATGAACGAGCAGAATGAACGCATATGGCCTCGTCTGCCCGCACAATCACACCTCTTGTTCTCGGACGCGACCTGTCGCTTCGTTCGCGTCTCATCCTGGGATACGGCATTGTCGTCTCCCTGACGCTGATCTTCGGTCTCTTCATGTTCGTTCACCTGAGCGCCATCCGCAACCGCCTGGAGCAACTGAGCTCCGATGTCACCATCGACACGCGCTACAGCATTGAGGCATTCACTGCTATCGCCGATGCGCAACGCCAGGTGGATCGGTATCTGCTGCAACCGGACGAGAGCAGATACCGGGATGCAGTACGCCAGTTCGATACGTTGCAACGCACAATTGAGCGCCTGCAACGAGACGCGCACAACCCGGCAATGCGCGAGCATCTGAAACGAATACAGGCGCAGGCAGCAACCTACCGCCAGATATTCGACGAGACCAGCACCAGCATCACTGCTCAGCAGCGCATGCGTGACGATCTGTACACCATGTTCTTGCAGCAATACCAGACGATTGAGCAGGCGATCAGCAATGCCAGACCGGTGACGTCAGGCGATTATCTGGCGCTGATGGATCTGAGCCGGGCGAGTACGCGCCTGCAACTGGCGTATGTCTGGGTCGGGCAGATGGAGAGCGACAATACGATAGGCGCCGCCGATAACGCGATTGCCGAACTGCGTCAGGCGCGCACCTTCCTGCGTCGCTATCTCGTTTTGAACAGTCAGACACGAGTCGTCCAACCGGACGATCTCGAACGGTTGCAGAGCGTTTCTGAAAGTTTTGATCGCTCGCTCAAAAGTATTGCCAGCCTGTCGAGCGCCTACATTCGCACCGAAACGCTGATCAACAGTCGCCTGAGACCTCAGGCGGGTCAACTGTCACGTGAAGCGTCTGCGCTCTCGGACACGGCGCTGTTGCAGTTAACGGTTGCCACGAAGGAGATCGATCAGGAGACCGCTCGTACTCAAACGATTGGCGGCGGCGTGCTCGCCATCCTCCTGGTCGCTGGCATTGCGCTCGGCGTATTGCTGGCGTCGCTGATCACCCGTCCGCTGAGTGAACTGGTCGCTGCTACCGCCCGTCTGGCGCGCGGCGAGGGAGAAGCTCGCGTTCGACCGCGGGGAGGGCGCGAACTGGTGCTGCTGGCGCATGCATTCAACGATATGGCTGCTGAACTTGAGCGCGAGCGCGCCGAGGTGCGTTATCAGAACACACTGCTGGCAGAGCGCGCAACTGAACTCGAACGCGCGCTGGCGCAACTGCACGAGGAAACCGCAGCGCGCGAACAACTCAGCGCAACAGTACGACAGTTGAGCGTGCCAATCATTCCAATCATGGAAGGGGTGCTGGTTGCGCCGCTGGTTGGGGAGATCGATGCGGAGCGCGCCAGCCTGTTGCAGCGCCGTCTCCTCGAACGGATCGTCGCGGAACGCGCACAGGCGGCGATCCTCGACATCACCGGCGTGCCTGTGGTGGATGCTCAGGTCAGCATCTGGCTGATCCAGGCGACAACCGCAGCGCGATTGCTGGGAGCGCGTTGCATTCTGGTCGGCATCAATCCCGAAGTGTCGCAGGCGCTCGTTGCCAGTGGCGTTGACCTGGGCGATCTGGTGACCAGAGCCACACTACGCGAGGGATTGGAATATGCGGTAAAGATGCTGCGTCGCTCGTCGTTCGCGATGGTCAATGGTGATCGGCGTTAAGCGCATCCGACGGCGTCTGGTCTTTTCCCCGCCGCATGCCGTTTCCTTTTCCAACGACGACGTCACTGCAAACACGCACCGCCGAGACGCCGAGGGCACAGAGAACCTCAAACATGATAATGTGTGTGCGGTGAAGCGTGCGTTTGAGCGACTCGATATAGCATTTTCCTCTGCGAACGCTGCGCCTCAGTGGTGCCCTACCCTTTTTGCAGCGGTCTCAACGACGACGTCACTGCAAACATGCACCGCTGAGACGCCGGGTGCGCAGAGTCCCATTCCATCTATCTCCCTGCGCCTGCTGCGCCGCTGCACCGTTCACGCTGCCCAGAGCAGCGGTTCATCGCGGAACTGGCGGCGATGCAATTCGGCGTACAATCCGCCGCGCGCGAGCAGTTCTTTGTGTGTGCCGCGCTCGACGATTCGCCCCTGATCGAGCACCAGCACCAGATCGGCATCGTGCACGGTCGAGAGACGGTGGGCAATGACGAAACTGGTGCGCCCACGCAGCAAACGACGCAGCGCCTGCTGGATCAACTGTTCGGTGCGCGTATCGACGCTGCTGGTCGCCTCATCGAGAATAAGGATGCGTGGGTCTGCCAGGATTGCGCGTGCAATCCCGATCAACTGACGTTGCCCCTGACTGAGGTTGCTCCCCCGTTCACTCAGGTGCGTCTGGTACCCATCCGGCAGTCGCATGATGAAATCATGCGCATTTGCAGTCCTTGCAGCCGCTTCAACCTCTTCATCGGTCGCGTCGAGGCGTCCATAACGGATGTTATCGGCGATTGTACCGGAGAAGAGAAAACTATCCTGGAGCACAACTCCCATCTGGGAGCGCAGACTGGCGCGCGTCACCCTGCGCACATCAACGCCGTCGATCAATACCGCCCCGGCGCTGACATCGTAGAAACGTCCGATCAGGTTAACCAGCGTCGTTTTGCCAGCGCCGGTCGGACCAACCAGCGCAATCGTCTGCCCTGGCTCGGCAACCAGGCAGATATCCTTGAGCACGTAGCGCTCTTCATCCACCGGTTGATCTCCGGGGCGAGCGCCATAACTGAACCACACGTGATCGAACTCGACCCGTCCCTCGATCCGTGGCAGTTCCTGCGCATCGGGAGCGTCAACCAGATTGGGGGGCGTGTCAAGCAGCGCAAAAATACGCTCCGCTGCCGCCAGCGCCGACTGAGCAGTCGTATAAAACGCCGAAAGCGCCTGCACCGGGCGGAAGAACTGCTGCACATAGGTCAGGAATGCCACAACCACACCGATGGTCACCACGTCTTGCAGAACCAGCCAGCCGCCAAACCCTGCCACGATAGCGACAGCAACGGTCGAGAGTATATCCACAGCTGGCATAAACGCTGACGTAATCGCGGTCGCATTCACGTTTGCATCACGGTTCGCCGCGTTGCGCTCCGCGAAGCGCTGCTGGTTGAGCGCAGTGCGCGTAAACGCCTGCGCAACCTTGACGCCTGCAATTTCTTCCTGAATATCCGCCGACACATCGCCAATCGTCGCACGGGTGCGTCGGAACGCCCGGCGCGACAACTGCGAGAACAGACCGGTCATCCAGATCATCACCGGGATAACGACGAAGCTTGCCAGCGCCAGTCGCCAGTCGAGGGCGATCATTGCCACCAGGATGCCGATCAATCCGAACAGGCTGCCGAGCACCTGTACCAGACCCTGACCCATCAACTGGGTGATCACTTCGGTGTCGTTCACCACACGCGACATCAACTCACCAGCCGGGCGGCGGTCGAAGAAGCGCAATGACATCCGCTGCAATGCAGCGAAGATTTCGCTGCGCAGCTGCGCCAGCACCTGTTGCCCCACCTCACCCATCAGCATGAACTGATACCGTCCGGCAGCCAGACCGGCGACATACACCACCAGGAGCAATAGCATCAGGCGATTCAATTCGTTCCCATCACGCTGTGCGATTGCGCCATCAATCGCCACGCCGATCAGCAACGGACCCAGCGCCTGAGACGTTGCTGCAATCACAACCAGCACAAGGATCGCCAGTAATCGCCGCCAGTAGGGGCGCAGATAGCCAAGGAGCCGACGCGCGACCGCGCCCCGCTGTTCCGCCCGCTCTTGCGGCAACTCGGCGACCCGCTGCAACATATGCATCATATGCGTTGCTCCCTGATCGTTTTCAACGTTCTGACCGGACTCAACCTGAGAATCGGAAGGCGTCGCGTTGTGCGCCGCCGATATTCCTCATAGGCGGGATAGATAGCAACCAATCGCCGCCACAATCGCTCATATTCCTCCGGATCATCGATCTCAATAGCGACAGCAGAGGTCACAAGCCCGTGATCCTCAACCACGACGCGCGGATCGGCGCGCACATTGAGATACCAGTGCGGCGGCGTATCGCTGCCGCCCCACGAGCCAACCACAACGTAGTCGCCGCCGTCACGCACGAACAGCAGAGGGGTAATGCGTTTTTTTCCGCTGCGCCGCCCGGTCGTGACGAGAAGAATGCAGTGGCGCCCCAGAAACGGATGCGGCAATGCGCCGCGCGTCAACCGATAGAGCGCCACGTGCGTCGCTGTCGCCACTTTGACCAGTTGAACAAAGAGTGGGTGATGTTTTGCCATAGAAATCACGATCAAAGACGTAATAACGTTCAACGTTGAACGTTCACCTTTCAACGTTCAACGTTCAACATTTCCTCCTCCACGGTCTCGACCTCTTCTCGCACACCGCCAAACTGCGAGTCGATGATCTCGCCGTAGAGGGCGCTGGTCGCCAGCAACTCCTCGTGCGCACCCTGCGCGACGATGCGACCGTTATCGAGCACCAGGATCAGATCGGCACGGCGCACTGTACTGATGCGTTGTGCAATCACAAACGAGGTGCGCCCCTCCATCAGTCGTTCGAGCGCCAGTTGAATCTGATACTCAGTTTCCGCATCGACGGACGAGGTGCTATCATCGAGGATCAGAATGCGCGGATCACGCAGAAGGGCGCGCGCGATGGCGATCCGCTGCTTCTGACCGCCCGACAATCCAACGCCGCGCTCGCCGATGATCGTGTTGTATCCGTTGGGCAGGGCAGTAATGAACTCGTGCGCCTGCGCCGCGCGTGCAGCTGCTTCGACTTCGGCATCGGTCGCATCGGGGCGACCGTAGGCAATATTGTCGCGCACGCTGCCGCTGAACAGCGTGGTATCCTGCAACACGATTCCGATCTGCGCCCGCAGACTTTCGAGCGTTACGTCACGCACATCGATCCCGTCGATAGTGACGCGACCGTGGGTGACATCGTAGAAACGCGGGATGAGATTGATAATTGTACTCTTCCCGGCGCCGGTCTTCCCCAGGATTGCCACCGTCTGTCCTGGCTCGGCAACAAATGAGACATCTTTGAGGATGTACTTCTCCTCGCGTATCGGGCGCCGCGCATCGGACGCCGGATGGTCGTTCGCCCTGACGCCATAGCCAAACCAGACATGATCGAACACAACGCGCCCCTTGACCGGCGGAAGCGGACGAGCGCCGGGACGGTCATGCACTTCGCTTTCGACATCGAGCACTTCGAAGATGCGCTCGGCGCTCACCGCTGCACGAGCCAGCTGCGCCATGATCATGCCCAGCATCATCAGCGGCATGATCAGCAACGCCAGGTAGGTGTTGAACGCTACAAGTTCGCCGATGGTCAATGCTCCGCCGATCACCTGATACCCGCCAAACCAGATCACCGCCAGCGTACCAAGGTTGCCGATAAAGAAGATCAGGGGGAATGCCAGCGACATGGCGCGGATCGATTGCAGGTTGGCGTCGAGCAGACGCTGATTCAGGCGACCATAGCGCTGCCACTCATACGGTTCACGGGCGAATGCCTGCACCACCCGCACACCGGCAAGATTCTCCTGCAACGCCGTGTTGAGCGCGCCCAACCGCTGCTGGATCTGATCGAACAGCGGTCGCACCACATTCATGAAGAAGCCGATGACTCCCGCCATCAATGGCACGGTCAGCAGCACGAGCAGCGCCAGTTGCCAGTTCATCAGCAGCATCGCCGTGATGCACCCGATAATCAGCGCAGCGGCGTTCAATAACTGCAACAGACCCATGCCGATGAAGGTGCGAACCTGTTCGACATCACTGGTGATCCGGGTCATTAACTGCCCGGTCTGCGCCCGATCGTGATAGGAAAAACTCAGCCCCTGAATTTTGGCGAAGAGCGCGTTGCGCAGATCGTAGGCAACCGCCTGTGACGCTTTTTCAGACCAGAAACCGGACGTGAAACTGAACACGCCGCGAATAATCGCGATCCCCACCAGTGCAACCGACAGCCATGCCAGCGCACCCGGATTGCGTCCTGCGATGCCCTGATCGATCAGCAGTCGCAGGGCTTGTGGCGTGACAAGGTTGGCGCCAGCCGCCAGGACAAGGCTTACAAATGCGCCAAAAGCGAGCCAGAGATACGGCTTCAAGAACGTCAGCGAGCGGCGAAGCGGACTCATGAAACTTCTCCTGAGACAGAACCAACCGATAGCGGACAGGAAGTATTGAGCAGCGTGTGCAGGGCGCTCAGTCCGTCATACAGGCGCGCACGATCATGGGCGTCGAGTTGCGCGATCAGGGCAGCGGCGACATCTCTGGCGGCGTGGACCATTGCCGCATGCGCTGCATGACCGGCAGGCGTCAGGTGCAGGACGACTTTACGGCGGTCATCCGGCGCAGTGGTGCGCGCCACCCATTCGCGTTGCACCAGCACATCAACTGTGCGCGACATCGACGATGGCGTGACCTGATGCGCTGCGGCAAGTTCGCTCAAACTCCACGGGCGCGCTGCAAGCATCGCCAGCATGCGCAGTTGCACCAGCGTCGGCATGTCATCATCGTCGCTGTAGCGCTGGCGCATGGCGCTGGCAATGGTGCGCATCAAGCCTGGAACAGTATCGAGCAGCAGCGCTGCGCATTCGTAAGCGGAGGCAGACATGGAAAACGATGTACCATACAACATTCAGACAGTACAACTATACCTGAATTGTGATCGAGCGTCAAATCCGCCGAGGGTGGAAGGTTGTCACAGGGGGCGTCAACATCCTGCGTGTGATTCGCCCGACGGTTGAGCATCGAGGAGCGACGACGCTCGTCGCAGGTGATCGACGGTGAGCGTATAGGCGCGTGCGAAGCCGCCGACATACCGCGCGCCGTCGGCAGTGAAACGGTAGAGATTGAAGTCGGCAAAATCGAAGAGCATCGCCGCCGCCGGATGACGCGCAAGGTAGCGTTCGCGTCCGGTTGCATATTCCGGGGTATCTTTTGCCACCAGGTCAACGACGCCGCTCAACGTGATGCGCGCCAGCGTTTGCACATCCGCCGTTGCGGGAGTCTCCGGCTCGGCGATCAGCAGTGCTGCACGTCGATCGGCGCGCAGGTGACGGGTGTGTGGCGAGAGATCGCTCAAATGGAGCAGATACCCGCACAGATCATCCTCGACAGCATACGCCACCAGCGACACAAACGGCGCACCTTCAGCCAGCGTTCCCAGTGAGGCGACACGCTGACCGCGTATGAGCCGTGCCACGAATGGAAGTTCTTCTTGAAGCATAGCGACTCCCTGTGCATTTTCAGGTATGATACTGCTGATTGCCCAACCGGTCGTCACACACCGCCATTCAGGAGATGATTGATCATGACGCTACCTCTCAGTGAGTCTATCATATCCGCCGAGGCAGCATACACCTCCGGCGTCTACCCCAAACGTCAGGTTGCGATTGTCCGCGGCGAGGGGGCGCTGCTCTGGGATGCCGATGGACGCATGTATATCGACTGCGTTGGCGGACAGGGCGCTGCGAACCTGGGGCATGCCCATCCCGCGATTGTGGCAGCCATTCGTGAACAGGCGGAGCGCCTGATCAGTTGCCCGGAGATTTTCTACAACGACCAGCGTGCCGCGTACCTGACGGAACTGGCAGCCGCGCTGCCCTTTGCCGCGCGGATTTTTCTGTGCAACTCGGGCGCGGAGGCGATCGAGGGCGCAATCAAAATCGCGCGCCTGAAGACCAGACGAACCGGGATCGTTGCAGCTGTGCGCGGGTTCCACGGTCGCACGATGGGGGCGCTTTCGGCAACGTTCGAGCCGAAGTACCGCGAGCCGTTTATGCCGCTGGTGCCCGGTTTCTCCCACGTGCCGTACAACAACGTGGCGGCGATTGAGTCTGCCGTCACCGGGGAGACCGCAGCGGTTCTGCTGGAACCGGTACAGGGCGAAGGCGGCGTTCATCCTGCGCTGCCAGGGTATCTGCAGGAGGTCGAGCGCATCTGCTGCGAACGCGGCGCGCTGCTGATCATCGACGAGGTGCAGACCGGTTTCGGGCGCACGGGTGCGTTGTTCGCCATCGAGCATCATGGAATTGCACCGGCTCTCCTCTGTCTGGCGAAATCGATCGCTGGCGGGTTGCCGATGGGCGCCATCGCTATCAATACCGTCCTTGGTCCGCTGCCGCCAGCCAGTCATGGAACCACGTTCGGCGGATCGCCGCTCGTCTGCGCCGCCGCGCGTGCTGCGTTGCGCACGCTGCGTGATGAGGATTTGCCACGCCAGGCTGCGGAGAAGGGTGCATACTTCCTCGAACGCCTCAGCGCGCTGCGTCTTCCGCGCGTGCGCGCTGTGCGCGGTCAGGGGTTGCTGATCGGCATCGAACTGAAAGAGCGGGTGCAGCCCTTCCTGGTTGCGCTGATGGAGCGTGGCGTGCTGGCGTTGCCCGCCGGACCGAATGTGCTGCGGTTGCTTCCGCCGCTGGTCATCACGCACGAGCAGATCAACGCCGTGATCGCTGCAATCGCTGAGGTGCTGGCATGACGCTCGATCCCGTCGCCCTGCTCACCCGTATGCTGGAAATCCCGTCTGTTTCCACCCAGGAAGCGGAACTGGCGCACGTTCTGACGGTGGAAATGGCGCGCCTGGGGTTCGACAGTTTCGTTGACGAAGCGGGAAATGCGGTCGGCATCGCTGGTGCCGGTCCCGATCTGGTGCTGCTCGGTCATATCGACACCGTTCCGGGGCAGATCCCGGTGCGCATTGAGAACGGCAGGCTCTACGGTCGCGGCGCGGTTGACGCCAAAGGACCGTTCGCCACGTTCATCTGCGCTGCGGCGCGTCTGACAGCGTCGGGGGAGCGTCTGCCATTCCGCCTTGTGCTGATCGGCGCCGTGGAAGAAGAAGCCGCCTCATCGAAAGGCGCCCGCCATGCTGCTGAACGCTATCGCCCTATCGCCTGCGTTATCGGCGAGCCGAGCGGGTGGGATCGGATCACGCTCGGGTACAAGGGGCGCCTGCTGGTGGACGGATTCTGGGAGCAGCCGATGAGTCACAGCGCCGGGCGCGAGTCGTCCGCTGCTGAACGCGCCGTCGCCTGCTGGAACGATGTCGCCGCCTATTGTGCAACGTACAACCAGGGGCGCGAGCGACTGTTCGACCAGTTACTCCCCTCGTTGCGCACGATCTGCAGCCGGAGCGATGGGTTGACCGAGCAGGCGGAACTGACCATCGGCGTGCGCCTGCCGCCGGATGTCCCCCCCGACATGCTGGCATCCGCCATCGCCGGGCATTCTCACGGCGGCAGGTTACGCTTCCGCGATCTCTGCCCGGCATACCGGGCAGACAAGAACAACCCGCTGGTGCGCGCATTTCTCCGGAGCATCCGGGCATCTGGCGGAACGCCCGGATTCCTGCTCAAAACCGGTACATCCGATATGAACGTTGTCGGTCCGATCTGGCGCTGCCCCATCCTGGCTTACGGACCGGGAGACTCGAACCTCGACCACACACCGGATGAGCACATTCTCATCGACGAGTACCTGCGCGCGATCAAGGTGCTCGAAGACGCACTGCGGCATCTGACAGAAGTTGGGGAGGAGCAACGTTCCAACAGCGCGCGGGACGGCGCTGTCGTCTGACACCAGACTTTACCCCTGCCTCCTTCCTCGTAAGAGGCGAGTTCCTGAGAGAGATAAACGGTTTTTTGCATGCCATGCGCTTTTGCCCCTCATCCCCCCAACCCCCTTCTCCCACAAGGGGAGAAGGGGGAGTCTGGGCTTCAGGAAGCCCAGAATGAATGAAGATTGAGAATTTATTCCGCTATCCCGCGCTAGCCGTGGGGCTGAAGCCCTCGGCTAGCCAAGGCGAAGCCCGCCTGCGCGGGCTATACCGGATTATTTATTCAAAGACCACGAGAAAAGGAATGCAAGGGCTTCCCAAAAAACCTACCCCTGTAAGCAACTCCCTTCTCCCACAAGGGAAGCAGGGGGAGACAGGTTGTCCTGAAGCACAAAACAAGAGAAGGAACACAGGGCTTCCCAAAAAACCTACCCTGCAAAAGCCTATGAGTGCGGGACGCCCTCGCTCCGTGGCGAACAGCGCAGCTTGCGAACCAGAAATCGAAACATCTCGAAAGCACTTGACAACACTCGAAAATCACGTTACACTCTAGCGCAACCGCTTCCGCACAACGCATATCCGGCTTACGAGCGTATGACCGATATTGGCAATGACGCACTTCCGCCAGAGGTGCGACGCGATCAGATCATGGCGCTCCTTCAGCGTTACGGGCAGATCTCCGTCAAACGGTGCGCCGAACAGCTTGGCGTCTCCGAGGTGACGATCCGCAATGATTTTGCCCTGCTCGAACGCGAAGGCTTGCTCCGGCGCATCTGGGGCGGCGCCGTGCTCGACCGACCGTTGTGGCCGGAAGGAAGCTTCGCTTCACGATTGAAGGTCCGGGCGGAAGAAAAGGAACGAATCGCACGCGCAGCAGCACTGCTGATTAACGATGGCGATACCGTCATGCTCGACGCAAGCACCACCGCCTATGCGATTGCGCGTCAGATCGCCGACCGGCGCAACCTTACCGTCATCACCAACGGCATGCACCTGGCGCTATCGCTTGGCGCCCATCCCGCCATTACCACCATCGTCATCGGCGGGCAGGTGCGCGGCGACACCGGATCGCTGACCGGTACGCTCGCCGAAGAAATGTTGCAGCGGTTGCACGCGGATAAAGGCTTCTTCTCAGCCCGCGGATTGACGCTGGCGAAAGGGCTGACCGAGAGTTCCATCCCGGAAGGTCTGCTGAAGGCGGAAATGATCCGCCATGTCGATCAGGTTATTGCAGTGCTCGACAGCAGCAAACTGGGAGTCAGTTCACTGACCAGTTTTTGTCCGGTTGAGGCGATCCACCGCCTGATCACCGCCGGACCTGACGCCGATGAGCGCAGTGCACCCTTTATCGAACTCTTCCCGGTGATGATCGTCTAGCGAGGAGAGCATGCACGCTGCACCTGTTCTGGAGATGCGCGATATTTCGCGCCGGTTCGGCAGCACCCAGGCGCTCGACGGTGTCAGTCTGAGCCTGTATCCGGGTGAGATCCACGCGCTGTTGGGCGAGAATGGCGCCGGTAAATCGACCCTGATCAAAATCATGACCGGGGTGCATCAACCGGACAGCGGTCAGATCCTGCTCGATGGGCGGCCCGTGCGTATCAGAAGCACACTGGAGGCGCAACGATTGGGGATTGCGGCGATCTATCAGGAGCCGCTGATGTACCCTGATCTCAGTGTGGCGGAGAATATCTTCATTGCTCACGCTGATCGGGGTCTCTGGGTCGACTGGGGGCGCCTGTACCGTGACGCAGAGGAGATTCTGGCGCAGCTCGACGTGCGTCTGGATGTACGTCAACCGGCGCGCGGTTTGAGTGTGGCTGCCCAGCAAACGGTCGAGATTGCCAAAGCGTTGTCGTTGCAGGTGCGTGTACTGATCATGGACGAGCCAACGGCGGCGCTATCGGCGCACGAGGTAGATCAACTCTTTGCGATTGTGCAGCGCTTGCGTGATCAGGGTGTGGCCGTCCTCTTCATCTCACACCGCCTGGAGGAAGTGTTCCGCCTTGCCGACCGGATCACCGTTTTCCGCGATGGGCGATTGATCTCATCAGCGCCGAGAAATGAGATCACGCCTGAACAGGCGATCCGCGACATGGCCGGGCGATCAATCGAGCAACTCTTCCCACGCCGCGATACGGTGCGCGATCGCGTCCTGGTGCAGGTGCGTGATCTTGGGCGCACTGGCGTCTTCAGCGGCATCTCGTTCGACGTGCGTGAAGGGGAAGTGTTAGGGTTCGCCGGATTGGTCGGCGCGCGCCGCACCGATGTCGGGCTGGCGCTTTTCGGCATTGCACCAGCAGATAGAGGAACGATGACCATTGATGGACACCCGGTGCGTATCACCAATCCGACACAGGCGATGCGTTACGGCATTGCATATGTGAGCGAAGATCGGCGTGGATTGGGTCTTTCGTTGCCGATGTCGATTGCTGCCAACATCACACTTCCAGCATTACACCGCTACCTCTCGCCGCTTGGGCTGATCCGTCGCACTGCCGAGATCGCCGCCGCCGAAGAGTACCGCCGACGCCTGTCTATCCGCGCTCCATCAGTCGATGTCGAAGTGAGCCGGTTATCCGGCGGCAATCAGCAGAAAGTCATGCTGAGCAAATGGCTGAACACCCGCCCACGGCTTCTGATCCTCGATGAGCCGACACGTGGCATCGATGTGGGCGCGAAAGCTGAAGTGCATCAGATGATCGATGATCTTGCCGCCGAAGGAATTGCAATCATCCTCATCTCCTCCGACCTGCCGGAGGTGCTTGCGATGAGTGACCGGGTGCTGGTGATGCGCGAAGGGCGGCAAATGGGCATCTTTAGCCGGCAGGAAGCGACGCAGGAACGGGTGCTGGCGGCTGCGATGGGGCAGTCGGCGCTGGTGACCGGGTAAGCGTCCTGGAAAGCAGAAACAAGGGTGAGCACGATGGCAACGTGGCGGCAAAGAATACGCCCGGAACAGATCCGTGAACTGAGCCTGGTTGTGTTGATCGTGGCAGCGCTGCTGATCTTCGCCTGGCAGATCGAGAACTTTCTGTCGGCGCGCACGTTCAATCGGATTGCCGGGAGCGTCGCAATCATCGGCATGGTGGCGATCGGTCAGACGCTGGTGGTGTTGACCCGGAATATCGATCTCTCGGTTGGGTCGATTGTTGGCTTTACGGCGTACTTCGTCGGCGCGCAACTGGCGGCGAACAACGATATGTGGCCGCTGGCAGCCGTGGCGCTCGCCGCCGCCGTTGGGGGAGCGATGGGACTGGTCAATGGGCTGATCGTGGCATATGGACGGGCGCCAGCGATCATCACCACCCTGGGAACGCTGGCGATCTACCGTATGCTGCTGATCAACTACTCCAATGCGCGCACTGTCACCGTGGACTCGTTGCCGCCGTGGGTGGTCGAACTGAGCCGACAGAACCTGTTTATGATTGGCGACTTCGCCGTGCGCCCGTTGATCGTGGCAACACTGGTCACAGTGGTCGTGTTTCAACTGGTGCTTGGGTACACCGTCTTCGGACGACGCCTCTACGCGATCGGCTCGAATCCCGAGGCGGCGCGCTTTGCCGGGTTGCCCGCCCAACGCATCGTTCTGACCGCCTTCACCCTCTGCGGCATGCTCGCAGGGCTGGCTGGATTCCTCTTTCTCGCCCGCTTTGGCAATATCACCGCCGTTGCCGGGCAGGGCATCGAACTCGAGTCAGTTGCAGCTGTTGTGGTCGGCGGCGTCAACACCTTTGGCGGATCGGGCACAGTGTTCGGTGCGCTGCTTGGCGCGTTCCTGATCGATCTGCTTGGTCAGGGCTTGTTGCGCTGGCTGGGGATCAGCGAATTCTGGCGTGATGCACTGCTGGGTCTCCTGATCCTGCTGGCAGTTGCATCAGATGCCGTCATCATGGGCTGGCTCCGTCGGTTGTGGGAAAGGCGCATGGAGGTGAGTCATGCCCACTAACCTGCGCCGCCTGATCGGTTGGGAGGGGTTGCTTCTCTGCATTCTCGCGCTCGTTGTTGTGATGAATACGAATCTCGCGCCAGCGTACCTGAGCCTGGCAAATCAGATCAACCTCTTCCATCTTTCGATTGAAAAGATCATCGTGGCGCTGGTGATGACGTTTGTGATCATCAACGGCGAGATCGATCTGTCTGTCGCTTCGGTGATGGGGTTGGCGGCATGCCTGGTAGCTGTGCTGTTCGAGAGCGGCACGCCGATGGCACTGGCGATCCTGGCAGCACTGCTCGTCGGCGCGCTCTGCGGCGCATTCAATGGCTTCTGGGTGGCATACGTTGGATTGCCGTCGCTGGCGGTGACCCTGGCTGGCATGATTGGCTTTCGAGGTGTGGCGCGCATCCTGATCGAGGATCGCTCGATCGGCGGTTTCCCTGAATGGTTTACCGCTCTGGGTCAACAACCGCTTATCGGTCCATTTCCCTTGAGCCTGATCCTTTTTGCCCTTCTCTTCGTCCTGGCGTTCGTGATCTTGCAATTCTCCGGCGTCGGACGCCTGATCTATGTGGTCGGCAACAATGCCGCCGTGGCGCGGTATTCGGGTATTGATACACGACGTCTCAAACTGGGTATCTTCATCGCCTCCGGGTTGATCGCGTCACTTGCTGGCGTTCTGCTGGCAGCGCGTCTCGGCGCAGTGCGCGGCAATACCGCCGAGGGGTTCGAACTTGACATTATCACTATGGTGTTGCTCGGCGGGGTCAGCATCTTTGGCGGCACAGGCAACCTGGCTGGCGTTGGTCTGGCGATCCTGGTCATTCTCAACCTGCGCAATGGGATGTCGTTGCTCAATGTGACCGGCAATGTCCAGACCGGCGTTATCGGGATGTTGCTCATTCTATCGGTGCTTGTTCCCAACCTGGTGCAGATGATAAGTGAACGATTGCAACGGCGCATAGCGCCACGAAAGGAGGCGCCTATCGAAACTGAGTCTTCGGTGTCTTCGTAACCGTTTCCTGTGAACGTTGCGGTTCGTGTGAGTTCTCATTGTCCAGAGGAGTGTGCCATGATGGCAACAAAACGACAAGTGTCTGTCAGTATCGGTTTGATCATTGCGCTGCTGATCGCGGCATGCGGCGCTCCACAGACCCAGACGCCTACGGTTGCACCGGCGCCGACCAGCGCGCCAGCGCCAACCAGCGCGCCAGCGCCGACCAGCGCGCCAGCGCCGACCCGCGCTCCCGACGGTGCGGTTGTTACGGCAACACCCGGCTTGAATATCGACATGATCCTGCTGCCAAAGTTCCTCGGCATCGCCGTCTTCGACCAGGCGAATGAGGGCGCGCAGGAAGCCCACGCCGAACTGCGCAATCAGGGCAAACTGATCTTCACCGGTCCGACCGCCGAAAACTCGGTGGCGGGGCAGATCGAAACCCTCACCAACGCCGCCACTCAGGGCGTCAAAGCCGTGATGCTCTCCAACAACGCTGGCGACCAGATCGCCGCTGCTGCGCAAGCTGCTCAACAGGCGGGCGTCACCGTCGTCACCTGGGACTCTCCCATCCCCTCGGCGCAGGGTGAGACCGTCTTCGTCGCGCAGGTCGACTTCAACGAGACCGGGCGGGTGATGGCGGATATGGCGCTCTCGATCCTCGGTCCGCAGGGCGGCGAGTTCGCCATTCTCTCCGCTTCGCCCGACGCCGCCAATCAGAACGCCTGGATCGCCGCGATGAAGGAGGTGCTGAAGGAGCCGAAGTACGCCAACCTGAAACTGGTCGATACAGTCTACGGCAACGACCAGTCGGAAGAGAGTTACAAGCAGGCGCTGGCGCTGGTGGACAAGCATCCCAACCTGAAGTTGATTATGGCGCCGACGACGGTCGGCATCGCAGCGGCCGCCAAGGCGATGACCGATGAAGGGTTGTGCGACCGGGTGAAGGTCTCCGGGTTGGGCTTGCCAGCCGAGATGGCCATTACACCCTGAGCGGGTGCGCGCCGCAGTTCGCCCTCTGGAGTTTCAAGGACCTCGGCTACCTGACCTACTACCTGACCTATGGACTGGCGACCGGACAGTTGAAGGGGGTCGAGGGGGAGCGGTTCACCGCAGGGCGAATGGGAACCTATACCATTGAAAAAGACCCGACCCGCCCCAAAGGGCTGCGGGTGCTGATGGGTCCCTTCACGGTCTACACGGCGGAGAACGTCAACAAATAGCAGTCCGCAGCGCGGCGGGGCATGGCACACCCTGCCGCGCTCCCTGAGTGCGAGGAGACGATCCATGAAACGGGTCGGGTTTACCCTCAAAGTCAAACCTGAACTCATTGACGAGTACAAAGCCATCCACGCCAGCGTCTGGCCCGACATGCTCGATGCCCTGCGTCGGCATGGATGGCGCAACTATACGCTGTTCATGCGAGATGACGGCCTGCTCTTCGGCTATGTTGAAGTACCGGAGAGTTTTGCCGCCGCGCTGGCTGGCATGGCGACCGAAGAGGTCAATGCACGCTGGCAGGCGATGATGGCGCCATACTTCGAGAACCTGAGCGGCGCCTATGCCGACCAGAGCATGGTTGAATTGGAAGAAGTGTTCCACCTGGATTGAGCCGGCAGTTCCGGCGAGGAGGCTTGCATGACATTCACAGCGCCGACTCCCGCACAGATTGAAGCCGCTTACGCCGCCGCCCGTGAACGGTATGCGGCGCTTGGCGTCGATACCGAAGCGGCGCTGGCGACCCTGGCGACGATCAGCCTGAGCCTGCACTGCTGGCAGGGGGATGATGTCGCCGGTTTCGAGAATCCCGGAGGACCGCTCGAAGGCGGAATTGCTGCGACCGGTAACTATCCGGGCAAGGCGCGCAACGCCGACGAATTGCGCAGCGATCTCGATATGGTGTACCGCTTGTTACCCGGTCGTCACCGTCTCAACCTCCACGCCATCTATGCCGAAACGGGCGGAGTTAAGGTCGGGCGCGACGAACTGCGCCCTGAGCATTTTGCAGCCTGGCTCGACTGGGCAAAAGCGGGTGGGCACGGGATCGACTTTAATCCGACATGCTTTTCGCATCCACTGGCAGCCGATGGTTTGACCCTCTCCCATCCCGATCCGGCGATCCGCCGCTTCTGGATCAACCACTGCATCGCATGTCGTCGCATCGGCGCCCACTTCGGGCAGGCGCTGGGCACGCCATGCATCACAAACATCTGGATTCCAGACGGCATGAAGGATAACCCGGTTGATCGGTTGGGACCACGCGAGCGTCTGCGCGAATCACTCGATGCCATCCTGGCTGAACCGCTCGATCCGGCGCATAACCGTGACGCGGTGGAAGCCAAACTCTTCGGCATTGGCTCCGAAAGCTACGTCGTTGGCTCGCACGAATTCTACCTGGGGTATGCGGTCCGTCGCCCTGGCGTGATCCTTTGCCTCGACACGGGGCATTTTCACCCGACCGAACTGGTCTCGGACAAAATTTCGTCCGTGCTGCTGTATGTAGACGACATCCTGCTGCATGTCAGTCGCGGCGTGCGCTGGGACAGTGATCACGTCGTGACGTTGAGTGACGAGACGCACGCCATCATGCAGGAGGTGGTGCGTGGCGGCTTTCTGAGCCGCACCCACATCGGGCTGGATTTCTTCGATGCCAGTATCAATCGGGTTGCTGCCTGGACAATCGGCGCCCGCAATGCCCTGCGCGCGCTGTTGATTGCGCTCCTCGAACCGACCGAACGCCTGCGCGAACTGGAACGCGCCGGGGATTTCACGGCGCGCCTCGCCCTGCTCGAAGAGTTGAAGGGCATGCCGTGGGGGGCAGTGTGGGATGCCTGCTGCTACCGCCATGACGTGCCGGTGGGCGCCAGTTTCCTGAATGAGGTGCGTCGCTATGAAACCGACGTGCTCGCGGCGCGTACCTGATTGCTCGCGTGTATCATGGTGAGGGAAGACGATAGCCTTTCAACGCAGGGAGAACCCTGATGAGCAACTCAACGCGCTTCCGCCATGTCCATTATGGTTGGGACGCCGCCTATGCCGCCACACTCGATCTGGTCGGTCGTCTGGTGTATCGTTCTAACCTGTTGGGAAGCGATCAGCGCATCACAAACACCGGCGGCGGGAACACGTCCGCCAAGATAACCGGGCGCGATCCATTGACCGGCGAGCCGGTCGATGTGTTGTGGGTGAAGGGTTCGGGCGGCGATCTCCGCACCAGCACGCGCGCCAATTTTGCATCGCTGGACCTGGGAAAACTGCACACCCTGCGCTCTATCTATCTGCGCGACCCGGCACGCGGACCGAAGTCTGCAATCGAAGATGCGATGGTCGATCTCTACCCACACTGCACCTTCAACCTCAATCCACGCGCTTCTTCGATTGATACGCCGCTCCATGCGTTCATTCCCTACCGCCATGTCGATCACATGCACCCGAATGCGGTCATCGCAATTGCCGCTGCACGCCACGGTGAGCGTCTGACGCGCGAGATTTATGGCGATGAGGTCATCTGGACGCCGTGGCAGCGCCCCGGTTTCGATCTTGGATTGACACTCGAACGCATCTGCCGCGAGCATCCGCAGGCGAAAGGCGTTCTTCTCGGCGGTCACGGGCTGATCAACTGGGCGGATGACGATCAGGAGTGCTACGAGCGCACGCTCGACCTGATCGAGCGTGCGGCGCGCTATATCGAAGCGCACGACCGGGGTGAAGCAACATTTGGCGGACCGAAGTATGCCGCCCTGCCGTTCGACCAGCGGCGCGCGATCTTCGCACGCATTCTGCCCTGGTTGCGGGGACAGATCAGCCAGCAGCGTCGGTTCATTGCGACCATTCAGGATGATGACGCCACTCTGCGCTTTGTCAACAGCGTCGATGCCCCGCGCCTGGCTGAACTGGGCACAAGTTGCCCCGACCACTTCCTGCGCACCAAGATCAAGCCACTCTATGTCGACTGGAACCCGCACAGCGAGACCATTGATGATCTGAAACGCAAGCTGTCCTCCGGGCTTGAGCGGTATCGCGCCGATTACGCCCGCTACTACGAAACCTTCCGCCGACCCGACTCGCCGCCGATGCGCGATCCCAATCCGACGGTCATCCTCATCCCTGGCTTGGGGATGATCGCCTGGGGCAAGGACAAGAGCGAGTCGCGGGTGACGGCGGAGTTTTACACGGCTGCCATCGAAGTGATGCGCGGCGCGGAGGCGATTGACGAGTATACCGCATTGCCGCTGCAAGAAGCGTTCGACATCGAATACTGGCGCCTGGAAGAGGCAAAACTGCGCCGGATGCCGCCGGAGAAGGAACTGGCGCGCCAGGTGATCGCCGTTGTCGGGAGCGGCAGCGGTATTGGACGCGAAGTGGCGCTGCGTCTGGCAAACGAAGGTGCGCACATCGTCTGTGTCGATAAAGATGGCGCGGCAGCGCAGGCGACCGCGCAGATGATAATCGAACGGCATGGCATGGGGATCGGGGTTGCTGGCAGTGACATTTCCGCCTGCGGACCGGCGATTGGGCTGACTGCCGACATTACTGATCGCGCCAGTGTGCAGGCGATGATCCAGCAACTGCTGCTTGCCTATGGCGGGCTTGACGCTGTTGCCGTCACTGCTGGCATTTTCGTCGCACCCGATGCCAGCGGGCGCATCCACGATGAGCACTGGGGGTTGACCTTTGCCATCAACGTTACCGGGCACTACATCGTTGCCGACGAAGCAGCGGCGATCTGGCGCGCACAGGGCTTGCCCGCCAGTCTGGTGCTGACCACCTCGGTCAATGCGGTGGTGGCAAAGAAGGGATCACTGGCTTACGACGCCAGCAAAGCGGCAGCCAACCATCTCATCCGCGAACTGGCTATCGAACTGGCGCCGCTGGTACGGGTCAACGGTGTCGCTCCGGCAACCGTCGTGCAGGGGAGCGGTATGTTCCCCCGCGAACGGGTGATCGCCTCACTCACAAAGTATGGCATCCCCTTCGCACCAGATGAACCAACCGAGTCGCTGACGGCAAAACTGGCTCAGTTCTACGCCGATCGTTCGCTCCTTAAGCGACCAGTGACGCCAGCCGATCAGGCGGAAGCGTTCTTCCTCCTGCTCACCCGGCGTCTGGGGCAAACGACTGGACAGATCATCACGGTTGATGGCGGATTGCATGAGGCATTCCTGCGCTGAAGAGGTGCGACCATGAGCGAAGAGGCGCATTTTCTGGCGATTGACATCGGCGCTTCCGGCGGTCGGGTGATCCTGGGTCGCTGGGATGGAAGTCGCTTTGCCCTTGAGGACATCCATCGCTTTGCCAACGGTATGGAGGAGCGGGATGGTCACCTGTTCTGGAATGTTGACCGGCTCTGGCGCGAAATTCAGGCAGGGATGCGGCGCTATGCCGCCTGTGAGGACGATGCGCGGTTGAAAGGCATCGGCATTGACACATGGGCGGTCGATTATGTCTTGCTCGATGCCCACGGTGCGCCGCTCGGCGATCCCTACGCCTATCGCGATCCGCGCAACGAAGGGATGGCGGAACTGGTTGACCAGATTATCCCGCCCCAAGAACTGTACGAACGCACCGGTTTGCAGCGTCTGCCCTTCAATACGCTCTATCAGTTGTACGCCGAACGGAACGATCCACGCCTGGCGGCGGCAGCAATGCTGCTCCTCATCCCCGACTTCTTCCACTACCGCCTGACCGGCAAACAGGTGGCAGAGTACACCAACGCCACGACAACTATGTTCCTCGACGCCAGAAGGCGGACATGGGCAACCGACCTGCTTGAGCGGTTGGGGTTGCCAGCCCATATTCTGCCGCCATTGGTGATGCCGGGTACACGCCTTGGTCCGCTGTCGCCAGACGTTCAGCAGGCGGTTGGGTTCCGTTCCCCGGCAGAAGTGATTGCCGTCGGCAGCCACGACACTGCCAGCGCTGTGGCGGCTATTCCGGGTCTTGACGAGCACAGCGCCTACATCAGCAGCGGCACCTGGAGTCTGGTCGGTGTTGAACGAACCGAACCGCTTATCAACGAGGAGGCGCGCCAGTTCAATGTCACAAACGAGGGTGGCGTGTATGGCACGATTCGTCTGCTGAAAAACGTAAGCGGACTATGGCTCTTGCAGGAATGCCAGCGGCGTTGGAATGAAGAGGGACTGCATCTCACCTGGGATGCGATTGTCGCTCAGGCGGCAGCAGCGCCGCCGTTGCGTTGCCTGATCGACCCCGACGCACCAGAGTTTTTGCCCGTCGGCGACATGCCCGCGCGCATCCGTGACTATTGCCAGCGCAGCGGTCAACCAGTTCCCGAGACAGTGGGCGAAATCGCGCGGTGCTGCCTGGAGAGCCTGGCATTACGCTACCGCCAGGTGATCGATGCCCTGGAACATCTCACCGGTCAATCGATCTCGACCGTACGGATTGTGGGGGGTGGGAGCCAGAATGCGCTGCTCTGCCAGTTGACCGCCGACGCATGTCGGCGCACGGTAGTCGCCGGTCCTGCCGAGGGCACGGCTTTGGGAAATATCCTGGTTCAGGCGATTGCGACAGGTCATCTCCCTGATCTCGCAACGGCGCGTCAGGCAGCGGCGGCGTCGGTTCCGCAGCAGGTGTACACTCCCCAGACAACGGTTCACCGGGAAGCCGATAGCCGATAGCCGATGGTCGATAGGGTCACCGCTGGAGTTCGCGTTCCGCGCAGGCGGGCTTCGCCCTGGTTAGCCGGGGGGGGTTACCCCGACGGCACGAGGCGCATACGGAGGGGCGCAGCAGCGCTGCACCCGTGCAGGGGGCGCGGGGGCGCAGCGTCCCTGATGGTCTTTGAAGAACTAATCCGCTCTCGCCCGCGCAGGCGGGTTTCGCCCTGGATAGCCGAGGGCTTATGGTCTTTGAGGAAATAATCCGCCATAGCCCGCGCAGGCGGGCTTTGCCCTGCATAGCCGAGGGCTTCAGCCCGACGGCACGCGGCGCATACCGGATTAGATTCTCAATCTCCATCAGCCCGACGGCGCAAGGCGCATACCGGATTTATAGCAGTTCTCAGATACGTTGACCCGTGCCTGGATTGCTAGAGCGTTCTATTGTCGTGCGCCGCAGCGGGCTGATGGTCTTTGAAGAAATAATTCGGTATAGCCCGCGCAGGCGGGCTTTGCCCTGCATAGCCGAGGGCTTCAGCCCGACGGCACGCGGCGCATACCGGATTAGATTCTCAATCTCCATCAGCCCGACGGCGCAAGGCGCATACCGGATTTATAGCAGTTCTCAGATACGTTGACCCGTGCCTGGATTGCTAGAGCGTTCTATCGTCGTGCGCCGCAGCGGGCTGATGGTCTTTGAAGAAATAATTCGGTATAGCCCGCGCAGGCGGGCTTTGCATTCCATAGCCGAGGGCTTCAGCCCCACGGCTAGCGCGGTAGAGCGGAATAAATGATCAATCTCCATAAGCCCTGGCTGAGGTCAGGCAAGCCCTGCGGGCTGGATCAACCCGGCGCCCCCCTTACAGGGGTAGGTTTTTGGGGAAGCCCCTGCGTGCCATCTTCCGTTTCAGGCATCAGAACACCCGAACTCCCCCTTCTCCCCTTGTGGGAGAAGGGGGTAGGGGGGATGAGGGGCAAAAGGCGCAGGAATGCTGCAAACCGCGCATTGCTCCTAAGAACTCTACCCTTGAGAGCCCGGCGCCCCCCGGCATAGGGAAGCGCGACGGACACACCAGCCCTGCAGGGGCTTCCACGCGCTCAGGGAGGGCTTGAGCCCGCACGAGCGGAGTCGCGCGCCTGACGACGGACGATGGCGGATGGCTTCTCTCGTAGACCGAAATGTATTTCGGTCGCCGTGCAGGGCGCGTAATGAAAGAAACCGCTACTTCACGGAGCGCTCCGGGATCGGTCGCACATCGGCGCCCCAGGCGCGCAGTTCGCGCACGACGGCATCCACGAGATCATCAAGATGGGCTTCACACTCAGGGGTCAGTTCCAGCCCTGGTTCAGAGGTTCCCGGTTCCATTCCCCACAGCACGACCCGCTGCGGTGATGAACCTGCTGCGCCACGAAGGGCGATCAGTTCGTGCAGACGGACATCCTGCGGCAACAGGTGCATGGTTTCTGCCCAGGCAACCTCCTCCCCTTCGAGGCGTATGAGCGATCCAGGACGTTGACCACGATGAATGGCGTCGATGATCAGCACATCCTCGACGCCTTCGAGGAACGAGAGGAGTGATAATCCAAGCGCACCTGCATCGATAGCCTCGACGTCGTCGGGCAGGATGTAGCGTTCCGTCAGACGACGCAATGCACGCACTCCTAACCCCTCATCCTGCAGGAGTACGTTCCCCAATCCCATCACAAGTATCGGCGCCATTGCTCTCCTCCCCTCGCTCAGCAATGATACGAGAACGGGTTCCCTCCCTGCAAATGCACGCCCCCTCTCCTGTCTGCTCCACCTTACCTGCAATTTTCTGTGTTCTTTCATCATACCACGAATTTTAACCACGCCCCTTTGACATGAACATACATTACGCATTTGAGGGCGCAAAAAAGTGATAGTGAAAGGCTGGTATCATACGCCTCCAGGGGGCGGAAAAATCTGCGGATCGTATCGAGATGCTCAACATGCGCAGTGAGAGAAGGAGAGTTGTATGGTGCGGTCAACAGGCATCGGTGTGCTGACCAGCGGTGGCGATGCGCCGGGCATGAATGCCGCTTTACGTGCGGTTGTGCGTACCGCGCTGAGCCGCAGCGTGCCGGTGTACGCCATTTATGAAGGATACCGCGGTATGGTGGAAGGCGGCGACCGTATTCGCCCGCTTGGTTGGGATGATGTCGGCGGCATTATGCATCGTGGCGGAACGATCATTGGCACGGCGCGCTGCCGCGAGTTCCGTACCCGCGAGGGACGGTTGCAGGCTGCTGCGAACCTGATCGCACACGGGATCAATCGCCTGGTGGTCATCGGCGGCGATGGCAGCCTGACCGGCGCCGATACGTTTCGTCGCGAATGGTCCAGTCTGCTGGCGGAACTGGTGGAAACCGGCAAACTATCACGCGACACCGCCGCGCAGTACCCCTTCCTGGCGCTGGTTGGACTGGTCGGATCGATCGACAACGATTTTTACGGCACCGACATGACGATCGGCGCCGATTCGGCGCTGCACCGCATTACTGCTGCCATCGATGCGCTCGTCAGCACGGCTGCCAGCCATCAGCGCACCTTTGTCGTCGAGGTTATGGGACGGCACTGCGGGTATCTGGCACTGATGGGGGCAATTGCCGGTGGCGCCGATTATGTGCTCATCCCCGAAAATCCACCTGAACCGGGCTGGGAAGATCGCATGTGCACGCTGCTGCGCGCCGGGCGCGCGTCCGGTCGACGCGAAAGTATCGTTGTCATCGCTGAGGGCGCGCGTGATCGTGATGGCAATCCGATCTCAGCCGACTATGTCCGGCGGGTGCTGGAGGAGCGCATGGGTGAAGATGCGCGCGTCACAATCCTGGGACACGTGCAGCGCGGCGGAACACCGAGCGCCTTCGACCGCTGGATGAGCACGCTGGTCGGGTATGCGGCTGTCGAAGAATTGTTGAGCGCCACACCCGAACGTGAGCCGCAGTTGATCGGTATGCGCTACCATCGTATCACCCGTCAACCGCTGATGCACTGCGTGGAGCAGACGCGACAGGTGGCGACGGCGATCAATGCTGGCGACTATCAGCGTGCGATGGAACTGCGCAGCGGCAGTTTCAAAGAGATGTTCCAGACTTTCCAGGCGCTCAGCAGCGCCCTGCCAAGCGTCACCCGTGCGCGCAAAAGCCGGATAGCGCTGCTGCATGCCGGCGGACCCGCCCCCGGTATGAACACCGCCATCCGCGCGGCAGTGCGCCTTGGTCTCGATCAGGGGCATACCATGCTGGTGGTGCGCAACGGCTTCGACGGTCTTATCGCCGGAGAGATCAGTGAGTGCGAGTGGCAGACGGTTGATGGTTGGGGGGCGATGGGCGGCGCCGAGCTGGGAACCAGCCGACGGGTGCCTGCCGGTGAGGACCTGGCGGCAGTTGCGCAGGCGCTAACCAGGCATCGCATCGACGGCTTGCTCGTCATTGGCGGGTGGAACGGTTACCAGGCGGCGCATCGTCTCTATCAGGAACGCGCCGCGTATGAATCGTTCAACATCCCGATTATATGTCTGCCTGCCTCGATCAATAATGACCTGCCAGGATCGGAGTTGAGCATTGGCGCCGATACGGCATTGAATGCAATCGTCGAATCGCTCGACCGCATTAAGCAATCGGCGGTGGCAGTGCGACGCACCTTTGTGGTTGAGGTGATGGGACGCTACTGCGGCTATCTGGCGTTGATGAGCGGGCTGGCATCGGGTGCGGAACGGGTCTATCTGCACGAAGAGGGTATAACGCTCGACGATCTGCGCACCGACATTCAGATGATGATCGAGGGATTTCGCCACGGGAAACGTCTCAGCCTGATCATTCGCAACGAGTATGCGAACCGTCTCTATACGACCGACGTCATCTGTGCTCTGTTCGAGGAAGAAGGAAAGGACCTGTTCGATGTGCGCCGCGCCGTGCTGGGTCATTTGCAGCAGGGAGGCAGTCCGTCACCCTACGACCGCATCCAGGCGACACGCCTGGCGGCACGCTGCATTCGCTTCCTGAGCGAGGAACTCGACCGCGGCACGGCGGCTGCGGCGTTTATCGGCTTTGTCAACGGCAAGGTGCGCGTGTTCGACCTGGGCGAATTGCCGCATATGGTCGATGCCGCCTTCCGTCGTCCAAAAGATCAATGGTGGCTGGAACTGGCGCCGATTGCACGGGCGCTCGCACAACAAAAGTACGATACGAGGGAAGCATGACACATCTCAACGCCGGACATCTCCGCTGTGAGTACCAGGAAAACCCGCTTGGCATCGATGTGCTCAACCCGCGCCTGAGCTGGCGACTGTTCAGTGATCGGCGCGGCGCGCGGCAAACGGCGTATCGTATCATTGCCGCACCTTCCGCCGACGATGTGACGGCGGAGCGGAACCTGATCTGGGATAGTGGTCGCGTTGAGTCGGATCAATCGATCCACGTGGTCTATGCTGGCGAACGTCTCCGCTCGCGTCAGCGCGTCTTCTGGCGCGTCCAGGTGTGGGACGAAACCGGCAGCCTTGCCGTGGGTCCGATTGCCTGGTGGGAGATGGGATTGCTGCGCCGCACCGACTGGTCGGCGTCCTGGATCGGCGCAACACTTGTCGGCGGACGCTGGACGACCATTCCGGCGCCGTTGCTGCGGCGCTCATTCACGCTCGATGCGCCGATTGTTCAGGCTCGCCTGTACATCACGGCATCAGGGTTGTACGAGTGTACGATCAACGGGCAGCGCGTCGGCGAGGACGTATTCACGCCGGGTTGGACCGACTATCGCCAGCGAGTGCAGTACCAGGTCTACGATGTGACGGGTCTGGTGCGCACCGGTGAGAATGCCATCGGAGTCATCCTCGGCGATGGATGGTACTGCGGGCATGTGGCATGGTCTGGTCGGCAGCAGTACGGCGATCGCCCCAAACTGCTGGCACAACTGGTTGTAACGCTCGCCAACGGCAAAACGCAGACGATTGTGAGCAACCGTTCCTGGCGGTATGCCTTCGGTCCGATCCTGGAAAGCGATATCCTGCACGGCGAGAGTTACGATGCCAGACTGGAGATCCCCGGATGGGACACACCCGACTTCGATGATTCTTCCTGGCAGCCTGTGGAACTCTTCACCGCGCCCGACATCGCCCTGGTCGCAATGCGCGGTCCGACCGTCCGGCGCCACGAAGAACTGCGTCCGATCACACCGCCGACCGCCTTCCATTCTCATCAAACGACCCGCTGGGTCTTCGATCTGGGACAGAACATGGTTGGCCGGGTCCGCCTGCGTGTCCGGGGTCCGGCAGGCGTGACGGTAACGATCCGGCATGCTGAGATGCTCAACCCGGATGGCACGATCTACACTGCCAACCTGCGCAGCGCCCGCGCGACGGATCACTATACGCTGCGCGGCGACAGTGATGGGGAAGTGTGGGAACCGCGCTTCACCTTCCATGGTTTCCGGTATGTCGAACTCTCCGGGTACCCCGGCGTCCCCGACATGGAGGCTGTCACCGGTATTGTCATCCACTCCGCCACCCCGCCGACCGGCGAGTTCAGTTGTTCCGACCCGCTGATCAACCAGTTGCAACACAATATCGTCTGGGGGCAGAAGGGCAATTTTCTCGAAGTTCCAACCGATTGCCCGCAACGCGACGAGCGCCTGGGATGGACGGGTGACGCGCAGGTGTTCATCCGCACGGCTGCCTTCAACATGCACGTTGCGCCGTTCTTCACCAAATGGATCCGCGACCTGGAGGATGCACAAAGCCCTGAAGGCGCATACCCGCCGGTTGCGCCACTGGCGGGCATCGGCGGGTTGACCGATGGCGGACCGGCCTGGGCGGACGCGGGCATTATCTGTCCATGGACAATCTATCTGTGCTATGGTGACACGCGCTTGCTGGAAGAGCACTATCCTTCAATGCAGCGTTTTGTCGAGTATCTGGAACGGAGCAGTCGTGACTTCATCCGCTGCTACGAGGAGTATCCCGGTTTTCGCGGATTCGGCGACTGGCTGGCGCTCGATGGGAGTGGCAGAACCGATGGCGGTACCGCGAAAGACCTGATCGGCACGGCCTTCTTTGCCCACAGCGCCCGGCTGCTCAGTCGTATCGCAGCGATCATCGGGCGCTCACGCGACGCAACCCGCTATCGTCGCCTGTTCGAGCGGGTGCGCCAGGCATTCATCACGCGCTTTGTGACAGGAGCAGGTCGGGTGACAGGCGAAACACAGACCGGTTATGTCCTGGCGCTGCACTTCGACCTGCTGCCGCCGGAGTTGCGCCCGGCCGCCGCAGATGCGCTGGCGCGCGACATCCTGGCGCGCGGTGTTCACCTCTCAACCGGATTTGTCGGCACTCCGTATCTGCCACATGTCCTGACCTCTGTCGGACGCCTTGATCTCGCCTATGCGCTTCTGCTGCAACAAACCTGGCCCTCGTGGCTGTACCCGGTGACCCAGGGCGCAACCACGATCTGGGAACGGTGGGATGGCTGGACGCACGACCGAGGGTTCCAGGATCCGGGCATGAATTCGTTCAACCATTATGCGTATGGCGCAATCGGAGAATGGCTGTACGCCACCGTCGCCGGTATCGACGTCGACCCCGAATGTCCTGGCTACCGTCATCTGGTGCTGCGCCCGCGTCCTGGCGGCGGGCTGACCTCGGCGCGCGCGGCGCTTGATACGATGTATGGGCGCGCAGTGAGTGACTGGCACATTGACGGAGATCGTTTCGTCTGGACGATTGTCGTGCCGCCCAACACAACAGCCACCGCATATGTTCCTGCTGTTGAAGGAACCATCGTACAGGAAAGCGGTCGCCCGGCAGAGGAATCAGAAGGTGTCACCCTTGTCCAGCGCGACGAGGAGACGGCTGTGTACCGGGTGGCGTCGGGCAATTATACATTCGTAGCGGAAAGGGTCGGTTGATCGCTTTTCGCCCGGCATCCTTCCGCGGGGCGCAGCAACGCTGCGCCCCTCCTGCATATTATTCGCATTTGCGCAATTTTATATGTAGATTTACCTGCTATTCTGTGCTATACTACCAATTGTGACCCAAACCACGATCCCAACGTCGGTATCGTTCCTCGCCGCGTTTCTGGTGACTTCACGCTCGATTGTTTGGGTGGCGAAGCGCGTCAGCGACTGTGGTCGCTGATGCAGGGAAGGCGCGGCTTGCGAAATCCAGTTCTTTAAGGAGGGGACGATGACTCAGACTGAGCGCGACGTGCAGCGGTGCCCGAATTGTGGCGCAGAGTGGCGCCCGACAACATCTATCACCGGCGCCGACATCACCTGTCCGGTCTGTTTTTACCACTTCGAGGCGACTGCTGTCAGGCAACAGCGTGCACCATTCAGTGTGCGTGAATTTGCCGAGCAGATCAGCGCACTCATCAATCGCGCGCGGACGGAAGGCTTGAGCAACGATGTGATCACCAAAGTGCTGCGCGACGAACTTGCCTACAACGCAGAATTAGCCAATCCCAGTCATACCTTCCATGTTCAGATCGTCGATCTCGGTCCTGCTGAAGGTATGACACGCATGTTGCCTCCCAACGAAGCGCGGATTATGGTGCAGCGACGCAGCACGCCGATCATCAAGCGCTAGCTGTTGCCGTCCGGCAACTGGCGCTCGTCAGATGCGTCACCGTTACGCAGAGCGCCAGTTTTCCGCGCACCCTTCCCGATCCTTCCAGACAGGGTCCTGTGCGCCGCAACCGGGCGCGATTGTGACATTGTTGTCGGAGTGTTTCCATGAACCTTGCCACGTTGACCAGCGATCTCTCGCACCGGTTTGACACATTGACCCGTACCGTGCAGCAGACGTTTTCCTTCATCCGACGGCGCCAGCCGCTGTCGGATCGCCCGATCCGCGGGGTGATCCTGACGACCGGGCAACTCGAAGAACGCGCGCGGGCGCTCGCCGCCGAACACACGGTCGTTCTGCAACCCGGCAAAGCGCGCGCTTTGCTCGCGTCGGTGGATCGCAATCATCGCCTGCTGCGCCTGGCGTACCAGACGCTCGCCGCCGATGCTGCGCAACGCCAGCCGCTCACTCCTGCCGCTGCCTGGCTGGTGGACAACTACCACGTTATTGTCGGTCAGATCCGCGAAATTCGTCAGGACCTGCCCGGCGGGTACTACCACGAACTTCCGAAACTGAAAGGCGGACCCCACGACGGTAAACCGCGCGTCTATGCGTTGGCGCTCGAACTGATCGAGCATACCGACGGTCGGATCGATCTCGAACAGTTGACGCGCTTTGTCCTGGCATATGAAGCAGGGGCGCCGCTCTCGATCGGTGAGATTTGGGCAATCCCGATCATGCTGCGTGTCGGGTTGATCCAGAACCTGGGACGCCTGGCGCGCCTGATGATCGATGAGCGTCGCCTGCGCCTCGAAGGAGCAGCGTGGGCGGAACGGATCCTGGCGCAGAAGCATGTTGGCTCCTTCGAGGGAAATACTGCCTTTCGACAACTGGCGCGGATGCACCCCCAACTTCCGCTGCCGCTCGCCGTCGAACTGATCCAGCGCCTGCGCAACCAGGAAGGGGAGTTCGACATCGCCCAACTGATGGTCTGGCTGGAACAGCAACCTTCCATCCCCTATAACACCGCCGAGGAAATCATTCTCGCCGAACAGCGGCGTCAATCCGCCAATCAGGTATCGGTCGCCAATACGATCACCAGCATGCGGACGATGGACGCGGTCGACTGGCCCGACTGGTTCGAGCGCGTCAGTCTGGTCGAACAGGTGTTGCGTCAGGACCCGGCTGGCGCGTATGGGCAAAGCACCTTTGCCACCCGCGACCGCTACCGACACGAACTGGAGCGTCTGTCGCGCCGTAGTGGATTGAGCGAAGACGCCATTGCGCGACGGTTGATCCACATTGCTGCACGCGCCCGGGAAGAGGGACGTCCACTGCGCGAAACGCACATCGGGTATTACCTGGTCGATGAAGGGCGCTTTGCCTTTGAGGCGGCGCTGGGGTGTCGCCTGACGCCCGGCGAGGTGGTGCGTCGTGCAGTTCTGCGTCATCCCGAAGTGGTCTATCTTGGCGCGATTACGGCAGGAACTGTCGCCATCACCGCTGCCGGCATTCGTTTTGCCCGCCCGACTGCGCGCAGCGAGCCTTCCGCCGTTCCACCGATCCTTACCGCCGCCCTTTCGCTTACGGCGGTCATTCCGGCATTCGCGCTGGCGAAAGAACTGGTTGATCGCGCAGTTACGCGCCTGATACCCCCGCGTACCCTGCCACGACTCGATTTTCGTCATGGCATTCCGCGCGAACTGCGCACAATCGTTGTCGTGCCGACATTGCTGCTCACACCCGATAGCATCCGCACGCAGATCGAGTCGCTGGAAGTGCTGGCGCTTGCCAATCAGGACCCGCACCTGCATTTCGCACTGCTCACCGATTTCGCCGATGCGCCTCAACAGCATATGCCGGAAGATGAGCGCCTGCTCGCCCTGGCAGTCAGCGGTATCGAAAGGTTGAACGAACGCTACAGCAGCGACCGCTTCTTCCTGCTGCATCGCCGCCGCGTGTGGAATGAGCGACAGGGTTGCTGGATGGGATGGGAGCGCAAACGCGGGAAACTTGAAGAGTTCAACCGGTTGCTCGCTGGCGCACACGATACCACCTACGAGACCTTCATCGGCGATCTCAGCATTCTGCCACAGATCCGCTATGTCATTACGCTCGACGCCGATACGCAACTGCCGCGCGATACGGCGCGCGCGTTGATCGGCACACTGGCACACCCACTCAACCAGGCAGTGATCGACCCGCAGACGCAGCGTGTGGTGCAGGGTTACGGCATTCTTCAGCCGCGTGTCGGCATCGACCTGCCGAGTGCGTTGCGCAGTCGCTTCGCGCGTATTTCATCGGGGAATGTCGGTGTCGATCCCTACACCACTGCGGTCTCCGATGTCTACATGGACCTGTTCGGCGAGGGGATTTTCGCCGGGAAAGGCATCTACGACCCGGTCGCAATGCGGACGGCGCTGCACGACCGTTTCCCGGAGAATACGCTCCTCAGCCACGACCTGATCGAGGGATGTTATGCGCGCGCGGCACTCCTCTCCGATGTCGAACTGCTCGACAGTTACCCAACGACATATGCGGCTTACTCGGCGCGTCAGCACCGCTGGGTGCGCGGTGACTGGCAGATTGCAGGATGGCTCCTGCCGCGCGTTCCACGTGCATCGGGCAGCAGCGCACCGAACATCCTGCCGTTGATCAGTCGCTTCAAAATCGCCGATAATCTGCGTCGCAGTCTGACTCCGCCAGCAACGCTCGCTCTCCTGGTCGCCGGATGGTTCGTTCTCCCCGGTCGCCCTGCCGTCTGGACGCTGCTGGCGCTTGGGCATTACCTTGCGCCGCTGACCTTTGCCGTCATAAGCCTGCGGTTGATGCCAGCCGACTGGCGCTACCTGCGCACTCATCTGATCACGACGATCGGAAGCCTGCGCTGGACGGCATTGCAACTGCTGTTGAACGTTGCCATGCTTCCCGATCAGGCATGGCTGAATGTGGACGCTATTGTCCGCACTCTCTGGCGCATGGGAGTGACCCATCGGCGGATGCTCGAATGGGAGACGGCGGCACAGGCGCAGCGACGCCTCACCGATTCGTTCGACTATCTCGTCAGGCGGATGGCGCCGTCGGCGGTTGTGGCGCTGGCACTGGTAGTGATGCGCATTGATCGCCTGCGCGCGTCGTGGCTTCCCGCGCTGCCGGTTGTGGCGTCGTGGGTTACGGCGCCCTTCTTCGCTCGCTGGCTCGATCAGGAGTACATCCCGCGCCTTGTTGCACCGCTGAGCGTCGATGATCGCCGGATGCTGCGCCGCGTGGCGCGCGCAACCTGGGCATACTTCGACCGGTTCGTTGTGCCGGAGCAGAACTTCCTGGCGCCGGATAACTTTCAGGAAACGCCGCGACCGGTGGTGGCGGAGCGCACTTCGCCAACCAACATCGGGTTGCAACTGCTCGCCGACCTGGCTGCCGTCGATTTTGGCTACCTGGGTGCGCGCAGTCTGGTGGAACGCGTCGAGCGTGTATTCGACACGATTCAACGGATGGAGCGCTTCCGCGGACATCTGTACAACTGGTACGATACGCGCACCCTGCATCCCTTGCCGCCGCTCTATGTTTCGACCGTTGATAGCGGCAATCTTGCCGGTCACCTGCTCACTCTGCGCCACGGGTTGCGCGCACTCATCGAACGCCCGGCATACGGACCGTGGATCATCGAAGGGCTGCGTGACATCCTGGAAATCATCCAGGAACGGTTGCCCGCCGATGCGCGCGGGCGCACCTCGCTGGTTGCGCTCCTTCAGGCGCTCGATGCCACCCCGGAGACGCTGGAAGGGTACCGCGCGCGGTTGCTGCAGGCTGCCGACCTGGCGATCATCCTGGCGCGCGAGTCGCGTGTGGCTGAGTGGGCAGAAGCGCTGGCACGTCAGGTGTACAGCCTCCTCGACGATATGCCGCACGATGATGTGCCGTCAGCGGCGGAAGATCCGCAGTTCCGCGCTGCTGTCGAGCGACTGACAGACATGTGCATCGTTCTGATCACAGAGATGGACTTCCGCTTCCTCTACGACGAGCGTCGCCGCCTGTTCGCCATTGGTTACAATGTCAGCGAAGGACGGCGCGACAATTCGTACTACGATCTGCTTGCGTCTGAAGCTCGACTCGCAAGTTTCATCGCCATTGCGCTTGGCGAAGTGCCGCAGGAACACTGGTTCTATATCGGGCGCAAGATTTCGCCAGCGGTGGCAACCCCGACGTTGCTCGCCTGGAGCGGCACGATGTTCGAGTACCTTATGCCGCTGCTGGTGATGCGCAATTTTCCCGAAACCCTGCTCGACTCGACCTATCGCGGGGCGGTTGAACGTCAGATCGCCTACGCCGCCGGGCGCGGTATTCCGTGGGGCATCTCCGAATCGGCGTTCAATCTGCGCGATTCGCAGATGAACTACCAGTATCGCGCATTCGGCGTGCCAGGGTTGGGATTGCAGAGCGGACTGGCAAACGATCTGGTCGTTGCGCCATATGCGACGCTGCTGGCATTGCAGGTCGCACCCAACGAAGCCATCGCCAACCTCCGTACTCTGATGGAGTACGGCGCATTCGGCGCGTATGGCTTCTACGAGGCGATCGACTTTACGCCCGAACGCCTGCCGCCTGGCGTCAGGCACGCCATCGTTCAAACCTATATGGTGCATCACCAGGGGATGGGACTGCTGGCGCTCGATAATTTGTTGCACGACAACATCATGCAGCGTCGCTTCCATGCCGAGCCAATCGTGCAGGCCACTGAATTGCTGCTCCAGGAGAAGATCCCTGCCGACCGGCCCCTGCCGTTGCCGCAGGAGAGCGCCGTCAGCGAAATCACAACCACACCGGACGTCGCGCTCGAACGTCACTTCACAACGCCGCATACTGCAGCACCATATGCCTACATCCTCTCCAACGGCGTCCTGACCACGATAGTCACCAACGCTGGCGGCGGCGGGAGTCGCTTTACCCTGCCCGAACGCACAACGACCGTTGCGCTTACCCGCTGGCGACCCGACCCGACCCGCGATGCGTCCGGCAGTTTCGTCTATGTGCGCGATGTACGCAGCGGCGTCACCTGGTCGCCGACGTACCAGCCGCTCCGAACACTTGGCGACGATTACCGCGTCACCTGCGGCGCCGGACGGGTCGAGTTCCGCCAGCACTACGCTGGCGTCGACACGCGCCTGGAGATGACCGTATCGCCCGAAGACCACGTCGAGGTGCGGGTTCTGACTCTGGTGAACACGACGGCGCAACCACGCGAACTGGAAATTACCACCTATGCCGAGATTGTGCTTGCGCCCGACGCCGCCGACGCCGCCCATCCGGTCTTCTCGAACCTGTTCGTCGAGACATCGTTCGATCCCACAAGCGAAGCGTTGCTGGCGACACGCCGACCGCGCGCGCCGAACGATGAACGCCTGTGGGTTGCTCAGACGATCGGCGTGCGTGGGCGCGCCCTGGGTGAGCCGGAGTACGAAACCGACCGCATGACTTTCATCGGGCGCGGGCGCGATCCTTCACGTCCACAGGCGCTCGACCGCCCGCTGAACGGTCGCATTGGCGCAGTGCTCGACCCGATCTTCAGCCAGCGACGCCGGGTGCGGATCGTGCCGGGCGGACAGGCGCAGGTCATCATGACGATGGCGGTTGCGGCGACACGCGAGGATGCGATCCGCCTGGCGGATCACTACCGCGATGCTGTCATTGCAATGCGTGCCTTCGATATGGCGCGCATCCAGGCGCAGGTCGAACTGATGCATCTGGGCATCAACGCCGACCAGGCGCACCAGTTCCAGCGCCTGGCATCACTCACTCTCCTCCCCGATCCGGTGCGCCGCGCCGCATCTGAGGCGCTGCTGCGCAACACCAAAGGGCAGCCAGGTCTGTGGGCATACGGCGTCTCCGGTGATTACCCGATTGTTGTCGGGCGCATTGCGCCCACTTCTGATACATCACTGGCGCGCTCGCTGATCCAGGCGCACGAGTACTGGCGCCTGAAGGGGGTGCTCATCGATCTGGTGCTGCTGGTCGAGGATGGCGCCGATTATCGCCAGGAGCGGTATGAGCAGATCATGGCGCTGGTGCGCAGCAGCCGGTCGAGTCGCTGGCTCAACCAGCGTGGCGGGGTCTTCGTGCTGCGCACCGGGATCATGCCTGAAGCCGATCAGATTCTCTTCGAGGCGGTGAGCCGCATCACACTCCACAGTCGGCGTGGCGACCTGTCCTACCATCTGCGCCGTCGCCTGCCCGATAAAGCGCCACCTCCGCCGCCGCTCACGATGCCGCCGTTCGATGACGCTCCGCTGCCTGCAGAGAATCTGATGCTGACCACGGAGTATGGCGGGTTTACCGTTGATGGACGTGAGTTCGTCATCGAGGTTGCACCCGGCAACTCCACGCCATTGCCGTGGGTCAATGTCGTTGCCAACCCACGCGCCGGTTTCATCGTCTCAGAGAGTGGCTGCGGCTACACCTGGGCGGAAAACAGTCGCGAGAACCGTCTGACCCCCTGGTCGAACGATCCGGTCAGCGATCCGCCCGGCGAGGCGATCTACCTGCGCGACGAAGCCAGCGGCGTGATCTGGTCGCCGCTGCCGCGTCCGTGCGCAAGCGGGCGCGTTCGCGTTTACCACGGGATGGGATACTCCCGCTTCCTGCAACAGTCCAATGGCATCGAGAGCGAAACCACCCTCAGCATTGCGCCTGACGATCCGGTGAAAATCATTCGCCTGCGCCTGCGCAACCGCTCCGCTCACGAGCGTCGCCTGAGCGCGACCATGTATGTTGAGTGGGTGCTTGGCGTGCTGCGCGAACAAACGGCGCTCTTCATCGTCACATCGACGGCGCCGGAGCGGAGCGCATTGCTGGCGCGCAACGCCTACAGCCACGATTTCGTCGGTCGGGTTGCATTCCTGGCGTGCAGCGAACCAGAGGTCGCATTCTGTGGCGATCGCGCAGCATTCATCGGGCGCAACGGCGATCTGGCGCGCCCGATTGCGCTGGCGGGCGCACACGATGGCGCCTTCGACAATCGGATCGGCGCAGGTCTTGACCCATGCGGCGTTGTTACAACGACATTCACCCTCAACCCTGGTGAAACACGCGACCTGTTCTTCCTGCTGGGTCAGGGAACAGATGAGGCTGAGGCGCTTACCCTGATTGACCGCTACCGTGATCCTGCCGCTGCGACCGGCGCCATCGAAGAGACCATCGCACGCTGGCGCACCCTGGTCAGCACGCTGCGGGTGCGCACCCCCGACCCGGCGCTCGATGTGTTGCTCAACGGATGGCTGATCTACCAGACCCTCGTCTGCCGTATCTGGGGGCGCTCGGCATTCTACCAGTCGGGCGGCGCCTACGGCTTCCGCGATCAGTTGCAGGATGTGATGGCACTGACCATGATCGAGCCATCGATTGCACGTGACCATATCCTGCGCGCCGCAGCGCGCCAGTTCGTCGAAGGCGATGTGCAACATTGGTGGCACCCGCCGCTCGGTCGCGGCATCCGTACCGCATTCTCCGATGATTACCTGTGGCTGCCCTTCGTTGTGTGTCACTATGTCGAAACGACCGGCGACCGGGCATTGCTCGATGCAGTTGCGCCGTACATCAAAGGGCGACCGCTCGCGGAGGACGAAGCCGAATACTATGATCTCCCCGAGCAGGCGAACGAGGCGGGCAGTATCTACGACCACTGCATTCGCGCGATTGATCGTGCGTTGAGGCGCACAGGCGCGCATGGGCTGCCACTGATGGGATCGGGGGATTGGAATGATGGTATGAACCTGGTAGGACACGGCGGACGCGGCGAGAGCGTGTGGGTCGCCTGGTTTTTGATTGTTATCCTGAACCGCTTCGCTCCGATTGCCGAACAGCGGCGCGACATCGAGCGCGCAGCGCGCTATCGCGCCGAAGCGCGCCGGTTGAGCGAGGCGATTGATCGCCACGCCTGGGATGGCGACTGGTATCTGCGCGCCTTCTACGACGACGGCACGCCGCTCGGCTCGGCGCGTGACGATGAGTGCCGCATCGATTCCCTGAGTCAGTCGTGGGCGGTCATTGCCGGCGCCGCCGATCCGACGCGGGCGCGGCAGGCGATGGAGGCAGTCGACCGCCACCTGGTTGACCGTGACAATGGCATTATCAAACTGTTCACGCCGCCGTTCGACCAGACGCCGCGCAATCCCGGCTATATCAAAGGGTATGTGCCCGGTGTCCGTGAAAACGGCGGGCAGTACACCCACGCTGCAATCTGGGTCGCCTGGGCATGGACAATGCTGGGTGAATACGCGCGCGCGGGTGAACTGCTGCGGATGCTCAATCCAGTTCACCACGCACAATCCCGTGGTCGCGTCTACGCCGTCGAGCCGTATGTCATCGCGGCAGACATCTACAGCGCGCCGCAGCACCTGGGGCGCGGCGGATGGACGTGGTACACCGGCTCGGCGGCATGGTTCTACCGGCTTGGCATCGAGCGTATCCTGGGTATCCAGCGCCACGGCGATCACCTGACTCTGACGCCCTGCCTGCCGCCCGACTGGCCAGGTTATGAGGCGTGGTACCGCTACGGTTCGAGTGAGTGCCATATCGTCGTCGAGCGCGGCAGCGATGGGTATGCGCTGACAATCGACGGCGTTCCTGCGCGCGAACTGACCATCCCGCTGCACGACGACGGGCTGCGGCACGAGGTGCGCCTGTTCCTGCCAGCAACGGAAGTGAGCGCGCCTGGCAGCGATGGCGCAGGCACAATCCAGGAGCGCAGCGCTGCACCGCAATGATGGGGAACGCTACACCATTGCCACATCTGTTACCAATGCATCCGGCAAAACAATCCTGAATGCGAATACTGAAGTTTGACAGTCCTTATCACAGTGCGCTAAGATGCAAACAGAAGCTCACAAACGGCAGTATGCCGGTGCACGACGCACATCGAACGCTTGCGAGAGCGCGAGGCTCAATCACCGGGGAGCGAATGAGCGCCCATGGAACTACGCATGCGATCTGTTGGTCCCTGGCCCATGAACAGTTATGCGCTGGTCTGCCCGACGACCCGCCATAGCGTCCTGATCGATCCAGGGGCAGAGCCAGACGAACTGATAGCAATGCTCGACGGTACAACGCCGGTTGCCATTCTCCTCACCCACACCCATCCAGACCATATAGGCGCACTCGACGAGATGCGCAACCGGCTCGGTGTCCCGGTGTTCGCCCATGCCGGACCGCACGCCAGCGGCGTTGTGCTGCCAGTTGATCGCACACTGGCGCATAGAGAGGTTATCACAGTGGGCGCTTCGACGCTCCGCGCCTGGCATACGCCCGGTCATACCGCAGACATGATCTCCTACCTGGTCGACGGTGCACCAATTGCAATTGTGGGTGATACGCTGTTCGATGGGGGACCGGGGCGCACCTGGTCGGCGGAGGATTTTCGCACCACCCTGACGACGCTGCGCACCATCACGCTGACCTGGAGCGACGCCACGATCTGTTACCCCGGCCATGGTCCTTCCTTCCGCCTGGGAGACCGCCGCGCGGCGATTGAACGCTTTCTGGCGCACGCGCCGGCTGATTTCTTCGGTGATGCTACGTGGGATATGTAAGAGGTTGCTATGCCTGCTTCGGCAAAACTGGTCGCGCGTGCCATGGTCGGGTCGCCAATTGCGCGCCCTTTCGGCGGATGTCTGTTCGTCGGCGGCATGCTGCTGCTCCTTGGCTTTGCGTTTCTGGGGCATCTGGCGCTCTGGGTCCTGGAGCCAGCTGCGCGTATCGGCATCTTCCTGACCGCTGCATTGATCGGTACGGTCGCATCACTGCCGCTCCTGGCGTTGCTGCGCTGGCTGGATCGGCGCGAGCGCGAGTCGCTCTGGCTGGCGATCGGCGCCGTGGTATGGGGGGCGGTGATCAGCACCGGTCTTTCCGCCATTTTCAACGCGCTTGGCTTCGGGTTCGTCGCTGTCAGCCTGGAGATCGTCGGCGGCGTCGATAGCGAACTCATCGGGCAATTGCTCGCTGCTGCGCTGATCGCGCCGCCGGTCGAGGAAGCCTTCAAGGGGCTTGCCGTTCTGGTGCTGTTCTGGTTTCTGCGCGCCGAGTTCGATAATGTGCGCGACGGAATCATCTACGGGGCGCTGGTCGGCATCGGCTTCAACATCGCTGAGTATGCGCTGTACGTGATGCAGGGGTACGCCGAAACCGGCGTTGCTCCGTTCGCTCAGCAGTTTGCCGGGCGTTTCGTCTTTCTGGGATTCAACGGGCATATGCTCTGGAGCGCAATCTGCGGCGCCGGCGTTGGCTTTGCCCGTCAGTCGCGCGAAGGATGCACCCGGCTCGGTGCACCGGTTGCCGGGTACCTGGCGGCAACCTTCGGACACGCGCTCAACAATTCGGTCGGGGTGTTCCTGCTCGGCATTTTCGTGGTGCTTATGGGGTATGATGTCGAGCGCGGACTGGAGAGCATCCCGCCGCTTGCGCTATGGGGAGCGGCAGCGGCAATGAATATCGTGGTGCAGGGTGTGCTGTATATTGCCCTGCTGGTGCTGCTGGCGCTCAGTTCGCGCTGGGAACGTGATGTGATCCGCACCTATCTGGCGGACGAAGTCGGGATCAGCATTACCCCTGAGGAGTATGCCGCGATTGTGAACGACCGCATGTTTGGTGCGCTCGGCAGCCGTGGCATACCCTGGCGTCTCGCGCTGGCGCAGAACGAACTGGCGTTTCGCAAATGGCACGTCGCGCGCGAAGGCGGCAACCCGGCAACCGACTCGCTGGTGGCGGCGTGGCGCCAGGATATTGCAACGCTGCGCGATGAGTGGCTTCGCTCCAGACAAACGAGGTAGGTTATGGCAATCGATACCGATCAGCGTCTTGCGCTGGCAATGACCATTCCAGGCGCACCGGTCTGGCGGTTGAGTCTCGAACAGTACCACCGGATGATCCAGACCGGCATTCTGACCGACGATGATCCTGTCGAGTTTCTCGAAGGGTTGCTGGTGACAAAAATGCCCAAGAATCCGCCGCACAGCCTTGCGACCCATCTGACACGCGACGCGCTTGCGCGGGTTGTGCCAGCGCAGTGGTATGTCGATGCGCAGGAACCATTCACCACCGCCGACAGCGAGCCAGAACCGGATGTCCTGGTAGTCCGCGGCGAGCGCCGTCAGTATCACGACCGCCACCCGCAGGCGCAGGATGTTGCACTGGTTGTGGAGGTGGCTGATACGACGCTCCAGCGTGACCGAACACTGAAGAAGCGGATGTATGCCCGCGCAATGATTCCGGTCTACTGGATCATCAACCTTGTCGAGCGTACGATCGAATGGTACGCGCAGCCTTTCGCGGCTGAAGGGGAAGCCGATTATGCACAGCGTCAGGAAGTCGCTGAAGACGGCACGATCCCGGTTGTGCTCGATGGCGTGGAGGTTGCCTGTCTCCCGGTGCGCGACCTGTTGCCCTGAACATCATTCCACGAAAGTGAGCATTCAATGTCACGTATTGTTTCTCTCGGTCTCGTACAAATGCGAATGACCGACAACCCGCAGCGGAACTTCGCTGTTGCCGTCGAGGGTATCCGTGAAGCGGCAAAACGTGGCGCGCAGATTGTCTGCCTGCCTGAACTGTTTCGGTCACTCTACTTCTGCCAGAGCGAGGATCACCGGCATTTCGCACTGGCGGAACCAATCCCCGGTCCTTCAACCGAGGCGCTGGGCGCACTGGCGCGCGAACTCGGCGTTGTAATCATTGCCAGTCTGTTCGAGAAGCGCGCCGAAGGGTTGTACCACAACACCGCCGCAGTACTCGACGCCGATGGGCGCTATCTGGGCAAGTACCGCAAGATGCACATCCCCGACGATCCGCTCTACTATGAGAAGTTCTATTTCACACCTGGCGATCTGGGGTTCAAAGTGTTCGCCACGCGCTATGCGCGGGTCGGTGTGCTTATCTGCTGGGATCAGTGGTACCCCGAAGCGGCGCGTCTCACCGCACTGCGCGGCGCCGATATTCTCTTCTACCCGACAGCCATCGGCTGGCATCCCGCAGAAAAGGAGAAGTACGGCACGGCGCAGCATGCGAGTTGGGAGATCATCCAGCGTTCTCATGGTATCGCCAACGGGTGCTACGTCGTCAGCGTCAATCGCACCGGTCACGAAGGCGATCCCGATGGCGGCATCGAGTTTTGGGGGCAGAGTTTCGTTTCCGATCCAGGGGGAACAATTCTGGCAAAGGCGGCCGTCGATCAACCGGAGATCCTGGTTGTGCCGATCGATCTGGCACGCATCGACGAGCAACGCACCCACTGGCCCTTCCTGCGCGACCGACGGATCGATGCGTATGGCGAGATCACCCGCCGCTACATTGATGAAGAGTGATAGAGCAGTATGACAACGCCCCAACCAACACCGACGCAACTCGGATACCGCATGCCCGCAGAATGGGCGCCGCACCAGGCCACCTGGCTCTCCTGGCCCCACAACGAGGAGTCATGGCCCGGCAAACTGCATATCATCCTGCCGATCTATGCCCGCATGGTCGCGGCGCTGGCATGCTCCGAAACCGTGCATATCAATGTCAACGATGAAGCAATGGAAGAACAGGCGCGTCGGTTGCTGCACGCAGCCGGGGCGCAGGGCGACATTCGCTTCCACCATGTTCCAACCAACGATGCCTGGTGCCGTGATCACGGTGCGATCTTCGTCGTGCGCGCAGGCGATGATCCCCTGGCTGCAATCAATTGGGAATACAACGCATGGGGCGGCAAATATCCGCCGTACGACCTGGATAACCAGATACCGCAGCGCATGGCGGAGGCGCTGGGCGTGCCCTGTTTCGACGGCGGCATGGTGTTGGAGGGCGGCTCGATCGACGTCAACGGTGAAGGGTTGCTGCTCACCACCGAGGCATGCCTGCTCAACCCCAACCGTAACCCGCATCTGACCCGTGAACAGATCGAGCAGCGCCTGTGCGATTACCTTGGTGTCTCGAACATCCTCTGGCTTGGCGATGGCATCGTGGGTGACGATACCGACGGGCACATCGACGATCTGGCGCGCTTCGTCGCTCCCGATACTGTTGTGACCGTTGTTGAAAGCGATCCCACCGACGAAAACTACGACGCACTCCAGGAGAATCTGCGCCGTCTGAAGCGGATGACCGATCTACGCGGCGGCGCGCTGCGGATCGTCGAACTGCCGATGCCGCCGGCGATTGTGTATGAAGGACGGCGTCTGCCAGCGTCCTACGCCAATTTCTATATCGCCAATCGCGTTGTGCTGCTGCCCACCTTCAACCATCCGAATGACGAACGCGCAGCGGCAATCCTGGC
Source organism: Roseiflexus sp. RS-1 (assembly GCF_000016665.1). Classification (NCBI taxonomy): domain Bacteria; kingdom Bacillati; phylum Chloroflexota; class Chloroflexia; order Chloroflexales; family Roseiflexaceae; genus Roseiflexus; species Roseiflexus sp. RS-1. The sequence goes on from NC_009523.1 coordinate 3,418,661, forward strand.
GGAACTGTTTCCAACCCGTGACATCGTGGGTATCGATTGCACCGACATGGTGTGGGGACTTGGCGCCTGGCACTGTCTGACGCAGCAGGTTCCGGCGGTATAGTGCTTACCCGCCACTCGTCAGAGCATACACGCCGAAAGCAGCGGCGCCGCCCGCCAGTGAACTGAGGAAGTTGACCGTATCGTTGTTCATCCAGCGCCAGCCGCGCAGCAGCGGATAGCGCACCCCATCGCGGGAGGCGCGCTTTTCGGTTTCGCCGGTCGGCGACAGGTACATCGCCTGCACCGTCGCCCCCAAAAGACTATCGACCAGGCTTCCGACAACCCCGCCGACGAGTGCGGCTGGCAGCAGCGCAACCAGCCAGACCCCGCGTTCAGCAACCATGAACAGCAGGGTTGTAGCGCCAATCAGGAGTGCGCCGCCAGCCGATGCGCCAATCCCGTACAGCGTCACCCCGCCCGATGTGCCCGGCGCGACGATCCTGCCGGAGGTGATCAGGCGCGGCGGATGCGGACTGAGAACCCCGATTTCGGTTGCCCACGTATCGGCAGTGACCGTCGCCATCACACCGACATACGCCGCTAACAGCATCACCGGCTCACCGGTCAACCCATAGACCAGGGCAAGCGCCGCACCTGCGCCGCCATTGGCAAGCGCCTGCCAGAGATCGCGTCGCCCACCCTTCTCGAACTTCTCACCGGCAATGCGCTGCTTCTGCGCCTGACGAAAATGAGAAAGCGCACTGGACGTCACAAAAAAGACGATCAGTACGCTTCCCCAGGTCCAACCACCAAAACCGAAGGTCGCCGTCCCGGTGATGATGGCGCCCAGCCATCCGCTCCGATCAAGCGAATGGCGTCGGTATGCCACAGCCCCAATGAAGGCGCTCAACACCAATCCGGCAGCAATACGAGGAATATCAACCATAACGACAGATGGCAGGATCGAGACGCCATCCATCATACCACAGGATCAGCGCATTCCCTCGATCCGCCGGGCAATCGCAGTCAAAGCCTGGTCGAGGTCCGGTCCGATCATTGCAGCGACCTGATCTGACGGAACCATTGCCGCGAACGGTCCAAGCATCGGTGCAAGATCGATGGTCAACATCACCCGCAGATCGGTTCCTTTGCCATCCGGCACAAACGACCAGCGCGACTCGACACTGACCGGATGGCGCGAGGTGAAGACTACTTCCTGGTCCTGCTGCCAGAACACATCTCCCTCAGAGCGAATGGTAGCGAACGGACCCATCGCCATATGGGTAGCGACGCGCGCACTGGACTCACCACGCTGCAACACCTCGACTCTCTTCACGCGCGGCAACAACCCCGCCAGAGTCTGCGGATCGGAAAGCGTCGCAAAAACGCGACTCGCGCTCGCTGCAATGTGTCGGCTCCGCTCGACAGTCACCACCAGACTGCCTCTGGTCGCTGCTTCTTTCGTCTTGTTCCATGTCAGATCACCGGGTCGAACCATGCTCATTGTGCGCCTCCATGCGGCGGGCTGCCGCCATCGCCACGAATACGACGAGCGTTGCACGTAGTGAGGTTGCAAAGGGTGTGTATCTGCAACATACCATACATTACGATTCTGTGCAAGTAATGGATGTAACCCGTGCAAAGACCTGGCAAGATGACGAGCAGCAGGTTGCCGACGTCCGTTCAATACGCGAAACGGCGCGCACCGATGCAAGGTATGCTATAATACGCACAGGAACAGCAACAATCCACAACCTGGCATCAGGCAACGGAGAGACCAGAATCATGGCAGAGAAGAAATCGAAAACCGACGTTACGGCGCGCGATAAGAGCGGCAAGCCGACCAACCACAACTGCGCAAACTGCGGAGAGCGCATCATGAATGACCGCGAGATGGTGGTTGTGATGGATGGGCGGCGGCGCAACAAGACGTACCATCATCGCGCATGCTTTCAGAAGTCTATCGCTTGAGCATCGCTTGCTTGTCTGAGTCCGAAGGGGTTGTGTCGGCTCATCCGTCGCGCGCGGGTGAGCCGATCTGTTCTTCTGAACCGCAGGTATGGTCGAGGATCGCACCCAGATCGAATTTCCGCCGCAAGGCGTCACCACAATCGCGTTGTGTGAGCCATTTGGCGTTCTGTGCTGCCGCGCATCCGGTCCCGGCGGTCACCCGTTGCGCGTCCTGATCGACACCGGCACCGACCCGTCGGCCGTTGATGCCCGGCTCGCGCGTCGTCTGGCGCTGCGCACCGGCGGCAGCGGCGTCGGGCATGGCGCTGCCAGCGATACCGTCGCTTTTACCGAGACCATCTTCCCCTGGTTGCGCCTGGGCAACCCGGACGCCCCTGGCAATCAGGCGCTGACCATCCGCGATCTCTACGCTCCGGCTCTCGACCTCAGCAGCCTCCCCTTTGCGGTCGACGTGGTGATCGGCTACAGCGTGCTCCGCCACCTGACCCTGCGGATCGATGTCCGGGCGCGCACGCTGACACTGGCGCATCCCGACCTGGGGTTTCCGCCGGTTGGCGATTCAGGCGCCATCATTCCTGTCTCATTCTTCGAACACTTCCCGGCAATCGGCGATCTGGTCATCGACGGTGTGACGCTTCCCACGGCGGTGATCGACACCGGCTCGAACACTGCTATCACCGTCGGACCAGACCTGGCGATGCGTCTGGGGTTGCATCGGGATGGGACTGATGTGCGGATTGTGCACGGAGAAGGATTTGGCGGCGGCGGAGAAGTCGTGCGTCGTCGTTTCGATCAGGTGCGGTTGGGACCGTTTACGCTGAAGGATGTCGATATCGATGCGCCGCTGACGTGGGCTGGCGATCTGGGGCGACGCTCGCGCGCAACGATCGGGATGCAACTCCTCTCCCGTTTTGCCACTGTTATCATCGATTATGGGAGGGAACAGGCGGCTCTCGAACCCGTCGAGTTAACCTGAGGAAGTATCCTCATCGAAGAGCATCCGCCGCTATGCGCCTTTGCCGGTCATTCCCCGCGTCCCACGCGGCGACCGAAATAATGGAGATTGAGAAATACATCCGGTATGCGCCGCGTGCCGTCGGGCTAATGGAGATTGAAAATTAAATCCGCTATACTGCGCTAGCCGTGGGGCTGAAGCCCTCGGCTAACCAGGGCAAAGCCCGCCTGCGCGGGCTATACCGGATTATTTATTCAAAGACCATAAGCCCTCGGCCAGGCAAGGCGAAGCCCGCCTGCGCGGGCTATGGCGGATTATTTATTCAAAGACCATAAGCCCTCGGCCAGGCAAGGCGAAGCCCGCCTGCGCGGGCGAGAGCTGTATTGCACTCGTCCAACACAGCCAACATCCTCCTTCCACCCGCCTGCGTATAGTTCACACGAATGATAACCATACATTCCGGGATCGATCATGAACGCTCGATTACTTCTCGTGTTCCTGGCGCTTGTGTTGGCTGCGTGCGGCAGCGCGCCACTGGCGGAACCGCCTGTCTATCCTGATGCCACACCTGCCGCGCGCGGCGAGTCGCCGCTGGCAGATGCGATGATGAGCGGCTTCACAACCGAAATCGTCGGCGAGCGCAACGCTTCCGCAATCCGGCTCTTCCGGGCGCCGGGCAGCATCGCCTGGGATCAGGTCAAACAGTTCTACGCCGGACGCCTCGAACCCAACGGGTGGCGCGCCGACGCCCGCTTGCTGGTCGAAGGAGATACGATCAGTTACGCCGGGTGGCGCAACGGTGATCAACTCCTCGCAATCGCCCATACCGAGGATGCCGCTGCTGGCGCAACCTTTCTGGCGGTTGCCGTTGTGCGGCGATAATGCTATCGGGGGCAGGCGCACGGGTGTGGTATCATATGCCGCATGCTGAGTGCAAATGCACGGATTTTTTTGGTCGTCGTCGCCGCCCTGATCCCTCTGCTGCTGATTGCAGCCTGGCTATGGCGTCGATTCTACCGGGATGATCACACCGACCCCGCGCGCACGGTTGCTAAAAACAGCCTGCTGCCCATCGCCGCAAATCTGATCAACAAGGTCGTCGACTTTGGCTTTGCGGTCGTCGCACTCCGCTTTCTGGGACCGGAAGGGAATGGCGCGTATGCGTTCGTCGCCCTGATAGCCGGTCTCTATTTTTTGACCATCACCAACTGGGGGTTGAACGACCTGGCGGTGCGCGAGGCAGCCCCTGATCTTGCACGCGCGCCGCGTCTGTTCAGCATCACGCTCCTCCTCCGCCTTGGCATCGCCACGCTGCTGATGCCGGTTGCTGCGATCCTGGTGATCGGATACTCGCTGATCGAACGCCCGTTAAGCAGTGCTGAAATGCTCGCACTGGCGCTGCTGATGATCCACCTCTACCCGGCAGCGCTCGCCGCAGCGTGTTCGGCGTCATTTCAGGCATATCAGCGAATGGAAGTGACGGCGCTGGTTCTGCTGTTGACGAACGTGGTGAAGACGCTCGTCGGCGTCGGAGCGTTGATCATCGCGCCCGACATCCCCGCGCGGGTGGTGGCGCTGGCAGCAGTGGCGCTGGGAACGACAACCCTGAATGCTGCGGTGTTCTTCGTCCTGCAACGGCGCATGCTGTTTCGCACGTCGCTGGTGTGGGACTGGCCCACCGGACGCGAACTGCTGCGCGAGGGGTTTCCACTACTGTTGAACAGCCTGCTGCTGGCGGTTTTTTTTCGTTTCGATGTCGTGCTGCTCCGGGCGCAGGCTGGCGCCGAAGCGCTCGGTTTATACGATGCAGCCTATAAAGTCATCAATATGACCCAGATCATTCCGCCATACTTCGTGGCAGCACTGTTTCCGCTGCTGGCGCGGTATGCGGTGATGGATCGCGCTGCACTCGAACGAATGTATCACCGCGCGCTCAGTTTCCTGCAACTCCTCGCCTGGCCCGGCGCAGTCGGCGGAACGCTGCTGGCGCCAACGATTATCACCATTATCGGCGGGCAGGCGTTCCTGCCGGGGGCGGCGCTGGCGCTGGCGATCCTCATCTGGTACCTGCCGCTTTCGTATGCCAACGGCGTAACTCAGTACGTCCTGATCGCCCTCCGACGCCAGCAATCGATCACGGTTGCATTTGCGACCGGCGCGCTGTTCAATCTGGGCATGAACCTGGCGCTTATCCCCGTGTATGGCTACCTGGCGGCTGCGACGGTCACAGTGGCAACCGAGGCAGTCCTGTTGTTGCCGTTTTTGCGCACATTGCGACGCGAAGGCGTTGCACTGCCACTGCTGCGCCTTGCCTGGCGCCCGGCAGTTGCCTCTTGCGTCATGGGGGCATCAATGTGGGTGACGCTCCCCTTTTCGCCAGTAGCGGCGATCGTAGTCGGGATGCCGGTCTACTTCGCGGCGCTCTGGGCGCTTGGTGCGTTTGGACCTGAAGAGCGGGCGCTTATGCGACGAATGATGGGAAGAAGCGTGACATCTTCCAGTTAACCACCATTAATCTTCCTGTCATGTCCTGATAATCTTCCGGTCATGTCCTGATCTTGGTCGTAATCCTCCCCGGCGCGTATGGTACTCCCACATGTGATTAGTCAAAGGGAGGACTCAGCGCCATGGACTACGACGATCTGCCAGACGATGCACCGGGTGGCGATTGCCCCGATCACGGACCATACGCCGACGAAGAATGCCCGAAATGTTCGTTGTGACATCACAGGGCGTCCGGCATGCCGCCGGATGTAGTGTGCCGGATCACACAATCTCAACCCCCCCTGAGAACACGAGCGTCGCACCGCTTCTACCACAATCTGAACCTATCGCCCCAGAGAACATCACCGCCTGGGAGCGCGGGCGTCTCGCCCGCATGCCGGGTGCACAGGCATTGCGCCCGCATACAGCGATACACCCCATCACCCCTGCACCGCCTGGGTGCGCGGGCGTCGCGCCCGCATGCCGGGTGCGGGTGCACAGGCATTGCGCCCGCATACAGCGATACACCCCATCACCCCTGCACCGCCTGGGTGCGCGGGCGTCGCGCCCGCATGCAGCGATACACTCCATCACCCCTGCACCGCCTGGGTGCGCGGGCTTCCAGCCCGCATGCCGGGTGTACAGGCATTGCGCCCGCATGCCGGGTGCACAGGCATTGCGCCCGCATACGGCGTACACTCCATCACCTCTGCACCGCCTGGGTGCGCGGGCGTCGCGCCCGTATACGGCGATACACCCCATCACCCCTGCACCGCCTGGGTGCGCGGGCGTCGCGCCCGCATGCCGGGTGTACAGGCATTGCGCCCGTATACGGCGATACACCCCATCACCCCTGCACCGCCTGGGTGCGCGGGCTTCCAGCCCGCATGCCGGGTGCACAGGCATTGCGCCCGTATACGGCGATACACTCCATCACCCCTGCACCGCCTGGGTGCGCGGGCTTCCAGCCCGCATGCCGGGTGTACAGGCATTGCGCCCGCATACAGCAATACACCCCATCACCCCTGCACCGCCTGGGTGCGCGGGCTTCCAGCCCGCATGCCGGGTGCGCAGGCGTCGTGCCCGCATGCCGGGTGCGCAGGCGTCGCGCCTGCACACAGCGGTGCAACCCATCAGAGGGCGGGACGCCCTCATCCCGAAGCGCGTGTGTTCCCCCAGGTGTGAACAGTTACACAACCTGTCCTATTGTTTCACTGCCGGGATCGTGCTATACTGCGATCCGATCCTGGGCTGAAGCATGCCCGCTGTTGTCCGAACGACCATGAGTGAACCTGCGAACCCCCGCCAACGCGCCGCGCAGTTGATCGACGAAGGAATTGCGGCGATCCGCGCTGGCGACCAGACGCGCGCCCGCCAGTTGCTCAGCCAGGCAGTGCAACTCGACCCACAGAACGAACGTGGATGGTTATGGCTTTCCGGTGCACTGCCGGATGCCGCCCAGCGCCGCTATTGCCTGGAGCGCGTGCTTGCCATTAATCCGCAGAACGAAGTGGCAAAACGCGGATTGGCAAGCCTTACGTCCGCCGCTCCACCGGCAGCGCCGTCTGCAGGTGCACCGAAACCGGTCACGCCTCCGCGCTCACAACCCGTCTTCGACCCGCTCGCGCCAGATGTTACGGCGAAACGCGACCGACCAACCAGTGCGCCCTCGCCAGCTGCATCCGTTGCTTCGTCGCCTCCCCCCGCGCCGCGACCATCTGCTCAGGCAACCGGCAGCGCTGCAACCGGAACGCAAGAGTCGGCAGAAAGCGCCAGACGCGCTGCCAGCACGCACCCCCTTCCTGGCAGCGCTCCCCCTGCAACGCCGAAGCCAGCAGAACCACGGCAACGCCTGCCAGAGTCGCCCCCTGCGGCGTCACCCGTCGATCCGCTGGCATCGCTGCGTCCCGGTTCAGGCGCAAAACGCAGCTCGCTGCTGCGTCGTCCCGGCGTACCCGGCAAGATTGAGACCAGCGCAACACCGACAGACACAACGACCGTTCAGCCGAAGAAACGCTCGCGCACACTTATCATCGCCCTTTTGGGTGTATTGGTGGTGGTTGCGCTCCTGATTGTCGGCAGTGTGTATCTGTATCCCGAACTGCTCGCGCTGTTGCGATCACCTGAAGAAGCGTCCGCACCAACTGCGGAACCCGAACCAGCCTCACCCACACCGGTTCCCACACCGACGAGCATTCCAACAGCAACGCCCCTTCCAACCCCAACGCCAGCGGACGTCCGCGAACTGATCCGCGAAGCCAGCGAACTCGCTGCGATCGGCAGCCTTGGGCAGGCGGCTGAACGTTACACCGAGGCGATTCGCGCCGATCCATCCTCCTTCGAGGCATACTTCGGACGCGCTCAGGTCAACTTCAACCTGTCGCTCTTTCAGAGCGCCATCGATGACTTCACCAAAGCGCTTGCTCTCGATCCGGACAATGTCGAAGCGTACCATCAGCGTGCCCGCGCGTTCTACCGTCTGAACCAGTACGATGCAGCTATTCGCGACTTTACCGAGGCGCTGGAGCGTGACCCCAACAATGATGTCATTCTGATGCGGCGTGGCGTTGCCTACCGCGACAATCGACAGTACGACGAGGCGCTGGCAGATTTTGATCAGTCGCTGCAACTGAACCCGGATGTCAGTTTTACCTACTACCACCGGGCGCTGCTGTTCCAGGCGACCGGCAAACTCGACCGCGCGCGCGCCGATTTCGACCGTGCACTGACCATCGCACCAGAGTATCGCCTGGCGTTCGTCGGTCGCGGACTGTTGCGGTTGGAACAGCGCGATGCACGCGGCGCGCTCAGCGATTGTTCGCGCGCTATCGAAATCGACGCCACCGAGATCGACGCCTACCTCTGCCGCGCCAGAGCGGCGGTTGCCCTCAGAGATTATCGCACCGCCATCGCCGATCTCGATGTCGTCATTGCGCGCGACCCCGACAACGCCGATGCCTATCGAGAACGGGGCAGAGCGCACCAGGCGCTGCGCGATGTCGCCAGGGCACGGGCGGATTATCAGCGTGCCGCCGAGTTGTACCGCATACAGGGGCGCACCGAAGACCTTGCGGAAGTGGAGAAGTTGCTTGCTGCATTAAGGTAGCCGTGCGCATCGACGTCCACATCCATTTTCAACCGCCTGAATTGATCGCGTACCTGGCAACGCACGCAGGACGTGAACCCTACTGGGCGCTGTTGCTGGCGCCCGACCCGACAACGGGGCGCCCCCCTGTTGCTCCTGACGCCGATCGCATGCTCGTCGATATGGATCACGCTGGCATTGATCGTGCCGTGATCCAGGGCGAATACTACCGTCAGCATGAGTCGTGCGTTGCCGCCAACGACCGCGCGCTGGCGCTGCAACGCCGATACCCTGAACGGTTGCTGGTCTTTGCAACCGTACAGCCCACCGATGAACGCGCGCTTGATGAAGTGCAACGCTGCGCTGCGGCAGGCGCAGTCGGCATTGGCGAACTCAACCCATACGCGCAGGGCTTCCGGCTCGACTCACCAGCGTTCCTGCGCCTGGCGGAACGTTGTATCGACCTCAATCTGCCGATCCTGCTCCACGTGAACGAACCGGTTGGACGCTACTACCCCGGCAAAGCCGTCACGCCCCTGGTGCAGTACTACGACCTGGCGGTACGCTATCCGGAACTCAAACTCATTCTGGCGCACTGGGGCGGCGGGCTGTTCTTCTACGAACTGATACCGTCGGTGCGCCGCGCACTGCGCAATGTCTGGTACGATACGGCAGCATCGCCGCTTCTCTATCCGACTGCCGATGTTGTGGCGGTGGCGCTGCGATGCCTGTCGCCCCATAAAATCCTGTTTGGCAGTGATTATCCGTTGCCGCTCTATCCGCGCCGATCGCGTGAACCCGATATGTCCGCCTTTCTCAACGAAATCATGGCACTGGACATCGCCCCTGACATCCGGGATGATCTTCTTGGGCGCAATGCCGCCCGCCTGCTGGGATTGATGCCGCCTGCCGGCGGATCACCGGAAAACCCCGCACCACACCAGAAAACCCCAACCCTGCCGCACCTTCCCGTCACAGCAACCACGCCGGTCGCCGCTATCGCCGCAGCCTGGCCCGCAACCCGCGCCGTCCTCGACGCATACGGCATCCCGTGGGAAACGGTGGAGGTTCCGTTCTGGGAGCCGCTGAATCAGGCAGCGGCAGCGCGCGGTGTCGGACCAGAAGGACTGGCGCGGTTGATCAACGACCTCGATACTGCCATCCGCTCTGAGAACGAGACGCCATGAATCGCGCACTTGCGGTCTTTATCCTCTTTGGCATCGGCTACTTCCTTTCGAACTTCTTCCGCGCCGCCAATGCGGTCATTGCTGGCGACCTCATGCGTGACCTGGGACTGAGCGCCGCTGACCTGGGAATGATGACCAGTCTGTTCTACGCCGGATTTGCTGCGGTTCAACTGCCCCTTGGCGTTGCTCTGGATCGCATCGGTCCGCGCATCGCTGTGCCCTCCCTGATGCTGATGACCGTCGTTGGATGCCTGTTATTCGCCACTGCAACGGCGCTGCCACAGGTGGCGGTCGGGCGCACCCTGATCGGTATCGGCATGGCAGGCAACCTGATGGGCGCTGTCAAGGCGTTTGGCGTCTGGTTCCCACCAAACCGGGTGGCGACATTCACCAGCCTGATGGTTGGCATTGGGGCGCTGGGTGCACTGGTGGCGGCAACGCCGCTCGCGTGGCTGAACCAGCAGTTTGGCTGGCGGGCTGTGTTTCTCGGTGGCGCTGGCGTCGTTCTGCTGAGTGCAGCAGGCATCGCCCTCGGCGCCCAAAATGCACCGCCAGGCGTGGTCTGGCGCGCAACGTCCGATGTCGCCGATGATGGATTTGGCCGGATTTTCCGAAACAGCCAGTTCTGGCGCATTGCACTGCTCAACTTTGTCTGGCTCGGCACGGTGCTCGCAGTCCAGACCCTATGGGCGGGACCCTACCTCTTCGATGTGTTGCGCCTGCCGCAGATCGAAACTGGCAACCTCCTGTTGCTCATCAGCGCCGGTGTGGCGACCGGGTATGCGAGTTGCGGCGCGCTGGCTGACACCTTTGGCGTGCGACGCACAGTGCAGGGGGGCATGGCGCTCTTTCTCGCATCGCAAACACCTCTGCTGTTACCCATACCACTGCCGCCGCCTGCGCTTGCGGTCGCGTTCTTCATGTTCGGGTTCACCGGAGCATTCAACCTGTTGATGCTCACCGAAGTACGCATCCTGTTTCCACCATCCATGGTCGGGCGCGCCGTGACGGCCGTCAACCTGTTCGGCTTCACCGGCGCCACGGCGATCCAGTGGGGGATGGGCGTCATTATCGGCGCATTCACGCCGGATGAGGCAGGACGCTATCCTGTGGAAGCCTACATCGCCGCCTTTGGTGCAGCCCTGGCGATTAACATCGCCGTCTTCATCTGGTACCTGACGCCAGCTCCGGTGCAGCAGGGGTTGAAGGCGGAAGGTTGAGGGTAAACGGTGAAACACAGCACGATGCCACTCCCACGCTACAGCGCATACGTCTTCGATCTTGATGGAACGATTTACCTGGGTGACGCGCTCCTGCCCGGCGCCGCCGAAACCATCGCCCGTCTGCGCACTGGCGGATCGAAGGTTCTGTTCCTCTCTAACAATCCGACCCGCACGCGCGCCCAATACGCGGCAAAATTGACCGCGCTCGGCATTCCGACAACGCCGGACGAGGTGATCAACTCATCGTATGTGATGGTGCGCTGGTTACGCGCAGAAGCGCCAGGGAGCCGGATTTTCGTTATTGGAGAGCAACCGCTCTGCGACGAACTGGCTGCCGCCGGTTTCGACCTGGCGACAGATGCTGGCGGTGTTCAATTCGTCATTGCATCATTCGACCGCACCTTCACCTATCGCAAGTTGCAGATCGCATTCGATGCCATTCGCGCCGGAGCGCGCTTCGTCGCCACGAATCCCGACCGCTACTGTCCGACGCCAACCGGCGGCGAACCTGACGCTGCAGCAATCATTGCCGCCATTGAAGCGTGCACCTCACATCCGGTCGAAGTGGTGGTCGGCAAACCATCGCCGATCATGGCGCGAACCGTTGCCGATATCCTGCAACTGCCGCCTGAACGGTGCCTCATGGTTGGCGACCGACTCGAAACCGATATTGTAATGGGGCGCACCGCCGGGATGGCAACGGCGCTGACCCTCACCGGCGCAACTGATCGCTGTGCGCTGATCAATTCGCCTGTTCAACCAGATTATGTCATCGAGTCGGTTGGCGAACTGATACGGCAAACAGAGTATAATGAGTTGCAGGCATGACCCCGCCGCTTTAATTCCAGGCGCCATCACCACCCCGCAGCATAGCCCAATGGATAGACTATGTCACACGTGACCCGTCGTGAAAACGAGCGTCTTTCAGCAACGATCCGTTTTCTGGGAAACCTGCTCGGCGAAGTCATTCGCAACCAGGCAGGCGAAGAGGCGTTTCGATTGGTCGAACAGTTGCGGACGCTGGGGAAAGAACTGCGCAACGGCGAACCTGATCGCGCCGACGCATCTCTCCGCGCACTGGCGTCGCAGATGACCGTCACCGATGTTCAGACAGTCATCAAGGCGTTCAACGCCTACTTTCTCCTCGTGAACCTTGCCGAACAGATGCAGCGCGTCTGGATTCTGCGCGACCGCGAGCAAGCAAGCCCGACGGCGCCACGCACCGAGTCGATTGCTGCCGCAATTGCGGAGATCCACGCCCACAACGTGTCCGCAGTCACGGTGCAGGAGTGGCTCGAAACCGCGCGTATTCAGCCGGTATTCACCGCCCACCCGACCGAGGCGCGCCGCCGCACCGCACTGGAAAAGGTTCGTCGCCTGGCAACCCTGCTCGACCGGCGATCAGGCGGTTTACAAGGGTTTGAACTTGAAGAGAACACGCTGCGCATTCGTGAAGAGATCGTCTCATTGTGGCAGACCGATGAGGTGCGGGTCGTGAAGCCAACCGTGATCGACGAAGTCAAGAACGGCCTGTTCTACTTTGAAAGCGGACTGTTCGATCTCATCCCGCGCCTCTACCGCGAACTGGAGTATGCGTTACGCACAGCGTACCCGGATCACGAGTGGCGTGTGCCGCCTCTGTTGCGCTACGGAGCGTGGATGGGCGGCGACCGTGACGGCAATCCGAACGTCACCCACGCCGTGACCCTTCAGACGGTTCGCCTGCTGCGCGCCGCCGCCGTGCAGCGCCACATAACCACCATCGAAGAACTCAGCCATCGTCTTGGTCAATCGACGCGACAGGCGCCTGTCAGCGAGGAACTGCGCGCATCGCTGGCGAACGATGCCGCCCTCTTCCCCGATGTCGCCGATATGCTCACGCAACGCAATCCCTACGAACTCTACCGTCAGAAATGCACCTACATCCGCGAAAAACTGCTGCGCACCCTCAATGACGCCAATACCGCTTCGCTCGATTGGGGACGATCAGATCCGCCGCCGAACGGCGCATATCTCAGAAGCGACGATCTGCTCGCCGATCTGCGGGTGATGGAACAGAGTCTGCGCGCCAATAATGCCGCAGTGGTCGCCGATGGCGCACTGCGCGACCTCATCCGCCAGGTTGAAGTCTTCGGTCTGCACACAGCCACCCTCGATATTCGCCAGCATAGTGAGCGGCATACCGCTGCGCTCGCCGAGGTGCTGGCATCCGCAGGCGTATGCGCCGACTACACAGCACTCAACGAGACTGAACGGATCGATCTCCTGTCACGCGAGATCGGAAACCCGCGTCCACTCATTCCCGCTCATCTCGACTACTCACCCGACACGGTCGAAGTCATTCAAACATTCCGCACCATCGCAGCGATCCTCAACCGCCTCAGCCCGGAAGCCATCGAGACGTACATCGTGAGCATGACGCGCGGTGCGAGCGATCTGCTGGCGCCACTCCTGCTGGCAAAAGAGGCGGGATTGTTCCGCCCCTTCCGTTTCAGCCGATTGAACATCGCGCCACTCTTCGAGACCGGCGCCGACCTCACGTGTTGCGACACGATACTTGAAGCATGTCTGAGTTTGCCGGTCTACCGCGATCATCTGGCGCTGCGCGGCAACCTGCAAGAAGTGATGATCGGCTACTCCGACAGCAACAAGGACGTAGGCTATGTCGCCGCCAACTGGGCGCTTTACCAGGCGCAGCGCAAACTGCGTGATTTTGGGCGACGGTACGGCATCCACATGCGCCTGTTCCACGGGCGTGGCGGCGCCATTGGGCGCGGCGGCGGACCGGCGAACCACGCCATCCTGGCGCAACCGCCCGGCAGCATTGGCAACCAGATCAAAATCACCGAGCAGGGCGAAGTCATCGCCGACCGGTACGGATTGCCCCTGCTGGCGCACCGTCATATCGAACAGGTGATGAATGCCGTTCTGCGCGCTGGTCTGCTGCAGCGTGACGACCCTCCGGCGGAGTGGATGCAGGCGCTCGAACGTCTGGCAGACCTGTCGCAGCGCCACTATCGCGCGCTTGTGTATGAACGGAACGATTTCGTTCCATACTTCCACAACGTTACCCCGATCACCGAAATCAGCCGCCTCAACATTGGCAGTCGCCCGGCAAGCCGCCGCAATACCGGGCGCATCGAAGACCTGCGCGCCATTCCGTGGGTATTCAGCTGGATGCAGAGTCGCCACACCCTTCCGGGCTGGTACGGTATGGGGTTTGCACTCGAAACGTTCGTGTACAAAGGGGATGGCATCGATCTGGACATGAGCGGCGACAGCGGGAACGTGACCGGCGACGGAACGACCGACCACGTGGGGTCAGCCATCGACCGTCTCGCGCTGCTGCAGGAGATGTACGCCAGGTGGTCTTTTTTCCGGGTCATGATCGACAATGCCCAGATGATTCTGGGCAAAGCCGACCTCCATATTGCTGCACGTTACGCCGAACTTGCGCCGGATCGAGAAGCGGCGGCGTCCATTTTCGCCGCCATCCGCGACGAGTATGGACGCACCGACCGGATGATCCGCCAGATCGCCCGGATCGAACGCCTGCTCGACAATAGCCCGGTGCTGCAACACTCGATCCAGCGTCGCAACCCGTATATCGATCCGATGAGTTACCTGCAGATCGAACTGTTGCGCCGGTTGCGTGCCGCACCCGACGGACCGCAGCATGCCGCCATCGAGGATGCCATCCTGCTCAGCATCAGCGGGCTGGCGGCAGGGCTGATGAATACCGGGTAAGGCTACCACACAATGATCGGCAAGCCATTTGCGACACTGACATCGGCAGCTTCGCGCAGGACGCTCAGACAACGCCGAACCGGGTGCCCGGGTTTGATGCCAGCCTGATCGATCATCGCCTCCAGATCCGTCAGTTCGCGCTGAAGCGCCGGTGACGAGCCGAAACTGACGACGGTCTCTTCGATCGGCTCGTCTTCATCACCTTCCGGTTCCTCCTCGATCCAGATCGGCTCGGGGAAATCGACCGGCAAATAGTACCCGCCCTCGCCCTGATGCTTGATCAGGTGCGGAAAACGTGTTGATTGCTCGTCCTCCCAGATGGCTGCCAGCAATGGGTCTGGTTCTTCATCGAACTCGAAATCGGGCGCCAGCAGGGGTTGAATATCCCGCCCCTGCTCCAGGTATGCAGCGATGAGACGCAGCAGAAAAAGATCGTGATAGCGCTCGATGCCCCCTTCCCAGATCTCGGCGCCTGGGTTGGCCAGCAGATCCACCTCGACACCTTCTTCTGCCAGCAGACGCTGCACATCGATCAACCATGCCCGCTCCGCTTCGTAGCGCTCACGGTCCTCGTCGGGCAGAGCGGTAAACATCGACCCAACCAGAAGGTCCAGTTCGGTCATTCCATTGTCAGGCATATCCATTCGTCCTTTACGATAATACACGTCCAGGAGGCCATTTCACCACAGCAGCGCAGTGAGCGATTGATGGAAAACGCCGCGTTTCCGGGGAGCCAGCGGTGAGTTTTTGCAGTAGCGCCGCTCATGCATCCAGCAAGCGGATCCGCCGGTTGGAGTGAAGACGCACCGCTCCTCACCGAACAACATGCTCCGCATCGCCCCTGTTTTTCCAGGTGTGCGAGGAGTATACCACATCTATCAGTCACTGATCATTGACAGCGCATATCTGTTTGCAGTATAGTGGTACAGCGTTGCTCTGAGATGTAATCACGCATCTCTTCGCGCATTCTAAACAGGTTCCTCAGACGTCCCATGCCGGGTTCTATCCATTCCTGGCACCATTGTTGCGCTGGAGGTTTGCGTGTCGGCTGAACAGGTTCACTTTTCGTCGGTAGCCGATGCGGCGGAGCGTGAAGGTTTTCCGGTCACAGCACGTACACGCGTGCGACCGCCGCGCCGTCGTGGTGATGGGTGGCTCTGGTTTGCACTGGCAGTGATTACGCTTGTCGCACTGGGCGTTGCAGGCGGGATCACGTCCTTCTACCGGTCATACGAAGGGCGGATCTATCCCAATGTTTCGATCCAGGGCATTGCCGTTGGCGAAATGACGCCCGAACAGGCCGAGTCTGCGCTGCGCTCGCGCTATGCGGCATTCCTCCGTCAACCGGTGGTCATTACGTATGGTGACCGTCAGTGGACGCCGACGCTTGACGAGTTGGGGATGACATTCGATTTTCGTGGCGCGGTCGATGCGGCATACAATGCCGGTCGTGGTCGTGGAGTGGTCGATGACGTCCGTGAACTTGCCGCGATATGGCAGCACGGTCTCGATGTACCGCTGCACGTGTCCTACGATGAAACGCGCGCGCAGGCATACCTGACGCAACTGGCGCGTGAGATCGAGCGTGCGCCCGCCGATGCGCAGGTACGACTCGATGGCGCACAGATTGCGATTGTTGGCGCTGTCATTGGGCGGCAGGTGCTGGTCGACGCAACCCTGGCGCACGTGTCGCAGCAGTTACAAGCCTTCGTTCCCGCCACGATCCCGTTGCAAACCCGCGAGATCCCGCCCCGCCTCGACGATGCCACCGTCGCTGCGGCGCGTGCGCAGATCGAAACCATCCTGCAAGGTCCGTTGACATTGCGGGTGGGTAAGAATGAGTATGAGTGGACGGTCGCCGATCTTGCGGACATGATCATCATAAACCGTGTTCCTTCCGCAGAAGGGGACCGTATCGCGGTGACCCTCGACCAGGACATGATCGCGCGCCGTATTCGCCAGATTGCCGACGAGACGGAAAAACCGGGAACGCGACCACGGGTGGCATGGAACAACGGGGATCTCAAGATCATAAAGCCCGGCAAGCCGGGGCTGCGCCTCGACGAAGTGCGCGCGCGCGATATGGTGATCGCCGCAGTGATGGGGCGTGATCGAACGCTCGAACTGCCAATGGTTCCTACCGATCCGCCGGTGACTGAAGCAAACCTCCATCAACTTGGCATTCGTGAACTGGTCAGCATTGGCAAAAGCGACTTTACCGGCTCAGCAGCCTATCGCATCCACAATATCGGCGTTGGGATGCAACTGCTGAACGGTTTGTTGATTGCGCCAGGCGAGGAGTTTTCCTTCAATAAGAATATCGGGCAGATCAACGCGGCCAATGGGTTCGTCGAAGGCGCGGCTATTATTCAGAACCGGACGCAACAGGAGTTCGGCGGCGGCATCTGCCAGGACTCAACGACCCTGTTCCGCGCTGCATTCTGGGCCGGATTACCGATTACCGAGCGATGGGGGCACTCGTTCTATATCAGCTGGTACGACAAGTACGCGCTTGGTCCTCGCGGCAACGGTCCTGGACTCGATGCCACCATCTTCACCGGCGGACCAGACCTGAAGTTTATCAACGACACCGGTGCGTGGCTGTTGATCCAGGCATGGTCAAACCCGAAGACCGGTGTGGCGCAGATTGAGCTATACGGCACGAAGCCCAATCGCACGGTCGATCTGACGCATAAAGTGTACGATCACACGCCTGCACCCTCGGAACCGGTATTCGTCGCCGATCCGAAAGTGCCACGCGGAACGATCAAACATACCGATAAAGCACGCGGTGGTATGACGATAGATGTGTATCGTCTGGTTGTGGAAAATGGCGCTCCGCGCCCGCCGGAGTTGTTCCGCACCCGTTTTCGCCCGTGGCCTAACATCTATACCCTGAACCCTGCCGATATCGGTCCCGACGGTAAGCCGCTGATTCCGTTCCCACAGGGCGATCAACCGGCGCCCACACCCGCGCCGCCGCCAGAACAACCGACCGAACCGCCACCACCGCCGGGTGTTGAACCCGCCACCGGTAATCAGATAAACCCGTAAGGGCGCAGCGCTGCTGCGCCCCTACTGCGCCCCTGCGCCCCTGCACCGTAGAACCCGCCACCGGTAATCAGATAAACCCGTAAGGGCGCAGCAGCTGCGCCCCTACTGCGCCCCTGCGCCCCTGCACCGTAGAACCCGCCACCGGTGATCAGATAAACCCGTAAGGGCGCAGCGCTGCTGCGCCCCTGCTAGCGTGCGGCGTTACCAGCACGACGACGCACGATTGCCCATCCCATGCTCTCCGGCGGCGCGCTCGCAGCCACCAGTTTCCCATCGCGCCAGGCTGCAAGACCGGCAGACACCAGCCATGCCGCCGCCGTGTGTGCACGCCGCCGCGCCGTGCTTTCCGCCAGCGGCGCCAGTTGCTGCAACACGCTGGCGATCCCATCATAATCGAGACCGCCACGCTCGCGAATTGCGCGTAAAACCGAGCGTGTCGGCTCCTGTTCGCGCAGCAGACGACGCAACGCAGTGCTTTGCGCCGAACGATCATACTGCGCAAACGCCCGACCGTAGGGCGTCAGCGGAACCGTTCCATCCGCCTCTGGCTCGCCAACCAGACCGAGCACACGCGCAGCCTGTGCATAGTACAGCCCCTGCCGTTGCCCTTTCGCACCAAGGTAGGCGCCGATTGCTTCGTGGGTAGCGTGCCCGCGCACAATTGCCTCCGGTACGCGCGCAACGTGCCACAGCACGTCCGCCTGGGGAATATCACTCGTCGCCAGCATGCTCGCCTCTTACCTGTAAGAACCGGAGAACAGAGAACCAGGAATATGAACCCTCTATGTTCTGTATACCACATCGAAACATGTGTGTCAAGATCCATTGTTGCTGATTTGCGTCTATAATGTCGCCATGCCTGCACTTCTGGCAGTCGATCTTGGGTTGCGAACCGGTCTGGCGTTGTATGGCGGCGATGGACGATTACGCCGTTACGGATCGCACAATTTTGGCAGCGCAGCCCGCCTGCGGCGCGGCGCCCCCGCCGTGCTGGCTGAACCAGGCGACCTGGAATGGGTCTATATCGAAGGCGGCGGACCGCTGGCGGATATCTGGATGCGTGAAGCCGAACGACGCGGCATAACCGCCCGTCTGGTCAGCGCCGAAACATGGCGACGCGCCATCCTCTACGAGCGTGAGCAGCGGAACGGCGAGCAGGCGAAGCGTGTCGCGGATACACTGGCACGTCGGGTAATTGCGTGGTCGGGCGCGCCCCGCCCAACCGCGTTGCGTCACGATACAGCCGAGGCGATCCTGATCGGCTTATGGGGCGTGCTGGAGATAGGCTGGCTTGAACGCCTGCCGGACGATCTGCGCCGCTGGTGATACCAGGCTCATGGACCAATCATTCGACCAACCGTGGCCCACAAGCCTGGCAGAGGCACGGGCCATTCAGCAACACATACGCACACGAATCATTACCCACGATGCCCACGGACCGATCCGCACGGTTGCCGGTGTCGATACCGGGTACAGTGGTGATAGCGCGCTCGCAGCCGTTGTCGTGCTGGCATTTCCGTCGCTGGAGGTGCTCGATTATGCAGTGGCGCGACGGCAGATCGACTTCCCGTATGTCCCTGGCTACCTTTCGTTCCGTGAAGCGCCCGCAGTGCTCGATGCGCTTGCCAGCCTGCGCATTGCGCCTGATCTGCTGATCTGTGACGGCCACGGTCTTGCCCATCCCAGGCGTTGCGGTATTGCTTCCCATCTTGGCGTCCTCACCGATCTCCCCTCGATCGGATGCGCAAAATCGTTGCTGGTCGGCACGCACGAACCACCGCCCGATGTGCGTGGCGCCTGGACGCCGCTGCACGACCAGGGGGAAGTTGTCGGAGCAGCGCTGCGCACCCGTCCGGGAGTGCGCCCGGTGTACGTTTCCATTGGTCATCGCGTGGCGCTGGAGACGGCGATCCGCTTCGTGATGGCGTGTGTTACGCGCTATCGACTGCCGGAGACGACCCGCGCCGCTGATGCGCTTGCGTCGCATGGGCGCATCCCACGATAATGGGCATGTCATTTTCTTAACCAGTTTCTCACAAAGTAGTACTATAGTCACATTGTTATGCCCCGACAGGGGGTATATCCTACAGATGTAACGCCCTGGTGGGGCGCGTTTGCCCAATTTCCGCCGGAGCAGCCTATGCAATCCGCATCATCCTGCAACAGTCATCCACCCCGGTCTCACTCGTTGACCGACGACCAGATGAGCCTGATCGCATCTGCATTGCTCGACATGCAACGTGCGCTCAATCATCAGACAATCCTCATCGCCCAGCTCCAGGACGAACTGGCGGAATTGCGGCGCCACAACGACTGGTACCACGCGCAATTTGCGCAAATGTTTCGCGTGGTCGCGCGTGATGTGCGTGAGTTACGGGCGACGCTGATCTGCTCGTTGCTTGAAGAAGGACCAATCACCGCCGACCGCCTGATAACGTTACTGCGCCAGACGCCCGACGAGGAACTGGAGCACAAGATCAGATCCGGGGCTATCGGGCGGCAGACAAATTAGCGCGTGATCAGTCGACGTGTGGCAGAGGAGTGAGAGGAGAGGTCACGAGTTCGGCGCAGAGGTCGTGGTATTTTCACCGGACTGCTTTGTCTGTGATCCCTCGCGTTTTTGCCAGAGTTGCTCGACCTTCTGCCGTAGTCGCAGCAGCGCCTCACGCCTGTCATCCGGCAGATCGGCGCCCGACTGCACCATGCGACGCACAACGCTGGCTTTTTCTTTCTCATTGTCTTCCGCTTTCTGCGTCACTGCTCCACCTCCGCTTCATCTGATCACCAGGTCTGGCGGCAACTCGAACATTACCTCGTCGCCGGGCTTGATGCCCCGCGCGGCAAACCACCCCTGGTTCACTTCGAGCGCGTAGAACGCCTCGCCGCGCGGGGCATGCTGCGTGATCTCATCAAACGGCTGCATATCTTCGATATTGAGAATACGCCGCTCTTTACTGATAAACGCAATCGAAAGCGGAATACGGGTGTTACGCATCCAGAACGTGCCGGTGTACGGACCGGCAAAAACGAAGAGCATGCCGCGATTTTCAGGGAGCGCATCCCGAAACATCAACCCGACACTGCGTTTCTCTGGCGTGGCAACAACCTCCGCCTCAAGGCGGTGCGTTCCAATCACGATATCGATCGTCGCATCAGGAACAACGGTCGCTTCCGGCGCCCCCAACGTTGCAGCCGCCGTCGCAACCGGCGCAGGATATGCTTCTCCCGGCGTCGGATATGCTCCGCCCGGCGCCGGATATGGTTCCGGCGCAGCGACGATCACCGTCGGCGCAGGGGCGCCTGCACCTGCCGGCGTGGCGATGGGGCGGTCATTTCTCTGGGGCTGACCGCACGCCATCGCAACGATCAGCAACAGAAACAAGGATACCACGCGCACGGAGTCGTTCACCCTTCGCCATCGACGCATAGCGCGTTATCCCCCCGCAGCGCGTGCACGCTCCGACGCATCGCCGGTGACAATGCACGCCAGACGTAAGAGATCGTTGAACTCGGTATGGAAGGCGGCAACAATCGTGTCCGGATCGGGAACCAGCCCCGCATCGACCGCAATACCGATCAACACATCACCGGCGTAACTGAAGATGCTGACCCCCAGACCCAGGTGACCCGCCTGCGGTACCCAGAACATGATCTGGCGGATCGGGCTGCCGGCAAGATAGATACGCTGTCGCGGACCGGGAACATTGGTCATTACTGCGGTCGCCTTGCTGCCAAAGATATCAACGACCAGTTCCGCCATCTGCTGCGGCATGACGCCGATCGTATTCAGGATGCCAAAGGCGATCAGCGCTTCAGGCGAACTCTTGATCCCTTCCATCCGGCGCTTCAACTCCAGCAGCCGATCGAACGGATCCTCGATGCCGATCG
The DNA here is from genome assembly GCF_000016665.1 of Roseiflexus sp. RS-1. Classification (NCBI taxonomy): domain Bacteria; kingdom Bacillati; phylum Chloroflexota; class Chloroflexia; order Chloroflexales; family Roseiflexaceae; genus Roseiflexus; species Roseiflexus sp. RS-1. The sequence goes on from NC_009523.1 coordinate 3,440,237, forward strand.
GCAGATCAAGAAAGACCAGGCTGAAGCGGTTGCCCAGTTCGGTGATCGGTCCCGGCGGGCGGAGATTCACCGGCACAACGGCGCGAATGTTGAGACCCTCGACGACCGCGCCACGGTTGATCATGTACCGTCGCAACGCTCCTGCAACCGCATTGAGCAGCACATCGTTGATCGTGCAGCGAAACATGCCGCCAACCCGCTTGACGTCATCGAGCGGAATGGGTTCTGACCAGGCAGCGCGTTTCTGGACCCCCAGCGCCCCTTTGAAGAGCGTCAGCGGATCGGACGGCATGAAGAGCAGTTTGTTCAACGCCTGCGCCCCGCTCACTCCGGTGCGCGCCACATCGATCACGCGCGCTGGATCGCTGAGCAGTTCACGACCTTCATCGATGATCGTCCCTGCGCTCGTCAATGCATTGCTCAACGACCTGACTGCGGGAAGGAGGAAGGACTCGATCGGATTTGCAGCGCGCGTATCCTGCCTGACGCCACCGGCAGCCGACAGCGCATCCCGTTGTTCATCGGTCAGCGAGAGGAGCACCTGCACCAGCGCAATACCGTCGGCGATGGCGTGGTGCAACCTGCACAACGCAGCGCTGCCGCCGTTGTAATTTTCGACAATGTGAAAATGCCACAGCGGCTTGCTGAAATCGAGCGGCGTGCTCATCAGATCGCTGACGAGCGCCTGCAGTTCACGCTTGCCGCCGGGCGCCGGCAGTGCAATTCGATGAATGTGCGCGTTGAGATTGAAATACGGATCGATCTCCCATTCCGGCAGAACATTGGACGTTCGCCCTGGTTTCACCCGCATCCGAAAACGATCAAAGACCAGCAACCGCTCCTCGATGACCCGATGCAGCCGTGCGACGTTGATCGGCTCATCGAACATCAGGACGCCGGTGATCATCATGAGGTTGGTGGGGTCTTCCATCCGCAGCCACGCGGCATCGGCGCTGGTGAATGCCTCAGTTCGTCGTGCTGCCATAGTGCGCTCTGCTCGCTCGTTCGACTCAGCAATCCATCCACAGCGGTCATTGCTGCACTATCCTACACTGAGGCGGGGAAAGTGTCAACGATAATACATCGTGCACGCCAGGAAAGACTGGGGGTTTGCTCTTCTCCTTCACAAACCCCCGGGGTACGCCAGCTGTTCAATCCTTGAGAAACTGGTTCGTGAACGCTTTCATCACGTCCACATCGGTCGTCAGCAGTCCGCTTTCGCGCAGAAAGGTGTGGGTTTCACGCCAGTTCGCTTCGTCGCAGAAACCCAGCCCCTCGGTTTTGGTTTTGTCGCTCTGCCAGTAATCCAGCGTTGCCTGGAGCACGGCGCGTTGCAGATCGCGGGTGGGCTGATCGGCGCTCTTGAGTTCGGGAATGTAATCGAGCGCAACGGTAAAGGCTGTGTCGGGATCGGCGATGACTTCCGCCATGGCGCGCAGTGTTGCGCGCACGAAGCGGCGCACAACATCCGGATTGCTGCCGATCAACTGCTCGCTCGCAATCACACTGTCGGAAGCGAGCGGGAAGTAATCGGAAACACGGATGACGTTCACCGGTATGCCCTGCCGTTCGAGCTGGATTGGCTCATTGTTGCCGTACCCGGCGGCAACCGTGACTTTCCCTTCGCTGATCGCCGCCACCTGGGTGAACCCGATCTCCTGGACATTCACCGCTTCGCGCGGGATGTTTTCTGCATACAGCAGCGCCAGCAGACCGATCCAGCTGGCGCCGAAGCGTCCGGGAATACCGACGGTCACTCCGTCGCGCGTCAGGTCCTTCGGCGTGGTGATATTCGCTTCGGTTTTACTGAAGAAGACAGTTGGAAAGCGCTGGCTATTGGTCATCACGGCGACAACCGGCAATCCCTGGGCACGCGCCAGCAACACCGAGTCGCCCGACGCCAGCGCGAACTGCAGGGTGCCCTGCGCCACCCGCTGAACGACATCGGTCTCAAAGTTGTAGTCGAAGGTCACGTCCAGCCCTTCGTCGGCATAGTACCCCCTGGCATGCGCTAGATAAAAGTGGGAGAACTGAACATTCGGAATGTACGGAAAGCCCATTATGACCGGGCGCAGCCCCGTCGGCGCGGTTTGTCCGGGTCCGGCGGCAGGCGTCGGCGTTGCCGCCGGCGTCGCGCCGCATCCGGCGCCGATCAGGGCGGTCAGAAGCACGAGGAGTAGCGACAGACGACGCATGGTTATGCCTCCCATGTGATCAGCAGACGTTCGATCAACAGGGCGAGAAGGAACAGGAGTAACGTGATTCCAGCCAGGACGGTCAGCGCCACAAACATCAGCGGCGTATCGAACAGACCGCGCGCGATGTTGATCAGCGCGCCAAGACCGTCGCGCCCGCCGATGAATTCACCAACCACGGCGCCGGTTGTTGCCAGCGCCAGCCCGGCTTTTACGCCGCCAAAGATGCCCGGCAGCGCCAGCGGCGCCTCAACATAGCGCAGCAGGTGCCAGCGGTTTGCCCCACTGATGCGCGCCATATCGATCAATTCACGCGGTACGCTGCGGAAGGCGACGATGGTAGCGCTCAGGATTGGAAAGAAGGTCACGAGTGTTGCCACCAGCACCCGCGACTCAAGCCCGACTCCTACCCACAGCACAATCAGCGGCGCAACCGCCACGATCGGCACCGCCTGACTCGCTGCCAGCAACGGGGTCAGCACACGGTCGAACGTTCGTGTGCGCGCCAGCAGATAACCAAGCGACAGGCTCAGCGCGAGCGCGATGCTGAAGCCGCTCAAGGCGGCAGATAGCGTTATCGTGATGTGACGTTGGAGTGTTTCACCGGCAAGTTCAGTCGCCAGGCGCTGGATCACCAGCGTTGGCGCAGGAAGAATGAACGGCGGGTAGTCCTGTACGATGACCACCGTCTGCCAGACGAGCAGCACCAGCGCCAGCGACACAGTCAGGCCTAGCCACGATGGCAGACGCAGTGAGAGGCGACGCACCGTTCTCCTGTATGGACGAATCGCCTGATTGGATCGGAGCGAAAAACCCTGTTCGTTGACCATAAGGCACCTCGCGTATTGACGCGAGGCAGGGGGGATGGGAGGCGATCATGCACGCAGCATGCCGGCCGGTCATGCCGCACAAAAAACCCGAAGCCAGCAGGCTTCGGGGCATGTATGACAGCGAACAAGACGTTCACGCAGAGCGTGACGCCTATAACAACGCCTTGAAGAGGACGACTGCGATGACGCGCGCATCATCGCGATCAACCTCAGGCGCTATGCTCGCCGATCTTCTCCCATCCGGACTGTAACCGTCGGCGCCGGCTTCGCACCGGTCTCCTGCCTTTCGGCTCGCGGGCTGGTGCAGCATGCTGCACATCACCGCCGATCGGGAATTTCACCCTGCCCCGAAGATCGTGCTCATAGCATAGCATTATCGATGATGACTGTCAAGAAACTGAGCGAGAACATGTCACAACCATCATCCGGCATGGCGCGCGCGTTGCTGGTAGAGGATCGTCAACGCTGCCCCGATCGCCTGCGACAGATCGCCCAATGCTGCCGGAACAATCGTCAAAAAGCCACGCTGCGGCGACCAGAGATAGGGTTCGGCGGTCTCACGCACGATACGAAGGTAACGCTCGCGGAACGATGCTGTCGTCGCTTCGGGATCCATCAACCCGCCGCCGATAACGACGTACTGCATATCCAGCGCCATTGCCAGCGTCGCCACGAGCAACCCCAGCGCCCGCGCCTGAAAGTCGAAAATCTCCAGCGCCAGTGGATCGCCCTTCTGCGCCAGACCGCGCAACCGAAACGCGCGCTCGCGCATGCTGAGAGGCGAGGTTGCCAGCTCGTGATCCGGATAGCGCGGCAATCGTTCCTCCAGCAGATAGGGCAGACCGGAGAGCGTCGTATAGACTTCGAAGCATCCCCACGTCCGACCACATCCGCAGGGGTACGGTTGTGCGCCGAGCAGATGCAGCGGCGCGGGCATATGCCCGCCCTCCATGCCGTTCAGTGAATCACCGTCGAGCGGCAAGCCATCGCGCCCGACATACGCACAGCCAAGCCCGGTGCCCGGCGCCAGCATGACGACGGTAGCGCTCTGATCGCCGCGCGCATGCTGCGCCTCGGCAACCCCTCCCATATTCCCATCGTTGCCGAATGCCAGCGGGATTGGACGACCGGCGCGATCGGCAAGCGCGTCGCAATAGGCGGTATAGAGGTCGAAGCCGGCAAAACTCTCCGGCAGGTTTGGCGAACGTCCAAGTACGCCAAAGCGTTCATAAGGACCAGGAATGGCGAGACCAACGCCCTGAACCTGATCCCATTCCAACCCGTGCAGCGCCAGATAATCGGTGATCGCGTCAACCCACCCGCGCACAACCGCGACCGGTCCGTTGAGCGCACCGGTCGGACGCTGCACCAATTGTGTGGAAATCACCGTTCCATCGTCCCATACGCCGCCGACTTTCGATGTGGTGGCGCCGCCATCGGTGCCAATGTAGACATGTCGCTTTGCACTCATACTCAACCTGGCTTTCCTGTGATTCACCGAAAACAGGTTTCCCCATTGTAGCCGGTGCCCAAGAGATGTCAAAACCAGACCGACATGCTATACTGGAGCCTGGACTGTATGCGTCAGGACGGAGGACGTATTGAACACGCACTGTCCATTCTGCGGCGCACCAGTTGGGATGCGTTCACGCTTCTGCTCGATGTGCGGGCAGTTGCTGCCGCCATCTTCCCTGCCTGCTGCATCTCCGCCGCCACCTATCGACAACTGGCCAGTCGAGGGTGCATTAGCCAATGGAAAGCGATTGCAGGTCACCGGCGATGCACTTGATCTGCGTGAGCTGATAAACGTGGTAGAATCGAGTGTGCGATGGTGGCAGCGCGGGTTGAAGAGCAGCGACGCGATGACTCGCGATCAGGCGGCGCACGCGATTGACGAGTTGTCGCACATTCTGCGCAGCCTTTCTCAGCAACTGGCGCATGGACGTTCGACCATCCGCATCACGAGAAGACTGCCGGCGCTGCGCCGATTCGATATCGCCTGTCCATCGTGTGGCAGCGGTAATCGGGCTGGCGCACGTTTCTGCCAGCGTTGCGGCGCGCTACTCAACACAGCGCCAGGGTATGGAGCCGGGCACGTGCAATCACGCACACTTACATTCACATTTGCAGCGCGCACCGACACTGGTCGCGTGCGCCACCAGAATCAGGATTCGGTGTATACCGGCGTGATCCCGCTACCCGACGGTCAACAGGCGTATCTCTGCCTGGTTGCGGACGGAATGGGCGGCGCAGCCGCCGGTGAGTACGCCAGTCGACTGGCAGCCGATGTCAGTCGCGCCTACCTGGAACAGGAATCCGCCAGTCATCCGCCTGCGACCGATGCAGCCTGGCAGGCATTGCTGCGCGATGCAGTGCGTGCCGCCAACCGCCAGATCTACAATGCCGCGCGCACTGATGCGGCGCGACGCGGGATGGGAACGACGCTGACCATTGCGCTGCTGGTCGGTGATCGCCTGCATATTGCATCGGTTGGCGACTCGCGGGCATATTTGCTGAATACCGACGGCGTGACCGACGATGGCGCTCCTTCTGCCCAGTTGACATCAGACCATAGCCTGGTGGCGCGGCTGGTGGATATCGGCCAGTTGACGCCGGAGCAGGCGCGGGTGCACCCGCAACGGAATATCCTGTATCGCTCGATTGGCACCGATCCGTCGGTCGATGTTGATACACGCTCGGAAGCGCTCGAACCGGGTGACATCGTTCTGCTCTGCTCCGATGGATTGGTCAACCATGTCAGCGATGAAGAGATCGCTCAGATCGCACTTGGCGAAACCGACCTGGATCGTGCGGTGATGCGTCTCGTCAGCCTGGCAAATGAGCGCGGCGGACGCGACAATATCAGCGTCGTGATGGTGCGCGTCTCGGGTGAACGGTAAATGCGTATTGGTTCGGCTTCTGCGTGTGATGGTAACGTAACCATGCCTGTCATTTGCCAGTCGTGCGGCGCAGTCAACCGTGATAACGCGCGTTACTGTCTGCACTGCGCGCAACCGCTTGCACCCGCCCGCCCGTCACCCGATGATCAGGCCTGGCTGACGGCGCGATTGCTCGCCGATCCGTCCGTTTCAGTCTCACCGCCAGCGGATATGCCCACCCCTGGCGTAACGCTATCTTCCGCGCACGTGTACGATGTTCCAGTCCTCGCCGCTCCGGTGCGCTTAGATGAGGAGTCTGCTATGAATGCGCCGCCTGTTGACCCGAAAACGCCGTCGTTGTTTGCAGGACGGTACGAAATCATCGCTGCGTCCGGCGAAACGGTCGAGGCGCTGGATCGCCAGCCCTGGCGACGCTGCTGGTCGTGCGATACAACCTTGAATGAACCAGGCGAGGCATACTGCACCCAGTGCGGCGCCGCGCTCGACGGTCGTCGTTATCGTGGTCTGCTGACAGGCGCCACGCCTGCCGGGCTTGCACTCGTTCCGCAGGTGACCGATCCTGCTGCGCGCGCCTTCCTCCCGCCGATCTGGGATCAGGTCAGCGACGGTGATCAAACGCTGACCCTCACCCCGGATATCCCTTCGACGCCTCCTTCGCTGCCACTCAGCGAACTTCAGGCGCTCGTCATCGGACGGGATCTGGCGCGGTTGCTGACCCTTCTGCACGGTCAGGGGCTTGCGCTTGGCGCGCTCGAACCGGACGATCTCGACATCTCACCGGCGCACACTGTGCGGCTGCGTAATGCCCCTGGATTGCACCGGGCCGCAGAAGGCGATACGACCACCGATCTGATCCACCTGGCAACATTGCTCGAAGCGCTGACGGCAACGCCGCGCACGACCAGGCGGCTCGATGAGGAAGACATCACCCTGGACGTAATGCCAAACCTTGCCGATCTGCTGCGCGAAGTACGCACAGGGCGCCTGACCGATCCGGCAGAACTGGCGCAACGGTTTGATCTCCTCATTGCGTACCATACCGCGCCTGCGCCGCTGCGCGTCCGGTTTGGCGCAGCCACCGACACTGGCATGGTGCGTGATCTGAACGAAGATAGTCTGCTGGCGCTCGATCTCCGCCTGATCCGCCGCAACCAACCGCGTACCTGGAGTCTGTTCATTGTCGCCGATGGGATGGGCGGTCACAGCGCAGGCGAGGTAGCCTCGGATCTGGCGTTGCGCGGCGCGCTGGAAGTGGTGCAACGCGAATACCTGATGCCAACCGTTGATACCGATGCGCATGATGAAGAGGAGAATCTCCGCGACGTCGTTCGCCGCGCCATTCTCCAGGCAAATGAGTATGTGGTGCGCGAGGCGCGCAGCCGCGGGAACGACATGGGCACGACGATAACGATGGCGCTGGTCGCAGGTGATCGCGCAATCATCGGAAACGTTGGCGACAGTCGAACGTACCTGATGCGGGAAGGAAAACTGCGGCGCGTCAGTCGCGACCACTCGCTGGTGCAGCGCCTGGTTGATCTCGGTCAGATTACGCCTGACGACGTGTACACGCATCCGCAGCGCAATGCAATCCTCCGATCACTGGGCGACAAACGCGACATTGAGGTTGATATCTTCGTCGAACGGTTGCGTCCAGGCGATGCCCTGCTACTGATGAGCGACGGTTTGTGGGAAATGGTGCGCGATGAGCGGATGGCAGAGATCATCGCTGCGCACCACGATCCGCAGGCGGCGTGCAAGGCGTTAATCGACGCTGCGAATGCCGCCGGCGGCGATGATAACATTACCGTGATTCTGGTGCATGTAGAAGCATACTGAGTATCATTATGCGGTGTCCTGTCTGCAACGCATCCAACCCCGACGGCGCTCCGTTCTGTGCTGAATGTGGCGTGCGCCTGACCGATACCCTCACGTCGCCATCGGTTGCACCACCCACTGGCACGCCTTTGCAGCAAACCATTCTGCAGGGTCGTTATATTATCGAGGAAAAACTCGGGCAGGGCGGCATGGGCGCCGTCTATCGCGCCCGTGATCTGCGGCTCAGCACGGTGAACTGGGCGATCAAAGAGATGAGCCAGGCACAGATCACCGGATCGCTGGAACTCCAGCAGGCGCGCGCGGCATTCCGGCATGAAGCCGAACTGCTTGCCGGTCTTTCGCATCCGGGGCTGCCCAAAGTCGTCGATCATTTCGAGCAGGATGGAAAAGCCTACCTGGTGATGGAGTTCGTGCCGGGTTCATCGCTGCTTGCGCTGGCGCGCCGTGAGGGTTTGCCCTTCCCCCTGCCGCGCGTCCTCGATTGGGCAAAACAGATCTGCGAGGTGCTGGACTACCTGCACAGCCGACCATCGCCCATCATCTTTCGCGACTTGAAACCGGCAAATGTGATGCTCACGCCTGAAGGACGCATCAAACTGGTCGATTTTGGCATTGCGCGCCTGTTCAAGCCCGGCAAAGAGCGCGACACGCAGGCGTTCGGTACGCTCGGCTACAGCGCACCGGAGCAGTATGGGCAGAGTCAGACCGATCCGCGATCCGATATCTATTCACTCGGCGTCCTGCTGCATCAACTGTTGACCGGCTACGACCCGACCAGCACCCCCTTCCGCCTGCCGCCAGCCAACCAGGTGAACCCATCGATCCCGCAGCATATCTCCGACGCCATCGCCCGGGCGGTCAACCCGGACCCTGACGCTCGTTTCTCCAACGTGCGGGCCTTCCGTGATGCGCTGCTCGGCGGGCAACCGGTGATCCTTCAGACACCGGTGACAGAGGCAGTGCAATCCAGAATGGCGATTCCAGAGGCGATCGGGCAAACGATTCCAGTGTCTTCCCCAATTTCCGGTTCAGCCGCAGTGCAACCGCCAGCCGTCCCTTCGCCGACAACCGGCGTTGCGAATGTCGGGCGCTGGATCGGCATCGCCAGTGTGCTTATGATGGGACTGGCTACCGTGATTGTGGTCGCCGGCGCTGCAACCGAAGATTCCGATAGCGCGCTTACAGGTTTTGGCGTTCTGATGGCGTTCCTGCCATTTGCAACGGGACCGATTGCCTTCCTGCTCGGTTTGATCGCGTTGTTCTCCCCTGCGACAGCACAAACGCTCAAGGGGCGGCAACACGCAACAATTGCTGTCGCTACTGGACTGGCGACCGGCTTGCTCTGCTGCGTCATTTTCATCGTTGGAGGGGGAAGCAGCTAAACCGCACTCGATGGCTAGGGGTGCAACGATTCAGAATGGCATGGCGTCTAAGCGGTTAACGTTGCGGAGAGGGAGTGAAGGACGATGAATACCGGCATAACGCTTACGTGCACCTGGGGACGCGCACCGCTGGTTGCCAGCAAGGTTCCACAGGTCGCCTATCTGCTTATCGAAGCGCAGGCTGCGGCAATTGCCGAGAAAATGCCGCTCAATTTCTGCCTGGTGCTCGACCGCTCCGGGTCGATGCAGGGCGCCAAACTTGCGGCGCTGAAGGATGCCGTCAAACGGGTGATCGAAACCCTGACCCCGCAGGACATTGTTGCGATTGTGCTGTTCGACGACACCGTGCAAACGCTGGTTCCTGCGACGTTTGCCACCGACAAAGCGACGCTGATTGCACAGGTCGATGCCATCGAAGAAGCTGGCGGCACGGCGATGTCGGGCGGGATGGCGGCGGGTATTGTGGAACTGCGCAAGAACCATGACCCCGGACGTGTCGGGGCGATGCTGCTGCTGACCGACGGGCAGACATGGGGTGATGAGGATCGTTGCCGCGCACTCGCCCAGGAACTCGCCCGTGATGGGGTGCGGATCACGGCCCTGGGTCTCGGCGCTGAATGGAACGAAGCGTTGCTCGACGATATTGCCGAAGCGACCGGCGGCATTTCAGACTACATCGCCGATCCGGCGCAGATCACGACGTTCTTCCAGCATGCAGTCCGCACAGCACAGGGAACGGTTGCCCGCGACGCACGTCTGTTGTTGCGTCTGGTGCGTGACGCAACGCCGCGCGCGGTTTATCGCGCCAGTCCTGTGATCGCCAATCTTGGCTACCAGCCAATCGGCGACAGTGAGATTGCCGTGCGGCTCGGCGCCATCGAGGCGGAGACACCGTCGAGCATCGTTGTCGATCTGATGGTTCCGGCGCGCGACGCGGGGAGTTTTCGCATCGCCCAGGCGGAACTTCACTACACGCCGGTTGGCGGCGCAGAACAGGTCGTCAAACAGGACCTGCTGCTCGAGTTCGTGACCGACCCGACTGCGTCGGCGTATGATCCGCGTGTGATGAATCTGGTCGAAAAGGTGACGGCGTTCAAATTGCAAACACGCGCGCTGGCTGAAGCAGAAGCCGGCAACCTGTCGGGCGCGACGCAAAAACTGCGCGCGGCTGCGACACGGTTGCTCGATCTTGGAGAACTTGAACTGGCGCAGAAAGTCTCCGAGCAGGCGGCGCATCTCGAACAGGGGCAGGCGATCAGCGCCGAAAATCAGAAAGAACTGCGCTATGCAACCCGTCGCCTGACGCAAAAACTCGAGGAATAGCCTCTTGAAGCATTCGGAGGATCGGTATGATAACGTGTCCAACGTGCGGCGCTCTCAACGACCCGGTCAATCGTTTCTGTGACCAGTGTGGATCGCGGCTCGAACCGAGTGGTCCGATTCCGCAGGCATCAGCGCCCACGTTTCAGGCGCCACCCGTAGCGACAGCCCAGACCTGTCCCAACTGCGGTGCAACCGTCTTCCCCGGACAGGCGTTTTGTGAAGAGTGCGGCGCAGCCCTGACCGCAGTGGCGCCTCCTGCGGCAGCGGCGCCTCCTGTAGCAGCGCCGGTCAGTGTGGATGCACCAACCATGATCGCGCCTGCGTCGATGCCGGTTGCGGGTTCGATCTGCCCATCCTGCGGTCATCAAACCATGCCGGGCGACCGGTTCTGTGATGCGTGCGGCGCAACGCTCGCACCGGCGCCATCAGTGGCAATCGCCGATGCACCGACCGCTGCGGCGCCTGAACCGCCGTGGTCGGTTCCTGCGCCCCCGCCTGCCGAGCCACCTGCGCCGCCGCCAACGCTGATCGAAGCAGCGCCCGCACCGATTCCACCCGCGCCGTCGGTCGAAGCAGCCCCTGCGCCGGTTCCACCTGCGCCGCCGGTCGAAGTGGCAGCGCCATCGCCTGCCCCCGCCGATGCGCAGGCGGAGTATGAAGCCAGACGCCAGGCGTTGCTCGACGAGATCGCAAAGCAGCAGAAGATTATCGAGCAATTGGAGCAGTTGCAGGCGACCTTCGGCGCTGCGACGCCCCACGCCGTCACCATTGCCCTGGCGGAAGCGCGTGAGGCGCTCGCCAGAGCGCAGACGGAACTCGACGCTCTGCAACCACCGCCGCCGCCCGTCGATCCGGCGGTCGTTGCGGCGCTCAACGATGAAATCGCAAAGCAGCAGAAGATTATCGAGCAACTGGAGCAGTTGCAGGCGACCTTCGGCGCTGCGACGCCCCACGCCGTCACGCTTGCCCTGGCGGAAGCGCGTGAGGCGCTCGCCAAAGCCGAAGCGGAACTGGCAGCGCTTGGCGTTTCACCTGCTGCTGCACCGGCGCCATCCGCTGCACCATCTGCGCCGGTTGCACCGCCTCCACCGGTTGCACCGCCACCTCCGACGCCCATTGCGCCGCCTGCGCCAGCAGCAATGGAGATCGCCGCCCCGCCACCGTTCACCGCAGAACCGGTCGCTCCGCCGCCGGTTGCTCCCGCCGCCACACCCGATACGGCTGCAACGGTGACCTCGCCTCCGGCTGATTTTCTACCAGGCGCGACAATGCATATCCCTCCAGCCGGACCACGCCTCGTTTTCGATAACGGGGTAGGCGAAATTCCGGTTCCCATGGACAGACCGGAGATCACCATCGGGCGGGAAGACCCGATCAGCGGCATCCACCCGGAGATCGACCTGACTCCGTTTGGCGGCGAGAGCGGCGGCGTAAGCCGTCAGCACGCGCGGCTGATCAGAAGCGGCGAACAGTGGTCCATTGTTGATCTCGGCAGCACGAACTATACGCGGGTCGATGGCGTGCGGATCGAGCCGGGGGCGCCGCATCCGCTGAAAGATGGCGCACGCCTCCAGTTCGGACGCCTGACGGTGACGTTCAGGTTGTGATTCTGGAAGGAATGCTTCCAGAGGCGGTTTTTTCCGGCAGGCGCCTGCCTTTGTCTGAGATGAGCGGTTTTCTGCATTCCTATGCGCTTTTGCCTCTCATACCCCCAACCCCCTTCTCCCACACAGGGAGAAGGGGGCGTTTGTGCGTCCCGATGCCTGAAACGGGAGATGGCACGCAGGGGCTTCCAAAAAACCTGCCCCTGTGAGCATCCCCCAACCTCTTTCCCTCACAAGGGGAGAAGGGGGCGTTTGAGCGTCCTGAAGCCCAAAACGAAAGAAGAAACACAGGGACTTCCCAAAAACCTGCTCCCGCAAGAGACAACAGCCTCCACAGTGGGGACTGGCAGGCGGTCTGCTGGCGTTCGACTCGAGAAACAATACATGCGCCTGCTTACGGTATTCGCCTCCAGGAAGCAATATTCCAGAGACTGCTGTCAAAGGTGTTGAACGTTGGACCGGTCAGGTTCTTCAGCTTGACTGCTGGCGTATACCGGTTGATCAACGGGATTTCTACGATGTCGTTCACCAACAGGTCGTTCATCTGAATAGCCAATTGCGCCCGACGTTGTGGATCGAACTCGGTCTTCAGTTGCTCAAAGAGCGCATCGTATGCCGGATTGCAATAGCGACTGACATTGTTACCGTTCCAGCGGTTAGCCGCCGATGAAACCTGGGCACAGATCCAACCCTCCAGATATGACTGCGGATCAGGTGAGGCTGGGCCAAAGGTATACATTTGGAGATCGGCGTAGAACTTGTTCAGGGTATCAGGATTACCCGGATCACCACTGAAGAAGACGGCAGGATCGATAGCCTTGAGGTAAACCTGAATCCCAATCTCAGCCAGATTCGCCTTAATGACTGATTGCGTGCTCTGACGCAAGGTATTAACGCTGGTCTGGAAAGTAACGATCAGCCTGATACCATCCTTCTCGCGCACTGAACCCTTGAGCACCCAGCCAGCCTCATCCAGAATGCGCTTTGCTTCTTCGACATTGCGCTCACACGTCGTGTTGGGCGAATTGACACTTGCGGGTACAACGAGCAGGTTACAGGTCGGCGCACCGGTTGGACCGTAGAGCTGTTCGGCAATCGCCTTGCGATCAATCGCCAGGGCAATCGCCCGCCGTACCGCCGGATCGGTCAAGAACGGATGGGGCTGATCAGGCTCGCTGCGCTTATCGCCCAACGCCGGATCGGGATTGGCAAAGTTGATCACAATCCGCTCCACACCGCCGGTCGAACCACCGGCAATCACATCACAGTTGCCACTGGCCAGGATCGGCTCCAGGACCGCCTTGGGAATTTGCAGGTTCAGGGCAAAATCGGCTTCCGCCGTCGTACAGACGGCACGCGCTGCCGAGGCGGCGTCGCCACCCCCTTTGATCTCGACCGTATCAAAGAAGACGCTATCGGCATCGCGATAAAAGGGGTTGCGCTCGTAGATCACCGTATCACCGGGACGGAACTCGCGTAATTTCCAGGCATTGGTCCCAATCGGAGCGAGATTCGCCGCCTGACACTCGGCACTGGTATTCGCAGCAGAGCCGATACAGTTCGCAAATTGCTTCTGTTGCAGAATCATACCCGACGAACCAACAAAGGAGATGTATGGATTGGGGTTCGGTTCCTTCCACGTGATCTTGAAGGTCGTAGCATCAATTGGCTCGATACTGGCAATCGAGTCAAATGATGTTTTGTTGGTGCAGCCAGTCGCTTCATCAACACAGTAGCGCCAGGTGAAGATGATGTCGTCAATCGTGAAATCACTGCCGTCTGACCACTTCAAGCCCGGCTTGATCTTCCAGGTCACGCTGGTACCGTCGGCGGCAATACCACCATTCTCGATGGTCGGAATTTCAGCCGCCAGAAATGGAACCAGTTCGTCCCGCTCATTGTAGCGAGCCAGTGGTTCAAGCATAACCGTAGCGCCGTTAAAGTCCTTGACGCCGGTCGCCAGATGCGGGTTAAGCGTCGTTACCGCCTGCCAGGAGAGAATTGTGAGTTTCCCTCCAGTCCGGGGGGCTGCGGTTGGCGCGTTCGTTGGAGCCAGCGCTACAGTTGGTTGCGGTACATCGGTTGCCTGCACTGCTGGCGCCGTGGGTTGCTGAACCTGGGGCTGTTGAGAACCACCACACGCCACCAGCGCCACCACCATCACTACCGGAAGAATCGCCTGCATCAAAACCCATCTGCGAAACATCCGAACCTCCTGTGCCACTCAATAGGGGACGCGAGTCAGGCGCTGTTGTCGAACCAGGCGCAAACCCGTGTAAAGCAGAAAGGTAATGACAAAACTCGGAATGCTTGCCCCGATCTGTGGTGCCCATTGTGTAATCGCCTGATAGACCAGTATCCCAACCAGCCACGCCGCCAATCCGCCCCCTTGCCACTCCAGGCGCCGATCACCCACAAGGGCAGTCTGATCCGACGCCCGCTGGCGAATGACAAAATAGTCGGCCAGTACAACGCCAAACAGCGGCACAAAGAGCGAACCGATGAGGAGCAAGAAGTTGAAGTATTCACCCATTGTGAGAGATGTTGCAAATAAGAAGCCAACTGCACCAATAATCACGATCAAGAGACGTTGACCGATTTGTGGGAAAATGTTCTGAATCGAAATAGCCGCCGAGTAGATGTCAGCAAACGCATTGTCGGTTTCATCAACCAGGATGACCGCAAGTGCTACAATGCCACCGGTCATGGTCATAATTGCGGTGATGAGATGATCAGGCGTAGGTTCGCTTACATTCGCCGTTAACAAGAAGAGAGCGCCAAGCGTATAAAACCAGACATTGGTCAGGGCAAAGCCGAAATATGTGCCCCAAAAACTATCCCGCGAACGACGCACAAACCGGTTATAATCGGCAACGAGCGGGAGCCACGAGATTGGCATTGCCGCTACCAAATCCACTCCGAGCCAAAACGGCATCTCTCCCGTTCCTGGCCGATTAAGCAGCGCAATGATATCGTAGCGGGTAAAAAGGTAGACTGTCATCCAAATGGTCACACTGTAGACGATCCAAATCCCAAATTTCTCGAGCCACTCCCGCACGACCACCAGCGGTCCGCCAAGGGCCAACAGAGTGCACCAGACTGAGAAGACCGCCACCCAGAGATAATGGTTACTAAAACCAAATAGCGCCTGACCCACCTGATCGGCAGCCAAACCGATCACCCACAGCTCGAAGGCCGTCCAGCCAATTAACTGCACGATATTGAAAATTGTCGCCAGATAAGAACCTCGTCGCCCAAGCACGGGGCGGAGCAAAACCATTGTAGGCACGCCGTGATCACTCCCTAACACCCCAACTAATGCCAACAAGAGTGTGCCAATTGCGGTACCGACTAAAATAGCAAGTAGTGCTTGCGGCAAACTCAAGCCAGGAACCAACAGTGCACCGGCTTCCAACACTAGCAATCCGACGCCAAGACTCGACCACAATACGAAGATGTCAAACCATCGCAGGCGACGATGTTCGGCAGGAACAGGATCAATTCCCCATGTTGGTGGAGCTTGCAGACGCGGTAGCCACTTGTAGAAACGAGTTTGTAGTGACATACTCTTCCTCCAACTAAAAACGCCACCTGCGAAGGGTGGCGTGAATGCCAGACATGAGCTGGCTTTACTACCGTGTATTCCCTTCGCTGGTATTACCCAGATCAGGTTCATGAGGTCGATGGTGGATTTGACCATCCTCTCAGCCCGGTCCTCCGAGCTCCCTCATACACGCTTATTCAGTTGTGCCGGGGTCAGCGCGGTGTCTACTATACACTGCTGCCTCTCTATCTGTCAAGTCGCTCAACACGACGAAAGCAACCAGAAAAGCGACCCTCACCCCCTCGCCTCGGATAGAAGATCTCTCCCCTTGTAGGAGAAGGGTGCTGGAGAACAAGGGATACGGGCGCGGCAGAATACGGAACATTCATGGTAACAACGTGACTGGCTGATCGGATCGCATCTCATTAGGTGAATGATCCGACATTATCCTCTAACCGGCGCTGCGGTCGGTTGGGAGAGGGGCGATGGAAGCGATCCGCACGCACTGATACACAGAGCGATGCACACGACGAGAGCAGTGAGATGTTTCATTAATCACCTGCCGTTGGATTGAGCGTGTTTTACCGGGCAAGAGTCAGATGCTTGAACGCCTCGACCTGCGCGCGGATGGCGCGTTCCGTCGGCAGGCGCTCGATGCTCGAAGCGCCGAAGAATCCAGCAATCCCCGGCATGCGGCGCAGTGCCATGCCGACCTGTTCGGGTTCGTCGAACGGTCCGCCGTGACAGATCACAATAATGTCGGATCGCACCTGACGGCCAGCCTCAGCGATCTCCATCACCCGCTCGATGGCTTCGTCGAGAGTCAGAGCAACGCCAGCGCCAATGCTTCCTGAAGTGGTCAACCCGACATGCGCCACCAGTTGATCAGCGCCGGCGCGCACCATCTCGCGCGCCTGATCGGGATCGAACACATACGGTGACGTAAACAGGTCCATCTGGTGCGCCAGATGGATCATTTCGATCTCTTTGTCGTATCCCATCCCGGTGGCTTCCAGGTTCGCGCGGAAATTGCCGTCGATAAGCCCGACGGTGGGGAAGTTCTGCACGCCCGAAAAGCCAATCTCACGCAACTGCTTGAGAAACACCGGCATCAGGCGAAACGGATCGGTGCCACACACCCCCGCAAGCACAGGCGTATGCTTCACAACCGGCAACACCTCGTTTGCCATCTCAACCACAATGGCATTCGCATCACCATACGGCATCAGCCCTGCCAGTGATCCCCGTCCCGCCATGCGATAGCGCCCTGAGTTATAGATGATAATGATATCCGCGCCCCCTGCTTCTGCGAATTTGGCAGAAATCCCTGTACCAGCGCCTGCGCCGACAATCGGTTTACCGGCAGCGATCTGTGCGCGCAAGCGCTGGAGAATTTCCTCACGTGTGAATGCCATTATTATGCCTCCTGACGGCTCTGTGCGATCAGGTCCAGCAGCGTTCGCGCGACCTGACCGGAAAACGCTGGATCGTTAATATTCGCATCGATTTCGATATACGGAATGTCGGGTCTGAGATTCTTCCTGATCGTCGCAAAACACGCCTGATCGGCGTCAGGATCCCAGAACTCGCCGCCGGGACTATCCAGCATCGAGACCCCTTTGAGCGGGATCAGGACTGCCACCGGGCCACGCGACTCATTCGCGGCACGGGCAATCATGGCGCCAATGGCGACATTTTCTTCGACGCTGGTGCGCATCAGGGTAACGTTCGGGTTCCACCGGTAGAGTCTGCGCCCACGATACGTTTCAGGAACTGTGTCGATGCCCCAGAAGTTTGCCATATCGACGCACCCCGGAACCAGCACCGTCGGAATGCCAGCGTGCGCCGCAGCCAGGCAGCGCTGCGGTCCGGCGCTCAATACACCGCCGCAGACTTCATCGGCAAGCTCTGTCGTTGTTATGTCAAGTGATGCAGTAATATACCCATCAGTAATCAAACCTTCCATTGCTCTGCCGCCTGTGCCGGTCGCGTGGAAGACGAGGACTTCATACCCGGCTTCTTCGAGGAGGCTGCGGGCGTGATCCACTGCTGCGGTGGTGTTGCCGAACATCGACGCAACGATCAACGGCGCATCACGCTGCGTCTGCGGCGCTTCCATACTCACCATACCGCTGATGGCGCCGGCAGCGTTCGTGTAAATCGTGCGACTGATACGATTGATGCCTGCTACATCGACAACCGAGGGCATGAAGGTGATATCTTTCGTGCCCGCATACGCAGACACATCACCGCCGCCGACGGTCGAAACCATCACCTTGGGCACGCCGACCGGCAAGGTACGCATTGCAGCCGTTGCAATCGATGTGCCGCCCGAGCCGCCCATGCTCAGCATACCGTGCAGCCGCCCTTCGTCATACAGACGCCGCACGATCTTTGCCAGCCCTTCCGCCATCACCCGCATGGCTTCATCTTTGTGGTTGCCATCCGCCAGCGTCGCCAGATCGCCATTCCCCGCCGCTGCTACTTCGGCGCGCGAAATATCAGGCGAACATGCCGGTTCACCCATGACGCCGAAATCGATCACCAGTGTCTGTAACCCGCGCTGCGCGATCAGGTCGCGCACGAATGCGAACTCTCTACCTTTGGTATCCAGTGCGCCTGCAAGTACGACGGTCCTGGTCATAGGTCGAGCCTTTCCAGATCAGACGGAGATTAGGAAGACAGGTCTCTGTTCAAGGGGAGCGTTAGTTGGGAGCGATCAGCGACGTTCTGCGTTCCGGCGCGCCTTTGCCCGACCTGTAAACCCTGATCGGGCAAGGAACCAGTCGCTCAGGGCCAGATTCGCACCTGAAACGTAGCAATTTCGCGGGCATCGCTCCGGTCAATATACACTTCGATCTGCCAGTCGCCATCCATCGAGAAGAGCAACCCCTCCGCCCGGTAGCGTCCGTCCGGCAACGGCTGCGCCACGACTTCCGGTGATGCCATGCCATGCTGACGCATCATTGGGACGATGCTGACCGATTCGATGGGACCGGGTTGCATTCCCTCACGACGCTCGATGGTGATGATGGCAGGATACTCGCCAACCCGACGCTCGTCCAGGGTCAGCGTGACATTATAACTCAAGGTTTGAACGGTCGAAGGACCGCCAGAAGCGCATGCCGCGAGGATCAGCGTTGCGATGAGTGTGAGAGCGATGAATGTGCGACAGCGTGACAGACGGTGGATCATGGGCAGTCCTGCTCCGTTCCTCAACGGCCCGGGTTTGCAGCCACATCCAGCGTCACCGGCACGGTTATGACCCGACCGGCGCGGCGAAACTGGAACCACGCCTGATACACGCCAGCGCGCGGGAAACTGTGTACGAAGCGCAACTCGGGACCGTAGCGCACCCCGCTGCCCGGCGTCGCTATCGGCGCTGCGGCGTGGATATGGCTGAACAGCGCTGCTTCAGTGTGGCGCATCATCAGGTGCCCGCCCATGCCGAGCCAGGGTTCCAGATCGCGCACCGGACCGTTCGCATCGCTCACGATCAATGAGAGGGTCGTCAACTGACCGCTGCGCAACGGTGCCGGCTGCGCGTGCACCTCGACCGTCAGATCATCCACGGTTCGCACCCCCAGCCCAGGCGCCCGGTCGTCGCGCACCTGCATCACCCCGCCAACCGCAAAACGCCCGGCGACGACCTGCAAACTGCCGCCATGCCGCATCAATTCGGCATATGCCGTGTACGCACCGGGGCGATCAGGCGTTATCGTGACAACGTACAATCCCGGCGCGAGACGGGCAGGATGCACATGGGCAAAAAAGCCGCCGCTCTCATCAACTACCGCCAGGTGGAGCAGCGCATCGTGGTGCGGCGAGAGATCATCAGCAGGCAGACCGGTAGCGCCATCACGCAGATCGAGAGTGAGGATCATTGGCTCGCCTGCTGTCAACGTTGGCGGTTCCGTCGCCAGCAGGAGATTGACATGCGGAGCGCCGCCGCTGTACATGGGAACCGACGGGGATGACGCCTCAAGCGGTGTGAACTGCAACCAGGCGAGCACTGCCGACGCAACCGCCGACGCAAATGCAGTGTAATTCAGCAACCGCAGTGCTCCGGCGAAGCCAGGGCGGGTGTGGCGACCGCCAGCCCCGACTGCGGCGCCAGCCAGCAGGCTGATGATCAGCACGCCAAGCGCCACCGCCAGCGGAATCGTTGTCGGCGGCAACGGCGGCTGAAAGACGGTGACGGGGATGCGCATCCTCCCCTCGCCAGGAACGCCTCGCGCAATGATTTCCACTTCCCAATCACCGGGAGCGTCGATGTCGAGGCGCGTGGTTGCGCTGAGCACACCGGCGAACGACACTTGCGCGGCGGGTTGTTCAGGAAACGGACTGCCGTAGCGCGTCAGGCGCACCTCAGCCGTCTCCGGGAATGGTTCGCCGTCCGGCGCAATATCGACCAGCAACGGACCAGGAAGCGCCGGCGGAATGGTCATTGTGACTGCCAGTTCGTAGGGACCGGCATCCATCACAATCGTCTGCACCGGACCGGCGTCGCCGACGTGCGCCGAGGCGGGCGGCGCGACGGTCAATGCCAGGAGTGCGACGAGCGCACCGACTGCAAGCCACCGTTGAGCTTGTGAATGAAAGCACAACATAGTGCTGGTATAGTACCACAGACTCGCTGCGTTCGTCCACACAATGCGAAGGGGATGAGAACCGAGAACCAAGAACTACGAACCAAGAACCAAGAACTGAGAACTGAGAACCAAGAACTGAGAACTGAGAACTGAGAACCTGCGCATTGTGTGTCGCTGTGTGTTGCGCTGCGCCCGCTGTACTGCCGTAGCTGTGCCGGTTTCGCGCTGCAAGGGGGTGTTGATGGCAGAATAGAACACGGATCGGCACGGATGCAACGGATGGGCGCGGATGTTGATAAGTTTTGTCTGGAATAGTCTGGGCCTGCCGTGTTGCGCGAGGCGTCCGCTTCCGGTTGCAGGTCGGGGCACGGCATGCCGTGCCCTAACGGCGCCGCTTCGGCGTGGCATCGCCGTGCCCCAATCCGGTCCGCGCAGGTCCCGGACGCCGGAATAGAACGCGGATCGGCGCGGATGACGGTTTGTCGGGAATAGCCCGCGCAGGCGGGCTTTGCCTTGCCTGGCCGAGGGCTGATGGTCTTTGAATAAATAATCCGCTATCCGAGACCGACATACGGTACAAGCTTTGGCGAGCCGGTTGCAAACGACGCGAAGAAAGCATCCAGATGGCTGCGCACCTGATCGCGATCCGTCGCCCAGCGGTGCACGCGGGTGACCTCCTGACGCATCCACCGCCCCAGCTGCTCGCAATCAAGCGGCGCCACGACGCATACGTCGGCAACGGCATCAGTTGGATGGGCCGGCGGACATCTCCAGCCCGGCGCACGGCCCGCACACTGGGGGTGGCCGGCCAATTGCCAGGACGGGAAAACGCCCAGCGGGTTGTTTGCGGCTCAAGCGCCACCAGGACATCCGGATGACCATGGACCGGCCAATTATCCAGAATGACATCGATGCGCTCAGCCTCAGGATAGGCAGCGCGCCGGTCCGGGAAGCACGGCGCCAGCGTCGCCAGGCCCATCGTCGTCGCCCGCCGGGTGACCACTTGGCCCGTCACGACGTCCAAACTGCCCACGATGCGCAGGTCACCATCGGTCGCCCGACTCCGTTCCGCCCGCACCTGATCGGCGCCCGCCCGTCCATACCCGTTGGCCAGGGTCGGGCGCCGGGTGACCGTGACTTCATCCAGATACACGGTCACCACCTGGTTGGGGTGCGCGCGGGCATCCTCCACCACGTCCGCAATCTCCTGCAGTTTGGCCTGATCGTGAGGATCAGGGCTAGGCCCATGACTGCGGGCGCGCTGCCAGGTGAGGCCCAACCGATCCAGGATGCGGGCGATCCCGCTCAGCGAGGCGTCGCGTCCCCACACCAACGGGCTGCGGATGGCGTCCAGGGTCCAGCGCGTCTGGGTCAGCCCGCACTGCCGCGGGTCACGGCGGACCAGATGCTCTCCCGCAGTAGCCGCCGTCTCAGGGTCATGGCGGTCAGGGGGAACAAGCGGGCGTGCGCCCGCGTCCGTCCCGGATGGGGAGGCTATCGATGCCCTCGGCTTCCCAGCGATTCAGCCAGCGAGAGACGGTTTCCGGATGGCGCGGACGCAGCACGCGTGCGCGCGCCGTGACAGCGGGCGGCACGCCGGACGCGATGAGCAGGAACGCTGCCGCCCGTTCACGCACATAGGGCGTGGGGGCGTGATCGCGCAGGTCTTCGAGGGTCTCCCGCTCCTCGACGGACACGTGAAGGGTCCGGCGTGCCGGCATCGCAACCTCCTGAGAAAGGCTTGACACGGATGGATATCAGTATAACGGAATATTTTTTCAAAGTCCATCAGCCCCACGGCTAGCGCGGTGTAGCGGATTTAATGCTCAATCTCCATCAGTCCTGCGGCAGGCCGTCGCCCTGAAGGGCTCGGCTGCCAGGACGAAGGCCGCTGTCGCGGCCTGTTGGTCGCGCCTGCGCAGGCGGGCTTCGCATTCCATAGCCGAGGGCTTTCGCCTGACAGCACGAGGCGCGTACCGGATTTATAGCGAAGCGCAAAACAGTTGACCGCCGGAATTGCGCGCCTCATACGGTCATGCGAGCGGGACGCCCGCGCACCCGGCATGCACGTGGCTCAATCATTTTGCATTTCGCTATAATTCTCAATCTCCATGAGCCCGACGGCACGAGACGCATACCGGATCCAATGCTCAATCTCTATGAGCGCGTGCCACGGAATGGCTGGCCAGGCTGATCGGCTCTTTAGACAATTGACGGCCCTCCATACCTGATAATGCGCACGGGCGTATGAGACAGAACAAACCCTGCGTGCGCTCAACCCAGTGCGCGGTACACTTCCGTCTCGAACGCCTCGAACAATGGCAATGATTTCGTGTCGGCAAACGGCAAGATCTGTGTCATGTACACACCGCCAATGCCCCGGACAGGATCGATCCAGAAGTACGAGTTCGCTATGCCAGCCCATTGCAGACTGCCCGCCGAACGACCGGTAGGCGCCGGTTCGAGATTGACCTGCCAGGTCACACCCCATCCCTTGGGCAGCCCTGGGAAGAACTCGGCATCATTCGAAAACTGCGGCATCACTGTTTTCATCGGTGTGACGCGCAGGTCGCCGATTGCATTCTGGCACATCAGATCAACCGTTTCGGCGTCGAGCACACGCACGCCATCGAGTTCGCCGCGGTTGAGCACCATCCGCACGAAGCGCGCGTAGTCGCCTGCCGTGCCGTACAGCCCGCCGCCACCCAGATCAAACTCGGGATCCTGCGGCAGCTCAAACTCTATCGGTGTGAGCGCGCCATCTTCGCCACGTGCGTGGATCGTCGCCAGGCGCGCGCGCATATCCGAACGAATCTTGAACGCCGTGTCGTTCATGCCGAGTGGACTGAGCAGGTGATCCTGCATATATGCACTCAGTTTCTTGCCACTGACCGCTTCGACCGCCAGACCGGCAAAATCGATGCTGATGCCATACTCCCAGCGCTCGCCAGGGTCGAAGAGGAGCGGAGTCTTCAGCGCTGCGATCTTGCCACTGGCGATGTTGGGCATGCCCATCACTTCCTGGTATCGGAGAATATCCGCGTTCCAGAACTCGTAGGAAAACCCTGCCGTATGCGTCAGCAACTGGCGCAGCGTGATCGGACGCGTCGGCGGGCGCAGTTTTGGTTTGCCCTCGTCGTCCCAACCCTCCAGCACCTGTGCTTCCTTCAGCATGGGGACCCACTGTTCGGCGGGGGCGTCGAGGTCAAGCTTTCCCTGTTCGACCAGCTGCATGGTGCATGCGCCGGTGATCGCCTTGGTCATCGAAGCGATCCAGCAGACCGTATCAGGCGTCATCGGCGCGCCGGTCGTCAGGTTGCGCTTCCCAAACGCTCCTTCGTACAACACCCCTTTGCGGTCCACGACGACCGCCACAACTCCAGGCACATCGCCACGCTCGACGGCGGCGCCCAGGAGACCGTCCATACGTTCCTTCAACACCATTGTTGAGCTCCTTTCCAGTTCTCATTGGTGAAAGACACGTCTACGTCGTCTGCGCTGTTCCCATCCCATCGGCTGGCGTCAACTCGGGTTGGGTCGCTGGCTCGCTGCGGGGATGGAGCACGTGCGGCAACACTTCGTCCATATGCTCGACGAGGATGATCTCGAGATGCTGACGGGTTTCTTCCGGAATTTCCCGCAGATCGGGCGCATTTGCCTTTGGCAGCAGCACAGTATGCACGCCAGCGCGTTGCGCCGCCAGCAGTTTCTCCTTGACGCCGCCGATTGGAAGCACTTTGCCGCGCAACGTGATTTCGCCCGTCATCGCCACGTGTTTACGGGCAGGACGCTCGGTAAGCGCCGAAATCAGGGCACTTGCCATAGTAATGCCAGCCGAAGGACCATCCTTTGGTACGGCGCCTGCCGGCACGTGGATGTGAATATCGCAGATCTGGGCAAAGTCGGTCGGGATGTTCAGCGAACGCGCCCGCGAACGCGCATAGGTCAGTGCGGCGCGCGCCGACTCCTTCATCACATCGCCGAGTTGCCCGGTCAGGGTCAACTGACCGTTGCCGGGCACCACACTCGCTTCGACAAAGAGCACATCACCGCCAGTCGGCGTCCAGGCAAGCCCGGTCACCACGCCGACTTCATCCTCACCGAGCAGCGTCTCACTGCGGAAGCGCGGCGGTCCCAGCAGATCGTCGAGATCGGGAGCATCCACCTGATCTGGCAGGGATTGACCTTCCGCAGCGCGCGTCGCCATTTTGCGGTAAATGGCGCCGATCCGTCGCTCCAGGTCGCGCACGCCCGCCTCGTGGGTGTATTCGCGGATGAGCCGGCGGAGCGCCGCTTCGGTGATCGTCGGACCACGTTCCGCCAGACCCTGCTCGCTCCGCTGGCGCTGGATCAGGTAGCGACGACAGATCTCGAGTTTTTCCATTTCGGTG
Source organism: Roseiflexus sp. RS-1 (assembly GCF_000016665.1). Classification (NCBI taxonomy): domain Bacteria; kingdom Bacillati; phylum Chloroflexota; class Chloroflexia; order Chloroflexales; family Roseiflexaceae; genus Roseiflexus; species Roseiflexus sp. RS-1. Next base: position 3,464,834 of record NC_009523.1, read on the forward strand.
TAGCCTGCCAGTTCCAGCAACTCCATCCGGTCGAGCAATGCTGGCGGAATGGTGTCGGAACGGTTGGCGGTACAGATGAAGAGCACACGGCTCAGATCGAACGGCACATCCAGGTAGCGGTCAACGAATGCGGCATTCTGTTCCGGGTCAAGCACTTCGAGCAGCGCAGCCGCCGGATCGCCCTGGAAGCCGACGCTGAGTTTATCCACCTCATCGAGCATGAAGACCGGATTGTTGCTGCCAGCGCGGTTGATCCCCTGGATGATGCGCCCCGGAAGTGCGCCGATATAGGTGCGGCGGTGACCGCGGATCTCCGCCTCGTCGCGCACGCCGCCAAGCGCCACGCGCACGAATTTCCGTCCCAGCGCGCGTGCAATTGAGGCGCCCAGGCTGGTTTTCCCCACCCCCGGCGGACCAACGAAGCAGAGGATCGGACCGCGAGCGCTGCCGGTGGCATTCTGCTCCAGTCGCAGTTTGCGCACCGCCAGGTATTCGATAATCCGCTCCTTGATGCGTTCCAGGTCGTAGTGATCCTCATCGAGCACCTGACGCGCCTGCGCCAGATCGAGGTTGTCTTCCGTACTTACGTTCCACGGCAGGTCGAGCAGCCAGTCCAGGTAGGTGCGCGAAACGACATACTCGGCAGCACCGGGGGGCATGCGTTCCAGACGGGAGATTTCGCGTTCCGCTTCTTTGCGGGCTTCTTCGGGCAGGTTCGCCGCTTCCAGGCGCCGCCGCAACTCGGCAATTTCGGCAGCATGTTCATCGGTCTCGCCCAGTTCGCGCCTGATTGCCTCTAGTTGCTGGCGCAGCACATACTCGCGCTGGCTCTTCGACATTTCTTCCTGCGCCTTGCGTCCAATCGTCAGGATTTCGCGTTCACGTTCGAGGAAACTGAGCACCTGACGCAGACGATCCTGCACATCGAGCGTATCGAGCACGAGTTGCTGATCTTCCGGTTTGAGATTCAGGTTGGCAGCGATCAGGTCTGCCAGCATGCCCGGTTGTGCGGTATTGGCGGCGACGATTGCCAGTTCATCGGGAAGGGTTGGGCTGAGCTGGATGATCTGCTGGAAGGCGGCGAGCGCCGCGCGCGCCAGACCGCTCACTTCGACCGACAGCACGGCGGGATCGCGATGGATGGACATGCGCGCCTGCGGGTATGGCTCGCTGACGATCAGTTGCATAATCTGGATGCGCGCCTGCCCCTGCACCAGGATCTGCACCGCCCCGTGCGGCAACCGCAGCATGCGCACAATGAGCGCTGCCGTTCCGGTACGCGCCAGCGCCAGCGGATCGAACCCCTCGCCAGGTTGGGTGCGCATAAAGACGCCGACCATCTTGGTCGAGAGAGCGGCTTCATCCACCAGTTTGACCCACATGTCGCCGCTTACGACCAGCGGCAGGAACATGCCTGGAAAGAGCACGACGTTGTTCAGCGGCAGAACCGGCAGGATCTCCGGTATCTCCGGCGCATTCTGGGGCGGCGTTGGCGTGCTCATGGCTCACCCTCCTGACGAACGTGAATCACAATCTGTCGTGTGCCGCGCCCGGCGAAGGGGAGCCAGATTTCCAGCAACCCGTTGTTAAAGCGGGCAGTTGTCCGATCCGGATCGATTGGACGGTCGAAGGGCGCCTCGATCTGAAATGCTCCCGAAGCGATCTCCATCCGATGCAGGCGACGCAGATCGTGAGGCAACGCAATCTGCCGCACGCCTGTAATCCGCACGAATTGTGGATGCGCCTCGATCTGAACATTCGCCGGTTCGACGCCTGCCAGTTCGACAACCAACAGCATGGACTCGTCGGTCTCAAATATGTTCATTGCTGGCGACCATGGACGCATATCGAACGGCGCATACGGCATACGCGTCCGCAGGATGCGAATCGAGGCATGGGGATTATCATCGAAGATCATGCGTTCTCTCCTGATGTTTTGGGCTGCGCTATCATAGTACCACAATGTCGCTACGCTGCGTCCGTCGCGCTTATTCCCAGCGTTTCAGCCGCGCGTTGCAGTACAGCAATATGCTGATCGACGCTCGTCAGCCCCATGCCCATCGTATTGAGACAGAGATAACGGGCGCCGAGCGCACGCCAACCGTCAACATACGCCTGCCAGCGATCTTCAGCGACCGATCGTAGACTCAACTGCGACTCGATCCCGATCGTTGCCGGATCACGTCCGGCATCACGTGCATAGTCGGACAATCGCGCGATAGCGGCGCGCATGGTTTCATCCGGCGGGCGGAACGTGATCCAGCCATCGCCGATACGCGCCACGCGCTTCAGGGTTGCCTCAGCGTAGCCGCCGATCCAGATCGGAATAGTGCGACGTGGCGGCAACGGATTGATCCCGGCTGCCTCGATGGTATGCCAGCGTCCGTGAAAGGTGATAACCGTTTCCGCCCACAGAGCGCGCAGAACCGCGATCTGCTCCTCGCTGCGCGCGCCGCGATCATGGAAGTGTTGCCCCAATGCCCGATATTCGACCTCATTCCATCCGATGCCAATGCCAAGACGCAACCGCCCGCCGCTCAACACATCCACTTCCGCCGCTTGTTTGGCGACGAGCGCCGTCTGTCGCTGCGGCAGAATGATGACCCCAGTCACCAGGCCGATTGCGGCTGTGATTCCTGCCAGGTAGCCGAACAAAACAAGCGGCTCGTGGAACATCGATTCGCTGGTGTACGGTCCACTCCATCCGGGGCGCACCGACACATCCGCTCCAAGCACATGGTCATACGCGAGAATGTAGCGATAACCAAGCGCTTCGACCGCCTGCGCATACGCGCGGATTGCGCCAGGGTCGGCGCCGATCTCCGTCTGCGGAAATGTAACGCCGATTTCGAGCGGTTCGTTCATGGTCATTTGCCTCCACTGCGAGCGTATGCTATAATCCGCATCAGTATTCAAGCAGGCAGGGCGTGAGCGGGTTCGCCCTGCTCTCTTTGTGTGTACAAAGGTGAATGGCGATGTCACAGCAGATTATAGAAGAGATCGAGCGCCGCTACATGAAGCAGGACGTACCCGAGTTCGATGTCGGCGACACGGTGCGCGTCGGTGTGCGCGTCGTTGAAGGCAACCGTGAGCGCGTGCAGGAGTTCGAGGGGGTCGTCATTCGGAAGCGCGGCAGCGGGCTGAACCAGAACTTTACCGTGCGGCGCATCGCCTCGCACGGGATTGGCGTTGAGCGCACCTTCCTGGTCCATGCGCCGCGCGTCGAGAGCATCCAGGTCGTCCGCCGCGGCAAGGTGCGACGCGCGCGGCTGTTCTACCTGCGCGGGTTGACCGGCAAAGCAGCGCGGATCAAGGAGCGACGGTAAACGTCGAGAAACGGTTGACGTTCCCCATGGCAGTCGGCGCGCCAGGTTCGCTCTACGCTCGTCTGATACGTTGGGGATTTGCGCGCTTCTACCATGAATTCGCCTGGACCTACGATACCGTTGCGGCGCTGGTATCGGCGGGGCAGTGGCGCAACTGGACGTTGACGGCGCTGAAGTTTGCACGCGGCGCAACACTGGAACTCGGTTGTGGCACAGGGTATGTGCAACTGGCGCTGGCACAGTGTCATACAGGCTCACGTGTCGGACTCGACCGTTCTCCTTCCATGATCCGGCTGACCCGTCGCCGGTTGCAACGGTCTGGCTTCCCCGCATCACTTGTGCGCGCCGATGCTGGCGCGCTCCCTTTCGCTTCGGCTTCGTTCGATACGGTTCTGGCAACTTTTCCGAGCGACTATATCGCCGCCGAAACGACGATCGTCGAAATCCGGCGTGTTCTTCGTCCCGGCGGCACGGTTGCCATTGCAGTCTGGGCGCGCTTCGCCGATGACTCCCCCTACGCCCGGCTCGTCGATGTGGCCTATCGCCTGACGCTGCAACGGTCGCCGCGCAATCCCACGTCAGACGCTTCCATCGTCTTGCAACGTTTCGCCGCTCTGTTCGAGCGCGCCGGATTGGAAACGGCTTTCAGCGAAGTGCAGGCGCCCGGCGGTATCGTCCAGTATGTGATCGGTACGTATCAGAAGCATGATCCGCATCTGCCCGACAGTTGAAGAAGAACGGGCGTTGCGCGCCGCAGGATACCGCGCAATTGCGGGACTCGACGAAGCCGGTCGCGGTTGCCTGGCAGGACCGGTGGTTGCTGCGGCGGTCATCCTGCCGGATGCGGTGATCGATACACCGGACGTCCTCGATGGCGTCGCCGACTCGAAAATGTTGTCGCCGGCGCAGCGCGCAGACCTGTTCGAGCGGATCACGAGCCTCGCCGTCGCGTGGGCGGTCGGGGCAACACCAGCGCACATCATTGACAGTCACGGCATTCTGCCTGCCACACGCCTGGCGATGCAGGTCGCACTGTTGCGCCTGCCACGCCCGGCTGACGCGCTGCTGATCGACGCAGTCACCCTTGACAACTGGCCCCTGCCGCAACGTGCGCTGATCAAGGGGGATGCGCGCTGTCTGTCAATCGCGGCAGCGTCGATCATCGCCAAAGTCACCCGCGACCGATTAATGGATGCGCTGGATGCCTGCTGGCCCCAGTATGGCTTCGCGTCACACAAAGGGTACGGCACGGTGCAACATCAACAGGCGTTGCGCCGGTACGGTCCCACGCCGCACCACCGCCGAACCTTTCGCCCACTGTGCGACTGGCTGGCGACCGATGCCGCTGATGAAGGATTGGCTGATGGAACAGGGAGAAGCATCCTATGAGTCTCGAAACCACTGCCGGCAACTATGTCCGGCAACTGCAACACGCTGGATTGCGACCCGGCAGGCGTCTGGTTGATCTGATTCTTGCGAGCGGCGACGCAGCCGTCGATCCGCTGATCGACCTGGCAACCAGCATCCCGCTGCTCGACGAAAAGCCGCCGGTCGCATATGCACCGATCCATGCATTGCGCCTGCTTGGCGAACTACGTCCGCTGCGCATGGTCGAACCGTTGCTGAAGAGCACCGACGCTGCATTCGCAGGCCTGAGCCACGCGCGCGATATCTGGCAGCAAGACATGCCGCAGATGATCGGCAGATTAGGCGGTTCCGCAGTAGCGTTGCTCTGGACGTGCGTCGATGATCCCAACCGCAGTGACATCGAGCACGATATGGCGCTCCTGGCGCTGGCGTATGCAACGGTGATCGATGAGGACGTGCGCGAGCCGGTGGTTGCCGGATTGCACCAGCGACTGATGGCAGGCGATGACCGCGCGCTGAACGCCGGTATTGTGCGCGCGATGGCGTACCTCAAACTCGCCGACATGTATGGCGATGTGATGGCGCGCTACCGCGCCGGTGCGGTCGATCAGGAGAGTATGCCAGCTGCTACGGCGCGTCAGATGTTGCTTACGACAGCAACATCCAGAGTCGCTGATGATGCGAAACTCTCATTGTGGGAACGTTACGACGAGTTTGGTCCCTTCCCAGAGCCCGAAGACACAGAATATCAATAATAGCAAGGAGTACATTCACGTGCGACCCGTCGATAACCTGCACGTTCTTGCCTTTGAAGCGCTGACGCCGCCGCGCGTCCTGCGCGAGCGTTACCCGATCACCGAAGCTGCCGCCCAGACCGTCTACGAAACACGCGAGGCGATCAAGCGCATCATGCAGCGCGAAGACCGGCGCCTGCTGGCGGTCGTTGGTCCCTGTTCGATCCATGACACCGACGCCGCCCTCGACTACGCCCGTCGTCTGTTGCGCCTGGCGATCGAAATGCGCGACCGGATCGTCATCGTGATGCGCGCCTACTTCGAAAAACCACGCACGACGGTTGGGTGGCGCGGGTTGATCAACGACCCGCACCTCGACGGTTCGTTCGACATGAACGAAGGATTGCGCCGTGCGCGCGAACTGCTGCTGCACATCAATACCATGGGACTGCCCACTGCCACCGAGATGCTCGACCCGATCAGCCCGCAGTACATCACCGACCTGATCAGTATGACCGCGATCGGCGCACGCACCGTTGAGTCGCAGACCCATCGCGCACTCGCCAGCGGTCTCTCGATGCCGGTCGGCTACAAGAACAGCACCGATGGCAATGTACAGGTGGCGATCAATGCGTTTCTGGCGGCGCGCCAGGCGCATTCCTTCCTCGGCATCGATCAGGAAGGGCGCAGTTGCGTCGTGCGCACGACCGGCAACCCGGATGGGATGATCATTCTGCGCGGCAGCAGCGCCGGACCGAACTACGATGCCGAAACCGTTACGCGCACCGAACAGGCAATGAGAGCAGCCGGTCTATCACCCGCAATCATGATCGATTGCAGCCATGCCAACGCTGGCGGCGACTACCGACGCCAGCCGCAGGTATGGCGCGACGTGCTGCGCGACCATATCGCCAGCAGCAACGCTGTGATCGGCATGATGGTCGAGAGCAACCTGTACGAAGGAAAGCAACCCATTGCGGCTGATCTTACGCAATTGCGCTATGGTGTATCGGTTACCGATGCATGTGTCGGCTGGGAAACGACCGAGCGCATGCTGATCGAAGCGTATGAGGCGGTGGGGCGTTGAAGGTTGTACGTTGAAGGTTGAAGGTGCAATGTTGTACGTTGAAGGTTGAACGTTCAACGTTGCACCTTCAACGTTGGAACCTCGAACGTTTGTCCTGTCCTGCGCCGCCCCGCATAGCGCTCGATGAATCATGCATGCGCGTCGGCACACCGGCGAAAGCCTGCACCACGGCGTGTGTCAGGCGCATCGTGCACCGCACGCCTCCCCTGCGTACTCACCGGAGCATACTTCCTCAGGTCACTGTCTCCAGCTCTCAGTCTTCAGTTCCCGGTTCCCGGTTCCCGGTTCCCGGTTCCTGGTTCCCGCTTCTCGGTTCTCGGCTCCCGGTTCTCGGTTCTCGGCTCCCGGTTCTCAACAATAAGGTACTATCTCTCGCCGGGATAAAAGGCGCATTGAAATCCACATTGATGGACCGTATACTCAAGGCAGTTGTCGTCATATCCATCTTCCAGATTGCTGATAATGCTCCCTGCAACTATCTCTCACACACCAGGCATCCCGGCAATCAACAGCAGGCAGCGCCGCTTCTCTCATTGTCACGTCGTCCAACCGCATTCTGGCAGTTCCACGCACCCCTGTCAGTTGCGCACCACCAATACACAAAGCAGCGAACCAGGCGCCCGACATCGCAGCGCGACACCGGTTGGCTCTGATTCGTTTCTTGCTGATGGGGAGAACCACGATGATCGTCATCCGTCCACTGCTCATCATCTGCTTCGTCATTGCCAGCGCCATCAACATCGGCATCGCCGCGCCAATCACCGTGATCACCGATCCGCCAGCGCCTGAGCCAACCCCGGACGCACCGGCAGATGACCCGCTCACGCCTGATAGCAGGCTGGACGTAGATGGACACACCCACAGTCGCCTTGACCTCATCGGCAGAAACGTGACGCTCGACCCGCACGAAGAACCGATCGTCAGCCCGCAGAGTCAGAGCGGCGGCTGGCAGAACCTGGGAACAGGTCTGCAAGGATTGAACGGTTCCGTCTATGCCATTGCCGTGAGCGGCAGCGATGTCTACGTCGGCGGTCGGTTTACCAATGCGGGCGGCGTGAACGGCGCGAATAACCTCGCCCGCTGGGATGGCAGTCAGTGGCATGCCGTCGGCGGAACGAACGCGATTACCGGCACGGTCTACGCGATTGCCGTCAGCGGCGGCGACGTGTACATCGGCGGCAATTTCACCAATGTCGGCGGGGTTGACGGCGCCGACTACCTCGTCCGCTGGGACGGTCGCCGGTGGCATGCGGTTGGCGCCCCAGGGGCGATCAACGGACCGGTCAACGCCATTGCCGTCAGCGGCGCGAATGTCTATGTCGGCGGCGATTTCACCAACGCCGGGGGCATGCCGGGCGCAAACTATGTCGCCCGCTGGAATGGTACACAGTGGAGCGGACTGCTCAGCGGCACGTTCGGGATCAGCAACACAGTCAACACCATCGCCATCAGCGGCACGCACGTCTACGTTGGCGGCGACTTCACCGACGCCGGGGGCGTGCCGGGCGCGGACTATGTCGCCCGCTGGAATGGTACGCAGTGGAGCGGACTGCTCAGCGGCACGTTCGGGATCAGCAGCACGGTCAACACTACGGTCAACACCATCGCTATCAGTGGCACGCATATCTACGTCGGCGGCGACTTCACCGACGCCGGGGGCGTCAGCGGCGCCGATTATGTTGCCTGCGCCATTCTAAGCGGTACAACCAGCGTCACGTGGACCGATCTCCTCGATAGCACATTCGGGATCAGCGGCACAGTCAACGCCATCGCCATTAGCGGCGGCAATCTCTACGTCGGCGGCGCGTTTACGGACGCTGGGGGCGCTAGCAGCGCCGACCGCATCGCCCGATGGGATGGCAGTCGGTGGCACGCCATTGGCACAGGAGTTGACAACCATGTTCGTGCACTCGTCGTCCGTGGAACAGGCGTGTATGTTGGCGGAGACTTTCCCGGCGCCGGAGGCATGCCTGGCACAAACCATCTTGCACGCTGGGATGGCGCCCGGTGGCGCCCTGTTGGAGATGAGATCGTTATATCCTCTATCGCCGTCAGTGGAACAGATGTCTATGTCGGCGGCGCCTTCACCAGGATCGGCGGCGTCAGCGGCGCGAATAGCCTTGCCCGCTGGGACGGCAGCCAGTGGCACGCTGTCGGTCCGCCAGGGGCGATCACCGGCACAGTCTACGCCATTGCCGTCAGCGGCGGCAACGTCTACATTGGCGGTAACTTCACCAATGCCGGAGGTGTACCAGGCGCAAACGCTATCGCTCGCTGGGACGGTAGTCAGTGGCACGCTGTCGGTCCACCAGGGGCGATCACCGGCACAGTCTACGCCATTGCCGTCAGCGGCGGCAACGTCTACATTGGCGGTAACTTCACCAATGCCGGAGGTGTACCAGGCGCAAACGCTATCGCTCGCTGGGACGGCAGTCAGTGGCACGCTGTCGGTCCACCAGGGGCGATCACCGGCACAGTCTACGCTATCGCTATCAGTGGCAACGACGTCTATGTCGGCGGTCGGTTCACCAATGCGGGTGGAGTTCCCGGCGCGAATAACCTTGCCCGCTGGGACGGCGCGCAGTGGCATGCGCTCGGCGATGGAAACCAGACCCTTAACAGCATCAGCACCATTGCCATCAGTGGCAATGATGTCTATGTCGGCGGCAGTTTCTCCTCCATCGGAGGCGTATCCGATCTGGATTTCCTTGCCCGCTGGGACGGTACGCAGTGGCACGCCGTCGGCGGAACGAATGCAATCAATGACTCTGTCTACGCCATCGTCATCAGCGGCAACGATCTGTACGTCGGTGGCAACTTCATCAATGCAGGCGGGAATCCATATGCCGATTATGTCGCGCGCCTGACCCAGTTCCGCGTGTACCTGCCGTTGACCGTCCGGTGAGGCATAAGCGATAGCCGATAAGCGATAGCCGATAGCCGATAGACAATGCAGCGACCGAAATGATGGAGATTGAGCAATACATCCGGTATGCACCCTTGCCGTGGGGCTGATGGAGGTTGAGAAATAAATCCGCTATACGCCTCTTGCCGTCGGGCTAATGGACTTTGAATAAATATTCCGTTATACTAATATTCATCCGTGTCAAGCCTTTCTCAGGAGGTTGCGATGCCGGCACGCCGGACCCTTCACTTGTCCGTCGAGGAGCGGGAGGCCCTCGAAGACCTGCGCGATCACGCCCCCAAGCCCTATTTGCGCGAACGGGCGGCGGCATTACTGCTCATCGCGTCTGGCGTACCGCCTGCCGTCGTGGCCCGCGAACGCTTGCTGCGTCCGCGCCATCCGGAAACCGTCTATCTCTGGCTGAATCGCTGGGAAGCCGAGGGCATCGATAGCCTCCCCATCCGGGACGGACGCGGGCGCAAGCCCGCTTTTTCCCCCTGACCGCCATGACCCTGAGACGGCGGCTACTGAGGTAGAGCATCTGGTCCGCCGTGACCCGCGGCAGTGCGGGCTGACCCAGACGCGCTGGACCCTGGACGCCATCCGCAGCCAGTTGGCGTGGGGGCGCGACGCCTCGCTGAGCGGGATCGCCCGTATTCTGGATCGGTTGGGCATCACCTGGCAGCGCGCCCGCAGTCATGTGCATAGCCCTGATCCCCACTATCAGGCCAAACTGCAGGAGATCGCAGACGTGGTGGAGGATGCCCGCGCGCACCCCAACCAGGTGGTGACCGTGTATCTGGATGAAGTCACGGTCACCCGGCAACCGACCCTGGCCAACGGGTATGGGCGGGCGGGCGCCGATCAGGTGCGGGCGGAACGGAGTCTGGCGACCGATTGCGAACTGCGCATCGTGGGCAGTTTGGACGTTGTGACGGGCCAGGTGGTCACCCGGCGGGCGAAGACGATTGGCCTGGCGACGCTGGTGCGATTCTACCAGGATCTGCACGCTGCCTATCCTGAGGCTGAGCGCATCTATGTCATTCTGGATAATTGGCCGGTCCATTTTCATCCGGATGTCCTGGTGGCGCTTGAGCCGCAAACAACCCGCTGGGCGTTTTCCCGTCCTGGCAATTGGCCGGCCACCCCCAGTGTGCGGGCCGTGCGCCGGGCTGGAGATGTCCGCCTGCCCATCCAACTGATGCCGTTGCCGACGTATGCGTCGTGGTGTAACCCGATCGAGAAGCTGTGGCGGTGGATGCGTCAGGAGGTCACCCACCTGCATCGCTGGGCGACGGATCTCGATCAGTTGCGCAACCACCTGGATGCCTTCTTCGCGTCGTTTGCAACCGGCTCGTCAAAGCTTTTACAGTATGTCGGTCTCGGATAGCGGATTATTTATTCAAAGACCATAAGCCCTCGGCTAGGCAAGGCGAAGCCCGCCTGCGCGGGCTGTAGCGGATTATTTACTCAAAGACCATAAGCCCTCGGCTATGGAACGCAAAGCCCGCCTGCGCGGGCTCTACCGGATTATTTATTCAAAAGACCATAATTTCGGTCTACACTCCACCGGCAGCGATGACCTCGCGCGACACGGCGGATAGGAACAATGGTCAATGTATGAGAACTGCTGTAGTTTCTATCAGCTATCAGGCCATCAGCTATCGGCTATCAGGCCATCAGCTATCAGCTATCGACTATCAGCTATCAGGCTATCGGCTATCACACCACCAGCCAGCAGCCACCAGCCATGAGCTATCAGGCTATCGGCTATCAGCTATCAGCTATCAGGCTATCGCCTATCAGCTATACTTGTGGTGTGCCCGCCAGAGCGCCACGATCTGATCCGGTGCCACTCCGTCGGTCGCACCGGAACGCATCGCCGCCGCAGCCGCCAGATTGCCCGCCTGTGCCGCTTCGTCCAGCGTCGCTCCGGCGCACAGCGCAACTGCCACCGCTGCCAGCGCACTATCGTTCGCACCAACGGCATTGATCGGTCCGGTAACCGGAATCGCAGGGATATGGGTCATGCCGTCGTTATGGATCACCAGCATCCCGCGCAGACCAAGCGTGACGATCACCGGCTTCCCGGTGCGGCGGTGCAACTGCCCGGCAGCCTGCCCGACCAGCGCCAGCGGCGGATGATCACTGTCGCTGGCGTAGACGGCGCGCACACACTCACGCGCATTCGGTACGACTATCACGTTCCTGAACAGTCCGGTTCGCCAGCGCGAGTGTGCCAGAAACCAGACATCTGGATAGCGAGCCGCCAGATCGGCGATTTCCAGCCGCAGCCGCAGCGTGACCACACCACATTCGTCGTCGGGTATGCGATCAACGACAATGACTGCATGCACCTGCATCACCAGTGAGCGCAATCGCTCGATCAGCGCTGCCGTGGTGGACGGCGCCAGCGGCGAGCGCGAGCGGATGTCGAGCCGCTCCAGGTCATAGGACAGCGCTGTTGCGCTTTGATTGACTGGATGGATCGATGTTGCGGTATGTCGGTCGGCAGCAACAACCATCGCACGCTCATCGATACCCAACGCACGCAGGCTGCGCCGCAGTTCATACCCGTCGCCGTCGTCGCCGATCACACCCAGCGTGATAACCGCCGATCCAAGCGCACGCAGCACAGCAGCAACGCGCCCCGCTGCGCCAGGATCAATCGTGACCGCAACTACCTGGTGCGCAGGCAGCCCGGTCTCTTCCGAACGCTCGATGCGCGCCGGATCGATCTGCAAACGTCGGTCGAGGACAAAATCACCAACAACTAAAACCCTCGTTTGCGCCCATCGAAGCACAATGTCCTGAAGCCTGTTTTCATCCATCATCATCGATGTACCGTGAGTTCAGTATTCATGGCGGGATGGTAGCACAGATTCATTCTGACGTATAGAGGTTAACAGGGTATGACTTTCGCCCAGAATGGGAATGATTACCCTTCCAACCGCTGCATCGATATGATACACTTGTAAATAAAGCGAGATGATGCTTCTGGACCGAAAGGCGTGATTATGCTGGCTCAGGCAATGCGGCTGCTTCGAACCATCGTTGGTTGGATCTGTATCATCGGGGGCCTTCTTCTCTCGATTTCGCCGATACCTTTTGGCTTTCTTGTTGTTATTGCTGGCATCCTTCTGGTCGGCCCGCGCGATCGCGGGCTGCGCCGAATGCGCGCCTGGTGGAATCGCTCGATCCGTTCACTGGCGTCTTCGTCCATACCATTCGTGGCGGCGCTGGCGCAGCGCATTATTGCTTTTCAGACCTCAATTGAGCAACATATTCGCCAATGGATGGCGACGCGATCTCCATCGCACATAGCGCCACGCCGCGCATCTGCTGAGGAGTAAGCGATTTTAGCAGCTCCTGCGCCTGAGCCAGTACCACGCCGAGGGCCAGGTTGTGTCGCAGACATGGGTGATCCCATGTTCAACACGTTCGACTGAGAACGCAGGGAGAAAGAGGCGTTCTACCTCGCCTTTCGCAATCCAGCGCGACATCTCGCTCGATGTTCCATCGTTCAGGTGCGCAAACAACAGGTATAACCCGCCAGGTCGCGTCAATCGTATCACTTCGCTGGCATACGCCTGAAGTTCCTCTCCGCTCATACCGTGCATACAACCGACATCGAGAACCAGATCATACGCTTCGCTTAAGAAATGAAGGTTGGTGACCGGGGCGGTAAACAGGCGTACCCGATGAGCAACTCCTGCGCGACGGACTCGCTCTTCGGCGAGATCTATCGCTTCAGGCACGAAATCGACGCCATCCGCCTGCCATCCCCGCGCTGCCAGATAGACGCACGCGCGCGCTGTGCCGCATCCCAGGTCGAGCACGCGCCCTGGCGGAAGTTCCGCCGCCACAGCAATGACTTCGGGCGGCGGCAGCTCGTGGTCCCACGGAATGTCGCCATCACGGTATCGCTGTTGCAGACGTTGAAAGCGGGTCATTGGGTCGGTCATGCGCTTAATCCCTTTCGCTCATTGCTGTTGTTCCCGCATCGGAGCAGCACACTGCTTCCCTGCTATAATAGTATGGAATATATGTCACCGACTTTGCGTGCATTGTATGAATGATGAGTCTGCTCTGATTGCCGGGTTGCGTCAACGCGATCCCCAGGCGTTTGCAACCTTTTTTGAACAGTATGCCGATAGGATCTACCGTCTCGCGTATGGGATCGTCGGTAATGAGGCAGATGCCGAAGAGGCGTTGCAGTCCACATTCATCTCAGCTCTCGAAGCAATTGACCGCTTCGAACAGCATGCGCGCCTGGGCACGTGGCTTTACCGCATTGCCTACAATCACGCCCTGATGATCCTGCGCCGCCGTCGCCCCGAAGAGTCGTTGCCCGATGAAGATGGTCCCCTTCCCATGCCATCGGCGCTGACGGACTGGAGTACGCTACCGGAGGATCGCCTGTTGAGCAGCGAGGCGCAAGAGATTCTGCGGAACGCCATCGCAGAACTGCCGATCACGCTGCGCGCAGCGTTCATATGCCGTGACATCGAAGGCTTCTCGACCGCCGAGTGTGCGCAGATCATTGGTGTGAGCGAAGGTGCGCTGAAGGTGCGCCTCCATCGCGCACGCCTGGCGCTCCGCGAACGGGTGAGTGAATACTTTGGCGAATGGGTGGCATCGCCATCCTCCCGTGGAGACCATGACCATGACGTGTGAAGAAGTGATCGCCCACCTGTCAAGTTACCTCGATCACGAGATGGATGCTGCGCTGGCTGCCGAGATGCAGGAACATATTGCACAGTGTCGCAACTGCCGCGTCGTGCTCGATACCACCCAACGCCTGATAGTGCTGCTCCACGACGAAGGACGACACATCATTCCGATGGGAGAGCGCAGTGCACTCTTTGATCGCCTGCAACAGGCGTTCCTCAACCGTCCGCCTGCATCCGACTCAAACACGACCGTGTAACGCCCATTGCTGTGATTGCATCTGAACGATGAAAGCAATACCATGCCCGGACTGACCATCGATCTGACGATCTACGACGATGAAGAAGCATTGCTTGCCGGGTTGCGCCGCCGTGAGCCTGATGCATGCGCCTGCCTGATCAAACGCTTTGCGCCGCTGGTCTATGCCCAGGCGCTGCGGTTGCTCGGCGACGCCGACGAAGCGGAAGGGGCGCTGCAACAGACATTTATCAAAGCGTGCGACAAACTCGATACGTATGAAGGACGCAGCGGATTGGGAAGCTGGCTCTACCGCATCGCAACCAACGAAGCGCTCATGCTGCTGCGCCAGCGGTCGCCGCGCGTGGCTATCGATCATGTCGCCGATACGATCCAGGCGGACGAGATACCGCAACATCTAACGCCGTGGACGCTCGACCCGGCAGCTGCAGCGCTGAACAGTGAACTGCGCGCTACCCTGGAACAGGCGCTGATGACGCTCCCCGAAACGCTGCGCATTGTCTTCGTTCTGCGGGACCTCCAGGGTTTGAGCACTGAAGAGACTGCGGCGATGCTCGGTCTGGGCGAAAGTGCGGTAAAAGTCCGTTTGCACCGCGCGCGGTTGCGTCTGCGGGAATTGCTTTCCACATATATGCAGGAACACTGAGCGCCAGCAACCCCGGCGCCTGGAGGTCTCCCATGGACACTCCTCATCATCGGCACGACGATCTGGATCGTTGCCGCGCCATTCTGGCGCAACTGAACGACTATCTCGATGGCGAACTCGCCGAGTCGCTCTGCCGCGAACTGGAATACCACCTCGCCAGTTGCCCTGACTGTCGGACGGTGTATGATACCCTGAGTCGCACCATTCATATCTATCGCGCTTTGCGTGATGAACCGCTCGATCTACCGCCAGGGGTCGAAGCACGCTTGATGGCGCGTATCACGCTCACATTGCAGGAGAAAACCCATGATCCGTGATATCGAATCATTCCGGGCGTCATTACAGGGGGATGCGCCGCCGCCCGATCTGAGCGGTGCGTTGAAGGCGCTCTGGTACGATGCGCGCGGCGACTGGAACGCCGCGCACCGCGCAGCGCAGGACGACGATAGTCTCGACGGCGCCTGGGTGCATGCCTATCTGCATCGCAAGGAAGGCGACCTCGCCAATGCTGGCTACTGGTATCGCCAGGCAGGCAGACCGGTCGCCTCCGGTTCGCTCGATGCCGAGTGGCTTCAGATTGCGCGCGTGTTGCTGCTCTCGGAGGAGTGATCGGCAACTCCTCCCCTCTCGCCTCGCGCCGCCGCCCCCGCTGCCGGTCTGGGCGCAGCGCCGCTGCGCCCCTACGTTGCCCCTCGCCTCATCCCCTCGCGCCTCGCGCCTCTTGCCCCTCGCCTCATCCCCTCGCGCGTCGCCCCTCTCCCCGAACCCTTGAGGTTGGGCGGAGTCACCCGGCGCAGGCGCACATGTCCGATGCACCCCTACACGTTGTCGTCCGACGTTCAACGTGCAACGTTCAACCTTCAACCCCTCTCACCTCTCGCCCCTCCCCCCTCGCGCCTCTCGCCTCGCCACCCCTCGCCTCGCGCCGCTAACCTAGAAATACCTGCTCAGATTCTCGAAAATCTGACCAATATCGCCGGTGTCGCCCTGCACCACGATGGTGCGCGAGAATGTCGCAATCTGCTCCAGCGCTGCAAGATCCGCATCCGATCCGTAAGCCACAGGGAAAATGCTGATGCCAGTCTCGTCGAATGCCAGCCGGACCTGGTCGAGTGTCGTGCGACTGGCATTGTCAAGTCCGTCTGAAAGTAGCACGATTGCGCGAATCCGTTCTTCATCAGGTGGCGGCAGGTCGTCGAAAACCTGTTTGCCAGTGATCAGGGCATCGTACAGTGCCGTTTTGCCGCGCGCGTTCAATTGCGCAATGGCGTCGTCGAGCGCAATGCGCGCCTCGCTCAACGGAGCAGGCGGCACAACAACACGTGCATCTGTCGAAAAGACGATCAACCCAACCCGATCTTCTGGAAGAATGCGGCTCAGGAAGGTTCCAAGCCCGGATTTTGCCGCCTCCAATTTTTCGCCCTCCATTGAACCGGAGACATCGACCACCAGCAGGATGTCGGCTCGTTTGCGGTTGATCGACCAGGCATTCTTGGCAGCAACGATCACTTCAGCTGGCGGTGTCGGCAACACGCTCTGCACCCCTTGCGGCTGAACGCCATACGCCAGACTGATCGGGTCTGCCAGCGGCACATCGACATTTGCCGGGCGGAAGCCGTAGCTCATCGCCAGTTGCTGGCTCTCGACCGATAGCAGAAAGTCGTAGAAGCGCTCTGCCGCCTGGCGCTCCTGCGGCGATGCGGTTGCCATGATGATGAACGGATTATCGTGCCAGAAGGTGCCTTCACGTGGATAGATCGCAACCAGCGGCGTCGGCGGGTTTTTGTTCTTGTTGAAGTCGATCAGGGTGATTTCTTCCATCGGAAACGCCGAGATGTATCCCATCCCGAATTTCCGCATATTTTCGCTGAAGACCAGCGTATTGTAGCCGTAGTGCTTGATCCCTTTGCCCAGTTTACGAATAAACTCCTGACTCTCCGGTCGCTGAATATCCGCCACCGTCAGGTCGCGTTGTTTGCCGGTTGCAGCGTAGAACTCCGCCAGCAACGTCGAGAGCGCCGTCGTGCTGATCTCCGGGTCGGTGTGTCCCCAACTGAAGCGCCCCCACTCCGGGTGACCATACGCCCCCCATCCGCGCGGATCCTCGATCAGCGTCAGCATGTCTGACCAGCCGATCGACTTCTCGGGCCAACCCATTGCCTCCGCCATTGGACGCCACATCGAGATCACCACCGGCGTCAACACCAGGGGCTGGTTCGATACGGCAACATTCGGATTGCCACTCTCGTATTTCAACACTTCCAGCCAGGTTGAAGCGGACGGCGACCAGATGGTGGTTTTCAATTGTCCATTCCTGATCTCGGTACGCGCAGCGCCGCTCGATTTGTTGATCCCCTCGACCACGATCGGTTGCCCATCGACCTGCTCACGTGCACGGTTGAACGCAGCAATGCGATCCTTCAGCCACTCGTCTTTTTCAGGACTGTAGGTGATGGTGATGGTGATGGCGTTGGCTGGAACGCCACCTCCGTCCGTTGGATTGCCGCAGCCTGAAATGACCAATCCAGCAATGAGCAGGAGAAGCAGTGATATGTTGTTGCGCATAATGTACTCCTGACGCAGATCCTCACCCGTCGGTCCCGTCGCGGCTGCGCAATCGCCGCAGTTCCGCTTCCAGGTCGCGCAACCGCGCCGCGAGCGCCGCGCGCTCCTCCGCCTCCCGATGCGCGCGTATTTCGGCTTCCCGGCGCGCGCGCGCTTCCGCTTCCCGCTGCGCGCGTTCCGCCTCGCGCTGCGCGTGTCCTTCGGCCTCCCGCCGCGCCTGCGCCTCCCGCTGCGCGCGTTCTGCCGCTTCCGCCGCCTGCCGCACTACCGTCGCATACTCGCCGAACGCCGCACCCCGCTCGTCGTAGCAGACCACGTGGTCGCCCTCCACCCCCAGCCACAGATTGGCGATGACCAGATGCACTCGCCGTGCGGCATCTGGCGCGTGCAGGCGGTACGCCCCCGCCTCCAACCGGTAGTCGAGCAGGCGTAGACGCCGCTTTCCCCCCCGTCGCCTGGCGTCGTCCACAATCACATACTGCGCCACCCCCGCCCGCGCATAATGGTCAACCTTGATCTCCAGATCGTTCGCGCGCGTCTCCGGCGAGGTGATTGCGATGATCAGCGCCGGACGCGCCCCCTCGACCGCCACGTCGAAGGTGCTCCAATCCTGCCGCTCCGCCACGCCGGGGATGACCATCACATCCGGTCCGTGCGGACGCAGGTCGGGAATATCCCACGCGATGCGCACATCGCTGAGGACGATGGCGACGCCAGCGGACTCAAGGCGCGCGCGCAGCACGGCGGTCAGGTACATCCGGTCGGTCTCGTGGCGGTCGCTATGCACGATGAAGTCTCCGGTTTCAGGGTGCAGGACGTCCTCCAGCGTGAGCGGAACCTGTTCCAGGTTGTAGGGGTCGTCGGGGGTGGGGCGCGGCACGAGACGCCAGCCGTAGCGGAACGGATCGGTTTCGGGCGGCGTGTCCGGCGCCGGGGGGCGATGGGCGGTCGTCCGGGTCATGAACCATGCCTCCTGGGAAGATGAGCGAGTTGCGCGAGTCTGGCGTTGCCGACCACTCTAGCGAAGCGCAGCATACGTGTTCACATTCTCCTGGGAGCGAGGGCATCTTGCCCTCGTAGACGCGACGAGGGCGGAACACCCTCGCCTTATGGAGATTGAGAATTTAATCCGGTATGCGCCTCTTGCCGTCGGGCTGATGGAGATTGAGAATTTAATCCGCTATACCGGACTAGCCGTCAGGCTGAAGCCCTCGGCCAGGCAAGGCGAAGCCCGCCTGCGCGGGCTATAGCGGAATAATTACTCAAAGACCATCAGGCGCGTGTATTACCTCGGGTGTGAACAGTTACGAATACCCTTCTATTGTACCACCTCTGGCGAGGGAACACGGGCAATGGAACGTGCAGGGGCGCGCCGGAACGCCTGCCCGGCTTCGCGCTGTGCGCCGTGCGCCTCATCCTACATCGCACCGCTCCGCGCCAGCGCAGTGTCGAGCACCGCCTGGAATGCGTCCATGTCGGATTTGAGATCTGCCAGGCGTCGCGCCACCTGACTGGTCGTACTGTCGGCGCTGGCAGCATCGGCGGTGCGCAGCCGCACTGTTTCTGCCAGGACATTATCGAGGCTGGCGCTGATGTTCTGCAACTGTGCGCTAATGCGACCGATATAGGTGTCAAGGTCGCGCACATTCTGGATTTTTTCCAGTCGCGCCTGGCGCGTTTCTTCGAGTTGCGACCGGGTGTACGGGTCCTGTGTCGATTGCATTTGCCGGTCGATAGCGGCGACCTCCTGCTCAAGCTTGCGCCGGTCGACCGACGCCAGGTAGCGTTCGATGATCTGTCCCTTGTCCGCCAGGATGTACGCCTCTTCGACCAGTTCGCGCCCCTGTTCGGCGATCGGGAGCAGCAGGCGCGCCAGCGGACCGCCGGATTGGGCAGCGCTGCGGGTGATCTCCTGGTGGGTGCGTTCAATAGCTTCGATCTGCGCGCGAAATGTGGGACTGGTGAGACGCGGACGCGGCGCTGGCGGCGGACGACGCGCGGCATCGATCAGCACCGGGTCGCGCATGCCGAAGAAGACCATCAGGGCATACGCCAGCAGTCCGAGCGGGAACAACCAGTCTGCAATGGTCAACCCGGCAATGATTGCGACTACCAGCACGACGATCGCCAGCGGTTGGCGCGCCGCAAGGAGTGGAAGGGTCATAGAGTTCATAGGTGCACCCTCAATACGTTGTGTCTGTGAGGCTGATGAAGATCAAGAATATAAACCGGTATTCGTTCTTGCCGTGAGGCTGATGGAGATTGAGAACTTAATCCGATATACCGCACTAGCCGTGGGGCTGAAGCCCTCGGCTACCCAGGGCAAAGCCCGCCTGCGCGGGCTATACCGGAGTAATCGTTCAAAGACCATAAGCCCTCGGCTATCCAGGGCGAAGCCCGCCTGCGCGGGCGAGAGCGGATTATGTATTCAAAGACCATAAGCCCTCGGCTATCCAGGGCGAAACCCGCCTGCGCGGGCTAGAATGGCGGATTATTGCTTCAAAGACCATCAGCCCTCCCTAAGCGCATGGAAAGCCCCTGCGGGGCTGGCGTGTCCGTCACCCTTCCCTCTGCCGAGGGGCGCCGGGTTGATCCAGCCCGCAGGGCTTGCCCGACCTCAGCCAGGGCTTATGGAGATTGAGAATATAATCCAGTATGCGCCTTTTGCCGTCGGGCTAAAGCCCTCGGCTATCCAGGGCGAAGCCCGCCTGCGCGGGCTATGGCGGATTATTTGTTCAAAGACCATCAGCCCGCCGGAGACGTACATCCCCACCCGTGCCGATCCATCGTATCCGCGTCGATCCGTGTTCTATTCACGGAGTCAGAAGAACGTTGCGATGTCCTGGTAAACACGTTCAATGCTGCCGCGTTCTCCCGGTTTGCCGACATAACTCTTCGCCCCGGTCGCTTCGGCGATTTCCTTCAGCAAGTTTACATCAGCATCGCCGCCGAACGCAACGGTGAAGACTTTGATACTGTATCCCTCCCGGTCCTGCCTGAGCAGATTGAGCACGTCTTGCGCATTACGCTGGCTCTTGTTGTCCAGCCCGTCGGTCAACACCACAACTGCGCGGATGCGTTGACCGGGCGGTGTGGCGCTCATTTCCTGGTACGCTTCGACGGTTGTATCGAGCAGACGCGTGCCGCCGCGCGGCGTGAGTCCCGCGATGCGATTAAGGATTTCGGCGCGCTTGGGACCGATGGGAGAGACTGGTGTGAGAACGGTTGCACTGTCACTGAAGATGGTCAACCCGAACCCGTCGTCGTCCTGCAACTGCTCGATGAAAATGCGCAGCGCTGTTTTTGCCTGTTCCAGGCGCGCTTCATCTGCCATGCTGCCGGACACATCCAGGACGGCCATCACATCGACCCGTTTTTTGTTTTCCACCCAGATGCTGCGAATGGCGGCCAGCACATCAGGGCGCGGCACATCGAGCAACGTCTGAGGTTGCTGCGGATCGACGCCGTTTTCCGCAACAATCGGCGCTCCTACCGGCACATCGGTGCTGGCGGGGCGAAAGCCGTAACTCAGCGCCCGTTCCTGCTGTGGGCGATCAAGCAGATAGCGCAGGAACACATCCGCCGCCTCGCGCTGTTCGGCGCTGACCCAGGGCGCATTCAGCACAGCATACGGGTGATCGCTCCAGAAGGTGCCCTCCTTCGGGTAAATGGCGACAACCGGCTGCGAAACGGCGGGGTAGCGGTCGCGGTTGTAGGACTCGATCACCAGGTTCTCGTACAACACGGCGGCTGAGAGATACCCCGGTCCGCGGTTGAACATCTGGTCGGCGAAGAAACCGGTGCTTTCACCGTAGTGGATGATGCCGCTCTCAATATTCTGCATGAACTGGGCGACCTGGGGATTCTGCACATCGGCGACGGTCAATCCGCGCGTTTTGCCGGCTGCCGCATAACTGATGGCAATAATCGCTGCAACACCGCTGTTGGAGTAATCAGGGTGGGTGTGACCGAACTGGATCGGACCCCACTCCGGTCTGCCAAAGTCCGCCCAGGTTTTGCCGCTCGCCGACAGTTCGGCGAGGTCGCTCCAGCCAAGTGGTTTGTTGGGCCAGCCAAGCACTTCGGCCATCGGCTTCCACATAGCGATGACAACCGGGCTGAGCACCAGGAGCGGCGCATTTTCATCGACCAGCGTGGCGCCGTTGTTCCGTTTGCCCCACTCATCGTTGGCGACCGGCAGCAGAATCCGGCTCGCCGGACTCCAGATGGTCGGCTGAATCGTGCCGTTCAGAATCTGGTTCATCGAGTCGGTCGAACCCATTGGCGTCGCAGTGACGCGGATGGTGGCGCCGCTCGCAATTTTCTGACCGGCGGCGTTGAACTGCCCGACCGCCTCTTCCAACCAGGCGCGCTTCTCGCTGCCGTAGGCAATGCTGATCTCGATCGTATTTGCGCCCGGAGCGATACCAATCCCGTTTCCGCCGCACGCTGTCAGCGCCGGCGCCACCAGAACCAGGATCAGAAGCCATCGGAGTATGTGTGGCATAGATCAACAACTCCTTATGTTAATCACTACACCTGGCAACTCGTTCGGGAAACGGATGACTGCACCCTCTGTAACCTTCTCACACGCAACGTTCACCCCTCGCCCCTTGCGCGCCGCCGCCCCCGCCATGGCCCCCGCTGCCGGTCCGGGCGCAGCGCCGCGGCGCCCCTACACGTTGTCGTCCGACGTTCAACCTTCAACCTTACAACGTGCAACCTTCAACCTTCAACGTGCACCCTTCACATCGATCACCGATTGATCTGTCGCCGCCAGAGATTGAGGATCGTGGTCACCACCTCGCCCGATGGCGTCTCTACGAGCGGCGGCGTGTCGACCTGCGCGCCATATGCGCTGTATTTGACGAAGGGATTGGACGGATCGTTGGTCAGCACCGGCACATCGGGAATGGCCGGGCGGAACCCATACTGGCGAAAGGCGATCTCCTGGATAGGGGGTGACAACAGGAAATTACGGAATTGCTCCGCCGCCTGCCGCTGTTCCGGCGTCACCCACGGCGCATTCAGGATGGCATAGGGATGATCGCTGAACATGGTTGCCGGCGGATAGTAGATGCGGATGTCCCCCCAGCGGTTCTGGGCGGCGACAATATTCTCCAGCGCAAGGTTCTCGTAGACCAGCACCAGATCGTACTTGCTCGGACCGAACTGCACCATGCTGGTCATAAACGAACCGGTGCTGTCGCCGAATTCGAGCACCGCCATCTCGACATCGCGCATCCACTGCTGGAACTCAGGGGAGAGCACGTCGGCGTTCGTCAAACCCCGACTTTTACCATGGTAGCCATACGCCATGAGGATCAACGCCTGTGCGCCGCTGTTCGAGGTCAGCGGCGAGGTATGACCGAATTTGACGAACCCCCAGTTGCTGGCTTTCTGGTACTCTGGCGAGCCGGGAGCGAAACCGCGCGCTCTGGCGACGCCGATCCATCCCTCACTATCGGTAAGCGCCGCGTGCAGGTTCTGCCAGAAGTTCTCCGGACCCTGGGGCCAGAGCAACTGGGCGCGTTCCTGCCAGATCACCGCCACCAGCGGCGTTAATGCCAGCGGCGTCACCTGACCCGGATTTTCGGTGATGAACGACGGCGCACCGCGATTGAGCGCCGCCCAGTCGGTGCGCGCCACCTCGACCCACATGCTGCTCGCCGGGCTGATCACCGTCGGTTGCCCGTCGCCGCCGAACTCGCGCCGCGCGGCGCGCACGGCAAGTTCACGCGAACCGATGCCGCGCAGCACAATCTGGATCGGGCGGTTCCCCACACGCGGGTTGGTTGCCGCAAACCGCTGCGCGGCATCTTCAAACCACTGCCGTTTCTCGGTGCCATACCAGATCGTTACTACGACTGGGTCCTGCGCCGGGCCGATGGGGAGCGGGAAGGGCGCGTCGCCGACAGGACCGACGAATGCCGTGGCAAGAAGCGCCAGCAGGCAGATGAGGAGGTAGCCGATGCCGATTGCCCGCGTAACCGATTGCATAATCTACCTCTTACGAAGGAAGCCGCATCCTGGTTGCAGTCTAACCGATCTTGATTAAGTTGGTGTTATCGACTCGTTGACGATTTGGTTGCAGCACTGAATCTACGTGTCAATGCTCGTTGGGTTGCGGGATTAGGGACGTGAGAACCGAGAACCAAGAACCAGGAACCAAGAACCAGGAACCAGGAACCAAGAACCAGGAACCAGGAACCGAGAACCGGGAACCGAGAACCAAGAATCCCATTGTTCAACGCGCAACGTGTAACGCGCAACGTGTAACGCGCAACGTGTAACGCGCAACGTGTAACGCGCAACGTGTAACGCGCAACGTGTAACGCGCAACGTGTAACGCGCAACGTGTAACGCGCAACGTGTAACGCGCAACGCGTAACGCGCAACGTGTAACGTTCAACGTGTAACGCACAACGTGTAACGCACAACGTGTAACGCGCAACGTGTAACGTTCAACGTGTAACGTTCAACCTTCCCACCTTCAACAATGCCTACACCCGTTCCGCCACCACCACCACCGCCCGGCGCCCCAGGATGATCACCGGGTAGGTTTCGCGCCGCACGAGGCGGTTGTTCCGGCGCAGCGCGTCGCCTAACGTGCGCACATCACCGCTCAGCGCAACAAAGCGGGCGCCGGGGCGCAGCACCCGTACCGCTTCGCGCAGAAATGCCGGGTAGAGGTCGCGGTTCTCTTCGACCGATCCCACCTGCGCGCCAAACGGCAGATTGACCGCCAGCGCCGTCACCGATCCGGCGTCGAGCGGCAACTGCCGCGCATCCCATTCGTGAATGGAGATCGGTTGATAGCGCGACCCGATGTTTGCCCGCGCCGTGGCGACTGCGTCAGGATCGCTGTCGCCGCCGATCAAGGCGCGATAGCGCCCCAGGTGCGCCCGCTCGATCAGAATCGTGCCCGCACCGCACATCGGGTCGAGAAACACATCATCGTCACGCGGCGACGTGAGCCATGCCAGCGCAGCCGCAGCCGCCGGGCGCAGGGACGCGGGGAGATGTTCCACTTTGTAGGT
Organism: Roseiflexus sp. RS-1; assembly: GCF_000016665.1. NCBI lineage: Bacteria > Bacillati > Chloroflexota > Chloroflexia > Chloroflexales > Roseiflexaceae > Roseiflexus > Roseiflexus sp. RS-1. Next base: position 3,489,434 of record NC_009523.1, read on the forward strand.
GCGGTGGCGCATCCGCTCATCGCTCAGGCGCACCATCAGCAGCGCTTCGCCGGGCCATTGCGTCAGCCAGATTTCAATCCCGCCGTCGGCGCTGAGCCGCCAGCGATGATCCGGGCGCGCTGCGATCCCGCGTTCAACGGCGATCTGCGCATCGACGCGACGGTAGGGCGCGCGCCCGACCTGCCGCGCAACCACGCGGTAGTGGATCCGTCCTTCGCCGCCGCGCCGCGGATCGACCAGACGCACCAGGCGGATGGCGCGCTCGATGCCGGGCGCCGTCGTCGCCAGATGCTCAAGCTGGCGCAACGCTGCGAATCCCGGCGCCAGATCGCGCGTCTCCGCTGCTGCCACAAAGATGTCCTCAACTGTCCGCAGCGTCAGCGGATCACGCGGATCACCGGTGTATGCGAACCGTACCATGCCGTTCTTATCGGCGACCGGGCGCACATCGAGGATGTGAGCGCCATCGAGACGTTGTGCAATCTCGGTCGCAGCAATTGCCTCGAAGCCGGGTTGCGTTTGGGCGATGTAGATGTGACGGGTGGAGGGCATAGCTGCGCCTTTCGCCATCGGGTCGGCGTTGATTGATGCAGCAGAGTATATCACGGACCCTGCGCCGCCGCGCCCACCCTGCGCCGCCGCCCTGCCGCACCCACCCCAAACCCTGCGCAGGGCGCAGCGTCGCCGCACCCCTCCTGCGGTTCATTGCACCGATCCCACGAGATAATGAGACAATAGTACTATTTTGTATCTCCCAATATTCCTATTTTTGCATGGTACTAAAGTCCTATTGCCTTCGTTAAACGTGCACACTATCGTGGTTAATAGCGACTCGTATCTTCTAGTGCGATGCACACGTCCATGTTGACGGTTCACTCTGATCCAATGCGTTTGGGGCATCTCTTCCTGCGCTTTGCCATCCGCTCCTTATTTCCCGCTCCCGGCAGCGGGCATCCACAGGGGAGACACAGTCGCCCTGCATTCGCGCTTCAGACACAGGAGGTCCAGACCAATGGCGCTCATCCGCATCGCACGTATGCTCGCAGCGCTGCTGCTGGTCGCCGTCGCTGCACCAGCAGCGGGCGCAGTCGTCCACTCCGCTCCGGTAGCGGGTCCGCCCGCGCCGGTTGTCGCCGTAGCGCCGCCGGTCGCAGTGCACACGACAGGCGCCGTATCCGCACCCGTTGCGGCGACCGACAATGATGAGGACAACAACCCACAGACTATTCCGGCGGAAGACCTGCTCGCCCCGGACGGGACGCTACATCTGGATGGGACGTTCAACGGCGCGGTGGACATCAATGGCTGGAATGTGACCCTCGACCCGGACAACGGCCCGATCTTTAGCCCGCAGGCGCTCACATACACCTGGGAGAATCTGGGCACGGGGGTAGAAGGAGTGCTCAACGGGTCAGTCAACGCCATCGCCATCAGCGGCACGGACGTGTTCGTCGGCGGCAGCTTCACCAACGCTGGCGGCGTGACCGGCGCGAGCTACCTCGCCCGCTGGGACGGCGTGCAGTGGCATGCCGTCGGTGGGGCGAATGCGATTAGCGGCGGTTTCTCCACCATCGTCACCGCTATCGCCATCAGCGGCACGGATGTATATGTCGGCGGCGACTTCACCAACGCTGGCGGCGTGACCGGCGCGAACTACATTGCCCGCTGGGACGGCGCGCAGTGGCACGCCGTCGGCGGGGCAAACGCAATCAGCGCACCTGTCAACGCCATCGCCATCAGCGGCACGGACGTGTACGTCGGCGGTGACTTCACCGACGCTGGCGGCAACTCTAATGCTGACCGAATCGCCCGCTGGGACGGCACGAACTGGAACGCGCTCGGCACTGGGATCAGTGGCTTTGGCGTCGTCACCACCATCGCCCTCAGCGGCACGGAGGTGTACGTCGGCGGCAACTTCACCGACGCTGGCGGCGTCAGCGGCGCGAACTACATTGCCCGCTGGGACGTCGCGAATAACACCTGGAACCAGGTCGGCGGAATGAGTGCGATCAATAACTTTGTCAATGCCATCGCTATCAGCGGCACGAACGTGTATGTGGGCGGCAACTTTACTGGCGCAGGCGGCGTGACCGGCGCGGACTACATTGCCCGCTGGGACGGCACAACCTGGAGCGGGTTGCTCAGCGGCACCTTCGGCATCAACAGCCAGGTTAACACCATCGCCCTCAGCGGCACGGACGTTTACGTCGGCGGCCGGTTCACCAACGCTGGCGGTGTGCCCGGTGCGAACGCCATTGCCCGCTGGGACGGCGCGCAATGGCACACCGTCGGCGGGGCGAATGCGATTCCCGGCTCTTCCTCCGCCGTCTACGCTATCGCCATCACCGGCACGGATGTCTACGTCGGCGGCTTCTTCACCAACGCGGGCGGGAACAACGCAAACGACTTCCTTACCCGCTGGACCGGTTCGTCATTCGTTCCGCCTGGCAGCAAAACCGCCAGACCGCTCAATGGGACTGTCTACACCGTTGCCGTCAGCGGCACGGACGTGTATGTCGGCGGTCGGTTCACCAACGCTGGCAATGTGCCCGGCGCAAACTACATTGCCCGCTGGGACGGCGCACAGTGGCACGCCGTCGGCGGGGCGAATGCGATCAACGGCGAGGTCTACACTATCGCCATCAGCGGCACGAACGTGTACGTCGGCGGCAGCTTCATCAGCGCCGGCGACATACCCGGATCGAGCTTTGTCGCCCGCTGGGACGGCATGCAGTGGAGCGGACTGCTCAGCGGGACAGTCGGACTCAATAGACCTGTCTACACCATCGCCATCAGCGGCACGGACGTGTATGTCGGCGGCGACTTCACCGCCGACGCTACGCTCGGCGCGTCCGGCGTGAACTACATTGCCCGCTGGAACGGCACGAGCTGGAGCGGGCTGCTCAGCGGGACGGTCGGGCTCAATGGCTCCGTCTACACCATCGCCATCAGCGGCACGGACGTGTATGCTGGCGGTAGATTCGCCAACGCGGGCGGCGTGCGCGGCGCCAACTACATTGCCCGCTGGAACAGTGCGAACAACACCTGGAATCGCATCGGCGGGGCGAATGCGATTAGCGGCGATTTCTACACCGCTGTTCGCGCTATCGTCCTCAGCGGAAGCGATGTCTACGTCGGTGGCAACTTCACCGACGCGGGCGGCGTGCGCGGCGCGAACAACATCGCCCGCTGGGACGGCACGAACTGGAACGCCGTCGGCGGGGCGAGTGCGATCAACGACAATGTTTATGCCGTTGCCATCAGTGGCGAGAACGTGTACGTCGGCGGCGACTTCACCAAAGCGGGCGGAAACAGTGCGGCCGACTACCTCGCCCGCTGGGACGGCGTACAGTGGACGGCGTTGGTCAGCGGCACGGCGGGAGTGTTCGGTCCGGTCTACGCGCTCGCCGTGCCGTCGAGCGATGACGTGTACGCCGGCGGCAACTTCCTCAACACCGGCAACAACCCGTTCGCCGATTACATCGCCCGCTATGCGCTTGCCACGAAGCGAGTGTATCTGCCGCTTATCGTGCGGTAGGCGCCGGTTTGCGGCATCGTGACGCCTTTCGGTCGCCCCCTCTCCCTGCACGGGATCAGGGGGCGGTTCGTTCCGGCGGGGTGCGCCACCGCACCCATCCCCCAACCGTCGCACCACGTAGGGGCGCAGCGGCGCGCCCATCCCCCAACCGTGGCGCCACCTGGGGGCGCAGCGGCGTGCCCATCCCCCAACCGTCGCGCTACCTGGGGGCGCAGCGGCGCTGCGCCCCTACGTGCGGCGAACCCGTGCTACAATGGGAACATGTGTGAATACAGGAGGCGCCCGTGATGTTTCCGAACCCTGTTCCCATGGCACGCGCGCTGGCGCTGATGACGCTGCTGCTGACCCTCCTGGCCGCCCCGGCGCTGGCGCAGTCGAACCCCACGATTATTGATGAAACCGGACAACTGGACACGGATGCGGTTCAGCGTGTCGCGCAACCGCTCATCGCGCGCGGTGCGCAGGTCGGTGTCTTCGTTGTACAGCGCGGCGGCGAGGATGATGCGCTGCGCAGGTATCAGCGCGCCGGTTTTGCCGACGGGAGCGCGATCAACGCCGATGCCATCCTTATCTATGTGTCGTTCGGTCCGAGCTACTCGGAGATTGCGTATGGCGACCGCTGGAATGCGGCGCTGCGCACGAACAATAATAGTGAAACCATTCGCCAGAACCGGCTGAACCCCGGTCTGGCGAGCGGCAATACCACCCGCGGCGTGGTTGATGCCCTCACGGAGATCGAGCGTTCAATTGCTTCACCGCCCGTTCCCGCAGGCGGAACCACCGTCACCATCAACCCGGTCCCGATTGTGGTCGGGGTTATTTTTCTGGTGCTGCTGGCGATTGGCGGTCCAATGTTCTGGAGCAGCTTCCAGAAGCGGCGCGCGGCGGCAAAGGCGCTGGAAGCGGCGCGCACCGCTGCGGAAGAAGCGCGGCGATCCGCCAGTTCCGCGATTGTGGATGTCAGTCAGGCGCTGCGGAGTGCCCGGGAAAAAGCGCAGTTCGACAAAGTTTCCTACACTGAGTCGGATGTGCGTCAGCTTGCTGCAATGCAGGGCGACGTCGAGCAACAGGTTGCGCGTCTTCAGGAGCGGTTCTCAGAGATCGAGAAGCACCTGGCGCTGCGCCGGACGCCAGCCCAGGCGGATTATGAGACAGTTGCGCAACAGTACCGCCAGCTGGAGCAGGAGATAACCGCCGCTCGCGAGCGACTTGCGCAGGTCGAAGCGCGTCGCGCCGAACTCGACCGGATTGCGCAGGCTGCGCCGGGTGAGGTGGACAAAGCAAAAAAAGCGCTGGCTGACGTTGCCGCGCAGTTCAGCGCGCTCAGCGCCGATCTCCAGTCCGAAGCGGCGCTCCGCACCGCCGGGTCGCTGGTCGAACGCGCTGAGCAATTGCTGGAGGAGCGTCGCGCCGCCGATGCAATCACGGCGGCTCAGGCAGCGTCAGCCACACTAACGTCGTTTGCCGATGTTGTTGCGCGTATGCGCGATATTTCCGATGGGATCGCAGCCGGACGAGCCGCAGCCGAACGCGTCGCAGCGCAGGGTTTTCGCGTCGAAGCAGGCATGGCATCGTTCAACACTGCCGAAGGGTTGCTGCGTCAGGCGGCAGCGGCGCTGCCCGTCGTCGGACCGGAAGGGGTCGCCAGTCTGCTCGATCAGGCAGACAAAGCGCGTGAGATGGGCGTGCTTCGCGGCGGCGGGTTGCCGGCGCGCTACCGTGCCAACCTCGAACGGATCGAGAACGTCAAGGCTGCGGGAGAAGCGCTTGCGGCATTCATCGATGAAGGATGGCGCGTTTTCGACATCGTTGATGAGTTTGCCGAAAGTTCGTGGAGCGACATTCGCGGCAATGGCAGCGAAGCCGAGCGCGCCGCCGATGAGGCGCAGGAGTTGTGGGAACGGGCAGCCGAACGCAACTCGATGGAACGGCAGGAATTCATTGAAGCCAGCGCGGATCTGGATGCAGCGGAAGAGCGGATCGCATACGCGCGCGCGCTCATCGAGGCGATCATCAAGCGCCTGAAAGACCTGGAGGCCGCGCGTGACGCCGCGCGCGACGAAATTGCGGCTGCCGAGGCAGACATCATGCAGGGGCGCGCATTCATCGCCGCCAACGACCCCGATGTGGGCAAGGAACCCGAAAAACTCCTTGCACGCGCCGAGTCGGCACTGGCCCAGGCGCGCGCCGAAATCGGGCAGGAACGTCCCGACTGGTTGCAGATCATTCGCCTGGCGCACGAAGCCAATCATCTGGCGGATGAGGCGTTGCGTGGAGCACGCTCGGAAGTCGAGGCGATGAACCGGCTGCGTGAGCAACTCAAGCGGATGCAACAGGTCGCCACCGCCGAAGTGCAAAAGATCGTTCAGTTTGTGAGCGTTCACCCGCGCGACATTCCGGTTGGTGCGAAGGATAAAATCAACGGGTTGCAGATCAATCTCCAGGCGGCCTATGCAGCGGCGCAAAGCGTCGATCAGAAAGAAGAGGAAGCGCGCGCAGCCGCATTGCGTGATGCCATTGAGCGGTATACCGCGCTGGAACAGCAGGCTGCCAGCATTTATGAAGAGATCCGGAGCCATTTCCAGCGTCTCGAAGCCATGCGACAACGGGTGCGCGCCGAATCAGAGCGCGCGAAGGCGGCCATCAGCCGCGCTGAGCAACTGTCAGCACGGGCGGGGAGTCTGGTGAGCCGGGACGCTGCCGGATTTGCTCTGTTGCAGGAAGCGCGCACCAGTTATAACCAGATCGGGCAGGTTTATAACGAGGCGGATATGCAGCGCGCACTGCGCTGGGCGCAGGAGGCGTATGAGAAAGCCGAGCGCGCGTCACGAATCTTTGAGGAACAGATACGCGCTGCGTCGCAGCGCGATGATAGCCTCGGCGATTTCATCGGCGGCGTACTGGTCGGAACGCTCTTGAGCGATGGCCGGCCCCGTCGGAGCAGCTGGAGCGGCGGTAGTCGCGGCGGCGGCGGCTTTGGCGGCGGGCGCAGCGGCGGCGGGTTCGGCGGCGGCGGGCGCAGCGGCGGCGGGTTTGGCGGCGGCGGGCGCAGCGGCGGCGGCTTTGGCGGCGGCGGGCGCAGCGGCGGCGGGTGGTGAATGAACATAGAAACCGGTATTCGTCCTCTCGCCGTGGGGCTGATGAAGGTTGAGCACTTAATCCGTATGCGCCTCGTGCCGTCGGGCTAATGGAGATTGAGAAATAAATCCGCTATACGCCTTGTGCCGTCGGGCTAATGGAGATTGAGAATATAATCCAGTATGCGCCTTTTGCCGTCGGGCTAAAGCCCTCGGCTATCCAGGGCGAAGCCCGCCTGCGCGGGCTAGAGCGGAATATTTCTTCAAAGACCATAAGCCCTCGGCTAGGCAAGGCGAAGCCCGCCTGCGCGGGCGAGAGCAGAATAATTCTCAAAGACCATAAGCCCTCGGCTGGTCAAGGCGAAGCCCGCCTGCGCGGGCTAAATCGATAGGCGGCGTCAGCGGCCGTCGCCCTGATAGCCAGGCCCTTCAGGCGACGGCGCGCCGTGGGGCTGATGAAGGTTGAGCACTTAATCCGTATGCGCCTCGTGCCGTCGGGCTAATGAAGATTGAGAAATAAATCCGCTATACTGTGCTGGCCGTGGGGCTGAAGCCCTCGGCTATGGAATGCAAAGCCCGCCTGCGCGGGCGAGAGCGGAATAATTCCTCAAAGACCATAAGCCCTCGGCTAGGCAAGGCGAAGCCCGCCTGCGCAGGCGAGAGCGGAGATACGTTGACCATCGTTCGCGTCTGCCGCACTGTACGCGGCGCCTGCTTCTGGTGGAGAGTTCAACCTTGCCCAATAGGTTCAATGGATGACACCCTCCTGCAGGCTCGCAGCCTGCGGGAGGATCATTTTTTCAACCTCCAGGAGAATCGCTAAAGTTCTTAAGACTCGTCAGCCAGCCGATAAAGAGGCAACCATCAACCAGGGCAGGCGGATGACGTCACGAGACAGGTGTGGAGCGGATGCGTCCCTGATTCAGGAGAAAGCGACGCCTGAGGTTGATCACCTTGCGACATGCTTATCAACCGGCATTTCCCAGGGCATCGTCACAGCAGTATGCCCATCGGCGCGGGGTGCACGCAAAACCAGACGTGGACCGTAGGGGATAAACAGGCTGGCGGTATGCTCGGGGCAATCAGGCTCAGGACAGCGCAACCGGTCGTGTTCCTGCATCAGTGTGCTGCCACACGTTGGACAGTGGTAGGTGTGATTTGAGTTGTTGTTCCGCGACATGGGCGTTCTCCAGTTGTAGCATATAAGAAAGCGCCCGCCTGGAGAGGCGGGCGGCTGTTGCCCTGTGTGGCTTTCTTTGCCATATTCTTGATGCTGTATTTTAACATCGTGTGACGGTTTTGTAAAGTCAGTTATCCATCCTGCACCTGCCACGCTTGCTGCGTGCATGTTTTTATGGTAGCATACAGCGTTGCCCGGATCAGCATTAATGAGTGTTACATCCCGTTGCTGCGAGAACGAAAGAGACGAGTGTTCCTATGACCGATACCGCACGTCCCCCCCGTCCACGTTTTATTGGCGTCGATACCTACTGCGATCCGCATGGACGCTTTACATTCCGGTATCCCACCGACTGGCATCGTTTTGAACTTGACCATGGTCTGGAAGGGGTTCTCTTCTCGCCTGAGCGCGAGGATCCGAAAACGTTCTTCTCGGCATGGGTTCGCCAGCTCGAAACGGAAGCAGTTGCTGAAGACCTGCCGCTGTTGCAGAAAGGCATCGCCGACGGGTTGGCGCAACTGCCGGAGTGCGTAATCGAGTCGAGTTCGGATGATACCTACGGCAATCTGATCAAGTTCGAGCGCATCTACACGTTCCGTGACGGCGACGACGTGCGCAAGCGCAAGGTCTGGATCATGTACGTCGCGCAGTGGCAGATCGTGCTGACCTATCAGGGGCGCACGCCGGAAGAGTGGGAGTACTGGCTGCCGATGGGCAACTATGCGTTTGCACTGTTCAGCATTCCACCCGAACTCTGGTTTGCGACCGACCGCGACCTGACGAAGAAAACAGGTCTGCCCGGAAAGGAAAAGGTCAGACGGGGACGCGCGAAGGACGGGGAAGGTTGAAAGGTTGAAAGGTTAAAGATGGTTGCAACGTTCAACCTTCAACCTTGAACGTTCAAGAGTGGGTGCGAACGTGGAGAAGACGTCCAACTCGCGACCCTCTGTACAACGTGTTCTGCCGCTTCTCGTCATCGGCGTGTGCCTTCTGAGTTGCACAGCGCTGGCACTCACAGCCGCGTTCCTTCGTCCGCGCAGTTTCACCACGTTCTCCGACGCAATTGGCTATGTGCTGGAACAACGCGGCATCCCTTATGAACGAGTGTTTATTGATCGCACCTGGCCCGATACTGTCAACGACATCACCTATGGCGCGAATTTGCTGATTGTGACTCCTGCGCAGGGAGAACTCGCCGGGAGACTGGACTGTCGCGGATGGAAGACGGATTGCTTCTTCACGGTGCGCGAATTGGGGATCTACCGCGAGGCGTTGCCTGAACTGACGCAGCAGCAGCGTTTGCCGTGGGTTGTCTGGATCGAGCAGACGCTTGGCATAACATTGTGGTCGTGAAGAAGGTTGCAGGTTGAACGTTGAACGGGGGCAGGTTGCAAGTTTCTGATCCCCAGTTCTCGGCTATCGGCTATCGGCTATCGGCTATCGGCTATCGGCTATCGGTTCTTGACATCCATGCGCCGCTCCAGATCTGGTTTCATCCTGATCGCTGCATCGTCTGTCACGTGTGTGCTTGCGGCTGCGCTGCTGTTCGCCCTCCGCCCGCGCCCGATTACCAGCCATGCGGATGCCATCGCCACGATCCTGGATCAGCGCGGTATTGTCTACGAGCGCGTCACGACCGATCAGGTCTGGCCCGCGGCCGTCAACTATTACGCCTACGGTCCGTCGGTCTACCCGTACAGCGCGACGGTGAGCGTCAGATTGCCAGATGACACGATTGTGCCTGGAAGTCTCGAATGCGCTGATGATCGCCGCAGATGCCGGGTGACGATTGCGCGCTTTGGCATCGACCGCGAGCCGATCCCCGACATCAGCAGCGTGCGACCGCTTCCCTGGACGGAGTGGTTGCGGCAAGTGATCCAGATAGTGCGTTCATTCGGGTATGTGACGTTTGTATCAAACGTGCTCGAAAAGCATCCACAGGTTGCTTCGTTTCAGGTTGACCGGTTCAGTTTGACAGTCTTTCAAAACAACGATACAATACCTCTGAACACCGTGTACAGAATCTGGAAAGGAGGGATCATGGCATAGTTCCCTCGAATATACAGTATGTGCTCCGTCACGGTGAGCATTACTCTCAGATTCCCTTCTCTGACGACCGAATCGATCACTCAATGCATGAGTAACAGATGCCCTGCACAAGGAGGTACCACGTGAGCAACGCACGGAAGCTCAACCGGCGCACATTCCTGCGCCTGTCAGCCGTCACGGCGGCCAGCGCCGCTATCGCAGCCTGTGGCGGCCAGCCTGCCGCACCTCAACCGACCACTGCGCCTGCCGCGCCTCAACCGACCACTGCGCCCGCCGCGCCCGCTCCGACCACTCCTCCCGCAGCGACTGCCGTTCCTCCGGTGACAACCAAGTTCAAAGAAGCGCCGATGCTGGCGAAACTGGTGCAGGAGGGCAAGTTGCCGCCGGTGGATGAGCGCCTGCCGAAGAACCCCTACACGCCGCCCCACTCCTGGCTTACCGTCGGCAAGTATGGCGGTGTGCTGAAGAAGACCTACAACAACAACTGGGGTATTACCGGTTTCATCCACGAGATGCAGTATGGCTCGTCGCCGCTGCGCTGGCTCAAGGATGGACTGGCGATCGGTCCCGGTTTTGTTGAAAGCTGGGAGTCGAATGCGGACGCGAGCAAGTGGACGTTCAAGATCCGCGAGGGGATCAAGTGGAGCGATGGTCAGCCGTTCACCACAAAGGACATCATGTACTGGTGGGAGTATACGGTTGGCGGTAACGGCAAGGAGAAGGAGTTCCCCGCCGGCCTCAAGCCGATCAACGCCCCGCCGGATGAAGCGCGATCCGGCACCGGCACGCTGATGACCCTCAACGCACCGGATGACTATACCTTCGAGATGGTCTTCGATGCACCGGCGCCACTCACGGCGGACCGCCTGGCGATGTGGGTCAATATGTTCATCGGTCCGGCATGGGTGATGCCGCGCCACTATATGGAACAGTTCAACCCGGTGCTCAACCCCGATAAGTACAAGGACTGGGAAGAGCATCAGCGCAAGTTCAACCACAACAACCCCGACTGCCCGCGTCTGACCGGCTGGAAACTGGATGTGTTCGAGGAAGGCGTCCGCGCTGTCTGGTCGCGCAACCCCTACTATTGGGCAGTCGATAAGGAAGGCAATCAGTTGCCGTATATCGATCAGATCATTGTGACGGCGGTCAAGGACAAGGAGATCGAGAAACTGGCGTACACGGAGGGACGCGCCGACCACGCGCACTTCCACGGTCAGGGTCTGGCAGATGTCCAGTCGCTACGCGATGCCGAGTCCAAGAGCCAGCTCGAAGTTCGCTTCTGGGACTCTGGATCGGGCACCGGTTCGCTCTACTTCTTCAACATGGACTTCAAAGACCCGAAGATGCGCGCGGTGTTCCGCGATCCGAAGTTCCGCCAGGCGCTGTCGCACGCCTACAACCGCGCCGATGTGCAGAAGGCGGTCTACTTCGGGCTTGGCGAGTTGACCACCGGCACCTTCAGCCCGAAGGCGATCGAGTACAACATCAACGATCAGGGCAAGCAGGTGTACGCTGCATGGCGCGATAGCTACGTCAAGTACGATCCGGCGCTGGCGGAGAAGATTCTGGATGAAGCAGGCTACAAGAAGGGTCCCGACGGCAAGCGCACCATGCCGGATGGCAGCCCGCTGCAGATCCAGGTGACCTATGGCGCCAACGCAACGCCTGGCGGCGAGCACCTGTCGAAGAACGAGCGTCTGGTGCGCGACTGGCAGGCGATCGGCATTGATGCAGTGCTGACGCCCATTCCAGGTGAGGGCGCCGATGAGAAATGGCGCGCTGGTGAAATTCCGATGAAGACAGAGTGGGAAGTTGGCGACGGCCCGAACCACCTGGTCTTCCCATCGTGGCTGGTGGCGGACGAGACCGAGCGCTGGGCGCCGCTGCACGGGCGCGGGTACACACTGCGCGGCACGGCGTCGGAGAAGGAAGAACTGGACAAGAATCCGTGGGATCGCAACCCGCCGCGTATCAATCCCACCGATCCGGATTATATGCCGGCGATTAAGAAACTCCACGACCTGTTCGACAAGAGCAAGGTGGAACCGGATGCCATGAAGCGCCACCAGCTCGTGTGGGACATGATCAAGGTCCACATCGAGGAGGGGCCGTTCTTCACCGGAACGATCGCCAACCCGCCGCGCATTATCCTGGTCAAGAAGGGCCTGATGAACGTACCAACCCGCGATGACCTGTTGAAGGAAGGGTTGGGTGGCTTCGTCAACCCGTGGATCATCCCGTCGCCGGCGGTCTATGACCCGGAGACCTGGTACTGGGATAACCCCGACGCGCACCAGGCGTAGTTCGCATTTGAACCTCACCCCTGGCGCTGACGCGCCTCCCCCTCTCCGTAACGGAGAGGGGGATTGAGGGGGTAAGGTACAAATCCGCAAATCAGCACCCGGTACGCAGTACTGAATCGAGAGCAGCGAGGCAAAGATGATCAACTTCATTGCCCGGCGCCTGGTCAACATGTTTTTTCTGTTGATCGTAATTTCCTTTGTTGGGTTCTGGATCATTCAACTTCCCCCCGGATCGATCCTCGATGTGCAGATCCAGCGCCTGCGGATGCAGGGGGGAAACCTGCCCGAATCGATGATTCAGGCATTGCGTGACCGCTATGGCGTTGATGATCCGTTCTATGTTCAATACTGGAAGTGGATTTCGCGGTCGTTACAGGGGGATTTCGGCACCTCGTTCGAGACGGATCAGAAAGTTGCAGAGCGCATCTATAATCGGTTGGGCTTTTCTGTGATGTTGTCGGTGATCGCGCTCATTTTCACCTGGGTGGTTTCCATTCCAATCGGCGTGTATTCGGCAACACATCGCTATACCTGGCCCGATTACATCATCACCTTCATTCAGTTTTTGGGTCTTTCGATTCCCGGTTTCCTGCTGGCGCTGATCTTGCTGATCACTGCGTCGCGTTTGTGGGATCAGCCGATTGGCGGTCTCTTCTCACCGCAGTATGCCGACGCGCCCTGGAGCATCGCCAAAGTGCTGGATTTTCTGCGCCACGTCTGGATCGCTATCGTCGTGCTGGCAATCGGCACTACTGCCGGTCTGACTCGTGTGATGCGCGCAAACCTGCTCGACGTGCTGAATATGCAGTACATTCAGACGGCGCGCGCGAAGGGGTTGAAAGAATCGACGGTGATCTGGAAGCACGCGGTGCGCAATGCTATTCACCCGCTGGTGATGGCGCTCGGAACGCTGTTGCCGGCTCTGGTCGTTGGTGAAACGCTGATTGCCATCATCCTGAGTCTGCCGACGATCGGTCCGCTCTACCTGGATGCGCTGCGCTCGCAGGATATGTACCTGGCGGGAACCATCCTTGTGATGCTTTCAGCGTTGCTGCTGATCGGGAATCTGCTCGCCGATCTGCTGCTCGCCTGGGTGGATCCGCGTGTGCGTCTCGAATAGACGATGGGAGCGTTGAACGTTGAACGTTGAACGTTGAACGTTGTTAGTAAGGATTAGCGCTATGGCAACGACTGCAAGTGAACTGCCTAAAGTCGCCAAAGGCAAGAAGCAGGAAGATGTCGGCCAGATTCCGCAGTGGAAGTTGATGGTGCGGCGCTTCAGCCAGAGCAAATTGTCGGTCGGTGCGCTGATTGTGCTGGGTGTGATGTATACGATTATGATCTTCTCGGATTTTCTGGCGCCCTACCCGCACGATGTGCTCGACTCGAACAATGCGTTCGCTCCCCCGACGCAGATTGTCTGGGGTCCTGAGGGACCGGGCATCTATGGGTTGAAACAGGAACTGGATATGGAACGGTTCCAGTGGATATACACGCCTGATCCGAGTGTGATCTACCCTATCCGTTTCTTCGTTCAGGGTCATGAGTACTATTTCCTGGGATTGTTCCCGTCACGCCTGCATCTGTTCGGCGTTGAAGCGCCGCCCGACGCCAATGCGCGCGTGTTTCTGTGGGGCGCCGATAAAGAAGGGCGCGACCTCTTCTCGCGGGTGTTGAAAGGATCACAGATTTCGTTGACCCTTGGGTTCTTTGGTGTGTTTCTGTTCGTCTTGATTGGGTCGATTGTCGGTACTGCCTCCGGGTACTTTGGCGGTGCGCTCGATAACCTGATCCAGCGGTTGATCGAGTTGATCCGCTCCTTCCCCGACCTGCCGCTCTATATGGCGCTGGCGGCGGCATTGCCGCTCAATGTGCCGATCACCGTGCGCTACTTCCTGATCACGGTGATCATCGCACTCGTCGGCTGGACTGGTCTGGCGCGTGAAGTGCGCGGCAAGGTGCTGGCGTTTCGCAGCGCAGACTATACCGCCGCCGCGATTGCGGCAGGCGCATCGCACTGGCACGTCATTACGCGGCACCTCATGCCCAATGCCATGAGCCATATCGTGGTCGTCGGCATGCTCTCCATTCCTGGCGCCATTGGTCTGGAGACGGCGTTGAGCTTCCTGGGGCTCGGCATTCTGCCGCCAGCGGTCAGTTGGGGCATCCTCCTGCGCGATGCGCAGAGCGTCCAGGCGGTTGTGACCTACCCCTGGCTGTTGATACCGGTTATTCTGCTGATCATCACGGTGATGAGTTTCAACCTGCTCGGCGATGGCGTGCGCGATGCAGTCGATCCATACGCATAAGGAGATCTTCATATGACGAATGCAGCAGCGACGGGAACAGAGCACACCGACATTCAGATCGTCAGTGAAGACGATGTAGTGCGGGTTGAGGATCTGCGTCTCAGTTTCTACACCTCGCTGGGGGTCGTGCGGGCGCTCAATGGGGTGTCGTTCAATATCCCACGCGGAAAAGTGCTCGGCGTCGTCGGCGAGTCAGGGTGTGGCAAGAGCCAGACGGGTCTTGCGATTATGCAGTTGTCGTTTGGACGTATTGAAGGGGGACGCATCCTGTTCCGCGAGTTCAACACTAGCGAAGTGATCGATATCACCAAACTTGAGAAGAATGGTCCTGAAATGCGCCGCATTCGCGGCAACCATATCTCGATGATCTTTCAGGAGCCGATGACGTCGCTCAACCCGTGTTACACAGTCGGTCATCAGATCGAGGAAGCGATCCTGCTTCATCAGACGCAGGATAAAGCTGAGGCGCGCCGTCGCACGATTGATATTCTGCGCAAGGTCGGTATGCCGAACCCGGAGCGCATCGCCGATAGTTATCCGCACCAGTTGTCGGGCGGTATGCGTCAGCGCGCAATGATTGCGATGGCGCTCTCCTGCACGCCAACCCTGCTGATCGCCGATGAGCCGACGACGGCGCTCGATGTGACGACCGAAGCGCAGATTCTCGACCTGATGCGCGATCTGCAGCACGAGATCGGGACCTCGATCATGTTCATCACCCATAATATGGGTGTGGTGGCGCAGATGTGCGATGAGGTCGCTGTGATGTATCTCGGTCGCATCATCGAGCGCGCGGCTGTCGATGATATGTTCTACGATCCGAAGCATCCCTACACGATCTCGCTGCTGCGTTCGATTCCGCGTCTCGGTATTGCCCGCGGTCAGAAACTCGAATCGATCAAGGGGTCTGTGCCCGATCCGTATTCGACCGTGCCCGGTTGCCCGTTCCATCCGCGTTGCCCGGCAGCCATCCCCGGTCTGTGTGATACCGTGATGCCGGAAGAGATCTTCGTCGCCGGATCGCAGACGCATACGGTTCGCTGTCACCTGTATACGTAGAGGAGCGCTATGGATACCGCAAAGAAAAATGGCAAATCAGACGAGATATTGCTCGAAGTCCGGGGTCTGAAGAAGCACTTCCCGATCCACAGCGGTTTCCTGCGGCGCGTGTCCGGGTATGTTAAAGCCGTTGATGGGATCGATTTCTATATCAAGAAGGGCGAAACGCTCGGTCTTGTCGGTGAATCGGGGTGTGGCAAGAGTACGACCGGTCGCACGATCCTGCGTCTCCTCGATCCGACGGCGGGTGAGATCATTTTTGATGATCCGAATATCGGGAAGGTGGACCTGGCGAAACTGAGTCGCGCGCAACTTAAGCGGGTGCGCCCGAATATGCAGATTATTTTCCAGGACCCTTTCTCGTCGCTGAATCCGCGCCTGACGGTTGGGCAGATTGTCGGCGAGCCGCTTGAAATCCAGAAGGTGGCATCCGGGCAGGCGCTCAGGGATAGGGTAGCTGAGTTGCTTCAAGAGGTCGGTATTCGCCCGGAGAATATGACGCGCTATCCGCACGCTTTCTCCGGCGGTCAGCGTCAGCGTATCGGCATTGCACGCGCTCTGGCGCTCAATCCGAAACTGATCGTCTGCGATGAACCGGTCTCGGCGCTCGATGTGTCGATCCAAGCGCAGGTGCTCAATCTGCTAGAAGATTTGCAGGAGAAGTATGATCTGACCTATCTCTTCGTCGCTCACGATTTGAGCGTGGTTGAGCATATTTCGGATCGCGTGGCGGTGATGTACGTCGGTTATATCGTCGAGATGGCGAGCACTGAAGATCTCTACTACCATCCCAAACATCCGTACACCGAGGCGCTGCTGGCCGCCATTCCGAAACCCGATCCACGCAAGCGGACACGACCGATCAAACTTCCGGGCGATGTGCCCAGTCCGGCAAATCCTCCGTCAGGGTGCTACTTCCATCCACGCTGTCGGTACGCTGAGGATATCTGCAAGGTCGAACGACCGCCGTTGCGCGACATTGGCGGTGAGCACTGGGTTGCGTGCCACTTCGCCGAGCAGTTGCAGTTGCAGGGTGTCACGCGCCTGAACGAAATCCCGTTGATCGAGCTTCCCAAACGCCAGCCGCCGGTTCCGGCCGCGTCGCCTGCGTCGTAACATTGTCGGGTACAATGACAACAAAACGCTTTGTTCGACAGGAAGACAAACGCTATGGCGCACATCGAACTCACCTGGATCCCCGATCGGACATTCCTCGGCGTGGACAGCACCAATCACAGTATTGTCCTTTCGCCCGGCGGCGGCGTAGGGGTCAAACCCTCGGAGACCCTGTTGATCGCACTGGCTTCGTGTTCGGCGGTCGATCTGGTGGAAATTCTGAAGAAACAGCGGACGACGCCCCATCGACTGATCATTACTGTCGATGGCGAGCAGGACGCCGATCCGCCGTGGCGGTACCGCCGGATCGCTCTCTGTTACCGGGTAGTTGCCACGGGGGCGACGCTCGAAAAGGTGCAACGCGCAGTCGATCTGGCGCTCAACAGATACTGTTCAGTGCGCTCCTCGCTGCACCCGGAGATCGATGTCACCTTCGCGGTTGAACTGAACCAGCCGGATCAGGAGTGACGGCGAACGACCACCGCTGTGACGCTTGCAGAGCGAAAACCCTGAAACCTCTGCGTTCTCAGCGGTGCAACACTACTTCACGCGGCGCCGCCAGCGATTTTGATCGTGTGCGCAGGCGCGTCGGCGAGCGGCGATGGCAGCGTGACCGTCAGCCCGCTGTCGTGTTGCACCGCAGCGATGTCGCCATAGCCGAACAGGGTAACGCTCGCTCCGGCAGGGATAGTGAGACCGGTGAGCGTCACCTGTGGTTGCTGCGGTGTGTCGAGCAGTATCGCGTACAGGTCTGATCCTTTGCGCGTGAAACGCATCCCGATACCGCCATCGGTTGTTCCTTCGGCGCGCGTCCAGGGACGTGAGCCGTAGATCGCCTCGCCGTTGACTGCCAGCCACGCGCCAAGCGCTTCGAGGCGCTCCGCCTGTTCGGTCGGAATGGTTCCATCGCCCATCGGACCGACGTTGATCAGCAGGTTGCCATTCTTGCTGACGATATCGACGAAGGAGCGCACCAGTTCGGCGGGCGAGAGCATATCGTCAACGGTTTCATTGCGATTGTAACCGAACGAATACCCCAAACCGCGGCACGACTCCCATTTTTCGGCTTTGATGTCGGGGAAGACGGCATACTCTGGCGTGCGGAAATCGAAGTGCGGCGGAGCAGGCAGCATCCCCTGCGCGATCGCCTGCATGATCGCCGCCGGGTCAGGCGGACCGTCGCCAACCGGCGCCTGGGTGAAACGATCATTGATCACGCCTTCAGGAACAGTGTTGTAGTAATAACTGAACAGTTCGGGCAGATTCGCAGCCGCCGGATACCCGATGTCATTCCACAACACGCTCGGCTGGTAGCGGTCAATCAACTCCTTCCAGTGAGCGTTCGCATACTCAACATACTCGGGTTGCTGCGGCACGCCCATGAACAGATCGATAATATCGGCGATCACCCGATCATTGAAGGTCCAGTCGAGTCCGCCAGAATAGTAGAGACCCATGCGCAGCCCCGCATCACGCACGGCGCCGGTGAGGTCGCCGACCAGATCGCGAGAGGCGTGGTACCCTTCGCGGAACGGATTGGGACGGGCGCTGGGCCAGAGCAGAAAGCCATCGTGGTGCTTGGTGGTGAGAACGACATACTGCGCACCGGCGCGCCTGAACAGATCTGCCCACCGTGATGGATCCCAGGACGACGTGTCGCGGTTGAAGGTCTCGGCAAAACGCTCATACGGAAAGTCGGCGCCAAAGTGCTGTGCATGGTACGATGCTGTCGGACTGCCCGGAATGCGCAGCGAGTTCATGTACCACTCGGCGTAAGGGTTGCGTGCAAACCATCCCTGCCACCCCTCTCTTGCCACCACCTCGTGGAGCGGTCCGGTCGTCGGCGCCCATCCGGGTACGGAATAGAGACCCCAGTGAATGAAAATCCCCAATTTGGCGTCGTGGAACCAGTCGGGAACGACGTGAGCACGGACAGACTCGAGGGTTGGTTCGTACGTCATTGCTGTTCCTTTCTCTGAGTTGGAGGTTCGATATGCCGTTACGGGAAAGCTCCGACATCGGGCGACCACGAGGAGCGCTCCGCTGCCCCCGCAACCTTCAACGTGCAACGTGCAACCGCCACGCCGGACCGTGCGGATATTCGTACATCGCCAGTGATTCGGGCTTCATCTCGATGCTATACCCCGGCTTTTGCGGCGGCATGTAACGGGCATTGCGAATGACGACCGGATCGAGAAAATGTTCGTGCAGGTGATCGACATACTCAATCACACGATTCTCCAGCGACCCGGAGACGCAGATATAATCCCAGATCGACAGATGTTGCACATATTCGCACAACCCGACGCCGCCAGCGTGCGGGCAGACCGGCACGCCGAATTTCGCCGCCATCAGGATGACTGCCAGCACCTCGTTCACCCCACCAAGGCGGCAGGCGTCGATCTGACAGAAACTGATGGCGTTTGCCTGCAACAGTTGCTTGAAGATAATGCGGTTCTGCACGTGCTCGCCGGTGGCGACGCCGACCGGCGCGACTGCGCGGGCGATCGCCGCGTGACCAAGGATGTCGTCAGGGCTGGTTGGCTCTTCGATCCACCAGAAGTCGAATTCAGCGAGGTCGTGCATCCAGGCAATCGCCTGCGGCACATCCCAGACCTGGTTGGCGTCCGCCATCAGTTTGCGATCAGGTCCGATAATCTCGCGGATCAGGCGGGCGCGGCGGCGATCGGCGTCGAGATCGCGCCCGACCTTCATTTTGATATGCTGAAAGCCAGCGTTGATCGCTTCCTGGCACAACCGACGAACCTTATCGTCGGAGTAGCCGATCCATCCGGCAGACGTGGTATAGGCAGGAAATCCCTGCGCCAGCATCTCCGACTCGCGTTCGGCGCGTGTCGCTTCCTGACGGCGCAGCAGATCGCGCGCCTCGTCGGGTGTCAGAGCGTCGGAAATGTAGCGGAAGTCGATGCAGCGTACCAGTTCGTCCGGCGACATATCGGATAACAACTTCCAGAGCGGCTTCTGCTCGACCTTCGCCCACAGGTCCCAGACGGCATTGACCACTGCGGCGGTCGCCAGATGGATGACTCCCTTCTCCGGACCGATCCAGCGCAACTGGCTATCACCGGTAATCATATGCCAGAAGGCGCCCATGTCGGCGGTGATCGACTCAAGGGAACGGTTCAACACCATGGGGAACAAGGCGTGGCAGGCAGCGACACACAACTCATTGCCGCGCCCAATGGTGAAGGTCAGCCCGTGCCCGGTCAGACCCGGAACATTGGTGTGCAGCAGAACATATGCCGCCGAGTAGTCGGGATCGGGGTTCATCGCGTCCGAACCATCGAGGGTGCGGGAGGTGGGAAACCGAATGTCGCGCGCTTCGGCGCCGATAATGGTGATCGCCATACGCCCCATCGCCTTTTCCAATAAAATATATACGACAGGCGTAGTGTACGATGGTGTCTCTTCAGTGTCAAGTCTTACCTGGTGCGACGCGGCAGAATGGGAATAAGCATCCATAGTTATCTTTGAATGGGGTCTTGACAGAGCCAGCGAAAGCAATATAAAATATCAAAGTCCAACTGCAAAAAGGATATTTCACCGCAGAGACGCGGCGTCCACAGAGAAAGTCTATTGTCTGGCTCAGACGTATGCTTCGCCGCGCATCGAACCACGTTTTGTTTTTGGCGTTCTCTGTGCGCTCAGCGTCTCAGCGGTGCATGGTTGCAGTGAAGTCATTATCACCTTCCAGATTATTGTGTTCAACGTATCATGACCGATCTGCCACAACGCACCATGACCGAACAGGTTATGGCGCGCCTGCGTGATATGATCCTGAGCGGCGAACTGGCGCCGGGGTCGCGTCTCGATCAGAACGACCTGGCGCGACGTTTCGGCGTCAGCCTGGTGCCGCTGCGCGAGGCGCTGGCGCGCCTGCAATCGAGCGGGCTGGTGCGCATCGTGCCGCATCGCGGCGTCTTTGTTGAGTCGTTGTCGGTTGAAGAACTGCTCGATATCTACCAGGTGCGCGAGGCGCTTGAAGACCTTGCGTCCCGTCTCGCCGCGCCGCGCCTGAGCGCCGCCGATCTGGCAACCCTTGATCGATTGAAGATTGAGATGGAACAGACCGCAAAGATAGACGATTTCGAAGCCTTTCTCGATCTGCACCGCGACTTTCACTTCACTATCTACCGCGCCGCCGGGCGACGGCATTTACTCCAGTTGCTCACGCAACTCTGGGATTTGAGCGCGCGCTACCGGCGGTTTCAGTTGTACGCCTTCCCGGAGCGGATGCACACTTCCCTCTTCGAAATCCAGGCGATCCTCGAGGCATGTCACCGACGCGACCCCGATGCGCTGGCGTTGCTGGTGCGCTACAAAGTGCATCAGACGGTCGTCAGTCTGCTCGATATCATACAGCGTGAACCAACACCAACAGTTGCGTCGATGGCCAACGGTAAACATGTCGATGAACGATAAGCGATCTTCATTGCCCCAGAGGATGTGGAGTGTATGAGCGGGGATACGTGATATGCGCCTCTTTGCGCGACAACGCCCAATGATCGCGGCGTCGCTCGTCGCTCTTGCGCTGGTTGTTGTGTACGGATGCACCGTGGTTCTGTTTGACGTCCGTCGTGAGGCTATCACACCGCCACAGTTTGCGCTCGATATGGGTCTGATTCAGGTGCTGGGGCGTCGCTCGACGGTTCCGGAGTGTTCGTATGCGACATCGTGCCTGCTCGACCCGTCTGGGCGCGATCCCGCCGTCTACACCGTCTGGTTGATCCTGCGTTCTTCTCATTCTGACACGCCTCCCCAGGTGATCCGACTGACGAGTGTGCCTGTTGGCGATGGCACGTAAACTTTTTCTTGACAATCGATTCGGAAAATTATAAGATACATGTGTCTTCTCCGTCTCCCGATGCACCTCGCTGTGTCATCGCGCAGGTCCTGATCGCCGGATGGCTCAACTAATATCTCGAAGCGCCCTGCTGTGTCATTGCAACGGTCAACCGGTTGTAAGCAGGGGAATAAAGGGTCGATGTTCATGCTCACCTTTATGACCGCCCATCCTGCGCCTCACTGAATTATAAAAGTGTGTGCAGAAAAGAAAGGAGAATCTTATCGTTCGACACAGATCGGTCTTCCAGTGACGGTCGAGTGTACAGATACCCCTCACAGGCAGTGCGACTGCGCCAATACGACATAATGGCGGTGGCAACCATCACGATCAGGCAAGACTATCGAGATATACGCTGGCAACAATGGAGGAGCACGTTATGGCAACCCATCACGAGGAAGAACTCGCGCATGAGTTGAAACAACGCGGTTTGAGTCGACGGGAAATCTTGCAGATCGGCGCGCGTCTTGGTTTGAGTGGCGCGGCAATCGCAACAGTGCTGGCAGCATGCGGGCAGGCGCCGCAGCAACCCGGAACGGGCGCTGCGCCGACCATTCCGCCAGCAACTGAACCGACGCCAGCATCCCTCTATGATCCGGAGGAAGGCAACAGCGGATGGCCCACCAACGCCGTCTCCGATCCGACAGAGCGTGTGGAGATCAGCGTCGCTCATGCATGGGACGCAGTCTTCTTCGAGCGCCAGAAGCAGTTCGATGCCCTTTTCATGCAGCGTCATCCGAACATCGTCGTGAAAGCGGAAAATACGCCGTTTGGCGAGTATCGACAGAAGTATGTCGCGCAGGCTGCTGGCAACGCCCTGCCCGATATCATGTACTGTCAGTTCTCCTGGGCGCAGGAGTTCATCAAGAATGGTCTGTTCCGCCCGCTCGACGACTACATCGCCAGAGAGAAGGACTTCAACCTCCAGGACTTCACGCCGCAATCTCTCGTCTCCTACCAGCGCGACGGCAAACTGTGGGGCATCCCATACGATGAGGGTCCTGCCAATCTGTACTACAACAAGGATATCTTCGATGCCGCTGGCATCCCGTATCCCGATGAAACGTGGGACCTTGAGAAATTGAAGGAAGTTGCACTGAAACTGACCCAGGGCGAAGGACCGAACAAGATTTTCGGTTTGGGTGAACTTCCAACCCTCGGTGACTCGCTGGTTGCGCCGCCATACCTGATGCCGTTCGGCGCCCAATACCTGCGCGAGCCGAAGGAGGACGAGTGTCTGATCAATAAACCGGAAGCGGTCGCAGCGCTCGAATGGTGGCAGGAGTTGCGCGATAAGGGCGCCGTGCCCAGTCCGGCGGATCTGCAGAACGTCGCCTGGCCCGCCTTCCAGTTCGGCAAGATCGCCATGACCTTGCAGGGTTCGTGGGCGACCCCGCCGATCCGGGCCGGCGCAAAGTTCAACTGGGACATCGCCATGTGGCCCCGTGGTCCGAAGGCGCATGTCACCTTCTCCGCCGGCAGCGCCTACATGATCACCCGCGACAGCAAGAACCCCGACGCGGCATGGATCTACCTGAACGAGTATCTCTCAACCGCCGGACAATCGTATATGTGGGGGATTACCGGTCGCGGCAGCCCGGCGCGCCTCTCGGCGTGGCCCTCGTACCTCAACTCGAAGTTCGCCCCTCCTGGCGCAAAATATGTCGAACAGGCGATGCGCACGATTGCCAGCCACGACATCATCGATCAACCGACCGGTCCGCAGGTGACGCAGGCGGCAGGACCGATCTGGGACCTGGTGGTGGCCGGTCAGTTGAGCGTGAAAGAAGCCTGTGACCAGGTGTTTGCCGCCGTTGATCCGATCATTGCCGTCAACCGGGCGTAATGGATGTCAACGAGTCTGGGGGGGGGCGCCGCTCCTCCAGACTCCAACATTGTCTGCGAAGGGACTGTGTATGGCTGTGCAAGAGAGCGTCGGGCGCGCCGCGGCAAAACCGATGGGGAAGCCCAAACTGGGGAAACTGGCGCGACGCGAAGAGCGTGAATTCTATCTCTTCATTTCGCTCTGGATCATCGGGTTCATCGCGTTCGATGCCGGACCGATTCTGGCATCGTTTGCCATCAGTTTCACGAACTGGTCGATGATGACGCCGCCCAACTGGACGGGGTTGCAGAACTATCAGCGTCTCATCGCCGATCCGCTCTTCTACACCGCGATGTGGAATTCGCTCTACTTCGGAGTTGGCAGCGTCGGGTTGGGGCTGATCGTCTCATTTCTGCTGGCGTTGTTGCTGAACCAGAAGGTGTTGGGCATTTCGGTCTTTCGCACCATTTTCTACCTGCCATCGGTGGTGAGCGGTATTGCCGTCGCAATCCTGTGGATCATGATCCTGCACCAGGATTTTGGTCTGATCAATACCGTGCTTTCCTGGTTCGGCATTAAGGGTCCGGGATGGCTGATGCAACCGCAATGGGCGAAGCCAGCGCTGATCCTGATGAGTCTGTGGGGCGCCGGCGGCTCAATGGTGATCTATCTCGCCGGGTTACAGAGTGTGCCACAGCATCTGTATGAGGCGGCCTCCATCGATGGCGCGGGACCGTGGATGAAGTTCTGGCATGTGACCGTCCCAATGATGTCGCCAGTCATTTTCTACAACCTGATCGTTGGCTTCATTGCATCGCTTCAGGGATTCGTGCTGGTGTTGATCATGACGAATGGCGGACCGGCGAATGCGACGTTGATGTTCGGATTGTACATCTATCGGGTGGCGTTCCAGTTCTTCCAGATGGGGTATGCATCGGCGCTGGCGTGGATTCTGCTGGTGGTAATCATGGCGATCACCGCGCTCCAGTTCCTGGGCGCGAAGTACTGGGTGTTCTACGAGGGCGAGGCTGCGCGCTAAGCGTGTGGCGGAAGAGGTGATCAATGGATGCCGATCTGCAACAGACGACGATAGTCAGTGTGCGAACGCAGAGCGGACCGCTGTTCGGCATGCGTAATCAGCGGCTCGCACAGCGGGTGATAGTCTATGCATTGCTCCTGGCGTTATCGGTGGTATTTATTCTGCCGTTTCTGTGGATGGTCTCAACATCGCTGAAGCAGAGCGAAGATGTGTTTACCTACCCGCCCAGTTTTTTTCCGACGACGTTTCTCTGGCAGAACTATCCGCGCGGCTGGACTATTCTTCCTTTCAATACCTTCCTGATCAATTCGCTGATTGTCACCTCCGCGAATGTGATCGGCAACCTGATTTCCTGTTCCCTGGTGGCATTCGGGTTTGCGCGACTGCGCGCCCGCGGGCGGGGCATTCTGTTCCTGGCGTTGCTGGCGACCCTCATGATCCCGCGTGAGGTGACGATCGTGCCGCGCTTCCTGTTGTTCAGCCAGATGGGGTTGGTGAACACCCTCTGGCCCCTGATCCTTCCTGCATGGTTCGGGTATGCGTTCTTCATCTTTCTGCTGCGACAGTTCTTTATGACGATCCCGACCGAACTCGATGATGCAGCGCGTATCGATGGCGCATCATCGCTGCGCATCTTCTTCGAGATCATTCTGCCGCTCTCCAAACCGGCGCTGGCGACTGTGGCAATTTTTGCGTTCATCGGGAACTGGAGCAACCTGCTCGATCCGCTGATCTACATTCGTTCGCAGGACCTGTACACCCTTGCACTTGGACTGAACCTGTTCCGCGGGCAGAACTTCACCCAGTTCAACCTGCTGATGGCGGTGTCGATCATTACGCTGATCCCGGTTCTCACTGTCTTCTTCCTGTCACAACGCCTCTTCGTCCAGGGTGTCACCCTGACCGGCATGGGGGGACGATAGGGCGCTCAGGGGCAGCGGCGTGCCGGTGTCCGTTTGCCCCTCATCCCCCCAACCCCCTTCTCCCACACGGGGAGAAGGGGGAGTTGGGGCGTCCTGATGCGCCTTTGCCCCCTCTTCCCCCCAACCCCCTTCTCCCACACGGGGAGAAGGGGGAGTTGGGGCGTCCTGATGCGCCTTTGCCCCCTCTTCCCCCCAACCCCCTTCTCCCACACGGGGAGAAGGGGGAGTTGGGGCGTCCTGATGCGCTTTGCCCCCTTCTCCCACAAAGGGGCGAAGGGGGAGTTGGGGCGTCCTGATGCCCTTTGCCCCCTTCTCCCACAAAGGGGCGAAGGGGGAGTTGGGGCGTTCTGATGCCCAAAACGAGAGAAGAAACGCAGGGGATTCTCGAAAAACCTGCCACTGTAAGCAACCCTCTTCCCCCACAGAAGGAGAAGCAGATGGATGGTATCGCTGCTTGCACGCGCGACGCTCATGCACCCTGTGGGCAAGATCCCTGCGCACCCTGCACGTGAGATGCCCACACACCTGCGGGCAAGATCCCCGCGCACCCTGCGGACGGGACGCCCGCGCCCCCTGCGGGCAAGATGCCCGCGCTCCCTGCGGACGGGACGCCCGCGCCCCCTGCGGGCAAGATCCCCGCGCACCCTGCGGGTGAGACGCCCGCGCATCCAGGATATGTGAATCACCCCTCCTCGAAAACCCAGTTCTGCTGACGCGCGATCTCGCGCAACGCGCGCGACAGCGCCTCGAGTTGCTTCAGCAGCAGCCCGACTTTCATCGGCGCATCCTGATCCTTGCGCACCCACTTGATCAGATCGCCCTCGGCATGCGCACGGAACAGGCGGTCGGTTTCATCGAGCATCTGGTCGAGTGAACGAATGCGGAAGACGCGCGCTTTGTTCTTTGGCTGATTCTCAATCGTCTCTTCCTCGATGCCGGGAGCGTCCAGATCCACATCCGACGTTTCCTCATCCCACAGATCGGCGTCGTGCTCATCGTCGGGCAGCGTACCGACTGCGGCGCCCTTGAGCAACGAACCGTCAGACGACGGACGGGGAACAACCGGCGCGCCAGCCGTGAGATCGATCCCCTGTTGGAGCGCGTGCAGCGCATCATCGAGCGAGAGATTGGGGTTGGCAGCGAAAAAACTCGCCAGACGACTGATCTCGGCTGCCGACATGCCTTCTTCAACCGCAGCGCGCGCCAGTTCGATCTGCGTGCGTTCATTCGGCACACGTCGCAGATGTTGCGCCTGGGTGACGTTCAGTTCGCCTTTCCGCAGATACTCCTGAATTTCGAGCGGCAGGTCGAGCAGACCCAGGTAGCGCCGCACCGTGCGGGGTGAGAGACCAACCATGCGTGCAGTGGCTTCATCGAGCGCGTTCTCTTCGCTGATGCCGCGATCGAGCGCGATCTGTTCGCGCAATTTCTGAAATGCGCGCGCCTGCTCGAGGTCATTCAGGTCGCGGCGCTGAAGATTTTCGGTCAACTGGCGCAGGAATACCCGCGGATCATCGGGATCGAGCAGCACGCATGGCACCCGTTCCAGCCCCAGTTTCAGCGCAGCAAGCCGCCGTCGATTGCCATACACCACCCGGTAGCGGCTACGCCCGAGATCGACAACGCCGAGCGGTTGCAGCAAGCCATACTCGGCAATCGTCGCCGCCAGCCCATCAATATCGCCAGG
Source organism: Roseiflexus sp. RS-1 (assembly GCF_000016665.1). Classification (NCBI taxonomy): domain Bacteria; kingdom Bacillati; phylum Chloroflexota; class Chloroflexia; order Chloroflexales; family Roseiflexaceae; genus Roseiflexus; species Roseiflexus sp. RS-1. The sequence continues at coordinate 3,516,406 of NC_009523.1, forward strand.
GTCCTCGCGAACGCCCTGCGGATCCGGCTCCAGCGCTCGCGGATCGATCCAGAGAAGTTGCATGCATCCTCCAACAGCACAGCATATCTGCACAGGTGTTCGGGGTGAGTATATCAGAAGTTGCAAAGGACGACAAGATTCGGTGCTATAATCGCAACAGCGCGCTCCCGCACAACGTCTTTCTCAGTAAAGAACGTTGATGCAGGACGAGGGAGGACTCCAATGACCACGCGACAGGCGCTGGCGCAGGAGATCGCCGATGCGCAACGGACGATCAGTGCATTGACCGAGGAGATCGCTGCGACCCGCAGTTACATCGCTGCCAATGAGCAGGCGCTCCAGAATCAACCCTCATCGTTGCGCGCAATCACCGAAGAGGGGCTGGCGAAAGCGCGCGCCAGCCTGGCGCGCAAAGAGGCGGAACTTCAGATTGCGCAGCAAACGCTGGCGAATGCGCAGCGCACGCTGGCGAAGGTTGAGGAGATTGGGCGCAAACAGGAGGAGATCCGCAAACTCGAGCAGGATCAGGCGACGATTAATGCCCTGCTCGAACGTGCCCGCAGTGAACTCGCGCGCCTCGAAACCGAACTTCTGACGATGACCGGTCCGGTTTCCGTGCCGCCGTTTGCGCTGGTGCTGAACGATGGGCGAACCGTGGCGCTGCCGACCGATCGCGCCGAGATGCTGATCGGGTGTCAGGACCCGGCGGATCATATCTTCCCCGATATCGATCTGTCACCCTTCGATGCGCGATCCAGCGGTGTCAGCCGGCGGCATGCGCTGCTGCGCTATGCCAGCGGTCAGTGGACGATCACCGACCTGGGCAGCGCCAATGGAACGTTCGTGAACGATGCGGCGCTCACGCCACAGACGCCGGTTGCGCTGCCTGATGGCGCAGTTGTGCGTTTGGGCGCATTTGTTGTAACCTTCCGCTCGAGGGCGCAGAGTAAGACGGTGCGTTTGTAATGGCGACACTTCCCCTGCCTGCACTGGTTGGTCTGGAACTTGCGCAACAGGCGTTGCTGCTGCTGGCAGTCGAGCCGCGCCTGCGGGGGATGGCAGTGGGTGCGCCTGCAGGCGCAGGGAAGAGCAGCCTGGCGCGTGGCATGCGTGATCTGCTTTGCTCTGATGACCGGTCGGTTCCATTTGTGGAATTGCCGCTCGGCATCGACGAAGCCGGTCTGCTGGGGGGACTGGATATCGAAGCGACGCTGCGCGTCGGGCGGCGGGTCGCACGGGCAGGGGCGCTGGCGCGCGCCGATGGCGGCATCCTCTATGCCGATCAGGTCAATCTGCTGCCTGATGCGATCATCAATCCGCTGATCGCCGCAATCGATACGGGCGAAGTGCGTCTGGAGCGCGAGGGTCTCAGCATCCGGTCTCCCGCGCGTTTCGTCTTTATCGGATCCTACGATCCGGCTGAGGGTCTGCCACGTCGCCATCTGCTCGACCGGCTCGGTCTGCTGCTGGTGTTGCCGCGCACGATGAACGAGCAGGCGCGCGCCGAAATTGTGCGGCGCAACATGAGTCGCGCACCCGCGCAGGCTTCTGATGCGTACACCGATGAACTCGATCTGTTGCGCGGGCTGGTGCTGGCGGCGCGTGAGCAACTGCCGCAGGTGCAGATCGCAGACGAGCAGATCGAACAGTTGCTGGCGATGGCAACGCTCTGTGGCGTTGAAGGGCATCGCGCCGATACGTTTGCCGTCTATGCCGCCTGTGCCACAGCCGCGCTTGGTCTGCGCGACCGGGTCGAGCAGGAAGACCTGGAGCTGGCAGTTCGGTTGGTGATTCTACCGCGCGCGACCCGTCTTCCCCCTCCGCCGGATCAACCGCCCGATCAGGCGCCGCCTCCGCCTCCCCCCGATGCCGAAAACGACACGTCTGACGCACCGCCTGAACCGCCCTCGGACGAAGAGTTGACCATTCCGCCCGAACAGGTGCTCAGTGCGCTGGCTGCCGAATTGCCGGTGGAACTGGAGCAACTGCCGTTCCGCGCGTTGCGGCGCGGCAAGACCGGTTCGCGTGGAACGGTTGCAGGGAAGCGCGGACGGCATATTCGGAGCATCCCCGGAGATCCGCGACGCGGCAGGATCGATGTATCCGCCACCCTGCGAGTTGCTGCGCCATTCCAGCCGCTCCGTCGTTCGCAGGCTGGCGCGGATGCTCAATCATCGCGGGTGTTGCTGCGCGCCGATGATCTGCGGATCAAACAGTACCGGAGCAAGGCTGGCGCGCTGTTCCTTTTCGCGGTGGACGCCAGCGGCAGTATGGCGTTGCACCGCATGCGTCAGGCGAAAGGCGCAGTTCACGCCCTGCTTCAGAAGGCGTATGTCCACCGTGATCGGGTGGCGTTGCTGGCATTTCGCGGGCAAAGCGCCGAACTCCTCCTGCCGCCGTCGCAGAGTGTCGAGCTTGCGCGACGCGCACTCGATCTGCTTCCGACCGGCGGCGGCACACCGCTGGCAGCCGCGCTGCTGGCAGCCATCGACGTGGCGCAACAGGCGCGCGCGCGCGGCATTATGCAAACGGTGCTGGTGTTGTTGACCGATGGGCGAGCGAACGTTGGATTGCGCGCCGGGCGCGATCAGGTTGCCGAAGAGTTGCAAACACTCGGTCGTGCGGTGGTAGCATCCGGTATTCAGACAATTGTGGTTGATACGCAGCGAACATACCTGAGCCGGGGCGAGGCGCGCAAACTCGCCGAATGGCTCGCCGGAGAGTATGTGTACCTCCCCAATGCACAGGGCGATCAGATCGCCGCGCTGGCGGTCGAGCGTGTGGATCGGAGGCTCTGACTATCGTAGTGAGCAGTTCGACGCATTGCTGTCCACGCTGTATCCTTGCTTCAACTGTTACAAATCTGGAGTGCAACGTGATGCTCAATCCGGTCAAAGTTTCCAATACTTCGTCTGAAAAACAGAACGTGCTTCTCAGCGAGATAGATCGCCTCAACGAGCAGTTGTCTCTGCGATTCAAAAGTAAATTCGTTGTTCAACCTTCCCTCTCGCGCCTTCTCGTCAGTTTTCAGGCTAACAAGACGAGACCTGTCTATCGCTGCTATTATGACCTCTCCGCCCTACTGTAACCGTTACGATTACACGCGCACGTATGCCCTGGAGCTGGCCCTGCCCGGCATCGATAAGCAAGGGCTGCTGCGCCTCCGCCAGGAGATGCTCAGTTGTACCGTGGAAAATCGCACCAAAGATTTGCTAAGCATTAATCCACGATGGACGACGGCGCTGGCTGCTGCTGATGAGCAGAAACTGTTACAGTCCATTCTGACCTACCTGGAAGACCAAAAAGCGCGAAAGGCCTTGAATAACAATGGCATCCCCAGAATGGTCAGGGGCTATTTTTATGAGATGGCGTGTGTGATCGCGGAGTGTGCGCGCGTGCTTAAGCCCGGCGCCCGGTTGTTTATGGTGAATGACAATGTGCGATACGCTGGCGCAAGTATTTCAGTCGATGTGATTCTGTCTGATATTGCCGAAACATTGGGTTTTTCTGTCGAACATATTCTTGTCTTGCCTGATGGCAAAGGCAATAGCAGCCAACAGATGGGGGAGCATGGACGGGAGTCTTTGCGAAAATGCGTTTATGTCTGGCGAAAATGATGATCCCCTCGCCTCCTTTACAAGAGCCATCTGAGTTCCAGTGATGACCTTGTTACAACTTATGAAGCCACACGTGCAGGCTTTGTTGCACTTGCGCTTGAAAAGAATCGTCGTGCTACGCCTTACGTTGCCGAAGCCAGGGCATTACAGGCAGCCGTATCAAAAGCCAGAACTCCTGCTGATTTGCTGACCATCGAGGGCATAGAGTCAGGCCTGCTCACGTGCAACCTTCCAACCTTAAAACCTTAAACCTTAAACCTTAAACCATCACCCCCATCCACGCCAGCGTCGCCGTACATCCAATCGCTGCCAGGGTCAGAAACGTGTAATACACACGCCCCGCAATCGACCACCATCCGCGCGCCCAGGAGAGCGCTGCGCAGACGATGACCACAACCGTGAGCGCAGGAAGCGTCCAGATCGTTGCCAGCATCGTGAGTGAACGCGGCCATCCGTAGAACAGAGTCGCATCGTTGGCGAGCGCCATCTGCACAAATGTCACCAGAACCGTGGCAACGAACGTCGCTCCCGTCACTCCCGCCAGCACAATCAGCCAGCGCGCAAGTGTCGCGCCTGCCGAAGGCCTGGGCGCTTCGCCGCCGGTGATCAGGCGGAATACCCAGCCCAGGGGCCAGATCAGCCACGCCGAAAGAAGCGTCAGCAGCGCGGCGAGAAACGCGCCAAACGGCATCAGACCGCTCGCATCGAAAGTTGCCAGCGCGAATGCCACCGGCGTGAATATCACCGTCGCCGGTGAAATGAAGCGCAGTCCTGTGCTTTCGGCAAGACAGGAAGCATCCGGTTGCTGCGACGGATTATCGAGAAACGACGCCAGGATCGTGTCGGCGCAGGCGCTCGAACCAACCGCCGCATGCCCGGTGTCGGGGAATGTATACACATATGCCCGACTCAGGGTGCGCGCAACCACATCACCGAACGCTGGCGGCGTGATCGGATCGAACCGCCCCGACAGAACCAGTGTTGGCACATCGCTGACCACCGGTTCATCAACAAACGGTTCGAGCGGTTCGACCTGCCAGACAGCGCAGCGTTCCAGGTACCCTTCGAGACTGCGTCGCGCGTCGAGCGCAATAAAGGGGCGCACCCCCTCCAGCGGCGCGTCCTCCGGCGTGAAATCGGCATCCTCGGCGCAGATCACCGAGTAGTGCATTCCCAGGCTGAAGGTGCGGTCAAACACGATCAGCGGCAACACCTGCCCCAGCACCCGAAAATCGTTGCGCGTCGCGTCATCGATGATCCGTGGAACCGCCGGGATGAAACCCGACGAGTACATGATCTGGAAGAGAACACTGGCGAAACTGTCGCCATCAAGCACTGCGTTGTACGTTTTGCCAGTTTCGTTATCGGTGATCGGCACACGCGCCGGTTCGCGGTTGAGCCGTTCGATGACTGTCACCAGTGATTGTTCCAGGTTCGGGTAGGCGCTGCGACATCCGGGATCAGCCGCGCATGCGCCAAACAGTTCGGTGTAGACGCGATCCTGTGAGCGGGGAGTCTCGGTCAGGTAATTGACGCTGGCTGGCACAACCGCATCGAGCACGACGCTCCGCAGAATGCCAGGGTGATCGCGCATGACATGCTGCGCCAGCAGTGTGCCGTAAGAGACGCCGTACAGGTTGATCTGCTCATACCCCAGAGCGCGTGCCAGTGCAGCAACATCGGCGGCGTTCTCGACACTGTTGAAGGCGGAAACATCGATCCGCTCACGCTCCAGGCGGCGACGACAGGCTGTGACCGCTTCCAGCGACAATCGATCCGCCTCTTCGTAGGTCAACCGTTGTTCGATGGTGCGTTCAACCAGTTCCCACTGTTCCTCGCAGACCAGTGAAGGTTCGGAATAGAGTGCGCCGCGCTGATCGAACAGCACAATATCGCGGTCAAGCAGATCACGCAGACGGTTGCCGGGGGCGAAGAGAGTCCGGGTGTACGTGTCGATCGTCGAGCCACCCGGACCGCCCTGCAACATCACCAGCGGATCGGGTTTGCGATTGGCGGCGCGTGATTTGATAATCGCCACCGCAAGCCGGATAACGGGACCGTCAGGACGTTCGTGGCGCTCTGGAACCTGCAACCAGCCGCACTCCAGATCGCGTCCTTCCACCGCGCCGGACGGCAGCTTGAACATACAGGCATCGGGTTGAAACGTCCCAGTCGGAGTGGCTGACTGGACAGGAGATGCGATGAATGACACCATCAGCATCAGGATGATCACGAGCAGCATCGCGCTGCGCTGGCGAATGATAATCAAAACGAAGACCCCTTCCGGTATCAAAAAATTATGCGACAATATGTATGATACATACATATTGCAACAAACAATGCTCTTCCTGCGTTGATACTATGGTACCAGCATTTTGAACCGCACAAGCACACGAGTATTCTGACATGCTCAACGTAGCCTTTCACCGTCGCCACACATCCGCCTTCCTGCTGTTTCTCCTGCTGATTGCCTCGCTGATGCTCCCCGTTGCGGCGGGTCGTGCGGAGTCAGGGAATAGTGTGCGGGTCATCGTCGTCCTGCGCGCGCCTGCGGCGGCAGACGGGGATGGTCTGATGGCGCCGGATGCAATTGCGCAGGTGCAGGAACAATTTGCGCCAGCCGCCATCGCCGCAGGCGCGCGCGAGATCGCCCGCCTGGACACACTGCCGGTCATGATTGTGGAAGCGCCACGGGGTGCGCTCAACCGCCTGGCAAATCACCCGCTGGTGGCGAATGTCGCCGAAGACGCGCTGGCGGCGCCTCACCTGTCTGGCAGCGTCCCGCTGACCCATGCCGATCAGGCGCAACAGGCAGCGAATGGCGCCGGCGTAGCAATTGCTATCGTCGATACTGGCGTCGATGCTGCGCATCCATTCCTGGGCGGGCGGGTGATCGCAGAAGCATGCTTCTCGACAAACAATTCCGCCCAGGGAGCGACATCGCTCTGTCCCGGCGGCGGATCCCAGGCGTTCGGTCCCGGCGCTGCCGCACCCTGTTCGCTGTCGAACTGCGACCATGGGACGCATGTCGCCGGTATCGCTGCTGGAGACGGCGGCATCGCGCCGGGCGCGTCGATCATTGCAGTCCAGGTATTCTCAAAGATTGCCAGTTGCTCGGCGTTCTCATTGCCGTCGCCATGTGCACTCAGTTACGTTTCCGATCAGTTACGCGCGTTCGACTGGCTGGCATCAACCGCCTTCACGCCGCCGCTGGCAGTCGTTAATCTGAGTCTGGGCGTAGGAACGTTCACCAGCGTCACGGCGTGCGATGCAAGCCCAATCGGCGCAGCAATGTTCCCCGCGATTGCAACGCTGCGCAGCCAGGGCGTGACGACGGTCGCTTCATCGGGCAACAGTGGCGCGACCAATGCGCTCAGCCTGCCGGGGTGCCTGTCGAATGTTGTCAGCGTTGGCGCAACGACAAAGACGAACCCGGAGCAGGTTGCGTCGTTCTCCAACAGCGCATCGTTCCTGACGCTACTGGCGCCGGGGGTTGGAATCGTTTCATCAACAACAGGCGGGGGATTTGCGATGAAATCGGGGACCTCGATGGCGGCGCCGCATGTGGCAGGGGCGCTCGCACTGTTGCGTAGTGCGCGACCCGGATACCCTTCGGATGCCTATGTCACAGCGCTGGTCAACACCGGAACACCGATCCTCGATACGCGCAACGGTGTGATCAAGCCACGCATCGATGTTGCGGCTGCGCTCGGTGCGTTGACCCCCATGCAGGAGCGCGCCTTCTTGCCGATGGTTGCGCGCCCGTAAGCGGCGGTAGACCGAAATTCATTTCGGTCGCCGCGTGGGGAGTGCGATTCCGGGGAGTGTTCAACCTTGTCCAAACAGGTTCAACCTTTGTGAGAACTGCTCTAAATCCGCTCTACCGAACGAGCCGTCGGGCTCATGGAGATTGAGTGCGCCTCAGCAGGCTGAATTGAGAAATAAATCCGCTATCCCGCACTAGCCGTGGGGCTAAAGCCCTCGGCTAGGCAAGGCAAAGCCCGCCTGCGCGGGCTATACCGGATTATTTCTTTAAAGACCATAAGCCCTGGCTGAGGTCGGACAAGACCTGCGGGCTGGATCAACCTGGCGACCCCTCGGCATAAAGAAGGATGATTGGACGCGCCAGCCCCGCAGGGGCTTCCACGCGCTCAGGGAGGGCTTTAGCCCGCACGCGAGCGGAGTCACGCCTGACGACGGACGATGTCGGATGTCTTCTCTCACCGACCGACATGCATGCTGGTCGCCGCGCGGGGAGTGCGATAGTAACTGCGCTCGTCCAGGGAGGTTCCACCTCTATGAGAACTGCTATAATTTTCAATCTTCTATACCTCTTCCTGCCGCAGCAGGCGGTAAGCATCCGAGTCGAAAACATAGCCGGTGAAAAACTGGAGACCAGGTCCCGATAAACCACAGGAGCGATGCAGCATACTGCATCGCTCCTGAAATACTGCGGGTCATGGTTGTCACGGGGAAGGGGACGCGCCCCTTTCCCGCGATCCCTGATGCTCACCTACCGATTGCCGCCGCCGAAGTCGTCGAGAAGCGCATTGTTCGCCTGGTGATAGAACAGACCGATGCGACCGCCGCGGTTGACGTACAGGTTGCCGACAACTGTGGTTGTATCGGCAACACCGATCAGTGTGCAGTTGACATAGACGCGAACCGAGCCGTCAGCCAGCGCGCGCGCGCCAAGCACGTCACCGTTGGTGAGGGTCACGTTCGTAAAGACACGCACCGTGCGCCATCCCCATCCGGGCTGAAGCGCCTCAACAACGATCTGGCGATTCACGGCATCGTAGGAGACCAGAATGGCGCCCTGCGTTGCGTTTGTGCCGCGCCCCTTCAGCAGCAGCGTGTGGTGTGCGCTGTTGGGGTCAATCGCGGTCAACGTGACGAAGGCTTCTTGATCTGTGCCAAACTGGGTTTTCCACAGCACGGCGCCACCCTGCTCGACATCGACCCGGTTACCGGCGATGCGATACTGGTCGAGTTGCGTCGCGCCGGTCCAGTTACGTCCCAGCCGTCCATTCGCGCGGTTGAAGGTGTCGAGGATGCCGGTCGCCGGGAAGGTCGTGACCTTCACCGTGATCGATTTCACTTCTTCAACAGCGCCCCACTCGTCGGTTGAGAAGAACTCAACCAGGTTCGCGCCTTCGCTTGTGATTGCGAAAGGCGTTGTATACGTCTGCCACGGACCGCCGTTCACACGGTACTGCGTCGTCGCCGGTTCATCGGTCGTCAGCGTGATCGTCGCGCTGCCGAAGAAGCAGTCTGCCGGGCAGAGCGGCGTGGTCGGTCCGCTGACGCTCGCGGTTGTCACCGGCGGAATGGCGATGCCGTTGAGCAGGATGCGTCCACTCGTTTCGGTTTGCCCGTCGGTGGCGCTGAGAGTCATCGTCACTGGACCGGCATAGTTGAGCGCCGGGGTGAACGTCAGATTCGCCAGCGCTGCATTCACAGCGGCAGGTGCGCCGCTGATCGTGGTTGCGTTGAGCGTTCCTGCAGTCGCCGGATCAACCGTCAGCGTCACCGTCACCGGCGCCGAGTCTGGATCGATGACAAATGGGTCGTACAACGCCAGCGGCGTCTCTTCGGTGTACGTCTGGGTGAAGAGCAGATCGCCGAGTGGTACGCGCGCCACAGTCAGGTCATTGCTGACTTCGTTGGCTGCCAGAACATACAGCGCGCTGTTGCGTTCGAACAGTTTGACCCCTTCAGGGTTCGTGCCGGCTGGCAACAGCAGGAAGACGTTCGGCGCAGCGGGGTTGGTCACATCAACCAGCGCCACCGACCGGGCGCGTTCCAGCCCAACGGCGACAATCGCCCGTCCGCCGAACACCTTCGCGTCCAGCACCTCCGGCTCGGAACCGCCACGGTCGCTGCGGCTGTCCGGGTACAGACCATAGCGCGCCGCAAGTTCGTCGATCTGGTTGCCAGTGTCACCAACCAGCATGCCAGTAGTGGCATCGAAGACGCTGACCGTGCGACCGCCGCGCACCCGTCCGCTGATCGCACCCGGTGGAATATCGTCGCGCGTATCGCCTTCATCAGCCGTCACGAAGTAGCCATTGCCGCCGATCTCAATGTATGCGATGCCATCCGGCTCGCGGAACAGGCTCAACAACCGCGTGGGGTTGAAGCCACCGCCGTTGACCGTATCGAACACGTGGGTCGTCTTCCCCAGCCCGAAGAACGTCAGGCTGTTGTCCGCCAGGTTAAGGCGTGCCACGCCGTTGTTCTCCTGAAGCGAGACATAGGCGTACTGGCTGTCTGCCGAGAAGACGACCGATTCCGGCTCCAGGGTCGCAGGCGTGTTGTCGATGAGCAGTCGGGCAATATCGTCGGTGCGGTTGGTCATGAAACCAGGCGTACTCGCCTGTGAAGGCAGCGAGATCTGCGTCAAGCTCAGCGTGGTCGAGGTATCCGGGTCAAAACTGCTCAGATCGACCACCGTCAGCGACCCTGGTCCGCCGTTGTCACCGACGGCGAAACCCTCTGCCTCGTTCGCAATCACAGCATACTGCCCGTTCGGCGAAATAGCGACCGAGTCGGGCTGAATACCCGTGCTCGCGCTGGCGATCAACGTGCCGTCGAGACGATAGGCATAGACCGTCCCATTCACAGGCGCTGCTGCCGGCGCCGCCGAACCGGCAACCGCCAGGAAGTAGTCCTGTGTCGGGTGAATGGCAACCGAGTTCAACCCGGTCAATCCGGTAATGGTCGTCAGGACGCGGATGTTGAACAGGTCGGTAGTGTCGAGCACATACACGATGCCAGCGTCAGCATTGCTCAACACTGCGCGGTTCCCGCGAATGTCAATGATTTCGGCGCCGGTGATGCCCTGGCTCGCTCCGAAAGTTGCCACTGCCGAGATTGCAATTGGGTCGTTCAGGTTCAATCCGACCAGGATCGGATCATGGTCTGAGGTGCGATACTGGTCTGGCGCAAACAGGCTCGTCTGCTGCCCCACGCTCTTGAAGTTCAGATTGTAGTCGAGCACATTCGGCTCATCGGCGTTGATGTGGTACTCGCTCACCCCACTGACCTTCGCCAGCGCCGGAGGCGATGCCAGGGCGTAGTCGAGATACCCCCACTGACCGTTGAACACGTAAGAATAGGCGCTCTCGCCGACGAAGGTGCGCGCCAGGTCGGTGTACCCCGCTGCACGGAGGACGTCAATTGGATCTTCCTGGGCATAGGAGTTGAGGTCGCCTATGATCAGAATGTCCGGGTCGCCTGTGCCGGTCGGGTCGGTCGCCAGCCAGGTAACCAACTCCTGCGCAGCGTTGCGTCGCACGATGTTGCAGTTGCCCGATCCATCGCCAGCGTCCGGGACATCGCACGGGCTTCCCTTCGACTTGAGGTGATTGACAACAACAGTCACATCCTCGCCGCTGGCGCGGTGGCGGAAAGTCTGCGCCAGCGCGGGGCGGTTGCGCGGCGCCGAGTCGCCGCCGTTGACGAACGCAACCGTGTTGAGCACTGCCGTCTGTCCTACCGGCGTCACCACGGCGGGCTTGTAGATCAGCGCCACCTTGATCGCGTCCGTGCCGAGGGCATTCACCTGTCCGGTTGCAGCATCGACGTCGATGAAAGCGTAGGTTCCCGGCGCTGTGGCGGCATTCAGCCGATTCACGAGTTCGGCGAGCGCGCTGTTGGGTCCGTACCCATCGTTCTCAACCTCGATCAGTCCAAGCACCTCTGCATCCAGACGCAGGATTGCCTGGATCAGTTTGGCGTTCTGGCGCTCGAATTCGGTTGCGTTCTCCGCACCGCGACAACCGGTCGTAGCGCCGCCGACACCCAGCGTACAGCCGGTGAAGGTGTTGAAGTAGTTCAGCACGTTGAACGCTGCCACCTGCATATCGCCGCCGACATTGACCGGCAGATCGGGGCGCGGGTTGGCGGCGACAAAGTTGGGCACGCCGCCGCCAAGCGCATTGACCGGACGCACCCGGTAGGCATTGCCGCTGGCAGGGTTGCCCGCCCAGGTGTAGGTCATCACGCCGACCAGTCCCGTCACCGTGTCGCCGCCCCGCAGAGTGTTGCTGGCGCTCAGCGGATTGCCGCCGCGTCCGAAACGGATCGGATCGGGGTTCTGGTTGTTCAACTCATCATCGACAATGATCCGGTTGAGATTGTTGGCATCCTGCAATGCCAGCGCCGCCGGTCCCGGCGCCACAACGTCGGTCGGCTGGCGCAGGCGCCCGCCCGAACTCAGCACAACCTGCCCGAAGCGCCCCAACTGGAAATGTTCGGTGACGTAGAGCGTTTGCGGGAAGCGTACCAGCATGCCCTCATAGCGCTCCAGATAGGTCGCGTCCGGGAAGGGCATGGAAACATCGACCGGAGCAACCGTCGCGGTGGTTCCACAGAACTCGATGGCGGTCACATTCCCGATCTGGGTCTGATCCTGGAACTCGGTCGCCGTGCCGGTCACCTGAACGACCTGACCGAGGCTGACGGAGTCGTTGTTGCTGTTGAAAACGAAGATGCCCTCGGACGTGAGCGGATCGGCATCGACCTGGGCAATCTCCTGAATGTAGAAACCGCGCAGATTCGGCGTCGCACCTTCATAGTCGCCGACGACCACGCCCTGAATGGTGACGACCGTGCCGCTGAGCGGGGTCGTGGCGCCGTTCCCCTGCACCTGGTTGATCGGCGTATCCGGTGCGCTACAGGCAACCGGAACCGGGGTCGGTTCTGGTGTTGGCGAGGGGGTGGGGGTGGCGCTGCTGATCGGCTCGCCGCGCACGGTGACCATATCGAAGCGCAGGGTGCCGCTGGCGCCGTAGCTGCTTCCCGGATTGGACGGCGCGTAGACGCTACTGCTGGCGGCAAACGCTGCCACCACGCGGAACACGACGTTCGGATTATTGTTCAGCGCCGGGATGCTGCTGAAGTCGAACGAGCGATTGTTGAACCACGCATCGCCCGCGGTCGCCACAAAGGTGGTAGCTTCGCTAAACGTCGCGCCGCCATCGGTCGAATAGAGCAGCGCGACGGTGTTGGCGGCGGTATTACTATGACGCAGGTCGAAACTGAAGAGAATGTTCTGATACCCGACCGTGCTGACGGCGAACTGGACGCCGCGCTGGCGATCCTGAGTTCCCTGCGGCGCATAGGTGGTTGTATTCCACGCCGAGTCATCGCCGGTGGCGGGGTCGGTGCTGCCGCCGCTCGCATCGCCGCTGGCGAATGTCGCAGTTGTGCCGCCGACGAGGGAAGCGATTCCGCTGCCGATCGCCGGATCGGTCGTGCCAGTATTTGTGTTGTTGTCAGGCGTCGGGGAATTGAATGTCCACTGGGTGATGATCGTGGTGGTTGCGGTCGCCGGTTGCGCGATTCCGAGCATGCCAGCGAAGAGCAACGCCAGCATTGCCGCTGCAATGACCAGGCGCTGCGCCGCAACCGGGCGGCGATTGGGATGAACCATGCACGTGCTCCTTCCAGACACTCTTCTCACATCAGGGATCACCGGTCGTAACGTGTCCTTCACTGGATGCCGGGAATCAGGCAACGCGCCGGTTGGGGATCTCCTGCGGCAGGCGCCGTACAAACCGGCGCGTTATGCCTCAGACCCCGGCATTCTGTCGGGCGACACCAATCGCGAATCGTTGCTTTGCAACGACCCTTCTCGTTTTCTTCACTCGCCTGATCCTCAAACTGGCTCGACGCGATTATACTCACAGTGCGGTTAAGAAAGAAGCCTGAAATTGTTAAGCACCACGGATAACATGATTACAGTGTTTTCATCCGCGTATTTCCTTGACACTGCCCGCTCCTGGGTGCTATGCTGATACCTGTGGTCAAAGCGGAGCTCGTGTCAGGATCGTCGCATGTCGGCTCGCGCTGCTGTTTCGCGCCTCCTCATTATTGTCCTGGTTCTCCTTTCTTCGTGTGTGGGTGATTCTGGCAGAATCGCTGTGCATGCATCAGGAGTTCTTGCCGCTTCTCCTGAGTCAATCGGTGAAACGCTGGCGTCGGGTCAGCAGGTCACGCGACCGCTGGTTATCACGAATACCGGGACAACCCCGATCACCGCCTTGCTGTACGAAGCGTATGCGCAACCATCGCTGGCAATGGCGCATGCCTGGGGTCCTGCCAGCGTACCATTGCCACAGCAGGAACAATCGCTCGACCCGCGCCTGGCAACGCAACTGGACGAACCCTCCGAGCGTGGTGCGTTCATTGTCTATTTGCACGACCAGGCAGACCTGAGCGCGGCGTATGGCATAACCGACTGGGGGGAACGCGGGTGGTTCGTTTACCGCACGCTGGTCGAACACGCGGAGCGCACCCAGCGTGCTCTGCGCGCTGAACTGTCGGCGCGCGGTCTGGCATACCGACCATTCTGGATTGTCAATGCGGTCTATGTCGAAGGAACGCTCACCGATGCGCAGGCGCTGGAACGACGCGCCGACGTTGCGCTGGTTCGCACCGATGCGCGTGTGGCGGTTGCGCCGCAGGTGTCGGCGCCAGCGAGTCTCGATGAGCGTTGCAGTTCGGACGGTAATCCGGTGTGCTGGAATATCCGGGCGATTGGCGCCGACCGGGTCTGGAATGAGTTTGGCATCACCGGTCAGGGAGTCACCGTTGCGTCAATCGACACCGGCGTGTTGGGGATCCATCCGGCGCTGCGCGACCGGTATCGCGGCGCGCTTGGCGGCGGAATGTACGATCACAACTACAACTGGTACGATCCGCAGGGTGTGTTTCCGATGCCGGTCGATCAGAACGGGCACGGCACCCACACCACCGGCACGATCGTCGGCAGTCGACCGGGCGGTGAGCGGTTCGGCGTTGCGCCGGGCGCACGGTGGATTGCTGCGCAGGGGTGCGATGGGTCATTCTGTAGCGAAAGCGATCTGTTTGCCGCCGCGCAGTGGATCCTGGCGCCGACCGATCTCAACGACCGCAATCCGCGACCGGACCTTCGCCCGATGATTGTCAACAACTCATGGGCAGGCGGCAGCAACGACCCATGGTATGCCGGCTATACCGCCGCCTGGCGCGCAGCGGGCATCTTTCCGGTCTTCGCGGCGGGCAACGGCGTCGGCGCCTGCCGCACAATTGCGTCTCCAGGCGATTATGCCGATGTGGTGGCAGTCGGCGCCACCAATCGCAGCGGTTCGATTGCATCATTCAGTCTGCGCGGTCCTGCCGCCGATGGGCGGATGAAGCCGGACTTCGTCGCTCCCGGTGATGGCGGCATTTACTCTGCATCGCTCAATGACGGGTACACAACACTGCGCGGCACATCAATGGCGACTCCGCATGTCGCCGGGGTGGCTGCGCTGCTTTACGCTGCCAATCCGGCGCTGATCGGCGATTACGACGCAACCTATGCCATCCTGCGCGACACGGCGCGGCGGCGAGATGATCCGCAGTGTGGCGTCGTAGCAGGGGGCGGGAACAATGTCTACGGGTGGGGGTTGATCGACGCACACGCGGCTGTTGCCCGCGCGCGCGTTGATGTTCCCTGGTTGCGCCTCCCGACGACGACCCTGAACCTTGATCCCGGTCAAAGCGCATCCGTCAACGTGACCCTCGACGCCAGCGGTGTTGCAACACCCGGAATCTACACGGCGCGCATCCAGATCTATGCCGGTGATCTGACCCTTCCGCCGGTAACAGTGACGGTCACAATGGTCGTGACCGGTGCTGGCGGTACACTGGTGACCGGCATTGTGCGTGATGCAGAGACCGGTACGCCGCTTGCGGCAACAGTCCGCACTGAGAACGGCGCGAGCACAACGACTGCGGCTGACGGAACATTCGCACTGGTGCTGACCACGGGTGTCCATACCCTGACCGCTTCCGCTCGCTCGTATGCACCCCGGCAACGCACGATCACCGTGCCGACCGACGGATCGGTCGATTTTGGGTTGCTGCTCGATGCGCCGCAGGTTGCATTATCGACCGATTACGTGACAGCCACACTCGATTTCAACACCAGTGTCACGCGCACGGTAACGATCACGAACACCGGCACACGTCCATTGACGTTCGAAGCGAAGGTCGGGTATGCGCCATTCGGCATCTATCGCAGTGACGAGCCGGGGGGACCGGTGTACCGGTGGATCGACCTGCCACCTGATGCACCAACCCTGGAACTGACGAACACAACCCGGATCGATGGCGTGCCATTGGGACTGACATTCCCGCTCTATACCTACACGGTTACCGAGACCTCCATCACGTCGGATGGGACGCTGATGTTTGACTGGCCCTATCCGTACACCGGTCTGCTGGAGCGTTGTCTGCCGGCGACTGAAGCATTCTTCAACCTGCTTGCGCCATTCCGCACCGACCTTGACCCGTCGCGCGGCGGAATTGTGCGTTATGGAACGGTCAACAACGGCACAACGTTTGTGGTCAGTTTCGAGGATGTACCGACCGCCGCAGGTCCGCCGGATCACACCTTCACGTTCCAGACGTTGCTTCACCAGGATGGCCGGATTGTCTACCAGTACCGCGATCTGGGAGCGTTGCCGGAGCGTCTCAGTGTTGGGATTCAGAAAAGCCTGAACCAGGTGCAACGGATCGGTTGCGGCGCCGATACGCCGATCGCTCCGGGACTGGCCATCGAGTTCAGACCACAGTTCCGTCCGGAGGGTTGGGTGATCGTGAACCCGGAGAAAGGGTCGCTTGAACCGGGCGCCAGCACAAACCTGACGTTCACCTACTTCTGGCAGGCGCCGCCGCAGGGGAACCATCTCCGCACAACCATTGTCATCTCCAGCAGCGATCCGCGTCGCCGCACAGCAACGATTATGACTGAGGCTGCGATGCGTCCGGCGCCGCATGTGGTATGGCTGGGCATCGTGGCGCGGTAATCGTGCGCCAATTCAGCAATTCCAACAAAGCTGGACATAGCGGGCATCAGTGCGTCCGGCGTTGAACCCAGGCGGCATAGCAATCCTCATGACCTCAACGAGACGTATGGTATAATGATGTCGCACGTTGTGTTTGTTCGCCAATGTCTCCTCTCCATCCATTCACAGTTCATCTTCCGATCGGTCTGCTGATCGGGAATGCCATCATGACGGCGCTCTACCTCTGGCGTGGCGATCGTTCGCTGGAAACAGCGGCATATCATTGCCTGTGGCTGGGATGGCTGCTCTTGTTACCTGCTGTTGTCACCGGAACGATCGATGCCGCGCGACAGGTGTTCGATCCGCTGCGCCCCAGGGACGACGCGCTGGTCTGGGTTAATGCGCACGCACTGACGGGAGTGGCAATAATGGTCGTATACTGGCAGGCATGGCAGGCGCGACGACGGAACCCGGCAATCCTGGACGATGCCGGAGCGCGGCGCAGCTACCTGGCGCTGCTGACGCTGGGGGCAATGCTGGTTGTGCTGACCGGATGGCTGGGAGGGCAGCTGGTCTATTCGCTGCGCCTGGGAATAGAAATGTAAGCAGAGACGTAAAGGAGAGCGCTGTGCTCGATCTGTTCTTCTACCTGTTGCTCTGGATACCGCTCAATCTGTTACGGCTCGTGTGGGCCAACTGGAAGATCGAGGGTCGTGAGCATCTGCCGCCGCGCCCGCAGGGCATGATACTGGCAGTCAATCACCTGCACTGGAGCGATATTCTGGTCGTTGGCGCCTCCCTCCCCCTCTCCCATCGTCCCTGGTGGGTCGCAAAGGTCGAATTGTTCAACAACCCGGTTGCGGCATGGTGGTTCCGCACGATGCACGTCATCCCGATCAAACGTGGCAAGCGCGATCTGGCGGCGCTCGAAGCGGCGGAGGAAGCGCTCAAGCGGGGCGCAGTGCTGATCATGTTCCCCGAAGGGCATCGCAGCGACACCGGGCAGTTGCAGCAAGGGCGCGGCGGCGCAGTGCGCCTGGCGATCCGCGCCCAATGCCCGATCGTGCCGGTTGCGATCTGGGGCACCGAGGCGGGCATCGGCGCAATCCTGCGGCGGCGTCCAATTCGGGTGCGGTTTGGCAAACCATATCATCCGCCTGTCGAAGGCGACAAAATCCCCTTCGATCGCATGAACGACCTGACCGATGACATGATGCTGCGGATCGCAGCGATGATGCCGGAGCGATACTGGGGCTACTACCGCGAACGGATGCTGGCAGAGACAGCGGAAAAATCGTCATGACCCCTGCCGTGTCTCCCTCCCGCAGCGCCACCCTGCGGGAGGGTGGCGCTTACGCCTCCGCTTTCTCCTCTGGACCCAGGATCAGATCGGCGATATAGACCGCGAGACGCGCTGCCAGGGTGGTCAGCAGCAGACTGAGCAACCCGACCAGCAGACGGCGTTTCATCTCATCGTCGAACAGACTTGTGTTCATAGGTATGGCATCTCCTTCTGTGTTCGTTGCCCAATGCAGTATATCACACTCAAATGGTGCGCGCATTTGTATTCACAACTTCACTGCACAAACGCACCGCAGAGATGACGGGAATGCAGAGTCTTTCTTCAATCCCTCTCTGCGTCCTAGTATAATCTAACGGGACACGGTATACCGTTCTGCGCCAGGTTCACGAGATCGCCGCGGAGTGTTGGGTAGCCGTGTCCTTCAACGCGACCAAGCCGAACAGTTATCTGGGCCCTCAAACCCGCATATGCTAGCAAGGCTGGCGCCGTTTTCCTCAGGAGGTTCTGTGTATGGCTTCCCGTGAGTCGCTCTTTATCGGCATTGATGTCTCCAAACAGACGCTGGATGTGGCGTTTGGCGCCGACCCGCACGCGCCACGCGAGACGATACCGTCTACCGACGAAGGTGTCCAGCTCCTGGTCACGCGACTCCAGCGCCTGCAGCCGACCCTGATTGTGCTGGAGGCGACCGGCGGGCTGGAGCGCATGGTGTTCGCCCAACTGCTCCAGGCTGGCGTGCCGACGGCGCGGGTGCAGCCACGCCGCGTGCGCGCCCTGGCGCACGCGGAAGGACGCCAGGCGAAGACCGACCGCCTGGATGCCCGGTTGCTCGCCCGCTTTGCCGAACGGGTGCGCCCGCCGCACCACCAAGCGACGGACGAGCAGCGCGCATCCTTGCGCGACCTGCTGGTCCGGCGGGAGCAGGTGATTCAGATGCGGACGGCTGAGATCAATCGGTTGACGGCTGCCGCGCCGAACCTCCGCCCGGGCATCCAGCAGCATATTGATTGGCTGGATCAGGAGATCCGTGCGCTTGAGCAGGAACGCGACAACGAGGCGGAGCGCACCGACGAGGTGCGCCGGAAACGGGAGCTGCGCGACAGCGTGCCCGGCATCGGCGCGATCACCGCACTGAACCTGCTGCTCCGCCTGCCCGAACTGGGGACCATCAATCGCAAGGAAGCGGCGGCCGTTGTGGGCGTTGCGCCGTATGCCAATCAGAGCGGCGCACAGCACAAACCCCGGCATATCTCCGGCGGCAGGAGGGATGTGCGCAGCGTGTTGTACATGGCGACCCTGGCGGCCACGCGGCGCCGTCTGGTCAGGCGCGCCTTCGATCAGCGCCTGTGTCAAGCTGGCAAGCCGCGCAAGGTCGCCATCGTCGCTGCGATGCGCAAGCTGCTGACTATTCTCGGCGCAATATTGCGTCAGCAAAAGCCCTGGGATCCGGCTGTGCATACGAGCGCCCCTTGACAAGCAACACAGTTACTCCGCGCCTCTGCGGTGAAATGACCCCATTTATGTGTCTATCCGCGCCAGGTTGGGGAACGAGCTGCGCAGGCGGGCAACGATCGCTGCGGCTGCCGTGCGTGCCGCTTCCTGCGTGACGCTATCGGGCGGGGGCAGTTCCAGATACCGCTCATCGCTCCCTGGGCCTGCGGGAAAACGGCGCCGTAGCAGAACCACTGCGGCAGTCGCTCCCACCAGAGCGCCGGCAATTATCCCTGTCATGAAACCATCGTTCTGGTGAGGGTCGTTCATCATATCACCTCAAGGTAATCAGCGTCGGGAAGCGGCGGAAACGGCGCTGTGGGCAGTGTCTGATACCAGTACGCCACCGATGCGATATCGTCCTGCAACGGCAGATACCGTCCACCGCTGCGCCAGCCTAGCGCCTGAATGGTCACGCGCAGGTCGCGCTCAAAGCGGATGGGATCGGTAATATGCCAGCGGTACATACCGAAACGCATCTGCGAGCGATAGAGACCGTCGGGGCGGATGACCTGCGCCAGACCAGAGTACGGCGTCGTGAATTCGCGATACCCTCCCTGATCTTTGCCCACATCAAAATTGTACGAACCGCAGAAATAGTCCTCTGTGCCGGTGCCGCAAATGGTAGGATACTCATCGTCGCCATCGATGTAGAACTTGATCTCCCCCTCGCCCCACCAGCCATTGTTGTTGACGCCCCATGCCATATAGGCGCCGACATACTGCCCCTGACCGCGCACACCGTCGAGGATCGTATAGACCTGTTTGTACGGCAGCGGGTTGACGCGCCGAAACTGGGCGTGGAAGTACGCCAGATCGTCGGGGACATCGGTCTCCGTGAAGGTAATCTGGTAATAGAGCGTCATCTCCTGCGCGGCGATATTCGTCATCGTCATGCGAAACCCACTCCGATAGGGCATTTCCCAGTAACAGTTGAACGCACTGCCGGGGTTGACACACACGGCAAGCGAACTGATCTGCGCGTACTGTCCCCACCCGCAGGCAAAGAAGTCGCCAGCCGGGCATTCGACCGACGGCGTCTCCTGGTTATCCCAGTAGATGCGCAGAATACTATGGCGCCAGTGACCGGTCAATGTCATCCAGATATGCTGAATGGCGCCTGAACCGCGCACATCGGCAAGTGTTCGCGTTTCGCCAGGAGCGATGCGGATGGACGGCGAGATCTTCCACCCGACCCCCAGGTCGCGGGCGCACGCCGCGCCAGTGCCGTCGGTCGCCATTCCCCCTTTACCCTTTTCGCCGGTGAAATTCTCCGGGCTGATCGAACGTGTGCGCGCCCGCGACAGGCGCGCCAGATTGCCCAGGTGCATGCCCAAACCGTTGAACGGCGTCATTCTCAGAAATCCTTTGCGCGTGCGCGCAGAACGAGCAGATGCTGCGGGGATTATACCTCAAGGAGTGCTCGTCGTTGCTTAAGCCAGATTTTTACACAGGTTAGCGCGCACTTAACCAGGATACTGTCATGATTCGTTTGGCTGAAGCAACCCCCCTTTGTTCTGTCATAACAGCCGCAGGTTTGTTTCGCAGGCGCCCTGGTTTGGATGGTGTCGTGAGAGATGAGGAGGGAACATGTACCGCAACATTATGATCGTTCTTTTGGCACTGTACATGCTGGCGCTGGCAATGACGCCTCAAGGTCTGGCTGCTCAAACGACAGGACCTCGCCTGCTGACCGATCCCTTCCTGCAGTTGCCGACAGCTACAACAGTGCGAGTGGTCTGGTTCACAGAGTTTGAAGGTCAGCGCCACTTCATCAGCTATGGCGAAGGACTGAGACACACGGCTGAAGCGACTACCATGCGTATGACGCGCATGTACGAAGATGCCAGTTCGCGCATTCTGGGTCGTCCATCGCCCTCGAGGGTGACCGAGCGCCCCATCTGGCGCCATGAGGCAATCGCTACTGGTTTGATCCCAAATGTGCGAGTTCCGTATACGGTCACGAGCATCGATGATACAGGCAACAGCGTTACCAGCAGGCAGTTTACCCTTCAACCACTGCCGACCCCTGGAACACCGATGAAAATCCTGCTCACATCCGATCAGCAGAATCGCCTGATGTCACCCGCCAACTTCCAGAAAGTGATCGAGACAGTCGGCAGAGTGGATGCGGTCTTCTTCGCAGGTGATTTCGTTGACGAGCCAAGCCGCGCCTCAGAGTGGTTTGATCGCTTCGATCCAAACTGGCGCAACGTCAATAACCCCGCCAATCCGGGCTATGATCCGAATCGTCCGGCGTTTTTCAATGCCCGACCAGCATTCTTCCCTTCACTCCAGGGTAAATATCGGGAAATCTTCCCAGAATTCCCCTACACTGGCGGTGAGATTCTCCAGCACGCACCACTGTTTGGCGCGATCGGCAATCACGAAGCGCCTGGACGCTGGCGACCAAACGCCGAATTCACACTGAATGGACGCACACAGGTGGCAAACCTGAGTTTTATGGACAACGACCCGCAACCGCGATGGTTCGCTGAGATCCGTTACGAACAGTTGAAGAGGAGCGACCCGAACTTCAATCCCACCAATGATCCCGTCTTCCGTGAGCAGTGGATCACCGACAATTCCTACAACTTTACGAGTTACTTCGAAGTGTGGACACTCCCGGATGACGGACCTGCTGGCGAGTCGTACTATGCCTACAAGATCGGTGATGTCTTTGTAATCTCCATGAATGTCTCGCGCGTCTGGCGAACCTGGAATCTGCAGGAAGGACCAACGAGCGCACGCTTTAGCCCGCGTGGGAAGTATACCGAGTTCTCCAGCGAACTGAACAATCCTGGCGAGTGGGGTTTCGGCGATATGTGGTTCGAAACCTACGACTCGACCTCGGATCAGTATGCCTGGCTCGTGCGGCAGTTTGAGAGTCCAGCGTTCAAATCCTCAAAATACCGGATTGTTCTGGCACATCAGACCATGTTTGGTCTTGGCGACAACTCCGTTCCGGTGATGGCCAACCCCGAAACAACTATTATCTACAACGACGGCGGCGTTTCGGGGGAGAAGAAGTTTGTCTGGCCCGTCAGTTATGAGGTGTGGGAAAGCGAGATCCAACCGCTTGTCGATGCCCGCGCGATTACTGAGATACGCATCGAGTATCCGCTTGAGAAAGATATCTGGAGAAATCAGATCGAGCCGTTGTTACTCGAGCACGGCGTCCAGATGGTTCACAACGCCCACTCACATGTCTGGAACCGCACGATCGTCGAAGGCGCCGACGGACGGCAGGTTCACTACATCGAAACCTCGAATGTTGGCAACAGCTTCGGCGCTTATCTGCCGGGATGGAAAGATAGTCGCGTGCCTTGGGCGACATCGTTCTGGAACGAGGTGACCGGTCCGAACCCGCGCTGGAGTCCTGCTGACTATCCGCGCGCTGGCGACCCTCACAATCGCGCTCCGGTCATGCCGACCCTCTTCAACCCGATGCGTGAGATGGAAGGAACTGATCGCAACTGGCCCTTCGTTGACAGCAATAATGTGACCGTCTTCACCATCTTCGACACTGCCACCGGTGCAGTGAGCAGTTATGCATTCGACACGCGCAAACCCGACAGCGCGGTAGTGAAGTTTGATGAGTTCTTCCTGAAGCCTGCTGCTGTCGATGTCTTCCCGGCGACTCCTCTTCGGGACGCTTTCGACCGCGCCGATGGACGCCTGGGACGCGACTGGATCGGCGCGACACAACCCGACCAGTACCGCATCTCCGGCAACCAGGTCGATGTCGAGAAGGGCGGCGCTGTACTCTGGCGTCAGCAGTTCGGCGCCAACCAGGAAGCCTTCGTGACCTTGAGCACTATCGATCCGAACAGTCAGCATCACACGTTGCTGCTGAAAGGGCGTGGCGCGAATGCGACGCAAGGCACCATTCTGGTCTCCTACGATGCAGTGAAACGCCAGATCGTCGTCGAAGCGTTGCGGCCCGGTTGGGGCTGGTATCAGGTTCAAACATTCTCGAATATCACCCTTGAAGCGGGTGATGTGCTCGGTGCACGCGCGCTGGCAGACGGCTCGGTGCATGTGTATGTGAATTACGTACCGATGGGGGTAGCTGATACAACCACCGTAGTCGGCGGATTGTACGTCAATCGCGGTGGTCGCATCGGGTTGTTCTTCCACGAAGCGAGTAACGCCGCCTTCGATCATTTTGGCGGTGGTGATCGGTAAGGCGATCACGCTTGAGGATGTGACGACGATGTAGGATGATATCTATCCAGCGTGCGGGAGACTGGCTTCCGCACGCTGTCTTATTATTTCTTCCTTCCCTTATCAAGTTGCGGTATCATCTGTTTCGTATGTCAGCCAGAATACATCTTGACGCACCTGTCCGGTACATGCTATGCTGGTCAGGCATATCTCCGCGCCGCAAGAGAAACGTTCGCCCTTGAGGCATACACAAACATGGCATCGGTCGCGTAGCGCACGTGTTGATCGCTGGCCACCCTGTTCGTCAGGATGGTCGTGTGGTTCGTCTTGCCGTTTAGCACAAGGAGGTGTCCATGGTCGAAGGTGTAACCGCTGATTCTCCAGGAACGCAAACCCCCGTGTCTGTGGAAGAGGTGATGACCGTCCTTCAGCGTTGCTATGACCCATGCTGCAAAGAGCGACAGGTCAGCGTCGTGGACATGGGACTGATCGAACAGGTGCGGGTTTCGGGTGGTCAGGTCGATATCGACATCATTCTGACGACGGGTTGGTGCCCCTTTTCGCTTCATCTGCTGCAAATGATGGAGGAGGAAGTCAGGGGCATTCAAGGTGTCGAGGGGGTCAACGTCCAGATCACCTGGAACACTCCCTGGTCACCAGATCGTCTGTCAGCAACAGCGCGTGAGCGGCTCCAACTCCCGCTGGAACAACTCCTGCCGCTCCGTGAAGCGCGCCTGGCGCGCGATCAACGCCTTCATGAGTCGGACCGGTAGCGTATCGGCGATGTTGAGGAGGATTGCCATGATTGATGATGCGTTCGTGTTCGACGGTGTGTGCCACGTCTTCAACTTCGATAAGTCCAATGCGTTCGGCAAGCCGGGGGAGATGTTCATCGAGCATCTGTACGCCTTTCATCAGGTGCTCAACGCTCCCGGCGAGAAGACTCTCACCCGTGAAGAGTACATGCGCGAATGGACGGCGGATGAAATCGCGCGCATGGTTTTCGACGAAAGCCCCACCGACATGATCATTGCGCAGCCGTTGCCGCTGACCGATCTGTTCAAGGACGGGCTTTCGAGTTGGGAAAAGTGCGCGGCGATGGCGCGCAAATATCCCGATCGGACGATCTTCTGGGGATCGATCAACCCGCTCGAAGGAAAGAAGGCGCTCGATCTGATGGAGATTCAGGTCAAGGAGTACGGCGCCCGTGGGTTCAAACTCTACAATGTGCGCTATGACTACGGTCAGCCGTTCCCGTGGCGCATGGACGATCCACGGGTGGCGTTTCCGGTCTTCGAGAAGGCGCTCGAACTGGGTGTCAACATCATTGGAGTCCACAAAGGCGTTCCGCTGGGACCGCAACCGGTTGAACACACCCAGGCGTGGGACATGGACGGCGCAGCTGCCAGGTTCCCGGAGATCAATTTCGTTATCTTCCACGTCGGATTACCGTTCATCGATGAGATCTGCTGGCAGTTGGTGCGCTATCCGAACCTCTACGCTTCGATTGCGGCGACAGTCAACTTTGTTGTGCGCTCACCGCGCGTCTTTGCCGAGACCATGGCAAAACTGCTCTTCTGGTGCGGCGAAGATAAAATCATCTACGGCGGAGAGACGCCGATCTGGCATCCGCGCGGCGCGCTGAAAGCGTTCTGGGAGTTTGAACTGCCGGACGACATCGTGCAGGGGTATGGATGCGGGCAGTTGACGAAGGAGGCGAAGAAGAAGATCCTCGGACTGAATCTGGCACGTCTCCACGGGATCGATGTCGAGGAGAAGAAACGCAGCCTGGGGCTGGCAGCGTAGATTTCGGTTGGGATGTGTGGTGGGATGAGGGTCATTTTCCCTCTTGACATCACGCCAGAATCCACTACAATACGTTCCTGGCGCCTGTGCGCCATAGGTGTTCGTGCTCTCCGGCAAAAATCCGCGCAAGGATGCAGCGTGATTTTTGGAGCGCCATCAGAGAACGGTTCATCTTCGCATGAACGGATGGTCCCGGTAGAGCGTTCAGGAAGAGTGTATGGACGGTAAAGCCAACTTATCCTGCCGCGACCTGTCGCGCCCGGAGTCGATGCACTCCCCGGCGTGCGGGTGTGCGCCTGCCGTTCGAGATAGTCTCCTCTGACGAACCTCTGTTGCATGCGCCCCCGCACGTCGAATGTGCGGGGGTTTTTTGTGTCCCCTTGTCTGCCGGGTGAGTCTGGTCGCATGTTCTGGACTCGTTTTGCTGGCGCTTCTGCCAGCCTCGTGCAGATGAAGGAGGTTCACTCCAATTGAATGGGCAGCCCTACGTCACCGCGTTCACCGACCGTTATGGCGTCGGCCCTGAAGGACAGATCAACGATTTCATCAGCCGTCGTGGCGACCGATTGCTTCTGGCGGATCAGATAGACCTCAATGCGATGGTGGCGCGCTACGGCGCGCCGCTAGAGGTCGCGTATTGCCCGCAGATCACGCTTCAGATCGAGCGGATGCTGGCATGGGCGGACGACGCGCGCATGCGGAGCGGGTATGTCGGCGGTTTTATCTATGCGTATGCGACGAAAGCCAACTTTGCCGAAGAGGTTGTGCGCACTGCCATCGGCGCTGGCGCCCACTACGAAACCTCCGCAGCCGCCGATGTGACTATCGCGCATCGCCTGTGGCAGCAGGGAGTGTTGCCGTCGGATCGATACATCTTCTGCAACGGCTCGAAGGACGATGCCTACCTGGCTGCGATCAGTGCGTTGCGTCGTGCTGGCTTCGCGCGTGTTGTGCCGGTCATCGATGACCTGGACGAACTGGAGACACTGCTGGCGATGTGCCGCGAACCGTTGCTGCTCGGTGTACGGGAGCGCCACGCGCCTGCCGATGTCGATGCAGATCATCCCGGTGGTGAACGGTTTGGCTTGACGCCGGACGAGATTGAGCAGGTTGTGGAACGACTGCGCCATACGCCGCACCGCCTGGTGATGTACCACGCAATGGTTGGGAGTCAGATCGAGGATGCCGATCGCTGGAATATGCGGCTGGCGCGTTCGGCTGAGGCGTATGCTCGCCTGCGACAGCAGGCGCCATCGCTGATGCTGTTCAACTTTGGCGGCGGCATGCCGACGTCCGCCTATTCGCTCGATTTTCGTTTTGACTACGTCGGTTTTCTCGAGCGCCTGATGCGCACGCTGGCGTCGACCTGCGCTGCCCATAATGTGCCGCAACCAACCCTGGTTGGCGAGTTTGGTCGCTATACCGTTGCGTCGCACAATGTCTTCATCATGGAAGTCGGACGGGTCAAGCGTGGGCAGGGTGATGCGCCGGATTGGGTGTTAATCAACGGCAGCCTGATGGTGTCGCTGCCTGATAGCCTGATCGTGCCGGGTCAGGAGTTCATCATCCTGCCGCTGGATGGATGGGATCGTCCGGTGCGCCCGGTGCGCCTTGCCGGTCGCCTGACGTGCGACAGTGACGACTTTTTCCCGCGACCGGGAGCGCCGCCGCTGTTGCTGCCCGATCCCTATCCTGGTCAAAAGATCGCATTCTTTGGCGTCGGCGCCTACCAGCAGATGATTGCCGGGCGGGGTGGGGCGCATCACTGCCTGACGCCGGAAATGCGACGCATTATTATCGAACGCGACGAAGACGCACTGGTGGTGCGCGAGGTTGCGCCCCAGAACCTGGGACAGATTATGGCGCTGCTGGGGTATGCCTGTGAAACACTGGAATTGCCGGTGCATCAACCGGTGCGTGCACCGGTGGAGCGACGGGTGGTGCGCGAGCCTTTGCGCCTGCTCCGTTCGGCGCGACGGCGGAACATGCCGCGTGGCGCGCCGCCGCCGCGTTACGGCAGTGCGGCACGGCATATGTGAATGTCGTTACGGATAACCGGGCGCCGTTGCGTTCAACGGCGCTACACTTCGTTGATACACACCCGATCGCGCGCCTGCGCCACCCGCTCGCACACGGCAATCAGGCGCGCTGCGCGCCATGTGTAGGTGTAGGGCGCCACGCGCTCACGCCCGCGTTGCGCCAGCGTCTGTCGCAGCGCAGAATCGTCGAGCAGGGTGCGCAGCGCAGCCGCCAGCGCCGCAACATCGCCGCGGGGAACGTGCAGTGCGCCGTCTCCTCCGGTAATCTCGCGCAGCGCCGGAAGATCGGGACACACCACTGCACGTTCCATCGCCATGTATTCGAACAATTTCAACGGCGACGCCGTTACGTCGGTGACCGTATCGGGAATGACCAGCACATCGGCGGCGGACAGGTAAAGCGGCACCCGATCCTGCGGTTGTGTGCCGATGAACGTCACCCGCTCGCCGATCCCCAGACGCTGCGCCTGCCCGGCGAGCGCCGTGCGTTCGGCGTCGCGTCCGCCGACCAGGATCAGGCGCGCGCCTGGCGTGTCAACCAGGGCGTTGAGCAGCAGGTCAACCCCACGGTAAGCGAAGGTCAGCCCGGCATAGACTATCGTGGGTTCATCCGGCAGACCAAGCGCCCGTCGGGCGGCATTGCAGTCTTGCGGCGCGTAGCGTGTTTCATCGTAGGCGTCGGGGAGCACAGCAACTTCGCAAGGGTCACGCAATCCAGTCGATGCCAGCATATCACGGAACGTGGCGGTGAGTGACGTCAATGCCGCAGGGCGCGTCAGCGTCAGGCGGTCGATCAGGTGCAGCAGCGGTTGCGCCCAGCCTTCTTTCGCGCGCGATGGGTTGCGGCTTTCCAGATCGTGCACCTCATACACCACGCGCGCGCCGGTCAGACGCGGCGCCAGCAGCGCGAGCCACAGCGCACAGATCACTTCACGCACATAAATGACATCAAAGCGCTGGCGACGCGCCAGGCGCAGCCAGGTCAGCAGCGCCAGCACCATCCAGGCATAGGCGCTGCGCTCGGCATAGTACCAGAGGGTGGAACGATAGACCCGTGACAGACGACCGATTCCGATGCGTGGCAGGTGGAGCGCCAACCCGTCGAACGCGCCTAGACCGGATTCGATGCGCGGTACAATCGCCAGTGTGTCCGGCGCTAGCGTTTTGAGCGCCCGCAGCGTGGCATACGTCTGCACGGCATTGGCAGAGCGCAGTTTGAGACTGTTGGGATAGGCGACGTAGCAGATGCGCATGGGGATTACCCCTTGTGCGTGGAAGGAACGCTCTTGCCCGACAGGAACGGCTCGTAGAGACGCAACAATTGCCCGGCGATCGTCTGCGAATTGAACGCTGCCGCCATAACCGGTCCGCGCTGCGCATACCTCTCCCACAGCGACCGGTCACGAAGCAACCGCACCAACGCCTCACCAATGGCGGCGCCGCTGCGTGGCGCCACGACGATCCCGCAATCCGCTTCGGCGACATAATCACTGACGCCGGTAGTGCGGGTGACGATGGGTGGGGCGCCGACCGCTGCCGCTTCGACCACCACCCGACTGAACGACTCGGCGACCGAGGGAACAACGACCGTATCGGCGGCTGCGAGATGCGCCATTGTCTGATCATGCGGAATGCCGCCGGTGAATGTGATGAACGGCGCAACGCCCAGTTCCTGCGCGCGTTGCTTCAGGTATGCGCCATAGTCGCCAAATCGCTTCGTGCTGCGGTCTGGTCCCACAATCACGACCTGCAGATCGATCCCGCCCTCGCGCGCATATGGAATGGCTTCCACCAGATATTCGATCCCTTTGAAGGGATGGAGCCGGTTCAGGCTTACAACAATTGGACGTGCAGGGTCGAGACCGTAGCGCGCACAGATGTCGGCTCTGCACTGCTGACGCAATGCGTCGAGGTCTATGCCAGGAGGCGGATAACTATCGGCAGTAATATTATAGGGAATAGCGGTCACTTTTGCGGGCTGAGCGCCCAGACGCACCGCCAGCGAACGGATCTGCGGCGAATCGGCGCGCAACACAGCAGCCTGGCGGAAGACGAACGGCAGGATCATACGAACCGCAAGAAAGCGCCCATACCCGTAATCGAACTCCGGCACGCTCATAATATCGGCGCCGGGCAGTGTGATCGCTAATGGTGGGCAGTGACGACGCCGCGCCAGCGCTGCGATGAACCCAAGCGGGAATGCCGTTTCGATATGCACCAGGTCGTACCGTCGCGCGGCAATGAACCGTCGGAAATGCACCAGCGCCCCTGCCAGATACGGATACCCGGTCGGCAACGCCAGTGCATGGTTCATCACTTTTAAGGCGCGGGGCGAACTCACCGGCAGACGATGAACGAGGATACCTTCTTGAACTTCGCTGATCAGACGGGAGATGCCAGCGGTGAGTGTGATCACCTCAGCATCGACCCCCTCTGCGCGCCAGGCAGCTATGACCTCGGCATGGATGCGGTTCCCCATCAGCGCGGGATCGTAACGGGGAATGAAGTAGAGAATTGTCATAGTGTGTTAATCTATCACAATGATCGCGTGACAGAGATGAATGCTTTTGCATGCTTCAGGAGTGTACCACACTCTCGCATACAGTTTTCACAACGCACGTTGAAGAAGAGGTAATGGTCGTGTGATAAGCTTTTGTTACAATGAGAGTGCGGAATGCGCACCTGTCCCTGTGTGAAGATGCTGGCGCACCTCGTATCCGTGCCGTCACCTGTAGAAACCACTATGGATCTCGAATCGCTCCGTGCTGAGAATAACGCCTTGCGTGCTCGTATGCGCGAACTTGAGGACGAACTTCAGCGTCTTCAGAGGACGGCGCACACCGACCATCTCTCTTCTGGCGAATCTCGCACAGATTCCCCTGACTATTTCGCGGTATTGCACGAAACGGCGCTGGCGATCATGAGTCGCCTCGACCTGAACGATGTGCTTGAAACCATCATGATGCATGCAGCGCGTCTGGCAGGAGCGAATGACGGGTTTATCGATCTGCTGTCGCCCGATGGCACGTTGCTGGAGATGAAGATCGGCATCGGTAAACATGCCCGGAATCGCGGCAGCGTGATCGCAATCAGTGAAGGTATCAGCGGACGTGTCTGTCAAACCGGTGCGCCCATGATGGTTGAGGACTACCGCAACTGGGAAGGACGGGTGCGCTCGATCGATACGTCTGATTTCGGGACGGTCATTGCCGTGCCGCTGCGATTGAGATCGGCGATCATTGGGGTGTTGGGCGTTTCCTACGATACGCCGACCCTGGAAGGGTTCGAGTCGATCGTGACACTGCTGATGCGCTTCGCCGAACTTGCAGCAATTGCCATCGATAACGCGCGTCTCTATACAATCGCGCAGGAGGAACTGGCAGAACGCCGGCGTATCGAGAACGAAGTGCGCGCGAATGAGCAACGGATGCGCGATCTCTATGCCGTCACGCGACGGCAGGCGCAGGAGTTGCACCTGATCGGGCAGGTGCGCGAAGCCATGGCACGTGAGATCGATCTGCCCGCCCTGTTTCGTACCGTCGTTGAGTCGATTGCGGCAACATTTGGATACTCGCTCGTCTGTCTCTATCTGCGCGACGGCGACGAACTGGCGCTCCAGCATCAGGTAGGCTATGCTGTTCAACTGGATCGCATTCCCTTCGGTCGAGGCGTCATCAGTCGCACGATCCTCAGCGGTCGGGCGACACTGATCGCCGATGTGCGCAGCGACCCGGATTTCATCGGTGTGATGGACAACATCGTATCGGAGATTTGCGTACCGCTGCGCGACCAGGATCGGGTCATTGGCGCGCTCAATATCGAAAGCACCGATAGTGTAGTGTTGACCGACGACGATCTGCGCGTGATGACCGAACTGGCGGAGCACATCAACGTCGCCATCGAGCGCGCCCGGCTCTATGAACAATTGTGGCGGCGAGTGCAGCAACTCGATGTCTTGTACGACATCATGACCGATATTACCGGCAATCTGGATCGCGATACGGTGCTGAAGGCAATCGTTGAGCGGACAATAGCCCTGCTGCGCGTCACGCACGGAATGATCGCTTTGTATGATCCAGAACAGAACAATTTACGGATTCATTACAGCGTCGGTATGAACCGTGATTACGCCGGTATGCGGATTGCGCCCGGCGAAGGCGTCATCGGCAGAGTAGCGCAGACGCGCCAGCCGCTCGTGGTCTATGACTACAACCAATGGGAGGGGCGCACGCCGCTGTTTCAGGAAATGCCGTCGTCAAATGTCCTTGGTGTGCCGCTGCTGTCCGGTGATGAATTGATCGGCACGCTGAGCGCTGGCGATTTCAATCTCAAGCGGGTGTTCACCGACGACGACATACGTCTGCTCAGCATATTTGCGCAGCAGGCGACGATTGCCATCAAGAATGCGCGTTTGTTCGCCGAAGTGCAGCATCTGGCAATCACCGATCCACTGATGGGCATCTACAACCGGCGCTACTTTTTCAGCGCGGCGACACGTGAATATGAGCGCGCGCGGCGTCATCATCACGCTCTGTCGGTGCTCATTGCCGATCTCGACAATTTCAAGCAGATTAATGATCGCTATGGTCATCCGATTGGTGATCAGGTGTTGCAGGCGGTCAGCAGCATCTTTCGCCGTGAACTGCGCTCGATTGACCTGCTTGCTCGCTATGGCGGCGAGGAAATTGTTGTGCTGCTGCCCGAAACCGATTGCAGCGGAGTTGTGCGGGTCGTCGAACGCCTGCGGTCGCGTCTGATGAGCGCGATACCGACCGAGCGCGGCGACGTGCACATCACCGCGAGTTTTGGCGCAGCGGTGAGTCAGCGTATCAGGACGCCGGATGTCGAGACGCTGATCGCCTGCGCCGATCAGTCGTTGCTCTACGCCAAACAGCAGGGAAAGGATCGTCTGGTCATCTGGTGTGACATGTGTGATGCGGCCGGTCATTGCCCCCATATTGCGCCGCATATGTCGCCGCCCCGGGTGAGTACTATCTTCCTCTCGCCCGGGAAGCCGGACGAATCAGTGTGAGTCGCAGGGCAATCGGCTGCGCTGGCTACCACGGAGCGAAGGTGGTCTGTCCTTGCTGCAGGGCTGATGAAGATTGAGCATGTATAGCAGTTCTCACAAAGATTGGTCTTGTTGAACAGGGTTGAACACGCCATCGAAAGCAGACGCCTCGTGCGACATCTCTCCGCGTGCTCCGCGTCTCTGTGTGCATCGGACCGGCTCACGCGGAGTAACTGTGTTGCTTGTCAAGGGGCGCTCGTATGCACAGCCGGATCCCAGGGCTTTTGCTGACGCAATATTGCGCCGAGAATAGTCAGCAGCTTGCGCATCGCAGCGACGATGGCGACCTTGCGCGGCTTGCCAGCTTGACACAGGCGCTGATCGAAGGCGCGCCTGACCAGACGGCGCCGCGTGGCCGCCAGGGTCGCCATGTACAACACGCTGCGCACATCCCTCCTGCCGCCGGAGATATGCCGGGGTTTGTGCTGTGCGCCGCTCTGATTGGCATACGGCGCAACGCCCACAAAGGCCGCCGCTTCCTTGCGATTGATGGTCCCCAGTTCGGGCAGGCGGAGCAGCAGGTTCAGTGCGGTGATCGCGCCGATGCCGGGCACGCTTTCGAGCAGCTCCCGTTTCCGGCGCACCTCGTCGGTGCGCTCCGCCTCGTTGTCGAGTTCCTGCTCAAGCGCACGGATCTCCTGATCCAGCCAATCAATATGCTGCTGGATGCCCGGACGGAGGTTCGGCGCGGCAGCCGTCAACCGATTGATCTCAGCCGTCCGCATCTGAATCACCTGCTCCCGCCGGACCAGCAGGTCGCGCAAGGATGCGCGCTGCTCGTCCGTCGCTTGGTGGTGCGGCGGGCGCACCCGTTCGGCAAAGCGGGCGAGCAACCGGGCATCCAGGCGGTCGGTCTTCGCCTGGCGTCCTTCCGCGTGCGCCAGGGCGCGCACGCGGCGTGGCTGCACCCGCGCCGTCGGCACGCCAGCCTGGAGCAGTTGGGCGAACACCATGCGCTCCAGCCCGCCGGTCGCCTCCAGCACAATCAGGGTCGGCTGCAGGCGCTGGAGTCGCGTGACCAGGAGCTGGACACCTTCGTCGGTAGACGGTATCGTCTCGCGTGGCGCGTGCGGGTCGGCGCCAAACGCCACATCCAGCGTCTGTTTGGAGACATCAATGCCGATAAAGAGCGACTCACGGGAAGCCATACACAGAACCTCCTGAGGAAAACGGCGCCAGCCTTGCTAGCATATGCGGGTTTGAGGGCCCAGATAACTGTTCGGCTTGGTCGCGTTGAAGGACACGGCTACCCAACACTCCGCGGCGATCTCGTGAACCTGGCGCAGAACGGTATACCGTGTCCCGTTAGATTATACTAGGCGCGAAGGCGCGGAGATAGGAGCGCAGCGCTCACACGGCCGGTTGGACTGGACTGCACCCGTCGCCGGAAGCGGGCGTCTCGCGCGACACGGCAGACCCGGACAAGGGTCAATATATCTGAGAATTGCTATAATCCGGTATGCGCCGCGTGCCGTCGGGCTGAATGAATAGCCGATAGGCGATAGCTGATAGCTGATAGCCGAGAGGAGCGCTGGCCGTCGGGCTGATGGAGATTGAGAATCTAATCCGGTATGCGCCGCGTGCCGTCGGGCTGAATGAATAGCCGATAGGCGATAGCTGATAGCTGATAGCCGAGAGGAGCGCTGGCCGTCGGGCTGAAGCCCTCGGCTATCCAGGGCAAAGCCCGCCTACGCGGGCTATGGCGGATTATTTCTTCAAAGACCATAAGCCCTCGGCTATCCAGGGCAAAGCCCGCCTGCGCGGGCTATGGCGGATTATTTCCTCAAAGACCATAAGCCCTCGGTCAGGCAGGGCGAAGCCCGCCTGCGCGGAACGCGAACTCCAAAGGCAACCCTATCGACCATCGCCTATCGGCTATCGGCTATCGCCTATTGGCAGGACAGTGTCGGAAAGGCAAGCGTGTGGCACAGCAGATCACATCCCGTCCAGGACTCTTTATCGCCGGTTATACGGCGTTGGCACTGGCGCTCGGTGCGCTGGTCATTGCGCTGCGTGGGTACGATTTCCTGCTCTTCATTCTAATCTGGCCCGTTATTCTAAGCGCCATGCTTGTTCCCTGGCGCATGTACCTGATCCTTATCGGCATTGGTGTCACAGTGACGGCGATAACTCTGCCGCTGGTTGTTCCAGACCTCAACCGATCAGCGACAACAGCGGCAGCTGCCACGACGGCAGCATTCCTGATCTGTGAAAGCGTCTATCGTGTCATGCGCCGTCAGCGCGCAATGGCGCGCGCATTGCAGGAGAGCGAAGAGCGATTTCGCTGCACGTTCGAGCGCGCTCCTGCGCCGATGGCAATAACCGATGTTCACGGTCGTCTGAAGTGGTTCAATCAACGTCTCTGCGACGTGCTGGGGTATGAGCGCGATGCGCTCAAGGGACGGATGATCAATGATTTCGCCCACCCCGAAGATCGGCACATTCGCCTGCACAGTGCGCTGATCGCAGCCATCGATGGCGAAGCGTCGGTCGAAAAGCGCTACGTCGCCAGGGATGGTCGAGAGATCCCTATGCAGGTCAAAGGAACGCTGATACGCGACGCGGCTGGCGAACCGCATGAGACTCTGGTGATTTTTTTCGATCTGACTGCACAACGTGAAGCCGAGGCGCAACGCCTGGCGGTGGAACGCGCTATGCAGGAAACGCAGCGTCTTGAGAGCATGGGTACACTGGCAGGCGGGTTGGCGCACGATTTCAATAACCTGTTGTCCGGCATTTTGGGGAATACAAACCTGGCGCTGCTCAATATTCCGGCAGACGCGCCAGCGCGCGCGTATCTGGAGCAGGTTGAAATTGCCGCCCAGCGCGCAGCCGAGATAACGCGACAGATCCTGGCGTACACCGGGCGCGGTCAGGTAGCGCGCGAGGTGATCGATGTGCGTCATCTGCTCAACGATCTCAAGACACTGCTGGACACCGCTGCGCCTGCGACTATTACAATCAACTATCAGCTCGAACCAGGACCGCTCCCGGTCTGCTTCGACCGCACACAATTGCGACAGGTTATTGTCGCGCTGATCCACAATGCCGTCGATGCGATCAATGATGACGTGGGACAGATCACGGTGACGATAGGTGAGCGCCTGTTCGATGCAGACCATCTGCCGCGCGACACTGTCGGCGCCGATCTGCGCGCCGGGCGCTACGCAGTCATCGAGGTGCGCGATACCGGTTGCGGAATTGACGAGGATGCGCGGGACCTTCTGTTTGTTCCGTTCTTCACAACCAAAAAAGAGAGGCGTGGTCTGGGACTCGCGGCAACACTGGGGATCGTGCGCAGTCACGGTGGCGCTATTCAGGTGGAAAGCGCTCCTGGACAGGGCAGCGTCTTTCGCGTGTTCATTCCGACTGCACAGGAGTATCCTGAGACGAAGACCGCTCCTGCGGTTACGATTGTTCAGTCGCTCGACGATCAGGCATCTCCGGTCCAATCTGCGTCTGCGGGTTTCGCCCCTGCTCCCCCGGTCGATCAACGATCAGCCGCGCATGCAATGCAGGACCTTGTGCTGATCGTCGATGATGAACCGACGGTGCGTTCGGTGGCGGCGCGCATGGTCGAACATGTGGGTTTCACGACATTGCAGGCGTCTGATGGTGTTGCGGGTGTTGACCTGTTCCGCGCCAATGCCGACTCGATAGTCTGTGTCTTGCTCGATGTCTCCATGCCAGGCATAGGTGGAGCGCAGGCGCTTCAGATGATGCGCGCCATACGCCCTGATGCGCCGATTGTGTTGATGAGCGGGTACGCGGGTGAAGAACTGGCGGAACGTTTTGCGCAACTGCGACCAGATGGCTTTCTGTACAAGCCATTCGATATCGCAGAACTTAAGGCATGCCTGGAGGGAGTGATCCGGAAAGGAGTGCGCGTGGGATGATGGAGCTGCACCGATACGCTGGACAACTGCTGAAGCGGATGCTCAACAATCCGGCTGCAACCTTTCGGGATGGTCAGTGGGAAGCAATAGCCGATCTCGTTGAGCGAAAGGCGCGCCTGCTCGTTGTGCAACGCACCGGTTGTTGCGGGAAGCCGGCAGTGGTCCGGTCTTTCCGCTGGCGCTGGCGCTGGTGCAGTCGAGATGAGAGGGGAGCGTTATGACCGGAGTTGAGCTTCGTCCCGACACACAGGCTATTCTGCTTCTCTGCGGGACGTTTGGCAGACACGAAACAGGAGCGGCGCCGCTCAGTCCGACAGAATATCATGCGCTGGCGCTCTGGTTGTATGCCCATCAGATGCGTCCGGGTGATCTGTTGCTGCCAGACGGCGCCTCCGCTCTGCGAACATCGCCCGATGTACCGGTAAACCCGGAACGGTTGACGGCGCTGCTGGCACGTGGCGGTGCGCTTGCGCTCTCAGTTGAAAAATGGGTCAACAAAGGGCTATGGGTGATGAGCAGGAGCGATGCAGATTATCCACAGCGCCTCAAGACACGCCTGGGACGCACTGCGCCGCCGCTGTTGTACGGCGCTGGAAATCGACAATTGCTCGGACAGGGCGGGCTGGCGATTCTCGGCTCACGCAACAGTGCTGCGCACGCACTTGCCTTTACACGTCGGATTGCCGGTATGTGCGCACGTCAGGGTATGCCTGTTCTCTCCGGTGCAGCGCGCGGGGTTGATAGCGAGGCGATGCAGGCGGCGCTCGATGCGAGAGGTGTTGTGATCGGCGTTCTGGCAGACAGTCTCTTGAAGGCAGCGGTTGGCAGGAACTATCGTCAGGCTGTGCGGAACGGCAATCTCGTCCTGGTATCAGCCTGTGATCCCGAAGCAGGTTTTACTGTCGGGAATGCGATGGGACGAAACAAGTATATCTATGCGTTGAGCGACTATGCGCTGGTGGTCAGTGCAGCGCTGGGTGAGGGTGGCGCGTGGAGCGGCGCTGTTGAAAATCTGACAAAACGCTGGGTTCCGCTGTTTGTCTGGATCGATGATGAATCGTTGCCAGGCAACCAACGTCTGCGCGATATGGGTGCGTTGCCATTCAGTGAAAACCAATGTGCTGGCGAGTCAGTGCACGATCTTTTCAAACGCCTGGCAGATGAAACCACACCTCAACATGTGCTGTCAGGCAACGGCATGGTTGCATCTTCCAATGCTCGTGCGTCAGATGGCGGACATGCAGAAGAACAGACGGCGTCCGCTGGCGATCAAACCAAAACCAATCTGTCGTCGGAACAGCAGGTGCTGGAATTGACAGCTGTCGAAGCCAACACCTCCGCGCCGACCGTCGATCTATTTCCGATTGTCTGGCCATATCTGGAGCAGGCGCTGTATGCGGCGCAGACCGAGCGCGAACTGCTGTATGCGGCGCAGACCGAGCGCGAACTGGCGCAGCGCTGCGGCATTGAGCTAACGCAGGCGCGCGCCTGGCTGCAACGCGCCGTGCAGAAAGGATTGGTTGCGCGCCTGACCCGCCCAACGCGGTACGTCATCGCTTCCCCGATCACCCGCCACGCCTGATGTCGTCCGTGTGCTGTGTGGCGACTGCCTGGCGGATCCAGGCTTCCTGATCTTCACGTGTGGTGACGATACCGTCGAGATATGCAGCGCGCAACCCGGCAAGCAGTTCGCCAAAGCGGGGACCTGGTCGCAATCCGAGCGATTCGAGGAACTTTCCGTCAACTGCAAGCCTGACGCCGCGCAGATGGTCGATGTAGCGCTGAATGGCTTGCGCAGCGGTGTGCGGTTCCGCGATCTGCGCTGCCCGGAGTGCGGCAGTGCCAATGCCATGCAATGCTCGATCAATCGCGCTGTCAGCGATCCGCTGCTCAGGGTGTTCCGCTTCAGCGAGCAGGGTTTCCAGGCGTTCGCGCACCAGGGTGATGTCTGCCAGCAGGCGCGTTTCACTTGCCGGCAGGCGATACGTTGCAGCAAACGTCGCGCGCTCGTCGCCGGTCAGCGGATAGAGCAGGAGCGCCAGATACAGGTCGGGCAGCGCCGTGTCGGGAAAGGCTGCCTGTCGCGCGACGGCAAACCATTCGGCGATCGTGTCTGTCCATCGCAGTGCAGGATGCAACGCGCGCAGCACGCCCAGGTCGTCGAGGAGCGCCAGGGCTGGCTCAGGAGATTCTTCCGCCAGGATCAGCCGCAGTTCGTGCATGATCCGCTGCGGTGTAGCGCGACCGAGAACTCCCTGTTCGAGGGCGTCGCCGATCAGGGCGCGGGTACGCGGCTCGATGGTGAACCCTAAACGTGCGGCAAGGCGTGCCGCGCGCAAGATGCGCGTCGGGTCGTCGATGAAACTCAGATTGTGCAGGACGCGGATCAACTTGCGGGTGATGTCGCGCCGCCCGCCGTAAAAATCGTAGAGCCAGCCATAGCGCGTCGGGTTGAGACAGATCGCCAATGTGTTGATGGTAAAATCGCGTCGGTGCAGATCGTGGCGCAACGACGCTGCTTCAACATCGGGCAGCGCCGAAGGGCGCTCGTAGAACTCGGTGCGCGCCATAACGAAATCGAGCGTCAGCGGGGCTTGTCCCTCTTCGCGGGCAAGGGTCAATGTCGCTGTGCCGAATGCTGCATGACTGCGCACCGTACCGTTCAATTCGGCAGCCAGCGCTTCCGCCAGACCGATTGCATCGCCCTCCACAACCAGATCGAGATCATCGGGGGTGCGTTGCAGGATCATATCGCGCACTGCGCCGCCGACGATGTACAACGCGGCGCCGCGCTGCTGCGCAATTGCACCAGCTCGACGGAGAATGGCGAGCAGGTCGCGGTCGAGAAATCGCTCCAGCGCCTCACCAACAAGATCGTGATCGCTTGTGCCTGCGACCTGCCCTGCTGCCCAGGCGCGCAGCAGGTCGCTGCGGGTGATGATCCCCAGCAGTCGTTTCTGAGAGTCAACCACCAGCAGACGCCCGGTGCGGTCGCCGTTATCGGCGGCGAGTGCGCTGCGCACCGTTGCAAGCGATGCATCCGGCGATAGCAGCGTCGGTCCATGCCACAGGTAACGCGCCAGCGGCGCGTCGCGCAGCCCGTGACGCAGCGCCCGGTCGAGATCGCGCCGTGAGATCAGACCCTGGACAACCCCATCGTGATTGACGACCGGCAATGCGCCATGACCATAGCGCAACAGGAGTTCTTCCGCCTGCGCCACCGTTGCATCGAGCGGCGCCGTATGCACCGGACGGGTCATGATGTCGGCGGCGGTCAATGCCGGTCGCATCAGTTCGCGTACTGCCGCTTCCACCTGCTTCAGCAGCGAAACGGCATCAACACCGCGCACATACGCAGCGGCAGCATAGCGATGTCCTCCGCCGCCGAACCGCGCCGCCAGCGCGCCAGCATCGAGCGTATCGGCGCTGGCGCGCAGAATAAGTTGCGTGCCGGTATCACCGGTTGCTATCGCCAGCACGATGACCGCCGGGGCGTACAGGTCGCGCAGGCGATGGGCAAGCGATGAGAGTTCGGGCACCGGTCCATCGACACGCGCCCAGGCGAACAGCACACTCCAGCCGCTGATCTCTTCCAGGCGCATGGTCTGTTCGAGGTGATGCAACACCTGCTCTTGACCTGCCGATAGGGGACGGCGGAGAAACTCGCCAACCGCCTCGATCCGTGCGCCGCGTTCGAGCAACCAGGCAGCGCAGGCTGCATCGATGGCGCGTGTGCCGGGCAGTGTCAGGTTGCCGGTGTCCTCATAAATGCCAAGAAGGAGCAGAGTCGCTTCGACAGAAGTCAACGGCAGGTGATGTTCCATCAGACGGCGGACGAGAATCGTCGTGGTGGCGCCGGTATCGGCGTAGATCAGTTCTTCGTTGGGAGCGAGATTGC
Organism: Roseiflexus sp. RS-1; assembly: GCF_000016665.1. Classification (NCBI taxonomy): domain Bacteria; kingdom Bacillati; phylum Chloroflexota; class Chloroflexia; order Chloroflexales; family Roseiflexaceae; genus Roseiflexus; species Roseiflexus sp. RS-1. The sequence continues at coordinate 3,556,515 of NC_009523.1, forward strand.
GTTCAGGGCGATGGTGATCGATAATGATCGTTGGGATCGGTGTGTCACCCAGCAATGGCAGGCGCGGGACGGTAGACGTATCCACCAGGATCAGGCGGGTCACCGGTTCGCGCGGCAGATCGCTCATGCGGACGAACGGCAATTCCTCGCGATACAGCGCAGCAAACTCGCGCACATTCTCGTTCAACTGCGGGTTGAGCGCCGCCAGTGCGCCGGGATAGAGGCGCGTCGCCGCCATTTGCGATGCCAGCGCATCGAAATCGGTATTGCTATGGGTGAGGATCAGTTCCATAAATCGGCGACAGCGCGTTCGAACCATTCAATCCAGGGCCAGACACGCTGCTTGCTGAACTCAGGTAACGGCGCACGTCGCAGACCCAGGTCGAGCAGCGAAAGGGTGCAATTCTCCGCCATGCGGCGACACTCGACCCAGCCTGCCACTTCACGCCCGTCATTCAGTGTAACATAGACTGCGATGGTGATCGGTCCGACATAGTCGCCATACTGGCGATTGACCCGATCAGGGTGCATCTCGCCGAAGCGGATCTGCTGGTAGGGGATGCGCTGTGCGCGCAAAGCGTAGGCTACCTGATCTTCATATGACCGGATGACCGGCGGGCGCAATGCGAGCAGCGCCCCGATGGCGGCAATGCACATCAGGGCGCAGACAGCAAGAACGAGGGCTGAACGCACGATAACAGCACGATTCACCATGACAGCGCAACTTCGCGTCCGGTCTCTGCACTCTCCAGAACAGCTTCCATCATTTCCTGCACGATCAACCCGTGGCGCAGCGGCGCCTGGCATGGCACACCGTCCAGGATGCATTCGACGAAGTGGGCAGCGATAGCATTCCATACTCCTTCCCAGTCTTTGGGAATGTGGAACGTGCTGTCCACCGGCGTACCGGCGATGGTGCGATAGATGGTCAACGGATTATAGCAACGCACGCCTGCTTCGGTACCGAATAGCTCGATCTGGAAATCGTCGGGTTGATGCGCCGCCCAAAAACTTTCGACCTGAAGCCCGGCGCCATTGGCAAAGCGAATGAAACCGCCAGCGTAGTCATCGGCGGCATACTGTTGCGCCAGCGCCGGTTGTGGCTTATAATCGAAATAGCCAATGCCGCGCGGACCGAATTTTGCCCCCGCGACTGCGACCGCGCTCACCGGTTGCGGCATGCCCATCATCCACCATGCGGCGTCGAGCACGTGCACCCCCATATCGCGGAAGGCGCCGCCGCCCTTTTGAACAAACCCCGGACTCCAGTGCGGAATGCCACTCCGGCGTACACTGCGCGCACGCGCATAGTACACTTCGCCGAGTTCGCCACGTGCTGCCATAGCGCCGACGATCTGCGTCTCGCGGGAAAACCGGGTCGAGAGCGACATCATATTGACTACCCCTGCTGCCTCGGCTGCCGCAACGAGATCGCGCGCCGGAGCGACGGCATCTGCGAGCGGCTTGGTGACCAGCACATGCTTGTCGTTGCGCACGGCTTCGAGCGCAACCGGGACGTGGAGTTGGTTGGGCGTGCCGACGAACACCGCGTCAATCGAGCGGTCACGGCACATCTCGCGGTAGTCGGTGTAGAAGGCGAGCGGTTCAGGAATCTTCAGTTCCGTCGCCAGTTTGTGCATCCGCTCTTCATCAATGTCGCAGAGTGCGACGATACGCGCGCGCGGCGTGTTCAGAAAGCCGCGCGCATTTGCTCTACCGATGCCCATGCCAACAATAGCGATGCGTACTTCTTCCATGGGGCGGCTTCTCCGTATGCAATGAAGCGTCTGTCACCATCGACGACAGAACCGGTGCTGGTTGCCAGACGCCGGTCCTTCCTCACTCCAGTTTAAGCGATCGTCCGATGATTTCCTTCATAATCTCGGTGGTTCCGCCATAGATCGTCTGGACGCGCGCATCCAGAAATGCGCGCGCAATCGGATATTCGCGCATATAGCCATAGCCGCCATGGAGTTGCAAACATGCATGAACCACACGCTGCTGGAGTTCAGTCGTCCACCATTTTGCCATCGCTGCGGTCTCGGCGGTCAATTCGCCCCGGTTCAACGCCAGCACGCACTGATCGACGAACACACGCCCGATCTGCACTTCGGTCACGAGTTCCGCCAGGGTGAAACGCACCGACTGGAGCGCACCTATCGGACGACCGAACGCCTCGCGTTCGCGGCAGTAGCGGATGGTCTGTTCGAGCGCCACTTCTGCGGCAGCCACGGCGCCAACCGCAATCGCAAGGCGTTCGCGCGGCAATTGTTCCATCAGATAACGAAAGCCCTGTCCTTCTTCGCCGAGGAGGTGATCACGCGGCACGCGCACATTGTGGAAGAACAGTTCAGCGGTATCCTGCGCGTGCAGTCCAATCTTTTCCAGGCGTCTGCCGCGCTCGTACCCCGGCATATCACGCTCGACGACCAGCAAACTGATCCCCTTATGCCCGGCTTCCGGGTTGGTCTTCGCCGCCACGATCACCAGGTCGTTGAGGATGCCGTTGGAGATGAAGGTCTTCTGTCCGTTCAGGAGGTACACATCGCCATCGCGTAGCGCTGTTGTGCGAATCGCTGCGAGATCGCTGCCGGCGCCCGGTTCGGTCATCGCAATGGCGGTGATGCACTCGCCGCTGACGCAGCGCGGTAACCAGCGTCGGCGTTGATCCGGCGTGCCATAGTGCGTGATGTAGGGAACGACGATATCGGTATGCAACACGAAACCCGGACCGGTCGCGCCAGCGCGCCACAACTCTTCGCCAATAACAACGTTGAAGCGGTAATCGCGCGCGCTGGCGCCGCCGTACTCCTCCGGTACATCCATGCAGAGAAATCCCTGGCGACCCGCCGCCTGCCAGAGGTCGCGCGGAACGGCGCCAACGCGCTCCCATTCGGCGTGGAAGGGCGCAATCTCGCGTTCGATGAATGCGCGAAACGCGGCGCGGAAAAGGTCATGTTCCGGATCAAACAGGGTGCGTTTCATCAGACCAGGGTATCCAGCGCTGGAGCGGGTGAGCGGGTCGTAATCTGTTTGCCCAGGCGATCAAGCGCATATTCAATCCCCGCTTGCAGGTTGCTGCGCGTCACGACGGTGCTCAGATCGATGCCCAGGTGCACCATCGCCTGCGCCACTTCCGCCGAGATGCCGACCAGCACGCAATGGGCGCCGAGGAGCGATGCCGCGCGGGTCGTCTGGATCAGGTGGTTGGCGACCGACGTATCCACAACCGACACTCCTGTGATATCGATGATGGCGATCTCGGCGGCATAGTGCTGAATGCCACTGAGCAACGCCTCCATAATCTGCGCGCTGCGCCGGCTATCGATCGAACCGACAAGCGGGAGCACAATAATTTCGTCATAGATTGGCACAACCGGCGTCGACATTTCGCGGATCGCCTCGATGAGACGTTCCTGTTCCTCAACGGTTGCGCGTAGTTGCTCACGGCTGCGCTCCAGTTCCATGCGCTCCAGCACGCGCTTCGTAATTACCTCGGTAAAGAAAACAATCCCCCCAATCGAGCCATCTCCTTTGAACCAGGGGTAACACTTCCAGTTCAACCATTCGGTTGAACCGTCATCACGGGGCCATGGGTCCTCTTCCGCTTCCTCGAAGGCGCCAGCCAGCGCCCTGCGGTGCACCTCTTTCCAGCGTTCGGGAAGATCGGGAAAGATTTCGTAGTGGGAGCGACCGATGATTTCCTGCCCCTCCAGATGGTAATCACGAATCCAGCGCTGACTCGCCAGGATGTAACGCATGTCGGAGTCGAGCATGGCAACCGCAGCAGGGGTATTTTCGACGAAGAAGCGCAACCGTTCTTCGCTGGCGCGCAGTTCTTCCTCGATGGTCGCATAACGTTGCATCTGCTGCTCCAGTTCTGCGATCCGCGAGCGGAGTCGCTCGATCTCGGTTTCGGGAGCGTCGGACATGTCTGCCTCGCAATGGTAGAAAAGATGTGTACGACCTGATGCTATTATAGTACAGAAGTCGCAGGCGCGGCGTGGAAGCGCACACGACCCCGTTCCGTAGTGTACGGTGTCTGCATTACGGGAACATACCGACCTGCAGGCGGCCGAGGGCAGATGGAGATTGAGAATTTACAGCAGTTCTCAGATACACTGACCCTTGTCTGGGTCTGCCGTGTCGCGCGAGACGATCGCTTCCAGCAGAGAGTAGACCGAAATGTATTTCGGTCATCGCGTGGGGCGCGACTCTGGGAATGTTCAACCCCGTCCAATTGGCCCTTCTTTCGTGCAATTGGAAGGGACCTATGATGAATTTTCTGCCAGGCGCTGGTAGAGCACTGCCGAGAGCCCCAGGTACGCCAGGATTCGTTCCAGCAAACCAGAGAGCGGCGTGATATGCCACATCACCTGAGGCTCCATCTCAATCCGGGTCAGGGTAATCTCTGCCCGGGCAAACGCCTTCAGCAGGCGTACGCCCGTCGGCCGGTCGGTGGTCCGCCGAGGCTGACCTTCGTACAGCCCGCTCAAGACCTCACCCGCCTGGGCCAGCCCACGCCGTACCTGGCTTTCTATCAACGTCAACAGCCGCAACGCCAGCGTCAGCAGGCGGGTCAGACCGATAATCTGATCATCCCGCCGCACATACAACGGGCGGATGCCGATGGGACGATCCTTCACCAGGTGAAAATCTCTTTCCAGACACCACCCACCCCGGTAATGGACAACCGTCTGGGCCAGCGACATCTGGGCCAACGGCAGGCTGGTCACCTGAATCCGCCATCCCAGACGATATTTCCGGCGCTGAATCGCCTCTTCGTCCCGCCGGACTTCGGCGATGACGCAACGCACGCGCACCTCCGTCCGGACGGGGCGCTTCGGGCGTCCCCGTCCGCGTCCCACGGAGCGCGTGACGGTCTCTTCCTCCCGTCGCCAGGTGACCTGCAGCAAGCCCGTCACATCATATCGCTCCAGCACCTGGGATACCGCTGTCTGCAAGGCCGCTTCGTCCCGATACGGTCGTCGGCCCCGACCGGGGGGCGGTGTCAGCGCCCGCAAAGCTGCCTCCGCGTTCGCCAGGCGCCGCTCCAACTGTTGGCTCTCCCGCTCCGCCAGCGCCAACGAGCGGACCACCTGCACCCGCTCGGTCCACGTCACGGGCTTGCCATCCACCCGGGCGCTCATCGGCCGCTCAAACTCATACCCGCCGCCCAACAGACTCTGCTCATCCCAGATCAGGGTCACCGTCTGCTCCCCTTCCACCACGGCGTCAATCCACGCTTCCACCTGTTGGGCGGTCTCGCCGGTCAGGGGCAGGGGCATCAGGTAGTAGTCCCCGTGGGCCACGATGTCCGCCCGAGTTGCCAGAGCAGCCATCTTGCTGTCGCCCACATACAGCAGCCCCGACCGGCCCAGCATCTGGCGCACCCGAGCGATGCGGGGGCGGTACAACGGGTCGTCGGCGGTCTGGCCGGGGTGGACATTGCAGGCCAGCAGGTGACCCCACGGCTCGGCTGCGGCGGCCATCAATTTCAACTGGGGCAAGTCGGGACGGCGGTCTTTACTATGCCCGTATTGCATCACCCCGTCTTCCGTCAGGGTATGGTAGCCATACGTGGTGGTGCTGTCCAGGCGAACGCTGGTCACGTCCAGGTCATCGACGTCTCCCGTTGCCTGCCACAGGTCGGCCTCCAGGGCTTCCCAGGCGGCCTGCTGGCTCAGGCGGCGCAGCACGATCTCCAGCCGGTCATCACTGAATTCGGTACGGCGAATGGGTTGCCCCAGCAACCGTTCCAGCGTCTGGCGATGCTGCCCGGCCCACTCTTCTCCGCTGGACTTGCGATGGTCGCTTTCCGAGAGGATAGAGGCCAGCCAGACCGTTGCCAGCCAGCCGTTCCTCAGCCCCTGGTGGTTGCCGTGGTGGCCCAGGTGGCGGTCCAGAACTTCGGGAAGGTGCAATTTCTGCGCAAGCCCGATCAGCAGAGGGATGTCATCAACTCGCTCGTGGGTTAAGGTGAGTTTCTCGGCCATACGGCCGAGTATACTATAAATTCGGTTTTTGGCCTTTCGTTTTGCACGAAAGAAGGGATTGGGTTCAAACTTTGCGAGAAATGCTATCATCCGGTATGCGCCTCTTGCCGTCGGGCTGATGACGATTGAGCATTTATTCCGCTCTACCGCGCCAGCCGTGGGGCTGAAGCCCTCAGCTATGGAATGCAAAGCCCGCCTGCGCGGGCTATGGCGGATTATGTACTCAAAGACCATACGCCCTCGGCCAGGCAAGGCGAAGCCCGCCCGCGCACCCAGGCATGCGGGCGGGACGCCTGCACACTCAGGCATGCGGGTGCGACGCCCGCGCCCTCAGGCATGCGGGTGCGACGCCCGCGCCCCCAGACCTGCGCAGGCAGGAATAATGCCGGAACGATCGTCGGTTGCCCTGGCGGGAAGGCGCCCTACCGAATCAAGATTTGGCATCAGGTCGGGGCGACATGCGCCAGGTAGCGCTCGCACATCAGAGACAGGATGGCATCTCCAGGCATCTTCCAGATCGTTTCGTTGAAAATCTCGACTTCGATGAAACCGCGATAGCCAGCGGCATCGACCGCTTCGCGCAGCGAGCGCAGTTCGATCACGCCATCGCCCATCATGCCGCGCCCGTTGAGCACATCAGGCAGCGGCGTGATCCAGTCGGACACGTGATAACCGGCAATCCGCGCGCCACACCGCCGGATGAGATGGTAGACCCCGGCATCCCACCAGACGTGGTATGCATCGATCACAACCTTGACGTGAGGTGAGTCGAAGCGTTCCGCCAGGACGATCGCTTCGTGCAGACTGGTGATGACCGAACGGTCGGCGGCAAACATGGGGTGCAGCGGTTCAATGCCCAGGGTGACGCCGTGCTGAATCGCATCCGGCAGGACGGCAGCGATCCCTTCTTCGACCATCATTCGTGCTGCACGGATGTTGCGATCAGGCGCTGGACCGCACACCAGCACCAGAACATCGGCGTTCAGCGTCGCAGCTTCTTCGATGGCGCGCCGGTTGTCGTCAATGCGAGCGGCGCGTTCGGCGCGTGTGGCAGCGGGGAACCAACCGCCGCGGCAGAGACTGGAGCAGTGCAATCCGGCATCGCGCAGCAGGCGCGCGGCGGCGGCAACTCCCGTTTCGGCGAGACGGTCGCGCCAGACGCCAATCGCCGGGATTCCGGCGCGGACGCACCCATCGACTGCTTCACGGAGCGACCAGTATTTTGTGGTTGCCTGATTCAAGCTCAGGCGTGAAAGATCACCCGCCATTGGTTACTCCTCAATACCTGCCAGCGCCAGAACGAGGCGCATACGTGCAACTGCGCGATCAGGATCGCAAAGCACGCCAGACTGATCGGCGAGGATGAACAGGCGCGCGAGATGCAGAACGGACCGTGCGCTCTCCTGCCCGCCGACCATGCGAAAGTGGCGCTGATGCCCATTGAGATAGGCAAGGAAGACCACCCCCGTTTTGTAGAAGTAGGTTGGCGGTTGAAAGATATGCCGTGAGAGGGGTACAGTTGGTTCAAGGATCGCGCGGAAGCGCTCCGGATCGTCGGCGTCGAGCGCCTGGAGCGCCGCTGAAGCCGCCGGAGCAATCGCATCAAAGATTCCCAGCAGTGCGTCGCTGTATCCCTGGTCATCACCGAGGATCAACTCCGGGTAGTTGAAATCGTCGCCGGAGTACATACGCACGCCGGGCGGGAGCCGTCGCCGCATCTGGATCTCGCGTTGCGCGTCGAGCAGCGAGATTTTGATGCCGTCGATCTTTGCCGCGTGCTCGTGAATAATGGCAAGCGCCGTTTCCATGGCGGCATCGAGATCATGGCTGCCCCAGTACCCCGCCAGCGCCGGATCAAACATATCGCCGAGCCAGTGAAGAATGACCGGTTCGCGCACCTGTGAGAGTAGACGTCCGTAGACGCGCGCATAGTCATCGGGGCTGCGCGCGCAGGCGGCAAGCGCGCGGCTTGCCATCAGGATCACGCGCCCGCCGCACCGTTCGACCGCCTCGATCTGTTCGAGGTACGCCGCCTCGACCTGATCGAGAGAAAGATCGGGACGCGGCGGGAGATGGTCGGTTCCCGCGCCGCAGGCGATCATTCCGCCGACGGCGCGCGCTTCTGCGACCGAGCGTTCGATGAGTTCACGCGCGGTCGTCCAGTCGAGACCCATACCGCGCTGGGCAGTATCCATCGCCTCGGCGACGCCCAGACCGAGCGACCAGAGATAGCGCCGGTATGCCAGAGTTGTGTCCCAGTCGAGCGCTGGCGGCGATACTGGCGTGGTATCGGCGAGCGGATCGGCGACAACGTGGGCTGCGGCGAAGAAGACGCGGCTGCGCAGCGGCGCGCGCGGCGGTGCGAATCCGGCAGAAGCGCGCAATGCGTAGGGGCGCAGCGAGCGGTCGGGAAATGGGAGCATCAACGTTGGCGGCATACACACCTTCTTTCATACCTCGAGCGGCGGAACATCGATCCAGCGGCGTTCGTGCCAGGAGCGCAACCCCAGTTCGGCAAGCTGCACCCCCTTTGCACCTTCCAGAAGATTCCACCGGAAGGACCCCTCACCGGCGACGTGTTTCAGGAACAGTTCCCACTGGACACGAAACGCATTATCGAACGTTTCATTGTCGGGAACCGGTTGCCAGCCAGCGCGGAAATCGATCGAGTTCGGCAGATCGGGATTCCAGAGCGGGCGAGGCGTCGTTACCCGCGGTTGGACGCGGCACTCGCGTAATCCGGCGACGGCGCTGCCGTGGGTACCGTCCACCTGCAACACGAACAGATCATCACGGTAGACCCGCACGCACCACGATGAGTTGATCTGAGCGATGACGCCTCCTTCGAGTTCAAACGTCGCGTATGCCGAGTCATCGGCGGTCACCGCATACCGGCGCCCCTGTTCGTCCACCCGTTCGGGAACATGGATCGCACCCAGGCACATCACTGCACGCACCGGAGCGAACAGGTTATCGAGCACATAGCGCCAGTGGCAGAGCATATCGACAATAATGCCGCCGCCCTCTTCCTTGCGATAGTTCCAGGAAGGACGCTGCCCGGATTGCCAGTCCCCCTCGAAAACCCAGTAGCCGAACTCACCGCGCACCGAGAGGATTCTGCCGAAGAAACCGCTTTCAATCAGACGTTTGAGTTTGCGCAAACCGGGGAGAAAGAGTTTATCCTGCACGACGCCATGCCTGATACCGGCAGCTTTCGCGCGGCGCGCCAGGTCGAGCGCATCGTCGAGGGTTGCCGCAGACGGTTTTTCGCAGTAGATATGTTTTCCGGCTGCAATCGCCGCGCGCACGCTTTCCGCGCGACGTTGGGTTGTCTGTGCATCGAAGTAGATCACATCGGCAGGATTGGCAAGGCATGCATCGAGATCGGTGCTCCAGCGGGAGATGCCGTACATATCTGCCAGTGTACGCACCTTCTGCTCGTTGCGCCCGACCAGGATCGGGTCAGGCATCACCACATCGCCGTTTGCGAGCGGCACGCCGCCAGCCTGACGAATAGCAACAATCGAGCGCACGAGATGTTGATTGGTTCCCATTCGTCCGGTGACGCCATTCATAATGATACCCAGCGAGAGTGTAGCCATAGAACATCCTTTCTGCCGAAAAACGACAACAAAAAACGAACGCGCTCAGGCGGCGCGCCTGGACAGCGCATATCTCGAATGAGACGTGCCGGTTATGTTGCGGATGGCGGCGCCGTGCTCTGACGCACGATCATCTCGGTCGGCAGGTGAATGGTGCGCAGGGTATCTTCTGCCGAGAGCGCCAGTGCGAGCGCTTCTGATCCGAGTTGGCTCATCGGCACGCGCATGGTCGTCAACGCCGGTGTCACATCGGCGGCAATCGGGATGTCATCGAAACCGACAATCGACATCTGATCGGGCACTGTGATCCCGCGTTCCCGCAGCGCAGCGAGCGCGCCGATCGCCATCACATCGTTGAGTGCGAAGATCGCCGTGATCGATGGAAAGCGCTCCAGCAGGCGGATCGCCGCCTGTGCGCCGCCATCGCGCGTAAAATCGCCGGGAATGATGGCGTCGGGCGGCAGCGTGATCCCGCCTGCCTGAAGCGCCTGCACAAAGCCGCTGCGCCGATCACGGGAGGTGGTCAGCAGCGCAGGACCGTCGATTATGCCGAATGAGCGATGCCCCAGGTCGAGCAGATAGTGCGCCAGCGCCCGCGCACCGCCGACGTTATCGGGAACAACGGCATCGGCAGCGATATTGTGGCGACCGATGACCGCCACCCGTCCTCCCATTGAGGCAAACGAGTCGAGTCGCTCAGTCATAGATCGGCAGTAGGCGCGATCATCGAGACCGCTGCCTGCCAGAATGATCGCCTCGACGCGCTGCTTCTGCAGCAGATGCACATACTCCAGTTCACGCTGCGGATCGCGGAAGGTATTGCACACGATCATCAACCGCCCGGCATCGGCGGCGCTGCGCTGAATGCCGCGCAGGATTTCTGCAAAGTATGGATCGCTGACGTCGTGGACGATCACCCCCACGGTCTGTGTAGCAGCGCGGGCAAGCGCTTGCGCGTGCGCATTAGGAACGTAGTGCAGTTCACGCGCGGCAGCGGTAACGCGTGCGCGCATCTCATCACTCACGGCGCGCGCGCTGCCGTTGAGCACACGTGATGCAGTAGCCAGCGAAACTCCGGCGCGACGAGCAACATCAGCAAGGGTGACAGCCATACGCTTTTTGCTTCAACCTTCGTTTGACATCCCGATTATACCATGCGATATGCCATTTACTGAAAGCGATTTCCGAAGAACGTTACTGCTGCGAGGGAGCGCCGTCCAGGTCGCGACAGGGTATAATACAAACCAGATCCGCGATCATCCCTCAACCGACGCGGCGCTGCTCAGGATCGGTGTTTGCGCCAGATGCATTGCGGTGTAAACCTGCCAATCGGTCATGAGCGGCAGCGGGAGGAAGGCACACGACAGTGGATACGCCTGTCGAACATCACTATCTCCGCATCAGCGGCATTCGCTTCCATGTCGTCCGCGCAGGGTGCGGTGATCGTCTCCTGCTGCTTTTGCACGGTTTTCCAGAGTTCTGGTGGTCATGGCGTCATCAGATCAACGCATTCGCCGATCACTACACCGTCGTTGCGCCCGATCTGCGCGGCTACAATGAAACCGAGAAACCTGCCCGCGGCTACGAACTGCCGGTGCTGGTGCAGGACATTGTGGAACTGATTCAGGCATCTGGCTTTCAGCGGGCATACGTCGCCGGGCACGACTGGGGCGGCATGATCGCCTGGTCGCTGGCGATTGCGCATCCGGAGCGCGTCGAGCGATTGATTGCGCTGAACATGCCGCATCCGGCGCGTTTCTTCCAGGAACTGCGGCAGAATCCGGAACAACGTCGTCGCTCGCGGTATATCCTCTTCTTTCAGATCCCATGGCTGCCTGAACTTGTGCTGAGTGCGCGCAACGGTGCGGCGTTCGACCGCATTTTTCGTTCGACGCCGATTGATCGAGCGGTGTTCGATGACGAAACGATCCGCTGCTATAAACAGGCGATGGCGCGCCCCGGCGCTCTCACCGCTGCGCTTAACTACTACCGCGCAATGGGACGGTATGGTGCAGGAGATCTGTTTCGCGGCGCCAGCATGCGGGTCACCGTACCGACGTTGCTGATCTGGGGTGAGCAGGATGTCGCATTTGCGCCAGAGGTCGTCCAGAGGACGGAGCGTTTTGTTCCCGATCTGCGCATCTGCATGCTGCCGCACGCGTCGCACTGGGTGCAGCAGGTTGCGCCGCACGAAGTCAATGCCGCTATGCGCGCATTCCTGGAATGACCGAAAGCGCCTGAGCGTGAGCGCGTTTACTGGTGAAACGTATGGCAATCGTCTATCGCCGCATTGAAACCATCGACGAATACCGCGCCGTCGAAGACCTTCAGACGCAGGTGTGGGGCAGCGATGCGCGTGATATCGTTCCGCTCCATCTGCTGCTGACCGCCAATAAGAACGGCGGGCTGGCGCTCGGTGCGTTTGATGCTGACCTGACGCCGCCGGACGATCTGATCGGCTTTGTGTTCGGTTTCGTCGGTCTCACGGCAGCGGGACAGATCAAACACTGTTCGCACATGCTCGGCGTGCTGCCGCACTATCGTGATCGGAGGATCGGCGAGGAACTCAAGCGCCGTCAACGCGACTTTGTGCTTGCGCAGGGCATCACGTTGATGACCTGGACGTTCGACCCGCTCCAGAGTCGGAATGCGCGCCTGAACCTGCGTAAACTCGGCGCTATCTGTCGCACGTATGCGCGTAATCTGTATGGCACGATGAGCGACCGGCTGAACGCCGGGGTTCCCAGTGATCGTTTCGAGGTGGAATGGCATCTGGCATCGCGGCATGTCGAAGCGCGTCTGGCGCGCGCCGAACCTGAGCCAGACCTTGCCACGCTGCTCGCTGAGGGCGGAGTGGTTCTGAACCCGGCGTCCCCCGGCGCCGCCGACGATGCGCCCGCTCCGGTTTGCCGCAATCCGTCCGGCGCTCGCGTGCTCATCCGTTTCCCCACCGACATTCAGGCGATCAAGGCGACGCGACCCGCAGAGGCGCTGACCTGGCGTATGCAGGTGCGCGATCTGTGCGAACGGTCGTTTGCCGCCGGGTATACGATCACCGACGTTCTCACCGCAGGATCGTGCAGTTACTACCTGCTGCACCAGCACTGGAGCATTGTATGAAGATCGAATCAATCACCCTGCACCATATCGATATGCCGCTGGTGGCGCCGTTCGAGACCAGTTTCGGGCGTGAGACGCACCGCCCCTGCATTCTGGTCGAGATGCGTGCAGATGGACGAACCGGTTGGGGCGAATGCGTTGCCGGGGCAGGACCCTGGTATGCGTATGAAACCATTGGCACCGCCTGGCACATCATCGGTGAGTTTCTGGCTCCGATGTTGATCGATCAGGATATCGACTCGCCTGAAGCCATTGTTGAACGGTTTGCCCACGTGCGTGGTCATCCAATGGCGCGCGCCGCCGTCGAAGCCGCATTCTGGGACATTTTTGCTCAGGTGCACGGCGTATCGCTGGCGCGACTTATCGGCGCGACGCGGCAGCGGGTGTCGGTGGGGGTGAGCGTTGGAATCGAACCGACACTCGCCGCCCAACTCGAACGGATTGCGCAATTTGTTGAAGCCGGATATGCACGCATCAAACTGAAGATCAAACCAGGATGGGATGTGACGGTTGTGCGTGCAGTCCGTGATCGCTGGCCCGATATTGCGTTGCAGGTGGATGCCAACTCGGCGTATACCCTTGCTGATGCGCCGGTGTTTCGCGAACTGGACGAGATGAACCTGCTGCTGATCGAGCAACCGCTGCATCACGAAGACATTGTCGATCATGCGCGTCTTCAGGCGCAACTGCGAACTCCGATCTGCCTGGATGAAAGCATTCACTCGCCGGAGCACGCCCGCTGGGCGCTCGATATCGACGCCTGCCGCGTGATCAACATCAAGATCGGGCGGGTTGGCGGACTGACCGCTGCGCGCCAGATCCACGATCTGTGCGCCGATCGCGGCGTACCGGTCTGGTGCGGCGGCATGCTGGAGACGAATGTGGGGCGTGCAGTGAATCTGGCGCTGGCAGCGCTGCCCAACTTTACGCTGCCCGGTGATATTTCCGCCTCGGCGCGCTACTATCACCACGACATTGCGACACCCGACTTTGTGTTGAACGATGACTCGACCATTACCGTTCCCGATATTCCCGGCACAGGCGTCGTCGTTCTGCCGGAGCGCCTGCGCGTCGTACAGGTGCGCGAGATGACGATTGGGAAAGGATGAGACTATTCCCCTGCCATTTCCCGGCAATGGCTGCGTTTATGCTGCGACCATCACTCCGACCGCTTCTTCCAGTGATGTGAATCCGTCGCGGCGCAACCGGCGCGCAAGCCCCTGCTTGATGTCGCGCGCGATTGCAGGTCCTGCGTACACCATGCCGGTATAGATCTGGATTAACCGTGCACCTGCACGAATGTGCTGATAGGCATCCTCCGCCGTGGCGATGCCGCCGACGCCGATCACCGGCGGCGCCCCGTGCGTCAGGCGGTAGATCGCGCCGATGACCTGACGCGCGCGCTGCGTCAGTGGACGACCGCTCAATCCGCCGGTTTCGATTGCCAGCCGGCTGTGCAGATCATCACGCGCCAGGGTGGTGTTGGTGGCAATGAAGGCTGCAATGCCAGCATCGCAACCGGCGCGCACGACTGCTTCGAGTTGATCCGGGGTCTCATCGGGCGACACCTTCAGCGCAATCGGGCGCGGATGCGGCAGAGCGCGATTGAGTCGCGTCAGTTCGTGCAGGAGCGTCTCGAGCGCCGCGCGTTCGTGCAGGCGACGCAAGCCTGGCGTGTTCGGCGATGAGATGTTGACCGCCACATAGTCGGCGATCGGCGCCAGTGCAACGAAGGTTGCGACATAATCTTCAACGGCGCGTTCCAGTGGCGTGTCGCGGTTCTTGCCGATATTGACGCCAACGATAACATCGCGTGAGCGACGCGCGCGCAATGCACGCGCCACCGCAACCATGCCCGGACTGTTGAAGCCGAGGCGATTGATCAGCGCAGTGTCTTCCGGCAGACGAAAGAGGCGTGGACGCGGGTTTCCAGGTTGCGGGCGCGGTGTGACTGTGCCGACTTCGATATGCCCGAAACCGAGGAGCGCCAGCCCATCGACCAGATCGGCGCGTTTGTCGAACCCGGCGGCGACGCCGACAGGATTGGCGAAGTGCAGCCCCGACCAATCGACCGCCAGGAGCGGATCCTCCCAGGCATACAGCGCACGGATCAGACGCGGCAGCAACGGCGCACGACTCGTCACCCGCAGCGCCTTCGCTGTCAGATCATGGGCACGCTCGGCGTCGAGCCGGAAGAGAAGCGGTCGGATCAATGCATAGAGAGAAGTCATTTCAACCCTGTCCAATCTGCCCAACCTCTGTGAGAACCGCTCTGGCGCTCGCATCGGCGTACTCTCATGGTTCATCTCTCCCTGCGATTCTCATGCTACGTCGCGGAGGTCGAACCACGGTCCCTCGACGCACGGCAGGCGCACTCTGCCTCGCAGTTCGACAGCACATGTTCCACACGCACCGAACCCGCAGCCAGGCGGCGATTCGATGAGCATCTCCGCAAACCCGCGTGCCCAGCGCAGGCGCACCATTCGCACGATCCGCCCAAGCTCCGCAAGCGCCTCGCGCGGCAATGCCGCCACGACCGCGTCCGCCCACGCCAGCATTGACGGTTTGTCCGTCGGTTGCAGCGCTGCCGCAACGGATGCTGCAACATCCATGTCCACCATAGTGACATACTCGACGGCGGAGGGGAGCAGAAAGGGTGGCGGCAGGCGTTCCTGGTCATCGGCGAAGGCGAGCAGAGTCACAGCAGCGTAGGGGGCGGTAAAGCGTGCCATGAAGATCAGCGCGGCAAGCCCCGCGCTGGCGCCAACCAGCAACAGATTGCGCTGACGATCATTCAGGGGAAAGGGACGTCCAGACAACCCCACGACATCGAGGGTTTCACCCGGCAAGCGGCGCGCCAGCCATGCCAGCCCCGGCTCGTGCGGTTCATAGAGCAGCGCCAGCTGTCCAATTTCCGGCATCGTTGCAGCCAGAAAGAGCGGACGACGCAGCAACCGATACCGGTCATCGGAGTCGTTGCAGTGCACCAGCAGTGCATGACCGGGACGCGCATCACGCGCCAGATCGGGCGCATGCAGCGCAAGCCAGCGGAGGTGCGCCGTCACCTGGCGATGGTCGGCGATCGCAAGTGTGTGCTGGCGTGCCATTATTCGCCATTCTCGTTGCCGAGGATGCCTTCGAGCCGCGACGCCTGCTGCAACGCGCCGGTGCCGATGCCAAAATTGCCGCGGCGGAACACGATCTGCCCGCGGTACATGGTCAGCATCACCTGCCCTTTGAGGCGTTGACCGGCGAGCGGCGTGTTACGCCCTTTTGAGAAAAACCTCGCAGGATCGACGATCCACGGCGAGTCCGGGTCAAAAATAACGATGTCCGCTGGCGAACCGGGGCGCAGGGTTGCTGGCGCACGTCCAAGCACCGTCGCCGGACCCTCGGTAAATTTGGCGACCAGGTCGACCAGGTCGAGTTTCCCGCGGTGCACCAGGGTCAACGCCAGCCCCAGCGCCGTTTCGAGACTGCTGATGCCCGACGCGGCCAGGCGGTACTCACACTCTTTATCAACCGCGCTCTGCGGTTCATGATCCGACGCGATGGCATCGATCGTCCCGTCGCGCAATCCTTCGATCAACGCCTCCACATCCTGTTCGGTGCGCAGCGGCGGTCTCACGCGCGTCGATGTGTGGTAGGGCGGCAACAGGGTTGATTTGAGACGTGACGGAAGATCGAGACCATCCTCATTCGCATCGACACGCTCACGCCCCGCGCGATGTCCTGATTTCCCTTCGCCGTGCGGTACATCGAGATTGCCCAGAACCCAGCGATCGGTCAGTGTCAGGTGATGCGGCGTCACCTCGGCGGTTACACGCACGCCGCGCGCTTTCGCAGCGCGGATAAGCGCGACGCTTCCGGCAGTGCTGACGTGGCAGATATGCAGATGCGCGCCGGTCATTTCCGCCAGCGCAATATCGCGCGCAACCATGGCTTCTTCGGCAGCAGCCGGGTACCCTGGCAGACCGAGGCGAATACCGACAGCGCCGTCGTGCATGCCCCATCCACGGGTCAGGCGCACATCTTCGCAATGCGCCATGATCGGCGTGTCGAGCATCGCCGCATATGCCAGCGCGTTCCGCATCACTGTGGCGTCCATCACGGTGTTTCCCTCATCAGAAAAGCCGACACATCCGGCTTCGACAAGTTCTGCCATCTCGGTAAGGGTCTGCCCGGCGCGTCCAACGGTGATCGCACCGATCGGCTCGATACGCACCACGCCGCGTCGCCGCGCAATGTCACGGATCTGACGCGCCACCGCAGCGCAGTCGATAGGCGGGCGCGTATCCGGCATCACGCACAGCGTGGTAAATCCGCCAGCAGCTGCCGCTTTCGTCGCAGTTTCGATAGTTTCCTTGTGCTCCTCGCCCGGTTCGCGCACGTGGGCATGCAGGTCGAGGAAGCCAGGGGCAATCACCGCACCGCGCGCATTGATTACCTCGGTGTGGTCATCGAGTGGCTCCGGCGCGATGGTCAGATCGGCAAGATCGATCACCTGAACGACCTTGCCGTTTTCGACCAGCACGTTGCCGATGGTGGCAACACGCCGTGCCGGATCGATAATCGAACCATTCTTGATCAGATACCGCATAGGAACTCTTTTCACTCGCCAGAGAGACGGTAGAGCAACGCCATCCGCACTGCCACGCCATTCGCGACCTGCTCTTCGATCACGGATTGGGCTGATGTGGCGACATCGGGCATGATCTCGACGCCTTCGTTCATCGGACCGGGGTGCATCACCAGGCAGTGCGGCGCAGCGCGCGCCACGCGCTCAGCAGTGATGGCAAAAAAGCGACTGTACTCTCGCAGGGAAGGGAGCAACCCTGCTTCCATTCGCTCCTTCTGCAAGCGCAGGGTCATAATCACATCGGCATCTTTGATACACTCGTCCAGGTTGCTGGTGATCGTCAGGTCGGGCCAGGTCGCTTTCCAGAACGACTCCGGACCGATCAACGTCTGCGGCGCACAGAGTGTCACCGAAGCGCCCATACGGGTAAAGCCCCACAGATTAGACCGCGCAACCCGGCTATGCAGAATGTCGCCGACGATCACCACCTTGAGACCCTCGATACGCCCCAGTCGCTGCCGCACTGTAAAGAGATCGAGGAGCGCCTGGGTCGGGTGCGCATGGCGCCCGTCGCCAGCGTTGATCACCGAACCGTGGAAATACTGCGCTGCCAGGTACGGCGCTCCTGACTCACTGTGGCGCATGACCAGCATATCGGCGCCAAGCGCCTGCAATGTTCGCACGGTGTCGATCAGCGATTCACCCTTCTCGACGCTGCTGCCGCGCGCCGTGAAGTTGACGACATTGGCGGAGAGCGCTTTCCCGGCGAGTTCAAACGAAATCCGGGTGCGGGTGCTCTCTTCAAAGAACATGTTGACGATCGTTTTACCGCGCAGGGTCGGCACCTGCTTGATTGCCCGCCCCAGCACCTCTTTCATGCTGACGGCGGTTTCGAGAATCTCTTCGATCTCCTGAGTTGAGAAATCGTCGAGATCGAGCACGTGCCGGCGACGATCCCGTCGTTTTCCCGCCTCCGCAGGTACGCTCATAACTCAGAACTCCTTACCCGCTGGTCGCTGTGGTGCGCACGATGAAGACGCCATCCACGCCGCCATCGACCTCATGCAGGCGGGTGGCGATCCGTTCATCGCGCGAGGTAGGTACGTTTTTCCCCACGAAATCGGCGCGGATCGGCAACTCGCGATGACCGCGATCGATCAGCACCGCCAGCTGAATGCGCGCCGGTCTGCCGAAATCGGTCAGTGCATCGAGCGCTGCGCGAATAGTGCGCCCGGTGTAGAGCACATCATCGACAAGCACGACCGTGCGCCCACTGATGTCGAAGGGAATATCGGTAGCGTGCACGACCGGCGCCGGACCGCGGATGCCGAGGTCGTCACGGTAAAGGGTGATGTCCAGCACACCGACCGGCACGCGCACGCGCTCGATCTCTTCGAGTGCAGCCGCAATGCGCATCGCCAGCGGAGCGCCACGTCGCCGGATGCCGACGAGCGCCACATCACGCACCCCGGCGTTGCGCTCGGCGATCTCGTGCGCAATACGAGTGATGGCGCGGCGGATATCATCAGCATCCAGGATCTGCTTTTCCCCCATATGCGCTACCCTTCGAGCATCTGTTTCAGGTTGCTCAGCGTTTGCTCCAGGTCTTTCTGGTTCTGCCGTTCAACGAACAGTTTGTCGAGAATCCCGCCGATCAGAGCGCCGCCCGGGACCGTGTAGTCGATGCGCACATGCACCTGTGTGCCGCTCATTTCGGGGGTCAGGCGCCACACCCAGACATTCGACAGGTCGCCGCTCCCCTCTTCGCGCAGATAGCGCCCCGGTTCAATCGCGGCGAAGGTTGTTTTGCCGCGAAAGGTCAGCGTTCCCGCCATTTTGAACGTCCAGGCAAACGTGTCGCCAACGTTGCGCCCGGTCACATCGTGCACTTCTTCGAGACCGACAACCCATTTCGGCGCGTCTTCGACGCGCAGAAGCGCCTCGAACACCGTATCAACCGGCACATTGATGAAGATGCTGTGTTCCACCGACGACATTGTCCTGCTCCTTTCCCAACTGCATGATCGAAACGTTGCGGACGGCTCCGTGCTACGGAACAGCGCAGCGCGCGATTCGGTCGTATAATACGGGAGAACAGACAGATTGACAATCGAGAAACGCTTTCTGGATCCACCATCAATGGCGCAGCATGAAACAACCGTCTATATCGGGCTTGGCAGCAACATTGGTGACCGCGTTGCCCGGCTACGGGAATCGGTCGTGCGTTTGAGCCAGGTCATCAAGGTTACGCGCGCCTCACGCCTGTATGTGCAGGCGCCGCTGGGCTATGTCAGCCAGCATGCGTTCATCAATGCAGTGGTTGAAGGTCGCACGACGCTCAAGCCGTTCGATCTGCTGGTTGAACTGCAAAAGATCGAACGTGCTATGGGGCGGCGCCGGGGGATTCAGTACGGTCCGCGCCCTATCGATCTTGACATTCTCTTTTACGGTACGGCGCAGATGGAGTCGTTTGAATTGACCATCCCCCACCCCCGTCTGGCTCA
The DNA here is from genome assembly GCF_000016665.1 of Roseiflexus sp. RS-1. Lineage (NCBI taxonomy): Bacteria > Bacillati > Chloroflexota > Chloroflexia > Chloroflexales > Roseiflexaceae > Roseiflexus > Roseiflexus sp. RS-1. The sequence continues at coordinate 3,576,316 of NC_009523.1, forward strand.
GCGCGCATTCGTCCTGAAGCCGCTTGCCGAACTTGCGCCCGATCTGATGCACCCGGTGTTGTACTATACCGTCACCCAGTTACTTGCCGATGTCGATGATGCCGACCAGGTGAAACTGTACGATCCAGGCGTCTGATGCTGATGCCGCCAGGCATCATATCCCCAGTTCTGTGCGCAGACCGGCTATCTCTTCCTCAAGTTCATGCGCCAGTGCAAGGCTGTCCGTTTCGGGCAGGAACGCCGCGTGCGCGCCGGTCAACGCTATCCGCGTCAGGTCATCGGCGGTAAAGCCGAAAAGCCGGGTTGCCATGCGATATTCATTGCACAGGGTTGTGTTGAAGAAGACCGGATCGTCGGTGTTGATCGTCAGTGGTACGCCAGCATCAAAGAGGCGACGCAGCGGATGCGCATCGAGACCAGAGACGGCGCCGGTGCGCACATTGCTGGTCGGGCAGACATCGAGCACGATATTGCGCATTCGGAGGGCAGTGATCAGTTCTGGATCGTCGATGCTGCGAATGCCATGCCCCACGCGGCGGACACCCAGCGCATCGATCGCGCCCCAGACACTTGCAGGACCGACCACTTCGCCAGCGTGCGCCATCACCTGCAACCCCGCGCGCCGGGCCGCAGCAAAAACTCCGGCAAACGGCTCCGGCGGATGGTTAATCTCATCGCCGCCGATCGACCAGCCAACCACACCATAGGGCATATTGCGGATAGCGTGCTCCAGCAGTTGCCAGGCCAGTTCCACCCCGAACTGGCGCCCATAATCGAAGACCAGCCCGAACCGCACGCCATACTCACGGGTTGCGCGTGCAAAACCGGATGCTGCACCCTGCACCACTTCATCGAGATCGAGAGCGCGGCGATGATACTGAACCGGCGAAATCATCACTTCAGCATAGCGAACGCGCTGTTTCGCCAGATCCTCGCCAAGTTCATACGCCACCTGCTCAAAATCGCGCCCGGTTGTCAGGGATCGCGCCAGAACCATGAAGATGGTCAGGAATTCGTGGAAGTTGTGATAGTTGAAGAGTTGCGCCACCCCCGCTTCATCGCGCGCTGGCAGATCGACGTCGTTGCGTTCGGCAAGCGCCAGCAGGGTAGAGGGACGAATAGCGCCTTCCAGGTGAAGGTGCAGTTCAACCTTCGGCATGCGGGTGACGAACTCATCGATCTCGGGGAGCAGTTGCTGCTGGGTGCTCACAGCCACCTCGATTCCTCAACAGACGCACCGTATCTGGTCACCAGGCGCAGGTCTACGGCGTCGATCCGTGTACGTCGGAGCGGGGCGTCGTTGCTATGAACCGGGGCGGATCAGGCGCGATCAGCGAGTTGCCACAGCCTCAAGGCGTTCGGCGTTGTCAGCAATGATCAGCGCATCGATCAGACGGTCAAGATCGCCATCGAGGATACCTGGAAGATTCGAGAAGTTTTGCCCGATCCGATGATCCGTCACCCGGTCTTGCGGAAAGTTATAGGTGCGAATCTTCTCGGCGCGTTCGCCGGCGCCGACCTGCGCCAGACGCGACTCTCCCAGTTCTTTGCGGCGCTTCTCTTCTTCGCGAGCATAGAGACGGGCGCGCAAGACGGCGAGCGCCGATGCCTTGTTCTTCAGTTGCGAACGACTATCCTGACAGGTCACAACGATTTCTTCCGGCGTTCCCGGCTTGTACACAATCCGCACCGCCGAGTCGGTGGTGTTGACCCCCTGACCGCCATGCCCGCTCGAACGAAAGACATCGACCCGATAATCGGACGGGTTCAGTTCGATCTCGGTCTCTTCAATTTCCGGCAGGACGGCGACGGTGGCAGTAGAGGTGTGAATCCGCCCGCGCGCTTCGGTGGCCGGCACCCGCTGCACGCGATGAACGCCGCCTTCGTACTTGAGGCGGCTATACGCCCCTTCGCCCTTGATCTCGAACACAATCTCTTTATAGCCGCCGGGACCGTTCTCCGTTGCGCTGATGACGTCCACATCCCACCCGCGCTGTTCGGCGTAGCGCGTATACATGCGGAACAGGTCTGCGGCGAAGAGCGCCGCCTCGTCGCCGCCTTCGCCCTGTCGCAGCTCCATGATGACATTCTTCGAGTCATTCGGGTCGCGCGGCAGCAGCAAGACCTTGATATCCGTCTCGAGTCGGGCGCGGCGCTCGATGAGATGGTCCAGTTCCTCCTGGGCGAGTTGACGCACCTCCGGATCGGTCTCGTTCGCCAGCAAGAAGCGGGTATCCTCGATCTGGCGTTCCACATCGCGGTACGCCTGATACGCCTCGACGAGCGGTTCAAGGTCGCGCTGCTCACGCACATACTGCTGCAACCGAACGGGATCGGTGGCGATCTCGGGTTGCGCCATCAGATCGAGCAGTTCGTTGTAGCGTGCAGCGACGTTGGCAAGTTTATCGATCAGAGCAAGAGCCATAGTTGTAACACCTGAAGCATTATACCATGCGCATCGGGCATGACAGAGCGCCGGGTGCCATGCCCGGCGCTCTGCGACGGTTGAGAAGCGGGTTAACCCTGCTGAGCCTGCTGCAATGCCTTCTTGCGGCGATTGCGCTCAGCACGGCGACGCTTTTCTTTGCGCTTTTCGCTTTCAGAAATAAAATGCATCTTCTCGCGGAAGGTCTTGGTGATGCGCTCGGCAACAACAACCTTGTTGAATCGACGAAGCAATTGATCAACGGTCTCGCCGTCGCGTCGTTCTACTCGCATATTTCTGGCTTATCCACACACGCTGGTGATTCACCCGGCGCGGAAGAACAACCTGTTCACCTCCCCCCGGCGCAGCATTACGGTGCGATCTGCGCCTGCACCGCTTGCACATCCTTTAGTATACACGCTCGATCTGGATCGCGCAACCTGGATGCAAAACCGCGAAACCGGCACATGCCCTGTCCGTTTGCTTATTCCCAACTCCCCGCTTCCCAGCCATATTCAATGCCGTGTTGCTGCAGGAGCGCCTGGAGGCGTGCGTCGGCTTCGATCAGTTCGGTGATCCGGCTGACTGCTGCGTTCAATACGTCCTTCGTGATTGCCCGATCTGCTGCCAGATCGGCGGGAACGTCAAACAGAATGGCGAAGGTATGACGGATGTACTCGTCGCCAGTTGTCATAGGTTGCTCCGTGATTTCAGTTACGGCGTAACAATCGTAAACGACGCTCCCGTGCTCCTGCCGAACACATCCGGCGCATATGTTCGATACGCAGTTGCCGGCAGCGCGACGTATGTCCCTGGAACGGTCGCCCGCGCCAGATAGGTGTAGGTGTAGACCCCTTTCGGCAGGTCGGTGGCAAAGAGCGCCACCCGCCCATCGCGCACTTCGGTGTGCGTAAAGTACCACCAGTAGGGCATCGCGTCACCGCCTTCGATCCGCGGCGCCAGCGTCGCTTCCCGCGCTGCTGCAGTGGTTGTCTTCAGGCTGGCATCCAGCGCTTCCAACCCACCGGGAAGGAAGTCCTCCACGGTCAGGTAGCGCACATCGGTTGGGACGCGCAGGGTGATGCGGACCTGCACCAGGTCGCCCTGGCGCGCCTGAGTGATCAGTTGCCCGGTTGGAGTGAGCGTGTCGCTGGCGACGGCGATATACTCGCGCTGCACGATGAATCCCCGATCAAGCGCCTGAGCAGTGGCGACATCCTCAGCGTAGCGCAGGCGCACGGTGTAGTAGAGCCGCCCTTTGCTGCTCTGTCCGGGTCTTGCCTGCCGTTGCAGCGCCACCTGATTGCCTTCGGGTTTCAGTTCGGATGCTGCAATGATCACCCGATCAGTCTCGCGCAGGGTGTCACGCGTGACGGTCGCTTCGCGGAGGGTGCGCCCGTCGAGTGTTGCGCGATAGCGGTAGTCGGCTTGCAGGTCATCGGTCTGGCTCGCGTATTCGGCAAGCGCAAGCACGGCGCCCGCCGAATCGTAGGTCGTGCGCCAGACATCACGCTCCCGCTCGCCCATCAACCAGCGCGCTGCGTTAGGAATTAAGAAGTTCTGCGGATCGGCGCGCAACAGCGCACGCAACGCCAGACCGGTGGTAGTCACGTCGCTGTCAAGTCCCCAGAACCACATGTCCCCTGCATCCCAGTGCGCATCGGATGCCGTCAGCACGGCCCGCCCCATCAGTTCGGCAAGGAGCGTCTTGATGCGACTCTCCTCGCTCCCAGCCGTCTGGAGCGCCATAAGCAGGTAGGCTTTTCCGGCAGGTGTGAGATTGTTCCGTTCGTTGTACAGGTTCACCAACCGTCCACGATCCGGCTTCCCTGCTTCACCAAGGACAAAGAGCACATAGACGCGGTCATTGGGGTCGTTCAGGCGCCGGGAGTCATTGAGCGCTTCGGTCAGGAAGGTCAGCGCCTGATCCAGCATCGACTGATCCACGGCAAACCCGGCGCGTTGCGCCTCCACCAGACCCTGAACGGCATACGCCGTAAGATAGGGATCGCTCCGGTCGCCGCTCCACCATCCCCAACCGCCATCGAGTTGTTGCAGCGCAGAAAGACGCTGCACGCCATTCGTTACGCTGCGCTCCAGCGTTGCGCGCAACTGCGGGTCGTCGAAGCCCGCCTGCTGGATCAGACGGTAGGACGCGACTGCTGGCAGAAAACTGCTGACAGTTGCTTCGCTGCTGAAGTACGGCGCGCTCGCCAGTTTCTCGACACCTTTGACAATGCCAGCGACCAGCGACGGTGTGAGATCCAGTTCGACCCGCGCACTGGCGATTTTCTCCGGCGGCAGTTTGATCGTTTCGACCACCTGATCGATCACCTGACCGGCGCTGGCGGTCGCTTCGGCAGTAGTAAGCCGACGCAGCGGCGCCCGCGTCTCGATGGCATCCTGGTACCCTCCACCGACGGCGCGTACCGTCAGCAACGCTTCATCGCTTTCACCGGGCGGCTCATTGACCGTCGCCTGCCAGCGCACCAGCACGGTTCCGTTTGCCGGAACATTAACCTGCTGCTCGGTCGGTCCGTCAATGGTCAGCGCAGGGTTGGGCGCGATCCGCACTGTCGCGTCGATGGCGGCGCTCGTGGTGTTCTGCACCACCACCTGCAACACCGGGCGGTCGCCGACGGTGAGCGCACGCGGCAGGGTTGGACGCAGGAGCAATGGTTTGCTGGAAACAATGTCGATCGTTGCTTCACCAACCAGGGTATCGGCGGTGATGGCGCGCGCCGTCAGGCGCCAGGTCGTCAGGTTGTCCGGCAGGGTCACGCTGAACTGCGCCATGCCGTTATCATCGGTGACCAGCGCCGGGTTCCAGAAGGCGGTATCGAGAAAATCGCGTCGGACGAGGGTTCCTGCTTCCAGACCGCCGCCACCGCCTTTGTCGCCCGGTTGTAGCCGCAACGTCACCCGATCAACCAGCGCCGTCAGCGGGTTGGAGGTGAATACGCCAAGCGCGCGCTGATTGTAGAACGCCTGGAGCAGTGACGGATTGGGATCATCAAACAGCGTCAGCACCGCCTTATCGACCAGCGCCAGCGCCACCTCGGCACGCACCCCCTTGCCGGTGTAGTCGGTCGCTTTCACCGTGTAAGTGACCGTATCGCGCGGACCGACCTGTGTTTTATCAGGGGTGAGCGTCAGGGTCAGTTCCTGACGTTCAGTTGAGACCGGCAGTTTCACGATACCCACCCGCAGATCGGGCGCGGCGGGCGCATCGACGCTGCTGCCGTCACCCGGCGCTTTGATCAGCGTCAGCGAAACGTACACGTTTGGCGCATACTCCTCACGGATGGGAACCTGCAACACACCGGTCGAACCCTGGATCGTCAGAACGCGATGTTCGATAACATTGCCGCGTTCGATGGTGAGTAGCGCGGTCGTGTCCGGGTAGGGCGCCGTCACCAGGATCGTTGCAGTGTCGCCGGGCTTATAGCGGCGTTTGTCGGCGATCAGATCGACGCGGTTGCTGTCATCGACTCCCCAGAAGACAATGCCGCCGGAAGCCCACGTATAGGCGCTCGTCTGCACAACCCGTCCCGCGTCATCCTTCCCTTTTGCCACAATCCGGTAGAGACCGCCCTGCGGCGGCGTGAATTGCACCTGCCCGCGCCCCTGCCCGTCGGTGACGGCGGAGAGCGTCTCGATCAGCGTATCGGTGTAGGCGGATGTCCAGTAGAAACGCCCATCGGCGCCCTGTTCGCGCACACTGTACCACTCGCGCTCATAGACCTCCACATCCAGCGAACGGTTCGGCGCCGGATTGCCTTGAGGCGTCAGGGTGATGATTGAGATTTGCTGCGGTTGCCCGGCGCTGGCAACATATCCTTCAGGGCGCAGACCGACGTAGAACGCGCCAGCGTGAACCGTTACCACCCCCTGGGCGGCGATCACCTGACCATCAACATCGGTCACCTCGACATCGATGGTCAGCGTCTGGCTGCCGGTGCGCACTCCGCTGTCCAGAGGACGGCGTTCATAGATCGACGCGGGAAGCGTCAGGGCGAACCGTCCCTGTGCATCAGTCGCCCCCTCACCTTCAGCAATCAGTTCGCCAAAAAGGAACGATGGTTCACCGGCGGCATACCAGGCATACGCATTATCGAAATCGGCGAAACTGAAGTTTGGCGCCGCGTCGCTGAAGAACCAGAAGGGTTGCGCAAGGACGCGCCAGCGCACCGGCGCTCTGGCAGGCGCGCCGCCCGCAAAGTAGGCAGCCTGGACATTGACATTCAACGGATCGCCGCGCAGCAGATCGGTGGCAGCCGGCGTGACAGTGACTTCAAAGGCGGGCACGCGATACTCGGCAACCAGAAAACTGCCGAATACGGCGGGATCGGTTTCATCGACTCCCTGCACACCACCGAGCCGCGCTACCATCGAGTAGGACCCCAGCGGCGCTCCCTGCGCCAGCGGCAGGTCGACGTTGAATGTTCCGAAGGCGCTGAAGGTGAGGGTTGTCGAAAAAACGGTGTTTCCCTCCGGATCACTCACGTACAGATACGCGCGGTCACCGGCGCCGGGAAGGACATACCGCTCCGCCTGACCCTGCCCCGCACTAACGGCAATGCCGCGCAATGCGCCACGCAATCGCACCGTCTGACCCGGACGATAGATCGGTTTGTCGGTCAGCAGACTCCCGGCAAATTTCTGCGGCTGGTAGTCGGCTGGCACACCGAAACTCCAGGGATCGATCCCGGAAGACCACTCGGTGGTGGTGAATGTCTGCACCCTGTCGCCATCCGACGACCAGACGAACAGGGACCACACATCACGCGCATCGAACGGCGCTTCCAACACACCGTCCGCATTGGTGCGCCCCAGATCGACGGGTGTACTGAGACCGGTCTCATACCGGTAGGCGGCAGCACGCACCGGTAGTCCCGCAACCGGCTTGCCGGTGGACAGATCAACCGCCCAGACGAACAGGCGATCCGTGCCACGCTTCACCGTCAGCGCATATGGGCTGACCGCCATCACCTGACGATCAACCAGATCGCCCGACGCGCGCAACTCCAGATAGTAGAGACCTGCCTCCAGCGCGCCGACCTCGATGATTCCGACCCTCCCCTTGTTGCGTTCGCCGCCGAGCGATTGCGTTCCCCCGGTCACAATATCGTTCGCTGCTGGCGAAAAATCCCTCCAGTACTCATAACTCAGCATCAGTTTCGCCGCCTGTTCCGGCGACAGCCGCGAAATTCGCCACTCGACGTCTGGCACGTTGATCCATTGGATCGGAACTCGTACCGTGCCAGCAGCGCGATAAAAACCGGCGCGGTAGGAACCGATCAGACTGAGTGACGGCTCACGCGGACCGACGCGGAAGGTCGCTGTCACATCGCGCCCCAGTGCGACGCCGAAGGGATCGCGCGCTGCCGCCCCGACGGTGACACGATATTCCGTATCAGGCTCGAACTGCCCGTAGATAGTGAACCCGGTTTCGTATCCCGACGTATAGACATCGGTCAGCGCCGGTTCGATGACCAGATTCTGGCTGACTGTTGTCCAGTCCATCGGTGTGCTGAAGATCAGGGTCAGGCTCCCATAATCAGGCGATACCACATCGCCCGGCGCCGGTCTGGTCGTGACGAGCGCTGGCAACGGCGCGACGCGGAACGAACTGCTGAACGCCTGCGCCAGCGCCCCGTTGCCGCGCGCCGAACGTGCACCGGCATCGACGATGATGGTATAGGAAGCGCCGCGATCCAGTAGCGCGTCAGGACGAAAGATCACGCTTGTTCCGCTGATCGCTAGTGTGCCAGCGATCAGGGCGCCATCGCTCCGCACGACGCGCAGGGCGCTGCGGAGCGACATCAGATCCATCGGCTGGTTGAAGGTGATCGTGATCGGTTCGGTTGGCGACGCAAAATCGGTTTGCGGGAGCGCCAGCTCCACCGCCGGATCGATGGTGCGAAACGACCAGACATACTCATTGCGCAGCACGCCGCCGGTCTGATCGGTCAATCCGGCGGCAACCCGCACCCGGTAATCGGTCGATGGATCGAGCGGTGCCGTCAGCGAAATGACAAACGTGGACGTGTCGATCCAGCGCGCCACGCCCCGCACCGGCGGGTCAACGGTTGCCGCCACGGGCAATCCGCCGGTTGATGCCACATCCACCAGCGGCACGACCGGATGGTTGAAGCGCACACTGATCCGCGGTATGTCGGTCGGTACATCGCGCGTATCGCCAGCAGGCTCGACCTGCCGCACCTCAAGATCGCCGATGACGATGAATGACCACTCGAACGGTTTGGTGTTGAGCATTGCGCCGGAGATTGTGCTGACTCCCGGTTCAATCACGGCGCGATACCGTACCCCGCGCTGCAGCGGCGCAGCCGGCTTGAAGCGAATACCGTCATCGAACGTCTCGACCGTACCCGCGACCGCCACCCCGCCCGCGTCGAACAAACGAAAACTGGCGCCCGCCGACGAGCGATCCACGTCACGATGGAGCCGGATTTCGATTGGTCGGTCTGCTGCAACATCGAACTCGCCATCAAACGGGCGGGTATCGACCAGCAACGGTGCTGCGGTGGTAAAACTCCAGCTGAACGGGCGCTCCATCCGCGCCGCGCCATCGGGTGTCAGGTCAGGGCGCACCGTCACCTGATAGGTTGTCGCAGCACGCAATCCGCCTTCAGGGAAGAACCCGAAACGGGTCGGCGAGAGCCAGCGCCCAATGCCGCTCACTGCCGTCGAATCACTGCCGATGGTCAGTGTCAGCGGTTGGGGCAGATCGGCGGCGCGGCGTGGATCGTCGGCGGACGCGGCGACGGTCTCTGCGCTCACCACCGGGGCGCTGAACTCAACGGTGATCAGTGTTTCGAGGGGAATATCGGCGGTGCCATCGGCAGGCGCGACATCGCGCACTGCCACATACGGCGCAGTGCGGAAACGCACCGTCTGGGCGCCTTCGGAGGCGCGACCAAGCGCGTTCCGCACACCCGCGCCAATCGTCAGGGCATACTCCGCGCCGTACTGCAACCCGCCGACGGGTTGCACCAGCGCAACATTGCCCTGGACATCGATCTGCACATCGACCGGCGGTTCGAGGCGCACAACGGCAACCAGCGAGTCGCGCTGCACCGGTTGACTGAACTCGATCCGCAGCGGCGCCTGCGGATTGACCGCCTCTGCGCCATCAGGCGGCTCGATCCGGACGATCTGCGGCGCGCTCAGGATCAACGGGCCGGCGAACACACCGGCGATGATCAGGATCAGTCCGATGCCAGCGGCAATGATTGCACGAAGCGGGAAGCGTGGCGACGGTTTCATTGTGTTTCCCCTCCTCAGAATCTGTGAGACGCTCAGTTTGCCTGTGACGCCTGACGCACTTCAAACTCGACGATCGGACTGCGCACGATGTGCCCATCCACGTTGTGTCCCTCTGCCCACACCCGATGCCTCCCCGGTTGCAGTTGCCAGAATACCCGTGACGCCGACGTTGTAACCAGCGGCGCACCATTAATGTAGATCGTCACACGGTCGATCTCTGGCGCCGCCCCCACGGTCAGCGCAATCTGCTGTCGCTCCGCCGGTACGCCTGGACTCAATGCAAACACCGCACCGTGGGCAGGAGCGGTGATCAGCAATGGCAGCGTGTTGCGCGATATGAGACGGGGTTCGCGTTCGCCAGCGTCCCCGCCTGAACCAGACGCAGGCGCATTGTTGCCCGGCGGATCGCCAGTATTCGCCGTGATCGGCGGGCAGACCTGGCGTGGTGGACGGGGAATGCCAGCGCTCTCCGCCCACGGTTGCGCTTCCGGCGGCAACACCCGATAGATGCGCACCACGGTACGCGCCGACGGATACCGATCCGGCGCCCGACAGTCACGCACCGGATCGACGCGCACCAGAATGTGCGTATCGTCCGGTCGCTGCGGCGTATGCTCTGCCAGAAACCGTTCGAGTCGCGTCGCCGGGCAGACCGGCGACGGCAGCAGACCGCCCTCAGCGCAGATCGTCAGTTCGACGATCCCCGGCGGACGGGGAAACGGACGCGGCGGCAATCCGCGGTGCGCCGCCAGCATCACCTGGCGCCAGACCGGAGCGGCGCCGGTGACGCCGCTCACCGCCTCCATCGCCCGACCGTCAGCATTCCCGATCCACACCCCAACCACCCGGTCTGGTGTATATCCAACCGTCCAGTTGTCGCGCCAGTCGGTTGTGGTACCGGTTTTGACCGCTGCGGGGCGATCCATGTCGAGCGCGCCGCCAAATGCGCGCATACGGGCATACCGATCACTCAGGATGTCGCTGATCAGATACGCAATGCGCGGATCGAGCGCCGGGGATGGCGGATCGACCGCTTCCGGCCCAGACGCACGCGAAACCGGATCGCCGCCGATCTTCAGGATAGCATACGGCGTTACCCGCATGCCGCCATTTGCAAATGCCGCGTATGCGCCGGTCAACTCCAGGAGCGACACCTCGCCGCCGCCGAGGGTCAGCGCCAGACCGAAGCGCCCCGGCTGATTGCCGAGTGATGTGATGCCAAGACGCGCCGCCATATCGAGCAACGCTGGAATGCCGACAAAATCGAGGGTGCGAACGGCGGCGACATTCGAGGAGGTGGCAAGCGCCTCGCGCAGCGACAGAGGACCGTGAAACGCGCGGTCGTAGTTCAGAGGGGCGTAGACCTGTCCGCTGGAGTCGACGAACGACACCGGTACGTCAAGGATCGTGGTCGCCGGTGTCCATCCACGTTCAAGCGCTGCCGCATAGGTGAGCGGCTTGATCGCCGAACCGGGCTGGCGGAGCGCAAGTGCGGCGTTGACCTGCCCCTGAATCGTGTTGTCGGTGAAATCCGGACTGCCGACCATCGCCAGAATGGCGCCGTCGCGCGGGTCGATCACCACCACTGCGCCATTGCGGGCACGCCGATCCGGGCTGCCATCATACGGGTTGGCAAGCGCAGCGATCTGACGACGCAACGCGCGTTCTGCGGCTTCCTGCAACCCCAGATCAAGCGTTGTCGTGATCGTCAGACCGCCACGCGCCACAATGTCGGGACCCAGTTCGGCAGCCAGGCGTTCCAGAACGAAGAAGACGAAATGCGGCGCGCGCGGCAGGCATCCGGGAGTATCGCATCCGGCGCTGAAGCGTAATGGTTCATTGGCGGCAATCTCCGCCTCTGCTGGCGTGATGAAACCGACGCGCACCATCGCCACCAGCACATCGCGTTGACGGGCGCGCGCTGCGTCTGGGTTGATCAACGGATTATAGCGCGACGGCGCCTGCGGCAAACCGGCGATCAAGGCTGCTTCGGCGAGATCGAGGTCGCGCGCAGGTTTGCCGAAGAACCGCTGTGATGCCGCCTCGACGCCGTAACTCATCGCGCCATAATAGGTCTGATTGAGGTACATTTCCAGGATGTCGTCCTTGGGAAGCGTCGCGGTCAGTTTGAGCGCCAGTATCATCTCGCGCGCCTTGCGCTCCAGTGTCTGCTCCTGCGCCAGCGACGGATCGAGCAGAAACGAACGCGCCAGTTGCTGTGTGATCGTGGAGCCGCCAGCGACAATCCGACCCTGCTGCAGATTGAGCCAGATTGCGCGTGCGATGCCCCGCAGGTCGATCCCCGGATTGGCGTAGAAACCAGCGTCTTCGACCGCAATCGTCGCCTGAATCAGCGCTGGCGAAATGTCGCCAAGCGACACGTGAGAACGTTGCGCACCCAGCGGATCAGGCACGGCGTAGAGCAGACGACCGTTGCGGTCCAGCACCCGTGTCGCATCGAGGGCGGCACGTTCACGCAACCGCTCACGGGAAGGCAGATCGGTCGACATCCACAACCAGGCGACGAGGAGCGCCAGCGCGAGGACGCAGATGCCGGTGCAACGCGCGACAATTGCAGCCACGCTGCGCAACCGTTTTGAGCCGAACCGCAGCAACGTGCATTCTCCATTGCCGAGCGTCTGTAGATAGATACGTCACGATTACATCATAGCACATGAGCCGCGCGAAGGGAATGAATAACGGATGACATGACGGCATGACTGTAACGCAGTGCATCAGAAGGGTCTTGCCATCCCGCAACGAACACGGTATCATACAGGTGCACGGCATCGTAGAACGTGTATTCTGGCGATGCGTATCATTGTGACAGCCGATCTCCACTATCGACCGGCGAAGCGCGATGCTTATCTGGCGTTCGCCGAATGGGTGCGGCAGCGTAACCCCGACTGTTTCATTATTGCAGGAGATATCGGGCATCCGCTGCGCCTGTTTCAGCGCGGTCTGCAACTCTTCCGCGATCTGACGTGTCCCCGTGCTGTCATTGCCGGTAACCACGATGTCTATCGCAGCGATTACGACAGTCGCACGCTGTGGGAGGCATGGCTGCCGCGCATTGCCCGCGACGAAGGGTTTATCTGGCTCGAAGATGATGTGCTGACCCTGGGGAATGTCGGTGTTTGCGGCACCATGGCGTGGTACGACTATTCATCGCGCGCGCCGCACCTGACGCTCGGCGATCACGAGTATCGCGTGCTGAAGGGGAGTGTCAACCACGACGCCGATTATGTCGATTGGCCCTGGAGCGACCGGGCAATGGCGCGCTATCTGGCAAAGGGTTTTGCCGGGCGCCTGGGGAACCTGGTCAACAATCCGCTGGTTTCGCGGATCCTGGTTGTCACCCACGTGCCGATCATCGAGATCGCTGTGCCACGCTACCCTGAGAGCGATTTCTGGAGCCTGATGCGCGCTTATATGGGCAACTTTACACTGGGGAAACTGGTACTCGATCAGCCGAAGGTGAGCCATATCGTCAGCGGGCATCTCCACCGCGCCGGGCGCTGGACGATTGCGGGGCGGTATGGTCCCGTTGAATGCCATATCGTCGGCAGCGCTCCCGGCGAACCGACAGCGGTCGAGTTGACGTTGTAGCCTACCCTTCCGCCGATTGCGCCGCTTTCGCTGCCAGCCAGCGCTGCACCTGATCCCGCACCCAGGCGGCGTCCGCTGGCGGCAGCGGCGGCGGCGGCACGGGCGCACTGTAATCCACCCAATCGCCGTACCGCGCGCGTCCATACGCCGTCTCGAACACCTGTTGCAGGTTCAGCGTCACCACGCCGAACTCGACGGTCGTCGGCACAAGAATCGTCGGCAACGGGTCGCGCAGGTCGATGAACCACACTTCGTAGCGGTAGTCGGTCGCGCGCTTCAGCAGCACGCAGTAGTCGCTCTTGCCCGCCGTCGCCGTGAAGCGCGCCCCGGCGCGCAGCAGGTCGATTTCGATCCAGTTGGTGCGCGACTCGAACACCACGGCGCGTTTGCGTTCAAAGGCGGTCGCGCTGGGGGCGCCGGGGGTCTTGTTGGCTGGCGACAGGAGCTCGATAATCGTCACCACGCGGCGCGTGCGCGCGTCGCGGATTTCGATGAAGCGCTCGCGCACCTCCGGTTCCGGCAGCGGTTCAATCAGGGTCGGGGCGGTATATCCGGCGTCGAGCGGCGCCGTCACGCCTGGACGCGCCGGAGTGACGACCGCCAGATCGGGAATGATGGCGCCGACCGGCGGCGTCTCCTCTTCGCTGACGATCAGGCGCTGCTCGACCGCAACAATAAAGTGGGGACTCAACTTTTCCGCCAGCACATCGCTCATACCGACGATCAATCGGGTATGCACATCGGGCCAGATGTCGGGCGCTTCGAGGAAGGGGTCCATGCCGGGAAATGGCGAGCGCATAGGAAGTTCCTTCATTTGTGCGGGATGTTGTAACCCTACCCTTCCGCTGATTGCGTCGCTTTCGCCGCCAGCCAGCGTTGCACCCGCTCCCGCACCCAGGCGGCGTCTGCTGGCGGCAGCGGCGGCGGCGGCACGGGCGCACTGTAATCCACCCAATCGCCGTACCGCGCGCGCGCATACGCCGTCTCGAACACCTGTTGCAGGTTCAGCGTCACCACGCCGAACTCGACGGTCGTCGGCACAAGAATCGTCGGCAACGGGTCGCGCAGGTCGATGAACCACACTTCGTAGCGATAATCGGTCGCGCGCTTCAGCAGCACGCAGTAGTCGCTCTTGCCCGCCGTCGCCGTGAAGCGCGCCCCGGCGCGCAGCAGGTCGATTTCGATCCAGTTGGTGCGCGACTCGAACACCACGGCGCGTTTGCGTTCAAAGGCGGTCGCGCTGGGGGCGCCGGGGGTCTTGTTGGCTGGCGACAGGAGCTCGATAATCGTCACCACGCGGCGCGTGCGCGCGTCGCGGATTTCGATGAAGCGCTCGCGCACCTCCGGTTCCGGCAGCGGTTCAATCAGGGTCGGGGCGGTATACCCGGCGTCGAGCGGCGCCGTCACGCCTGGACGCGCCGGAGTGACGACCGCCAGATCGGGAATGATGGCGCCGACCGGCGGCGTCTCCTCTTCGCTGACGATCAGGCGCTGTTCAATAGTGACAATAAAGTGCGGACTTAAGATACTCGTCAGCTCACTGCGCATACTGCTGATCAGTTCAGTATGCACATCGGGCCAGATGTCGGGCGCTTCGAGGAAGGGGTCCATGCCGGGAAATGGCGAGCGCATAGGAAGTTCCTTCATTTGGCAGCCGCCATCATTCTGCGCTAGAATACCGCAAACTGACGGTTGTGTTCAGTGTACCATACGGGTATCTGCGATGCAACGGTTCGACTGTCGAGCGGGATGTGGCGCGTGCTGTATTGCTCCTTCGATCTCATCGCCGATCCCCGGTATGCCGGACGGCAAACCGGCAGGTGTGCGCTGCGTGCAGTTAAGCGCCGATAATCGCTGCATGCTGTTTGGGCGTCCTGAACGACCAGCGGTATGTGTTTCGCTGCGACCAACAGCGGAGATGTGTGGAACGACGAACGAGGAAGCGTTCATATTCCTGACAACACTGGAACATGCAACACAGCCAGGATGACGGAGAGAACCATCTATGCACGACAATGCCGAACCGAAGGTTGCTGCGTGGCGTCGCTGGCTCGCACATCTCTGGTACATGTGGGGCGGGAGCCTGACGTATTGGGGTTTGCGAACGGCGGATGTCAGTTTCTTCCATGCAGCGGATGGCGCGTACAGTCGCGCGATTGCGATCTGGTCCGACTTCAGCGGCGCCTACTTCCAGCGCGGCATTATCCGCGAACGCGAGCTTGGTCAACGCATCGCCGGCATCCGCGACCTGAGCCGCGCAATAGAGTTATCGCCGGAATGGCCCGAACCATACCTTCGCCGTGGACTGATCCTCCGTTTCCACGGCAACCCTCACGAAGCTATTGCCGACCTCGAGCGCTATCTGGAACTGAGTGGCGACTCGTCCTGGCGCGATGAGGCGGAGCGACAGATTGCTGCGCTGCGAGCGGAATGCTGAGATGCCGGAAGAAGCGCAGAGCCGCGTCGCTCCAGCGAGCCGGGACGCCAATCTGACAACGACCCAATTGATCATTGTCACCGGCGGTCGTCTGGCGCTGGTTGCCGCATTTCGCATCATTTATCCGTTACAGCCGTTCCTCACCGGCGAACTGGGCATCGATCTGCGCACCGTCAGCGCGTTGATCACCGTGCAACTGGCGGCATCGATGCTGAGTCCGATCGGCGGGGCGCTGGCGGATACCAGGGGTGAGCGCACAACGATGAGCGGCGGACTGGCGCTCTTCGCGTCTGGCACGCTGCTGTGCGCCCTTTCACCATCATTTCTTGCCTTTCTGATCGGCTACATTCTTGTTGGTCTGGCGGTCGCGCTCTACCAGCCGGCAGCGCAGGCATATCTGGCGGCACGCACGCCCTATACGCGCCGTGGATGGGCGTTGGGCATGTTCGAGACATCCTGGGCGCTGGGGGCGCTGCTTGGTGTGGCGCCGTTGATGCAGGTCGTCCAGGAGACACAGCAGTCGGCGCCGGTCTTCTGGATCCTGCTTGTCGCCGGTCTGGCATCGCTGGCGCTGGTGCACACGTTGCTGCCGGATGGACAGCGGCATGCGCCGAATGAAACGCAGCGGGTCGAGTGGCGGGAACTGCGCACGCCAGGAGCGCTGCTGGCGCTGCTGTTCATGGCGTTGACCCTCTGCGCGTATGACCTGATCCAGATTGTGCAGGCGCCCTGGTTGCGTGAGGCGCTCGCGGCGAATGAGGCGCAATTGGGACAACTGCTCGCGCTGGCGGGCATCGGCGAACTGGTCGGTTCGCTGGGAGTCGCGCTCCTGGGGGATCGGCTGGGGATTCGGCGCTCGACTGCCGCCGGATTTCTTTTGGCGGCGATGTGTGTTACGGCGTTGCCATTCGCAGGGCAGGCGTGGACCTGGCTGCTGCCGGTGTATCTGCTGCTCTACGTGTCGTTCGAGTACGCGATTGTTGCGTCCTTCCCGCTGGTCTCGGCAGTGGCGCCGGCGGCGCGCGGAACCATGCTCGCGCTCAGCTCAGCCGCCATCGGCGCCGGGCGCGTCGTCGCGTCGCTGGTCGCCACATCGCTCTGGCTCACGTTCGGCATCGGCTGGACGGCGACGATCACTGCGGCGATCCTTTGTATGTCGCTCCTCTGCTTGCTGGTGGTCCGACCGCAGGAGTAGGGGCTGCGAGAACCGGGAACCAGGAGCGAGGGGGAGGGTTACCTGCACTATTCAGCATTCAACTGGCAACCTTCAAACAGGCAATGTGCGAGGCGCAATCCTCCTGTACGCCTGGAAGTCAACCGGAAATGTGAACCATTCACGGAAAGAACGCATCGGGCGGCAGCGGCGCCACATCGGTCAGGGTCACGTGCAACGCCTGCGCTTCACGCCGCACAGCGATCACACGTCCCTGAAACAGACGCCCTCCCTCACGCCAGCGCACAATGTCGTCCAGACGCACATCGATATGTTCAGGACGAATGTATGCCCCTTCGAATCTGATACTGAACCCATCACGACGGATCTCATCCACCGGCAGGCTGGTGTAGCGCCGACCATACCCGCGCCGGTCAACGTCAACCGTCAGCAGACGACGCTCGGTCCGACTCACACGTATCTTCCTCGAAAGTGTATCAACATTCGCGCTATTATAGCATCACCTTGACGCTGTTCCGGTGCTGCGGTATACTCCACGCCGACACCCGCAGCACATATCGCCTGGTCAGCGGCGCCGATGCCTGATCAATGGTTCTGTGAACGACAGTGCGGTCGCGCAGTTCCCCGCCTCCGCTCAAGAACTGAACGCACCGCATTGTATTCCAGCCATCGCCTGACAGCCGCTGTTCCATCGGTGATCAGGAGATTTCCCATGAAACGGCCACGAGTGCAGCATGTAAGCCTGCCGCGTCCACCTCGCAGTGATGAAGCCACCCGCGCTTTCTATGGGACGTTGCTCGGTTTTGAAGAGATTCCCGCCCCTGCATCGCTTGCCGATCTCGATGTCATCTGGTATCGCCTCGGTGATGCCGAACTCCATCTCTTTGCCGAAGAACCATACCCTGATCGCTCCGGGAGGCATGTGTGCATCGAGGTGGAAGACCTCGACGAGGTGCGCGCGCGACTGATTGCAGCCGGTTACACTCCCGAAGACACCATCGCCATTCCGGGACGACCGCGGTTCTTCTGCCGCGACCCGTTCGGCAACCGGATCGAGTTCACCACCATCATCGATGACTATCTGAAATATCAGAAGTAGTGCACACCGACTGTGCTGAAGCAAAGGAGCAGAAACGTATGTCGAACACCATTGGCGTCGGCCTGGTCGGCTACAAGTTCATGGGCAAAGCGCACTCCAACGGATACCGGCAGGTTGCCGCGTTCTTCCCGGATGTCGCGCTACGCCCGGTGATGAAAGCGATCTGCGGGCGCGACGAGGCAGCGGTGCGCGCCGCAGCCGCACAGTTTGGCTGGGAAGGATACGAAACCGACTGGAAGAAACTGGTATCGCGCGACGATATCGGTCTGATCGATGTCTCGACCCCCGGCGATACCCACGCCGCGATCAGCATTGCAGCCGCCGAGAACGGCAAGCATGTCTTCTGCGAAAAACCGCTGGCAAACACCCTCGCCGAAGCGCGTCAGATGCTCGACGCAGTACAGCGCAACAAGGTCGTCGGCATGGTCAACTTCAACTATCGCCGCGTTCCGGCGGTGCAACTCGCCAAAACGCTGATCGACTCCGGTCGCCTGGGGAGGATCTATCACTGGCGCGCCGTCTATTTGCAGGACTGGATCATGGACCCCAACTTCCCGCTGGTCTGGCGGTTGCAGAAGGATGTCGCCGGTGCGGGAACGCTGGGCGATCTTGGCGCTCATATCATCGATCTGGCGCGCATGCTGGTCGGTGAAATCACCGAGGTGACAGGGTTGACCGAGACATTCATCAAGCGCCGACCGGTGCTGGCGGCGACGACCGGCGGATTGGGCGCGGCTGCGGGTGCGGAAATGGGTGAGGTAACGGTCGATGATGCAGCGCTGTTCCTGGCGCGATTCGCCAACGGCGCCGTTGGTACGTTTGAAGTCACGCGCTTCGCCAAAGGACGCGCAAACTACAACAGTTTCGAAATCAACGGCAGCAAGGGCAGCATTCGCTTCAATCTCGAACGCATGAATGAACTGGAAGTGCTGCTCGATGACGATATGCCCGACGTTGCCGGATTCCGCACCGTGCTGGTCACCAATGGCAATGCGCACAAATATCTGAGCGCCTGGTGGCCCGCCGGTCATATCATCGGATGGGAGCACACGTTCACCCACGGCATCTACGACCTGCTGAACGGTATTGCCGCTGGCACGTCGCCCGCCCCGACGTTCGAGGACGGTCTGCGCTGCCAGGCGATCCTCGATGCGGTTGAACGTTCAGCCGGAAGCAGGCAGTGGGTGGAGCCGGAGTATTAGAGGCGACGTAGGGGCGCGCGGGTTGAAGGTTGCAGGTGGGAAGTTCGTCTTTGAACTTCTCTGCGCGCCCGGCGTCTCGGCGGTGCGTTTTTGCAGCGAAGTCTTCAATAGAATACAGGAGAAGCATCTATGCCACGTCCGGTCACTCTATTCACGGGCCAGTGGGCGGACCTGCCGCTGGCGACGCTGGCTGCGAAAGCGAAGAGTTTCGGATACGACGGGTTGGAACTCGCCTGCTGGGGCGATCATTTCGAGGTCGATAAGGCGCTCGAGTCTGACCGCTACATCCGCGAGAAGCGCGAACTGCTCGAACAGCACGGATTGCAGTGCTTTGCCATCAGCAACCACCTGGTCGGGCAATGCGTATGCGACCGTATCGATGAGCGTCACAAGGCGATCATTCCGGCACGCATCTGGGGGGATGGCGATCCGGAGGGGGTGCGACAGCGCGCTGCCGAGGAGATGAAGAACACGGCGCGCGCCGCCGCCGCCTTCGGCGTCAAACAGGTGAACGGCTTCACCGGTTCGTCGATCTGGCATCTGATCTACTCCTTCCCGCCCAACATTCCGGAGCAGATCGAAGCAGGATACGCCGATTTCGCCGCGCGCTGGAACCCAATTATGGATGTGTTCGATGAAGTCGGAGTGCGCTTCGGTCTTGAGGTGCATCCGACCGAGATCGCTTATGATATTGTGACCACCGAGAAAACCCTGGCCGCCATCGGGCGCCGCCCGGCGTTCGGCATTAATTTCGACCCCAGCCACCTGATCCATCAGTTCGTCGATCCGGTGCTGTTTATCGAAACGTTTGCCGACCGGATCTATCACGTGCACGTGAAGGAGAGTCGGCGTAACCTGAACGGACGCACCAGCATTCTGGCATCGCATCTCAACTTCGGCGATCCACGCCGGGGATGGGATTTCGTATCACCTGGACACGGTGATATTCAGTGGGATCCGATCTTCCGCGCGCTGACCCGCATCGGTTACACCGGTCCGCTCTCGGTGGAATGGGAAGACAGCGGGATGGACCGCGAGTTTGGCGCAGCAGAAGCCTGTGCGCTGGTCAAGAAGAGCGACTTCCCGCCCAGCGCCGTCGCCTTCGACGCGGCATTCCAGAAGTCGTGAGGCGCCGGGAGGCATCCCTGAGCCACTTACATCGTCATCTTCCGCGCCGACGGAGTCTCCGTCGGCGCATCACAAGGTCAGTCGCCAGACAGCAAAGCGCATATGAGCAGGTTACTTGACGGAAAAGTCGCTATTGTGACCGGCGCCAGTCGGGAGATCGGCGCTACGATGGCTGAATTGCTGGCGGCGCATGGGTGCGCAGTGCTGGCGGCGCACTTCGGTGAGGCGGAGCGTGCGGAGGCGCTGGCGGAACGCATTCGTGCAAACGGCGGGCGCATCCTGATCCACGACGCCGATCTATCGCGGGTTGCGGCGAACCAGGCATTGATCGCACGCGCCGTGGATGCCTTTGGGCGCGTCGATATTCTGGCGGCGAACGCCGGACTGACCATCAGCGCGCCCTTTCTCGCCACAACCGAAGAACAGTGGGACACCCTGTTCGATCTGAACGTCAAAGGATCGTTCTTCGCCGCGCAGGCCGCCGCACGCCAGATGATCGCGCAGCAAAGCGGCGGGCGCATCATCTTCTCCGCTTCGGTGACCGGCGTGCAGGCAATTCCCGGCTTGAGCGCCTATGGGATCACCAAGGCGGCGCTGCGTCATATGGCAAAAACGCTGGCGTGCGAACTCGGTCTGTATGGCATTACGGTCAATGCGCTGGGCATCGGGGCCATTGTGAATGAACGCAACCGCAACGACGACCCGGAGTACGAAGCGCACTGGGGACGCGTCACACCCACCGGGCGCGTCGGACTGCCGACCGATGTGGCGCAGGCGCTCCTGTTCCTGGCATCGCCAGAAGCGGCGCACATCACCGGTCAGACCCTGATCATCGACGGCGGCTGGACGCTGACCAGTCCTCTGCCGCCATCTTCCTGACTCCTGGTATCATACGCGCGGCGCGAACGCGCCGGTCAACAGATAATGCAGCGCGTATGAATGGAACGCCGCCCGGTTGCGGCATTCAGGAGAAGAGAGGAGGAACAACGATGAAACTGGCGCAGGTCGAAGGACTCGAACCGGATGTGATCGCCCGCCTCAGCGCGACAGGCATTGAGACAACCCATGATCTGCTGGCACGCGGCGCCGAACCTGCTGGCAGAGCTGAGATTACCGGCGCTTCCGGTTTGACCGAACCCGCCCTGCTCAGCATTCTGTTTCGCGCCGATCTGGAACGGGTGCACGGGATCGGGTGGGATTACGCCGGTCTGCTGGTGGAAGCCGGGGTCAGCACGGTGACCGATCTGGCGCATCGCCAGGCGGAAGAGTTACGCAAACGCCTGGCAGCAGTCAATGCTGAGCGCGGTCTGGTGAAGCGCGTACCATCGCTGGCGCAGGTGACTGCCTGGATCGACCACGCGCGCACCCTGCCGGGTGTGCTCACGTTTGGCGGCGGCGGCGAAACATATTGATGACTTCCTGCGAAAGTGAGCATCCCTATGAGTGACATGTACGAACCCAAACCCGAACACAAATTCACCTTCGGACTCTGGACGGTTGGCAACATCGGGCGTGATCCGTTCGGCGAACCGGTGCGCCAGCCTCTTTCGCCGGTCGAAATCGTCCATCTGCTGGCGGAAGTTGGCGCGTATGGCGTCAATTTCCACGACAACGACCTGATCCCGATCGATGCAACACCGGCGGATCGCGACCGCATTCTACGCGAGTTCAAGGCGGCGCTCCAGGAAACCGGCCTCGTTGTGCCGATGGCGACGACCAACCTCTTTGCCGATCCGGTCTTCAAGGATGGCGCCTTTACCTCGAACGATCCTAAAGTGCGCGCATACGCGCTACAAAAAACAATGCGCGCAATCGATCTGGGCGTTGAATGTGGCGCGAAGGTGTACGTTTTCTGGGGCGGTCGCGAAGGCGTTGAGAGTGACGCGGCGAAGGATCCGCAGGAAGGGTTGAAACGCTACCGCGAAGCGATCAATTTCCTCTGCGCCTATGTGAAAGACCAGGGGTACGACCTGAAATTCGCGCTCGAACCCAAGCCGAACGAGCCGCGCGGCGACATCTATCTGGCGACTGTCGGGCACGCGCTGGCGTTCATCAACACGCTCGACTACCCGGACATGGTCGGGCTGAACCCGGAAGTCGCCCATGAAACAATGGCAGGACTGAACTTCCTGCACGGCGTCGCGCAGGCGTGGGATGCTGGCAAACTGTTCCATATCGACCTGAACGATCAGGTAATCGGGCGCTACGATCAGGATTTCCGCTTCGGAGCGGTCAATCTGAAAGCCGCCTTCTTCCTGGTGCGCTTCCTGGAAAAGGTCGGGTACCAGGGGAGTCGTCACTTCGATGCACACGCCTACCGCACCGAGGATTATGAAGGGGTGAAAGCGTTTGCCCGCGGCTGTATGCGCACCTACCTGATCTTGAAAGAAAAGGCGCGCCGCTTTGACGAAGATGCCGAGATTCAGGCGTTGCTGGCGGAAATCTCTGCCGACGACGGCTCGATGGCGCCGTTCCAGGGCGGCTACAGCCGCGAAAAGGCTGCCGCGCTCAAGGCGCATCCGTTCGACCGGGCGGCGCTTGGGCGACGCGGGCTGGCGTATGAGCGCCTCGATCAACTGACGAACGAATTGTTGCTCGGCGTTCGTTAAGCGGCGGAAGTGACGTATCTGCTCTTGTAACACAGGCGAAGGCGTTGCCTTCGCCTGTGCCATTTCTGACTCTCTTCTTACAGCCATCTCCCCCGCTGATAACAATCTTTTCAGATTTATTGACGAAGCGCTCCATTTCTCCTTATAGTTCAGCCTGAAGCAATATGTCGTAGCAAAAGAGCGAAGCAGGACCATGTTTTGATGCCTGAGCGCCGCACTGCTCGCATCATGCGCCTGTTGTTGCGCCAAAACAGACGCCAGGAGCGAATTATGCGATGCAATCGTGCCCTTGTATGGCTTGGAATCCTCCTTATTGCGAGCATGCTGCCGGTTTCATCCCCCACCCACTCGACCGCCATTGCGCAGAGTGCGCCCGATGGACCACAACCGGGTGACGTGTTTCGTGAGTATGCATTTCCGCAACGCCTGACACTCTGCTTCCGTCCTTCCAATTCTGCATCGTGCAACAACATTCCGGTAGAACGCTCTGCGGGTCTGACATTCAACCCGGCTGGCGCAGTGCGCGCTGAACTGGCGGTCGAATACTGGGGCGGTCACATCGGAACCCGCCAGCATTTTCGCGTCAACAGTCAGGATTACTGGCAACCTTTGCCACCGATCCAGAATGTTCCCGCAGGCGCTCGCCAGCACTGCTATTTCCGCTCCGTGCTGGGACGCACCCTGCCGCTTGATCTGAGTCAATTGCGAAACGGCGAGAATCGCTTCCGCTTTACAATCGGGCACAACAATCAGTATGGTCAGGACATCAGTTGTCCAGGCAACTTTGGTTGGGGAACAACGTATGTCTACGGTTTCATCGCCCGCCTCTACTACACACCCGGCAGTATTCCCGCTCCCGGCGGCACAATCGTATCGCCCGCCCAAAACGCGACCATCGGTGAAATGCCGCAGATCACCGTCCAGGCGACGCCTCCAACCGGACGGACAATAGCGCGGGTTGATGTGATCGGTGAGTATCTCGATTACGACTGGGATGGCAACGGCGTGTTGCGCGAATGGCAGTACCAGATGGCGCGCACCCAGATGCAACGCCATATCGGTCAGGCGGTGCGTGACGGAAATGTGTATCGCGTGGTGTGGAATACGACATGGATTCCGGATCAGGTCGATGCGAACGGCAACCCGTTGCCGGTCCGTCTCATGGCGAAGATCACCGATAGCGACGGGGTATCGATTATGACCGCAGCGCGCACCGTATGGTTTCAACGCAGCGGTCGTCAGGTGCGTATGTACACCTCCTCACACGATCACGGCGCTTCAGCGCAGCGCGTCTTTGGCGTGCCGCAGAACTTTGGTCCGCGCAATTCGCAGACCGTGACATCGACCCTTACCATCGCCGATGATCCAACCGGCGCCGCCGCCGCACGCATGATCATCCATACATGGGCTGGCGATCAGACGAAAGAAGAGCCGACGGTTCGTGATCGTATCACGATCAACGATGTTCCAATCGTTAATGTCAATGCCCGCGCTCCCGAAACTCCCACCCCGCCGATTGGCGCCGATCATCACTGGAGTTTCGACTGGCGCGATGTGCCGGTATCGGCACTGATCCAGGGCGATAATCTCTTTCGTGTGTGGACGAATCGGCAGGGTCATCACCTGGAGATCGCGTGGCCCGGTCCGGCGCTGATGGTCGAATGGGTGGACGCTCCTTATGCCCATGACCAGGTGGTTGTCACTCCGGAAGATACGCCGATAACAATCACGCTGACCGGATCGACGCCTTTTGTCAATCCATTGACGATCGCCCCGATCAGCAATCCTTCACGTGGAACGCTCAGCGGCGCAGGATCGACCCGTATCTATACGCCGCAGGCACATTACAACGGAACTGACCGGTTCGACTTCCGCGTTTCCAGCAGTGATGGGCAGGACAACGGAACGATCTATATCGTCGTTACACCGGTCAACGACGCACCGGTGCTAAACCCTGCACCACGAACATTGCCATCCATCGATGAAGATATCCCTGACGCCAGCAATCCGGGCACAACGGTTGGCGCGCTGCTTACCGACATGGTTACCGATGTCGATTCTGATGCTCTTCCGGCAGGAATAGCGCTGGTGGGCGCCAGCGGCAACGGGACATGGCAGTACTCGCTCGATGGCGCTGCATGGCTGGATGTCGGCACGGTATCGATAACCAGCGCGCTCACGCTCGAACCAACCGCCCGGATCAGGTTCCGTCCCGCACCGAACTTTTTCGGGCAGGCGAGTGTCACCTACCGCGCATGGGATCGCAGTGACGGCGCAGCCAATGGTCAGCGCGGCGTCAATCCTGGCAATGGCGGCGGAACGAGCGCCTACAGCAGCGCCACGGCAACGGCAACGATCACCGTGAATCCGGTCAACGACCCGCCGGAGATCACACTCTCCAGCAACGTTACCACGACCCACATCCTGGCATTGTTCAATGTGAGCGGATCGGTCGTCGATATCGAAGACGAGACATTGAACGTGACGATCGATTTTGGCGATGGCGTGTCCAATACCCTCACGTCGCAGCGCACATTCGATGTTACCCATCAGTACCAACGCAGTGGCGCCTATACTGTCACCGTGACGGTGCGCGACTCAGCACAGGCAACTGCCAGCGCGTCGTTCGTTGTGCGCGCTGTGAACGATCCGCCCGAAGTGACGCTCGACGCGACCACCCCTTCTTCTGTGCATATCTTCACGCCATTCAGCGGCGCCGGTTCGTTCTCCGACACCGAAAATGACTCGATCACACTCCAGATCGACTTCGGCGATGGCACGCCTGCGCAAACGATAACTCCAGCGACGGATCGGACGTTCACCTTCAACCATCGGTATGAACGAAGCGGACAGTACACGATGACGGTCACCGTGCGCGACTCAGAATCGACAACGCGCACAACATACCCGGTGCGGGTGATCAATCATCCGCCGGTTGTCACCATCAGCGCACCAGCCCAGATCAAACGTGACGATCCCTTCGTCGGCGCCGGCTCATTCTCCGATGTCGAAGAGGTTCCGCTGAGCAACTGGAATGCGACCGTCGATTATGGCGATGGGAGCGGACCACAACCTCTCGCGCTGTCCGACGAGAAGCGTTTTGTGCTGAACCACTCCTATGCGGAAGAGGGGACATACACCGTCACTGTGCGCGTCTCCGATCGTGAAGGGGCGATCGGAACGGCGTCGATCTCTGTTCGCGTGAGCCGATACTTCGTCGTGTACGTCCCTATGGTCGTCCGCTAGATTTACGGGATGTCTTGTCGGGTTTCCGCTGGAGGGCAATACCGCCCTCCAGCGGAACCATGATACGGGGAATTCTCCCTGAAGTGATTGTCAACCCTGTAGAATAAACGCTCCCGCTCCACCCTTGACGGCACGGCATAACCCGGTATGATCGCAGCAAGAACCATTCTAGCCTGCGAGGGATTCCTATGTCTGCCTGTCTTCTCGGTCTCGATATTGGCACCACCGGCGCCAGGGCGCTCCTCTGCGACGAACACGGTCGCGTTCTGTCGGTTGCAACCGCCGAATACCCGCTATCGACGCCCCAACCTCTCTGGAGCGAACAAAACCCGGAAGACTGGTGGCGCGGGGCATGTGATGCGTTGCGCGCCGTCGTCGCTCAGGCAGGTGTTGCGCCTGAGCAGATCAGGGGATTGGGACTGACCGGACAGATGCATGGATCGGTGTTTCTCGACGAACAGGATCAGGTTATCCGCCCGGCGCTGCTATGGAACGACCAGCGCACTGCGGCAGAGTGCGCCGAAATCACGGCGCGGGTCGGCGCCGAACGATTGATTGCGATCGCGGGCAATCCGGCGCTTACCGGGTTTCAAGCGCCGAAAATCCTCTGGCTGCGCAATCATGAACCGGAGCGATATGCGCGGGTAGCGCAGGTGCTCCTGCCGAAGGATTACATCCGCCGCAGATTGACCGGCATCAGCGCCACCGATGCCGCCGACGCCGCCGGTACTCTGCTGCTCGACCTGCGCCAGCGTGACTGGAGTGATGAGATTCTGGCTGCGCTCGACATCCCGCGCGCCTGGCTCCCCCGTGTGTTTGAGGGTCCTGAAGTGACCGGCGAAGTGCGCCCTGACATCGCAGCGGCGCTGGGATTGCCCGCGGGTCTGCCGGTCGTTGCTGGCGGCGGCGATAATGCAGCGGCAGCAGTCGGCGCAGGCATCGTACAATCCGGCATCGTCAGCAGCAGCATCGGCACCAGCGGCGTTATCTTCGCCCATTCCGACGAGATTGCGCTTGATCCGCATGGGCGGTTGCACACCTTCTGCCACAGTGTGCCCGGTCGTTACCACCTGATGGCGGTCACACTCGCGGCTGGCGGATCGTTCCGCTGGTTCCGCGACACGCTGCGTACCGTGACCGGTCAACATCTCGGGTACGACGATCTCACCAACCTGGCGGAATCGGTTCCGCCCGGCGCCGAAGGGTTGATCTTCCTGCCGTACCTCAGCGGCGAGCGCACGCCGCATCTCGATCCGCTTGCCCGCGGCGCATTCATCGGACTTACGGCGCGCCACACCCTGGCGCATATGGCGCGTGCGGTGATGGAAGGGGTTGTGTTTGCGCTGCGTGATGGACTGGAGATTATGCGCAACCTGGGGATGGCGCCAGACCAGATCCGCGCAACCGGCGGCGGCGGCAAAAGCCCACTGTGGCGGCAGATGCAGGCGAACATCTACGCAACCCCGGTGGCAACGCTGGCTGCCGAAGAAGGACCGGCATACGGCGCTGCTCTGCTCGCCGGTGTTGGCGCCGGACTCTTCCGCGATGTCGCGGACGCGGTCGACCGGTGCGTCACCCTGACCGCCAGCGTCGTCCCCGACGATCACGCGGTCGCACAGTATGATCGCGTCTATGCCATTTACCGCGATATGTACGCCGCCTTGCGCGACGGCATGCACCGTCTGGCAGGAGTGTCTGCGTAACCGGACGGCGCATCCCAACGGTACATCAGCAGAAACGACGGCGCGGCATGCCACATTCACCCGCTACGAGACAGCAGACCGGCATGCCGCGCCCCTTTCCTGGAGATGATCCATGAGCACATTCGACTATGCCAACCAGGCGCTTCGGCGCGACATGATCGCCTATGCCCGGGCATTGCGCACAATTGTCGCAGCGCTGCCAGAAGCGCGGGCATTGTGCGATAAGGTGCTCAAGGAAGTGCGTCTGATCCAGGCGCTGCTGGCATTCACCAGCGGTCCGCAGATGGCGGCGCTGGCGCAGATCGCCTATACGCTCAGCAATCTCTGGTCCTACCGGGATCAATCCTTTGCGCGCACGCTGGGGTTTGGCGACGAGATCAACGAAGCGCGCGCCTACCGCGATGAAGCGCGTCGCGGCATCGCGCTACTGGCGCGTCACGCGGGGAACGATCCGCTGGCGCACGAGTTGACCGTCTGTTTGAACAATATCATCGCGTATCTGGAAGAAGAAGAACGTCTGTTGATCGAATGCGATCAAGCCATTCGTCCACACGCTGAGAATATGGAGATCACCCGCAAGCGTCTGAACCTCCTGATCGCCGCCATCGACGCGCGCATGCCAGCAACGCCGGAAACCGCCGCCACCCTGGCATCCTACAGTGAAGCGTCGCGCCTGCTGCACGACTGGGAGAGCGGCGTACCCCTCAATGATCACGGCGTCGAGATCCTGGAAACCTGTATCGACCTGCTCGAACGCGCCGGTCTGGTCTTTTCGGCACCGCCGCTCAACCCCGGACGCATGGCGTAGCCATTACGATGACGCTACCGGCACCTGACGCGCAATAGTCGGGGGCACCGATAGCAGCGATACACTGACCCACCCCGTTGCAGCCGGCGCACGCACACGGTACCAGCGTCGATCTGCGCTGCGTTCGATGATGATCACAGCATCCTGAACATTCACCTGCCCCACAATCCTGCCGCCGCCCGGTAGACTGCGGATCGGACCGGCGCGCTGCGCTGCGACAATCGGCTCCGGCGTGCGCTGAATGGTGCGAACCTGTGCCGGGGCGGCAATCGTCACTTTGCCATTGATATTGCTGATATCGATCCGAAACGTGGTCGAGAATACCTGTGAAGGTTGCTGACGAACGTTGCCGGCGGCAACTGCCTGAATACGCCGCAACATCCCGTCGTCGCAGAGCCAGAGTTGCACCGTTCCGCGCTGAATGTTCAGATCGAGCGGTGCGCTGGCATTCGTTGATGCTGGCGGTACGAGTGGTCGCCCTAACGCTCCCAGCGCCGCTGGCGCCACCGCCGCGCCCGACTGGTACGCAGTGCAACGCCGCCCATCGATCGTCTCGGTGCGACCACGCGCCATCTCCGCCAGCGGGAGAACATTCCCCAACCGTCGCAGCATATCATCGAGACGGTACGGCGGCGCCAGAAACGACGGCACATCGGACCCCAGATCATACCAGACCGGTTCCGTCACTCCATGGATCGGCAGTGGACCAGGCGCATAGGTGACACCTTTCGCGCGCGCGGCAGTGATGCCGGTGGTCGGATCGACACCCTGACGCTCAAGGTCTGGCGCGCGCAGAACGAACGCATAATCTGCGCCATTATACTCGCCACGAAAATCGATCAGCGCCTCTTCGCGCGTCCCGCGAGCGCCCGCCACGACACCGGCGGCGCGAACGGTCACATCCATCTGATAGATCGCAATCTGCGCGGTGCGTTCCAACGCCGCCGCAAGCAGACGTTCCGTTTCGCGCGCTGTTGCGCTGAGCGGCGTAGCCGTCGGACGCGGCGCGCCGTCCGGTTGCCGCACCGGCGTGGGAGTGACGGTTCTGATCGTCTGCGCCCCAACCGGCGTGGCTGCCGATCCGGGCATTGCCATGACCATCAACAGCGCGGCGCCGGTCACCAGAACAAACAAACGAATCTGCATGGCATCGATTCCCTCACACATATCTGGCGCCCAAAGTATACCCCAACCGACAACCAGGCAGGACAGTACTTTTGGGTGAGCCGGAGAAATGTGAAGGAAGCGGCATTGCATTTTTAGAACACTTGTGCTATAATCCGCACATCTTCGAGCCTGCGCCTACCCGTGCGCTGCGCACGGGTCGAAACGCCTGCACAGACACAGAGGAGTTGCGCCATGCTGCGATCATTCCTGTCCCCCTACGGTGCGGTGGTTGTGCTGGTCATCAGTGCCGTCATTCTGTATCTGGACTACCGGTATGCACCGCACTCCGTCATTTTTGACCGCTCATCGCAGCACAACGATATGTTATCGCTCTTCTGGTCAGCAACAGGGATGACCGCTGCCTTCGCACAATCGTCGTCAGCAGCGCACTTCGAACTGGTCGGCGAAAGCGCGGCGCTGAGCCTTGCCGGTGATGTCGGCTACAACGTTCGCGCAGCGCTCGATGCCAGTAACGGCGCACTGCGCAGCATTACGATTCTTCCCGGGGAAACGTGGAGTTTCAATGCCAGCATCGGTCATCCATCTCACGTGAATGTGCGGGTTGTCGCTGGCGTACCCGGCGGTGGATGGTGCGACCTTGCCAGCCGATACGTGCAGGCGCTGCGTCCGGTATTGCCGCCTGAAGCCTTCGCTTTTCCGAATCATGTGCGCACCGCCGGCATCGGTTTGCTGAACGTCGCCAATGAAGACGCCGTTGCCATCTGGAATATCGACGGTCAGCCCGGTTCGTTTGGCGGGCGACAGGATCTTCAGATTACCAATACAACCAATACTGCCCTGCGGCTCGAAGTTGTCGAAGGACCGTTACCGGATCAGATTGTTGTGCGGGCGTTGCGGGTTGTCCAGTGAAGGATGATGCTGGCGACCAGGTGGACAAAATGGCGGCGCGCGACTCCAGGGCGGACGCCATATCGTACAATACGGACAACTGGCGCGTGGAATCCTCCCGTCTGATACGGGTGTGAGAGCGCCATCGTACCGGGTGAGTCCAGCACCTGTCCAATTGCCTGGAGCGCACCAGGAAGCGGAACAATAGTTCAGAACGTGTGTGTTGTGCGGTAAGGAGACCTCCTGTTTCCCGGTTCTCAGTTCTCAGTTCTCGGTGCTTAGTTCTCGGTGCTCAGTTCTCAGTTCTCAGTCCCTGGTTCTCAGTTCCTGGTTCTCGGCTTTCGGTTCTCAGTTCTCGGTTCCTGGTTCCTGGTTCCTGGTTCTCAGTTCTCAGTTCCTGGTTCCTGATTCTTGGCTCTCGGTTCTCGGTTCTCAGTCCCGGAGGCGCCAGTGTTCTCGCTCACCGATCATCCACACCGCCGATACAATCCGCTGACCCGTGAATGGGTGCTGGTTTCGCCGCATCGCACCAAACGCCCCTGGCAGGGGCAGGTCGAACAGTCCGCGCACGAGCAGCGTCCACCCTACGATCCGACGTGCTACCTCTGTCCCGGCAACGCCAGAGCGAATGGTGCGATCAACCCACAGTATGAACATACATTTGTGTTTACAAATGACTTCTCGGCACTGCTGCCGGATGTTCCTTCCGGCGAGTATGCTTCCAGCGACGGAGAACCCGGCAGCGCTGTGCCGCCGCTGCTGTACGCCAGAAGCGAACGCGGCATCTGTCGCGTCGTTTGCTTTTCGCCGCGCCACGACCTGACGCTGGCAGAGATGGATGTCCCGGCAATTACGCGAGTCGTCGATGTATGGGCGCAGGAGTATGAAGAACTGGGAGCGCTGCCCTTCATCGGGTATGTGCAAATCTTCGAGAATCGCGGTGCGATGATGGGCGCGAGCAACCCGCATCCTCACGGACAGATCTGGGCAACTGAGCGCCTGCCGCTGACGATCATGCGTGAGGACGTCGCACAACGCGACTACCTGGAGGCAACCGGTCGCTCATTGCTCGCGGATTATCTGACCCTCGAACTCGAGCGCGAAGAGCGTCTTGTCGTCGTCAACGACCATTTTGTCGCGCTGATTCCCTTCTGGGCGGTCTGGCCCTTTGAAACTATGATCATCAGCCGCAGGCATGTCGGCGCTCTCAGCGACCTGACGCCGGAGGAACGCTCTGGTCTGGCGGACATTCTCAAACGATTGACAACGCGCTACGATAACCTGTTCCAGGTCTCGTTCCCCTACTCCCTCGGCTTCCACCAGCGCCCCACCGATGGTGCGCCTCACCCGGCCTGGCATTTGCATGCCCACGCCTATCCGCCACTGCTTCGTTCGGCGACAGTGCGCAAATTTATGGTGGGGTTTGAACTGCTTGCTGAAGCGCAGCGCGATATTACGCCAGAACAGGCTGCCGAACGCCTGCGCGCGCTCCCGGAACGCCACTATCGTGATACAACCGCATCACCGTAACAATCACACTAAAAATAGTACGGAGCGACACGGTGACACCGCATCGCTCCGTACTTTCAGAACCCCCAGGAACCACATAACCGGGAGGGTGATCCAATGATCTCCCCGTAAACCTTTCGGTTTACCCGCCTGCCCAATGGCCTGCGTCCCGGTTCCGACTATAGTATAACGCATTGCGCTAAAAAGAGAGTTGCGCTTTGTTCACCTCTGCGTTGCGAGGCGATAACATATGGTTAATAGATTGTTAAACAAACGATAACGTTACCCACGGTATCGGACAGGGTTGCTTTCTGGAAATGCGCATCTCGCGAAGATGCTAATGATACACTGGCAACCAGTCGCCGTGCGCGGCGATCAGGTCATCCACCAGCGCCCAGATCTGATCCAGGTCGAGCTCGGCGGCGGTATGCGGGTCGAGCATCGCTGCGTGGTAGATATGCTCGCGTTTGCCGGTCAGCGCCGCCTCGACAGTGAGCGCCTGGACGTTGATATTGGTTTGCATCAGTGCGGCAAGATGGGGCGGCAACGCGCCGATCTTCGTCGGCTGAACGCCGTTTTTATCCACCAGACACGGCACTTCCACGCAGCATCCCTGTGGCAGGTTGTCGATCAGACCATCGTTCGGCACGTTGCCATAAATAACACGCGGCTGACCCGTTTCCATACTGTGGATGATCAGCGAGCCGTATTCGTGGCTACGCACGACCTTTCCCGCCTCCAGGTCTTCGGCGGCTGTGATGACATACTCGATGAACTCATCGGTCAGATATGGGTTGGTTTTGGCGCGCGCATGCATCATCGCGCGCAGATCGGCGCTCGTCGCTTCAGGATGGTCGAGTTTGTACTGCACGAATTCCCAACCCGCCAGTTGCACCTCGCAGCGACGGATGTACTCGTCCAGCGGAATATTGAAACGCTCGATCAGATCGGGGCGATCGCGCTTGATGAACCAGGGTGTGTATTCACTGAAATGCTCACTCGATTCGGTGACAAAATAGCTGAGGCGACGGAAGACTTCGTACCGCACCCGATTCCACGCTGGCACGCGCCCTTCGTCATAGACCTTGCGGATGAGCGGGTAGAGGTCTTCGCCGTTGCGCTCGAACCGCAGGTAGAACGCCATATGGTTGATACCGGCGCAGATATAGTTGATCTCCTCGACCGGCACGCCAATATCGTGCGCCAGTTGTTCGGCGGTGCCCTGCACACTGTGGCACAAGCCAACGGTCTTGATCCGGCTGGCGCGACTGATCGCCCAGCAGTTGATCGCCATCGGATTAACGTATTGCAGGAAGGTGACGTCCGGGCAGACCTCTTCCATATCCCGGCACATCGACAACAACACCGGAATGGTGCGCAACCCGCGCATAATCCCGCCGATGCCGAGCGTGTCGGCGATGGTCTGGCGCAAACCATACTTCTTCGGGATCTCGAAGTCGATCACCGTGGCAGGCTTATACCCGCCGACCTGGATCATACAGATCGCATAGTCGGCGCCGTCGAGTGCGCGCCGGCGATCAGTTGTCGCTTCAATCGTCGGGCGCGCATCGAGCGCTGCTGCGACTTTGTGCGCCACAATCTCGGAGGTGCGCAGGCGCTCCGGGTCAATATCGAACAACGTCAGCGTTGCGTCGGCAAGTTCGGGGAAGCTCAGAATGTCGCCCATCAGATTTCTGGCGAACACAGTGCTGCCCGCACCGATGAAGACGATTTTTGGCGGCATTGGGGAACCTCGTTTCTCTTTTGCAGGGCGATCCTGCGACACAGATGCGGCTATTATGCCACAACCCGCGCTGCCCTCACGCGACGCGCAAAGTCATTCGCTGCTGGCAGCAGGAAGGTCATTTCGATCACGTTCCACCAGAAGTGGACATCGATCCGTGGAGCGGTGGCAAAGCCCGGCAAACGGCAGAGGAACGTGTTTTGCGTCATATCTGATGTCGCCAGCCAGCCGTCGCGCCCAAAGAAACCGGGGAGACCCTGCGGTTGCAGATCGGTAATGCCGAGCGCGCCGAGTTCGCGCAGCGTCACCTGAAACCGCCACATCAGATAGGTATGCTCCAGGGTGTGAAACGCGGCGACGCCGAGCAACAACCATCCCCACCACCCGCGCATGCCAGCATGCACGAGATAAACACAGACCAGGAGAAACCCCCAGTTCCACACGAAGTGAACCCATTCCGAATTCGCTGCGGAGAGCAACCCATTCGAGCGGAACGAGGGCCAGCGCAAGATGTGGTACTGTGTCCATTGGGCAATATGTTCGATAGTATGAAAGCCCTGCAATGCCAGCAAAACGCAGAGCGTCATTGCCGGAACGCCATAGCGTCTGGCATCATCACGCCACTTCAACAGCGCTGGCGGAAGGATCACCAACAGCGCGCCAGCTGTCGCCTGCCATAGTAGAACACGCACCAGCGTCACTGCAACGATGCTCCCTGCAATGCTCAGCGTCAACAAAAGAGCAAACGGCAATGTCTGCGACCGCAGATCGATCAGGTCAAGCAGCGGCGGACGCCTCTGAAGAGCGGAAGACCGTATCGTATGCATAGTTGCAAACCGTTCATTGGCGGAGGATACGCAAGCGATGCCGCGCCAGCGGACTCTCGATCACCGAGACCGCCCCATCGGGCCAGCGCACCTCGAGCCGTTCCAGAACAGCATCGACAGGGAAACCAAAGTGCACCTGCGACGTCGCACCCGAAAGATAACCTGCTGTTGCGCGCACATCGCGGTGGAATGCTCCAACATTCGTTATCAACGTCAGTTCGGCGCCAATCGCAGCGGCATTGGCGCTTCCCGGCATGCGGAGATCGACGAGGAGACTCGCGCCGTCGCAGAGCCGGTTCTCAAACAACTGTGCCGGTGTCATCAGATTGTTGACCACGATATCGAGGTCGCCATCACCATCGAAGTCTGCCATCGCCATGCCGCGACCGCTGCGCTGCGCGCCAAGCCCCCACTCCGGCGCCATCGCAAAGCGACCGTTGCCAGTGTTGCGCAGCGCGACGTTCGCCTCGACCAGCTCGCTGTCGGGCAGATAATCGAGCAATCCGGCAGCAATCATGCCATTGACCACATAGAGATCGAGCCACCCATCGTGATCGAGATCACCAAAAACACCCGACCAGCTCCATCCGGTCGAGTCGATCCTGCGCTCGTAGGCTTCGTTCCGCCAGCGACCATCGGCGCCGCGCACCAGCAGCATATTTTCGGCATACTGCGGGTCGGCACTGGACAGTGGTCTGGTCAATCGTCGCATTGCGGGGAGCCACTGCGCCATTGTCGCCTCGTCCTTGCGCACCGGTTTCATATCAGTCGCAAACAACTCCGCCATACCATTGTTATCGACATCTCCAAGATCGAGGCTCATCGGATTCTCACTGATCCGCTCAGGAAGAACGAACGGCGTCCATTCACTGATCGCGGCGCCCTGCGTCCAGACATAATCCGGACGATTGAAATCATTGGCAATCCAGATGTCGCGACGACCATCGCCATTCAGATCGGGCAACGCAATCGCCAGGGCATCCGCCTGATCGGTGAGGCGATGCGCGACGAAGGCGTCCCCGCGCCGTTCGTAGACGAACACGCCAACACCGCCGCCGCGGTACTGGAAAATCAATCCCTGCTGCTTCTGGATTTCGGTGTCGTATGACGCAGCAACCAGGTCAAGATCGCCATCACCATCCAGATCAGCCCAGGTATGGGCATAGAACCAGTTGTGAACACCGGGAAGCGTCGTTTCCTCAAAATGTCCGGCGCCAGCATTACGCCACCAGACCGGCTTATCGAACTGACGGGTTCCGACGATATCCAGCCGTCCATCGCTATCGACATCGACAATCGTCAACCCGCGGATTCGCCCGTTGCCAAGCGGTTCAGCGCGAAAATGGAGATCGCCCTCGTTCCAGAGCAGCGTATTGGCGCCTGCCAGATTTGCCAGCACGATGTCCTGATCACCGTCGCCATCCAGGTCGCCGACCGCGAGACCCGCGCCGTTGCTGTCGTAGAGTGCGGGAATGCGTGTTGCAGCGCGGGTGATATGCGCCAGATCGTGCGCCACGAACGAACTGCACGGGTGATGTGGATCGAGCAACGGCAGAGCGTCGACTCGCGCAGCAACGATACGCGCCGCCGAAGGCGTGGTGTGCGGAGCAACCGGCGCGGGAGCGCAACTGGCGGCAGGCGCCGCGATAACGCCCAGCGCCAGCGCCAGCACAACCACACGCGACCTGAACACAGACGCGAACCAACACGCCATACTGCTGTCACGTCCCCTTGACAGCGCTGGCCGTCAGGCCCGACATAAACTGACGCGACGCCAGGATGAACACCGTCAGAATCGGCACAATCGCCCCGGCAGCCCCCAGAATCTGCACACCGATCTCGGTGCCGCGCAGCGAACGAAGCGTGCTGAGCGCCACCGGCAGCGTATACTTCGACTCCTGCTTGAGAATCAGCAGGGGGAACTGGAACTCATTCCACTTGCCGAGGAACGTCAGAATTGCAAGCGCCGCCAGCGCAGGCACAATCACCGGCACGACGATATTCCAGTAGATGCGGAACTCATGCGCCCCATCGATACGCGCCGCATCGATCAGATCGTCGGGGATCGCCTGTGCGATATATTGACGCATCCAGAAAATGCCAAACGCATTTGCAATACCCGGAATAATGAGCGGATTCCAGGTATCGATCCAGCCCAGCGTGCGCATAATGACGAAGGACGGAATCAGACCCAGCACGCCAGGAACCATCAGCGTCGCCAGCAAAAACCCAAACAGCGCATTACGCCCTGGGAAGCGAAACTTGGCGAAGCCATACCCGCCCAGCGAACAGAAGAACAACACCAGCGCCGTATGGATGGACGAAATCGCCACGCTATTCCAGAGCGAATTCCAGAACGGCAGCGCCGCCAGCAGATCCTCATAGTTCTTCCAGAACGAACTGCCAAACCAGAGCGGCGGTGGAATGCGCAAAATATCGGCGCTGCGCAACGTCGAGCCAACGAGCATGAAATAGAAAGGAAAAGCGGTCACCAGCGCGCCGATCGTCAGCACAATATACAGCACCGCCATGCCGAACGGACCCATCAACTGATCACGCTGACTGCGACGCCGGGCAGACCGGACAGTAGCACGCGATTGGGTTGTCGTTGCCATGCTCGCACTCCTTCAATCGGTTGGGTTGCGACCCTGCCAGCGGTTGTAGGCAATGCTGAACACCAGGATCATGAAAAAGAGGATCAATGCCATCGCAGCAGCATAGCCAAAATCGCCATACTTGAACGCCGTCCAGTACAACTGCACCATCGCCACCAACCCGGCACGATCCGTGCC
The DNA here is from genome assembly GCF_000016665.1 of Roseiflexus sp. RS-1. Classification (NCBI taxonomy): domain Bacteria; kingdom Bacillati; phylum Chloroflexota; class Chloroflexia; order Chloroflexales; family Roseiflexaceae; genus Roseiflexus; species Roseiflexus sp. RS-1. The sequence goes on from NC_009523.1 coordinate 3,613,934, forward strand.
GCCTGGCGACGACGATTGCGTGCCGCCCGCCAGCATCACCGGAATATCAAAGTTCTGCATCGCGCCGATAATTGACAGAATGACCTGAAACAGAATCACCGGTCGCATCAGCGGCATGGTGATATGCCAGAAGACCTCACGCGTACTCGCACCATCGACTTTTGCCGCTTCGTACAACTCCGTGTTGATCGACTGAAGACCGGCAAGGAAAATGATCATGCTGTATCCCGTCCATTGCCAGATGATAACCATCGCAATGGAAGGTTTAATCCACGCAGCATCTTCAAGCCAGCGAATTGGACCTATTCCGACGAAACTGAGCGCATAGTTGAGCAAACCGTAGCGTGAACCAAAAATCGAGAGAAAAACGATACTGATGGCGACTGAAGATGCAACGAACGGTGAGAAGAATGCCGCACGGTAAATATCCTTACCGCGAATATAATTGCTGTTGATAATGAACGCCAGAATCAGAGCAATCGTCAACTGAGGCACAGTTGCGCCGAAAAACAGCCAGATCGTGTTGTAAACGGCGTACCACCAGATATCATCGGCAAACAGGCGTGTATAGTTGCGCAGACCGATCCATTGCATCGGTGATATGCCGTCCCATTTGAAGAAGCTCAACCAGACGCCATACAGCAGCGGAAACATGCCAAAGACGGCATAGAGGATGTAGAACGGCGAGATAAACACATACGCCCAGATATTTCGTTTCATCTCGCGTCGCATGGAGCGCCGATCAGCAGCGCGTTGCTGATCAACAGAAACAGATGTGGTAGCCACGACTCAGATCCTCCATGGAGGTCCCGAAGATCGCACGAATCTTCGGGACCCATCAGGATGTTCGGATACGACACGTTGGACAGACGACGCTATCCTTGCAGATCGGGGATGCGCCTGAGCGCTTCTGCTTCGGCGTCCTTCGCAGCCTGAACGGGGTCCTTGCCATCCTGCAAGACCTTCGTCAGTTCTGCGCCAACGATGTCATCGAGCTGGAGATCGTTCGGTGTACGGAAGATAGCTTTGATATTGTCACCGATTTCGGTCCACAAGCGATAGGCGCGCTGACCGCCGAAGAACGGCACCGGTTCGTCGTAGAGTGGATCCTGCCAGGCTGGCTTGTATGCGGGAAACACGCCGGACGCCTTGAACATGATGTTCTGCCCTTCCGCCGTTGCGCATGCCCACTTGACGAACGTCCAGGCCGCCTCCTTGTTCTTGCTCTGCTCCGGGATCGCCATGAACGAACCGCCCCAGTTGTAATTGGCTTCTGGAGCGCGTATGACACGCCATTTCCCGACCAGATCGGGCTGCTCGCGTGTCAGACCGCCCTGCATCCAGCAGGCAATCACCATTCCGGCAAAGGCATTGTCCTTCAAGCCGGTCTGCCACTCGGCGCCCCACCAGGGAATGTTGGCATCGATCCCCTCCTTGCGGGCGCGCGCCGCGAGCTGGAACGGACGGGTCGCCTTCTCTTCGATCAGCACTTTGTTGCCATCGGCATACCCCTCACCCTGCTGGCGATAGACGGCGCCATAAATATCAGTGCCGGCATCGGCAAAGAGGGACGTCTTCCCGCCGCTCTTTTCCTTGAGTTGTTTGGCAAAGGCGAAGAAATCGTCCCACGTGCGGTTCGGACCGCCGATCAACTCCTCTACCGCTTCCGGTTCGGTTGGCAAACCGAGCGCCTCGAAAATATCCGTGCGATACCAGACCCCAGCAGGACCGATATCCCACGGCAGGCAGACCAGGCGACCATCGGCAGTCGATCCCTGGGTCCATTTATAGGCGACCATATCATTCTTGAGACTGCCCGCATCGAACGGCGGCGCCAGCAGATCGGCAAGCCCGCCCTTGGCGGTAAAATTGCCGACGCGACCAATCTCGATCGAGGCGACATCGGGAGCGCCACTTCCGGCGGCGAACGAGGTCAGAAGTTTGTCGTGCGCATCGGCGAAGGGGGTGTTGACGAAGTTGAGTTTGATGTTGGGGTGCGCCTTCTCGAACGGTTCTTTCCAGACCTCACCGACCTGATCCCACCACCAGAAGGTGATTTCCGTGACAACTGTGTCACCCTGAACCGGCGCTGCAGGTTGCGCCTGCCCGCCCGTTGGTTGACCGCCCTGAGGCGCTGCGCCGCCACAAGCCGCCAGCAGCGCCGTTGCACCAATGCCGCCTGCGCCCGCGGCAGCAACCTTGAGGAACCTGCGTCGTGAGAGTTTGGTGGTCATGATGTTCCCTTTCCTATCCAGCATCGGATGACGGACTTCGCAGTCTCGCGCATGAACCGGTGCTCAGGCGAGACTTGCAGGAAACGATTTGTACGTTCGCACCTCTGTTCATCCAGAGGCATGCCAGGCGCTGCGCGACGGATAGAATCACGCCACGGCGACAATGCTCAACCAGAACCCTGGTTGAAAACGGTTCTCCAGATGACGCGACTGTGAGCGGTCACAAGTCAGATTCCACTAATCAGTTGGCGGAGACTCTTTCATGCAGCACATCGCAAGGTTATCGGATTATAACCTGAGAGGAAGCAAACGTCAACCATGACATGCCCGTAACATTTACGTATAATTGCGCCAACATATACCTGCCGCCCACCGTATGCCCATAGACACACTTCAACCCATCTTTCCCGCATTCCGATTCTGCGGCGTCCATCGCGCTACGGCTGAATCCGGCAGGTTCTTCTATGCGTTGTGGAGGAGGATGTGATATGGACACGCAACCGGTGGAACTGCATCCCGTCGATGCCGTCGAAGTGACCATTCTGGTGGATAACGTTATGGATGCGCTTCTCCCGAGCACCTCAAACGTGCACCGTGCGCCGTTGCGCTGGGAGAGTTTTGAGCAGACGCCGCTGCTGGCGGAGCATGGCTTCGCCGCGCTGGTGACCGTTGAAAACCAGGGACAGCGCACGTCCATCCTGTATGATACCGGCATGGGGCGCGAAACGCTGGTTCACAACATGGACGTGCTCGGCGTCGATCCCGGCATTCTGCGCGCGATTGTGCTATCACACGGTCACACCGATCATCACGGTGGCCTCTCCGGGTTGCTGGCGCGCATCGGTCGCCGGAATCTGCCTCTTGTCCTGCATCCTGATGCCTGGCGCGACCGCAAGGCAGTGTTTCCGGGCGGAAACGAACTGCATCTGCCGGCGCCCAACCGCGCCGATCTCGAACGTGAAGGCGTCGTCCTTGTCGAGCGGCGCGATCCGTCGCTGCTGATTGACAATCAGGTTCTGGTGACCGGGCAGGTGGAGCGTGTCACGTCATTTGAGCGGGGCATGCCCGGACACTTCGCGCGGGACAACGACGGTGATTGGACGCCGGATCCGTGGATCTGGGACGATCAGGCGCTGGTCGTCCATGTGCGCAACCAGGGGCTGGTTGTGCTGTCCGCCTGCAGCCATTCCGGGATCGTCAACATTCTCCACTATGCCCGCAAACTGACCGGCGTGACCGACATCTATGGCGTCATCGGCGGGCTGCACCTCTCTGGACGGGTGTTCGAGCCGATCATTCCCGATACGGTCGCTGCATTGACCGATATGGCGCCGAAACTGGTGCTGCCGGGTCACTGCACCGGCTGGAAAGCGCAACACGCGATTGCGCGCGCCCTGCCCGACGCCTATGTGCAGACCTGCGCCGGAACGCGCATTCGCGTGGGGTGACGAGGCGATTCGTAGAGTTCTGCATTTCCAGGCGCGTTTGCCCCTCATCCCCCCAACCCCCTTCACCCACAAGGGGAAAAGGGGGAGTTTGGGTGTCCTGATGCCTGAAACGGAAGATGGCACACAGGGGCTTCTCAAAAACCCTCTCTTGTAAGCCTCCCCCCGCACTCCTTCTCCCACAAGGGGAGAAGGGGGAGTTTGGGCGTCCTGACGCCTGAAACAGAAGATGGCACACAGGGGCTTCCCCAACAACCCTCTCCTGTAAGTCTCCCCCCGCACTCCTTCTCCCACAAGGGGAGAAGGGGGACTTTGGGCGTCCTGATACCTTTTTTCCCTCACTCCCCTGCCCGTCTTTCCTGCACACAGGGGAGAGAAATTGGGCGTCCTGACGAACCAAAACGCGGCTGTGTGCGATCCCGCGATCAGACCGCAGGGCGTCCGTCATGCTCCATTCGCCGATGCGCGTCTCGCTTCCCTTCTGAACTCTCACAATCAGGAGAAAGGGGAGGATGCGGGTTGAGCCGCTCACCGTCTTAACCACGGAACCACGGGCGCCGACGTTCCTGCGGTAGCAGTTCCGAATCGGAGGGTACGCACACTATCAACTCACCTGCAGACGAGGGAGCATGCAGCATCGCAGCCAGCGGAACGCCGAGCCGCTCCATCTGCTCAAGTTCGATCTGGTACCCTTCCAGGCATCGGACTGCGCCGTACAACGTTTCGATCTGCTCAAATACAGTCACATCTCCTGCCGATGGGTCAATCATGGTACTATACACAAGATCGCATCACTCGTATCACCTGGAAACGTATGAAAATCGCCGTTCTCGCCGATATTCATGGCAACCTCCCCGCACTCGCAGCCGTTGCCGCCGATATTGCCGCCTGGAACCCCGACGCCATCGCTGTCGGCGGTGATGTGGTCAACCGTGGTCCGTCCTCCGCCGCGTGCCTGCGCTTCGTCCAGGAGCGCTGCGCGGACAGTGGATGGCGTCTGATCCGCGGGAATCACGAAGATTATGTCATTTCCGTCGTGCATGATCCAACTGATCGCCCCGGCATCGAAGGGGCAATCCGGCGCAATGTGCGCTGGACGGCGGATCAACTCGGCGCGGCGGCGGCAGAACTGGAACGGTTGCCGGAGATTATCAGCATGCACGATCCCGCCGGCGGCGAGGTGCGTATTGTGCACGCATCGATGCGTCACAACCGCGACAATGTGCTGGCAACCACCCCCGACGACGAACTGCGCGAGCAGATTGCGCCTCCCTGCCCCCTGATTGTGGTCGGGCATACGCATCGTCCGCTCATCCGGCGGATCGACTCAACGCTGGTCGTGAATGTCGGTTCGGTGGGATTGCCGTTCGACGGCGATACGCGTGCGTGTTATGGACGTATGGAGTGGCGCGATGGAATCTGGCACGCTGAAATCGTGCGCCTGCCGTATGACCGCGAACGGGCGGAATACGACTTTATTGCGACCGGGTATCTCGATACCAGCGGTCCCGTGGCGCGCCTGGTGTACGATGAGTTCCGCACCGGCTGGCCCCGTATTTACACATGGGTGTCGCGGTACCGCGAAGCGGTGCTGGCGGGTGAACTATCGGTCGATGAGTCGATTGACGAGTTGCTGGCGCTCTGCAATGGCGGACCACCCCCCGACTGGAAACAACCGGCAGCGCCGTTTTCCTGAATGATCCCGGCGAATGGCGGGTGCGGGGCGCGGGCGCGGAGTAACTGTGTTGCTTGTCAAGGGGCGCTCGTATGCACAGCCGGATCCCAGGGCTTTTGCTGACGCAATATTGCGCCGAGAATAGTCAGCAGCTTGCGCATCGCAGCGACGATGGCGACCTTGCGCGGCTTGCCAGCTTGACACAGGCGCTGATCGAAGGCGCGCCTGACCAGACGGCGCCGCGTGGCCGCCAGGGTCGCCATGTACAACACGCTGCGCACATCCCTCCTGCCGCCGGAGATATGCCGGGGTTTGTGCTGTGCGCCGCTCTGATTGGCATACGGCGCAACGCCCACAAAGGCCGCCGCTTCCTTGCGATTGATGGTCCCCAGTTCGGGCAGGCGGAGCAGCAGGTTCAGTGCGGTGATCGCGCCGATGCCGGGCACGCTTTCGCGCAGCTCCCGTTTCCGGCGCACCTCGTCGGTGCGCTCCGCCTCGTTGTCGCGTTCCTGCTCAAGCGCACGGATCTCCTGATCCAGCCAATCAATATGCTGCTGGATGCCCGGGCGGAGGTTCGGCGCGGCAGCCGTCAACCGATTGATCTCAGCCGTCCGCATCTGAATCACCTGCTCCCGCCGGACCAGCAGGTCGCGCAAGGATGCGCGCTGCTCGTCCGTCGCTTGGTGGTGCGGCGGGCGCACCCGTTCGGCAAAGCGGGCGAGCAACCGGGCATCCAGGCGGTCGGTCTTCGCCTGGCGTCCTTCCGCGTGCGCCAGGGCGCGCACGCGGCGTGGCTGCACCCGCGCCGTCGGCACGCCAGCCTGGAGCAGTTGGGCGAACACCATGCGCTCCAGCCCGCCGGTCGCCTCCAGCACAATCAGGGTCGGCTGCAGGCGCTGGAGTCGCGTGACCAGGAGCTGGACACCTTCGTCGGTAGACGGTATCGTCTCGAGTGGCGCGTGCGGGTCGGCGCCAAACGCCACATCCAGCGTCTGTTTGGAGACATCAATGCCGATAAAGAGCGACTCACGGGAAGCCATACACAGAACCTCCTGAGGAAAACGGCGCCAGCCTTGCTAGCATATGCGGGTTTGAGGGCCCAGATAACTGTTCGGCTTGGTCGCGTTGAAGGACACGGCTACCCAACACTCCGCGGCGATCTCGTGAACCTGGCGCAGAACGGTATACCGTGTCCCGTTAGATTATACTAGGCGCAGCGGGCGCGGAACGAACGCCGGGCGAGTCTTTGGGAGCGATAAGCGATGTTCTACATTCCCGTGCGCCTTTGCCCCTCATCCCCCCAACCCCCTTCTCCCACACGGGGAGAAGGGGGAGTTTGGGCATCCTGATGCCTGAAACGGAAGATGGCACGCAGGGGTTTGCCAAGAAATCTACCCGGTGAGGGGGCGCACCACGGGCGCGGAATGAACGCCGGACACGCGCGGGGGCGCACCACGGGCGCGGAATGAACGCCGGACACGCGCGGGGGCGTAGGGGCGCACCACGGGCGCAGCGGCGCTGCGCCCTACTTGTGCGTTGTTGCACTGCGACGACGCACCCTGGCAGTTGTGCGGACTGTATCGACGCTACGCACGGGTGCGTCGACAACATCTTCCGCTGGCAGGGTGACTTCGTTCGCCATCTCCGCCAGCCAGGTCAGAAACGTTTCGCGTGCGCAGCGCCACACGCCGAACCGTATCACCTGCACACCCGGCAGAGCATTGTGGCGCAACAGATGATGGAACCACGCCCGTCCAAGGCAGGCGATTGCATCGTGTGAGGTCAGCACAGCGGGCAGGGCATCGCCGCCGCCGCATACACGGAGACGCTCCTGTGCTCGACGGGCGCGGCTGGCTGCTGACTGAGGGCGGGGAGCCATCGTGCACTCCTTTCATCATAACAATGGTGACTTCACTGCAAAAACGCACCGCCGAGACGCCGGGCGCGCAGAGAACTTCAAACATATGCGCGGCGAAGCGTGAGGCGCTGGAGCGACTCGCTCTGGCATCGTCCGCTGCGAACGCTGCGCCGCTGCAGTGACCTACCCTTATTTGCAGTGGACTCAATGGTGCATGCGTGCGCATACGCCGGGCGGCAGGATACCATGAACCTGCATTTCATAAAAGAGGTCATTTTGTCCAGATACACAACCGGACAAACGGCGGATCAGCGGATAGGACTAAAGTCATGGAGCGCTGCGAGTCTGCTGCGTCTTTGCAGCGGACCCTGATCATCAGCACCGATGGCAAGACCTGGTTGCACAGGCGCCGCCACACCCGGCTGGCATGCTACCAGGCTGGCGCAGCGACTGTCATCAACTGCGGGCGTTGCAGCAATGATGCGTAGCGCTGGATTGTTGAACGAGGAACCTCGATGCGCGGCGTATCAACCACGCGGGGCATATCCAGATAGTTGCCGAGCACGCGACGAAGCATCGCACGCTCAAAGGGAATGCGGAGGCTCCCATTTGCACCGAGCGCCTCGGCAAACATTGCAAGATCAGGAGAGGCGGAAAGGAAGATCACCGGAACATTGCGGGTGAATTGATCGGCGCGCAGGAAGAAGTAGATGTGCGGATTATCGGTAGCGCCGGTCAGTTCGAGGAGGATAACATCCGGCGATGCCTGCCGCACTGCCTGCCGGAGCGCATCATTGAGACGGGAGCATGGGAACGGGTACAGGGTATGCCCCCAGGCGGCGATTTCTTCACGCACTGCACGCACCAGTGAGACCGTGTCGGACAGGCAAACAACGCGCGCCATAGATGCTTCCTCCCTTACAATCTTTTCTACTGAATACAAATGCAGATATGCACCGGAAAGATACGTGCCAATGCGCATGAGGTACGAATCCAGATCGTAGTATGTCAAAAGACTGAAATCAGGTAACTGCTCACACACACCTGGGGCGACACACGCGCCTGGGAGCGAGGGCGGGACGCCCTCGTCACGTCCGTGAGGGCACGATGCCCTCGCTCCCGAAAGGCATGTGAACACTTACGAAATCAGGGAGCGCTCAGCGCACAGACCGCGATCGTGGTCAAATGACCTCAAAAAAAGGTTGCAATCTTGCGCGCTTTATGTCAGAATAAGAACTGTCAACGAACCCGGTCAGCGGTGTACCGCTTATCCGCGCCACGACATTCCGAACCATCTGCCAGTTCATTCATATCATATGGGTATCCAGGAACGTTGCTGTTTCGCAGGCTCAGGTTGCAGCAGCGACGTACAACACGCTGATCGTTCGCTGGCTCGCGCCACGGCACAGGGCGATACCGCTGGACAAAACATTGCGCCAGAAGTCCTGGTGGCGCCAGTTCGGTCGGAGCGTCGCTTCGATGACGAGTGAACGCGGGTAACCCAATACCGGATCGTAGGTGGCAAGAACACGAATGTGCGTTTCACATATACATCCGTGAATGCCACAGACAGGCGTTACAGTGCCGTCGCCTTCGGCAACGAGGAAGAGTGTTTCGATCGTGCGCGCGCGAAGATTGCAACTGTCGCGGTACCTGCCGGCGATCTGTCCCTGTCGTACCACCACGTCGTAGGTGCAGTCGCCATCTTCAACCACCAGGTGGTAATCGCGGAAGGGACGTCCTTCCCACAAGGCGCGCGCCGCAATACGTTCACGCGCTCTGGACAGACGTTCCTGCTCGCCGGCGCCGATCCAGGCGCTCACGGCGAGATACAGCACCAGAAGCAGCGCCAGTCCGATGAGGAGCGGTGTGGTGTGAGGTGTGTTTCTCATGATGCGCAGTGTACCGCAAAAGTTACAGACAGGTGAAGACTTCTTTCCATACGATAGATGGTTCTTTCCTGCATGGCGCAGTGCGCATCGCTACAATCTGCAACGGATTTCCGTGAAGTCAGGTGCAAAGTGTACCGTGCGGTACGTTGTGAGGAGGAGCAGGCAATGACCACTCTGGACGTTGAGACGCTTGATATGGTTCTGGCGACGCTGCGCGAATATGCAGCGCGAAAGTTGACGCCCGAATATCTCCGCCAACTCGATCATAACGACGAATTCCCCGCCGAAGTTCTGAAAGACCTGTACGACCCCGACAAACTGGGCATTCATCTGTTGTTCATCCCAGAGGAGTACGGCGGTCTGGGCGGCGGCGCCTACGATATTTACCGGGTTTCAGAGGCGATGGCTGCAATTGACCTGGGTATCGCCACCGGCGTTCTGGCGACATTCCTCGGCACTGACCCGATCACGGTCGGCGGTACGGAGGAGCAGAAGAAATACTGGATGGGGCGCATCGCCGAGGAGGGCTTGCTGGTTGCCTACGGGGCAACCGAGCCGCAAGCCGGTTCCGACCTGGCGACGCTCACCACCAAAGCCGTGCCTGTGGTGGAAGACGGCAAGGTGATCGGTTACAAGATCAGCGGGCGAAAACAGTGGATCTCGAATGGCGGCGTCGCAAAGATTTATACCATTCTTGCAAACGCGCCAGGCGGCATTTCCTGGTTCATCGTCGAGCACGATGCACCCGGCTTCACCAAAGGCAAACCGGAGGATAAGCACGGCATTCGCGCCTCCAATACTGCGGCGCTGTTCCTCGATGAGGTCTTCGTACCCGCCGATCGTCTGGTCGGCGGCGTGGAAGGCAAAGGACTGGCGCAGGCGGCGGCAGTCTTCGGGTATACCCGCCTGATGGTCGGGTCATTTGGACTTGGCGCCGGTTGGGAAGCGATGCGGCGCGCCATTCGCTATGCGCAAACACGCATTCAGGGCGGCAAGCCGCTCAGCCAGCAGCAGGGTCTGACCCATAAACTGATTGTGCCGAATGTCGCGCGGCTTGAAGCGGCGCGCCACTATATCGAGTGGGTTGCCGAAACGATTGACGGCGGCAACGATCAGCAGCAAACCGAAGGCGCCGTTGCGAAGTATATGGCGACCGAAGCCGGCAACAAGGCTGCCGAAGATGCCATTCAGGTTCACGGCGGCTACGGCTACACCAAAGAGTACATGGTCGAGAAGATCAAGCGTGATGTGCGCATTACCTGCATTTATGAGGGTACGTCCGAAATCATGGAGTGGACGATTGCGCGCGACCGCTGGCAACTCCATCTGAAGACCAAAGGCGCATACTACCACGATTGGGCGGCGCGGGTCGAACAGGCGCATCAGCGCGAGCCGAACAATGGCGCGAACGTCGCTGCACTGGCGATGCATGCGCTGGCGAATATCCTCGAACGCGCCCGTATCGACCGCCTGACGCGCAATCAGCATATCCTGTTCCGCCTCGGTGAACTGATCGCCTGGGCAGAAACTGCGGCAATCTTCAGTGAGCGCGTGACCAGCAAACCGACGGTTGCCTCCGGGCTTGATCTTCCGACCGAACAGGCGCTTGCCCGCATTTTTGCGCGCATGGCGGCGTATAAGGTGGCAACTGATGGGCTTGCCTGGCTGATCGGCGCTGGTCAGACCGATCCGAACCTGGCAAATACGCTCAACCTGCCCGCCATCTTTGCGGCGCAGGCAGGGCAGATCGCAGATATGGACTTTGTCGCGGCGAAACTGGTCGAGGCATTCCCGGCAACCTGAAAGGGAGACAACGATGAGTGACTCAGCAGAACGGGCGATTGCGATTGTCGGGGTGGGCGCTATCCTTCCCGATGCCCCCAATGCGCCTGCCTTCTGGAACAATATTCTGAACAAGCGCTATAGCATTACCGAAACGCCGCCGGAGCGCTGGAGCATCGCGGATTACTACGATCCCGATCCTGCCGCTCCAGATAAGACCTACTCGAAGATTGGCGGTTGGGTGCGCGGGTTCACCTTCGACTGGAAGCGATTCAAGATACCGCCACGCGTTGCCGCTGCGATGGACGAAGGGCAGCAGTGGGCGGTTACAATCGCCGCCGAAGCGCTTGCCGACTATGGCTATCCCGAACGTCCGCTCGATACCGATCGCACCGGCGTCATTCTGGGAACGGCAATGGGGGGTGAGTTGCACTATATTACGCACCAGCGCATTGTGTTCCCCGACTATGTCCATCTGCTCGAACGCACCGAAGCCTGGCGTCGCCTGCCGCGAGACGTGCAGCAGGCGCTGATTGCCCAGTGGCACGCAGAACTCGACCGCAGTCTCCCGCCGGTGACCGAGGATACGATGCCCGGCGAACTGCCGAATATCGTTTCGGGGCGCGTGGCGAATGTGCTGAACCTGCGCGGTCCGAACTTCATTACCGATGCCGCCTGCGCCTCGACGCTTGCGGCAGTCGATGCAGCGTGTGAACAACTCATCCATCATCAGTGCGACGCAGTGTTGACCGGCGGCGTGGATCGCAATATGGGTGCCAGCACGTTTGTAAAGTTCTGCAAGATCGGCGCGCTCTCCGCCACCGGCACACGACCCTTCGGCGATGGTGCTGATGGCTTTGTGATGGGCGAAGGTTCCGCCGCCTTCCTGCTCAAACGGCTCGCCGACGCCGAACGTGACGGTGACCGGATCTACGCCGTCATCCGCGGCGTTGGCGGTTCGTCCGACGGCAAGGGGAAAGGGATTACCGCGCCAAACCCGATCGGGCAGATTCTCGCCGTCGAGCGCGCCTGGCAGGATGCAGGGCTTGACCCGGCGACGGCGACGCTGGTTGAGGCGCACGGCACCAGCACGCGCGTTGGCGATGTCGTGGAGGTTGAAAGTCTGTCGTCCTGCTTCGGTCGAGCGGAGCGCGGCAGCATCGGGCTTGGTTCGGTGAAGAGCAATATCGGCCACCTCAAGGCGGGGGCGGGTGCGGCCGGGTTGCTGAAGGCGGTGATGGCAATCTATCACAAGATCCTGCCGCCAACCCTGAACTGCGAAAAGCCGAACCCGAATATCAACTTCAACGCGACACCGTTCTACCTGCTCACCGAAGCGCGCGAGTGGGAACGCCGCGGCAACACGCCGCGACGTGCCGGCGTCAGCGCCTATGGCTTCGGCGGCACGAACTTCCACGTCGTCCTCGAGGAGTATATTCCGGGAATGATCCGCACCGAGCCAAAGGTCTACGCCAGCGCCGCCGTTCCCCAAACCGGTACGACCAGCAGCACGACAGCAGCGATGGGCGTCGCATCGTCCACGGTGACCGCCAGCGCCCCACCCCCCACTGGACCAAAACTGCGCTCTGCCAAGATGCCACTGCGCGGCATTCTGGCGATCGGGGCGCCAACGCCAAAAGCGCTGAAGGACAAGATCGATGCGATCTACCAGAAAGTCGAGGGTGGTTGGACGCCGCCGGTTGCGCCGCCCGACCCGAACGAACTGGCACAGCCGGAACGTGTGGTGATCGACTTCGGCAACCATGACGAACTGCTTGATCGCCTGAAAAAGGCGCAAAAAGCGGCCGGTTTCGATAGTCCTGCGGCATGGAAGTCATTGCAGGCGCAGGGCGTCTTCCGCGGCAGCGGTCCCAAACCCGGCAAGATCGCCTTCCTCTTCCCCGGTCAGGGCAGCCAGTATGTCAACATGGGGCGAGAACTCCTCAGTGAACCGGCGTTCGCTGAGGTGATCAAAGAAGGTGATGCGGTGATGACGCCGATCCTGGGCAAACCGCTCACCAGTTACATTTATGTTGATGCAAATGACCCCGACGCGCTCAAGAAGGCTGAGTACGACCTGATGCAGACGGCGATTACGCAACCGGCGATGCTGATGCTCGACGCTGCGCTCTGCCGCCTGCTCAAGGAATACGGCTTCGAGCCGGATATGGTGATGGGGCACTCGCTTGGCGAGTATGCTGCGCTGAATGCGGCTGGCATTATGCCGTTCGCCGAGGCGCTGGAGGCGTCGGCGGCGCGTGGCGCCGAGATGAGCAAGGTGAAGGTTGATGATAATGGCTGGATGGCGGCGGTGATGGGTCCGCTCGATGTGGTGTTGAGCACCCTCAACGAAATTGATGGGTATGTCATTCCCGCCAATATCAACTCGTACAACCAGGTGGTGATCGGCGGCGCCAGCAAAGCCGTCGAGCGAGCCATCGAGGTCTTCACGCAGAAAGGGTATCAGGCGCAGCGCATCCCGGTCAGCCACGCTTTCCATACCCGCATCGTCGCACCGGCGTCTGGTCCGCTGCGGAAACAGCTCGACCGCTTCCATATCGCCCCGCCCCGCATCCCGCTGGTCGCGAATGTGACCGGTGAGCTCTATCCAACCACGGTCGAAGAGATCAAGGATATTCTCGAAAAGCAGATCGCATCACCGGTTCAGTGGGTCAAGGGGCTTGAAACCCTCTACCGCGAGGGAGTGCGCTGCTTCGTCGAAGTCGGACCTAAGAAGGCGCTCAAGGGGTTCGTTGATGATGTGCTGGGCAATAAGCCCGATGTGGTGTCGCTGTTTACCAACCATCCGAAGACCGGTACGCTTCAGAGTTTCAATCAGGCGCTCTGCGGTCTCTATGCGGCGGGGTATGGTCTCGCTGATGAGACGATAGACGCTCGCCAGGATGGCGCGACACAGAGCAGCGCAACGGTCGCTGCGACGGTTGCGTCTGCTGCACCATCGGTTGCCAGTGCATCCGCACCGGTCGTTAGCGCATCAGCGTCCGCATCTGCGCCGGTTGTCAGTGCACCGGTATCAACACCCGCGCCGGTTGCCAGCGCGACGGCCGTCGCCAGCGCACCAGCACGACCAACCACTGAAGAGGCGAATATGGTCAACGGCATACCGATCGATACGCTTGGGAAACTTCTCGTACAGGCGCTCCAGGGCGCGCAAGCCGTGCATCCTGCGACACCCGGCGCGCCGGTGTACGACCGCAATTTGCCACCAACCGGTTCGGTCGTTATTTCGGGTACGGGTTTGGGGTTGCCCGGCGCCGAGAAACCCGTGATGGATGAGCAGAATGCGTTGCGCATCCTGCACGGCGAGCAGTTCATCGACCTGATCCCGGAGCGCTTCCGCCGCCAGATGCTGGCGCATAATATCACGCGCGTCGTCAAGAGCGAAGACGGCAGCGGCAGTTTTGAGACGCTGACTGAACCCGACGAAGTTATTCGCCTTGCCGGACGCCCCGGACCGTTCAATCTCAGTGAAGAGTATGGCGTGCCTGCCAAACTTGTCGAGGCGCTCGACTCGACGACCCAACTGGCGATGGCCGCCGGTCTTGATGCACTGCGCGAAGCGGGCATTCCACTGGTGCAGACCTACCGCCGAACGACCACCGGGAAAGACCTGCCGGATCGCTGGATGTTGCCCGAAGCCCTGCGTGATGAAACCGGCGTGATCTTCGCCTCGGCGTTTCCAGGTCTGGACCGGGTCGCGGAAGAGTTTGAACGGTACTACACCTACGAACACCGTCGTGAACAACTGGAGATGCTGGAGGCGCTCCGCCAGACAACGACCGACCCCGCAACACTGAGCGAAATCGTTCGACGCATCGGTGAACTGCGCAGCCTGCTGGAACGTGAGCCGTATGTCTTCGACCGGCGGTTCCTCTTCCGCATTCTGGCGATGGGACATAGCCAGTTCGCCGAATACATCGGCGCGCGCGGTCCGAACACGCACGTCAATGCCGCCTGCGCTGCAACCACCCAGGCGATTGCCATTGCCGAAGACTGGATTCGCACCGGTCGCTGCCGACGCGTCCTTGTGATTGCCGCCGATAATGTCACCAGCGACCATCTGCTGGGATGGATCGGCGCAGGTTTCCTGGCAACCGGCGCAGCTGCAACCGATGACCGCGTCGAAGAGGCGGCGCTCCCCTTCGACCGTCGGCGTCATGGCATGATCCTGGGGATGGGCGCATGCGCGCTGGTGGTCGAAAGCGAAGATGCGGTGCGCGAACGTGGTATGCGCGGCATCGTTGAGGTGCTCAGCACGGAAGCGGCGAATAGCGCCTTCCACGGCACACGCCTCGATGTTGAGCACATTTCCAGCGTGATGAACAGCCTGATGACCGCCGCCGAACGTCGCTTTGGCATCGACCGCCGAACGATTGCGCCGCACCTGGTCTTCGTCTCGCACGAGACGTTCACCCCCGCGCGTGGCGGCAGCGCATCGGCAGAAGTGGTCGCACTCCGCAAGACCTTCGGCGAAGCGGCGAATCAGGTGATCGTCGCCAACACCAAAGGCTTTACCGGGCACCCGATGGGGGTCGGCATTGAAGATGTCATCGCTGTCAAGATCCTTGAACACGGTATTGTGCCTCCGGTTCCGAACTATAAGGAGGTCGATCCCGATCTGGGCACGCTCAACCTGAGCCGTGGCGGACGCTACCCGGTCCAGTATGCGTTGCACCTGGCGGCCGGCTTTGGCTCGCAGATTGCGATGACGTTGCTGCGCCGCGTCCCCGGAAGCATTGATCGGATTGATAACCGCGCGCGCTACGATTACTGGCTCGACCAGGTGAGCGGGTATGATCACGCTGAAACGGAAGTGGTGAAACGTGTGTTGCGCATCAAGGCGCAAGGTGCGCCAGCGCGCCGCCCCGCGCCCAGTACGTGGCAACCTGGTACGGGTCCGACCCTGCGCGCTGCTGCACCGGGTGACAGTGTGACCGTTGCGCCGGCCACGATCCAGTACGCGCCCGCGCCTCAACCCACGCCGGTCGCGCCACCTCCTCCGCCAAAGCCGGTTGAGCCGCCCGCACCGGTTGCTCCCGCGCCAATCAACGGCAAACCGGTTGAGACGGCGCCAGTCGCACCACCACCCCCGGCTCCCGAGCCGGTCGTTGCACCGCCAGTTGCACCGGCGCCTGCGCCGGTTGCGCCTGCACCCGCACCGGTTGCGCCTGCACCCGCGCCGGTTACCGCTGCACCAGCAATGGATGGGGTGACAGCAAAAGTGCTGCAAATCGTAGCCGAGAAGACCGGCTACCCGCCGGAGATGCTCGACCTCGACCTCGACCTGGAGGCCGACCTGGGGGTGGATACGGTCAAGCAGGCAGAAACGTTCGTTGCAGTGCGTGAAGCATTCGGCATTCCGCAGGTCGAAAATCTGCGACTGCGCGACTTCCCGACCCTGCGCGATGTGGTTGGCTTCGTCTACAAGCAGAAACCGGAACTCAAACCATCCGCGCCAAGTGTCGCCGCACCTGCGGTGGCTGCACCACCTGCACCAGCGCCTGCAGTTGCCCCCGCTCCGACATCGGTGCCCGCACCGGCAGCGGCGCCGGCAGTCGATCCGGTCGCCGCAAAGGTGCTGGCAGTTGTAGCGGAGAAGACCGGCTACCCGCCGGAGATGCTCGACCTCGACCTTGACCTGGAAGCCGACCTGGGGGTCGATACCGTCAAGCAGGCGGAGACGTTCGCCGCCATCCGCGAGGCGTTCGGCATCGAGCGGATCGAGAACCTGAAACTGCGCGACTATCCGACCCTGCGCCACGTCATCGACTTTGTCTACGAACGCCGCCCCGACCTCAAGCCGTTGGCAGCGCCCGCTCCTGCGCCCGCAATGGCAATGGCTGCCGCTGCACCTGTGGCAGCGCCAGCCGCGCCTGCGGCAGCACCGGCGCCAGCCGCCGATCCGGTCGCCGCAAAGGTGCTGGCGGTCGTGGCGGAGAAGACCGGCTATCCGCCGGAGATGCTTGACCTCGACCTTGACCTGGAAGCTGACCTGGGGGTTGATACCGTCAAGCAGGCGGAGACGTTTGCCGCCATCCGCGAGGCGTTCGGCATCGAGCGGATCGAGAACCTGAAACTGCGCGACTATCCGACCCTGCGCCACGTCATCAACTTCGTCTACGAGCGCCGCCCCGACCTCAAGCCGTCGGCAGCGCCCGCTCCTGCACCCGCAATGGCAATGGCCGCCGCACCCGCAGCAACGTCTGCACCCGTGACGGCGCCAGTCACACCTGCGGCAGCAGCGGCGCCGGTCGCCGACCCGGTGACCGAGCGTGTGCTGGCGGTCGTGGCGGAGAAGACCGGCTATCCGCCGGAGATGCTTGACCTCGACCTTGACCTGGAAGCTGACCTGGGGGTTGATACCGTCAAGCAGGCGGAAACCTTCGCCGCCATCCGCGAAGCGTTCGGCATCGAGCGCGTCGAGGACCTGAAACTGCGCGACTATCCGACCCTGCGCCACGTCATCAACTTCGTCTACGAGCGCCGACCCGACCTCAAGCCGACCGCCGCGCCAACGCCTGAACCGGCGGCCCCGCCTGTAGCGGTTGCTGCGGCAACGCCTGCCCCTGCAACAGCAACAACGGTTGCGGCAGACCCGGTCACTGCGAAGGTGCTGGCAGTCGTGGCGGAGAAAACCGGCTACCCGCCGGAGATGCTCGAACTCGATCTCGACCTGGAAGCTGACCTGGGGGTTGATACCGTCAAGCAGGCGGAAACCTTCGCCGCCATCCGCGAAGCGTTCGGCATCGAGCGCGTCGAGGACCTGAAACTGCGCGACTATCCGACCCTGCGCCACGTCATCAACTTCGTCTACGAGCGCCGACCCGACCTCAAGCCGACCGCCGCGCCAACGCCTGAACCGGCGGCCCCGCCTGTAGCGGTTGCTGCGGCAACGCCTGCCCCTGCAACAGCAACAACGGTTGCGGCAGACCCGGTCACTGCGAAGGTGCTGGCAGTCGTGGCGGAGAAGACCGGCTACCCGCCGGAGATGCTCGAACTCGACCTTGACCTGGAAGCTGACCTGGGGGTTGATACCGTCAAGCAGGCGGAGACGTTCGCCGCCATCCGCGAAGCGTTCGGCATCGAGCGCGTCGAGGACCTGAAACTGCGCGACTATCCGACCCTGCGCCACGTCATCAACTTCGTCTACGAGCGCCGACCCGACCTCAAGCCGACGGGAGAGGCGTCAGCGACACCGGTTGCACCGGTGGCTGATCCTTCCGCACCGACCGCTCCCGCACCCGCAGCCCGACCAGCCGTGACGCTCGTTCCGGTCGAGAACGCCGATATGGTTCCGCGCCGCGTCGTCGTCCCGGCGCTGCGCCCGCCTATCGAACTGTGCAAGCCAACCGGCGTCGTACTCGACGGTAACACACGCGTCGTCGTGATGATGGATCGTGGCGGCGTCGGCAAGGCGTTGCTCAACCGGCTGGAGAAGCGCGGCGTCGGCACGCTGGTGTTCGACGAACCACCATCCGCCGAAGCGCTCGAACAGCAACTCAAAGGCTGGCTGGCAGAAGGACCGATCCACGGCGTCTACTGGCTGCCAGCGCTCGATGTCGAACCGGCAATTGAAGACATGGACCTGGCGACGTGGCGCGAGCATAACCGGGTGCGTGTCAAGAATCTCTACCTGACCCTGCGAACGCTGTATGACACGCTTGTCGGACCCGGCACATTCCTGGTTTCGGCAACGCGGCTCGGCGGTCTGCACGGCTACGGACCGGAGGGCGCCAGCGCACCTCTCGGCGGCGCCGTCGTCGGATGCACCAAGTCGTACAAGCGCGAACGGCAGAACATTCTGGTCAAAGCGGTTGACTTCGAACCGGGACGCAAGACAGCAGAACCGGCAGACCTGCTGATTGCCGAGACCCTCTTCGATCCCGGTGTTGTCGAAGTTGGCTACCGTGACGGTTTGCGCTACACGGTCACCTTCGAGGAGCGCCCGGCAGTCGATGGCACACCAGGGATGTATCTCGGCAAAGATACCGTTTTCGTTGTCACCGGCGCGGCCGGTGGCATCACATCGGCTATCACTGCCGACCTGGCAGCGGCGTCGGGCGGTGTTTTCTACCTGCTCGACCTGACGCCGAAGCCAGACCCGGACGATCCCAACATTGCGCTGTTCCGCCAGGACAAAGAGGCGCTCAAGCGCAAGTTGATCGACGACTTCCGCGCGGCTGGCGAGCGACCGACGCCGGTCATGATCGATCGCAAGATCCTGGCGATCGAGCGTGAAGAGGCGGCATTGCGCGCTATTGAGGCAGTCCAGGCTGCAGGCGGTACGGCGCACTACTTCAGCGTCAACCTGCTCGACGGTCCTGGCGTTGCTGCGGTCATCGCCGATGTGCGCGAGCGCTATGGGCGGATCGATGTCCTGCTGCACGCCGGCGGGATTGAGATCTCCAAGGCGCTGCCAGACAAGGAGCCGAAGGAGTTCGACCTGGTGTTCGACATCAAGGCGGACGGCTACTTCAGCATCCTGAATGCGGCGAAAGGTATGCCGATTGGCGCGGCGGTGGTGTTCAGTTCGGTCGCCGGTCGCTTCGGCAACAGCGGTCAGTCCGACTACTCATCCGCCAACGACCTGCTCTGCAAGGTGACGAGCAGTATGCGCTCGTGGCGACCGGAGACGCGCGGCATCGCCATCGACTGGACTGCGTGGGGCGGCATCGGGATGGCAACCCGCGGGTCCATTCCGAAGATCATGGAAATGGCCGGCATCGACATGCTGCCGCCGGAAGCCGGTATCCCGACGATTCGCCGCGAACTGACGCAGAGCGCCTTCCGTGGCGAAATCGTCGTCGGGCAGCGACTCGGCATCCTGGGGGCGGAGTTCGACGAGACCGGCGGCCTTGACCTGTCAAAGGTCGATACCGGCGGTCGCCTGATGATCGGGTCAGTCAAAGCCTTCAAACTGTACGGCGGTATCGAGGTGGAGACGACCCTTGATCCGAAGGAGCAACCGTTCCTCTACGATCATCAGATCGACGGGGTGCCGGTGCTACCGGGCGTGATGGGAACCGAAGCATTTGCTGAACTGGCCACCCTTCTCACGCCGGGTTTCCGCGTCGCCTCGATCACCGAGCAGTTCAGCAGCCCGTTCAAGTTCCACCGCAGTCAACCGCGCACACTCTACATGAGCGCGACGATCCATCCCACGGGTCACGGAACGCTGGTAGCGAAGACGACGTTGCGCGGCATGGTGCAACCGCGCCCCGATATGCCACCGCGCTTCGATACTCACTTCGTCGGTGAGGTATACCTTACGACGGCGCCGGTTGAGGAGCGGACGATCAACTTCACGCCGCCGTCTGCCGAAGCGCTCGACATCGACCGTGAACGCATCTACCGGGTCTACTTCCACGGTCCGGCGTACCAGGTGATGGAGCGTGTCGGCGTGATGGGCGATCAGGCAGTGGCGTTGATGACCGACGGATTACCGCCGAACAGCGTGCCGGAGACGCCCATGCTGGTTGCGCCGCGGTTGATCGAACTCTGCTTCCAGACGGCTGGCATGTGGGAAATGGTGACGCATCGGGCAATGGCGCTACCGGCTGCCATCGGGAGCGTCACTATCTACCGGCATCCGGAGAGTGCGGAAGGGCGACGCCTCTACGCACTCGTCACCGCCATCAATAACGGATCATCGTATGACGCGCACGTGGTCGATACCGACGGCAACGTGTATGTCGAACTGCGCGGCTATCGCACGGTGCGATTGCCGGGCGAGGTGAATGTGTAATCTCACCGTATGCGGGGCGTCGGGTATGCTCTCCGCCGGTCCTGACGCCCCGCCTCACAGGTCTACCCCATGATGCACTGGCTGATCCAGACGCTCGCCGATCATCCTGCGCTCGCCCGCGCTGAAGTCCCGGAAGGGATGCTCAGTATGGGCGAACAGGTGCGCTTCCAGTCGCTGAAACGCGACAAGCGCCGCCGCGACTGGTTGCTGGGACGCTGGACGGCGAAGCGTCTGACAGCACAGTATATTGAGTCGATCACCGGACGGCGACCCGCACTGAGCGACATCGTGATCACAACCGATCCAGACGGTGCACCCCGTCTGCACAGTCGAAACGGATATGCCTTCATCAATCGGCTGGCGATCTCGATCAGCCACAGTCACGGGTATGCTTTTTGTGCGCTGACAGACGTTCCAGGGCGCCATCCAGGCGCCGACATCGAATATATTGAGCAGCGCAATCCCGCATTCGTGAGTGATTTTTTCACTGACGTAGAGATCGAGCGGGTGCACCGGGCGCCGCCATCGGCGCAACCCTTGCTGACGACGGCGATCTGGAGCGCCAAGGAAGCCGCTCTCAAGTCGATCCGTCGCGGGTTGACGGTGGACACGCGCTGCATTATCTGTCTGCCCGAAGAGCCTGTGGCAGACGGATGGTCGCCGGTGACGGTGATATGCTCCCCTGAACTGAACGCAACCGTTCGCTGTGGTTGGTGGCGACAGATCGGCAGGTTTGTGCTCACCCTGGCGACCGCAGACAGCGAACAGGCGACCCACGCCGCCGTTCCGATTGCAGAAGTGCAACGGATTGGAGATGGAGTTTCACCATGACGAGTATGCAGGAATACATCGAGAAACTGCGCCAGCGCAAGGCGATTGCTCGCGGAACGGCGCAGGACGTTGAAGCGCAACACAAGAAAGGGCGTCTGACGGCGCGTGAGCGGATCGACCTGCTCTTCGACCCGGGCACGTTCGAGGAGATCGACACGCTCGTGCTTCCGCGCTACGACGTGTACCCTGGCGGGAAGCGTTCCCGCTACGGCGATGGTGTTGTGACCGGCTTCGGATTGATCAATGGGCGTCGCGCATTCGTGGCGGCGCAGGACGCATCGGTAATGGGCGGATCGCTTGGCGAAATGCACGCCAACAAGATCGTCAAGGCGATGCACATGGCATTGAAGTACGGCTGCCCTTTCATCGCCATCAACGACTCCGGCGGAGCGCGGATCCAGGAGGGTGTCGATAGCCTTGGCGGGTATGCGCGCATCTTCGACGCAAACTGCGAAGCGTCGGGCGTCATTCCGCAACTTTCGCTGATCATGGGACCGTGCGCTGGCGGCGCGGTTTATTCACCGGCGCTGACCGATTTCATTTTCATGACCGAAAACGCCTACATGTTCATCACCGGTCCTGAGGTCGTGCGAGCAGTGATGCAGGAAGATGTCACGCAAGAGCAACTCGGCGGCGGGCGGGTGCACGCTGAGGAAAGCGGTGTCAGCCACTTCCTGGCGCGCGACGATCAGGAATGCCTGGCGATGGCGCGCGAACTGCTCAGTTACCTGCCGCTCAACAATCAGGACGACCCGCCATATGTGCGCCCGGTGGACGACCCGGAGCGACGCTGCCCGGAACTGGAAGAGATCGTTCCGGTCGATCCCTCCAAACCTTACGATGTCCGCAAGGTGATCAGCAGCATTCTTGATGATGGACGCTTCTTCGAGGTGCACGCCCTCTGGGCGCAGAATATGGTCGTCGGATTCGGTCGACTCAACGGCTATGTCGTCGGAATCGTCGCCAACCAACCAATGGTGCTCGCCGGTTGCATCGATATCAAAGCGTCGATCAAGGCGGCGCACTTTATCCGCATCTGCGATACATACAACGTCCCGATCATCACCTTGCAGGATGTTCCCGGCTTTCTGCCCGGCACCAATCAGGAATACGGCGGCATCATCCGCAACGGCGCGCGGATGATCTACGCCTATTCCGAAGCGGTCGTTCCCAAACTGATGATCATTCTGCGCAAGAGTTACGGCGGCGCCTACTGCGTGATGAGCAGCAAAGGGTTGCGCGGCGACCTGTTGTACGCCTGGCCCAACGCTGAACTTGCGGTGATGGGCGCGGCGGGAGCGGTCAACATCCTGTACCGCAACGAAGTCAAGAGTGCGCCCGACCCGGAGGCAAAGCGGCGAGAACTGGTCGAAGAGTACCAGGAGCGCTTCAACAACCCATATGTCGCCGCCGCGCGCGGGTTGATCGACGATGTCATCGAGCCGCGTGATTCGCGGCGGGTGCTGATCAAGGCGCTGGAAGTCACCCTGTCGAAGCGTGAGCGGCATGTGCCGCGGAAGCACGGAATCTCGCCGTCCTGAGAGGTATCATCATGTTTCGGACTCTTCTGGTTGCCAACCGTGGCGAAATTGCCGTTCGCATCATACGCACCTGCCGCGACATGGGCATTCGAACGGTCGCACTCTATGACGACACCGACCTCAGTTCGCTCCACGTGCGCCTGGCTGATGCGTGCGTGCGTCTGAGTTCGGGCGCGATCTATCACGATGCCCCGGCGCTGGTTCAGATCGCGCGCGACTGCGGCGCGGACGCCATTCATCCCGGCTACGGCTTTCTTGCCGAGCACGATGAGTTTGCGCGCGCATGCGAGGAAGCCGGGATTGCGTTCATCGGTCCGTCCAGCACAGCACTCGCGCGTGTGCGCGATAAGATCGCCACGCTCGAAACCGTGCGCGCTGCCGGTTTCGCTGTGCCACGCCATTCACCGCAGGCATACCGCGCTTCTGAGTGGGAGGCGCTGCGTGCCGCTGCCGGGCGACTCGGCTACCCGCTGGTGCTCAAGTCGTACAGTGGCGGGCACGGTCACGGCACGCGCCTGGTGCGTGAGCCAACACACCTGGAGAGCATCGCGCAGCATGCGCATTCAGCGGCGCTGACTGCATCCGGTGACGACCGGCTCTATCTGGAAGAAGCGTTTCTCCCGGCGCGCTATCTGGAAGTCCAGATCGTCGGCGACCGCTACGGCAATCTGGTGCATCTGGGCGAACGCGATGGCACGATCCAGCACAACCATCACAAGGTCGTGGCAGAGTCGCCAGCGCCATACCTGACCGATGCACAGCGCGAAGACCTGTGGCGGCAGGCGCTTGCGATCGGGCGTCTGCTGGGATGCTCCAACATCTGCACAATCGAATTCGTCCTCGATGCGCAGGGACATGTCTACTTCACCGAAGTCAAAACGCGGATTCAGGTCGAGCATCCAGTCACCGAAATGCGTACCGGTATCGACCTGGTACGCACGCAGATTCGGATCGCTGCGGGCGAACCGCCTGGCTTTTCGCAGGACGATGTCGCTCTGCGCGGATGCGCCATCCAGGCGCGCATTAATGCAGAGGATCCCTGGAACGATTACCTGCCCAGCCCTGGGCGCCTGCGCCGGTTTCGCTTTCCGGGCGGACCGGGCGTGCGCGTTGATACCTACGCCTACGGCGGTTGCGATGTGCCGGTGCGCTACGACCCGCTGCTGGCGAAGGTTATCGCCTGGGACGATACGCGCGCAGGGGCGCTGCAACGGTTGCGCCGCGCAGTCGCCGATTTTGCGATCAGCGGCGTGCAAACGAACCTGCCGCTGGTCCAGCGCATCCTGGACACACCCGAATTTACCGCTGGAACGTATGACTCGGAATTCAACCGGCAACCCCTGCCGGGCGCTGAGGTTCCCGATGATCACCTCCGCGATCTGGCAGTTGCAGCTGCACTGGCGTACCTCCGCCGGAGGAGTGACACCGCTGGCGCTCTCCCCAACCGCGCCGGTTCTGGATGGCACCGTGATTCGCGCAGATTGCCGCAATAGGGGGAAAGACGATGAGCAAACTGAGCATTACCATCGATGGACGAACCTTCACCGTCGAAACGCCGCCGTTGCCCCGCACAACCGGCGAGATGACGGTGCAGGTCGACGGGCAGACCGTCAATGTATTGGTGCATGATACGGGCAGTTCCGAACTCCTCGACTGGCTCATCGTGGAAGGGCGCCCCTACGAACTGGTTATCGATCCCAATCTGCGCTGGATCCGCTCGCGCTTCGGTTTGCACCAGGTTGAGGTACGCGATCTGGAATCCACGATTGCGCGCCCGGCAAGTGGCGATGGGCGGATCAAAGCGCCCATCCCTGGCCTGATCACCCGCGTCCTCGTCAGCCCTGGCGAACCGGTCGAGGTCGGGCAACCGTTGCTGGTGTTGGAAGCGATGAAGATGGAGAACGAAATTCGCGCTCCACGGTCTGGTCGCGTGACACAGGTCAACGTCGCCGCCGGGCAGAGCGTTGCTCTTGGAATGGTGCTTGCGGAAGTGGAATAGGGTGAGGTGGGTGAAGGCAGTGCCTTTGCCCACCACGGACGTCTGCTATTGCGAAGATTGAACGTTTGACTTCACTGAAAAACGCACCGCTGAGACGCCGGGAGCACGGAGAACCCTGAAAACGGACCTTGACCTTGATGGATGCACGGCATCTCGCGCCTCACGCGGCGACCGATGTGCATCAGACCGGCTCACGCGGAGGCGCGGAGGCGCGGAGATGAGGAGCGCAGCGAAGCGGGCGTCTCACGCGCCACGGCAGACCCGGACAGGGGTCAATGTATCTGAGAACTGCTATAATCCGGTATACGCTCTTGCCGTCGGGCTCATGGCGATTGAGCATTAAATCCGCTCTACCGAACGAGCCGTGGGGCTGATGGAGATTGAGCATTAAATCCGCTATACTGCGCTAGCCGTGGGGCTGATGGAGATTGAGAAATAAATCCGCTATCCCGCGCTAGCCGTGGGGCTGAAGCCCTCGGCTAGCCAAGGCGAAGCCCGCCTGCGCGGGCTATGGCGGAATAATTACTCAAAGACCATAAGCCCTCGGCTAGCCAGGGCGAAGCCCGCCTGCGCGGGCTGTAGCGGATTATTTACTCAAAGACCATAAGCCCTCGGCTATGCAGGGCAAAGCCCGCCTGCGCGGGCTATGGCGGAATAATTACTCAAAGACCATTTTATTGGCGCGCCGATGGAGCGTGCAACTCCACAATCCCATCGGGACCGGCGATCACCGCCAGTGACGCCATACCGAGAAACAACCCGTGCGCCACGACGCCCGGAATAGCGCAGATCGACGCCGCGAGCGCTTCCGGATCGGCAATAATGCCAAAATTGCAGTCGAGGATCAGGTTCCCCTCATCGGTCACAAACGGTGCGCCGCTGCGGTCACGGCGCAGCGCCGGCGCACCGCCGAGCGCCTTCAGACGACGCGCACAGAGCGGCAACCCAAACGCCACGACTTCGACAGGGAGCGGCGAGCGCTCTCCCAGGCGTTCGACACATTTACTGACAGCCGCCATCACCACGAAGCGCGCTGCGGAAGCCGCCACAATTTTCTCGCGCAGCATCGCTCCACCCAATCCCTTGATCAACCGCAGTTGCGGATCGATCTCATCAGCGCCATCCAGCGCCAGATCGAGGTGCGGCTGACGATCCAGCGTTGTCAGCGGGATGCCGAGTTCGCGCGCCAGCGCCGCCGTCACTTCCGATGTCGGCACGCCGGTGACCCGTTGCAGGCGACCATCAGCCAGACGCGCTGCAAGCCCGTACAGCATGAATGTGGCAGTTGAGCCGGTTCCCAGCCCGATCGTCATCCCGCTTTCGACATGCCTGAGCGCATGTTCTGCTGCACGCTGACGGTAGAGATTGTCGTCCACGTCGTCTCCTGACTTATTCCCGCGACACGACGATGCGGAGACGCTGCGACTGGTGCAGCGTACAGATCAGTTCGTAGACTCCAGGATTATAGTAGCGCTGCTCGAACTGCTGACCGGGATCGATTTTGAACGGTCCCACCTGGATCGGCTGCACATCCTCGTTGCGAATGACGAGCGTATCCTTCCCCCGCAGCGACAGTTCGATCGTCTGCGGCAGAATATCGAGTTGCTCGCCGGAAGCCAGGCGCGCCACACTGCCCGGAGGCACGGTGAACACCAGATAACGTTCCGCATTGCGACGCTGATGCTCGTACCAGACGCCCGTGCCTGCAATGCCAGCCGCCAGGAGCGCCAGGATCAGCAACGCTGTACGATGCGACCACATTGCTCAGGCGCCTCCCTGCCGCACCAGGTAGCGCAGGTCGCTGACAATGTCGTCAACCGGCATGCCGTGGGTGAACAGTAATCGCCAGCGCCCGGTCGCATCGATCACATAGATGAAGGTTGAGTGATCAATGGTGTACTTGAGCGCCGAGTCGGGCAGTTCGCGGCGGATCGAGGTCACGCCGTAATCCTGCATCACCGGGCTGAGTTCCGCTTCACTGCCACGCAATCCGATAAACGTCGGATCGAAAGCAGTCACATACCGTTTCAGGCGTTCCGGCGTGTCGCGGTCTGGATCGAGTGAAACGAAGACACCCTGCACCTTCTCTGCATCGGCGCCGAGTTTGCGACGAGCAGCCGCCATATCGGAAAGGGCAGCCGGGCACATATCAGGGCAGTTAGTGAACCCAAAGAAGAGAATGACAATTTTGCCGCGCTGTTCGCTCAGGCGAAACGGCTTGCCGTCAAAGTCGGTCAGGGTAAAATCGGGCGCTTCTTTCGGCGGGTCGAGCGTGACGCCCCGGAACTCATACCTGCCGCACGCGCTGACGACGGTCACGAGTGCGAGCAGGACGAAAACTCGGAAACCTCGCAGCATGGCGTTCCTTTCAGAACATTGACCTTTTTTCGCACAACGCTCCATAGTATACCACTCGCACGCATGGCGTGGATGCAGCACAGCGCCTGTTTATCGTCGGGTTGCCGGGTCTTAACAGACACCGCATATAATGACACCACACGGTCTCAATAGCCATGGTGCAATTTCAGTGCAAAAAGGTCACTTCACCGTAGAGCCGCAGCGGACAGCGATTAATGGAAACCGCTGCACGCCCGGCGGCTCGACGGTGAGTTTTTGCGGAGCGGACTCGGGCGATGCGTCTACCGATGGCTGTTTTTCTGATCCTCAGCGGTTTCTACCTGCTCACGATGAGCGGGCACACCTACTCGTCCGACGAAGAAACGATGCTTGCCGTCACCCGCGGACTGATCGAACGCGGAGATGTGGCGGTCGTTGTCGAAGACGGCGCGCCAGTATCGGCACTCCGTCCGGGACACGACGGCAGAGTCTATTCACCCTACGGCGTCCTTCCTTCCCTGCTGGCAATCCCGCTGCATCTTCTGGGTACGCTGATCGCGCCGTCCGGTCTGCAAGCCGATTATGCGTCTCGTTTCACAACGACGATGCTCAACTGTCTGCTGACAGCGGCTACATGCGCCATCCTGGTTCAATGGACTCAACAGCTCGGCGCAACTGGCAAATGGGCGCTGACGCTGGCGTTCCTCTATGGTCTGGCGACATTCGCCTGGACGTATGCCCGAACGTTCTTTTCTGAGCCGCTGGCCGCCCTCTTGATCCTTGGCGCAACCGAACGCGCCTGGAGCGCCTTTCGCGTCAATTCCCCCGGCGCGCAGCAAAAGACGCTGTTCGTATCAGGGCTTCTGGCGGGATTGCTGCCAGCAACCCGGATTGCTGCCGCTATCGCGCTCCCGGTCATCGGTCTGTACGTGCTTTGGGAAACGCTGAAAACCTGGTCAGCAAAACATGAGCCCACTGCAAAAAGGGTAGGTCACCGCAGAGGCGCGGCGTTCGCAGAGGAAAATCCTGCATCGCGTCAATCAAACGTGAGCGGCTTGATTATCTGGATCGCCGGTTTGCTTCCCGGTTTTGCACTTGCCGGATGGTACAATCTGTCGCGCTTCGGAACGCTGCTTGCGTCCGGTTATGGAAGCGAAGCGTTTCAGTTCACGACGCCGCTTGCTGAAGGTCTGTTTGGGTTGCTCCTCAGTCCGGGCAAAAGCGTGTTCCTGTACGCCCCGCCTCTCCTGCTGGCTTTTCCCGGCGGTTTCGCTCTCTGGCGGCGTGGTGAACGAACCACGGTTCTGGTGATAGCGGCGCTCTTCCTGTCGCATCTGCTGCTCTACGCGCGCTGGGGTCAGTGGCCCGGCGGCGGCGTCTGGGGACCACGCTTCCTGCTGCCGGTCGTGGCGCCGGTTACGGTCCTGGCTGCCGGTCTTGACATCTTGACACCTATGCAACGCCTGAGGCTGCGTCGATTGATTCCGGCGCTCGTGCTGGGTGGTGTGGGATTCATCAGCAATCTTGGCGGCGTTCTGCTCAACTTCGACACATATGCAGTTTCCACCCCCTTCCACACCGGTGTCTATACTTTCTCCGGTTCCCCGCTGGTCGGGCACTGGCGCCTGTTGATCGAACGATGGGCGCATTATAGTGTGCCACCACCCTTCTGTCGGCTGGGCGATGGCTTGTATGCGAGTGAGGCCACCGATAACCGGGCGCTGCCGCGACGCACCGGATCGAGCGGGGAAGTGTTCTGCACAGTACGCCGTGAAACGCGAATCACGCTGGTTCTCGATGACCGACGACCCGATGGAGCGCCGTCCAGTCAGTTGCGCCTGCGGTTGAACGAACGTGACCAGGGGTTGTTGCCGTCCGGCCAGCAGCGAACCTACCACTGGCTCGTGCCGCCTGGTCACGTCCATCTGGAAATTATTGCGCAAACGTGGAATCCCTTTGAGACAGGCTTCAGTGATCGCAACGATCCCTTAGGTCCGGCAATCGTCGCATTGCGTGGACAGTCTGATGACGGCGCCGCACTTGCACTTGTCGATACGGCTGTGGCGCCGCTGCCGACGCTTCCACGTCCGCGCTGGGCCTGGTACTACGATCCGCCGAACCAGCATCTGGTCGACCACTGGCTCTGGTATCTGCCGCGCTCCGAACTCACGGTCAACCAGGCGCTGGCGATGGGCAGTCTGGTCGTCCTCACCGGAACGATCAGTCTCGTCATCGGGATACGTCTGATGCTGACAGCCATTCGTAAACGTAGTGTACAATAATTGCGTATGCATACTGAAACAGCACAGAGGAGCACGAGCGTATGCCCAGACTGACAGTTGCAGGCAAAACGGCTGAATGGAGCGCGGACAAGCGATTGGTCAACGCGATTGAGGACATGGGCATCCACATTGGTCATCGGTGCGGCGGTAAGGCGCGCTGCACGACATGCCGGGTGACGTTCATCTCCGGTGAACCCGATACGATGACCGCTGCCGAGTACGAGAAACTCAAAGAGCGCGGACTCCTCGGCGAGTACCGCCTCTCCTGCCAGATCCTCTGCACCCACGATATGGAAGTCGAGGCGGTGATGACCCTGGAAAATCAGGAAGGATGGACAGACACCGGTCCGCGCCCGGCGGATACGGTCGAACCGGCGGCGGAATGGTTTCCTACATCGACATTCGGTGCATAGCCGGAAGAATCTTACCCTGCTACTCTGTGAGCGAAGGCGGATGCGTCGCCTTCGCTCTCTTCGTGTTATGAAGATTGAGCCCTTAATCCGGTCTGCGCCGCGTGCCGTCGGGCTGATGGAGATTGAGCATTTCATCCGGTCTGCGCCGCGCGCCGTCGGGCAGAGGAATAGCCGATAGCCGATAGCCGATCGGAAAGCTTGCCGTCGGGCAGAGGAATAGCCGATAGTCGATCGGAAAGCTTGCCGTCGGGCTCATGGAGATTGAAAATTATAGCAGTTCTCACAAAGATTGGTCTTGTCGGGCAGGGTTGCACCCGCCATCGAAAGCGGACGCCGTGTGCGCCATCCCTCCGCGTGCTCCGCGTCTCTGTGTGCATCAGACCGGCTCACGCGGAGTAACTGTGTTGCTTGTCAAGGGGCGCTCGTATGCACAGCCGGATCCCAGGGCTTTTGCTGACGCAATATTGCGCCGAGAATAGTCAGCAGCTTGCGCATCGCAGCGACGATGGCGACCTTGCGCGGCTTGCCAGCTTGACACAGGCGCTGATCGAAGGCGCGCCTGACCAGACGGCGCCGCGTGGCCGCCAGGGTCGCCATGTACAACACGCTGCGCACATCCCTCCTGCCGCCGGAGATATGCCGGGGTTTGTGCTGTGCGCCGCTCTGATTGGCATACGGCGCAACGCCCACAAAGGCCGCCGCTTCCGTGCGCTTGATGGTCCCCAGTTCGGGCAGGCGGAGCAGCAGGTTCCGTGCGGTGATCGCGCCGATGCCGGGCACGCTGTCGCGCAGCTCCCGTTTCCGGCGCACCTCGTCGGTGCGCTCCGCCTCGTTGTCGCGTTCCTGCTCAAGCGCACGGATCTCCTGATCCAGCCAATCAATATGCTGCTGGATGCCCGGGCGGAGGTTCGGCGCGGCAGCCGTCAACCGATTGATCTCAGCCGTCCGCATCTGAATCACCTGCTCCCGCCGGACCAGCAGGTCGCGCAAGGATGCGCGCTGCTCGTCCGTCGCTTGGTGGTGCGGCGGGCGCACCCGTTCGGCAAAGCGGGCGAGCAACCGGGCATCCAGGCGGTCGGTCTTCGCCTGGCGTCCTTCCGCGTGCGCCAGGGCGCGCACGCGGCGTGGCTGCACCCGCGCCGTCGGCAAGCCAGCCTGGAGCAGTTGGGCGAACACCATGCGCTCCAGCCCGCCGGTCGCCTCCAGCACAATCAGGGTCGGCTGCAGGCGCTGGAGTCGCGTGACCAGGAGCTGGACACCTTCGTCGGTAGACGGTATCGTCTCGCGTGGCGCGTGCGGGTCGGCGCCAAACGCCACATCCAGCGTCTGTTTGGAGACATCAATGCCGATAAAGAGCGACTCACGGGAAGCCATACACAGAACCTCCTGAGGAAAACGGCGCCAGCCTTGCTAGCATATGCGGGTTTGAGGGCCCAGATAACTGTTCGGCTTGGTCGCGTTGAAGGACACGGCTACCCAACACTCCGCGGCGATCTCGTGAACCTGGCGCAGAACGGTATACCGTGTCCCGTTAGATTATACTAGGCGCGGAGGCGCGGAGAGCGCGCGCAGGTCTTGCAAGGTCTGTCAGACGGGGCTGCACCCGTCGCTGGAAACGAGCGCTTCACGCGCCGCCTCGAGGCGGCGCCGTGGGGGGCACGGCATGCCGTGCCCCCACACCCGTCGCTGGAAGTGGGCGCCTCGCGCGACACGGCAGACCCAACCAGGGGTCAATGTATCTGAGAACTGCTATAAATCCGCTCTACCGCGCTAGCCGTGGGGCTGAAGCCCTCGGCTAGCCAGGGCGAAGCCCGCCTGCGCGGGCTGGAGCGGATTATGTACTCAAAGACCATAAGCCCTCGGCTATGCAAGGCGAAGCCCGCCTGCGCGGGCGCGACGTTGCTCGTGCGGGCTGAAGCCCTCCCTGAGCACGGGGAAGCCCCTGCGGGGCTGGCGCGCGGGCGCTCGTGCGGGCTGAAGCCCTTGAGCATGTGGAAGCCCCTGCGTACCATCGTCCGTTTCAGGCATCAGGACGCCCAAACTCCCCCTTCTCCCCGTGTGGGAGAAGGGGGCGGGGGGGATGAGGGGCAAAAGGCGCGGAATGCAGCACACCGCGCATTGCTCCCAAGAACGCTCCCTTGAGAGGGGAATACTCCTCACCATCCGTGCGCATCCGTCATAGCGGCCCCTATCGGCTATCAGCCACCGACTACCGACTACCGGCTATCGCCTATCGCCTATTAGCTATCGGCTATTTTAGTCTGGTTGCAGGCGAGGGGCGGACACGTTAACATGAAGCCTGTTCCAGCCACTGCTGTGGTTGCGCTGCAACTTGAGATCGGCTATGCAATGAAGATCCCGAATGCTGATCGCGCCGTCATCGATGCAGGCAAGCTTGTTGACTACCTGCTGAACCCGGAGCATCGGCGCGGCGGCAGCAAAGCCGCCTTGCTTATCTCCTTCGGGTATTCCAGTGCAGCCTGGCAACAGCTGGAAGAAGCGCTACGTCGTGATCACCTGTCCCAGGACGTATTCCGTGTGCGCCAGAGTGCGTATGGTACACGCTACGAGATCAGAGCACACCTGAGTACCCCAATCGGACAGCCGTTGATGTTGCGGAGTGTCTGGCAGGTCGACACGGGAACGGATGTGCCCAGATTCATTACCGCTTACCCTGATTAACCCGGAGAAGTCTATGGATTTCCCTCTCTACGAAGACGTTATTTTGCTGATCGATATACCGGACGAGGGGCTTGCTGCGGGCGACGTCGGCACGGTTGTCGAGCGACACGATGTGCCCGGACTCGAACCAGGCTATAGTGTCGAGTTCTTCGATATGCTCGGGAATACCGTTGCGGTTGTGACGGTCGCAGCGAGTGCGCTGCGTCGCCCGACCGCCGCCGATCGCCCGGTGGTGCGCCAGGCGCGCGTCGAGTCGCCGGTGGGAGATGGCCGATAGCCGATAGCCGATAGCTGATAGCCGATAGCCGATAGCCGATAGCCGATAGGGTCATCGTTGACCATTGTTCCTATCCGCCGTGTCGCGCAAGGCGCCCGTGTCCAGCAAAGTGTAGACCGAAATTCATTTCGGTCATCGCGTGGGGTGCGCTATTCCCAGGAGTATTCAACCTTGCCCATTAGGTTCGACCTTTGTGAGAACTGCTATAATCCGGTATTCACCTCTTGCCGTCGGGCTCATGGAGATTGAGCATTAAATCCGGTATGCCGCGCTAGCCGTGGGGCTGATGGAGATTGAGAAATAAATCCGGTATGCGCCGCGTGCCGTCGGGCTAAAGCCCTCGGCTACACGAGACGAAGCCCGCCTGCGCGGGCTAGAGCGGAATATTTCTTCAAAGACCATAAGCCCTCGGCTAGCCAAGGCGAAGCCCGCCTGCGCGGGCTATGGCGGAGGGAATACTCCTCATCATCCGTGCGCATCCGTCATATCCGTGCCAATCCGTGGTCTATTCCGACTCTCCGAGGCGAAGCCCGCCTGCACGGGCGCAACGTTGCGCGTGCGGGCTGAAGCCCTTGAGCACGGGGAAGCCCCTGCAGGGCTGGCGCGCGGGCGCTCGTGCGGGCTGAAGCCCTTCCTGAGCACGTGGAAGCCCCTGCGGGGCTACGGCGTTCTCACCGCTGAGAGCAATGGGCAAAAATGATTGAACTACGTGCGGCCTGGGTGCGCGGGCGTCCCCGCCCGCATGCGGAGACGGCGGGCTGATGGAGATTGCGAAATAAATCCGGTCTGCGTCGCGTGCCGTCGGGCTGAAGCCCTCGGCTATGCAAGGCAAAGCCCGCCTGCGCGGGCTATGGCGGAGGGAATACTCCTCACCATCCGTGCGCATCCGTCATAGCGGCGCCGATCCGTGTTCTATTCCGACTCTCCGAGGCGAAGCCCGCCTGCGCCAGGCTATGGCGGATTATGTATTCAAAGACCATGACGCCGGGAGGTAGATGGTCAGTGTTCGCAAGATGCAATCTGGTTCGGGCGGTGTTTTCCGAACAGCATAAGGGCCGTGACCCATAGCAGATCACGGCCCTCGCGTATGCGCCGCTCCAGGCGTCGGCGGGTGTCCGCCTACCACAGGGAGCGGCGCGGGTACTGTTTGGCTCGCTCAGGGCAAACCGGGAACCGGCCTGTCGTTCTCCTTGAACACCCCGGCGCCGTGCCCCCCTGATTGACTCAGGGCGTCGCGGCGCATTTCCGGCGGGCGAGAAGCGCGATACCATAGCCAATAGCCGATAGCCGATAGCCGATAGCCGATAGCCGATAGGGTCATCGTTAGAGTTCGCGTTACGCGATGGTCGGCACGCGCACGCCGTCGGCGTAAACGCCCTGGTTCGAGTCGCAAAGGCCGACTCCGCGGCCTCATGAGCTGCCGGGCGGACCGGAGCAGAGCCAATGACAACAGCAGGAATAGCCGACATCGCCGGACTTACGTCTCGTTCTTGAGTTTGCACACGCTAGCGACAAAGATTGCCGTCAGTTCGCTCGTTTCCGCCAGCAACGACTCCAGCCGTAGCGCGGCAATCAGATCAGCCTTGACCAGTAAGCGCAGCCAGTAGGCCGTTTCTTCCAACTCCTTGATGCAGATCTGTTGCCTTGCGGCCTTATCAGCCAGGCTATGAGAACGGATCGCCTCAGCGTAGTTCGCGCCTACCGATGTACCTGAACGCAGCAGTTGTTTGCCGAGCACCTGAGCAACCTGGTGGCCTGACGCGGGATAATCCGGCAATGCGTTGTACACAGCAATAATGCGCAGCGCATAGTCCTCCAAACGCTCCATGAGTTGTTGTTCAAAAGGAGTCATTGACTTGCGTATCAGCTATTGGCCATCACCCATCCACCACCGCCATCCGCCATCCGCCACCAGACATCGGCCATCCGCCACCGGCTATCAGCTACCAGCTATCGGTTATCGGCTATCAGCTATCAGCTATCGCCTATCGGCCATCCGCCACCAGACATCGGCCATCCGCCACCGGCTATCAGCTACCAGCTATCGGTTATCGGCTATCAGCTATCAGCTATCGCCTATCGGCCATCCGCCACCAGACATCGGCCATCCGCCACCGGCTATCAGCTACCAGCTATCGGTTATCGGCTATCAGCTATCAGCTATCGCCTATCGGCCATCCGCCACCAGACATCGGCCATCCGCCACCGGCTATCAGCTACCAGCTATCGGTTATCGGCTATCAGCTATCAGCTATCGCCTATCGGCCATCCGCCACCAGACATCGGTCATCCGCCACCGGCTATCAGCTACCAGCTATCGGTTATCGGCTATCAGCTATCAGCTATCGCCTATCGGCTATCGCCTATCGGCTATCAGCTATCGGCTATCGGCTATCGGCTATCAGCTATCGGCTATTAGCAAGAGGAGAACAAACGGGCGAGACGAAACCCGATGATGACGAGGACGTGGCCAGGGTTGAGGACGTTGCGGCAGGCGCAACGGGCGCCGTCGCGAAGGCTGTTCCACGAGCCGCCGCGCAGCACGTATGTTCCACCAGCACGTTTGTTTTTTGTGTAAAGACTTTCTGCGCTCACCTCGCCTTTGAACGGATACTTCAGAGGTGGCGTGCTGCACCACTCCCAGACATTCCCCGCCAGTTCCTCCGCCCCGCAGGCTGCCGCGCCGTGGGGGAAGATGCCCACCACCGAGGTTCCGCTGATCTTGCTCTCGTCGATGTTAGCCTGAATGCTGGCAATCA
The DNA here is from genome assembly GCF_000016665.1 of Roseiflexus sp. RS-1. Lineage (NCBI taxonomy): Bacteria > Bacillati > Chloroflexota > Chloroflexia > Chloroflexales > Roseiflexaceae > Roseiflexus > Roseiflexus sp. RS-1. Next base: position 3,649,707 of record NC_009523.1, read on the forward strand.
TACTCCCGCTGGTCGCGGTTGTCAACTCCGCGCCCCAGGGGTACTCGCGCCGCCCGGTACGGGGGTCGCTGCCCGGCAGGGTCGGCGGGTAGGCCGCCGCCCGCTCCCACTCGGCCTCGGTGGGCAGGCGCACCTCCTCGCCCTCCTTCAGTACACCCAGGGCGCGCAGCCAGGCGTCGGCCCACCAGGCGAAGGCCGTGGCCGCATACCATGTGACGCCGACCACCGGGTGGTTGCCCTCGCCGGCCCGGTAGCGCGCGCCGGGCCAGAAGTACGGGCGGAACCCGTTATACGTTTCCGGGGTTTCTCCGTGCTGCTTCATCAGATCCTTCAGCCGATTCGCCGCCGCGACGGCTTCGGGCGCGCCGCGCCCGGCCAGGGCCTCGACGAAGAGCAGGTACTGGCGGTTAGTCACCGGGAAGCGCGCCAGGGCGTAGGGCCGGCGGATGGTGTAGTCGAACTGCGGCTCTTCGCGGTCGTATGTGCTGTTCGTATCACCCATGCTGAACGTCCCCGGCTCGATGCGGTTCGCCCAGTAGTCGGGCTTCGTCAGGTCAAGCCCCGGACGCTCAGTATCGGCATCCAGCCGGTCGAGCATGGTGGCGGCGCGGTTGCGCAGCGCGGGGTCGGGGTGGGCGGCGCTGCGCCAGTCCTCCGTGAGGGCGGCGAGGGCGCGCAGGCGGGCGGTGGCTTCATCGCGCAGGTCGGCGAGGTCCTCGACCACGCCGACATCGGCAAGAGCAGCGGCGGCGAGCAGCAGGTTTTCGGGATCGCGCCTGTCGAGCAATCCCCGCAGGAGCCGCTCCGTCTTACGGATCTGCTGACCATTGCTCCAGTAGCCGGCGGCGAGCAGCAGGGTCTCGCGCCAGCGCGCGTCTGCGCTGCGCTCCAGAAGAAACGCCACGCTGTCCGGCGCGCCGTCGCGGTTGTCGAGGCTGTCGAGCGCTCGCGCCGCCAGATACTCCTGAAACGTGTAGTGCGAAAAGGCATAGCGCTCCTCGCGCTGCTGGATGATCCCGCTGTCGACGGCAAGGCGGCGCAGCAGATCATGCACCCGCCTGTCGGCTTCTTCGCGGTCAATCTTCAATCGTTCGACATACAGCGGGCTGAGCCATTCCTGCGCCTGGCGGAGGGTCACCTCGCGCACCTGCTGCGGCTGTTGTTGCATCGCGAGGGCGAGCGCTTCCAGCCGGCGTTGCTCGGACGCAAGCTGCGCAACGCTCGTCACCAGCGTGTCGCTGGCAACATTCTGCCTGCGCCAGAGGTCGAGGAGGAGTTCGATCAACTTCTCGTACAGTTTCGCGCGCTGGTCGGGGAGCCGGACGCTGTTGAACTGGAGCAGCGCCATCACCGTCAGCAACAGCGGATTCGTCGCCATGTCGCGCAGGCGATCATTGCGCTCAATGACTTCCCAGAGCTGCGCGGCCTGATCGGCAGCGGCGTCCTGTCGCCGCCGCCCGATCGCGTGCAGGCGCGCATACACGGCATCGAACCACTTGCGCAGCAGCGCCTGCGCTTCCTGCTCATCGAGCGGGCTGAGGTGCCGCTCCAGGAAGTCGGGCAGGTAGACCAGCCCGCCGTAGCCTGCCGTGCGACTTGCGACGACGTAGCGCTGCTTATCATACCGGCGCGCGAGATTGTCAATCACCTGCGCCAGGTACGCGCGGCGCTGTTCATCGCCCGCCTCGTCCAGTCCGTCGAGCAGGAGCAGCACGTTGCCGTCGTTCTTCCCGATCAGCGACGAGAGCGCGCCCTCCTGAATCTCGCAATGCCTTGCCGCCTCGCGATCCAGCCACGTAAGGAACAGGTCGGCCGGCGCGCCAGCGTAGCGCTCCCGCTCCTGCGGCGGCAGTTCGCGCAGATCGGCCGGGATCGACGCGGCAAAAAGCGTCAGGCGCACATAGATGGGCAACGGCGCCCGCTGCAGATGGAGATGCAAACCGGCGGCATCGCTCGCCAGCAACGCAGCATCGCCCCGGCGATACGCCTCAGCCAGGCGAAGCGCGGCATAGCGCAGGGTCGTTGTTTTCCCGCTTCCCGCATCGCCAAGCAGCAACAGGCGCGTGGTAGTCACCGGCGACGGAGATTCATCATCGCCTGATACCCCTCTGGTCGGAGGCGTCTGGCGCGCTGCCAGCAACTCCGGCTCACTCAGCAGTTCAAACACATACCTGCTGCGACGCTCCCCGGCGGGCAACTCCCGCTCCGGCCCTTGCCGCTCTTCGCCGCGCATGCGCCGGCGGTGGGCCTCAATCGCGCCGCGTTCGACAACCCGCAGCGGCACGTGAACCGATTCGAGACTGAGTTGCACCTGCTCGGTGGCGATACCGAGCGGCTGCGTAAAACCGTACTCCGCCTGGAGCCAGTCGAGATAGTGCGTAATGCCGACCTGCAACTGCTCCTGGAATTGTCGAGCTTGCCGTTCGGCTTCGAGCCTCTTCTTCTCTTCCTCACGCTGCACCTCATCTTCAACATCGCTCCGTACCCCGCCGATGAGACGATCAACCCGGCGCAAGAGACGCTCGCGCCAGGGTTTCACAACGGAAACAGCGACAACCAGCGCCATGATGACCACAAGCAGCGCCGGCTGCCAGGCGAACAGGGTGACGAGGGTCTCAACCGGCTTCTCGCCGCTGAGAATCCGGTCAATGGCCTCCGGCACGGTGAGCGTCGGCTCAGGGGTCGGCAGCGCCACGGTCGGCACGGGCGGCGCCACGGTCGGCGCGGGCGGCGCTGCGGTCGGCGTGGGTGGCGCCACAGTTGGCACGGGGGTTGCAGGGAGTGCTGTAGCCGTCGGCGCGGGCTGCTGCGCCGCCACCGGGTTGAGCGCGCCGAACACCAGCGCGACAGGCAGCGCGAGGGTGAGTGCAATACTGGAAGGATGTCGTCTGATGTGCATCAGCGTCTCTCGGACAGAATGACGGGTTCACATCGCATACGGGCGCTGCGCCCATGATAATGATAATCGAGAGCGCATAGCGAGGCAATTTCCAGCACCGGAGGATAGGGGGTTCTGCTCTTTCCTGCCCTGAGCGCCCGGTTCCAGACAAAGCGCCCGGCGCTCCCGGCGGTGATTCTGTTGCGCCGCAGAGCCGCAGCGGACGCGGAGTCCTCATTTTGGCCGTTCTCACATATGGTCTTTGAATAAATAATCCGGTATAGCCCGCGCAGGCGGGCTTCGCCCTGGCTAGCCGAGGGCTTATGGTCTTTGAATAAATAATCCGGTATAGCCCGCGCAGGCGGGCTTTGCCCTGGTTAGCCGAGGGCTTCAGCCCCACGGCTAGCGCGGTATAGCGGAATAAATTCTCAATCTCCATCAGCCCCACGGCTAGCGCAGTATAGCGGATTTAATTTTCAATCTCCATATGTGCGACATTCCTCCGCGTGCTAGTATAATCTAACGGGACACGGTATACCGTTCTGCGCCAGGTTCACGAGATCGCCGCGGAGTGTTGGGTAGCCGTGTCCTTCAACGCGACCAAGCCGAACAGTTATCTGGGCCCTCAAACCCGCATATGCTAGCAAGGCTGGCGCCGTTTTCCTCAGGAGGTTCTGTGTATGGCTTCCCGTGAGTCGCTCTTTATCGGCATTGATGTCTCCAAACAGACGCTGGATGTGGCGTTTGGCGCCGACCCGCACGCGCCACGCGAGACGATACCGTATACCAACGAAGGTGTCCAGCTCCTGGTCACGCGACTCCAGCGCCTGCAGCCGACCCTGATTGTGCTGGAGGCGACCGGCGGGCTGGAGCGCATGGTGTTCGCCCAACTGCTCCAGGCTGGCGTGCCGACGGCGCGGGTGCAGCCACGCCGCGTGCGCGCCCTGGCGCACGCGGAAGGACGCCAGGCGAAGACCGACCGCCTGGATGCCCGGTTGCTCGCCCGCTTTGCCGAACGGGTGCGCCCGCCGCACCACCAAGCGACGGACGAGCAGCGCGCATCCTTGCGCGACCTGCTGGTCCGGCGGGAGCAGGTGATTCAGATGCGGACGGCTGAGATCAATCGGTTGACGGCTGCCGCGCCGAACCTCCGCCCGGGCATCCAGCAGCATATTGATTGGCTGGATCAGGAGATCCGTGCGCTTGAGCAGGAACGCGACAACGAGGCGGAGCGCACCGACGAGGTGCGCCGGAAACGGGAGCTGCGCGACAGCGTGCCCGGCATCGGCGCGATCACCGCACTGAACCTGCTGCTCCGCCTGCCCGAACTGGGGACCATCAATCGCAAGGAAGCGGCGGCCTTTGTGGGCGTTGCGCCGTATGCCAATCAGAGCGGCGCACAGCACAAACCCCGGCATATCTCCGGCGGCAGGAGGGATGTGCGCAGCGTGTTGTACATGGCGACCCTGGCGGCCACGCGGCGCCGTCTGGTCAGGCGCGCCTTCGATCAGCGCCTGTGTCAAGCTGGCAAGCCGCGCAAGGTCGCCATCGTCGCTGCGATGCGCAAGCTGCTGACTATTCTCGGCGCAATATTGCGTCAGCAAAAGCCCTGGGATCCGGCTGTGCATACGAGCGCCCCTTGACAAGCAACACAGTTACTCCGCGTCTCCGCATGCATCGGACCGGCTCACGCGGAGGCGCGGAGGCGCGGAGATGGGGAGCGCAGCGTTCGCAGAGGAAGATTTCATATCGCGTCACGCACACGCAGGCTTTGCCATGTTTCCATCAAGGTTCTCTGTGCCCTCGGCGTCTCAGCGGTGCGTTTTTGCAGTGAAGTCAATAATCCAGCATAGCCCGCGCAGGCGGGCTTTGCCTTGCATAGCCGAGGGCTTATGGTCTTTGAGTAATTATTCCGCCATAGCCCGCGCAGGCGGGCTTCGCCTTGGCTAGCCGAGGGCTTCAGTCCCACGGCTAGCGCGGGATAGCGGATTTATTTCTCAATCTCCATTAGCCCCACGGCACGCGGCGCATACCGGATGAAATGCTCAATGTGCGGGCGGGGACGCCCGCGCTCCCAGGTTGCACGTGGTGCGCTCATTCCGCTTTCGCCGCATGCGGGCGGGGACGCCTGCGCTCCCAGGACGTGCGTGGTGCGCTCATTCCGCCTTCGCCGCATGCGGGCGGGGACGCCTGCGCTCCCAGGACGTGCGTGGTGCGCTCATTGCGTGCGGGCGGGGACGCCCGCGCACCCAGGACGTGCGTGGTGCGCTCATTCTGCCTTCGCTGCGTGCGGGCGGGGACGCCCGCGCTCCCAGGTTGCACGTGGTTCGGTCATTCCGCCTTCGCCGCATGCGGGCGGGGACGCCCGCGCTCCCAGGTCGCACGTGGTTCGGTCATTCCGCCTTCGCTGCACACGGGCGGGGACGCCCGCGCACCCAGGACGTGCGTGGTGCGCTCATTCCGCCTTCGCCGCATGCGGGCGAGGACGCCCGCACTCCCAGGACGCACGTGGTTCAGTCATTCCGCATTCGCCGCACGCGGGCGAGGACGCCCGTGCACCCAGGTCGCACGTGGTTCGGTCATTCCGCTTTCTCCGCATGCGGGCGCGGATGCCCGCGCTCCCAGGTCGCACGGGGTTCGGTCATTCCGCCGTCTCCGCGTGCGGGCGCGGATGCCCGCGCTCCCAGGTCGCACGGGGTTCGGTCATTCCGCCGTCTCCGCGTGCGGGCGCGGACGCCCGCGCTCCCAGGTCGCACGGGGTTCGGTCATTCCGCCGTCTCCGCGTGCGGGCGCGGACGCCCGCGCTCCCAGCATCGGGTTCAACCTTTGCGAGAACTGTTATAGGACTGCCCGACAGCTCATGAGACCACTGAGGCAGCCTTTGCGACCCGATCCGGGTCGTTTACGCCGATAGACGTGCTCATGCTGACCACCGCGTAACGCGAACCCCAATGATGACCCTATCGGCTATCGGCTATTAGCTATCAGCTATCGGCTATCAGCTATCGGCTATCAGCTATCGGCTATCAGCTATCGGCTATCAGCTATCGGCTATCAGCTATCGGCTATCGGCTATCGGCTATCGGCCACCCCCCGGTACAGCGCATTTGCTTCGGCTTCGATGGCAGCCAGCGCCGATCTGCCAGCGTCATCGCTGATGGCTGTGCGCCCGGTGGCAATCCGATAGCGCAACGCAACCAGCATGGCCGTGCGACGCACACCCGGAGGTTCGGTTTTCGCGCGCGCCAGTTGCTGTTTCAGTTCTTCGATCAGCGCCGATCCCTTCCCATGTCCACCGAACGCGCTCCTTGCCGGCGGCGTATGTCCCGTCAGCAGCGCCGCAAGCGTCGCCGCCCCGATCTTCGACAGGTGTTGATTGCCATTGCCGCACTTCGGCGACTGAATGCACGCCGGGCATCCCTCGCTGCACGGACAGTCGATCAGCAACCGCCAGGTCTGCTCCCACCACTGCGCTGCCTGTTCGTATCCCACTTCTGCGATCCCCACACCGCCCGGTACGCCGTCATACACAAAGATCGTCGCTGCGCCGGTATCCGGGTGAACATCGATCGATAGCCCGCCAATATCACCACGGTCACATTGAGCAAAGAGCGGCAACAACCCGATTGCCGCGTGCTCCATTGCGTGCAGCGCATCGATCACTCCATCGCACACCTGCTCGACCTGCCGACAGATTGGATCGGGGACTGTCCACCATACCGCAATAGTGCGAAATGTTTGCGGCGGCATCGTCAGGTCATGCTCACCGAGCACTTCATCGGTGTAGTGCTGCTTGCGCCGGTAGCCAACCACGCGGCGCGTCACCTCGACAACGCCGAGAAAGAGGGTCGCCGGTCCGATGTTGCACTGCTGGCGCACCTGCTCGATGGTGATGTCGGTTTCGTCCAGGGTCTGGGTATAATACTCAACCCGCGCCCGTCGCGCCAGCGCCCGCCGCGGGGTCAACTCGACGACAACGTAGGTATCGCCCTGGTGCATGTAGACGGCGCCGGGAAAGACCTCGAACGGCGCGCGGGTGGCGGCGATCTGCTCGATCCGACGATCAGTATCAATGTCGATCAGGTCGATCGGGTCGCCATCGGCGCTGCGGATGTTGACCCCGGCGGCCGGTCGGGGATCGCCGGCATACGCGAATCGACCGTCGGGCAGCGCGGCTAATTCACCGCGCCGGAGCAACCAGTCACGCAATTTTGCGAAGGTTGCGCCAAACCAGAGATCATCGGCGTCATGCAGCGGGAGTTCGGCGGCGGCGCAGCGCACCTGGTCACGCAGAATGTACGGATTGTCCAGCGCGACGCGGGCATATTCGTGGGGACGGCTGAAGAACTCGGCCGGATGCCGCATGTAAAACTGGTCGAGCGGGTCGTCCTGCGCCACGAGCGCCGCCAGACTCTGCCCCTGCGAGCGTCCGGCGCGCCCTGCCTGCTGCCAGGCGCTGGCAATCGTTCCCGGAAAACCGCCCATGACGACAGCATCCACGCCGCCAATATCGACCCCCAGTTCAAGGGCGTTGGTCGATACCAGACCACGCAGATCGCCGCCGGCAAACGCCTGCTCCAGACGCCGACGCTCCTCGACCGTGTATCCCGCGCGGTAGGCGGCGATCTGCCCGGTATCCGGTTGTCGTGTTTCGGTTATGTCACTTCGTATCGAACGGTCACGCCCGTTATCCGGCGGCGCGTTATTTTCCAGCGCCTCGCGCGCATAGCGCAGCACCAGTTCCGCGCTGCGCCGGGTGCGCGTGAATGCCAGCGTCTTGACGCCAGCACGAACCAGCAGCGCCAGTACGCTGGCAGTCTCGACGTTGGTGCTGCGTCGTTGTCCCTGTTCCGACAGCCAGGACATACTGCGTTGCCGGTCGGTCAGCGGCGGGTTCCAGAACAGGAAGGTGCGCGCTCCCTGTGGTGCGCCATCGTCGTCGATCACCCGCACCTCATCGCCGACCAGCGCTGCCAGGTGCTGCTGCGGGTTGGCGCTGGTCGCCGAGCAGCAGATAAACTGCGGCGCGCTGCCGTAATGGGCGCACAACCGTCGCAGCCGCCGCATGATCAGCGCGACGTGCGTACCGAACACGCCGCGATAGACGTGTGCCTCATCCAGCACCACATAGCGCAACCGCGCCAGGATCCCCTGCCAGCGCGCGTGATCGGGCAACAGCGTGCGATGGAGCAGATCGGGGTTCGACAGAATGACATGCGCCCCGGTGCGCAGTCGGTCGCGTGCTGGTCGAGGCGTATCGCCGTCCAGGGTCGCTGCCGTAAGCGCTGGACCGCCTGCCGCTTTGAGCGCTGCAAGGAGACTGTTCAACGCGCGCAACTGGTCGGCGGCGAGCGCCTTGGTTGGAAAAAGAAACAGCGCGCAGGCAGTGTGATCGGTGATCGCCGCTTCAATGGTCGGCAACTGATAGCAGAGAGTCTTCCCCGATGCCGTCGCCGTCACGATGCCGATATGATAACCGGCGCGCGCTGCATCGAGCGCAGCCGCCTGGTGGGTATAGAGGCGCGTGATTCCGCGTGCAGCAAGCGCCGCAGCGAGCGGTTGCGGCAGCGGCGCGGAAGGTTCCGCAAAGCGCGCAGCGCGCGCAGGGAGACGTTCGATATGCGCAATCTGACCGGCATAACCGCGCGCGCCGCGCAATAGTTCAACAAAATCGGTCATAGGCGCCCGCCGATGCGTCTAACTTCAGACACCGCACCATCATGGCACGGCGCCGAACAGATGTCAAGACCACTGAGATACGATCCCCATTCGTGCGATACCGGATCGTAATCAGCCACATGCACGTTTGCACAGGTTACGATCCGGTTTTAGCATACTTAACCAAAAGACAACAACAACCCGTTTGTCAAGAATGCCATGATGCACTTGCACCATTCAATGTCACGCAGGAACCACGACGTCGCAATGAACCAAGCCTGTTCCCGCCCATGCCCATTCGTTCAGCGGCATCGGCATGACCTCATCCGGCTGCGCGATCATCTCGCCGAAGGTCATCGCTGCGCTGACGCATGGATCGCGATAGCGCATCTGGTGCATGAACCGTGGCAACGCCTGGACTGTCTGGAACGTGCGTGCGCCATCGACCCCGATGACCAGAACCTGCAGATCGCCCGCCTCGAACATTATGTCGTGCTGCATCCAGAAGACGCACACGCAGCGGAAGAACTGCGCGAAGCAAAAGCCCGCCGTGCGCTGGAACGTTACAAGCCGCGCGTCTTTCGCCACCAGGACGCTTCGCAGCCGATCGGCGCCATTCTGCGCGCGCTGCGTGCCATCAGCGACACCGATCTGGAAGTTGTGCTGGAAGAGCAGGATCGTCTCCGCCGCCTTGGACGCCCGCTGCTCCTGGGCGACCTGCTGGTGCGGCGTGGCAGGGTAGCGCCGGAAACGCTGGCGCGCGCACTGACCCTGCAAAGCCGCCTCCGTGCGGTGAACGGCGCTGTGCCGCGCACACTGGGAGAGTATCTGATCGCCCAGGGGCACGTTACCCCTGATCAACTCGAACGCGCTCTGATCGAACAGATCCGTCTGCGCGCATCCGGCGCCCATGAACCGCTCGGCGAAATCCTGCTGCGTCACGGCGCCGTCGATGCCGCCATCCTGCAACGCGCCTTCCAGCAGCATATGCACGACGCAATGACGGCATTCGAGTGATAAGAATATAAACTGGTATTTGCCCCTTGCAGTCGGGCTGATGGAGATCGAGAATTTACAGCATTTCTCAGATACGTTGACCATCGTTCGCGTCTGCCATGTCGCGCGAGACGCAGTGTAGACCGAAATTCATTTCGGTCGCCGCTCGTAGACCGAAATTCATTTCGGTCATCGCGTGAAACGCGCTATTCCCAGGAGCGGTCAACCTTGTCCATCAGGTTCAACCCCGTTGAGAACTGCTATAATGCTTAAGGATCATCACCAGCAACACATGCCCGTCATTCCCGGCAGAGATCGCAGCAGGAGTAAGGGAAACAGAAGGGTTAAGCCATGACGCTTGCGGCAATTTTATTCGATCTCGACAGCACGCTCTACCCGCGTTCCGCAGGCGTTCAGCGCGCTCTCGACGAGCGGATGAACGCGTATGTTCAGCGCGTCACCGGTTGCACCCTCGAAGAAGCGCCCATCCTGCGCGATTCCTGGTTCAGACGGTACGGTACGACTCTCGCCGGGTTGCAGCACGAGTACCATATCGATGTCGAAGACTATCTGCGCGTCATTCACGACATTCGCCTGGAAACGTTTTTGAAACGTGATCCGGAACTCGACGCTCTGCTGGAACGCCTCGATCTTCAGCGTGCAATCTTCACCAACTCGCCTGCCGAACATGCAGCGCGGGTGCTGCGCACCCTCGGCGTTGCGCGGCACTTCCCCCTGATTTTCGATATTCGCTTCTTCGAGTTTCAGCCCAAACCGAAACTGACCGCCTACACCCGCGCGCTCGATGCGCTCGGAGTCGCCGCAGGCGAAACGCTCCTGATCGAAGACACGCCGCAAAACCTGCCACCGGCGCGTGAACTTGGCATGCGCACCATCCTGATCGACGAACAGGGCGCGCATCGATCAGATGGCATTGCCGACCATGTCGCGCCCGATATTCGTGCCGCGCTGCGCATTGTGCTGAACGGCGGCATTCCCGGCGTCCGGGCATAGCAGCGAATGTGCTCACGCCGCCCCGTTTTTCTCCCGACAAAGAAATGCAAAGGACGCGGCAAGCCGCGTCCCTGCTGCGTGTTCCGAATGCGCCCCCACTCCTACGGCGACGTTGCCGGTTGTTCATTTGCCGGCGCTGGCGCCTGATCCTCCGCTGGTGTGCGCGGTGGCGTCGGCGTCGAAGCGCCCAGCACCTCGCTCGATGGAATACTGAGCATCGGCATCAGACTGTTTTCGCCGCCGACAAACCGTGGCATCACCCCATCCCAGCGCTCGATGAAGCGCAGTTGCAGTAGTTCCGCCGAAATCACCTCACGCTGCAAGCGCAACGCTTCAGCTTCCGCACGCGCAATTTCCAGGCGCGCCTTTGCTTCGGCTTCGGCGCGCGCAACCTGCTGCTGCGCCTCGATCCGCGCTCGCTCCAGTTCACGCGCCGCACGCAACGCATCCTGCTCGGCAACCTGCTTCGCCTCGATTGCGCGGGCAAACTCCGGGCTGAAGTTGAAATCGGTGATCGACACACTCTCGACGATCACACCGCGCGGCGTCAACCGCTCGCTCAAGCCGCGCTGGATCAACTCCGAAACTTCAGGACGGCGGGTGATCAACTCCTCCGCCGTAAAACGCGCCGTCGCCGCCTTGATCGATTCCTGGATCGCCGGATCGACGACCCGCCGCTCATAATCGACGCCGATCTCGCGCACCAGACGATCCACCTGACCTGCATCGGGGCGATAGTTGATCACCACCTGCGTCGTGACTGTCTGCAAGTCGCGCGAAGCGGCGCTCGAGTTCGACTCATAGCGCTGGGTGCGTACCTCAACAATCGTCACCGACGTGATAAACGGCATACGGAAATGCAACCCCTCTTCGAGCACACCCGTGATTTCACCGAACGTCTTCAGCACACCGCGCGTTCCCGCCTCGATGGTCGTGACCGAACTGCTTCCGAGAAAAATCGCGACCACCACGATCAAACTCAACACAATCAGAACTGATACGGAACGTCCACGCGCATCGGGGTTCTGAAACGCCCTTCCTTCCTGTCCCTGGTTCATCACTCACCTCTTCTTCTAAGACCCTTCTTGTCGCTATGACAACAAAGCCCGGAGAGAAACCCTCCGGGCTTCTATCCACCGCATCACCGGGATCTTCATACTGAAGTATACCCGATCCTGATGCGTTGTGGATGGAAAGAGCGCTCGATTGGAGTATTACCGTGAACGTGTCATCGCAAGCGGAAATTCAGTCAACGTATCATCCACCTCTGCGGGAACCGAACTCGTCGCCGGACACGACACGCCTGCAGGACACACACGCAGAGCAAGATTGTCCTTTCATCTGACCACCTCATCCGCAGCGCGCCACCCACTTTCGATGGCGCCATGCACCGTTTGCGGGTTGCTGTCGTATGCGGTTGCCTCGCCTGCGAAGAAGAGCGTAGCACCCTCCGGCGCCGCCAGCACGACGCGCGCGTCTGCTGCACCGGGTGGAACGTGCGCATATCCGCCATATGCGAAGGGATCGGCGCCCCACGCGACTCGCCGCGCCGCGCGCTGCCGCTGCGTCAGATCGCGCCGCCCCAGCAGGGTTTGCAACTCTTCCAGACCCACAGCCAGCGCTTCATCATCGTCGAGAGCATCGAGCGCACGGGCGCGCGCTGCGGTTGCATAGGCGACAATTACCGCCGCATTGCGCGTTGTGTGCGCGGCGGTCCACCACCGCGCCGATAGACCTTTGTGCGCCATGAACGTCAGGTCGGCATCCCACATCGGTTCGTCGAACCGATAGAACAGTTTGGTCGCCGGTTCGATGCGCAATGCGTTGATCGCCCGGCGCTTCCGGGCGCTGAGCGGCGGATCAAACTGCGGAAGACCGCGCTGCAACACGGCAACCGGAATGGTGACAATGCACCGGTCGCCGTGAAAGATGCCTGCATCGGTCTCGATGATCACGCCGCCAGAAGTGTGACGCACCAGGCGCACCACCGTGCCGGTACGAATGTCGAGACCGCGCGCGTACCACTCGAGCAGCGCCGCATACCCCTCGCGCACGCGATACTCGCGCCTGCCTGCGTGATCGACGCGCAGTTCACGCGAGAGATCGGCGCAACTCAATGTTTCGACGGAAGCGCAGCACGTCTGCGCAAGCAATACATCCGCTACCGTGAGCGCCTCTTCGTCGAAGCCGCACTCACGCAAGTAGTGCGCCAGTGAACGATCCGGCGCATCGTGTGGAACATCACGCAACCGGTCGAATGTGCGAAACAACGCACCGATCAGGTCACGACGGTGCGGTGGCAGCGCATCGATGGTGCGCGCCGATCCGCCATCGCTCCAACGCAACCGTCCGTAACGATCAACCGGGATCGCCTCCAGACCGGCAGCCGTCACCAGCGCGTGCGTAACGGCGTGTTCACCGTGGATGAATTCAGCGCCGTGTTCGACAGGAAATGGCGCAAAGGTGTGGTCGGTCCAGATCCTGCCGCCAATGCGCTGCCGTGCTTCGAGCACCTGCACCGTCACGCCTGCATCGTGGAGACGACGGGCTGCGGCAAGACCGGAAGCGCCTGCGCCGAGGACAATGACATGCATACAGGGATAGCAGGTATAATGCAACAAGAGCGGACAACGATAAGCATACCATGGATATTCGGGTCGCAACACTGGCGGATGCACACATTCTTGCCGATCTGAACGCAGACTTCAATGGCGTGCAGATGACGCTGGAACGCATGGCGGAACAGATGCTCCGCTGCTACGATGTTGAACGCGCGTTGATCGCATGCATCGATGGTACAGCGGTCGGTTTCGCCTGCCTGCGGTTGATCCCCTGGCTGTGCTACGATCCGCCATATGCGGAACTGACCGAACTGTTCGTGCGGGAACCCTTTCGGCGTCGTGGCATTGCATCTGCGCTGGTGGCGCACGCTCAGGGTCTGGCGCGCACGGCTGGCGCGAATGAGTTGCGCATCCTGACCGGACGCGACAACCCGGCGGCGCGTGCGTTCTACCGGAAACTCGGATGCACTGAGGAGGACGAGGTGTTGCTGATACTCCATCTCGTATAATGAAAGCGCGCTCAACGCAGATACCCTCAAGGAGTCAACAGATGTCTCAGTGGTTACGCGCAGCGCTATCCCTTGTTGTGGCGCTGATCATCACCGGATGCGGCGGAGCGGCGCCGGTTGTCACCCCCACGCCCACCCCGACGCCAGCCGAGATCAGTGCGCGCGCGGGACAGGCGACAGGCGCAGCGCAGAGCCTGGCATTTTCGATTACCATCACCGGGCAACCGGTGTACACCGATCCATCGCGGGTCTTCGTCATCACGTCCATCGATGGCGCACTCCGCCGACCGGACGGAGTGCTGGCGACGCTGAAACTGCGCAGCGCAGCCGGTCTTGCAGAAGTGCGAACCGTTTCGCTGGCAGGGAAACAGTACGCCACCAATCCATTGACCCGCGCCTGGCAGTGCCTGACGCCAGGGCAGGCGTTTGATGCCGCAGTGCTGTTCGACCCGCAAAAGGGGATTGAACAACTGCTCCAAAGCGGCATTGAAACCATCACCCTTGTCGGCGAAGAGACCCTCGACGGTCGCCTGACGTACCACCTGCGCGGTACGATTCCCGGCGCACGTATGGCGGACATCAGTGGCGGATTGATTGGCGCTGCTCCAGTCACCGCCGACATCTGGGCAGATCGGGAGACGCTGCGCCTGGCAAAAATTGTCCTGGTCGATCAGGCACCCGGCGCGCCAGAGCCAACCACGTGGACGCTGGTGTTCAGCACCTATGACCAGCCGGTCGATGTGCGCCCGCCGATCGAGTGTTGATCCGTCTTTCGGGCTGAATATCGTTCGTGAAAGGGGATCCCTTGGCGCTCGAACAGAAGCCAGCTGCGATTGGTTCGGCGCAGACGACACAGGATCGCGGCGCGATGGCGTGGCTCCAACGCCCATCGACAGCGCTTGCCCTGGTGTGCGCCGCCGTCTTTCTCGGCGCCGTCGATCTGACGATCGTGACCGCCGTGCTGCCGAAGATCATGGTCGATCTGAGCGTCTCGATCGACACCGAACTCCATCGCGCCTCATGGGTGATTACCGGCTACCTGCTGGCATATACCATCAGCATGACCTTTACCGGGCGCCTGTCCGACCTGTATGGACGACGCATTGCCTACCTGATCTGTCTGACCATCTTTACCCTCGGTTCGGTTGTGGTTGCTGTCGCACCCGCGCTTGAAGAGGTCGTCCTGGGGCGGGTGGTGCAGGCGCTCGGCGCCGGGGCGCTGGTGCCGATTTCGATGGCGCTGGTGAGCGATCTCTTCCCGCCGGAGCGCCGCCCGGCGGCGCTGGGGGTGATTGCCGCCGTCGATACCGCTGGCTGGATGGTCGGGCATGTGTATGGCGGTGCGCTTATGCGTCTGTTCGATGACTGGCGCCTGCTGTTCTGGATCAATGTCCCATTCGGCATGATTGCCCTGGCATTGACCTGGCTGGCGCTGCGGCGCGTGGTGATCACCCGCGCATCGGGCAGTTTCGACTGGCGCGGCGCGGTGCTGATCTCGATCAGTCTGACGGCATTCAACATCGGGATAGGCGCAGGCGCAGAACTGGGACAGACCGATTTCTACGGCGAACGTCCCGGACCTCCGCCCTATGCCTTGCCGCTGACGCTGGCATCCCTTGTCGTCCTTGCAGCGTTCATCTGGGTCGAACGCCGCGCGCGCGACCCGCTGCTGGACCTGGCGCTGTTCCGGCAGCGCGGCACTGTTGCGGCATCGATCATGAATGTGCTGATCGGGTTCGTGCTGGCGCTGGCGATTGCGAATGTGCCGCTGTTCATCAACACCCGCCTGGGGCTGCTCTACCCGACTGACCCCGACATCCTGCGGCGAGGCGCATGGGAGACCGGTCTGGTGCTTTCGGCGCTGACGCTGGCGCTGGCACTGCTGGCATGGCCCGGCGGTCGCCTGGCGGGACGGTTCGGCGACCGCCTTCCGGCGCTGATCGGGCTGGGGGTGGCGACAGTCGGCTACCTGGTGATGAGTCGCTGGCAATCCGACACCGATTACTGGACGATGGTCGGGGGGTTGACGCTGGCGGGGTGCGGCGTGGGCATGGCGCTTGCGCCAACCGCTTCGACGATCATCGCGGCTGCCGGACCCGAACGGCGCGGCGCGGCGTCGGCGCTGGTGATCATCCTGCGACTGATCGGAATGACGGCGGGCGTTTCGACCCTGACACTGTGGGGCGTGCAGCGACAGGACGCGCTGCGACGCGCTGCGGACCCGGCATTGCTGGCAGACTTTGATCGGGTGCGGATGTTTCTGATCGATGTAGCCGCGCAGGTGGTGGGAGAGACCTTCCTTTTTGCAGTGGCCGCGTGCGCGATTGCGCTCGTTGCAGCCATATGGCTGCCGGGGCGTCACCGATCACAAACCGGAGAGACACGGGATGGGAGTCAGGTTGCCCGATAGATGGTCAGGGCACAATTCTCTGTCGCGTCTGAGCAAGCATGGATCACGATGCCTGGACTTTCGAAACGAAGGACTCTGCCCAGCGGATAGTTCGGTCAATATCTTGCCTGCGCTATGACCGTGAAAACGCGCAGTTTTATGATGAAACCGGAATATTCAGCGTTTTCCAGCCTGTCATAGTCACAAGAATGCCAAGCAACTGATTAAGATTGTCAACATAATACTCTCGCCGATCAATGCGCACAACATTCTGCTCCAGTTGCAGAAAACGCCAGTTTGTACCGGTGGTTACCGATCCGTGGATCACCGGAATGGCATGTCCTTCACGCTCGTTGAAGCGTTGAGCTGCAATCATCGCGGCGATACACTGCGGAAAACCGCCCTTGATGTCTTCATTCTTCGCTTCGAATATGATCAACACCGGAGCGCTGACATAGAGTTGTTCCGGTGACAGCGAGACGATAAAATCGCATACGCCGTTCAGACCCAGGGAAGGATCGACAGAAAAATCGATCCCTGAGAAAAAACTGATTGAACGTTCTGTCTGCCGCCGCAACTCAACCAGAATAGGGGCAATAATCAACTCGGATCGCACTTTCTCGGTGTTAATCGCAAGTGCGATCGGCAGGGTCTCGCGCAATGTCTCCTTCAACCATTCGCTGACCGGCAGTTCGGGCGCGGCGGCGAAGAGATCAACATCCTCTTCGAACACGAGTTGAAAACGCCGCTTGAGATCGGGCAGTTTGAAATCACTGTACGCCATATCACCCCTCCTCTCCTGGCGTATGCACATAGTGTATCACACGCAAGCGAACGACGCTTTGCATCTGAGATATGCTACAATAGCCAGCGTAGCCCTGGAATATGGTCGTCTCTCCTGAGCAGCATCGATGCGATTGTTTTCTACCGGACGTACACCGCTGATTGTGGCGATCATCATCGGCGCCATGTGCGCGTGGGTGATCATCGCCTGGCTCGATGCAACTCTGGCGCCCGGCGCCGGTGGGGTCTGGCTGGCGCTGACCGTCCTGATCGGCGGGGTGGCAGTGCGCTTACGGCAGGGGCGCACACCTTCCGCATGCGCGACCGGACCGCGCCTCCGTCCGTTGCAGGTGAGTTGCTTTGGCGCTATTGCGCTGGGGGTGCATCTGTTGCACGCCGCAGAAACCGGTCTCCTGACGGCTGCCATTCCTGCCCTGGCTGCGCCGTGGCTGCCTGCTGCCTGCATCATCGGCGGCGTCGGCGGTCTGGCGATCCTGAGTTTTGGTTCCGACTGCCGCAATGCAGCCTTCAGCGGCGAACCATCGGAGGAACAGAAACGTGGAGTCACGTAATCTGCCGCTCTATCATCTGGTGCGCCCTGCAGCGGGCGACGATCCGCACCCGCCATTGCTCGTTCTCTTCCACGGGTATGGCAGCAACGAAGAAGACCTGTTCGGTTTGACGCCCTATATCGATCCTCAGTTTCTGGTGCTCAGCACGCGCGCACCGCTGACGCTTATGCCCGGTATGTACGCCTGGTTCGAGATCGGCTTCACCCCCGATGGGCGCATTGCCGTCGATGATGTCCAGGCGCGCCAGGCGGCGCAGATCACGGCGCAATTCGTCGAACAGGCGACCAGAGCGTATGGCGCCGACCCGTCGCGCGTGATCGTCGCCGGGTTCAGTCAGGGTGGCACAATGGCAGCGCTGACGGCGCTGACCCGCCCTGATCTGGTGGCGGGCGCAGCCGTGCTGAGCGGCATTGTGCCGTCGTCGATCATCGATGAACTGCCAGATCGGGAGGCGCTGGTCGGCAAGCCGTTCCTGGTTGTTCACGGGACGAACGACCAGGTTGTTTCGATTGCCCATGGTCGCGCAAGTCGGAACTTTCTGAGCCAGCTTGGCGTGGCGCTGACCTACCGCGAATACCCTATGGCGCATGAGATCAATCTTGATGCGCTGCTCGACCTGACCGAATGGCTGAGGACGTTGAAGGTTGAGGGTTGAAGGTTGAAGGTTGAATGGTGAACGTGGAAGATGTACCAGTTTCTTCTCCTGATCCACGTTACCTGTTTTGCTCTCTGGATGGGCGCTGTTGCTGCATCGCTGCTGGTGGTGCGCACGCTTGAGCCGCGACTGACAGGCGTGACAGGCGACGCAATGCAGGATGCCAGTCTTCTGCGTGCTTACATTCGGCAGGAAGTCAAATTCGTTGATGTCGTCTTTGCAGGCGTCCTCGTTTCCGGCATCATGCTGGCGCAACTGTACACCGGCTGGACGCCGTGGGTGTTGACGAAAATCGGCTTGTTCATCGCACAATTCGTGGCGACAATGGCGTACATTCAGGTTTTTATTCGTCCACTGACGTACCCCTGTCCACCGCACCACTACCGACGCTGGTATGGGTTGTTCGCGGTATCGTTGAGTTTCTTCGCCATGACGCTGCTGGTTGTGTTCTTCGGAAGGTAATTCGACACGCCGGAGGCGTTCGCTTATCTGGGGGTCTACGACCTGTCAAGGTGGGTTATCTCTAGAGCAAGGCGAAGTATGAGTCAGGAGACAAGATGATGAGTGAGAGGATAAGCGTTGTGGAAAAACAAATCCGACTATCGGTGCAACACGCAGACCGCCTGAGCCGCCTGGCCAGAGCCAAAGCCCTCAGCGAAGACCAGATTATTGAGAAAGCCCTGGACATTCTCTTCAGTCTGACCGATCTCCTTGACCAGCACGTCGAGCGGGAAGGGTGGTCGTTCCTGTCGGAAGGCACACTACAACGAGTGTGGGATAACGAAGAGGATGCCCGTTACGACTCCTGGAGAGAACTCTATGGCCTTTCAGCGCGGTGATGTCGTGCTGGTGCCGTTTCCGTTCAGCGACTTGAGTACAACAAAGGTGAGGCCAGCTGTGGTGGTGAGCAGTTCACTCTACCATGCTACAGAACCCGACCTGATTCTGGCAGCGATCACCTCCAGGGTTGCTGCGTCCAGTGGGCCTTTGGACTGCGTATTGCATGATTGGCAGGTAGCCGGTCTACGTTACCCTTCTGCCGTTAAACCGGTACTGTTTACCCTTGATCCGACACGCGTGATCTACCATGTCGGTGCGCTGACCCCAGTGGATCTTGCTGAAGTGGCTCAACGGCTCCGTCGTGCTTTGGAGTTGTAGAGTTGGTTCTAGATGTTGCGAGGAATTATGACTGCCTCAGTCAGCCTCGATCTTCCGCTACGCTATCTGGACAAAGTACGTGCGATTCTGCGGCAATACGTGCCCGACTACGACGTCTGGGCATACGGTAGCCGCGTGCGCGGTGGTGCATTCGCAGCAAGCGATCTTGATCTGGTGGTGCGGAACCCCCGCCATCCGCTGCAACCCTGCGACCGGATTTTCGATCTGCGGTCTGCCTTTCTTGAGAGTGACCTGCCCATCCGGGTTGATGTCATGGATTGGGCACGCATCCCGCCCGCCTTTCGGCAGGAGATCGAGCGTGGGTATGTTGTCGTGCAGGCGGCAACTGAGCCGACGATGCATACGACAGGATGATCTCAAAACGATCTGGCGCGACCAGATGCGCCGTGATTTTGAGCAGGAATACTGGAACGTGCTGGAACCTCAACCTCCTACTGTCCTGCGCGGATAGTCTTACCCTTTCCTTCCCCTTGCGCGGCATGCACCGACCGTCTATACTTTCCATAGCGCGCAATCACCAGGGAAAGGGCCTGATATGAGCGTTGAAACTGCAACCTCAGCCGGCGCCGCCGTCGCCACACCGCCCGACGAGCGACCGCCGCTCCACTCCGGCGACCGCCTGACGCGCGCTGAGTTCGCCCGGCGCTATGCGCTGCACCCCGAAATCCAGAAAGCCGAACTGATCGATGGAGTCGTTTACGTGGCTTCACCAACTCGCCACCGGCAGCACGGCAGACTGCACCTGATCCTGGTTGCCTGGCTGGGCGTGTACAGCGCCGCAACGCCGGGCGTTGACGGGAGCAATAACGCGACGGTTCTGCTCGACCTGGAGAATGAGCATCAACCTGACGCCCTCCTGCGCCTCGAACCGATCCACGGCGGGCGCTCGCGCGTCACCCGCGACGATTACATCGAAGGTCCGCCCGACCTGATTGTCGAAGTCGCCGCCAGCAGCGCCGCTTACGACCTGCACGACAAGAAGCGCGTTTACGCCCGCAGCGGCGTGCAAGAGTATCTGGTGGCGCAGGCGTATGAGCGCCGGGTCGACTGGTGGGAACTGCGCGAGGGGGTCTTTACCCCTCTGCCGCTCGAAGCGGACGGCACGCTGCGCAGTCGCGTCTTCCCCGGCTTGTGGCTCGACCCGGCGGCGCTGTGGGCGGGTGACGCCGCCGCTCTGCTCGCCACCCTCCAGCGCGGTCTCGCCAACCCCGCACACGCCGCATTCGTCGAGCGCCTGCGTGCAACCTCCGGGGCGACTCCGGCATCGTGAAAGGGGAGACGATGAGCGTCGAAACTGCAACCTCAGCCGGCGCCGCCGTTGCCGCACCGCCCGACGAGCGACCGCCGCTCCACTCCGGCGACCGCCTGACGCGCGCTGAGTTCGCCCGGCGCTATGCGCTGCACCCCGAAATCAAGAAAGCCGAACTGATCGATGGAGTCGTTTACGTGGCTTCACCAACCCGCCACCGGCAGCACGGCAAGCCGCACAGCCTGCTCGTTGGATGGATCATCGCTTACGCAGCGGCAACTCCGGGTGTGGATTTCAGTGACAACGCGACGGTTCTGCTCGACCTGGAGAATGAGCATCAACCTGACGCCCTCCTGCGCCTCGAACCGATCCACGGCGGGCGCTCGCGCGTCACCCGCGACGATTACATCGAAGGTCCGCCCGACCTGATTGTCGAAGTCGCCGCCAGCAGCGCCGCTTACGACCTGCACGACAAGAAGCGCGTTTACGCCCGCAGCGGCGTGCAAGAGTATCTGGTGGCGCAGGCGTATGAGCGCCGGGTCGACTGGTGGGAACTGCGCGAGGGGGTCTTTACCCCTCTGCCGCTCGAAGCGGACGGCACGCTGCGCAGTCGCGTCTTCCCCGGCTTGTGGCTCGACCCGGCGGCGCTGTGGGCGGGTGACGCCGCCGCTCTGCTCGCCACCCTCCAGCGCGGCCTCGCCGATCCTGCACACGCCGCATTCGTCGAGCGCCTGCGCAGGGCGGAACAGGGCGCTGCCTGATGGCGGAATAGAACACGGATCGGCACGGATGCGACGGATCAGCGCGGATGAAGGTTTGTCGGGAATAGCCCGCGCAGGCGGGCTTTGCCCTGGATAGCCGAGGGGTTCACCCCGACGGCACGCCTCTCAAGGGTAGAGTTTTTGGGAGAGATGAGCGATGTTCTGCATTCCTGTGCGCCTTTACCCCTCATCCCCCCACCCCCTTCTCCCACAAGGGGAGAAGGGGGAGGTTGGGCGTCCTGATGGCTGAAACGAGAGATGGCACGCAGGGGCTTGCCAAAAAATCTACCCCTGTGAGCGACGGCACGCGCCAGCCCGCGCAGGCGGGCCTCGTCCTGGAAGCTGGAATAGAACGCGGATCGGCACGAATGCGACGGATGGGCGCGGATGTTTTTGACCCTCATTCGTGCCCATCCGTTCCGTCCGTTCCAATCCGTGACGTGTTCTGGCACACAGTGAAGCGCCAACCGGTTGACCGCCGGGATCGCGCGCATCAGGTGGAGCGCCCAATCTGGAGCACGTTGAACGCAGCTCGCAAACTTGCAGAGGACCGGCAAGCCTGATATGATAGCGCGAAATGTACACTTGTTCTCCATGGACAGGTAGTGTCTGAAGAGGCAAAGATGCTCTCACAAGCCGCGCCGTCTCACGAACGTTTAGGTTTCGCACCGCTTCCCGATAACGCTCGCCAGGCAGTCTATGACAGCCTGACTGCGTGTGGCTTTGCTCATGAAGCTATTCTTGAGTCGTACAACTTTACCGGACGTGGTGGTGATTTCACCCTCAATATGCTGGCCTTCGCGGATCGTGTTCGCCGTAATCCTGCGGAATATGCCGGATGCACGGTGTACAACGCAACGAATGGTCTTCCTGATAGAGAGATTGTCTCAGTTCTTGCTCAGACAGCGGCGCCTTTTCACATCATTCATCGAGAAGACAGGTTTTCGTTTTGGGCAACCACATTAGAGCAAAACACAATAAATCCCATTGATTTAGGAGCTGAGATTTCCTATGCTCAGCTATCTCAGGTACTTCAAGAATACAAAATCGATCTCGCTCCTGACCAGATAGTCAGTGTGAAACAGGGTCGCAGTCAATTTGCGCATCCCCACTTACGCGATTTGGAACCGCTTCAACTTGCGCTGTGGGCTATCGATGTCACCCGCGACACGCTGGTAGATACATTTGGACGAGCCGTAACACAATTACGCGCCGATATGAACGATCGACCTGATCCCGAAATCACGGGCCTGGCAATTCGCATGCTCGGCGCGATGATTCTTGCCGATACCGGCGCCCTGGACGCATCAATGCGACAGCGAAGAAGCGATCTGTCGTTCGATCAGTTGCTCCTCGGCGCCGCCAGGAAGTATCCGACCTATTTTGGGGACATGCACCTTTTTTTGGAGCGGGATTATCGGCGGATCGAACGCGCCTATGACATCTTGCGCCGAATATATTATTCTGGCTTCGTTCCCGATATGCTCAGTGCGCTTTATACGAAAGCCTACGGTAAAGAGAAACGAAAGAAACTCGGCTTCTATGATACACCCCTCTATCTTACTCGTCGCATTTTGCACAACATTCCGGTTGAGTTTCTCCCCCCAAAGCAGCGCATTGTCGTAGATATGACATGCGGGTGGGGAAGCTTCCTTATTGCGGGCGTCGAGCGGTTATCGCAACTGAGCGACATGCGTGATCAATCGCTCCGCGATCATATTATCGGGAATGACATTGACATCTTCACAGCGCAACTTGCCGGTCTTGGGCTTTTGCTTGCCACGTCAGAAGATAGCTGGCATATCGATCATGAGGATGCGCGTCAATGGTCCTGGATTGACATGCACACACCAGGCATCATTGTTGGCAACCCACCCTTTCGTGGCAGGCGTGATCAGCCTGAAAGCCTGGAAGACTTGATGCCAACGAAAGGAAAGCGAACGCGCGTTGAGGCCGCTAATGCATATTTAGATCTTGCCATACGCAACGTTCGAACTGGCGGTTATATTGCCATGATTATGCCGCAATCATTTCTTGTTGCTGAGGCGGGCCCTGACGTGCGGCGCAATCTCCTCGAAAGCTGTGATGTCACTGAGATCTGGGAACTTCCAGGGCGCATGTTTCCTGATGCAAAGGTGCAGCCAATTGTGCTTTTTGCCCGCAAGGAGTCGGGGAAGCGCAAGACGGTATTCCCGATCCGCACACGGAATGTTCAGAAAAGCACCATCGAAGCGTTTAAGAAGTCGGGGATTTTTACGGCTTCGAATATCGCATCAGGTTTTTCCATACCAGAAGATGGCGACATCAAGACCAGTGCAAAAGAGACCTACAGAATAGATGCACCCGTCATTTTGTCAGATGTAGATTGGCATACATTACGCCAAAGATGTAGAAATCTTGCTGAGTATGCAACCATATTCCCCGGTACAATTCGGGGCAAGAAGAAAGAAAATAAGCGGTGGCTGGATGATCCAGAGCAACGCGAGGTTTTATGGCTGACAAATGCGCTAAAGACCGTGCCGGGATTATGGCATATCAATTATAGGGCAGCAATCAGCAAAACTTACCCGAGGGACTTCGAAGAGCCACGTCTTGAGTATCAAGATATACTTGATTCGGAAAAAATTATTATGGTAGCCAAACCTAATCCCAGTTGGGGCAGACGCGCGAAAGCTGTTGTTGAACGGCAAGGTTATCACGTCTCGCATAGCTTCTGGGTTGTGTGGCCTGATGAAAAAACAAACCCCTATCTCTCGAAGGAAGCGCTGACTGCCATCATGAACTGGCACGTCAGCAACGCCTGGATTGCTGAATATCTCAACTATCCATGGATTGAACGACGCATCATTGAAACGATACCCATTCCGCGAGATCTCAGTCCAGATGATTGTCTTGCATTGACCGACGCTGTTCGAGCGATTGAGCGGGCTGCATATGCTCATCAGCGTTTACCAGAAGATTCGGTTCAATCCATCGATACGATTCTTCGCAGAGCCTATGACCTGGACGACGCCACCTACGCACGACTGCGCGCGATATCGGAGTGGGATGAGCATCCTCATATCACGCTTGATCCGCAGCCTGATCGCAGTGTTGCCGATTATATCATTAGTGGTATCGTCGAAGAGGTGCAGGCTGAAAAGGGCGTCGTGTCCCTCTGGATCAGCGGCTTCGACGATGCGCAGACCGTGCCGATCGATCCTCTCATGCCTGGATGGATGCTGCGCCCGGAGACGCCGTTCCGGGCAAAAATACCCTTTGTTCATAAGCGCAAACGTTCACTTGAAGGTGTCGTGTGGAACTCGTTTGCTCCACAGCAACACACCTACCAGAATGAAGATGAACTTGTTCAAGAATTAGCCCGTATTTTCGCCTTCGCGGAGAACAAGACGGATGACGTTTGAGCATAGCGTCAAAGTGGCATTCCTGGATGTGGGGCAGGGCGATAGTATCGTGGTGACAGTGCCGAATACTGGAGAGGCTGTCATCATCGATTGTCCCGAAGCAGATACGGTCATTGAGTATCTGCGCAATGAACGTATTCACTCTATTCGTGCGCTGATCATTACCCATCTTCACCTTGATCACTTCAAGGATGCTGTAGGGTTCCTTGAGAACTGTAGTTCACAATTGAACATCAAGTGTGAACACCTTATTTTTAACTGGCCATCAAACCTCCAAAAGTTGGCGCCTGATGCCGATGGGCATAGTGAGATATATCGTAATCCAAAACGACGTAATCAGGCGCGGCTCACAGCCTATCAAGAATTGGTTGCCTGGACAAAGCGAAACACACGCTCATGCTTTCCATTATTGCGGCCCAACAATGGATATCGCCTAAGGATTAAGGGGACAATCAAGGACGCAATTAGAATTTTGCAGCCCTCGCACGGTTGCATGGGCTCTCTTATGCAGTCTGGTTTGAACAATACATCGGCTGTCCTGCGAATAGAAGGACCGGGTTCTTCAGCTTTACTTACGGCAGATATTGAACCAGATGGATGGAATCAGTTAAGAAGTAGCCATTCAGATCTGCAAAGTGACGTGCTTAAGTTTCCTCACCATGGCGCCTGGAAGAATGCTGACCCTGCCGATATCCTGACCGCAGTTGATCCTTCAATCGTCATTATCTCCGTTGGCACAGATGGCATTCAATACAGCCACCCTAACGTTCATGTCTTTGCTGCCATACGTAACCGTTCAAACACGAGATTACTCTGTACTCAGGCAACAAGCCGTTGTGTTGATAATCCTGACTCTCACGCGAGTCAAATTGATGCCATTCTTCAAGCACATTCGCGTGGAAGCGGACATATCCGTACCCATCGTGGCTGCCCCTGCGCCGGAACGATAGTCATCGAATTGGGCGATCAGGTTACGGTTCTTCAGCCGGACATTTCAGTCCATCGCAACCAGATCATTCTGCGATTTCTCACATCGCATCGGTGCCGCATATAGCACTTATGGAGATTGAGAATTATAGCAATGATTGAACCACATGCGTCCTGGGTGCGCGGGCGTCCCCGCCCGCATGATGAAATCTTCCTCTGCGAGCGCTGCGCTCCCTATCTCCGCGCCTAGTATAATCTAACGGGACACGGTATACCGTTCTGCGCCAGGTTCACGAGATCGCCGCGGAGTGTTGGGTAGCCGTGTCCTTCAACGCGACCAAGCCGAACAGTTATCTGGGCCCTCAAACCCGCATATGCTAGCAAGGCTGGCGCCGTTTTCCTCAGGAGGTTCTGTGTATGGCTTCCCGTGAGTCGCTCTTTATCGGCATTGATGTCTCCAAACAGACGCTGGATGTGGCGTTTGGCGCCGACCCGCACGCGCCACTCGAGACGATACCGTCTACCGACGAAGGTGTCCAGCTCCTGGTCACGCGACTCCAGCGCCTGCAGCCGACCCTGATTGTGCTGGAGGCGACCGGCGGGCTGGAGCGCATGGTGTTCGCCCAACTGCTCCAGGCTGGCTTGCCGACGGCGCGGGTGCAGCCACGCCGCGTGCGCGCCCTGGCGCACGCGGAAGGACGCCAGGCGAAGACCGACCGCCTGGATGCCCGGTTGCTCGCCCGCTTTGCCGAACGGGTGCGCCCGCCGCACCACCAAGCGACGGACGAGCAGCGCGCATCCTTGCGCGACCTGCTGGTCCGGCGGGAGCAGGTGATTCCGATGCGGACGGCTGAGATCAATCGGTTGACGGCTGCCGCGCCGAACCTCCGCCCGGGCATCCAGCAGCATATTGATTGGCTGGATCAGGAGATCCGTGCGCTTGAGCAGGAACGCGACAACGAGGCGGAGCGCACCGACGAGGTGCGCCGGAAACGGGAGCTGCGCGAAAGCGTGCCCGGCATCGGCGCGATCACCGCACTGAACCTGCTGCTCCGCCTGCCCGAACTGGGGACCATCAAGCGCACGGAAGCGGCGGCCTTTGTGGGCGTTGCGCCGTATGCCAATCAGAGCGGCGCACAGCACAAACCCCGGCATATCTCCGGCGGCAGGAGGGATGTGCGCAGCGTGTTGTACATGGCGACCCTGGCGGCCACGCGGCGCCGTCTGGTCAGGCGCGCCTTCGATCAGCGCCTGTGTCAAGCTGGCAAGCCGCGCAAGGTCGCCATCGTCGCTGCGATGCGCAAGCTGCTGACTATTCTCGGCGCAATATTGCGTCAGCAAAAGCCCTGGGATCCGGCTGTGCATACGAGCGCCCCTTGACAAGCAACACAGTTACTCCGCGCCTCCGCGTGAGCCGGTCTGATGCACGCAGAGATACGGAGCACGCGGAGGGATGTCGCACAAGGCGTCTGCTTTTGATGGCGTGTGCAACCCTGTCCAACAAGACCAATCTTTGTGAGAACTGCTGTAATCCGCTACGCCGAACCAGCCATGGGGCTGATAGAGATTAAGAATATAAACCGGTATGCGCCCTTTGCCGTCGGGCTGATGGACTTTGAAAAAATATTCCGTTATACTGATATCCATCCGTGTCAAGCCTTTCTCAGGAGGTTGCGATGCCGGCACGCCAGACCCTTCACGTGTCCGTCGAGGAGCGGGAGGCCCTCGAAGACCTGCGCGATCACGCCCCCACGCCCTATTTGCGTGAACGGGCGGCAGCGTTCCTGCTCATCGCGTCCGGCGTGCCGCCCGCTGTCACGGCGCGCGAACGCTTGCTGCGTCCGCGCCATCCGGAAACCGTCTCTCGCTGGCTGAATCGCTGGGAAGCCGAGGGCATCGATAGCCTCCCCATCCGGGACGGACGCGGGCGCACGCCCGCTTTTTCCCCCTGACCGCCATGACCCTGAGACGGCGGCTACTGCGGGAGAGCATCTGGTCCGCCGTGACCCGCGGCAGTGCGGGCTGACCCAGACGCGCGGGACCCTGGACGCCATCCGCAGCCCGTTGGTGTGGGGACGCGACGCCGCGCTGCGCGGGATCGCCCGCATCCTGGATCGGTTGGGCATCACCTGGCAGCGCGCCCGCAGGCATGGGCCTAGCCCTGATCCTCACGATCAGGCCAAACTGCAGGAGATTGCGGACGTGGTGGAGGATGCCCGCGCGCACCCCAACCAGGTGGTGACCGTGGATCGGGATGACGTCACGGTCACCCGGCGCCCGACCCTGGCCAACGGGTATGGACGGGCAGGCGCCGATCAGGTGCGGGCGGAACGGAGTCGGGCGACCGATGGTGACCTGCGCATCGTGGGCCGTTTGGACGTCGTGACGGGCCAGGTGGTCACCCGGCGGGCGAAGACGATGGGCCTGGCGACGCTGGCGCCGTTCTTCCCGGACCGGCGCGCTGCCTATCCTGAGGCTGAGCGCATCGATGTCATTCTGGATAATTGGCCGGTCCATGGTCATCCGGATGTCCTGGTGGCGCTTGAGCCGCAAACGACCCGCTGAGCGTTTTCCCGTCCTGGCAATGGGCCGGCCACCCCCAGTGGACGGGCCGTGCGCCGGGCTGGAGATGTCCGCCGGCCCATCCAACTGATGCCGTTGCCGACGGATGCGTCGTGGCGCCGCTTGATTGCGAGCAGCTGGGGCGGTGGATGCGTCAGGAGGTCACCCGCGTGCATCGCTGGGCGACGGATCTCGATCAGTTGCGCAGCCATCTGGATGCCTTCTTCGCGTCGTTTGCAACCGGCTCGCCAAAGCTTTTACAGTATGTCGGTCTCGGATAGCGGATTATTTATTCAAAGACCATAAGCCCTCGGCTGTACGGGGCAAAGCCCGCCTGCGCGGGCTATACCGGACTTAATTCCTAAGGATCATAAGCCCTCGGCTATGCGCTGCGAAGCCCGCCTGCGCGGGCTAGAGCGGAATAATTACTCAAAGTCCATTAGTGAATCGCCGTCCGCTCCAGTCTGCACCTTCGGTGTGAACTACACCGCCAGCCGCTCAAGGTCGGATCAGGTCACCGAGAAATTCGGACGCAGGCGTCACAGCGGAAACGTGCAAGGCGTCGCGCGCGCGTGTGCAGGCGACGTAGAGCAGGTGCCGCTCGGTGTTGTACACCTCCTCCAGATCGCTGTCGTCGGTGATGTTCTCAATCCGTGAGTTCAGAGGAACGACCTCGTCGTCGCAGGCCATCACCGCCACGCAGCGGAATTCGAGACCTTTGGCGAGCGGCATGGTGCAGATCGACGCATGACCGTGCTGCATTTCGATGCGTTCATCCAGCACCGCCGACGAAAGCCCCGCCAGCTCCGCAGCGCGCCGGGCGCGCGCAACCTGCGCGTCAGATCGCACGATGATGCCGATCTCGTTCGGCGCGACCCCCTCCTGCAACTGTTCCTTCAGCCAGTCTGCGACGCCGGCGGCTTCCTGTTCCTCGTTATCGAAAACGCGGATGACCGGCGGCGGCCCGTTGAAGACCGACACAGTGCCGCGGCGGTCTTCGACATTGCCGTCAACGTCGGTGAGTTGTGGCGCCAGGAGCCTGTCCGCCTGCGCGCGGATCTGGTGAGAGGTGCGGTAGTTGACGCGCAGCGTGCGCGACCGACCGCGCACATCCACGCCCAGTGACGCCCACGAGAAGGGCTGTTGAAAGATGCGCTGACCGAGGTCTCCGGCAAAGAACAGCCGGTTGGTCGCCTTTGCATCGAAAGCGGCAAGAAAGCGGAGTTGCGGGATCGACATATCCTGAGCCTCGTCAACGACGACAAAGTCGTAGGGCGGTTGGGCGAGGGTCTGGATCTTCTCCGCCAGGCGCCCGAAAAGCCTGGCGCGCGTCAGCCAGCCTTCCTGTTCCAGCCGCCGGTTGACCGCCTCGAACACTGCCCAGAGTTCGGCGCGTCGCGCCTCTGGGAGCCGGGTCTTGCGACCGAGTCGCGGCACGGTGCGGTAATCCTCCCAACTCGCAAGCTGCCAGGCATCCACGATTTCTGTCCACTCGTCGAGCAGGAAGGCTGCCGGGAAGCGCGCCGCCGGGCTGCCCTGAGCCGCTTCGACCAGATACCGTTCAACGGTTTCGCGGGCGACCAGCCGGGGTGCGCCGAAGTGCAGCGTGTAGAGGCGCTCACCGACGGCGTTGAGCGCACGGATGTCCACGCGCCCGGCGAGTCTGGGTTCGCCTGCGATCAGGCGCCGGAAGAGGGACTGCAGGGCGTTGGCGAGCGCGTCCGAAAACGTCGTCAGCAAGACACGCGCATCGGGATGCCTGCGCGCAAGGGATGCCGCGCGGTGCAGCGCCACGACTGTCTTGCCGGTGCCGGCGGAACCGGCCACGCGCGCCGGGCCGTTGAAGTCCTTCTCCACCCACTCGCGTTGCGCCGGATGCAGGAAGATCGTCCACCGGTCCCAGGGATATTCGAGCGCCCGTTTCAGATCCTCGACATCCGTCATCAGGCGGAAGCGGCGTTGCGCGTCAGGGTGCACGAAGGCATCCGCTGCCGGCAGCACCGGCCGGGGCGTCGGTTTGCCGCCGGTAGCCAGTTCCAGCACTGCTTCGGCGGCTTCGGCGGGCAGATGCTCCGCGAGCGCGAGCAGCCCATCTTCATCAGCTTGCTTCACATCCGACAGCCATTCGACCGGAACGCCGTAGGACAGCAGTTCCTCGTCCGCGCAGTGCGCCAACGGCAGCCGGGCCGTTTGTGGAGACGGCACAGGGACATCGCGCTCTCCGCCTGCCGGGCGCCTGGTTACGACACTATCCTCAACGCGCTCGCGTATCTCGACGAACTGCGCCGCGCCGGTTCTGGGATGCACCTCCAGCCGACGCCGCTCGGCCCATGCATACGCCTGATCGTGGTGGCCGACGTAACACAGCAGCAAACTGTCGTGCGACCGGTGCACAATAATGCGCAGATCGCGGTTGACCCGCACCGACCAGAAGTTTTTGTCGCGCGATTTTTCGATCTTGTGGAACTGCATGCCCGGACTGGACGGATCGGCCTGCAAGTCGAAAACTGTGACCTTCACGGCTTTCTGCTCTTCGCTCGTCAGCCGGGCGAGGCTGGCGGTAAATGTGTCGGCGATGCGGAAGTGCATACACTACACCCTGAACACCTTCATCACTTCATCCCCCAGGTGGTTGATCACCTTGACGGCGATGCGACCGGATGCGGGTTTCGCAAAGGGACGGGAGGTGTCGCTGTTCAATGTGGCCCAGGCCTCTTCGTTGATCTCAGCCCTGAGAGTGGTCTTGAGCGCCTTGTAGGGGTCGTTCTGTCCCAGGAAGTAGGCGTGGCGGACGAAGAAACTCTCTTCGTTGTAGTCGGTGTCGATGAACCAACAGGCGATGCCGTCGGTGGAGTCGCTGCGGATTTCGCCGGTGGAAGGATCGAACACGTCCACGCCGCGGATCTGCACGCGAATGCGTCCGTCGGGTTCGTGGAGGAGTTTGATGTCCGGTTCGCCAAAGATCACGAAGAGGTTGCCCTTGCCGGTGGGCTTGAGGTCGCCGCCCATGTGCAGGTCGGCATTCATGCGCGCCCTGAGCACGGGGATGCGACCGAGCCGGTTGAACTCGCTCGCGTGGGCCTCGAAGCTGAAGGCGCAGGCGATCAGCACGTCGAAACTGGCATCGGCCGCCTCGCGCGCCGCAGCGACGAGATCGGGTCGGCTCACCGTGCCGAACTCAGGACCGATGAAGATCGCCGCGCGCTTCTCCGTCGCGCCCTCCAGGTAGCGCCCCTCGGCGCAGACCAGTTCACCGGGCCAGGGCACGATCGACGTGAAGCTGATGCGGTCTTCCCTGTGCACCTGCTGCACGCCGGCGGCTTTGAGGTTCTCCAGCACCATCTGCTCGAAGCCCGGCGGCGGCTGATAATCGGCCTGCAGCTCGCGCACCCGGAGCGGGTCGATCAGTTCGTCGTTCTCATCCACGAACAGCGTGCGGTGCGGGCTGAGCGACTCCACGGTGAAGGGTCCGGCCACGCGCACCTTTCTGTTGTCGATGTAGGGCCTGTCGTAGAGATATTCGATGTCAGCATTGCGGGCAATCGAAGCGTCGATCTCCCGCTGCCGCGCAATGCGCGCCGCCCAGAAATCGGCGAGCGGCTGCCGGGCGGTTTCGGGCCAGTCGGCGGGCGCCTGCCTGGGAACCTCCCATTCGACGAGTTCATAGGCTTTGACCACCTCGCCAGATGGCATGGTGAAGGTGGCGCCTTCAGGCGCGTCGAAGCGCACCTCCTTGCCCTCGCGCCCGCCGTTGGTCACGCGGAAGGGCTTTGTGTGGCCCCGCAGCGCCGCATTCAGGCGCGCTAGCGCCTCCAGCACCTGCGGCTGCCACGTCTCGTAGATGACATCGATCTCGGCATTGTTGGCGATGGATTTCAGCGTGATGTGCGGCACGCGCTCGTAGACGAAGCCCTGGCGGATGTCGCCGTAGGTCGGCTTCTCGACGTAGGAGCGACCGGACAGCTCGGCCTCCTTGCGCCGGCCCTCGGGCGAGTCGGCCAGCAGGTAGTAGGGGTAGCGCGCGCCCATCAGCCGCGCGCGGGCCAGCGCCAGCGCCACGCGCGAGGTGTCAATCGTGATCCAGCGCCGCCCCCATTGCTCGGCCACGTAGGCCGTGGTGCCCGATCCGCAGGTCGGGTCCAGCACCAGGTCGCCGGGGTCGGTAGTCATCAAAATACAGCGCTCGACAACTTTAGTGCGCGTCTCTACTACGTATCTCTGGTCGGGGTTAAAACTAGCAGTGTCGCTCCAGACCTCGGACAGGACTTTCAAAGGATAGTCGTCAATGTAATATTTCCACCTTAGTTTATTCCCATCCTTGACCATCCGACCCGTCTTCTTCAAGGC
Source organism: Roseiflexus sp. RS-1 (assembly GCF_000016665.1). Lineage (NCBI taxonomy): Bacteria > Bacillati > Chloroflexota > Chloroflexia > Chloroflexales > Roseiflexaceae > Roseiflexus > Roseiflexus sp. RS-1. The sequence continues at coordinate 3,682,151 of NC_009523.1, forward strand.
TTCCATGCTGTCGGGGTAGGTTAACTTCCAGTGTCCGTTCTTACTTGGGCGGAACTTCTCTCCCTCGAATTCAAGTGGGGTATCCTCACCTGATGGTCCTGCACTCTCCAGGCTCACGAGCCGGAAGACTCTCGCCCCTGCTGGCAACAGCAACGGATCAACCATTTCAGCGTGCGTGATCTTTCGTACGCTGCTATCGGCTAGCTCTACATTACTGTAGAAAGCATCAGGTAGCTTTTTAGAGTATAGCTGACGATACTTTATGTATTCTTTGTCTTTAGCGTACCAAAGTAGATAGTCGCTTGTCCGGCCCAGCTCATCGGAGACCATACTGCCGGTCTTGGCGAAGGCGATCTGTCTTACAAAATTATCCGGACCGAACACTTCATCCATCAGGCAGCGCACGCGGTGGACGTTCTCATCGCCGATCTGTACGAAGATCGAGCCGGATTCGGTCAGCAGGTCGCGGGCGACGGTGAGGCGGTCGCGCAGGCAGGTGAGGTAGGAGTGGATGCCGTCGCGCCAGGTGTCGCGGAAGGCTTTGACCTGCTCCGGCTCGCGGGTGATGTGTTCGGGTCGGCCGTCCTTCACGTCGCGGCTGGTGGTGGACCACTGGAAGTTGCTGTTGAATTTGATGCCGTAGGGCGGGTCGATGTAGATCATCTGCACCTTGCCGCGCAGCCCTTCGCGTTCGGCCAGGCTGGCCATCACCTGGAGCGAGTCACCCAGGATCATGCGGTTCGACCAGTTGGCGTCGTGGCGGTAGAACTCGGTGCGGTCGGCGCGCCTTCGGGGATGCCGTTGAAATCGGCGAAGAGGTCGAGTTGCAATGCCTCAGACGTGTTTTCCTGAGTGTGCCGCAGCAGGTCGTCGATGAGCGCCTTGGGGTGGATTTTCTCCTGGATGTAGAGCGGCGGCGCGGGGACGACGAGGTCGCTCCAGTCCTGGTAGTCTTTGCCGCGCCAGACGAGCTGCGGGTCGAGGTCGGTGTTGCGCGGGTAGCGCAGGAGTCTGGGCGCCTGCTCTTCCGGCTTCATCACCGCCTGGTATTCGGCGGTGGGGATGTTCTTGCGCTTGTCGTGTTTGTGCGTCAGCGCTTCGATGGACTTGCCAGCATTGGTTGAGGCGCTTTTTTTGCGAGTCATGGTCGGCTATCCTTATCTCTCTACGTCCCGACGCGCCCGTTGTGATCGCACGCGGAGACGCGGATGTGTTTTCTTATGTTGGCACCTTGTGTGACCTCACGCGGAGGCGTAGAGATGTTTTTGGTCATGGCGTTGCCGTGCGCCTCGTGTGACCTCACGCGGAGACGCGGAGGCGTGGAAGTGTTTTTTCCGGTTTTCTTATCCCTTCGCATTTCCCGTGTCGCTGCCTGTCCCGTGTGACCTCACGCGGAGACGCGGAGGCGCGGAGGTGTTTTTTCCGGTTTTCTTTTCCCTTCGCATCCCCCGTGTCTCTGCCTGTCCTTTGTCACCTCACGCGGAGGCGCGGAGGCGCGGAGAGGTTTTACACGTTCCGTATCCCTTCGCATTCCCCGTGTCTCGACGCGCTCCTTGTGGGCGCACGCGGAGGCGCGAAGGGACAGAGATGCTTAATGTAGTTCCTGCCTCCGCGTTCTCTGCGCCTTCGCGTGCCCCAGATGACCTCATGCGAAGGCGCGGAGATGTTCAGTCAGTTCCTGCCTCCGCGCGCTCCGCAGCTCCGTGTGGGCGAATCATCTGCTCAAGCAACTGATCGAACGCCTTCTGTATCTGCCAGATGTCGCCGAACTCGGCAAACGCCCAGCGGCCATAGGTCTTGAGGTTGTTCACGCCGGGAATCCAGAAGGTTTCCATCGTCGATTTCTTCTCCTTCGCATCCTCGCCGCGATAGCCCTTGATCTCGATCACGAGGTGCAGCGGGTCGTGCGGACCCCGGCCATCGTCCACCAGCACGATGAAGTCGGGGCGATAGGCGCGGGTTTCCGAGCCGTAGCGGTAGGGGACTTCGAAGCCAAGGTTGTGGTTCTTCACGTAGGCGAGCACGCGGGGATGGCTTTCCGCCACCCGGCAGAACTCGGCTTCCCAATCGCTATCGAGCACGATCCAGTTGACGTGGCACTTCGGCGGCGGTCCGGCGGTGTCCCATAGCGTTTGCCGCGTAGTAGAGAAACGCACATACGCAGTTGATCCGGTGGGGTTATAGGGATCGAGCAGCGCCTTGATCGGGCGCCGGTCCTGAAACTCGCGCGTGATAGCGGCGGTGATCTTATTGCAGGCCATGTCGGCGAGTTCCTGGTACATGAGCAAGGCGGGGTACGTGTCGCCCTTGCAGACGAGACAACGATCCAGCCATTCCCCGGTGATGCGCTTGAGCTGGCCAAAGAGGTGCAGCTTCGGTTCTTCGCCCGGATCGCGCCATTTGTTATAGAGCAGGTGCTTCGTGAGGTTGAAGAGCAGCGCCGAAGGACGCATGTCCTCGAGGTGCGCGAGGGTCAGATCCACCGCTTCGCCGATGATCCCCTGGTTGCGGGTGATGGTGGGTCCGACGAGGGCGGGGGTGAGTTCGAGGATGGAGTCCTCCGTGAATTTTGCAGCCAGGCGCTCGTCGGGCAGCTCAACGCGGTAGCCCTGAACACGCGGGAAACGGATTTCCAGGTGATCGCGCTCGGGACGGACAGCCCTGACCTGGATGGTCTGGCGCGGCGGCTGGGGCCGGACGACGACCGGCTTCGCGGTGAAGTCGAAGGGAATGCCGAAGATGTCGGCATATTCAGGATTGAAGAGACCTTCAGCGTTCACTTCATACGACTGGCGGCGCAGCGCGCGGCCAATGACCTGCTCGCACAACAGCTGGGTGCCAAAGGCGCGCACGCCAAGAATGTGGGTGACGTTGTTGGCGTCCCACCCTTCGGTGAGCATGGAGACCGAGACCACGCAGCGGATCTGCTCGCCGAGCTGACCGGGTTTGCCCACCGTGTTCATAACCTCGCGCAGCAGGTCCTGGTCGGTGAGGCTTTCAGCTTTTCGCGCATCGCCGGTGCGCTCAATGATGGCGCGGCGGAAGCGCTCGATCTCGTCCGCCGCCATCGCGCGGAAGTTATCGTCGAGAGCCGTGCCGGACTCAAGCTGCTCACTGTCGATGAGCAGGGTGTTGGGGCGGGGCAGCGGGTTGCCGGTGGTCTCGTCGAAATTGCGGAAGAGCGGCAGCTGGCCGTTGACCAGTGTGCTCGTGCCATCGTCGTTCTGCCGGACAAAGCCCGCGACATAGTCGTAGACGAGTTTGGAGATCGCGGTGTTCTGGCAGACGATAATGAAGCAGGGAGGCACACGGATGCCAGCCTGCTCCCAGATCCGGAAGGTCTTCTCGTAGTGGCCGTACAGCGCCTGGAGCGCCGTCTGCAAACGGGTAGGAATCTTCAAGGGATCCAGGTCGCCAGCCTTGCCGCGCCCTTTCTTCGGCATATCCTTGCGGATGTGCTCCCACAGATTGCGGTACATCGGCATCTCGTCACCCGGGATGTTCTCGGCCACGGGCACGCGCGGGAGCTTCACGATACCACACTCGATGGCGTCCATCAGCGAAAAATCGCTCATCGTCCACGGGAACAGGGTTCCCTCGGCATAGCCTGAGCCGCGCAGAAAGAACGGCGTGGCCGAAAGGTCGATCACCCGGCTCACGCCGATCTTGCGGGCGACAGTCTCGATACCGGTGATCCACAACCGCGCGGCTTCGTTGTTTTTCTCGGCTTCCTTCTTCTCTTCGCTGGTCAGGTCTTCCTCTTCCGGGTCGCGCGGCTTTTCACGGTAGCAGTGATGACCTTCGTCGTTGAGCACCAGGATGTTTTTCATGCTCATCAGCTCAGGCATCACGCGGGCAAGCATCTGCCCTTCCGTCTCGGTGGTCTGGATCGGTTCGCCGCGACCCTGCAGCAGCGCCCGCCCGCCGGCGGACAGTTCCATCCGCTCGCGCAGTTTGAAGGCGTGGTAGTTGGTGATGACAATCCGGGCGCGGTGGATATCCTCGATCATATCAATGGGAACCAGCTCGCGGGTCGTGTAGTAGTTCTCCGTGTCGTTCGGAAGCAACACCCGCAGGCGGTCCCGGATGGTGATCCCCGGCGTGACAATGAGAAACCCACGGGTGAAGCGTTTGCTCTGCGGATGGCGCACGGCGTTGACCGTCTGCCAGGCGATCAGCATGGCCATGACGGTGGTCTTGCCCGCGCCGGTGGCGAGTTTGAGCGCAAGACGATTGAGTTCGGGGTTGGCATCGCGGTTCGCCCGCGCCAGATGATCGAGGAGACCCTTCCCGGCAGCCGTGTGCGGCGCAACTTCAGTGAGCCAGATCACCGTCTCGACCGCCTCGATCTGGCAGAAGAACGGGCGCACGCTGCTGAACTGGTGATGCCGCCAGTGGTGCAACAAGCGCGCAGTTTCGGGGGTGACCTGCCACTGGCCCGGCGGCAGTGCGCGCCAGGCATCCACGTGGCTACGCACTTCGTTGATGATCGAGGTCGGGTCGTACTGCTGCGTTGCGGTCGAAAGCCCCAGCCCTTCGTCGAAGATCATTTCTGCCTGCTGCGCAGCGCGGCGCTTCTTCAGCCTGGGGATGGGCGTGATAAATTCCGCCCGACGCCGGCCGTGGATAATCTCCCCTGTCGGTTGACCGTTTTCGAGCTTCCAGTGGCGCGCAGGGTATTCGTAGGGCGAGTTCAGGATCGGTTGGTCAAAAAACTGGCTCATGGGGCTGCGCTCATTCCTCACGTTCGCAGATGCTCAACATAACCGGCGAGTACAGCACTGCCCATTCGCTTGAATACCGCAATTATAGCATGTCGCTCCGCTCCAGAGCGCGCAGGTCTCGGGCGTTGGAATAGAACACGAATCAGCACGGATGCGACGGATCAGCGCGGATGAAGGTTTGTCGGGAATAGCCCGCGCAGGCGGGCTTTGCCCTGGATAGCCGAGGGCTTATGGTCTTTGAATAAATAATCTGGTATAGCCCGCGCAGGCGGGCTTCGCCCTGGCTAGCCGAGGGCTTCAGCCCCACGGCTAGCGCAGTATAGCGGATTTAATTTTCAATCTCCATCAGCCCGACGGCAAGAGCCCGCGCAGGCGGGCTTTGCCCTGGATAGCCGAGGGGTTCACCCCGACGGCAAGAGGCGCACATATCGGACTTAATTCTCAATCTCCATCAGCCCGACGGCTAGATGCGCGCCTGCTGCGCGCGATCCCGGTGATCAACCGCTTTGCGCTTCATGGTAGCAGACCCGTCGGTTACTCAACCGGCAGATCCGGCATGCGCGTATGCCAGTCAGTAACACGCTGATAGGCGTCGCCGATGCGCAGCAGCGTCTCTTCATCGAACGCTCGCCCGATCAGTTGCAGACCGATCGGCAGCCCTGCCGCAAACCCGCATGGCACAACCAGCCCCGGCAACCCTGCCAGATTCAACGGCAGCGTGCAGACATCCTCGAGGTACATTGCCAGTGGGTCATCGGAGTGCGCCCCAATCGGGAAGGCGACCGTCGGCGTGGTTGGGGCGGCAATGACATCGACCTGCTCGAATGCCTGCTGATAGTCGCGCCGGATGAGGGTGCGCACCTGTTGGGCGCGTTTGTAGTAGGCATCATAGTACCCCGCTGAGAGCGCATACGTTCCCAGCATAATCCGCCGTCGCACCTCTGGACCGAACCCTGCGCCACGGGTGCGCTCTAGTTCATCGAAGTAACTCTCGCCCGGCACGCGCAACCCATACCGCACACCGTCGAAACGCGCAAGATTGGCGCTGGCTTCCGCCGGAGCGATCAGATAGTAGACCGGCAGCGCGTAGGGGGTGTGCGGCAGACTGATCTCGCGCACTTCCGCGCCCTGGTCGCGCAACACATCAATGGCGACGCGCACGGCAGATTCAACCTCCGGTTGCATACCGGCAACGAAGTACTCACGCGGAACGCCAATGCGCAACCCGCGAATGTCGCCGGTCAGCGCCGCCTCATAATCTGGAACCGGGTGATCGGTACAGGTTGCATCGAACGGATCGGCGCCCGCAATAACCCGCAGAATTATTGCACAATCGCGCACCGTGCGCGCCATCGGTCCGATCTGATCGAGCGACGAGGCGAACGCTACTAGACCATAACGTGACACGCGCCCATAGGTCGGCTTGAGACCGGTAATGCCGCACAGCGCCGCCGGTTGACGGATCGAACCGCCGGTATCGGTGCCGAGGGTTGCCGGCGCCTCACCGGCAGCCACAGCCGCTGCCGAACCGCCGGATGAACCGCCGGGAACCCGTTCCAGATTCCAGGGGTTGCGCGTCTGCTGAAATGCGCTATTCTCGGTCGAGGAACCCATCGCAAACTCATCACAGTTGAGTTTGCCGATCAGCACCGCGCCAGCTGCTTTCAAGCGCGCAACAGCCGTTGCGTCGTACACCGGAACATAGTTTTCGAGCATCTTCGAGGCGCAGGTGGTGCGCACCCCCTGCGTCGAAATGACATCCTTGATGCCAAGCGGAATGCCGAGCAACGGCGATGTATCGCCAGCGGCGCGACGCGCATCGGCAGCCTGCGCCTGCGCCCGCGCACCTTCAGCGTCGATGGTCAGAAACGCGCGCACCTGCGGTTCGACAGCGGCAATCCGCGCCAGCAGCGCATCGGTCAACTCGACCGATGTGATCTCACCGCGCATCAGCGCCTCACGCGCATCGGAAAGCGTCAACTGGTGGAGCAACGTCATCAGTACCCTCGATTTTTGCCTGAAAGGATATCAACAACCGTCTTGATGATAATTTTTATGTCAAATAGCAGTGACCAGTTTTCAACATAGTAGAGATCGTAGCGGGTGCGCTCCTCAATGCTGGTATCGCCGCGCAACCCGTTGACCTGCGCCCATCCGGTAATGCCAGCCTTCTGCTTGTGGCGGCGCATATAGCGCGGGATGCTCTGACTGAACCGCTCGACCCACACCGGTTGCTCCGGGCGTGGTCCGACAACGCTCATCTCCCCACGAATAACATTGATGAACTGCGGCAATTCATCGAGACTGTAGCGCCGCAGGAAGCGCCCAAGCGTCGTCACCCGCGGATCGTCCTTCGTCGTCCAGTTGCCGATCAGCGGCGCATCGACGCGCATCGTGCGGAACTTGAAGGTCGGGAACGGCTTCCCGTCCAGACCAACCCGCTCCTGCACAAAGAAGACCGGACCGCGCGACTCGAATTTGATCAGCAGCGCGATCAGCAGCATGACCGGTGAACTGAGGGTCAATACCAGGATCGCAACCACCAGATCGAGCGTGCGCTTAAGCGCCCGGTTGATCGGACTGTCGAGTGCAACGTTGCGAATGCCGATCAGGGGCAAGCCGCTCACATCGCCGATTGAAATATCGTTATTGGTGATCAGTTGAAAAGCGTCGGGATAGAGTTTAATCTCGACCGACTCATCCTCGGCGAGGGTGACGAGGTCCAGCACTTCTGCCGGCGTTCGACCTGACACCGCAATGATGACCTCATCCGCCTGCGCTGCGCGTATCACACGACCAAGCGCCGCCGGTTTGCCAAGCACCGGCACCCCCTCGACCAGCGTGCCAACCGGCGTTGAGTTCGAAATAAAACCGACGACGTGATACCCCATTTCGGGCTGGCGTCGGATGGTATTGAGCACCACCCGCCCCGGATCGCGCGTTCCGACGATAATGACACGGCGCACATCGATCCCGCGCCGACGCAGCGCCGTCAGCACCGAACGGTGCGCCCACCTTAGCGCGACCACACCCGCCACTGCGCCGATCCAGCCACTCACCAGCACCTGCTCGTTCCAGGGAAGTGGATCACGTCCGAACTGCGGTTGCATCGCGTTGATGATCAGGGTGGCAAATGTTCCAAGTGAAACCGTCACGATCACCTTGAAGAACTCATCCACCCGCGATACGCCGCGACGCAACGAGTACAGGCTGCTTCCCACAAAAGCGACAGCCATGGAAACATTCATGATCAACAGCGTGATCAGCCAGGTCGTCGAACCAACGGTGGCAAGCGAAGCTGCAAACTCGGCATCGGCACGAACTGCCCACAGATAGACGCCGACGAACGCTCCATTGAGCGCCAGCGAATCACAGGCGATCAGCGCCAGTATCAGCAGCGTGCGCACCACCCATGAGCGCTGGCGCATCGTTTTACCGGGCGCGACGCGCGACCGGGGGGCGGATGAGATTGCTGCCAAGGCTGAGGAACTCCTTCAGCGTAATACCGGTTTCAATCATTGCATTCAGCAACGCCGGAGTGGTGGCGGCAAAATGCTTGCGGTGAAAAATACGCATGGCATCGTAAAACCAGCGGATCGCCTGCACAGGGCGCTGGCTGCTCGATGCGCGTTTGTGGTGGTACACCGTCACCGATGGAACATACATAATGCGCCAGCCGTACTGTTTGATGCGGTACGCCCAATCGAGGTCTTCGCCATACATGAAGAACGCCTCGTCGAGCAAGCCGACTTCGCGCACGACGCTGGCGCGCACCAGCATACAGGCGCCCACCACCGAATCGACCTCGGTCTCACAATTTTCGTCCAGATAGGTCAGGTTGTAGCGCGCGAAGCGCGGATAACGCGGGAACAGGCGCGACAGACCGATCATCCGGTAGAATGCGACTTCTGGCGTGGGGAATGAGCGCCGACACGCCAGGTCGAGCGAGCCGTCGGGCAACAGCAACTTCGGACCACACGCACCGACATCGGGATGCGCTTCCATATAATCAACCAGCAGATCAAGCGCACCACGCGGCACAACCGTATCCGGGTTGAGCAGCATCACATAATCGGCGGCATCAGTCTCATCAAGAATGGCGCGCAGCGCCAGATTGTTGGCGAACGCAAACCCGCCGTTGTGCGGACTGACGATCAGGCGCACATGCGGGAATTCGGTGCGCACCATTGCGGCGCTGTCGTCGTTGGATGCATTATCCACCACCCAGATGCTGATGGCGCAGCGCGGATCGTCCTCCGTGATCGAGCGCAGACAGGCACGTAACAGATCGCGGGTGTTGTAATTGGCGATGACAAGCGCAAGCGACGCCATGGTCGAATCCCACAGACAGCATATCAATGCTGCAATTATATCATACCCGTAAGCAATGCCTGGATGCGCACACGATTGTCTGACGCAGAGCGTTATCCAGGGCGCCTGCTGGTATGCTCGCGTAGCCGACCGTAACTATCAGCCACGCAGCGACCGCACGAAATCGACTGCGCGTGCAACATACTCGCCGGGCGGCGCCTGTTCGATGACATTGATCAGCGCGCTGGCGACGATTGCACCGGCGGCATATCTGCCCGCCTCACGGACATGCGCCGCACTGCTGATGCCGAATCCGACCACCAGCGGCAGACTGGTGCGGCGGCGAACCCGTTCGAGGAACGCGGGTAATCCGCTCCACAGTTCGCGCCGCGCGCCGGTGACGCCGGTCAGCGCAACGCAGTAGATGAAACCGCTTGCGAGTGCGGCGATGCGGTCGATTCGTTCGTCAGGGGTGGTGGGAGCGACAAAGAAGATCAGGTCAAGACCATGCGCACGGCAGGCAGCGTGGCACTCGTGCGCCTCTTCCGGCGGCAGGTCGGGAATGATCAGTCCATCCGCGCCAGCATCAGCCATATCGCGTGCCAGCCGCTCAAGACCGTACTGCAAAAATGGGTTGTAATACCCCATCGGCACGATTGGCGCGCGCACGCCACGTTTGCGCAACCCGGCAACCGTTTCGATGCAGTGTTCCAGGCGAATGCCGTTGGCAAGGGCGCGCTCCGAGGCGCGCTGGATCGTGGCGCCGTCGGCGAGCGGATCGGAGAATGGAACGCCAAGCTCGAACAGATCGGCGCCAGCCGCTTCCAGCGCGGGTGCAAGTTCCAGCGCCGAGTCGCGCTCCGGGTAACCGGTCATCAGGTAGGGCATAAGTGCTGTGCGCCCGGCGGCGCGCAAATAGGCAAAGGTTTCGGCAATACGGCTCATCACACCATCCTTCATATGTTCGGGAAGAAATTCACATATTTCAATAGGAAAGGCAACCCTGACATGCAGTGGCGGACATTGTATAATATAAAGTGCTCAGATGGCATCACATCACTATAAAGGAGGGAGCGATGCCCAGAAACACAATCATTGCCGGTGCAGCGCTGACGTTGCTGGCGCTGTCAACATATTTCGGAACCGGTATGTCGAGCGTCACGGCGCTCATTCCGGCGTTTTTCGGCGTGCCGCTGATCCTGCTGGGATGGCTGGCACAGAATGGGCAGCGCCGCAAGACGATGATGCACATCGCGGTCGCCCTCGGAGCACTCGGGTTCATTGCGCCGATGAGCCGCATCGTTCCATCGCTCGGCTCATTCGAACTGAACGTTGCGACCGGCGCCAACATTGCGATGGCGCTGATCTGCGGCATTTACGTGGCGCTCGGCGTGCGCTCGTTCATCGAGGCGCGCCGCAATCCGCCGGCAACAACGTGATGCGCGCTCACTCCGGAGTCTGGCGAGCCTGACGCTTCCGCCACACTCCTGTGGCAGCCCTGCACAATGGCGTGCAGGGCTGTTATGATTCACCATCACTCATCGATCATGCGAAATGCCGCTTCTGCGATACTCGTCGGGTCGATCCCGAAGTGGCGATAGAGATCGGCGCGCGCGCCCGACTGACCAAAATCATCGACTCCCAATGCCGCTACCGGCACACCGTACACGCTCCCTAACCACGCCAGGCTGTGGGACGCGCCATCCTGCACGGTGACTATCGGTGCGCGCCGTTCTTCCGGCAGAACCAACCATCCCAGCGGATCCCGGTCGCGCGCCGCGCGCCAGCGCTCGAACAGACGCTTCGGACTGACCAGGTTCAGCACGGTGACCGCCACCCCTTCGCGTTGCAGGTACGCCGCTGCCTCCAGCGCTTCCGGCACAATCGCACCGACGGCAGCGATCATCACCTGATAGGGGCGTCCGTCGCCACGCCGCGTAATGACAGTCTGATCGCCAAAACGCCAGTCGTAGAGGCGGTACCCGCCCATCACAACCTGCCGTCGCAGTTCCGCTCTCCCGACGCGCTCAAGCGCCGCATTGAACGGCGCCTGGTCGATAGGGCGTGTCGAAAGGCGCAGGTACGTCGCCTGCCCGTGGACGCGGTCGCAACACTCGCGGATCGCTTCCAGCAGCAGCCATGCCACTTCCTGCGCATAGCACGGCTCATACGCGCGCAGTTTCGGCAGTTCCGCCCCGATTGAGGGTGTGATCGTCGATTGATGGGCGCCGCCTTCGGGCGATAGGGTGATGCCCGACGGCGTTCCGGCAAAGATGAACTTTGCGCCGGAATAGACGCTGTAGATCAGGGCATCGAGACCCCGACAGACGAACGGGTCGTAGACGGTGCCGATCGGTATCAGCGGTTGCCCGCACAGTTCCGCCGACAATCCCATCATCCCCAGCAGCATGAACAGGTTCATCTCAGAAATGCCCAGTTCGATATGTCTGCCGGAGGGACCGCGCTTCCAGCGCAATAAACGGTACGACTCAGTCTCATAATCGGGGTGTTCGACAGGTGTGAAGACGCCGGTCTTGTTGATCCATCCCGCCAGATTGGTTGAGACCGACACATCCGGCGAAGAGGTCACGATCCGTTCACCGATCGGCGTATCCGCCAGACGCACCAGCAGGCGACCAAAAGCGTCCTGCGTGCTGGTGCGCTCCGGTATGGCGACGTCCAGGTCAGCGGGAATGAGGGCGGGATCGCATGCAACGACCGGCGGCTTTTCGGGCGGATAGAGGCGCGCCGCAACTTCGGCGCACAGATCGGCTTCGGGCGTGCCTGGTGCGAATGCGTCCCACTCGGCGCCCGGAGCGATACCGTGCGCGATGCGCAACGCCTCGATCTGTTCAGCGGTCAACAGCATCGAGTGGTTGTGCGGATGCCCGGCGATCGGCAACCCCCAACCCTTGATTGTATAGGCAAAAATGATGGTGGGTTTGCCGACCGATGCGTCCGCCTGCGCCAGCACATCGAACAGTTCCGCCAGATCGTGCCCGCCCAGATTTGAAAGAACAGCAGGCAGCTCGGCATCGGGAATATCCGCAATCACGCGCGCGATCCGATCACCCCTGCCAGCCGGATCATCACACAAACGCGGACGCAATTCGTGACCGGGCAAACGGATGAGCGCCTGGTACTCTTCGTTGCTCATGTCATCGATACGCTGGCGCAGCGCATCGCCGCCGGGTTGCCGAAACAGCGCCTGCAACCGACGCCCATACTTCGCTTCCAGCACCTGCCAGCCATTCTCGGCGAACAACCGCTTCAGGCGCGCTGCCCGTATGCCGGGAACGACCCGGTCGAGGCTCTGGCGGTTCAGGTCAACAATCCAGATCAGGTTGTCCAGACCTTCCAGCGCCTCATCGAGGATTGCCTCCCATACATTGCCTTCGTCCAGTTCTGCATCGCCCACCAGCGCAATAAAGCGTCGCGATGTGACGTGACCGAAGTGAAGTTTCGCGTAACGATGCGCCAGTGCCGCAAATGCAGGCGCAACCGCCCCCAACCCAACCGAACCGGTCGAGAAATCGACATCATCAGGGTCTTTCGTGCGACTGGGATACGCCTGGAGACCGCCGTAGGCGCGGAGTGTGGCGAGATACTGGCGTGGCAATCGTCCGAGCAGATACTGGACGGCATGAAACGCTGGCGATGCGTGCGGTTTGATCGAAACCCGATCGCCGGGACGCAGGAAGTGGAAATAGAGTGCCGTGAGGATCGTCACGAGCGACGTTGAGGATGCCTGATGACCGCCGATCTTCGTGCCATCGAGGTTGGGACGCACGTGGTTGGCGTGATGCACCATGAATGTCGCCAACCAGAGAATGCGACGCTGGATCGCGTCCAGCACCGCGAGACGTTCAGGCGTGATCGCCACGGGTGTCCCGGTCTGCTGTCCAGGCGCAACATCGATCACGGTCGTCCTCCACACGTATCACTCAACCGGTTGATCCGACGGCGGTTGCGGCAAAAGCGCCAGAATCTCACGATAGTACGCTTCAAGATCGGTCAGGTGATGAACCAGTATCGACTTGAGCACATCAAGGGAGAGTTTTCGATAATCGTGCACGGCGATATTCCGAAAACCGCACATGTTCTGCATGGCGCGCGCTACAGCGCTAGAGAGCAACCCCTGTTCCGCAAGCGCCACAAAAATCTCGCGCAGCGTCGCCGGCATGTCACGCCCCTGAGACGCCAGTGTATGAGCGCCGAGATCAATCGCTGCCTGGATTGCGCGTTGTAGATTGAGAACAAAGATATCCTGGGTATCGATGTCCTCAAGCCGGTTCGGGTCCAGGTGCGTGACCGACCTGATGCGATCCAGGCAACGCTGAATGATCGCCACTTTTGCAAGAACAATATCAGGGTCTATCACTGAAGCATGCTCCGTCGTATCAGTGCATCTTCAATCGGTTTCCGAATCCGTTTGAAGTCGGCGTACTCCGTCACCAGACGCATCACGAATTCATGATAGACACGTGGACGCGGGCATGCGATCAATCTGCCATAACGGAGCGCCTGAAACGCCAGAATGGTCGGCGCATCATTGAGAACGATGAGATCGACATCGCGTTGTACGGCTTCTTCAAGGCGTTGACGTAGCGCCAGACGCTCTTCGATGCCGGGAATGGCGCTGTGCTCGAAGAGTGTCGCCACATCAATATCGCTGTCGGGTCGGAGACGTCCGCGCACCGCCGAACCGAACAGCAGGACGGCGGCAATGCCCGGCTCCGCGCCGAGAACATCGTTGATGCGTATTTCGACAGACGTCATATTCAACCCGCAACGCTCAACCTGCAACGTTCAACCTGCAACGTTCAACCTGCAACGCGAAACCTTCACCCTTCGACGCAAAACCTTCACCGTCGCAGCAACGGCATCGCCTTCCAGAAATACTCCACGCCCGACCCGATCGTCCAGATCAGCGCAAGCCCCAGAACCAGGGGCCAGAACGACGCCAGGGTCAGCAGCGCCTCCGGCGATCCGGGAATCGCGCGCACTGCGGCGTCCACCAGACACCAGATCAGCGCGGCAACAGTGAATACCAGTTTTTGCTTCCCCCACTGGCGCGCCGCGATGACTTCACCTTCGGCAGCGGCGTAGGAACGCAACCCCGATACGGCAAATTCGCGGATAATGATGATCAGTGCAACCCATCCGGGCAACAACCCGCGTTCGACCATCGGCAACAGCGCGCCGGCAACGAATATCTTGTCGGAGATGGTATCGAGAAAAACGCCGAGCGGCGAAACAACCTTGAGTTTCCGCGCGATTCGCCCATCGGCAATGTCGCTGATAGCCATCGCAACTAACAAAACAACCGCGCCCAGATCGCCGGACGGCGTCCCCAGCGCGATCAGGATATAGAGCGCCGGCGTTGCGACAATCCGGAACAGACCAAGCAGATTGGGCAGATGACGAGTATACACGCAACCTCTCCATCCGGCATTATACCTGAAGGAACTGCGTATGACAGCATGGGAGCGCGATTTTATCGTGCATGGGCGCGTGGCGCGTATGGCCACCGTCGATGCACATGGACATCCCAGTGTTGTGCCGATTGTGTATGCTTTCGATGATCGGCTGTATACGCCTCTCGACGCGAAACCCAAGCGTGTCGCCGCAACGCAGTTGCAGCGTGTGCGAAACATTCAAGCACACCCGCACGTTGCGATTGTCGTCGATCACTATAGCGAAAACTGGAGCGATCTGGCATGGGTGCTGATCCGCGGAACGGCAGACATCGTCACCGACGGACCGATGTATGTGACCGGCATTGAACTGTTGCGTCAGAAGTATCCCCAGTATGCAACGTTGCCGCTGGACGGCGCCCCGCTGATCGTCGTCACGCCGCTGACGATTCGCGGATGGCGCGCGACGGACTGATACCGGGACAGCAACCGTGTACCGGTGGCAGACCTGAACGCCGCCATAAGGACCGCCTGTTCTGCCGGTTATGGCGCAATCACATCGACGGATCCGATCACGAGGCGGTTGTCGGAGAGCGTCGGCGCGCGAGTGGCAATCGGCAGACGCGAAGCGGGCGCACCGTCTCCACTGTAGACTCCCAGCACCAATGTGTAACGACCGGGTGGGAGGGTATGCGGCAGCGGAAGGGATCGCTCATCGTGCACCGGGTCGCCAATCCGCCACGTGGTGGTCATTCCGGCAGGCGCATACCCGCCGAGCGGCGGTCCGTCATCAAGTGCGACCGGCGGCATGTCACAATTGCGGCAGAGATGGAGAAATATCCGGTAGTCGCGCGTCGGCGGCGCTACCGCTTCCCAGTAGAGTGTCACGGGAAGCGATCCGCCAGCCCGCGCAGCGCCGCCGTGGAGCGCCAGCGTCAATCCGCGCAGGCGCAATTCGCCGCCGAATGTTGCGTCGAGCACTGTGTCCGGTTGTGGGATCGCGCCTGGACCGCCGGCATTGAACGTTTCCGGAAAGCTCTGGCACATGAGAAGGACGCCAACGAACTCACTGCCGCCGCAGGGCCAGGTGCGCTGCGGGTATTGAAAGCGCAATCCCACCCATCCGAAGCGGTCAATCGGCAATGGCGGCGGATCGACCGTGCGGGCATGATCCGGTGCAATCAGCAGCAGCGCCCGCTTTCTTCCGGTCGCCTGCTGGTTGAAGAATGGCTCGAACCGCCGTCGGATGCACTCCAGCATCTGCTGCCGCGTTGGATTGACGATACCGCAGACGTCGCCCTCCGCAAAAACCGGGAATGTTCTCGGCTGCGGCAATGGATCAGGCGTGACACGCGGCGCATAGTAGGCGTACATTGGCTCGACATAGTGTGGATGCAGCAGCACGAGATCATCAGGATGCACCCGCAGCGCCAGCGCCGTCACCGCCTCGCGCCACTGTTCTTTGACCGGATCGCCGCTGAACAACCCTTTCCCCGGTTGAACCAGCGTTGCGACGCTGGTCGTCAGGCTGAGGACGAGCAGGACAGGCGCAAGGGCATCTGGCAGTATTCGGCGCAATGACATGGGCACGCTGTCTTTTTCGCCATGCTGCGCCAGAATCGGGTAGACCAGCGCCGCCAGCCACGCAGGAAACGCCGGCGCAACGTAGCGCGCCTCATACACGGGTACAAGGGTATGAACGATGGCGAACAGTCCCACCGGCGCAATCAGCAGAGCGACAATCGCGCTGGCGCTGATCCGTCCGGCAAGCGCATTGCGACACAACAGCGCGACACCCCAGAGCGTCAACACTGCCCACGGCAGGAACCAGGCAAACGTCGGCAACCAGAGATACCCTTCCAGATCGCCGGGCCAGCGATCCAGACTGAAATGCGCGAACGTGAACCAGATACCCTCGACAATCCCGACAGAACCGCGTTCACTACCGATCCGTTCATTGCGTGTCGCCAGGATCGTTCCGGCTACTCCAGTCAGGCTCAGGACCAGCGCGATCGCAATGAACGCGGCAGCCGACCAGCGCCGCATACCGGCGTTCCAACGCCACAGGTGAAGCCCCAGAACCAGTGCGGCGCCAGCCAGCGAGAGGAGCGCCAGGCGGTGCACGAATACGCTGATCAACGCCACGGCAGCGAACAACAGCCATGCGCGCCGCGTATCCATGCGGAATGCACGCAGAAACGTCCAGAGCAGCATCGCCGACGCCAGGATCACCAGGCTGTAAACCTTCGCATCCTGTGCGTGCCAGAGGGCATAGGGCGAAAGCGCGACGAGCGCACCGATCGCGGCGGCGCCCCGAACATCCCTGGAATCGGTGTGATGGGAGGAGAGTTCACCCACTACCGCCATCAGCACCGGCACGACCAGCGCCCCCGCCAGCGCCGACGGAAAGCGGAGCGCCCACTCCGCATCACCGGCAATGAGCACCCACGCCTTCAGCAGAAGATGGTAGAGCGGGTAACCGGCATTGGGGCTGAACAGTTCGGCAACCAGCGCCAGCCAGCTCTTCCCGGTCACCTCGACCCATGTGCTCCCCTCGTCCAGCCAGAGGCTCTGGGCATCCAGCCGATAGATGCGCAGCGCAAACGCCAGTGCCGTCAATGCAATCGTGACCAGGAATATCCGCTGCGTCGCGTCTGATGTATGGATCAGATCACCGGATGTCCTGGCGCGCCGGGTGAAAGCATGCAAACCGGCTGTCAAACGTTCTCGCATCGTTCAACCCGCAACCGCTCACCCTCATAGATCAAGCGCACGATGGTACGCCTCCTCGAAGCGCGCCGCAACGACATCCCACGACAGTTCTTCCAGCACGCGACGCCGGGCGGCTTCGCCGAGGCGAACCGCCACATCTCGCCCGATCAGCAAGCGTGTGATCGCCTCCGCCAGCGCCGCCGGATCGCGCTCTGGCACGAGTACGCCATGAACACCATCAACTACCACATCGGGAATGCCAGCGACGCGCGTGGCAACGATTGGACGCGCCGCGCCCATCCCTTCGAGCAGCGTGTTGGGCAGACCATCGACGTTACCGGCATCATCACGCACCGAGGGCACGACGTACACATCTGCGGCAGCAACATAGCGCGCAGCGCGGTCACGCGGAAGTTGACCGGGAAAGATGACCGCTTCCGCAACATTGAGTTCGTAAGCCCGACGTTTCAATGCGTCCAGCAGATCGCCATATCCCGCCAGCACGAGGGTTGCGTTCGGATGGATTGCACGTATGCGCGGCATGGCGTCGAGCAGATAGGTAAACCCTTTTTTATGGACCATTCTGCCCATCGCAACGATCAGTGGCATATCGGGAGGCAACCGGAGTTCTGCGCGCACCTGCGCGCCGGCGCGCGGATCCGGACGAAAGGCATACGCATCCACACCATAAGGGATCACGGTTGCGCGATCCGGCGGTGCGCCGAGCCGCACTGCACGCTGACGGAGATCGCTGCTACAGGCGGTGATCGCCGCTGCACCGCGAAACACAGTCGCGGCAGTCAGCGCGAACGGCCATCCTTTGAACGCCAGATAGACATCCGAGCCATGCAAACTGACTACCAGCGGCAACCGACACAAACGAGCGGCGAGCAGGGCAGGCGCGCCATTCGGCAGCACCCAGTGCGCATGGATCAGGTCAAACTTCTGACGCCGCACGAGGCGCATTGTTGCCTGAAATGATGCCGCCAGAGCAAACGGCGCCGCTGCCAGCGCCGTGCGCCGCAGACCAATGTCGGCGTGCAGTGATGCAGCATAGCCATAGACATTGAATGCCGGGTGGGGAGCATACCGGTAAAAGTGCAACCGCACGCCGGACTCGATCGGCGCACGCCGCACCTCTGGATGAAACGGCGCCAGAACATGAACCGTATGCTGACGGCGCACAAGACCAACAGCAATCGACTCGATGAACGGTGCAGTCGTTTCTCCTGCATATTTCGGGTACGACGATGTGAGCATGAGAATGTTCATACCTGGTTACTTAACCAAGAGGCACGGAAAGAGCAGAGAAAATAACCGTGTATCACTTTTTTTGACCCTATCTGCACCAACGCGGCGACATTGCAGCGCCTCGGCGATGGTGCACTATGGTGGAGCGGCAACGGCTCTGTCTTACCACGGTCAACATGCAACGTGCAACACCTGCAACCTGTAACCTTCGCACCTGCATCCTTCCTGCCTCTCGCCCTACGCGCCTCGCGCCATTGCCCCGCTGCCGATCCGGGCGCAGCGCCGATGCGCCCCTACGTCGCCTCATGCCTCTTGCCTCGCGCCTCGCGCCATTGCCCCGCTGCCGGTCCGGGCGCAGCGTCGCTGCACCCCTACATCGCCTCATACCTTACTCCGGGAATGCGTACACCACTGCGGTCAACTCCTTCGTCACACCCCGGAAATCGGCGCGGTACGTCGGTGTGCGATAGACTTCACGGAAACCCAGGTGCGGGTCGGCAATCATTGCATCAAGCATCCGTCGCACCTCTGGCGCCGGACGCTGCAACGTATCGAGCACCAGGTACCGCACACGGTAGTGGCGCGCCAGGCGCAGGAACGTCTCCTGATCGGTTGTGTATGGAATCATCAGCGCCGGACGCTCGCTATGCCAGTTGAGTTGCCACGGATTGCGCGTCATAACGACCGCATCGGGCGGCGTAGAACGCTGCAACCAGGCATAAGCGTCGAGATCGGCGCGGTAGAGGTGAGGTTCATCGCGCACCTTTTCGGCGATTTCGGGCCACGAAGGGACAATGATAGCCGCAGTCAACGCGACAACTGCCATCAACCCGAACGGCGCCCATCGCCGGTTGGAGATCCTGGCAATTCTATCGTAGATGCGCCAGATCGCAGCAGCGGCAAAGAGCGCCAGCCACGGCATGATCACAACCCAGTAGCGCTCTTCGTTCGTGTGCCAGTAGACGATCAGAAACAGAGTATATGGCACAAAAGCAGCGCAAAGAAGCATTATCAGGCGGCGGTGAGCGACCGCAGCGCCAACGGCGCCAAAAAGCGCCAGCCACGCGCCCGCCTCAAACAACAAACGCCTCTTGTCGGCGCGCCCGAACCACTCGCCCATCCCAAACGGAGCACGCTCCCAGGAAGGGATCAGATAATCGCGCAATGCCTGAACCTGACGCTCCAGTTTCACCAGGGTGCGGTCAAATCCCCAGCGCAGAATCCAGCTTCGATCCGGAACACCCAGCGTGCTCAACCCTTCCTCAGAGGTATACACCGCATAGATCTGATCCCACGTCGTATACTCCAACACCCATGCATCTTTGCTTTCGGTTGAATAGAACGGCACGCCGAAGGTGAGCATATTCCGCGCCAGGTAGGGGGAGAGTAACGCAAAAGCAACAACACTCCACCCGACAACCGGGGCAAGACGCACGCGCAGGTCTGCCATGGTTCGCGGCAGCGCGTCGAAGCGCACCCACAGGAACCACAACCCCATTCCCAACGCGATCAACCCGCCGCTTCCCGGCTTCTGAAGCAGCATGAGTCCGGTCAACGCACCAGAAACGGCGGTCAGAAGCGCAACCTTTCGCGCAGACATACCCGCCTGCGGCGCACCCCAGGCGCGGTACAGCGCGATCAGCGCCCCAAACGTAAACAGCGCAAATCCCAGGTCATTCGTCACATAGATCACCAGTTTGAAATAGAGGTGACTGGTGATCAGCAACACAACGGCGACCAGTCCGACGCGTCGATCCCACAGGCGCGCACCAGCACGGTAGACCGCCAGCGCCAGCAGCGTCATGAACAGCAGATTGGGAACTTTCGCCGCCCATGCGCTGACACCGAACACCGCAAACGAGAACGCCACCCACACCGGTTGGAGCAGGGGCCAGGTCTCCTGCGGGCGCGTGACGCCATCATAGAGATAGTAGAACTGCGTCACATAATCGACCGTCCATCCGCGACCGGCGAGCAGATTGCGCGCCACGACCGCATTATCCGCATAATCGGCATGACCGACATACGGCAGTGCCATGATGACCGATCCCAGATACCCGACCCATACCGCCAGCATCAGCGCCAGCAGCAATGCCGCTCCTCGTTGCGAACCGATAGCATCCACCGTATTCTGGACGAGACGCGGTAAACCGTTGTGACCATAGATGAGTATCAGCGCCAGAACGCCAGCAATGATCAGGGTAGAGACCAGCGAGTCCGGAAAAAACTCCCAGAACCACTCCGGACGCGGCAATGGAGGAGCGTAAAGCGTCACCATCGCCATCAGCCACACGGCAACCGCGCCGAGCAACCCATACCCAAGAGATGCACCACGCGCAAAGCGGCGTATCAACCGCAAGGGGTATCTTGTGAGCAGCGCACGGTACTGCCAGATCAGCGGAACAGCGCCAATACCGGCGAACCACGGCAGCAACGCAACCGCCCAGATACGCAACGCTGCCAGAGCAACCGCTGCCCCGCTGACCAGCAACGTAGCGACAACAAAGGCGCCTGTCGGTCGGCGCGTGAGTGCGGCAAGCGCCAGGAACCAGACGACGCCATTCACCGCCAGCCAGAACACCGGCGCAACAACCGGCATGAACGGACCATCGCTGGCGCTGCGCACGCTGATCGATTCGATCCGAACCCCTTTGGGCCGCGGATCGGTGTAGACACTTGTGCTGGTGAAAACGTCCGAGGCGGTGAACGTCAATATCAGGTCGGCGCCGCGACGCGCCTCGACCGGGATGGCAAACTCATACTCCGCCCATCGCTCATCAGGGGTGAATCGACCGATCGGCGCATCATGGGTTGCAACGATCACCTCCGGTTGGCGCGTCACGCTGTTCAGTGCATCGGCGGGCCAACCCTGAGCGCGCACCGTCACAACGAGCGCGCCTTCTCCCAGACCAGCCAGATCGACCCGCGCCCCCTGGTGCGTCCAGCGACTCCGTCCACTTTGTGCGTCTGCGGTGAGTTCGTCCCCATAGAACGTGTAGCGATCCGCAGCGCCAGCGCCCTCGCTCGCCTGCAAAAACAAGCGGTCGCCGGGCCAACCGACGAGAATCGTCGTATTGACCGGCGCCTGATACGCGAAGATGCCAGCCAGCACCGCCAGCGCGATGATCAGCGCCAGGCGCATATCCAGATAATGCAGCACCATCTGCGCATACGTGCCAGCGGACGGCTGCCAGGCAGGTGGATCGCCCGAAATCGTTTTACTCCTCACGGGCAGTATTATACTCGAATGTTTCTGCTACAATAGCCGCGGTTCGCATTCCTGCAGAAAGGAAAACCACGATGGAACGTGCAGTCGTGCAAACGCCGGATGCGCCTCAGGCGATTGGACCCTATTCCCAGGCGATTAACGCTGGCAATCTCGTGTTCTGCTCCGGTCAGATACCCCTGACACCCGATGGCGCCCTGATCGAGGGGGATGTTGCTGCGCAAACGCGCCAGGTGCTGACCAACCTTCAGGCAGTGCTGACAGCTGCTGGCAGTTCGCTCGATCAGGTGGTCAAAACAACCGTCTTTCTCGCCGACATGGGAGACTTTGCTGCAATGAACGCGGTGTATGCCGAATTCTTTCCCGCAAACCCGCCAGCGCGTTCGACCGTCCAGGTGGCGCGGCTGCCGCGCGACGCGCGGGTGGAGATCGAAGCGATTGCGTTGAGGCGTTCCGCGTCATGACATCAAACGATCGATACCGACCCGGGTATCACTTTACCCCGCCTGGTGGCTGGATGAACGACCCAAATGGGTTAATTCAGTGGCATGGTCGTTACCACATGTTCTACCAGCACAATCCGCACGAGGCGCGCTGGGGTTTTATCCACTGGGGGCACGCTGTCAGCAATGACCTGATACGCTGGACCGATCTGCCGATCGCGCTGGCACCGGAACCAGGTTCACCGCGCGGTGATGGGTGCTGGTCTGGCGTGGCTGTGGATGATCATGGCATTCCCACGCTGGTGTATACCGAAGTGCGGAATGGCGTCCAGTTGCCGTATATTGCGACCGGCAGCGATGATCTGGTGACGTGGCGGAAACATCCGCGCAACCCGGTGATACCCGGTCCACCCGAAGGACTGGAGGTTGCCGGTTTTCGCGACCACTGTGTCTGGCGCGAGGGCGATGAGTGGCGCCAGATCATCGGATCGGGAATTGTGGGGCAGGGAGGTGCGTGCTTTCTGTATCGCGGTCGCAGCCTGCTGGAGTGGGAGTATCTCGGTCTGCTGTGTGTCGGGAGTGTTGGCGAGAACGACGAGATGTGGGAATGCCCGGACTTCTTCGCATCTGGCGGGCGGCATGTGCTGGTTCTTTCGCCGCTTCCGCTCAATCAGGCAGTCTATCTGGTCGGGCGGTACCAGGCGAACCGATTCACTCCTGAAGTGCACGGTACGGTCGATGGCAGCGCCAATTTCTACGCACCGCAGAGTTTCGTCGATCAACAGGGACGACGGATCATGGATGGTTGGATGGCTGCGCGAGGCGCGCAGCGAAACGGCTCAACTGAACGCAGGATGGTCAGGGGCAATGTCATTGCCGCGCCTGATCACTCTCCGCGCTGACGGACGTCTCAGAATGACCCCTGCACCAGAAGTGGAAACGCTCCGTAGCGCACACATCACGCACGCGCCGCACGACCTGGCGCCGGATACTGTTGCTGCGCTCGATGAACTGCATGGAGACATGATCGAGATTGCGACGACTATTGACCCCGGCGCCGCGCAACGTGTCGGCATCACACTGCTTGCCAGCCCGAACCGTGAAGAAGAAACGCGCGTCATCTACGAACGTCTTCCAGGTCGATTGCTGGTCGATCGGACACGATCCGGCAGCGGATCTTCTGACTCACCCTCTGTTGCTCTGTCGCTTGCTCCCGGTGAAATGCTCGACCTGCGCATCTTCGTTGATCGTTCGATCAGTTCTCAGTTCTTTCCAGGAAGCATCCTATGAAACGTCTCTTTCTCCTGCTGCTCATCATATCCGCATATGCAATAGCAGCCTGCAGTGCACCAGCGACAACCGCACCCATCGTTGCAGGCAGTGCACCGTCGAGTACCATCAACATCGACAATCTGCCGCTCAACGTCGATGTCGCCACAGTACGTGCGCTCCAGGAGCGGGATGATGTCGTCCTGATCGACGTGCGCGAGCCGGAAGAATACGCTGCCGGACACATCCCCGGCGTGCGTCTTATTCCGATGGGCGAGGTTCCTTCCCGCCTGAACGAGATCCCGACCGACAAGACGGTGATCGTCACCTGCCGCAGCGGCAACCGCAGTGGACAGATCACCGATTTCCTGCGACGCAACGGCTTCACCCGCGTCCACAACATGCAGGGCGGCATTCTCGCCTGGCAACGCGCCGGGTATCCCGTCGAGAAGTAACCGGCGCAGACCTGGAAAACCGGGCATCGTGATCGAGCCGGGGCAGCGCCTCAATCAGGCGCCTGGACGATGTGCTCGTCGTTCAGGCGCGCCTCTCATCCTGCTGGAAGAAGCCGACATTCTCCCCTTTCTGCAACAATCGACCGGGCGCCAGTGCAGCAAAAGCGTCTGCTGGCATCTGGAATAATGCTTGTCTCCAAATTGATAGTTAGTATCATTGATTTTTCAAACAGAGTTCCTGTACAATACGACGAGAAAGATGGACACTATGGGGGTCTCATGAGCGAATCGCTGCTCATTACCAGGATTGCCCCGCCCGCCTATCGCAGCCATCTCGTTCCACGCCGACGCATTCTTGCACAATTGCGCAATCTCATCGATATACCATTGACACTTCTCAGCGCCCCTGCGGGTTTTGGCAAAACTACAGCGATGCTGGAGGCAACCGGCACATGCTGCGGAAGCGTGCTGATACGGCGCTGGCATGGCTGACGCTCGACGAACACGACAACGATCCGATCCACTTCTGGCGCTACGTGGCTCTGGCAGTGCACAGCGCCATCAACAACTGCGGCGCCGCAATGATCGAGGCGCTGGCAGGACCGCAACCGGCGCCGATTCGACCACTGCTTGTTGCGACGATCAACGAGATAGGAGCGCAGGAACAGCACCTCGTCCTTGTGCTGGACGATTATCATTTCATCGATCTGCCCGCCATTCATGACGATCTGGCGTTTCTTCTGAATCACGCGCCCCCGAACCTGCATGGTGTGATCATCACGCGCGCCGACCCGCCACTGCCACTGCACCGCTGGCGTGCACGCGGTCAGTTGCTCGAGGTGCGGATGGACGATCTGCGCTTCGATCTGATGGAAGCGGCGGAGTTACTCAATGGGGTCATGCGCCTGGGGTTCGATGAAGAGGATATAGCGACTCTGCTGCGGCAGACCGAAGGATGGCCTGCTGCTCTCTACCTGGCAGGGCTGGCGTTGCGCGAAGACGATCCTGCAACCCGGCGTCAGCGCATCGCACGACTGGCGCAGAGCAACCGGTTCATCATCGAATATCTCACCGAAGAGATACTGGCGCAACAACCTCCAGACGTGCATGAGTTCCTGCTGTGCATCTCCGTTCTGGAACGATTCTGCGGTCCGCTATGCGACGCCGTTGCCGGCAGGAGCGGCAGCGCCGCGCTTCTCGAATCACTGGCGCAACGCAATCTGTTTCTCATCCCGCTCAGTACTGCGGCAAACGACAATGAGCGCTGGTTTCGTTTTCACCGGTTGTTTGGCGATCTGCTGCGCAGTCAGTTATCGAGCACTCATTCGGCGGATATTCCTGCACTGTACCGGCGCGCGGCAGCCTGGCACGCTGCGCGTGGCGACATCGAGCAGGCCATCGAGTATGCCCTGGCAGGGCGCGATTTCGATGCTGCCACGCATCTTCTTGACCGGGCCGCCAGCACGCTGGTGATGGAAGGACGGGCAGCGCTCCTTGAACGCTGGTTGAACCTCTTGCCCGACGAACTGCGACAGACATTGCCGCACGCCAGCATTGCCTTTGCCTGGGCGCTCATTCTGCGCGGGCGGTATAGCGAGGTCGAGCCGTACATTGTACAGGTGGAAACGATCATACCGGCAGACGACCCTGCACTCCGTGGTGAACTCCATGCCGTGCGCGCCGTCCTCGCCGAAATCAAAGGACAGCTGGCAGAGGCGCTCCACCACGCGCAGCAGGCGCTCGACCATGCCCCTTCCGATCATCGTATCGCCCATGCAGTGGCAAAGACGGCAATTGCTGGAGCGCTGCGCGCGGCTGGCGATGTAAACGCCGCTATCGTTGCATATGAACAGGCTGTGCCGCTCTGTGTCGCCGCACGCCTGCCACTGCCAGCGCTCCTGGGGCGCGCGCATCTCGGCATGCTGTATCTGGTGCAGGGAAGGTTGCGCAACGCCGAGGCGACGGTGCGACCGGTTTTGACCTCAGCGGCGTTTATGCCTGCCGCTGCACCCGCTTTTATTGCGTACAGCGCGCTTCTGATCGAACGCAACCAGCTGGACGAAGCCCGGCAGCAGTTGCAACACGCACTCAACCTGGCGCAGCAGAGCGGACATACCGCTGCGCTGGCGCAATGCTTTATTCATCTGGCGCGGGTGCAGCGCGCCCTCGGCGACTTCGCAGGCGCCCAGGCCGCACTCGATGCCGCTGCCGCATATGTTGCCCAGGGTGTTCCAGTATGGATCGAACCGATGCTGATCGCCGAACGTGTGCATCTCTACCTCGATCAGGGCGCAGTGACGAAAGCCAGGCGTGTACTGACCGGGCACGGTACACATAGCGACTCGGTTGCTGGAGTGAGCCGGGAGGCGGTACCGCTGGCACGCGCACGCCTGCTGCTGCACCAGGGGCGCAACGCCGACGCGCGCGCACTGCTTGATGAGGTGATCGCTCTGGCGGAAGCATCTGATCGGCAGGGAAGAGTCATCGAGGCGCTGGTGCTGCGTGCACTGGCAAACGATGCGTTGGGTGACGAGTCCGCTGCGCTCGACGATCTGCGACGCTCAGTGACCCTGGCGGCGCCGGAAGGGTTCGTGCGCGTCTTCCTCGATGCAGGCCCGCGTATGGCAAAACTGCTCTATCGCGCAGGCAGCCCCGCTGCCCATCGTCTGCTGGAAGCGTTTCCTCCGACGATCCGTGAGCGCAGCGCCACACTGTCAGAACTGAGCGAACCGCTCAGCGAACGCGAACGTGACATTCTGCGCCTGATGGCGCGTGGATTGACCTACCGACAGATTGCCAGCGAACTGATGATCAGCATCAACACGGTGCGTTACCACGTCAAGAGTCTCTACAGCAAACTCCAGGTCAGCAGCCGCACCCTGGCGCTTGCCCGCGCGCGCGATCTCCATCTGCTCGATGGGGCATAATGCCTCAATTGCCCCCGCTGCCGGTCCGGGCGCAGCGCTGCTGCGCCCCTACATCGCCTCCCGCCCCCGCCATTGCCCCCGCTGCCGGTCCAGGCGCAGCGCTGCTGCGCCCCTACTCCCTCTCGCCCCCGCCATTGCCCCCGCTGCCGGTCCGGGCGCAGCGCTGTTGCGCCCCTACATCGCCTCTCGCCCCCGCCATTACCCCCGCTGCCGGTCCGGACGCAGCGCTGCTGCGCCCCTACATCGCCTCTCGCCCCCGCCATTGCCCCCGCTGCCGGTCCGGGCGCAGCGCTGCTGCGCCCTCGCTGCCGGTCCGGGCGCAGCGCTGTTGCGCCCCTACATCGCCTCTCGCCCCCGCCATTGCCCCCGCTGCCGGTCCGGGCGCAGCGCTGCTGCGCCCCTACTCCCTCTCGCCTCGCGTCTCGCACCTCTCCCGCATGAACGGTGGCGCATCGTTATCCAGCGCCTCGTCGAACTCACGCGCCGCCCGATGACCGGCAAACACCGCCTGCGCGATAATGTGCGGCGCCTCGGCATCACCAATCACCCGCAGAGTGCGGATGCGACTGTCGGCTCGAGCAGGCGCCAGGTCAACCGCCAACTCATCGCACGGCAGGCGATCAGCGACGATCACTACTGCATCGCACGCCAGATCGATGGTGACGCCGGTTATCATATGGCGAACGGCGACACCGCCCTCAAGAATCGTGCTGAGCACGCTGCGGGTATGGATGACCACCCCCAATCCGCACAATCTCCGCTCAACCCGCTCCTGTTCGAGCGTGAACTGGGTCCAGTGCGACACCATTGGCGCAGGCGTGCACACGATGACCTGGCGTCCCTGGCGCGCCAGCAACTCTGCCAGAACGCCTCCCATGTAGTAGTGATCGTCATCGTAGATCACAACCCGACCCGACGGCAGACGCCCATCCATCAGGTCATCGGGGGTGTACACATGAGGCAGATCATGCCCCGGCAGCGGGCGATGCACGGTGCGTCCCATACCGTCCCGTCGCCAGACCGCACCGGTCGCGATGATAACGTGCTCATACCCGCTTTCGAGAACGTCGGCGGCAGTCATCGGATTCCCCGGCAACAGCTGAACATTCGGCAGCCTGGCGATCTGCGTCAGACGCCAGTCGATCACCCGCCGCCACTCCTGCAATCCAGGGAGGCGCGCCTCGCGCGCCACGCGACCACCCGGTTCACGCTGCGCTTCGACCAGCGTTACCTGATAGCCGCGTTGACCCAGCGCACGGGCGCACTCCAACCCCGCCGGGCCCGCGCCGACGACCAGAATCTCGGCGGTGCTGCGGCGTGGCGCAATTGTTTCGGGATGCCATCCGCGCCGCCATTCCTCACCCATCGTCGGGTTTTGCGTGCAACGGATCGGAACGCATTTGTTATCGCCGGTGACACAGATATTGCACCCGATGCACTCACGGATATCTTCGACCCGTCCTTCCCGAATCTTGCGCGGCAGGAACGGATCGGCGATTGATGGTCGCGCCGCGCCGATGAAATCCAGGATTCCGCGCCGGACGGCAGAAACCATCGACTCCGGCGACGTATATCGCCCCACACCCACCACCGGCTTGCTCGTCAATTGTTTGACAAACGCAATGTACGGCTCCTGAAACCCTTCCTTCTCAAAGCGCGACGACGCTGAGTCGTTGCTCCAGTTCGCGACGTTGACATCCCATAGATCGGGAAGTTCCGCAAGCATCGCAACGATCTCATACGCCTCGCCCTGGCTGGTCAGACCCTCATCACCAAGCAGTTCATCGACCGCCAGACGCACCGCAACCGTGCAGCGGTCGCCAACGGCATCTTTCGTATCCTCGATCAACTCGCGGAGCAGGCGCACCCGGTTTTCCAGACTTCCGCCATACGCATCGCTCCGATCATTGTACCGGCGCAGCAGGAAGTGCATCGCCAGACTCAAACCGTGCCCGGCATAGCAGTAGATAATGTCGAAACCGGCATGTCTGGCGCGCAGTGCCGCGCTGCGGTGCCAGCGACGCAGATTGCGAATGTCTTCCAGGTCCATCCGACGACACTGACCCGGTTCGAAGCCTGTGCCGCCCATCAAGCCAATCGAACGCGGACCGAGCGAGGCGGTGCGCGAGTAATAGTTCATCGCATCGTGACCATTGTGGGTCAACTCAATGCCTGCAAGCGCGCCGTGACGGTGCACTGCTTCCGCCATAAGCGCCAGTGCCGGGATGTCATCATCACTCCACAAGCGCCCCTCCAGGTACGGCGCCAGATCGCTCGAATGGTGAATCTCGACTTCCTCGGTGCACACAACACCCCAACCACCCTCGGCTTTCACGCCGCGCATAGCAGCCAGCGCACGCGGCATGCGGTACCCCATGCCATTACAGTGCGGAACCTGGTAAAATCGGTTGGGGGCAGTCACCGGACCGATGCGCACCGGTTCGAAGAGAAGAGTGTAGGGATGGGTCATATCTACTCCCGCACCACTGCCAGCGCCATCCCATCATACCCTTTGATCCCGACCATCTGAACAATCGTCGCCGTCACGCGCCGGTCGGCGGCAAGCGCCTCATTGAAGCGGCGGACTCCCTGCAAGCCCGCATCGGCGCTGGAGTCGTCCAGCACTTCGCCGTGACGGATCACATTATCAGTAATGATCAGGCTGCCGGGACGCGCCAGACGCACCGCCCAGTCAAAGTAGGTCGTCAGGTTCGTCTTATCGGCGTCGATAAAGATCAGATCGAAAGGACCCTTTCTTTCCGCAGCAAGTTGCGGCAGCACATCAAGCGCAATTCCCAGGCGCACCTCGATCCGGTCGGCAAGACCGGCGTGCGCAATATTCGCCCGTGCGACTTCAGCGTGCTTCGGGTCGGCTTCCAGCGTAATCAGTTTCCCATCGGCAGGGAGCGCGCGTGCCATCCAGATCGCACTATAGCCCGCCAGCGTCCCGATCTCCAGGATCATCCGCGCGCCGCATGCCAGCGCCAGGACGTGCAGCAGCCGTCCCTGGACAGGCGACACATTGATCTGCGGCATGCCAGCCGCGCGTGTCGCCTGAAGCACCATTTCCAGCGCCGGGTCTGAAGGAAAGAGACCGGTAATGTACTCATCGACGGCAATCCACTGCTCGTGCATGATGCAAGCTCCTCTGTGTTCAAGACGGACGACACGGCGGCGATCCTGACAGAAAAACAGGGCGCGTCTCGTTCTGGCAGTCACCCGCCGGATCAGGAAAACCTGCGGTGAATAAGCGCACCCATTGTACACCGGAAAACGCACATCGGGCGCCTGGTATCATTACCCCGCGAATAAAATGCACCTCCGATCCGCATGTAGATCGGAGGTGCATTCAGGGGTGAACGTGGACTTACGCAATGGCTGGGATCGTCCCTTCAGAGGACTCCCCTCGCTCTTGTTGGGTCTTGATTCGTGCGATCGCGTAGATCAACAGACCATAGGCCGGCTTCGCCACAATATCAGCGATCGAGTATCCGACCTGACGCGCAACCAGCGCAGTCGCCGGGTCAATACTCAGGAGCGGCAGCAGGTATGCGATCGGATACACTCCCCAGCTTGCGAGCAGGAGCAGGCGCAGATTCCGCAGCAGAACCCGTACTTCTGCTGATTCACGCTCCATCACTGCACCCAGATCGCGCCAGAGCACATACAGAATGTAGAGGAATGGGATACTGCTCAGCGTGCCCCACACAAGCCGCGTGGTAACGTCTGACGAAATCTCGCCAGGGTAGCCCAACACGATCATCAACACTGCTGCAATCACCAACCGCGCGATCATCCCACTGCGCTGCTGTCCCGTGATATGCAGAACCGCGACGAGCTCGACGAGCAAGAGCGGGACGGTCAGGAGCCAATCGGCATAACGGTATGCTTCATTGAACGGCTCGCCAGTAGGCGTGTAGATCGCGCCGCTGACGGTGAAGGCTGTGCTCCAGCTGGTAAACATCCGTACATAATGATACGCAGCAATCCCGACGATGATTGCTGCGAGCACCATCGCGCGCTGATAGGTGGATGCTACGGTGTTGCGCGCGAGCAAGAAAAATACGAACGCCGCGCCCATCGCCGCGATGGTGAACGATAGCGCGTTGTAAACCAGGTCATACTGAGATAGCGTAAGGTTTGGCATGACCAGGAACTCCTATCTGATACGAATATAGTGATCTTTGTCGAACGACACGTGGTCAAACGAGGTTCTTGCTCATAGCGCCGATATTGATCCTATCTAGGTTGAGTGATGCTGCGAGATAGGGCAATCACTACAACATACGGCAAACTGGCTTGTGGTCTGGTATCACTACCGCCTGAGCGCTCTGCGAACCGGGCCGCTCTGTGGTAAGCCACCAGATTGTTCCCCACATCACAAAGTATACGCGCTTTTCAGCATTTTGTCAATGAAACGTTCAGGTTTTATCACGATTTTGCACAAAGACTGGCGAACATCTTCTCCAGTGAAACATTAACCAATGACGAGACAGTTGCCTGGGGGCGCTGCCCGCACCGCCCACTGCCACGCTAACTCCTCTCTCCCGTTTCAGGCATCAGGACGCCCAGACACCCCCTTCTCCCCGTGTGGGAAAAGGGGGTTGGGGGGATGAGGGGGCAAACGCGCACACGCGGGCGCGACACCCGCGCACCTGATCCACGCACAGGGGGCGCGGCTATTGTCAGAGCGCACCAGGCGCAGGGATCGCATTCGCGCGCGCGATAATGGCGTAGAGCGCCGCCGACGGGCGCATCCGCCGTTCGCCAGTTCGCTCATCGAGCGCATACAACCCGAAGCGCAGCCCCCATCCCTCCGCCCACTCGAAGTTGTCCACCAGCGACCAGATGAACACTCCGCGGACATCGATCCCTTCCTGGATCGCTCGATAGACCGACTCGAGATGGTTGAGCAAAAACCGCGGACGCTGATTGTCGTCCTCGTCCGGCAGACCGGTCTCGGTCACGTAGATGGGGAGCTTCAGCCAGCGATAGGCTCGTTTGAGCGCACGGTACAGACCATTGGGATAGATCTCGCCGAATGTGCCAAGCATACCGGCATCGCTCTGTTCCACATATGGAGGTGTGAAGCGACGAATGAACAGATGGTACGGCCGTCGCAGATCGAAGGCGATGTGATCACGACTGTAGTAGTTCAATCCAAAAAAGTCGGACGTCTCGCGCAGACGGCGCAGCACCAGTCCGTTGACCAGATAGTCGTACATGACCGTCGTGAGCACATCGTGACCAGCAGGCGATGCCGGATCGAGAATCCGTTTATGGTGCACGATACCGACACGATGCGCCGGATGCTGCCTGTGAACCGTCTGCGCTGCAAGTTCATGCCCACGCATCAGATTGCCGAAGACCCGCAGCGCCTGCAAGATGTTACGTCGTCCGGGGGGCCACACGCCCTGCAGATAACTCAACGCAGCGTAGACCGTCGGCTCATTGACGGTGCACCAGAGATTGCAGAGATCGCCCAGTTCTTCGACTGCGTATGCGACGAATTGCGCAAATCGCTTTGGAGTCGCCGGGTTCAACCAGGCGCCCTTTGCCTCGACCCAGAGCGGATTGGTGAAGTGGTGCAGCGTAATCATCGGCGTCATTCCGCGCCTGACGATTCCACCAATGATCTCGCGGTAGCGACGAATTGCCTCACGATCGAAACGCCCCTCTTCCGGTTCGATACGGCTCCATTCGATCGACATACGATGGGCATTCGTACCAAGCGCTGCCGCACGATCCAGGTCGCCCTCGGCATCGCGCCACCAGTCGCAGGCATCACCGGAAACATCGCCATGCCAGCAGCGCCCCTGCTGCTCCCAGACCCACCACTGATTGTTGGTATTCTGCCCTTCGACCTGATGTGCGCTGGTTGCGGTTCCCCACAGGAAGCCTGGCGGAAAACGAAGCGGTTCAGGAAGCCGCGTATGAGGACGGGAATGAACGAAAAGACCGATATCGTACTGAGATGTCATACCTTGTAGAATTGTTCGCTCCTTATTATTTTCGGTATAGTATACCATTGCTGTGGTAACGCGCGGGCACAGAAATACAGCGGGCGCTGCTCACTGCGCCGTCGCGCTTATCCGTCATCGCCTCCCGCCCGTACAGGTGCAGCAGCGTGGGGAGGCGTGCGGGAAAAGGCGGGAGAGCGCCGCCCCTGAGTACGGGTGCAGCCAGCGCCAGACCTGACGCGCGACGGCGTTGAGCGCCAGGAATCGCTTTGCGCCTGTACCGGCGCAGCAGTGCTATGCCCCGATTCCGAAGGCAAAGGTCTTGTTGCAGCGCCAGGGGCGCGCCTGGATCGCGCTGCGTCTCTCCTCTGGCGGCAGAGGTATGCATAATCCAGGGAACTAGTATGCTAGCATACTAGTATACTAGTGCCACGTCTCTACACCTGCGCCTGGTGCATGCGGTCTAATGCTTCCCGCGCATGCACGCTCCTGCGACCAGTCCGCCTATCAATACTGGCGGCACGCATGGCGCACTACGAAACTCCCGCCTATCCACGTGCATGCGGTTTGAATGCCGGATGTTCAGGCACAGACATGCTGGCAGACGCGAGCAAATGGTCTTTGAAGAAATAATCCGCCACAGCCCGCGCAGGCGGGCTTCGCATTCCATAGCCGAGGGCTGATGGTCGTTGAGGAAATAATCCGTCATAGCCCGCGCAGGCGGGCTTCGCATTCCATAGCCGAGGGCTGATGGTCGTTGAGGAAATAATCCGCCATAGCCCGCGCAGGCGGGCTTCGCCCTGGCTAGCCGAGGGCTTCAGCCCCACGGCTAGCGCAGTAGAGCGGATGTATAGCGGTTCTCAGATACGTTGACCCCTGTCCGGGTCTGCCGCGTCGTGCGAGGCGCCCGTTTCCGGCAGAGCGTAGACCGAAATTCATTTCGGTCACCGCGTGGAGAGTGCGATTCCGGGAGTGTTCAACATTGTCCACCAGGTTCAACCTCTGTGTGCTATAAATTCTCAATCTCCGCATGCTCAATGCCCCCTGACCGCTGCCATAGCAATACCGATGTGCAAGCATCCGCCGGGAGGCGTGGGCATCTGTCTGACGCGCGCTAGCTGCTGCCGAAGCAGTGCGGATTGGCGCGCATGAGGTCATCGACGCTGCGGAAACCCTGCAACACAAGCGGCGTGCCGAGGCTGCCAAGCGCCACAATCGGTCCGGTCACCATAAATGTATAACGCCCGGTGCGTTTCGGATCGGGGAGGGAACAGTAGCGCGCAAACCCCTCTTTGCCCAGTTCAGTCTCGACATACTCGCGATCGGCACCAAGTTTGAACCCCTGCCCAAAAATCTTCACCTGCAACTGCCGCAGGATCGTCTTGTCGAAATCGTGCAGCGTCTGTGTAATGAACATCCAGCCGACACCATACTTGCCGGTCATTCGGATGCTTTGCGCCAGCAGAGAACGGGTGCGCGCGCCGTCACCGGTGTCGTCGGCATGTTCACCGGCAAACAGGTGCGCTTCGTCGAGCAACACGAGCGCATTTGAGGTGCGTCCATCCTGGAAGGAACGGTGGATCACCTGGCGCAGGCGGGTCAGGATTTCGTTGAGCAGGAAGTACGGCGTATCGGCGACATTCTCCTGGGCGAACGACAGGATCACGATGGCGCGATCGGTCAGCACCTGCTGGATCACCTGTGACAGCGGTTGACGTTTCCCTGGCTCGACGCGGAAACGCTGCAACGCATCGTCCCACAACCGGCGCAGGCGCGTCTCATCAAGACTGTAGCGCGCCAGCACATCGGCGGCGCGCTGTCCCTCTCCCGGCATCGTGCCGGGACGGGTGGCATAGATCACATCCGCAAAGCGTGCCAGGTCCTTCACCAGCAACGGCAGATCCGCCGCCGTCAGATCACGGATCGGACGACGACGCCCACCCGCGTCGGTCAGGTCGGTCAACAAGCCAGACAGTCGTTCGGCAGCTTCGCGCTCCTTATTTGCGCCCTTGAATCCCAGACTGTCGAAGAACCCGGCGCGGCGCAACAGTTCGGTGAACGCCTCCGCGCCTTCCATCGCCACGTCATCGGTCGTCAATGTAATCACGTCGCGGCGGTGGCGTAGACCGGCGAGCAGACGGCGGATGCTGAAATCGACGCGGTGATCGCCGGCGGCGAAACGGTCGCGCCCGAACTCGCCTTGCGGATCGATCACCAGAATGCCCATGTGCGGGTTGGCAGCAAACCCGGCAAGCAACTGCGCCGCCAGGATCGATTTGCCGCTGCGCGTCTGCCCGAAGATGCCAATCATCACCGCTTCGCCAAACCCGCCCTGCTCGGTTGGACCGAAGTGGCGCAGCGTCAGCGGCACCGGCAACCCATCTCCCGGTGATTGCCCGGCATAGAAGATCCCCGGCTCGGTATGCACCAGATCCTGCAGGGTGGCGGCATCCGCCGGATAGACCGGCGTCCCTGATGGCGGCGGGGTGGAAAGGGTCGTGCGTCGCACCACCCGCCCCTGATCATCGAGCAGAAAAACGCCGAGCGCCGAGAGTTGCGCCGCCGTCAGGTCACTCTCGCCAGAGAGAGCGGGGAGGGCGCCCTGATGCTTGATCACGGCGCGGATAACCGGATCTTCGTGCCAGCGGTTGCGGGTGATGATTCCGCCCAACTGACAGAGCGCCCGTTTGCGGTACATCTTGCCATTGAAGCGCTCGGTCACTTCGAACACCACCCAGGCGTGATCGAGCGCCCGGTCGCGCGCGGTTTCGAGAATATCAACCGTAAAGTGGGTTGTGGAGTTCGGACTGCCGATCACTGCGATCGGCGCCGCTACCAGAGGCGCCGCAGTCGAACGCAGACTCGACGCTTCCTGACGTTCACGCAACGGACGCATGCTACTCCGAACAGAAATGCTAAACACCTGTTCGCAGTATAGCAGCCCTTGATGAGGAAATCAAGAGGGAAACGGCAAAAGTTTACAAAATCACTACAAATCCAGCAGAGAGCAGGCGTCCCCGCTGTCGGAGACGCCCGCCGGCACATCACAGCATCTCGACGATGCCGGCAGCTCCCATGCCGCCGCCGATGCACATGGTGATCAGACCGTAGCGCCCGCCGCGACGCCGCAGTTCGTGCAGGATCTGCACTGTCAACTTGGCGCCAGTGCATCCCAGTGGATGCCCGAGCGCAATAGCGCCGCCGTTGACGTTGACTTTCTCTTCGTCAAGTTCGAGCGCGCGAATCACCGCCAGCGCCTGTGCCGCAAACGCTTCGTTCAGTTCGATCAGGTCGATCTGGTCGATGGTCAAGCCGGCTTGCTTAAGTGCCTTCGGGATGGCGGCAACCGGACCGATCCCCATTATTTCCGGCGGCACACCCGCAACCGCGAACGATACGAAGCGCGCCAGCGGCTTCACCCCGAGTGCATCAGCCTTCTCGCGGCTCATAACCACCACTGCCGCTGCCCCATCGCTGGTCTGCGAGGAGTTGCCAGCAGTGACCGTGCCGTTGATCGCAAAGACCGGTTTGAGTTTCGCCAGCGCTTCAGCCGAGGTGTCGCGCCGCGGACCTTCATCGGTGTCGAAGATCATCGTTGAACGCTGTACCCTGCCGTTTTCGAACCAGACGTGCTCCACTTCGATCGGCACAATCTCGTCCTTGAACAGACCGGCGTCGATGGCGGCAATCGCGCGCTGGTGTGAGCGTAGCGCAAAGGCATCCTGATCCTCACGACTGACCTCGTACCGCCTGGCGACATTCTCAGCGGTCAAACCCATGCCGAGGTATACATCGGGACTCATCTCCGCCATTGCCGGGTTGGGCGCGAAGTGATGCCCTCCCATGGGTACGGCGCTCATGCTCTCGGCGCCCCCGGCGACGACCACATCACCCATGCCGCTCATCACCTGTTGCGCTGCAAGGGCGATGGTCTGCAAACCCGACGCGCAGAACCGGTTGACCGTCTGACCTGGCACATCCGTGGGCAGACCCGCGCGCAGGAGCGCGACACGCGCCATATTCAAGCCCTGTTCCGCCTCGGGCATGGCGCATCCCAGAATAACATCATCGATCTCTTTCGGGTCGAGACCGGGAACGCGCTCGACTGCCGACCGGATCACGGTTGCCGCCAGATCGGTCGGATGAACACTGCGCAGTGCACCGCGCGGCGCTTTGCCGACGGCTGTGCGAACTGCGCTGACAATCACTGCTTCTCGCATGCTCTTTGCCTCCACTCTCTCGTGATGGAATGCGACATACCGTGTCGCCGGGGCCGCGCCACGCCGGTACGCCGCGTCACTGTGATCAATTCCGCAACGGCTTGCCGGTTTGCAGGATCGCCATGATCCGCTCCTGGGTCTTCGGTTGCTGGATCAACTGGCTTGCCTGCTCGAACTCCAGGTCAAGGAAATACTGCTCGGTGACCCACTGTGGCTGGGTCAGGTCGCCGCCGCACATCACATACGCCAGCGCGCGCGCCAGTTTCATATCGTAATCGCTGATGTAGCCGCCCTGGCGCATGCCGTAGACCATGGCATTCACGGCTGCGATGCCGCGCCGCCCGATAGCATACACCGGCTCACCCTCCGGCGGAACCGGCGTATACCCCTCGGCGACCATCAGCAGCACTTCCTTCTTTGCTTCGGCGATCAGCCGCTCGCGGTTCATCACGATCTTGTCGTCGTCCATCAGGTAGCCGAGTTGCTTCGCCTGAACGGCGCCCAGCTCACTGACCTTCGCCATCGCAATCGTCTCGAACGCCTGTTGCAGATAGGGAAGCGGATCAGCGCCAGGCGTTCTGACATGCGGCGAGACGTGCCGGCGAACAAACTCCTTGCACCCGCCCCAGGCGGGGATCAGGCCCACCCCCAGTTCCACCAGACCCATATATGTCTCAGCGGCTGCCACCCGTCGCGCCGCTGCCAGGCAGACTTCGACGCCGCCGCCGAGCACGCGGCCATACGGCGCAGCCACGATTGGTTTTGGACAGGTGCGGAAGCGGAAGAAGAGGTCCTGCGTTCCTTTGGCGAACTTCGCCGACTCTTCGGGTTTGCCGCCCATTACCCCCATCAGCACGACCCCCAGGTTCACGCCAGCGCAAAAATCGGACGACTGATTGCCGATCACCATGCCGACCCAGCGATCCTCCTGGAGCAGCTCAAGCGCTTTCCACCCCATCTCGGTGATCAGCGGATCGATGGCATTCACCTTGGCGTGGAACTCAAAGCAGAGCACGCCATCTCCCAGGTCGATAAGCGATGCACTATGGTTGCGCGCGACTTCTTTCCCCTGGGCGCGCAGGTCGTCGAGCGACAGCACCCCTTCCGGCGGCGTGTATGCGACATACTGCGCGTCTATCGGGCTCCACACGCTGACGATCCGGCCATTCTCGCGGCGATAGAAACTCTCGCCGCCCTTCGCCAGCATGTCTTCGACCCATGGTGCAATCGCTATGTCGCGTTCACGCATGCGCTCGACTGTCTTCCGCACCCCGAGGGTGTCCCACACCTCGAAAGGACCAAGTTGATGGCTGAACCCCCAGCGCATGGCGCGGTCGATATCGACGATGCTCTCAGAGATCTCCGGGATGCGTCGCGCTGTGTACGCCAGCATACGCAGCATGGTTTCGCGGATAAAGACGCCAGCGCGGTCGGTATCGGCATTGTCGAACAGGAAGCGCAACCGCTCATGGAGGTCCTCAATCTTGCGCGCCTTGCCGACCAGATCGAAGCGCGGCTTCTTCGGCGGTTCATGCTCCATCGTTTGCAGATTGAGGGGCCAGAACTCGCGCCCGGATGCACCTTTCGTTTCTTTGTAGAAACCGATGCCGCTCTTGTTCCCCAGCCATCCTCTGGCGGCGATCGCCTCGATTTCAGGCGCGATCTTCAGCGCCTCACGCTCCTCGTCGTCGGGAAGCGCCGCATACAGATTGCGTTGCACATGCAGCATCACATCGATGCCGACAAGATCGAGGAGGCGGAAGGTTGCCGTTTTCGGTCTGCCGATCAATTCACCCGTCAGGGCATCGACCTCTTCGACGCTGTAGCCATTGCGCAGCGCATACCCCACCGTGGTGGCAATATCGTAACTGAAGATGCGGTTGCCGATAAAGTTGGGGCGATCCTTGCAGATCACCACGCCTTTGCCAAGCGTCACATCGGCGAAGCGGCTGATCGCTGCAACGACCTGCGGGTCAGTGTCGGGCGTTGGAATGACTTCGAGGAGGTAGAGATAGCGCGGCGGGTTGAAGAAGTGCGTTCCCAGGAAATGCCTGCGAAAATCGTCGGATCGACCGGCTGCAATGGCGGCGATCGGGATGCCGGACGTATTGGATGAAACGATGCTGCCCGGCTTGCGCACCTGCTCGATCTTTTCCATCAACGCGCGTTTTGGTTCGAGTTGCTCGATAATCGCCTCGACGATCCAGTCGGCATCCGCGATCAAGGCGAGGTCGTCCTCCACATTACCGGTCACGATCCGGGAGATCGACTGCGGATCGAAGAGCGCTGCCGGGCGAGCGTTTTTGATCCGCTCCAGACCTGCCCGGACGAAGCGATTGCGCACCTCCTTCGACTCGAGCGTCAGACCGCGTTTTTCTTCTTCGGGGGTCAGGCTGGACGGAACCGTATCGAGCAGCACGACCTGCAAACCGGCATTGATGCAGTGGGCGGCGATGCCGCCTCCCATCGTACCGGCGCCAATGACGGCCACTTTCTTGATCTGGGTCATCGATGACTCCTTATCATCAAACGGAGAAGCGGGGGCGCCGGTGAAACGCCCCCGTTCCCCTGCCGAACAACCGCTGCATCAGCGCAACTCACGACTGGTATACCCCAGCAGGCGTCGCGCCACGATCAGGCGATTGATCTGACCGGTGCCCTCGTAAATATCATTGATCCGGGCGTCGCGCATCCACTTTTCGACCAGCAGTTTGCACGAATATCCTTCAGGACCCAGCAGTTCAACCGCTTTCTGCGAGACATACGTTGCCACCTGACCGGCTTTCACCTTCGACATCGACGCTTCGAGCGCATTCTCCTCACCGGCATCCATCTTCGTCACCGCTTTGAGCACCAGCAACCAGGCAGCCCGATGCTGCATCTCCATGTGGATCAGGTCGCGCTCGACCGCAGTTTGCAGGTGCGGAGCGATGCCGTAGCGCACCTTCACGCCGCGATCCTTCAGGTACGAGGCGGTGAACTCGAGCGCGGCGCGCGCGATGCCCAGCGCCGACGCCGCCACCAGCGGGCGGGTGGCATCGAACGTCTTCATCGCACCCTTGAAGCCTTTGTGCTCCGTATCTCCCTTCACGACTTCCGGGCTGCCAAGGATATTATCATACGGAATGCGGCAGTCGTTGAACACGATCGCTGCCGTATCCGACACCCGGATGCCGTGCTTGTGCTCCAGTTTCGTCACCGTCATTCCCGGCGTACCGGCTTCGACCACGAACGGCTTCATCCCGGCGCGTCCAGCCGACGGATCGACCGTTGCCCACACCACGACGAACCCGCGCGATTCTTTGGCAGCCATCAGACCCCCGGTGACGAAGATTTTCTCGCCGTTCAGGATCCACTCTTTGCCATCTTCGGAGAGACGCGCCGTGGTGCGGATCGCCGCCGTATCCGATCCGCAGTGCGGTTCGGTCATCGCCATCGCCGCCCACTTCGGCTCCCCCTCGCCGAAACGCTTCAGGAAGCGCTCTTTCTGCTCCGGCGTGCCGGTGGCATCGACAGCTGCACCACCGAGCGCACCGCCCGGCGTGCAGAGGTACAGCCCGGCATCGCCCCACGACAGCGCCTCAACCACGTGCGCCAGCATCAGGTACCCGATCCGCGGGCGCGGCTTACCCTCCTTATCAACCTTCTCCTTGCCATCTTCGACTGAGAACGAGCGCCCGCCGCGATCGCGGATGGTGGGCCAGATCAGATTGATATAATCCCACGGACGTTCCGTTTCGTGCTCATCGTAATAGCGCGCCACCGGGCGCATCACCTGCTCGCCGAGCATCGTGATGAACTGCACCTGACGCTTGATCGGGGCTGGTATTTCAAAGTCGATCATTGTCGTTCTCCTCACACCATCGCCAGACCGAGGAACGTGCTGAACCCACGCCCGTTCCGCAGCCAGCGCTCGACTGGATGCTCGCGAATATAGCCATGACCGCCAAGGATCTGCACGGCGCGGTCGGTCACCATCAACGCCATTTCATCAGCATACGCCTTGGCGAGCGACGCCGACTGCGTGGCATTGTGTCCTTTGTCGAGATGCCATGCCGCTTCATAGGTCATCAGGCGCGCCGCCTCGATTTCAATCGCCATCTCAGCCAGCATGAACGCAATTGCCTGGTTCTGCGCAATCGGTTTCCCAAATGCTTCGCGCTGCTTCGCATAATCGCGCGCATACTCGAAAGCGCCGCGCGCCACACCGACCGCCAGCGCCGCCAGCGCAACCCGCGAATAATTCATCAACGCTTCGATATCGATGCCCTGCTCGCCCCCCAGTCGACACGATGCCGGCACATGCACGTCGTCCAGGCGCAATTCGTAGGTTGGCAACGCGCGAATGCCCATGAAACTCTCGCGTTCCAGTACCGCCAGTCCTTCCGTGCCGCGTTCGATGATAAACGCCTGGGTCGTATCATTTTCACGGGCATAAACCAGGAACGCCTGTGCATCGGCAGCGAGCGGCACGAGCGCCTTATGCCCCGTAATCTCGTAGACATTACCCTCACGCTCGGCAACCGTATGCAGCGCATGCGGGTCGAAACTCCAGCGCGGCTCGATCAACGCCGCCGTATACGGCGCAAACCCGCCTTCCACCGTGCGTGGCAACCAGCGTTCCTTCTGCTCTTCAGTGCCGAAGTGCAGGATCGGGATCGCAAACAGATTGGGGGTCATCAGGTACAGCGCCATGGACAGATCGCCATACCCCAACTCTTCTGCCGCCAGAACGCCGGTCAGCGCCTGATGCGTCTCGCCAAAGCCGCCGTACTGCTCCGGGATGGCGCTCGGCAACAAGCCCAGATCCCACCCCCGCGCAATAATGTCCGATGGAATTGCGCGCTTCTCGTCCGCCTCGTAGGCGGCGGGGCGCATCCGATCAACCGCATAGCGGCGCACGGTGTCGATGATCAACTGCTGCTCTTCCGACGGAGTAAACGATATCATAGGATATCTCCTTGTGTCTGGATGATGAGACTGCGCATGTCGTGCAATCTCGAATCCGCTAGCCGCTCAGCGCACCGATCTGCATCAACAGCGGCAGGCTGCCCTCAAACCGCAATTTCCCCGTCATAAACGCCATCTGCCCGTTCAACTCGCCCGAAAGCATCTGTCGGTAATCATCCGTCGTCATCCGCAGCGTCACCGACGGCTCGGATTGACCGCCAAAGATGCTGACGCTCTCAAACAAACTCTCGTCGGAGCGGGTCAACTCGAGTTTGACCATCCCGCGCAGATTCTTCACGATCTCGACCTTGCGACGGAGGAAATAGTCGATAAATGGCTCGACGGCATCCCCCTCCGCCACAGAACGCCAGTTGTCGTAGGTCATCACGAGTTGCAGATCGGCATTTTCGATGCCGCCATCGACGAATTCAATCGACCCGCCCGAAACTTTCAACCCAAAAACGCCACCCTGATCGCCCTCCCCTTCAATCGTGTAGGTCACCGTCAACTCAGGCTGCGCCAGCACCTCTTCTGACGCGCCAGCAACTGCTGCAGCGAAGCGCTGCGGCACGACTTCCGCAAAATAGACTGCCGGGGTGATGTCGCTCATTGGGGTCTGTTTCCTCTCCGTTATGAATTCATGGAACGAACTGCCGATCGACGGTGTGCCAAAAAAGGCATCATCCGCCTCAAGATTGAACGATTCCGACACCGGTGCAATGCTGTCCACACTGACACTATCAGGTCACTGGTCGGGGATGGTGACTTCCATAACGCACTGTACCATGAGGAAGTTGCGGAAATGTTGTGAAGATGTTGGCAAGAGGGAAAACAGAGGAAGCTGCCACATCGACGCCCAGGCGAACACCCGTAAGGCTCATCGCCCGGCGGCCAGACATCAAGGCGCCGGCTACTCGACGACTTCGAGCGTCAGCGTTTGTTCAAGGGGCGGATCGGGCGGCAGATCGAAAATCAGCGTCAGACCACGATCGGGGGGCAGTGGAACGGTAAATTCAAACGTCGTCATTTCCCCCGGCGCCAGCGTCACACTGCTGCTCGTCCCGGTTGTATAGCGCACACCGCGGCTATCGCGAAAGACGAAAGCGCCCGGCGGTATGATCAGATCCCGGTTCCCGGCATTGCGGACGCTGCCGCTCACGATGATCTGATCACCGTTGCGACGCATCCCGCTGACATGCACTTCGGCGCGGGGACCGATCGCGGTTGGCGTTAATGCCGCTGCCGTCCGACCTTCAGACAGACGCGTCCGCACCTCTTCAAGCGCGCGCAGGAGGTCGGGGGACGCCTGTGGCACGCCGATGCGCGGCAGGTCGAACGGCGGGTCAGAAGGATCGGGGGGGCGCGCCGCAAAACGCCGCGTCAACTCCGGCGAACCAAAACCGCCGCCTGAGCTGCCGAACGCAATCAGCGCCAGCGCAATCAGCACGCCGAGCGCCAACATCGTTATCGTTGTGCGTTGGTCACTCATACCTGACTTCACCAGATCGTCGATCGTCAACGAAACTTGACAAATCGCTATGATATGAGTACACTCGCAGTATCATATCATTATTAAATAAGGACGAATCTTTATCGCCCTGAAGCCGACGGACCCGCACCCGGACGGCATTGAGGGACCACACCATCTGCCCGAACAGTCGAGCCGCATGTTCAGCGTCGGGCATTTCACAGCCATACACGCAAGGTAGCGCCTCTCCGTCGAGGATAGCCGGTCCTGATCATGCTGTCAAGGAAAGGAGGGGTTTGCGGTAGTACGAAAAGGAAGGAGGTGAAAGGGCTGCATATGCGTTCAGGAAAAGCCTGCCGCCCCTACGCGGCAGACAGGCTCTGCGGGTAGCCGCCGCACGTCGATACTCTGGCAATGCAGATTCCCGGAACAGATTCTCTCAGTGTACAAAGGAGAAGCACCATGATGAAACGTATCAGTGCGTTTCTCATCTTCGCCCTGGTAGGCGCGATCCTGGCTGCCTGCGGCGGCGCGCCAGCGCAGCCGACCGCAGCGCCAGCGCAACCGACACCGGCGCCAGCGCAGCCAACAACCCCGCCAGCCGCCGGGATGAGCGGCACGATCAAGATCGCCACGCAAAGCCCGCTTTCCGGTCCGCAGGCAGCGCTGGGCGTCGGTATCCGCAACGGCGCCGAACTGGGTCTTGAGCAACTGGGGAAAACCCTCACCGACATGGGCTTTACGGTTGAACTGGAGCCGTTCGATGACCAGGCGAAGCCGGAAGTCGGTTCGGCGAACGCGAAGAACATCATTTCCGATAACGATATTCTGTGCCTGGTCGGTCACCTGAATTCGGGAGTGGCGCTCGCCTCGCTGCCCGACTACCAGTCAGCCAGCCTGGTGATGGTATCGCCAGCGAATACGAATCCGAAGATCACCGAGAGCGGCTATCCCAACGCTTTCCGGATCGTGGGACGCGATGATGTTCAGGGCGCAGTCGGCGAGGAATTCGCCCGCACCGAACTGAAGATCACGAGCG
This sequence comes from Roseiflexus sp. RS-1, assembly GCF_000016665.1. Classification (NCBI taxonomy): domain Bacteria; kingdom Bacillati; phylum Chloroflexota; class Chloroflexia; order Chloroflexales; family Roseiflexaceae; genus Roseiflexus; species Roseiflexus sp. RS-1. The sequence continues at coordinate 3,726,523 of NC_009523.1, forward strand.
TGTACATCATCCACGACAAGACCGACTATGGCCAGGGCGTTGCGGAGTTCTTCCGCCAGAACGCCGAGAAGAACGGCATCAAGGTGCTGGGTTTTGAAGGCACCGAAGAAAAGTCGGTCTTCGACTCGATTCTGACGCCGATCCAGGCTGCTAACCCCGACCTGATTTACTTCGGCGGGATTTACGACCAGGCAGCGCCGCTGTTCAAGCAGGCGCGCGATCGCGGCATTCAGGCGGCGTTCCTCGGACCGGACGGTCTCGACTCGCCGGTGCTGCTGGAAGTTGCCGGTGATGCGGTGAAGGGAATGTACTACACTTCAGTTGCTGCGCCGGTCAGCCAGTTCCCCGATGCCGCCAAATTCGCCGAAGACTATCAGGCGAAGTACAATGAAGCGGCGCCGCCGTTCTCGGCGCAGGCATACGATGCGATGGGCATCTGCGTCCAGGCGATTGCCAACGCTGCCAGGGCAGCCAACGGCAAGCCAACCCGCGCTCAGGTGCTTGAGGCAATGAAGACCCTGGGCGCCTATAAGGGCATCACCGGCACGTATGAATTCAACGCCAAGGGTGACCCGGTGAAAGGCACGTACTTCGTGTTGCAGGTCAGCACCGAGTCAGGCGCTCCGGCTGATGTGTGGAACAAGAATGCAGTCGTCAAGCGCCTTGAGATTGCTGCACCGTAGGCGACGTTCCAGTTCTACCGTTGAATGACAGCGGAGAGTGACCCGAAGTGTTCAAAATAGACACTTCGGGTCTTCTCAAAGTAGATTGAGGCAAGAGACGGTTCATGGCAGCTGAAGCAACTACCGGTTCGGATCTGCTGATCAGGCGTCGCTCCTTCCGCTCGTTTGTGAGTGAGGTTTTCGGTCCGCTCCTTCAGGTCTTTCTTTTCGTCATCGGCAGTGCAATTGTCCTCGGGGGAATTGTGCTCCTCTTTGCCGTGATGCTGCGCGGCACACGCGAAGACATCGATCTGGTTCAGGGCACGATAACTATCCTGCCGCAGGTCATGATCGATGGTCTGGTGCGCGGTTTTCTCTACGCCACCATCGCCCTCGGCTACACGATGGTCTACGGCGTGCTGGAATTCATCAACTTCGCCCACGGCGAAATTTTCATGGTCGGCGCCTTCGTCGGCGCCTTTTTTAGTGCGGCGCTGGCTTCTTCCGGCATGCTGACCACCCTCAGCCCGATTCTGTTCGTCATTGCCGCCGTCCTGCTCGGCATGGCGGTCTCTGGAGTTCTGGCAATGTCGATCGAGCGCGTCGCCTACCGCCCGCTGCGCAATGCGCCGCGCCTGGTGCCGCTCATCTCGGCGATCGGCGTTTCACTTGTGCTCCAGGACGTGATGCGCATGATCGCGGTGAACACAGGGCTGGGGTTCAATGCACAGTTCCGCACACCTGACCTTGGTCAACCGCTGGTGCTGGCGCAAATGCCGATTGCGGACGAGCGCACCATACCGGTCAGCATCGATAGTCGTTCGCTGATCTTCATCGTGGTGGCGATCCTGATGTTGATCGGGCTGAACTATCTGGTCAATATCACCAAACTGGGGAAGGCGATCCGCGCTGTGGCGCAGGACCGGGCGGCAGCCAGCCTGATGGGGATCGATGTCAACCGCGTGATTGCGATCACGTTCCTGATCGGCGGGGCGCTTGGCGGTGCGGCTGGTATTCTGTTCGGAATGCGCGTTGGCACGATCAACCCTTACGTCGGGTTCCTGCCGGGTCTCAAGGCGTTCACCGCTGCGGTGCTTGGAGGCATCGGCAACATTACCGGCGCCATGGTCGGCGGTATTGTGCTCGGCTTTCTGGAAGCGTTCGTCGCTTCATATCTGTCGCTGTTCACACGCGGGCAGTTCTCCGGCGCAAGCTACGCCGATATTGTGGCGTTCAGCATTCTGATCCTGATCCTGATCTTCCGACCCTCTGGCTTGCTGGGCGAAGCGGTGACGCAGAAGGTGTGATGGTATGGCTACAGAGAAGCGGCAAGTCAGTCCGTCTCCATCGCTTTGGGCGCAACTGCGGTCAACAGCGGGACGCGGTCCGGCGCCGTATGTGTTGATTGCCGCATATGCGGCGATTGTATCGGCGCTGCTGCTGTCCAACCCGACGACCGGGCTTGGCACCGATATGGTCGTGGTGCTGTTCCTGCTGCTGATGTTCGTCATTTATCGCGCGCCGACGATGCTGGCATTCAAGTTGACGCTCGGCACGATCCTGCTGGCAGTTATTATGCCGATCTTTGGCGTCCTCAATCCGTTTTACATCGATGTTGTGACAAAGGCGGGGATGTTTGCTGCGCTGGCACTGGGTCTGAATGTGGTCGTCGGGTTTGCCGGTCTGCTCGACCTGGGGTATGTGGCGTTCTTCGCCGTTGGCGCCTATCTGTGGGGCATCTTCAGCACGCCGCAGATCTCCAACATTGTTCCCGGTATGGAACCGCTGCACGGCTCGTGGTTCTGGCTGTTCCTGGCGATCGGTCTGGTGGTAGGCGCCCTGTTCGGCGTGCTGCTCGGTCTGCCGGTGCTGCGGTTGCGCGGCGATTACCTGGCGATTGTCACCCTTGGTCTTGGCGAGGTGATCCGGGTGCTCGCCACGAACCTTGACCGACCGATCAATATTACGAACGGTTCTCAGGGCATCAAAGATATTGGACGACCGCCGCTCTTCATCGAGCCAGTCTTCCAGTCGTTGGGAATCACCATCTCACGGGTACAGGAGTATCAACTCTATTTCTATTTCCTGGTGCTGATCATTCTTGGGCTTACCGTCTTTGTCGTCTACCGCCTGAACAACTCGCGCATCGGGCGCGCCTGGACTGCAATCCGCGAGGATGAGACCGCCGCGATTGCGATGGGGATTCCGCTGGTGCGGATGAAACTGCTGGCGTTTGCCGTCGGCGCGTCGTTCGCCGGCGTGATGGGGGTCATCTTCAGCGCCCTGCAAACCTTCATCAACCCGCCGACGTTCGACCTGCTGCGGTCGATCGGCATTCTCTCGATGGTCATTCTCGGCGGCATGGGGAGTATTCCAGGAACGATGCTGGGCGCGGTGATCGTGACCCTGCTCGACCTGCAACTGCTGCCGCGCATTGCCAGCGAACTGGCAGCGCTTCAGCGTCGCGGCGTTCCGATTCCGGCATGGTTCGACCCGGCGCAGTATCAGCGGTTGCTCTTTGGGTTGTTGTTGATCATTATGATGATTTTCCGTCCCGAAGGATTGCTGCCGGAGGATCGCCGCCGTCAGGAGTTGCACCACGATGAACCTGAACCGGCGCCTGAGACGCAGCAAGCAGCATCCGTTACGGAAACCGCGCAAAGCGCTGAAGGTTGAGAGGTTTGATTGTGGCGCTCCTGGAAGCACAACATATTACCAAGCAGTTCGGTGGACTTACTGCGGTCAACGATGTGTCGCTCACCATCGAAGCGGGCAGTATTGTGAGCGTTATCGGTCCTAACGGTGCGGGAAAAACGACGTTCTTCAATGTGTTGACCGGGATCTACAAGCCGACCAAAGGGACGATCATCTTCGATGGTAAGGATATTACCGGTCTGCGTCCCGACCAGATCACGGCGCTGGGGATCTGTCGCACATTCCAGAATATCCGCCTGTTCAACGCAATGACCGTGCTCGAAAACGTTCAGGTCGGGATGCACACGCGATTGAATGCCGGATTGTGGCAGATCATCTTTGGCACCCCCTCTGTCCGTGCCGAGGAGAAGGCATCGCTCGAACGGGCGCGCGAGTTGCTCCGATTCGTCAACCTGGACGACCAGCGTAACCAGCTGGCGCGCAATCTGCCCTACGGTGATCAGCGCCGCCTTGAAATTGCGCGGGCACTGGCATCTTCACCAAAACTGATCCTGCTGGATGAGCCGACCGCCGGCATGAATCCGCAGGAAACAGCCGAAGCGACCGATCTGATCCGTCGGCTGCGCGATGAACTGGGAATCACGGTAGTGCTCATCGAGCACGATATGCGGGTGGTGATGACCATCTCGGAACGCATTACCGTGCTCGACTATGGCACCAAAATTGCGGAGGGTCTTCCCCACGAGATCCGTTCCAACCCGCGCGTGATCGAAGCCTACCTGGGCAAAGGCGCCGCTGCGCACGGAATGGTGAAGGTTGAAGGTGGGTGAAGGTTGAAGGTTGAACGATATAGCCCGTGCAGGCGGGCTTCGCAGCGCAAAGCCGAGGGTTGATGGGCGTTGAGCGATAATTCCGCTCTTGCCCGCGCAGGCGGGCTTCGTCTTGGCTAGCCGAGGGCTTCAGCCCGACGGCTCGTGCAGTTAGCGGATTTATAACAGTTCTCACAAAGGTTGAACTGGTGGACGATGTTGAACACTCCCGGAATCGCGCTCTCCACGCGGTGACCGAAATGAATTTCGGTCTACACCCTGCTGAAAGTATGCGCCTCGCGCGACACGGCAGGACTGGACAGGGGTCAATGTATCCAGGAACTGCTATAAATTCTCAATATGAGGGCGAATACCGGTTTATATTCTGAATCTTCATAACCAGACACAAAATACGGTTCCCGGTTCCCGGTTCCCGGTTCTCGGTTCTCAGTTCTCAGTTCTCAGTTCTCGGTTCCCGGTTCCCGGTTCTCGGTTCTCAGTTCTCAGTTCTCGGTTCTCAGTTCTCGGTTCTCAGTTCTCAGTTCTCGGTTCTTGGTTCTCGGTTCTTGGTTCTCGGTTCTTGGTTCTTACCATCATGCCATTACTCGAACTCAAAGACGTCCACACCTACTACGGCAATATTCACGCCTTGAAAGGCATCTCGCTGGCGGTCGAGCCGGGTGAGATCGTGACCCTGATCGGATCGAATGGCGCGGGGAAGAGTACGACGCTGCGCACCATTTCCGGGCTGTTGAAGCCACGTCGTGGCGAGGTCTGGTTCCAGGGAGAACGGATTGACCATCTCCCGCCACATAAGATCGTCGAGATGGGTGTGATCCAGGCGCCGGAGGGACGCCGGATCTTTCCGCGCCTGACAGTGCGCGAAAATCTGGAAATCGGCGCATTTCTCCGCAAAGATAAAGCCGGGATTGCCAGAGATATGGAGCGCGTCTTCCATCTCTTCCCACGCCTCTACGAACGCCTCAATCAGCGCGGCGGCACGCTCTCCGGCGGTGAACAGCAGATGCTCGCCATTGGACGGGCGCTGATGGGACAACCGCGCGTGCTGCTCCTCGATGAACCGTCCATGGGGCTTGCCCCGGTGCTGGTCGAACAGATCTTCAGTATCATCAGCGACATTAATGCGCAGGGCACAACAATCCTGCTCGTTGAGCAAAACGCACTGATGGCGCTGGCAATCGCCCATCGCGGCTATGTGCTCCAGACGGGTGAGATTGTTCTGGCGGATACGGCGCAGGCGCTGCGCGAGAATACCCTTGTTCAGCATGCGTACCTGGGCGTCGGGTAAGACGCAACAGCCCTGCCTCCAACAGCGCTGTTGCTCGTGAAATGATGCGCGTATGAGGTTGCGTCTGTTGCTGGCAGGGGTGGGGTTGCTGCTCATCGGGACACTGGTGATGGTTTTCGCGCTTGTCAACTGGACGGGTGCATCTGGAGTGCGTGATGAGCAGATGCACGCAGAGCGGGTGTGGTACGCGCAGTCTCGCCATCACTACCGGATCGTCATTCGACAACGGACGCGTACCGGGGTCTGCGAACAGGATCTCGAGATTCGCAATGATCGTGTGCAGACGGTGTACCTGAACCAGTGTGCACAGCCGCCAATCTGGACGGTGCCTCGCCTCTTCAGTTGGGTCAGGCAACTCGGTCAACCGGCTGGACTCTGCTACCCTTCGTCCCTTCAATGCACCTGCCGCGTTTCCACGCACCTGCAGGTTCTGTTCGATCCGCAGTCGGGGTATCCCAGGCAGGTTCTGTACGAATGGGGTTTGCGACCGAATTGGGAGAGCATGGACTACTGGCAGTCGCTCGTGCTCGGTACTGATCGGGTAGATTGCGCCCGGCGCACCCGCGGCGGCGGCGTTGTTGAGATCACCGTCGTCTCATTCATGCCTCTTCCTTGATCGATGGAACCTGTCTCATTCACTCACTTCACGCGGCACCCGCGGCAGGATGGTCGCCACCACGTCGTAACTGATCGTCCCCAGCCAGCTGGCGACCTCAGCAACGGTGATACACGCATCGCCCTGCACGCCGATCAACGTTACCAGATCACCGCGCCTGACTTCCGCATGATCGGTGACATCGATCATGGCGTAATCCATGCAGATGCGCCCGACAACTGGGGCGCGCCGACCGCGCACCAGCACTTCGCGCCACGGCGGTGCACGGCGCATGCCGTCCGCATACCCCACAGGAATGGTCGCAATCCGCGAATGGCGGCGGGTGACAAATGTGCCGCCATACGATACCGGCGTTCCTGGAGGCAGATCACGCACCTGCGCCACCTCAGAGTGGAAGGAGAGCGCAGGACGCAACGCTGCCGGCAGCGTAACCCAGGGTGATGGCGCCAGCCCGTAGCACGCAATACCAGGACGCACCATATCGAAGCGCGCTCCCGGCAGACGCAACATGGCAGCGCTGTTGGCGGCGTGCACGACCGGCGGACGCAGCCCAGCGCCGGTCACCGCGTCGAGCGCGCTGCGGAATCGGCGTAACTGCGCCTCTGCTGCGCCGGGATCCGCAGCGTCGGCATCGGCAAAATGGGTGTACAACCCTTCGACGTGCACCCCCGGCAATCCGGCAAGCGAGCGGAGAAACGGACCCAACTCGTCCACGCTCAAACCGGTGCGCGCCATGCCGGTATCCACCTCGACATGCACTGGAACCGGCACGCCAGTCTCGGCGACAGCGGCACAGGCGCGTGCTGCATCATAGTCGAAGACCGTGATGGCGACACCCAGCCGCGCTGCCTGCGCCACCTGCCACGGCGGTGTGTAGCCAAGCGCCAGAATCGGCGCGCCGATCCCGGCTTCGCGCAACGTCCGCGCTTCACCAAGCGTTGCGACTGCCAGAGCGACGGCGCCGCCAGCCAGCGCCGCGCGCGCCGCACGCACCGCACCATGACCATACGCATCCGCCTTGAGCACCGCCATCACGGGCACGCCAGCAATTGAACGCAAAGTCCGCACATTGTCGCGGATCGCATCCAGATCGATCCGCACCCACGTCGGGCGGTCGGGATCGGCGATGCGCGTGGCGCGCCATCCGGCATCCTGACGCACCAGCGCCTGCGAGGCATTCACCGACGGATCGATCAGCGCAGCGACCAGGCGCTCCAGGCGCGCCGTTGCACCGCCACAGACCAGCACCAGATCACCTGCCCCCAGATCAGGCGGCAAGGCTTCGAGCGCACCGGCAATCGTATGCACGAGCGTCGCCGACATACCAGTACGCACCCGCTGCACGGCGCGCATGACGTGCGTTCCGGCATCCCCCTTCCAGATCAACAGATCGGCAGTGCGCGCCGCAAGCCTTCCGATCGCCGCATACGTATCGTTCTGCTCACCGGGGATGGAACTGTCGGCAGGAAGATCGCCGAGCACTGCGATTCGCCGTTGCGCCGGAAGGATCGCCAGCGTTCGCAACGCCGCCAACATCGCCGATGGTTCAGCGCCAACTGTATCATCGATCACGATCGCGCTGCTGCGCGCCAGATGTGGACGGAGACGTCCGGCTGGCGGCTCGACCAGCGCCAGCCGTTCGGCGGCGCGCTCCAGCGTCATCCCGCAGACAAGCGCCACTCCGACAGCAGCCAGCGCCGCGCCAACCGCCGGTTCACCGATCAGCGGAATGACCGTATCGACTGACTCGCCGCGATAACACACCCGCATGCGCGTCCCGTTGAGTGCATACTGCGGCGCCTCTCCGCGCAAATCGCAGGATGCGCCGGTTCCAAACGTCAGCACCCTGGCGCGGGTCGTGTCGCACAGCCCGGCGAGCGCAGGATCGTCACCGTTCACCACTGCCCATCCATCGACGGGAAGCGCAGCGACCAGTGCGCCATACTCACGCACCAGATCCGCAACCGATCCAAATGCCGATAGTCGCATCGGAGCGGCAGACGTGACAACCGCGACGTGCGGCGGAAAGAGCGCCGTCAGACGGTGCAACTCGCCAGGATACGCCGTGCCGTATTCCAGCACCGCAAAGCGGTGATCGTCCTGGAGCCGCGCAAGCGAGACCGGCAGCCCGATCAGCGAATTGAAACTGCGACGACTGCGAAAGGTCGGCGCAAGACCGGAAAGCACAGCAGCAATCGCGCGGGTCGCCGACGTCTTGCCGACACTGCCGGTCACGCCGATGACCCGTGGCGCAACCTGTCGCAACCGCGCTGCTGCCCAGCGCGCTGCAAGGAGCGCCGGATCATCTGTGACGATCATGGTGGTATTGGACAGATCGGCGGGCGGCTTCTCACAGATCACGCCAGTGGCGCCAGCCGCCAGCGCATCGGCAATATAGGCATGACCATCGCCGCGCGGCGTGCGCAGCGCCAGGAACAGTTCCCCCGCAGCGGTCAACCGCGAGTCATACGAGAAGCCGCTGAACTGACGCGCATACACCGGTGACGCCAGTCGCCCGCCTGCCGCAAGAAGATCGTCCAGATCGATCACGGAAAACCCCTATGTGAACAGTTCCATCGCTTGACATTTTTACGCGCCCGTGCAACAATGGCACACCTGCAATCGGATGATACCACACCGTTGCCCTGATACCTGTAGCACGCCGCTATGACCGCACCGACAACCATTCGCGCCCTGACGGTTGCGCCGCTTGATATTCCGCTCCACGAACCATTCGGCATTGCCAGCGGCGCGCAGGAGGTGGCGCGCAATCTGCTGGTTGCGGTGGAACTGACCGACGGCACACGCGGCTACGGTGAAGCAGCGCCATTCCCGGCGTTCAACGGCGAGACGCAGGACATGGCGCATGCCGCCATTCTGGCGGCGCGGTCGCTGGTTGAAGGCGCCGATGTGCGCGAATGGCGCCGGATCGCCCTGGCGCTTCCCGCTCTACCCGGTATGACCGGCTCAGCGCGCTGTGCCATTGAAACGGCGATCCTCGATGCCCTGACGCGCCGCGCGCGCCTGCCGCTCTGGGCATTCTTCGGCGGGGCGGCGACCTCACTGGAAACCGATGTAACCATCACCACCGGCAGCGTTACGGCGGCGGCGCGCGCGGCGCAGGCGATTGTCGCGCGTGGAGTGACGACGATCAAGATCAAGATCGGCGCTGGCGACCCGGACGCCACCACCATCCGCACCATGGAACACGATCTGGCGCGGATTGTCGCCATCAGAGACGTTGCGCCCACCGCGCGCCTCATCCTCGACGGCAACTGCGGCTATACCGCTCCCGACGCGCTCAGGCTGCTCGATATGCTTGGCGTGCACGGCATCGTTCCCGCCCTCTTCGAGCAACCGGTCGCAAAGGACGATGAGGAAGGGTTGCGCCGCCTGACCGCAACACGCCGCGTGCCGGTCGCCGCCGATGAAAGCGTTGCCAGTGCAACTGACGCAGCCCGGCTGGCGCGGAATGCCGCCGTGGATGTGCTGAACATCAAACTGATGAAATGCGGCATTGTCGAAGCGCTCGACATTGCTGCCATCGCCCGCACCGCCGGTCTGCACCTGATGATCGGCGGCATGGTCGAGTCGCTGCTGGCAATGACCGTCTCTGCCTGTTTTGCAGCCGGGCAGGGCGGCTTTCGCTTCGTCGATCTGGATACGCCCCTCTTCCTGGCGGAGAATCCGTTTGATGGCGGCATGACCTACCACGGCGGCACGATCGACCTGACACTGATCGAAGCCGGGCATGGCGTCACGCCTCGTTCGCCAGCCCTGTAGCCCCGTCATCCTGCCATTTCACCGTCAAGAGTGCGCTCCTGATTTAGTCATTCCATCCAAATCGCCTTCGCCGATCTTCGTACCGAGTCGCCCTACCGAAAATGGTTGCGATTTCATATAATGCGGAATATTGAACGTTCCTGGCACGTGTCATGCAAGGGCGCAGCGCGGATGACCACGTTTCGTCATCTGCGCCTGCGTATTGTCTGCGACATGGCGCACAACACTTCTGGGAGGATGGCTCAATGGGAATGACTCCAAAAGATGTCCTGGCACTGATCAAAGAGCACGACATCAAGATGGTCGATGTCCGCTTCACCGATATGCCAGGCACGTGGCAGCACTTCTCGCTGCCTGCCAGCATGCTCAGCGAGGACGATTTCGTGCATGGTCTGGGGTTTGACGGATCATCGATCCGCGGCTTCCAGGCAATCAACGAAAGCGATATGCTGGTTGTCCCCGATCCAGACACCGCATTTATCGATCCGATGCTGAAGATTCCCACTCTTGCCCTCATTTGCGACATTCGTGATCCGCTGACCGGGGAAAACTACAGCCGCGATCCGCGCTACATTGCAAAGAAGGCGGAAGAATATCTCCGCAGCACCGGCATCGCCGACACCGCCTATTTCGGTCCCGAAGCGGAGTTCTTCCTGTTCAGCGATGTGCGTTTCGATCAGGGAAGCCACTTCGGCTACTACTTCCTCGACAGTGATGAAGGCATCTGGAACAGCGGCGCCGATCGCGGCGGAAAGAACCTCGGATACCGCCCGCGCTACAAGGAAGGGTACTTCCCCTGCCCGCCGCTCGACACACTTCAGGATGTGCGCTCACAGATCACGCTCAACATGATGGCGGCTGGCATCGAGGTCGAGGTGCATCACCACGAAGTCGCCACCGCCGGTCAGTGCGAGATCGACATGCGCTTCGACTCGCTGCTGCGCATGGCGGATAAACTGGTCAAATACAAGTACATCGTCAAAAACACCGCACGACAGTTTGGTCTGACGGCGACGTTCATGCCCAAGCCGCTCTTCGGCGATAACGGCAGCGGTATGCACTGTCACCAGAGTCTGTGGAAGGAAGGACAGCCGCTGTTCTACGATCCGAAGGGGTATGCGCTGCTCTCCGATACAGCGCGCTGGTATATCGGCGGGATTCTGACCCATGCACCGGCATTGCTGGCCATCTGTGCGCCGACAACCAACTCGTACCGCCGTCTGGTGCCCGGCTTCGAGGCGCCGATCAACCTGGTCTACTCGCAGCGCAACCGCTCGGCGGCGATTCGCATTCCCACCTATTCGGACTCGCCGAAGGCGCGCCGCATCGAGTTCCGCGCGCCCGATCCGACGTGCAACCCGTATCTGGCATTCTCGGCGATGTTGATGGCTGGCATCGACGGGATCAAGAACCGGATCGAGCCGCCGCCGCCGCTCGATGTCGATATTTACGAACTGACGGCGGAGGAAAAGGCGCACATCCGTGGAACACCCGGCTCACTGGCAGAGTCGCTTGACGCACTTGAGGCGGATCATGATTTTCTGCTGGCAGGCGGAGTCTTCACCCCCGACGTGATCGAAACCTATCTGGATTACAAACGGTCGCGTGAACTGATCCAGGTTGCCATCCGCCCCCACCCCTACGAGTTCTTTATGTACTTCGACGCATAGATGCGCTTCCCCCATTGCGCAGGCACAGGGACGTTGTTCTCCCACGCCCCTGTGCCTGTTTGTGCATCATCGAGTCAGATAGATCATACAAGCAAAATTTCGCTAAAAACCCTTATTTGGGCACTAAAAACATCTGGTTTGTACAAAGTAAACAAGATCGAAACCGGATATTTCATATGAACCGGACGTAGCGCAAACGCCGCTTCTGTCGTACTCTTCAGCACATCAATCGTCACACGTGTTCAACCTGATGCGAAGAAGCGGATCCTGCGCCCGCGCGCGTCGCAGGACGTTTTTCGTTCTGTCACGCATTGGGGTTGGACATCGTGATACCCGGCACTATCCTTACACAGAAGGAAGGAACAGCATGGTCAGGCGACGAACAAAACTGATGCTCGGCATTGGCGCGCTCGCCGGTCTGTTGATCGGCACAACCGGAACATCCTTTGCCCAGGAGATCGATCCGGCGATTGCGGAAATGGGGGTTGTCACCGATACGATGTGGCTGCTGATCGCCGCCTTCCTGGTCTTTTTCATGCAGGCGGGCTTTGCGCTCGTCGAAGCCGGTTCCACGCAATCCAAGAACATGATCAACATCATGTTCAAAAACTTTATGGACTTCTGTATCGCTGCGCTGGCGTTCTGGATGATCGGTTGGGGTATCGCCTACGGCGCGACGGTCGGCGGGTTCTTTGGAACCGACCAGTTTTTCCTGGGAGATGTACGTGAGGCGGGGAGCGTGCCGACTCTTGCCCTCTGGCTGTTCCAGGTGGTGTTTGCGGGAACTGCGGCGACGATCGTGTCTGGCGCGATGGCGGAACGTACAAAGTTTGTTGCATACCTGATCTATAGTCTGGTTATCTCGATCCTTATCTACCCTGTCGTGGTCCACTGGGTATGGAGCGGCGCCGGCTGGCTCAATGACTACGATCCGACCACCACCGGCGACTGGGGATTCACCGATTTCGCCGGCTCGACAGTGGTTCACAGTGTTGGCGGTTGGGCGGCGCTGATGGGAGCATGGCTCCTCGGTCCGCGCCTGGGGCGCTATGGTCCGGATGGCAAGCCGCGCGAAATTCCCGGACACAGTGCAGCGCTCGCCGGTCTGGGGGTCTTTATTCTCTGGCTGGGATGGTATGGCTTCAACCCCGGCAGTCAGCTGGCGTTCAAAACCCAGGATGATGCCGATGCGATTGCGCTGGTGGCTGTGACGACCACGCTTGCTGCGGCTGCGGGCGCGGTTGGCGCAATGATCACAAGCTGGATCAAGAGTGGCAAGCCGGAACTCGGCGCATCGCTGAACGGCGTGCTTTCGGGTCTGGTAGCGATTACCGCCGGTTGCGCCTATATGCGTCCGATTGATGCAGTGATCGTCGGTCTGGTCGCCGGTCCGCTCTACGTGATCTCGATGAAGTGGCTGGAGGCGCTGAAGATCGACGACCCGGTCGGCGCGGTGCCGGTGCACCTGGTGAACGGCGTCTGGGGGACGCTGGCGGTCGGTCTGTTTGCAACCATCGAAGGCAATACCGGTACAGTCGGTCTGTTTGCTGGCGGCGGTCCGCAGTTGCTGATCGCTCAGATCGTCGGCGTGCTGGCAATCGGCGTCTGGAGTGCGTTGACCAGTTTCCTGCTCTTCTTCATCATCAAGCGCACGATTGGTCTGCGCGTTTCGCCGGAAGAGGAAGAACTCGGTCTCGATATCGGCGAGCACGGGACGGTCGCGTACCCGGATATCCATAAGATGCCCGAACCTGAGACGATCCGCACGATTACCGGGAAGCCAGCTTCCAGCACGGCTGAGTAAGCCAGGCAAGGCGAGGTCTGGAGCGCACGCTCCAGACCTCGTTCCTGTGGAACGATCTTCCCCAGGTGAACATCGCGCATATCAACTCCGCCGGAGAAACGTAACCTGCGTGTTCTCCTCTTTCCTGTCTTCATTTCTGCTTGACAAATCTCGTCTGTCGCTTTATAGTAACCCTTAACCTGATTTTGCGGATTGCAGCGACGCCCGCGGCCTGCTCGATTGAGGAGTGTGTGCTGTGGGCGTTTGTCGTCTATCGGTAAGCGACGCCTACACCGGCGTTCATCAGCGCACTCGCGCTACGGCTGTTGCAACGCTTCCCAAAGCGGTCATTCGTTCGCATTCATCAGGGCATCCCGCATATACGCTTTCCGCTGATAGCAGCGCCGCTCCCCCGGGTCTGCGGAGCGCTGGTTCTGTGTACGCCATGTCAGGTAGCAAGGTGACAGACGAGATGAACCAATTGAAAAACCTGAAGCAACGCGGTCTGTACGACCCGCGATTTGAACGAGATGCATGCGGTATCGGTTTTGTCGCGCGCCTCAGCGGTGAGCCGGACCACGCGATCCTGGCGTATGCGCTGATGGCGGTCGGGCGTATGGCGCACCGCGGCGGCGTGGCTGCCGATGGAAAAAGCGGTGATGGCGCCGGTGTGTTGACGCAGATTCCGCGCGCATTCTTTGCGCGTGAGCTGGCAATCCGCGGGATTCGCTATCCAGTCGACGATCTGGCCGTCGGCATGTTCTTTCTGCCCCAGAACGAAGGACACCGCAATACTGCCCGCAGTGTGGTGGAACAGGTTCTTGCCCAGTATGGCATGGCGCTGCTGGCGTGGCGCCCGGTTCCGGTTAACCCGCATGCCCTCGGCGCGAGCGCGCGTGAGACGTGTCCGGTCATCGAACAGGCGCTGATTGCCCGCCCGCCGCATAATCACACCGCTCCGAACGCGTATGAGCGCGCCCTCTACCTGGCACGCCGCACGATTGAAGCCGAAGCGCGCGCCCATCATCTGGAAGGTTTTTCCATCCCTTCGCTCTCCAGTCGCACGCTGATCTATAAAGGGTTGTTGGTTGCACCAGCATTGCCCGATTTCTATGAAGACCTGCGCGATCCATTGTATGAGACGGCAATCGCTCTCTATCATCAGCGCTACTCAACCAATACGTTTCCCTCCTGGGAACGCGCGCAACCCTTCCGTATGCTCTCGCACAACGGCGAGATCAACACGCTGCGCGGCAATATTATCTGGATGCAGGCGCGTGAGGCGGAGTGGCGCCGTGCGGCGATGGAGGTTGAACAACCCTCGCTGATCGAAGCGGCGATCGATGGCGATCCGCTGGCGATGGCGCTTAGCGCTGCAACGATCGGACCGGTTGTCGATACCAGCGGCAGCGACTCGGCAATGCTCGATAATGTGCTCGAACTGCTGGTTATGGGCGGGCGTGATATTCGCCACAGCCTGACGATGCTCGTTCCAGAAGCCTGGGAGCGCGTTCACGACATGGAACCCGCCCGACGCGCGTTCTACCAGTATCACGCCGGGTTGATGGAACCGTGGGATGGTCCGGCTGCGCTGGCGTTCTGCGACGGGCAGGTGGTCGGTCTGGCGCTCGATCGCAATGGGTTGCGTCCGGCACGCTACCTGTTGACCGATGATGGTCTGGTGATCTGTGGCTCGGAAGTCGGCGCGGTGGTGATCGATGAGTCGCGGATTGTGCGCAAAGGGAAGGTGGGTCCCGGTCAGATGATCGCTGCTGACCTGCGCACCGGGCGCTTTGAGGAAAATGATGAGATTCGCAGCACGCTTGCGGCGCGCCGTCCGTATGCCGAGTGGCTCAAGCGCCATATGCGCGTGCTCGCCCCGGCAGGCGCACCGCGCGTCAGCGAACCGGATGAGCCGGAAAGCCACGCCTCACGTGAAAGCAAGTCGGCGCTGCTCGGCGAGTTGCAGCGTGCGTTTGGGTATACCGCCGAAGAACTGGCGGTCGTCCTCAAGCCGATGCTGCGCGATGGTCAGGAACCGGTCGGTTCGATGGGCGATGATACGCCGACTGCCGTTCTCGCTGACCGCCCACGCCCGCTGTACAACTACTTCAAGCAACGCTTCGCCGAAGTGACCAACCCGCCGATCGACCCGATCCGCGAAGAACTGGTCATGTCCCTCTCGTTCAGTCTCGGGCGACGCGGTCATCTGTTGCTGGAAAAGCCGGAACATGCCCATCTGCTCCGTCTGGCAAGCCCGGTGCTGAACAACGAACATCTTGCGATGCTGCGCGATCTGCGCGATCCGGCATTTGCGACGGCAACACTCAATGCGACATTCGTGGCTGATGATGGCGTTCAGGGTATGCTCTCTGCGCTTGATCGCCTGTGTCGTGAGGCGGAAGCGGCGATTGCCGCCGATAAAGTTATCCTGATCATCAGCGATCGCGGCGTTGATGAACGCCACGCACCAATTCCAGCGCTCCTGGCGCTCGGTGCGGTGCACCAGCATCTCATTCGCGTCGGGTTGCGCACGTCGGTGAGCCTGGTGGTCGAGAGCGGCGAACCGCGCGAGGTGCATCACCTGGCATGCCTGGTCGGGATGGGCGCTGAAGCGGTCAATCCGTACCTGGCGCTGGCAACCGTGCGCGCGCTCGCCGTCGAGCGCGATGAGGTGCGCGGGAAGGCAGCCGAAACCCACGACCGGCGCGCGGCTGGCGAACTGGCTGACGAAGCCGAACAGAACTACATTCACGCGCTCGAAAAGGGGTTGCTCAAGGTGATGTCCAAAATGGGCATCTCCACCGTGGATAGTTACTGCGGCGCTCAGATTTTTGAGATCGTCGGTCTGGCGAAAGAAGTCACCGAACGCTGTTTTGCGGGCGTCCCTTCTCACCTCGGCGGGTATGGCTTCCGCAAACTTGCCGCCGATGTGCTCGAACATCACGATGCAGCATTCTCGAATCGTCTGCCGCTCCTCGCCGGTCGCTCGACACTGCCGCATCCGGGATATTACAAGTTCAAGAAGGATGGCGAGTATCACGCCTTCTCGCCAGCGGTCGTCCATGCGTTGCAACGCGCCGCCAACGGCGGCAGTTACGCCGACTATCTCGCCTACAGCAAACTGGTGCATGACCGTCCACCGGTTGAGTTGCGCGATCTGCTCGAAATCGTACCCCCCGATGAGCGCGAAGCAGGACCCGCCGCGCCGATCCCTGTCGATGACGTCGAACCGATCGAAGCAATTGTGCGGCGCTTCTCGACTGCGGCGATGTCCCACGGTTCGACCAGCGCCGAAGCGCACGAAACGCTGTCGATTGCGATGAACCGGCTTGGCGGCATGAGCAACTCCGGTGAAGGCGGCGAAGACCCGGCGCGCTACAACAACGAACGCAACAGTACGATCAAGCAGGTCGCCTCCGGGCGCTTCGGTGTCACGCCGGCGTACCTGGCATCGGCGCTGGAGTTGCAGATCAAAATGGCGCAGGGGTCCAAACCTGGCGAGGGCGGGCAGATTCCCGGCATCAAGGTCTCTGAGGAAATTGCACGCATTCGCCATACGACGCCTGGCGTGGCGCTGATCTCGCCGCCGCCGCACCACGATATCTACAGCATCGAAGACCTGGCGCAGTTGATCTACGACCTGAAGCAGGTCAATCCGCGAGCGGCGGTGTCGGTCAAACTGGTTGCCGAAGCAGGCGTGGGGACGATTGCTGCCGGGGTTGCCAAAGGCGGCGCCGATGTGATTCATATTTCCGGGCATTCGGGCGGCACCGGCGCGTCGCCGCTCTCGTCGATCAAGAATGCCGGGATCAACTGGGAATTGGGGCTTGCGGAAACGCAACAGACGCTGGTGCTCAACGGGTTGCGCGGGCGGGTCCGGTTGCGTGTCGATGGCGGGTTCAAAACCGGGCGCGACGTGGTGATGGCAGCGCTGCTTGGCGCCGATGAGTTCTCGTTCGGCACCGCTGCACTCATCGCTGAGGGATGCGTCATGGCGCGCACCTGTCACACGAATAACTGCCCGGTCGGCGTTGCCACGCAGCGCCCCGACCTGCGCGCCAGATTTCCCGGTAAGCCGGAACACGTGGTCAACTTTTTCCGCCATGTGGCGCAGGAGGTACGCGAAATCCTGGCGTCAATCGGCGCACGGTCGCTCAATGATATTATCGGGCGCACCGACCTGCTGCGTCAGGTCCGGCGCGGTCACGCGGGCGCCGATGCGCTCGATCTGTCGGCGCTGCTTGCACGCTTTGACCGCCCCGGCGATCCGATCCGCAATGTTCAGCCCTGGAACGGAATGATCGAGATCGGTGCGCTGAACCGGCGGTTGATCGAGGATGCCGCCTGTGCGATCGATCACCAGCTGCACGTTGAATTGCACTACCCGATCACGAATGTTGACCGCACCGTCGGCGCAACCCTGTCGGGCGAGATCGGGCGACGCTTTGGCGAGGCGGGATTGCCCGAAGGTATGATCACGGTGAGTTTCCGCGGCAGCGCCGGTCAGAGTTTTGGGGCGTTCCTGGCGCCCGGCATGCGGCTGCTGCTCGATGGTGAATGCAACGACTATGTCGGCAAAGGGATGGCGGGCGGCGAAATTGTTGTGCGGCCGCTGCCGCAGGCGCGTTATCCCTGGCACGAGAGTACGATCATTGGCAATACATGCCTGTACGGGGCGACCGGCGGCACGCTCTTCGCAGCCGGGCGCGCCGGTGAGCGCTTCGCCGTGCGCAACTCGGGCGCGGTTGCAGTGGTCGAGGGGGTTGGCGATCACGGGTGCGAGTATATGACGGGCGGTGTGGTGCTGGTCATCGGTCCGACAGGGCGCAACTTCGCAGCCGGCATGACCGGCGGCATGGCATATGTGTACGACGAAAACGGTGCATTCCCGTCGCGCTGCAACACCGAAATGGTCACGCTCACGATGCTCGACCCGGCGGATGAGGATAATGTGCGGGCGCTGCTGGTGCGGCACATGGAACTGACCGGCAGTCCACACGCGGCATCGCTGCTGGAGCGCTGGGAAGTGGCGCGTGGCGCGTTCTGGCGTGTTCAACCGCGCGGGATGGAGACGGTTCGCCTGCCGAAGGCGCTCCTGCGTGTCCGCGAACGCACCCTCGGCGCCCACCGGTGATCATCCGTGCGCTCTTTGGGAATAAACCACGGATACACATGGATGAGACGGATGGGCATGGATGTTTTTATTCTTAATCCGTGCCGATCTGTGTTCTATTCATTAGAAACCACAGATTGCCACAGATGAGACGGATAGCCACGGATGTTTATTCTCAATCCGTACTCATCCGTGGACTATTCGCTGTCGTGCTCATGGAGATTGAGCATTAAATCCGGTATGCGCCGCGCGCCGTCGGGGTGAACCCCTCTTCTCAAGGGTAGATTTCTTGGGAGAGATCAGTGATCTTCTGCATTCCGGCGCGCTTTTGCCCCTCATCCCCCCTGCCCCCTTTCAACCCACACGGGGAGAAGGGGGAGTTCAGGCGTTCTGATGCCTGAAACGGGAGATGTCCACAGGAGCTTCCTGGAAAAACCTACCTCTGTAAGTGAACCCCTCGGCTAGCCAGGGCGAAGCCCGCCTGCGCGGGCGCGACGTTGCGCGTGCGGGCTGAAGCCCTCCCTGAGCGCGGGGAAGCCCCTGCGGGGCTCTGGCGTTCTCACCGCTGAGAGCGATGGGCAGCACGATTGAACCACGTGCATCCTGGGTGCGCGGGCGTCCCCGCCCGCATGCGGAGACGGCGGGCTGATGGAGATTGAGCAATAAATCCGGTATGCGCCGCGCGCCGTCAGGCTCAAGCCCTCGGCTACACGGGGCGAAGCCCGCCTGCGCGGGCTATGGTGGATGTGATCTCAAAACCATCACCATCCGTGCCGATCCGTGGTCTGTTCATTATGAAACCACGGATTGCCACGGATGTTTTCATTTCTTACAGCATTTCTCAGATACACTGACCATTGTTCCTTATCTGCCGTGTCGCGCGAGGCGTCTGCTGCCAGCGGATTGTAGACCGAAATTCATTTCGGTCGCCTTGTGGGGAGTGCGATTCCGGGAGTGTTGAACCTCGTCTGCCAGGTTCAACCTTTGTGAGAACTGCTATAATCCGTGCCGATCCGTCGCACCCGTGCCGATCCGTGTTCTATTCCGGCCTTGTAGGACAAAGCCCGCCGGAACGACCTGCTGCTGTGATGCATGGCACGGCATAAATGACAGTTTCTTAATTCTTGTTGCGACACGTTAACCGAACAGGGAATGTAGGGCATTACAATCACCAACGGCGCTGCGCAGCACTGCACGGATGATATTTCTTTCATCTGATTATGACAAGTTAACCGAAAAAAAACCGAAAAGGGGGTGATATTCTCATCGTAAGTACTGCCCGTGGCGCGCTCCGCTGCTCCAGCGCGACGCACCGGGCGCAGGTTGCAGAACCGACAGGAGTTTGCTATGCATCTACGAACACTCATCGCCGTCGTATGCGCACTCTCCTTGGTGATGACCTCACTCGCCGTCACACTCGTCACCAGCAGCGCTGGTGAAGCAGCCCTGGCGCAGCAAACACAGCCCTACCGCGTTTTTCAGTTCGCCGTCGGCGCCCAGGCACCGGTGGGACAGTTCAACAATCCCTCCGGCGTGGCAGTGGCGCCCGACGGCACGGTCTACGTGGCAGATAGCGATAACCACCGTATCCAGCGCTTCAGTGCTGCTGGCGAGCTCCTCGGCGCGTGGGGATCGCCGGGCACGGGCGATGGACAATTCAGCAGTCCACGCAGCGTGGCAGTGGCGCCCGATGGCACGGTCTACGTGGCGGATACGGGCAACCACCGTATCCAGCGCTTCAGCGCCATTGGAACTTTCCTTGGTACGTGGGGATCGGCAGGACTTCTCATTGATGGTCAATTCTGGTATCCCTCCGACGTGGCGGTGACATCCGACGGTACAGTGTACGTGGTGGATGACCACCGCATCCAGCGCTTCAGCGCCACCGGAGTCTTTCTCGGCGCGTGGGGGTGGAGACCTGGCAAACGAGTGGCAGTGGTGCCCGACAACACGGTCTACGTGGCGGATAGTGACAACCACCGTATCCGGCGATTTAGCGCCATTGGCGCGTTCCTTGGTGAGTGGGGATCACGCGGCAGCGGCGAGGGGCAGTTCAACACACCTTCTGACGTGGCAGTCGCACCTGACGGCACGGTCTACGTGGCAGACTACTGGAACCATCGCATTCAGCGCTTCAGCGCCGACGGAACCTTCCTCGGCGCGTGGGGATCAAGCGGTAGCGGCAATGGGCAATTCGTCGGACATTTGAGTGTGGAGGTAGCACCCAACAATACGGTCTACGTGGCAGATAGCTTCCGCATCCAGCGCTTCAGCGCCACTGGAACCTTCCTCGGTGCGTGGGGATCACGGGGCAGCGACCAAGGGCAATTCAGCAGTCCGAGCGGCGCGGCGGTGGCGTCCGACGGCACGGTCTATGTGGCAGATAGTAACAACCACCGCATCCAGCGCTTCAGCGCCGACGGAACCTTCCTGGGCGCGTGGGGAGCGGAAGGCAGCGGTGACGGGCAGTTCGTCTATCCTCGTAGCGTGGCAGTGGCGTCCGACGGCACGGTCTATGTGGCAGATAGTAACAACCACCGCATCCAGCGCTTCAGCGCTACTGGAACCTTCCTGGGCAAATGGGGGTCGGAGGGCAGCAGCGACGGGCAATTCATATATCCTCTGAACGTAGCAGTAGCGCTCGACGGCACCGTCTACGTGGCGGATGTGGCTAAGGGTAGCATTCAGCGCTTTAGCGCCACCGGCGCGTTCATCGGCACGTGGGGGTCGCAGGAAGGGGCAGGCAACCTTCATTTCTATCCTGCTGGCTTGGCAGTAGCGTCTAACGGCGTGGTCTACGTGGCAAATGCCAACAAATCACGCATCGAGCGCTTCAGCGCCACCGGAACTTTCCTCGACGCATGGGGTTCTCTTGGCATCAACGACGGTCAGCTCTGGAGTCCTAGAGGTATAGCGGTGGCGCCTGATGGCACTATCTACGTTGCGGATACAGGTAACGGCCGCATTCAGCACTTTAGTGCCACTGGAATCTTCCTCGGCTCGTGGGATTCGTGGAGCATCTTTGACCGGCAGTTGTTACAAAGTCCTCTAGAAAGCCCCGAAGACGTGGCAGTGGCGCCCGACGGCAAGGTCTATGTGGTGGATAATGGCAACCACCGCATCCAGGTGTTCGGAACAGACTACCCAAATGCCTGGCGCGGCGAGTTCTTCGCCAACGACTGGCTCACCGGACCGGTTCTGCACGTTGAGAATGTGCCCGACCTGTTCCTGAACCGGTCGTGGGTTGGGCAACCGGCGGCGACCATCCCCGCCGACCATTTCACCAGTCGCTGGCTGCGCTATGTGAACTTCCCCACCACCGGACGCTACCGCTTCACCATCCGCGCCGATGATGGCGTGCGTTTCTGGATTGATGACCGGCTGGTGGTCGAGTCCTGGCAGCCGCAGTTGCTCACCCGCGAGGTGACCGTTGAGCTGTCGGCGGGCTACCATAAATTGCTGGTCGAACATTGGGATCGGGATGGTGGAGCGACGCTGGCGCTGGAGTGGGCGAGGGCGGACAATACAACGCCTACACCGACGGCGACCCCATCCCCGACGCCTACCCCATCGCCGACACTGACCCCATCGCCGACGGCGACCCCATCCCCGACGCCCACCCCGCCGATCGACTCCGCCATCGGGGTGGATCTGACAATCGGCCTGTATCGCAATCCGAACAGCCAGGAGCGGGCGGTCTATGAGGAGATGATTCGCTATCTCGCCGACGCACTGTTCGAAGTGTCGAATGGCGCGCACAAACTGCGCACGGTGCGCATCTATCCGAACAATACATCAGCAAAAGATATTATCTGGGTGGAGAGATGCTGGCCGAGTGCCCACATTTCAGGATATGGGAGAGCACAACACGGTTTGCGTATCCAAATGTGCGACATATTCGACTTCGGCTCCGGTAGTTACAACTACTTGCAGAACCGGCGCGCCTGGGAGAATGCGGGCTATACCATCGCCCACGAAATGGGGCACTACCTCTACTCGCTGTATGATGAATACCGAAACGACAGAAGAACGTGTGATTGGACAAATGATCCCGGTGCTCCTTGCCGGGACGACATACCGGTCTCGCCATCGGTGATGCATAGTCAATGGAATGCTACAGGTGGTCAGTATAGCTGGCTGAACTTCTCGTCGGCGGCGAATTACAGCACAAGAACGGCTCAGTACCGGGTCTATCGGGCAAGCGGCTGGGAGACGCTGGTCCGGCGACCGGAACTTGACCCACGCGATGGCGTGCTGGCATATTATCCACGCCGGCTGTACCACCCCGAACTGCGGAACGTCGCTCCGGCATCTGGCCAGCTCCCCCGCATCGATCTCATCACCGGGCACCAGGCGCGCAGTATGCTCCAGATTATCTGGGAGCCGACATCAGGGGCATCGCTCGCCAGCGCCGATATTACGGCCAGCCTGTTCGCCCTGGAGGGCAACAATGTCACCTACCCGCAACCGGTGCGGCTGATTGCTGTGTTGCAACGCACCTTGCCGATTGCTGGCGCAACCGTGCGAGGGGAAGTCGTGCTGCCCAACGGTCAGACGCAATCCCTGACCTTCCGCGATGATGGGGTCGCCCCCGATGCACTCGCCGACGATGGGCAGTATTCAGCGCTCTTTGTGCCAACCCAAAATGGTCAGCATCAGTATCGGGTGACCTTCACCAACCCCACGCAGGCGGCGGTTGAGGTCTATAATGGACTGCACCTTGCGCCGCCGCCGCCGGGGTACCAACCGGACGATTCGCTGCTGGCGCCTGTGCCAGTCGTCGAGAACTTCACCGTCAGCGCCCAAACGACGGTCGTGGTCAGCGGGGTCAGGAGCGACGACCACGGCAACGATCCCGGTACGGCCAGTCTGCTGAATACCGATAACCTGGATCAGTGGGGGCATATCGAGCGAGGTGGTGATCGTGACCTGTTCCGCATCACCGTCGCGCAGGATATGACGATTGTGGTGCGCGTGACCGATCTGGCAGCAGGGATGCAGCCGCGCCTGCGCCTGCTCGCCGGGGATGGGACGACGCCAATATCGGCATTATCGCTGGCGAAGAACTATCCGGCGCTGGTGTACACGGCACGGGCAGGCAGCGTGATCTACGCTGAGGTCAGCCACGTTGATCCCGCAGCGAGCGGCGGCGTGTACCGGATCAGCGCGGGTTCGCCTATCGTGAGCGATGGTCTGAACCAGGTGCATATCCCAATCGTGATACGATAACTCAGCCGTTGGGCAACAGCTCATCAATCAAGAACTGCAGAGAGTGGCGCGCCTGGGAATGTCCAGGCGCGCACTGCACTCTATGCCGATCCGTATGCTCCTTTTGGAGCAACCACGGATTGCCACGAATGTTGTTCTTTCATAATCCGTGCCGATCCGTGTGCCCTTTGGGAATAAACCACGGATACACACGGATTGGACGGATGGGCACGGATGTTGTTCTTCCTTGATCTGTGTGCATCCGTCGCACCCGTGCCGATCCGTGTTCTATTCATTAGAAACCACGGATTGCCACGGCTGTTGTTCTTCCTTGATCCGTGCCGATCCGTCGCACCCGTGCTCATCCGTGTTCTATTCATTAAGAAACCACGGATACACACGGATAAGACGGATTGCCACGGATGTTGTTCTTCCTTGATCCGTGCCGATCCGTCACATCCGTGCGCATCCGTGTTCTATTCATCAAGCAATCAGTTCTCAGTCCTCAGTTCTCGGTTCTCAGTTCTCGGTTCTCAGTTCTCGGTTCTCAGTTCTCGGTTCTCGGTTCTCGGTTCTTCCGCATCCGGTGCAGCGCCAGCAGATCAGAGATAATCGCAAAGCCGGTCGCAACGCCACCCGCGCCTGGACCGATGATCGTCACGTCGCCGAGCAGATCGGTGCTGATCGTCAACGCATTGGCGACGCCGGAAACGCCCGCCAGCGGATGGTCAGTCCTCAGACGCATTGGGCGCACCACGGCGTGCACGACCTGCGCATCACGCCAGACGCGTGCGATCAGTTTCCAGCGTTCCCCGGCGGCAGTCGCCGCAGCGACCATATCGGGCGTAATGCCGGTGATTCCTTCACGCTCCACATCCATGGGCGTCAGATGGGCATCCATCAACACATTCGCCAGGATCGCAGCTTTGCCGGCTGCATCATACCCTTCGACATCGCCGGTTGGATCGGCTTCGGCATAGCCAAGGCGCTGCGCTTCTGCAAGCGCGCTGGCATAGTCCATCCCGCGTTCCATTGCCGAAAGAATGAAATTGGTCGTGCCGTTCACAATCCCGCGCACTTCCTGGATCTCACACCCCGCCAGATCGCTCCACCCCAACCGGAGCGCTGGCGTTCCCGCCATCACCGTCGCCTCGAAGCCGAGCAGCACGCCACGCTCCTGCGCCAGACGTCGCAGTTCGGCAAAGTGCAACGCAATCGGTCCCTTATTTGACGTGATCACGTGCATGCCACGCGCCATCGCAGCGCGAATATACCCCGTCGCCGGTTCGCCGGTTGTCATATCGGTCGGCGACGCTTCCACCAGCACATCGGCATCGACCGACGCGATCATCTCGTCGGCGCTCCACGCGCGCGCGCAATCCCACCCGCCGACGGCGCCGGATGCAGCGGATTGGAGCAACGCCGCAGCATCGATCCCGCCCGGATCGTAGACACACCAGCGTCGGGTACAGACCGCGACGATGCGCACATCGACGCCATAGCGCTCCTGCAGGCGTCGGCGGTGGAGCGACAGTATTTCGGCAAGCCCGCGCCCGACGCTGCCAAACCCCACCAGCGCGAGACGATAGGTTGAATGTTCGTGCGTCATTGGATCATTCCTGTCACGCTCGTCTTAAGATGACGCATTGCGTTATAATGTCAAGAAACATCAACCCCATTCCGATAGAACCTGATGTATCATATCATAAAGCAGGAGCGAGAGAGCACATGAAGACACAAACCGACTCACAACATTTCGTGCGCGGACATGGCACAGTCACCGTCGTCACCCGCAAAGGGCGCAAAGTGCGCATCCGGCATATCCGGCCCACCGACGCCGGGTTGCTGGTCGATCTCTTTCATCATCTATCGCCCGAAACGCGGCGCTTTCGCTTTTTTACCGCCCTGCCCGATCTGCCCGAAGACATCCTGTGGCGCGAAGCGCGTCGCTACGCCGATTTCGATGAGCACAAACAGGCGGCATTCATTGCACTGGCGCGCGAAGGCGGCAAAGATCATGCCATTGGCGTGGTGCGCCTGGTGCTCGACAAGAACGACCCGGACACTGCCGAATTCGCCATCGTTCTGCGCGACGACTATCAGCGCGAAGGGTTGGGAACGATCATGCTCGACCTGTTGCTGCAACTGGCGCTGGTGCGTGGCATCAAACGGCTGCGCGGCATCTCGCTGGCGGACAACGAAGGCATCCACCGCCTGATCCAGAAGTGCGGCTTCCCCGTAACGAGCCATACGTCCCACGGCGAAACCACGCAGATCATTCACCTGGAATAGCGCTCACATCTGGACACGTCTGCCGCAATCACGAACCGGCTTCCCCTGGCGCAGCCCGCCCCGCTGTGAAATTCCTTAATCTCTGGTTATAGCCCTTATACCTGTTTGTTTGCGATTTCACGAAGGGTTATGATATACTCAAGTAGCATTCGCACACCAGCGCAAGACAGTGTCCAGCAAGGAGGGCGGCTCGATGCTTGCGAACTACGCATTTATCGGCGTATTCTTCATCGGTGCGATCATCTTCCCGATTATTCCGCTTGCGGCCGCCTACTTTCTCGGTCCCAAACGACCCACGCCGATCAAACTCGACACCTATGAGTGCGGTCTGGAGGCGATCGGCGATATCCGGGTGCAGTTCAAGATCCAGTACTACCTGTACGCGCTGGCATTCGTTATTTTCGATATCGAGGTCGTGTTCCTGTACCCGTGGGCAGTCGCGTATGGACAGTTGGGGCTGTTTGCGTTCATTGCGATGGCGATCTTTCTCATTATCCTGATCGGTGGTCTGGTGTACGAATGGAAGAAGGGGGCGCTCGAGTGGGTGTAGGCGAGGCGAGAGGCGAGAGGGGTTGAAGGTTGAACGTTGCACGTTGAACGTGGGACGACAACGTGTAGGGGCGCAGCGGCGCTGCGCCCGTACCGGGGGCGAGGCGCGAGAAGTTGAAGGTTGCACGTTGAACGTGGGACGACAACATGGAGGGGCGCAGCGACGCTGCGCCTGGACCAGCAGCGGAGGCGGCGCGCGGCGAGGGGCATGAGGGGTGAAGTGTGAGGCGTGAGGAGTTAAAGGTTGCACGTTGCACGCAGGAAGGCAAGGTGAAGTAAGACGCGCAGCACGCAGCACGAGAGGAAAGCAACATGTCGGATGATCGTGAGATACAACTCGAAGCCGAAAAGCATGGCGTCTTTTTGACAACCATGCAGCGATTCTATAACTGGGGACGGCGATCCTCGATCTGGCCCCTGTCGTTTGGTCTGGCATGCTGCGCCATTGAGATGATGGCGACCGGTCTGGCGCGCTTCGACCTGGCGCGCTTCGGAGCGGAGATGTTCCGCGCGTCGCCGCGCCAGGCGGACCTGATGATTGTTGCGGGGACGGTCACCAAGAAGATGGCGCCGCAGGTGGTGCGGCTCTACAATCAGATGCCCGAGCCACGCTACGTCATCTCGATGGGCGCATGCGCAACGTCGGGCGGTCCGTTCCGCGATGGGTACAATGTGTTGCGCGGCATCGATCTCCTGATCCCGGTCGATGTCTATATTCCCGGTTGCCCGCCGCGCCCCGAAGCGCTGCTCCACGCACTGATGACATTGCAGAAACAGATCGATGCGCAGCGCCTGAACCAGGTGCGCTGGTATGGCAAACGCGAGGCGAAAGAGTATCCGGTGCCGACGTTCGGGAAACATGGGTTGGAGATCGATGGCAAACTGATCGATCCGGTCGGCGGTTTGCCGCTGGTCAGCCCGTATACGTCACCCACGCACGGTGAAATGCGTTCCGGGATGATCGAGCATCCCGAACTGGTGCGCCATTTCCCGATCATGGACGAAACAGTCGAGCGCGAGTCGCCCTATAAGGCGACGGGCATTGCGATTGAGATCGCCCACAATGACCTGAAGCGTCCTGCTGTCGAGGTGGACCATGCCGAAGATGAGCGCCGCTGAACTCAAGGAGCGACTGGCTCAAGATCTGCCTGGTGTTCTCATGCCGACACGCACCCGCACGCAGACGAGCAACGGCAGCGAGGCATCGGTTGCTGACGGGAAGGCTGCGCGCCCTAAACGCGGAGAACACGCGCCGGTCGATCTGCTGGCGACCGATGATGCAGTGGTGTATCCTGAGCGTCTCCCCGAAGTGGCGCGGTATGTGCGCGATGTCCTCGGTTACGAACTGCTCTCGAACATTACCGCCGTCGACTACCTTGCCGACGGGGTGATCGAGATGGTGTATCATTTCTTCCATCTCGACGGCGGTCCTGCGCTGGTGATCAAAACCCGCGTGCCGCGCGATCATCCGGTGGTTCCATCACTGACCGATGAGTGGCCTGGAGCGAACCTGCAGGAGCGTGAGGCGTTCGATCTGTTCGGCGTGGTGTTCACCGGGCACCCCAATCTGACGCGCATTTATATGTGGGATGAATTCGAGGGATGGCCCATGCGCAAAGACTTTCCCAAGCAGGGCGATAAGTATTTCGGCGATAGCGGTGAGTGAGGAAGGGCGCGACGCCCTGCAGGTGTGAGCAATGCTTCAGACGCAGGAACTCCAGATTAATATCGGACCACAGCACCCATCGACGCACGGGGTTTTTCGGATGATCGTCACGGTCGATGGTGAGACGATCGTCGATCTCAAGCCGGTGTTCGGCTATCTGCATCGCAACCACGAGCAACTGGCGGAGGTTTCGACGTATATTCAGTCGATGCCGTACACCGACCGTCTCGATTATTTCAACTCGATGGCGAATAACCATGCGCTGGCGCTGGCGGTCGAAAAACTTGCCGGTATCAGCGTGCCGCAGCGCGCCGAATATATTCGTGTGCTGATGGTCGAACTGACCCGCATTCTGAACCATGCGTCGGCGGTGGGCTTTCTGCTCAACGATATGGGCGCCTGGCAGACGCCGTTGATGTTCGGGATGCGCGAGCGGGAGAAGATTCTCGACCTGTTCGAGATGGCGAGCGGCGCACGGATGATGTGCAACTATTTCCGCTTCGGCGGTGTGTGGCGCGACCTTCCGCCAGAGTTCATCCCGCAACTCAAGGAGTTGATGCAGGGGTTGCCGTCATTTTTCGATGAGTTCGAGCGCCTGCTGAAAGAGAACGAAATCCTGCTCTCACGCACGATCAATGTCGGCGTTCTGCCAAAGGAGGTCGCCGTCTCGTACAGCGTCACCGGTCCGGTGCTGCGTGCGTCCGGCATTCCGTATGATGTGCGTCGCGCCGAGCCGTACAGTGTGTACGATGAACTCGACTTCGATATTCCGATCGGGTCGGTCGGCGATGTCTATGATCGCTTCCTGATCCGCATCGAGGAAATGCGGCAGAGTTATCGGATTCTCCAGCAGGTGATCGAGCGTCTGCCCGATACCACGGGCGGGCATATCAATCCTGCGATGGCGAACATTGGGAAACAGAAGGCGTTGCGCCCGCCGCCGGGTGATGCGTATGCGCGTATCGAATCACCGAAAGGCGAGCTTGGCTTCTATCTGGTGAGCGACGGGAGTGAGCGACCATACCGCTACAAAGTGCGGGCGCCTTCGTTCATCAACCTGACCCCCCTTGGCGACATGTGTCGGGGGCACAAGGTCGCCGATGTGGTGGTCATTCTCGGCAGCATCGACATTGTGATGGGCGAAGTGGATAAGTAGAAATTTGAAACTCGCGGCACGATAATACGATTCGAACCCGAAAGCATTCGACGATACTCCATAATGCACCATGGGTGTGCAGGATGCGGCGCTTCAGGCGAATCGCTGAAAGCATGGTAAAGGTGCAACGTTGATGATAACAGAAACAGAGCCAGAGACAACCGAAACCCAGACAACACGCGGTAAGGTGTACGTTATCGACCGCGGACGGCCAAAATTGCGCGCCGGGCAGGGGTTGCTGACCGGTCTCGATGTTGTGTTTCGCCATTTTCGCGATGCGTTGACGCGCAAACTGGAGAAACCAAGCCAGCAAACCGGCGTTTTTACCGTTCAGTATCCCGAAGAGCGTTTGAAACTGCCCGAAGCGTTTCGCAATTTCCCGATCTTGCTCTACGATGACGAAACCGGTCATGAGTTGTGTACGTCGTGTTTCCAGTGTCAACGCATCTGTCCGCCCCAGGTCATTCATATGACCCAGGCGCGCGATCCGGCGACCGGCAAGGCAGTCCCGGCAGTCGCCGAGTTTCTGATCGAGTATGATGCGTGCATGAGTTGCGGTCTGTGCGCTGAAGTCTGCCCATTCGACGCGATCAAAATGGATCATGAGTTCGAGTTCTCAACCGATGTGCACGGCGGGTTGACGATCAATAAGGCGGGATTGAACCGTCCTATTTCGTACTACGAAAAGATTGCGCCGACGTTCTGGGCAGAGGTGAAGGACGGCGCGATGAAGAAGTTGCAGGGCAACATGAAGCGCCGCCCCGACCTGATCGGTGTTGCGCCGCAGATGATCGACACGATCAAGGCAAAGCGCGCCGAAGCCGCCGTTGCTCAGGCGCCCGCCCCTGCTCCCTCAGCGCCCGACAGCGCGCCAACCGACAAAGCGGCCCGCCTGGCTGCTATTCGCGCAAAGGCGGCAGCAAAGGATGCTGAAGCGCAGCCTGCACCATCGGACGACAGCGCGCCAACCGACAAAGCGGCCCGCCTGGCGGCTATTCGCGCTGCCAACGCCGCCAGGAAAGACGAAGCGGCGGATGTGGCGCAAACGTCTGATACCACGCCCGACGACAAAGCGGCTCGCCTGGCGGCCATTCGCGCTGCCAATGCCGCCAAAAAGGCGACGGCTGAAGGCGCACCCGCGTCGGCATCCGCCGCACCGGCTGCCCACGCCGCGCCGACATCCGATACGCCGCCCGCCGCCAGCAGCACGCCCGACGACAAAGCCGCCCGCCTGGCGGCCATTCGCGCTGCCAATGCCGCCAAAAAGGCGGCGGCTGAAGGCGCACCCGCGTCGGCATCCGCCGCACTGCCTACCCACACCGCGCCGACATCCGACACGCCGCCCGCCGCCAGCAGCACGCCCGACGACAAATCCGCCCGCCTGGCCGCCATCCGCGCTGCCAATGCCGCCAAAAAAGCCGCTGCTCAAAAGCAAGACGGAAATGACGATCAATAGGTGAGCATACTATGACGGACATTCTGAGATCGTGGATTGGCAGCGCCCTGCCCGACTGGTTGATCGTCTTGATAGCCTATCTGATCGTCACAACGATCGTCCTGTTCTACGCCGTCGGCAACTTCATTCTGATGGTGTGGGCGGAGCGACGGGTTGTTGCGCGCATGCAAGACCGTCTCGGACCAAACCGGGTCGGACCGGCGGGTTTGCTGCAACCAATCGCCGACGCGGTCAAGATGTTCACCAAGGAAGACATCGTTCCACGCAATGCTGATCGCTGGGTTCACCTGCTGGCGCCGGTCGTCTCGCTGGCGCCGGTGGCGATGATGCTCGCCGTCATTCCCTG
This sequence comes from Roseiflexus sp. RS-1, assembly GCF_000016665.1. Taxonomy (NCBI): domain Bacteria; kingdom Bacillati; phylum Chloroflexota; class Chloroflexia; order Chloroflexales; family Roseiflexaceae; genus Roseiflexus; species Roseiflexus sp. RS-1. The sequence continues at coordinate 3,757,599 of NC_009523.1, forward strand.
GGGGCGCGGGTGGGAGCCGATCGATCTGAACGTCGCCCTGCTCTACATTGTCGCAGTATCGGCGGTATCGGGCGTCGGGCTGATGATGGCGGGTTGGGGGTCGAACAACAAATTCGCGCTACTTGGCGCGATGCGCGCCGTTGCGCAACTGGTCTCCTACGAAATCCCGGCGGTCACTGCGCTGCTGACCGTCGTCGTCCTGGCTGGCGGCATGTCGCTGCTGAACCTGCCGCACTTGCAGGCGGGCGTGCCGATCATGGGCGCGACCATTCTCTGCAACGATCCGGCGGGATGTTCGCCGCTGCTCTATACCACAATCACATCGTTCCCCGGTTCGCCGAATGAACCGGTGCAGGCGCTCGATCTTGGTCTGGGATGGTGGGTGTTTACGCCGGTCGGGCTGCTTGGCTTCGTGGTCTTTTTCATTGCCGCGCTGGCGGAAGGTGAGCGCACGCCGTTCGACATTCCAGAGGCCGACTCGGAGATCGTTGCAGGGTATATGACCGAATACAGCGGAATGAAGTTTGCCACGTTCTATATTGCGCAGTATATTCTCAACTTCGCACTGGCAGCGCTCGCAGCCACCGCATTCCTTGGCGGATGGCAGGGACCGGGGGTCGCGGCGCTGGCGAATATGGGCGGTCCCTGGGTGCATGCTGCTGCTGCGCTGTCGGCATTCTATCTGCTTGCCAAAATCTGGATTCTGTTCTTTGTGATGATCTGGTTGCGCGGCGCGTTCCCGCGGTTGCGCGTCGATCAGTTGATGGACTTTGCCTGGAAACTGTTGCTGCCGCTCGCGCTGGTCAATATTGTGTCCGCATCGCTGATGGTGTCGATCACGCAGTGGACAGGCGCGCAGTGGAGCGGAGTGGTGAATCTCGATGGCTTCGCCTCCTGGCAACGTCAGTTGATCGCGGTGATTGTGACGGCAATTATCAATATCGCCGCCACATACTGGATTCTCTCGATCAACCAGCGTCCGGCAGAGCAAGAATGGGACGAGGAGTTGGTCGTGGCGCCCTGAGCGTGCCAGCGGGATAAGCGCTGTTGACGGATCGGCGATATGAATACATTGATAACCATTCTCTTCCTGGTCTTTGCTGTGTTCATCCTTGTGGCGGCGATCATGACCGTCACGGTAAAGAACATTGTGCATGCTGCACTCTGGCTGATCTCGTCGTTCTTCGGCGTCGGCGCGCTCTACCTGTTGATGGAGGCGGAGTTCCTCGGCGTGGCGCAGGTGCTGATCTATGTCGGCGCGGTGTCGATCCTGATCCTGTTCGCCATCATGCTGACGCGTGACCTGGAAGGAAGCCAGAATCGGCAACTGACACCGCGCTGGTGGATCGCACTGCTTGTGCCAGCAGCACTGTTCGGACTCCTGATCGTGCCGACGGTCATGACCCACGCATGGCAACTCCCGCCGCCGCCGCCTGCCGGTCAACCGCCGTCCATCTCCGGCGCACAACAGATCGGTACGGCATTTATGCGCGAATATCTTCTGCCGTTCGAAGTGGCGGCCATCCTGCTGCTGGTTGCCATGATCGGCGCGATTGTGGTCGCCTTCGAGGAGCGTGAGCAACGACGCCGCGTGTTGACGCTGGCGGAACAGGTGCGTCTGCGTCGGCAACGGCAGCAGCAGGTTGCAACCCTTCCTGAGCCAGCGGTGAGCGCTGTTCAACCGTCGGAGGCCACCGGCGGCGAGACGTGAGCGGGATCGAGGCTGAGTGTTCTGCTTTCCTGTTGTTCTGCATCGAGGCGCGCTATGCCGTCAATGACTGAGGCGGTTCCACTTCCCTGGGTGCTGACCCTTGCCGGCGCACTCTTCTGCGTCGGGCTATTCGGCGCACTCTCACGGCGCAACACCGTCGGCATTCTGCTGGGCATTGAACTGATGCTCAACGCCGTGAACATTAATCTGGTTGCGTTCTGGCGCTACCTGGAGCCGAATGTCGTCGCCGGACAGACCTTCGCGCTGTTTGTCATTACCGTTGCCGCTGCGGAAGCGGCCATCGGTCTGGCGATGATTATTGCCATCTACCGCGCGCGCCAGACCGTCAATGCCGATGAGGTCGATAGTTTGCGCGGGTGAGAGATGCCGTTGCAGGTTGCAGGTTGCAGGTTGAAAGTTGACAGTTGCAGGTCGCAGGTTGCAGGTTGACAGTTGCAGGTTGCAGGTTGCAGGTTGACAGTTGCAGGTTGCAGGTTGAACGTGGGAGCGTTGCAGGTTGCAGGTTTGGGGTTGCAGGTTGCACGTTGAAGGTTACAGGTTTGGGGTTGAAAGTTGCACGTTGAAGGTTGTTCTCGGTTCCCGGTTCTCAGTTCTCGGTTCTCAGTTCTCAGTTCAAGGACAGCGTATGGGATGGTTTTTGCAGAATGCCTGGCTGATCCCGCTCCTGCCGCTGATCGGCTTTGCGGTCATTACCCTGACGCCGATCCAGCGCAATAAGCAGGCGAGCGCATGGCTGGCGACATTGCTGATGGTCGGTGCGACGATCATCGCGCTCGGCACCGCCGTCGAAGTTGCCAGCGGCGTCAAAATCGAACCAGATGGCGCAGTTGCAGAACCGACGCACGCGACACACACCGCAGCGCCTGCCGGAGAAAAGGCCGGTCACGGCTTCGAGTGGCGCGACCCGAACATCGTTCGCACCGTGCGCTGGGCGCCATCCGGCGGCGACATCCCATTCACCATGGGGTATATCATCGACCCGGCAGTGGCGGCGATGCTGGTGATGGTCACGATTACCGCCACCTGCATTCACCTGTTTTCGGTCGGCTACATGGCGCATGATCCGCGCCAGGCGCGTTTCTTCTCGTTCATTTCGCTCTTCACCGCCGCAATGCTGGCGATGGTGATGGCCAGCAATCTATTGCTCTTCTTTATGGCGTGGGAGATCATGGGGCTTTGCTCCTACCTGTTGATCGGCTTCTGGTACGATAAAAACTACGCCGATCCCAACCAGATCACCCCGCGCCAGGCGGCGATCAAGGCATTCATTACTACCCGGATCGGCGACGTGCTGTTGATGATCGGTCTGGCATGGCTGTGGACTGAAGCTGGCACCCTGGAACTCGGCACAGGACCCGGACAGGTGTTCAACCCGGAGTTGCTGGAGCGGCTGGCTGCCACGGTCACCGGCATCGGCATCAGCGCCGCCACCGGTATCGCGCTGCTGATCTTCTGCGGCACCATCGGCAAATCGGCGCAGTTCCCGCTGCACGTCTGGCTTCCTGACGCGATGGAAGGTCCGACTCCGGTCTCAGCCCTGATCCACGCCGCCACCATGGTGTCGGCGGGTGTGTTCCTGACCGCCCGTACCTTCCCGATCTTCCAGGTCAGCGATGCGTTGCCGATTGTTGCAACCATTGGCGCGTTCACGGCGCTGTTCGCCGCGCTGATCGCCGTCGGTCAGTTCGATATCAAGCGCATTCTGGCATACTCGACCCTTTCGCAACTGGGGTTCATGGTTGCGGCGCTGGGCATCGGCGGATGGGTGGCAGCCATGTTTCACCTGCTGACCCACGCCTTCTTCAAGGCGCTGCTGTTCCTCGGTTCGGGGTCGGTTATCCACGGTATGGAAGCTGCGGTCGGTCACGACTCGAATACCGCGCAGGACATCCGCAACATGGGGGGGTTGCGCCGTCTGATGCCGGTGACGTTCTTCACCTATATGGCGGGCTTTCTGGCGCTTGCCGGGTTCCCCGGTTTCGCCGGGTTCTGGAGCAAGGACGAAATCCTGGCGGATGCGTTTCGCGCCAATACGCTGGTATGGATTGTGCTCAGCCTGGCATCACTCCTGACGGCATTCTACATGACACGCCAGGTGATGCTGGTGTTTTTCGGATCGTTCCGCGGTCATCATCCACGGCAACCGGCGTATGCGTTCGCGCACCACGCTGATCACCACCACGAGGCGCACGACCCGCACGAAAGTCCCTGGACGATGACCGTGCCGCTGGTGATTCTGGCGCTGTTTGCTGTGTTCGCCGGTCTCGTCAATCTACCGTTCGACGGGTTCCATCATCTGGCGGAGTTCTTCGGGCAGGAAGCAGGAAAACTGAACCTGCTGGTCATGGGGATTTCGAGCGCGATTGCGCTTGTCGGCATTGCGCTTGGCTGGCTGGTGTACCGTCAGGCGTTCACAGCCTCGGCTGAGGAAGCCGACCCGCTGGAACGGATGGTTCCCGGCGTCTTTACCATGCTCAACCGCAAGTTTTATATCGATGAACTGTACGCGGCGACGTTCGGCGCACTCACAACCATCCTGGCGCGCGTCTGGACATGGTTCGATGCACAGGTGCTGGATCGCCTGGTGATCGATACCGGACGCTTTACCCGTTTCCTGGGACAGGTGAACTTTATTATCGATGATGCCGTGCTGAACGACGGCGCCGACCTGGTGGCAACCGGCACGCAGGTTGCCGGGGATCGCACGCGCCGGACAACCACCGGCAAAATCCAGGATTATGTTGCGCTGGCTTTTGCCGGCGCTGTCGTGCTGGGGGTGCTGTACCTGTATGTGGTGCGGTGAAGGTTCGTAAGGTTGAAGGCACGTCCCGAACACAGCAGTAGGGTTGCAGGTCCGAAGGTAACCATATGACATACCTGGCATACGCATCGACGCCATGGCTGACGCTGCTGATCCTGTCACCCCTGGTCGGGCTGGCGCTGACGGCGCTGGCAGGCGCGCTGCGCCTCGATGATCGCACAGCCATGATCGGCGCAACGGCGTGGTCTACCGTCCCCCTTGCTCTGGCAATTATCGTCTGGGTCGGGTTCAACCCGAACGCCACCGCCGATGGGCAGGGGGTCGTGCAATTCGTCGAGAAGATTCCGTGGGTGCAGGCGATCCGGGTCGATTATTTCGTTGGGGTGGACGGCATCAGTATGCCGCTGGTGATCCTGACGGCGGCGATGACGCCGGTGGCGATGCTGGCGTCGTTCAGCGTCACACAGCGGGTGAAACTGTACCTGGCGCTGATGTTTCTGCTGGAAACGGCAATGCTGGGGTACTTCCTGGCGCTCAATTTCTTCTTCTTCTTCATCTTCTGGGAATTCAGCCTGGTTCCGGCATATTTTCTCATTCAAGGATGGGGACGCCGCCACACCACTGATGCCGACCCGGAACAGCGCCGCCGCGATGCCGCACTGAAGTTCTTCGTCTATACCATGGCCGGTTCGATCGGCATGCTCCTCCTGTTTCAGTTCTTCTATGTCGCCACCGCCGCCGCCGGTATTCCAACGTTCGATCTGATCACGCTGGCGCGATTGGGGCAGGGGTTGACGGTCGAACGCGCGGCGCTCGATCCGGTGAACCTGACGTTGCAAGAGATTATCTTCAATTATGTCGAGCAACTCGGAATTGCCGATGTGCTTGGGCGTTACCCGTTGCTCTACACATCGATTGCGTTCTGGGCGATTTTTATCGCCTTTGCGATCAAACTCGGCATCTGGCCCTTCCACACCTGGCTGCCGGACGCCTATAGCGAAGCGCCGCCAGCGGCGTCCATCCTGTTGGCGGCGGTGATGTCGAAAATGGGCGCCTACGGCATGCTGCGCCTGATGCTTCCCCTGGTTCCCGACGCGGCGCAGTATTTTGGTCCGGCAATCGGCGCGCTGGCGCTGATCGGCGTTGTGGCTGGCGCCTTCGGCGCACTCGGTCAGGTCGGCGGCGACCTCAAGCGCCTGATCGCGTACACCTCGGTCAACCACATGGGGTACGTCGGTCTGGCAATTGCCGCAGCTGCGACCGTCGGCGCGGCGGATGTCGCCACCCGTGCAACGGCGATCAATGGCGCGTTGTTCCAGATGGTTGCGCACGGTCTCTCAACCGGCGCGCTCTTCCTGATGGCGGGCATGCTTGCCGAACGCACCGGCTCCGACGACATGCGCTCGCTCGCCGGGTTGCGCACAACGATGCCGGTCTTTGCCGGTGCAATGGGCGTGGCGACCTTCGCCAACCTGGGGTTGCCCGGTCTTGCCGGGTTCGTCGGCGAGTTCTTCATCTTCCGCGGCGTCTGGGCATCGCTGCCGCTCTTCGCGCTGCTGGCGACCATCGGGCTGGTTGTGACCGCGCTGGCGCTGCTGCGCATGTATGGGCAGATGTTCCATGGGCAGACGAACGAACGCAGCGCTATGCCCGACATGCGTCTCGCCGGACGCGAGTTCCTGGCAGTTGCACCGCTGCTGATCGCGCTGCTGATCCTTGGCATCTACCCGGCGCCGATCATGGACCTGTCGAACCAGACGGCAACCGCGCTGGCGAGAGTATTCCTGCCGTGAACGGCGATATGCAACAGGACGACGTATGAACCTGATCGATCTGCCGACGAATGTTCCCTGGCTCAGCCTGATATGGCTCAGCCTGGTGGCGCCAACGCTCATCATCGCGCTGTTGAAGCCGGAACAAAAGCGTGAAATCCGCATCGTTGGCGCAGTCTTCTCGTTCATCTCACTGGCGCTGACGCTGCTGGTGTATCTCGCGTATGACTACCGCAGTCCGCAGCAGTTTCAGTTCCTCGAAGAAGTTCCCTGGCTGCCGGAACTCGGCATCAACTATATCCTTGGCGTTGATGGCGTCAGCCTGCCGATGTTGCTGCTCAACGGTCTGGTCATTTTCACCGGTGCGCTGATCAGCTGGAATATCGAAGAACGGACGCGCGAATACTGGGCGCTACTGTTGCTGCTGGCTGCTGGCGTATACGGCGTCTTCGTGTCGCTCGACCTGTTCCTGCTCTTCATCTTCTATGAACTGGCGGTGCTGCCGATGTATCTGCTGATCGGCATCTGGGGGAGCACGCGCAAAGAGTATGGCGCGATGAAACTGACGCTCTACCTGATGGGCGGGTCGGCGTTCATCATTCTGGGCATGGTCGCCGTCTACTACAGCGGGACGCTGCGCACTTTCGATATGCGCCTGCTGGCGCAATCGGCGCTGTTCAGCCGCGATGTTCAGATCGTCTTTTTCGTGCCGCTGTTCCTTGGGTTCGCAGTGCTGGCGGGCATGTTCCCGTTCCATACGTGGTCGCCGACCGGACACGTCGCCGCGCCGACGGCGGTTTCGATGCTGCACGCCGGTGTGTTGATGAAACTGGGGGCGTATGGCTGTCTGCGGGTGGCGATGTGGATCTTTCCCGAAGGCGCCAGTTACTGGTTGCTGCCGATTGCCATCGCCACGCTGATCAATGCGGTGTATGGCGCATCGATCGCCATGACGCAGCGCGACTTCAAGTTCATGATCGGGTATTCGTCGGTCAGCCACATGGGGTTGACGCTTATGGGGCTGGCGGCAGCCAATACCATCGGCATAACCGGCGCGGTGCTGCAAATGTTCGCCCACGGCGTGATGACCGCCCTCTTCTTTGCGGTTGTCGGGCGGATGGTGTATGACCGGACGCACACCCGGCAGTTCCCGGAACTCGGCGGTCTCTTCAATGTGATGCCCTTCGCTGCGATTGTGTTCATCATCGCCGGGCTGTCGTCGATGGGGATGCCGGGGCTGGCAGGCTTCTGGGCGGAGTTCAACATTTTCATGGGCATGTGGCAGCGATTCCCGCTGATTGCGGTGCTGGCCGGCATTTCAATCCCAATCACTGCTGGCTATATTCTGCTTGCGGTGTACCGGGTGTTCTTCGGTGAACTGAAGAACCCTGAGTTCCGCCGCCTGCCTGGACTGACCACGCCGGAGTATGTTGCCGGCGCGATCCTGGCGGCTGTGCTGATTGTCAGCGGGATCTACCCGGCGTATTTGACCGAACCGATTGAAGCAAGCGTGCGACCGATCGCCGAGGCGCTGGCGCGTGCCGGGGCGCTGGGGATGGCGGGGCGTTGAAGGTGGAACGTTGAGCGTTGAGCGTTGAACGTTGCAGGTGGAAGGTGGAACGTTGAGCGTTGAGCGTTGAACGTTGCAGGTGGAAGGTGGAACGTTGAGCATTGAGCGTTGAACGTTGAACGTTGCAGGTGGAAGGTGGGACGTTGAGCGTTGAACGTTGAACGTTGCAGGTGGAACGTTGCAGGGGGAAGGTTGAGGGTGATATGTCGTTCCAGATCACCGATATCCCGCGTATTCTTCCGGAGTTGATGCTCCTGCTGCTGGGGTTGCTGGTGCTCGGTTCCGATATTCTGACGCGCTGGGGGCGCGGCGCACAGGCGCAGGCTGAACGCGCCAGAGAAGCCGGTCAACTGACCGCTGTCGGTCTGGGGCTGGTATTCATCGTGGGGTTGGTGCAGAGCCGCTTCCTCTTCACCGTCCCTGATCCGACCGGCGGACCGCTGGACGTTCTGCTGACGCTGGGGCGCAATCTTCAGGCGGGCGGTCCGGGAGGATCGCCGGTGTTGGGCGCGTTCGCAACCGATGAGTTCACCACGGTAGCGCGCCTGACCTTCATCGGCGCAGCGTTGCTGACGTCGCTGCTGGCGATGGGGTATCGGTTGACCGCCAATCCTGGCGAGTTCTATTCGTTGCTTATCTTCTCGACCCTGGGGATGTCGATCATGGCAGCGGCGACGGAGTTCATTCTGGCGTATCTGGCGCTGGAACTGTCGTCGATTGCGCTCTATGTGCTTGCCGGATACTTCCGCGAAAGTGAACGCTCGCCAGAAGCCGGGTTGAAATACTTCCTGTTTGGATCGCTCTCCTCGGCGATTTTCCTGTACGGCATCAGCCTGACCTACGGCTTCGTCGCCAGTGAGAATCAGAAAGCCGGCGGCACGCCGATCATCGCCACGCTCTTTTCGGAAGTCGGGCGATTTGCAACCGGTGACGCCGCGCGCAGCCCGCTATTGATCCTTGGCATACTGTTCGTGATCGCCGGATTGGGGTACAAGATTTCGGTCGTGCCGTTCCACACATGGGCGCCGGATGTGTATCAGGGAGCGCCGCCACCGGTGACTGCCTTCCTTTCGACGGCATCGAAAGCAGCCGGGTTCCTGCTGCTCTACCGGTTGCTGACGACGGCGTTCCCAGGGGCGGTTGGAACGCCGCGCCTGGAAGAATTCAGCGGCTGGACGAGCGTGCTGGCGATCCTGGCGCTGGTGACGGTGCTGGTAGGGAATCTGGCAGCGCTGCCGCAGACCAATGCGCGCCGTCTGCTGGCGTACTCATCGATCGGGCATGCCGGTTTTCTGTTGCTCGCCGTGCTGCTCTGGTCATCGACATCACCGGTTGATCGGACATTCGGCACGTCAGCGCTGATCTACTACCTGATCGTCTACACGCTCACCAATCTGGGCAGTTTCGGTGTGCTGGCGGTGCTGACCAGGGCGCTGGGCAGTGATGACCTGAGTGCCATGCAGGGTCTGTGGCGACGCAATATGCCGCTGACCTTAATGATGACGATCCTGATCCTGTCACTTGCAGGCATTCCGCCACTCGCCGGTTTCTGGGCGAAGTTCTTTGTCTTTATGGCGGGCTACCAGGCAGGCGCCGTTCCGCTGGTGACCGTCGCCGTTGTGATGACGGTCGTCAGTCTGTATTACTATCTGCGTTTTCTCAAGGCGATGTGGATTTTGCCAGCGCCGTCAACGACGCCTTTCTCGACACCGCCGGTTGCGAATGCTGCCATCATCGTATCAACGGTGCTGGTGGTGCTGCTCGGTTTGCTGCCGAACCTGATCTGGGGGACGATCAGCAGCGCAGCGAGTGTTGCGGCGCGTTAGGCGCATGCGCGGCAAGGCTTCCATACCGTCATGTGTTCCTTATGACCGACCAACCGACACCTGAGCATAATGATCCGCTCGCTCCACGGGAGGCGTCTGAATATCCCGGTGGCGCGACCCTGTTTGAGCGTCTGCTCGAACAGGCGCGTGACAACAGCAGTGGTCGGGCGCACCGCAGCACGCCGAACCCGAACGATGTGGAAACAGTGATTGATCGTCTGATCGAACAGGCGCGCGCCGAAGGTGCGTTCGACAACCTGCCCGGCGCCGGTAAGCCGCTGATGTATGACGATGATGCGCTGACGCCGGAAGATATGCGCGCCGGGTTTCGCATGCTGAAGAACGCCGGGTTCGCCCCTCTGTGGATTGAAGCTCGCCGTGATATTGACACTGAGCGCGCCCGCATCGCTGCCTGGCTCCACGACACCAACCGCCGCTGGTCGCGCCTTCCACCCGCCATCCGCGCCCGTTTGCGCGCCGAATACCACGAGATGCTTACCAACCTCCAGCGTCAGATTATCTCATACAACCTTACCGCACCACCGGCTGCGGGTCAGATTGAGGGTCTGCGCATCGCAGAAGAGATGCGCAAACTGGGAGAATAGTCCCATCTCGACTCTCCTGGAGACGAGGGCATTGTGCCCTCGTAGACGCGACGAGGGCGAGACGCCCGCGCTCCCAGGCGCGAGTGTTGCCCCAGGTGTGAATAGTTACGACAGGTGCGTAACTTTGATCGTGTACAATACTATAACAATTGCATGGTCTGTGGCGAAAGATACAAAACGGTATGATCGACCTGCCATTTTTGACCAACCTGCTCCTTGCGGTCAACGATATTCTGGCTTCTGCCGTTCTGATCGTTTCATTTTCACTCCTGGTCTACCTGGTGCTGCAAAACCGGTACACTCCCATTGCGCGCGCGCTGGCGGTGCTGCTTGGTAGCATTGTCGTTGTCTTTGGCGGCGACGTGCTAACGCAGCAGGTGCAGCGTGAGGAGACCCTTCACTTCCTGCTGCGCGCCCAGTGGCTCGGCATCGTCGGTGTGCCAGCAGGATACATTCACCTCGCCGATGCCCTGCTGGATTTCAGTGGTCAGCATAACCTCCGCAGACGCTGGAGCGTTCCCATGGCTTACGTCATCAGCGCTGTGTTCCTGGCGCTGGCATGGGGAACAGACCTGGTATTGCGCAACGGTGTCCAGGTTCAACCTGTTGCACAATTCAACGCCGGTCCGCTCTTCTGGGTCTTCACGCTCTACTTCACCATCGCGTGTCTCGCCGGGCTGGCAACCACGCTCCACGTGCGCGACGCAGCGCTCACACCAACCCTGCGCCGGCGGATCACATACCTGAGTCTGACATTCGTCGGTCCGGCGATCGCGGTCTATCCCTTTCTCATTATTCCTCTCCCGGAGAACATGATTCCGTTCACAGTCGTGCTCTTCCTGGTCGCCGTGGGCAACGTCGCCGTCCTGATGATGACGACGGTGATGGTCTACAGTATCGCATTCCAGGGATTGCCGCTTCCCGACCGTCTGATCAAGCAGGACTTTATCCGCTGGGTGTTGTACGGTCCATTCGTCGGCGTCAGTATTGCGCTGTTCCTGCGTGCGACACCAATCCTGGCGCGCTGGCTGGGGTTGCCGGAGCAGGCGCTGCTGACCGCTGGCGTAGTTATTATGACCGTCATTATGCCGCTGTTCGTCAACCGGCTGAAACCATACCTCGACGCCCTGGTCTATGCGCAGGATCACGCCGAGATCGATTATCTGCGCGCTCTGCCACGCAATACATTCACCCAGGCGGACCTGCGGAGTCTGCTGGAGAATACGCTGGTGGTTGCATGCGGGGCATTGCGCTCCGAGACAGGATTCGTCGCTGCACCGGATGATGCAGGCGGCTACACAGTCAAAACGCTGGTCGGATCGCGCCAGGTGGTGCGGCGATTCGTCAACGAACACCCGCTCACAGAATTGATGGCGCGTCTCTCACGATTGCCGGTGCGACCACCCGGTGACACCCCGCCAGCCGACGCATTTTTGCGGGTTGAAGGGTTCTGGTTGCTGCCGCTGCGCACCCCTGACGGCGCGTTGCTCGGCTGTCTCGGCATCGCTTACCCGCACGACACGTTGAGCGTCGATGCGCGGCGCCTGATCGGTGCGTTGACCCACCGAATGGAACTGGCGCTCGAAACCGTTCAGATGCAGCAGCGGTTGTTCAACACCCTGCGCGGGCTGGGACCGGATATGCAGTCGCTCCAGCATCTCAGCACGCAACTCGAACAGGCGACCCCTGCTTCACTTCAGACGCTCGAATCCGACGTTGCATCACTGCCCGAATTTCCCCAACTGGTCAAAGAAGCGCTGGCGCACTACTGGGGCGGACCGAAACTCTCCGAAAGTCCGCTGCTCGGATTGCGCACGGTGCGCCGGGTCCTCGAGGAACAAGGGGGCAGTCCGACGCGCGCATTGCAGGCGGTGTTGCGCCAGGCGATTGAGAATCTGCGCCCTGATGCGCAACTCGACCCCTCGGCGCAGGAGTGGCTGCTCTACAACATCCTGGAGATGCGCTTCCTGCAGGGGCGCCGCATCCGCGAAACCGCCGACCGGCTGGCGATGAGTGAGTCTGACCTGTACCGCAAGCAGCGCATCGCCGTTGAAGAAGTGGCGCGCCAACTGGCGCTGATGGAGGAGTCGGCAAACCGGGCGATGGTGGAGCGGTAGTTTTTCTGACCCGATGTTCTCGTGGTACAATACCGCTTACACGACTCGCGGACGACCGGCGGCGCCCTGCCGCCGCTCGCGAGTCGATCCGCACATTCCCGTCTGCAATCCAGACGCACTGAATAGAAAGGTGACTTCCGTGACCGACACCCTCTACGATGTGATTGTCATTGGCGGCGGACCCGGCGGATATGTCGCTGCCATTCGCGCTGCCCAGCTTGGGTTGAAAACCGCCGTCGTCGAGCGCCAGGCGATGGGGGGCGTCTGCCTGAATGTCGGGTGCATCCCGACCAAGGCATTGCTCCATACCGCCGATCTGCTCGATGAACTGCGCGAGGCGAAACGCTTCGGCGTGATTGTCGAAGGCGTGTCGCTCGATTGGGAAGCGACGCTGCGCCAGAAGGACACCGTGGTTAAGACGATGACCAGCGGCGTTTCGTTCTTGATGAAGAAGAACAAGATCGATGTTGTCAACGGATCTGCCCGTCTCGCCGGACGCGGACAGGTTGCGGTCAGCAGCCCCGAAGGGCAGCATCGCACATTGACGGCAAAGCATATTATCATCGCTGTCGGCGCTCGCCCCCGCGAAATCCCGGCGATCGGCGCAGTGTTCGACAATGACCGCATCCTCTCTTCGACCGGCGGGCTAAACATTCCCACCGTTCCCAAATCGCTCCTGGTGGTCGGTGCAGGCGCAATTGGGGTCGAGTTCGCTTCGATGTACCGCGCGTTCGGCGCAGAGGTGACACTGGTCGAAATGCTGCCGCGCGTTGTGCCGCTCGAAGATGAGGAGGTCAGCGCCGAACTCGCCCGCGCGCTCAATCGTCGTGGCATCAAAATCTTTGCTGGCGCAAAACTCAACAACCTGGAGAAGGTCGACGGCGGCGTGATGGCGCGCCTGGTCGATGTACAGGGCGCCGAGCATGCACTCACATTTGAGCGTGCGCTGGTTGGCGTCGGTATTGTGCCAAATACCAGTGACATCGGGCTGGAAGAAGTCGGTGTCGCGCTCGATCCACGCGGATTCATCAAAGTCGATGATCATATGCGCACAAATGTCGAAGGGATTTACGCCATCGGCGACTGTGCCACCACCACGCCCTGGCTGGCGCACAAAGCATCGGCTGAAGGTATCGTCGCTGCTGAAACGATCGCCGGTCATCATACGCAACCGCTCGACTACGGCAAGATCCCGGCGTGCACCTACTGTAACCCGGAGATCGCCAGCGTCGGGTTGACCGAGGCAAAAGCACGTGAGCAGGGGTACGATGTGAAGGTGGGCAAATTCGCCTTCACCGGCAACGGTAAAGCGACGATCCTTGGTCAGCGCCAGGGGTTCGTCAAGATTGTCGCCGACAAACAGTACGATGAGGTGCTCGGCATTCACATGATCGGTCCGCGCGTCACCGAACTCATCGCCGAGGGAGGTCTGGCGCTGTCACACGAAGCGACCGCCGAATCGATCATGCGCACGGTTCACGCCCATCCGACGCTCTACGAAGCGATTGTCGAAGCGGCGCACGCGGCGGCTGAGGGCGCGGCGATCCACATGTAACGGAGGGTTGCCATGCCGATCATGATCAACCTGACATCCGCCGGGCATGGCGGAACATCCCTTTCCTGCGGCACACACGGCGGTTGTGGCGTCGATTGCGACTGCGGTTGCCCCTATACCGGCATGGAGGAGAAGGGCAACGTCGAGTTGATCGCCGATGTTGAACGTCGTTATCCGAACGAATGGCTGGTCTTCGTCATTCCCCCCAGCGAAGACGATTTCGCCCCCGAACGCGGCATGCTGGTCGCGCACAGCACCGACGACGCCGAGGTGTTCGAAGCGATCACGCGCATTACCCACAACCAGGTTGTGCACGTCTATTTCAACGGAACATTCGATGCATACCAGAAGTGGATGGATGCGGGGATGGAAGTCGGGAAGGTTGAAGGTTGAAGGTCGGTGAAGGTTGAAGGTTGAAGGTCGGTGAAGGTTGAAGGTAGGGGCGCCCCCCGCACGGCGTAAATGTAGGGGCGCACGGCAGCGTCCCCCCCGCACGGCAATGCGCCCCCCCCCGCACGACGTAAATGTAGGGGCGCACGGCAGTGCGCCCCCACCGACCGGGTCAGAGATCCAGATTCCCCTTGTGCCCTTCAGCATACGCGCGCAGCACGGCGGCAGCGACATCGCCTGGTGCGTGGGCGCTTTTGGGAAGGCGGAATGGCGCTTTGCGCCACAAGGGGGTATCGACCGCGCCAACCCGCACATTCGTCACGCGCCGGTCGCGCACCTCTTTTGCCAGCACAGTCACATAGGCATCAAGGGCTGCCTTGGAAGCAGCGTAGGCGCCGAGTTTGGGAAGCATGATCCGATCAACATACGCGCCGATGAAAACCAGATGCCCGCCCGACGGAACCAGCGCGAGCGAGTGGGTCACCGCCAGGTGAGCGCCGGTCACGTTCGCGCCAAAGATACGCTCCCACTCGCTGGCAGTCGTGTCCGCCAGCGGCTTGCCGATCATATCGCCAGCAGCGTACACCCACAGATTGACAGCGCCCTCGGACTGCTGCGCAGCCCAGAGTGCAGCGGCTGCAACATCCGCCTCGCGCGACAGTTCCGCGCTGTATGACTCAATGTCCATGTCGCTCAGCGCTGCTACATCACGCGCTATTCCCAGCACACGCCACCCATTCTCGCTCAGCGTGTCAACCAGTGCGCGACCGATCCCGCCGGCTGCACCCCAGATCAGCGCTGTTTGCATATGCGTCTCCCTGTCCGAATTGTTCGATATTATTCTGTCTCGTATACGTTGCGTTCAACAACCCGGATGGGAGGAAGCGGGACTAACCGCAACCACGGTCACTCTTTGGGCTTCAGGACAAATAAACTCCCCCCTCTCCCCGTGTAGAAGAAGGCTCGCAGGCGTAGTTTTTTGGAAAGCCCCCGTGCACCATCTCCCGTTTCGGGCATCAAGACACCCAGACTCCCCCTTCTCCCCTTGTGGGAGAAGGGGGTTGGGGGGATGAGGGGCAAAAACGCACGGGAATACGGAAAACTGCGCATCTCTCCCAGGAACCTTACCCTTGGGCGTTTTGCTCCCCCTCGCGTCGTTTGTCGCTCTCGTTGGTCTTTCCGCCCTCGCGGAGACGCTCGGCGAAGGCGCGCAGTCGCGTCATGACCCGTCCGTTGACGCTCTCCGGCGGGTATTCGCCGTTTGCATCGCGCTCACCGGCTGGCACGCCGGTCAGCAGTGCAATGCCTTCATCGATGGTCAGCGCCGTCCAGATATGGAACTGCCCTTCACGCACCGCTTCCACCACATCACCGCGCAGCATCAGGTTCTGAACATTCGCCTGCGGAATGAGCACCCCCTGTTCGCCGGTCAGCCCACGCAGACGACAGACATCGAAAAACCCCTCGATCTTCTGGTTCACCCCGCCAACTGCCTGGATTTCGCCACGCTGGTTGACCGAGCCGGTCACTGCGATGCCCTGGCGTAACGGCAGTTCTGCCAGCGCCGAAAGCAGGGCGAACAACTCCGCCGCCGATGCACTGTCGCCCTCGACCCCCTCGTAACTCTGCTCGAAGACCAGCCGCGCTGAAAGGGTCAGTGGTCGCTCCTGACCGTACCGATCCGCCAGGTAGCCGCTGAGAATGAGCACCCCTTTGCTGTGGATCGGTCCGCCGAGTTTCACTTCGCGCTCGATGTCGAGGATCGACCCACGCCCCGGTCCCACACTGACGCTGATACGGCTCGGTCTGCCAAACGTATAGTCCCCCAGGCTCAGAACCGACAATCCGTTGATCTGGCCAATTTTTGCGCCTTCGGTATCGATCAAAATGATGCCACGGTCGATCAATTCCTGGATGCGCGCCTGGATCATGTTCGAACGGTAGACCTTCTCCTCCAACGCGCGCGTAACGTGCCGTTCCAGAATTGCGTCGCACCCCTCCTGGCACGCCCAGTAATTCGCCTCGCGCACCACATCGGTCAGCGCGCCGAAATGGGTCGAAAGACGCTCCTGATCCTCGGCAAGCCGCAACGAGTGCTCCAGCAGACGCGCGGCTGCGTCATTGGAGATTGACAGCAGACCCTCGCGCTCGCAAAAGCGCCGGAACAGGTGGAGCGAACCGTGCAGGTTCTCCGCATTCAGCGGCATGCTGATGTCAAAATCGGCTTTGACCTTGAACAGGGTCGAGAACTCATCATCATAGGCGGCGAGCAAATAGTACGGTGGCGGCGGTCCCACCAGTATAACTTTGAGTTCGAGCGGTATGGGTTGCGGGCGCAGACTCTTGACGGTTGTGAGACCCAGCCGGTCGGCGAGTTCTTCGATCTGAATCTCGCGGGTGCGCAGCGCGCGTTTGAGACCATCCCAACTGAAATAGTCGCGCAGCAGGTCTTCCGCCTCGATGACCAGAAAGCCGCCATTGGCGCGGTGCAGGCTGCCGGGTTTGATCATGAGAAAGTCGGTGTACAGTGCGCCAAAGTGGGTTTCCTTCTCGATACGCCCGAACAGGTTGGGATAGGTCGGGTTGTATTCGACAACGACCGGCGCGCCCTGCTGACGACTGTTATCGATCAGGACATTCACCTGATACTTGCGGAACGGCAATTCTTTGAGCCATGGGACCGATGCCAGATCGACCTGCGCCTCGCCCGACGGTTGCTGCTGACCGCCGGAACGGAAGGGATCGGGATTCTCCTGGATATCCTTCTGAACCGCTTCCAGAAACGCTACCACCTCCGGCAGATCGGCGTACTGTTCCTGCAAGTCGTCGATCAACCCGCCGACGATATACTCGACGACCTGACGATCAATCTCTTCCATACGCTGGCGCGCAACCCGCTCCGCAGCGCGCACCTGTTTCATCACCTGCTTGAGTTCGTCCTGGAGCATGGCGCGACGACGCAGCAACTCTTCACGCTGTTCCGGCGTCATTGCCTGAAATGCAGCATCACTCAACGGCTCGCCGTTGAGGATTGGGATAATCATGATGCCGACCGGACCGGCTTGTAAGACAAACCCCTGCCGTGCAGCGCGTTCGCTGATCTGACTGAGCAATTCTTCACGCCGGGAGTTGAGTTGCTGCAGCACCTCATCCCGCCGCGCCGCATACTCATCGCTCTCGAACGCGCGCGGCAATTCTGCACGCAGATGCGCGATCATCATATGCACATCCTGCTGCAAGCGTCGCCCACGACCGGGTGGCAAACGCAACGCCCTTGGCTGGTAGGGATCGTCGAAATCGTTGACATAGCACCAGTCCGACGGCGTTGGGCGACGCTGCGCCAGTTCTTCGATAAATGCCTGAACAGCGGTCATTTTACCGATGCCGGGCGGACCGGCGGCGTAGATATTGAAGCCGCCATCGACCATATTGAGACCAAAGCGCAGTGCGGCGACCGCGCGCTGCTGACCGATGATGCCGCTGTCGCCTGGCGGCGCTTCAGTCGCAGGAAGGGTAATCTGCGCAGGATCGAACGTGCGACGCAACCGTTCAGGCGGAAGTTCTGTAGCCATGCAGCATCCCTGTTGATCACACCGACACCTGGAGCATCGGCGTCGGAACCGTAGACATTGTACTACGATCCTCACCGTGCAAGCGCGACCAGCGACAGGAACTCATAGCCCACCTGCGCCGCCAGATGCGCCGTGATCTGTCCGTGATCAAGCGCTGGCAACACTTCCACCACATCGCCGCCGACCCAGCGCACACCGGTGCAGGCGCGCAGGTACGCCAGCCCCTGAAAACTGGTCGGTCCGCCGACTTCGGGCGTACCCGTGCCAGGCGCATACGCCGGGTCGAAGAAATCGATATCGAACGACAGGAATGCCGGGCGATCACCAACCCGCGTGCGCACCAGGTCACCGATCTCCCGCGGCGAACGCGCCAGGAGTTCGGTTGTGGTCAGAACGGCGAACCCCATATCACGCGCCATCTGGAGATCCTCCGGACCGTACAGCGGACCGCGCATCCCCAGTTGCACCGAACATTCGGGGAGGATCAGCCCTTCCTCGACAGCACGGCGGAACGGCGTGCCGTGCGTGTACTTCTGCCCGCCATAGTAACTATCCCACAAATCGCCGTGAGAGTCGAACTGCACGAGCGCCAGCGGTCCATAGACTGCTGCCAGGGCGCGCAGTTCCGGCAGCGCCACACTGTGATCGCCACCCAGGGAGAGCGTCACGACGCGGGCTTCCGCCAGGGGACGGAGGGTGGCGGTAATGGCGGCGTGACTCTCGTGAATGAAGCCAGGCGCAACCGGCGCATCGCCATAATCGATGCACGACAGGGTTGCAAAGACGTGGACATCGAGTTCCGGATTGTAGGGACGCAGCAGCACCGACGCACTGCGGATCGCCTCCGGACCGAAGCGCGCACCAACCTTAAAGGTTGCGCCGGTATCGAACGGCAATCCGACGACGGCCACATCAACGTCCTCCGTTGTCTGAACGCATGGTAGTCGAGCAAATGTGCGAATACCGGCGAAACGCGGTGATGCAAGCGAGTCGGCAGGTTGATAGCGAGGCATCGTTGGCTCCTGTTTCAGCGGGATCGACGATAGCACAGGAAGTATAGCGCGTTTTGGGGTTGACTGTGGAATCGTCCTCCAGGCCAGCCTGCGAGCAGGCGGTCGAAGAGGTTTGCGTGTTCACGCATCACCCTGGTAAATGCACGCGCGTCCAGTTCCCATTCAAAAAATGGCACTGAACGCGCGTTCGCCAGCCCTTAAGATGTTTCATCAGGTTCGCCGGGAGTCCTGAATAGCCTCATCGACGATAATTGTGAACATAGCGGCGCCGTCAGCGAACAACCAGTGGCAGGTGCACGAACGTATACGGGTCAGGATTTGTCGCAACATAGGTCGACAATTCGCCCTGACGAGTAAACGGTTCGCCAGCGCTGCTCCGGCCTGATGCAATAACACTGAAGGTTGCTGTGCCGGGAGTGAACGGGCCGATGAACGTTGTCGCATAGACACCGTCGCCAGCCGCGCCATCGCCGTGCCTGCCGTCATCATAAAGCGGCAGGGTTAGCGCGACCGGTTGACCAGGCAACGTAACCGTCAGCACGACCGTCGCTCCGGTAATCGGCGCGTTGTCGGCCAGCGTAACGATACATATCATCGGCTCGGTCGTCAGGTACGCCATCTTGCCCAGATAGAAGCCCATGGTGAGACTGGCGCGCGCCAGGACACGCGCCACAAACGGTTCATCGCCAGTGGCGGCGGGTTGAGCGACAGAATCTGGCTCCACGACATGCTCAGCAGGAGTGGATTGAGCGACAGGCTCTGGCTCTATGACACGCTCAGCAGGATCAGGCGACAGGTCGGGAGTGACATCATGCTCTGGTTCCACAAACCCGTCGGCTGGACGCTCAACCAACGGCTCTGACGTAGCGACAGTCGGCTCATCGATGATGGTCGCAGACGAAGCCGCCGCGCGACTGAGGAGAATGCGCCAGACGCCAGGGGTAAGCGTTGGAGCGCGCACACGGTAGTAGGCATAGGTTGATCCGCCGACGTAGTCAATACTGTCATTCGCAGCGGCGCTTGCAGCGTCAATGGTCGCACCGCCGGGCGTCTGGAGCGAGAACGTCACACCGGCGCCAGCATTTGTCCAGCTGACCCAGAAGGTGGCTTCCGAAACAGAAGAGTCAACCGTTACGTCGCGGGTCACAGTAGCGCCAGCCGCAATTGTGCCATCAATTGTGATCAGAGTCTGGCGATTACTGACCGCACCCGAGATGGTGTTATAAATGCCGGCCAGCTGGTCAGGACGCGGCGCATAATTGTAGGTTCCGCCAGTCTGTGCGGCGATTGAGAGCATCAATTGTTGATCGGCGTCTGTGCCCAGGCCAATGGTATGCACCGTGATCTGCGACGCGCGAATCTGCGGCAAAACGTCGCTGACGTAGGGTGCTGTGTTCTCCTGACCGTCGCTGAGCAGGACAATCGCACGCGTGCGACCGGGTGCGCTGGCGGAGAGCAACTGCTGGCTGCGTTGCAGACCGCCGCCAATTGACGTACTGCCGCGCGGCGTCAGCGTCCCAATCGCTGCGATAGCGTCAGCGCGCGCATCAACCCATTTCGGACCCACCGTTACATCGTCAATATACCAGCCATCACGCGTCAGATACGCATTGGTGGTCAGGCGGAAGCGCAACCGGATCGTCTGCCCGCGATAGGGGCTGAGATCGATCACCGCACGACTCCATGTTGTATTGACGCCGGTATATGCTGCCAGCGATTGCCAGGTAGCGCCATTATCAGTCGAAACTTCGACCCGGCCGTAATCGAAATAGTTTTCGATATCATAACGGTGCCAGAAAGAGAGCGCGGGCGTGGTCAGTGACGCAGGAAGAACAATAGGATCGGCGATTGCGAGGACACTATTGGCATTGTTGGCATAATTCCCCGCCGGGCTGTCTGTCCAGGCGGCGCTGCCGCGATACGCAACCGACGTCAATCCCCAGGGCGGGTCGGGTATCCATTTGCCCGTACCGGATTCCATCGTATCGGTAAAGATCAGCGACGATAACGGCGGCGGATCGGTAATCACCGTCAGCGGGAAGGCTGTCGTCACGCGGTCGTCGAATCCCACCACGCCAACGCCATCACCGACCTGCATAAGATCGACAAATTGACGCGCTGCGTTGTGCGCCGCCGGCATCTTATTGTCGGTCGACATGCTGCCCGAGCGGTCGAGCGTGAGAATGACGTTGGCATTCGATGCACCGTTGTAACTCACGGCGCTGGCTTCCGTCGCAGTAGCGCCCTTGATAGACACTGTCAGGTCGTATGCACCGCTTCCAGTCTGTGGAGGCGCCTGTACCTCCATCGTATAGCGTGTGGGTGTCATATTGATAATCGTGGCAGGTTTACCACCAACTGTGACCGTCACATCCTGGAGACTTGCAGATCCTGCATATGCGATCTCGATGGTAAACTTTGAAGGACTTGCCGGTGTGCCGACATCAACCGGATTTGCCTTTGATGGACGGAGGATCTTGAGCGCTGGCGGTGCACTGCTATTGATAGGTGCGCCCGAACAGCTTGACTGCCCTCCACCGATGAGGTACGGCATTGGATCAACCGTGATCCGGTCCGGCAGGGTATAGGTATCTGGTTTATAAGCCACCTCGAAATGGAGATGCGTTATGGGATCGTTCGCCCTGGGATCGTTCGCCACGTAATAGCGCCAGTTGCCCTGTCTGCCAATGACCTCGTTCTGGCGCACAGTCTGACCAACGGCAAGACCCTGCGCAACGTAACTTTCGCGAGTGTCGTCGTTGGCCATGTGCTGGTACACGGTGTACACCTTATTAGTTGAGATGCCAGGAACGCCCTGGTGCTCAAGAATAACGACCGACAATGGATAGTTGCCAGGATTAGGTGTTCCGGCTGAATACCATCTACCGCTGCGGTCGCCCCAGTAGATGCCTGCAACGACCCCATCATATACCGCACGGACTTCTGCTCCTGGCATGACGCCGCAACCGGTTGGTTCCCTACAAGAGCAACCGGCAGAGCGCCAACTCCATATATCGATTCCCCGATGAGCACCCGGACCATCGCCGCTCCAACTGAGTCCCATAAAACCCGTCGCAGGCATCGAGAAAACCGGTGTTGCAGGAGGCGGATATGCAGTTGCACTGAGAGCAATTTCCTGCGTCAACGCACCGGATACCCCAAACGTCATCACGAGAAGAGTCACGACACTGATAGCATGCATCAATCGATACGAGAACATGCACGACCTCCTTCAGCACTGCTGATACGAAGCCCGCGCAAGGCGAAAACGAAGCGACAACATGCGGGATACACTGAGTCTACTCCTGCCCCCCGTCACAAATATATCGCTGTTCATGAAAAATGCGTAAAAAGTAGTACACCGCCTGCACGTGCAGGAGATTGCCGCATCGACGCCTGTTCCCTGCTCAACAGACGCATCTTCACCTGGCGTGCCGCCTCGTACTGCTGCACCAGCACCATTCGCCCGCTCGCAGCGAGATAGACGGCATCGGGGTGATCCTGCAAGTGATTGAAGTGCCTGCGCTCCATTCGTTACACCGAGTCTACCCCTGCCCCCTGTCACAAATGTACCACTGTTCATGAAAAATGCGTAAAAATCGGATGGTCCGGTTGCACGGAATTCCCTTGCTGTGCATCACTACCGGCGCCACATTCCGGCCTGCCGGACACGCGCAGTGGGTCTGGCGCCGCGACCTGCCGCCGACCAATGGCGGCATGTGGCAGGACAGCGGGACATGATGCACAGAACGCGCCAGTCGCCTGCCATGCACCCTGCTCGCATGGCGGGACGACCGCTCCACCGACCCATGGTTTGTGATGACGACGCTGGAAGCGGGGCATGCCGACAGTGCCTGGTATGGCGTGCGGGTCTGGTGCGAACCGGGCTTCACATTGACCAAACGCCACAGATGGCATTTGTCATCGCCGCCCCGGGATGCCCGCCCTCCGATCCCGCCCGGCGCCGCCCGCCACCGCGCGGGCGCACGCAGCAACGCGCTCGCTGCGCGCGAGGGAATGTGCCATGCCCGATCATCGTCGACTCGCCATCCTCATCAGGCATCGCAAAGCGGCGCACGTCACCCTGGCGCAGATGGCCTGCGCCTGCGGTCTCGAGGGGAGCCGCGCCTATGAGTCGGTGAGCGCGTGGGAGCGGGGCGAGGCAGCGAAGATCGCTGCACCCCTGACCTTCCCTTCATCGCGGCTCTCAAGGGTAGATTTCTTGGGAGAGATCGGTGATCTTCTGCATTCCGGTGCGCGTTTGCCCCTCATCCCCCCTGCCCCCTTCTCCCACACGGGGAGAAGGGGGAGTCTGGGCATTCTGATGGCTGAAACGGGAGATGGCATACAGGGGCTTGCCGAAAAATCCACCCCTGTGAGGGGAAGGGCTGGCGATTGACATCGCGCCGTGCAGGCGTTCCGCCGGGCGTCCGCCTTCGTGGACGCTGCCCCGTCCGCTGTGGCACGCGGTGGTTGGCGGGTTTGACAGAGGGAGGGGCTGGCGATTGACATCGCACCGTGCGGGCGTTCCGCCGGGGAAGGGGCTGGCGATTGACATCGCGCCGTGCAGGCGTTCCGCCGGGCGTCCACCTTCGTGGACGCTGCCCCGTCCGCTGCGGCGAGCGGTGGTTGGCGAGTGTGAGGGGAGAGGGGCTGGCGATTGACATCGCGCCGCGCGGGCGTTCCGCCGGGGAAGGGGCTGGCGATTGGAAATCGCGCCGTGCGGGCGTTCCGCCGGGCGTCCGCCTTCGTGGACGCTGCCCCGTCCGCTGCGGCACGCGGTGGTTGGCGGGTTTGAGAGAGGGAGGGGTTGGCGATTGACATCGCGCCGTGCGGGCGTTCCGCCGGGGAAGGGGCTGGCGATTGGAAATCGCGCCGTGGGGGCGTTCCGCCGGGCGTCCACCTTCGTGGACGCTGCCCCGTCCGCTGCGGCACGCGGTGGTTGGCGGGTTTGAGAGAGGGAGGGGTTGGCGATTGACATCGCGCCGTGCGGGCGTTCCGCCGGGGAAGGGGCTGGCGATTGGAAATCGCGCCGTGGGGGCGTTCCGCCGGGCGTCCACCTTCGTGGACGCTGCCCCGTCCGCTGCGGCACGCGGTGGTTGGCGGGTTTGAGAGAGGGAGGGGTTGCTCTCAGGTGTAGAGTTTTTGGGAGAGATGAGCGATGTTCTGCATTCCCGTGCGCTGTTGCCCCTCATCCCCCCTGCCCCCTTCTCCCACACGGGGAGAAGGGGGAGGTTGGGCGTCCTGAAGCCCAAAACGAGCGAAGGAACGCCGGGGCTTGCCGAAAAGCCTGCTCCTGTCCAGCCCGCCTGTGGAAGGGGTAATTCCCTGCCTTGCAGGGCAGTGGTCGCTTCCGCGCGTGCGCTGGCGCCGTCGGCGCCGCGCCCCTATCATCCTCTGCACTGCGGACAGTGGTCACTTCTCTCTCCCCTCACTCCTCTTCCCTCACTCCTCGCACGGTCTCAATCCCCTTCATTGCGGGGCAGTGGTCGCTTCCGGGGGGCAAGGAGGAAAGAAAAATGTTCTTTGAATTTGTTTCAATCCCCTTCATTGCGGGGCAGTGGTCGCTTCGCTTGCCTGGCGCAGGCGCCGGACGACGCGGACGTGTCTCAATCCCCTTCATTGCGGGGCAGTGGTCGCTTCTGTTTGGGGGGTGGTGGAGTGGAGGTACGACCTCCACGTCTCAATCCCCTTCATTGCGGGGCAGTGGTCGCTTCTTATCTTGGCGGACCGAAGGACGATGACGACGACGAGTCTCAATCCCCTTCATTGCGGGGCAGTGGTCGCTTCTGATAAACAGTTGGACCCGAGTGCGTATCGTTTATAAGTCTCAATCCCCTTCATTGCGGGGCAGTGGTCGCTTCAAGGGGACTAGTAGTCCCCGCCCCCCGCCGCGCTCGCCGTCTCAATCCCCTTCATTGCGGGGCAGTGGTCGCTTCCTTTCCAGACGCCGTCCTTGGGGGACGATTTTAAACTGGTTTCAATCCCCTTCATTGCGGGGCAGTGGTCGCTTCGGTCTCCCAGGCGATGGACAATCTCACGCCCTTCAAGGGTTTCAATCCCCTTCATTGCGGGGCAGTGGTCGCTTCCCATCGCCTGGGGGGTCCGGGTCTCCCCCAACAAGAAGTTTCAATCCCCTTCATTGCGGGGCAGTGGTCGCTTCCTATTATGGGATTCAAGTCTAAACGACTGGCCCATCTTGTTTCAATCCCCTTCATTGCGGGGCAGTGGTCGCTTCGGAAACCGTGGGTCCGAGGTCGTGGGAACCGTCATGTTTCAATCCCCTTCATTGCGGGGCAGTGGTCGCTTCCAAGCGCGGGCACAGAAGGAGATCGAATTGCGCAAGGTTTCAATCCCCTTCATTGCGGGGCAGTGGTCGCTTCCTGGGGCAAGGAGGAAAAATGGAAGCTCTGTTTTGTTTCAATCCCCTTCATTGCGGGGCAGTGGTCGCTTCGCCGCGCCGCCCGCCAGAGGAGGTATGAGATGAGTCATGTTTCAATCCCCTTCATTGCGGGGCAGTGGTCGCTTCCGCGCAACGAAAGGAGAACATATGAACCCGAATATTCATGTTTCAATCCCCTTCATTGCGGGGCAGTGGTCGCTTCTCCGCTTACAAGGCTCTGGGTACGCCAGATGAGCCTACGTGTTTCAATCCCCTTCATTGCGGGGCAGTGGTCGCTTCACTCGATATTACAGGTCGTATTGCAGGGTTTGCCAAGTTTGTTTCAATCCCCTTCATTGCGGGGCAGTGGTCGCTTCCCCTCGGGATGCTTGCTCTCCTGGCAGGAGGCCTTTTTGTTTCAATCCCCTTCATTGCGGGGCAGTGGTCGCTTCCTGCAGACCATAGTATCGTTAGTAACGGGGGTTTTTTGTTTCAATCCCCTTCATTGCGGGGCAGTGGTCGCTTCCCTTTTTAGCCCCTTTTGTGCCGGTGATTGTTTTCCTTGTTTCAATCCCCTTCATTGCGGGGCAGTGGTCGCTTCGATTTCCGGAAATTTCGGATGTTATTTCCTTTCAAGGTTTCAATCCCCTTCATTGCGGGGCAGTGGTCGCTTCAATCTTGGGGCGTGTACTTTTTGTACACACTGTACGTTTCAATCCCCTTCATTGCGGGGCAGTGGTCGCTTCATGGACGACAACCAGTCAAACCAGTCGCCGGACGAGCGTTTCAATCCCCTTCATTGCGGGGCAGTGGTCGCTTCGACGCGGGAGACTGAACTTCCGCTCGCAATGGTGCGGGTTTCAATCCCCTTCATTGCGGGGCAGTGGTCGCTTCGGGCGCTGTCACAACGCATTCCCTGGGAGGGGGTTTCCGTTTCAATCCCCTTCATTGCGGGGCAGTGGTCGCTTCTATGGGCGACCGCCGTCCGCGCCGCCGCCGTCGATGAGTTTCAATCCCCTTCATTGCGGGGCAGTGGTCGCTTCTCGACGTTCACCGGAACGTGGACGAGAAGACACTCGCGTTTCAATCCCCTTCATTGCGGGGCAGTGGTCGCTTCTAGTTCCCTATGTGGTAGCGTCTTTTATGTTCTTCATGTTTCAATCCCCTTCATTGCGGGGCAGTGGTCGCTTCAGGAACGCATGATCGAACCGACCACCTCACCGACCACGTTTCAATCCCCTTCATTGCGGGGCAGTGGTCGCTTCATGTCCGCCGGTTCATCTGGCTGGACAACTACGGGTGTTTCAATCCCCTTCATTGCGGGGCAGTGGTCGCTTCGGCTGGACGATCTAGTTTTTATACTAGATGTTGCAGTGTTTCAATCCCCTTCATTGCGGGGCAGTGGTCGCTTCCGGCGGCGGCGGCGGCGCGCCCCCTCCCACCCCCTCGAGTTTCAATCCCCTTCATTGCGGGGCAGTGGTCGCTTCGGCACGTCGCGGGGTTCGTGACCAACGTGCGGCTCTCGTTTCAATCCCCTTCATTGCGGGGCAGTGGTCGCTTCCGTCCGCCTCACGATCCGCCCGCTTGGGCGGTTCGGCGAGTTTCAATCCCCTTCATTGCGGGGCAGTGGTCGCTTCTCCGTCCAGGTCGCATCCAGCGCCAGCAGCGCCTGGCGCCGTTTCAATCCCCTTCATTGCGGGGCAGTGGTCGCTTCCTGCGGGAGGCGTTCCCGCGCCCCGGCGCCGCGCTGTGTTTCAATCCCCTTCATTGCGGGGCAGTGGTCGCTTCGATTATCGACGCGATCGCCCCGGTCGCAGATGTGATTGTTTCAATCCCCTTCATTGCGGGGCAGTGGTCGCTTCGGAACGCCCCCCTCCCCCGAAGGGGGGAGGGCGATCCGGTTTCAATCCCCTTCATTGCGGGGCAGTGGTCGCTTCTGGAATCCGCACCGACACGCTCGATCTGAGCGTGCCGGTTTCAATCCCCTTCATTGCGGGGCAGTGGTCGCTTCCCTCGCCATGCGCCGCGCCGACGGGCAGGGCATGCTGTTTCAATCCCCTTCATTGCGGGGCAGTGGTCGCTTCCCTCCAAACTGAGTAAGTTTGGCTCTCCTGACCCACGTTTCAATCCCCTTCATTGCGGGGCAGTGGTCGCTTCTCCGGGAGCAGGCCGAGCAGCTTCGAAAGGGGCTGGAGGTTTCAATCCCCTTCATTGCGGGGCAGTGGTCGCTTCGGGACACCTACCGGGCGGCGCTCGATGCAGCTCTCGAGTTTCAATCCCCTTCATTGCGGGGCAGTGGTCGCTTCCTCGAGGCGCGGGCCGCGCGCCTTGGCGGCGAGCTCGTGTTTCAATCCCCTTCATTGCGGGGCAGTGGTCGCTTCTTTAGCAGTTCGCCCATCTCCGTTTTTTAATCTGGAATGTTTCAATCCCCTTCATTGCGGGGCAGTGGTCGCTTCAAGCGCGCGCGCGGCGGGACGCCGAACGGCGCGCTGCGTTTCAATCCCCTTCATTGCGGGGCAGTGGTCGCTTCCGACCTCGCGGATTCCCGCGCCGACGCGTATCGGAACGTTTCAATCCCCTTCATTGCGGGGCAGTGGTCGCTTCCAGCGCGAAGTTGGAGGAGAGGCGCAGTATGAGTCTAGTTTCAATCCCCTTCATTGCGGGGCAGTGGTCGCTTCCGGCGGCGGCGGCGGCGCGCCCCCTCCCACCCCCTCGAGTTTCAATCCCCTTCATTGCGGGGCAGTGGTCGCTTCGGAGGTACGCGGCGTAGCATACGCAGCGTGCCTTGACGAGGTTTCAATCCCCTTCATTGCGGGGCAGTGGTCGCTTCTCGCGTGGCGGAGCCGCACCCGGAGCGCCAGCGTATCTCCGTTCAATCCCCTTCATTGCGGGGCAGTGGTCGCTTCTCACGAGATCCGGAGGAAGCTGGAGAAATGCCAGTTCGATTCAATCCCCTTCATTGCGGGGCAGTGGTCGCTTCTCGGGAACCAGCAGTGCGTCGACCGCCATCGGGTCGGTTCAATCCCCTTCATTGCGGGGCAGTGGTCGCTTCTCCCCCCGAAGGGGGGGGGCGAGCCGTTTGCATTCCCGCCGTTCAATCCCCTTCATTGCGGGGCAGTGGTCGCTTCTCATCGTTTCCATTTCCTTTCTCCTTGCCCACCCGCCGTGGTTCAATCCCCTTCATTGCGGGGCAGTGGTCGCTTCTCGAAAAATGAGTACCATCTTTGTGGTGGCGGCAGCGGTTCAATCCCCTTCATTGCGGGGCAGTGGTCGCTTCTCGCACAAAGTGGGGCGCGGATTACCTGATAACAGCGGAGGTTCAATCCCCTTCATTGCGGGGCAGTGGTCGCTTCTCGATCCAATCCGGATCGGTCGGGGGAGACCCCGCCCCCGTTCAATCCCCTTCATTGCGGGGCAGTGGTCGCTTCTCTCCCTCGCACAACGCCCTCCTCATTGTTCGGCGTCCTGCTGCGGAAGAGGCGACTTCCGTGCGACCACATCATCTGCACGCGCTTGCCGTTTTGACCCAAACCCGGTATCATTCCCTGCCACGCGCAGTATACCAGGTCATTCCCCGGAGGTCAAGCATGAATCGCTGGTCCCTGTGGCTCGCCGACGCCCCCGCCGCGCTGCAGCGCCTCATCGCCCGCACCCATCGCATTTCCCTTCCCCGCGCCTGTCCCGCCGCTGAGCGCCTCCGCCGCCTGCGCCGCGCCCTCTGCACCCCCGCCGCCGTGCGCGCCGTGTATGCCGCGCTCGACGCCGACGTCCGTGCTGCGCTCGACGAGTTGCGCGGCGCGCGGCGCGGTCTCGATGCGGCGACCCTCACGGCGCGCTATGGCGCGGTGCGCCCCTGGCGCCATCTGGCGCGCGACCCGCAGCCGCGCTCGGTCGCCGAACGCCTGCTGCTCCTCGGCTGGCTGCTGCCGCGCCCCGCCGCTCCCGGACGCGCGCCGCGCTTCGCGCTGGCTCCCGAAGTGCGCCGCTGGCTGCCGCAGCCGTTGCGGCTCGCCGATGACGGCCCCGCGCCCCCGGCGCCGCTCCCGCTGGCGCAGCGCGCCGCCCTCGCCCTGCTGCTCGTCGCCGCCGCCGCGCCGCTGCCGCTGCGCCGCGATGGCGCGCTGCGCCGCCGCGCGCTGCGCGTGCTGCAGCCGCTGCTGCCGGACGCGCCCGCGCCGGAGCTCGCCCGGCTGTTCCACTTCCTGCTGCCGCTGCTGGAGGCGCGCGGGCTGGTGCAGCGCCACGGCGGGCAATGCGCCCCGGCGCTCGGAGCGGCGGCGTTTCTGGCTGCGCCGCTCGATGACCAGCGCGCGCGCCTGGTCGAGGCCTGGCTGCACTGCGCCGCGCCGGACGCCTGGCTGCGTCGCCTGCGCGTGGCGTCCGCCGGGCTGGACGAACCGGCGCTGCGCCGCCGTCTGGTGCAGTGGGCGCAGGCGCTGCCGCCCGACCGCCTGCTCGCGCCGGAGGCGACGTATGACGCGCTGGCGGCGACGTTCGGGCCGCTCGCCGATGCGCACACCCACGGCTTCCGCGTCGTCCGCCGTCCGCCGTGGCGGCGGCGCAGCGAGGCGCGGGTGTGGCAGGCGGCGCTGCGGGGACCGCTCGCCTGGCTGGGGGTCGTCGCCTGGCATGCCGGACGGGTGGTGCGTCCGACGACGTGGGCGCTGGCAGACGGCGCCTGGCGCTATGGCGCGCCGGGGGAGGTCACGGCGCCGTTCGGCGCGCTCGACGCCGCAGCGCTGACGCTGGCGCAGGGAGGACGCTGGGTGCGGGGCGATGCCGGAGGGTTGACGGTGCAGGTCGCCGGGGCGTCGGGGGTGCAGGGGGACCGGGTGCGGCGTCTGCTGGCGCGCCGCGCGGGGGAGGCGCCGGACGGGTGGTGGGGGACGCGCGCCGCCGACGCGCCGGCGTTGCGCCTGGCGGAAGGCGCCCTGCTGCTGGCGG
This sequence comes from Roseiflexus sp. RS-1, assembly GCF_000016665.1. Classification (NCBI taxonomy): domain Bacteria; kingdom Bacillati; phylum Chloroflexota; class Chloroflexia; order Chloroflexales; family Roseiflexaceae; genus Roseiflexus; species Roseiflexus sp. RS-1. Next base: position 3,787,838 of record NC_009523.1, read on the forward strand.
ACGCGCCGGGCGACCTGGAGCGGGCGCTGCGGGGGCGGAGCGTGCGGCGGTATGCGCAGCGGCTGGCGGCGGGCGTCGCGCTGGTGCGGGCGGAACACGTCGCGGCGGTGACGCGGGCGCTGGCGCGGCAGGGGATCGCGGTGGACCGCCTGCCGGGGGGCGGGGCGCTGGCGGCGGGCGGGACGCTCCCGGCGGCGCCGCTGGCGCCGGGGGAGTGCGCGGCGCTGCTGGCGGCGTGCGCGTATGCTCGCCGGTACGCGCCGGAGGGGCTGCCGCTGGTCATCCCCGCGACGCTGGAAGCGCGGTTGTGGCAGGGGGTGACGCCGCCGCTGCGCGCGGCGGTGGAGGCGGCGCTGGCGAGCATCGAGGCGCCGGAGGCGGCGGGGAGCGGGGGGACGGGGAGCGACGCCGCGCCGCTGTGCACGGATCCCGATGCGGTGCTGCGGACGGTGCGGCGGGCGCTGACGCAGCAGCGACTGGTGACACTGGCGTATGAGACGGGCGGGGAAGGGCGGATCACGCGGCGCACGGTGCGCCCGCTGGGGCTGGAGCGGCGCGGCGAGCGCTGGCTGCTGCACGCCTATTGTTTGCAGCGCCGCGCGGAACGGACGTTTCGGCTGGACCGGGTGCGGGGGTGTGCGCTGGCGCCGCCTGCGGAGCGTTGGGTGCCGGAACCGGCGGCGGCGGCGGTGCAGCCGGTCAGACCAGATAGTGCGTTGGATCCTTGCTGACCGCGCCAATGCCGATGATCTGAATACGGGTGACTGCTGCTTCATCGAGACGGTAGCAGCGCACACTGTCGGTGTTCTGGTCGATCATACGCTGGAGTTCGCGGACTACCGTCGCAAACGCGCGCGCGTCCAGGATGCACTCGAACACGCTGTACTGCACGCGCGTTCCCCAGCCTTTGAGATATTTCATCACGTTCGTGCGCCGTCGATCATCAACGATGTCGTAACTGATAATGGTGAACACGACGGGTTTCCTTTCCGGATTGCTCAACGCGCACAAACCCCTTTGCTGTCACGCAACTTCCTGGTGGCTCTGGACAGGCGAAGGCGTTGCCTTCGCCCATCCCTTCCTCATTCCGTCTCCACTACAAAGGCGCTAGCGTACAACGAGCGGCAAATGAACAACCTGGCGCGGGGTTGAACCGGCTGCGATAAAGGTCGAGAGTTCCGACCGGCGTGTAAACGGCTCGCCCGCGCGGTTCGAACCGGTTGCCTCCACAGTGAATGTCACTGTGCCGGGTTCGCCAGATCCACTCAGGTACGCTGCATAGACGCCATCGTTCGCAGCGCCGTCGCCGTGCAGCCCATCGTCGCGCATCGGGACAACGAACGGCGTCGTCTGACCGGGGTACAGAACGCTGAGCGACACGGTTGCGCCGGTAATCGGCGCATCGTCCGTCAGGATGACGAAACAGACGATCGGCTCGGTCGTCAGATAGACGGTTTTCGCAAGAGCGACGTCGAGCGTCAGATCGGCGCGCGCCAGCGCCTGCACCGTGAACGGCTCATCGTTGGTGGAGTCTGGTTGCGTCGTTGTTGCGGTAGCCTCAGTGGTACGCTCCTCTGGGGGTGCATTAACTGGCGCGGTCTCCGTTTCGACCTCTGATGTCGACTGTTCCTCGACTCCAACCTCAAACGGCAGCGTCGTCTCTGAAGCAATGGCTGGCGTCGCAGCGGCGCGACTGATGCGCATCTGCCATACTCCCGGCACAAGCGTTGGTGTGCGTACACGGTAGTAGGCATAGTTTGCGCCAGACACATACACAACATTCGGGTTTACGCGCGGGGTGCGGGGATCGATGCTGCCGCCGGACGGCGTTTGTAGGGTCAGGTTGAGCCGCGTATCGGTTCTCGTCCAGCCGACCCAGAAGGTCGCTTCCGAGATTGAGCGGTCAATGGTCACTTCTTGCGTGACAACACCGCCAGGCGCCACCCTCCCACTCGCCGTCACCAGTGTCTGGCGATTGCTGACTGCGCCGGAAATGGTGTTGTAAATGCCTGAAAGTTGTTCAGGCGTTGGTGCATAATTGTAGGTTCCACCGGTCTGCGCCGCGATCGACAGCATCAACTGCTGATCGGCGTCCCTTCCCAGCCCAATCGTATGAACAGTCGTTTGCGCTGCGCGGATCTGCGGCAGCACGTCTGCAACGAAGGGTCGGGTGTTCTCCTGACCATCACTCAACAGGATAATCACACGCGGCAGATCGGGATTGGCCGTATCGAGCATGCGTTGACTGCTCTGCAATCCGCCGCCGATCGATGTCGCGCCGCGACTGTTCAACGTGTCGATAGCAGCCTGCGCTCTGGCGCGCACATCGTCCCACTCCGGACCGATGGTGACATCATCGATATACCAGCCGTCACGGACGCCGAAGGCATCGGTCACTAATCGGAACCGCATCCGGATCGTCTGACCACGATAGTCGTCGAGGCGGATCACCTCGCGCCGCCAGCTCGTTGCTGTGCCAGTAAACAATCTCAGGCGCTGCCATGTGGCGCCGTTGTTGGTGGAAATCTCGACCTCGCCGCGATCAGGCGATGCAATATCGTAGCGATGCCAGAACATCAGGGCTGGATTGGACATCGACGCAGGAATGGCAATCGGGGTTGCAATGGTCAGCGCGCTGTTCGTGTTATTCGCGTAGTTCCCGGAGGGGCTATCCGTCCAGGCCCATGCGCTATTGCGCGCTGTTGATGTCAATCCCCAGGATGCCTGTGCGTTCCACTGGTCAGCGCCAGACTCCATATCATCGCTGAAGAGAAACGCCGATTGTGGCGGTGAGTCAAGGATGGTCGTCAGATTCAGAGGCATGACCACCCCGTCGTTGAAACCTACAATTCCGATACCATCGCCAGCCTGCATCAGATCGACGAACTGACGCGACGCTTCGCGCGCTGCCACCATTTTGTTCCCAGCCATACTGCCCGAACGGTCGATCGTCAGAATGACGCTGACATTGTCGACGCCAAAATAGGTCACTGCGCCCGGTTCCTTTGCCGTGAAACCCCTGATCGTCACTTCGAGGTCATAGCGTCCTCTTGCGGGCTGCGGCGGCGCCTGCACTTTAAGGAGATAGCGGAGCGGCGTTATACTGATAATCGTTGCCGGTTTTCCGCCGATAGTCACCGTCACATCCTGTTTCGTTACATGCCCCGGATGCGTCAGTTCAATCGTTATGTTCGACGGACGAAACGGTGATCCGGCATCGACGGGGCGACGCGCGGAAGGACGCACAATCCTGAATGCGCGCGGTGCGTCGCTCCTTATCGCATCCATCGCTGACGCCATCACCACACGACCGGCAGGCGTCGGATACATCGTTGCACTGTGCGTTCTGTCGGGAAGCCACACCATCCACATGCCAGACATCCACAACGCCATCATCGCTATGCCGAAACGCACCAACCGATAGGAAACCATATGATCGCCTCCTCTTGTGCATGTTGAGATTTCGACATCCCTTGCAAGGCGGCATCGAGGCGGGGAAGCACAGGGCATCTCCAGCATACCGCAGAGAGCCGTCGCAAATGTATCGATCTCCTCAGTTATTCAGACTGAATCCTGTGTACTGTTCCTGCTCACCGCGAACGATACGCGCAATCGCCTGCGCCTGCAGCAGGATCACCCGTCGCAACGGCGTCTGCTCGCCGCCAGGCAACCGTACCTTTGTCTGAAGCATCGATTCATACCGCTGCACCAGCAGTGTACGCCCGACATCATCGAGGTATACGGCATCCGGTCGTTCCTGCGGATGGTGAAAATGTTCGCGACCAATCGCATTGGTACGCACCAGATCGATTACCAACCGGTCGACGATCAACGGGCGAAACTCCTCCAGCAGGTCGAGCGCCAGTGATGGACGACCAGGCTCGATCACATGAAACACGCCCAGGTACGTATCGAGACCGGTGATCTGCACAGCGGTAATGACATCATGGAGCGCCAGCGTATACCCGAATGAGAGCATGGCGTTGATCGGGTCGGGCGGCGGGTAGAAGGCACGCCCGCCGAATCCCCACACCGGCGGAAGCGATGCGCGCCACGCGCCGAAGTATGCCGCCGCCGCTGCGCCTTCATGCCCGCGCAGCATGTCCACATGCGGCGCGTTTGCTGCCGCAGTCAGCGCTGCATCGATCTGCGCGATCGCCGTCGCTGCGGCTGGCCACCCGGTCGCTGCCAGCAAACGACGCTGATTGGTCAGTTTGGCGCTCACAATGTCCTTTGCCAGGCGCAGGGCGCGATCCGGTGCACCGACAAACTGCATCTGGCGTATGCGCAGATCGCCGAAGCGTGATGGTCCGGCAGTCAGTGTGGCGTAATGGCGGCTGCCGTGCTGATTGGTGAACGTCACCGGAATGCCGCGTTCAAGCAGATCGATCAGCAGCGCCGTCGAAAGTTGCACCCCCCGCCCCATCAGCACAACCTGGTCAATCTTCGCCAGTGGCACTTCGCTCAGCGTCTGCCCGTCTTTCGTGATCAGCACCTGATTATCACGTTTGCGCACCATCACGCCCTGTTCCTGGATGTAAAGGGTTGGCATGGATCGTTCCTTTCTTTGCCGGTTGTCTGCGCTCACTACGCACCCGTCCGGCGCATCGAGACCCTTCGCCCTTGCCCGCGCGCAACGCGCAACGCTCCACGTGCAACGTGCAACGTGCAACGCGCAACGCTCCACGTGCAACGCGCAACGCGCAACGCGCAACGTACAACGTTCAACCTTCAACGCCCCAACCTTCAACCTTCAACGCCCCAACCCTCAACCTTCAACCTTCAACGCCCCAACCTTCAACCTTCAACCTTCAACGCCCCAACCTTCAACCTTCAACCTTCAACGCCCCAACCTTCAACCTTCAACGCCCCAACCTTCAACCTTCAACGCCCCAACCTTCAACCTTCAACCTTCAACGCCCCAACCTTCAACCTTCAACCTTCAACGCCCCAACCTTCAACCTTCAACCTTCAACGCCCCAACCTTCAACCTTCAACCTTCAACGCCCCAACCTTCAACCTTCAACGCCCCAACCTTCAACCTTCAACGCCCCAACCTTCAACCTTCAACCTTGCGCTTCATCCGTCGGCGCGCATTGCGAAGGGCGTCGCGCAGTGCGCATTCCGCTTCAGCAAAATCGACCACTCCTTCGCCGAGGCGCAACCCGCGGGCGCGCGGCGCAAGCGCGGCGCCCAGAAATTCGATCCCGTCGGCATACGCTGTGATATGCGTCTTCTCTGCGTTCAGCGTGAGGCGCAGAATATGCAATTGCCGCTGCGCAAACTGCAATGCGCATTCCGCTTCTTCCTGCGTTGCGCACATCACGACAAAATCGTCCATAAAACGCACCAACCGCAACCCCTGGCCCATCATTGCGACATCGAACGGATGGAGATAGATGTTCGCCAGCAACGGCGAGAGCGCGCCTCCCTGCGGTACGCCACGTCTGCTGGCGTGACGCAGCCGCGCAGCCGCTTCGCTCAATGCCAGCGCGCCAACCGCCACAGCGCCGGCGACCGCAAGACGCCGCCCGCCAATCCGTTGCAGGTAGGGCAGCGCCTGTCGCGCGCCGTCAATCACCGGACGCGCCAGCATTACCGCCGTCCAGAGATGCGATTCCAGCCCCGGCTGACGCGGCGCCCAACCGTCTTCGCCGATGCTGCCACCCGGCGTCTCCCACATCGCCGCCGCATACGGTCCAACAGGCGGGGGTGGATGCAGCCGCTCCGCGCCCCACGACAGCGCGCGGCGCACTGCCGCCTCGCCGCGCTGAAGCGGAGTCGGCGGCGTATCACCCGGCAACGCCGCTTCACCCTGAAGCACACCGGCTTCCAGCCACTGCGCAATCAGTTTCAGCACCGGCAACTCATCGATGCGCTGACGCACCAGACTCAGCAGCACCCGTTGATCAAGGCTATCGAAGCAGGTGGCAATGTCGGCATCAACCACCCATCCCAACCCCTGATCGGCATAGCGCTGCACCCGCGCAATGGCATCAGGAACGCCGACATACGGACGACAACCGTAGGAACAATCCAGAAAACACGGATCGAACAGCGGATCGAGCACCTGCTGAACGGCGCGTTGCGCCACCCGATCACGAACGGCGAGAATGGCGATCGCGCGTTCACCGCCGCTCGCCTTGGGAATGGCAACCCGCTTCGCGGGCAGCGGTCGATACGTTCCCTGCTGCAACTCGTCCGCCAGTTGCGCCATCTGGCGCGTCCAGTCGACTTCGAAATCACGCAGCGTCACTGCATCCAATCCGGCGCTGCGCCCGCGACGCGCCACGTGGATATTACTCCGCACCCGCCGCCACGCCAGAGTAAGGTTTTCGACGCTGCAAATCTGTGGCATGAGCGGCGGTCCCTGGTAGCGTGGAAAAAGAGGCATCGCAGTACTCCTTCTCTATACCCTGAGACAGTTCACATATCACTGTTGACCGTAGCAAGACCCGCTTCTCGACCGACACGCGCAAGCCAGCCGCGTCCGTCGAGCGCCTCCCACGCCAGCGCGTCCGCCAGACGGTTGAGTTCGCGCGGAATGGCGATGAACGTCACGCTGCCGTGCTGAAGGACGAGCATACGGGCGCGTTCGTGCAGCGGTTTGAGCGCCATCGCTCGCACAGCATGCCGTCCTGTGAGTTGATCGACCACAATGCGGCTATCGGTCAGGCACCGCACCGCCACGCCGGGAAAACGCCGGATGACCAGCGTTAACCCGGCAATGACCGCCAGATACTCCGCCTCGTTGTTGGTCGTCGCCGGTGCGCGTTCGCACGACCACGCCAGCACCGCGCCCGCCTGGTTGCGCACGATGATCCCCAGCCCCGCGATACCGCGCGGCGGGCAACCAGGCGTACCGTCGACCTGAAGCAACAGATGGCTCACGACGGCATCCCCTGAATCAGGAGCACAAGACCGGTCAGCAGCATGGCGGCAATCAGCAGAATGATTGCAATGCAGCCGCGCAACAGACTGGTTATGATCGACCAGAACACCTGCGACGGCGCAACCAGCGCCACGATTGCCAGGAGCGTGACCAGCACTGCCGGAATAACCAGACACCAGGACATTGCCGTTCCTCCTTTCCCGACCTGCACTGATAACCTGGTCAACGCCCTTGTGTCTGGGATGCAATCGGGGGATCAGGCGTCTGCTCGTAGCATAGCAAACCACCCCGTCACAAACGTGACGCGCGGAGATTGTCGGGAAAACTCTTCGTCATACGTGGGCACCGAAATGAATGTCGGTCGACGCGGTCGCCGCCTGGGAGCGCGGGCGTCCCTGTCTGCCGGATGCACGCCGGAGACGCGCGTACCCAGGGCGTCTCACCCGCCTGCGCGCCGGAGGCGCGCGTACCCAGGGCGTCTCACCCGCCTGCGCGCCGGAGGCGCGCGTACCCAGGGCGTCTCACCCGCCTGCGCGCCGGAGGCGCGCGTACCCAGGGCGTCTCACCCGCCTGCGCGCCGGAGGCGCGCGTACCCAGGGCGTCTCACCCGCCTGCGCGCCGGAGGCGCGCGCACCCAGGACGTCATCGCGGCGCGACCGCAATCGCGGGCAACCGAAATGAATGTCGGTCGACGCGGTCGCTGTGGGGGGCAGGGGGGATCACCGGAGCGTCTCTGCCTGCCTGGTGCGCGCCGGAGGCGCGCGCACCCAGGTCGTCATCAGTGCAGGCGGGTGTTACCTGGACATGTGATCGGCATCCCGGCATAGTCAGGTTTCCGCTGGTCCGCGATTGATGAGAAGGCTCAGGTCGGTCCATGGCGCATAATAGCCCTGAGCAATCATTGCCTCCAGCCATCCATTTGCCTGAGCCAGCGGAACCAGACCTCGTTCCACTGCAAGGACGAGACAGCCAATCGATCCCGAAAACCGCGCCTGCCGCAGCCGCGCTTCGGCGCGTGCAGCCCGGTCATCGGTCAGCATCAGCCAGTTGCGTTGGAGGGCGATGGCTATGCAACTGCGTTCACCACGATGCAATCCCGCTGATAATGTTGCAGCCAGGCGCAGCTCGGTTTCAGTCAAACTGACAAGATGAAGCCATCCATCTTGCGTAAATGGGAACATATGCTGTTCGATATCGGCGAAAAATGCGTATCCCTCACGCTGTGCATCCTCAATTTCAGCAAATACCTCAGCTGGCAGGTAGACGCTACCGAAGATGTGGCGCAGCACCGCAAGCTGGCCAACACTTGCGAAATTTGAGAGCACAGTGGTGTTACTGACCACGCTCACGAACGCGGCCTCAATTCCTCATACAGGGCATCCACTTCCGCCCGGGCTTCTTCGACCGTTTCCGGACCAAGCTGGAGCGGAATACCGCGTTCACGCAGGATGTCGCGCATCTGCGGCCAGCTGACGCCAGCCAGGTCGGCGGCCTGAGCGAGCGAGATCGCCTCATGCTGATACCGATAGATCGCGAGATTGATGCGCAGATCGGGGCGATTGCGAAGCAAATGGCGTAGCGCATCGACGATAACGGCATTATCATCAGCGTACAGCTTTGCTTTGACAAGATCCTGTACCGTGACCATTGCACATTCCTCCTTCGCCCCTGAGGTCATGTCATATGTCTCAGCAGGTATGTATTGTACCACTGCGGCTGGCGACTGACGCGCTGGCAGGATCGATCCGGTTGGCGGGGCCATGACGCAACCAGGGCAGAAGTAGATCGGATACGGGGTGAGCAGTATCAGAAATGCAGCGTTGAAGGAAGATTTGGCGCACAACCTGATGTTGGCCGCAGTTGGCTGAACCCGCCAACACCGTCCCCAGCACCCAGCGCGTCAGGGCATGCTGGCGGCGCTGCGGCAAGGCAGGCAGGCAGGCCTGAATCACGGCGCCCGGTACTCGTTCCGCAGTCGAGCATGGCATCCCCTCCTCCTTGCGCGAACAATGATTTCCCATGGTCGGACCGAGATGGTTGCCCGGCACCCGCTGCCACGAAAGGGTTGACAGGTTGAACGCTTATCTCCCCTTTCAACCCCGTGTGGGAGAAGGGGGCAGGGGGGATGCGGGGCAAACGCGCAGCGCAACGGAGTGGTCGTCATCGCGGCGCGACCGCAATCGCGGGCGACCGAAATGAATGTCGGTCGCCGCGGTCGCTGCCTGGGAGCGCCAGCGTCTCGCCCGCGTGCGCGCCGGAGGCGCGCGTACCCAGGGCGTCTCACCCGCCTGCGCGCCGGAGGCGCGCGCACCCAGGGCATCTCCACTTACAGTGGGAGAAGGGAGTCGCTCACAGGGATAGATTTTTTGGCAAGCCCCTGCGTGCCATCTCCCATTTCAGCCGTCAGGACGCCCAAACTCCCCCTTCTCCCCGTGTGGGAGAAGGGGGCAGGGGGGATGCGGAGCAACCGCGCGCCGCAGCAGCGTGATCACCGCCTGCGTCGCGCTTCCTCACGAATGGCTTGCAGATTGAGAATCTCGGCGACCTCGTACCTGGTGGGGATTGAACCGGCAATCGGGCGGATATTCACCATCGCCGGAAATTGTCCGGAGCGCCCGTGAATCTCCGCCAGCAACGCAACCGCCAGCGGTGCCAGCGCGGGCGGATTGATCAGGAGCGGGATGGTCTGCCATTCGTCAGGGGTCAGACCCGCCCGATCCGCCAGTTCCGCCGCAACCACAGCGAGCGGGCGTTCCCGATCGATCTGCGACTCAATGGCGCGCACCTCTGGCGCGGCGCCGATGATCTCGACAATCCGGGCGATCTGTTGTTCCGTCAACGGGTGGGAAAAATTCAGAAGGATCATGGCGCTACCTTTCCTATGCCTGCAAACCTGATCTGTTTCGGCGCTGTCGCGCTATTGATGATAACATTGCCCTCCTTGTTGTAGACTGCCGGATAGTACTGCACCGACGTATCCCAGTTGCGCGCCGCCAGTGCCATTCCAACGCTCATCACCGCCGTGCCGCCGGTAATGTCAACCGCCGCTGGCAACGCCTGCACCGGTCCGTGCGCCTCACGCAACGCCTGCATCGTCGCGCGAAACGTCTCGTCGAGCGACGTGGCATCGGCAATGTCGATTGTGTGGACATCCACATTGTTCTCGATCAGCCACTGGGTCAGATCACTTAACTTTGATCGAGCGTCGCGCCGCACCTGCGGCGACACAATCAGCCAGCAATGGCGCAGCGCGCGACCCGGTTGATGCCATTCGAGGATCGCCCGCTCCGGACCCTGGGGACGCAACCCGACCGGCAACACCAGCGCGCTGTGCGGCTCGATGCGCTCCGCCGGGATCACCTCGATGGTCTGCGTCTTCCTGGCGATCCCTTCGATCACTCTGCGCACGCCCCAGACGAGGAAGGGAAAGATCAGCGCCGAACCGACAATGATCCCGATCAATGTGGTCGGTTGCGCGCCAAACATCAGCAGCACCAGTTCGTACAGCGCATTGCCGAGCATAGCCAGCACCAGCGACGCGACGATGAACAGCGCCGGTGCGCGCGAGTCGAGAAACGGCGCCAGAAAGTCACCCAAACGATTCAACTTCACGTTCTCCTCCAGGCTGTTCAGCATCGGTTGCGTAGAGCGCAACCATGCGTTGTACGCTTTCGCGCATCATATCCACCAGTTGCGCCGGTTCGATCACGCGACAATGCTCACGATAGCGCATCAATATCTGGTGAGCGCGCCACAGATCGTTCGTGACCGCTGTCACCTCCGCCGAACCATCGTCGGCGTAGGCGATCTCACTTTTCGGAAACCAGTGCGCCACATCGCGCGTGCGCGCCACCGCTGGCGCCAGCCAGTAGCGCAACGTGTACGTCGGTCGCCGGTAGTCGCGGTGCAGCGCGTTCGGCAGACGCCGCACACTGTTGGGAACGATGCGATCAAGGCGGTAGAGCACAAATCGCTCGCGGAGCGCCGGGACGTCGCTCTGAAGACAGAACGCATCCAGGTAGGTGTGTCCCTCGCGATAGACGAATTCGAGCGGGGCGACCCGATGGTGCAGTGCGGCGCCATCGGGGGTGTGCGGCGAGCGGTAGTCGAACTCGATTTCACGCTTCCTGATCACCCCTTTCAACAGATTCATCATCGTATCGACGCCACGCGCCGGTGCACGCGGACGATCAACCCGCGGCGATGCGGTCATTTCACGCAACTGGTTGCGACGTTTTTCCGGCATGAGCAGCGTTACGCGCTCCAGAAAGGTGCGGATCTGCCCGGCAAGCGGAAGATCGCTCTCGCTATACGCATCGATCAGGAACGCCACTGCTTCGATCTCTTCGTCTGGCAGATCGAGCACCGTCAGGTCTCCCGGTGAAACCAGCACATATGTACCGTTCCGTTCACGCTGAATATCGCAGTTATACTCCTGGCGCAGCGCGGCAATGTCGTGACGCAGCGCCGCCGCCGCATCGGATGGATAGATCCCATCAGGCACATCAGGGAATGCGGCATTGGCATCAGCGATCAGAACACGCCCCGTCGCCGATCCGCGAATGAGACGTTGCACCAGAAAAAGACGCCGCCGATGGATGAGTTGAGAACTGCGCTTATTGCCGCCACGTCGAGACCCTTCGCCCATGACCACCTCCTCAGGCTGCAAGTGAAACGAACCGATGGACCCGCTCCCACTCCTGGCGCGACCTGCCGATCAGTGCAAAGAAGCGATCCAGCAATTCCTCGACAATATCGGCGAACTGTTCGTACTCAAGGGAGGAAATCGGGCGGAACCCATGCGCCAGGATACTGGTGTTGCGCACATACGAGCGCTGGCGAATATCGCCGATATTCCATCCGCGCACCAGCGGATCGTCGAGCGCCTGGAGCAGCATATAGCCGTCGAACAGCGCGATGGAGCGTTCTGAAGAAGGCAGCGGGTACTGTTTGCGAAACCCCTGGTCGCGCTGCGCCTGCCGGTAGCGATCATCGAGGTCAGGGACGCGCCGCAGGGCGGCATCAAACGATGGTTCCGCCGTCCAGATGCCGTAGGTCGCCAGGCGATGCTGCGACAGCAATTCCAGGCAGCGGTAGCGCATCAGCGCCGCGACATCGTAGCGTTCCTGGGCTGCGCGGCGCAGTGCGGCGCTGTGAAGCGAACCGAGCAACGCCAGCCCCTGATTCAGATCGCGTAGTGCCGTCAGCGCATCGGCTGGCGGGGTCTTGCGCTGGGTCAGACGTCGGTTGATGGCGGTTAACTGCGCCAGCGTCTCGCGTTGCGCCTGCAACACACTCCGCGCTGGCTGCAGATCGGCTGGCAGATCGGCGCGCGCCAGCACGCGGTCGAGCGCATCACCCGCCTGATGGGGCGCAAAACTGTCCCACGCAAGGTACGCCGTCGACAGATCGGCATAGATCGCATAATCGGGATTGTCCGGAACCCGCTGCGCCAGATCGCGGAAGATCTTCTCAGCGCTGGCATAGTCGTGGTTGTTATGTAAACGACGCGCCTCAGCCGCCTCCAGGTCGCCGAAGACGGTATACGGGTCTTCCGGTGTTGCGAGGCGCTGCGTTCCGGGCACCGGACGACCATCGGCATAATCGCTATCGACATAGACTGCCGCCAGGCGCAGCACATGCGCTGCTTTTGCCAGCCCAACGGTCATCGTCGATTTACCGCCGGTCAGATCGACGGCAATCTCGTGACGCTCCAGGTCGCGCCAGCGATCAAGAACCGTCCGCAACCCGGTGTAGACGCGCAGCACACTGGAATAATCGCCGTCCGGGCAGAACCAGTCATCGGGGGAACAGCGCAGCGGCGCCTGATCGGCGACCTGCGCGAGTCGTTGACGCACCTCGTCCAGCTTTGGGCGGGATTGATCGGTGAGCAAAAACGCTACCCGCTCCGGGTTGAGACCGGCGATCAGGAGCGCCGGTGTATCCGCCTGAAGTGTACCGACCAGCACCAGACCGCGAAATGCACACCCGTCTGCGGTAGCGCGAAAGGACGCGAAGATTTCGGGAAAAGGGATCCGCTTATCAGACGCCGTCATTACTACACCTCCCACTGCGCTGGATATGTCTGCTGAAGAGTATACATCCAGAAGCCGTCACAAACGTGACGGACCGCAGGGAAGCAGCGATGTGTCATCGCAAAGGGTGCCGATATTCAGTGCGGCGTGAGTGTGAGAAGAGGACGCCGACATTGATCGCAGCGCGCGAAGCGCCCCACAACAGGCGACCTCTCAAGTGTAGAGTTTTTTGGGAGAGATGAGCGATGTTCTGCATTCCTATGCGCCTTTGCCCCTCATCTCCCCACCCCCTTCTCCCACAAGGGGTTGAAAGGGGGTGAGGTGTCGGGGTCGGGGCACGGCATGCCGTGCCCCGACGTCGCTGCCGCGTCGCGGTATGCCGCGCCCCGACGTCGCTGCCGCGTCGCGGTATGCCGCGCCCCGACGTCGCTGCCGCGTCGCGGTATGCCCCGCGCCCCGACGTCGCTGCCGCGTCGCGGTATGCCGCGCCCCGACGTCGCTGCCGCAACGCGGTATGCCGCGCCCCGACGTCGCTGCCGCAACGCGGTATGCCGCGCCCCGACGTCGCTGCCGCGTCGGCATCACGAGCGGGAGCGCTGACGGCGCTGCATCAGGTTTCATGCGCCGTCTACAGTATTTCTCAGATACCTTGACTCTTGTCCGAATCTACCGTGTCGCACCAGGCGTCCGTTTCCAGCAGGGCGTAGACCGAAATTATGGTTTTTGAAGAAATAATCCGCTCTCGCCCGCGCAGGCGGGCTTTGCCCTGGATAGCCAAGGGCTTAAGTCCCACGGCTAGCGCAGTAGAGCGGATTATAGCAGTTCCCATAGAAGTTGAACCCAATGGACAGGGTTGAACGCTCCCAGAATCGCACGCCCCACGTGACAACCGAAATGAATTTCGGTCTACACTCTGCCGGACGCGGGCACCGCGCGCGACGCGGTAGACACAGACGGCTGAAAAACGCCGTCATTTCCACGCGGGCGAGAAAAGTACGCTGCATGGTCTGCACATGCTCAGAGGTTCTGTGCTGGCAGCGGGTTGAAGTAGGTATAGACCAGTCGTGAGAACGCGGCAATCGTGGACATCATGATCCGGTCAGGGACCGGCGCATCACCTGCAGCAATCGGACGATACACATAAATCGCTACTACATAGTCGCCGCCGGGGGAGCGCACAATCCCTACATCTGCCTGCATATCCTCAATCCAACCGCTTTTGTGCTCAACTCTTACCCCTTCAGGAATACCGGCGACCATCCGTCGTTTGTCGCCATTTTCGGCGAGGCGGTCGAGCATCTCGAGACACCGTTCCGGTGTGAGGGTATCACCGAACTTCTCCAGCAGCATTCCTTCACCGCGCGCGCAGCGATCGACCTCGGCGTACAGACTCGCCATTTCCCGCGGGGTGGTGCGCAGGTAACGCCCTGCCTCGGTGTACGGCGGCTTTCCGCCGCGGGCAGGACCCGCCTTCACCTTCAGTTTCATCAGTTTGATGTAGTCCTGCGCCTCGAATGGGACGTACTGAAATGTCTCAGGAAAGCCGAGGTCAGCCAGCATCTTGCTCATTCGCTCTGCGCCGACGATGGCATCCTCGGTGCCGACGCCGCCGATCGACGCGGCAAGGAGCGCATTCGCTGCCAGATTGTCGCTCTCGACAATCATGTTGCGCAATGCGGTTTGCTGCTTTTCGGTGAAATCAGGGAGATTGATATAGGCGTTGAGCATGATCGGCATTTTGATCGTGCTGGCGGCGGCAAATGCGGTATCGGGATTGAGTGCGGCAACGACTTCGTCCTGCGCCAGATCGTAGACATACACGCCGATCACCCCGCGCCATGTTTCAGCCATCGCCTGAAGCTGATCCTGGAGCATCTGCGGATCTGGACGTGCCGCCAGTCCACGTTGCGGGGTCAGCGTCAGTGTTACGCGCCGCGGCGCGCCGACAGAGCGCAGGCGGTCGTCGATCTGTCGCACAGCATCATCGATGTCGATGCTCAACCCGCCTTCCATGACGAAACTGCGCGAAATTGCAGCGGTTCCAGTGATGATCGAAAACTGCGCCGGAATGCTTGCCCGTTCATTCAGCGTTGCCAGCGCTTCGCGCAGTTTTGCTTCATCGTAGACCACATGCAAGGGGATGCGCCTGCCAGCCGACGCCGCGCGCGCAGCGTCGATCATAGCATCGAGATCCAGGCGCATATCGATATCTTCGACACGCAGCAGCAATTCCTGATCACCGGCGCGAATATCGAGCGGGCGCAGCAACGGCGCCAGGCGCGCCGTCAATTCACGCCGCGCTTCGGTGGGCGTCAGCCCACCGACCTCGATGCCCGCGATATAGACCCCCTCCGCCAGGCGCGGCTCTGGCGTGGCGGTGGGCACAGGAGTCGGTGTGGGAAGCGGTGATGGAACCGGCGTCGCCGTGGCATCCGGTGTCGGTGAAGCCACAGATGGCGGGGCGACCGATTGCGCTGCCGGTGTACTGCATGCGACCAGCAGCAACAGACTGATGAGAAGATACCATCTGCGCAGCAACGTGGCGTGCGCTCGTGTCGTGTCGTTCATGAACGAAATGCCTCGATGAACATAGACTCAGGAATGTGTGGAAGAACCAGGAATCGAGAACTGAGAACCAGGAACCGAGAAACGGATGAGGGGCCTGGGGTCAGGGGTTGGAAATCCTCTCCGCGTTCAACCTTCAACACCCTCGCGCCACTGCTCTCGCTGCCGGTCTGGGCGCAGCGTCGCTGCGCCCCTGCGTTGCCTCCCGCCGCCGGTCCCGGCGCAGCGCCGCTGCGCCCCTACACGTTGTCGTCCCACGTTCAACGTGCAACGTTCAACCTTCAACCCCTCGCGCTTCGCGCCTCGCGCCTCCGAATGGTATACTACCACATATTTACGCGACGACTTGCGCAACGGTATGATTACGACCCTTCCTGAACGGATCGCAGCGCTGCCGCCAGCGGATCGTGCGCGGTGCGAACGTCTCTTTTTCGTCCAGCGCACCGAGGGGCGAGCGGTGATACCGGCTGCAATGGAGTCCTGGGTGACTGCCAGTTTTGGCGCGATCGATCGGGTGCGTCACCAGACGATCGTGCGGGTTGTCAACCGTTTCACCCTCGAAGGAACGCTCTTCAACCCGCTGCGCGCTCTACGACCGGCAGGAGCGATGGTGAGCGACGAAGAACTGCACGCCTGGATAGCCGCCGAGTTGAACCATCTCGACTTCTTTGCGCAACCACTCGATGCGACCAGCGCCGACGTGTTTGGACGCATCCGTGGTCGCTTCTGCATCAGCGCGTCGAACATCGCCAAATACGACGGCTGGCACGGGCTGGTGATCTTCGATGAACCACATCCTCTCCGCTTCGACCGCGATCAGTTCGCTGATTACCTGGACGTCGCGCTGCGCTGGCTCGAAACGGCTCACCGCCACGACCCCCAGGCCATCTACCCGATGATCACCTGGAACTGTCTGCCGCGCAGCGGCGCCACCATCGCCCACGGACATATGCAGATGTCGCTGGCGCGCGAGATGCACTACACCCGCCCGGAACTCTGGCGGCGCGCTGCGCTTCAGTACGGCAGCGTCGAGCGCTACTTCGCCGATCTGGTGATGACCCATGCCAGCCTGGGTCTGCTGCTCGCCGATACGCCCGACGGTCAGATGTTTGTTCACCTGACGCCGCTGCGCAACCGCGAAGTCATTGCACTGCTGTCGCTTCCATCAGTTTCTTCATTGCCCGCTCTTGCCGAACGTCTGACGGCGTTGATCTACCCGACGCTGCGAGCGATGATCGACCGCCAGGGCGTGCGCGCGTTCAACGTCGGCATCGCACTGCCGCCGTTGACCGACGCAACCGGAGCGTGGAACCGCATGCCGGTCATTGCGCGCCTCGCCGACCGTGGACCGGCGCTGAGCGTCCGCAATGACTGGGGGGCGATGGAACTGTTCGCCACCGGTTGTGTCACGGTTGACCCGTTCGAGGTGGCGACAACGCTCCGCCGAACAGGATAGACGCTGCGCTCATGCCTCCGGTCGCGTGCCGAGCGTGACGTCGAGCGACAGTTGCTCACTATCGCGCAGCACTTCGAGCGTCACCACATCACCCGGCTTGTACTCCAGCAACAACGCGCGCAGCGATTGTCCTGGACCGATCGGCTTGCCGTTGACCTTTGTCACAATATCGCCGCTGCGCAAACCCGCGCGCGCCGCCGGTCCGCCCGGCTCGACGGCAGCGATCAGCGCGCCAGCATTGACCGGCAGATTGTTATCGAGCGCCAGCATTGCATCGATGGTACCGAACCGCACGCCGAGGAAGGGATACACAACCTTGCCGTTCGCAATCAATTGCTCACTCACCCGCTTCGCAATCGAACTCGGCACCGCAAAGCCAAGCCCCTCGGCAGGCGCTGACCCCAATCCGCCGCCGCGCACGACAAGAGTGTTGATGCCAATCACTTCACCCCGCAGATTGATCAACGGACCGCCGCTGTTCCCGCTGTTGATCGCCGCATCGGTCTGGATCAACCCTTCGGGCGCATTGCCGCCGAGTGAACGGTTCAGCGCACTCACCACGCCGACAGTCACAGTATTGCGGAAATCACCCAACGGGCTGCCAATTGCAATCACCGTTTCACCGGGTTGCAGCGCGTCGGAGTCGCCCAGCACCGCAACCCCCGGCACCGGACCATCAACCTTGACGACTGCCAGGTCCATCAACGGATCGGCGCCGATCAGTTTCGCGTCGCGGCGCGAACCGTCATAGAAGATGACCGAGAGCGAACGATGCCCCTCAATGACGTGATTGTTTGTAAGAATGTAACCATCGGCGCTGATGATGACCCCTGAACCGCTCCCACGACGCACCAAACCGCCCGGCTGATCCGGAAGCGGAAACGGCAGATCGCCGAGCAACGGCGATGCCTGCGCGCCAGATGCCAGCGTATTGACAACTGTGACAACCGCCGGCGATACCTTCTGGACGACCTCGACCACCGGCGAGGCGGATGCCGGTGCGACCGGGGCGATGGTGGGCGCTGGCGCAATCGTCGGCGCTGGCGCTGGCGTGTTACCGGGAGCGACCGTGGGCGCTGGCGCCGACACCGGAACAGGCGCCGGACTCGTCGGCTGCGCCGCGATGCGCTCTATCTGCTGCTGCGTCACATACCAGGCAACGCCGCCACCAGCCAGTGCGCCGATCAGCGCACCGATCAGCAACGTTGCGATCATGCCAAAGATCAGGGCAAATTTTGTTCCACGCTCCATAGAGCGACCTCCTGTGCTATGCTTCTGTATAAAGTATGCGCTCCCGATATAAACACAATGTTAGACCAGCATAAGAAACTGCTAAGTCTTGAGCGCCGGTAGTAAAGGCATCGTTCCGGGTTGGCGCAGAACTGCGTATGCGGTATAATGTGGAAAAGTATGATTTCAAGCCGTCTCCGCGATACGTGATCGATGGTTGACTGATGGAAGAAATTCTGATCATCGACGACAGCAAGCAAATCTGTTCCCTGCTTGCTGACCATGTATTGCCGGAGCTGGGCTATACTCCAACGATTGCACATACCGGGCGCCAGGGGCTGAATCGTCTCCGTCAGCGTACTCCTGATCTCATTCTCCTCGATCTGCAACTTCCGGACATCAGCGGTCTCGACCTGTTGCGCCTGATTGCCCAGGAAGGGTACGATGTGCCCGTTATCCTCATGACGGCGCATGGGTCGGAAGCGATTGCGGTCGAAGCGTTTCGTCTGGGAGCGCGGAACTACCTGATCAAGCCATTCAGTGAGACCGAGGCGCAGGCAGCAATCGATCAGGCGCTGCGCGAACGGCGCCTCAGGCGCGAAAAAGAGCAACTCACCCGCAACCTGCGGCAGCGCGTGCAGGAACTGACCGTCCTCTACTCGATCGGCAAATCGGTCAGTTCTCTGCTCGATCTCGAAGAACTGCTGGTGCGGATCGTCGAAGCCGGCGTCTATATCACACGCGCCGAAGAGGGCTTTCTGCTGCTGCGCGACCTGCACGCCAACGAACTCTACCTGCGTGCGGCGAAGAATCTTGGCGAGCAGCGCGCCCAGAAGATGCGCATGCCGATTGACGACAGCCTGGCAGGGCAGGTGATCCGCACCGGAAAGCCGATCCGCCTGGATAAAGCTGGCGCCGGCGCACAGTTGAAAGTCATCACCGGATTCCTGGTGCGCGCGATCCTTCAGGTGCCGCTGATGGTCGGCAATCAGGTGATCGGTGTCCTCGCGGTCGATAATCAGCAATCGGAACGCACCTTCAGCGACAATGATCAGTACCTGTTGTCCGCGCTCGCCGATTATGCCGCCATCGCAATCGAGAATGCACGCCTCTATGAGCAGGTCAAACAGAGCGAGGCGCGCTACCGCGACCTGTTCGACAATGCCAACGACCTGATCTTCACCCTCGACCGACAGTTCAATCTGCGCAGTATCAACAAAGTCGCCCCGGCTATCACCGGGTATGCCCAAAACGACCTGATCGGTCGTCCGTTGCGCGAGGTGAGTTTCAGCGACGCCTGGACCTACGTGGAGCGCCTGTTCAATGATGTGCTGCGGGGGCAGACCGTTCCGCCGTTCGAGTTGCAGATCCGACGCCGTGATGAAGAGATCGCTGTACTCGAAGTCAGTGCGCGTTTGATCCGCGATGGCGACGGTGCTGAAGCGATCCACTGCATCGCCCGCGACCTGACCGAGCGTCGCCGCCTGGAAGAGCAACTCATCAAATCGGAGAAACTCTCCGCCATTGGTCAACTGGTTGCCGGCGTCGCGCACGAGGTCAATAATCCGCTGACCAGTATCAGCGGCTACACCCAACTGATGCTGCGCGATGCCAGCCTGCCATCGGCGATCCGCGAAGACCTGCAACATATCAACACCCAGGCGGAGCGCGCAGCGCGCATCGTGCAGAACCTGTTGATGTTCGCCCGCGAACACAAGCCGCAGCGCATGCCCGTCGATATCAACCAGGTGCTGCAAAGCACCCTTACCCTGCGCGCCTATCAACTGCGCGTCGATAACATCACGGTCGTCACCGATTTCGCTCCCGACCTGCCGCAAACGGTAGCGGATCCGCACCAGTTGCAGCAGGTCTTCCTCAACCTGATCAACAATGCGCACCAGGCCATGATCGAGCGCGGCGGCAAGGGAACGCTCACGCTGCGCACCTCGGTTGAGCGGCGCGTTGGCGAGGGCGGACGCGAGGAAACCTGCATCCGCGTCGCCGTGAACGACACCGGCATCGGTATTCCGCCACGCAACCTGAATCGTATCTTCGACCCGTTCTTCACAACCAAGCCGATCGGGCAGGGAACCGGATTAGGGTTGTCGATCTGCTTCGGCATCATTCAGGAGCATCACGGTCGCATCTGGGCGGAAAGCGAGGTTGGCGTCGGAACGACAATGTACGTTGAACTGCCGCTCGACCATGTTTATGAGCCACCGGGGATATCGTCCATTGACTCAGAACCCGCATCTGTCGAAGCAGAACCCCTTCCCGAAGAGTCGAACGGCGGCGCTGCGATCCTGGTGGTTGACGACGAAGAGGCGGTCAGCGCATTGCTGGCGCGACTGCTTACCGATCTCGGTCATCGCCCGACCACAGTCGCCAGCGGTGAGGCTGCGCTCGCTGCAATTGCGCGCCAATCGTTCGACCTGATTCTGACCGATATCAAAATGCCTGGCATGACCGGATTCGAACTGTACCAGCATATCAAGGAACACAACCCGCACCTGGCGCAGCGTATCATTTTCATCACCGGCGATACAATCAGCGCCTCGACACAGGCGCGCCTCGCGCAGACCGGAAGTCCCTACATCGCCAAACCGTTTTCCATTGAACGCCTTGAAGCGCTGGTGAAGGCATGTCTTGCGCCCCAGGCAGCGGATCATCTGCCCGCGCCCTGAATGGCGCCGATCAACAGTGCACGAGTCTCCTGTCCTGTCATTTCCGCCGCTCTGTTTCATCCGCTGCACACAAACGATTCAAGTGTGCGATAATGAACATGGAAAACACACTATGTCCGGTCGTACGATGACACGAGGGGTCGAGGTCGTGGAGTCAGTCGCAGCAATAGCCGTCGATAATCGCCAGGGCGCCGCTCAGATTGCTGAACAGGCCGCCGATCTGATGATCCGGCGCGCGGAAGCCAGCCGATCATCATCGCCGCAGGAGTTTCGCCGCGACCTGCGCAACTTTGGATGGTCGCTCATCCACGCACAACCGGTGATGGCGCCGCTGGTCAACCTGGTCAATCGGGTTCTGTGGGCGATTGAAGAACCACAGTCGCTGAATGACTTGATCCGCACCGTCGTGGAGGTTGCCGAAGGGTTCAAGCATCAGTTGCGTCAGCACGCGCTGCATGTCGCCGAGGGCGCGTTGGCGCTGATTTCGGATGGCATCACCATCGTTACCCTGTCGTACAGTACCACCGTGCAACACGCGCTGCGTCACGCACAACGCGCAGGGCGCCGCTTCCGCGTCGTGTGCGGCGAGTCGCGCCCGATCCTCGAAGGTCGTCAGACGGCGGCAATCCTGGCGGAGTACGGGATTCCCACCCAACTGGTGATCGACGCTGAATTACCGGCCCATATCGCCCAGGCGCAACTGGTGATCGTGGGCGCCGATATGCTCAGCACCCAGGGATTGGTCAACAAAGTTGGCACCTACGGTATGGCGCTGACGGCGCACGCAAAGGGGGTCGGGTTCTACGCGCTCTGTGGCAGCGAGAAGTTCGTGCTGCCCGGTTTTCGCCCCCTTGAACAACTCGACCGCCCCCGCAGCGAGATCTGGGCGGAAGCGCCGCCCAACGTGCATATTCGCAACCGCTATTTCGACCTGACGCCGCTCGAACTGCTGTCAGGCATTGTGACCGAACGCGGGGTCTTGCCGGTCGCCGCCATTGAAGCATGGCTCGCGTCGACGCATCTGCATCCGGCGCTGGCGCACGAACAACAGGGTCAGATGGTAGAAACATCTTGATTTAGAACAAATGTTCGATTATAATGTCCTCACCTCAATCGCACAATGAACGCGGAGATCAACCGCCTGCGCTCAACCCGGCGTCCATTGCAGGCGTCAGAGTCCCGCCGTTGCTTGAACAGGTGAGGAGGTCTATCATGGCGGTCACGAGTCGGGCTATTCGCGTGGGGCGTCGCGCCTGGAGTCGCAACCACCGGATGCAACGCACTGCATACGCCGCGCTCTACGGAACGGCGCTGATGCTCGGCGCCCTGGCAATCTATGCTCTGATCGGCGCCGCGCTTGGGCGGATCACGGTGATGATCGACGATATACGCTACGGCTATCCGCGCACGATGCACGTCCAGGCGTTCGTCGGTCACGGCGAAGACGCCGGTCAACCGACGCATTTGATCGCAATCAATCTCGACCGGCAGGTGGTCATCCTGGAATTGCCCGGCGGCGATCCGTCGCAGGTGCGCTCTATCACCGGTCCATACCTGTTTGGCGCCGATGAGCATCTGACGCCGGTCACCATCAACGTTCAGGATGTCGATGGTGATGCGCTGCCCGACCTGCTGCTCGATATTCGTCGCGAGCGGATTATCTATCTTAATCGCGACGGTTTTTTCCGCCTGCCGACGCCCGAAGAACAGGCGCGCCTGATGAAAACCTTTCGTCCATGAACGACACTGATGCAGAGCATGACCTTCGCGCCAATCGCCGTTCGCCGCAGCGCGAGCGTCGATCGGCGCACCATGCCGACCTTCGCCTGCCGGAACGCCGCCCGAATCCGCTGGCGCGGCTGCGCGATCCGTTCGATGACCATTTGCCGGAGATCGGGCAACGCCGCCTCAGAGAACGTCGCGTCGATGTGCAGGAACGCCTGCCTTCCATTCCGTCGTTTGTGGCGCCGCTCGACGACGAACCGCTCGCACCGTCGCCCGACCACGACTCCGAACTCGAACGCGACCTGTTGCTGGCAGAGTTGATCGCAGCGCAATCGCTTCCCCGCCCCCCCCTGCAAGCGGAGAGACGAGTGGGTGGGGCGCGGCGAACCGCCCGATCGTGGGATTTCCCCTGGCCGCTCCTCGCCATCTGCCTGGTCAGTCTCGTTGTCCTGTTCCTGGTCTGGCGCGAAACCGGGACGCCGCAGATCTGCCTGGCGCCTGGATGCGCAGGACGCCTCCAGACGACCCTGACGAATGCGTTCACCAATCACCCGCCAGCGCCTAACGGTCAGCACTCGGTGCTTGGTCCGCCCAGCATTTCGGCGCAGCAGATCGACCGCATCCTCGCTGCGTGGCAATCACCGGCGGCCGGCACCGGCGCAACCTGGGTCGAACTCGGCGTCAGGTATGGCATCGACCCGGCATACGCCCTGGCTTTCTTCATCCATGAGTCGGGCGCAGGAACCGCCCCCGGCTGGGCCGGGCGCAAACCCGACGGCAGCACGACGCACAACATCGGCAATATCATCTGCGCCGGGTATAAGAGGTGTTACGGGCGATTCCGCGACTATGCGAGTTGGGAGGAAGGGATCGCAGACTGGTACCGTCTGATCGCCGTCGAGTATGTGGAGTGGCGCGGCGTCCATACCGTCGAGGAGATCGTCCCGATCTACGCGCCAGCGGTTGAAAACAATGTTCCGGTCTACATCGATACCGTCAATCGCCTGGTCGCCGAATGGCGCGTATCGCAAGCACGATAATGGGCCTGAGCCATACACAGATTCTCCTGCTGATCCTGGCGCTGATCGGGCTTGGCATTCTGGTGCAGCAAACACAATCACCGCCGCCATTGTTGAGTCGCTGGGACGGCTCGATGATGGGTGTCAGCCGCAGTGCAAAGCCGTCGATCAGCGCGGCGTTCGCCGCTCAACCTGCCGCCGAACGTCCCTCCGGCAATCCGTTGCGCGACCGGCGCACGGTGATCACGCAGGGGTACGGGGTCGGATCACACGCCCCCGCCAGCGTCTGGGGCGGGATCGACCTGGCTATCGATAGCGATGGCGATGGCAAAGCCGACCCGCAGGGAACATGGCATGTGCCGGTGTACGCCACCCACGATGGTATTGCGCGGGTGAAACCGAATACCTGGCCCGGCGGCAACTATCTGGCGATTGAGAATGAGCAGTACAAGACGGCGTATGCGCACCTCGATTCATATGCCGTCGTCGATGGTCAACCGGTGGTGCGCGGTCAGGTGATCGGATATGTCGGATCAACCGGTATGTCAAGCGGACCGCATCTGCACTACGAGGTGTGGGAACGCGGCGTGAACCGCAATCCGCTCGACTTCGACGCACTGCGCAGCGATGAGTGACCCCCCGCTGGACGTCTGGAACGAACATGTTCGTCGTCTTTGATGAACAAAATGTCATCAAATCACACGAACTTGACCAAAGGTATCGTCTTTTCGCGTATAATACCTGCAGGTTGTTGCAGCGTGACACGCGCGCGGCGGATCGGGCGCCGATGTGCAACCAGGGTACCCAAAAGTCCAATCCGGCACTGAGAAAGACTCCCATTGTCGGACGGGACGCACGTACTATAGACCGTTCCGAAGCGGCGGGGTATGATGGTACGGAAGGTGCTGGACAGGAGCCTGAGGTATGACGACACTTCCCTCCCCCAATGATGCAATCGCCGACTCGGCCAGACTGATCGCTATTCTCGAACGTCATCACAAAGATGTGCCGGAGATCGAAGGATTGCTCACCGCACATCGCACGACCCACCACCAGATGACGACCAGTTACCACGCCAGCGAAGATGCCATTGCCGCCTGGCGCGCGGCGCTGGCGCGCCGCTGGACGTGCGAAATAGCGGCGCGTCGCCTGTACAAGCAGACGCTGCGCCAGATTGTGCAGCACTACGGCACTGCCGAAACGCCGACCATCCGCCTGATCTCACGCGGCGGCGCCGAAGCCGATAGCACCCCGGCTGAATTGCTCGAGGATATGCGCCGCCTGCACGCTGTTCTTTCGCTCGAAGCCGCAACCCTGCCATTTGCCGAACAGCGCCTGACCGAAATTGCTCAATCGTGCGCTGCGCTCGAATCTGCCATTCATGATGTCGCCGAGAGTGAACGGCGACGGCGCACTGCGGTGCTCGATCTCCGCATTGCCCGTGAGGTCTATCGCCGGATGCGGCGTGAGACGTACCAGGCGCTCGTCAATCGGTTGGGTGATCAGGCGCCGCTCGATATCGACGAATCGGTGCTCGAAACGACAGAGTAGAGCCTGTCACAGGCTGGCGATCCGCCGGGTCTCACCCTCATACGATCCAGTGTTGCTGGACATTTCTGGCAATGGTTCACCAGGCAGCGCCGGTGCGGTTCTTTCCCCGGTTACAACCCGCACGATCTTTACCTCGCCAAACATCGCAACGGCAGTAATGCGCAGGCGCACCGGCGCTGTCTCGAATTCGATCTCCGGCAACCCGACAGGAGAGTGCAGTTCGTTGTCTTCTGAACGCCACTCATACCCCGTCTGTCCCATTATCGCGCTGCCATCCACGTGGATGCCAGCATCGTTGGGGACGCGGATTGTGACCTGACCAAACAGTGCGTAGGCGCCGATGGCGTGATCGCCGGACGAGAGTCGCTGGCGTGTCAGATCAACGGTGAGTCTGCCGAACATTGCCGTAAAACTCTCGCCTTCCAGATGGGTATGGGTGTTGATATGCTCAACATCACCAAACAGACTCATCGAGGACATAGCGTGCTCCTTACCTGTGTTGCACGAGACAACAGTTCGACGTATCATACCTGCGCAGAGTTGCGCACGTCCGTTCGGAGGGTCGTATGTCGCTCACACTGACGTCCGCTGCACTCCGTGCAGTGCTGCTGGCATCACAGGGGCTTGATCAACCGCCGCAGCGCGCGGCAACCCGGGATGACCTTCTGGAAACCATCCGGCGGATGGGTGCATTGCAAATCGACACCATCCACGTGGTCGCGCGCAGCCCGTACCTGGTGCTGTGGAGCCGCCTAGGGGCGTATGATCCGCGCTGGTTGACCGATCTGCTGGTGGAGCGAGCAATCTTTGAGTACTGGTCGCACGAAGCCTGTTTTCTGCCGATTGACGATTACCCGATCTACCGGTCACTCATGTTGGCAGGGCGCACGCGCAGCAATGCCTATGCGCGCAAGTGGTTGCACGAGCATCAATCGATTGCTGCTGCGCTGATCAACGATATTCGCAACAACGGACCGGTTCGCTCAGCAGACTTCGTTCGCGCTGACGACGCGAAGGGAGGATGGTGGAACTGGAAGATCGAAAAGATGGCGCTGGAAATGCTCTTCATTGTCGGTGATCTGATGATTGACCGGCGAGAGAACTTTCAGCGCGTTTACGACCTGCGTGAGCGAGTTCTGCCTGAATGGGACGATGCCCGTATACCTGATGTCGAGACAGCGCAGCGCACACTGATCCTTGCGGCAGCACAGGCGCTCGGTGCGGCGCCAGCACGCTGGCTCGCAGACTACTTTCGCCTGAACAAGGCAGAAACGGCGCGCATTGCCGCTACACTGGCAGCCAATGGCGCACTCGCAACTGCTCGTGTCGAAGGATGGCGCGATCCGGTCTACATTCATCCGGGCAATCTGCCGCTGGCTCAGGCTGCCGCCGATGGCGCGCTCCGATCAACGATGACGACGCTTCTCTCACCGTTCGATCCTGTCGTGTGGGATCGGCAGCGCATCCGGGAACTGTTTGGCTTCGACTATCGCATCGAGTGTTATACACCTGCACCCAAACGACGCTATGGCTATTTCACATTGCCCATCCTGCATCGGGGCGCGCTGATCGGGCGGCTTGATCCAAAAGCGCACCGGAAAGATGGTATATTTGAGGTCAAGGCGCTCTATATCGAGCCAGGCGTCGATCCAGACGAAGACCTTGCGCTGGAGCTGGCGGCAGCGTTGCGCTCCTGTGCAGCATGGCACGGCACACCCGACGTTGTTATTCGCCAGTGTGATCCGCCAGCGTTCGGTATACTGCTGAAACGCGCCCTCTCATAATCAAATCTGGTAGAACATGCTGCGCGGCATACTGGTGCGCGTTCACCATCCGCGCTGTTTGCCATTGGAGCGAAGGCGTCCCACCCTCTTGGGGCAGCCGAGGGCAAGATGCCCTCACTCCCGTAACGGGCTTCGTTCTCTAACGAAACTCCTACGTTTGACCGTTTGATCATTGCCATCAGATCGGCTACAATAGAAGCGCCTGACACATCATTCGGCGTTCGGCTCATTACTCGATACCAGGAGGTCGTGACGGTTATGCCTACCTACGTGTACGCCTGTGACGCTTGCGGTGCACAATTCGAACAGTTCCAGTCGTTCAAGGACGAGCCGTTGCGGGTTTGTCGCTGTGGCAAAGAAGGCTCGGTGCGCCGGGTCTTCCAGCCGGTGGGCATTGTCTTCAAAGGTTCAGGCTGGTACATTACCGATAGCCGCAAGAGTGACAGCGCGAGCATCGGCAGCGATGGCTCGTCGAAGAGTGAGAAGAGTGAGACGAGCGGCAGTGAATCGTGATCTGATCCATATGCGCCCCGAACGTGGGCGCTTCCCTTTCCTTCCCCATACCTCCCGCCGCCAGTCGGTCGGGTTCGTCGCGCAGACCTGTATCTGTCGTTAGGGGCGTCATGTTTTGAATGGCGCCCCTGGTTTGCGTTACGCGCTTCGATTGACCGTCGAACGGGAGGTTTTATATGTCCAGACATAAAGATAACCTGCTCTGCGTTATACGCGACGATATTCGCGCGATCTTTCGCAATGATCCGGCAGCGCGCAGCCTGGCGGAAGTACTGCTCTACCCTGGATTGCACGCGATTCTGCTGCATCGCCTGGCGCATGCGCTCTGGCGTCGCCAGATTCCGTTTATTCCGCGCCTGATCTCGCAGATCAGTCGCTTCCTCACCGGCATCGAAATCCATCCCGGCGCGGTCATCGGTCGTGGCTTCTTCATCGACCATGGCATGGGTGTGGTGATTGGCGAAACGACGGAGATCGGCGATTGGGTGACTCTCTATCAGGGCGTGACGCTTGGCGGCACCGGTAAACAGCGTGGCAAACGCCATCCGACGGTGCGCGACAACGTCGTGATCGGCGTCGGGGCAATCGTGCTTGGCGCTATCACCATTGGTGAGGGGGCGCGCATCGGCGGCGGCGCCGTGGTGGTGAAAGATGTGCCGCCACATACGACCGCCGTTGGCGTTCCGGCGCGCATCGTCGCGCAACGCGACCCGCATACCGGCGAAACACGCCGCGTCGAGCATCTCCCCGACCCCGAAGGCGAAATGCTGCGCAGCCTGCGCGCGAAGGTGCTGGAACTCGAAGAGCGCCTGACTGAACTCGAGATCGCCACCAACCATCATCTCACCCACCATGTCGAAGATGATGCACTGCTGGAACAGTGCTGGTCCGCTCTTGGCGATGATACACATGGCAATGGCATCATGAGTGAGCACGGCTATGTAGCCGGTGATGGGATATAGTATCTATGAGCATTCGTATCTATAACACGCTCACCCGCACTCTGGAACCGTTCGAAACGCTCGAACCCGGTGTGGTCAAAATGTACGTCTGCGGGGTGACAGTCTATGATCGGGCGCATATCGGGCACGCGATGTCGGCGATTGTCTTCGATGTGGTGCGGCGCTACCTGGAGTACCGCGGCTACGCGGTTCAGCACGTGGTCAACTTTACCGACGTGGACGATAAAATCATCAATCGCGCCAGAGAAATCGGACGTGATCCGAAGGAACTCGCCGAGTCGTACATTGCCGAGTTTCTCGAAGACCTCGAAGCGCTGAATGTCAAACGCGCCCATATCTACCCGCGCGCGACGGAAACGATGCCGGAGATTCAGCAGTTCATCACCCGCCTGATCGAAACCGGGCATGCATACGTGGTCGATGGTGATGTCTATTTCCGCATTGCGACCGTCCCCGATTACGGCAAACTTTCGCGGCGCAGTCTCGACGATATGATTGCCGGGAATCGTATCAGCGTCGATGAGCGCAAAGAAAATCCGGCGGACTTTGCGCTGTGGAAAGCAGCGAAACCGGGGGAGCCGTTCTGGGACAGCCCGTGGGGACCGGGGCGTCCCGGATGGCATATCGAGTGCTCGGCGATGAACCTGGCGCATCTCGGCGAACAGATCGATATCCACGGCGGCGGCGCCGACCTGATCTTTCCACACCACGAGAACGAAATTGCCCAAACCGAAAGCCTGACCGGCAAGCCATTCGCGCGCTACTGGATGCACAACGGCATGCTCCAGATTCAGACCCGTCTGGCGGACGGCACGTATAAACTGGAGAAGATGTCGAAATCGCTCGGCAATGTGGTGACGATCCGCGAGTTTCTGGCGCAGTACCACCCCGATGTGCTTCGTTTGACGGTGCTCTCAAGTTCGTACCGCAGTCCGCTGGCGTTTGGCGAGGAGATTGCCGCCGATCAGGAGCGCAAACTGGTGCGATTGCGTTCCGCGCTCGAACCGCCGATCGGGACGATTGAAGCGGGATTGGCGGTCGATGTGCTGCTGGCAGCTGCACGAACCACCCGCGAACGGTTCATCGCCGCGATGGATGACGATTTCAACACGGCTGGCGCACTGGCGGCGCTCTTCGATCTGGTGCGCGCGATCAATACTGCGCGCGATGCAGGCGTCGGCGGGGCGCCGTTCGCCGAAGCGCAGGCGACGTTCCGCGAGTTGACCGATGTGCTGGGGTTGACCCTGACACCGCAGCAACCGATCATCCAGCAGGCGGCGCCGTTTATCGACCTGCTGATTGAGGTGCGCAGCGAACTGCGCAAGGCGAAGCAGTTCGCTCTTGCCGATATGGTGCGTAACCGCCTGGCGGATCTGGGAATCACGCTCGAGGATACGCCGCAGGGTACCCGTTGGAAAGCGGCAGATAAGCGACACGTATGAACTGGCTGGAACTTTCAGTCACGTGTGATGCTGAAGCGGTCGAGTCGGTCAGTGAGTTGCTGGCGCACTATGGCTACAACGGCGGCGTTGTCGTCGAGCCGCCGATCATTCCCGGCGATGACGGTCCGGAGTACCGGTACGATCCAGTGCGCCCGGTGACGGTGCGCACCTACCTGGCGCTCGACGAGTCCGCCGAAGAGGCGCGTGCGCGCATCGAGCAGGGGTTGTGGCTGCTTGGAATGATCCGTCCTGTCGGTCAGTTGCAGGTCCGGCAGATCGAGGAGGAGGATTGGGCAAACGCCTGGAAGCAGTACTACACCATCCAGCGGATCGGTGAGCGCATGATGATCGTGCCGTCGTGGCTGGACTACGAGCCGCAGCACGACGATCTGGTTGTGCGTATCGATCCCGGCATGGCGTTTGGAACCGGACTCCATCCGACGACGCAGTTGTGCCTGCGCGCCCTGGAGCAGTATGTTACGCCGGGCATCACTGCACTCGATCTGGGGTGCGGCTCCGGTATTCTTGCCATTGCGGCGGCGCGCCTGGGCGCTGCCAGAGTGCTGGCGCTCGACACTGACCCGATTGCGGTTGAGGCAACGCGGGCAAATGCGGCGCTGAACACCGTGGCGGATGTCGTCATTGCCGCACAGGGAAGCCTGGGACGCGGCGCAGCCTTCGGGCACTGGTTGCAACCGACAACCGTCAGGAGTGATCAGGAGACGTCAACCGCCGAATCGTCGGCGCTGCTTCCCGACTCGCTCCCTCCCGATGTGGCATTGCCGTTCGACCTGATTGTCGCCAACATCATCGCCAGGGTGCTTGTCGCAGTCGCTCCCGATTGCGTCGCCGCGCTGCGTCCAGGCGGCATCCTGATCAGTTCCGGCATTATCGCCGAACGCGAATCCGATGTTGTCGCCGCGTATGCCGCCGCCGGTCTCGAACCGGTCACACGCCATCAGGAAGGCGACTGGGTGGCGCTGGTTCATCGCAAGCCGTCATATGCCCCGCCGTCAGCGTGATACGATTCGCAGCAACACCTACCGTTTTTTCGTCGATCCGTCCGCGCTCGACGGCGGGAAGGCGCGCCTGTTCGATCCCGAACTGGGGCATCAACTGGCGGATGTGTTGCGGCTCGGTCGCGGCGATCGGATTATCCTGCTCGATGGCGAGGGGTGGCAGTATACGGTATCGCTGGAAGCCGTTGATCGGCGCGGCACGGTGAACGGTGCAATCGAGGCGCGTGAAGCAGCTGGCGGCGAACCGCGCATCAATCTGACGATCTACCTGCCGCTCATCCGAACCGAACGTTTCGAGTGGGCGCTGCAAAAAGGGGTCGAACTCGGAGCGGCGACATTCGTTCCGACGACCTGCGCTCGCAGTATCGACATCGCTCCCGACGAACGCAAACTGACCCGCTGGCGCCGGATCATTCGCGAGGCTGCCGAGCAGTCGCGCCGCGGCAGACTGCCACGCCTTACACCGGCGATCCCGTTCGCCGAAGCCTGCGCCCAATGGGATTCGTCCGATCCGGCGCTGCTTCTGTGGGAAGGAACAGATGCGACGCCCCTCGCGCACGCCCTGCGCATCCTGCAACAGCACACGTCGCCGACGTCGCTCGCGCTCTTCAGCGGACCGGAGGGCGGATTGACCGACGATGAACGCCAATGCGCCGGGCGCCATGGTATCATGAGCGTATCGCTCGGTCCGCGCACACTCCGCGCCGAAACTGCGCCAATTGCTGCGACCGCGATCATCGTGTACGAGTTCGACACGCACGGGTGACCTGCTTTTGCCCCGATGCACCACCCGTTCAGGAGCTTCGTTATGTCCGCCTATCGTCCTGTGCTTCGTCGTCTTGCCGCCGCGCTGGTTCTGCTGACCGTCGGGTTCATCGGTGGTTGGGTAAGCGCCACGATCTTCGCCGACAGCATCTCGCTCACCCGGATTGTTCCGGTGATTGGTCCTGGACTGGTCGCCAACCAGGAGACGCCGCCATCGCTGCGGCAGCAGTTTCGCGTCTTCTGGGAGGTGTGGAATCTGGTTGAAGCCGAGTTCTACCGGCGCGACAAGATCAACCACACGCGCATGATCCGCGGCGCTATCAGCGGCATGCTGGGGTCGCTCGACGATCCGTACACCGTCTACCAGGAACCGGAGCTGGCGTCGCAGACAAACGAGCACATGCAGGGGCGCATGGGGGGCATTGGAACCTACCTGCGGATCACCGACGGGCGCGCCTACCTCTACAAGCCGATCAAAGGCGCGCCTGCCGACGCCGCCGGTCTCCGGCAAGACGATGAGATCGTCGCAATTGATGGCGAGCCGGTAGCGCCAATGATCGCCGGTCTCGACATTCACGAAGCGGCGGTCAAAGTGGCGGCGAAAATCCGCGGGCAGGCTGGCACGCAGGTGCGTCTGACCATCCGGCGGCAACCGGGCGATCAGGAGTTCGATATAACCCTGACCCGCGCCGACATTGTGGTTCCCGGCGTCGAAGCGCAACTTGTCGATGGCGGCGTCGCCTATATCCGCATCATCGAATTCAAAGCCAACACCGTTCCCGAATTCGATCAGGCGCTGCGCGAACTGCTGCCGCAGGCGCCGAAGGGAATCGTCCTTGACCTGCGCAACAATCCCGGCGGCTACCTGGATCAGGCACGCGCCGTATTAGGGCGACTGTACGACGGGGTGGCGCTCTACGAGCAGAACAGCAAAGGAGAGTTGACCGAAATCCGCACCGTCAGCGGCGACATTCGCGCGTATGACCTTCCTATCGTGGTGCTGATCAACGGCGGTTCCGCCAGCGCCAGCGAAATTGTCGCCGGGGCGTTGCGCGACAGTCGCCCGAATGTGACGCTGATCGGCGAAAAAACCTTTGGCAAAGGGTCGGTGCAGAACATCTACAACCTGAGCGACGGGAGCAGCGCGCGCATCACCTTTGCCCACTGGTTGACACCGGCGCGCACTGAAATCGACAAGATCGGCATCATGCCGCAGTACGTCATTCCCTACGCCGAAGATCCGGCCACGCAGGCGCCGTGCATTGGCGACCGGCAACCGCCGCCTGGAGCGACCACCTGCGCCGACAATCAACTGTTCTATGCCATCCGCCTGCTGACAACCGGCGAAAAGCCGCCATCGATGCCAGCAGCGGCGCGCTGAGGAGCAGTGCTCCCGGATCGTGTCGGTTCAAGCAGCGTGGTCGTCCCGACCTTCGCCTGCACGCTATAAGTCCACCGCAAAAAGGGTAGGTCACTGCAGCGGCGCAGCGTTCGCAGAGGAAGATGCCAGAGCGAGTCGCTCCAACGCATCACACTTCGACGCGCATATTTTTGAAGTTCTCTGCGCGCTCGGCGTCTCTGCGGTGCGTTTTTGCAGTGAAGTCATGCTATGGTTAATGACAATTCCCGCAGGCGTTCGTTCTTCTACGGGTGCGCGGCCTGCGGCAAAACGGCCAGCACAGCCGCACGAACCCGCTCAGCCACCTCGATCGCCTCAGCGGCAGTGGCCTGATCTGGCCAGAATCCAGGGTCATAGCGCAACTGGACAGCGTAGGGGGTCAACTGCGTCAGGTCAAGCCCCGTGAGATCCGGCGCCGGGTCGAGCGTGGCACAGCGGCGCTCAAGCTCCTCAAGGTTATGCGTGAGCGGAAACGGCTGCCCGGTGAAAGCGAGCAGTCCCTTCAGGTATTTCTCAGCAGCCTGCTGGGCATGAAAGCAGGCCGTATCATACGGTCCAGAACTTGCCGCGATGAGCCGTGCGCTAAACAGGTCGCTATCTCCCTTTGCCAGCCAGCCGCGCGCCAGGTCAGTCGCGTCGCTCATACAGCACCTTTCCCTCACGCAGGGCGGTCGTGATAAACGCGTTCGGCACATTAGCCCACGCTTGTACCTCGGCCGGGGTCCAGACGACAACATCTTTCGCCGGAAACAGGCCGACAAGCGCACGAAGGTAGCGTGACGCACGCTTATAGCGCGGCAGGTCCGACTCTTCAATGACCAGGATGTCGAGATCGCTGTCAGGACGAGCATCACCGCGGGCACGCGAGCCGAACAGCACAATCTTGCGCGGGTTGCCCGCTGCACGCATTCGCTCAACCATTTCGCGTAATAGTTCGTCAGACACCGGCGGGTAAACCGTCTCAAGCGGGGTAGACATCGGTACACTCCTGCTCCAGGTCAATGAAGGAGCGCTTCACGATGGCGCTGGTATCGAGGCGGGAACCTCCGTTCCAGCCACTCCTCAACCAGCGTCTCGACGGGCCGACCAGGGCGCGCAGTCTCCTGCGCAAGCCGGTCATAGAGATCAGGTTGCAACTCAAGGATCAGTGTGGTCATGAACACCTCACCTGGGTTCGGATAGAACCGCTGTTGATTCTCATCGTATTGTACAATGCGACGGTTCGCGCAGCACGATGACCGGTGCAACCGGCATACCCGGTCCGAGAAGGCGAGGATACGCTGCAATTACCACAGCGAATGCTGGATGCATCCATTGAACTGCACGCGCATGTCGTGATCCATGGGGAGTTGATAATTGGAGATGAACAGTTCAGCGCCTTTCTCGGCTTTCTCCTGCCTGTAATTATTCATGCCGTACTGCAATTCCCAACGATGGATACACGCAAACTGAAAGTTCTGACGAATTTCAGGCGAGTCGTCATATGTAATCAGCCACGAGTGCCTGCACTTTTTCATCTCTTCAGCAAATTCAGTGTGGTCAAAACTCTCGTGCAATATGCCATTTCTTCCATAAAGTTTTGATTTCGTCGCAACGAGGTATGGCGGATCCAGGAATGTAAATGTCCTTCTATCACCATCCTTCAGCAACTCCTTATAGTCCATATTCGTAATCTTAACACCCTCTAAGATTTTTCCGAGAAGAGCAACTCTTTCTATTGAAGATTTCGTAAATCTTCCAACGAAAGCCCCTTCGGAATAACCTCCCGCCTCAACGACCCCAGAAAAGGTAATCCGATTAAGAACAAAAAACCTTACTGCCCGCTCAAAGTCACCCATTGTTGATGTGTTCATGCCAAGCAACTCATAAAACAACTCCCTCCCATCTACTCTTTCCAGCTTTAATCTCATAATCTCACCCGCCAATTTCACAGAGTCTTCCTGAGCGCACTTCCAAAAATAGAATAGTTCAGTATTGAGATCATTGATCCACATTCTGACTTCAGGATACTTTTGTCTCAAGCAAACGAAAAAAGACCCCCCTCCAACGAATGGTTCGCGGTATTCATCGAAAACGTCAGGAACAAGGGCAAGCAGGCGCTGCACCGCGCGTGACTTTCCGCCAGGGTAGCGTAAAGGGCTTTTGATCATTGCTTTTATTGGTTAGGAGCTATATGTATCTGAATTCTCTTATTATAAAGACATTCGTCGTATAAACCGCGAATTACTTTAGCTCTTCTCTCATTAAGTCTGTTTTCAGTAATGAACCGGTCTAATTCGCAACTACTGCAAGGCATAAAGAGAGTGCCATAAATATCTTTTCCCGTCAACTTCAACCGAACGGTGAAATCAACCTTTTGACCCTCGAGGAGCAGAGCATCGATGTTTGAAAAGAGGGCAATCTTGAAAAGACCATCTTTTATATCATCGAGAGAAGGAAGAGATCCTTTTGTTGAGTTTTTAGACTCCTGAATGACATATCTATCGCCCTCTTTGATAACTTCATCAGCAGTCAGATAGTAAACACCTCCGAGATAATTTCTGATATTGAGCCTTACCTTCGAGCCGTCTGAAAGATGTTCATTATGATGGACAACGGCAGCTTCCCTTATGGAGGCATTTTTTGAACCTGAAAGAGAGAGATTTTTGAAATCATCAAAATTGGCTCTGACTTTCTCCAAATACTTTTCTTGTGCTTTCCTGTCGTGCATCTTGATCCCTGTTTGTCTCGATATTACTTGATAACTGTCAAGAGCCTTCCTGTAAATATCAACAAAACTAGTCTCCAAAAGATTAAAGTTCCAGTGGAGCGCACTATTTTTATACTTCAGTATATCCAGTATCTGTCTCTCTACAAAATCAGGTGAAAAGGACTGTTTACTTATTTTATTTCTCTTCGATTGACCTGCTCTTGAATTCCTTACTGCACTTTCATAATAAGCGAGAACGATATAAATATCAAATAAATTCATCCAGGATATTGTCGAGAACTGAATTCTATCGAGATCACCATCAATCCCCTCATCCTTGAGCACTGGAATAACAGTGATACGCTTCGGGGCGTTTAATATGTCGTACAACCGCGCAAAAGGGTAGCTACGTGTTCGTTTAGGAGACACCCATTTTGAATACGCTACCGAACCGTCAGGGACGATAATTTTACCGCAAGGCCTGGCTTTATTGATATCGAAATCACAAAAATCATATTCTGGCAGTTTTTCCGCCAGGCATGCCGTATATTGAACATTACTTACAAAACCATCAAACGTCAGAACATCCTGTTTCATGCTATCTCGATCTGGCACACCACAGCCGACCGGTATTCCCCCTATGATAGATCATATGAGCGAAACGGTCAAATGCGCATCACAATCACCTGACGGTCAGGTTGCCGAGTTTCGGCACTGCCGCAATCCACACCTGACCGGGATTCATCGCCGCTTCGCTGCCGTCGGCAAGGTAGAAGCGCAGCGATAGATGAACCATTGCTTACAACATGTATAATGCGCCTGACGGTCTGCGATTCATCTGCGCCGCAGAGCGCAGTAGATCTGCGTCAGGCACAATCGCATGTCGGGCAGCACAGTCGTCGACTCGATCTACGCCAGTTTATGATTGGATTACTGCTTTCATTGGGTTGACAATCGTCAGCTGGCTGTTGATGATCAGCCCGTCTTGCAGATCCTCGGTGTACAAGGTCGTTGCCCCTACCGCCAGCGCACTTGCGATAATCAGACTATCCCAATAGGAAACGTGGTAGGCGCTGCGAAGATCCGATGCGTGCAGCAAGATGGAGCGGTTCAACTCGACAATCAGATACTTGCGATAGAGGGAGCGAATTAACTTGCGGATCGCCTGCTCATCCGCCTGAAACTTGCGCAGCATGTTGACAGACACCTCGTTCACGACTTGGGTGCTCAGGGCAATCTGCGGTGTCCCACGGATGAGCCCTTTGGCCCGTTGCGACTTGAGTTTCTCCTGGCTCGTGCTAAACGCATAGAGCCAGATATTCGTGTCGATAAAGGCCAGAGCCGAGCCTGCGCTAGCGGCGCCCATAGATCTCGTCCCGTGTCAGTGGCGTAAACGAATCAACCTGATAAGGATGATTGAGAAGGAACTCGACCATATCCTCTTCATCTTCGTCATTGTCGGTGAGAATAATGACGCGCACGCGCCCCTTGATGCGGTCGTGATATTCCTTCGGCAGTTCAATGGCGCCGTGCTCAATGTAGGTTTGAAACTCGATAACACTCATATGCTGACTCTCAGATCGTGATGGTAAACGACACCACGTGGCCGGTTGCCGCACAAGTGTAGCATGGGTCAGACTGTGGGGCAAATACCGATGGTCGACGACAGGATGGAGTGCCGCCCGATGATGTGCGCCAGCAACAAATGGGCAGGAACAATCCAGGATCTGTTGGTCGACATCCTTATGTATGACAGATTACTTGAGCGAAACGGTCAAATGCGCATCACAATCACCTGACGGTCAGGTTGCCGAGTTTCGGCACTGCCGCAATCCACACCTGCCCGGAATTCATCGCCGCTTCGCTGCCGTCGGCAAGGTAGAAGCGCAGCGGCGCAGCTTCTGATTCCTTGCGCCAAGTGATTTCCTGCGCCACGCCATTCTGAAACAGGAACCCCGGACCACTCCCGACCACGTCCTGCTGGATGCGCCCTTTCGGATCGCCGGGGATCGGGCGTTCCTGCACTTCGATCACGACAACGTTACTGGCGCGCAATTGCTGACCGGTTGCGGCATCGACCGCCGGTTTGCCGCGTCG
The DNA here is from genome assembly GCF_000016665.1 of Roseiflexus sp. RS-1. NCBI lineage: Bacteria > Bacillati > Chloroflexota > Chloroflexia > Chloroflexales > Roseiflexaceae > Roseiflexus > Roseiflexus sp. RS-1. The sequence continues at coordinate 3,825,665 of NC_009523.1, forward strand.
CAGGCGCAGATAGACATTGCCGACAGGGTCATACGTCCAGCCGACGCTATCCTGGCGGTAGATGAAGTAGTAGCCAAGCTCCTGAGCTGCCGGGCGCTGTTCTGGCGGCGCTTCGGCTTTGATCGGGAAGCCCAGTTCGGGATTGTTGATCTCGGCGTTGCCGAAGCGGGCAGCCGCCTGATCGAGGCGCGCTGTGCTGGTGTAGAGGTTGTGCGGCGCTTTGCGGGTGCGGACGCGGGTAAAGTAGGCGCCGCCGGAGCGCGCCAGCGCATCCACATCAATAATCTCCGGCGCCTCGCCCGCCCGTTTGAGTGCATCCGGCGCACCGCCAGCATGAATATACATGCCATTCATGCCCATTGCCCAGCGCACGAAATAGAGCCGTGCGCTGCGTACCGGACCGATCGACGGAACATCGGGTGAAATGCCGGGGACGTACACCGCCATAAAGCGCGTGATCCCCATCTCCGCGAGCGCCTCGAACACCACTGCTGCTTTGTCGAGACCGGTCTGCGGATAGGCATTCGGATGGTTATCGATCATGACCACATAAGGGCGCCGTGTGATCGTCCCGCGCTCGAAGGCGGCGGGAACGCGGGGCGGAGCGGCGGCGGCAGGCGCAACGAACGCAGCCAGGATCGCCAGCGCAATCAATACCGTTGCCACGCGCAGGAAGGGAAGTGTTTGCATGCTATGCCTCGATGTGTCGTTCTTGCCAACGAATGAGCCAGCGGCAATGATACCACATAACCGCGCGCTCACGCATACGGATCGACCGCATCGCGCAACCCGTCGCCCAGCAGGTACAGGCAGAGTGACGCAAGAACGATAGCGCCGAGGGGGATCAGCAGCCAAGGATAGAGGGTCACCGATTTGATCTGCTGCGCATCTTGCAGCAGTACACCCCAACTGACCGCAGGCGGCAGCATGCCCAGGTTGAGAAAACTGAGCGCCGTTTCCGCCGCGATAGCGCCGGGCACGGCAAACGACGCAACGACAATAATATGGCTCATTGCGTTTGGCAGCATATGGGTGGTGATGACACGCCAGTGCGATGCGCCCGCAGCAATCGCCGCCGCAGTGTAGTCAGCATTACGGTAGCTCAGCACCTTGCCGCGCACCTCGCGCGAAAAACTCGTCCAGGTAATGAACGCCAGAATGATGGTGATCAGCATATACCGCTGCACCACCGGCATCGTAATCGGAAGCGCTGCCGCAATCGCAATGAATAACGAAATAAAGGGAAAGGTCTGAATTAACTCAATCAGCCGCTGAATGATATTATCGATCCATCCGCCGAAGTACCCGGACGCCGTACCGACGATCGAGCCGATCACCATACTGATCATCACGCCGAAAAAGCCAATGGTCAGCGATACCTGCGCTCCTTTGAGCACCCGCGAGAAGAGATCGCGACCCTGGCGGTCGGCGCCCCAGAGAAAGATTTTGGCATTGGCTTCGGGTGGCGCATCGACGCCGAACAGGTGTATATCGAGCGGAATGAAGCCCCACATCACATACGGACTGCCGCGCACAAACAGACGGATAGGGTAGGTCACCTCTGGATCAGGCTCGTAGATGATCTGGAAATTGACCGAGTCGACAATCTGTTTCATTCCCTGAAGCGCCAGCCCGCCATTCGCCCAGACAATCGTCGATGGCTGCGCATATTGATGGTTCGCATCGATCTCATTCGGGTCGTATGGCGCGATAAAATCGGCAAAAAACGCCATCAGATACATAATGATCAACACGATCCCGCCAGCGACCGAGAGATGGTTCTTCCGGTACCGCCGCCAGATCAACTGAACCTGCGAAAGTTGCCCGACATCTTCGAACGTGCGCACACGATCAGTTTGCGGTTGTGCATCTTTTGCAACTGTTGCCATACGCGCCTGCCTTCGATCAGGTTATTCCAACCGCACCCGTGGATCGACCCACGCCAGCAGAAGATCGGCGATCAGATTGCCCAGCAGCAACATAATGCACTGCATCATCAGAATGGTGATGCCAAGATACATGTCAGTCGCCTGAAGCGCACGCAGATAGAGGGCGCCAAGCGTCGGCAAATTGAGAATAACGCCAGCCAGCGCATCGCCGACGACAATCGAGGGAAGCAGATAGCCGATGCTCATCACCAGCGGGTGAACCGCATTACGCACGGCATGCTTCCAGACGACCGCATGTTCCTGCAACCCTTTGGATCGGGCGGTCTGAATGTACTGGGCATTCAACACGTCGAGGAGATTGGCGCGCATCACCCTTGTCAACCCCGCCGTAGCGGAAGCGCCCAGCACCACCACCGGAATCCACAGATTGCTCAGTAGATTGAGGAACTTTGCGAAACTCCAGGGTGCATTAACATACTGTGGCGAGAAAAAGCCCAACCCGACATCCTGCCGCAGCACAAGCGCAGCAAAGACCATCAGGATCAGCGCCAGGGCGAAGTTTGGTATCGCAATCCCCAGAAATTGCACGAATGTAATGATGTAGTCGGGAATGCTCCCGCGATTGGTCGCAAGATAGACGCCCAACGGGATCGAAATGAGCCATGCAAACAGCGCCGTACCAAATGTCAGGGCAAATGTAATGGGCAGGCGCTGTGCAATAATCCCCGCCACCGGCGTATCGGTCTCGAACGATGTACCAAAATCGCCTTGCAACGTGCGCGAAATCCACTTCCAGTATTTGATGTGCAGCGGATCATCAACGCCATAGCGTCGCTTGAGCGCCTCGATCTGGTCTTGCGGCACATTACCGCCCTGCGCGCGCAACTGGTCGATCTTGATGTCCACAATCGATCCGGGCGGCAGTTCGATGAGAAAGAACCCAATGAACGACGCCAGGATCATGGTGATGATCATGTACACAACGCGCCGCGCAAGAAATGTGGTCATAACCTGGATTCCCAATCACAACCGGATATACCGACGGATCGCTCTATTCATTCTGAAAGCCGCTCCCGTTCCCATTTCGGGAAAGGGAGCGGGCTTGCATCGCATAAACCGCTAGCGTCGTTGGATGCGTTCAACCGCTATGCTTCGCCGGATCGTCCCAATACCATGCTTCAGGATCGTACACCGCCGGCGTTGGATGGATCCAGGGATCGGTGAAGCCGCCGAGCGCAAGGTCTTCTTTCCGGGGAACGTTCATCAAGCCCTTCTTGACGATGAACACGCGGTCAAAGTTCGCTACCGACCCCTGCACGAACGGACCGTTCTCGACGTGGATCTTGATCATCTCCCAGACCATCTGTGTGCGCTTCAGGAAATCCGGTTCGACTTTCGTCTTATCGTAGATCTCGTGCAGTTTTGCGATGGTCGGGTCGAAATCCTTATCGGTCGGCACGATTCGGGCAGGCGCGCGTTGCCACGGATCTTTGTCCAGTTCTTCCTTCTCGCTTGCCGTACCGCGCAACTGATACCCCTGTCCGTGAAGCGGCGCCCAGCGTTCCGGCTCAATCGGCACCAGCCACTGCGGATACACCAGATGGTTCGGACCATCACCGATGCCCCAGTCGGCGTTCGACATCAGTTTGCCGGCGAACCAGTCCTCACGGCGTCCCTGCGGCGGCACCGGGGTCAGCGTCGCCTTGATGCCGATCTGCCCCCAGTCGCGGATCATCTGCTCATTCTGAGCAATCGTGTTCTTGCTGGTGTTGGCGGCGACGACCAGCAAAATCTCCAGCGGTGAACCGTCGGGGAAGGTACGGAAACCGTTGGGACCAACCTTGACCCCAATGTCGTCGAGCAGTTTCTTTGCCCGTTCCTGATCGAACGCCACGTAACTATCGCGCCATTCGCGGTACCGCGCGTTTGCCCGGTCCGGGTTCCCCTTTTCGTCGATATTGTACTCGATGGCTTTCGGGCTGAAGGTGCCGGTTGTCAACTCACCGGTGCCGAAGTACTGCGTTTTTTGCAGTTCAGCGCGGTTGAACGCCAGCGAGAGCGCCTGCCGGAACTTCGGATTGCGGATCAATTCCCGCCACTTCGGATCGTTGTAGTCGTAACTGAAGAAGAACGAGGTTCCCGACCCGGATCCGCTCTCCCAGAACCGCACTTCATACCCGCCTGCTTCAGCATTCTGGCGCAGGTTGGGCACATCATCGAGACTGAGCACCCAGTGGTGCGAGAAGTCGCTCTTCCCCTGGATGACATTCAACTTCTCGACTTCGCTGTTCTGGAAGGTGGTCGAAACGATGCGGTCGATGTATGGCAGTTGATTCCCCTCAGCGTCGACACACCAGTAATACGGGTTGCGGGTATAAACGCCACGCACGCCCTCCTCAAAACTTTCACACTTCCATCCCGTCATCGTCGGGCAATCGGGGTTGGTGACGAAGCGGATGCGCTTGGTATGTTCGTCCCAGTCTTTGTATTTTGCAGGGTTGAGCACCGGGTTGAACTGCTCCATATGATGCCGCGGCGCCATCCAGCGCGGTCCGATGCCTGCGTTGACCCACATCGCCAGGCGATCAGCAGTCAGCGGCGCTGGCGCATCGAACTTCATCGTCAGCGTGTAGTCATCGACTTTGATGAGAGTCGCCAGCGTTCCAGTACCGGAACGTCCCTCGTCCGGCGGCGGCTCGATCGGCTTCAACCCCTCCGGAAACTCTTTCTCCTTCCCGTTGCCGCCGACCATATACTCCCACCAGTACAGAATGTCATCGACCGTCCAGGGATGCCCGTCAGACCACTTGAGCCCCTCGCGGAACTTGAACGTCCACTCGCTGGCATCGGCATTCGCTTCCCAACTTTCAGCAAGCCCCGGACCAATCTTCAAGCCATCGTCAAGCCAGCGCAGGATCGAGTGACCGTACTGGCTCTCCTGCACAATCGTCGCCATACCATCGGGTCCCCACGAGTTGGTGAAGTTGAGCGTCCCGCCATACGTGCCGACACTGAGCCATTTGTGCGGCACAACGTAAGGGTTCTTCGGCAGACGCTGATCAACGGGCGGCAGTTTCCCTTCGGCGACCAGTTTTGCCAGTTCGGGCGACTCTTTGAACCTGCTGACCGCCTGGGGCACAGCAGTCGCCTGGGGCGGCGTGGTGGGCGGGATGGCAACAGTTGGCGCGGGAGCAGATGTCGGCGCCGGTGCAGATGTCGGCGCCGGTGCAGACGTTGGCGCCTGAGCAGGCTGACCGCCGCCACACGCAGCAATCGCCGCACTGGCAGCAGTCATCGCCGAAAGCGTCAGGAATCGTCGTCGGCTCAGTGTGCGTGTTCTAGACACAGGTACCTCCTCGTAGCTGATGTCAGAGTGTGAGGAACGTGGTGAACATCTGTTTCGGAAAAACATCGAGGAAAACAGACATAGATACTATCTGCCGCGCGATCACCTCCTTCTCGCCGGAGAGCCGGGTATTGATTCGGTTAAGGGGGTTTTACGAAGTTGTTGACTATTGTACATTTTAGCGATCCATTTGTCAACTATGAAAACAAAGCCGGTTGCCACCAAAACATTGCCAGCGCCGAACCGGTAAACAGCGGTGCGTTAACTTTTGACATGTGAGAGCGATCTTCAAGGGAGTGGACGCAGATCGACAACGCGCAACAACTTATCGCCCACCATCATGGCGCACGCAGGTGGACGACCGTGCATGAGAAGATAGCGCCAGGCATCGGGATGCCACCAGTTTGGGCGCGCTTCGATACGAATATAAAGGCGGATCGGGTAGCCCAGCAACGGGTGAAAGGCGCTTTCCACCGATAGCCGATCATCACAGGCGCACCCCAGGGTGATGCAGCGCATACCGGTATCGCCATCACGCCGCGCCACGGCGAAGAGGTCTTCGACCGTGCGCCCATCACGCTGACACCGCTCCAGTTGCGTGACGCGCACCACCCGTTCGTCAGCAACCTCAACCTCGACAGTGCAGTTGAGTTCTTCCAGTGTTATGACGTAATGAGCAAAACCGTGGGTTCGCCAGCGCGCTTCGGCAGCAGCGATTGCGCGTTCGTTTGCGCTATCCGCAGCAAGCGCAACCACCACAGCGCTGCCGATACAGATGAACAAGACGCATGCGATCAAGAACCGCACCATCGGACGCATATGGTTTTCCGGATAAACTTCACCCTCGCTGCAACGGCGGAGAGGCGCGGCACACTCACGGCGCTGTCGGCGTTATTCGCGTTGTCGGCGTTGCTGTCGGCGTCACGGTTGCTGGCAGGGGCGTATCGGTCGCAGCAACGACCGGCGTACTGGCGCCTGGCGCTTCGGGCGTTATCGTGGCAGTGAACGTCGGGGTGACCGTCGGCTCGACCGGAACCGTTGCGGTGGGAGCAACAGTCGCTGCAAGGGGAGAAGGACGTTGCAGATCGAGCGCCGCATCGCCAGCAATATCGCTCAGGCGCTGGAGAAAACGCTCGATACGCTGTGAGCGTCGGTCGAGTTCCTGAAGCAGCGCTGCACGTCCTGCCTCTGCGGTCGCGAACGCCGCCACCTGATCGCGACTGGCGCGCGCATCGGCGACGAGTGTGGCATTCTGAACAACGACTGCGGTCAACTGCTCGCGCACCTGTTCGCGCACGGTTTTCACATCATCGATCACGAGCCGGATATCGCTGAGCGCCTCACGATCATCACTGGCGCGGCGGGCAAGATCGGCGACCTCGGTTGCCAGTGCATCGGCGCGGCTCACGATCGTCGCATTGTGCGCCTCGAGCGTTGCCACCCGCACTCGCGCCGCATCGATCTCCACCGGTGTGGCAGGGGTAAATCCGAGCCAGAGCAACGTGGCGCCGGTCGCCAGTAAGGTAATAGAAGTCGTGATCAGAATAACCAGGAAGGCTGCCAGCAACCGTGCGAAAAAACCGCTACCGCCCCGGCGCACCGGCTGGGGAGAGGGCGGTGGAATGGACGGCGCCGACTCGGAAGCATTGGTCATGATACATCATCTCGCACATCAATCATCCGGCACACCGAGCGATGTTTCACCGCCGCGATTACCAGCGGAAGTCGGAGCGCCAGCATAGATCGAGCGTTCCACGACAATTGGTTGGGTCGCGCGTACCGTCGTCGAAATGGTCGTCTGATCGGGATACAGTTCATGGACTGCCATCGTGTACCGTGAACCGGCGGGCATCACCAGGGAACGACTGGCGCGGGAGCCGTCCGCCAGGATGAAGGCGACATCGATACGCGCCTGACGCTGTGAAGGGTTGCTGATCAACAGGTACTGCTGGTAGTCGCCGCTCGTGCGCCCATCGGCGAAGCGCCAGGAGTACGCCGGCGCCACCGCGCCCGGTCCTGCCGTCCCCACTGCCCCGTTTCGCCAGTAGAGCGCCCGTTCTGCGGCGATGGGGCGGTCGGCGATGATCGTTGTGGCGACGCCCAGTTCCGGCACAACCTCGTTGACATCGATCGCAAGGCGCGCCAGCGGCGGGATCGCATAGCGCCGCGCAAGCGAGGTGCCATCAGGGGTCAGGAAGCGCACCGTGATATTCGCCCGATCGCCGTTTGGATTCACTACCAGCAGCGACATGCGAAACGGCCGCGCCGTGGTTCCTTCGGCAAAGTGCCATTCGCGCGAAAGTTCGGTCACCCCCGGCGATATGTGCATCCCGCCGCTGGTAAGTGTGCTGCCGGGACCGAAGATCATCGTGCGTTCGGCGACAATGGGTTGGGTGGCGGTGACGCGCATACCAAACGATCGGTTCGGCAGCAGGTCACCCATTACCACCACGATGCGCTGCTGTGGCGCCAGCGTGATCGGTTCGCTATCGAATGGCGGATAGACAAAGGTCGTACCATCGTCTGTCATCAGCAGCACGCGCGCGCCAACCGGCTCGGACTGCGGATTGAACAGCACCAGAAACGTGCGTTTGTCTCCCTCGGTCGATCCTTCTGCAAAGTACCAGACGCGCGATGGACGCATGATCCCTGGTTGCACACTCAGGTCGGCGCCAAAGTTCATGAAGCGTTCGGCGATCACTGGCGCGTTCGCTTCGATGATCGCCGGGGCATCGGGGGTATCGTTGAAGATCTCATTGATGACCAGATTGGCGCGTGCGCCGGGAGCGATGGTCACGTCACGGATGATTTCGGCGCCGGGTTGACGCACAATAATAAAACGCACATTTGCAGATTCATCTCCGGGATTGAGCACCGCCAGGCGTTCTTCGTAGTCACGCGGGTTCCCTTCCGCGAAGAACCAGCGCGAACGAACGATCGCGGCGCTGACCGTGCGCCGGATCTGGGGCAACCCATCACGAAGCGCGCTGGAAGGATCGCCAGCATTCGGCGCCAGATCGCTGTGAGCGGCGATTGCCGGTCCCACCACGCCAGCGCCATTCAGCGTCACGATCCGCTGACCGGTCGGGTCGATGCGATACGCTTCACAAAGCCATGCCAGCAGTGTACGCAGTGCATCGAGTTGCGCAGTCGGCGGCGATCCCTCCCCGATCAGCGCAATATGCACTGCCGCACCACCGCTCACCTCGGCGACGGAAACGGTCGGTCCGCCGCTGCGTCCTTCGAAGATGGCGCCATCGCGCCCGATGATGTAGTGATAAATCGTATCGTTCAGCCCAAGCGTCTGTTCGTGGTACGCGGCAAGCGCGCGCAGGAATGGCAGGGGATTGTCGAGTGCATCTGCGCCTATCTGGTGCAGCACGATCCCCTGGGGCGCAGACCGTGCGCCGCGGTACGTGCGCGGATTACCACCAGCCCACGAGGTGCGCGGAAACACCTTCGGCGGCGGCGTCAGCGTTGCTGGACCGCCAAACGCCGTAATGGCATCGGTTGCGCGCGGCGGACCGGCGCTGGCATCGAAGTAAGTGATACTGATGTCGCTCAGCAGCGGTGAAGCGTTTGCGACTGTGCTGCTCAGCGTCGCACGGAATTGCAGGACGCGCGTATCCGGCGGCAGCGGGCGCACATCCTCGGTTGCAAAAGTATCTGGCAGCGCCCTGGCGCGCAGTTCGCCGGCAACCAGCGGTTGCCACGGTCCCAGTTGATCGGGAGCAGGTCCGCCGCGAATGTCGAGAGTCAGGTTTGTTCCAGGCGGAACGTCCGCATGCCAGATAGCGCCGACCGCATTCAGGGTCATCGTGAGCGAAATCGGTTCAGAGACGAACGTTCCGCGCGTTGCGCCAGCAGTCAAACGCAATTCGCCATCGGCATTGGCAATGATCTGGACATCGGTGCGCGCGCCACGCTGCCAGTCCGCCTGGGTGCTGAACACAATCCGCCCCGACTGCACCGGCGCCTGAGCCAGCGCTCGCGGCGGATCAACGGCGATCAGGAACCCGATCAGCAAAGCCGCTACAACCAGGCGGTACATAGTGTCTCCTCAGGGGCTATGGGATGAACACGCGCCATCCCTACTCCGCCGGCTTCAACGCTTCCACGTGATAGACGTTGGTCGAGTCGTACAGGATCCAGCCGGCGCTGGCGTCGAACTCCTCGACAGCACGGATTTGCGCCCGAACTTCCTTCGGCGTATACTCGACGATCAACTCCTTTGGCACCCAGATCAGCGTAAAATCCTGCAACCAGGGGCGAAGCAGCGCGCGCTTCCCTTCGACCTGCCTGAGCGCCGCAGCCATGGATTTCTGGATGACCTCATAGGGGTACTTCGCCGGATTGTCGAAGCCGAATTCACCAGGACTGAAGTGCGAAGGATACACCATCGGGCTGATATAGTCGGTGTACTCAGCCATCATACCCAGGTTCTGCCCCAGCAATTTCGACGGACCAAAAGAGGTGTAGCCGAATACATCAACCGAAAAGAAGGCGCCGGCGCCGTTGATGGCGCGATGTGAGCGCCTGAGCACCTCGGTGATATTCGCCCAGCGCTCTTCGGGAGTTCCTTCGCGCGACAGCAGCAACCGATCTTTATCGGTGGGAGAAAACTCCAGCGACGGGAAGCGAATGTAGTCGTACTGGATCTCATCGAATCCGAGCAGTGCCGCCTCGACCGACAGTTGAATGTTGTACTCCCAGACGTTCTCGTTCCATGGGTCGAGCCAGGCGTAGCGGATGCCCGGCGCCGGATAATCATAGAAGATTCCGCCGGTGGTCCGATCTTTTGCCGCCCACTCCGGTTTCGCCTCGGCGAGCACATTGTCGTGACTGAACATGTGGACGCGCGCAATGGTGTAGATGCCGCGACGTTTCGCTTCATCAAGGATTTTACGCAGGTCCATGTAGGGCTTGAACGTCCCCAACTCCCGCACCATCGGCGCCTGCGAGTCGTAGTACACCAATCCCAGGTCATCGCGCAGATCCGACTTGACATCGATCACAATTGCGTTCAGTTCCGTCGCGTCGATAATGTCGAAATACTTCGTCAACAGGTTCCAGCGCGCGGCAACTGCCGCAGTCACATAGAGCGCCTTCGAGTAGAACGGTTCGAGTTCGATCGTCGAAGGCACGCTACCGGGGCGCAGTTCGATAACCGCTTTGCGATACCCTGGCGCCAGCACCTGAATATACCCCTGTTCGGGGATGCCCTCCAGAACGAACGCGCCATCAGAACTGTTATCGATCCGCGTCATCGCCACATCGCTGCTCTGGAGATTGACTGTCGCAATCACCGTTGCATTGCGGATCGGCTGTTTCGTGCGCGCGTCGATCAGCACCCCGGCAAGCGTGTCGGGACGCAGGGCGACATTGAGCGTCGTTGTGCGTTCGACAGGTTGGTCAAGACTGGCATACCCCTTCGCGCTGATGGTGATTGTCCCTTTTTCTGGAACGCCTCGCAGCGTATACTGCCCATCGCTGTCGGTCGTCGTTTTCAGATCGCCCAGGGTCACATCCGCCCCGGCGATTGGCTGACCGGTATACCCATCGGTGACCGTCCCGCGCAGCGTATCGGGACGGAGCGCTGTATCGAACGATGTCGAACGCGCCACATCACTCACGAGTGGCGCATATCCGTCGGCGGTTATGGTGACACGGAACGTTTCGGGAACGCCAGTCAGCGTATACCGCCCGTCAGTATCGGTGGTGGCGCTGATTGCCTCCGATACCTGCACCACGGCGCCCGCAACCGGCGTGCGTGCATACAGGTCGGTGATCACGCCGCTCAACGTATTCGGGCGAATCGTAATCGGGTCGAGAGCGACTGCCGGGGGTTCAGGACGTTCCAGTTGCGGCAGCGAAGCAAGGTTGACCTCAAACGGTTCGTAACCGCTGGCAACGACACGAAGAACATCACGCGCACTCCAGCGGTCGATCTGATAGACGCCGTTCGCATCGGTGGTGATCTGAACGTCGCCAACATTCAGCGTTGCGACCACCGGTTTGCCGGTGTATGCATCGAATACGGAACCGGTCAGAGGAACATTCGGGCGCCCACATGCGGACAGAACCGCAAGCACGATCAGAACAGCACCGACCAGAGCGCTTCCACGAATCCATCGCATCGATCCACTACTCCCTTGTTGCTGGTATCACGTTGCGCGTATGATAAAGGTTTGACAGCGCATTGTCAAGCATGGCGTTCTGGCAGATTGATTTACGAAACAGTGTCAAATTACTGACGAAAACCGCGCTGACGCCCATAGATCGAGATCATGACCAGCAACGTCGCACCCAATACCATACGTCGCACCGACTCTGGCATTTGCATGGTCGTCAGCAGGCTGGTGATCAGGGTCAGCACCAGCGCCCCCGCCATTGTGCCGAAGTAACTTCCCTTGCCGCCGGTCAGCAATGTGCCGCCGACGGCGACCGCCGCAATCGAAGGAAAGAGAAAGGGATCGCCAATACGAATGTGGACAACGCCGGTATTCCCGACTACCAGAAAGCCGCCAAGCCCGGCGAGCATCCCGGAGAGGGCATAGGTTCCGATGACCACGGCGGTGACGCGAATGCCGGAGAGCCGCGCCGTAGTCCGATTCGTGCCGATGGCGAAGAGATGTCTGCCATAGGTTGTGCGCTCGATCAGGAGCCACATCAACGCCGCAAAAACGATCCAGATCAGAATGGCGCCGGGAATGCCCTGAAACACCGGACGGGCGATCAGTTGGGTCATGATCGGCGCAACCGCGCCGCTGACATTCCCCTGGGTAATGACCAGGATCAATCCGCTGACAACACCCGCCATGCCGAGGGTCATCACCAGCGGCGCAATGTTGAGAAACGCCACACCGGCGCCGTTGATCAACCCGATCATCCCCCCAACAATCAGCACCGCCAGGAGCGCCGGCAGCACCTGTTCGTTCCTGCCGTTGACGATTGTATAGGTCAGAATGGCCGTCAGTGTCACCACCGCGCCTGTGGAGAGATCGATCCCCTCGTTGCCGCTGATAATCACCAGAGTCTGTCCTGCCGCGATGATCCCCAGAAAGACCGAGAGGCGCACGATATTAACCGCCTGTGCAGCAGCCACATCGAGATTGCCGCCAAAACCGTTGGGCAGGAATCCACTGAGCAGGAACAACACAATCGCCAGCAGCACGGCAGCGAGCGGCGGGGAGATCGTCAGGCGTTTCATGCGTTCCTCCTGCGTATCAGATTGATGATTCCGGGCATCGCCAGCGCCAGCACGATGATCGCAGCGTTGACAAAGGTTTGCCACCAGGTGGCTACATTGGCAAACGAAATAATGTTGCGTATCAACCCCAGAATCACCGCACCGATGATCGGACCGGCGATGCCGCCGGCGCCGCCGCTCAATGGCGTCCCGCCGATCACGGCTGCGGTGATCGATGCCAGGGTGAGCGGATCGCCGACCTGCGCGTTGCCGGAGCCGGTCAGGAGCGTCATTGCGATTCCGCCAAGCGCTGCCATCAAACCGGAAATAACATAGGTGCTGAACTGTACGGCGCGCACCGGGACGCCCGTCTCGTAGGCAGCGTTGGCTTTGCCGCCGACGGCGTAGAGGTAACGACCGTAGCGTGTCCGCCGGACGAGCGCCCAGGCGAGGAGAAGCGCTGCGATGATGTAGAACGCCAGCGGCAACCAGAGCACGACCGTTTCACGGTAAAACGCAGTAAACTGCGGCGGCACGCCGCCGCCCGGGTTCGGCAGGATGAAGAGCGCCAATCCAGCATAGACAAAACTGGTGGCAAAGGTCGTGATAATTGGCTGGAGACGCAGGTAGGCGATGAACAGTCCATTCAGCGCCCCCGCCCCCATACCAACCAGGATCGCAACGACCATGATCAGCACTGCTGTGGCAGGATCGCCGCTCAGTCCGATCTGGGTGGCGAGCAGCGCGTTCACGACTGAAACAATCGAGCCGACCGAAATATCGATGCCCCCGCCGATCATTACAATCGCCTGACCGATTGCCACCAGGATCAGCGGCAGAAACACGCGCATATTGCGGTTCAGCGCTGTCGGTTCGATCAGATTTGGCTGAAGCAACAGATTGACGGTAAACGCCACGATCAGCACGATCAGGGCAAACAGGTATGGATGGCGATAGGTGCGTTGTTGCCAGCGTGATTGCTTCATGACGTCTCCCGGTGGACAACTCCAAGACTGGCGGCAACCAGATTCGCGGTCGTCAGCGATCCGCCAGCGAGTTCGGAACTGATCCGTCCGTCGTGCATCACAAGCACCCGATCACACAAGCCGACCAGTTCTTCATCATCGCTGCTGTAGAGGATGACCGTCGTTCCTTCATCGCACAGGTGCGTCAGCAAGCGGTAGAACTCCATTTTTGCGCCGATATCCACCCCCTTCGTCGGATCGTCGAGCAGCAGGAGACGTGGATTGCGCAACAGCCATTTGCCGATGACCACTTTTTGTGCGTTGCCGCCCGACAACACGCTGACCGGCGCGTCCAGTCCCGGCATTTTGATCTCCAGGCGCGCGGCGATTGCACCGGCGTCGCGGCGCGCACGCCCCATGCGCAGCGGGAAACCATACGCACGCCACGACGGAAGCAGGAGGTTCTCCAGGATCGAGCGAATGGCAAGCAACCCCTCACCGGCGCGATCCCCAGGAACGAGCGCAACACCCTGGTTCATCGCCTGCCGCGGGTGGGTGAAACGTACCGGTTTCCCTTCGAGCAGCATACGCCCGGAATACGGCACACCACCAAAGATCGCAAGCAGGAGATCGCGCTGACCCTGTCCCTTCAGCCCGCCGATGCCGAGCAGTTCGCCTTCGCGCACCTGCAAACTGACTCCGCGCAACACGCCGGTCTGGAGATTCTCGACCTGAAGAACGGTGCGGCGTGTTGCCAGAAGATCGGCGGAAAGGCGGCGACGCGCCACAACCGCGCCAGCAGTCTCCGGCGCCATCAGCGCCACGAGATCGCCAGCGGTTGCATCCTTCATGGCGCCCGCGCCCACGGTTTGCCCGTTGCGCAGCACTGAGTAGCGGTCGGCGATCTGCTCGATTTCGGTCATACGGTGCGAAATGAAGATGATCGCGGTTCCCCGCGCTTTCCATTGCCCGATCAATTCGAACAACCGCTGCACCTGACGGCTATCCAGGCTGGCAGTCGCCTCATCCAGAATCAGGAGACGCGGGTTGACGCTGATCGCCTTGAGGATCTCGACGATCTGTTTTTCGTCGGGAAGGAGTGCGCTCACCGGAGTATCCGGCGTCAGATCAGGCCGAACCGTACCGGCGAAGAGGTCCAGCAACGCTTCAGTTCCGCGCCGTTCTCGCTGGCGATCAATCAGTCCGCCGCGCCCAAGCGGCTCACGGGTGAGCCAGATATTTTCGGCGACCGTCATCTGCGGCACGAGGCTGAGTTCCTGGAAGACGGTCGAGATGCCGGCGTCTTTCGCAGCGTGGGGCGAGTCGAAGCGCACCGGGCGGCCATCGAGGAGCAGTTGCCCGCCATCGGGGGCAACTACTCCATTGATGACCTTGCTGAGGGTGCTCTTGCCGCTTCCGTTCGCGCCAATCAACGCCAGCGTCTCACCGGCGCCGATCTCCAGGCTGGCATCGACCAGCGCCTGAACGGCGCCGTACCGCTTGGCGACATTGCGAGCAGACAGCAGAAGCGACATGGTGTTACTTCAGGAAGAACTGCTGCACTTCCTCGTCGGTCATAATGCCGTCGAGCAGGTAGGTGGCCGGCTTGTCCTTGCACATAGTGGTGAAGACTTCCTGGAAGTTGTCCTTCGTCACGATCACCGGCACCGGAATGACGAACGACAACCCGTTCGCACCTCCCAGTTTACTCTTATCCACCTGCTTGCCCATCAGCATATTGACGGCGATCCGCAGACCGGTCGGCGAGACGCCGGGCGGATTGGCGACAGCAATCGTCTCGAAGTTGGGGTCTTCCTTCAAGCGCTGATCCCACAACTGCAAGAACTGGCAGCGTCCTTCGCCAACCAGGATGGGCCACTTCGGCGGGTTCGCCGCCATCACCGCCTGCATCGCGCCGATCGCCATGCCGTCCTGAGTCCAGTAGCCATCGAGGTTAGGGAACGACGCCAGGAAGTTTGACATCACCTGCTGACCGGTCGCTTCGTCCCACTTCCCGGTTTCACGCCCCAGCACCTTGATGCCCGGATACTCCTTGAGCACCTCCTCGACGCCGTCCATGCGCGCCACGTTCGCCGGGTGTCCGGGGAAGCCTTCGATCAGCACGATGTTTCCCTGACCACCCAACTTCTCCGCCAGCCAGCGGGCGGAGATCTTCGCCCACTCTTTCTGGTCGATGCCGACGTTGTAGACGCCGGGGGTGTTGAGTTCCTGATCGACGGAAATGACGATGATCCCCTTGTTGATGGCTTCCTGAAGGGTGTCGTTGAGACCATTGACATCGCTGGGATTCACCAGGATGGCATCAACGCCCTTGTTGATCAGATTCTGCAACTGCTGGATCTGACCGGCGACATCGGTATCGGCGCTCTCGATCACGAGTTCATTCGTGATACCCCGCTCCATGTATTCCTTGTTGACCTCGATCAACGACTGGATCATCTGGGTGCGGTATTCGCTGCTGATGAACGGGTTAGAGATGCCGATGGTGAATTTTTTGCCTTCCGGCGCCGCCGTCGGTTGCCCTGCCGGTGCAGCGGTCGGAGCGGTCGTTGTTGGAGCGCCGCCGCATGCTGCGATCAGTGAAGCAATTGCAATCAGTAGTGTGAACAGTGCGAAGAATCGGCGAGTCATTGCCTGTTTCTCCTTCATGAACTGTGAGAACCTGAAGTGTGCGAAGCGGGGATTGTGCGGAGCAGTGACCGTCAGTGCACCTCCTTTCCAGCAAATAGGACACCTGCACCCCTGCGCTCTATGCGCACCCGGCACATCGGGAGACACCTCATGGACGGATCAGGGGCGACTCCTGACGGTTACCCCAGGCAACAGCGCCCTTCCGTCGAGACATGCACTGTGTGCAGGCGTCAGAACAGGCAGAACAACGCCACCCCTGATTGTGGAACATCGCCCCGGCGCTCTGGCGTTCTGCGCTGACAGTAACCCTCCTGTTCCAGATGCACGCTCTGGAGCGACACCGTGATCAGGGGCGATTATTGTAGATCGAAGTACTCAAACGGGCAAGCCCAAATCGGGGAAAATGTTCCGTTTTTTTGAATACTTTCACGAATCCAGGACAGCGCGAACCCTCTGAAGGAGCGCAGTTGGAGTGAATGGCTTCTGAAGAACCGTCGCTTCCTGGAGCGCCTGAACATCGGGGCGCGGCTCAACGACATACCCGCTCATAAAGAGCACCTTCATCTGCGGGATCAGAGCGGTCAGATAGTGTGCCAGCGACTCACTACTCATATGCGGAATAACGTGGTCACTCAAGAGAAGGTGGATCGGACGTTCACCGGCGAGCGTCAACGCTTCATGTCCGTCACCCGCTTCCAGAACGGTATACCCATGGGTGCGCAGCACCCGCGCTGTCAGCGTGCGCACCGCCGGATCATCCTCGACCAGCAGGATCGTTTCCGAGCCTTTGAGATCGATGTGCTCGCCAGTCTCCAGGGCGACTGTCTCTTCGGAGGGATAGGCGCGCGGCAGATAGATAATGACCGTTGTGCCGCATCCCGGTTCGCTCGTCAGTTCGATGGCGCCGCCGTGCTGGACGACAATCCCGTAGCAGGTCGCCAGACCGAGACCGGTTCCCTCGCCGGGCTTCTTCGTGGTAAAGAACGGCTCGAAGGCGCGCCTGCGCGTTTCTTCGTCCATGCCGACGCCGGTGTCACTGACCGTCAACCGGACATACATGCCCGGATTCAGCGAAGGATGGCGGTTGTCGAACGCATCGTCGATCACAGCATTTTCGGTTGTAATCGTCAACACACCGCCATCGACCATCGCATCACGCGCGTTGATCGCCAGATTGACCAGCACCTGCTCGATCTGACCAGGATCGGCGCGCACAAGCCAGAGATCGGGGGCAAGACGGGTGTTCAGGGTGATATTCTCGCGGATCAGGCGACGCAGCAGTTTCTGCATGTCGAGAATAAGCGTGTTCAGATCGATGGGGCGCGGCTCGAACCGCTGTCGGTGCGCAAAAGCCAGCAGCTGACGGGTCAGCGCCGTTGCGCGCTCGGTCGCATGCTGGATTTCGATCAGTTCTCCGGTCGCCGGGTGGTCATCAGGGATCAGTTGACGCGCCAGTTCGGTGCAACCGGCAATCACTGCCAGCATGTTGTTGAAATCGTGCGCAATGCCGCCCGACAACCGACCAAGCGCATCCATTTTCTGGATCTGGAGTAAACGTTCTTCCAGTTCACGGCGCTCGGTAATATCGCGCCCCACGACAATCGCCGTCAACCCGCCGCCTTGCTCGACCGCCCTGATATTGCATTCGATCCAGCGCCAGGCGCCGCTGGCATGACGATAGCGAAACGTCGCAGTGGCGCGGGTACGCTGGAGCATGGTGCACCAGTACTCCTCGCTGTACGGAAGGTCATCGGGATGGATAAGGAAGAATGCATCCTGTCCGACCAACGCTTCTGCGGTATGCCCCAACAGCGTCGTGACCGAAGGGCTGATGTACTGGAAGTGGTGCTGGTCGTCGAGAATGGCGATCAGATCAGACGTGTTCTCGGTAATGAGGCGGTAGCGCGCCTCAATTTCGCGCAACTCCTGTTCGGCGCGACGTTGCGCCTGGATCGCCCGCCACTGGCGGATGGCACGCTGCGCCACATGGGGCAGATCGGCGAATGCGGCATCACTCTTCACAATATAATCGAGCGCGCCAGAACGGATCGCTTCGACTGCCACCCGTTCATCGCCATACCCGGTCATCAGAATGACCGGCAGCGCACGGTTGAAGTCCAGCAGTTCCAACCCTTCGCCGTCGGGCAATCGCCAATCGCACACGATCAGATCGAAGTCGGACGAATCACCGGAGAGCAGCGCGTATGCCTCCTGCAACGTGTGCACAACCGACAGATCGAACAATGATCGCCATGACTCGAAGGCGCGCTCGATCAGCGCAACATGCGACTCATCGTCCTCGATGAGGAGCAGACTGATCCGTTCAGCTGCATCCACACCAGACCCCATCATATCGCCGAGAGTTTGTTATGGGTCAACCAGTATACGCCAACGTCGTGCATGAGACTTCGGAACTCCTCAAAACCAAACGGCTTGACAAGGTAACTGTTGGCATAGGCGTCGTAGGCGCGCGACACGTCGCCTTCTGCCGATGATGAGCTCAGAATGATCACAGGGATGTGGCGCAATTCTGCCGACTGCTTGATGCTGGTCAGCACTTCAAGCCCATCGACGCGCGGCAGACGCAGATCGAGCAGTATCACGTGGGGGCGGGGGCTTTGGTTGGGGTCGTTCCAGGTTCCGCGACGATAGAGGTAATCGAGAGCGCTCTCACCATCGCTGATATGCACAATCTGCGGCGCTCGCTGATGCTCGCCCAGGGTTCGCCGGATTAATTCGGCATGGTCATCGTTATCTTCCACCAGCAATACTCTGAATGCGCTGTCGGTCATGACTCACTCCGTGCTGCTGTGTATGGATCGTGGGAAGCGAGAAAAAGAAGGTTGCGCCAGCGCCCCGCCCAGCCGACTCGACCCAGACACGCCCGCCATGCACTTCGATGATCCGCCGCACAATCGTTAAGCCGACGCCTGTTCCTTCACTCTGCGGATCGAGTTTGTTGAACAGACCAAAGATCTGATCGTGGTACCTTGGGTCGATGCCCACGCCATTGTCACGCACAAAGAAGATTGCTTCGTTGCTTGCCACGGCGTGCACACCGATCTCGATCTCTGGCACAGTCTGATTATCGCAGAACTTAATCGCGTTATCAACCAGGTTCTGCACCACCTCCGCCAGACGCCGTCGATCGCCGTGAACGAGCGGCATATCCGGCGCAACCGTGATCCGCGCCTGCCGTTCTGCGATTCTCCCGGCGATCAGTTCAAGCGCTTCCTGTACGATCATGTTGAACGGTACGGTTTGCGGTTCAGCGCTGACCCGCCCGATGCGCGACAGTTCCAGCAGATCTTGCAGCAAATGCTCCATCCGGCGCGCCGCTGCGCTGATACGCCGGATGTCGCTCAACGCCCGGTCCGTGTCGCCGTTCCGAATGTCCTGCTCCAGATAGCCGAGGAACCCCTGAATAGTGATCAGAGGACTTTTCAGGTCGTGTGATACGGTGTAGGTGAAACGTTCAAGTTCGGCGTTCTTTTGCTCAAGTTCGGCGATCAGGCGCTCCCGTTCCGCCTCGACCTCTTTGCGCCGGGTGACATCGCGCATGCTGAGAATGGCGCCTTCAAAGTGCTGGTGTGCATCGTAGAGCAGACGAACTTCAGCTTCGAGCCAGATGCACATCTGCTGATGATTACGAAAACGGTACTCAACCCGGATGGCAGCAGCGCCCGACTCTCGCGCTTCTTCAATGGCTGCCATCACAGCGGGCGCATCATCAGGGGACACAAGCGCCGCTATCTGTTTCCCTGCAACATCTTCCGGCTCACATCCCAGAACGCGCCGCACCGAAGGGCTGACATACACAACATTGAGATGCGAATCCAGTTGCACAATCGCATCGCCCATATTCTCGGCGAGCATGCGCAGTTGCGCCTCGCTTGCCCGCAGATCCGCCTCTGCCTGACGCTGCGCAGTCACGTTGCGCGCCAGGACCATCGCATACTTTACCATACCACGGTCGTCGACCAGCGGAATGTAGTAGTATGCGTAGATGCGATCACCATACGGCAATTCTGCCGAAAAGCACCTGCCGCTCAAGACAGCGCGGAGGTTGCCTTCAACCTGTTCCGCAAACGCGGATGAAACGACCTCACACAGGGTGCGGCCCTCGATCTTCTCCTTGAGATACCCGGTTGCGGCGAGTTCCGGTCCATCGGCGAGCACGTAGCGCAGGTCGTGGTCGAAGATCAGCACGGCGCTATCGGGCAGGTTGGCTGCCAGAATGCGATAGCGCTCCTCGGAGAGGCGCAACGCTTCCGTCTGCTGTGCCAGCGCCTGTTCATTGGCGCGGGCGTGGGCGCGGCTGCGCTCCAGACTCTCGCTCAGCAACCGTGACGTGAACGCCGTCAACCCCAGAATGAGCGCAAGATCGAACCAGTCGCCGAAATCGCCCTCATAGGGAGATCTGGTTAATCCGCGCGCTTCGGCAGTCACAACCCCCGCAATCACCAGCAGCGTCGCCGCAACCAGTCCAATGAATGACCGCCGGTCAAGGAGCAGGCTGCCGATGACGATCATCGTGGCGTAGAGACTGGTGACCGTATCGTGCGCACCGCGACCGATGACCTGCAATGAGGCAGTGAGCATGATGATCGTCCCCAAAAGGACGATAATCGACAGACGCACCCGACGTGCGTGGAGCAACAGAAAGGAAATGAGCAAGAATCCGCTGCATGCCAGGAGGGCAGCGGTTGGAACGGGTCGCTGGAGTAACGCATTGACTCCGGAAGCAACCAGCGCAATCGTCAGACAGACGACGAGCAGGAGATGCTGCGTCCGTGCGATGCGCGTTTGCTCTTCATCATCGAAGTGCGGCGGTTGTGCGAACCTGCGCAGGAAGTGAGCCGTCATGCGAGATACACCCATCGACCTGTATGCAACTATTGTACCTGAGACGAACGGGTTGCGGGGTGCAGGCGGCAGCGCATGCCACCCGTTGCTCACATGGAGCACTGTTTCCTTGTTCGCAGCGGCAGGTTCCAGATCGCATCACGCATACGCATGCGTCGCCGTACATCCATCATGGTTCGTTTATAGGATTCTCTGTGTCCTCGGCGTCTCAGCGGTGCGTTTTTACAGTGAAGTCATTCATCTCTTCCCCCTGATACGCTATGACAACCCGTCGCCATGCACCCCTCCCAGAATCTCCGCCAGCCGCTGCACCTGCTCGACTGACACAAGCGCCAGGACCTCATCGCCGGTCTGGAGGACGGTATCGCCGCGCGGCAGAACCAGACCGCCAGACCGGAAGATTGCGACCACGACGCATTCCCCCGGCAAGCCTAATGCTGCTATCGTCCGCCCTGCCGCATGCGACCCGGCGGCGATCTTCTCCTCAACCAGCGAATAGCGCCCGCGCCGTAACTTGAGCAGGGTCATCATATCGCCAAGCGACATTTCTTCGAGAATCAGGTGCGCCATCAGATCCGCCTGACTGAGCGCAACATCGACGCCCATTTCGGCGGTGAACATCCATGCATTCTTCGGGTTGTTCACCCGCGCAATGGTGCGCGGAATGTTGAATTCAAAGCGCGCCAGACTGGTCGCCACCAGGTTGACTTCGTCATCGCCGGTGACTGCCGCCATCACATCTGCCTGACGGGCGCCGCACGCTTCCAGCGTTGCCGGATCGCTGCCACTGCCTGCAACAATGACATCGGATGCAAGGAACTGTGCTAACCGTTCGCGCGCTGCAGCCCGCAGTTCGATCACACGCACCCGATGACCGCTGGCGAGAAGCAATTCTGCCAGATGCGCGCCAACCTTGCCGCCACCCACGATCAGCACAAACACAGGTCATACTCCTAACAGCGCCTTCAGGCGCCCGGTTGACGTTGTCAGCACCGCAATATGCACAAGATCGCCCGCCTGCAACCGCGTTTCCGGGGTCGGCAAAAAACAGCGTCCGCCCCGGCTCACCGCCACCGGGTGCACTTCACCCGGTACGGTCAGACTGGCAAGTGAGCGCCCAACCAGCGCTGGCGGCGCTTCGACATCGACGATATCGACCGATGATCCCAGGCTGACAATCGGCTCGAACCAGGAGTAACTGAGCAACTCGGTGATCCGGTGAACGCCCCATTCGGTCGTCGAAATCGTCAGCACCCCAAGACGGCGGTAAATCTCGGCTTTGCGCGGATCATAGAGCCGGGCGACAACCCGCGGTACACGGAAGAACTGGCGTGCTGCCCGCGCAGTCACAACGTTGGTTTCGTCGCTCGATGTGACTGCCGCCAATCCATCGGTGCGGGTGATACCCGCATGCCGCAGAACCTCGCGATCAAAGCCATGCCCGGTGATGATGCGACCGCTGAACCGCTCACCCAGCGCCGCAAACGCGGTTGGATCACGGTCAATGACGGTCACATCATGCCCACGCTGCGTGAGCGTCAATGCCAGTCCTGCACCCATACGCCCGCATCCCACAATGATGATGCGCATACTGCACCTCCGACGTTTCACCGGCGCAACGACCGCTCACGCCGGGCGATCAACCATTTGCGCATCTCGTCTACCAGCAGCAACGCTGGCGCCCAGAGCGCCAGAAAGACCCAGTTGATCGGATCGAACGCAGCTGTGCCAATGATCTCCTGCAAGAACGGCACATATACAATCGCTACGATCAGGATCAGCTCAGTGGCAATGCCGATCCAGATCAACCGGTTGCCTGTCGGCGGCAAACGCAGGAACGAGAGCCGTTCGCTCCGTTGTGCAAACAGATTCCCGATTTGCGTCGTCACCACTGCCGCCAGCGCCATCGCCGTCGCCGAACGGTACAACGGTCCACTTGATGGCAGATCGAGCCACCGCCCCCAATATCCATTCGTCCAGTACTGGTAGTAGAACGCCGACATCGCCGCCAGGCTCTGCACCGGTCCAAGCCAGAAATAGGCGCGGCGCAACATCGCACCGGTTACCACGTGATCGTGCAGGCTGCGCGGCGGACGATCCATCACGCCAGGTTCTGGCGGTTCGGCGCCCAATGCCAGCGCCGGAACAATATCGGTTCCCAGATCAACCGACAGAATGTGCATCACATTCAGCGCAATCGGGATGCGCCCGCCGCTGAAGGCAAACAGCACGAATGGAACCGCCTCGGGGGTATTGCTGGTGAAGATGTAGGTGGCGAACTTTTTGATATTGGCGTAGACTGCGCGCCCTTCCTCGACGGCGTTGACAATCGAGGCGAAGTTGTCGTCGGTCAGAACAATATCCGCTGCTTCACGGGCGACATCCGTACCGGAGCGGCCCATAGCCACGCCGATATCCGCCTGCTTCAATGCCGGAGCATCGTTGACGCCATCACCCGTGACGGCGACAACATGCCCCTGAGCGCGCAGGGCATTGACCACGCGCAGTTTGTGTTCCGGCGCAACACGCGCGAAGATGACTTCACCCATCAGCGCGTCGCGCAGCGCCGCTTCATCCATGCTGTCCAGTTCAGCGCCGGTGACAATCCGGGGGTGCGCCTCACGGATAATGCCAATGCGCCGGGCGATGCTTTCTGCCGTCAGACCATAATCGCCAGTGACCATGATAATACGAATCCCGGCGGTATGGCATGTCGCCACGGCTGATTCGACTTCGGGACGTGGCGGATCCATCATTGCGACCAGACCGAGGAATGTCAGGTCGCGCTCGATATGATCGGTGTCACAGGGCATCGGGAGCGCGTTGAGTGTGCGTTGTGCGACTGCCAGCACGCGCAACCCGGCGCGCGCATACTGATCATTCGCTGCAAGAATCCGGGCAAGCTGCGGATCGTCGAGCGGATGGACGACATCGCCTGCGGCGAAGGACGCGCAGAGCGCCAGCAACTCTTTCGGCGCTCCCTTGACGTACACCACGAACCCGGCGGATGGATGCGCTGCGCCCTCCGACTGTGGCAGACGGCAGACGACGCTCATCCGCTTGCGACGTGAGTCGAACGGCAATGCGCGGAGGCGCGGCATCCGTCGCATTTCAGTCTCGTACTCAATACCCGCCTTGCGTGCCGCCACCAGCAGCGCCGCCTCAGTCGGATCGCCCAGGATGCTCCAGCGATCCTCAGAGGGCGTCTGTGCGTTTGGCGGAATGAGGCGGGCGTCATTGCAGAGCGAGGCAGCCAACAACAACTGGCGTAGTTCAGCATCGTCGGCTGGCTGTTCCAGGGGTGCGCCACACTCACTGAACTGTCCCTCCGGCGCATATCCGACGCCGCTGACCGAAATGGACCGCCCGCCAACCCAAATGTCGCGCACTGTCATCTCATTCTGGGTCAGCGTTCCCGTCTTGTCGGTACAGATGACCGTCGTGCAACCAAGCGTCTCGACGGCGGAGAGACGCTTGACCAGCGCATTGCGTCGCGCCATGCGCTGCGTCCCCATCGCCAGTGCAAGCGTGACCGTCGGCAGCAACCCTTCAGGAACAAAGGCGACGATCATGCCAAGGGCAAAGATGAATCCATTCGCCAGATCGATATCCGCAATAGCGACCGCCAGCATGAAAAAACACAACCCAACGCCGACGGCAATCGTGCTGACGGCGCGTGTCAGGCGCTCCATTTCGCGCTGCAACGGGCTGAGTTGATCACCGACGCTCTGAGTCAGGCGGGCAATTTCACCGAATGCCGTGCGCATTCCGGTGGCGAACACGACCGCCTCGCCCGTGCCTGCCACAACGCTTGTGCCGGCAAACACCAGGTTTGGCAACTCGACCCGTGAGAGACCTTCGCCACTGACAGGCTCGGCAGTCTTTCGTACTGGATGCGCTTCACCGGTCAACGCCGACTGATCGACACACAGTTCCGTCTCACGCACCAACCGTGCATCAGCCGAAATATGGTCGCCCTCAGCAAGCAGCAGCACATCACCGGGAACCAGGCGTTCCGCCAGGATACGCACCTCTTCGCCACCACGTCGTACCCGCGCATACGACGGCAACATCCGACGCAACGCAGCCGTCGCCTGTTCAGCTTTGTACTCTTGCCAGAAACTGAACAACCCGTTGATGACATTGACGAGCCAGATAGCAATGCCCAGCGTTGGCGTTTGAGCCGCGAATGCGACACCTTCACCGATCCAGAGCAGCCATGCCATCAGATGGGTAAAATGCGCCAGCAGCGTGCGGATCAGCGGCGTGCGCGGCGGCTCGCGCAACACGTTGGGACCGTAACGGGTCAGACGGTTTTGCGCCTCGGCAGGACTCAACCCCTGGGGATCAGAACCGAGCGCCGCAAAGACCTGTTCGACCGACAAATGGTGGAACTCCATCATCTATTCCGGTGTGTCATTCGGGACGCGAAGCCTGCCGTGGGCGCAACAGGCACGTATCGTCGAAGCATGCTCTAATGGTCTTTGAAGCAATAATCCGCTCTCGCCCGCGCAGGTGGGCTTCGCCGCGCATAGCCGAGGGCGTATGGTCTTTGAGTAAGTATTCCGATATAGCCCGCGCAGGCGGGCTTCGCCTTGACTAGCCGAGGGCTTATGGAGATTGAGAATTTATTCCGCTATACCGCGCTAGCCGTGGGGCTGAAGCCCTCGGCTAACCAGGGCAAAGCCCGCCTGCGCGGGCTATACCGGATTATTTATTCAAAGACCATCAGCCCGACGGCACGAGGCGCATACTGGATTAAGTGCTCAATCTCCATTAGAGACAGAGGACAGCGTCACTCTGCTCGCTCCGATGCCAGAGCATCCTGTCCCGAAGCAATGTCGGGCTTCCATAAAGTGTAGATTGATCAGGCGCAGCAGTGTGAAAGAGAACGATGACCGGGGAAGAAGATCCGGCTACCGCCGGATCATCACGCACATCCGGCACAGGGATGCAGAGAACAGTGATTGCAGGCGCGCCTGACGACACTCAGGGAAGCGGCGTTAGAGAAACAACGGTCAGAATCCGGCTGCCCACGGGAAGGTCATTGCAGGCATCGAGGCTCCGTGTTTTCCACACCGCCTGCCAGAAATCGGCGTGGCGCCAGTTTGGGGTGGGAGTCAGAGTGATTTCGAGCATCTGCGGGTAGCCAAGGGTGGGATGATATTCGGCGCGCACCGAGAGAACATCGTCGCAGGCGCAACCACGTGAGACGCATGTGCGACGCACCGTACCGTGACGCCCAACGAGATCGAACAGGTCGCGCACAGCAACCGGCGGTTGCTCACACGGACGTGCGGCGTAGCGCGTTTTGATCACGCGCTCAGAGCGCACTTCGACCTCCATCCGGCACCCGCGATCACGCAACCGCATCAGGTACGCATCGAATGGGCGACCGCTCCAGCGTGCACGGGCTTCCAGCAGGTCTGCACGATGCTTTGCCGGCTCACGTTTGACGGCAAGTACGCCAGCAGCGCCGCACACGAATACGAGCAGCGTCAGGGTTGCAGGAAGAAACCAGATCTTACGGAGCGATAAGAACATGGGAGAATCATACCATAAGTCTGCTGCAAAAAGCTCGTCTTACTGCTGAGGAAGTGTGTTGCATGTCACATCTTGCTCGTGTGCAGCGCCATCCCGCAGGCATTATGGTCTTTGAGTAATTATTCCGCTCCAGCCCGCGCAGGCGGGCTTTGCATTCCATAGCCGAGGGCTGCATCCCCACGGCAAGGGCGCATACGGGGGCGCAGCGCACCTGATGGTCTTTGAAGAAATAATCCATTCTCGCCCGCGCAGGCGGGCTTCGCCCTGGATAGCCGAGGGCTTATGGTCTTTGAATAAATAATCCGCTATCCGAGACCGACATACGGTACAAGCTTTGGCGAGCCGGTTGCAAACGACGCGAAGAAAGCATCCAGATGGCTGCGCACCTGATCGCGATCCGTCGCCCAGCGGTGCACGCGGGTGACCTCCTGACGCATCCACCGCCCCAGCTGCTCGCAATCAAGCGGCGCCACGACGCATCCGTCGGCGCCGGCATCCGTTGGATGGGCAGGCGGACATCCCCAGCCCGGCGCACGGCCCGTCCACTGGGCGTGGCCGGCCACTTGCCAGGACGGGAAAACGCCCAGCAGGTCGTGTGCGGCTCGAGCGCCACCAGGACATCCGGATGAACATGGACCGGCCAGGTATCCAGTATCACATAGATGCGCTCAGCCTCAGGATAGGCGGCGCGCCGGTCCGGGAAGCACGGCGCCAGCGTCGCCAGGCCCATCGTCGTCGCCCGCCGGGTGACCACCTGGCCCGTCACGACGTCCAACCTGCCCACGCTGCGCAGGTCGCCATCGGTCGCCAAACTCCGTTCCGCCCGCACCGGATCGGCGCCCGCCCGCCCATACCCGTTGGCCAGGGTCGGGCGCCGGGTGACCGGGACGTCATCCCGATCCACGGTCACCACCTGGTTGGGGTGCGCGTGCGCATCCTCCGCCACGTCCGCAATCTCCTGCAGGTTGGCCTGAGAGTGCGGATCAGGGCGATGCACATGACTGCGGGCGCGCTGCCAGGTGATGCCCAACCGATCCAGGATGCGGGCGATCCCGCGCAGCGAGGCGTCGCGCCCCCACGCCAACGGGCTGCGGATGGCGTCCAGGGTCCCGCGCGTCTGGGTCAGCCCGCACGGCCGCGGGTCACGGCGGACCAGATGCTCCACCTCAGGAGCCGCCGTCGCAGGGTCATGGCGGTCAGGGGGAACAAGCGGGCGTGCGCCCGCGTCCGTCCCGGATGGGGAGGCTATCGATGCCCTCGGCGTCCCAGCGCTTCAGCCAGCGAGAGACGGTTTCCGGATGGCGCGGACGCAGCACGCGTGCGCGCGCCGTGACAGCGGGCGGCACGCCGGACGCGATGCGCAGGAACGCTGCCGCCCGTTCACGCACATAGGGCGTGGGGGCGTGATCGCGCAGGTCTTCGCGGGCCTCCCGCTCCTCGACGGACACGTGAAGGGTCCGGCGTGCCGGCATCGCAACCTCCTGAGCAAGGCTTGACACGGATGAGTATCAGTATAACGGAATATTTTTTCAAAGTCCATCAGCCCCACGGCACGCGCGGGATAGCGGATTTATTTCTCAATCTCCATCAGCCCCACGGCACGAGGCGCATACCGGATTATAGCAGTTCTCACAGAGGTTGAACCTGGCGGACGAGGTTGAACACTCCCGGAATCGCACTCCCCACAAGGCGACCGAAATGAATTTCGGTCTACACTCCGCTGGCAGCGGGCGCCTCGCGCGACACGGAGGTTGAACACTCCCGGAATCGCACTCCCCACAAGGCGACCGAAATGAATTTCGGTCTACACTCCGCTGGCAGCGGGCGCCTCGCGCGACACGGCGGATAGGAATAATGGTCAATGTATCTGAGAAATGCTGTAAGTTCTCAATATCTATGATGCTGCGGGATGGCGTGGAACGCATTGCTGCGCCCCTCCGGCGGCAGAGGTATGCATCATCAATGGCGCTAGTATGCTAGCATACTAGCACTGCGTGGCTCTACCTGCTCCTTGCGCATGCAATCTGAACGGCGTTTTTCAGCGTTTCTCGGAGTCGTGGTCACCGCTCCTCGCGCACGCGGTTACAGCGCACCCCAACGCGAACGCGCGTTCTGACCAGTCCACCGCTCCTCGCGCACGCGGTTACAGCGCGTTTTCCGCAAATTATTGTCGCTGTGTTGCACACCGCTCCTCGCGCACGCGGTTACAGCGTATGGACAATCTGTTGCCGGACATTGACGTGACACCGCTCCTCGCGCACGCGGTTACAGCGTTCGGCGACGCGCCGACATTGGCGGAGTGGAACACCGCTCCTCGCGCACGCGGTTACAGCGGTTCGCCCGGTGCGCGCGATGCGCAGGGCGCACACCGCTCCTCGTGCAGGCGGTTACAGCCTATCTCCCCCCAGGATCGTCGCCACAAAACGCCGCCCCTGATCGGTCAATATAAGCATGCCATTCTGCTGCACCAGCAAGCCGCGCTGTTCAGCACGACGCACCACCCGTTCCGTAAATGCGGGCGCCCAGTTCAGATGTTCGCTGAGATGCGCAGCCTGACACTCAACCGCTGCCTGCGCCGTTGCCTGGTGGTGCAGCAGATGCACCGCCAGCATCGCCTGAGCAAACTCCCATCGCTGACGGATGCGCCGCAATACCTGCGCCAGCAGACCGCGTTGCGGGGCAAACATCCATGCCAGACAGAAGATCAATCCCGCCATCACTGCCATGGCGCCGGCAATCGACGCATTGAGCGCGAATGCCGCCCAGCACCCCAGGCTTGCCGCCAGCGCGCCAAACAGAGCGCTCAATGCCAGCAGACGCGACAAACGATCAGTTAACAGATAGGCGGCAGCCGGCGGTGCAACCATCAATGCCACGACCAGCACCGAACCGACGGCATTGAAGGCGCCTACTGCCGTCAGCGATACCACGCTCATCAGACCGTAATGCAAAGCCGCTGGCGCAAATCCAAAAGCAGACGCCAGCGCCGCGTCGAAGGTTGTCAGTTTCAACTCCTTGTAGAACGCGATCAGCAACGCCAGCGATACTATCAGGATACCGCTCATCAGCCAGAGCGACCGCGGACCAAGATCGTTTCCGGCGAACTCAAACCGATCCAGCGGTGCAAACGCAAGTTCGCCAAGCAGTACGGCATCGACATCGAGATGAATACTGCCTGCGTACTGCGCTATCAAGATAACGCCAATGCTGAACAGCAGCGGAAAAACCAGCCCAATCGCAGCATCTTCGCGCACCCGGTTCGAGCGACTCAACAGTTCGATCAGCACCACGGTCGCCACTCCGGCGCCAGCTGCGGCGACGACCAGGATCGGCGAAGTCAGGTCTCGCACAACGAAGAACGCCAGCACGATCCCCAGCAGAACCGTGTGGGTAATGGCATCGCTGATCATTGCCACACGGCGCAGCACCAGGAAAACGCCGGGCAATGCACAGGCAACCGCAGTTACGCTTGCGATGAGAATAATGTCGGTGAACAGTTCCATATGCGACACTGCCTTCCAGACCAATCGACCATCCACGTCACACGCCCCGCCCTGCGACCGGGCGAATATCCCGGAACCAGTTCCACACCAGCCCGCGGCGCGGCGCGAACAATAACGAGATCAGCGCCAGCACACTGATGCACACAACAATCACCGGTCCGGTGGGGAGACGGGCGGCAGCGCTGCTCAGCAACGCCCCGCCAACTCCGGCAACGGTGCCAAAAACGCCGGAAAGCAAAACCATCACACCGAGTCGATCAGTCCACTGACGCGCCGCAACCCCCGGAGCGACGATCAACGCACTCATGAGTACAACGCCGACCGCCTGCAAGCCGATGCTGATCGCCGCCACCAGCAGTGATGTCAGCAGCATGCTGAGCAGATGCACCGGCAAGCCCATACTTCTGGCAAAATCGGGATCAAACGACAGGATCGCACATTCCTTCCAGAAAAGCGCCAGCACCAGCAACGCCAATCCGCCAATCGCCGCCATTGTTGCAACATCACGCTCAAGCAAGGTTGCCGCCTGACCAAAAAGATATTTGTCAAGACCAGCCTGCGCTGCATTGGGAAGAGTTTGCACCCACGTCAGCAACACTAACCCAAGCCCAAAGAACGTTGCCAGGATCAACCCCAATGCGCTATCCTGCTTGATGCGGGTGGTGGAGATGATCGCCGTAACGAACAGCGCACCAATCCACCCGGCGACCGCCGCACCGATCATAAGCGCCAGCGGCTCCTTGCTTCCGGTTATGATGAATGCGAGCACAATGCCGGGCAGTGCAGCGTGCGACATCGCATCGCCAAGCAAACTTTGCCGCCGTAGCACGGCGAACGCACCCAGCATACCGCTCACAATACCCATAATCCCGGAACCGAGCGCAACAGTGCGAAAGGTGTAGTCGAACAACAGGTCGTTGAGCATTGCTATCTTCCTGTCTACGATACAGTAATTCCAGCGTGCGGTTCAGGCGCAGAACGTCCAGGATCGCGTCCCTCGAGAAATGCGATCTGTCCGCCATACGTGGCGCGCAGCGTCGCTGCGTTGAATACCTCTGCCACCGGACCACTGGCGACGAGACGTACATTCAACAGCGCAACCTGGTCAAAATACTCACTGACCGTTTGAAGGTCGTGGTGCACAACCACAACCGTTTTACCGGTCGCGCGCAAGTCGTGCAGAATATGAATAATGGTTCGCTCAGTGGTGGCATCAACACCCTGCAGCGGTTCGTCCATGAGATACACCTGCGCATCCTGCACCAGCGCACGCGCCAGAAAGACACGCTGTTGCTGCCCGCCGGAAAGCTGACCGATCTGGCGACTGGCAAAATCCTGCATACCGACACGCGCCAGCGCTTCGAGCGCCTGTTCACGCTCACGCTTCCCTGGACGCCGAAACCAACCCAGCGCACCATACCGCCCCATCACCACCACGTCGAGCACACTGGTCGGAAAATCCCAGTCCACGCTGCTCCGCTGTGGCACATACGCAACCAGCCTGCGCTGTTGGGCATACGGCCTGCCATAGACCAACACCTGCCCGGCGGAAGGTCGCACCAGACCCAGAATCGCTTTCATCAACGTCGTTTTGCCAGCACCGTTCGGTCCAATGATCCCCATCAGCACGCCGCCAGGGATCGTCAGATCAACATCCCACAGCACCGGCTTATCACGATACGCAACCGTTAGATCGGTCACCTGGATCGCAGGTTGCCCCGTTTTCATATGCGTCTCCCCTTTCAACCTTCGCCTCGCAACGATGTAACGATAGTATCGATATTGTGTCGCACCATACCGATGTATTCCCCCTCTGGCGTACCGGGATCGCCCAGAGCATCGGAGAAAAGTTCCCCGCCGATACGCACCTCAAACCCGCGCGCACGCACTGCGGATTGCACTGCCGCCAGCGTCCGTTGCGGCACAGATGTCTCGACGAATATGGCAGGGATGCGCCGGGTTGCAATAAAGTCGGCAAGCTGCTGAACATCGGCGGCGCCAGCCTCGACCACTGTGCTGATGCCCTGCAATCCATGCACCTCAAACCCATAGGCGCGTCCAAAATAGCGGAATGCGTCGTGTGCGGTCACCAGCACGCGCTGATCCTCGGGAATAAGCGCCGCCCGACTCTGCACATAGGCGTGCAACTCATCGAGCTGACGCCCGTAGGATTCGGCATTTGTTCGATAGATCGACGCATGCGACGGATCAAGATCGATCAACACATCGCGCACATACTCCACGGTCTGACGCCATAGCATGACATCGAACCAGACATGGGGATCAAACTGGTTATCGTACTCGTCTGACGGAAGCAACGCCTCACGCGGGATGCCGCCAGTCACTGCGACTGTTCGACTCCGACTCTGCATCCGTTCAAATACCTCGCTCATCGCCGCTTCGAGATGGAGACCGTTATAAAAGATGATATCCGCCCGCTGCAACTGCACCACATCATCGGCGCTTGCCTTGTAGAGATGTGGATCGACGCCCGGTCCCATCAGGGTGACGACCTCGACCCGCTCGCCGCCAACATTGCGTACCAGATCGCCAACCATGCCCGTCGTCGCAACAACACGGATCGGATGGGCAGCCAGATCGTCGCTGCCGGTTGCGGGTTGTGCGCATCCGACGAGCAGGGCAGCCGCCAGTATGATCCAGATAGCGGCGCGTGTCTTCAGTTTCCCCATAATTAAAATCCTCCAAAAAGATAATTTTGTCTTGCCTAAATCACGAAATGCATTATAGGTGACATTGCTGTGCGTGTCAAGGATCAACGGCGCTCCGTGGTTGCCGGGCAGGAGAACGCGGCGCCGGATCGCGCTGACGCTCCGCTTTTTTGCATGCACATGGGGGATATGGCTGGACGGGCTTTTGCCGGAATGCTATGATGGCATGTGAAGAAATGTGCACTCACCCACGTAACCCATGGGTGTAGATTAAGCGCAAACCGTACTGCGCCAGACCCGATACCAATGCAGAAAAGGAGTTCCTTATGAGCGACAATCAACGCCCCGTCAGTCGTTTCCCCATCCCTGAGCGGCTCGATGATCTACCACAGGATATTCGTGAGCGGATCGAGAAGGTTGCCGAAAAGACCGGCTTCATCCCCAATGTGTTTCTCGCTCTGGCTCATCGTCCCGATGAGTTTCGCGCCTTCTTCGCGTACCACGATGCGTTGATGGAACGGCCCTCCAACCTTTCCAAAGCCGAAAAAGAGATGATCGTGGTAGCGACTTCGGCTGCAAACGATTGTCTCTACTGCGTGGTCGCGCATGGCGCCATCCTCAGAATCCGCAGCAAGAACCCGCGGCTTGCCACACAGATCGCCGCCAATTACCGGCGCGCCGAGATCACGCCGCGTCAACGCGCCATGATCGAGTATGCGCTGAAAGTAGCGCTTGACTCGGCCCGAATTGACGAGTCGGACTGGCAACCGTTGTACGATCACGGCTTCACGCAGGAGGATATCTGGGAGATCGGCGCAATTGCTGCCTTCTTTGCGATGAGCAACCGGCTGGCAAATATGAGCGCGCTATGTCCTAACGATGAATTTTATACCCTGGGTCAGTGAATATGCGGATCACACGCAGCAGGTGAGCTATGTATGCATCCTCACGTCGATTGCAGTGGCGGTTGACCCTGGTCGTGATGGTTGTGTTCGCGCTGCTGAGCAGTGGCTGCTCACCCTTCCCCAGCCAGCCTGCCACACTGACACCCCCTCAGCGCGTGACGGAATCGCCGCCGGTGGTCAGCCCGACACCGGTTCCAGCGACAACACCTCCCGTCACGCCAACCCCGCTGGCGGCGCTCACCGACCCGGCTTCGCTCTACTGCATCGAGAAAGGTGGACGGTTGGAGATCCGCTCCAGTGGCAACAGCAGTCATATTGGTGTCTGTATCCTTGATGATGGCACTCTGTGTGAACAATGGTCGTTCTATCGCGGCGAATGCCAGTCTGATCAAACCTACAACCTGCCGCCTGCGCCGCCATCGGCGGATGATAAGGTCTTTGCAGCGTTGTTTGCGGACGTGCGCCGCCGGTTGCCGCCTGAGGCCTTCACCGATTTTGCCGCTCAACCGATGCGCAGCGATGATGGACGGCAGTGGTGGGTGGTCTACAGTCTCGACATGCGCAATTTTGGACTCGATGAGAGGGCAGCGCATTTCGTTGCGATCTACTCCTATGACGACAACCGATGGCAGGAACGAGCGCGAGTAACGCTTGTCAAACAACAGACCGGGGTCAACCTGGAACCGGCTTATCTCGAGGAGGTTCGACAGGTGGCTATCGCGCCCGGTAAACTATGGATTCAGGTTGAGGGCGGTCTGGGTCTGCATAGCGGGAGTTATCACCTGTTGAGTTTTGATGGCGTCACCCTGCAACCAGAAGTGGTTGCGTTTTCGTCATCGCCCAATGTCGGTTTTGTGACCGATCTCAACGGTGACGGTCTCAATGAAGTGGTGCTCAGGCGGTTTGAGTACTATATTTTTTGCTACGCCTGCGAGGTCTATTACCCATTCTGTGAGGTATATACCTGGCAGAATGATGACCTGGTTTTACTCGCAATCTCCGATCTGACCGCCGGGTATCAGGGGTCTCCCTTTGCCGAACTCAACCGGAAAGCGGTTGCTTTCGTGCAGGCTGATCTGTGGGCTGAGGCTCTGCGCGCGATCAATGATGCCGTGGCGCAGGCCGGTGCAACCGATCCGCCGACAACCGCCGGTTCATTACGCTGGAATCAGCGCCTGATCCGGATGATCCACGATGCACACCGTGAAGCTATTGAAACCAGCGCCTACCCGCTCATCAACGAGGTGTTCTATGGCGACTATGCGCGTGCAGTAGAGCATATGCGCGCGTATCAGGCAGCCGATCTGTTCCGCATCGATTCGCCGCTGATCGTCGGGACGGTCGCCGAGGGGTGGACAGAAAATCTTGGCGAGTATCTGGTTAATCATACCGGGCGCGCCCTGGCGGTTGTTCCGGATCGCGCCGAGATCTATTTTGTCGGGGCATGGGGCAAGTTTCTTGTCAATCCTGACGATCCGGCCATCGGCGCCGATCTCGAACGCGCTGCACGGTTGCAGCCGAACGATCAGTTCTTTGCCGATGCCTTCGCCTGGTGGCAGGATCGTTAGTCTTCTTCCGTTTCAGACATCAGGACGCCCAAAATCCCCCTTCTCCCCTTGTGGGAGAAGAGGGCAAGGGGGATAAGGGGCAAAGGCGCATACCGGTTACCGCCGCAACGCCAGACGCATCAGTTGAGCCAGACGCCACGGCGATGGCGCCTGTTCGAGTCGGGTGATCGCTTTGCACAGTTCAATGTTGCGTTGCGGTTCGACCGAGAGAAACAGTTGGGGAATGCTGAAAGGACCGCGCAGTATCGATTTTTGCGGGTTGGGGAGCATCAGCGGGTTCGCCACTTTGCCGCCATACCGCCTTTCGCCGTTCGCAATCGGGAACGCGCCCCACGGCAGCACACCCGCCAGCACCGCCTGCTGCGCCACCGTATTGATCGTTATCGTGCCGTACTGCAAATCGCTCAACGCTCGATCAAACGCTGCACGCACCCGGCGTTCACGCAACGTGCGCGGATGGATAAGGATCGTCGCCGCCACTGTTCCCCGAACCTGCCGATTGAGAAACTCAACCGCTGCGTCGATGAACGTCGCTGCATCCTTTGCATCGAGCGCGAGTTCACCAACAGCCGGGCAGAACATCGTGCGCACAAAGCAGTCCGCGTCGAGCGACGAAGGATCGAGGTCGGGGATCACCGTCCAGGGCAGGTGATCGAGATCCGCCTGCCCGATACGATGCGCGCGAGCGTGGGCATTCAGGAGCGCATCGAGTTGTCGCCGCGCTTCGGGGAACGGCGCCTGCCGGGTGGGAATACGCGCCAGCACCTGTTCGAACGAAGCCAGGAATGAATCACGCCGTCGCCATCCACGGTGCTGCACAATCAGGCGCGGAGCGGCAGAAACAGACGCTGCGTTGCACACGAACGCACGCACCAGAAGAGTCGCATGCCGGTGCAGATCATCGTCACTCCACGGACCCGGCACGACCAGCACGGGCGTGACATTACCCGCCTCGCCGCTGAACGGCTTTGCCAGCACCGGCTCACGCCGCGCGCGACGTTCGACGCCTTCCTGCCCTGCACCAAAGATCAGCGTATCGAAAGCGGCATCGGCGCCGCTAAAGTGGATAGTATCGACCAGTTCATGCGCGCAGAGATACGCATCAAGGTCCTTATCGCCATAGATCAGTCGGACAACACCCTGATCGAGCAGCGGGCGAAAGACCTCCTCAAAGAGCGACGCCAGCGAGGCGCAGGTCGAATGCAGCTTCAGCGCCACCACATCGCCGTCGACAAACAGTTTGTGCAGCACATCGGTCACCGGCAGGAAGGAAGACTGGCTGGCATTCAATATCAGCGCAACACGCCCACGCTCCGGCGGATTCCGGTAGACCTCCGCCTGGCGCTGCACCACTTCTTCGACGGTCATGCCCGGTTCGATCCAGACCTCGCCGGTCATCCGGGGGAAGAGAGCTGAGTCATAACGGCTGGCAGGCAGCACCATCGCCACCACCTGCCCATCTGATCGGGTCGTCAAACTGCCAGGAAGATGCGGACGCCCATGATCGCGCACGTCGATCAGCGCCTGATGGATCAACCGCAGGGCGCGGGTCAGGATTGTGAACCAGGTGCGTTCTTCACCCTCGCCGTACCCCCCCGGCGCCAATCCCCTGGACTCCAGACTGATCGTAATCCAGCGATCCTCAGCCTCGGCAAGGGAGCGACGCAAGGCGGCGAGGAGGTCGATGCGCTCGTCGAGGCTTACCTGAACCCAGGAATCTTTTTGCGAGTGCAGATCGGCAAGCGCGCGATCCACATCCGCCCACAGCGGCGGTGCATAAGGCGCATTCGGCACAGCCTGATGATCTGGTGCAATGGCCGTCATCACAGCCTCCTTCCTCATTCCTTCAGGCAGCCGTCGTCCATCCTGGCGCGCTCCGGCGGCAAACACTGCATGAAATGCCTGAACGTCATCTCATGAGAAACTGTCTTCTTCGTATTGTATCATAACGCTGTGCATCACGCCGGGAAGAGGATCGGCATCAACCTGAATGATCGACAACCCGGCGCCTTCTCTCCGGCACATCGACTATCGGAAGCGCGCAAACGCTCCGCCGGGCAAAGCGGAGCCGCTCCGCGGGATCGTGGTATACTCAGGCATTGATCAGCAAGCAGAGGAAGAAACCGATGGAGTACCGTCTGTTTGGTCGCACCGGCGTGCGTGTGGCGCCATTGTGCATTGGCGCGATGAACTTCGGCAATCCAACCGACGAAGCGGAAGCGCTGCGCATCATTGATCGCGCCCTCGACGCCGGGATCAATATGTTCGACACCGCCAACAGTTACAACAACGGGGAGAGTGAACGCATCATCGGGCGCGCCCTGGCGCGCGACGGAAAGCGTGACCGGGTGTTCCTCGCCACCAAGGGACATTTTCCCGTCGGACCCGGACCCAATGATCGGGGCAATTCGCGCCTGCACCTGATGCGCGCCTGTGAGGACAGCCTCCGCCGCTTGCAGACCGATCATATCGATCTTTATCAGATCCATCGTCCCGATCCCGCCACACCGGTCGAAGAGACCCTGGCAGCGCTGACCGATCTGGTGCGTCAGGGAAAGGTGCGCTATGTCGGGTGTTCGACCCACCCCGCCTGGCGAGTGATGGAAGCGCTGATGGTAAGCGAGTTGAAGGGGTATGTGCGCTACGTCTCGGAGCAACCGCCCTACAACCTGCTTGATCGACGCATCGAAAATGAACTGTTGCCGCTCTGTCAAACGTATGGTCTGGCAATTATTCCGTGGGCGCCGCTGGCTCAAGGGGTGCTGGCGGGGCGCTATACCGATATTGCTGCGCCTCCGCCCGACTCGCGCGTCGCCCTGCGCGGCGGCATCTATGCCGAACGAGTCACTGCGCGCGGCATCGAGGTCGGGCGCGCCTTTGCCGGGCTTGCGCGCGAGCATGGTCTCACACCTGCGCAGCTTGCTCTGCTGTGGGTCAAGGATCAACCCGGCATTACGGCGCCGATCTTCGGTGTGCGCACCATTGCGCAACTGGAAGAAGCGCTGCCGGTGCTGGAGATGACGTTGAGCGATGATCTGCGCGTCGCGTGTGATGCGCTCGTGCCGCCGGGCAGCGCGGTCGTCGATTTCCACAACACATCGGGCTGGATGAAGATGCGACTTCCGTAACCGGAATCATAGTTGCCAGAAACGCAGTATGGTGGTACGATCAGCGCAACCCTACCCCGGTCGGGGGCGGTGTGTTGTTTCGAGCCAACACAGTTTCGAAGGGAGTCGTGCTCCGACAGCATGGGCTATGCGGCGGGCCGCAGATACCCACGGGCCGGCACCCACCTGCCTTGTGCAGGTTCGAAACCTATCCGCTTCACGCCGGCGGTGGGGTTTTCTCCTGTCTCAGGTTCTGCGCGATGCTGTATCTCATCTACGGTCCAGACGAATATGCGCGCAGTGAGGCGCTGGCAGCACTGAAGGCGCGTGTGCCCGCCGACGTCGCCGATCTGAATATGACCACGCTCGATGGACGGCGAACAACGCTCGATGACCTGGTGACCGCCTGCGAAGCGATGCCGTTCCTCGCCGACCGGCGGTTGGTGATCGTCTATGACCTGCTGAAGCATCAAAAAGCCGGAAAGGAGCGTGATGAATTGCGTGCGTACCTGGAGCGTGTGCCGGATTTCTGCGACCTGGTCTTCATAGAAAGCGAGGATGTGGATCGACGCAGCGCGCTCTTCACCTTCCTGAAGAAACACGCCAGTGTCCACGAGTGCCTGCCGCGCGAAGGCGCTGCACTGCTGACCTGGTTGCATGAACGCGCGCAGTCGCTCGACGTTTCGCTCGACAGAGACGCAGCGCAACGCTTGACCCTGCTGGCAGGCAATGACGGGCGATTACTGGTCAACGAACTTGCCAAACTGGCAAGTTTTGTCGGGCGTGGCGGGCGCATCACCGTCCGCGAGGTCGATCTGCTGGTTGCCGATATGCAGGAGCAGAACCTGTTCGCCTTTATCGACGACCTGAGCGCCCGCCGCCGCAGCGCAGCGCTCAGCAGTCTGCGCCGCCTGTTCGACGATGGTCAGGCAGCGCAGTACATTCTGTTCATGATGGCGCGGCAGGTACGCATCCTGCTGGGAGTCAAAGATCTTGTTGCACAGCGCATGCGTCCTGATGACATTGCGGCGCAGTTGGGGCAGAAGCCGTTTGTCGTGCGGAAAGCGATCGAGCAGGTGCGCGGATTCAGTGATGCCGATCTGCGTCAGTTGCACCGGCGCCTGCTCGAACTTGACCACGCATCAAAGACTGGACGCGCAGAGATTGAAGCTGGACTGGAATTGATCGTTGCTGACATGTGCTCCTGAAACGCTTCAGGATGGGGATGCAGCGGTCGCTTTGGCGAATTTCTTCGCCAGGCGCGACTTGCGGCGCGCGGCGTTGTTCTTATGGATGATCCCCTTGACCGCAGCACGGTCCAGCAGGCTCATCGCTTCGCGCACCAGTTCTGCATTGGGCGTGCCTGCGAAGATCGCACGTTCCGCCTTCTTGATCGCCGTCTTGACCCGCGAGCGGTACATCTTGTTGCGCAACGCGCGGCGCGCATTCGCCCGGATGCGCTTTTCAGCAGACTTTGTGTTTGCCAAGACTCGAACTCTCCTCGATACTGTAAACGCTGCTCATAATGAGAGCGGCTGCCGGTGCGCCGCTCATGCTGGGGTGTGATTATACCAGGAAGCGACAATCTGCGCAAATAACCTTTCCTGTTTCTCAGTTCTCAGTTCTTGGTTCTTAGTTCTCAGTTCTTAGTTCTTAGTTCTCAGTTCTTGGTTCTTGGTTCTCCCGTGAAACATCCACGCGCACTTCTGAACACCATCATCGTTGCGACCGGGTACCTGGCGAGCCGGGTGCTTGGTCTGGCACGCGATGTGCTGATCTCGAATCAGTTCGGCACCAGCGCCGAACTGGCTGCATTTCGCGCTTCGTTCGGCATTCTCGACCTGATCTACCTGGTGGTTGCCGGGGGCGCGTTAGGATCGGCGTTCATCCCGGTCTTTTCGGCGGCGCTGGAGCAACGCCGCGACGCCTGGCGCCTGGCGTCCGCAGTGCTGAACCTGACATTGCTGGCGCTGGTTGCGGCATGCACTGCGGTGTGGATATGTGCCGCACCGCTGGTGGCATTGACCGTCGGACGCGGACTGGATGAGGCAGAGCGCGCGCTCACCGTAGACGTGCTGCGCCTGATGTTGATCCAGCCGTTCCTGCTCGGCGTCGGCGGTCTCGCCAAAGCGACGCTCGAATCGTTCAATCGCTTTGCGTTACCCGCCATCGGATCGAACCTGTACAACCTGGGGATTATTGGCGGCGCGCTGCTTGGACCATGGTTCGGCATCTATGGTCTGGTGTGGGGGGTGAATATCGGCGCGGCGCTTTTTCTGCTGGTGCAACTGCCGGGGTTGCGCGCCGTCGGAGCAACGTATCGGATCGGACGGCAACCTTCCGACGCTCACCCCACACGCCTTCCATTCCTGTCGTTCTTCCACGCTGAAGGAGTCGGACAGGTGCTGCGACTGCTCGGACCGCGCATTTTCGGGCAGTCCGCCTGGCAGATCAACATAATTGCAATCGTCAGCCTGGCATCGACGCTCGGTAGCGCAGCACTGGCGGCTAACGCCTATGCGCTCCAATTAATGATGTTGCCGCACGGATTGATCGCATTGAGCCTGGCAACGGTCCTCTTTCCCGACATGGCGCGTCAGTATGCCGCAGGCGACCGGGCGACGCTGCGGGCGACGGCGCTCGGCGGAGTGCGCGCCGTGCTCTTCCTGGCGCTTCCCGCATCGGCGATCCTTGGCGTCCTGGCGCTCCCTGTACTACGCGCACTCTATCAGCGCGGCGCTTTCGACGACACATCGGCAGCATTGACAGCTGAGGCGCTGGCGATGTATGCCCTGGGACTTGCCGGGTTCGCCGCTGCCGAAATCGTGGTGCGCGCCTTTTTTGCGATGCAGGATACCCGCACACCGGTGATCGTCGGCATTGGAGCGGTGGCGCTCAACATCAGCCTGGGATGGTCGTTTCTGGAGCTGGGGATGGGGCTGGGCGGATTGGGGCTGGCGTTCAGCCTGGCGAACCTGTTTGAAGCCACGCTGCTCCTGGCGCTACTTGGACGACGGTTGGGCGGACTGGAGCACGACTTCTTCCGCGCAACCGGTGCAATGATCCTGGCAACCCTGGCATGCGCGCTCACCCTCGCCCTGTTGCACCGATCCTCATATGCGGTACTACCCTTCGTCGCACCCGGCGACACCTACCGCTGGCCCGGCGATTTCCTTCCAATCCTGGTATGGCTGACAGGCGCAACGGTTCCTGGAGGGCTGGTCTACGCTGGTGTCGCTGCTCTGCTGCGTGTACCGGAACTCGGCGCAACCATCGCACGCGGGCAGCGGATTCTGAGTCGGGTGCGGCTGCGGTAGGCGCCGCCACCCCGCACACTCCGGATCGCAGCACGCCGATCACGACGCAGCCGCAGCGAACACAGGCAGCAGAGTTCCCAATGGGAACATCTACTTGCTATTCCTTACTTCGTACCTGTTCACACCTGGGGTTGTTAACACACGCGCCTGGGAGCAAGGGCGTCCCGCCCTCGCTGCGTCTACGAGGGCAAGATGCCCTCGCTCCCAGGAGAAATGTGAACGCTTGCCTTACTTCACCGCCCACAGGTACGCTGCCGCACGCCGATGGATGCCCTGCCGCGATTCGACGAGAGGGCGCAAACAGGCAACAAGCCTTTCCATCTCATCGAGCGTCAGCACCTGCTGCATGGCTTCTTCAAGGGTCGGAATAATGTGCCTGTTCTGCGCTGCTCAAGGGGAGCGTTCTTGGAAGCGATGCGCAGTTTGCTGCATTCCCGTGCGCTTTTGCCCCTCATCCCCCCAACCCCCTGCTCCCACAAAAGGAGCAGGGGGAGGTTGGGCGTCCTGAAGCCCAAAACGAGAGCAGGAACACAGGCGCCCCCAAAGAACCTGCCCCTGTAAGGCGAGGACGTCCCGCCCTCGCGGGGCGTCAAGGGCGAGATGCCCGCGCTCCCAATGCGGACGAGACGCCCGCGATCCCAGCACGCGGACGAGACGCCCGCGCCCTCAGGCGGTGCAGGGACGCGAACGGCTTCAGCGCGCCAGGAATATGGTCTTTGAGTCATTATTCCGCTGTAGCCCGCGCAGGCGGGCTTCGCCCCACGCCCCCCGCACGCGGGGGGTCGGGGGGTTGAGCCGGGGGCTTATGGTCTTTGAAGAAATAATCCGCCATAGCCCGCGCAGGCGGGCTTCGCCTTGACTAGCCGAGGGGTTCACCCCGACGGCACGCGGTGCATACCGGATTATAGCAGTTCTCACAGAGGTTGAACCTGATAGACAAGGTTGAACACTCGTGGGAACTGCGCGCCCCACACGGTGACCGAAATGAATTTCGGTCTACGCTCCGCTCACGACACAATGCCGCTTGCGACAAGCAACTCAGCGTTGAGGATAGCGCCGCCAGCTGCGCCGCGGATGGTATTGTGCGACAGCGCGACCATGCGCAGGTCCAGCACCGGGCAGGCGCGCACCCGCCCGACGCTGGCGCTCATACCGCGCCCGGCATCACGGTCACGACGGGGTTGGGGACGGTCGCCGACGCGGTGAACGATGAGTGCGCGTTCCGGCGAACTCGGCAGGTGACGCACAATCTCAGGCGGCGTGAATGCTTCCAGCACCGCCAGCGCCTCCTCCGGCGACGGTTTCTGCGCAAACGATGCCGCGATCAGCGCTGTATGTCCATCGATGATCGGAACACGGGTCACCTGTGCGCTGATGGCGATCTGCGTCTCGATAACCTGACCTTCCACAACTCTGCCAAGCAATTTGCGCGGCTCGGACTCAATCTTCGCCTCTTCGCCGCCATCGGCGATGTTCGGGATGATATTGTCGATAATGTCGAGCGACGCTACACCGGGATACCCGGCGCCGGATACCGCCTGGAGCGTGCTGATATGCGCCTTCTGCAAACCGAATGCATCGTGGAGCGGCTTCAACGGCATCACCGCGCTGATCGTCGCACAGTTCGGGTTGGTCACCAGGCATCCCTGCCAGCCGCGTTCGGTGCGTTGACGTTCGATCAGCGCCAGTTGATCGGGATTGACCTCCGGGATGATCAGCGGCACATCGGCGACTGCGCGGTAGGCGGACGCATTCGAGCAGACAGCAGTGCGCGCCGCCCAGAGCGGTTCCGCCTCACGCGCCACATCTGTCGGCAGCGCCGATAGCGCAATTGCAACATCAGCCACCGCCTCAGTTGGCTGAACGATCATCTTTGCTACCCGTTCTGGAATCGGCGTATCGAGTATCCAGCGCACCAATTCGCCGTAGGGACGCCCAATCGTCCGGTCTGAACCGGTCAATACAGCAATCTCGAACCACGGGTGATCCGCCAGGAGTTGCACCATCCGCTGACCAACGGCGCCTGTGGCGCCAAGAATAGCGACTGGTAATCGTTTGTGAATCATACTGTGATCCCTCCGTTACGCTTCATACTCCCGTCAGACGATGCACAGCGCGCAC
Organism: Roseiflexus sp. RS-1; assembly: GCF_000016665.1. NCBI lineage: Bacteria > Bacillati > Chloroflexota > Chloroflexia > Chloroflexales > Roseiflexaceae > Roseiflexus > Roseiflexus sp. RS-1. Next base: position 3,869,306 of record NC_009523.1, read on the forward strand.
GGCGGCATCGCAGTCCGCCGCAGCGACGACGGTGCTGATTGAACATTCGGATGATCCCTGTGCAATGGCAATCACATTGATATGATTGTCGGCAAGTGCGCCAAAGACGCGCGCCGCAACCCCCGGCGTGTCGCGCATACCTGCGCCGACGGCAGTCACGATTGCGACATCCTCGCGCGCCCAGATGCGGTCAATATCGCGGCGCGCCAGTTCCATCGCCAGGTTATGCTCGAGCGCATAGGTGACCTGAGGAATGGTACTGGACGGCACCACAAAGCAAATACTCTGTTCCGACGATGCCTGTGAAATCATGAGCACGTTCGCGCCAACACTGGCGACAGCGCCGAAGGTGCGTGCCGCAACGCCAGGAACGCCAATCATGCCACGTCCTTCAACAGTGACGAGACTCAGATTACGGATGGCGGTGACGGCTTTCACCGTCTGACCGTTCGACTCAACATCCTGAACCACCAGCGTGCCAGGGTGGTACGGGTTGAACGTATTGCGAACACGCAGTGGAATGCCGCGTTCGACGATCGGGCGAATAGTGCGCGGATGCAGCACCTTCGCGCCGAAATATGCCAGTTCTCCCATCTCAGCATATGAGAGAACCGGTATCACACGGGCATCGGGCGCCAGCCGCGGGTCGGTGGTCATGACCCCATCAACGTCGGTGTAGATATCGACCTCATCGGCGTCGAGCGCAGCGCCGATGATCGCACCGCTGTAATCGCTGCCGCCGCGCCCCAGTGTGGTTGTCACCCCCTGTTCGGTCGCACCAATAAAACCGGTGATGACCGGCACGATGCCTCTGCCGAGCAGCGGCAGGATTCGGGCGCGGGTTCGTTCGCGCGTCACTTCCTGCAACGGGCGCGCATCGCCGAAGTGTGCAGTCGTCACCACGAATTCGGAAGCATCGAGCGCTTCGGCGGGAATGCCACGCGCCCGTAGCGCCGCAGCCACCACCCGCACACTCATACGCTCGCCGAGACTCGAAATCGCATCGATTGCGCGCGGCGACAGTTCACCGAGAACGGCGACGCTGTGACACAGGATGCTGAATTCGTCGATCAGGCGTGCAATCTGATCGTCGATAGCGGTGCGCTCCTGATCGTCGGGCACAAGCTCCGCCAGCGCAGCGGCATGCTTTTCGCGCAGCATCCGATCCAGATCGCGAAATGTGTGCTTATCGCCGGACGCAGCGGTTGTCGCGCCACGGATCAGCATATCGGTCACACCACTCATTGCGGAGACCACCAGCACCACACGCCCCCAGGCAGCACGTTGCGCTTCGGTAATTGCAGCTACTGCCTGGATCGCAGCAGCATCGCCAACCGAGGTTCCGCCAAACTTCATCACCAGCAAAGGCATTGCGAACCCTCCTTGCATCACCAGCCCAACCATCGGAGAATGGCATTCATATCCGCCGGCACCGGCTGAGGCGTCTCGAATTGCTCCACCGCCAGTCCGGGATCTTTCAGTCCATGACCGGTCAGCACCGCCACATAGCATGCATCCGGATCGGCGCGCCCTTCGGCGACCATTTTGCGCAACCCGGCGACGCCGGCTGCCGATGCCGGCTCCGCGAATACCCCTTCCAGGCGCGCCAGGTCGCGCCAGCTCCGCAGGATCTGCTCATCGCTGACGGCGTCGATCGATCCTCCCGACTGATCGCGCGCATCGAGCGCATAACACCAGCTCGCCGGGTTGCCGATCCGGATCGCGGTCGCAACCGTCTCAGGATGTTCCACCGGAGCGCCGTGCACAATCGGCGCTGCGCCCTCCGCCTGAAAGCCGAGCATCTTCGGCAGGCGGTTGATCCTGCCTGCTTCGTAATACCGGCGGAATCCCATCCAGTACGCGGTGATATTCCCCGCATTGCCGACCGGCAGACAGAGCGCATCGGGCGGACCACCCAGCGTATCACAGATCTCGTAGGCTGCCGTCGCCTGCCCTTCGAGGCGGTGCGGATTGACGGAGTTGACCAGCGTCACCGGAAACTGCCGCGCCAGATCGCGCACAATCCGCAGCGCTTCGTCGAAGTTGCCCTCGATCACCAGCAACCGCGCGCCATACATCAGCGCCTGCGCCAGTTTGCCCAGGGCGATCTTTCCGGCAGGCACAACCACAATTGACTCGATGCCGGCATGCGCCGCATATGCCGCCGCGCTCGCCGAGGTATTGCCGGTCGAAGCGCAGATGACCGAGGTAGCGCCGGCTTCGATGGCTTTGGCGACCGCCACCACCATTCCGCGATCTTTGAACGATCCGGTCGGGTTGGCGCCTTCGTACTTCAGGTACAACTCACGCACGCCGATGGAGCGCGCCAGGCGGGGTGCGGCAATCAGCGGCGTATCGCCTTCGCCAAGGCTGAGGCGCGGCGTTTGCCCGGTCAATGGCAGAAATGCGCCATAGCGTTCGAACAGCATGCCTTCCTCCGTCTGTAAATAGAAAAGCCCCCTTCCTGCTCCAGGAGGGGGCGTCCATCGCAATCCGGCTGTCAGCGCCCGGAAACCCTCCCACGACGAACCGACCCGGTCGTGGTCGTCGGGGTCGTTGTCGCGGTTATCGTCGTGCGGGGTGCTGCAAGCATATCAGTTGCCGGTGTCGCAGGTTGTTGACAGGGTTACTATACCCGTGATGGCGCAGACTGTCAAGCGAACCGGAACCGGGAAGCGCGAGCCAGGTGCCGGGAAACGATCCGCCTTTTCAACATTCAACCTTCATCCACGGTCTCCCCTCGCTGTGCTATAATTGCTACCAGAGAACTGCACGACAGGAGCATCCCGACCATGGCGCAGCGCGAACCGACCATCGCCAGCATTCTCATGGAACTGGCTGAGGAATACGACGATGTCGTCGCTGAGCGTGAAATCTACGAACGTGTGTTGCACCGGCGCCCAAGCCAGGCGCGTGATCCTTTCGCCAGCATTCGTGAACGTCTCCGCTTCCAGGCGAGCGAGGTCGGTTGGGTGCGGCTCGGTGAGGGCAAATTGTTGCCCCTGCGCGTCGCACTGACCGGATTGCGATTCCGGGTTGCGCCGGATCCGCACGAAATGGCGACCGGTCTGCTGCTGCGTACACGATTGATCCCGTTCGTTCCGCTCAATCGCACCGACTTCGTGCTGATCGACACCGGTGGATCGCCAATCCGGTTTCAATTTGACGCTATCACCCGGATCGATGATCTGTTCGGTCCGATGGAACAACCGGCGATTAACATCGGTGATTGGATGCAGCAGGAGGGCATGTTCGACGGCGATACGATCCTGGTGACGATTGAGCAGACATCGCCGCTGACGCTCCGTTTTCAACGTGAGCCGTATTCAGCCGTCCTTTCGATTGAGGCGCGCCGTCAGGAGCAGGAACTGCTTGAAGGAATCGTTGCCCGCGTTCTGTCCAGCCGGTCACTCCCGATCAGCGCCGCCGAAGCAGTGCTGCCGGTCTATGCCCGGGCATCGTGGCGCACAACATATGCGGGACGACCCTGGCAGGAACTGGTGATGAGCGACCGTCGGCTGCGCCTGATCAACGGTATGTTCCTCAGCAATCGGACGCATCATTCGCTGGTCGACCTCTTCGACAACCAGGAAAAACACTTCTGGGAAGCGCACGACGCCGAACTGCTGGCAGCAATCGATGCACTGCAACACGACATGCTGGAGAGTCGCCGCGAGGCGGCAGCGCAGGAGATCTGGAATGGGGTTGCGCCGCGTGCGTCAACGGCGCGTGTCGTCTTCGATACACGCACCGGCGAAACAACGGTCGTCCAGCCAGACCCGATCAACGCCCTCCAGGATTATGTCGAGCAGATCGAGGAACGTCTGCGCAATGGCGAGTACGACCAGAGTGAGTGGGACATGATCGACGAGGACGATGCACTCTTCGCGGATGTGGGCATCGATGACGACGAACTGCCCATGATCGATGATCTGCGCGAATTCATCGCCGAACGCCCTGAACTGCTCGCTGCCGCCCGTCGTCTGATGGCAGCGCTCAGCCCCGACGAGATCGAGCGCCTGCGTCACGCCCAGAGCAATGAAGAGATCCAGAACATTCTGGCGGCGCGTTTTCACCGCATGCTCCCCGATCATCCGCACCTGTTCGCAACGCTTGTGCCGTATGTCGCTTCGGATACGACCATCTCCGACTTCAACGGCGGACTGCCCGAACTGGAAGCCATTTCCGATGATGACATATCGCCGCTCGACCAGGAGTGGGACGATGAAAACGATGCCTGGGACGATGAGCTCGATGACCAGCCAACGCCCGGCGATGAGGCGCTGGCTGCCAGCCACGAATTGATGGAGCGCTTCTATGCGTTCCTTCTGGCGCAGGGCAAAAGTGAGGCAACGGCCGCCAGTCGCACCGGCGATCTGTGGATCTACGCCGATTTCCTGGCCAGCTATTATGCACAGACACTCGCCGAAGGCAACTACGCGACGCTCGATGAATGCCTGTTCTTTTTCTACCCTCGTCGCGTTGCCAGCAGCTCGCCACGCGGAGCGCGCGAACTCTGCACGTCCCTGAAGCAGTTCTACGCCTTCCTGCGTGCGGAACGCAACATCGATGATCGCTTCGCGCGCGAGATGTGGCGTCGTCGCGATCAGGCTGCGCGGGTCGTCGATCTCTATGAGCGGATCGATGCCGACTCTCCACAGTTCGAGCGATTGTTCGTGCGCCTGTTCGCCCCATATACCGTCTGAAACCGCCTGAATGCGCGACTACGCACGATGATGTCGCTCCTGTGCCGCCGACATCACAGGAGTGAAGTAGCGCCCATGACAATAATGTATTTCATCTCAATGCTGCGCCCCAACACCCACCTGTACGATGTGGCGCTGGATATCCATCCCATCGAAGAACCAACCCTCGATCTGGCGCTTCCTGCCTGGACGCCAGGATCGTACCTGATCCGCGATTATGCGCGCCATGTACAATCATTCGCCGTCACGGACGATCAGGGCGCGCCATTGCCATGGCGAAAGATCGACAAAACCACCTGGCGTATCGAAAACGGCGCCGCCCGGCGCATCCGGGTCACCTATCAGGTCTATGCGTTCGAGTTGAGCGTCCGCACCAGCCACCTCGACAACACGCATGGCTATTTCAATCCTTCTAATATCTTCATGTATCGCTGCGGTCACGCTCATGAACCATGCCTGGTCCATGTCCAGACCCCTCCTGGATGGCGAATAACGACCGGTCTCGCACCTGCGCCGGAGCAAAACGATGGATGGGTCACATTCCACGCCCACGATTACGACGAACTGGCTGATTCACCGTTCGAGTGTGGCACGCACCGCGTGCTGACGTTTGAGGTGGACGGCATTTCCCACGACATTGCGCTCTGGGGACGCGGCAACGAAGACGAGCAGCGGATACTGACCGATACACGCACCATTGTTGAAACCACACGCGCTATGTTCGGTCGCCTGCCATACCGTCGCTACGTCTTCATCGTCCACCTGGTCGATGGCGGGTATGGCGGTCTGGAGCATCGTAACAGCGTATCGAATATCGTTGATCGCTGGGGATTCCGTCCTGCACGTTCGTACGAAAAGTTCCTGGCGCTCACTGCCCATGAGTTCTTCCACGTCTGGAATGTCAAGCGCATTCGCCCCGCACCGCTGGGACCGTTCGACTACACCCGCGAAAACTATACCCGTCAGTTATGGGTGATGGAGGGCATCACCAGTTACTACGATCACCTGATCCTCCTGCGCGCCGGGTTGATCAGCCGCGAACGCTATCTCGAAACGATCGCTGACGATATCAAACTGTTGCAGAGTCAACCGGGACGCGCGTTGCAGTCGCTCGAACAGAGCAGTTTCGACGCCTGGATCAAGTTCTACCGCCCCGATGAGAATGGACCCAACAGCAGCGTCTCGTACTATCTGAAGGGGAGCCTGGTTGCGCTCCTGCTCGACCTGGAAATCCGACGGCGCACCGGCGGCGCGCGTTCGCTCGACGATGTGATGCGCCACCTCTATGCGGAATATGCGGATGACCACGTGCACGACCTCTACAGCGGCGATCGGGTGAAGCGCCCCGGTTTCGATGACGACGACGGCTTCTGCCGCGCAGTCGAAACCGTCGCTGGCGAGGAAGACGGCGCGTACCGGACATTCCTGGCGCATGCAGTATCCGGCACAGGCGAGCTTGATTATGCACGCGCCTTCGAAACAGTTGGATTGCACCTCGTGTGGGGACATACGCTTGAAAAAGAGAATGATCATCTGCCAGCATGGCACGGGTTGCGTCTCAAGACCGAGCATGGTCGCCTCAAGGTATCGGTCGTCCTGGCGGGCGGACCCGGCGAAGCTGCCGGGATCTACGCTGGCGACGAACTGATTGCTCTCGATGGTGTCCGAATTGACGAAGAGCGCCTCAAGGCGCGGATGGCGGAGCGACAACCAGGACAGACAGTTGTGTTCAGCCTGTTCCGGCGCGACGATCTCCTCCACGTTCCGCTGCAGCTCGCCGAAGCGCCACCCGACACCCTCACGATCGCACCGGTCGAGGCGCCAACCGATGAGCAGACCCGCCAGCTCGAAGCATGGTTGAAGGTGATAGCCTCCTGATGAAGCATGAGTCGCTGTGCTCTGTCAACAAGCAGGGTTCGCAGGCGTCCTGTGAGCCACGCCAGGCGTCCGCGACAGTTCGCCGACATGCATTTCGGCAGGCGTCCTGTAAGCTACACGGGGAGACCGCAACAGTTCGCCGAAATTATGGAGATTGAGCAACTTAAACCCGGTATGCGCCTCTTGCTGTCGGGCTGATGGAGATTGAGCATTAAATCCGGTATGCGCCTCGTGCCGTCGGGTTGAAGCCCTCGGCTATGCAGGGCGAAGCCCGCCTGCGCGGGCTATAGTGGAATAATTACTCAAAGACCATACGCCCTCGGCTATGCAGGGCAAAGCCCGCCTGCGCGGGCTATACCGGATTATGTATTCAAAGACCACAATTTCGATCAACACCTACTCAACGGGAATGCAGCAACAGCAGGGACAGGAGGAACGTCTGCCATGTCCGATCTCACCCATCTGACAATCGCCGAAGCCGCCGATCTGCTGGCGCGGCGTGAGATCGCCGCAGTCGAATTGACTGAAGCGCACCTGCGTCGGATTGACGCCCACGACGCCCGCCTTAACAGTTTCATCACCATCACTTCTGACCACGCGCTCACACAGGCGCGCGCTGCCGATGCTGAGCTGACTCGCGGCATCCGGCGCGGTCCGTTACACGGCATCCCGCTTGCGCTGAAAGACCTGTACGATACTGCTGGCATTCGCACCACCGCTGGCTCGACATTCTTCGCCGACCGCGTCCCCGACACCGATGCCCGCGCTGTGACGCTGCTCTACCAGGCAGGCGCAGTGCTCCTCGGTAAACTGAATATGCACGAGTGGGCGCTGGGAGTGACCAACATCAATCCGCACTACGGTCCTTCGCGCAACCCCTGGGATCCATCACGAATCACCGGCGGTTCGTCCGGCGGCGCCGCTGCCGCACTGGCAGCCGGTCTCTGCATGGGCGCGTTGGGCAGCGATACCGGCGGCAGCATCCGTATTCCGGCGTCCCTCTGCGGTATCGTTGGTCTCAAGCCAACCTTTGGGCGGGTAAGCCTGCAAGGGGTTATTCCGCTGAGCTGGAACCTCGACCACGCCGGACCGATGGCGCGCACCGTGACCGACGCCGCATTGCTGCTCCAGGCAATTGCCGGATATGATCCGGACGATCCGGTGAGCGTTGCGCTGCCGGTCGATAATCTGCTCGCAACGCTCGATGCAGGCGTGACCGGATGGCGTATCGCCCTGGCAACCGATGCACACTTCGGTGAAGCCGATCCGGAGGTGATCTCCGCCGTCCGTCGCGCGGCAACCGTTTTCGAGGAACTGGGCGCCCGCGTGGAAGCGGTTGATCTCAGCCAGGGGCGTGAAGCAGCGCAAATGAACGCGCTGATGACAACCAGCGATGCAGCCGCATTCCACCGCGACCGTCTGCGCGATCACCCGCACCGGTTCGGCGCCGATGTACTGGCGCGTATGGAACGTGGCGCACAGTTCACGTCGACCGAGTATATCCTGGCGCGTCGCTTTCAGAGCGAATGGCGCCGACGCCTGGAACGCCTCTTCGATCAGTTCGATCTGTTGTTGACGCCTGCCACACCGATCACTGCGCCGGTCATCGAAGGGCTGGATTCAATCGAAGCGGCGCGTCAGTTGACCCGCTGCACCGCGCCGTTCAATCTCGCCGGTCTCCCTGCGCTCTCGCTGCCGTGCGGTCTGAGCGCCGCAGGATTGCCGATCGGGTTGCAGATCGTTGCCGCGCCCTGGAACGAAGCGCGGGTGCTGCGCGCAGGCAGGGCTTTCGAGAACGCAACGCAATGGCATCGCCAGACTCCGCCGGGATGGTGAGGTATGACGTCCACCAGCGACCAACCACGGTTCTATCTCGGCTGCGCAGTCTGGGCGCACCCATCCTGGAGCGGTGTTCTCTTCCCCCGCAATGCGCGCAGCGCCGACTATCTGCGCCTCTACAGCCGACGCCTGACAACCGTTGAAGGCAATACCACCTTTTACGCCACGCCGTCTGCCGAAACGGTACGGCGATGGGCGGACGAAACACCGCCATCGTTCCGGTTCTGCTTCAAACTCCCGCGCGATGTCAGTCACCAGGGACCGCTGATGGCACGGATGCGCGAGACGGAGACGTTTGTCCAACGCATGGCGCCGCTCGGCGAGCGACTGGGACCGTTCTTCCTGCAACTTCCGCCAGGCTATACACCGCGCCAGATCGACGATCTCGCCGCATGGTTGCAGGCATGGTCTCCCGCGATCCCGCTGGCTGTCGAAGTGCGCCACAGCGACTGGTATACCCCACAGGAAGAAGCGGCGCTCATGGCGTTGCTGGAACGTCACGGCGTCGGGAGAGTGTTGATGGATGTGCGCCCGCTCGACCTGGGACCGTTGCCCGGCGCGGATGACGATCTGCGCCGCGCGCGTGACAACAAGCCGGATGTGCCGCTTCACCCGCTCCGAAGCGCATCGTTCACACTGATACGCTACATCGGCCATCCCGATGTGGCACGGAACGATCCGCTGCTCGACGAATGGGCAGCGCGATTGCGCACGTGGATCGCGGAAGGCACGACCGTTTTTTTCTTTATGCACTGTCCTGTAGAACGCGAGTCGCCACTCCTCTGTCGCGCGCTGCAACGCCGTCTTGAAGGCGCACCCGGCGTACCGCCGCTGCCGTGGGATAGCGCAACCGATGACGGCGAGCAACTGTCCCTGTTTTGAACCCTCACTTGCACACCTGATGAAGATGTGCTATTATCTCAACACCTTTCTCAAGTGAATACCATCGCGGTGACCCGCAGGCCCGGATGCCAGGGCGTAAAGGTGGAAGCTGGTGTAAGTCCAGCGCTGTGCCGCAACTGTAACCGGTGACAATCACCGGAAGCCAGGACGCCTGCCGCGATGTTGAATGTGTTCGACCCTTCTCGAGCCAGGGAGGAGAACATGCCTGACGCCCCTTTCTCTGCACAGTGGGCAGGTCATGTCGCCCCGGTTCTCGGAAGAGACCGGGGCGGTTCGTTGACGGGCAGTGGAACGATGCCGGTGCGGAGCGCCGTCTGCGTCGCGCAAGCGGAGGTTTCACGCCTGTGAGTGAGAACGACGACGATGACCTGCACCGCGAACTCGCACACTGCCAGGAACGTCTGCTGCGCATCGAACAAGACCTGGCGCTGCTCGGATGGCTGCCCACATCGTATGCCTGGACGCTGATAGAACAGTTGCACCACGAGCATGCCAGATGTGCATGGCTCTGGCGACTGATCGGCGTATCAGATCGCAACGCCTCACGAGATGAGCGCCGGAGTCGCAGATGAGCGCGTTTCCGGACGTTGCCCGTGTGTTCTGTACCCATTGGCGGACGGTAGAACCGGTTTGCTGAAACCCGTGTGGAGGAAGCACATGCAACGAGTATCCCGCTGGATAACTCTCTTGCTGCTGGCGACGGCGCTGATCGCGTGCAGCGGTCAGCAAACCGCAGCGCCAACACCAACAAATGCACTTCAGGCGCCGACGAGCGCGCCAACCATCGCACCAACCGCTGCACCACCGGCTGAACCCACAGCAGCGCCAACCGTTGCGGCGCCATCAGCGCCAGCTGCAAATCTGACCGAAGGATGCGTCACCGACTACGATCCAGAAATTGACTACTTCCCCGAAAAAGTCACCCTGAGCGATTCGGTTGGCTGGACAATCGAGTACTTCAACAACTACAAAGTCATTACCGTGCTCAACCCCTGGCGCAACGCCGATGTGCAGTTCCGCTACGTCCTGGTGCAATGCGGCACACCCCCGCCGACGGAGACGGGTGATGCGCTGGTGATCGAAGTTCCGGTGAACAGCATCATCACCATGTCCACCACGCATTTGCCGCATCTCAGCGAACTGGGCGTGCTCGATACACTGGTCGGCGTTGATAGTTTCCTGTACATCAACAACCCCGATGTGCGCAAGAAGATCGAAGCCGGCGAACTCGTCGAGATCGGCGGCGGCGGGCAGGTCAACGTCGAACAGGCGCTTGACCTGCAGCCAGACCTGATCATGACCTATGGCGTCGGCAATCCGGAATACGATGCTCACCCCAAATTGCTCGAAGCCAACCTGAAGGTCGTGCTGAACAGCGAGTACATGGAAACGTCGCCCCTGGGACGCGCCGAGTGGATCAAGTTCACGGCGGCATTCTTCAACCGGGAAGCAAAGGCGACTGAGGTCTACAACACGATTGTGAGCCGCTACAAGGAGATAGCCGCGAAAGCGCGCAACGTTGCAACCAGACCGACGGTGTTCGGCGATGCGCCGTTCCAGGGGACGTGGTATATGCCGGGGGGCAGAAGCTACGTCGCCCAACTGCTGGCTGACGCCGGCGCCGACTACCTCTGGGCGGATGACACCTCAACCGGGAGCCAGCCGCTGAGTTTTGAAGAGGTGTTCGAGCGTGCCCGCAATGCCGATTTCTGGCTGAATCCGGGTTCATGGAAGAGTCTGTCCGAAATCAAGGCGGCAGATGAGCGCCTCACCGGGTTCGCCGCCTTCCAGAACGGCAACGTCTTCAACAACAACAAGCGCCTCAACGAGAACGGCGGCAACGACTACTGGGAAACCGGCGTAACGAACCCGCACCTGGTGCTGGCGGACCTGATCAAGATTTTCCATCCGGAACTGTTGCCAGACCACGAGTTGTATTTCTACCAGCAACTGACACCATAGAGGATCGCATGCAGAAGCCCCATATGAACCGGTATGCGCGCCACATCTTCATCTGCACCGGACGCTTCTGCGATCCGCAGGGGCAGGCTATCCATCTGTATGCGCTTCTGGCACGCCTGCTCGGTCCGCTGGGGCGCTATGAGAATCCGTGTCGGGTCAAACGGGGCACGACACCCTGCCTGGGTGTCTGCTCCGGTGGTCCAATCGCCGTTGTTTACCCCGATGGCATCTGGTACCACCACGTCGATGAAGGGGCGCTTGAACGGATTGTACACGAGCATCTGGAACAGAACAGACCCGTCGAGGAGTATATCTTTCACCGATTGTTTACCGACGAGACGGAGTCGCGCTGAGGCAGACATTGAAGATGGCACAGAAACGCAGCATAACAGACACGTTCCGGGAACCGGTCACGCCGACGCCGATTGCGTCCTGGCCCCGTCTGGGATTGCGTCCGCTGGCGTTGGCGGCGATGTGCGGCGTTATGATCCTGGCGTTCCTGCTCAGCCTGAGTTTCGGGTCGGTGCGCATCCCTCTGGAACAGGTGCTGACGATCCTGCTCGGCGGGCAGGCTGAGCGCGCCAGCTGGACAACCATCATCTACGATTTTCGCCTGCCGAAGGCGTTGACGGCAGCGCTGGCCGGCGCAGCGCTCGGCGTCAGCGGGTTGCAGATGCAGACCCTGTTCCGCAACCCGCTGGCAGATCCATTCGTGCTCGGCGTCAGTTCCGGCGCCAGCCTGGGAGTCGCGCTGGTGGTGTTGAGCGTCGGCGTCGCCAACACCACCCTGCTTGCAGTCACCGGTCTGATCGGCAATCTGAGTCTGGCAGCCGCCGCGAGCATTGGCGCCGGTGCAGTGCTGGCGCTGGTGCTGACGCTGGCGCAGCGGGTGCAGAACAGCGTGACGCTGCTTATTCTGGGATTGATGATCGGCTACATCGCCGGCGCGATTGTCAGCCTGTTGCTCTACTTCAGCATTGCGGAACGCATTCAGGCGTATATCGCGTGGGGTTTCGGCAGTTTTGGCGGGGTCACCTGGAGTCGGATGCACGTGCTTGCGCCCGTCGTGGGCATCGGGCTACTGCTGGCGCTCATCCTCACGAAATCGCTCAATGCGCTCCTGCTTGGCGAAGCATACGCCCGCAGCCTGGGGGTGGACATCCGACGGGCGCGGACCGGCATTGTCGCCAGCAGCGCCCTGCTCGCCGGGGCAGTGACAGCATTCTGCGGACCGATCGCCTTCCTCGGCATCGCCATTCCGCACCTCTGCCGGGCGCTGCTGCGCAGCGCCGATCACCGGCTGCTGATCCCCGCCTGCATTCTGGTCGGTGCGACGACTGCGCTGCTTGCAGACCTGTTCGCGCAGGCGCCGGGGATGAGTGTTGTGCTGCCGCTGAATGCCATCACTGCACTCATCGGCGCGCCGACGGTCATCTGGATCTTGCTGCGACGCGGTGTCGAAAGAGGAACATTTGGCGTATGAGCAGAGCGATTCTTGCAACCGAACACCTGAGCATTGGCTATGCCCCTCGCCGTGGTCCACGACGGATCGTTGCCAGCAACCTGAACCTGACCCTCCACGCGGGTGAAGTCGTCTGCCTGTTGGGACCCAACGGCGTGGGAAAGTCAACCCTGCTGCGCACGCTGGTGGGGATGCAACCGCCACTGGATGGACGGGTATGGCTCGATGGCGTCGATCTCTCCACGCTGAGCGCTCGTGAGATCGCCCGCCGTGTGAGCGTGGTGCTGACCGAGCGCGTCGAGGTCGGGCAACTGACCGTCTACGCGCTGGTTGCCCTGGGGCGTCACCCGCATACCGACTGGACCGGACGCCTGACGCCGCATGATGAGGCGATCGTGCGGCAGGCGCTCGAGGCAGTCAATGCGGTCAACCTGGCGGGACGACTGGTGCACGAACTGAGCGACGGCGAACGGCAACGGGTGATGGTGGCGCGCGCCCTGGCGCAGGAACCGCTGGTCGTGGTGCTCGATGAGCCGACCGCCTTCCTTGACCTGCCGCGACGAGTCGAGATCATGCGCCTGCTGCGTCGCCTGGCGCACGAAACACAGCGGGCGATGATCCTTTCGACCCACGACCTCGACCTGGCGCTGCGCAGCGCTGATCTCCTCTGGCTCATGGCGCCTGGCGGCGGCGTGCATGCCGGCGCCCCGGAAGACCTGGTGCTCGGCGGAGCATTTGAGGCGACCTTCGCCACCGAAGGGATCAGTTTCGACCGCCATGAGGGGCACTTCCGCATCCATCCGCCAACCCAGCGTCGTATCGCGCTGATGGGCGATGGGGTGGTGCGCGAGTGGACTGCCCGCGCCCTCGAACGTGCTGGCTATGCAGCGGTCACCCCTGATGAGCCAGTCGAATTACGTATCACAGTCACCGGCGACGGGTATCAACCGTGTTGGGAAGTGCGGAGGAACGGCGACGCACCGCAGCACGTTCAGACGCTGCGCGATCTGGTCGCGCTGGTGCGTCGCATTGAGGGGTAGCGCATACTCTCAATGATCGGTCAACGCTGGATTATTCGCGGGACTGCTTCAGGCATTCCCGCAACACGCATGTAAGGAGGGGGGCATGACTGCTGCGCTTGAGCCGCGGATCGTCGAAGAGCCTGGCAACGGAACACTCGAAATCTTTCCGCTGGAACCGAAAGAAGAGACCCTGGTCGCGCTGATGACCGAATTCTTCCGCGATCACTGGGACAAGATCCACTTCGGTCCGCTCATCCAGGGATCGGTGTTCGAGATCAAAGCCACAGCGCCGCCGACAAAGATCGGCATGCTCGATGGCTACCTGACCGTCGACTTTGGCGCGTGGCACTTCCACATCTGCATCGGCGAGCACAAAGGCAGCAAAAACAAGCCGGTCGATCCGGAACTCGCGCGCCACCGTCGCACCGCGCGCGCTGAGTTCTACCGTCGGCTCAACCCCGATGGCACAGTAGGGAGCTGGGGATTCCGCCTCTTCAATGGCAAAGACGAAAACCAGATCTACATCTTCCTGCCCAATCCATTTCTGTCAGACGATATGCGCTTCCTCAAGCAACCCGATTGGTCACGCCTGGCGCTGTGGGATGATCTGCGGCAGCGTTATCTGGGGTTGCCGCCCGATCCCAGAGACCGGAGCGGCAAGACGATGTTCCACGGTTGAGCCGGTCCTGCTGAAGGCGTCAATCCGGCGCATCGCAACCGCGTGTGTCAGGATCGATCAGGGCAGCAATGTCGCGCAACGCTGCAAGGGCGCGCAAACCGGGCCAGGTCAGCGCCATACCGTCGCACAGCAGGACACGCCCATCACGGACTGCCGGAACATCATGATATACCTCAAATGCGTCAAAATCACGCTGGCTGAACGCATACGGTTCATCCGGCAGCAGAATCACCTCCGGCTGCAGGCGCATGAATGTTTCCAGCGGAGCGCGCGGGTATCGCCCCGGCAGGCGACGTCCCAGGTTCTCCGCGCCGCACCGTTCCAGCAGATCGCCCGCATAAGTCTCCGCGCCCACTGCCATCCACGGGTCGCGCCAGATGAAGGTGAGCGTCGGAATCCGTCGCGTCGGGCGCCGATCCGTCGCCTTCAGCGCCTGGCGCAACGCCGCAAGACCTGGCGCTGCCTGATCGCTCGCCCCCAGGACGGCGGCAAGCTGCTCGAACTGCACCGGTACATCGGCAACACTGCGGATCGCGGTGACATACACCGGAATTCCGGCTGCGGTCAATGCCTGCACATCACGTGCACGGTTCTCTTCCTGATCGGCGATCACCAGATCGGGTTGCAGCGCAACGATCCGCGCCCGGTCAGGATTCTTCGTGCCGCGAATGCGTGGCACGCCAGCAAGCGCCGCCGCCGGTTCGATACAGTAGTCGGTCACGGCAACCACGCGCGCACCCAGACCAATCGTGAATAACCACTCGGTCAGGCTTGGCACAAGCGACACAATGCGCTGCGGCGGATGTTTCACGTCGAGACGACGCCCAAGGGCATCATGAACGATCATGAGGGTCACGACATTGTCTCCGTGAGCGGCGGCACAGCGACCGGGCGATTGTTGTCATCGAGCGCGACCAGCACACACGTCGCCTGGCACGCCAGCACCCGTTCTTCATAATCCATCGGTTCCCACCAGACATCCACCGCGATCTGCATCGAACTCCGTCCGGTGCGCACCAGACGAGCGATCACTTCGACAATCGACCCCTCACGGATCGGATGGTGAAAGTTCACTTCACTGATCCGCACCGTCACAACCTTGCGCCGACACCAGCGCGTCGCGCAGATGAACGCTGCCTGATCGATCCAGGCAACCGCCTTGCCGCCGAACAGGGTGCGGTAGTGGTTGGTATCGACCGGAAAAACCGGGAAAACCATGCGCGTTTCGGCACGGTCAGCGGCGCTCATCGCTCATCTCCTTCCTGCACAAAACACGTCGGATGCAGCAGGCGCGCCAGATGTTCGATCCCTTCCACCACACGCGGCGCCGGACGTGAGCAGTAACCATTCGCGTCCAGCGCGTACACCCGACCGGCGCGCGCTGCGGGGATGTCGAACCAGCCCGGCGGACGCGGCAGCGCATCCCACTCCTGTTGCGCGGCTTCGGCGGAGTAACCGCAGGGAATGAGCAGGATGACGTCGGGTTGCGCACCGATCACATCCTCCCAGCGCACCCGAAACGAACGTTCCCCGGCGCGGCCCAGCAGATCGCGCCCTCCCGCCAGATCGATCATCTCCGGCACCCAGTGCCCGCCGACAAACGGCGGGTCGAGCCACTCCAGCGCCACCACACCGGGACGTGGTTGACCGGCGACAGTGCGGCGAACGCGATCCAGTCGCTGACGCAGGCGCTCATTGAGACGCCTGCCGCGCTCCGGCATCCCAACCGCCTCAGCAATCGTCAACACATCGTTGAAGATGCCATCCAGGTTCGGCGGCGCCAGCGAAACGATGCGCGGGTTGCCCGGCAGCCGCGCCGCCAGCGAGCAGACATCGGCAAACGAGACGGCGCACACATCACACAACTCCTGCGTTATCACCAGGTCGGGCTGTAATTCGGCGAGGAGTGATTCGTCGAGCAGGTAGAGACTCTCGCCGCGCGCCAGTCGCGCGCTGACCACCCGATCAATCTCGGCGCTTGTCAACCCGTGCGGAATGGCGGAAGACGTCACCCGTGGCAGATCGGCAACAACATCAGGCGGGTAATCGCATTCGTGTGACACGCCTGCCAGCATATCCGCCAGCCCCAGAGCGCAGACAATTTCCGTTGCGGAAGGAAGAAGCGATACAATGCGCATACCAGTATCCTTTCAATTCACGTGCATCTATTCCTTATCATAATCTATACCCACACAATCGGGTATAATGCTTCCGTATCTCGACCGAAGAGCAGATCATCCTATGGATTTCAAAGATTACTACGCTGTGCTCGGCGTTTCTCCCGATGCCGACGAACAGACCATCAAGAAGGCATACCGTAAACTCGCGCGTCAGTACCATCCCGACGTCAATCCTGGCGACCGGCAGGCGGAAGAGCGTTTCAAAGAGATCAACGAAGCCTACGAAGCGCTCAGCGATCCGGAACGTCGCCGCAAATACGACCAGTTGCGCGAGCAGTACCAGCGCTGGCAGCAGCGTGGCGGCGTCGGCGAGTTCGACTGGGGTCCATGGCAGACCGCCCCCGGTCAGACGGTGTATACCTACACAGTATCGCCGGAGGACCTGGAAGATCTCTTCGGAAGCGAAAGTCCGTTTTCGGACTTTTTCGGCTCGATCTTCGGTCAACCGCGCACGGCGGCGCCGCGAGGTCCGCAACGGGGACGCGACATCGAGTTCCCGGTCGATATTTCGCTCGAAGAGGCGTTTCACGGCACAACGCGCTCGCTCCAGGTCGGGAATCGACGCATCGAGGCGAAAATCCCGGTTGGCGCTCGCACCGGCACCCGGGTGCGCCTTGCAGGTCAGGGACGACCCGGTATTGCTGGCGGACCGCCCGGTGATCTCTATTTGCTGATCAACGTCCTGCCCCATGCGCAGTTTGAGCGCGATGGCGACGATCTGACAACCACCGTGCCGCTGGATTGCTTTACTGCGATTGCTGGCGGCGAGGTGCGCGTTCCGACGATCGATGGATCGGTGATGCTCAAGATACCGCCGCGAACGCAGGCGGATCAGGTGTTCCGCCTGCGCGGAAAGGGGATGCCGCGCCTCGAACGTCCCTCTGAGCGCGGCGACCTGTTCGTGCGGGTAAAACTGGTGCTGCCCGACACACTCAGCGATGCTGATGTCGAGACTATTCGCTCTCTTGTGCGAGAACGGGGTGGCAAAAAAAAAGGGTGACCGACATGCCACGACGATTGACACCACAACAGTCCGTTGCAATAACATGGACGGTGACGCTGACCGCCATCCTGATCGGCGCCGTGCTATTGTGGGCGCTCTTGAGCATCGGGACGCGCTGAGATTGGAGTCGCACGTGTTGTATCAGGAGCAATCATATGCTGATCCGCCGTATCAATCCTGAGACGCTGGCAGCACAGACAGGTCTGCCGGTTGAGGTGATTCAGGAACTGATCGATCTGGGGCTGATCGGGACACTACCGGAACCAACCGAAACCGACCTGCGCGAGTTGCGACGGGTGCGTCGCCTGATCGACACGCTCGGTCTCTCCCACGAGGCTGTCGATGTCATCCTCCAGATGCGCCGTCGCCTGGTCGCTCTGCAAAACGAAGTCGCGCAACTCAGGATGGAACTGTCGGAACGCCATCGTGTCGAGCGCACATCCGTCTGGATCGAAGCAGAGTGGGTCGAGACGCGGGAATGATACATGCGTCTCGACTTATTATTTCTCTCTGAGATACGCCCATGATCCCTCTCTATGACACTATTCATTCGCGCTCGTTTCCGTTTGTCAACTGGATGCTCATCATCGCAAATGTTGCATTCTTCCTGATCGAAGTTGCGCTCGGAACGGACGCCGAATGGCTGGTTGCAACGTTCGGCGTTGTGCCAGCGCGTCTGCTGGCGAATCCAGGACCCGACCAGATTGCGACCCTCTTCTCATCAATGTTTCTCCATGGGGGATGGTCGCATCTGCTGAGCAATATGCTGGCGCTCTTCATCTTTGGCGACAATGTTGAGGATCGGATGGGTGGCGGGCGCTATCTCACATTCTATATCATCTGCGGGTTGATCGCCGCCCTGACCCACGTCTTTTTCAATCCGGATTCGCGCATTCCGACCATCGGCGCGAGTGGCGCTATCAGCGGAGTGCTCGGCGCATACCTGGTTCTCTACCCTACAGCGCGGGTAATCACCCTGATCCCGATCTTCTTCCTGCCGTGGTTTGTGGAAATTCCCGCAGTTATCTACCTGGGCGTCTGGTTCCTTTCCCAGTTGCTGAATGGAACACTGGCGATCATCATTGGCGCGCAGGGGTTTGGCGGTGTGGCATGGTGGGCGCATGCCGGCGGGTTCGTCGCCGGTATTGTGCTTGTCGGGCTGTTCATTCAGCGTCGCTACCAGCGACGAGTCTATGCAGACGAGTACTGGCCCTGGTGAGTGTGGAGGTTGCACGTGGATCTGATTGGGCTATTCTGGATCTTTCTCATTATCTCATCACTGCAACCGGTCATCCGTCAGAAAATGCTGGAGACCGGACGCCTGCGGTTGCTCGAACGCATCGAACAACAACGGCAGAGTCGCGTCATCGTACTGATCCACCGGCAGGAAACGCTCAGCCTGCTCGGATTTCCGCTGGTACGCTACATCGACATCGACGACTCGGAAGCCGTGTTGCGGGCGATCAAAATGACCGACAGGGACGTTCCAATCGACCTGGTGCTCCACACACCGGGCGGATTGGTGCTGGCCGCCGAACAGATCGCCAGTGCGCTGCGCAAGCATCCGGCGAAGGTCACCGTGTTTGTGCCGCACTACGCCATGTCGGGCGGTACGCTGATCGCCCTGGCTGCCGATGAGATTGTGATGGACGAAAATGCCGTCCTGGGACCGGTCGACCCGCAACTGGGACAGCAACCGGCGGCCTCGATTCTTAAGGTGCTCGAACGCAAACCGATCAGCGAAATCGACGACGAGACCCTGATCATGGCCGACATCGCCGAGAAAGCCATTCGCCAGGTGAAAGCGACAGTCATTGAACTGCTGGCAGACCGCATGGGCGCCGAACCGGCGGAACATATTGCAACGATGCTGGCAACCGGCGTCTGGACGCACGATTATCCGATCAGCGTCCGCGAAGCGCGCGAACTCGGCTTGCCGGTCAGCACCGATATGCCGCCGCTCATCTATCAGTTGATGGGGTTGTACCCGCAAACCGCCCAGCGCCGCCCATCGGTCGAGTACATCCCGCTCCCCCGGTCGCGCGAGCCGGAGCGACGCCAGGTGCGCGGCTCACCGTGGTGAGCGTTCACCCTGCCCGTGTGCCTCCAAACCTGGCATACGCCCGATCAAACCGGCCACATCGCGCGCCAGTCGGAACGATTGGCGCGCTGCATCTTCAGAAAGCAATCCCAAGCCGCACGTCGCCGTCACCAGCGTGTGACGCGCCATGTCAACCTGCCTGTCACATCCGGCAGTGGCAATGATCCAGTGCGTCAGCAGATCGGCGCTGCCCACCCCGGAGAGATCAAGTGTCGTCGGCGCCAGCCCAAACGCCAGGATGCCGCCCTCCTTCACGAAAGCGCACACATCCGGATCGGCACACCACGACGCAACCCGGTGGTACGCATCGAACGACACAACATCCGCACCGGTCCGGCACAGGAGCGCTACGGGCGGCGTACCGTCCGGCAGGAGCGCACAGCAGTGAATCCCACCCAGCGCACCGGTCGCCTGAATGCCGCGCACAACCGATTGCACCACGCGCATCGCCTCCCCCGTGGCGTCGCGTTGCGGAAGCAACGCCAGGTACGGCTCGTCGAGCATGAGCAGCACCGGCGTGCGCCAGCGCGCCAATCGTTCGATCTGCCAGATCGCCAGGCGCTGAATGTAGCTGCCTGCCGCATCCAGTGCAGCCGAATCGTTCACCAATGGCTGCCCATCAACGAACAATAGCGCCGCCAGCGTCGCCGGACCGATGATCTGCCCCTTCAAGGCGACGGCGCGCGGAAATGCGCCATCTGCCAGCGCACGCTCAAATGCGAAGAACCCGGCGGCGGCGAACGGTGCAAGTTCTGCCTGCGCACACTCAAAACGGGCCATCAGATCGGCGCGCCGATCCGCCCGGAGAAGCGCATACCCATACGAGTCGCGGCGCGGCGCCAGCAGATCGCAAACCGGCGTCAACACCTGCTCGACCATGCGCTCCTCCACTGCGCGCTGTGGCAGTTGGGGCCAGAAGGGAATCTCCGGCGAGACTTCGGCAACCAATCGCACGGCCGCCTCAGCATCGGTATGCGGCAGGCTGCCGATGCCGGTCACTGCGCCGGCGCCGAGTCTCCGACAGGATAGGATTTCACGTATGTACATTCAAAACTGACGAGTGATGCTGTTCTCAGGCAGAACCGGCATCCTGTGGAACACCGATCCCCTCCAACCGATCCTCAAGTTGACCACGGAGCGCCTGCAGCCGCGCCAGGTCGTCATCCGAAGGTTGCCAGTACTTGCGATGATGCGCCTCCAACAGACGATCCACAACCTCCAGCAGCGCATAAGGGTTGTTCTGCTCGATCCGTTTGCGCAGCGTTTCATCGGCGATCAGGCAGCGATTGGCGGCTTCGAAGAGCGCCGGATCGACTGCCTCCGTCGTTGCAGCCAGACCAACCATATGCTCCAGGCGTTTCGCAATCTGTTGCGCACCGTGATAATCGTGCTTCAGCATCGCATCCAGCCAGCGCGGGTTCAGCAGGCGGGTGCGCAAGCCGCGCTGAATGGCGCGTTGCAACGGTTCTGCACGAATGCGCCCTTCAGTCGTATCAGCCACCATCAGGTGCGCCTGACGCCCGGTTGCTGCTTTGACACTGCATGCTAATCCGCCATAAAACTCGTAGTAGTGATCCAGGTCGGTCATCTCGTAATCGCGTGAACTGCGTACCTGGCTGATCAGTTCGACATGCGTGAGTTGAGCATTGAGAAGGTGCGGCATCGCCTCGCCATACCGCCGACGCGTGTAGACATAGCGCAGACTGTCGGTGTAGCATGCCGCAAGCTCCGCCGGATTCTGCCATGCCTGGCTTTTGATCAACTGATCGACGCCTGCGCCGTACAGTGTATTTTGCGGACCAAACAACCGCGCAGTCGCCAGGTCTTCAGCATCGTTGTGGGACGCCCCCTGTGCGCGCAGTTCGTTGTAGAGACGACGGGTGTGACAACGAACAGGGTTGTGGTCGTCGTCCTCATCTTGCGCAGCAACCAGTGAAATTGCCTCCTGGAGCAGTTCGATCAGGTTAGGGAACATGTCGCGGAAGAAGCCGCACATCTGAATGGTGACATCCACGCGGGGACGTTTCAATTCCGCCAGCGGGATGATCTCCAACCGCGTTTCCCATACACTACGGCAGACACGCCGCACGCCGAGATATGCAAGGATCTGTCCAATCGTCTCACCCTGCGTCTTGGCGGTCTCCAATCCCCAGAGGATCACCGCAGTCTGACGCGGATATCTGCCGTGAGTTTGCCGATAGTGTTCAAGCGTCGCTTCAGCGATTGCCGCACCTCGTGCCAGTGCTGCATCCGTTGGCACACGACGCGGATCAAACTGCACCATGTTGCGTCCGGTCGGCAGAATATCCGGCGAGCGGAAAAGGTCGCCTCCCATGCCAGCAGGCAAGTAGCCGCCCGACAGCGCGTGCACCAACCCGCCCAACTCATCGCACTGCTGCAAACCATCGCGGATAGCACAGGCAGCAACGTATACCTGCTGCCATTCTTGCTCCCGCCGTGAGAACCGTTGTCCTTCGATGACATACTCCTGCACCCAGGCGCGTGCATCGTCTTCCAGCTGTGCCAGCACTTCCGCATGGCGCTCCGGTGACTCCCAGATCGCCCTCCAGTCCAGGCGTCTGTCGCGGCAGAGCAACTCGAACAACGAAGGACGCTCCCCATCGGCAGTGCGCAATGTCTGGATCAGGAACTCACGCACTTCCTCGTCGGTGTAGCGCTGCCCAAAGCAGTGCAGTCGACCTGGTATCAGGCTGCTTTCGTATTCGTAAAGGGTCTGTTCGAGCGCCTCAATGCCTTCCCACGTCCATCCCAGACGTCGAACGCGATCCGTCAATCTGTCCAGGATCGATGCCTGTTGCTCAGGGTTGAGATTGCCCGCCTGCACATAGTCGCTCATCAACGCACGCAACTCCGACAGGTCGCCATAGAGATCGCTGCGGATGAAGGGCGGCGGCAGATGGCTGATGATGGTCGCGTGCGTCCGACGCTTCGCAATCATCGCCTCGGTCGGGTTGCCGCTGTAGTAGACGTAGAAGTGGGGCGCGTTGCCGATCAGATAGTCTGGAAAGCATGCGCCCGAAACCGCTTTTTCTTTGCCGGGTAGAAACTCCAGCGTGCCATGCGTGCCGAGGTGAATGATGGCATCAGCGCGGAACACCTCTTCGAGCCAGCGGTAGAATGCTACATACTGGTGGTGCGGCGGCAGGCGCGTGTCGTGGTACTGCTGAACGTGCTGCTCGCCTGCACCACGCGACGGCTGAACGCCGAGAAAGATATTGCCGTTACGGATGCCCGGTATCCGAACACCCGCTCCTTCGCGCATGATCTGCCCTGGCGCTTCGCCCCAGAAGGTGCGGATCGTGTTCCACTGCGGGCAGTCGCGGGTCAGGGCTTGATACACTGCCGGTTCAATAACGACGTAGTCATCAGTGCGATGCGGCTGTTTCCACTGCGGCGTATTGATCTGCCCATCGGCAACGAAGCGCTCTTTCAGTTCGGTTACATCCCAGGGTGTCACCGTATACCCGTTGTCTGCCAGATGCCGAAGGATCGCCGCCAGCGAGGCAAAACTGTCGAGGAACGCACCACACCCAACATTTCCCTCCCCTGGAGGATAATCGTAGGTGATGATCGCCACCCGCTTCTCAGCGTTCGGTTTCCTGCGCAACGCAATCCAGCGTTGCACACGGGCAATCAGGCGCTCAACGCGCTCCTCGATCAGGGTCGCCTCTTCAAAACCCAGCCCGTTCGGTTGCATCGCTCCAATCGGATACGTTTCAATACACCCATCGAGTTCCGGGAGAAAGATCGAAACCAGAAACTCGCCCACCTGCGCTCCCTGATCATCCGCCTGCCAGTCGGCAACGCTGCGCTTTGTCAATACAAAGGGATGCAGCACCGGAACATTGAGCGCA
Source organism: Roseiflexus sp. RS-1 (assembly GCF_000016665.1). Taxonomy (NCBI): domain Bacteria; kingdom Bacillati; phylum Chloroflexota; class Chloroflexia; order Chloroflexales; family Roseiflexaceae; genus Roseiflexus; species Roseiflexus sp. RS-1. Next base: position 3,892,916 of record NC_009523.1, read on the forward strand.
CGGAGCAGGGCTATCGCCCCTTCCGGATCGCCGCCCATTGGTCCCTGCCCCAACCGAAAGGCGAGCAGGTTGATGATCAGATCGACCTGCGGCTGACCATCCGCTGCAAGAAGATCACGTAAGCGCTCCAGATCATTCCCAACCGCGCGGGATATGGCAATTGGAACAACGTTGCAGACCGATTGCAGGCGTTGACACAACCGACCGGCGATCGGAAAGAGGTCAACCGGATAGGTGGTATTTCGAAAAAGAACCGCTACATTCGGTCGATGAGGCTGAGCAGGAACCTCCGCGCGATAACGGCGCAGATCGGGATACATACGATGCGCAACAGGATCATAGATGGCAACCTGCTCCAGGGTTTGCGGCGGCTCCGGCTTTGGCAGATCGCCCTGCCCCAGATAATCGCGCGCTAGCAGGCGCAGCATCTGTTCACAATTCTCCGGGTTGGCAAATTGCCAGTACCTGACCAGCCAGAGATAGTTGCGCATGTCACGCAATTTCCCAACCGGCAGGAGTGTCCCAACCTTCTCCATCATTGCCATCATGCGCTGGATTGCATCAAGCGACGGCGGTTCTCCTGTTTCGCTCTCCTTTGCCATGCCCGCCATTGAAAATCCACCCAGACGTGTCAGAGCACGGCTCGCCATACTGTCACCATTGAGCACGACCACAGGACCGGTAAAACCGGTAATCTGCTGAACCAGTGCGCTGCTCAGGTCTTTGGGTGCACCCATCAAATCGAGCAACAGGATATCGGCGCCCTGGATTGCTGCGATGATCGGTTCCCAATCCGCAGGGTGCAGAGCGTCACGCCCGATATACTGCAACCGCAGGTTCAGTCGCTCACGCCACGGTGATCGCAGCCCCAACGCCCGCATGTGACTCAACCCGACAGCGCTGACGGAAATAATCGTAACCGTGCTCATCTGTTCACCTCATCCCGGCATGGGTAGGCGCGCAAAAAGTAATCGGGCAACACCGACGCATTGCCATCCCTGTGAATGGCGCCCTTTTCGATCCAGATCACCCGCTCGCCGAAGGCGCTGGCACACCGCCAGTCGTGTGTCACCACGATCAGCGTCAATCCCCACTGCTGCCGTAATGCGCCGAGCGCCGCAAGCATACGCTCGACTCCTCCGGCATCCTGACCGACCGATGGTTCATCGAGCAACAGGATATCAGGGCGCATTGCGACCATCGCCGCCACTGCTACCAATCGCTTCTGACCGGTGCTCAGCGCATGCGGGTGACGACCGGCGAGCGGCATTAATCCGAAACGCTCCATGACCTCTTCTGCAAGCGCAGGACTCTCCGCCTGCACTGCTATCTCGGAGCGCACACTATCCATGAACAACTGACTGTTCGGATTCTGAAACACATACCCGATCTGGCGCAGCAGCGGTCGATGACGATCCAGACTGTAGCGCAATTGCCCCTGCTGCGGCTTGAGCAAACCCGCAATGACGCGCAGCAACGTCGTTTTGCCGCATCCGTTTTCGCCGAGCACAACGATCTGCTCGCCTTGCCGCACGGTCAGCGTGATGTCACGCAATACCGGTACGGCAGCATACCCGGCGCTTACCGAATCCAGTTCGATGGCTATGTCCGACGGTATGTGCCGGTTGGAAGCAGAGACAATGTTCGTGTGGCGAATGAGACGCTCGACATAGTGTAGCGCCTCATCGTGCGGCAGATCCAGCGTCACCCGCCCATCCTCGATCCAGATCAGGCGTGTGGCGTATGGGAGAATGATATCGAGACGATGCTCGGCGACGATCACGAGTGCGCCGTGCGACGCCAGATCGCGCAGCGTATCAAGCAGGCGCGCTGTGCCAACCGCATCAAGGTTCGCAAGCGGCTCATCAAGCAGGATCACGTGCGTTCCCATCGCCAGCGCCGCTGCAGTGATCAGGCGTTGCTGACCACCGCCGGACAGCGTGGAGGTCGCCTGATCGGGATTGAGATCAAGAAGCGCGCAACTGCGGGTAATCCGCTGCTGAATCGCTTCAGGCGTGAAACCCAGGTTCTCACATCCGAAGGCGATCTCATCCTCCACACGCAACGTCACAATCTGCCCCTCGGCGTCCTGTGCCACCGTACTGATGGATCGGGCAATCTGCGCGACGGGTTGACCGGTGAGGGCGACGCCGTTGAGTGCGATCTGTCCATGCATCTCACCGTAAACGACCACACTGCCGTTGACACAGTTGAGAAGTGTCGATTTTCCAGCGCCACTCGTTCCCGCAATCACAACAAACTCACCGCCGCGCAGATCAAGACTCACATCCTGAAGCACCCACTCGCTTGCCGTTGCGTAGCGAAAACGAAGATGAGAAATGGTCAGTTGAAGAGCCATTGTGCGCCTGCCACTCCGCTCATCAGGATCACCATCAGCGCCAGTGTTGCGTAATCGCGCCCGTGCAGGGCGACCGGACGATAGATCGTCGCGCATGGATCGCCGGTAAATGCGCGCGTTTCCAGCGCCAGCGCCAGACTCTCCGATAGGGTCAGGACCCGGATCAGAAGCGGCACAACCAGCGCGCGATAGAGAATACGAAGCGGCGTATGTCGCAGCGACAATCCGCGCACCCGCATCGCATCACGGATGCGCACCGCCTCGCCGACAAGTGTCGGAATCGAGCGTACCGTAATGAGCAGACTCAGGGCAACAAGCGGCGGCGCGCCCGCCTGCCGCAATGCGCGCGCCAGTTGCGTCGGATCGATCGTCCAGGCAAACGCAATCGTCAAACCGAGCAGACTGATCCTACCGAACGTCATCAGACCACCAGACACTCCGCCGCCGAACAGTGCAGCCAGTACACCGATCAGCGCCGCCAGCGGGATGACGATCCGCGCAATACGGGCTAACAACACTCCGTAGCCAACCATCATGAAGATCAACCCCAACCCCGCAACAAACGTCAGTAGCGTGGTTGCATCGCGCAGCAGCAACCCAAACGTCAGCGCAACCGCCGCACAGGCGACGCTGAGCAGCGGATGCAGCGGCTGCGCCACGGATGCAAGCCATAGTCGCTGGAACATCGAACACGCCCTTCCTTACGCCCGCAGCACACCCGCAACCCGCAACTCCTGCCCCAGACGCAACCCTGCCCAGGCGCCGATAAAACTCAAGAGCGCCGTTGCGCCCAGAACCGGCACAATCAGCCACGGATTCATCAGGAACCGCGCAATCGTCGGACCTCCAACCACCGCGCCGATACCCAGACCGACCAGCACGGTCAGCGGCATATACAGACCAGCCGCCAGCAGTACCGCCTCATTGCGCTGATAGGATCGGAACACTGCAAGCACAATAAGCTCTGCCAGCGCCCCCGCAATAACATTGATCGCAAACATCACCCATGCCATCATCAACAGCACCAGACCGACGAGACTCACGACAACGAACAGTGTACCGGGCTGGCGCACCTTGAGCAGCGCAACTGCCAGCAGCAAACCGTAGAAAGGCGAGGGCGCCAGCGAACGAATGCCAGGGATTGGAAGACTGATAACCAGCGGCACAACCAGGAAACTGACAGCGAGCAGACAGGCGGCGACAACTGCGAGGAAGACGACGTCGCGGAGCGTCAACCGTGCAATCATGTGAACCTCCTTTATGTATCCAATGATGCAGCACTAAACCGACACGGACAGCGTACTGCCCGAAAGCCACACCACGATGCCGACCATCTGCGGATAAGCGTAGCGCCATCCGTTCTCGCAGCGTTGTAGAAGCGGCAGCAAGCCCTCCTCCAGAGCATCGAGCGCATCAGGAGATGCATCCGGCGCGAGCAGTTGCGCAACAGCGTATGGCGTCGAACCGACGATCTCACGGGTCTCACTGACAACCCGCACGTCTGCCAGCAGTCCCATCTGCCAGAGTGTTCCTGCAATCAACAAGTGATTCGGATCCAGCGACTCCGTCCACTTCCCACAGATCGCCTCGATCAGCGAACGGTGTGGCGGACTGCTGCCAACGCCGCTGACGATCACCAACGCGCGACGCGTAACGGTAACCATCTTTTCCAGCGTTGCACGCAGATCAACCAGGCGATAGAGCGACCAGGCGGCAAGTACAACATCGTGCGGTTCGACCACTGCATCCTGCCAGTCGGCTTCGAGCAGCGTGATATTCGTGATTCCTCGCGCATACGCCTTGCGCCTGAGCACATGCAGCATTGCCGACGACTGATCCAGCGCGGTCACATGGCGCACCCGTGCTCCAAGGGGCAGCGTGAAACGCCCGGTTCCCGCACCCACATCGAGCAGCGTATCATCGGGGTGCAGCAGGTCGCCGATGATCGCCAGCGTCTGCGCAATAGCAGCAGTATCACCGGCGCGCTCATCGTAGCGCTCCGCATACTCCTGCCAGAACGCCCGATCCTTCGCCGGATCAAGCCGTTCAGAAGGATGCCGCCACATACGCTCTGCCCAGACGGCAGCGAAATCGAACAGGGAATCAGACATAATGCGCTCCCCTCGAACGATCACCAGCGCACACGAATCCTCGTGAGCGAACAAAACGCCATCACCAGGATCAAGCCACGCCTGATACTGCTGATCGGCGATCAGTGACATACTGAATGCCAGGGAACGCGATAACTATCGCAGGATGATGCAGAGAATATGGACTGGAACATGGTTCTCCTCCTTAGCTCGAGAAGGGTCGAACACACAGTGTCGCGGCAGGCATCCTGGCTTCCGACGATACGATCGGTTACAGTTGCGGCACAGCGCTGGACTTGCACCAGCTTCCACCTTTACGCCCTGGCATCCGGGCCTGCGGGTCACCGCGACGTTTGAAAGGTTTATCTAGTACAAATAGCATGATACTCACTTATTGATCACGTGGCAAGACGATATACCATCACCTTAGTTGAAACCTGTTCACGAAAGGCGTCGGGAGCGAGACGGATGACCACAACCGGAAAGGCAAGTCTCAAATCCGCCCCTCCTGCCGGAAGAACCTGCTCTTGTAAGGTTTAAAGCCGAGCAGAACATCGGTTCGTGTCACGGATTCTTGGGTGCCATGGTGCAGCAAATCTATCGCAGAACCCCTATTCCGCAGCGCAGGAGGGGACGGAAGATGAGGGCTGAAACGATTTTGTCCTCCCACCCGCCTCACAGCGTAATCACCTGATCCGGCGGATTGCCGGACAAGGCTTCGTACAGTTGCGGGAAACAACCGGCGACCACGCCCTCGACCAGTCCTTTCGCTCTCACCTGCCCGAGGCCGCACTGCGTGAAATCGCCCTCACCTAGGTCGCGCTCGATGGCGCACCGGTCACACACCATCAGCAGAATGTTCTGCTCCTTTGCGATCTTCGCCAGGCGCTCACCGATTGGATCACCTCGACGTAATACATACAGATTGTCGTCGAAAAACATCATCCCCACCACCTGCGCGCCGTGAACCCCCTGTTCAAGTTGCGGCAGGATCATCTTCCCCAGTTTGTAGGTAGCCGACATATCGGTAGCGAACACGTATGCAACCTTCATGAATATCTTCCCTCCAGATAGACGACTTCTCCGAATTAACCACCAGATCCCAGTTCCCAGACCGTCCACACACCAAACGGATCCTCAAACTGCGCCCAACCTTCCGGTCCCAGCGCCATTTCTGCATCGGTCAGCAAACATGCGTCGAGGCGGGCACGGAGCGCAGCTTCGTCCATATCCTGACCAATCAGCACCAGTTCCTGCCGTCGATCACCCCAGCGGCTATGCCACACCTGCGCCAGTTGCGCCTCTACATCGGGGTCATCGGGCAGTTCGTCCTCGAGCAACGCCGCCCACCACATCCCGCCAGGTTCAACCCGACACGCATTTCCAGCCTGCGACCAGATGCCGCTCACCTGCATTCGCGTCGCCAGCCAGATCAGACCTTTCGAGCGCAACACGCCGGGCCACGCATCGTGGATCAGGTCCCAGAAGCGCTGCGGGTGGAATGGACGTCGCGCACGGTAGACAAAACTCGAAATACCGTACTCCTCGGTCTCCGGCGTGTGCTCGCCGCGCAATTCTTTGAGCCAGCCGGGCGCCTGCGCCGCACGTTCGAAATCGAACCGTCCGGTGTTCAGAATCTCGTGCAACGGCACACGCCCAAAACTCGTGCGCACAATCCGCGCATCGGGGTTGAGTTTGCGCAGCAGCGCCTCCAGGTGATCAACCGCGTCTGGATCGACCAGATCGACTTTGTTCAACACCAGCACATCGGCGAACTCCACCTGATCGATCAGCAGATCAACCACCGACCGCTCATCCTCCTCGCCAGCGGACAGATTGCGATCACGCAGATCATCGGTCGAGAAAAAATCGCGTGGGAAATTGAAAGAGTCAACCACCGTCACCATCGTGTCCAGGCGCGCCAGTTCCGCCAGACTGACCCCCGTTTCATCGGCGAAGGTGAAGGTTTCAGCCACGGGCAACGGCTCGGAAATGCCGGTTGACTCGATCAGAAGATAGTCGAAGCGCCCCTCGCGCGCCAGACGCGCCACCTCGACAAGCAGATCCTCACGCAACGTGCAACAGATGCATCCGTTGGACATCTCGACCAGACGCTCATCGGTACGGCTGAGCGCTGCACCGCCGCTGCGCACCAGTTGCGCATCGATATTGATCTCGCTCATATCGTTGACAATGACCGCCACCCGCAGTCCTGAGCGATTGGCAAGCACATGGTTGAGCAGCGTCGTCTTGCCGCTGCCAAGAAACCCCGACAGCACGGTAACCGGCAGGGGACGAAAAGAATGCTGTTGCTTCACGTTCGTACTTCTCGCTCTATGCATGTCGTCAGGCACGCCAGCAAATGATAGATCATATCAGTTCTATTGTCAACTGACGTAGAACGATCTTGAAAAAGAACGCCGCAGGTTGAGCCGGCGGCGTTGGGGCGCTGTTCGACGATCGCTGCGACTCAATGAGCCGTAGCCGGATGTGAACGGCGGAGCAGAGCGACAATATCACGCTCGATCGCTTCGGGCGTGTCGGTAGGAGCGTACCGACGGCGCACCTTCCCTTCGCGATCAACCAGAAACTTGGTGAAGTTCCACTTGATCGTTTGAGTCCCCAGAAATCCAGGGCGCTCCGCCTTCAGATACGCAAACAATGGATGCGTGTGCGGACCGTTGACGTCAACCTTTTCGAAGATCGGGAAGCTGACCCCATAATTGCGCGTACAGAACTGCTGAATCGCGTTGGGATCATCGAACTCCTGCCTGCCAAACTGGTCGCACGGGAACCCCAGCACAACCAGACCATCATTTTGGTAACGACGGTAGAGCGCTTCAAGACCGGCATACTGCGGCGCAAATCCGCATTTGCTCGCAACGTTCACAATGAGAAGCACCTTGCCCCGGTAGTCGCCGAGGGACTTCGGTGTGCCGTCAATAAGATTGGCAGTCATCTCGTAGATGCTCATGAGAGACCTTTCTTTCCGCCACTGAACCTGCGCCGGAATACGCTGGCAATGTGACACTTGCAATACCTTTGCACATAGTATGCACGGTTTTGGGAGAGATGTCAAACGATTCTCATTGACATCTCGATTCTTAAGTGATAGCATATATCACACTTACAATTCCAGGAAATGAAACACCAATGCCACTCTACACCTACACCTGCCCGGAGTGCGAGATCGAGATCGAAGAGTTGCGACCTGCCGCACGCGCCGACGACCCGGTCGAGTGTCCTGTCTGTCACGGGTTGTGCACCCGTGACATCAGTTCATTCAGTTTCCGCTCACGCAGCTCGCCGACGCCGGTGTACGCCAGCCCGCAACAGGTCGCCCGTGCGCTCCATGGTCCGGGATGCCCATGCTGCACTCCGCGTCGCCGGTCGTAACCTTTGTCGTACATGAGGAGGAGAAGCATGTCTATAGAAGCGCCGCTCCGCCCTGTGCCGGTCACTATTCTGACCGGTTTCCTCGGCGCCGGTAAAACAACGCTGCTCAACCGGATACTCCATGCCGACCACGGATTGAGAGTTGCTGTGCTGGTAAACGATTTCGGCAGCATCAACATCGATACGCAACTCGTTGTCGGCGTCGAGGGCGAGACGATCTCGCTCGCCAACGGGTGCATCTGCTGTTCGATCCGCGGCGACCTGCTCAAAACGGCGCTGCTCCTGCTCGACCGCGAGGAACCGCCGGAGTATCTGATCATCGAGGCAAGCGGCGTGAGCGACCCGTGGGCGGTGGCGGAAACGTTCGACCTTCCCGAACTGCGCCCTTTCTTCCATCTTGATTCGGTCATCACCGTCGTCGACGTGGAATATGTTCGCAAGCAACAGTACTACGAGGACCTGATCATCCATCAGATCAGCGCAGCCGACGTGGTTGTATTGAGCAAAGTCGATCTGGTGAGCGCGGAGCAGCGCGCCGACGTGGAGCAGTGGGTGCGCCAGATCGTGCCCCGCGCCCGTATTCTCCCCGCCATCCACGGCGATGTGCCGATGAGCCTGCTGCTGGGCGTCGGGCGCTACAAACTGGACGTTCAACCGCCGGTCGTGTCCCGCCTCCATGCCCACGACCACGACCACGAGCACGGTCCGCACTGCGACCACGACCACGACCACGACCACGAGCACCACCACGACCATACAACTGAGTTCAGCTCGTGGAGTTATGTCAATCATCGCCCATTTGCGCTGAAAAAGTTGCGTACCGTTCTGCAAGACCTGCCCGAAACCATCTTTCGCGCCAAGGGGATCATCTATCTTGCAGAAACACCGGGCCGCCGCGCCATTCTCCAGATCGTCGGCGTGCGGATTACGGTCTCGGTTGGAGAACCGTGGGGCGACACGCCTCCCGGCACGCAGATGGTCTTTCTCGGAATACCCGGCGGATTGAACGGCGATGCGCTTCAGAAGGCCTTCGACTCCTGTCTGACCGACGTGCCGGCACAGGAGCAGGTAGTGGGGCAACAATCGTGGTTCCGCCGCGTGTTCGGCGGAGCGTGACCGACTCAGTGCTTTACTCCGATGCGGGCGCGACGCCTGCGCTCCCAGCCTGCTGCCGCTGCGGGACGCCCGCGCTCCCAGCCTGCTGCCGCTACAAGCGGGACGCCCGCGCTCCCAGAGTCGTGCGAACTGAAGCCCTCACTGAGGGCAAGGAAGCCTCACCGGGGGCAGGTTTTTTTGGGAAGCCCCTGCATTTCTTCTCTCGCTTTGGGCTTCAGGACGCCCAGACTCCCCCTTCTCCTCGTGTGGGAGAAGGGGGTTGGGGCGATGAGGGGCAAACGGGCGCCGCAACGGAGTGGTCGTCATTGCGGGACGACCGCGTTTCTGGCGCTCCTTCTCCGGTTGCAGGCATCCCGCCGGGTGCGCGCCGGAGGCGCGCGCACCCAGGGCATCTCCGCTTCCAGCGGCAGGTTTTTTGGCAAGCCCCTGCATTTCTTCTCTCGCTTTGGGCTTCAGGACGCCCAGACTCCCCCTTCTCCCCGTGTGGGAGAAGGGGGTTGGGGCGATGAGGGGCAAACGCGCTTCAGGATGCCCAAACTCCCCCTTCTCCCTGTGTGCGAGAAGGGGCAGGGGGGATGAGGGGCAAAGTCTCAAGGAAATTAACCAGCTCGCGCAGGCGGGCTTCGCCTCGCAGAGCCGAGGGGTTCAGCCCCACGGCGCGAGGGCGAATACGGGTTCTATTCACCAACCCCGCAGACAGGAGGCATTCCGGATGATCTGGTATGAGACGCACTCCGGTGAAGAAGAGACAACAGAACCCAAAACCCGTTGCGCAGTGCGTCATGGCGCGGTATAGTAGAAAAGGGACTGTGATCGTTCACAGGAGACTCGTATGACACGCCTGCTACCTTCCACCTATACCGGGACCTATGCCCAGGTCGGTCCGTTGACCGATCTGTCGATGTATCACGCTCATCTCGCCCATCTTCCGAACGACATTGCCGATCTCTGCCGCATCATTCAGGGATTGCTGGTTCATGTCTTCTGGCATGGACTGGACGCATCACCCCTGACCGGAGATCGCAAACGAGCACTTCAAATGCGCCCGGCTGCTGCAAAACTGGCAGCCATCCTGGCGCTCGATGATCGACCCTTGATGATCGCCCGCCCGCCGGAACGACGCCTGGCAGCAACTTCCCGCGACTACAGCCTGCTCCTGGTAGCACTGCTGCGTCATCAGGGCATCCCGACGCGGGTACGCTGCGGTTTTGCCACCTTTTTCGCCCCTCGCCGCTACGAGGAACACTGGATGGTCGAATACTGGAGCGACGATGATCACCGCTGGGTGCTGGTCGATCCGCAGATGGACGATACTCAACGCGCGGCGCTGAGTGTCGCGTTCGATCCACTCGACGTGCCGCGGTCTCGTTTTCTCAGCGGCGGCGCTGCATGGCAGCGCTGTCGCTCCGGTTCGCTCGATCCCGCCCTCTTCGGTAGTCTCGAAAACCGGGGGATGCACGCGATCCGCTGCACATTGATCCACGACCTGGCGACGCTCAACCGCATCGAAATGCTGCCATGGGATCGCTGGGGTCTCATGCTGCCGCCTGACGAGATGCTGCGCGATGCCGACATCACGTTGCTCGATACCGTGGCGCACGTGACTGTCGGCGCTCTGGCGACCCCTTCTCCAGAAGCGGTCGCAGCGCTGTTCGCCTCTGATGCCCGTCTGCGTCCGCCACTGCCGGTCGAGTCGATGAACGGCGAAGCGCTGTTCGACCTTCCTGCATGAACCTGATGGCGCCGCGCCTGGCTGCCATATCAACCTGTTGCGCGCAACCCGGCTGCAATTGCGTTGATCAACACCAGGACGCGGCGGAGGTGCTCCTCGCCTGCTTCAGGATCGCGATCACGCACTGCGCGCCATGTGCGCAGACGCGCGATCTGTTCACGATGCAGGCGGTGGAGTCCTTCTCGTCGCAGATCCAGTTGACGGGCGATATAGGGACGCTTCTCTTCGAGCGTTCCGCCATAGACCTGTTCAAGCAACGCACGGGTGCGTGCAAATTCATCGAGGATCTTCTGCAAAATGACCGTGCGTGTCGTGGCATCGTTAACAAGTTCTGCGTATGCGCACATGATCGTTTCATCAGCGTTCATCACGCTGGTCGCCACATTTCCAAGCAGATAGTGCACCGGCGCCCATTCGCGCATTCTCGCACACAGTTCGGCAAAGAGCGCCGGTTCTTCCTGCTGCACCACTGCCAGGCCGCTGCCAATGCCGTACCAGCCCGACAGATAGAAGCGCGCCTGGTTCCAACTGAACACCCACGGAATCGCCCGCAGATCGGCAAGGGATCGTGTACCGGTGCGGCGTGCAGGACGCGATCCGATCCGGCTTGCTTCGATGGCATCGATTGGCGTTGCTTCGCGGAAGAATGGAATGAATCGTTCGTGCTCGATCAGCACGCGATAGGCTTTCTGGCTCTCCCTGGCGATCAGTTCGAGCGCCATCGCCAGGTGGTCGGGTCTGGCAGGCGCTGGACGGAGCGTTGCACCGGTGACGCCGGCAAGTAAGAGTTCGAAGTTATAGATGGCGCTGATACGGTTGGCATATTTCTGGGAAATTGTCTCACCCTGTTCGGTCATCCGCAAGTCGCCCGCCAGCGCTTCCACCGGCAGCGCCCGGATGAAGCGCCCTGTCGGTCCGGCGCCCCGGCTCAGCGTCCCGCCACGACCGTGGAAAAAGCGAATGCGCACGCCAGCTGCCCGCCCTTCGGCGGCAAGCGCCTGCTGCGCCCGCTTCAACGCCCAAAAACTGGCGCCGATGCCGCCATCCTTGTTGCTGTCACTGTAGCCAATCATAACCTGTTGCACCCGTTCGGCGGCGCCGTGCCTGCGCCGTTGCCACTCAAGACTGCGCTGCACAATGGGATGCGCCAGATAGTCGCGCAGGATCAGGGGGCTGCGCTCCAGGTCATCGATAGTCTCGAAGAGTGGCACGATCGGGAGCGGGCAGATCGGTCCTTCTGGCGTGCTGACGAGCAACCCTGTTTCACGGGCGAAGAGAAAGATAACCAGCAGATCGGAAAGTTGTCGCGTCATACTGACAATCAGCGCGCCCAGACCATCAATACCATACATGTGCACGTGTTCGACCAGAACGCGATAACAACTCAGCACCGCCTCCGCTTCCATTCCGAGAGACATGCCGCTCCTGGTAAAAGGGCGCGGTGATTGCAGTTCGGCTTCGAGCAGCGCCATCCGTTGCGTTTCGCTCCAGGAAGGATAATCGCCGCCGTCAATGCCGGCTGCCGTGAGCAATTGAGCAAGCGCCCGGTCGTGGAAGGCGCTGTTCTGCCGGATATCGAGCACCGCCAGGTGAAAGCCGAATGTGCGAACGCTGCGGATCAACGGGCGCACATCGGATCGCGCCAGTCGAATGGCGCCTACAGAAACCAGCGATTCATCGAGAATGCGCAGATCGGCGATCAGTTCTGCCGCACTTGTGTAACGACCAGGACCAGGCGCACCGACCGGTTCAGGCAACCGCGCCAGTATCAGATTGACCATTTGCCGCCACGGCTCATAAGGGTTGCGATTGAGCGCCTGCTGTCCCGCCTCGCCAAGCAATGCAGCGTAGCGTTGGATGGTGTCAACAAGAATGTCGGGGGGAGTCTGGAGCAGATTCGAAAGACTCAAATGGCGCGCGATAGCAGTCAACTGTTCACGCAACAGAGCGAGCGCATTGGAGCGCAATTCGAGCAGCGCGTTGCGCGTCTCCCCGGCAGTGACCAGCGGATGCCCGTCGCGATCACCGCCGACCCATGTGCCGAACGTGATCGATGGCAACGAATCGGGGTCGTCCAGCAACGCCGGGTCATTGCCAATCTCTTCCCAGATCTGACGCAGACGCTGATCGTGCATTGCCAGCGCTTCGGGAAAGACATTACGCAGGTAGTGGATAACATTTTGCAATTCGGCGGTCACTTCGAGTCGCTCGAGAAAAATGTCACCGGTGCGCCAGAGACGTTCCAGAATGGTGCGCACATCATCGGCGATCCCTTTGCGCTCCAGCGGCGTCCACATCTGGTTCTCGGCTTTCACCAGTTGCAGGTAAAGTTCACGGTAGTGCGCCAGCACTGTTGCCCGCTTGTTCTCGGTTGGATGGGCGGTAAGCACCGGTTCAACACGGATGCGCGGAAGCGCAGCGGCAATCTGTGCGTCACTCAGTCCGGCGTTGCGAAGCTGCATGAACGTCTGACCCCACAACCCGCGCAACGCAGCCGGACCGTCGATGGTTTCCGCAGCGCGTCGCGCCTGCGCCTCAGCATTCTCTTCAACGAGATTGAGCAACTGAAAAGCGATAGAATACGCCTGCGGCGCACGTTCGGGCAGTTGATCGGGAAGATCCCCGTGCTCTTTCCAGGGCAGGAACACTCGCACCTCTTCAGCGTTGACGGTATCCAGCACTTCGCAGAAGCGATCCATCAACCAGTGTAAATCGCGTTCCACCCGCGCCTGCGTCGGGATGTCACCTGTATTCATACCACCTCCCGGCAATGTACCTTCTCTGGTTCAGGGTAATCGCTGATAGATCTCTGTCAGATCGCGCAGACGCCTGGCGATCTGTTGATCAAGGGCGCCAGCCGACGTGCGCCAGGTCCAGTTGTGCATCCCCAGTGTGCCGGGCAGGTTCATCCGCGCCTCGCTTCCCAGACCGAGCAGATCCTGCACGGTTGTCAGCGCCGTATCTGCGACCGACATCCATGCCGTGCGAATGAATGCCCAGGAAATATCATCGGCAGTGCCGCACAAATAACGGAGCGCATCACGACGTTCGGCATCGGTTGAACTGCTGGTGAACCATCCGACAAGGGTGTCGTTGTCGTGGGTGCCGGTGTAAACGACGCACGCACGCGGATAGTTGTGCGGGAAGAAACGATCACCTTCGCGGCGGTTGAAGGCGAACTGAAGGATGCGCATGCCCGGAAAGCCGAACTGCGCCATCAGCGTATCGAGACCGGCGCGTGATTCGGGCGTGAAATCGCCCAGGTCTTCTGCGATGATCGCCACGTCTCCCAGTGCAGATGTAACCGCTGTAAACAGGGCATCGCGCGGACCATCGACCCACCGCCCATCAATCGCGGTTGACGCACCTGCCGGGATTTCCCAATAGTTGTAGAACCCGCGGAAATGGTCGATACGTACCACATCAGCAACCGCAAATGCAGCACGAAAACGATCGATCCACCAGCGGTATCCATCGGCAGCCATCACGTCCCAGCGGTAGAGCGGATGTCCCCACAGTTGCCCGGTTTCGCTGAAATAATCGGGCGGCACTCCCGACACACAGGTTGGGCGCAGATCGTCATCGAGATGGAACAGGTGGGGATGCGCCCACACATCGGCGCTATCGAGGGCAACGAAGATCGGCATATCGCCAATAATCCGGACGCCCCGCCGATTGGCATAGCGACGCAGATCGTTCCACTGCGTGAAGAAAACCCACTGACGATACTTCTGCGCCTCGATGGCGTCCGCAAGTTCGTTGCGCGCCTGCGCCAGCGCATCCGGATCGCGCGCAGCGAGCGGGGCGGGCCATTCCGTCCAGGTACGCATGCCATACTCCTGTTTAAGCGCCATGAACAGCGCAACATCGTTGAGCCAGGCAGCCTGCGCCTGACAGAACTGCGCAAAGGGTGCGCGATCAGCGGCAGAGAACGCCCGAAAACGCTCGAAGGCCCGGTCGAGCAGCGCCGACTTCCAGGCAATAACGACGCCGAAATCAACCCGTTCATCGGAACAGACAGGACGGTCTGCCAGATCATCAACCATCAGATGCCCGGCGGCGAGCAGACGGTCGGGACTGATCAGCATGGGGTTGCCAGCAAAGGCGGATAACCCCTGGTACGGCGAGTCGGCGAACCCGGTCGGGTTGAGCGGCAGCGTCTGCCACCAGGTCTGCCCGGCAGCGACGAGAAAGTCCACAAAACGGTACGCTTCGACCCCGACATCCCCGATGCCGTATGGTCCGGGGAGAGATGTGGGGTGCAGAATCAATCCGCTCCGACGGGGAAAGGGTGGCATGTTTACGATCCTTTGACAAATGATTGCAACTTTGATTCGATATTGCAATAATTCGTCTCTTGATATATTCCGCCAGACGGCATTACAATAAACAGGCAGCACTGCACCTGCATTCCCCGGAGGAAATATCAGGCGCTGCGCATTGACAGACCGCTGGACACCATTTCTGAAGACGATACTGAAAAAGAGGAAGGAGCAATCTGTGCTTCGACGCCTGCTCGCTCGTCTGACGTTCCGCGCACCAGGATTATACAACGGCGGAACGCGGTTACAACAGAGCGCACTGCTCACAACAGGCATTGCGTTCCTTATGCTGGCGCTGGCACTTGCTGGCGTTCCCCCAGCGCGTGCAGTGTACACCAGTCCAGCTGGCGGATCGGTCACGATGCCTGCTGGAGCACAAGGTGCGGCGACACCCTATCCCTCGACTATCGACGTCAGTGGTGTCAACGGTTCGATTGTCAGCGTTGTTGTGCGCTTAAATGGACTGTCACACACATTCCCTGACGATCTCGACATTGTGCTGGTGGGACCGTCCGGTCAGGCGGTTATGCTCATGTCTGATGTTGGTGGTGCAACACCGATTACAAACGTGAATCTGGTGTTCGACGCAACCGCTGCAAGCGCCCTTCCCGATGCAGGACCGATTGTGAGTGGAACCTACCGTCCAACCAACATCGGCGCCAATGATCCAATGCCAGCGCATCCAAATCTGCCCGCCGGACCATACGGAACAGCATTGTCGGTCTACAACCTGACGAATCCCAACGGCATCTGGCGGCTGTATGTAGCCGAAGATGAGAATGGATCGAGCGGATCGCTGACGTCCTGGCAGATTGATATCGTCACGATCGACCTGCAGGCAACGCTGGCTTCAGTGCCGTCATCGGTGAATGCTGGCGATCCATTGGACTACAATATTACGGTAACCAATGCCGGCACCGATCCGGTGTCGAATGTCACTGTCACGGGAACGATCCCCGCAAACACAACCTTCAATCAGATTACGCCACCTGGCGGGTGGACCTGCCCACCACCGGCATCTGGGGCATCAAGCTTCAGTTGTACCGCTGCTTCATTTGTGGTTGGTGCCGTGACGTTCAATGTGCGGTTGAACGTTGACCCGGCCACTGCTCCCGGCACGACCCTGCCGCTCTCAGCCACGATTGCGTCGGCAATCCAGGAGGCGAACACCGCCAATAACAGTTCTTCCGCCACTGTCACCGTCACCACGTCGGCGAATCTGGAAATCGTGTCACTTACCGCACCTGCCAGTATCAATGCGGGCGAGAATGTTGAAGCCGTTGTGACCGTCCGTAACAACGGTCCCAGTTTTGCAGACAGCGCCAGTCTGTCATTGCCGCTCGACACGGACACGACGTTCGTCGCTCTGACGTCGCCTGATGGCTGGAACTGCACAACACCAGCGGTCGGCGAGACAGGAACGGTCACATGCACGCTTCCGACTTTTACGCTCACCAGTGTAGAATTCCGTCTGACCACGCGGGTCAAGCCGAATACCGCCGCCGGTGCGACGATTGATAGCACCGCCACGATCTCATCGGCGACAACCGATCCAAACGCCGCCAATAATACCAGGCAGGCGACAACCAGCGTCACCACCCGCGCCGATCTGGCATTGACAGTATCGGACGAACCCGATCCGGTCAGCGCTGGTGCACAACTGACCTACGCAATCACGGCAACCAACAACGGTCCCAGTAATGCCAGCGTTGTCACGCTCACGACCTCTATTCCGACGAATACCACATTCGTTGGACTTGATGCACCGGATGGCTGGACGTGCACAACGCCAGGCGTTGGAGATATTGGTCCAATCACGTGCACTGCCCCTCAAGTCGGTCTCGGCAATGTGACGTTTACGCTCAGAGTCAGAGTAAAGCAGGGAACGCCAGTCGGTACGACCATCACACTCAACGCAGGCATCGCCAGCGCGACGACCGATCCGAACAGCGCCAACAACACGGCAACCGGCGAAAGCACGGTTACGATCAATGCTGATCTGAGCGTGACCATCAGTGCCGACAAACCGATCATTCGTCCTGGAGAGACGCTGACCTACACGGTGAACGCCAATAACAGCGGACCAGAGTTTGCGAATGATGTTACACTCACCATGGCGGCGCCGACCGGCACGCGGTTCGTTTCGCTGCAGAAACCTCTGGGTTGGGATTGTACAACGCCAGCGGTTGGTGCGTCTGGCGCCATTACCTGTACGACTCCCGCCCTCGACGTAGCGACCGACACATTTATTCTCACAGTGACCGGCAACAATGTTCCCGATGACATCACGCTTACCAATACGGCAACGATCACGTCACCTGCAACTGACGGAAATCCATCGAACAATAGCGCGACGGTAACAACAGAACTCCAGGTCAAACTGCGCGTGTACCTTCCGCTGGTAACCCGGTAACACCGACGCTGTATCTGTTTGATTGGAACGGCGACCGCCTGAGCGCGTCTCAAGCGGTCGTCGGCTTTTGTGATACCATATGGGTCACCCGATACTGTTGAGGAGAGCAGCATGCACCCCCTCGATCTGACCTGGATTCGCGCACAGTTTCCTGCGCTGGCGCAAGAAGTGAATGGACATCCCGCCGTGTTTTTTGATGGTCCAGGCGGAACGCAGGTTCCGCAGCGGGTGATCGATGCTGTCGCCGATTATCTGATCCACCACAATGCCAATACTCATGGCGCATTTGCAACCAGTCGCCGCACTGATGAAACGATTGACGCGGCGCGCGCCGCTATGGCTGATTTTCTGGGGTGTGCTGCGGACGAGGTGGTTTTCGGACCAAACATGACCACGCTGACCTTTGCGATCAGCCGCGCATTTGGGCGTGACATTCGCCCCGGTGATGAGATTGTCCTGACGCGCCTGGATCATGATGCCAACGTCGCACCCTGGAAAGCGCTCGAAGAACAGGGCGCCGTCATTCAGATGGTCGATATCGACACCGAAGAATGCACCCTCGATATGGCGGATATGGCGCGCGCCATCGGTCCACGCACGAAACTCGTCGCGGTCGGGTATGCGTCGAACGCCGTGGGAACGATCAACGACGTGGCGACCATCACACGGATGGCGCACGCGGTCGGTGCACTGGTGTATATCGATGCAGTGCACTACGCCCCGCACGGACCAATCGATGTGCGGGCGCTCGATTGCGATTTTCTCGCGTGCTCGCCGTACAAATTCTTTGCACCGCATATGGGAGTTTTATACGGCAAACGTGAGCACCTGGCGCGCCTGCGTCCGTATAAGGTTCGACCCGCCTCTGACGATGTTCCTGATCGCTGGGAAACTGGAACCAAAAACCACGAAGGGTTAGCCGGGGTAACGGCGGCAATCGAGTACCTGGCAGAACTTGGGCAGCGCATCAAGCCAGCGACGACCCGACGCGCGGCGCTGGTGCAGGCGATGGAAGCGATCAAAGCGTATGAACGCGGATTATCGGAGCAACTGATCGCCGGTCTCCTTGCAATTCCGGGATTGACCTTCTACGGTATCAGCGACCCGGCGCGTTTCGACATGCGCACGCCGACCGTGGCAGTGCGTCTTGCCGGACGCACACCGCGCGAACTTGCCGAAGCGCTGGGACGGCGCGGCATCTTCTGCTGGGACGGCAACTACTACGCGATCAATCTGACCGAGCGCCTGGGCGTTGAAGCTGATGGCGGCATGCTGCGTATTGGTCTGGTGCACTACAACACCGTGGAAGAGATCGAACTATTGCTGGAAGCGCTGAACGAACTGAGGATCGGGAACTGAAAAGATGTCCTGCGCCATTTGACAAACCCGTTGGTCTTGCGTATGATTCAAAGCGGTTCTGACGGGGCGTGGCGCAGTCTGGTAGCGCACAGCGTTTGGGACGCTGGGGTCGTGGGTTCGAATCCCTCCGCCCCGACCATTCATCTTTCACCGCCAAATCGTTCAGCCCGCTCATGCGGGTTCTATTGGTCTACTCAAAAAAGCCGCATCCAAACCACATTACCCATCGTATAATAGAGTGTAACAGGAGTGAGCGCCTCGGTGTCCTGAGGTCTATTGTCGTATACTTTGTGTCTATTGATTATTGACAAGGCAGGCGCCCTGAGTGTATGATTATGTCGGGTTCCTGGTATGCAGAGCCTGGCGGGCTCGTCGCCCCCTGACACGCGCACGAGCGCTCGACCAGGCTCGTTGGGCGCGCCTGTTACCTGAGAAGAAGAGGGCGCGGCTCCTCCCGACATGATGGAGGAGCCGCGCTATGTCTCTAGATGGAGTTGCGCCATGAGCCGAACAATGCATGAGCAGCATCCGTGGGATGAACTTGACGAGCGCCAGGAGATCGCCGGTGAGGGCGAGATGGCGCCGATTGCAGATATTGAGGAACTTGCAGCCGAGAATCTGGAGGAGACGCTGGAGTCGGATTCGACCCTGGATTCGATCCAGCACTACCTGCAGGAGATCGGGCGGGTTCCGTTGTTGACAGCTGCCGAGGAGGTCGAACTTGCCGAGCGCATGGAGCGCGGCGCTGCCGCCGCGCGGCGGCTGGCGTCGGCAGAGGATCTCAGCCCGCAGCTGCGTCAGGCGCTGCTCGATGATGTCGCTGCCGGGCAGGAAGCGCGCCGACATTTGATCCAGGCGAACCTGCGTCTGGTGGTGAGCATTGCCAAAAAGTATGTCGGGCGCGGTCTCTCGCTGCTCGACCTGATCCAGGAAGGCAACATCGGTCTGATGCGCGCCGTTGAGAAGTTCGACCACCGCAAAGGCAACCGCTTCTCAACGTATGCGACCTGGTGGATCCGTCAGGCGGTGACACGCGCTATCGCCGAGCAGGGGCGCACCATTCGCCTGCCGGTGCATATGAGCGAGTCGGTCGGTCAGGTGAAGCGCGCCGCCGACCGCCTGGCGCAGGTGCTGGAGCGGCAGCCGACGCCGGAAGAGATTGCGACGGCGCTCGGTCAGCCGACTGAGCGTATCGAGCGGGTGCTCGAGGCGTCGCGTCGTCCGGTGTCGCTGGAAATGCCGGTCGGCGAGGATGGGGAGCATACGCTCGGTGATTTCTTGCAGGATAGCGATCTGCCGACGCCGGTCGAAGCAGCGTCGCACCAGTTGCTCCGGCGTGATCTTGCCGCAGCGCTCGACCGCCTGAATGAGCGCGAGCGACGGATCATTGATCTGCGCTACGGTCTGGTGGACGGGCAGCGCCGCACGCTCGAAGAGGTCGGGCGGGTGCTGGGGATGACCCGCGAGCGCGCGCGCCAGATCGAGGCGGAGGCGTTGCGTCGCCTGCGCGCTCCTGACGTCGGTCTCCATCTGCGCGATTACCTGGAGTAGCAGGCGACTCCAGGCGCCCCGGCACAACACGGTTGCGCCCCGGAACATGTTCTGTTGTAGACGGTGACAGGCATGTTCCGGGGCGCATGCGTTTGCACATGATATCAATCCTCCTGATAGGATGACGTCGCCGCACAAACGCACCGCCGAGACGCCGGGGGGGCAGAGAACCCAAAAACGAACCATGATGGATGCCTGGCAAAGCATGCGTGTGCGTGACGCAATATGGAACCTGCCTTTGCGAACGCTGCGTCTCCACAGTGAAATAGCCTTTTCGCAGCGGACTCACAGAACACATTCCTGCTGGGGCAACCCACAATCGTTCAGGGATATTCCTGGTACGCGGACGTTTCGCCCGCATATACAGCAGTTCTCATTGAGGTTGAACCTCCTCGAACGACCGCAGTTACTATCGTGCCCCCATGCGGCGACCGACATGCATGTCGGTCGGTGAGAGAAGACATCCGACATCGTCCATCGTCAGGCGAGACTCCGCTCGTGAGGGCTAAAGTGCGGGCTAATGAAGATTGAGAAATAAATCCGGTATGCGCCTCTTGCCGTGGGGCTGAAGCCCTCGGCTATGGAATGCGAAGCCCGCCTGCGCGGGCTGTAGCGGAATAATTACTCAAAGACCACAAGCCCTCCCTGAGTGCGCAGAAGCCCCTGCGGGGCTGGCGTGTCTGTTATCCCTGCCATATTGCCGGAGAGACCTGGGTTGATTCAGCCCGCAGGGTTTACCCGACCTCAGGCAAGGCTTATAGAGATTGAGAATGTATAGCAGTTCTCACAAAGGTTGAACCTGATGAACAGGGTTGAATACTCCTGGAAATGGCGCGCCCCACGCGGTGACCGAAATACATTTATGCGGCTCATGCTCCGTCACAGCGCCCTTCTGCTCCAGCCGTCTCTCGCCTCTCGCCTATCGCCTATCAGCTATCGCCTCTCGCCTCTCGCCTATCAGCTATCGCCTATCGGCTATGCGGCTCATGCTCCGTCACAGCGCCGTTCTGCTCCAGCGGAAGCGGTCGCTGATCCCCCTCGCGGAAGGTCTTCGCCGCAGCTGCGACGAAGTCGCGGAATAGCGGATGCGGGCGATCAGGACGCGACTGAAACTCTGGATGGAACTGTGTACCGACATACCATGGATGGTTGCGCAGTTCGATGATTTCGACCAACCGACCGTCGGGTGACTGTCCACTGACGATCATTCCGGCTGACTCGAAGAGACGACGGTATTTGTTGTTGAACTCGAAGCGATGGCGGTGACGCTCGACGACGACATCGACGCCGTAGGCGGCATAGGCGCGCGTCCCCGGAGTCAGTTTACACGGATACCCGCCAAGGCGCATTGTGCCGCCCTTGTCGGTAATGTCGAGTTGATCGGGCATAAAGTCGATCACCGGATGCGGTGTATGGAGATCGAACTCGGTGCTGTTGGCGCGGCTTTCTGGTCCCATAATATGCCGTGCGAACGAGATCGTGGCCACCTGCATCCCCAGACACAGCCCCAGGTATGGCACATTATTGACGCGTGCATATTCCGCAGCGGCAATCTTGCCTTCGATGCCGCGGTCGCCAAAGCCGCCGGGCACAACAATGCCATAAACATCGTGAAGCAGCGGCTCGCACCCCTCCTCTTCGATCTGTTCGGATGAAATCCAGCGGATATCGACATCGACCCCCTGATGTAACCCGGCATGTCGTAGCGCCTCGACGACGCTGATGTAGGCATCATGGAGCTCGACATATTTCCCGACCAACGCGATCGCAAGTTTGCGCTTGGGCGCCTTGATGCGCGCCACGAGATCGCGCCAGTCGTCGAGATCGGGTCGGGACGCGCTCAATCCCAGGCGCTGCGTCAGATAGGCGCCAAGACCGGCTTCTTCCAGCACCAGCGGCACTTCGTAGATCGAATCGACCGTGTGCAGCGGCACGACTGCCTCAACATCAACATCGGCGAAGAGAGCGATCTTGTCGCGGATCTCGTCGGTGATCGGATAATCGGAACGGCACACGATGACGTCCGCCGTAATACCGACGCGCCGCAGTTCCATCACAGAGTGCTGGGTGGGTTTGGTCTTCACTTCGCCGGTAGCGCCAATATGCGGCAGCAGGGTCACATGGATATACAACACGTTGTCGCGCCCGACATCCTTGCGCATCTGCCGAATGGCCTCCAGAAACGGCAGCCCTTCGATATCGCCGACAGTTCCGCCGATCTCGACGATCACCACATCCGCCCCGGTTTGACGGGCAACGGCGGCGATCCGTGACTTGATCTCATTGGTGATATGTGGAATGACCTGAATCGTGCCGCCAAGGTAATCGCCACGGCGCTCTTTTTGAATGACCGCCGAGTAGATCTGTCCAGTCGTGACATTGCTGAGGCGGGTCAGATTCACGTCGATGAACCGCTCATAGTGCCCCAGGTCCAGATCGGTCTCGGCGCCATCTTCGGTGACGAAGACCTCGCCGTGCTGGTAGGGCGACATGGTACCGGGATCGACGTTGATATAGGGATCGAGTTTCTGGACCGAGACACGCACCCCTCGCGCCTTGAGCAGGCGTCCAATCGACGCAACTGTAATGCCTTTGCCGACTGAAGACGCAACTCCGCCGGTCACAAAAATGTACTTTGCCATTGAAGGTCCTGCTCCTGCTCGTTCATTCTATCTTCATCCATATGATGAACAACGAAACCAATGCAAAATAGTTTGAGGGGAAGGCAGTGACGCCTTCCCCTCAAGAGACTCCGACCTGACGGGCGCCATGAGCGCCGTTGAGAACGACGTGTCTGTCTGCGCGTTACCCGCGTATAGACGGCAAACCGGGATATTTTGACCATACTCCGCGCATGATAGCACGATCTCAGCAGTCGCCTCAAGAAACAGATCGCATGACGATGATGCGTGTTTGCTCGCCGTCTTCGGGAAGATTGCTCGCGTTGAGTGACAACCGTTCTTCAGGAGTATAGTCCTTAATGCCCAGTTCATGAAGGAATCGGTCGAGCGGCGCCAGGTTCATGCCGACCAATCCCTCCACTGCGTAGTGCATCGGGATCACAATATGCGGTTCAATCTGACTGATCACCGACGCCGCCTCTGCCGGACCGATGGTTTCACCACCGCCGACCGGCACGAAGAGCACATCGACACTGCCGATTTCTTCGAGTTGTTGCGCCGTCAGTTCATGCGCCAGGTCGCCGAGGTGGCAGAAAACGATATCATCGAGATGGATGACGTAGACGGTGTTCCGCCCCAGTTCGGCGCCTCTATTCTTGTCGTGGAACGTGCGCACACCGGTGATCAGCACTCCGCCGACCTCATACTCGCCAGGACCATCGATCACCATCACCCGGTCGCGCGCCGGTCGCACAGCGGCAACGTTGTTGTGGTCGGGATGGTGGTGGCTGACCGTCACGATATGCGCCGTCGGTCGACCGAGGTCAAGCCCGATAGAACGGTCATACGGATCGGTAATGACGATGCCGTCGCGCCCGCGCAGGCGGAAGCATGCATGCCCCAGATATTGAATATCTGCCATGATAGTCGATCACCCTTCGTCTTGTTCAACGTCCACGCCTGTGTCTGCATCGTTCAGACTGCCGCGTTCGCACCAGAGGCGTTCGACGATTGGAAGGACCGTTTCGGCGCTGAAGCCGCGGCGTTGCAGATAGCCGCCGAGCCGACGGACGAACGTCTGATAATCGGCGACGGTTGCATAGCGCCGCATGGCAGCGCGCGCAAGCATTTCAGCGCGCCCGGTCTCGTCGTCGGTCAGGGATGCATCGAGGGCAACGGCAACCAGTTCAGCGTCCACACCCTTGCGTCGCAACTCATCGGCGAGGGCGTGACGCCCGCGTGGACGGCATGTTTGCCGATTTTCAATCCAGAACCGCGCAAATGCCGCATCATCGAGCAACCCGCTCGCCTGCAACCGTTCAATCGCTGCGTTGACCGTCTCAGGGGCAAAGCCTTTGCGTTGCAGGCGGTCACGCACTTCGGCAATCGAGCGAGGGCGGGACTCAATCGCGCGCAGGGCGGTCTGCACAGCGCGCTCGATGCACTCCGCTGCCTCAATACGGGCATATGCCGCAGCATCGAGGTGCATACCGACATACAATCGCTCGCGCGCAATCGTCGTCAGGCTGACGCCAAGAGCGAAGGCGTGGTCAATATACAGATTGACGCGCTGCGCATCATGTTCCTGGGCGCGCAGCGCGGTGATGATTCCTTCCGGCATGGAAGGCTATTCCTCGAACAGTCCTGCGTCTTCTACGGCATCGTCTTCTTTGGGCGATACAATCGAGATCGGCGCCGCCATTGCGTGAGCGCGGATCAGGCGCTCAATTTCATCTGCCAGCGCCGGGTTTTCGTTCAGGAACTGCTTGGCATTTTCGCGCCCCTGACCCAGGCGATCGTCGCCGAGATAGAACCAGGCGCCGCTCTTGCGAATGATGTCGAGTTCGACGCCGACATCAAGGATATTGCCAGCGCGCGAGATGCCCTCGTTGTGCATAATATCGAACTCCGCCTGGCGGAAGGGCGGCGCGACCTTGTTCTTGACCACCTTCACCCGCGTGCGACTGCCGATCGTCTCCTGACCGTTCTTGAGCGTCTCAATGCGGCGGATGTCCATCCGCACCGATGCGTAGAACTTCAGCGCCTGACCGCCGGTGGTAGTCTCCGGCGAGCCGAACATCACGCCGATCTTCAGGCGGAGCTGGTTGAGAAAAATGACAACCGCGCGTGATTTGCTGATGGCGCCGGAAAGTTTGCGCAGCGCCTGGCTCATTAACCGCGCCTGCAGACCGGGGAGCGAGTCGCCCATGTCGCCTTCGATCTCAGCGCGCGGCACCAGCGCAGCAACCGAGTCGACCACTACGACATCGACCGCATTCGAGCGCACCAGCGCTTCGCAGATCTCAAGCGCCTGCTCACCGTAATCGGGTTGCGAGACCAGCAGATTGTTGACATCAACGCCGCATCGTGCTGCATAGACCGGATCGAACGCATGCTCGGCGTCGATGAAGGCGGCGATGCCGCCCATCTTCTGCGCCTCAGCGATGATATGCTGCGCCAGGGTCGTTTTACCGCTGGACTCCGGACCGTAGATTTCGACAACCCGACCCCGTGGCACGCCGCCGACGCCCAGCGCAATGTCGAGCGCAATCGACCCGGTGGGGATGACTTCGATCGCCAGTTTGGAACTGACTTCCCCCATCCGCATGATCGAGCCCTTGCCGTATTTGCGGTCGATCTGGCTCATGGCTGCTGCCAGAGCCTTTTCCTTTTCCGGGGAGAGGGCCATGATCTGCGCTCCTCCATTTGATGTGCTCACTCGTGCTTCTCCTTATGACTCTACCTGATCGCGCCTGCGCTGTCAAAGCGGCGCCACAGACGATGCGTGCATTATAGCACGAAGGTTCTTTTCGCACAAGTGGGCTATTTGGTTCGCCTGATCGGGTACCAGCGTCTCATGGCGCAGGCGATTCTGTGCGCGTATCGGCGGCGTCGCCGCATATCAGCGCACATTCCAGCCTTCGGTATTGGTGAGCGACTCATCGTTTCCTGCGCCATACGGGGTTGCGCGCACGATGATGCGATACTTGAATTTTTCCGGTCCGCGGTCGGGCCAGCAGGTGATCAGCGTGACCATCTCTTCGCTGGTCGGCGCGATGTAGAGGGCGTTCATCGCCTGCTGTTCGGGTGATACGCCTTCCTCGTGCACCATTACCTGTTCACGCACGACGTAGAGATACTGTTGACCGCCAGCGAACAGGATGATCTGGTCACCCTCTTTGACGTTGATCAGATCTTTGAAGACTTTGCCGTAGCCGCCAACATGACCGGCAAGCACGATGTTGCTCCCTTCGCCGGGGTTGGCGGAGCCGCGATGGTGCCCGACAGCATACTCGGCGACCTGCCAGACGGCGACCTGTCGCCCGTTCTGTTCTGCGACTTCCCAGCCGACTTCGACGACTTTTGAGTCGACGTCGATGCTCGGAATGATGATGCGCGAAATCTGGGATGGAACGATAGACCTGACGATGTCCGGCACGTCGCTGATGAGTTGCCCTTCGGCGGTGTTGAGGCGCGGCGCGACGAACGGCAGCGGCGCGACAAATGGCGTCGGCTCGGCGTCGGGGGCGCGCGGTGCGGCGACCGGTGCAGGCGGCGGGGCGTCGGTGTCGCCGCGCGCTGCGTAGCGGTTGTAATCCGCCTGGGCGTAGATGCCGCCAACATACGCCAGCAGGATGGCGCCGATCAGCATAAGCAGGTTGCCAAGCGTCCAGTAGAGTTTTTCGCGAAATGTTGTTGGAGCGCCAGCACGACGCTTCGCACGTCGAAAAGGGTTGAGCAAAATACGCCCGACCTTTGGCGGGTTGTGTGCGCTGGTGACGGCTTCGCGGATGGTGTGCTTCATCGGCATATTGATAATATAAATCAGTATTTGTCTCTTGCCGTCGGGCTGAAGCCCTCGGCTATCCAGGGCGAAGCCCGCCTGCGCGGGCTATGACGGATTATTTCTTCAAAGACCATACGCCCTCGGCTCAACCCCCCGCGTGCGGAGGGCGTGGGGCGAAGCCCGCCTGCGCGGGCTAGAGCGAAATAATTGTTCACAAACCATGACGCTCTTCCCAGGCGAATTCGCCCGCAGCGTTTGCGGCTGGCGTCTTTCTCCTCTTTCCAGTATAACGCACCATTGCCCGGTTGTGGATCTCAATTCAGCATCGAACGGTATGCGTGATGGTACTGTCGGGCGATTGCCGCCTGGGTGAACTGCGCCAGCACGCGCTCCCGTCCGCGTCGCCCAAGGTCGTCGCGCAGCGCCGGATCATCCGCCAGACGCCGCAGCACATCCGCCAGTGCGTCAATTTCCCCTTCCGGGTAGATGATTCCCGCATCACCGATGACATCGGGAATGGCTGCCGATGAAGAGCCGACCACCGGAACGGCGCAACTCATCGCTTCGACCAGGATACGCCCGAACTGTTCTTTCCAGGTGCGCGTGGTGCGCGATGGCAACACCAGCGCGTCGAGTCGCTGCAATTCGTCGGGAACGCGGGTCGATGGGACGGCAGGGTGCAGTTCGACACGCTCGCCGATGCCCAGTGCGGCGATCCGCGCCTCGATTGCCGGGCGCAGTGCGCCATCGCCGATCAACCGCAAGCGCACCGACGGCGCCCGCGCGACGGCTTCCACCAGGTCGATCACCCCTTTTTCCGGCACGAGACGCCCGATGTAGCCGACGACCAGCGTGGCGTTACGGCGGTCGCGCCGCGCAGGCGCGTACAGGTCGGGATCGACGCCGAACTGCGGCAAAATGGTGAGCGGTCCGGTGTAGCCGTGGCGCCGGATGATTGCGGCGGCTTCGGTGCTGCATGCAAAGGCATGCGCTGCGTGGCGAAAGGCATAGCGCTCGAACAGGTTGAAGGGCGGCGGATAGAATCGGTCGATGTTGGCGTAGTTGTAGAAGCAGCAGCGCGCCCCGTGCCGTACTCCCGCCCGCAGCGCCAGAAACGTCGCCAGATTGAACGACTCCTCATCGACGTGCACAATATCGGGGCGCGTCCGGCGCACCAGGCGCTCGAAGGTCGGGTAGAAATGCAGGTGGTGGCGGCCGTTGAACATCATCGGCAGCGTGACCAGTTGATAGCCGGCGGTAAACCGTCGTTCGAGCCGGATAACGCCGACGCGCGGTTCACGCCAGGCGGGCGGCACGGCGACGATCAACTCGACATCGGGCAGGGCAGCCAGTTCTTCGCACTTCTTCTGGTACGCGCCGTTGACCAGCGCTTTGGAGAGCATCAGAATGCGCATCGCGTCAACCGGAACTGTTGCGTGTCGCTGCGTAGATTGCCAGCGTCTCGCGCGCCATACGATCCGGGCTGAACTGCGCCGCGCGCTCCAGTCCGCGTCGGGACAGATCGGCGCGCAGGGCGTCGTCCGCCAGCATGCGCCAGAGTGCAGCGCTCCATCCTGTCACGTCCTCCGCTGGAACACGCAGCGCCGCATCGCCGACAACCTCGGGCAGGCTGGCGGCATCGGCGACGATCACCGGCGTACCGCACGCCATGGCTTCGAGCGGCGGTAAGCCAAACCCTTCGTAGCGCGACGGAAAGGCGAATACCGTTGCTGCGCCATAGAGCAGCGGCGCATCTTCGTAGGGGACATCAATGCGCTTCACAAAAGCGCCGGCTCTGGCGAACATGATGATAGCATCCAGGTCGGGAAACATCCGTGGATCGTTGCCAGCCGCACGTCCGGCAATCACCAGCGTGGCGGGAGGTCCGCCAGCGTATCGCATACGCGCAAATGCCCACACCAGCGTCGCCAGGTTCTTCCGCGCGTCCAGCCCGCCGACATAGTACACGAACGGGGGCGTGACGCTGTAGCGGGCGGCAACTTCCGTTTCGCTCAAGGTACGGTCGCGCGGGCGGAACTGTGCGCCGGCCGCCAGGTGGACGACCGCCACGCGCGCTGCCTGACAGCCGAGGTGACGGATAATATCGCTGGCGCTATGGTGCGAAATCGTGATAATCTGCGTCGCATGCCGCGCGGCGCGCGCGACCAGGCGCATATAGAGACGCACCGCTGCCCGTCCCCGATACTCCGGCAGCAAGAGCGGAATAATGTCCAGGATCGTCACGACGGTCGGCAGCGGCGGGCGCAGCGGCGGCGCAAAGTACGGTACATGCAGCAGGTCGGCATTCAGGCGCAGCGCTGCGCGTGGAACGGCGATCTGCTCGAACCAGACCTTCGCCAGGTTCGCGTTGCGCCCATCGAACGGCGTGGGCACAGGCGCCGCCTGGACATTCGGTGGCAGCGGTTCAGCGACCGGGCGACCGGCAGGCAGGAGCAGAGTCACCCGCACATCGGGCGCGACGGATAGCATGGCATGGACGAGCATGCGCAGATACTGCCCGCTGCCGACGGTCGGTTGCGACCAGAACATGGCGTTGATGGCGAGATGCACGTTGCGAACCTGTTTCCTTTGCCGTCCAGAGCGGGATCATTGTACCAGAGGTTCGGTTTGCGAACGCTCTGGCTTCTTTCTGGTATACTGCGGCGTCACAATACCGACGCACAGGTTTGGAAGGGTGTTGCATATGCTGACCATCCAGGAGATCATGGCGATCATCCCCCACCGTTATCCGTTTCTGCTGATCGACCGCATTCTTGAACTCGAGCCGGGGCAGCGCGCGGTTGGCGAGAAGTTGGTGACGATCGGCGAACCATATTTTCAGGGACACTTCCCCAACCGTCCGATCATGCCGGGGGTGTTGATCGTCGAGGCGCTGGCGCAGACCGGCGCTGTGGCGGCGCTGAGTCTGCCGGAAAATCGGGGCAAGATGGCGTTCTTCGCCGGGATCGACGGAGTGCGTTTCCGCAAGCCGGTCTATCCTGGCGATACGCTGCGACTGGAGGTGCGGTTCGACAAAATGCGGCGCGGCATTGGCAAAGGCACAGGGGTTGCGACCGTGAACGGGCAGTTGGTGTGTGAGGGGGAGTTGATGTTTGCGTTGAGTAGTGAAGGTTGAAGGTTGAAGGTTGAAGGTTGAGCGTTGAACGTGGAACGTTGAGCGTTGAGCGTTGAGCGTTGAGCGTTGAGCGTTGGAACGTGGAACGTTGAGCGTTAGTGTTGAACGTTGGAACGTGGAACATTGGAGTTGGAGCATTGGAATGTTGACGTTATGCAGGATTATGGCGCGCATCGAAGAGATCGCATACAATGATATGAAGATGTCGTTGTGGATGAAAAATGGTCAGACGCTCTGTTACTACATCCCGCCTCGATATCCGAATGGTTTTACCTCAGGAAAGCCAGCCGATTATTTCACCGAGGCGCAGGCGCAGGAGGGATTGTATGCGGCAGATCGAATCATTCGGTTCTGTGAAGGCCATCTCCCTGGATCGGGATGAGATCATCCGACGCCTGAAAGAGGTTGCTGCTACAGCACTGGCGACCTTTCCCCAACTGTGCGAAGTGCGCCTGATCGGTTCTCTGGCTACGGGAGTCCACACGGGGACGAGCGACGTTGACATACTGCTTCGAGTCCACGAACGGGCGGGAAATCCGATTGATGAAATGAAGCCATACTTCTTCTTTTTTTCACAGCATCTCGAGATCGGCATTGACCTCCTTCTTTTCGACAAGACGCCTCCTGAAGGGATGGAAAAGATCATACAGGGAAGCATCCTGCTGGCTGCACGAAGTGCAGATACGAACGATACGGAATAAGGGGGCATATCTCACACCTATGGTAAGAAGTCCAGAATAGTGCACCGGTTTTGAACATGCACCGGAATGAAATCCGCCTGATCGGGGTTTTGGCTGTTGAAATTGCGATTGGCCTGTTGCCGGAACGACGAAGCCTCTTGCCAGACTGCCAGACTATGTTAAGATAGATCATGCAAAGCCGGAGTGGCGGAATGGCAGACGCTTCGGTCTTAAAAACCGATGGGGGCAACCCCGTACGGGTTCGAGTCCCGTCTCCGGCACCAGGATCACCACGCGGTAAGCGGCCTCTTCGCCAGATCGGCGGAGGGGCCGTTTGCATGGTGTGTGAGTAATGCACCGCTGAGTAACTGTGTTGCTTGTCAAGGGGCGCTCGTATGCACAGCCGGATCCCAGGGCTTTTGCTGACGCAATATTGCGCCGAGAATAGTCAGCAGCTTGCGCATCGCAGCGACGATGGCGACCTTGCGCGGCTTGCCAGCTTGACACAGGCGCTGATCGAAGGCGCGCCTGACCAGACGGCGCCGCGTGGCCGCCAGGGTCGCCATGTACAACACGCTGCGCACATCCCTCCTGCCGCCGGAGCTATGCCGGGGTTTGTGCTGTGCGCCGCTCTGATTGGCATACGGCGCAACGCCCACAACGGCCGCCGCTTCCGTGCGCTTGATGGTCCCCAGTTCGGGCAGGCGGAGCAGCAGGTTCCGTGCGGTGATCGCGCCGATGCCGGGCACGCTGTCGCGCAGCTCCCGTTTCCGGCGCACCTCGTCGGTGCGCTCCGCCTCGTTGTCGCGTTCCTGCTCAAGCGCACGGATCTCCTGATCCAGCCAATCAATATGCTGCTGGATGCCCGGGCGGAGGTTCGGCGCGGCAGCCGTCAACCGATTGATCTCAGCCGTCCGCATCTGAATCAACTGCTCCCGCCGGACCAGCAGGTCGCGCAAGGATGCGCGCTGCTCGTCCGTCGCTTGGTGGTGCGGCGGGCGCACCCGTTCGGCAAAGCGGGCGAGCAACCGGGCATCCAGGCGGTCGGTCTTCGCCTGGCGTCCTTCCGCGTGCGCCAGGGCGCGCACGCGGCGTGGCTGCACCCGCGCCGTCGGCAAGCCAGCCTGGAGCAGTTGGGCGAACACCATGCGCTCCAGCCCGCCGGTCGCCTCCAGCACAATCAGGGTCGGCTGCAGGCGCTGGAGTCGCGTGACCAGGAGCTGGACACCTTCGTCGGTAGACGGTATCGTCTCGCGTGGCGCGTGCGGGTCGGCGCCAAACGCCACATCCAGCGTCTGTTTGGAGACATCAATGCCGATAAAGAGCGACTCACGGGAAGCCATACACAGAACCTCCTGAGGAAAACGGCGCCAGCCTTGCTAGCATATGCGGGTTTGAGGGCCCAGATAACTGTTCGGCTTGGTCGCGTTGAAGGACACGGCTACCCAACACTCCGCGGCGATCTCGTGAACCTGGCGCAGAACGGTATACCGTGTCCCGTTAGATTATACTAGGCGCGGAGATGGGGAGCGCAGCGGAAGTGGGCGTCATCTGCGACACGACAGACCCGGACAAGGGTCAATGTATCTGAGAACTGCTATAAATCCGCTATGCCGCACGAGCCGTGGGGCTAATGGAGATTGAGAATTTAATCCGGTATGCGCCTCTTGCCGTCGGGCTAATGGAGATTAAGAATATAAACCGGTATTCGCCTCTTGCCGTCGGGGTGAACCCCTCGGCTAGCCAGGGCGAAGCCCGCCTGCGCGGGCTATGGCGGATTATTTATTCAAAGACCATACATTTGGTTGTCGCGCCTCAGCATGACTATCTGCAAAGCTACAATGTAGTACTATTGGCTATCGCCTATCGCCTATCGCCTATCGCCTATCGGAGGTCGCATGGATCCCACCCAACTGCTGGATCTTGCCCGGCTGCTGGTAACGGGCATCGCCCCGCTGATCGCCGGCGGCGCGCTGGCGAAGATTGGCGAGAACGCCACAGATACGACGATGAAGATCCTGGGACGCGCCTGGGGCATGCTCCAGCGCCGTTTCCGGGGTCAGCGCAAGGCTGAAGCGGCGCTGACGATCTTCGAAGACGAAGCCGACAAGCCGGAGAGCCAGGAGCGGGTGGCACAGCAGATCGTCGCCGTATTTCAGCACGATCCTGCCGCCATCGCCGAGTTGCGCGCCATCGTTGAAGAGTTGCGCCGGATTCAGCCGCAACCTGCGCCGCCGCAGCGCAGTCATACCCAGACGATCAGCGGCAAAGCACAGGTCGGTGCGGCGGTTGCCGGCGATGTGCACGGACCGATCACCGTTACTCAGCAATCGGGCGGCATCAACTTCGGCAGCGGCAATGTCATCGGTCAGATCGGTGATGTTGTCGCCCGTGACAAACACGTGACCACGGGCCCGACCATCAGCGGGCCGATCCATGCGCAGACCGTGCATGTCGCCACCGAACAGACAATCACGCACGGCGCTGCGGCATCCACGCCCGCCGCGCCCCAGGTGGTGCTGGCGGCGTATGCCGCGCCACGCGGTACTGCTGCGCTCAACTGGGAGATCGAGGAACGGGCGTTGCGCGACTGTCTCGCGCCCTACCCGGAACGCTTCCGCATCGAGCCATTGCCGCGCGCCACGCCGGAGGACCTGCACCAGGCGCTGCTGCGACTCAAGCCAGCCTTCCTGCATATTCTCAGCCACGGCGACGCCGGCGACCTGCTGTTCCAGGATTCGTATGGCGACCGGCATCCCGTGCCACGCGCTGCGCTGTTGCAGACCTTCGCCAATACGCCATCATTGCGCTGCGTCATCCTGAGCGCCTGTGACTCCGCCGCCAGCCTGAGCGCGTTGGGTCTGGGGATGCCGCCGTTGATTGCGATGCGCGCAGCGATCAGCAGCGACGCGGCGCGCGCCTTCGCCCAGGGGTTCTATGCGGCGATTGCCGCCGGGCACGATGTTCGCGCGGCGTATGCCGCCGGGCGCGACCGGATGCGGCTGTTGGGCGTGGGGGATGCGGATGTGCCAGTGCTGCTTGAGCGGTAGCAGTGCAAGGTCGTAGCGGATGCGAAAGGGACGCGACACGCTGCGCAAGGTCGCAGCGCGTGCAACAGGGACGCGGCACGCTGCGTCTGTACGCTGTGTGTCTTTTCCGTATCAAAGGATCGCGCATCGGCATCGAGAGCGTGTTGTATGAATATGTGCATCGCGGCCAGACTCCTGAAGCGATTGCGGCGCGCTTTCCTTCGCTGACGCTGGAGCAGGTGTATGCCACAATCCTCTGGTATTTGCATGATCGCGAGCGACTCACGGACTACCTTGCTGATTGGTTGGCGTTCAGTTCTACAGCTCGCAAACATCAGGAACGGAATCCGCCCCCAGTGATTCTCACATTGCGCCAGTTAAGAGCCGCGCAGCAGCCAGCCTCCTGAGAACATACGGTGCGTTATCTGCTCGACGAACACATCAATCCGCTATTGCGCCGCGAACTGCTGCGCGCCGCGCCGGATCTCGAAGCCTGGATCATTGGTGATCCCGGCGCGCAGCGACGTGGCACGCTCGATCCTGACATTCTGCTCTGGTGTGAGGCGAATCATTTTTGCCTCGTCACCAATAACCGTAAATCGATGCCACGCCATCTGGTCGATCACCTTGCCATTAGAGTTGATTCACAATTGAGCGTTTTTGCGGTATCATTTTTGTAGGGTAACTGCTCAGGCATGCGGTTGATGGTCTTTGAATAAATAATCCGGTATAGCCCGCGCAGGCGGGCTTTGCCCTGGTTAGCCGAGGGCTTCAGCCCCACGGCTAGCGCAGTATAGCGGATTTAATTTTCAATCTCCATAAACCGCGCCTGAGAGGACGCTTCGCGCCGGGCGACCGCCTGTGCGGTCGCCGTGGCAGCGTCCACGCAGGTGGACGCCCGGCGAAAAGCCTTCCAGAGGCGATTTCAATCGCTGAACTGAAAGGCGCTCCAGTCGCTGCGCAACGGAGGGAAGGGATGATAACCGAAGCGTTCTTGCGCACCCACGACAAGTGGGGCAAATACCTGACGGGATTGACGGCCCCCCGGTTCTGGTCGATGTTTAGCAGGATCGAGGCGGACTTTGAAGAGTACGAACGCCAGCGGCATGAGCGACCGGACCGGAAGCGGGCGGGCGGGGCGGGGCGTCCCTTTGCCGCGCCTCTTCTCATCAGGGTGGTAGCCGCATCACGTATCTGCGGCTGCATCTGGCACAGGAATTCATCGGCGTGTGGTTTGGCATCGATCAGGTTCAGATTTCGCGTGATCTGCGTCGGCTGCTGCCAGGGTAACTGCTCAGGCATGCGGTTGAAACCGCGCCTGAGAGGACGCTTCGCGCCGGGCGACCGCCTACGCGGTCGCCGTGGCAGCGTCCACGCTGAACTGTGCGGTCAAGGCTACCGCTGAGGTAACCGCTCAGGCATGCGGTTGCAACCGCGCCTGAGAGGACGCTTCGCGCCGGGCGACCGCCTGTGCGGTCGCCGTAGCAGCGTCCACGCAGGTGGACGCCCGGCGAAAAGCCTTCCAGAGGCGATTTCAATCGCTGAACTGAAAGGCGCTCCAGTCGCTGCGCAACGGAGGGAAGGGATGATAACCGAAGCGTTCTTGCGCACCACGACAAGTGGGGCAAATACCTGACGGGATTGACGGCCCCCCGGTTCTGGTCGATGTTTAGCAGGATCGAGGCGGACTTTGAAGAGTACGAACGCCAGCGGCATGAGCGACCGGGCCAGAAGCGGGCGGGCGGGGCGGGGCGTCCCTTTGCCGCGCCTCTTCTCATCAGGGTGGTAGCCGCATCACGTATCTGCGGCTGCATCTGGCACAGGAATTCATCGGCGTGTGGTTTGGCATCGATCAGGTTCAGATTTCGCGTGATCTGCGTCGGCTGCTGCCAGGGTAACTGCTCAGGCATGCGGTTGAAACCGCGCCTGAGAGGACGCTTCGCGCCGGGCGACCGCCTGTGCGGTCGCCGTGGCAGCGTCCACGCAGGTGGACGCCCGGCGAAAAGCCTTCCAGAGGCGATTTCAATCGCTGAACTGAAAGGCGCTCCAGTCGCTGCGCAACGGAGGGAAGGGATGATAACCGAAGCGTTCTTGCGCACCACGACAAGTGGGGCAAATACCTGACGGGATTGACGGCCCCCCGGTTCTGGTCGATGTTTAGCAGGATCGAGGCGGACTTTGAAGAGTACGAACGCCAGCGGCATGAGCGACCGGGCCAGAAGCGGGCGGGCGGGGCGGGGCGTCCCTTTGCCGCGCCTCTTCTCATCAGGGTGGTAGCCGCATCACGTATCTGCGGCTGCATCTGGCACAGGAATTCATCGGCGTGTGGTTTGGCATCGATCAGGTTCAGATTTCGCGTGATCTGCGTCGGCTGCTGCCGTTGATACGGCGGCATGTGCCTGCGCCGCAGGTTCTGGAGCTGCTGCCCGAGGGGGAGAGACCGGTAGACCTACTGGAGGTGCTGCGGGCGGCTTTCGGCGAAGAGGGGATCGCTTGGCTTGACGCCACCGAGCAGCTGATCAACAGGCCCAAGGATGCCGAACGACAGCCAGAGTTCTACTCGGGCAAGAAGAAGCGCCACACCATAAAGACACAGATAGTGACGAACAGCGCAGGAGATATCGCAGCGATCACACCGCTTGCGGCATCCTCCGCCAGCAGCGCCGGGTCGTCGGCGATAAGCCTGCGCACGCCAGCCAGTCGTTCGCCGCCCCGATCCAGATATGCCTGCACCTGCTCGTCGGTCAGCGGCTGCACCACGACCGCGCCATGCAGCCGGAGTTCATCTGACAATTCGGCGTATTCCTGCTCACGGCAACAGACCACCAGCGGCATAAGGCCGCGCTCCTGGCGATAGGCATTGATCGCTGCCGCACAGGCCGCGCGCCGCTCTGCCGCGACTTCATCGAGGCCATCGAGCAATGGCAGGATCATGCCGCGCTTCACCCAGTCTACCGCTGCCTGCCGTGACATGCCATACTGGGTGTTGAGTTGGGTCGCCAGCCATGCGTCGATAGGCGGACGATCCGCGCCCCAGGCCGAGAGATCGAACTTCACCGGGATCGGGTGGGTCTCATCCTTATCGGCGCGTTCGAGCAGGTCACGCATCAACTCCAGCATCAGCGTCGTCTTGCCCGATCCCGGCGCGCCAAGGATGAGCAGCGCGCCCTGATGCTGGTCGTAGACGTTGATGACATGCGTGTCGGCGGGCAGCAGACGATCCTTCTGACCCTGCGCGCGACTGGCGATACGGTAGCGATATGGCTGCGGTACCGCATCAGGGCGCTCAGCCAGTCCCAGGTCAATCAGAGCGTTGTTCCAGAGCGACTGCTTGAGCACGCCGTCGATCCAGATCGACCGCTGGCGGGCGATCATGGTGCGCCGGTCGCGGCGTTCTTGTTCGTTTGCCAGTTGTGCGACAGGAGTGTAGTAGTGGTAATGGACTTCAGCGTGCGCGCCTCTCCCGACCGCAACGGCCTGACTATTGCTGATGTTGCCGACCGTGGTAGAGTCGCCGTCAATGGTCTGGCCTGCATCGCGCGCTGCCCGCTGATCACGAATGGCAAGCATGACTGCCAGCAGCAGGCTGATGCCGCCAGCGGCGTAGAGCCATTGCGTATAGCCGGCGAGTTCGGAAAATCGCGCTTCCAGATCGTTCGACAGCAGGTTGGCGACGATGCCGCTGGCGAAGAGCAGCACGGCAATCACCGCAGCGCCGAGCGCGCGGCGGAAGCGCTGCCAGCGAGATTCGCGCTCAGGAGACATGGGCTGCGTTGAAGATCATCGGCTACCGGCATATGTCCCGCTTGCCTGGATTGTATCACGGGAGCGGGCGTTGGGTGACGCTGAGTAGAGCATGGCAAAGCGCGAATGTGAGTGAACAGGGTGCGGGTGCGAGCTTCGGCGCCAGCGCCAGGAAGCCCACAGGCATAGATTATCGCGGTCGTCGCTGGCGAGCGATGCCTCAGCAGGGCGGGGACCATCGTCGACGGCTCGCCATCTGACAGCATCATGCTGGTGCAGGTATGGCGCTGATCGTGAACGCAGATCAGCGGAATACCGGCTTTTTTGACCAACCGAGTGAACATATCGATTTTGACTCAATTGATTGGAAACCTCGACGTAGTGTTGAGCATGCTTAATCTTTGCATCGCGCAGTGAAGGCATACATTTACTCTTGTGCTTCCAACTCGCCCAGTCTTCGACGCAATGTCTCCAACCATCGTGCATCACGTTCGGCATCAGGATGGTTCACGGACTGAGCGAAATCGACGTAGACCTGGATACGCTCGATGGCACGATGGAGGTCGCCCTGTTGCTCATAGAGCAACCCCAGGTTCCAGCTATCGATTGCCTCTGCCGAATGCTCGCCGATCTGCCGGTCGATTGCCAGGGCTTGCTCATACGAGTCGATGGCTGCGGCGATATTGCCCAGTCGCTTGTAGGCCACGCCAAGGCTTCCAAGCGCCGCGCTGGCGCCACGCAAATCGCCGATTTCCTGAGCGATCATGAGTTGTTGCTCAAAGCAGGCGATCGCCTGGTTGTAGTTTCCCAGGCCAAGGTAGGCGCCGCCCAGGTTGGTCAGTGTATTGCCCTCAGCCCGCCGATCCCCGATGCTGCGCAGAATCTCTAGCGCTTCAGTCGCATAGATAACGCCTTTCTGGTAATCACGGCAACTGTTATAGGCCAGAGCCAGGTTGCTGAGCGCGTTCCCCTCGCCACGACGGTCACC
Organism: Roseiflexus sp. RS-1; assembly: GCF_000016665.1. Taxonomy (NCBI): domain Bacteria; kingdom Bacillati; phylum Chloroflexota; class Chloroflexia; order Chloroflexales; family Roseiflexaceae; genus Roseiflexus; species Roseiflexus sp. RS-1. The sequence continues at coordinate 3,931,239 of NC_009523.1, forward strand.
GACTCTGCGCGCAATTGCGAGATGGCGTTCGAGGAAATCGATCGCCCTGCGATAGTAGCCAATGACCTGAAAGATGTTGCCCAGGTTGCCGTATTGCGCCCCTTCAGCCCGCGCATCTCCGAGTTCCTGGGCAATTTCAAGCGCCTGCTGATGGCACAGCAGCGCCTCCCGATATGCTCCCTGATCCTTGTACGCACAACCGAGGTTCGCCAGGGCAACGCCTTCGCCGCGCCGATCACCGATCAACCGTGCCAGCGCAATCCGCTGGACATAGTACGCGATAGCTTGTTCGTACTTTCCCGCATACGCGAACGCAAGAGCAAGGTTCCCCAGTGCCTGGCCTTCAGCCCGTCGGTTCTTCAGTTTTCGGGCAGCGGCCAGTTGCGCTTCAAGACGAGGAATGCGCTCTTCGTGCAGTCGGTAGCGAATCTCACCGATCGAAGCAGTGGCATCGGCATAAGCAAGGATAAGAACCAGGATCTCAGAGTCGGACGTATGCGCCTGGCTCACCAATCGGCTCCAGGCTCTATCGATCTGCGCGCGCTCCTGGTCGAAGAGCGCCAACCCCCTCTCCTGTCGCCCATCACGGTACTGCTGCTCTGCCTCGGCACAGCGCCGCGCGTAGTAGCGAGCGTGGCGAAGATCGGAGATGCGACGCGAGGGCACTTTTCACTCCTCTGTCAAGAACGACTTTGCATGAGATACGAGTACCGCGTGCATCCAGAAGCGGCCCTGGCCTGAGGGCTCTAGCAGGCCGCGGTCAACCAGGGTGCGGATGATCGGCCTTGGGTCGTCAACCTCCCACACGGCTTGCATCGCCGCAGCGTCAAAGGTGGCCGGTTTCGGCGCGAAGGCGCCAAGGTAGGCGAAGCAGTCGAGCGTGTGGGCATCCAGCAGATCGGTGCTCTTTTTCAGGAGCGCCGCAACGGTGGGCGTTGTCTCTCTGGCAACTTCGGCGCGATCAGCTGGCGCCTGAGCCTGGATCAGCCTTGCGCCCTCGCGGATATCGACCAATAATTGCTCGACGCCAAAGCCATAGCTTGCTTCAGTGTGGAGCAGCCGACCGGCCACCTGAATAGCCAGCGGCAGACCTTCCAGATCCTTGACCAGTTCGCGGCTGGTCGCCTCGTTCTCTGCAACTACCGTCGGCGCTAAGGTGCGCAGCAGCGCCAGCGCATCGGTCTCGCTCAACACACCGAGCACATAGACATCATCGGGCGTTGGGGCGATTGCGCGGGCCACTTCTGGCAGGCGCGTGGTGATGAGCAACGCGCAACCACTGCCGCCGACATTGAAGGGTACCACGTGCTCAGCCTGCCAGGCGTCATCGACAATCAGAAGGTAGCGCTTGTTGCGCAGCAGGCCGCGCAGCAGGTTAGATGCTTCTTCAACGGTATGCGCCTGGTTAAGATCCGGCACACCAAGGGCACGTCCCCAGGCGGCCAGTTCACCGAAGAGTCCTGGCTGTTGGCCAAGCGAGGCCCACAGCACTCCATCAGGGAAACGCGCGTTGATATCCGGATCGTGTGCGAGCGCAGCCGCCAGGGTGGTCTTGCCGACACCCGGCCAGCCGCGTATTGCGGTCAGCACCTTCAACGGGGCAGGACTTTCGCCTTTGGCCGAGATGCCAACCCGTTGCTTCAGCGCCTGGAGATCATTGTCGCGCCCGATGATGAGGGCAGGCTTCAGTGGGACGCTGCCAGGCGCAGGGGGTGGCGGGAGATTGGTATACAGTACAGTATCGCGGCCAGACTGAATAATGGTGTTGTTGTTGCCGGTGGTGATTGGGCTATTCGTCGCGTCACCGACCACGCCAGCAGCGCCTGCGCCGCTGATATCCTGGTTCTGCTGTGGCTGATCACTGTCCATTGGTTTCACCAGGTGTCGCTGTTTGGAGGTTAGCTTAGCTTACCCGGTAGCTCACATTATAGCCAGCAAACTCCGCACGTGCCAGAGCAAGCAAAGTGCGCCAGGGGTTTTCTTATCCTCCCAGGAGAGCGAAAGCCAACGCGGGCTGCGCGGCAATCGCCCGGTGCACATCGGGAATGGACCGATAGTCCAGCTAACGCAGGAGCGTGATGGCGCCGTTCCGAATACTGCTCACCCCATGCCCGATCATCCGCCCGTGCACGTGGTCCTCATCATCCGTGACATCACGCACCCCCCCAGACCCCCCCGCGTGCGGGGGGATCGGGGGGGTGGTTTTCAATCGTCCAATGGGCCTGCAGCCGGGCGAGCGCTCCGTCCAGGGTCAACGACCAGGGACAGGCAGCGCTGGCAATCCACATGGGCTGGCGCGTTGCTTCCCGTCCGGCACGCCAACGGGTGCGTTCGATCCAGCGGCGCCACTGCGCGCCGGGCCAGGCAAACGCTTGTTCCAGATACCGGCTGAGGTCGGCACACGGACCCATCCCCAGCGACCAGCGCTCGACCCATCTGTGCTGTTTCACCGTCTGCACGCGATCCGGCGCTCCGACGCACGCATCTGCCAGACCAGCCCCGCTGGATGCGCATGCTGCGGAACCAGCCGCGCCGTCCCGCCCGACGCTGAACCGGCGGGCTGGGCGAACGAAGGACGCTGCCGCGCCCGCACGCTGGGGGATGCGCATACGGAGCGCTCAACTTCTTGTCAATTCATGACTGCACCCCCAATTGCTGGCCTACTTTGCATGCCTTGACACAAATGATATAATAGGAACAATTGCGTCGCGTATTTTGCATCCACGATGTTCCCTGACGTCGCATACTGAACTGCTGGTACTCCGCGTCAGACACGGCAGTTTCTGCAAAAGTCGGCATTCCGTCTTCGTCCTTATTCGCTGCGTTCCGCTCCTGCGTCTTCGTGCCTGTACGGTGATTCACCAGGCTGACGCCGCTGATCCCCGCTGATCGGCAGTCGTTATCCATGGAGCGAGTGCGCCTATGCCGGATTTCAACAACCTGCCGCTCATTCTGGCTGGGCCGATTGTGCGACGCGTCGAACCAACGCTGGTAGCAGTCTGGGTTGCCCTTTCCGATGCGCGCACGGTAGAACTTGGCATCTGGACCGGTATCACCAATGTCGGCAGTTCCGGTGTCTTGTTCGGCAATACATTGGCGGGATGGAAGGCGACGGCTGCATCCATTCCGATCGGCGCGAAACTGCATATCGCGCTGGTCACGCTCGACCTTACCGCAAGCCCGCTGATTCCAGGGCAGATCTACAGCTATAACCTGGTCTTCACCGGAGGGAGTTCGTCCCAGGATACCTTGATTGCTAGTTCATGTTCGTACAGATGAGTGCAATGAGCGTTGCGTGCACCTTCAGTTCAAACCCGGCATTGGCGCCTGCCGTCAAGCGTCCAGCGCCCATCTTCTCCAGTTGACTGTTGACCGTTCGTCATCTCGATGCCACGACGATGCGCGCGCAATTCGATGGCGTCCATAAACCAGGCGTGCGGACGCATGTTCGCCCGGCGCACTGGAACCAGGCGCACCCCCGTCTCCGCCAGGATGCTCGCCGCATCAGCGGCGCTGTTGCGGCGAATAATTATTCGCCGCTACGCCCAACCGCCGCGCCCCAGCGGGCAGGCCATACGCCAGTTCATGCACGGGTGTCAGGTCATGCACCCCTGCGGGCAGCATCTGAACGCGCACGGGCACGCCATCCGGGCGGCAGACCAGATGCACACGCCATCCAAAGAACTTCTCCCGTTTCGCCGCGCACTACCCGCAGCATTCGCGCCCCGGCGCCTTCCGACAGCGCCGGGCGCGCACACGACGGCAGACTGGCAGGGGGAGGCTATCGATGATGAACACGTCGCCCGTGGTGAACACCTCCCCCAACACGTCCGGAATCCAGACCATCCAATCAGCGAGCTGATGGAGGCGACGATTGAAGCGCGCGACGCTGATCCGCCCCGACAGATAGCCGCACCCGTGCATGATCTGCACCGCCCGTTCGTGATGATTGCCAACATACTTGGCGGCGACGACGGCAATCGTCAGAATCTCGGAGTCGGGGACCTGCGCCCGCACATCACTGCGATGCCCCAGGCGTTCCATCAACGTGTCAATCACGACAAAAGCGGCTATTATCGGGCGAGCGACCGTCGGCTCCTCCTGGCGATGATGTTGGTTGGGCAACCGCGATCGTGCCAGAGGTGTCGGTGGTCGTCAACTAGCAATCAAGGTAGGATCTGAATACGCTGCGTCTGCTGGAAGACGCCGGGCCAGCGATGGAACCAACCAGACTGGCGCTCGGTTACCTCGCCGGGCAATTGCCCGGCTTTACGCTGCCTGCTATGTCGCTCGACAATCTGAAAATCGTTCATGGCTCCTGCCGTAAAGCACATGGCTTTGGCGTCGATGGACTGGCGCCGCTGGATAAGATCATTGAGCGTACCCAGACCGACGCCAACACCCGACCGCAACAGTTGTTCCTGACCGGCGACCAGATCTATGCCGATGATATTGCTATTATGCTGCTGCCGCAATTGACCGTTGCCGGCAACGCATTGCTTGGGGTTTCGGAAGAACTGCCGCTGAGAACCTCCACTGGCGATATCAGGGTTGTCGCCGATAGCACGAATTTCCCTACGTCGTGGCGCCAGGAACTGATTAAGCAGCAGGCACAGTTTTCCAGCCACGAGGCTGCCTGTCATGCGCTCTCATTCGGTGAATACTGCGCGCTCTATCTGTTCTCCTGGTCGAATGTCCTCTGGGATTCGTTTATTGACGTTGATGATGTTTTCCCCGACTGTTCCGGCTCAAGCGCCGACTGCCCCGACGCCGACACGACGGTAAACGGCCTGCCAGCCCATCTTCAGTCGCTCTATCCCGCCGACAAGCGCAAAGAGCAGATCAAGCAATGGTACAAACAGCGCGATCTGTTCGCCGATCAGCTTGAGGATGTCAAAGCCTTCAAGAAAACCTTGCCCAATGTGCAGCGGGCGCTGGCGAACATCGCCACCTACATGATCTTCGACGACCACGAAGTCACCGACGACTGGTATCTGACCCAGGACTGGCGCGACCGGGTGCTGACCAGTCCCTTAGGCGTCACGATTATGCGAAATGCTCTGACGACTTTCGCATTGTTTCAGGCATGGGGCAACGATCCGAAACGTTACACGACCGGCGATCATGCCGCGCTGCTGACCCACGCGCAGGCGTTATTCCCCGCAACCGGCGGCCCCGCGCAATCGGCCGCCAACGCGCTTGATGCGCTCTATGGTTTTGGCGGCGCCGATCCGCTGGTCAAGTGGCATTTCCATGTCCCCAGCGGGCCAACGACGACAGTAGTGCTGGATACACGCACCCGGCGAACGTTCAGCGGTCGATATACGCCGCCCGGTCTGGTTTCCGATGTCGCCCTCGACGAACAGTTGCCAGATTCGTTCGCCCCTTCGCCTGGCGCCGAGATTCTGATTGTGGTTTCCGCTGCACCAGTGCTGGGATTGGCGGTAATCGAGGAACTGGCGCAACCCATCGGCGCACGCGGCTATTTCGATTTTATCTCGTCAGTTGTAATGAGGCGCGAGCCCGAAATTACCGGTTATCTCGAATTTGATATGGAAGCCTGGTCGCTGCATACCGAACGCTTCGAGGCATTGCTGGCGCGCTTCAACCAGATGGGCAGGGTCGTCATTCTCTCCGGCGACGTACATTATAGCTTTAGCGCGGAAATGGATTACTGGAAGAATGCTCAACCTCAACCGGGCCGCATCGTGCAACTCACATCCAGCGCGCTCAAGAACGAATGGGGCATCCGTGCCAAGCGTGCACTCGAAACGGTTGCAGCCCAGGAGATCCTGCACAACGCATACTATCCGCTGTCACGACTGGGTTGGAGCAACCCAACCGATCTCATTGGGCGGGTACACGTCCCCAGCGGTGCAATACCCCGCAACATCCGCGCGATGCTCCGCCGCACCCCGGTGGTGCTGCCCGCTGACAATTGGGAACCAGGGAGCAGTATTGCAGTCGCGCCCGACTGGGCATGGCGGGTGAGCCTGGTCAAGGATCTGCGCCCCGATGACAGCAGTCCCAACGCCTGTCCGGCCGACGGGCGAGTCGGGCCGATTAACCCCGACATTGTTCCCGCTACCCCCGACGATGGTTATATCAAAGTGCTGGAGCGCGCTGAAAAGCGATTGAAAGCCAAAATCGCGCGTTCGGTGGTGTTCGCGTCGAATCTTGGACTGGTCTCATTTTCGGGAACCGGCGTGACGCTGAAAGTCACCCATACCTTGATGTACATGCATCCAGATGGCGCGAAACCCGCCGATCCCCAGGCATATACTGTGCACGAACTCAGCCTGGCGCCAACGACCGACCTGCCGCCGACGATACGCTGAAACCCAGCGGTAGTGTGAGGATACGCCTGTGAGCAGCGACACCCGCAATGATTTGCAGCGTCTGGTCAGCGAACTGCGCCAGATCCTGGATCCGATCGCGCGCAGCGTGGGCGATAGCGCCATTCGCCGCGAGATTTTGCTGGCGCTCGGCCTCGATCCCGCGCAGTCGTCGCAGTCGCTGACGATCCCGCCCTCCTCGCTCGCCAGCATCGACGCCTATCGCGAACGGGCCGCCGATGACGTCGATCTGCAGGCGTTTATCAGCGCGCTCTCCGACCTGACGCAGATCGTTCAGGCGCTGATTGACTTTGTTCAGTCAGCGGCGGCAGCTGACTCAAACGCCCCGGCCGGGTTTATCGTCGAAGAGGCGGTCAGTTTCTTCTTGCAGGCGGCCACGATCTCATATCTGCGCGTGCGCCTGCCGGGAGTGTATATCACCGCCAGAGCGCTGCAACTGCTCGAAGATCAGGCGATCCATTTCGGCAGCATCGTCAGGTTGTTCTTCAGAATTGGCGACTATTTCGATGAGGTGTTTGGCGACGCGCTCGATCTTCAGACTGAAGCTCATGCCAAACAGGTATCCGATGTGTTTCTGTTTGTGTCTGGCGTTATCGTGGCGTCGCTGATGAAAGCCGATTTTGTCTATGGCTATGATGCCGGGCCTGGTTCGACAAGTCCGATCGGCGATGCGGTCAATAATCGCACCCTGACGATCCGCCTGAGCGGCAAAACCAGGGATTCGTCGAACAATATCGTCAAGGGCGCGCTGCTGCTGAGTATGGCGCTGCTGCCGCGCGATCATGGCGGTCCGGGTCTGCTGATGCGCATCAAGGGCGAAGGCGCACTTGAGGCGCCAATCACCGACAATCTCAGTTTCCAGTTCGCGACCGACGGTCCTGATTTCCTGGTGTATATCGGCGATGGTTCGCATAGCTTCCCCTCATCAACCGACGCCTCGGTCACAGTGAGCCTGATCTATAAGTCAAAGCCCGCCAGAGAGATCATCTGGGGCGACGCCAATGGCGTCCATCTCCGGATCGGCAGCAGCAAGATCGAAGGCAAAGTCGGCGTTACCGATCAGAGTATCAAAGGCGAAATCAAAGACAGCGCGTTTGTTTTGAAGACCGACTCGGCTGATGGATTTCTGAGAACCATCCTCAACGCAATTACCAGCGACGGTAAACTGGAAACTAAATTCGATTTCAATATCGGCTATTCAAAGAAAAAGGGCTTCTTCATCGGCGGCGGCGCCGGGCTGATGGTCAGTATTCCGCTGCACGAAACGCTTGGCCCGCTTCAGTTCAATACCCTGACCGTCGGCCTGGCGCTGGGCGAAAAGGCTGGCAGAGACCCTGGCTTCAAGCTGGAAGGTTCGCTCAGTTTTGGTCTTGACCTTGGCGTGCTGCAGGCGTCGGTTGATCGGATCGGCCTGTCAGGGCTGGTTATTTTCGACGACGGCGAATTCACGCTGGGCTTCAAGCCGCCCAACGGCGTCGGCCTGGCGGTTAATGCCGGGCCGGTGCGCGGTGGCGGCTTCCTGAATTTCGACTACGACCGTGGTGAATATGCTGGCGGACTGGAACTGGATATCGCAGGCATCATTACCCTGACCGCGCTGGGCGTGATCACCACCAAAATGCCCGATGGCAGCGACGGCTTCGCGCTGGTGGCTATTCTGGCGGTTGAGTTCGGCGCCCCTATCCAGTTGGGGCTGGGCTTTACCTGGATCGGCATTGGCGGCATTTTCGGGCTGAACCGCACTATGCGGCTGGAAGCCATGGCGGCTGGCATCAAGTCGGGCGCAGCCGAGAGTATTCTGTTCCCAAGAAATATCGTTGCCAACGCCGCGCGCATCATCAGTGACCTGCGCGTCTTCTTCCCACCGCAGAACGATACCTTTCTGGTCGGCGGCATGCTCAAGATTGGCTGGGGCACGCCCACGCTGGTCAGCCTCGCACTGGGGGTTGTGATCCAGATCCCGCCGGGAACCTTCGCGATTCTTGGTGTGCTGAAGGTGATTCTGCCGGATGAAAACGCAGCGTTGCTGCAATTGAAAGTGGGCTTTATCGGTGCGTACGAGCCCGATAGAGAACGCGCCTGGTTCTTCGCGACCCTGTATGATTCGCGCGTGCTGGTGATGACGATCGAAGGTGGTATGGGTGTGCTGATTGCCTGGGGCGGCGCCAGCAACTTCGTTATCTCGGTCGGCGGATTCCATCCGCAGTTCCAGCCACCGCCGCTGCCCTTCCCCACGCCGGATCGCCTGTCGATTAATATCCTCAACTATCCGCTGGCGCGCATCCGGGTCATGGCATATTTTGCAGTTACATCGAATACTGTAAAGACAATTTCCTGCCCAATCTCAACTTCATCCAGCAGAACAGCATTTCGCTGCTTGAGACCAACCAGGCCTTTATCGAAGCCTACATGGTCGGGTTGAACCATGAATTCGCCCGCGAACTCCTCTGGCGCGAATATGTCACCGACCAGCGCGGCAGCTATTTCCGCCAGTTCTGGGATGTCACCGGCTATCTGCACGGCAGCGCCGAAGATCCCGAAGTCTTACGTGAAAAACTGCGTGATATTCCACCACTGCACCGCTGGTCGAAGTTCTCAAAACTGGGCGACCACGACAATCGCGAAACCGGCGGTGCGAACGAAGAGGAAATCGTGCTGGTGATCCGCGGCGAACTGCTCAAGAAATACCCAACGGCGGTCATCTACGCCCACCGCGCAAAATGGCAGCGAAAAGCGGATGGCACGATCGACAACGCTGTCGAACGCCAGCTGGACGACGCTGGCGTGGCGCTGGCGGAAAACCCGCCGCGCGACAAGGTCAAGACGCCGCTCTACGAAGCCAAAGTTGATCCTGATATCTACTTCTTCGGCTTCGACCTGACCGTCGAAGCGGCGATCGGCGGCACTGGCGAAAACGAGACCGACGATCCAGGATGGTTCTTCGTGATTAAGGAGCGCCCTGGTGAACCGCGTTTTGGATTGGATATCGGAACCGCTGACCATATCTACGTCTGGAATGATCTGGCCTGGGGCAATCTCGTGCCAGACGCGCAGGCTGGCGACTATATCCAGATCACCAGCGCCACGCCGACGATCACCCTGGAGACGCTGCCATCCACCGAGAACGAGAAGATCGACCAGGCTGCCGATGACCAGAGCGTACGCTGGCACAGAGACGCTCATGCCGCCGAAGTGGCCTATATCCTGTATCAGGCGCCCGTCATGGTCGCCGTGCATGCATCGGAGATGATACCAAGATCGTGACGTTGCACTACGACGAACGCGCCGAGGCGCCTGCCATTGATGGCATAACTCCTGCCAGTAGAGGACCAAACGAATGTCCGACACCAGCTTCCAATCGCTCCAGCAGCAGCTACAGCAGGCGCAAACCGCGCTGAAAGCCGGCGACGAAGCCCTCTTCCTCGCCCGTGAGAAACTCAAGCGCATCGAAGCCCGTCAGGCGCGACTGAAGCGTTTCTTTGACCCGGCAAACCCCAGCCATCGCGCCCAGGAAAAACAACTGGCAGCGCAGCACGACGCAACCGTCCGCGAGATCGCAGCGCTGCGCGAGCGACTCGGCGCGCTCCAGGAAAACCTGGCTGGCCAGCTCGACGCCTTCCTGCCCCTCGCTGACCCACGGAAGTCGATTGAACAGCTCAATGATCTCTATCCAATCCTGCTCCTGCCGCTCCGCCTCGAAACCCGCTTCAAACAGATTGCCACACCCGATGGAATGCAGCACCAGTTATGGGTGCGCGTCTACCCCGACGATTGCGCCATCGACGCCTTCGAAGCGTCGCTAAGCGAAACCGAGCTCAAAAACGCCCAGACCTACTGGTCTCAACTCTGGCGCGCTGCTGGCGACGAGAATCTCCGTCGTGCGGCATGGCGCAACCTGGTTGCCAGTCATGGCGTCGGGCGCGCCATCTGGATCGAACGCACCTACCGGCCCACGAACGAAGCCGACCAACCTGCACCCGACGCAACTGCCCGCGTGCTGGTCATCCCCACTACCAGCCCGCTCGACGTCGCCACCCAAGGACATGCCCGCGCCTACTGGAGCGCTGTCTGGCGCGCCGCCAGCGACGCAGCCGCAATCGACGCCGCGTATCAGGCGCTGGTCACGGCGATCGGTGATGATACAGCGACGATGATCCTGAAAGACTACCGACCATTCAACCTGAGCGACGACCCGCCCGCCGGGCATACCCGCGCCACAACCACCGTCGTCGTCGCATTTGTCACCTTTCCCTCCCCCGACGAAACCAACGCCCAACGCCGCGCCTGGTCGAAGGCGCCACATGTTGATGTCTTGCCTGAACGCCTGGTGCTGCTCGGCTATAACGGCGATATCCTGACCCTCGAACAAATCGGCGCCGCGATCCCCGCCAGTCTCACGACCGGCCCGGACCCGCTGGCGGATGAAGGCAACCAGATCCGCCAGGATGGCGCTGATATTCAGGTTAGCGCCGAGATGCGCTGGATGGTCGATTTTGAAGAAGCGTTGACCAGAGGCATGGCGTTTCGTGTCAATCTCAGCCCGCAACAGTACAACCTTGGCTTCGACAGGCTGATGGCGCTTGGCGTCCGTCTCGCTGCCGATCAGACCGCAGGCAGGCAACTCTTCGAACAATTGCTCACCAACCATCATTACAGCCGCGCCGGACTGAGCCTGTTGCCACAAGGAACGCCGACCAACAATACTGATGATGCGACCTCCGGCTATTCGAGTATGGATGATGCGGATGCCAGCTATGAGATCCTCAATGGCGGGAATAGTGCGCTTGACCCGGCTGCCGACTGGTTCGAACGGTATGACGGGATCTGGCTGACGCAACTGCTCGGTCTGGACAGTTCGATCATCAATACGGTTTCCGGTGCGACCAATAGCGACATTCGCGACGCCCAGGCGATGAATATCGCCCTCTTTCCGGCAACGCTGGGCTATACCCTGGGCGCCATGCTCTCGCCAGTGTTCAGCGACGCCGCGATTGAGTTCGTCCGATCGTTCTACACCCACCTGGTCAGCGGGCGTGGTATGCTGCCAGCGCTGCGCATTGGTCGGCAGCCATACGGCATCCTGCCGACCACCGCCTACCGTCGTATGGCGTTTGACCAACCGGTAGACGGCTATCTCGCCGCAAACATTGGCATCGCCAGGCGGATTTCCGCTGGTTCGCCCTATCTGAACAGGCTCTATGACGTGCTGATGCGCGCCTATCGCGTATGGGGAACATTACGCGACCGTGTGGCGCATGTTGGCGCCACCGGCGATCCACATCAGATCTTGTTGGAAATCCTGGGGTTGCATCCCAACTCAGTTGAGTTTGACCAGCGCTATGCTGAAAGCCTGGCGCAGACGCTCAACACCATGAATCTCAGCGGCTTTTTCGAGCAGTTGATTGTTGCGCTCGCTCTACTCGAACAGGGACTGGACGTACTGCGCGACCATGGCTATGATCCCGGCGAACGCGAACGACCCGATCTGCTGGATAAATTCTTCTTCGCCAGGCCGTTTCCAATCGATGAGACAAAACTGGTCGACGATCAACCACTCTCCGAAGATAAACCCATCCGCGACTATACCGCCGACGGCCGCAACTATATCGAGTGGCTGATTGACGCCGCAAACACATCGCTGGAAACCCTGCGCCTCCAGACAGGTCTGCCTGATGCCGACCGGCCAACTGCATTGTTGTATCTGATGCTGCGCCATGCGCTGATGCTTGGCTACTACGATACGAGCATTCGCCTGTATCAACGCGCCGATCTGCTGGATAGCGACGCCGTGCTGGCGGCGCGACGCGAAGCGCCGTTCATCCATATCAAGCAACAGGTCCAATCCAGCGAAAGTCGCTTCAAACTGCTGTACGACACGCAACCGGCGATCGCCGAGGGACGGCCGAATGTCAGAGTCGCTGATTACATCACCTCACGCCTGGCGACACTGAACGATGCTGCTCGTCTGCGCGAACAGATCGCCGCGCTTGAGCGCCTCAAGAACCGCCCTACCGCCGTGTTGGAACGCGTCTTTGTCGAGCATCTCGACACCTGCTCCTACCGCCTGGATGCATGGTTGCAGGGGTTGGCGCTCTACCAGTTGAGCGTGATGCGTTCTATTGGTGTAGAAGGCTCTTCGCGCACCGGACTGTATCTCGGCGCTTACGGTTGGGTGGAGAACCTGCGTCCCAATCCTGCCCGGTTGCGTCCGGTTCACCTGACCAACGACGAACTGCGCGCCGTTTTTCAGCGCGATGGCGACCCGCCGTTAATGCGCGACTCTGCCAACGCCGGTTATATTCATGCGCCGTCGCTCAATCATGCCGTCACCGCTGCCGTGCTGCGGAATGCCTATATCAGCACCGCCGCTTCCGATAACGCCGAAGTCTTCGCGGTCAATCTCTCCTCAGACCGGGTGCGCCGCGCCATGGCGATTATCGAAGGCCTGCGCAACGGTCAGAGCCTTGGCGCGCTGCTGGGATATCAACTCGAACGCGGTCTGCACGACCGCCATACACTGGCGGAAGTCGACCAGTATATCTATGTACTGCGCGATCGCTTCCCGCTGGTGGCAAACCGGCTGAAAAAGACCAAAACCACCGATCATGGGTCGATCGCGGCGATCGAAGCGCGGAATGTCGTCGATGGCGAGGCGCTGGTCAATCATATCGAGAATGCTACACCTCGCGCCTATCCATATGGCATTGCCGGTCTGCCGGCGCCGGGTACGCCTGCTGGCGACGTTCTCGCCGCCGAGCTGATGCGTCTGCTCGATACCAACGACGCCGTCGCCGACATTGGCCTTGCTGAAGGGATCCACCAGGTCGTCCAGGGCAACTACGACCGCGCCGCAGCGACGCTGGAGTCACTATCGGGCGATAACCTGCCACTCATCCCCGACGTGGTCACAACGCCGCGCAGCGGCCTGGGGCTGACCTTACGGCTCGGGTTGCATCTCAAGCCAGGGTTGACGCCAACCAGTTCACCGATCATGGGCATGGCAATGACACCACGCGCCAGTGCTGAACCTGCCCTCAACGACTGGTTGAGCCGGATCTTTCCGCCGCCTGATCAGGTAGGAACGGCGGTGGTAATAACGACGAACGATGGCGTCCAGAGTACCCGGATCGTTACTCAGGCACAGCTGGGCTTGCAGCCAATCGATCTGCTATTTATGATCGTGCCGACCGATGAACAGGCTATGACAGCGCTCGACGACGCGATTCGCCGCCATGTCAGCAGTGGTCTGGCGCTCGATGCAACGGTCGCTATTCGCTACACACAATCGATCGCGCCGCTCCGCTCATTCTTCGAAGTGGGTGCGCTTGTCAATCAGGTACGCCCACTCGTGCTGGAAACCCGCCCGCTGCGATCCACCGACCTCTCAATCCCGACCGAGACCGGCACGACCCAAGCCGCCGCAGCGGTCTACCATACTGATCGTCTGAATCATCTGATTTCCAATCTCAACGATCCTGCTGGTGCGCCCGCCCGCCTCCGCGATCTGGCGACGGCGCTGACGACCTTGCTGTCCGATGCGGTCGCTCAGCGTGACGGGCTGGTCGCAGGTATCGACGTTCACCTGAATGTCGTTATTGACGCGCTGGCGGAACTAAACCTGTATGGCTTGCCCCAGACCGGGTCTGGCGCCATACTTGAATGGCGTCAGACGCGCTACACCGCGCTGATGACCAAAGTGCGCGACCTGGCAGTGCGCTGGCAGGCAAAACTTGACGCCTTCGACGCAATGCTGCTCGATTATGGCGCACTCGACCCGCAAACCAGCGACGAGGCGCGTTTCGCGAGGTTGCAAGAAATTGAAAAACAGGTGGTCATCACTCCAACCCGGCTTGCGCCAGGCGCTACGCCCGCCGACTACCTGGCGCTGCTACCAGCGCAACGTCTGGCGTTCGCCAACAAACGCGCCGAATTTACTGGCATTCTGAACGCGCCGCCGCCAACCCTCTCAGGTCTGCTTGCCAGTGTCGAAACTGCCGCTGCGGGCATGGAGACCTTTGACTTCGTCAGGCTCGAGCTGGACAACGACAAAGACGAGATCATCCGCTTCACCCAGGATACCAACAGCCATATACAGAACCTGATCGCCGACATCGACAACCGCATCCGGACAGCGACCGACGATCTGGCAGCCTATGCAGCCGCGACCAGCGAGAATGCGCGCGCCAACGCCTTCACCCACGCCGCACATACGCTCCTTTCGCCTGATTTCATGGTCATACCAGAGTTCACCCTCGACGCCAATCAGGCTGATGAACTTCAGAAAGCCTACGCCAGCCGCGACGCGCTGCTCCGACACCAGACCGTGACGCTTGGCAATGACTTCCCGGTCGACGAATGGCTCTACGGCATCGCCCGGGTGCGCGATATGCCGCACCACTGGGAAGCGGCAACCATGCTAGCCGACGCACTTGCCCAGGCAGCGCTGGATCTGCATCCGCTACAACTGCCATATCTGGACGATGACAGTTGGCTGGCATTGCCCTACCCGGAAGACTATCTGCTCGAAACCGACAAGCTGCTGTATACCGCGCACTTCACCGAGCCATTCGACAAAAACGCGACGCAGTGCGGTCTCCTCCTTGATGAATGGACTGAAATCATCCCAACCACCGAAGAAACGACCGGCGTAAGCTTCCATTATGACCGTCCGAATGCTGAACCGCCGCAGGTCATGCTCCTTGCTGTACCGCCGGTGATCGACGGCAAATGGCAATGGGCCGATCTGGTCGATACTCTGCATGAAACCCTGGAACTCGCCAGGCGACGGGCAATCGAGCCTGACCATATTGCCAGCACTGACTACGGTCGTTACCTGCCCGCGACCATCTCAGCAGTGACCATGCATCCCATCACCATCGCCCTGAACTATGCACTGGTCAATAATGTGTACTCGGCTGTTGCAAGCGAGGGTGACAATGCCTGAAAGAATCATCAGCAACATTGAGCAGGCTCTGGTGCGACGCCAGTTACCGACCATCACCCTCTGGAACCGCCTCGAGGGTCGCCCGCGCACGCACGATTTCCAGCGCTCGCTCAGAGCCGAAATACGCGACGCGCTCTGGATGCTCACCCGCCAGTGGCAGGTTGGCGAATTCCAGGGCGATGACGCCGGTTCACCGGTCTTCGCCAAAATCCACCTGCAGATGTCGCGTTTCGACGCCTACCAGGCCGGTGCGCACGCGCCGCAGCCCTTTGACTACAGCCTGCCGCTCGAAGCACAGGTCGAGCAGCGACCTATCCCGTTCGAGCGCGGCAATCAGCCAATTTCGCTCGACATTCGCTTGCTGATGGGGCGGCAGTGGCTCAAGTTGCTGGCGTCAATCGGCGATTTCCGCGAAGAATTCTATGCGTTGTATCCCATCGACGCGCCCGACCCGGCGCAAAAGGCTGATGCCGAGGTCTGCTCGCATGCCGCAACCTGGCAGACCGTCGCAGCAGTGGCGCGCCACGCGATGGACGGCTACAAGCTCTACCGATTTCTGAAGAGCGACCCAAACCATCATGCCTATCAGGGAACCAGCATTCCCACTGCCGACCATGTGGCGGTTGAGGAGCTTGAGACCAGATTTATTGCGTGGTTTGAACGGTTGCTGATCCAACCTGGTGCGGCGCAACCCGACGCCTGGCAGCCCGATCATCTCGAATACCAGTTTAGCGTTTCCTCGCCCGATCCAACCGGTGCGGGCGTCCTCAAAGCCGAAGAGTATTACCAGGGGCGACTGGACTGGTACAACCTCGACATCGATCCAACCCGCGCGCGCCTTGAGCCCGATGTTCCGGCGACGCCGCCCGGCGCGCTGCCTGCGCCGACCTGGTCGTTCATTCCCACAGAGTTACGGTTCGAAGGCATGCCCAACACCCGCTGGTGGACGTTTGAAGATTCGCGCACCAGTTTCGGCGCTATCAATGCTGGCGCCAAGGACCTGGCGCAACTGATGCTGCTCGAATTCGGCCTGCTGTATGCCAACGACTGGTTCCTCTTCCCATTGACCCTGCCAATCGGCGTCAGCACGCGCATCCAGGGCCTGGCGGTCACCAATGTGTTTGGCGAACGGATCTGGATCGAAGCAGCCGGACGCGGACAGGACGAAGACTGGCAGCGCTGGAACATGTATACTCACACCGTCTATGGTGACGATAACGTTCAGGCCGATATGCGCGCCATTCTGTTGCCGACTGTGCCCAAGATTCAGGAAAGCCGCCCGCTCGAAGAAGTCGCCTTTATTCGCGATGAAATGGCCAATATGGTCTGGGGCATTGAAACGCGGATCACTATGGTCACCGGCGAAAGCCTGCCGGGCTATGAAGCTGGCGTCGATCTCAGGCGTTTCTACGAACGCCTGGTGAATCTGGCTCCCGCGCCGCCGCCAGTTGCCGCTGCGCCAGTACGTTATCAGGTGATGTCGAACAATGTACCCGAAAACTGGATTCCTTTCATTCCGGTTCATATACCGGGCAGCAATCGCGAGATACAGTTACAGCGCGCCGCGTTGCCGCGCGTCATTGCGCGCGACCCGAACCGCCCTGAAAAGATTCGCCCGCGAACTGCATTGCTACGCGAAGGTCTGGCGAATGGACAGCCATACTTCGTCCATGAAGAAGCCATTACCCGTGCCGGAGTCGATCTGCGACAGACCTTTCAGCGCACGCGCTGGCACAATGGCCGCTGCGTCATCTGGTTTGGCGCGCGCAAAGCCACCGGGCGCGGTGAGGGAGCCAGCAATCTGCGCTTTGACTATCTTGCGCCAGCGCCGTTTACTCCGCCGGAAACCTGATATTTATTGGGTGTTATGCGGTCACTCTCAAGCTGTGCATCAAGAACGACTATCCCAGAGCACATCGGCGGTGCGCTCGAAGTGGTTCTTCGAGACCGGGGTGTTAATGCTGGCGTGAACTATCTCTCGGGACGGGATTAAGCCAGGCTGCTGTATCGTGCATAACATACCTTGATTGCTCGTTCATGTTTGTACAGATGAGCGCAATGAGCGTTGCATGCACCCTCAGTTCAAACCCGGCATTGGTGAAGGTGTATCCCGCATAGTAACCATTCACACTAAAGTACTGCATTCTGGCGCCACCCTGTTGCATCACGGCATGCTATGCTGATCTAAAAGTCAAAAAATCGCTAAAACGAACCGATCAACTGTACGTTGCTCCTACGCTCGTGTGGCGCGTCGGTTCCATGCGTAACAGGCGCAACAGGACAGGCATTCCCAGGAAGGAGCGATCCCATCCATGCAGCGCAATCCAGCCCTGATCGCGTCGGTATGTGCATTGTTGGTTTCCATTCTCTTCGCCGCCGGTTTGAGCCTTGCCGCTCCCTCATCAGCGCATTTCCCCTCTGTACAGATCACGCTTGCGTCTGGCGATCCGCCTGCACCGATGGACGTGCAGGTTGAGTCTGGCGCCGCGGTTGTCTGGCGCAATAACGACACACAGGCACACCGTCTCCGCTCTGTCGATGGCAGCTGGAGATCGCCGGTCATCGCGCTAGGATCAGATCGGCATCAGGTATTCGTTGAGCCTGGACGCTATCCTTTTGTTTGCGATTTCGATCCAGGGATGAGCGGTGTGCTCACCGTTCAGCCTGATGCGTACCGCGTATTCCTGCCGCTGGTGATCCGCAGCGCACCGGGAGCGCAATCCGGCGAGCGCTGGTCGAACCCGGCGACGTGGGGCGGGCGTGTGCCGCAGAGTGGAGATGCGGCAACCATCCCGGCGGGCAAGGTCGTTCTGCTCGATGTCAGCCCGCCGCCGTTACAGAGTCTGACCATCGAAGGCGAATTGGTCTTTGATCGGCGCGATCTCGATCTGACTGTCGGCTGGATCATGCTGCATGGTCAGGGACGCCTGCGCATTGGCACGCCAGCCGAACCGTTCGCCCATCGCGCGACGATTACCCTCAACGCGCCCAATCCGAACGAAGATGTGATGGGAATGGGCACGCGCGGCATACTGCTCATGGGCGGTTCCTTCGAAGCGTATGGCGTGATGCCGAATCGTGTGTGGACGAAACTGAACGACCATGCCGCTGCCGGTGCAACCACGCTTACCCTCAGCGATACGGTGAACTGGCAGCCCGGCGCCCAGATTGTCATCGCGCCAACCGACTTCTACGGTGTGGCGGAAACCGAACGACATACAGCACAGGCGGTGAACGGCGCCCGGGTCACGCTGGCGACGCCTCTGCAAACATCACGCTGGGGTCGGTTGCAGTATGTCAGTTCCACCGGAATGACCACGACGCCGACAACGGAAGTAACGCCGCTCGTGCTCGATGAACGCGCCGAAGTGGGACTGCTCTCGCGTCAGATCGTGATTCAGGGCGCCGATGATGCACGCTGGCGCAATGACCGCTTTGGCGCTCAGATCATGGTGATGGGGAGCGGGGTCTTGCGCCTCGATGGCGTTGAACTGCGGCGCGTCGGACAGGGCGGGCGTCCCGGTCGCTATCCGATCCACTTCCATCTGCTTTCGTATGCAGCAGACGGCAGCCTGATCGGTGATGCGACTCAGCAACTGGTCACCAACTCAAGCATCTGGAATTCGACCAACCGCTGCATAACGTCATGCCACAAATGGCACAACGATTCGCAACAATATCTGCTATGACATCGCCGGTCACGCCATCTTTGTGGAAGACGCGGTTGAGCGCCGCAACCTGATTGAAAACAATCTGGTGCTGAAGGTGCGGCAACCGCCTCAACCGATCCTGCCGAGTGATCGCGAAGGTTTCCTGCGTGGTCCGTCGGGTTTCTGGCTGACCAATCCCGACAATATCGTGCGCGGAAATGTCGCCGCCGACGCGGCTGGCAATGGGTTCTGGCTGGCGTTCCCGGAACGTCCGCTCGGCTTGAGCAAACTGGTCCCGATACGTCCAATCAACACCCAACTGGGAGTGTTCAGTCATAATGTCGCACACTCGAACAACAAGCCGGGCATCAACCTCGACTTTGCTCCCTTCGACGATACAGGGAACACCCGCGAGAGCAA
Source organism: Roseiflexus sp. RS-1 (assembly GCF_000016665.1). NCBI lineage: Bacteria > Bacillati > Chloroflexota > Chloroflexia > Chloroflexales > Roseiflexaceae > Roseiflexus > Roseiflexus sp. RS-1. The sequence continues at coordinate 3,950,609 of NC_009523.1, forward strand.
GTACGTGCCGACCAGTGATGAAAGACAGGATCGCTACAGCGCCAACCGCGTGCGTTTTACGTTCAGCGACATTACAACGTACAAAAACCGAGACAATGGGTTGTGGAATCGAACCTCCTGGCCCGACTACGTCCGTTTTGTTTCTGCCGATAATGCTGGCATGTTCTTCGCCGGCGCCGGTGACAATGGTCGGATATCCGACTCGCTGATTATTGGCGTGAGTCTGAATAACAGCACGCCGCCACCCACATCGAACCAACCGAATGTCGCGGTTGCCAGCTACCATAGCACCTTCGACATCGCTCACAATGTGATTGTCAATTTTCCGCTCAACGACCGCATTGACCGCGCCAGCGGCGCCTTCGCCGCCAACGACTACTACACCAGCCCGGTTGATCGCGGAATGGTGCGCAATCCCAATAACAGATTGATCAACAGCCATCCGGGACGACGGGTCATTTCGCCGAACATCAATACGCCGGTCGGGAATGCCGCACTCGCCGGTGCGCTGTGGGACCCGCACGGATACTGGGGACCGGCAGGGAATTACTGGGTGTACGACATTCCCTTCCTGACCGCCGGACGGACGTGTATGCCGGTTGCTGGCGAGCATCTTAGCAGGAGTTGCGCCGGTCCGTACTACGGCGTCTCCGGCTTCAGGATTGATGGGAGCGATCGCTATAAGCCGGTGATGCCGCTCACGATCACTCGTCTCGATCACAATATGCAGCCGATCGGTGCCTGGATTGTAGAAGACGGGAGTAGCGGCAACCTTAACACGTTCAATATTATGTCGCACATGCGCCATTTTGCCGCCGTTCCCGATGGTCGTTACCGGATCGAGTTCCGTGACAATCTGGTCAGTCACCCTCTGCCGACACAGGAAGTTATGCTTGTGCTCTCGAACATGCATTCGACCTCTGATCGACTGATTCTCTCAGTACCATTCAGCGGGAGTGCAACGATACAGGCATACCTCACCACCCGCGAGTTATACCGGGATATTCAGGCGCCCAATACGCCGGTGCGCCACCTGACGCCGGTCGGTTCGTTCGCAGCATTGCTTGCTACCGAAAATAGTGTATGGCAAGACCACGCGAATCAACAGGTATGGGTGAATGTGAGCGGCGGGCTCGCATTGCCGGGAGGCGCCCCGACCGATCCGCTGTCGGATGAAATGCTGTACCGCGCCACGTATCTGCGCGTGTTCAAGCCGTAGGAGCGCCAATACACCCCTCCAACCCAATACCGGCATGATAACCGTAGAAGTACATGAGACTCATCTGGTCGAGTCGTGACCGGTGCAGCGAGTGATGAAAGAGGACGAGTGACCGACCATTTTCATACGATCGTGATCGGCGCCGGTTCCGGCGGTTTAACCGTCGCCTATGGGCTTGCCAGCCTGGGCAAACCGGTCGCGTTGATCGAGGCGCGCCACGTTGGCGGAGATTGCACGAATACCGGCTGCATTCCATCGAAAACCCTCATCCACCTCGCCGGTCGAGGCGACAGCAACGCCAGCGCCGTGCTCGCCGCAGTGCGTCGCAGGCGCGATGCCCTGCGCAACAAAGAGACGCGGGAGTTCGGCGCAGTCGCCAACCTGAGCCTGATATCCGGTCGTGCGCGTCTGGTCAGCCCGGAGCGAGTCGCCGTTACCCTGCCCGATGGTGGCGAGCGCATCCTGACAACACGCCACATTGTGCTGGCAACCGGTGCGCGACCGCGTATGATCGCCATTCCAGGGTTGCCAGCAGCGCGCGCCCTGACCAGTGAACGCATCTTTGAGATCGACACTGCGCCGCGCCATCTGGCAATCATCGGCGGGGGAGCGATTGGCGTCGAACTGGCGTTTGCGTTCCGTGACCTGGGCAGCCAGGTGAGCATCATCGACATCGCCCCGCGGGTGCTGATCCGTCATCTTCCCGGCGTCTCCCGCGTGATTGAGGCGTCGCTGCACGCCAGAGGGATCGCGCTCCACCTGAACGCGCGCCCCCATTCCTACGACGAATCCACTCAGACCTTGCGCGTCGAACACGCCGGACGGGTCATGTCGCTGCACGACGTGGACTATGTGCTGATCGCTGTGGGTCGTGAACGCAACGTGGAGGGTCTGGGGCTGGAGACGGCCGGTGTACGATTCAGCACCCAGGCGGGGATCGAAACCGATGCGTATGGTCGCACGAATGTACGGAATATCTATGCGGTCGGCGATGTGACTGCTACTTCTGCGTTCACCCATTCCGCCAATGCGCAGGGACGCCGCGTGGTGCAACAGATCGCCTTTCCCTGGTTGCCGCTGCGCACGCCTGAACCGTTCTATCCAGAGATTGTTTTTAGCAACCCGGAGGTGGCGACGACGGGGATGAAGCCGGAGCAGATTGCACAGCGCTACCATCCGAATCTGGTCAGGCGAATCCATATCGATCTGGCAACGCAGACTGATCGCGGATATACTGACGAAGTGCATCATGGTTTCATTATGGTCGATGCGATGCGTCTGACCGGCAAGATTCTCGGAGTGACGATTGTTGCGCCAAAAGCGTCGGAAATGATCTCTTTCTTTACACTGGCGATCCAGGAAGGCATCTCGATGTACCGCCTGTATCGCACCGTCTACCCGTATCCGACGTTTTCCAGCGGAATCCAGAAGGCAACAGACATGTTCCTGCGCGACACGCTTACCAATCTGCGTGGCGAACTGAGCGCCTACCTGCGCTATCGCTGGTTCCAACGCCGTGGAGAAGCGTCGTTCGCCAGCGCGATTGATCGTCAGGCGCGGCAATCCTGAAGCCAGGTTGTGTTTCGCTTCGCCCTGTCAGGAGATGATCGGCGACTCCCCATTGCCCTGGATACCGTCATGATCGACAAAACGCTGCGCGAGTCGAAAGATGCGCTGTTCACCTGGCTGGTACGCGGTCCTGTTCGCCAGATCCATCCCGCGGTCGTTACTGTTCTGGCGGCTGTCGTCGGTGTTGCGGCTGCCGTCGCCGCCTGGCAGAGCGCGTATGTGGCGGCGGTGTGTCTCTGGTTGATGAACCGCGCGCTCGATGGACTCGATGGCGCCATTGCGCGGGTTACAGGCACGCAGAGCGATCTGGGAGCATACCTTGACATCATGCTCGATTATGTCGTCTATGCGGCCATACCGCTGGGATTGGCGCTCGCAAGCGGAGAATCCGCCGTTCTGCTGGCGCTGGCAGTGCTGCTGGGAAGTTTCTATCTCAACAGCGCAAGCTGGATGTATCTGGCGGCTATGTTGGAGAAGCGCAACGCTGGCGCTGCGTCGCGGGGCGAAACCACGTCGGTGACGATGCCAGCGGGGTTGATCGAAGGCGCCGAGACGATAGTGTTCTATACGCTCTTCCTGCTGTTTCCCAACGCTCTGGTTCTCTTGTTTTCGTTGATGGCGACGCTGGTGCTGGTCACCGCCAGTCAACGGGTAGGCTGGGCGCTGTGGCATATGAAAGATGGGTGACTATAGAACATCGAAGACGAATACGACGGCAATCTTCTAGCGAAATGCAACATGATTGAGCCACGTGCGTGCCGGGTGCGCGGGCGTCCCGCCTGCACGACCGTCTGAGGCGCACAATCGGTGCGCGGGCGTCCTGCCCGCATGACCGTCTGAGGCGCGCAATCAATCGGTGCGCGGGCGTCCCGCCTGCACGACCGTCTGAGGCGCACAATGGGGGCGCGGGCGTCCCGCTCGCACGACCATCTGAGGCGCACAATCGGTGCGCGGGCGTCCCGCCCGCACGACCATCTGAGGCGCACAATCGGTGCGCGGGTGTCCCGCCCGCACGACCGTCTCAGGCGCACAATGGGGGCGCAGGCGTCCCGCCCGCACGACCGTCTGAGGCGCACAATCGGTGCGCGGGCGTCCCGCCCGCACGACCGTCTGAGGCGCACAATCGGTGCGCGGGCGTCCTGCCCGCACGACCGTCTGAGGCGCGCAATCGGTGCGCGGGTGTCCCGCCCGCACGACCGTCTCAGGCGCACAATGGGGGCGCAGGCGTCCCGCCCGCACGACTGTCTCAGGCGCACAATCGGTGCGCGGGTGTCCCGCCTGCACGACCGTCTGAGGCGCACAATGGGGGCACAGGCGTCCCGCCTGCACGACCGTCTGAGGCGCACAATGGGGGCGCAGGCGTCCCGCCCGCGTGACCGTCGGCGGCGCGCTGTGAGTGCGCGGGCGTGCCGGGTGCGCGGGCGTCCCGCCCGCGTGACCGTCGGCGGCGCGCTGTGGGTGCGCGGGCGGGACGCCCGCATGCCCGTCGGATGCGCACAATTCCAGCAGTCAACTGTTTTGCACTTCACAGTAGAATAAAGACAGGGCGCTCAATGCCACACCAATCATCTGCGCCACTCCATCGTCGGGATGGCTCTCTGGCGCATCACCGGCAAACGATCATCGCCAGCGCAATCTGGCTGGCGCTGGCGGGTGCATTTCTCGGCTACAGCCTGTCCAGCGGCGCATCCCCGACAGAGACGTTGCAGGCGGCGATCGATCTGCTGCGCACGCCGTTCGGACCGCTGATCTACATCCTGATCTATACCCTGCGTCCGCTGGCGTTCTTCTCCGCAGTGATCGTGACGCTGATCGGAGGTGCGATCTGGGGTCCGTTCTGGGGAACACTGTTTGCGATCATCGGCTCGAACATGTCGGCGACGCTGGCATACTGGTTTGGGCGGGCGTTTGGTTCTGGAGTCTTGCCCGAAGGGAAGGCAGGCGCGCTTGAGGGGATGGTTGGGCGCTACACCAGACGATTGCAGGCGAACGCCTTCAGCGCGATCCTGATGATGCGTCTGATCTATCTGCCTTACGATCTGGTGAACTATCTGGCAGGTTTTTTACGCATCCCCTACCGCCCGTATCTCCTGGGATCGGTCATCGGCGCACTGCCGGGCACGCTGACCTTTACGCTTGCTGGCGCTTCGCTCGCCCTGGACGATATTCTCGCCGGACGTTTCAGCATTTCGGTGGTGAACCCGTGGACGCTGGCATGCTCCGCCGGGTTGTTCGTTGCTGGCATTGTGATCGCGCGGATGCTGCGCCGCAAAGAACAGCAATTAACGACTCTGGTCGTGTCTGCCGACTCTCCACATGCGTCACCACCAACAGAGGATTCGTCGGGCACACTGGAACGCATACCCTGATGGTCACACTGCACCAGAATCGCAACATGTCGCAGTCTGTCGTTCTGATCACCGGCGCAACGGACGGCATCGGTCGGGCGCTGACGCAGATCTATCGTGCGCGCGGGGCGCGGGTGCTCGGTATCGGGCGGCGCCCGGCGGAAGAGGTGTCGCCAGATCTGCGCAGTGACTATTGTCGTGTTGATCTGGCGCAACCGTTCGCTTCCGCGCTGGTTGCCGACGTTCTGCGGCAACGAGGCGTCGCCCGCCTTGATCGGCTCATCCACTGCGCCGGGATCGGCTCATACGGCGCGGTCGATGATCAGACGCCGGAAGCGATCGATGCGCTGCTGGACGTGAACCTGCGCGCGCCGATTGCGCTCACCCACGCGCTGCTTCCGCTTCTGATCGCAGCACACGGACACGTGACGTTTATCGGGTCGATAGCGGCAGCATTGCCCGCACCCAACTACGCAGTGTATGGCGCAACCAAAGCGGCGCTGGAAGGGTTTGCCCGCAGCCTGCGCGAAGAACTGCGCGGACGGGTCGGGGTTCAGATTGTGCATCCAGGCGCCACACGCACCGGCATGCACGCAAAATCCGGCGTGCCGCCCGACCGCGTCAATGCGCGTCGCTTTCCATCACCCATGTGGACGGCGGAGCGGATCGTGCGTGCTATCGAGCGGAACGCCGCAGTAACGACGATTGGATCGGTCAATCGCCTGCTGCGTCGTGTCGGCAGGCATGCGGGCGAAATTGCGGACGCGGTTGCCGCTCGCCAGGTGGTCGCACCGCACCATACGATTGGCGATACGACCCATCCGCCAGGGATGCTTTCCACTGGCGGTCGGCGGCACTGTGTTGTGACCGGCGGCGCAAATGGGATCGGACGCGCAGTTGTCGAACGGTATGCGCGTGACGGTTGGCTGGTGACGATCATCGACCGTGAAGCGCCGCAGATCAACCGCACCGTTCAGGATGCCACGACATTCATCCAGGCTGATCTTGCACATTCAGAAGGGATCGACCGGGCGTTACGCCATCTCGCCGCGCTTCCCGCCGCCGACGTTGTGGTGCAGAGCGCCGGAATCAATGCGGTTGGCGCGTTTGCAGCCAGTGCCATCGATGAACAACTGACCGTGATCGATGTCAACCTGCGCGCGCCGCTCCACCTGACCGCCGGACTGCTGCGTTTCGCACTGCTGGCGCCCCGCGCGACTCTCGTCTTTATCGCGTCGCTATCAGTCTACACTGGTTACCCCGGAGCGGCAGTCTACGCAGCAAGCAAAGATGGTTTGTCTTCATATGCGCGCAGTTTGCGGGTGGCGCTGGCGCAGCGGCATATGAACGTAATAACGGTGTACCCCGGACCGACGCGCACCGCCCATGCGCGGCGCTACAGTCCCGACAACCGGCGCGAGAGTCGTCGGATGGCGCCGGAACGTGTGGCGGCGTGCATCGCAACTGCTGTCGAACGGCGTCGCGCCAGGGTGATTCCGGGCATAACCAACCAGGCGATTGCACTGATCGGAAGCGTGGCGCCGACGCTGACCATGTATGCCATGCGGAAAACGCTCTTCGAGCGTCTGGAAGCCGTATCCGGCGATGTGAAGGCGGGGCGACCATGATCACGATCATCGGCGCCGGACCGGCGGGGCTTGCGATGGCTGCGGAACTGACGCGCCGCAATCGACCGTATCGCCTGATCGAACGGGGTCGTGTCGGCGAGGCGTGGCATCACCATTACGACCGCCTGCGACTGCATACGTTGAAGCATGTATCCGGGCTGCCCGGTTTTCCGATGCCTTCCCACTATCCCGACTTTCCGAGCCGCGCGCAGTTTCTGGAATACCTGCACCAGTATGCGCAGCACTTCGATCTGCGCATCGAGGAAGGGATCGAACTGCGCCGCGCCGACATCGATGGTGATCGCTGGCGGCTCGATACCAGTTGCGGAGAAGCGGATGCGTCCGTGCTGGTGATGGCAACCGGCATCTGGAGTGCGCCGGTACGTCCCCGATTGCCGGGCGAAGAGCGTTTTGCCGGTCTGATCCTGCACAGCCGCGACTACCGCAACCCGCATATCTTTCGCGGGCAACGAGTGCTGGTGGTTGGCGCGGGCAACTCAGGCGCCGAAATCGCCGTCGATCTCGCCGGGCATGGCGTCGAGACGGCAATCGTCGTGCGCAGTGGCGTCGCTTTTGTGCCCAGACCACGATCCGCCGCCGGTATGCGTCTGGCTGCATGGTTGTTGCGCACCCTGCCGCCATGGTTGGGGGCGCGTTTGTTGCGGCGACGCAACTTTCAACATCTCGGTTTGCCGCTACCGCCAGGTTCGCCGCTCTTCCACTATCCTGTCGTCGGCTATGAATTGCCGCAGGCAGTTGCCCGGCGGCGGGTAGCCGTCTACCCCGGCGTGGCACAGATCGAATCCGGGAGCGTCGTCTTTCAGGATGGTCGCCGCGCTCCTTTCGACGCAATCATTCTGGCGACCGGGTACCGTCCGGCGCTGGACCCGGTGGCTCACCTGGTCACGTGCGATGCGAGCGGTCGCCCGGTTGTGGACCGATACTGGCGCGCGCGGCGCCATCCAACGCTGGTGTGTATCGGATACACCTACCCGACAACCGAAGGATGGCTCCAGGCGCTCGGTCGCGTGGTGCGCGCAGCGGCTCATGGCATCGCTACGCAGGCGGACACTACGCTGCACGACCGGCGCACCGCTGGCGCATTACGCTGATGGCATCAACGCCAGGGTCAACGTATCTGAGCACTGCTGTAAATGCTCAATCTTCGTACCGATAGGATTTGCTATCATTGCTCCTTCGGAGTATACCAGGATGCCAGGATGAAGGGCAGAGAGGTCACCACCGTTTTGAGGTGTACTAGCATGCTAGCATTCTAGCATCCTATTCTCAAACTGTGCTCTTCCCCCTTTCATTGTGGAGTAGTGTGGAGCGACCGGGATGAACGACGAGACGCAACCTGGCATATGAAGATTGAGAATATAAACCGGTATTCGCCCCTGCCATCGGGCTCATGGAGATTGAGAAATACATCCGGTATGCGCCTCTTGCCGTGGAACTGAACCCCTCGGCTATGCGAGGCGAAGCCCGCCTGCGCGGGCTTGCCAGCAGACCGCGTCAGCGGCCTTTGCCCTGCTCGCCAAGCCCTTCAGGGCGACGGCGCGCCGTGGAACTGAACCCCTCGGCTATGGAATGCAAAGCCCGCCTGCGCAGGCCAGACCGGATTATTTCTTCAAGGACCATATGCCACTGCTCCCCGCGTGCTGCACAGGGGTGCTCCGCTTCCAGAGGACGAGGGCATTCTTGAAAGGGTGGGTTTTTCGGGAAGCCTCTGCATTCTTTATCTCGTTTTTGGCGTCAGGACGCCCAAATTCCCCCTTCTCCCCTTGTAGGAGAAGGGGGTTGGGGGGATGAGGGGCAAAAGCGCACGGAAATGCAGAAAACCGCGCATCTCTCCCAGGAACTCTACTCTTGAGAGGGATGGTCAAAACCGGCGTCGTGCGGTGAACGTGGAAGTATCATATGTTCAGGGTTTCAGCGTGGTGAAACGTTGAACAGGCGCATGCTGCGCTTCAGGGGGCAGCGACGTTGTCGCTGCACGTTGGTGAGGGAAGGCGCCGGACGGAGATCGGGCGAAGGTATTCGCTTCGCCCGATCAGAGGCGGGTACAGGCTAAAGTTCGTGTCGGGCGCTAGCGACGCGCCAGCGTGATGATCGCCGGCACACGGTCGAACATCCAGAACGCAACGACCATCCCGATCACGGAAGCGCACAACGCCCAGGCGAGCGCCAGCCACAGTGCGCTCAGCCACCATCCGATCAACACAAACCAGACGGCGCGCAGGAGAAACGGCCGCTGCGGCACATCCGCGCGATAGGCGCGACCGCTGGCAATGATAAGATCGCTGCGCTGCGGCGCCAGCGTCACGACCTGCGGCAGTCGGTTGAGCATCCACAATCCAAGCGGTAGACCGATGACGGTGACGCACAACACCCACGCGATTGCAGCCCAGATGCCGCTGAACCACAATCCAAAGACGATAAAGTAGAGCGCGCGGATCAACAGGTTTGGTCCGCTGCGCTGCTCGATGACGATCGGTTGATGCTGCATTGCTTTGATCCTTTCCAGCGCACATGGCGCATCTGCATACCTGTAGAATCATACGCTGGTTATTGCCTGATGTTGCATCATGACCGAATCGACCTGCGCGTTGGACGCCAGGATCGCAGTCGCGTCAGTGCCCGCTCAATCTGCGCCAGCGCCGCAGAGTCCAGACGATGGTTGCTGTAACGGGCTTCGGTCAGGATCGCCGCCAGCGTCATCAGGTCGGCAGCGATCTCCGGCGCGCGCAGCGCGACCAGCGTTGCGTATTCGTGGATCGTCGCGCCTGGAGACCACTCGACACCTGCACGGGCGCCGCACCGCTCCAGGTCGCGCTGCGCGCGCGCGATCGGCGTGTCGCGCGGTGGACGCCGACCGAGGAGGAATCCGCCAGCGGTCAGGGCGGCCACACCGCTCAGGACGGCAAGCCAGATGAGCACACCTCTTATCCGATCAGGAGGTGCAGCTTCGACCGGCGTTGCAACCGGAGCTGGTGAGGGTGCAATGGCGCCGCGATCCGGAAGCGGACGAACCGGCGTTGGTTCGAACGCCACCCACCGCCCGGCGATGAAGAGTTCGGGCCAGGCGTGCGCGTCGGCTTCGCGCACCAGGTAACTGCCAGCACGTTCGTCATATTCGCCCGACGCATATCCGACCGCAAGACGCGAGGGGATGCCCAGCGCACGCGCCATCACTGCCATTGCGGAGGCGTAGTAGGTGCAGTAGCCGCTGCGCATCGAGAAGAGAAAGTGATCGACGCCATCAACGCCGTCAGCAAGCGGCTCGACTTCGTAGGCGTAGGGGAGATTGCGCAGGTAGCGCTCCAGCGCCTGTGCGCGCGCTTCGTCCCCCTGTCTATCGCCTGCAATGACGACGGCAAGGTCGCGCACCCGCATCGGCAGGCTCGTGGGGAGCGCCAGATACGGTCCGAGATCGACTGCCTCGCCCCCCGGCTGGCGTCTCTCCGGGGGTGGCGCCTGTTCAGGCAACCGCGACAGGACTCGGTAGCGCGCACCGCTGCCGACCGGAACGAGCGCCATCAGCGATCCATCACGCAATCGTTCGGCGCGGGCTGGTATGTCGGCGAACAGCGGGTCGGGGAGCGCAACCAGCGTGGCACGTTGTGGCCGCAGGTCTTCGACGTACTGCATGATCGTTCCAGGCAGAGGTTCATTCGGAAAGGCAACCGGCGGTTCATCGGCGACGCGCGCGCTGCTGCCCCACCCATCGCCGGTGTAGCGGTTGAAGATTCGCGCACGCCAGTAGCGCGGCTCACGCGCAGGCGGCAGCGGCGCACTCAACGTCACGCGCAGCGCCAGTTGATCCGGCGGACCCTGCTCGAGCGAGAGACCAAGCGGAAGTTCGGCAAAAACCGGTACGCCAATGTCTGCAACTCCGCCCGATGGCAGAGGGCGCCGAATCGAACGCTCCAGCACCGCCAGACCGGAAGGAATCGCGTCGTCACGGACGAAGATGCGCGCCAGCGGGTTGCCGGGCCAGAGCGGCAGCGCCCATGCGACAAACAGCGCACCGGCAGTCAGCAACCCGCCCCAGATCACCATATCGCGGAACAGTTCGGTTGAGTAGTCGATGGCGGCAGCATCCCACATCGTCTCACGCCGTCGAAAATCACTGGCAACGGCAAGCACAAGCCAGACGCCAGAGCCGATAATCAACGGGCTGCCGCTGCCGCCGCCGGGAATCGCCACGATCCCAAGCGCAATGAGCAAGGGCAAACCATATGTCAACGTCGTTCGGCGGGTGCGGATGGCGATGCCGGTAAGAAACGCACCACTCCAGGTAAGGGTCGCGCCGGCGACCGACAGCATGAGCGCAGCACCGCGTTCTCCGCCAGCCGGCGCAGCGATGAGCTGGTCGCGGAAGCGGAACAGGGCAACACGCCAGAGCGCCAGTGTCAGCGTTTGCGGCGGTTCACCGGCGGCTGGATCGCGCCATGCTACCTTCCATGCCCACGAGATTGCAGCACATATGTCGGCAGCGGCGACGTCGAGCGCTGGCAATGCCTGACCAATGCTGAGCAGCAGAAGGGCAAGACCAATGAACCAGATCAGGGTCAACGCTGCAATGCGCAGCGCCCGACGCGAAGCGCAAGACGTAGCGCGATACCCGACAATTGCACCCAGTCCTGATCCTGCGATGCCGCCCCAGAAGAACGCACCCGACGAGAGTGGCAGCGTTGCATCGATGGCGGCAAATCCAGGCGCCAGAACTGCCAGGATCACAAGAACGACGAGCGTCCAATCGAGACGTTGAACCGGTATGCGACGAAACTGTCCCACGGTGATGCTCTATCTATCGCGCCGGGTAAAAAACGGGCGCGTCCGGGTGATTGCCGTTTCAATCACGTCATCAACGCTTGCCTGTCCATAATAGGCGCGCTTCAATTCTTCCGCCACTATATCTTCGATGTCCACCCATGTTTCCATGACCGGTACTGCGCGAATGAACGCAATGCCATCGAGAAACACCCGACTGTTCGCCGGTCTGGTGTGTGGATCGAGAAAGACCGGCGAACTGGCGACCGCACGCAGCGATGGCACGGTGCGACCGGTTGCGGCGATGATGCGCTGCCCTTCAACGGAATTGGCGAACTCGATAAAAGTCCATGCTGCTTCCTTCTGTTTGCTGACCTGCGCCATGCAGTAGGCATCGGCGTGGAGAATGCCAGCGCGCTGTTTCCCGCGTGGCAGCGGGGCGACGTCCCAATCGAAATCAGTGATGGTTCGATACGTTGGCACGCCACGCCGACTGTTCAGAAACATGCCGAGACGACCGTTCAAAAATCGGCTTTCGCTGCTCTCGGCTGCCTCTGCCACCGCGTCGGGCGTCACGTGGTGTTTGACTTGCAGATCGACGAACCACTGGATCGCCTCGCGCGCCGCCGGTGTGTCGAGCGTCAGACGAGTCGGCGTCTGCGGATCATCGACGACATCGCCGCCATTCTGCCAGATGAACGGCGCCAGCCGAAACAGTGACACCTCCGTTCCCAGACCATACTGATCAACCACGCCGTCACCGTTGGCGTCGCGCGTCAACCGCTGCGCCGCCTCCAGCATGTCGTTCCACGTCCAATCCGGCGACGGGTCAGGAAGCCCGGCAGCGCGGAACAGATCGCGGTTGTAGTAGACAACCAGGCTGGAAAGGTTCTGCGGAAGGCACATGATCACGCCCTGCCAGATGAAGGGGGTCATTGCTTCGGCATAAAAGTCGTCTGCGCTGATAACTGCACTCTGCGCCAGGTACGGACCGAGCGGCTCGAGGACGCCTCTGGCGGCGAAGGCAGCGTAGCGCCGGTAGTTGATCAGGACGATATCTGCCGGTGTGCCCGCAGCAAAATCGATACCGAGTCGCTTCCGATAATCGCTCTGCCCCGGAATGTGGATGAGCGTCACCTGAATCGTTGGATGGCGTTCTCGAAATGCTGCCACCAGGCGCTCGTATGCCGCTTTTTCGGCAGCATCGCCAGATACCATGAACGTGATTTCTCTTGCTGGCGCTGGCGGCGGCGTGGCGCAGGCGACAAGCACAACAACGAATAGCGCAAACAAGCCATATCTGCGTGTCAGAGTCATATCTCCTCCAGATTCTCGCTGTTCAGGGCAGGAGCAGGAGCAGCGTGTCGCCCGTCACAGCATCGCGGCAGCCTTTCATGAGCGCACTTCGACCCAAAACGCGCGTTGCGCCAGCACGAACAGGATCATGATCGGCGCGATCATGACCATGACACCCGCCATGAGCAGGGGCCAGCTGGTGATGTCCATCTGCTGCAACAGGCGCAATCCGATCGGAAGGGTATAGCGCGACTCGGACTTGAGGTAGAGCAGCGGATTGATAAAATCGCTCCAGTACTGCACGAATGTCAAAACGCTGACTGCGCCAATCGCCGGGCGCGCCAGCGGCAGCGCGATGCGTCTCCAGATCGCCAGCGCCCCCAAACCATCGAGTCGTGCCGACTCGATCACATCCGCCGGAATGCGGCGAAAACTCCAGTAGAAAATCAGAACAAACAGCGGACTGGAACCCAACCATACCGGCGCAAGCAACGCTGCATACGAGTCGATCAGGCGCAGTTCGTTCAGCACCAGAAAGCGCGTCAACCAGAGCGCCGTGATCGGCGTCATGCGCACCACAATCGCCAGGGCAAGAAATGCAGTGCGCACGTGTTCCGGCAATTGCGCCAGTGCGAACCCCGCCCACGACGCAACCACGACCGTGAGCGGAACTGCCAGCGCAGCAACCGCGAATGAGTTGAGCAGGTACCGACCCAGTGGCAGCAACTCGAAGATCTGAACATAGTTCGACCAGATGATCGGGTCGGGGATCAATTCGAGGTCGATTGGCGGCGGCGTGCCGGGAAGACGCAACGATGCAGCCAGCACCCAGATCACCGGCACAGCAAAGATCAGCGAAACACCGAGCGCTGTCAGGTGAAACCCGGCAGTGCGCCAGGGTGTTCGTTCAGACCGAATCATCATACCCCCATCCGCCAGAAATACGCCAGACAAGCATGATCAATCCGCCGACGCCTGCAAAGAGCAGGGTGGTCATTGCTGCGCCCTCGCCGAAACGAAAGCGGTCGAATGCCGTTTGATAGATCAGCAGCGGCAAAAACAGTGTTGCATAGTACGGTCCTCCGCCGGTCATGAGTAAGGCGGGTGTAAACGTGTTCTGCGCACTGGCGATGATGTCACGAATGATCACCAGGAACAGCCATGGCGCCAGCAGCGGCAGTGTCACGTGTCGGAAAAGCGCCATCCGCCCGGCGCCATCGAGCGCAGCCGCATCGTAGTAATCGTCGGGAATGTGCTGTAGCCCCGCGAGCAATACGACGAAGCCTTCACCGATCTGGAACAGGGCAGCAAGCGCCAGTGCGGGTAGCGCTGTGCGCGGATCGACCAGCCACGCCGCCGTCGGCAGATTGAGCGCCCCCAACACCAGATTGAGCGGTCCGTAGACCGGATTCAGAATCCAGAGCCAGATCAGCGCATATGCTACACCGGGAATGACGGTCGGCATGTAGACCGCAGCGCGGTAGAAGCGGATGCCACGACGCGGACGCCTGAGCAGCAATGCCAGTCCCAGCGTGATCAACGTGCGCAACGGTACGGTCAATGCCAGAAATGTCAGTGAATTCACGACTGCACGCCGGAAGAGATCATCGGCGAGCAGATGACGATAGTTCTGCACTCCGCGCCACACCGGCGGCGAGAGTGCGTCATAGGACGTGAATGCCAGTGCGAACGATAATCCTGCCGGAATGACGACCAGCAGCGTGATGCCAGCGAGAAATGGCGTGAGCAACAGGTAGAGTGAAAGCCGGTATCGGGTATGGGTGCGCATAGGATTGAGCTGGTGTCCAGGGTGAATTATGATACTTTTCTCATCCTCAGCAGCGCTTCTGTCATCAGTCTGCCCGCCTGAGCGTGTACTATACGGAGTGATATGCGCACAGGAGAGTCCATGAAACAGTTGAACGCGGTTCCGTTTTTGATGCCACTGATACTGTTTGTCACCGGCGGTCTCCTGGGAACCCTCGTCGCCTGCGATCCGGAGCAGAGCCTGCCGTGGATGCTGACGCTGACACTGGGAATAATACTCTATCTGGGGATTGTGACGTTCCTGCGCAACCGATTGATGAGCGTCGCTGCGGGAATCGGCGCCTGGAGCATCAGTTACGGTGTGCTGCTGGCGGTGCAGTATCGCCATCTTGGTTTTCACGAAAAGTTGGGGCTGTCCGCCTGGCTGGGGCGACTGACCAGTGCACCTTTCCCAGATGTGACGCCGGTGTTCATCGATGCAAATGCAGCGGCATCGTTTCTTGCACCAGCGCTCCCGCTGATCGTCGGCATAGCGCTGAGCGTCCATGGCGCACAACGCAAAGCCTGGAGCGTCGGTGCCGCTCTGGTGGCGTTCGGCGTGCTGCTGACGTCTTCGCGTGGTGCGTTTGTTGCGCTGATCGCCGCTGGCTTGCTCTGGGGGTTGGTGCGCCTCCAGAGATATGCGCAGGATTCCGACGCACGCATCCCACGCTCTATCTGGCGCAGCCTGGTTGTTGCCGGCGCGGCTGGCATCGGTCTCATCGCGCTGCTGGTCAACCTCCCCGCGACGCAGGATGCACTTGCGTCCGCTGCGCTGCGTGCCGCAGACCGCCTGGCAGTCTACCGCAACAGTTTCTTTCTGGCGCTCGACTTTCCGTTCAGCGGCATCGGACCGGGCGCCTTCGGTCCGATGTATTCGCGCTTTCAGTTGCTCATTCTTCCCACGTTCATCAGTTATGCGCACAACCTGTTTCTCGGCGTCTGGCTGGCGCAAGGCATTGTCGGGCTGATCGGCTTCGCCTGGCTGCTCATCGCTTCGTTCCGGCGAACTGCACCCATACTGCACGCACAAACGCCGCTGGTTCAGGGCGCAGCAATCGGGTGCGTGGTTCTACTGATCCACGGGCTTTCCGATGCGCCACAGTACGACACGTCCTGGACCACGATGCTGCTGGCGTTCGGTCTCTTCAGCATCGTGGCTGCGGCACCGCACCAACCGGTTGACATCCCCGCGCGCGCCGCCCGGCGACCCAATCCACACCGTCGGAGGCAGGTCGGGATCACGATTGCTGCGGTCGCGCTGGTTCTGATCGTGAGTGGACCGCATCTCGCGGCTGCTGGCGCCGTGAACTATGCCGCCTGGCTCCAATCGCGCGCGATGCTTGCCGACGAGTTGACGCAGAAGGAACGCACCACGCTGATGCACGACGCTGTGACGTGGATCAACTACGGTTTGCAGATCGCCCCCGCTTCGCCGCTGGTTCAGAAACGGCTGGGCATGCTGGCGCTCGATCTGGGGGATTATCCACGGGCGATCAATGCGCTCGAACAGGCGCAGACATGGTTCGCCGCCGATCAGGCGACCCACAAGGCGCTCGGCATGGCGTATGTGTGGCATGGCGAACCGGATCGGGGCGCCAGGATGCTGGCGCACCTCGATCAGGCGTCCGAAGTGCGCGAAGAACTCGCTATCTGGGTCTATGCCTGGCGCGAGCGGGGACGGGACGACCTTGCCGCGTATGCGAAACGCGCAGCCGAAGTAATGACGGAAGCGCCGCGTTGATGCTGTTGGAAGCAGGCGCCTCACGCGACACAGCAGACGCGGACGATAGTTAACGGGGCAAGCAATAACACCGGCGCCTGGCTGTGCGCTCTTTGGGAATAAACCACAGATACCCACAGATTGAACGGGTTGCCACGAATGTCTTTATATACAGCGCTACAATCACCTCGCCACCGGCGCCGTGCAGCGCGCGCAGATGACATTTCTTTCATCTGATGATGACAAGCAGAACAAAAAACTGAAAAGGAGGGTGATATACCCATTGCAAGCATTGCCCGTCGCGCCCCGCGGCGCCACCTCCGCAACGCGAGGTATCAGGACAGACTGTGAGGCTGCCAGAAGTCCATAATGCATGCACAAACGTCGATCATTCTGGAAAATAATGGGGAGGTCAACCCGTGTCAATCCGATGTCTCCGCATTATAAGCTTTCTGATTTGCCTCAGTCTTATTCTCTTTGTTCTCAACGCTCCGCCATTGACACAATCACTTCTTGCGCAAACTGACCCGATACAACGGGTTATTGAGCTGACAAACGAGGTACGGATGGCTAATGGCCTGTCGCCGCTGAAACGCAACGACATCCTGCAGCAGGCAGCGGTCTACATCGTGGAGGACAACGCCAGCCGGAATACCCTGTCGCACACCGACGGTCTTGGGCGCGATATGGGGCGGCGCTTTCAGGATTTTGGCTATGCCTATTCCATAGCCGCTGAGAACCTGGCAGGCGGTTATGCCTCTCCTGAGACCGCTATCGAGGGTTGGATGAATAGCTCCGGTCATCGAGCGAATATCCTACGGACTGGCTTGTGCGAAATTGGCGTTGGTTACACCTACCGGAGCGGCACGACCTACGGCCATTTCTGGTCGCAGACCTTCGGCTGCCGCTGGAATACCTACCCGGTGGTGATCAACGGCGAGGCGGCCGTCACGACTTCGCCGACGGTGAACCTGTACATTTATGGTGCGGGGTGGGCAGAGCAGATGCGGCTGAGCAATGATAGAGTCAACTGGACGGAATGGCAACCATATGCCACCAATTCCACCTGGACGCTGGCGACAGGAAACGGGGAGCGCACCGTTTTCGTGCAAATTCGGCGCGGGACGACCATCCACGAGGCAAGCGATACGATCGTGGTGCAGCAAACAAACAACAATACCGCCACCCCAACCCCATCGGTCACCCCCTCCTCGACCCCGACGCGTACACCGACCCTGACCCCATCGGTCACGCCCTCTCTGACCCCATCACGCACCCCCTCCCCGACCCCGACGCGCACACCCTCCTTATCGCCGTCGGTCACACCCACCATACCGCTGATGCTGCCGTCACCGCGGCAGGTGTACCTGCCGCTGGTGGTGCGGTGAAGGGGTAAGTCAACTTTCCCGTGCGCTTTGGACCCCTCATCCCCCCAACCCCCTTCTCCCACACGGGGAGAAGGGGGAGTCTGGGCATCTGAAGCCCAAAACGAGAGAAGGAACGCAAGGGCTTGCCAAAAAACCTGCCGCTGGAAGCGGAGATGCCCTGGGTGCGTGCGCCTCCGGCGCGCACCCGGCGAGATGCCTGCAACCGGAGAAGGAGCGCCAGAAACGCGGTCGTCCCGCGATGACGACCACTCCGTTGCGGCGCCCGTTTGCCCCTCATCCCCCCAACCCCCTTCTCCCACACGGGGAGAAGGGGGAGTCTGGGCGTTCTGCTGCCTGAAACCGGAGATGGCACGCAGGGACCTGCCAAAAAACCTGCCGCTGGAAGCGGAGATGCCCTGGGTGCGCGCGCCTCCGGCGCGCACCCGGCGAGATGCCTGCAACCGGAGAAGGAGCGCCAGAAACGCGGTCGTCCCGCGATGACGACCACTCCGTTGCGGCGCCCGTTTGCCCCTCATCCCCCCAACCCCCTTCTCCCACAAGGGGAGAAGGGGGCGTCTGGGCATCTTGAAGCCCAAAACGAGAGAAGGAATGCAAGGGCTTCCCGAAAACCTGCCCCTGTAAGCGCCTGCGAGGGGATCGCCGGGGGCTTATAGTTGTTGAGTAATTCCTCCGCTCTCGCCCGCGCAGGCGGGCGTCGCTTCCCATAGCCGAGGGGTTGACCCCGACGGCGCACACCAGCCCGCACAGGCTGGCGTCGCTTCCCCTGGCCAGGAGATTTAGCGATCGGCAGCAGCGTCGGCGCGACAATCCCCGCGTCGCTTCCCCTGGCCAGGAGATTTAGCTCCACGGCTGGTTCGGCATACCAGACCTGACTCTCCATCTTCATAAGCGTCGGAGCGGGGCGGCACGAGCGCAGGGGGCAACCCTACAGCATACTCTTCAACTCTTCGGCGGCTTTGCGCGTCATGCCCGGCACGGCGGCGAGTTCATCGACGGTGGCGTTGCGAATGCCTTCGAGTGACCCAAAGCGCTTCAGCAGCAACTGTCGCCGCTTCGGACCGATGCCAGGGATTTCTTCGAGCCGCGACGATGTCGCCGATTTGCTGCGCAGTTTGCGGTGGTAGTCTTTTGCGAAACGGTCGGCTTCTTCGTCGATCATGCGGATAAGGCGCAACGCAGCGCTGTCGCGTTCAAGCACGATGACATCACTCGCACCGGGGAGCAGCAGGTCGAAGCGATCACGGTTCGGTCCTTTGACCACCCCAACCACAGGAATGTGGTCGAAGCGCAGATCGCGCAGCGCCTGGATCGCTCCGTTCAGTTGTCCGACGCCGCCATCGATCAGGATCAGATCGGGCAGTTCCGCCCAGGTTTCCTGGCGTTCAATGTCGGCGTGCGACCCCGGCGTGTCGGTCTTCTCCGCTTCTTCCTGGTCGTCCGCTTCCGCCGGACCGTTGACGCTGCCGTTCATCCTTTGCGCTTCCGATTGCTGTTCTTCTTCCCCGATGACCATCGCAGCGCGACGGAAGCGGCGGCGCAGGATTTCCTGGATCGACGCGACATCGTTGGCGCCCTGAACGGTTTTGATCCTGAATTTGCGGTAGCGGCTCTTCTTTGGCTCGCCGCGCTCGAAGACGACCATTGCTCCGACGGCGTGGCTTCCCTGGATGTTCGAGACATCGAAGCATTCGATGCGCGTCGGCAGTGCGCTCAAGCCAAGCAGATCGCGCACCTCGCTCAACCCTGCCACGGCGCGTTGCTCGCTGTTGAGCCATTGCAACCGCAGTTCTTCGAGTTTCTGGCGCGCGTTCTGTTCCGCCAGTTCGACGAGACGACGCTTTTCGCCGCGCTGTGGCGTGTGCAGTGTGATTTTGCGCCCCGCTTTCTGCGCCAGCCATTGCTCGATCACTGCCGGTTCATCGAGCGGCATCGGCAACAGTAACGCTGCGGGGAGTTCAGCAGCCGTATCGTAGAACTGGGTCAGGAATGAGGCAAGCAGGTCTTCGTTGCGCTCCCCTTCGGCATTTTGCAGCGGAAACGATTCGGCGCTGATCAGTTTCCCGGCGCGAATGCACAAGACCTGAACGACCGCCATCCCTTCCTCGCGCGCCAGGCCAATGACGTCCTGATCGGCATCGTCGTGGCGCAGCACCTGCTGGCGCTGGCTGATCAACTCGATGTCGCGGATGCTGTCGCGCAACCGGGCGGCGCGCTCGAAATCGAGCCGTTCCGCCGCTTCTTCCATCTGGCGGCGCAACGTTTTCACCACCAGGTCGCTCTTCCCTTCCAGAAAACGACACACCGACTCAATGGTGGCGCGGTATTCTTCCTGGTTCACCAGCCCCGGCACGCACGGACCCAGGCATCGCTTGATGTCGTAGTACAGGCATGGCTTACCCATCCGCCGATGGCGGTTGAACTTGTCGTCGGGGCAGCGCGACGGCGGGCGAAAGGCGAACAGCCGGTTGAGCTGGTCGAGCGTGCGGTAGACCGCTCCAGCGCTGGAGTAGGGTCCGAAGTAGCGCGCGCCCTCTTCCCAGCGCGGGTTGCGCGTGGCAAAGATGCGGGGCCAGGTTTCGTGCAACGTTACTTTGATGTACGGGTAACTCTTGTCGTCCTTCAACAGCACATTGAAGCGCGGACGGTGCTGCTTGATGAGGGTCATTTCGAGCAACAGCGCTTCGAGTTCGGTGGACGTGACGATCACCTGAAAATCGGCGATCTGTTCGACCAGTCGTGCCGTCTTCCCATAAGGATCGCCAGTCTGGTTGAAGTAGGATCGCATCCGATCGCGCAGACGCTTGCTCTTGCCAACGTAGATGATCTTCCCCTGGGCGTTCTTCCAGAGATAGACGCCGGGCGCGAGCGGAACAGCGCGCAACCGTTCTTCGAAGGCGGTCGGATCCGCGATTGCGGTATGCGTCAGGTCAGGCATACCTGTATTATACCATTCTGGAACCTTCCGCTTCACCCGGAAAAAGTGGTACAATCGGGGATGCACCTCTGTTCATTCAGAATGATCGTCACTATCACGGAAGGACGGAGCCATGTCTAGCGACCTCAAACGCCGCAGTCGCACCATTACCGATGGGCGCACCCGCGCCGGGGCGCGCGCCATGCTCAAGGCAATCGGCTTCACCGACGAAGACCTGGCAAAACCGATCATCGGCATCGCCAATACCTGGATCGAGACGATGCCATGCAACATCAACCTGCGCGCGCTGGCGGCGCGGGTCAAGGAAGGCGTGCGCGCCGCCGGCGGCACGCCGATGGAGTTCAACACCGTCGCTATCGCCGATGGCGTCACCATGGGTACGGAAGGGATGAAGGCGTCGCTGATCAGCCGCGACCTGATTGCCGACTCGATCGAACTGATGGGGCGCGGGTATATGTTCGACGCGATCATCGCGCTGGTGGCATGCGACAAAACGATCCCCGGAGCAGCGATGGGATTGACGCGCCTGAACATCCCCGGCTTCCTGCTCTACGGCGGATCGATTGCTCCCGGTCACTGGCGCGGCAAAGAGATCACCATCCAGCATGTGTACGAAGCGATCGGTGCAGTTGCCGCCGGTAAGATGACCGACGAAGAACTGAAAGAGATCGAAGATGCCGCGTGCCCCGGTCCGGGAGCATGCGGAGGTCAGTACACTGCCAACACGATGGCAACCGTGATGGAAATTATCGGTCTCTCGCCGATGGGGACGGCTGCGGTGCCGGCTGCCGACCCGCGCAAAGATTCGGTTGGATACCGCGCCGGGCAGTTGATTATGGATGTGCTGCGACGCGATCTGAAGCCGCGCGATATTCTGACACGGGCGGCATTCGAGAATGCGATCGCCAGCGTGGCGTTGACCGGCGGCTCGACCAACGCGGTACTCCATCTGCTGGCGCTGGCGCGTGAGGCGGGCGTGCCGCTAACGCTCGACGATTTCGACGCGATCAGTCGTCGTACACCGCTCTGCTGCGACCTGATGCCGAGCGGGAAGTACTCTGCCATTCACGTCGATCAGGCGGGCGGCATTCAGGTGATTGCGAGACGCCTGGTCGACGGCGGTTTCGCGCACGGCGATGCGATCACCGTCACTGGTCGCACCCTGGCGGAAGAGGCGGCGGATGCTGTCGAAACGCCAGGTCAGGATGTGATCCGTCCCCTCGATAATCCGATCAAGCCGACAGGCGGGTTGCTGGTGCTGCGCGGCAATCTGGCGCCCGAAGGATCGGTGGTCAAACTGTTCGGTTATGAGCGCACCTACCACCGCGGTCCGGCGCGCGTCTTCGATGGCGAAGAGGCGGCAATGGCCGCTATCGTCGGCGGTGAAATTCGACCGGACGATATTGTGATTATTCGCTATGAAGGTCCGCGCGGCGGTCCTGGCATGCGCGAGATGCTCGGCGTTACTTCCGCGATTGTCGGCGCCGGACTTGGGCAGTCGGTCTCGCTCATTACTGATGGACGCTTCAGCGGCGCGACGCGCGGTGTGATGATCGGACACGTGGCGCCGGAGGCGGCGCGAGGCGGACCGCTTGCGATTGTGCAGGAGGGGGATGAGATCGAGATCAATCTCGACGAGCGCCGTGTTGATCTGCTGCTGTCAGAAGAAGAGATTGCCGACCGGTTGCTCGCCTGGCAGCCGCCAGCGCCGCGTTATGAGTGGGGCGTGATGGCGCGCTACGGTGCGCTGGTGTCGTCAGCGTCCGAAGGCGCCGTGCTGGTGACACCATGAACAGCCTGGGTCAATGAACAGTCGCCTTCGACGGATGGCGGTCGGTGCGAGGTGGTATTCGCTTGCGCGCCGACCTTTTCATTGCCTGCATGACACACCCGGCTTTCTCCGACTCTGAACTGCTACTTTGCCCTTCTCCCGTCGGCGTCAACCGGCGGGTCTGCATCCAGGGAGTTGTCCATGTCCTTCCCCACCGATTTTACCGGCTTACTCGAATGGCGCTGCATCGGACCGTTCCGCGGCGGGCGGGTCGTCGCGGTCGCGGGAGATCCGCGCGACATTGGAACGTTCTACTTCGGTGCGTGCGCCGGCGGAGTCTGGAAGAGCGTCGATGGCGGGATGTACTGGGAGTGCGTCTCAGATGGGTTTTTCAACACGGCTGCAATCGGCGCGCTGGCGGTTTCCGATTCCGATCCGAATGTTCTGTACGCTGGCACAGGTGAAACAACGATCCGGATCGATGTATCGCATGGCGACGGTGTGTACAAAAGTGTCGATGCTGGCAAAACCTGGAAACACGTCGGACTGACCGACACCCGCTTCATCGGCAAGATTCGCATTCACCCGCACAACCCGGATATTGTCTGGGTTGCAGCGCTCGGGCACGCCTTCGGACCCAACGATGAACGTGGCGTCTTCAAGAGCATCGATGGCGGGGCGACGTGGCGCAGGGTGTTGTTCAAAAGCGACAAAGCTGGCGCGGTCGATCTGTCGCTCGATCCGAACAACCCGCGTTTCCTGTATGCTGCCGTCTGGGAGGCGTACCGCTCGTTCTGGCAGATCTCTTCCGGTGGACCAGACAGTGGTTTGTGGATGAGCAGCGATGGCGGTGAGACCTGGACGGATATCACTGATCGACCGGGGTTGCCGAAAGGGTTGAAGGGCAAAATGGCGGTGGCTGCATCACCGGCGCGATCCGGGCGCGTCTGGGTGTTGATCGAGCACGCAAAAGAAGGCGGGCTCTACCGATCCGACAACTACGGCGACACGTGGGAAAAAGTTTCCGATAATCAGAACCTGATCTCGCGCGCCTGGTACTACATGCACCTCACCCCTGATCCGCTCGATTCGGAGACGATCTGGGTGAACAATCTCAGTCTATGGAAATCGACCGATGGCGGACGCACGTTCGTTGAAGTTGCAACGCCGCATGGCGATAACCACGATCTCTGGATCGACCCACGCAACAACCGTCGCATGATCCAGGGGAATGATGGCGGCGCATGCGTATCGTTCAACGGCGGCGAGTCCTGGTCCACGATCTACAACCAGCCGACGGCGCAGTTCTACCACCTGGCAGTGGACAATCGCAAACCCTACGTGGTCTACGGCACTCAGCAGGATAACTCAAGCATCGCTGTACCGGCTCGATCGCGGCACGGCGGCATTTTGTGGGGCGATTGCTGGATCGCCGGGACGGGAGAGAGCGGCTATATCGCAGTGCGCCCCGACAACCCAGATATCGTGTACGTCGGCGCGATCGGGTCATCGCCCGGCGGCGGCAACTGTTTGCAGCGGTATGATCATCGCGTTCGCCAGATTCGCCTGATCACCACGTGGCCCGAATATATGGGCGGCTACGGTGCTATCGACCATACATACCGTTTCGCCTGGACCTACCCCATCGTCATTTCACCGCACGATCCCAATACACTCTACATCGGCGGCAACATGATCTTCCGCACCACCGACGAAGGACAAAACTGGGAGGCGATCAGCCCCGATCTGACGCGCGCCGACCCGGCAACGCTGCAACCGACCGGCGGACCGATCAACCGCGACTCGATCGGCGCCGAGGTGTATGCGACGGTCTTCGCGTTCATCGAGTCGCCGCACGAACGGGGCGTCTTCTGGGCTGGCTCCGACGACGGACTGATCCATCTTTCGCGTGATGGCGGACTGACCTGGCAGAATGTCACGCCGCCAGAACTGCCCGAATGGACGCTGATCAGTTGCATCGAGCCGTCACCCTTCGATGCGGCGACGGTGTACGTCGCGGCGACGCGCTACAAACTCGACGACTATCATCCGTACCTGTACAAAACCACCGATTACGGCGCAACCTGGCAACGAATCGACGCCGGTATTCCGGCGCACGATTTTACGCGCGTCATCCGCGCCGACCCTGTGCGTCGCGGGTTGCTCGTCGCCGGGACGGAAACCGGTCTGTATCTCTCGTTCGACGATGGCGCGTCGTGGATGCGCTTTATGTTGAACCTGCCGGTCGCGCCGGTCCACGAGATTCTGATCAAAGACAGCGACCTGATCGTCGGCACGCATGGTCGTTCGATCTGGATCCTCGACGATATAACGCCGTTACGCGCAATGACTGCGGACATCCTCGATGCGCCGGTGCATCTGTTTGCGCCACGCACGTCTGAGCGCATTCTCCCCGGCATCGACTGGTCGGGCAACAATCCGGGCAAAGAATACCTGAGCAGCACTGGCGGCGCATTCATCAACGAAAAACAGCCTGATGGCGCAATCAAACGTCGCTATCTCGATGTAGGACAGAATCCGCCGAAAGGCGTCATCGTCACATACTATCTGAAAGAGACGCCTGCCGAAGCGATCACGCTCAGTTTCTTCGACGCACGGGGCGAATTGGTGCGCCGTTTCCGCAGCAAACCGCCCGAAAGCGCCGATGGCGAGAAAAAGAAGGATGACAAAGAACCGAAGATCCCGGCGAAGGCGGGATGGAACCGTTTCGTCTGGGACATGCGTCATGCGCCTGCGCCCCGGATCGAAGGCAAAGACCCTCCTGCTGACATGGTTATCGAAGGTCCGTTTGTGGCGCCCGGCGCCTTCCGTGTGACGCTGAAGGCTGGCGATGCCGAAACTGCACAGGAATTCGTCATCGTGCAGGACCCGCAATCCACCGCCACGCAGGAAGACCTGGAGGCGCAGCACGACCTTGCGATGCGGATTCATCAAACGCTCAGCACGGTCGTGCAGACGATCAATCGCATGCGCGATCTGCGCGCCCAACTCGATGGTTGGGCGAAGCGCGCTGAGACGCTGCCCGACGGCGCACCGGTCGCAGCGCAGGCAAAGGCGTTGCGCGAGAGGGTGCTGGAGATCGAGCAGCATCTCCTCGTGCCCGATCTGCGCCCTGGATGGGCGGATAATCTCAACCACGGGGTGCGCTTGCTGGAGAAGTTGATGAACGTCGCCGAAGTGGTTCAACCTGGCGATTACCGTCCGACCAGCGCGGCTGAAGCGGCGTTTCAAGACCTCGCAGCGCGCATTGCCGTCCAGACAGCGCACTTCGAGGCGTTGATCGAAAGCGATCTGCCTGCGTTGAACGCTGCGATTGCCGGTGCTGGCTTCGGGGCAATTATGCTGCCGGTACCATCAACGTAACATCTGGACAGACGGCAGTCGGATTCGGAGATGGAGTCAGATATCTGACATTCGGACGGGTTGTGCAGGCAGGGGATGGGAACGAAGCCAGCGATGGAACGTCACGCATGGGCAACACTGTTTCCCATCCCCGAACGCTCTTTCCTACTCCAGATACGCCTGCAACCGTGCACCAATGCCAGGACGACGCAACTGACGCAACGCATCAGCCTCGATCTGTCGGGTGCGCTCGCGGGTGATGCCAAAGGCGGATCCGACCTCCTCCAGCGTGCGGCGGCGTCCGTCGGTCAAGCCATACCGCAACTGGAGCACAGCTCGCTCGCGGTCGGGCAGTTCCATCAGCGCCTGCGCCAGGTCATGCTGGAGCATGCGCCGGGTTGCGATTTCCATAGGCGCATCGGCATCGTCGTCAGCCAGCAACTCACTGATCTGCCCTTCCCCATCACTGGTGATCGGTTGTTCCAGCGAAATCGGTTGCGCCGACGCCTGCAACAGGAGTTTGACCTTGTGCTCCGGCATATCGATAGCCGCAGCGATCTCTTCGACGGTTGGTTCGCGCTCCAGCGACTGCTCAAGCCGTCGGGCAACACGACGTAACTGTGCAATGACATCACTCAAGTGCACCGGCAACCGGATCAGGCGACTCTGCTCGGCAATAGCGCGTGTAATCGCCTGACGAATCCACCAGGTTGCATACGTCGAAAAGCGATTACCTTTGCCAGCATCGAACTTCTCAACCGCGCGCATCAGACCGATATTCCCTTCCTGCACCAGGTCCATGAAGGAGAGCGGTCCGCCAATGTACTTTTTGGCAATGCTGACGACCAGACGCAGATTTGCCTGAATGAGGCGTCGCCGCGCTTCTTCAGCCTGCATCACGCGCCGTTCAAGCAGCAGGCGCTCGGCGAGCGATTCGAAGCGATGCGATTTCAATCGCTCCTGAGCCTCTCGACCGGCGCGAATGTCGTTCGCCAGCGTGATCTCCTCTTCGGCGCTCAGCAGGCTGACCTGCCCGATCTCACGCAGATACATTTGTGTTGAGTCATCGATGGTTTCACTGCGGGAGAGGCGTTTTTCATCCAGATCGCTGATATCGGTCAGCCAGAAAGAGTCGATCTCCTCAGCACCGGGATCGTCTTCAACACGATGCTGGTCGTTGGCGCGGGTTTGGACCTGATTCATCACGGTACTCCGGTAGCTTTATGTGAATCTATCCGTGTACCGTGTGCTACGCACGCTGTTGACGGATGGATGTTCAATCGTTGAATATTCTTAAGAACCTATCCCCGGAAGACCTTCCTCACAGGGGTGGATGTTTTGGCACGCCCCTGCGCGCCATCTCCCGTTTCAGCCATCAGAACGCCCAGACTCCCCCTTCTCCCCGTGTGAGAGAGGGGCAGGGGGAAGGCTCACAGGGGTGGATGTTTTGGCACGCCCCTGCGCGCCATCTCCCGTTTCAGCCATCAGAACGCCCAGACTCCCCCTTCTCCCCGTGTGGGTTGAAAGGGGGGGGATTCGCAGGCAGATTGTCAACCGTTTCCGTTCCACCGAACGCACGGGCCGATCCGTCGGTATCATGATCATGGAAGGATCGCGAGACACGGAGGATGGTATGTCCCGCACGTCCACAGAACGGTTGCTGCAGCAGCAGATCCAGACCCTCTTCCCGCGCTTGTCGCGTCACCGGCGCCGCGCCCTGGCCCGCTGGGTCTTGGGCGCCTTATTGGCGGGGAGCGCCAATCGTCCCGCGCTGGTGCACGCGCTCGCCACTGCCGGGATCGCCCGCGCCGCCACCCTGGCGGACGCCTGGGATGCCTGGATCGCCGCCCCGGCCCATCGCATTGACACCGCCGACCCACCCGCAGCGGGTGCGCCACCGGTGGTCAGTCCGCTGGCGTGCGGCGCCGACCTGCTCCGCTGGATTCGCGCGCACTGGACCGGCGGACCGCTGGTGCTTGGGCTGGATGCCTCCCATCGGCGCGATGACGTCGTTCTGCTGCGCATGAGCGTCCTCTATCGGGGCACCGCCCTGCCGGTCGCCTGGGTGATCGTCCCGGCGAACCAACCGGGTGCGTGGGAACCGCACTGGGAGCGGATGCTGCGCTGGGCCCGCAGCGCGCTGCCGCTCGACCAGGAGGTCCTCGTGCTGGCGGATCAGGGGTTGTGGAGCCCCCGGCTGTGGCACGCCATCCGGTCGCAGCAGTTCCATCCCATCATGCGGGTGCGCACCACGTCGACCTTCGCGCCGACCGGTCAGGCGCGCCAGTCGGTGCTGCGCCTGGCGCCCGGACCGGGGCATGGATGGGTGGGCGTGGGGGTCGCCTTCAAGCACGCACCCAAGCGGATTGCGGGCACGCTGGCGGTGGCGTGGGGCGCCGACCATGCGGAACCGTGGGTGCTGCTGACCGATCTGCCGCCCGCGCAGGTGGATGCCGCGTGGTATGCCCTGCGCAGTTGGGATGAGGCGGGCTTCCGCCAAAGTAAGTCGATGGGCTGGGACTGGCAACGCGGTCAGGTGACGGACCCGGATGCAGTCGCCTGGCAGTATCTGGTAGTGGCGACGGTCACGCTGTGGACGGTGGCCGTCGGCACGCGGATCGAAGATGCAGAACAGCAGGGGGTTCCGCCCGGTCGCCTGAAGCGGGCGCCGCCGACGACCGGCGCGCCGCCGCGCCGTCGCTGGAGCGGCACGGCGCAGCGGGTGATCAGCCTGCTCCGGCGGGGGATGCAGCACCTGCGCTGGTTGCTGGCGCAAGGGCGTTGTTGGGTCCGCTTGTGGTTGCGCCCGGAGCCCTTGCCCAAAATAGGTGACAGCGTAACCATGCATATCTATGACCCGTCCCAATGCCTGAAATCGCCCTAAATCCCCCCCCTTTCAACCCCGTGTGGGAGAAGGGGGCAGGGGGGATGAGGGGCAAAAGCGCACGGGAATGCAGAACATCGCTCATCTCACCCGAAAACTCTACACGTGAGAATGAAAGGGGAGGAGGAGCAGAGTCAATGTGTAATAGCATACTAGTATGCTAGCACGCCTCAGTCGGGCAACAATCGCCCTGCTCTTTATCCTGGCATTACTCGAAGGGGGAAATGATAGCAAATCCTACAGATAAACCGGCACGACCTGTTTATTGGGTCTGCACCCCTGGGCAGCGGCATAGCGCGAAACGCCAGCGCCGCCACGTCCGTCTGCTCCATCGGCAACATCACCCGACACGCGCGCCTGCCCTTGGAAGAGCGCGTATCGCGAAGAGATTGAAAGAAATCCATCGGCAACATCACCCGACACGTGCGCCTGCCTGAGCATGCCAGCGGCGCGCCTCGTTTGGGTCGTCACCCCGGCGGGCTGCCGCACAGACGCCCCCGCGCACCGGGCAGTCAAGCAGTGCACCTCGTTTTGGTCGTCACCCCTGCAGGAGCGCCGGTTCATCTCATCCATCCTCTGGTATAGCGCCAGCGTGATGTTTAGAGCGCGCGCCACGCTCGTTATCCCGCCCGATGAGGGCGCACCAGGTCATCGCGCCGGGGCATCCCATCGACGTGCTGCTGATCGCCAGGGGCAGGTCGAGCAAGCGCCGCTGCCAGCGCCTGCCCGCGACCATACACATAGGTCGGCACACGCAATTCCGCCAGACGCATACGGATCGTCTGATTGCTGCGCCCGCCGCCGAACGAATGTGCATCGATCAGGATAGCAACAATGCGCACACCACGGTAGAGCAGATGTTGCACACCGGTCACCCAGCGCTCGTCGAGCGAGGGAGTAATCACCACCAGCGTGCAATTGCGTCCAAAGCGCACGCTTTCCGCGCTCAGCACCTCCGCCAGCGAGGTCGCGCCATATGCGCGCAGTTCCGCCAGCGCCTCCAGAATCTTGTACAGCTGCCGCACTTCGCGTTCTGGCGGAATAACTTCACGGTGCTGCCCCCAGGCGATCAATCCCACGGCGCGGTTCTGATCCAGCACGTGCCGTGCTACCGACGCTGCAGCATGCACCGCATATTCTTCGGTAGACTCGGCAGTCCGCTGATCACGCGCGACGGGCATCGCTTCCGCCTGACGCAGCGCCTGTTGAGCGTGCTCATTCATGTCGAGCAGAATGTACACCTCGGCGGTCGGGTCGAGTTCGAACTCCTTCACCATCAATCTGCCAAGACGCGCTGTGCTGCGCCAGTGGATCCGGTTGAAACTGTCGCCCGGTTGATACTCGCGCAGCGCAGCGACATTCGGCGTCACATGGTGCGTACGTCTCCTGAGGTTCTGACCGCCGGGCAATTCTGCGCCGGGCAGCACAAACTCCGGCAACGGAACGGTTCGCGGGTAGACCAGAATATCGGTTGCGCCAGCAATGTCGCGTTGCAGACGAAACAATCCCAGCGGATCGCTGCTCGCCAGCGTCACCGGACCCAGGCGGAACTTTCCGCGCATGGTACAGGGAGTTCGCACCACCCAGCGTTGCTGCTCATTGCCGGGCAGACAGGCGACGAATCCAGCGCCGTGGGATGGCAGATTCGAGTGATCCAGCACTTCAACCCAGAGTCGCGGCAGAAACCAGTGGTTGATCAGCGTCACGCGCTCGCGCGCCACGTCGCCGACCTGCGCCCGGTGCGAGAATGTCTCACGTCGTACACTGAGACCATGCAGATTGAGCCATGCCCACAGATATGCCACCACCACGATGCTGATCAGCAGATAACTGAGGTGAAAGAAGAGTTCAATCCCTGTGCCCTGCGCCGCAATAAAGATCAACGCCGCCAGCAGGACAAGACTGAGCGGACGGAGGGAACGTTCGAGGCGTTGCCACTGCATCATCATCACTTCCCGATACAAAACCGGCTGAAGATGGCATGCAGCAGGTCCTCGCCGACCGACTCGCCGGTCACTTCGCCGATAGCGTTGATCGCCGCTGTCAGGTCAACCGCCAGCAGATCGGGAGAGACACCCTGCTGGAAACCGGTAAGCGCGTCGCGCGCATGATCCGCTGCGCGCGCCAGTGCATCACGATGGCGTGCATTGGTCACCAGACGCCCATCCGCCGCTATTGGCGCACCCAGCAACAGACGCGCCACCGTTGCGCCGAGTTCGTCGAGACCCTGTCCGGTTAATGCTGAGACGGTCACCATCGCGTCGAATGCCTTGCCGCGGATCTGTTCATATTCACGCTGCCGCGCTGCGATGATCGACCGATCGGCGTCGATCAGGTCGATTTTGTTGAGCGTGAGGATCGTGCGTTTCTCTTCGGTCAACGCGACAATCTCGCGGTCATCGTCAGCAACCGGGAGTGACACATCAACGACCAGCAGCGCCAGGTCTGCCAGCCTCACCGCCTGACGACTCCGTGCCACGCCAAGACGCTCGACCGGATCGTCACTTTCCACGATCCCTGCGGTGTCCGTCAACACCACAGGCACGCCTCCCAGACTGGCGGTTTCCTCAAGCGTATCGCGCGTCGTGCCGGGGATCGGCGTCACAATCGCCCGATCAACGCGCAGCAGTGCGTTCAACAGGCTCGACTTTCCGGCATTCGGACGCCCGATCAACGCAGCGCGTGCGCCCTGGCGATAGATGATCCCGTGCTGCGCTGACGCAACCAGCGCATCGAGCGCCTGAACTGCCGCCGTCAGGGGAGTCTCGATGTCCTGCGGATCGACTTCGTCTTCAGGAAAATCGACCAGTGCTGTGCAGTATGCCAGCGGGTCCATCAACAGGTCACGGATGCGGTGCAGTTCCTGCGAGAGCCATCCGCCCAACTGCGCCTCTGCCAGCGCCAGCGCTGTCGTCGTTCGCGCTGTGATTATGTCAAGCGTTGCTTCTGCCTGAGCAAGATCGATCCGCCCATTCAAGAAAGCGCGCATGGTGAACTCGCCGGGAGCGGCCGCCCGCGCGCCAGCCGCCAGCGCCTGTTGCAGCACCCGCTCGACAACCAGCGGTCCTCCGTGAACTGATATTTCGGCAGTGTCTTCAGCAGTGAAGCTTCGTGGACCGCGCATGAACACTGCCAGCGCCTCGTCCACGACTGCGCCGTTCTGGTCAACCACACGACCATAACGCATCTGGTAGGGTTTCCACCGACCAGGTCGCACCGGCACGAAGATGCGCTCCAGGATCTTCAACGCATCTCTTCCGCTTATGCGCACAATTCCAATGCCACCCTCGCCGGGCGGCGTCGCAATGGCTGCAATTGTGTCGTCATACAGCATACGACAGAACCGGGTTGCCCCGGCAGGCATGCATCCTGCCGATCAAGATTCTGGCGTCATTGTACCGGATCTCGCCCGACTGCGCCGGGAAAGCGTGCGCCGGACACATTACGGTTGAACCGGTGGCGGTTCGGGCGTCGGCGGTTCGGGTGTTGGCGGTTCAGGCGTCGGCGGCGCGAGTGTCGGTTGCGGGCGCACCGTCGGACGCGGGCGCGCCGTTGGAGACGGCGTGGCGGTTGGCTCCAGCGTGGCCGTTGGTTCAGCAGTCGGGCTTGGCGTCGCGGTGCTTGTCGGCGTCGGGCTTGGTGTCGCAGTCGGTGTGAATGTCGCCGTTGGCGAGAAGGTTGGCGTCAGGGTTGGCGTCGGGGTCGCAGTCGGTGGAACAAACAGCATGCGTGCCCGTTCACCAAGCGCCGCAACACCTGCCGGGTCGATCGCCAGAATGCCGCCAATGCCGATCACCAGCGCCAGCAACACCACGGCAGCCCATACCCACCAGGGTGGCGCAGAGCGCGGCAGCGACGTTCCTCCCAGGGCGAACAGAGGTTCGACCGGCGCAGTGTAGTGGCGCTGACGATACTCTTCGAGTGCATGGGTCACATTCAATCCCAGGTAGGCGGCATACGTCTTCACCATCGCTTCGGTCATCGCACCGTGCGGCAGCAGGGAAAACTTCTCCTCCTCCATCGCCTGGATATAGGACATGCGGATTTTCGTATCGAGTTCCGCCTGCACCAGTGTAATGCGCCGCCGTTGACGCGCTGCGTGCAGGCGTGCGCCAAGCGGCAGCCGCTCCAGTTCGGCGACCCGCAACTCATCGACCGGCATTGACGTGTGATCAGCGATCAGACCACGCTCCTCAGCATGCGGAATAAAGACCGCCTCTTCTTCGTCATCGGAAGGACGCGCACGACGCAGGCGCTTCGTAGAACCCCCAGAATCCGAATGGCGGTCGTGCGTGTTTGCGACAGCAGCGGTCGCATCATCGGCAATGTCGTCATCGTCACCCAGATCGATCACCCTGGACGCGGTTGCCGGCGATGCCGCAGACGCGGTAGGAGTGGTAGAAGACGTGTCCTGGGAAGGAACGATCTCGTGAGTCGATCTCGATTTCAAATGTGCACGCAGACGGGCGAGCAACTCACCGGTGCGAAACGGCTTGGTCAGATAATCAACGGCGCCAGCGTCGAGTCCACGCACGACATCCTCTTCAAGACCATCGCCGCTGATCACAATGGTTGGTGTACGCGCCGCCAGGCGGGGCAGAAACTCCCAGCCAGCCTGGCGATCAATAGCCGGCTCCAGTAGCGCCAGATCAACCGTTGCACTGTCAAGGACATATTCCACCTGACGCACACTGGTCGCCTGGATGGTTTCATATCCGGCATCTTTGAGTTGTGTCGCCAGCCGCGCCAGCAACACGACATCATCGTCAATAATCAGGATGGTTGGAGTTTTCATGAGAAATTGACATTTCTTCTGACGGCGCGCTATTATAACATGACCAGTATCGATGCATAAGGAAGAAACGTATGGCGACACGCGTCGTTTGTTACGGACTCGGCCCAATCGGTCTGAGCATTGCACGTCTCGCCTGCGCGCGGTCTGGCATCCAGGTCGTCGGCGCCGTTGATATCGATCCGCAGAAAGCCGGTCGTGATCTGGGCGAATTGCTGGGCATTGGCGCGACCGGCATTTCCGTCAGCGCCGATGCCGCAACGACACTGAGAAACACGCGCCCCAATGTCGTGCTGCATGCCACGCTTTCGTCGCTTGCCGCCGTTGTACCGCAGTTGCAGGAATGTATCGCCGCCGGCGCCGATGTCATTTCGACATGCGAGGAACTCGCCTACCCGTGGAGCGCCCAACCACAGATAGCAGCGGATCTGGATGCTGCGGCACGCGCTGCTGGCGTCACCCTGCTCGGTGCAGGGGTCAACCCTGGTTATGCAATGGATGCGTTGCCGGTTATGCTGACGGCGGTGTGCGCCGGGGTGCGCGCCATTCGTGTGCTGCGCATCGTTGATGCAGCGCAGCGACGCGCTCCGTTGCAACGCAAGATTGGCGCCGGGCTGACACCCGACGAATTCGCGCAACGTGTGCATGAAGGCACGGTGCGCCACGTTGGATTGCCTGAGTCTCTTCACATGATCGCAGCAACGCTCGGATGGCAACTCGATGCTGGCGATGACACGATTATGCCCGTCCTTGCCGAACGCGCAATCGCCACCGAACACGTTTCCGTCGCCGTCGGGCAGGTCGCCGGCGTGCGTCAGATCGCGCGCGGCTACGTTGGTGAGCGCGAAGTCATTGCTCTTGAATTGCAGATGTACGTTGGTGCACCCAATCCGCAGGATACTGTTGAGATCGATGGCGATCCACCGCTGCGTATGACGATCCCCGGCGGCATCCATGGAGATAGTGCGACCGCTGCTATCGCCGTCAACGCGATTGCCAGCATTCGCAGAGCCGAGTCCGGATTGCTGAGTATGACCGATATACCACTGGTTCATTACTGGTAATACGCCTACCCGACGTCCACCCGGCGTTCGCCCCACATGGCGCCCACCGGCGGGGTCATCAGCAACCAGATTTCGAGCAAGCCCAGCAGGGTAAGAAAGCTGAGCAGCGTTCCAACAACCGCTTCAAAATCGGTCGCATCAGGGTGGAGCGCCCAGCGCGCCAGCAATGTCGCCACCACGACAGCAGCGGTGACGGAAAGAGGGAAGAACAGATTCATCGGGCGATAGCGAAAGAAGATGCCGAGGTGACGCAGGTGATCCGGCAGCAATCCGGCGTGAAAATTGCGCGCACCCAGAAAAATGTTGATTTTGGCAGCCAGATGCATCAACCAGAGGAGGAGGTACGTCCACCAGCCTGTCTGGTTCGCAGCATCCCAGCTGAGCGCTGCCACAACGACAGCCCCGGCAAGGGCGGCAAGTTCGTGATGCAGGCTCGCATGCACTGCCTGCCCGAACCGAACGAAGCTGCTAGGGTGCCAGACCAGCGGCTCCTGACGCGGTCCCGTAACAAACCCCATGTAGAACCCGGCAAGTTGCCATCCCCACAGGAGCGTCCCACAGGTAAATCCCAGATACGCCCCCAGCATACCGGTATCGTCACGCGCCAGCCACACCCCGTAGAGCGACGCCAGCCCGACCGCCGTGAGCGCAGCGAAACTCAGGCGATAGGTACGCTGCGGCAATCGATAGAGCAGAATAATAATGGCAGTCGACACCCACCAGAGAACCAGCGCGTAAAGCAGAGGCACAAGGTATCGGGTGAAAACTGGAGATATGTCGGGCATGTGAAGAACCAGGAACCGAGAACCAAGAACCAAGAACCGAGAACTAAGAACCAAGAACCAAGGACCGAGAACCGAGAACTAAGAACCAAGAACCGAGAACCGAGAACTGAGAACCGTCCAACCTGCAACCTGCAACCTGCAACCTGCAACTGTTCAACCTGCAACCTGCAACCTGCAACTCCTCATCCCCTCTCGCCTCTCGCCTCGTGCCTCTTGCCTGTCAGAACAGAATCTGATCGCCGGGCAGATCCTGCAACCCTGACCAGGGTGAGCGGACGGCGCCCTCGCGCAGCTGACGTCCGAGGCGCAACACCATGATCAACCCCAGGGTAAGGAGCAGAATAACCAGTGCTGCGGCATAGACCGAAGTATATCCGAGCAGGATGCTGCCGGTTTGCTGTTGCGCAATATCGCGCGCCAGACCGCCACCCACCGTGCCGAAACCCTGCGCCAGCGCCTGCGTCACACCCCACAGACCAATGAACAATCCAGCATGCGCGCGGTCGGCAAGCGCCATAATCAACGCCACCGAACCAACGATAAATAATCCGCGACCGATACCAATAAACACCACGCCGCCACGGAACATATTCACATCGACGCTTCCGCCTGCCAGGATGACCACCAGGAACCCAAGCGCGCCGGAAATGCACCCGCCAATAATTACTCCGATAGGAGAGTATCCACGCCACAACGCCAGACCTGCGGCGGTAATCCCGATGATCATCGCCACGCCCCACAACGCCGTCAACCGCGTTGTGGCGGCGACGCTCATGCCGAGCACCTGACCACCATACGGTTCGAGCAACACATCGTGTGTGGCGAGCGCCAGCGTGCCGCCAAACAGCACAACGAACAACGCGCGCAACCCCGGTTGCTGCCAGACCACACGGAGTTGCTCGACCAGCGTCAACCGCACACGAATATCATCGGTATGGTTGACGAGGGTTCCATCAGGGCGCAGTTGCTCACGCCCCAGCAGCGATATCGTCGCCAGCACAGCGAAGATGACCGCCGAACCCTGCATCACCTGGATCAACAGCACCGGCGAATATCGTTCGAGGATCGCGCCAACGATGATCGAACTGACGATGGTGCCGACGACCAGCATCATCCACAGCACCGCCAGCACCTTCCCGCGGTCGCGCGGCGGAGTAATATCGCTGACCAGCGCCAGATAGGTTGTTTCGACGATATTGACGCCGACACCGTATGCCAGGAAAATCGCAGTACAGATGATGAGCGCGATTGCGAACGGCATCGAGTCGTTGGGACCCAGCAGGATCAACGAGAACGGTGCAGTCGCCAACCCGCCATATGTCAGCATGAGACCCAATGCCACATAGGGCATGCGCCAGCGCCCTCGCGCCCGTTCCACATCCGACCGATACCCAAAGACTGCGCGTACCGGCGAGACAAAGTAGTGGATCGCCATTAACGAAGCGACAAGAGCAGCCGAAATGTGCATATCACCGATCAACACACGGTTGAGCGTGCCGGTGATCGGCGCCAGTGCAACTCCCATGCCCAGTTGAAACAAGCCCAGACGCAGCACATTCGTCCACCAGGCAATCGCCTGGTGATCGCTGAACCAGCCACTGACGCGCTGCGCCAGACCGGACACACCCTGGCTTCCAGTCGCCATTGCGCCTCCTCAAGGAGCCATTCATGCGCTGATACGCAGCTTCACCGTTACCGTGTTGATGACGGATACGGCGTCATCATAACGCGCCCATATGGTCATGTCAAGCGAACAACCGGCTCATAACGGGAACACTTCCTCAACCGACACAAGCCGCAGGGCGCCGGTCGGACAGGCGCTGACACATGCCAGATCGTTGTATCCGTGGCACAGGTCGCATTTGTTTGCTCGTTGTTGCGTCTGATGATCCGTTTCCAGCGGAATGACCGGCATGCGCCAGCGCTGCAATCGCTGCCACAATCCCCAGAGCGGCGACTGATGCGGCGGAGCGATGGAACGCATGTCCACAGCATGGTAAGGACATGCCGGCACACACGCGCCACACCCGTTGCACGCATCGGTAATGAACAGTGCGCCGCTCTCATTCCAGACGATTGCATCTTCAGGGCATGCTTCGACGCACTCCGCTCCGACACGACACTGCCGACACGCATCAGCGATTTCGATACCGTTCAAGGTCAAACCGGAAAAATGAATGCGCCCGGCGCCGTGACGTGATGCACAGGCATCTTCGCAAATCCTGCACCCGGGCTTACACAGACTCAGGTCGCGCACCAGAATGTGGGTTCCCCGGCGCAATCCATGTTCAAGTATCGCCGATAATTGCGCCTGACGCTCTGCATCGCTGCGGATCGCCCGACTCGCGGCTTTGCGCTGCTCGACGACTTCGCGCAACTGCATCGCCAGTTCCGGACGACTCGCCAGTAGCGCCTCCAGATCCTGGACCGGCAGCGCCAGCGCTTCCACCGGCGTTAGCGCCCGCACGTCCGCATTGTGCGGTTGATGGGTCAGCAGCGACATTTCGCCAAAGAAATCGCCTTCTTCAAGATAAGCGATCACCTGACCGTTCTGCTCGATAACCACCTGACCCGACATGACGATATACAGCGCATCACCGATCGCCCCCTGCCGGAGCACGATCGCGCCGCGACTATACTGCATCGGGCGCAACACTCTGGCGATATGGATGCGTTCAGCCGGCGACAGGCGACTGAAGAGCGGCACGCGACCCAGCGTGCCCTCGACCAGGCGTTGCTGATAGATCTGGCGCAATGCCCGTTCCAGTTCCGGCGAACCGGGCAGCATTGCACGAACCTCCGTCAGCGGGACCTGCACGAGATAACAGACGGTTTCAGCACGCACTGTCGCTCCGCGAAAACGGTCGCCAAACAGCGTTGCAACCCCCAAACAATCACCACGGCTGAGAACGCCAATCAACACCTGACGCCCCGCCCGATCATGGAGCGTCAGACTGACAGAACCGCGAAGAATGAACGAGAGAAACGCGATGGGACGCTGTTCATTCACAATGATTGCGCCGGGCACGAATGCACGTAACGTTGCGCACGCCGCAAGGCGCGCCAGGGTATCGGGCGTGACGCCTTTCAGACAGTCGAGCTGCGCCAGCGCCTGCGTTTGTTGCTGACGCCGCTCTCGATAGCGTACCGCCGTATCACTTGAAGATGCTGGCATCCGTTGCTGATCGAACGGCGCAGTCTTTGCCCCCATCGCTGCTCATCCCTCGGTCAAATACCACCGTCCATCGATTTTGATGACCGGCACGGTGCCATCAGGACGCCCGATGACCTGGCTGAGGCTGATGGTTTGCTCGTAGAAAACGTATGAACCGCGTTCGTTGGTGCGCATCAGCATCATTGAAATCGTAGCCGACGGCAGACGCACCAGCGCCCGCTCACCATCGTCGGCGATCTTTTCCACCGGCTCAAAACCGCGAAACTCGAATATGGCGGTCTCATCGTCCGCCAGTTGACGCAGACCGGTTGCGAACGATGCAAGCGCACGCCGCAAGGCGAGGCGTTGCGTGTCACGCTCCGCCGGAGCAAAGTACCCCGATAAACGCTCTGCCCAGAAACTGCGCGTTTCTTCCTGTTGCAGATTCGGGTCCTGCAACGCGCGTTGCAGATCCTCGAAAAAACTCTCGGTCACAACTTCTGGCGAAAATCCACCGCCCGCCTGCGGTTCCTCCGTCGCAGGAACGGTTGTACATCCAATGAGCATGAGTACGACGCATGCCACACACAGTGGAACGCGCAGAAGCACGCCGGTATGTTGCGCAGCACAGCGGTTCATGACGTGCTCATTGTAGCACATCACCCTGATCTTCTCTTCAAAACACTGTATAACTTCGCTGCAAAAATGCACCGCTGAGACGCCGAGGGCAAGGAGAACCCTACAAACGAACCATGATGGATGCATAGCGAAGCATGCGTGTGCGTGACCCGCTATGGAATTCACCTCTGCGAACACTGCGCCTCAGCGGTGACCTGCCCTTTTTGCAGCAGACTCACTGTATAATTATTATTGAAGTTGTCCATCCAGACGACCGCACCAACGTCTCCGTGGCAACTGTAATGATAAACAGGCTGGCAAGACCGGTGTTCATCGCGTTTCTTTTGAGCGGTCTTGTCGGATCAACCATTCCACAACACATCTATGCACAGTACCCATCCATATATCTACGATGTCATTGTTGTCGGCGCAGGGCACGCCGGATGCGAAGCGGCGCATGCCGCAGCGCGCATGGGATGTCGTACCCTGCTACTGACCATCGATCTCGATAAACTGGCGCATATGTCGTGCAATCCATCGATCGGCGGACCGGCAAAGGGGCATCTGGTTCGTGAGATCGACGCACTGGGCGGACTGATGGGGCGCGTGACCGATCGCACCTTCATCCAGATCCGTCTGCTCAACGAGAGCAAGGGTCCGGCGGTGCAGGCGCCGCGCGCTCAGGCGGATAAGCGCCTCTACGCGAAGGTGATGAAAGAGACGCTCGAAACGATCCCCAACCTTGATCTCCGCCAGGCGATGATCGAGCGTATCATTCTACCGCGACCAATCAATCGCAATGGCAGCGATACCGACGATGCGGAAGCGCTTTGCCCCGGTCACTATGCAGTCGTGACCCATACCCGGCGGATCTACCAGTGTCGGGCATTGGTGCTGACAACCGGCACGTTTCTGCGCGGCAGGGCGATCACCGGCGACGCGATCTGGGGCGCAGGACGGGCGGGCGAAGCGCCTGCCACTGCGCTCGGTGAAGATCTCGCTGCGCTTGGCTTTCCGCTGGTGCGGCTCAAGACCGGCACGCCGCCGCGCATCGATGCGCGCACAATCGATTTTTCGCTCACAAGCGTGCAGCACGGCAGTGCAACCCCGCTGTTCTTCGGCTTTTACTATCGCGCCCTGAACGAAGCGCCTCCCGAACCGGCATTCGGCGGTCCTCCCGCCAGCGCGTATCCTGAACCACTCCTCGATGCCTGGCGTCCGCAATTGCCCTGCTACCTGGTGCATACAACGCCGGAGTTTCACGAGATTGTACGGCGCAACCTGGATCGCGCGCCGCTGTTCAGCGGGATCATTGAAGGGGTTGGTCCGCGTTACTGCCCTTCCATCGAAGATAAGATCGTGCGCTTCGCCGACAAGGAGCGTCACGGGCTGTTCCTCGAACCCGAAGGCTGGTCGACGCACGAGGTCTACGTACAGGGATGCAACACGTCGCTGCCGGAAGATGTGCAG
The DNA here is from genome assembly GCF_000016665.1 of Roseiflexus sp. RS-1. Lineage (NCBI taxonomy): Bacteria > Bacillati > Chloroflexota > Chloroflexia > Chloroflexales > Roseiflexaceae > Roseiflexus > Roseiflexus sp. RS-1. Next base: position 3,991,198 of record NC_009523.1, read on the forward strand.
TGGGCGATGCTGCGGAGCATCCCGGCGCTCCGTCGCGTCGAACTGATGCGCGCCGGGTATGCCATCGAATATGACGCGCTTGCGACCGGCGAGATCGCTGCCGATATGTCGTCGCGCCGCGCTCCGGGGTTGTTCTTCGCCGGTCAGATCAACGGTACGACGGGGTACGAAGAAGCGGCTGCGCAGGGGTTGATGGCTGGCATCAATGCCGCACGTTTCGTTCAGGGGAAGCCGTCTGTTCTTCTTCGTCGTGATGAAGCCTATATTGGCGTGCTGATCGACGACCTGGTCACAAAAGAGATCCGCGAGCCGTACCGTATGTTCACCTCGCGCGCCGAGCATCGCCTCCTGCTGCGCGCCGATAATGCCGACCTGCGCCTGACGCCGCTCGCAGGCGAGTTGGGGTTGGTCGACCGTGAGCGTGTGGCGGTCGTTGAGCGCAAACGCGAAGAAGTGGAGCGCCTGCTCGCTGTGTTGCGCGGCAAACGCCTGTACCCGTCGGCAGCGATCAACGCCCGTCTGAGCGCTGCCGGAATTGCGCCGCTCACCGGTGAGATGAGCGCCGAAGAAGTGCTGCGCCGCCCCGAGGTGCGATACCGGCAACTCCAGCCAGCGCTCGACCTGCCAGCATGCGAAGCCGATGTCGCCGAACAGGTCGACATCGAAGCGAAGTACAGCGGGTATCTGCTCAAACAACAGCGCGAAGTTGAACGATTGCGCCGCATGGAGTCGCGGCGCATCCCGCCCGATTTCGACTTTGCCGCGCTGCGCGGGTTGCGCAACGAGGCGCGGCAGACATTGCAACGCTTTCGACCGGCGACCATCGGGCAGGCGGCGCGCCTGGCGGGGATCAACCCCGCCGATATTGCGCTGCTCCTCGTCGCCCTCGAACGACAGACACGCCAGGCGACGCCGGTCGAAACGCCTCACCCATCGCTGCCGCACACCGGGTGAATGCCAGCAAGTTCATCTGCATACGAGGGCGCCGGGTTATGGTATGATTGTGCAGCGCTGGTGAGACAGTGCTCAATCCTTCTGCCCTGGTTGCTCTGACCATCACCGGAAAGTTCTAACGTTCGTACCGGTCCTGAATCGCCGTGGAGCACCGTATGTCCGTGCCCATTTCAGGTCCTGCGACGGCATTTGTGATCGAGGACGATCCGTTTGCCCGCTGGGCGCTCGGTCAGTATCTCGAGTCGCTCCGATTTACGGTGCTTACTGCCGAGACCTACATCGATGCCTCTGCCCTGATTGCCGGGCATCCGCCACCCCGGCTTGCCGTTGTCGATCTGGCGCTCCGCGACAATCCGGCGGAACCAATCCCTCAATCGCGCTCACGCGGCATCACGCTGGTGCATGCCTTGAAGCGCCGTGATCCGGCGGTGGCTGTGGTGATCTGGAGCGCCTATGGCGGCACGATTGCACCGATACTGCCGCTGCTGACCAGCGGTTATACCGGTCTGGCGTATGTGGCGAAAGGCAGCCCACAAGAGGCGCTGCACGACGCGATCACCCATGCACTGCGCCAGGATGTGTTTTTCCAGCCTGGCATCGACCACGCAGCGACCGACTCGTGGGAGCAGATGTTTCTGGACGCGCTTGAACCGGCGGTAGCGGCAACGGTCGTCAAACTGGCGCGCTGCTTCGATGAATTGACGCCGCAACAGCGCGCGGTCGCGGAGCGGATGGCGTGCACCACCGAGGCAATCGCCCATCAACTCGGAATCAGAGTAACGACCGTGCGCAAATATATCGACGCTATCTATGATCGGCTGGAACTCAAGGATACGGAGACTGTCGCGGGGTACCGACGCGAAGTGCTGCTGGCGCTGGCGCACATCCTGCGACGTTTGCGGACAACAGCGTAAAACTGCGCCGCTGCAGTGAAAAGACTTTTTTGCGGGAGACTCAGGGGTGTTGTTGCTGGTGACCCCGACTGGGCTCGAACCAGTAGCCTGCAGCTCCGGAGGCTGCCGCTCTATCCAATTGAGCTACGGGGCCAGCACCATTCGCATTCTAGCACCCACGCCGGGCGCTGTCAAGATTCGCGCAGCAGCGCCGCACCCCCCAGGATGCCAACATCATCGCCAAGCGCGGCAGGCACGACGCTCACTTCTGGATCGATCACACGTCGCGCAACGACGTGGCGCACCGGGTCGAACAGGAGCGCACCGGCGCGGGTCAACCCGCCGCCAAGCACGACACGCCCGGGATTGAGCAGGTTGGCGGCTGAAGCGATGCCGATCCCTAACCATCCCATCGCCTCGTTCCACACCGTGCGCGCCAGCGCATCGCCAGCCGCCGCTGCTTCTGCGACATGCTGCGCGGTTAACGCATCGGACGGGATGGCAGCCAGCGCGCTGGTTGCGCCGTCAGGTCCCCGCAACCGCAACCGTGCCTCGCGGGCGATCGACAAACCCGACGCCAGCGCCTCCAGACAGCCGTTGCGCCCACATGGGCAGGGTGGACCGTCGGGCTTCAGCACCTGATGCCCCGCCTCGCCCGCCCAGGCGCGTTCGCCACGATGCAGGCGCCCGTCGATGATTATGCCGCCGCCAATACCGGTGCTGACGGTCAGATACAGCAGATGGCGCACACCCTGCCCGGCGCCGAAACGGTACTCCGCCAGCGCTGCCGCGTCGCCATCATTGGCAACGATAGCAGGCAACCCAAGCGCCCCCTCGACATGCCTCGCCAGAGGAACCTGATCCCATCCGGCAACGTGCATCGAGAGACGCACCGTGCGCCCATCCGCTGCAACCGGTCCGCCAAAACTGATGCCGACGCCCTGCACAGGCGCAGGCGCAGCCGCGATCAACGCCTGCGCCATTGCCAGCATCGCCTGGAGGCTGGCAGACGCGCCACCGGACACCGGCGTTGCCATCGAGCGGCGCGCCAGCACACTGCCTTGCTGAAGATCAACCAGACCGGCGGCAAGTTTCGTGCCGCCAAAATCGAGACCAAGGACGAGTGTCATAGACATTCGATGCCAATCCGCTCACCCAATGCCACTGCCAGGCTGTGGCAAATAGCGATGTGCACATCTTCGACTTCGGGCATAAAATGGCTGGGAACAACGACCGCAATCTGCGCCAGCGTTGCCAGTTTCCCGCCGTTAAAGCCGGTCAGTCCAATCGTCACGGCGCCCTGCGACGCCATCCACTCAACCGCGCGCAGCACATTCGGTGAATTGCCGCTCCCTGAAATGGCGACCAGCGTATCGCCAGGACGGTAGAGCGACATGACCTGCTCGACAAACACGCGCTCATACGCCGTGTCGTTCGACCATGCCGTCATCACCGGCACATTGTCGGTCAGCGCAAGCGCACGCAAACGGCGGCGCCCGTCGGAAATCGTCCACTTCGCCAGGTCGCACGCAAAATGCGACGCGGTTGCAGCACTGCCGCCATTTCCACAGATAATAATCGTCCCGTCGCGGAGATACGTTTGCCACAATGTCTCTTCGATCGCGCGCAGCGGCTCACGGGGAACGGCTGCAAGCGTTTCAGCCAGCGAAGCAAGATACCTGTCGACGCTCATGAACTGTCCTCCCCGGATAGATGAAAAAGGTTCTTTGACAATCGGCGCCTGCCGTTCTGCGTGCACCCTCATCATGAGTGTACCGCAAAACCTGGAGAGATGATGCGTGCGTCACATCGTACCTGCTGCGTGTTATAATGCGTTGTGAAAAGTCTCTCATATGCACCGCCAGAGCAGGAAGTGAGCAGCACTATGAGCGAAGGTGAGCGCGATCACACTGTGCAGTCGATCGAGGACGAGTTCGGCTTGAGCGCCGTGCGCGAACTACTGCGCATGATCAGCGACACGGATGTGAATGAGATCTCGATTGAGCGCGGCACGACACGCCTGCATATCAAGCGAGGTCCGTCGCTGCATCCCCATACGCCGGCGCCGATGTTCGTCACACCATCGATTGCCGCAAACGTGCAATCTTCGGCGCCGCCGATCGGTATCGTTCAGGCGCCGGTGCAGACGCCGCCGCCGGTAACACCCGCTCCGGAGCCGGACGCCCTCCCGCCGGGCAAGATCATCGCTGCGCCAATGGTCGGAACATTCTATGCCGCGCCGTCGCCGAAGGATCCGCCCTACGTGCAGGAAGGCGACATCATTAATGTCGGTGATCGGGTCGGCATTATCGAGGCGATGAAGATGATGAACGAGATCGAGAGCGAGTTTGCCGGTCGGGTCGTGCGTATTCTGGTGCAGAATGCGCAACCGGTGGAGTATGGGCAGCCATTGATGGTTATCGAGCCGCTGTAACGAACGTGTTATCCCTCAACACACGTCGATAGGAACGCCTGTCAGTTCATTGCCATGCAGTTGTTGACCGTCTCGCAACTCAACACATACCTGCGCGACTTGCTCGACGCCGATGATCTGTTGAGCGATGTGTGGGTCGAGGGGGAGGTTTCGAGTTTTAATCGTCACTTTTCCGGTCATTGTTACTTCACGTTGAAAGAGGGCGACGCGCAGATTGGCGCGGTGATGTGGAAGTCGGTCGCGGCACGTATGGCGACGCTGCCCGCCAACGGTGACGCCGTGCTCGCCCATGGGCGGGTGGCGTTCTATGAGGTGCGCGGTCAGGTGCAACTGTATGTCGATACGTTGCGACCGGCAGGCATCGGCGTGCTCCAGGCGCAGTTCGAACGCCTGAAGGAGCGTCTTGCTGCGGAAGGACTGTTCGATCAGTCGCGGAAGCGCCCGTTGCCGCCGCTGCCGCACCGGATTGGCATCGTCACATCGCCGACGGGTGCGGCGCTTCAGGATATGCTCAATATTCTGCGGCGTCGCTATCCGCTCGCCGAAGTGCTCTTCGCCCCCTGCCAGGTGCAGGGCGCCGGCGCTGTCGATACAATTATCGAGGCGCTCTGTGCCCTCTACGAGGCTGATGTCGATGTTATCATCGTGGCGCGCGGCGGCGGCGCCGCTGAAGATCTCTGGACGTTCAACGACGAACGACTGGCGCGCGCTGTGTTTGCCAGTCCGGTTCCGGTCGTCAGCGGCGTCGGGCACGAAACCGATACCACGCTGATCGATTTTGTTGCCGATGTGCGCGCACCGACCCCCTCCGCAGCCGCCGAGATGGCATCTCCTGATATGACCGAACTGCTCGACGATATTCGCCAGTTGCGCAACCGCCTGGACGCAGCGGTGACACAGCGATTGACAACTGCACGCGATGGAGTATCCCATCTGAACCGGCGCCTGGTCCTCTGTTCGCCTGAACGCCGGATCCGACGCGACCGCCAGCACATCGATGACCTGATGCACCGCGCAACCATCACGCTCGAACGACGTATCACGCTGGCGCGCGCCCATCTCGATGGCGTGCGCGGTCGCCTCCAGGCGCTCAGCCCCCTGGCGACGCTTGACCGTGGCTATGCTGTGGTGCAATCAACAACCGGAGCGTTGATCACCGATGCGTCTCTGGTTGCACCTGATGATTGGATCGAGGTCACAGTACGCCGTGGCAGTTTTCGTGCCCGTGTCGAATAGTGCATCTCTCACCCGTATGCGATTCCTGTTCCGCTCATCGTTCATGTAGAGATAGAATCGCCTGATAATCCCGCATCAAATGCCATGACCACAAATGAACCTGTTCCGGGTGAAGAATACGAGACGCTGTACATCCGTCTGCAACAGATTGTCGAGCAGCTTGAGACCGGCGATCTCCCGCTTGCGCGGGCGCTGGCGCTCTACGAAGAAGGCGTCGCAACTGCCGAAGCGTGTCAACGCCTGCTCGATCAGGCAGCGCTGCGCGTGCGCACTCTGATGGGAGATCAGTCGCCTGCCGCTGCGGAGGCGGACGTGTGAATATCGAAAAAGTTCATCGCTACCCCCTCCGTGTGATCGTTGCCATAGAACTCCTGTCGGCGGTTGCTGTCACCCTGGCGTCGGTGCGTCTGGGGCGTGATGTGCTGCGCCTGCTCTGGTCGATCTATTCAGTCGATACAACGCTGTTCGCTCAACTTCCCTGGCTCGACGATCTGGTGCAGGCGATCAACACTGCCGATACGCCAGCGCCGACCATACTGGCGGATCTCTTGCCCGCACTGCTCTGGCTGGCGCTGGCGTTACTGGCGGCGCTTCTGCTGCGTAACAGTCTGCCGATGGTGCGCACCAGCGCACGCGGCATGCTGGTGGCATTTGTCAACGACTGGTTGCCCGTGCCCTGGGAAAATATCCGCGCCATCAAAGTCACCGAAGCCGGTGATCGCTATGTGTTGCTGGTCGAAACCGACCGTGGCTGGCTGACCGGATGGCATCGCTGGTACAGTTTCGTCTATCGCCTGGGTTTCCGCCCCGCGTTTCTGATCACATCACAGATCAGTGAGTTCGATGACCTGGTCAAGACGCTCCTCAGCGAAGCTGACCGTGTAGCGCGCACCATGGCGACCGGACGACAGGTCGAGTTGCAGGAGGGGGCGAGTTCACCGTTGTTCCGCCTGTTGCTCAGCCCATTGTCATTTTTTGCGCAACGCTCGTCCCAGCATGACGGTGCGCCGCCTGCGGTCGCCCTCTCCGGCGATGTTGTAGCTGGCGAGTATCCGCGACGCATCCGCGCCACCCTGACGTGGACGGCGGCGATCATTGCGGCGGTTGCGATCCTGCGGTATCTGACGCTGATCATGACCTATCTGGCGATAACATTTCCTGCAGTACGTCGGCTGCCGGTCTTCAATCAACTTGACCTGCGACTTCTTCCGGCGCCGTGGTGGCTGCTGGTCGAAGCGCATATCGTCCTGCTCTTCCTGCTCGGCGTTGCATCATTCGTATACCATCTTCTGCCGGCGCTTGAAGCGCACAGTAAGGGATTGGCCATCCGCCGCCTGCGGCGTACATACATGCTCCCCTGGTCACGCCTGCGCGTTATGAAGGTGACCGAATTCTCCGAAAACAGTCAGGTCGTGCTGATCCAGGTCACACACGGATTGCCAGTCGATGCGCGGATCGTAAGTTTTCTCTACGATGGTTCGCTCTCCCCCGGCATCATAATCACCACAGCTATCAGCAACGCCGATGCGTTACTCCAACGCATTGTGCTGGAGGTTATGCGGCATCACGAGGAAACCGGCGATACGCAGGCGCCTCCGTTCCAGAGTGATGCGCGATCAGATCTCCTGCTGCTGAGCGTTCAGTCGACCGCAGCCGCCACCCGCCTGGTCGAGGAGAGCCGCGCCGACCCCACAACTCAGCAGATCGTCGTCGGACGACTGCTGCACACGCTGCCGGCTGCGCTCGGAGTCGCAGTATTTCCTGCACTGATGTTGCTCGCCGATCGCTCACTCGTTCAGCATATCCTTCCAGACGGACGCCTGATTGTCGCTTCATTCATTATGACCCTCCTGGCGCTCCTTGAATGGCCCCTGGTATCGCTTGCCACAGCTGCGCTCGACGAGATGAGCGGCGGCGGTGAGGAGGGAGCGCGTCCGCTGTACCTCTATCCACGGGTTCAGCAACCACGCCTGTTCCTTATGCTGGCAGCGCTGGTTGCGCTTCTTGTCGGCGCTCAACCGCTTGCGGCGCTCCTGTGGCTGGGCGCAATCGGGTGGTCATTCTGGCTGGCGGCAGGGTTGTGGAGCGCGTTGTACGACTGGCGCGGCGGACAACTCATCGGCGGGGGGTTGATCCCGGTTGTCTTTCAATTGATTCTCCTCATCGGGTATCTGGTGGTGCGGGGGTAGAGAAGGGTTGAAGGTTGAAGGTTGTAAGGTTGAAGGTTGGGACGTTGAAGGTTGAAGGTTGGGGCGTTGAAGGTTGAAGGTTGGGGCGTTGAAGGTTGAAGGTTGGGGCGTTGAAGGTTGAAGGTTGGGGCGTTGAAGGTTGAAAGTTGAAGGTTGAACGTTCAACACCCCCCCACCCTCTCGCCTCTTCTACCGCAATACGCTCAGGAGCAGCGTTAGAGTCACCAGGCTCATCAGCGTCGTGACAACCACTACCCCTGCGACGAATCGCGGACGGGCGTTGAATTCGAGCGAGTAGAGCACCATATTGACGGCTGTGGGCATACTGGCTTCGAGCACCACCACCCGCAGCGCCAGGTCATCGAGCGCCAGCGCGCGCGCCAGACCATACGCCATAAGCGGTGAAACCCCCAACCGCAACCCGGCAACCACCATGGTCAACCGAACGTCTTCCACCGTGGTTCCATTTGCCAGTTGCATGCCCAGCAAAAGCAGCAGGAGCGGCAATGCGGCATCAGCCATCAGCGCCACGCCGCGAAACGCACTGCCCAGTGCATCACCGCGATGCGGCAGATCGATGCCGCTGAAGCGCGCCAGCAAACCCGCTGCGACCGCATAGATCTGCGGCATGGCGAACATCTGCCGCACTGCGCTTTTGAGATCGCCGCGTCCGGCGCTGGCGATCGGTACTGCCAGCGTCTGCGCCAGGATTGTCTGCGCTATGAAGTAGAGGAGTGCGCGCTGAAAACCGGCTTCACCGAACGCAAAGCGTGTTGTCGGCAAACCGTAGTTGCCCGAGTTCATGAACATCACGCAGAGAAGCAATGCCATCAGGCTGCTGCGATCCAGGCGCATAAGCGCACCGACAATCAGCCCAACGACCCCGATTCCCAGACACAGTGCCACAGACGCGGCAATGATGCGCGCTGCCTCGTCGCCGGTCACATCGATCCGCACAATCGTGGTGAAGATCAATGCAGGACCAAGAACATACATGCTTAAGCGATTGAGTGATGGGAGATCCAGTTCGAAGCGGCGTCGCAGCGCATATCCGCACACCACGACCACCGTCACCGGGAGGAGGACTTCAATGAAAGCCGAAACGATGAACATGCAACCCATCCATCGGCGGTGCAATGCACAAAACAATTCCTCACAGGGCGCAAACGCACCCCATCGTCCATCATCAAGATGGAAAGATGACTAACGTATCAACGTATCAAAAATCAGGAGATCGACCAGACGCTCAACCGGTGCGCGATCATCGGTGAAAGGCGCGAAGGTTGCCGTAGATTGGCGCGTTGGAATATACACCCGTTCAAGGGTGCGCCGCAATGCCGGATGTTCGAGACGCTCATATGCATCGAGCAGATTGGCGTATCCATCGCCGACGTTGCGATTCACGCCAATGATGATCTGATTACTGAGACGCGCCGTTTCGATCACAAAAACCTGAGGAAAAACCTGCTCCATGGTCGCAACAATCGCCTGACTCAGGCGGTCGTCGCCATTGGGACCCAGCCCGGCATTGACGACTGCCACGCCATCGGGAGCAAGATGGTGTTGCACCAGTTGAAAAAACTCGACCGTCGTCAGATGGAAGGGGATGTAGGGTTGGTGATAGGCATCCATGCCGATGACATCGTAGACGCCGCCCTGCGTCGCCAGCCAGAAGCGCGCGTCTTCGGCGTAGACGTGGTAATTCGGATGCTCTGGACCGGTTGAGGCATCGCGCATGTTGAAGAAGCGTCGTCCCACTTCGATGATTTTGGGATCGATCTCGACTGCATCGATGCGCGTCTCAGGTCCGTAGATCGCCAGAAACTGCGCTGGCGTCGTTCCCGCCGCTGAGCCAAGCATTGCCAGGCTACGCACCGTCGTCGGATCACGCCCCGGTACAACAAACGGCGCAATCGCAAAGTAGTCCCATGGTCCGCCGCCGGTGAGTGTATCAAGCGGATCGCCATCGTAGGCGGTGTTGTAGATCGAATGGATCGCCAGACCTTCGTTCAGCAGCAGCACGACCTGCTGCCCATACTCCGGGTCGCGGCGCGTCGCAACCTGAATGTAATTGTAGGGCGATTCGTATTCAGCGATCAGGGTGCATCCGGCACATCCGGCTTCCTTCACCGGTCCCGCCGTGAAAAGCACATACCCTGAGAGCGCTGCTGTGAGCGCCAGCGCCGCCAGCGCCTTCCAGTTGCGCACACCAACCGCGCCGAGTACGGTCAACAAACCAGCGTAGACATACGTCGTGGCTGTGGTGCCAATTGCGGGAATAAGCACCAGAACGGTGAGGAATGTCCCCACGATTGAGCCAACGGTCGAGATGGCAGAGACCGTTCCGGCGGCAGCGCCGGCAACCTGCACGCCGGCTGCCGCGCGGTGCAACTGCAAACGCACTGCAAATGGTCCGACCATTGCCAGCAACGTGACCGGCACAGCGAACAACGCCAGCACGCCAAACAGCGCGCCGATGAAGCCGCCAACCGCGAGTTCGGCGACGGCGCGTTGCGCGAAACCAAGAATGGGGGCGGCAAGGAGCGGGATCAGCGCCGTCGCAACTCCCGATAGCAGAACAATACGGTACAGGACCCGCTCGTCAGGATGACGGTCAGCCAGGCGCCCGCCGAAGTGATACCCGACTGCCAGGTAGACCAGCGTCAGACCGATAATTGCAGCCCAGATCGGCTGCGACGTGCCGAAATAGGGGGCAAGCAGGCGTGAGGCGATCATCTCGACGCCCAACGTGCCGACACCGCACAGGAAGACGGTGCTGAGCAACACACGTGCAGAATGGGACGTCGTCCGAGAGATTTCTGACGATGTGACGATGACCTCCTGGTTCATTGACCAGACTTTCCAGGGAATCAGTCCTGACCGGCTCGAAAACAACCTGCTCCTCTGCCGGCGTATCCTGCCCGATCAGGCAATGATCATCACAATGCGGAGCGGATTAGCATGCTGATAGCCTGTAGCAATAACATTGCAATAATCGGCGAAAAGTCGAACATCATCGTTTGTGGCAGGATGCTGCGGATCGGCGCCAGGATCGGTTCCGTCAGATCGCGAAGCATCTGCGTGATCCGCATATTGCCCAGCGGATCGACCCATGAGAGCAGCACGCGAAAAAGAATTGCCAGCGACAACACTTCTATCAGGAGAAAGATGAAACTTTCGATAAAACTCGACGGCATACCTGCCCGCCTCCTCACGCAGCATCTGTTCAGAACACCAGCATTATACCAGACCTTACCCTTAACCTTCCAATCTTGCCCGCACCGCAGCCGCATGCGCCGCCAGACCTTCGGCATCTGCCAGACGCGCCGCAGCCGGTCCGATCCGGCGCAGTGCTGCATCGTTCAGCGCCACAAGCGAGATCATTTTACGAAAATCGTCCACATTGACCGGGGAAGCAAAGCGGGCGGTTCCGCCGGTCGGCATGATATGCGATGGTCCGGCCACATAGTCGCCAAGCACCTCGAAGGAACGTTCGCCAAGGAACACACCGCCCGCGTTACGCACCTTTCCGACATGGCGCCAGGGATCATCGATCAACAGACAGAGATGTTCCGGCGCGTATTCATTGGCGATCTCAAAGGCGGTATCGAGATCGGGAACCAGCACGACACCGCCACGCCCGGTCATGGCAGCAGCAGCGGCGGCGGCGTTCTGTGTCGGAAGCAGTTCGAGTTGCCGCGCAACTTCCGCCTGAACCTGCGTGGCAAGCGCCCGATCAGGCGTGATCAGAATCGCGGACGCAAGCACATGTTCCGCCTGCGCCAGCAGATCGGCGGCGACCAGGCGCGGATTGGCGTGCGCATCGGCGATGACCAGCGTCTCGGTAGGACCAGGGAGCGACTCGATCCCGACGACACCGTAGACCGCACGCTTTGCCAGCACCACGAAGAGATTGCCAGGACCGACGATCTTATCGACACGCGGCACGCTTGCCGTGCCATACGCCATTGCTCCAATCGCCTGCGCGCCGCCAATGGCGAACACCCGTGAAACTCCCACGGCAGCTGCGGCAGCAAGCACGGTCGGATCGATCTCGCCGTTGCGCTGCGGCGGTGTACAGACGATGATCTCCTCAACACCGGCGACGCGCGCCGGAACTGCGGCATGCAGAAGGGACGATGGAAGCGGCGCAGCGCCACCCGGAACATAGATGCCGACCCGTCGCAACGGTGTGATGATCTGCCCGAGCGCTCCTTCAGCGTCGAACTCGATCCACGAGGTGCGTACCTGACGTTGATGGAAGCGTGTGAGCCTGGCAATTGCCAGATTGATCGCTTCCCGCAGTGCAGGATCGAGCGCAGCCAGCGCCGCAGCGCAATGTTCCGGCGCAATCTCCAGCGGACCGGCGTAATTATCGAGACGCTGCGCCCAATCACATAATGCATCATCACCGCGTTCGCGCACATCACGCAGGATCTGATCAACCGCTTCGGCAGGAGTCAACCGTGCGCCAAAGCGCTCCTCGATAGCATTCAGCAGCGATACAGGAACATCGATCTCATCGAAGGGCACACGCCGCAGAATAGTGCGACGGGCAATAGAAAGATCTTCGAAGACAGGAATGGTCATGGCGTCTGTTCCTCGAGCAACTCCAGCAAACGATGATAACTGCTGCAGGTTGCATCGAACACATACTGCGCCGGTACAACCGTGATGGTGTCACCGCCGAGTTGACGGAGATGCGCCGTCAGATCGAGCACCCGATCCTGTGGTATAAGCAGCGTGACCATGTACCATCCGGGTGCACCCGCAGCGCGCGACGTGCTGGGCCAGACCGGCGCTATTGTCGGTCCCTGCACACCGGCAAGGTCAGAGCGGACCGCCACACGACGTCCCACATCTTCCACCGACTCACCGGCGATATTCGCCGTCACCTGCACGAAACGACGCGCGCGCCGCCGCGCCTCGACCAGTTCCAGCACGGTACGGGTTGCTGCCAGCGCCGCAGGATTGGCGCGCAAACAGCGACGACTCGCGATCAGACATGCCTGAGTACGGAGAATCGGCTCGCCAACGATCTTCAACTGGTTATCGCGCAGCGTCACGCCGGTTTCCGTAATATCCACAATGATGTCGGCGTACCCAAGCCCCGGCGCTGCTTCGGTCGCCCCCTGCGACTCAACGAGACGGAAGTAGTTAATGCCATTCGCATAGCAGAAACGACGGGTCAGCGACGGGTATTTGGTTGCAATACGCAGCGGACGGCCCTGACTGTGCAACTCGACTGCCAGATCCGCCAGATCATGCCAGGACGTCACATCGATCCAGGTCTCCGGGACGGCGACGACCAGTTCGGCAGCGCCATAGCCAAGATCATCAAACAAAACGATCAGATCATCACGGTCGCCGCGCAGTTCTTCCACCAGATCAAGACCGCTAATCCCGAGATCGATTTCGCCTGCCGCCACTTTTTCGACGATGTCTGTCGGTCGATGAAGCAGCACGTCTGCTCCGGGAAGTGCGCGAATGGAAGCCGTGTAACGGCGTGGATTCGGGCGCGCCACGCGCAATCCGGCGCTCTCAAGAAAGGCGATCGTACCATCGTACAAACTGCCCTTCGATGGTATGGCAAAACGCAACGTCATATCGCTTCTCTGAAGAATTGCCATCTCTCCGAAACCGGCCATCCCGCCATGCTAGGCGTCGCGCATGATACGACGCAGGAGTACAACAAGACGACTGAGACCGACCACCGCCAGCACGCCAGCGATCAACGCTCCCATTGAACCGATCTCGACACGCACAACAGTCGCCAGGCTGCCGGCCACAAACGCCACCCCTGCAACAATCAGTAAACGAATGAAATGGACACGTCGCAGTGATCGTTCATCAACAATCATATCGGTCAGCGCCAGACGCCGATCAAGATCGGCGAGACGCCAGGCAACCAGCGTCATAACCAGACCAGCAAGCGGAACAAGTGGCGCGACCTGAGTAAATGTCGCACCAGCAGCAACGACGATCAAACCGGGCATGGCAATCGTGCGCGTCCATTCACGCTGAAGGATCGCACCGGTTACCCACACACCGCCAAGGGCAGCTGGCGCCAGCGCAAAGAGCGTCTCACTTGCTGCAATCAGTCCACCCGCGAGCAATGCAGCTGCCAGGACAATCGCGCTAACAACTGCCAGCGATCCGCCGGAACGCGCTGGATGTACAGTCCCCTGCTGCAATGCAGGCGACGCAGTTCTCCCTCCATCCGTGTGTTTTCCGTTCAACGCGATTACCCTCATCGATGAAAAGTTGCTGACGCATCATGCATTGTCCGGGTCGATCCCCAGCGCCCGTAGACGCTCGCGCAGGGCACGGAGCCGCTACTCCGCTTGCGCCCGCTCCTCCGCATCTGCCCGCGCCAGTTCTTCAAAAGTCAGAAACGGGCGACCATCCGGGTAGAACAGGTCCACGCCCTCCTCCGTCACCGCGAACCGCACTCCCAGCAGCGGACTGACCCACCCGTTCATTTCGTCAACCATGCGCAGCCGCGCCCCCTGCCGCACCCATCCTACCGCCTCGCCCTGCTGCGGGTCAATCAGGTAGTACTCGCTCACCCCGTACCGCACGTAGAACTCGTGCTTGCGCGCCATTTCGCTCATGGTGTTGCCCGGCGACCATATCTCGAAGACCACCTGCGGCGGCTGTCCCCCTTCCTCCCATTGGAGATACGCGCTGCGATCTCCCTTCGGGCGGCCGATGGCGACCATCACATCCGGCGCGCGGCGAATGTCGGGGCGCCCTTCCACCGGATACCACAACAGGTCGCCCGCCACGAACACATCCGGGCGGTCGGCGAACAGCGCCGCCAGATTGCCCTGCACTACCGTAATCCAGCGAAATTGCAGCGTGTTGTCCGCCATCGGCTGTCCATCGCTTTCCGGGTAGATGATCGCTGGCTTCGCTGTGGGTATCACGGCGCTCATCATTGTCCCCCTTTCCCGCGTGTGGCGTGAGCGTATGCTCCGGTATCACGCCGCCTCTCGTCATTTCGTTCCCACTGTCGCCCGCAACTGTCGCACCGCTGCACGGTTTGCTGCTCAACCGACTCACTATCACAGGAGCCACAGTATAGCACAGAATTGCGACATTCATCAGCGCTGCATACGCGCCAGCGCCTGCGCCAGTGGCGTCTCCACATTCCAGTCGACAACACGCACCCCAGCCAGATAAAGACGTTGCAGCAGAGCCTGACGTTCGATACGTGCGATCCGCACGGCGAGAGCCGCCCGGGGTCCGAAAACGTTCGCTTCGAAGGCAACCGGATCGGGACTGATAACCAGCACCTCGTAGCCGTGCGCGCGCATATGCAGAATGGGCATAGCATCGCCCGGTTGCAGCGGACTGATCAGGATGATCTGTGAGCGCGCCGGAAAGAGGCGTGTTGGAATATCGGCGAGGCTGGCGAGGGCGGCGCGGTCGCCGGTACGTGCCTGCGCCAGCGCGCGCAACACCTTTTCACGCTGAATTTTGCCGTAGCCGGGAAACGTCCACTCGATGGCATGCCCGTAGATCAGCAACCCGACCCGGTTGCCTTGCCCTATCAGAGCATCTGCCAGCGCGACAGCAGCCTGTACACTATACTCGAACAGCGTATGACGGTTGCCCTGCACATCGCTGCCGCGCCGTGCGTCAAGAATAATACCGATGTCTGCAACGCGCTCCTGTTCGAACTCATTGACATAGAGCGACCCGGGGAAACGCGCACTGGCGCGGTTGTTGATCCAGCGCACCGGGTCACCCGCCTGATACTCGCGCACTCCGAAGAACTCGACGCCTGCCCCGCCCTGGCGCGCCGGGATCGTTCCGGAGTAGATGCGCGTGCGCCGAGGGCGAATGCCGAGACGGGTCAACCGCACGACCTCCGGCACAATCAGGATCTTGCCCGGCGCTGCGACCTCGATCCGGCGGCGGTTTAACCCAAGATGATCGCTCACTACCGCCTGCACGCTGCTGAAGTGGTGAAACCCGCGTGCGCCACGAACGGTGTACGCAACTGTCACCGACGACCCCGGCGTGAGCAGCGCTATACCTGTGGGATGCCCTGCGATCAGTTCCAATCCTGCGGGCAGTACATCTTTGATTGCGACAGGTACAGTGCGCGTCCCATCGTTTGTAACCGTGACGCTCACATTGATTGTCGCGCCCGGCGATGCGCGCTCTGTGCTCAATGTACGCGTCGCCTGCAACTGCACAACTTCCGGCATATCGAGCAGTGCCGCGCCAATGAAGATGACGGGCGGGATCGCCAGCACGATCAACGCACTGTTGAGCGTGGCAAGTCCAGACAGCACCAGCCCGAATGCCAGCGCACCCAGTGCGATCAGGTTACGGTGGTCGAACGTCGCTCTCATCGCATAACCGGCGCCGGGATCGCCTGAAGCACGGCAGACAGGATTTCCTCCGCAGCACGACGCTGCATCCAGAGATCGGGCGTCAGGATGAGACGGTGCGCCAGCGCCGGGCGAACAAAAACTTTGACATCATCGGGAATGACGAAATCGCGTCCATCGAGCGCAGCGCGCACCCGCGCCAGTTTGAGCAGCGCCAGCGACCCGCGTGGACTGGCGCCGACTGCCACACGCGCATCACTGCGCGTGGCTGCCACCAACCGCACAATGTACTCCTCAATGTCGGCATCGACATACACATCTTCGATAGCATCGCGCATCGCCAGCAATTCTTCGGCGTTGGTCACCTGCTCGATGACCGCATCATCGCGCCGACGCTCACGCCGCCGCCGCAGGATCTCGCGCTCTTCTTCCGGCGACGGGTATCCAATCGAAAGTTTCATCAAAAAGCGATCAAGTTGCGCTTCAGGCAGTGGAAAGGTTCCCTCGTACTCGATAGGGTTTTGCGTCGCCAACACCAGAAACGGTTCCGGCAGCGGCATCGTCTCGCCTTCGAGCGTTACCTGGCGCTCCTGCATCGCCTCCAGCAGCGCTGATTGGGTCTTCGGCGAGGCGCGGTTGATCTCGTCCGCCAGAACAATGTTGGCAAACACCGGTCCCCGACGCAACTCAAAGCGATCGGCAGCACGGTTGTAGACATAGCCGCCGGTTATGTCGCCTGGCAGGAGATCCGGCGTGAACTGAATGCGCCGGAACTCAAGCCCCAGCGCCGCTGCAAAACTGCGTGCAATCAGCGTCTTTGCCAGACCGGGGTAATCTTCGAGCAACACATGTCCGCCGGCGAGCGTCGCTGCCATAATCTGCTCGAGGACAGCCCGCTTGCCGACAATGACACGTTCAACCTGTTCGATCACACGTTGACCGAGAAGGGCAACATCGGCATACTGTTCTCGCATACGGTTCACTCACGATTCTCGCCGCGTGCAAGACGCTCAACGGCGGCAACAACCTGATCCAGATCGACATCGAGCGCTGACTCGCCACGTTGCAGGAATATGCTGCGACGTGGACGGTACGAATCGGCGCCAGCGCGAAGAAAATCGACGACATCCTGCGGCGCGTCGATCATGCCGGTTGCAATACGCTGGCGAGCGACGCGAAGTTCGACGCGCTCGCGTGCAGCCATCGTTTCAGCCAGTAAGATCATCAAACGTTGCGCCAACCGCCAGCGTGAATAGTCGTGTCGCTGTGCAAGCGCTACCAGACGCTGCCACTCATAGACGCGCCCGCGAGGAGCACCGGCATCGGCGTGTTGAGCGTCATTTCGACGTCCGCCCCACACGCTCACCAGCGCGACAATGCTGGCTGCCAGCACAAAAGTAAGCCAGATGATCCCCTGCGGTATGCTCTCGAAGATCCGCACTGCTCCCCAGATCAGATAGAGCAGCGGTGTAATCAGCGTCTCCGCCAGGAAGCCGCGAATCCCCAGAGCGACAATCTCAACTGCTGCAATCACCGTCAGGATCAGGATCAGGCGTCGTCGCCACATATGCCTGTCTTCCGCTTCACTTTGCCTTCGCTGTGTCACGCTCCACGAACAGAGCGTTATCAGCGTTTTCCATCACGCGACTGATAGGCTTCGACAACGGCGCGCAGGCACTCCTCCGCTTCGCGCGCCTCACGCAGACCCGGTATGCGTGGACTGTAGCGCACCAGTTCAAACAGGCGCGTCAGGCGACGAATATGTGTTTCGGCGAGACCGGTGCGCGCCAGGCGTTGCTCAAACTCACGCGCCGTCATATCCGGAGCGCGCACAATCCCTCGTTCGGTGCGCAGAACACGCACCATCTCGACATAGCAGCGCGTGACAGCGTCACGCACATCGGCACCCGCTTCCAGATCGCGCAACGCCGCCTGCGCCTCAGCAGCGATGGAGCTCCCCAGGTCATCGAATGCCGACCTCCGCGGAAACCGGCGCAGCATCCACCAGGCAACCGCCGTCAGACCCGATGCAAGCGCCAGACTGATCAGTGTGACCAGCCACACCGGCGGATTGGTCACCAGTTCAGGAGGAACGACGATATCTGTCGATTCGAGGTCCTGACCGGATGAACCGATCGTCTGCGCCGGTGCACTGCGCGGCTCGAATGTCGGCGGTCGCAGATTCGCCATGAGGAGGTAGACGGTCAGCATGATGAGCAGATACACAGGAAGATTCCGCACCAGCCAGCGTCGAAAATCAGGCGAGAAGACGGTCATAACCACAATGAACAATCCCAGGGTCAGCAACACGACGCCCAGCCATCCCATTCCGACCGGTTCGCCGGTTGCAGCGGCGCGCGCTGGCACAGGCGGCGCAAAGAGGTCGTAGGGAAATGGCTTGCCCGCTTCCAGAATCACCGACGGCAATCCGGCAGCCAGCACGATCAGCGCACCAAGCAAGACGACCAGCCACCCTGTAAGACGCCGCCGTATATGCTGTGACATAGATCACCTTTTGATCGGCGGGATATCCGTCAGAGCAATGAGCATCTCTTCGTGTCGCTCCAGATCACGCCAGGACATGCACCGCTGCGCACGCTCATCGGCGCCGACCACGGCAACGAAACGCACACCCCGACGATCAGCGTCGCGCAGGTTGCTACTCACACCGCGCATACGCACATCGGTCATCGCCGTATAGCCGTGCGCCCGCAGGAGGCGCGCCACTTCCAGCGCATACGGATAACTGCCATCGTCGGTTGCAACCACCATCACAACCGGCGGACAGGGAAGAGCGGCAGCAGGCGATGCCGCAGCCACGACCCGTTCCAACCCGTAGGCAAAACCGACCGCCGGTGTCGATTGACGCCCGCCCAGCGCATTCACCAGATCATCGTAGCGCCCGCCGCCACACAACTGCAAGCCGTCGTCCGAGTAGATCTCGAAGATCATGCCGGTGTAATAGTGCAACCCACGACCCAACCCAAAATCGAGCTTCAGACACTCCGGCGCCACGCTGTGCGCTGTAGCCAGGCGCAGGATCGCATGCAACTCCTCGAGACCGGTCACAGGATAATCGCGCAGCAACGCTCCGGCACGTTCCAGCGCCTCGTCGGGTCCGCCTTCGATCCGGCACAACCGGTCAAGCAATTCGAGCGCCTGGTCAATCTGCTCGGACGACTCGCTGCGTCGCAGTTTGCGTACCAGGCGACCAACGATCGCTTCTGGCGGTCGAGTGCCGAAACGCAGGTTGACTCCGATTTCACGCAGCGCGTGCAGCAGCAATGCCTCGGCGCGCTGATCGTCGATCCCATCGAGAAGCGCAGGATCAACAGGGAATGAAGCGGGGTGCGCGTCCAGTTCTGCGCGCACTGCTGCGACCCCGTGCTCACGAAGGCGTTCCAGTCGCCACGCCAGCCTGCCCTGGGTTCGTTCACTCAACCCCAGCGATGCAAGCAGCGAGCGAATCAGACCGATATGACCAATGCGCACTGTAAAGCGCGTCACGCCTGCCGCGACCAACCCCTCGCACGCCAGCGCCAGACACTCGGCATCGGCGCGCGGCGCCGCGCCGCCGATCAACTCAACGCCGATCTGCGTGAACTGACGATAGGTGGCGCGCTGTGGTCGCTCATTCCGAAAGACCGGGCCGGCATAACGCAGGCGCAGAGGCAGCGGTTGATCCTGCATACGCGCAACATAAGCGCGCAGGACCGAAGCCGTCCACTCCGGTCGCAACGCCAGATCACGCCCGTTGAACGTGAACTCATAGACCTTGCCGACCAGCTCTTCACCCAGCTTGCGCAGGTAGAGGTCGCGCTGTTCGATGATCGGCAGATCGATAGGTTCGTAGCCATACGCACCCAGCACGCGCTCGATTGCTGCAGCTGTTGCTCTCTGCACCGTCACTTCCGACGGCAGGATATCGCGCATACCGCGCACAGCATCGATACTTGATCCCACAGATCGGTCACTCCATCCGAACGGGAAGATACAAGCCTGGAGGGTTCATTTCTCACCCTGCGACGCACAGGCGCTATGACCTGCCCGGCGCAACGCACAGCAGATACAAACACAGGCGTCCAGCACGAGCGCCTGTGCCTCCCTTCTCCTGAGAAATCCGGCAACATCACCGGCATTGTACCCGATCCGTCACAGTGTCACAAGTGGTCAACGATCGGGCAGCCTGATGCGGAACGTTGCGCCATCGCCGGGGAAACTGCTGACCTCGATGGTTCCGCCGTGGGCGTCAACCGCCATTTTACAGAAGGCAAGCCCCAGACCGGTGCTGCTCTGACGAGCAGGGCGACTCTCACCTGCCCCAACGAATGGCTCGAATATCCGTTCGATCTGATCAGGGGGGATGCCCGGACCGGTATCGGCGACCTCGATAACCGTCTGCTCGCCGCCGTCGGGATGCGGCTCACGCCAGGCGCGCAGCATAATCGTCGTTCCGTAGGGGGTGTGTTTGAGCGCGTTCGAGAGCAGATTCAGCAAAACCCGGCGCAGCAAACGACTATCAGCGCGTATTGTCGGGAGTGTCTGCGGCACATCGAGGATCAGGGTTTTCGACTCGTATGCCAGCCATCCGGAAAGTTCGATGGCACACTCAGCGCAGAGATCGGGAAGTGATACATCACTCAGACGCAGGCGCAGACGACCTTCGTTGTAACGCGCCAGATCGAGCAGATCATCGACCAATCCCGCCAGGTTGCGTCCGGTGCGCAGCGCACTCTCGATCAGCGCACGTTGCGGGTCGTTCAACTCGCCCGTGCTCAACAACTCAAGAAATCCGATCAACGCCGTCAACGGATTCTTGAGATCGTGGATGACCATCTGTGCCAGTAATGTGACGTTGCGTTCGCTCTGCTGGCGCATTGCGTCGAGTTGTTCCAACTCTTCACGCTGACGTCGCTCACGCGCGGCAGTGATGGCAAGGTTCTCCAGCGCGTCGATCTGGAGAGGAGACAGGCTGGCATCGCGCTGGAGCCGGGTGCGCAGTTCCACCGAAAGCGGCTCACGACGCTCCAGCGACTCAATCAACGCATCTATGGCTTCCACCATTGCCGGACGCACCAGTTCGAAGGCGGCGCGATCGATAAGGCCACGCTGCCTTCGGTCACGTACCTCAAAAAATGCAGCGTATGCCATCAATGCAAGCGCGGCAATGCCTGCAGCGTGGGACAACCAGAACGAGAGATTGTATACCGGCGCGGCGATCTGCTGGATTGTCGTTGCTTCTCCCAACAATGCAAGAGCAGCCAGGAACGCAGGCGAGAGACGGATCGATGATCGACGGTATAATTGAATGTACCGCCAGAGCGCAAAACCGCAGGCGATCACGGTCAACAGACGGATGAGCGCTTCGATCTCCGGTGCCACAGGGACGAACAGCCATCCGATACTGAAGGCGAGGAGCATGGTAAAAGGCGCTACATATCGCCACGCACGCTGCCGCCGATCCTGGGCGACAGGCGATGCCTCGAATGTGCCGATCACAATCCAGATGCCGACGATAGCGAGGCTGATGATGGGACATTCAGGCGTTGCATCGGGCTGTGATGCCGCCCACAGCGCATGCACCAGAGCCGTTGCAGCACCTCCCAGCAATCCCAGACCAACCGCCAGCATGCGATTGTCGAGCGCCTGCCACGCTGTGATGACGATGACCAGCGCCACCGTTCCGATGATCGCCGCAGTGCTTGCAATCCCTGCAAAGTAGAGCGGCGACGCTACAGGATACGGACGATCCAGAGCGGGGAATATGCGCTCAAGCGCCAGAGCGGACGGAACCACGAGAACAATCGCCATCCACCCCGCAACGACCCACCGCGAAGTCGGTTGGCTGGCGTCGGAAACGGAAGACGGGTCGGCAGGAAATGGATGCATTGGAAGTTCAAACGTTTTTCATCGTAGCCTGTACTATGAAGATAACGCTATGACAATACGTAAGAGTATCATCCAAAAGAACGAAAGTTTACCGGCGTTTACCAGGTTCCATCAGGCGCTGATGAACTGGTTCAGTGAGGCGGCACGCGACCTCCCCTGGCGCCGCACCCGCGATCCATACCGCATTATGGTTGCAGAGGTGATGCTCCAGCAAACACAGGTTGATCGCGTGTTGCCGAAGTACGAAGCGTTCCTTACATGCTTCCCGACGCTTCAGGCGCTGGCAGACGCACCGACCGCAGAGGTCATCCGTCTGTGGTCGGGGCTTGGCTACAATCGCCGGGCGGTCAATCTGCAACGCGCAGCACGTGAAATCGTCGAACGCTTCGACGGCGTTTTTCCGCGCGATGTCGCTGTGCTGCTGACGCTTCCGGGCATCGGACCCTACACCGCTGGTGCTATCGCCTGTTTTGCCTTCGAGCAGGATGTGGCATTCATGGACACCAACATCCGGCGCGTTATTCGCCGCGCATTGACCGATCCTGCGGCAACGGTCAACGAACGAGATTTGCTGGCGCTGGCGCAGGCAGCGCTCCCAACCGGGCGCAGCTGGATGTGGAACCAGGCGTTGATGGAACTGGGGTCGCTGATCTGCACTGCCGACTCGCCAGCATGCTGGCGCTGTCCACTGCGCGATCTGTGCTGCGACTATGCCGCGCGCCGCACGTCGGACGGGCATCTTGAAGCGACGCCGGTGCGCAAACGCATTGCTGAACATCGTGAACGCCCGTTCGTCGGATCGAATCGCTACTTCCGCGGACGTGCTGTTGCCGCGCTCCGCGCATTACCCCCCGGCACAACCCTTGACCTGGCAGAACTTGGACCACAAGTGCGCCCCGATTATACCCCGGAAGATGAAGCCTGGCTGGTGACCCTCCTCAACGGATTGGAGCGCGATGGATTAGTCGTGTGGCATGGCAATGGGGTACGACTTCCGGAGGAATGAAGGCGCCAATGATGGACACAGGAGTATGCACATCCTGACCAGCGGAGGTTGCGCCATAAGCGGCGCAGCACCTGTGCTATAATGCAGAGTCATGAGAACAGCCATTGCCATCAACCCGCGCCACGCCGCCCACGACGAGCCGCAGCACGTTGAGCAGGCGGCGCGTCTGCATGCGATTACTGCTGCACTGAACGCCAGTGGTCTACGTTCAGTGCTGCTCGAAGTTCCGGCGCGTCCGGCGACTGAGGCGCAACTGCGCGCTGTTCACACCGAACAGATGATTGAAGTGGTGCGCTGGTCGGCGACACGCCCGCGATCGTGGATCGATCACGACACATACACTACATCGGCGAGTTGGGATGCGGCGCTCATGGCTGCTGGCACGACCCTGGCGGTCGTTGACGCGGTCGTCAGCGGGTCGGCGCAGAATGGGTTTGCGCTGGTTCGTCCACCCGGTCATCACGCGACCCGAGCCGAATCCATGGGGTTTTGCCTGTTCAACAACGTTGCCATTGCTGCGCGCCACGCTATCGACCATCTGGGAGTCACACGGGTGGCAATCGTTGATTTTGATGTGCATCACGGAAACGGAACGCAGGATATCTTCTACGATGATGATCGGGTCTTCTTCTGTTCGACGCACGCTTCGCCGCTCTACCCGGGCACCGGCGCCGAACGTGAGATCGGTTCGGGCAGAGGACGCGGCACGACGATGAATCTTCCGCTCCCTCACGGCGTCGGCGACGCCGGGTTTGCCCGCCTGTTCGATGATGTCGTCATTCCGGCGCTGCGGCGTTATCGTCCAGACCTGATCCTGGTGTCCGCCGGTTATGATGCCCATTGGGCTGATCCACTTGGACCATTGACGCTGTCGGTCGCCGGGTATGCTGCACTGACGCGCCGCCTGAAGGAAACGGCTGAAGAGGTCTGTAACGGACGTATCGCGCTGGTGCTCGAGGGCGGCTACAACCTGAAAGCGCTGGCGGCAAGTGTTCTGGCATGCCTGGAAGTTCTGGCAAACGATGATACTGTTGTTGACCCGTTCGGACCGTCAAATGAGCCAGAGCCGGATATTTCGGCGCTGATCGCGCGTATGCATCAGAATCACCCGCTGCTTGCCGGATAATCGGAACATTGTACTCCTATGAGCATTGCCGTTATTGATTATGGCGCCGGTAACCTGCGCAGCGTCATGCGGGCGCTCCAGCGGATTGGCGCACCGCTCGAAGTTACCAGCAACCCGGATGTTGTGATCGACGCGCCGGCGGTTATTCTGCCCGGGGTTGGGGCAACCCGCGATACCATGCAGAACCTGGAACGCCTGGGACTTGTCGCCGCTATTCGTGACGTTATTGCACGGGGGACGCCGTTCCTCGGCATCTGTGTGGGAATGCAGGTGCTCTGCGAACAGAGCGAGGAGTTCGGATTGCATTCCTGCCTCGGCATTGTTGGCGGGGTGGTGCGACGCCTGCCAGCCGGACTCAAGGCGCCGCAGATTGGATGGAATCAGGTGCACTATACGCCTCACGCAGCGCAGCATCCGCTGTTCACCGGCATCGACGACGGCAGTGACTTTTATTTTGTCCATTCATACTACTGCGATCTGACGGATGAACGCGATGCGGCTGCGATGACAGAGTACGGCGTCTCTTTTCCGAGTGCGCTCATTCGCAACAATCTGGCAGCAGTGCAGTTCCATCCCGAAAAGAGCGGTCGCTGCGGATTGCAATTGCTGACGAACTTTGTCGCATGGGCAGGGGTTTTGTGATGGAAATCATTCCTGCCATCGATATGCAAGGCGGGCGATGTGTGCGTCTGTACCAGGGCGATTTTCAGCGCGTTACCGTGTACGATGATGATCCAGTCGCGGTTGCGCATCGCTGGGTCGC
Source organism: Roseiflexus sp. RS-1 (assembly GCF_000016665.1). Lineage (NCBI taxonomy): Bacteria > Bacillati > Chloroflexota > Chloroflexia > Chloroflexales > Roseiflexaceae > Roseiflexus > Roseiflexus sp. RS-1. The sequence continues at coordinate 4,016,033 of NC_009523.1, forward strand.
ACAGGGCGCGCCACGCCTGCATCTCGTCGATCTCGATGGCGCCCGCAGCGGTCACCCAGTCCACACCGACATCATCCGCGCGATCGTGCAATCGGTCGATGCGCCAGTGCAGCTTGGCGGCGGACTGCGCAGCATCGCAGCGGTCGAACGCGCGCTGGAACTCGGCGTCCAGCGTGTCATTCTCGGCACAGCCGCCGTTCACGACCCGGAACTCATCAGGCAACTGGTGCAGCAGTTCGGCGATGCGATTGCTATCGCCGTCGATGCTCGCAACGATATGGCAGCCACCGCCGGGTGGACCGAAACCGCCGCTATCAGCGCCATCGATCTGGTCGAACGGATGGCAGCGCTGGGAGTCCGGCGCGTGATCTACACCGACATCGCACGTGATGGCACACTCTCGGAACCCAATATCGCAACAACCCGCGCGCTTGTTCGTCCCGGCGGTCCTGCCATTATCGCATCAGGCGGGATCAGCACGATCGACCACCTGCGTCGTCTGGCGGAGGTTGGCGTCGAGGGCGCAATTGTCGGGCGTGCGCTCTACACCGGCGACCTCTCGCTGAGCGATGCGCTCGCCGCAGTGCAGTGAAGGAGTCTGTATGACCAACCCCGGCAAGCCAGCTCAACCGACCAGCAAATACGAAGAAGAGCGCCTCCGCGCCGCCGAACAATCACAGTTCGTCTACCTTCAGGGGCAGATAGACGAACTGCGCCGCCTGCTGAAAGAGCAGTCAAACAAATACGCCTGGGCGATGGAGCAGATCCGCAGAGTTGAAGCAAGCGTCTCCCAAATAGAGGGACTGCTCGACCGCCAGCGTCAGGAAATGGCGCAGACGCTCGACAGTTACCGGCGCGACATCACGGCGCTGCGGAAAGAGGTAGCCGGTGCGCTGGTCAAAATCGACGAAGGGTTGCGCCCCATGCGCGAGATGCAGTCGCAGATTCAGCAACTTGGTGAGGCGCGACGCCAGGACCGCGACGCGATTGCGCCGCTTTTCCCGCGCATCGATGAACTGGAGCAACGGATTGCATCCTGGAATGCGCAGATCAAAGAAGCCGAAGAGCGGCATCGCACCCTCCAGGCTCGCCTGAACGACGCCACTGCCGCCGATGAGGCGCTGCGCGACGAGATGCGGCGGTTGAGCGAGGACCTCCAGATCGAAAAGCAGAGTCTGCGTCGTCAGGCAGTCGAAGCGCAGCAATTGATCGCGGATATTCATCCCACCCTCGAGGCGCATGCCAGTCGTCTCAACCGCCTCGATGAAATCCGTCAGCATATCGATCTGTTTGCCGAGCAGTTACCGCCTCAGATAACGGCGATCAATGAGCGGATCAACGAGATAACTGGCGAGATCAAGCGGGTTGAACGCATCTCGACCGAACGGTTCCTGATGAATCAGGAACGTTTGGAAGAGATCCGTCAGCAACAGGACGAAAAGATTGTGTCGCTCGCGGAAACCGAGGAGCAGCATCTGCGTCAGTTGCACACCTGGCTTGATCGCATCGATGCCTGGTTGCGTGAACTGGAACAGCGGCAGAATCGCACAGCCAGCCATGTTGAGCACGTTCAACGCGAGAGCCTGGCGTATCTCGTCGATCTGGAACGTCGAGATGTGCGCCTGATTGAAACATTACTGGCGGCGCTCCGCGCTCAGGCAGACGAAATCCATGCCGAGCAGGTGGAACGTGGTCGCGCGCCGCAGGAGCGGTGAGACGCTCATCGTTCGGAGAGACACGATGCTGAAACGCCGTATCATTCCATGCCTTGATGTAAAAGCAGGTCGGGTCGTCAAAGGGGTTGCCTTCCTGAACCATCGTGACGCTGGTGATCCGGTTGAACTTGCTGCCGCCTACGACGCTGGCGGCGCTGATGAACTGGTGTTCTACGATATTACAGCCAGTAGCGATGAACGCGCGATTATGGTCGATGTGGTCGAGCGCACCGCAGCGCAGGTGTTCATTCCGCTCACAGTCGGCGGCGGGCTGCGCACCGTCGAGGATATGTACCGCATGCTGCGCGCCGGCGCCGATAAGGTATCGATCAACACCGCAGCCGTGCTTAATCCGCAATTGATCGAGGATGGCGCACGTCGCTTCGGAAGTCAGTGTATCGTCCTTTCGATCGACGCGCGACGGGTCAACGCCTCGGACGAACCGCCCCGCTGGCAGGTGTTTACCCATACCGGACGTGATCCGCGTCCAACGGGTCTCGACGCTATCGAATGGGCGCGCCGCGGGGTGGAATTGGGCGCTGGCGAGATCGTGATTAACAGTATGGACGAGGATGGCGTTGGCGGCGGGTACGACATTGATCTCCTCCGGGCTATTACTGAAGCAGTCAACGTTCCCGTCATCGCCTCCGGCGGGGTCGGTTCGCCGGAACATATGTATGCCGGTCTGGTCGAAGGACGCGCCGATGCAGTGCTGGCGGCGTCGATCTTCCACTTCGGCGCCTATACTATCCGGGACGTCAAGCAGTATCTGGCAGAACGAGGCGTGCCGGTGCGGCTGTGAGGGTTGAAGGTTGAAGGTTGAAGGTTGAACGTTGGGCGTTGAAGGTTGGCTGTGGCAGCGTCCACGCAGGTGGACGCCCGGCGAAAAGCCTTCCAGGGGCGATTTCAATCGCTGAACGCCAGGCAGCCTGAGCTCAGGCATGCGGTTGAAACCCCGCCTGAGAGGACGCGCCGGGCGACCGCCTATGCGGTCGCTGTGGCAGCGTCCACGCAGGTGGACGCCCGGCGAAAAGCCTTCCAGAGGCGATTTCAATCGCTGAACTGAGCTCAGGCATGCGGTTGAAACCGCGCCTGTGTGGACGCTTCGCGCCGGGCGACCGCCTATGCGGTCGCTGTGGCAGCGTCCACGCAGGTGGACGCCCGGCGAAAAGCCTTCCAGGGGCGATTTCAATCGCTGAACGCCAGGCAGCCTGAGCTCAGGCATGCGGTTGAAACCCCGCCTGAGAGGACGCGCCGGGCGACCGCCTATGCGGTCGCTGTGGCAGCGTCCACGCAGGTGGACGCCCGGCGAAAAGCCTTCCAGGGGCGATTTCAATCGCTGAACGCCAGGCAGCCTGAGCGGTTGAAACCGCGCCGGTGTGGACGCCCGGCGAAAAGCCTTCCAGGGGCGATTTCAATCGCTGAACGCCAGGCAGCCTGAGCTCAGGCATGCGGTTGAAACCGCGCCGGTGTGGACGCCCGGCGAAAAGCCTTCCAGGGGCGATTTCAATCGCTGAACGCCAGGCAGCCTGAGCGGTTGAAACCGCGCCTGTGTGGACGCTTCGCGCCGGGCGACCGCCTATGCGGTCGCTGTGGCAGCGTCCACGCAGGTGGACGCCCGGCGAAAAGCCTTCCAGGGGCGATTTCAATCGCTGAACGCCAAGGCAGCCTGAGCGGTTGAAACCGCGCCTGTGTGGACGCTTCGCGCCGGGCGACCGCCTATGCGGTCGCTGTGGCAGCGTCCACGCAGGTGGACGCCCGGCGAAAAGCCTTCCAGGGGCGATTTCAATCGCTGAACGCCAGGCAGCCTGAGCTCAGGCATGCGGTTGAAACCCCGCCTGAGAGGACGCGCCGGGCGACCGCCTATGCGGTCGCTGTGGCAGCGTCCACGCAGGTGGACGCCCGGTGAAAAGCCTTCCAGGGGCGATTTCAATCGCTGAACGCCAGGCAGCCTGAGCTCAGGCATGCGGTTGAAACCCCGCCTGAGAGGACGCGCCGGGCGACCGCCTATGCGGTCGCTGTGGCAGCGTCCACGCAGGTGGACGCCCGGCGAAAAGCCTTCCAGGGGCGATTTCAATCGCTGAACTGAGCTCAGGCATGCGGTTGAAACCGCGCCTGTGTGGACGCTTCGCGCCGGGCGACCGCCTATGCGGTCGCTGTGGCAGCGTCCACGCAGGTGGACGCCCGGCGAAAAGCCTTCCAGGGGCGATTTCAATCGCTGAACGCCAGGCAGCCTGAGCTCAGGCATGCGGTTGAAACCCCGCCTGAGAGGACGCGCCGGGCGACCGCCTATGCGGTCGCTGTGGCAGCGTCCACGCAGGTGGACGCCCGGCGAAAAGCCTTCCAGAGGCGATTTCAATCGCTGAACGCCAGGTAGCTGAGGAGTTACGAACGTTGAACGTTGAACGTGGGAGCGTTGAACGTTGAAATGTTGGCAACTGCTCAGGCGTGCGGTTGAAACTGCGCCTGAGAGGACGCTTCGCGCCGGGCGACCGCCTATGCGGTCGCTGTGGCAGCGTCCACGCAGGTGGACGCCCGGCGAAAAGCCTTCCAGAGGCGATTTCAATCGCTGAACGCCAGGCAACTGAGGAGTTACGAACGTTGAACGTTGAACGTGGGAACGTGAGAACGTGGGAGCGTTGAACGTTGAACGTTGAACGTTGAACGTTGAACGTGGGAACGTGGGAGCGTTGAACGTTGAAATGTTGGCAACTGCTCAGGCGTGCGGTTGATGGTCTTTGAGTAAATAATCCGCTCTCGCCCGCGCAGGCGGGCTTCGCCTCGCCTAGCCGAGGGCTTTAGCCCGACGGCACAAGGCGTATAGCGGATTTATTTCTCAATCTCCATAAACCGCGCCTGAGAGGACGCTTCGCGCCGGGCGACCGCCTATGCGGTCGCCGTGGCAGCGTCCACGCAGGTGGACGCCCGGCGAAAAGCCTTCCAGGGGCGATTTCAATCGCTGAACGCCAGGCAGCCTGAGTAGTTACGAACGTTGAGCGTTGAACGTGGGAGCATTGGAACGTTGAACGTTGGAACATTGATGGTATGGCCGACACGATCACCATTATTGTGCGTTACTTTGCGGCGCATCGTGAGATAACCGGGCGCAGCGACGAGACGCTGACCCTTGCGCCGGGAACAACCGTTGGGGCGCTCTGGACGCTGCTGACCGAACGCTACCCGCGCCTGGCAGGGTACAGCGGTCGCTTGCTGTTTGCAGTCAATCAGGAGTTTGCCACACCCGATCAGTCCCTGCACCATGGCGACGAGGTCGCATTCATTCCGCCGGTGAGCGGCGGCGCACCCCGCGCCTTCGTCGTCACGCACGAGCCGCTCGATCCCGCGCCACTGGTTGCGCTGGTGCAGTCACCCGATATGGGTGCGGTTGTTACATTCGCCGGCGTGGTGCGCAACCATTTCGGCGGTCGCAAAACCGCATTTCTGGAATATGAAGCCTACACCGGTATGGCGGAGGCAGTACTGGAGCAGATCGCCGGGGAAGCGCGCACACGCTGGAACACCGGCGGGATCGCTGTTCACCACCGGATCGGTCGCCTGGAGATCGGCGAAACGGCGGTGCTGGTCGTGGTTGCAGCGCCGCATCGCCGCGAAGCCTTCGAGGCGGCGGCGTGGATCATGGATCGCGTCAAAGAGATAGCGCCGATCTGGAAGAAGGAGTACTGGGCGGATGGCGCCGCCGAGTGGGTAGGCGACGAAAAGGAACGCAAGCGCGAAGTGCCGGATCAAGGTTCAACTACATAAACCATATACTCTCCAATCATACGCTTCGGATAAGTCGCATCCAGGTATGCGCGCACATCATCGGATGCCAGTGGCTCTGCGCTCCAACCAAGATCCCGTCCAATGGGCAATGCGGCGTACCATTGCGCTTCCGGCGACGCCAGGCGCTTCGCCTCTGCATCCGGATCGCGTGGCAGCACGATGTAGCGAATCGGCGCTCCTGCAAGATACCGGCGGAAATTGGTCGCATGATGCATGATGTTGCGTTGAAAGACCGGATCATGCTCAAACCAGGTCACCGGTTGATGGGTGTATAACGCCGCCTGCCAGTACTGATCGGTCAGAATGACCCCAGGTGGCGCATCGCGCAGCGCTGACCACACCGGCATTGCCGCAGATGTCACCCGTGCCTGCAACACCTGGTACGCCACCCCAACGCTGTTCACGATCACAAAAACGGTAAAAATGACCGTCAGCATGATCAGACGCACACGGCGACCCAACTGCATCACTCCGGCAGCGGTCAGGATACAGAGCGCCGGCAATGCCGGAATGAACACCCGTGGATTATTGCTTGCACCAGGCAGCGCGGAGTAGACCAGCAGCACAACCAGACCGAGCGCCATCCAGACGCCGAGCATCGTCGTCGCCATTCCCGCACTGCCGCGCGCGACAGCCAGAACAGCGGGGGCAAGCAGCAACAGAAGCATCACCATCGCCAGCGTCAGCGGCAATGTGAACATCTGCTCCAGCATTTGCGGCGCAATAGTCAAAAAGACATCAATCTGCGCACCGCCGCCAACCGTTGTTGGACGACCGATAACACCGTAGATCAGGAGAACCCACGGCGCCAGCGCGAGCACTGGAATCCCAATCGCCAGCAACATATGACGGGCAGGCAGCGGTCGTTCGCCGCGCAATTGTAATAGCCAGGTCAATCCGGCAACGCCGGGGTAGAGAAACGCAAGATCGATTTTGCCGTACATCGCCAGCGTACCGCAGAGCACCGCCAGCCAGGTGCGCTGTTCGAGGAACGCCCATAGCGCACCCATCACCAGCAGTGCAGAGAGCGGCTCAACGAATGATAGCGGACCATGCTCGCGAAACACCGGGAAGAGCGCCAGGAGCGCCGCCGCCAGCACACCTCCGCGCTGCCCGATAAAGCGTGACCCGAAAGCACAGGTCAGGATCACCACACCCCCGGCAGCAACCGGAACGACCGCCTGAAGAAGCGTATACGAGCCGCTCAGTCGCCAGACCGCGCCAAACATCATCAGGTACAGGGGACCCCACCACGGATGCAACGGACCACTGCGCCCATGCGCTAATCCGGCTGGCGCCAGGGAGACCGGATCGGGAGGAAACCCATTCACACGATCATAGGGATTTTCGGCATCGATCAGAAAACGCGGCAGTTTCTGAGCAACGATGCCCCAGTGCAGATTGCGAGGACTATCCCAGTATTGGACGCCGGTCAGCAGTTGGAGCGCAACATACTGCCCCGCAAGTGCGCTGATCAGCACCAGGCGCAGGTCGAGCCAGCGAGCGGTCCTGGGAGTCATAGTGCGATGGCGATCAGGCACGCCTGCCAGAACAGGCAACAGATCATCGAGCGGCCTCGATCTTGCTGGTGTGGCTCGTCTTCGGCATCATCGCCCGTGTAGCCAGCACATGCTGCGTCTGATCAACCGCCGGGCGCGGTGGAACAACCAGCACCTTATCGATCCGCCGCCCATCCATATCAACAATCTCGAAGGAATACCCCTCCCACTTCACACTGTCGCCGACGGCAGGAATGCGACCAAGTAACGCCAGCAGGAAACCGGCAAGGGTTTCAAACCCATGCTCACGGACAAGATCATCGGCTGGCGGCAATTTGAGACGTTCGCGCAGATCGGCAAACGGCGTCAGCCCATCGACCAGGTAACTGCCATCGTCACGGCGCACGATCGACTCATCGGTCTCATCGTCATATTCGTCGGAAATATCGCCGACCAGTTCTTCGAGCATGTCTTCGATGGTGATCACCCCGGCGACCTGTCCGTATTCATCAAGGACGATCGCCAGCGCGTTGCGGTTCTGCTTCAGTTGCTGAAACGCCTGCGCTGCACGTTGACTCTCGATCACATACATTGGCGGGCGCAGCAGTTCGCGCAGATTCGGCGGTTCACACTGCCCCCAGAACGCCAGCAGATCCTTGACATACAGAATGCCGATCACGTGATCGAGCGAGCCTTCGTACACCGGAATACGTGAATAGCCCGACTCCGTAGCGATCCTCAAGGCTTCTTCAATTGGCGTGTCGACATCAAGAGCGGTAATCTGCGTGCGCGGCGTCATCAAAGAACGAACGGTGCGGTCGCTGAACTTGAAGACATTGTGAATAACGGTTTGCTCAGCGTCCGCCACGGTGCCATCGGCAGCGCCTTCGCGCACCAGCGCCATAATATCGTCCTCGGTGACCGGCATTTCAGCCACATTGTGCCGACCAAGCAACCGCAACACAACCTCGGTTGAGAAGGTCAGAAAACTGACCACAGGCGATGCCAGACGCGCCAGCAACGCCATGATTGGAGCGACCGTCGCTGCGACTCGCTCAGCGTTCTGCAACGCCAGACGCTTTGGCACCAACTCACCGACGATCAGCGAGAAGTAACTGATGGTCAGCGCCACGATAGCCGGCGCCAGCGCCCCGGCGTAGGGCGCCAACCCAGAAATACTGCGCAACCAGGCATCCAGCACCTTCACAATGCTTGCACCGCCAAAAACCGCCGCAAATGTACCCAGGAGCGTAATACCAACCTGAACCGTTGAAAGAAAACGGCTCGGTGATTCCAGCAGCGCGAGCGCCGTGCGCGCGCCAGCGTCACCCCGTTCCGCCTGCTGTTCGAGACGCCCCTTGCGCGCAGAGACAATTGCGATCTCCGAAGCGGCAAAGAAGCCATTGGCGACGATAAGCAGCAGGATCAGGAGGCTTTCGAAGAGGATATTCGAGTTTGCGGAATCTGTCATACGATCATTCGGCACGCGCTGGTACCATCGCATACCGTATGTAAAAGTATACCGTGTGCACAGCGCCTGTCAAGTAATCGTACTGATTTGTTGCAGAAAGCGAACTGCTCGACTTCAAGAGTTCGCCGTTGGGGCAAACCATTCTGCGCGGTGATCACCTTCCCGACGAACTGGCGGACGTCGCGCCGAAACTACGCGAACTCCTCGAAAAACTCTGACGATACTTCAAGTTGCAGGAGTCCCCAGGAGAACGCACTGCCTCTCCCCGCCATTTGGTGGGGATTGTCATCTTCATGGGGATGCGAAACCTGTACTTCCGATTGTTTTGTTCCAAAACTCACAATGGTATACTGCGTCATGAGCATATGAGCATGTTTTAATGTGACCAGCACGCTCTTCTCACGTGGTGCGCCCCCAAGGCTCTTGCTGTCGATAACACACTTTGATGTGTGGTTCACATGCGCGAAGGTTTGCGGTCGGGCGACCATCACAGTTGGTGTCAGAGGGAGGACCGGATGAAAGAGTTGATCCAACGATCGCGCAAGAGTTTCACCGTCGTACAATCCGTCGAGGCGGATGTTCCGGACAATGTCTGGATCAAGTGTCCATCGTGCCGCGAACTGATCTACCACAAACAACTGGCGGAACGCATGAAGGTTTGCCGCTGCGGCTACCATATGCGTCTGAAGGCGCGCGAGTGGCTGGCGCTGCTGGATGAAGACTCGTTCGTCGAGCACGACGCCCACCTGCGTCCAGCCGATCCGCTGGGTTTTGTGTCGCCCAAAGAGACGTATGCCGACAAGTTGCGCGAGGCGCAGCGCCGCACCGGTCTTGCCGATGTAGTGGTCAGCGGCGTTGGGAGTATCGAAGGGCGCCGTCTGGCAGTTGCAGTATGCGACTTTGAATTCATCGGCGGCTCAATGGGCAGCGTGTTCGGCGAGAAAATGGCGCGTGCAGCGGAACGCGCTGCGGCGCTCGGCATTCCGCTGCTCACGATCAATACCAGTGGCGGCGCACGGATGCAGGAAGGGGTTATTGCGCTGATGCAACTGGCAAAAGTCAACATGGCGCTGACCCGCCTTGCCGCTGCCCGTCAACCGCACATCGCCGTGCTGGTCGATCCCTGCTATGGCGGCGTCACCGCTTCCTACGCTTCGGTCGCCGACATCATTATTGCCGAGCCGGGCGCCAGCATCGGGTTTGCCGGTCGTCGCGTCATCGAGCAGACGATTCGCCAGAAACTTCCGGCAGATTTCCAGACTGCCGAGTTTATGCTTCAGCACGGCATGGTTGATATGGTCGTTCCGCGCAGTGAGTTGCACAGCACCCTGGCGAAACTGCTGCGCCTCTACGCGGCTGAAGGTCGTGCCACAGCGCACAAGTCCGAACCGATCGTAACAGCGTTGGCTTCTCTCTGACATGCGTGGCTGAAGGGACGTCTCATGACACAAACACTTACTCCCTGGGACAAAGTGCAACTTGCCCGCCATATGCAGCGCCCGCGCACCCTCGATTATATTCGCGGGTTGTGCGACGATTTCGTCGAACTGCACGGCGACCGGCGTTTCGGTGACGATGCAGCGATTGTCGGCGGCGTGGCGACGTTTGAAGGGCGAACCGTCGTGCTGGTCGGGCACCAGAAAGGGCGCGATGCGCGCGAAAACATCCGGCGCAATTTCGGCATGCCGCACCCCGAAGGGTATCGCAAAGCGCTGCGGCTGTTTCAGCACGCCGAGAAGTTCGGCTTCCCGGTGATCTGTTTCATTGACACACCAGGCGCCAACCCCAACCGCGAATCGGAAGAGCGCGGGCAGGCGAACGCAATCGCCGAGAACATCCTGACGATGGCAGGTTTGAAGACGCCGATCATTGCGTGCGTCATCGGTGAGGGCGGTAGCGGCGGCGCGCTGGCGATCGGCGTGGCAGACCGAATCTTGATGCTGGAGCACGCGATCTACTCGGTCGCTTCACCGGAAGCAGCCGCCTCGATCATCTGGCGCGACGCGGCGAAAGCGCCCGATGCAGCGCGTGCGATGCGGATAACGGCGCAGGACTTGCTGGAACTGGGGATTATCGACGAGATCGTTCCTGAACCATCCGGCGGCGCCCATGCCGATCCGACCACGATGGTCGCAACGCTGGGTGACGCTATTCGTCGGCATCTGAACCAACTGCTGGCGTTCGATATCGAGACATTGCTCCAACATCGTTATGAGCGCTATCGGGCGATTGGACGGTACGAGGAAGATGCATCCGGGATCCTTCACACTGTGAATTGAACTGTAACTGCTGCTGTGATGATAGGATCACAGTTCTCTTGTAAGACAATACTTGCGAATGGCAAACGGTCCTCATTGCTGCTATCGGGGCGCATCGCACCGCGACGGGCTGTGATTCCGGCAACCCTCACATTCTGACGCACGTCCGGATGATCAGGACCGTTCCGCGTCACACACGCATACTCACGAAACCAGAGGTCTGTGGCGCCGCCACAGTGCATCATACCGCAGTGTGGCGGGCGCCATCGGAAGAGGAGAGAAACCCATGAGCACAACGCGGCGACACGACCGCCTCGAAGGAAAAGTGGCTCTGATCACCGGCGGCGCTGGTAACATCGGCGAAGTCATTACCCGTCGATTCCTGGCAGAAGGGGCTACCGTCGTCATTACCGGGCGCAATGTCGAGAAACTTGCCGCTTACCGTCGCCGCCTGATCGACGAAGAGCGCATCGCCCCGGATCGCGTCGTGGCACTGCGGATGGACGGCAGCGATATGGCGCAGGTGCGCGCCGCCATCGCGCAGATCGTTCACGGCGGTGCGGATGTTCCAACACCCCTGAAACGCATCGATATCCTGGTCAACAACGCTGGCAGCGCCGGACCGCGGCGCCGCCTGGTCGATATTCCGCTCGAGCCATCTGAGGTGCACCCGCCAGACACCGAAACGCTGGCGCAGGCGGTCGGAAATCTGGTCGGCGTCGCCTGGAACCTGACCCGCGCCGCCGCCCCCTATATGCCGCCTGGCAGCAGCATTATCAATGTTTCGACGATCTTTTCGCGCACCGATTACTACGGACGTATCGCCTACGTTGTGCCCAAAGCGGCGCTCAATGCGTTGAGCCAGGGGCTGGCGCGCGAACTGGGGGTGCGTGGGATTCGGGTCAATACCATCTACCCCGGACCGATCGAGAGTGAGCGGATCCATACGGTATTCCAGGCGATGGATGCCCTGAAGGGGCAACCCGAAGGCGAAACTGCCAGAAGTTTTCTCAGGCTTATGCGCCTGAGTCGCGCTGATACGCAGGGCGAAGTGACAAAACGGTTCCCGCTGCCGGTCGATGTCGCCAATACGGCCGTGTTTCTTGCCAGCGAAGAATCGGCAGCCTTCACCGGTCATGCCTTTGAGGTGACCCACGGCATGGAGGCGCCGGTCGAAAGCCGCACGACATTCGTGTCGCGCCCCGGTCTGCGCAGCGTTGATGCAACCGGCAACGTCATTCTGATCTGTGCCGGCGATCAGGTCGATGATGCAATTGCGCTATCTGACACACTGCGCTCCTGTCGGGCGACGGTGGTCGTCGGGTTCCGCGACGTGCAGGCGCTGGAAAAAGCCTCGGCATTGCTGCGCGAACCGCGCCACGTCGCTCCAGCCGATATGTACGGTCGCCCGACGATGGTCGCTGAAACCCGTCTGGTGCATCTCGATCCGCTCGACTCGCGCGCGGCTGCGCAGACGCTTGAACGCATCCGCGCAGAACTGGGAACGCTGCACCACGCGGTCATTCTGCCCGCTTCACTCCGCCATGCGCCAACCGAAAGCCTGATCGATGTGGATGACCGGATTATTGACCGCTTCCTGGAGCAGGAACTGGTTGGCGCTATCGCGCTGGCGCGCGAACTGGCGCGATTCTGGGAAGAACATCCCGCTGGCTCGCGGGCGCATCGGGTGCTCTTCGTCAGCAACCCGGATGACCAGCAGGGGAACCGGTACGCCGATATTCTGCGCGCTGCGGTCGAACAACTGGCGCGCGTCTGGCGTCACGAGAGCGAGTACGATGCGGCGAACCCGGCGCACCGGCACGAAGATCAACCGGGCGCAGCAGTATGGGCGAATCAGTTGATCCGCTATGTCAATTCAGAGTCGGCAAACCTCGACTTTACCTGCGCCTGGGTGGCAAAACTGCTGGGCAGCGACCGGCGTATCGCCGAGATCAATCTGTATCTTCCCGAACAAATCGTCAGTACCATCGGCGTGCACAATCCGGGCTTCGGCTGGGCGGAAAGTCTGTTCGGTCTGCATATGGGCAAGGTTGCGCTGATTACCGGCGGCAGCGCGGGGATCGGCGCGCAGATTGGACGTCTGCTGGCGCTCTCCGGCGCCCACGTGATGCTGGCGGCGCGCAATGCTGAACAACTGGAGCAGATGCGCGCCCTGATCGTGCGTGAGGTGCGTGATGCCAGTTACCCCGATGCCGAGTCGCGCGTTGCAATCTTCCCCAACAGCGATGTTTCTGACATCGATGGATTGGAGCGGCTGGTCAACCATACGCTGCGGGTGTTCGGCAAGGTCGATTATCTGATCAACAATGCGGGCATTGCCGGCGCCGAAGAAATGGTGATCGATATGCCGGTTGATGCCTGGCGCCATACGCTGCGCGCCAACCTGATCAGCAACTATGCGCTGCTGCGTCGGCTCGCGCCGCAAATGAAAGCGGCAGGCGGCGCGTATGTCCTGAACGTCTCATCGTACTTCGGCGGCGAAAAGTATGTGGCGATCCCCTACCCCAACCGCGCCGATTATGCGGTCAGCAAAGCGGGTCAACGCGCAATGGTCGAAAGCCTGGCGCGCTTCCTGGGACCGGAGATTCAGATCAATGCCATCGCTCCCGGACCGGTGGAGGGGGAGCGGTTGAAAGGCGCCGCCAATCGTCCCGGTCTATTTATGCGTCGCGCCCGCTTGATCCTCGAAAATAAGCGTCTCAATGAGGTTTTTGCCGCTCTCCTGGCGGCGCGCCACGAAGGCGCCGTGATCGCTGCGCTGCTGCCGGATCTGTTTGTGAATGATCTCCAGACGATCGCCGACAACCCGGCCATGCCTGCGCCGGTGCGCCGCCTGGCAACCATGCTGCGCGAGACGACCGACGCTGGCGGGAGCGCTCAATCGTACCTGATGAATGCCACCATTGCGCGAAAACTGCTCAATCGCCTGGAGAATGGCGGATACATCACCGCTGGCGACCGGCGTGCGTTGACCAATGAGCCGCCCGATCCGTTCTTCACCGAGGCGCAGATCGAGCGCGAGGCGATCAAGGTGCGTGATGGCATCCTTGGCATGCTGCATCTGCAACGCATGCCGACCGAGTTTGACGTGGCGCTGGCGACCGTATTCTACCTGGCTGACCGTAATGTGACCGGTGAAACGTTCCATCCATCGGGTGGTTTGCGCTTCGAGCGCACTGTGACCGAAGGTGAACTGTTCGGTAAACCAGGGCGGCAGCGGCTCGAGCGCATGGCGGGAAGCGTTGTCTACCTCATTGGCGAGCATCTGCGACAGCATCTGCTGCTGCTTGCACGCACGTTCCTTGATGAAATCCACGTTGCGCGCGTTGTGCTGCTGACGGAGACAGAGCAGGCGGCTGCCGAACTGGCGACTGTTTTTGCCGATGAAGAAGCTGCCGGGCGTTTCGTCATCATTCCGACCGGCGGCGACATTGAGGGAGGCATTGATCGCGCGATGGCGGAGTATGGTCGCCCCGGACCGGTCATCTCGACGCCGTTCCGTCCATTGCCGTCACGGGCGCTCAGCGCCCAGAACGGCGACTGGAGCAATGTTCTGACGACGCCTGAGTTCGAGGAACTGGTCGAACAGCACATCACCCATCACTTCCGGGTTGTGCGCAAAGCGGGGTTGATCGAGGGCGCCAATGTCACCCTTGTCACACCGCCAACCTCGGCGCGATCCACTGCGGAAGAGTTCGCACTGGCAAACTTTATCAAAACGACGCTGCACGCCCTCACCGCAACCGCCGGTGCAGAAAGTGAGCGCACGATGCCGCACGTGCCGGTCAATCAGGTGGACCTGACCCGACGCGCGCGCAGTGAAGAGCCACGCACACCGGCAGAGGAGGAAGAAGAGTTGCAACGCTTCGTCAATGCCGTGCTGCTCACCAGCGCACCTCTTCCAACGCCGCTCGAAAGTCGCTACCGGGCGCGCATCTACCGCGGGAATGCAATAACCGTATAAAATACATACTGGGGATCTTGTCAGGAGAAAAGGACCTATGACCACCATCGAATCCGCTCTTCGCCCGCCGCGCACCAATCCGGTGCGCACGCGCGCCGACTGGGAGGCGCAGCGCCAGGCCGCGCTCGCCGACCCCGGCGCATTCCATGGCGCAATCGCCCGTAGCGCCATTCACTGGTATGACCGACGCCTTGGCGCATGGATCACCTGGGATGAAGAGGGCGGTTGCTGGAAAGGACTGCGCCACAGCGATGGCGCACCTGTCGATGTGCCCTACGGTCCTGAGTATGAGCCGTGGGAACGCGCGTTCAACGGCGACGATCCGCCGTTCTACCGCTGGTTCGAGGGCGGGTTGACGAATGCCTGCTTCAACGAGGTGGATCGCCACGTGTTGACCGGGTATGGCGATGAGGTGGCGTTCTACTTCGAAGGTGACCGCTGGGACTCCTCGCTCAACAATGGACGCGGCGGTCCGGTTGTCAGTTTCGCCGTGACCCGCAAGCAACTAATGCTCGAAGTGGTCAAAGCGGCGCAGGTGCTGCGTGATCTGGGGCTGAAGACGGGGGATCGCATCGCTCTGAACATGCCCAATATCATGGAACAGATCTACTACACTGAGGCAGCCAAGCGCCTGGGGATCATCTACACGCCGGTATTCGGCGGCTTCTCCGATAAGACCCTCAGCGACCGCATTCACAACGCAGGCGCACGCCTGGTGATCACCAGCGATGGCGCCTATCGCAATGCACAGGTCGTCGCGTACAAAGAGCAGTACACCGATCAGGCGCTCGATAAGTTCGTACCGGTCGAGACGGCGCTTGCCATTATCGAAGCGGCGCTCAGCGGCGGCGAAGGATCACCCACGCCAGGCACAGCGTTGCTGGCGCCGCAGCAGATCGAGAGCATCCTGGCGCAGGTGCGCGAGGCGCTCAAAGACGACATCACCATTGAGCGCAGCGACGCCATGCGCGCTGTCGGACGGGCCATCGAGAGTCTGACCGGCATCGATGCCCTGGCGCAGTCGCGTGCACGCACCGCTGTCGCACAGGCATTGGTCAGCACCCCGCCGCGTGTGGATGCGGTTATCGTCGTGCGCCATACCGGTCAGGATATTTTGTGGCGACCGGAGCGCGACCGCTGGAGTCACGAACTGATGGCAAAGGCGTTGGAGACCATTCTGGCAAACGCACGCGCCGCTGGCATCGAGGTGCACAGCGAAGAAGAACTCCTCAACTTGCCGACTGAGAAGTTCGTGCAGGCGCTGTACGCTACCAGTCGCGCCGAGCCGCTTGATGCGGAATACCCGCTGTTCATCATCTACACCTCAGGCAGCACCGGCAAACCAAAGGGTGTGGTGCATGTTCACGGCGGCTATGTCGCCGGCGTTGCCCATACGATGAAGGTGAGTTTCGATGCCGAACCGGGCGATACGATCTATGTCGTTGCCGATCCGGGCTGGATCACCGGTCAGAGTTACATGATCTGCGCCACACTGACGACACGCTGCACCGGCATTATCACCGAAGGCTCACCGGTCTTCCCGTCTGCTGGACGCTTCGCCAGCATTATCGAACGCTACGGGGTGCGCATTTTCAAGGCGGGCGTGACCTTCCTCAAAACGGTCATGTCCGACCCGCAGAACACTGCCGATGCGCGTCAGTACGACATGTCATCGTTGCGCGTCTGCACCTTCTGCGCTGAGCCGGTCAGCCCTGCGGTGCAGCAGTTCGGCATGGAACTGATGTCGCCACAGTATATCAATTCGTACTGGGCAACCGAGCATGGCGGCATTGTCTGGACGCACTTCTACGGCAACGAAGATTTTCCGCTCCGCCCTGATGCGCACACCTATCCGCTGCCCTGGATCGCTGGCGAGGTGTGGGTGCTGGAGGGCGGCGACCGCGACGCATCCGGTGCGGAAGCGCCACGCTATCGCATCGCCGATTACGAGGAAAAGGGTGAAATCGTCATTACCGCGCCCTACCCCTACCTGACGCGCACCATCTGGGGCGACGTCAAAGGGTTCGAGGCATGGGTCGCCGCGTTGCAGAGCGGGAACGGCGCTGCCGCACCACGCTGGCGCGGTGATGCTGAGCGCTTTGTCAAAACCTACTGGCGGCGTGGTCCCAACGGTGAATGGGGGTACATCCAGGGCGACTTCGCCATGAAGTACCCCGATGGCTCCTTCACGCTGCACGGTCGCTCCGATGACGTGATCAACGTATCCGGTCATCGCATGGGCACTGAGGAGATCGAGGGCGCCATCCTGCGCGACAAGATCATTACACCTGACTCGCCGGTCGGCAACTGTATCGTCGTCGGTGCGCCGCACCGCGAGAAGGGGTTGACGCCGGTGGCGTTCATTCTGACGGCGCCGGGGCGCAAGCTGACGAGCGAGGATCGCCGCCGCCTCAACGAATTGGTGCGCAATGAAAAGGGCGCCGTCAGCGTGCCGGAGGACTATATCGAAGTCAGCGCCTTCCCCGAGACGCGATCCGGCAAGTATATGCGGCGCTTCCTGCGCAACCTCATGCTCGATGAGCCGCTGGGCGACACCACAACGCTGCGCAACCCTGAGTCGTTGAAGGAAATCGCAGAGAAGATCGAAGCGTGGAAGCGCAAGCAGCGCATGGCGGAAGAACAGCGCATCTTCGAGCGCTACCGCTACTTCCGGATCGAATACCATCCGGTTCAGCAACGTCCTGCGGTTGCTGGCGATGGCAGCGTGGCGGTTGCACCTGGAACACGCACCCTGCGCATCGCAATCGTGACGGTCACCAACCCGCCGGTGAACGCTCTCAACGAACGCGCGCTCGATGAACTCAACACGATTGTCGATCACCTGGCGCGCCGTGAAGACGTGGCAGCTGTGATCTTTACCGGCAGCGGTACGAAGAGTTTTGTGGCTGGCGCCGACATCAAGCAGATGCTCGAAGAGATGCACACTATCGAAGATGCGCTGGCGCTGCCCAACAATGCCCACCTGGCATTCCGCAAGATCGAGACGATGAACAAGCCGTGCATCGCGGCGATCAACGGCGTGGCGCTCGGCGGCGGTATGGAGTTTGCGCTTGCCTGCCACTATCGGGTTGCCGATCCGCACGCTGAATTTGGGCAACCGGAGATTAATCTGCGGCTGCTGCCGGGGTATGGCGGTACGCAACGTCTGCCGCGCCTGCTCTACAGCCGCCGTGGTGAGGCTGGTCTGATCAAGGCGCTCCAGATCATTATGGGCGGGCGGACGCTGAATGCCGAGCATGCCTATGAGATCGGTCTGGTCGATAAGGTTGCATATGGGCACGAGGATGCGTTGACCGTTGCAACCCGGATGGCGCGCGAGATGATCCTGGCGCAACCTGGCAGTAAACCGACCGAACTCCGGATCATTCCCACTACGTCGGAGGATCCGACGACCTTCTTCTTGCCATTCCACGACCCGGCAACTGCAGGCGAAGCGTTGTGGCCCCCCCTGCCGACAGCCTATGCACTGCGCCGTGAGTTGACTGCACAGTGGGAAGCGCCAGACCCGCAGATGGCGGAACTGCTTGAGAAGGCGCTGCAAAATCCGCTGATTACCCGGCTCACCCATCAGGCGCAGTGGGCCGGTCGATCAAAAGCGATCGAGCGGATCACTGATGCGCTGCGCACCGGCTTTACCCGCGGCTTGATGGCCGGATTGGAGCGCGAAGCGCGCCTGTTCGCTGAAGCAGTCGTTGCTCCCGATGAAGGGAAGATCGGCATTCAGGACTTCCTGGACAAGCGCAGCGCGCCGTTACCAACACGCCGACGCATCCATTTGACCCCTGACGAAGAGAAACGCCTGATCGACGCCGGTATGCTCCTGCCGATCGGCACGCCGTTCTTCCCCGGCGTCACGCCGATCCCTGTGGCGCAGTACGCCATGGCTGCCGTGCGCGATGAGATCACCGGAGCGCCTGTCCACGGCGACCCAATCGAGGCAGAGAAACAGATTATCATCCCTGTCGATAAGCCCGGTCCGAACGATGTCCTGCTCTACGTTCTGGCTTCGGAAGTCAACTTCAACGACATCTGGGCGATTACCGGCATTCCGGTCAGCCTGTTCGATGAGCACGACCGCGACTGGCACGTAACCGGCTCTGGCGGCGTCGGGTTGATTGTCTCAGTCGGCGAGGAGGTGAAGCGCGAAGGGCGCTTGAAGGTCGGCGATCTGGTATCGATCTATTCTGGTCAGAACGATCTCCTCTCGCCGATGGTCGGTCTCGATCCGATGGCAGCCGATTTTGTCATCCAGGGGTACAATACGCCCGATGCATCGCACCAGCAATTCATGGTGGCGCAGGCGCCGCAGTGTTTCCACATTCTGCCCGACCTGACGCTCGAAGCGGCAGGGTCGTATATGCTGACACTGGGAACGATTTATCGCGCGCTGTTCACCACGCTCAAGATTCAGCCCGGTCGCCGCATTTTTGTTGAGGGCGCCGCGACCGGTACCGGTCTGGATGCAACACGTTCGGCTGCGCGCAACGGATTGTATGTCACCGGCATGGTCAGTTCGGAGGAGCGTGCAGCGGTTGTGCGCGCAGCTGGCGCCGTCGGCGTCATCAACCGTCGCGATCCGCGCTACGCCGGGATCTTCACCCGCGTGCCGGAGGATCCGGCGAAGTGGGCAGAGTGGGAAGCCGCCGGGCGTCCGCTGCTCGACGACTTCCGCGCGCAAAACGGCGGTCATCTGGCGGATTACGTCGTTTCGCACGCCGGAGAAACGGCGTTCCCGCGCAGTTTTCAGTTGCTTGGCGAACCGCACGATGGTCATATCCCGACATTGACCTTCTACGGCGCGTCGAGCGGCTACCACTTCACCTTCCTCGGCAAGCCGGGCGCTGCCGACCCGGTGGAGATACTGCGTCGGGCGGGATTGCGCGCCGGTGAAGCGGTTATGATCTACTACGGCGTCGATGATCGGTCATACCTGGGTGACGAGGGGTACGAGTCCGGTGTTGCGCCAGATACCCTTGAGCATCGCGTCAGTCTCGTCGATCAGGTCGGCCTGGAAGCGATCGAGTCGGCGCGTGCGATGGGAGCGCGCATCGTTGTGGTGACCTACACCGACGCACAGCGCGAATTTGTGCTGAGCCTGGGATTCGGCGCATCGCTCAAGGGTGTCGTGAGCCTGGAAGAGTTGCAGCGCCGCTATGGCGATGAGTTCGACTGGCCCGAAACGATGCCGCCGCTGCCCGATGCGAAGAGCGACATCAATACCTTCAAGGCGGCAGTGCGCCGGTTCAACGACCTGACCTTCAAGCCGCTAGGATCAGCGGTCGGACAGTTCCTGCGCAGCAACGATAATCCACGCGGGTATCCCGATCTGATTATCGAGCGCGCCGGTCACGACTCACTGGCGGTCAGCGTTATGCTGATCAAGCCGTTTACCGGTCGCGTCGTCTACTTCGAGAATATGGATGGGCGTCGCTACTCGTTCTTCGCCCCGCAGGTCTGGATGCGCCAGCGGCGGATCTACATGCCAACGGCGAATATCTGGGGCACGCACCTCTCGAATGCATACGAGATCGTGCGCCTGAATGACGAGATTAGCGCAGGACTGCTCAGCATCACGGAACCAACCCTTGTTCAGTGGCACGAACTGCCCCAGGCGCATCAGGCAATGTGGGAGAATCGCCATCAGGGTGCGACCTACGTTGTCAACCATGCGCTTCCGCGCGCAGGTCTCAAAGACAAAGACGAACTGTACGAGGCGTGGTCTGAAATGCTTCAAAACCTGGAACATGGGGTATAATCAGTGAGGCGAGAGGCGTGAGGCGTGAGGCGAGCGGGAAGCGGTTGAAGGTTGAAGGTGAGAACGTTGAACGTTGCAGGTGGTAAGGCAATCAGGCGAGGGGTAAGGGTCAAGGCAAGGACTCTGACCCTTCGCCTCCGACCCCCGCACCCTTAACCTCGCACTCTTGACCCCGCACCCTTGACCCCTCACTCTCTGTTCGTACACGGGTATGTGTATATGAAAGGGTCAAAGCGCCTGTTCTGACAGAAAGCCCGGGTGCCATGTTCAACAAAGTGCTCATCGCCAACCGTGGCGAAATTGCGGTTCGTATCGTTCGCGCCTGTCACGAACTTGGCGTGCGAGCCGTTGTAGCGTACAGCGAAGCCGACAAATATTCGCTTGCTGTGCGCCTGGCTGACGAAGCCGTCTGTATCGGTCCCGCTGCATCGGCGCGTTCCTACCTCAATCCATCGGCGCTCATCAGCGCAGCGTTGATGACCGGGTGCGAAGCGATCCATCCCGGCTACGGCTTTCTTTCCGAAAATCCGTACTTCGCTGAAATCTGCGCGGAGTACAAACTCACGTTTATCGGACCTGACGCCCACGCCATCCGGATGATGGGAGACAAGGCGCTGGGCAGGAAAACCATGCGCGATGCAGGGGTCCCAACCGTGCCGGGATCACGCGGCGAACTGCGCACCCTCGAAGAAGCGGTCGAGGTTGCGCATCAGATCGGCTACCCGGTGCTGCTCAAACCATCGGGCGGCGGCGGCGGGCGCGGGATGCGCGTTGCGCAGAATGAACAGGAGTTGATCAAAGCCTACCCGACATCAAAAGCCGAGGCGGAGGCGGCGTTCGGCAATGGCGCCCTGCTGATGGAAAAATACCTGCCGCAGGTGCGCCACGTCGAAATTCAGGTGCTGGCAGACCGGTACGGTCACGCGATTCACCTCGGCGAACGCGATTGCTCGTCGCAGCGCCGCCACCAGAAGATTGTCGAAGAGGCGCCTTCGCCCGCCGTGACGCCCGAATTGCGGGAGCGCATGGGCGAAGCAGCGCTCAAAGGCGTCCGTGCCATCAATTATGTCAATGCAGGAACCATGGAGTTCCTGCTCGATCCGGACGGCAACTTCTACTTCATCGAGATGAATACACGCATCCAGGTCGAGCATCCGGTCACCGAAATGGTCACCGGCATCGACCTGGTCAAATGGCAGTTGCGCATTGCGGCTGGCGAACCGTTGACGATCAAGCAGTCGGACGTGGTGATGCGCGGGCACGCTATCGAAGCGCGCATCAACGCTGAAGACCCTGACCGCGACTTTATGCCGTCGGGTGGAGAGATCGAGTACTACCTGCCGCCCGGCGGACCGGGGGTGCGTGTCGATTCGCACCTGTACGCCGGGTATGCTCCACCCGGCTATTACGACTCGCTCCTGGCGAAACTGATCGTGTGGGGCGCCGATCGGAACGAAGCGCTCGTTCGCCTTGAACGCGCGCTGCGTGAATTTGTGATTACCGGCATTCATACCACCATTCCATTCACGCTGGCGATGCTCGAAGATCCACCGTTCCGCGAAGGCCGAATCTCGACGCGGTACGTTCCAGATCTGGTACAGCGTATCAAGGAGAGCAAACTGGAGTAGATCGGACACATCTGCGCAGCGACTTCAAGGGCGCAGGAAACTGCGCCCTTCACTATCATGACGGAACACGACACCTATGAGCAACAAGATCATCGCCCCCGGCGTGGAATGGGCACACCTGCTGGAACAGGCACAGACCCTCGTTCCTGAAGCATTCAGCCACGAAGGACATCCGCTCAACCTGATCGGCGGCGAGTGGTGCTGTCCTGGTCATCCCAAACTGTTCCTCTCACCCGTTGATGGCACGGCTCTCGGCTACTATCCGATGATCGACCTCGACACCGCCCGTCATGCCGTTGCCACATCTGCCGCCGAATTCGGCGCCTGGTCGACAACTGACCTTGCTGAACGCCAGCAGCGCGTCGATGCATGCGTCCACCTGCTGCGTCAACATCGTGAACTCATCGGACGACTGCTGATGTGGGAGATCGGGAAACCCTATGCTCAGGCAATGACCGATGTTGATCGCTGTATCAGCGGCGTCGAGTGGTATGTCGAGCAGATTCCATCCATGCTGGAAGGACGCACGCCGCTTGGATTGATCTCAAACATCGCTTCCTGGAACTACCCGCTGTCGGTGCTGGTGCACGCCATGCTGGTGCAGACGCTGGCAGGCAATCCGGTGATCGCCAAAACGCCCAGCGATGGCGGATTGTTTGCACTGACCGTATCACTGGCGCTGGCGCGACGCTGCGGACTGCCGGTCTCGCTGGTGAGCGGCTCCGGCGGGAAGCTTTCCGAAGCGCTGGTGCGCGGACCGGAGATCGCCTGCCTGGCATTCGTCGGCGGCAAAACCAACGGACGCGACATCGCCGCCAGCCTGTACGACCGCGAGAAGCGCTACATGCTCGAGATGGAAGGCATCAACGCCTACGGCATCTGGCAGTTCACGCAGTGGGATCTGCTGGCGAAACAGTTGCGCCGCGGCTTCGATTACGGTAAACAGCGTTGCACTGCTTATGTTCGTTTTGTGGTTCAGCGTCAACTCTTCCCGCAGTTCCTCGATATGTACCTGCCGGTGCTCAAATCGTTGCGCATCGGCAATCCAACCCTGGTCGATCATCCAGAGGCGCCGCTGCCCACGCTCGACTTTGGACCGCTGATCAACAGCCGCAAGGTTGATGAACTTCAGGTGCTGATCAGCGAAGCGATCGGCGGCGGTGCGATCAGTCTGTATCAGGGAACCCTCTGTGCAGACGATTTCCTGCCGAACCAGGATATTTCCGCCTATATGGCGCCTGTTTCGCTGCTGAATGTTCCGCGCAGCGCGCGTCTGTACCACAATGAGCCGTTCGGTCCGGTCGACACGATTGTGGTGGTTGATAGCGTGGAAGAGTTGATCAACGAGATGAACGTCTCCAACGGCTGCCTGGTGGCGTCGGTCGCCTGCGACAATCAGCGTCTGGCACAGCAGATCGCTGCCGAAGTGCGCGCCTTCAAGGTCGGCATCAACACCATCCGCTCACGCGGCGATCGGGACGAAGTGTTCGGCGGCATCGGGCAAAGCTGGAAGGGATGCTTCGTCGGCGGTAAGTATCTGGTGCAGGCAGTCACTGTCGGTCCTCCTGGCGAGCGGTTGTACGGCAACTTCCCCGATTACACGCTGCTGCCGGAGAAGCGGTGACGCAACAAGAGGGAGGGCGGATATGAGTCAGGATACGTTCAAAGCCCTTGTGCTGACCCAGGAAAATGGCGCGATCCATGCTGAGTTTCGCCAACTGACGAACGATGATCTGCCGCAGGGAGATGTGCTGGTCCAGGTCGTTTATTCCAGCCTCAACTACAAGGATGGTTTAAACGTAACCGGCAAGGGGAAGATTTCACGCTTCTTTCCGATGGTCCCCGGCATCGACCTGGCAGGTACGGTGATTGAGTCCTCCAGCCCGGAGTACCATCCTGGCGATCCGGTTGTCCTCACCGGATGGGGCATCGGCGAACGTCACTGGGGCGGGTACGCGCAGCACGCGCGCGTCAAATCGGAATGGCTGGTTCCTCTGCCGCATGGTATGACCCTGCTGCACTCGATGGCAATCGGCACTGCCGGGTTTACCGCTATGCTGGCGGTGATGGCGCTCGAAGAGGCGGGCATTCAACCGAGAGAGCGCGAGGTGCTGGTCACCGGCGCATCCGGCGGCGTCGGGAGCATCGCCACAGCACTCCTGGCGCAGCGCGGCTATCGCGTCGCCGCTTCCACCGGTCGCACCGAGACCCACGACTATCTGCGTGAACTCGGCGCTGCGACGATCATCCCGCGCAGCGAACTGGCAACGCCAGGACGTCCGCTCGAATCGGAGCGCTGGGCTGGCGCCGTCGATACGGTCGGCGGCGACGTGCTGGCGCGCGTGCTCAGCGCCACCGCAACCGGCGGCGCAGTGGCGGCATGCGGCAATGCTGGCGGCGCCAGTTTGACCACCACCGTGTTTCCGTTTATCCTGCGCGGTGTGCGTCTGATCGGCATCGACTCGGTTACGTGTCCGGCGGCTCGTCGCCGCACCGCGTGGGAACGCCTGGCGCGCGAACTTCCGGTCGATCTGCTCGACCGGATCAGTCGCGTCGAACCGCTCAGCCGGGTGAAGGAACTGTGTGATGAGATCGTCGCCGGTCAGGTGCGCGGGCGTATCGTTATTGATGTCAATACCTGACGTGGCATGTCCTGTGAGCGCAATGAAGAGTCGATCACGGTGCGCGAAGCGCGACATGCGACCGTTTGACATCCGCGCTGGTTTCCGGCGTTTATTGTCGTGACGTCGCTTTCATTCCGTTCCGCTGCCACGTTGCTGCACTGGCTCACCGCCGAAGTCAGGCGGATCGCTGTGGCAGCGCGTGCGCCGTTGTGGTGGAGTGCGCTGGGAGTCGCGCTGGCGCTCTGGTCACTGGCATATCAGGCTGCACCGACCGTGCGCCTCGATATTGGCGGCGACCGGGTATCGCGTCAGCGCGGTTTCGATACCCCGTTTCTCGACAATTTCAACGACCCCGAACCGGCGCATCTGCCAGACCGTCCGTGGTACGCAGCGGATGCCCCACCATACCGCTGGACGCGCGATACCTCAACGGTGACGCTCCCCGGCATTGGCGGCGACCTCTGGTTGCTGCGCGTCACTGCCGCCAGCGGACGACCCGATGGCAGTCCGGTCATCGGCGTCTGGCGATCTGCTGACGACCTGCCGGTATCGCTTCAGATCGACGCGCAGCCCCGGACATACATGCTCCTTGTGCGCACCGACCCATCCGGTGATCTTCGCCTGACCTTCGAGACGCCGCGCCTGAACGTCGCCACCGATCCGCGCATCCTGGGGATGCCTGTCTTCCGCATTGTGGCATCGCCGATTGGAACGACGCCCTATCGCCCGTCGTGGATGACGCTTGCCTGGCTCGCCGGAGCGCTGACCGGTACTGCTGCGATCCTGCATCGGGCGCATGCCCCGACGACGATCACGGCGCTCACTGTGCTGGCAACAGCGCTCTTGTTCGCCTGGATGATCGCTGCCCGTCGAATGGACCTGACGATCGTCGCGCCGACCATCGCCATCCTGATCTGGATAGCCTACGTCTTGATACCGGTCATTGACGCTGCGCTCACAACGACACAACCGGCAGATGATACAGCCGCCGCAGCCGGCGTGACCGCAGGTGCGTGGTTTGTTCGCATGGCAGGAATGGTGCACCCCTACGCACTCACCAGCGATCTGGGGCTGCACGTCAACAATCTGGCGGATGTGGCGCGCGGCATCCTGCTGTTTACCGAAGGTCTCCCCTGTCGCGCTGGCGCCGGACCGCAACCTTACCCTCCTGGCGGGTATCTGGCGCTCCTTCCCTTCGTGCTGCTGACCGGCGCCGATCGCGCGGCGCTGACCCTGCTGGTGCAGAGCGGCACAGCATTGCTGGAGAGTTCGACGACTGCGATCATCTGGCTGCTGCTCCGACGCGCGGACGCAGGCAGGCGCGCGGCGCTGTACGGCGCGCTGCTCTACGCCGTTGCGCCGCCGATCCTGCGCTCCTATTCGGTTGGCGAAATGGCAAACCTGATCGCACAGGCATGGGTGGCGCCCCTCATGATCTGGTTGACACAGGCAAGGGATACGGTGTCGTGGCGAGCTGCGCTCGTCGGGACAATGCTGACCCTCATCATCCTGCTCAGCCACGGCGGTGTTGCGCTTTCGACCGGCGCAATGCTGGCAGTCTGGCTCCTGCTCCGCACGGTCTGGCAGAGACCATCGGATCAAACACCGGTCACCACGTACTGGCGTACAGCGCTTCCCTGGCAACCGATTGGCGCTTTTGCGGTTGCCGGTATTGCAGCGCTGGCGCTTTTCTACTCAGCATTCGGACATGTGGCGGAAGAGCGTCGGATCGCACAGGCAGCGCTTGCCGTACAGGGCATCGTTTGCCCGCCCGGCGATCCACTGCTGAGCAAACTGAACTGGTGGATTTCCGGTCTGATCTTCACCCCCGGCGCACCTGTGGCGCCGCTTGCGCTGGCGATCGGGGTCACGGGTGCAGTGCTGATCAACCGCTCGCGGCGCGGCGGTCTGGGCGCGACGCTGGCGGCATGCTGGCTGGGAACATGCGCAAGCCTGGGAACGCTGCTGATCAGCGACCAGCCGGTGCGCTGGACGATCTTCATCTATCCGGCACTCTGTGTGGGCGCTGGCGCGGCGCTGGCAAAACTCCAGCATCGTGAGCGCGCTGGCGCCCTCCTGACATTCACAATCCTCTGGTTCCTGATCTGGTACGGAGTCGCCGACCGGGTGCGACAGGTGAGCGAGTATCTACGGTAGAAGTCAGCGCCCGACGATCTCGCGCTCCGCCCGCTCCAGCACCACATCGCGATCAGAAAGCACCGTCTCCGCAGTGACCGGCACGCGAATAGTCGGCACAACCCCCACGCCCTCCAGCAGCGGCGTTCCATCGGGCAACAGCGTGCGACCAGTCGGGACTTGCAGGAAGATACCGTCCGGCAATACATACTGCCCGCGCGACACTTCGGCGTACACCCCCGCAGTTGGCGTTTCACCAACCACGATCACGCCTGGAACCCTGCTGAACCCATACGACTCATACTCGCACGCGCTGAAGCATGCCTGACCCACCAGCAGCGCAATTTTATCGAAACGGTACTGATTCTGGTTGGGTAGAATTTTATCAACCGGACCTTCCGGCTCAAAACGACCGGTGCGTTCACTATAGTATTCATCCTGACCGATAATGATCTCCTGATCGGTCAGAAAACCGGCAAGCCCGAGCGGCGCACCGCCGTTGTTCTGGCGCATATCAATGATAATGCCGGGAACATCCAGGTCGTCGAACGTCTTCAGCGCGCGTTCAAACAGCCTGATCAGCAGGTTCAGATCGTCGTAATTGGCGTTGATGCGAATATACCCGACACCGGACGGTCGCTGCTCGAACTCAACCGGCAACGCCGCCGGATTGCGCTCCTCATAGATCGACGTTGCAAGAAAACTATCGCGCTCTTCGACGGCGCGCAGTGTGACCGTCTGGGGCGCACTGCGCGGATTGGCAAAGGTCACCTGCGCTGATGTTCCAACCGGCGCACGCAACAGGTAGCGCGCCTGCTGATAGCGCAGCGCAAAATCGGTCGAAAACGGACCGCCCAGCGGCTCAACTGCGGCAATCGCTTCTTTGACCGGCGTGCCATTGAACGCCAGCAGTTCCGCCCCCACCTGCATCCCGGCGCGATCGGCAGGACCGTTGCGCGTCACAAACATCACCAGCGCCCGACCATCATCCAGTTCACGAATGGCAAAACCGTACCCGCCGGACGCCCGTTCACGGAACAGCGCGCCGGACAGCGGCGAACTGACGCCGACATGCCCATCGCGGAAGGCATACGCAAAATCGAACAGCACGTCAAAAAACGCCCTGCGATCCGCCCGACGCTCCGCCTCAGCCACGCGCGGCGCCAGTTCGGCGTAGAGCGCATCCCAATCCGGCGCTTTGCCAGGAATGCCGTTGAAGGCGTACTCCACACGCACCCTGTTGAACATCGCATCGAACGCCTTCGTATACGACAGATCGGAGAAATCCTTGATCGCTGCATCCGGCGGCTCATACAGCGTGATCCGCACCTCGCGGTCGCGCTCGATGGCAAACGGTCGCCGATCAAGATCGATCACCGAATACCCGGCGGGAAGCGAACCAACCGGATCGTCATCGGTGAACAGCAACCCATCAGGACCGAAATCTGTCGGAAACTGCTGCGCATCGTCCGGCGACCACACCACCAGTTTGCCGCCGGTCACTTCATCGTTATTCTCCGGATCATTGATCGTCGAAGCAAGATAGGCGGGCCAGCCAAAACTGCGATCATCCCCTTCGGAAAACGGACCGCCGTACAGGTTGGGCCAGTACGCCACCACAAACACCTGCACGCCAGCATTACGCTGACCGTCATTATCGACATCGACCATCGTCCCGGCAGGGCGCGCGGGAAGCAACAGACGGAATGTACCGCGCTGTTGATCCGTATCGATCGTCAGAGGTCCCAACACCTGACTGTCAACCGGCAGTTCCCACTCCTCATCGCGGGTGACGAACCCGTAGAGATCGACCAGCCCGACCGCATGTTCCACGTAGTAGACGGTGATGATGTCGTTGGTATACTCGAATTCGCCGGTGATCACCTCGACGCCGCCCGCCGATGAGCGCGGCGCAGGCGAAGGAGTTGGCGCCGGCGCCGACGTCGCCGCAGGCGGTGAAACGGCAGGCGGCCTGACAGCGGTTGCACCTTCCACCGGGAGTGCAGCCGCCGGTGGCGACCCCATCGGTGCGACACCACAGGCGGCAAGCGCCAGTGCGATAACTGCCAGCGCTACCGCGCGCCCCATAGAGCCGTGTTTCATGGTTACTCCTTTGCTATGGCTATGCTGAGCATTGTAACGTCATATGAAAGGAGACGCAATTCCGCGTCGGGAAGTTCCTCGCAGGCACAGGCGGAAGGGGCGAACGAACGCCTGCGCTGGCAGCGTGGCAGGATGGACGAAGGCGGCGCCTTCGCCCACGACTCGGGGTAAGATGCCGGGAAAGGTGTGAAGCGGCGCCGCCTTGCGACGGTCAGGCGCGGATCTCCTGCCGCTGAAAGAGCACATACCCCAACGCGAAGATCAGGATCGTCGCTGCGATCAGACCCGTGGCATGCGGCCAGGTCAGCAGCACACTCTGCGCAGCTGGCAGTGGCGACCCTGGCACAGACCCGTGCAACTGAATTGGCAGGATCAACCCCAGCGCACGCACTGCCGGGTTGAGCGTCGCCAGCGCAACTTCAGCATAGAGCGTGTTGGGCGATATGCGCGCCAGCGCAAGTTCCAGCTGCACCTGCTCGATCAATGCCAGCGCATCGCCAGGTGGTGCAGGGCGCAACAGTTGCGCCAGCAGACCGGCAATGATCCCCCAAAAAGCGGTGAAGAACAGCCAGACAGCGATTGAAGCCAGCGCTGCCGTGGCTGGCTGACGAAAGACGATTGAAAAGAGCATCGCCAGCGCCAGCCAGATCCCGCCATAAAAGATGGTCACCAGCAGGAACCACAGTATGCGCACCACTTCCTCGCCGTCTGGCGGCGCTCCCAGCTGCAACAGCCCTAAGCCAATAATCAGCAGCCAGATCGCTGAAAGCGTCAGCGCCAGCGCCCCCAGTCCAGCCAGGAATTTGCCGAACAGCAGCGCATCTCGATAGATCGGCTGCGCCAGAATTTTTGAGATCGTGCGCTGGTTGAACTCACCGTTGACCGCATCGAACGCCAGGGCAATGCCGATCAGCGGCACGAGCAACCCCAGAAAGCCAACGAACGCTGGCAACGGCTCGCGCGCCGTGGTGAACAGATTGAGAAACAGAAACGATCCGCCTGCGCCAGCGCGAAGACTCTGCGTTGCGGCATACACTGTCCCGAAAGCGGTCAGCACGATCAGCACTTCCAGGATCAACATCCGCACACTGGTCAGGTGGTCTGCCATCTCTTTTGCGACCACTGCCCACAGACCGGTCCATGGAGAGCCTTCACGCTGTCGCCCAACCGGAACACGTTCAGGCTGCGACGGCATATGCCACCTCTTTCTTCTGGAAATAGCGCGCATATATTTCATCGAGACGCGGAATATCGGCGCTCAGCGCCAGTACCTTTCCCCCTGCCTCGATCACACTGCGTGCTACGTCGGCGCGCAGATCGCTCCGCGTCTCGATGTGGTAGGTCTGGACGCCATCACGTACCACCTGGATCACGTCAGGCAGACGACGCAGCGCTTCCTCGACGGCGGGTCCGCCTTCAGCCTCCAGATGAATACGGTACGCACCGCCAAGCACACGCTGCGCCAGATCGTGGACGGTTCCTTCCAGCACCATCCGCCCCTTGTGGAATAGCCCTACCCGGTCGCAGACCGCCTGCACCTGGTGGAGCAGGTGCGATGAGAGCATAATCGTGATCCCATCAGATTTGAGACGCCGGATCAGTTCAAGAAACTCACGCACTGCCTCCGGGTCCAGCGCCAGCGTTGGCTCGTCCATCACAATCAACTGCGGGCGCTTGAGCAGCACTTCGGCGACACCCAGGCGTTGCCGCATGCCGCGTGAGAATGTTCTCACCTGCCGGTCGGCGACATCGCTCAAACCGACCTGTTCCAGCG
Organism: Roseiflexus sp. RS-1; assembly: GCF_000016665.1. Lineage (NCBI taxonomy): Bacteria > Bacillati > Chloroflexota > Chloroflexia > Chloroflexales > Roseiflexaceae > Roseiflexus > Roseiflexus sp. RS-1. The sequence continues at coordinate 4,046,785 of NC_009523.1, forward strand.
ACTCACGGATGCGTTCCTGCATCTCCCTGCCGCGAATACCGTTCAACTTCGCAATGTAGATCAGATTCTCGCGTGCAGTCAGCCCGTCATAGAAACCAACCTGATCGGGCAGGTAGCCAACCCGCGCCTTGATGCTCAACGGCTGGCGCGTCGGGTCCAGCCCCAGCACCCGCACACTTCCCGCCGTCGGCTCGGTCAAACCAAGCAACATCAGGATGGTCGTCGTTTTACCGGCGCCGTTCGGACCCAACAACCCAAAAATCTCGCCTCTGCGCACGGTCAGATTCAGGCTATCAACAGCGACAAAGTCGCCGTAGCGTCTGGTCAGTTCATGACACTCCACAACAATTTCGTCCATTGCCGCCTCCTGACGCCAATCCATCAGACAGGCAATCTCTGCAAGAACATCGTGTGCCATTGCGTCGTGCACAAACGGGAGCGGATGTCGGAATGCATCATCCGAACATCCGCCGCACAAACGCGCTGATCAGCGTCGCCCAAAGCGCATCACTGCCATCCCCACTCCAAAGACAGCGACCGCGATCAGGGCAACGCCGACAAGCCCCCAGAGGGTCGATGTCAGCACGGTCACCCGGAACTCGGTTGACTCTGATGCTCCTTCGTCTGGGCGCGCCACAAAGGTGACCACATAGTCGCCAGCAATCGCCTGGTTCGATGGCTGGACATTCGCCGTCACCTCGACACGCTGGTTGCTGTTCAGTTCGGGAATCTGCTTCGGCTCGAACTCAACCGTCCAGCCAGCTGGCGGCACAGCGCTCAGTTGAATGTTCCGGGCTGGCGCGCTGCCGGTATTCTGCACAATGAGAGTGAACGCGGTCTTCTCGCCGATGCGCGCTTCGCCGGAGAGACGACCGTCAGGGGTGGTCAACACCACCTTCGGTTGACCGGTCAGTTCGGCGACGAGTCGCGTTGTAGCCTGACTCTCGCCACCCTGCGCCAGCACGGTGATCTCGTATGTACCTGCTGGCATATCCGGGAATGGCTTCACTTCGATGCTCAGGCTCTTTGATTCGTTCGGTCCAAAGGGAACGCTTGTGATACTCTGACCGGAGAGCCTGAAATCGACCAGAAAGCCGCGCGGCGCTTCAGCCAGCAGGCTGACTGGCGTCTCCCGATCGCTTTCATTCTTCAGGGTCACATTGTAGCGAAAGGTGGTATCGGGCGTTCCACGCAGCATCGGCAGATCGACTTTGAACGATAAACCGGCGGACGATTTCTCCTTCGCTTTGAGGATCAACTCAATTGGAAGGGTTACCTCGCGCGCGCTGCCGCGGGCAACCACCGTCAAACGATAGTCGCCAGCCGATGCGTTCTCTGGCGGCTCGATGCGCAGATCGAGCGATGCATCGCTTTTCGGAGCGACATACGCCGCCTGAACGGTCTTTCCGTCGCCGCGGAAGCTGGCATTCCATCCCTCTGGAAGGTCACGCACCGCAAGGCGCACGATCTGTGGCGTCGTATCGCTACCCAGCGTCAGTCTGATCGTCACCGGATCGCCGATGGTGGCTTCCTGAACCGGGTAACGAGTGAAGAGGAAAAGGTCCTGCGGAGCCGGTTGCGGTTGCTGGTCCTGCGCCAGCACGGGATTCACGCCGCTGAGTGCCAGAAGAAGCGTGAAAGCAAGCCCCATGATGCGAAACATTCGCATCGTTTGCCTCCTTTCCTGCTTGAAACTGGAACGATGATCGCCATCCTACGGCATGATTCGGCAGCATTTGTTGGCAGCGGAAGATTGTAGAGGATGAGCGTTAGAACAGTATTGGCGCCAGGTTAGCGTTTGCTAAGAGCCTGCTCGCCAGGCGTGAAGCACAATTCATCCTGTGATCTCACGCTTCTGCCAGACAGGACAGGGGCGACATATGAAACCCAGACGTAATGATCACGTTGCTGCCGATGATCCGGTTCCGAACTCCAGATCGGTCAGCACGACCAGCGCATCGAAATCGTCGAGCAGATCGGGGGCATACGTCGCCACCGTCGCGCGCGCAACGGCGCGTTCAGTCTGATCCGCCCGGCGCAGCAGACGGGTTATATCGGCGACATCCTGCGCCCGACCTGCCTGCAGTTTCATCAGGATCAGAAAGTGTCGCGCTAACACCGGGAAACCGGCGAGATCATACATCGGTTGCGCCAGCGCCTCGTTCAGCCAGGGTTCGTCGAACGCCAGCACATCGATGCTGTACCCGACGCCTTCCTCCGGATGCGCGGTAAATCCACCAATCAGCAACGAGCCGCCAATCCGGTAGCCAGCCGAGATGAACGCAACCCGCGCAGCCTGTTCATCAGCAGCGTGGATCACGATATCTACGTCCTGCGTCAGGCGTTCTGAAGCATAGGCGCGCAACGCCATCGCTCCGACCAGCGCCCAGCGCATGCCGCCCAGTATCCGTGACAGGTCTGGCAGGTGTTGCACAGCGGTTCTCCGGTCTAAAAACGTGTCCGACGAGCCGGTACCCCTGGCAGCGCGTCGCAGCGCAATGCGAATGTATGGATTTTTTGGTTGCAGCGTCTGCACGACTCGCTCCGACGGCAGAACCGTCCTGGGTTTGTAAACTATGCCTTCGCGTTGAAGCGTGCATCCGGGTCGCACGACCGGTTTCGCACGTAAGTGTTCACATTTCGCATGGGAGCAAGGGCATCTTGCTCTCGTAGACGCGACCAGGGCAGGACGCCCTCGCTCCCAGGCGCGTGTGTTACCCCAGGTGTGAACAGTTCCTTTCGCACGCTTTCGACACCCCCGCTTCCACCACACATCTTAGCATATTCACGCATAATGGCATATTCCCTCTGGATGATACCGAACGCGAAACAATCCTTCTCGATATCTATCTCCGGTCTCTATCCGCAGTGCATCTCTCGCGTTACCATGTTCCCACAAGGCGATATTGTGCAACAACCGGCGTGATACGGCGTCAAACAAGACGGAAACGATCGCACAGCGCACTCCCATCCAATGACCGGTTCAGAAAAGTAAGGAGCGGGTTGTGTTCAAAGGCTGGTTTCGACGCAGAGCAACCGTCACTGCCACACCGTCCAACAGCACCTATCGGCATGGCAACGACACGTTGATCGAACTGCGCAACGTCACCAAAGTATTCGAGACAGCCGCAGGACCCTTTACCGCCCTCGACAACATCACGCTCAATGTAGACCGCGGTGAATTCGTGGCGATCATCGGCAAGTCGGGAAGCGGCAAATCCACTCTTATGAACATGATCTCCGGGATCGACCGACCCACATCGGGCGAAGTGTTCATTGGCGATACCGCTGTACACACCCTGAACGAGAGTGAGATGGCCGTCTGGCGCGGGCGCAACGTCGGGATCGTGTTTCAGTTCTTCCAGTTGTTGCCCGCGCTCTCACTGGTCGAGAACGTGATGCTGCCGATGGACTTCTGCAACATGTTCACGCCGCGCGAACGACGCGAACGGGCGATGATGCTCCTCGATCAGGTCGGCATGGCCGACCAGGCGCATAAACTGCCATCCGCCATATCCGGCGGGCAGCAGCAACGAGTCGCCATTGCCCGCGCCCTCGCCAACGATCCGCCGATCATTCTTGCCGATGAGCCAACTGGCAACCTCGACTCGAAAACGGCGCAACAGGTGTTCACCCTCTTCGAGAAGCTGGTCGATCAGGGCAAAACGATCCTGATGGTCACCCACGACAGCGATATGGCGCGGCGTGTCAGTCGCGCTGTGATCATCGCCGACGGTCGGATCGTCAACGAATACGTTGCACAGGCGCTCCCCGCCCTGACGCTCGATCAACTGGGCTGGGTGATGCGTCACGCCGACATCCGCACGTATGCTCCCGGCGCTGTCATTATCGAGCAGGGCAGCCCGGCAGACAACTTCTACATCATTACCAGAGGGGACGTCGAGGTGTTCATCGAACATCCCGACGGCGGCGAAATCATTGTCAACCACCTGAGCACCGGTTCCTACTTCGGCGAAATCGGTCTGCTGCACCAGGGGCGTCGCACCGCTGGCGTGCGCGCCAGTTTTGCGACCGGCTGCGATGCGGCAGTGCTCGATCAGCAGGAGTTCCACACGTTACTGGCGGAATCGGAAGCCACCAGGAACGCCATTGAACGGGTTGCGCGCGAACGTCATTCACGAACGCAGGCAGCAACCCACGACGACATGTAGTCCCGTCTTTATGCGTCTACAGAGAGAGTGAGGCAGGCGCATGTTCTGGTTCTCGATGAAACGAACGGTGATGACAGCGGCAGCGCTTCTGGCGCTGACCGCCTGTGGCGGTCAGGCGACCGCCATCCAGCCCACCCCCATACCGCCTGTGCGCGCTGATGAGCGCGTGGTCGCCGAAGCCCGCGTTGTGCCGGCACGCAGCGCTGCGCTGGCGATGAATAGCAGCGGCGTGGTGGCGGACGTGCTTGTATCAGAAGGCGACACAGTTCAGGCGCAACAGGTGCTGCTCGTGCTCGACACCCGACGACAAGAGGCAATCGTTGCACAGGCGGCAGCCGATAAGGCGCGCGCCGAAGCGACACTGGCGCGTCTGAAAGCAGGACCGACCGAAGAGGAGATTGTCGCTGCCGAAGCGCAGGTGCAGCGTGCCGAAGCACAATTGCAGCAGGTGCGCGGCAATGTCACCGACCGCGACATCCTTGCCGCCGAAGCCCGTCTCCAGCAGGCGCGTGCGCGCCTTGCAGAACTTGAGCGCGCCAGCAACCGCCCCGAAGTCGTTCAGGCAGGCGCACGCCTGGAAGAAGCACGCGCCACGCTCGAAGCCGAAAAAGCGCGTCTCTCCGCCGCCAAGACCGATGCCCGTCTGCGGATGGAACAGGCTGTCGAAGCGCTCACCCGCGCTCAATCAGCGTGGGTCGTCGCAAAAAATGAGTGGGATAGCGTACAGGCCGACGGTCAACACCCGACGCTCGGTTATGGATTGAACGAAGCTGAGAAGCGCAAATTCTACGATGCGTTCGTTCAGGCGGAAACAGCGCTGCGGAGCGCCGAAAGCAGCCTGGAACAGGCGCGCATCGCATACGACGCCGCGCGTCAGGCGGAAGCGGCGGGCGTCAGCGCCGCCGGGCAGCGCGTCGTCGAGGCGCAGGCGGCGTATGACCGCATTGTCCGCAGCACAAACAACGATGAACTCGCTGCGGCGCGCGCTGAAGTCGCCGATGCCCAGGCGCGCCTGGAGAGACTCCGTGGCGAAGAACGCGCCGGCGCCATCGCCGTCGCCGAAGCGACGCTGGCGGAAGCCCGCGCCAACCTGGCACGGTTGAAAGCCGGTCCTACTGCTGCGCAGATCGCCGAAGCAGAGGCCGATGTACGCCGCGCCACTGCCGCGCTCCAGGCGGCACAGACACAACTCGATGAATTGACCCTGCGCGCGCCATTCGGTGGTCTGATTGCTGCGGTCAATATCAAACCGGGCGAGTATGTCACCCCTGGCACACCATTGATTACCATCGGCGATCCCGGCGCCTGGCAGATCGAAACAACCGACCTGACCGAACTCAGCATCGTCAAAGTGCAACCTGATGCACCGGTCACGATCACTTTCGATGCACTGCCCGGCCTCGAAATGCAGGGGCGCGTCACACGGATCCGTGAACTCGGCGAGAACCGCCAGGGCGACATTACCTACCGCGTCATCATCACCCCGGCGCAACACAACCCTCGCCTGCGCTGGAATATGACCGCTTCGGTTGCGATCGGTCAACCGTAACAACAACGCGCCAGGGATCGCGCTGCGACCCCTGGCGTGCTGCTAACCTGGCGGGGAGGGCGGGATTTGAACCCGCGAGGGGGTGTTACCCCCTACGGCATTTCCAGTGCCGCGCACTAGGCCACTATGCGACCTCCCCCTGCATTCATCTGGACAACCGTACTACCTCACACGCTTCGCGTCTGCGGCACGGCACTATGACCGTTGCGAAGGTCGCGCTGCCGTCTCCCTGCAACGCCCGGCAGTATATTATACACGATTCCAGCCGCTATGCTACAATATGCACCATGGCTCGTGACATCGTGCGTGTCGCCGCATACCACGACATTCCGCCTGGTCGGATGATCTATGTCGAGATCGATGGCCTGCCCATCGCACTGGCAAACGTCGCAGGCGTGATCTACGCTTTCAGCGATTCCTGCCGGCACGAGGGCGGTCCTCTCTCGTCCGGCGTCCTTATCGGCGAGACGGTCACATGCCCGTGGCATGGATGGACCTACAACGTCCGCACTGGTAAAGCGATCGTGCCGCCGGTTGGCATTCGCATTCCAACCTATGAGACGCGCATCGAAGGGAACGATGTGTTTGTCGTCCTTGACTGGCCCGATTGATGGAGAACGTCATGAACGATGCCGTGCCGCTGCCGCCATCCTGGCGGGTGACTCGCGCTATCAGTCATACCCCCGTTGCGTCGCATACCACGACGATCCACGTCGGTGACCGGCGTCTCACCGATCTCGCTCGACCAGGCATGCGCGTGACCATTGCCTTTACCGACGCGACCCGCGCCTGCCCCGATGAACACCTGGTCGGCGGTCTCCTGAATGAACTTGAGGCGTGCGGGATCGCTCCGGAGCACATTACCCTGATCTGCGCCACTGGTCTGCATCGCCCTTCGACTGCCACCGAACGCCTGGCAAAACTGGGACCTGCCATCGTTGCCCGTTACCGTATTGTTGACCACAATGCACTCGATCCCGACGGACTCGTCGATCTTGGCATCATCGACGGCATACCGCTGGTCGTCAACCGGCAGTGTGTCGAATGCGACCTCCTTCTGGCAACCGGCGTTGTCGAACCGCACCAGTACGCCGGTTATTCCGGCGGCGCGAAAACAGTCGTCATTGGTTGCGGCGGCGAGGCGACCATCAGCGCAACCCACGGACCCGTGATGCTCGACCATGCCGGCACTCGCCTGGGATCAATCGAAGGCAACCCGTTTCAGGCATTCGTGCGGGCTGGCGGCGAACGCATCGGATTGCGCTACGTGGTCAACACCATCCTCGACGAGACGGGAGAGCCGCTCATAATCGCCGCCGGTCCGCCAGTCGCTGTCCACGATTATCTGGTAGCGCAGGCGCGCACGATCTACGAAACGCCGGTGAACCATCCGGTGCACGTGGCGTGTGCAGGGGTCGAGGGACCCAAAGCGGTCAATCTGTATCAGGCGAGTCGTGCAGCAACCTATCTGGCGCTGGCGGAACGCACCCCGCTTCTCCCCGGCGCGCCGATCCTGTTACCGGCGCCAATACCGGAAGGCGCTGGCGAGGGCGCTGGCGAACGACGGTTCTTCGAAGCGCTGGCACGCGCACCATCACCTCATCACCTTCTGGAAGACCTGCGACAGACCGGCTTTCCTGCCGGAGCGCAACGCGCCTACATCCTGGCGCAGACGCTGGTGCGCCATCCGATCATCGTCGTCGGCGCGCAGCATCCCGACGTTGTGCGCGCCTGCCATATGCACGCCGCGCCCGATATGGCGACCGGGATTGCGCTGGCAGATCGTCTGGCGCGTGAAGCATTTTCACTGGCGCCCGACGCGCCGCTCGAGTTTCTGGATGTGCCGCATGCGCTGTTGACCATGCCACGACTGACCGTTCCATAAACTGAAAGCGAGCAATCGATGAACATCGCACGAATGATCGATCATACGCTGTTGAAACCCGATGCAACACCGCAGCAGATCGCACAGATATGCGCTGAGGCGCGCGAATACGGCTTCGCTGCCGTCTGTGTCAACCCGGTGCATGTGGCACAGGCAGCCGCGCTACTCTTGGGAAGCGCCACTGTCGTATGCTCGGTTGCCGGATTTCCGCTGGGAGCAACCAGCACAGCGGTGAAAGTCTTCGAGACCCGCCAGGCAATCGCCGACGGCGCGCGTGAGATCGACATGGTCATCAGCATCGGTCATCTCAAACACGGCGACAATGACCACGTGCTCAACGACATCCGCAGCGTCGTCGAAGCAGCGCATACCGGCGGAGCGATCTGCAAAGTCATCATCGAAACCGCTCTGCTGACCGACGAAGAGAAGCGACGCGCGTGCATCCTTGCGGTTGAAGCTGGCGCCGATTTTGTGAAGACCTCAACCGGGTTTGCATCAGGCGGTGCCACCGTCGAGGATGTAGCGCTCATGCGCGCGGTCGTTGGCAATCGCGCCCGGATCAAGGCTGCCGGCGGCATTCGCACACTGGCGGACGCCCACGCTATGATTGCTGCCGGTGCAGCACGCATCGGCACAAGTTCCGGCGTTGCGATTGTCCGTGAAACAATGGACCAAAAATAGTCCATATCTGGTCTTTTCTTTCTGGCTTATTTGTGGTACGCTAGTGCGTGACGGCATGACCCCTGTGACTGGCTGACATTTCTGTCGAGCGCCAGCCTTTCGACACCATAACGCAACCGAAAAGGAGCAGGTCATGGTTCCTCTGGATGAGTGGCTTGCGGTTCGGGGAGACCAGTACGCGACACTGCTTGACATGCAGCGCGAACATATCTGCCGTACAGTCACTGAACGCCTCAAACATGCTTTCCCGACGCTCTGTTATGATCCATCGCGCCCCGATGCAACCGAGTTCCAACAAATGGTCTATGAACGTACCCCTCATCGCTTTCATCGGTTGATCCAGGTCGTTCTACGGTTGCAGTCGATCTCCGTCATCGAACGCGAATATCGATGGGGATGGCCCGTGCTTCAGCGGTACCGGGTGGAGCAGGTCCACCTCATTTCCCACATTCGCTGGTATTTCGAGGCAGCGCGCAAGTTCGCGCCGCTCGCGCGATCGGATCGACGCCCGTTCGCGCAACTGGAAGCCAGGATCATCCAGATCGTCCAGAGTATTACCCAAACGACGATCGATGCGATCAGTGGCAATGGGCTGCAGGGAAGTCTCGGTTTTGCCACGTAGCGCCGGAGATCAACCGCTCAACCGCCGCGATCTTGCGAAAATCGCATCGATATGCTATTATGATCGCCGACGCAGGCGGGTAGCTCAATTGGCAGAGCAGCGGCCTCCAAATCCGCAGGTTGCAGGTTCGATTCCTGTCCCGCCTGCCACCCCAATGAGGCGGCGCTTCGGCGCTCTTCGTGACAGGGGAGGGGTGGCAGAGTGGTTGTAATGCAGTCGTCTTGAAAACGACCGGCCCTTCAACAAGGCCCGTGGGTTCGAATCCCACCCCCTCCGCCATCCAGGACAATACGGGGAGGTCGCATAGTTGGCCTAGTGCGGCGGTTTGCTAAACCGCTAGGGGAGCAATCCCCTCGAGGGTTCGAATCCCTCCCTCCCCGCCACTTCTCCCTGTCACACCTTTCCGCATTCCCTGAACGTAGCATCCCTGTCTCCCATCGCCAGGCGCCTCCGATCCAGGCGTCTCCACGTGATCGTTCATCCTTTCCTCAAACGATCTACATATCTTCCTAACAATTTTTTCCTACCATAGACGCAGCGGACACACGACACCGCACACGCACAGTTGACATGGAGGAATACAGGGTATGAAACAACTACGTTTCCTGCTGATCGGGGCAATGGTCATGGGAGTTGCACTCGGCATTGCTATCGGTCCGATCTTTGCTGCAACAACCGCCAGCGCCCAATCACCCAAAGCGGCGCATCCCGGAATCTGGACCGCCGATGGATCGCTCTGGGATGCGTTTCTCGACAATCTGGCCGCTACGCTGAACATCCAGCGCGCCACGCTCGACGGCGCTATCACGACCGCCGGGAACAGAACGATTGACGACGCGGTGCAACAGGGGAAACTGACACAGGCGCAGGGTGATGCGCTCAAGTCGCGCCTCCAGAACGGTGACATCGGCGTCCTGCGGGGACGGGGACGCATTCCGGGACCGGCGGCAACTGCGCTCCGCGATCTTCCCCAGGCAATGCTTGAAGCCGCTGCCCAGAAATTGGGGATGACCACGACTGAACTGCTGACCCAACTGCGGAGCGGGCAGACGCTGGCACAGATCGCCCAGGCGAAAGGAACCACTGAACAGGCGGTTATCGACGCAGCGCTCGCTGCAGCCAAAACCCGCTTGAGCCAGGCGGTCGCTGATGGGGATCTGACCCAGGCGCAGGCGGATACCATCTATGCGAAGCTAGAGCAGAAAGGATCGCTCTTCTTCACCCCACGCGGGCGCGGCTTCCACGGGCGGGGATGGTGGGCAGCGCCGCTCACGCCGACGCCAACCCCATCGAGCACAACGTAGCGATCAGGGGAGAACCTTTCAGGAAGAATGGGCGAGGGCAGAGCTTTCGCCCACGTCATTTTCCCTCCAGAAGCTGACGCACCTGATTGAGCACATCGCGTTCACGGGCGAAACTGGCTCTCTCCGCCGCTTCCTGAAGGGAAAACCAGCGCACATCATCGACCTCAGCCGTCTGCGGCATCAGCGCCCCCCCCGTATAGCGCACGAGGAACAGATCGACATACTTGTGAATGCGCGTCGATCCGGCGCGAAACCAGTACTCGATCGTTGCAAGATGGCGTTCGACAACACCGGTCAGTCCGGTTTCCTCGGCGATTTCGCGCACTGCGGCGGCTTCCGCCGTCTCGCCGCGACGCACGTGACCCTTGGGTAAACCCCAGCGTCGTCCTTCATGGGTGGCGATCAGCGCCACTTCAAACCGATTGCCATTGACACGGTAAATAACGCCTCCTGCGGAGTAGGCGACGCGCTGATCAGGCATCGATGAGTGCTTGTCAGATGTCATGCGTCAGCATACCAGGCTACACACGCTTGGGGAGGCGTCCGGCTCGCATGTCCCAGTAGAGGTTCACCGCGTAACAGACCCGTTCCTTGGCTACAACGGCATTTTCCCATCCGATCGGTTCGACACGGGCGCCTTCAAGGTCTTTATAGACCGTGAAGAAGTGTTCGACTTCTTTGAGATAATGCGCCGGCAACTGTGTGTAGTCGCTGAAATCGGCAAAGAACGGATCATAGTGCAACACTGCCAGAATCTTGTCGTCCGGCTCACCACGGTCAGTCATGCGGAACAAGCCAATGGGACGGGCTTCGACAATACAGCCGGTGAAGGTTGGCAGGTTCGTCATCACCAGCACATCAAGCGGATCGCCATCATCGTAGTACGTCTGCGGAATAAACCCATAATCACCAGGGTAATGAACCGCCGAATAGAGCACCCGATCCAGTTTGAACGCCCCGGTTTGCTTGTGATACTCGTATTTGTTGCGCGAGCCTTTCGGAATTTCCACAACAACGTGAACCACTTCCGGCGTGTTGGGACCGGACTCAAGCTCGTGCCAGAGATTCATAGTCATCCAAACTCCAGATGCACAAACAACGAATACATACTGCGCGCATTATAGCACGCAACTCCCCGGCGTGCGGTGCACATCGAGGGGTCTAACCAACATAACGCTCCGTCACAACAAAGGCGGGTTCATCACCCGCCTTGCCGCCAGACCGGGGTTTCCCACCCCTTGCACTGAATCCCCTACCGGTCGAGCAGACCGCCGATCACATCACCAATCACATCGCCGCTGCTCCCACTTCGACTACTCCCGCCAAACGATATATATCCGGCAACAGCTTTGGCGAGATTGGCGGTCGGCATCGTCTGCAACCAGACGCGCCCCGGTCCGCGCAGCGTCGTCAGGAACAACCCTTCGCCGCCCAGCAGAATGTTCTTGAACCCCTTCACCATCTCGATGTCGAACTCCACCGTCGGCTCATACATCGCCACGTGCCCGGTGTCCACCTTCAGCACCTGCCCCGCATCCAGCGTATACTCGACGATCTCGCCGTCCAGACAGACGAACGCCACCCCCGGACCGGTTAACTTCTGCATGATGAACCCCTCGCCGCCGAAGAACCCCGCGCCCAGGCGCTTGCGGAAGTGGATATCAAGCCCGACCGTTTTCTCGGCGCAGAGGAACGCCTGCTTCTGGACGATCATACTCTGCCCTTCGAGAAGCGGAACCGGCACGATCTTGCCGGGGAAATCGGATGCGAAGGCGACGATGCCCTTGCCGCCAGCCGAGGTGAACTCGTTGAGGAACAGGCTCTCGCCGGAGATGGCGCGCTTGAACATCCCGCCAAGCCCGCCGCCGCGGGTGTTGGTCGCCATCTGGATGTTGCCCGACATCCAGGACATCGCGCCCGACTCGGAGTAGACCGTCTCGCCAGGGTCAAGTTCAAGAATGACCGCCTGCAAGGTCGTCCCAACAATCTGATATTCCATCCCGGTCACACCACGCCCACGCGCGGTCACCGTCGGGTCAGGCAGGTCCAACCGCTGACCCATCTGATTGCCGTATGCGTACAGATCACCCGTCGATGATGGCGTCGGCTCGGAAGGCGGCGGTGGCGGTGCGGCTGGCGGCGGTGGCGCTGCAATGCGAGTGCCACACTGGGAGCAGAATCTGGCGGTTGGTGAAAGAACAGCGCCACATGTCGGGCATTGCATGGATACCACTCCTTGCATGCACTATGATGCTGGTACGAACAGAATATCCGAAGAACGGATCCTTCCGTAGACATGAACGGCGTTTTCCGACAATCTCGACGCCCGGTGCGAAGTTCCCCGGTTTCCAATCCCCGGCGCACAGTCCCCGGTTCCCAGTCTCCGGCGCACAGTCTCCGGTTCCCAGTCCCCGGTTCTCAGTTCTTAGTTCTTAGTTCTCAGTTCTCAGTTCTCTAATTCGCCTTGCTCAACGTCGCCAGGAACTCGGCATTATTCCGCGTCTTCATCATGCGGGTCAGGACCAGTTCAGTACCCTCGCCTTCGCCGAGCATGCTGACCATACGACGCAGCGTCCACACCTGACGCAGCACGTCGGGCGGCAGCAACAGTTCCTCACGGCGCGTACCACTGCGGGTAATGTCGATTGCCGGGAACACACGCTTCTCCGCCAGTTTGCGGTCGAGGTGCAGTTCCATATTCCCGGTGCCTTTGAACTCCTCATAGATCACATCGTCCATTCGACTGCCGGTATCGACCAGACAGGTAGCGATGATCGTCAGTGACCCGCCATTCTCGATATTGCGCGCAGCGCCGAAGAAGCGCTTGGGCGGGTAGAGCGCCACCGGATCGATACCGCCAGAGAGCGTGCGCCCGCTCGGCGGCATATCCAGGTTGTACGCACGCGCCAGACGGGTGATCGAGTCCATGAGGATCACAACGTCCTGCCCGCCTTCAACCAGTCGCTTGGCGCGTTCCAGCGTCATCTCGGCGACCTTCGTATGGTCTTCGACCGGCTCATCGAACGTTGACGAGATGACATCGCCCTTGACCGAGCGCCGCATATCGGTGACTTCTTCGGGGCGTTCACCGATGAGCAGCACCATCAGGTGAATGTCCTGATAGTTGGTGGTGATGCCATTGGCAATCGCCTTGAGCAGCAACGTCTTCCCTGCTTTGGGCGGCGACACGATCAGACCGCGCTGACCACGACCGATCGGCGCCACCAGGTCAACCAGACGTGTTGCCAGCAGGTGCGGCTCCGTTTCGAGTTTGATCTGTTCGTTGGGAAAGATCGGCGTCAACTGATCAAACGACGGGCGTTTGCGCGCTGTTTCCGGATCCATCCCATTGATCAACTCGACGCGCAGGAGCGAGTAGTACCGCTCACTCTCCTTCGGCGGACGGATCTGCCCCCAAACCCGGTCACCAGTGCGCAGCCCAAACCGCCGAATCTGCGATTGCGACACATAGACATCGTTTGGTCCGGGCAACATCCGTTCACCGCGCAAGAAACCATACCCATCGGCGACAATGTCGAGAACACCGTCGGACAGGGTATGGCCCGCCTCTTCCGTCTGCGCTTGCAGCAGTTTGAAGATCAGATCCTGCTTTTTCAGATTGCTGACGCCGGTAATACCGCTCGCTTTCGCCAGTTCTCGCAGATCATTGAGCGTTTTGCTCTCGAGTTCGGCAACATTGATGATCGGTTTGTCGCGAACGGGTTCGGTGTACTCGGCGACCGGCTCGCCGCCATTGTTGGTGGTATTTTTCGTTCTCATTCTTGGCACAGAAGACTCCTTGCCGACGCGTCTCTACGCCGGCCGTAACATAGCGGATGCTTACTCAATCGTTCCAGATAGACCAAAACGTGCGTCGTTGTGGCATGGTATGTTCTGTTGACACACGGCGCAGCAGCGCCATGTGTTTCAGACTTCAGAGGTGATCGTACTGCGCCGATTCTATTGATATGGGAATAATGTATGTGCCAATCAGCAACTGGCGCGTTGTTTTCATAGATAAGCTACATGAACGGCGCTCGACCATACTGGAGGCTTGCAGCCGCATTGCTTACGGAGAGCTACGCTATGACTGCATTATGAAACACAGAGTTACACCACAGTATGGTGGACGCCTGGCGCTTTCCAGGGGAATGTCTGACTTCTGGAGTCGCGTCAGATGCGAGATCTAGAGGATTGCCAACGCAATGCTTCACTCGCATGGCTATTATAGCACACCTGTCAAGATTTCGTGCACCATCCGCCGGCGGCATTGTTGACGCAGCGCGCTCATATGCCGTACAATGCATACGACATTACCACATAGTACTTCTTCCAGACGCCTCTGTGGGGCGACATGTCTGGCAAAGGCTATTATCGCTATGAAAAAACTTTCCAGCGCCGCGATTCGTGAGCAGTTTTTGCGTTTCTTTGAAGAACGCGGTCACGTCCGGGTACCCAGTTCATCGCTCATCCCTGGAAATGATCCAACCCTGCTGTTTACCAACTCCGGTATGGTGCAGTTCAAGGATACGTTCCTGGGACTGGAGCAACGCCCATACACCCGCGCCACAACGGTTCAGAAGTGTCTGCGCGTCTCGGGGAAGCACAACGATCTCGAAGAGGTCGGTCCGTCGCCGCGTCACCATACGTTCTTCGAGATGCTCGGCAACTTCTCCTTCGGCGATTACTTCAAATCCGAGGCGATTCCCATGGCGTGGGAGTTGTTGACGAAGGTGTTCGAACTCCCGGTTGAACGTTTGTGGTTTACCGTCTTCGAGGGCGACGACGAGGTGCCGCCTGATGACGAAGCAGCGCAGTTGTGGGTTGCAGCCGGCGCCGATCCGGACCGTGTTCTTCGCTTCGGACGCAAGGACAACTTCTGGGTGATGGCGGATACCGGTCCGTGCGGTCCGTGTTCCGAGATTACGATCTATATCGGCGATGATCTGCGGGCGATGAGTGCGCAGGGGGTCAATTCCGACGATCCGAACTATGTCGAGATCTGGAACAATGTGTTCATGCAGTTTGAGCGCAGCACCATGCAACCGCTCCATCGCCCGTCGGTCGATACCGGTATGGGGCTCGAACGCATGGCGATGGTCATGCAGGGGGTTCATTCCACCTATGAGACCGATCTGTTCATTCCGCTGATTGAGCGCCAGCTGGCGCTGCTCGGCGCGGACGAGTCGACCTATCGCGCGCGGGTTGCGCCCTACCGCGCCGTCGCCGACCATAGCCGCGCGGTGGCGTTCCTGATCGCCGACGGGGTGCTTCCAGGCAATACAGGGCGGTCGTATGTGCTGCGCCGCATTCTGCGCCGCGCAGTCTACCAGGGTCGCACGGTCGGCTTCGAGAAGCCATTCCTGGCGGAGATCGTCGCAGCGGTGATCGAGCAGATGGGTGCGGTCTATCCCGAATTGCGCGAACGCGCCGATTTTATCCTGGAAACGGTCGATCTGGAAGAACGCCAGTTCCTGCGCACCCTTTCGGGCGGAATGAGCATTCTGAACAGTGTTATTGAACGGGTGCGCGCCAGCGGCAGTACGGTCATTCCTGGCGATGATGCATTTACGCTCAAGGATACCTATGGCTTTCCGCTCGATCTGACGCAGAAAATCGCTGCCGAACACGGTTTGACCGTCGATGAGGCAGGATACGAGCGGCGCATGGAAGAACAGCGTGACCGGGGCCGTCGTGCGGCACAGTTCAAACGGGCAGCCGAGGCGGAAGTATGGGCGGGGATCGATCTGCCGCCAACCCGCTTCACCGGCTATGCGGCGGTTTCCGGCAGCGGCGTGGTGCAGGCGATTGTCGTCGCTGGCGATCAGGTCGCCGAAGCCAGCGCCGGTCAACAGGTGCAGATCGCGCTCGACAGCACGCCGTTCTATGCCGAAAGCGGTGGTCAGGTCGGTGATACCGGCGTCCTGATCGGTCCGCGCGGTCGTGTCCGGGTCGAAGATGTGCAACGACCCGTGCCCGGCGTGATTGTTCATTATGGCGTGGTCGAGAGTGGCAGCGTGATGCTGCACGATCCGGTCGACGCGCACGTCGATAGTGGGCGTCGTGCCGCTATTATGCGCAACCATACCGCAACCCACCTGCTCCATCGCGCCCTGCGTGATGTGCTCGGCGAACATGCCGCGCAGGCTGGCTCACTCGTTGCGCCGGATCGCCTGCGTTTCGACTTTACGCATACGCGCCCGCTGACCCCGGAACAACTGCACGAGATCGAGCGACGCGTCAATGCCTGGATCCGTGCCGATACGCCGGTTGTCTGGCAGGAGTTGAGTTATCAGGCGGCTATCGAAGCCGGCGCTATCGCGCTGTTCGGCGAAAAATATGGCGATGTGGTGCGCATGGTCACGATTGGATGCGTCAACGGTCATGATGCGCCTTCACCTGCTGCGCTGGCTGAACGCGAACTGGCAGGCTTTCCGATGTGCTCGCGTGAACTGTGCGGCGGAACCCATGTCGGGCGGAGCGGCGAGATTGGACTGTTCCGCATCATTTCGGAAAGTAGCGTCGCTGCTGGCGTGCGACGCATCGAGGCATTGACCGGTCCTGAAGCCGAAGCGTGGGTCGATGCCCAGATTGCAACACTCCAGGCGGTTGCCGCTCGCGTCGGAGCGCCTCAAACTCAACTGGTCGAGCGTGTCGAGGCGTTGATCGCCGAATTGAAGCAACGTCAGCGCGCCCTCGATGAGTTGACCGCCCGCATGGCGCGGTCCAACCTGGAAGGGTTGCTCGCCAGCGTGCAATCGGTGGGCGACATTCGCTTCCTGGCAGCACAGGTCGAAGCGCCCAACGCCGCGCGATTGCGCGAAATGGGCGACTGGCTGCGCGACAAATTGGGGTCGGGCGTGGTGGTGCTGGCGACGGTATTCGACGGCAAAGCCCAGATTCTGGCAATGGCAACGCCCGATCTGGCGGGGAAACGGATCCATGCTGGCAATCTCGTGAAGGCGCTTGCGCCGATCGTCGGCGGCAGCGGCGGCGGTCGCCCCGATATGGCGCAGGCTGGCGGACGTGATAGTGCGAAGATACCTCAAGCGTTGGAGCATGTTGCCGCAGTGATAGCGGCGCAGGCGGGGGTTTGACCCCGAGGAGATCCACACATGTCGGATGAGACGTCACCAATTCCTCTCCCGCCCAAAACACCACCGACAGGGATCACAGCAGTGCTCAGCGCCATTCTGGCATCCAACCCGGCATCAGCAGTCGTGCCGGTTGTGCCTGCTGATACACTCGATGGTATTATCGAACGTGTGCGCGCAGCACGCGCCAGCAGCGTCCAACTGCTGGTTCCTGAAGGGGCGCCGGCGCTGCAAGGGCGGCGCAGTTTCACAGCGCTGCGGTTGATCCTCCAGCGCGATGGCATCAGTGTGCTGGTGATCAGCCCTGATGCGAACGTGCTCGAAGCAGCGCGCTCCAGTGGTCTGGAAACGATGGCGGTGGGCGATCCGCCATCGCCGCGACCCGCAACACCTGCTCCGACGACTCCCCCCGCCAGACCTGTGATCGATGAGCGCGATGCCGCCTTCCTGCGCGCCCTGGACGATGTGCCGTCACGCGATCCGTATGCCGACCTGTCGGAGAAAGATGCGGCGTTTGCCGCTTCCCTCGACGACTTCTCCGATGCGGTTGCTACGGTTGCAGCGCCGTCGACGCAACCCGAAACGCCGCCGCCTTCCGCCGCTCCCCCGCCCCGCAGGGTCAGCGCCGCCGATGTGCGCCTCAGCGCGGACGAGGAACAGCGCGCGTCCGCCCATGAAACGGCGCGACGCAGCGCACCCGCGCCACGACGACAGTCGCAGTCACGCGCGACGGTGCGAACCGCGCCACGCACTGCGGGCGCCCCCACCCGCACGAGCGATCGCACCATGATCATTGGTATCGCCATCGCAGTCCTGATTGTTGCGCTGCTGATTGCGTTCGGCTGGTATCATGCGAACCGTGTGTCGATCATTGTCGGACCGCCGGTGATCCAGAGCCGCACGCAACCTTTCCGTGGAGAAGTTATTCCGATCACAACCGCTGATCCCGGTACGAATCCGTCGTCGATCCAGGCGGCAGTCGTACAGGCGGAGGCATCCTTCACCGTTCAGGGGCAGGTGACGAGTGAAACAGTGGCGCCCGCCGGACGGGCAACCGGTCAGGTACGCATTATCAACGTCATTGAACAACCCTTCCCGCTCCCTGAAGGCACGGAACTCCTGGGGTTGAACCCTGCCGGCGCTGAGGTGCGTTTCGTTATTGAAGGACAGGTTACCGTGCCGGCGGCGGTCACTACCGTGAGCGATCGCGGACGAAGCACCACCTACGGCGAAGTTGTGGTCAATGTCGTCGCCCGCTCGCCCGGCAGCGCCTCGAACGTCGGAAGCAATGCGTTGACGCAGATCCTTATCCCTGGGATGCAACCGATCATCAGCGACCGGGGAAATCTGCTGATCCGACACGACGCGATCGGCGGCGGCAGTGAGCAAGCGCAACGCATCGTCACCGAAGCCGATGTGCAACGTGTCCTCGGTGACGCGCTGACGGGCCTGTATAACGCCGGGATGGAACAACTCGCCCGCCAGATCGATCAAAATGTGCTGGCTATCGATCCGACAACCATCACCCCCGACACAATCGAACTGGCGCGTCCCGAATCGTATAACCCGCCATTGATTGAGCCACCCCTCGGTCAACCGGTCGATCCTGCCAATCCA
Source organism: Roseiflexus sp. RS-1 (assembly GCF_000016665.1). NCBI lineage: Bacteria > Bacillati > Chloroflexota > Chloroflexia > Chloroflexales > Roseiflexaceae > Roseiflexus > Roseiflexus sp. RS-1. The sequence goes on from NC_009523.1 coordinate 4,065,709, forward strand.
GTCTTCCGGGTGACGGTGAGCACCCGATTCAGCGCCCTGGCGACCCCTCGTGATCGTCTGGTCAGCAAGCAACTTGAACAGGTTGTCCCGCAGCATTTTCTGCAACGCGGCACACCGTGCAATCCAAACGAGCGGGTTGGGTTCGATGTCGCCGGATGGCGCTGGGACGGTTCGAAACTGACGATCAATGGCGCAATCGCCTGCACCGAGTATGGAACGCTGACGAACGATATGCTCAATCAGATCAGAAGGGACCTGGTCGGCGCATCCCGCAGCGATGCCGAAACGCGGCTCCAGCAGTTTGTACAACAGGGGGCGATCAGCACCTATAGCCTGCCAGCAATCGAGACGCTGCCAGGGTTCGACTTCCTCATCGATGTGCAACCTGCCAGACTATCGTGATCAAGGAGTGAGGGGGCGATGAGCAGCGAACCCGGACGGGTGATGGCGCTCGATGTCGGCGAGCGGCGCATTGGCGTAGCATTGAGCGACCCGACCCGCATGCTGGCTTCGCCGCTGACAACAATCCGCGCCGTACCACGCTCCACCGCCCTGAAACGCATTCTCACCCTCATCCGCGATTACCAGGTAACGGCGCTGGTCGTCGGGCTGCCGCTGACCATGAACGGCGACATTGGTCCGCAGGCGACGCTGGTGCAACAGTTCGTCGATGAACTGCGTCCGCTCATCGACATTCCGATCTTCTTCGTCGATGAACGACTCACAACAGTTGCCGCTGAACGCATGATGATCGATCTCAAAATCAAGCCTGAACAGCGCAGGGCGCGCATTGATGAGGTGGCAGCGTCGATCATCTTGCAGGATTTTCTCGACTCTCAGCGCTAAACCTACCGGCATACCGATTCGATCCACTCCAGGATCGTATGGAGCACGTCTTCGAGCGGCGCATACGTATCGACCACCAAATACGGCTCTTGAATCGGGTAATTTGAGGTCTCAGCCCGTCGGCGCAGATGATCCTGAAGGTGTTCCCACGTCGTCACATGATGCGCCGGCAGGCGTAATGCCGCCCGCTGTTCGATCCGCCGCCGCCATTCCTCCTCGGACGAACAGATACATTCGATGACCAGCAGACGTGCGCCGGTATCGTGCGCAACCACACAGGCGGTTGTGTAGCCGCCAATTTCGCTGAGCGGACTGTCGCAGATGACGCTCAGATGTTGCAACAACTGGCGGCGCGCTACATTGAACATGGCGATGTATGCCAGCCCGCCAGCATCTTCGACGTGACCATCCAGCACATCCTTGATGTCGTCCTTGTCGATCAGGGGAATACGAAGACGGCGGCTGAGCGCGCGCGCCACCGCGCTCTTGCCGGATCCGGGGTGACCTTTCATTGCGATCAGCAGAGGACGTTGGATCTGTGTTATGGACATGTGTCGAACCGAGAACCGAGAACCGAGAACTGAGAACCAGGAACCGAGAACTAAGAACCAGGAACCAGGAACTGAGAACCGGGAACCGGGAACTGAGAACCGGGAACCGAGAACCGGGAACCGGGAACTGAGAACCGGGAACCGGGAACCGGGAACCGGGAACTGAGAACCGGGAACCGGGAACGGACTGAAAATGCAACGTGCAACGTGCAACCTTCAACCCGCAACCTTCAACCTGCAACCTGCAACGCACAACCTGCAACCTGCAACCTGCAACGGGCAACGCACAACCTGCAACCTGCAACCAACCTGCAACGCACAACGCACAACCTTCAACCGTCAACGGGCAACCTTCAACCTGCAACCGTCAACGGGCAACCTGCAACAGGCAACCTGCAACCTTCAACCGTCAACGGGCAACCTGCAACAGGCAACCTGCAACCTTCAACCGTCAACGGGCAACCTTCAACTTTCAACCGTCATCGAGCAGCGCTGCCAGCGCCTGCGCCTGCTGTGCGGGAATATCACGAGCCAGCGAGAGTGTGACACGACCCAACTCGCGGTAGAGGGGCAGCAACGACGGCATATGCGTCGCAAGGGCGGCGATATGACGCGCAATCGTGCCATCATCACCACGCACGATTGGTCCGGTCAGCGCCACATCCGGCGGCGCGTTTTCCAGACTTTCGACAGCGCCGCGCAGCAATGGCAGCAGTGCGTGCGCACGCACTTCTTCCGGCAATCCGATGTTTTCGAGCAAGGCTGTTCCACAGGCGTAGAGCGCAACGGTATAGTTGGCGACCATGACGGCAGCAGCGTGGTAGAGCGCGCGATGACGCGCATCGAGATCGAACGGGATTGCGCCAATTGCGTGCGCCAGCGCATGCAGGATCGTGGCAAGCGGCGGATCGGCATCGATAGCGATATATGCGCCGCGCAGACGCGTTGCCGTTTTTGCCCCGGCAAGCGTTTGCAACGGGTGAAACCCGCCGATCCATGCGCCGCTTGCAGCCGCATCAACCAGTGCTTCGCGCCCGAATGCGCCGCTACAGTGAACGACGCCCTGCCCGGCGCGCCATCCACCGGTTGCGGCAATCATGCGACACACAGGTGTCACCGCAGCATCGGACACGGTGAGAAACACCAGATCGGCTGCGTGAGCGACAGCGACTGGAGTCTCAACCACTGCTGCGCCGATCTGGTGCGCCAGTTCAGTTGCGCGCTCAATGCTGCGACTGTGGAGCGCAACGACACGATATCCAGCGCTATGGAACGCTGCCGCCAGCGCCCCGCCAGCCCGCCCAACGCCAATGAAGCCGATTGTTATCAAAGCGTTCAACGTTCCAACCTTCAACCTTCAACCTTCAACCTTCCAACCTTCAACCTTCAACGTTCAACCTCCACCCTTCAACCCCACCACGCCACCCAGCGACCACGCCTGCGTCACACTCCGCTCGATCGCGCGCGCCAGAACATCAACAGCAACCGCGCCGAGCGGCAGCAAACCCGGCGATGCACGTCGTCCCGTCGCCAGTACAAAGACCGTGTCGCCATCGAACGGGGTATGCACCGGGCGGATCGTTCGCGCCAGCGCGTCCTGCGCCATCTGCGCCATTTTCGTCGCTTCCGCCTTCGTCAGACGCGCATCGGTCGCCACCACTGCCAGGGTCGTGTTCTGCCCCTCTGACGGCGGCACGCCCACCATTGCGCGCAGCAACGCCATGGTATCGGCAAGTGATCCATCATCGGCGCGCACACCTGCCAGCAGGCGACTACCGCGCTCGTCATACACATCACCGAACGCATTGCAGACAGCCAGGGCGCCAACCGTGATGCCATCCGTCAGGCGTTCGCTCCATGAACCGATGCCGGACTTCATAGCGTACTGCATCCCCCGGATTTTCCCCACCGTCGCGCCGATCCCCACGCCGACACACCCTTCCTCGACGGTTGCGCCAGCGGCGTTGCATGCCGCATACCCCATCGCAGCATCGGCAAACCGATCAGCCCTGCCAATTGCAAGATCGAAAATCACCGCCGCTGGCACGATTGGCACATTGCGCACCCCGGTTGGAAAGCCAATGCCCCGTTCTGCAAGCCACTGAACCACTCCTGTCGCGGCTGCGAGACCGAACGCACTGCCGCCGCAGAGCGCCACGGCATGCACCGTCGCAACGGTGGCGACCGGCGCCAGGAGATCAGTCTCGCGCGTCCCCGGAGCGCCGCCCCGAACATCGACTGCACCAACCGCACCTTCGGGGGTCAGAATGACCGTACAACCGGTCAACGCTTCATTGTCCTGCGCGTGACCCGCCAGGACGCCTGGAACATCGGTAATTGAAGGATTCATGGTTTTTGCGTGCTCAGGATACGCTCGAAGATCTGTTCCCAGACCTCGAAGGGCTGTGCGCCCACAAGCAACTGACCATTGATAAGGAACGATGGCGTACTGCGAACGCCTGCCTGCTGCCCTGCAAGGATGTCTTCCTGGATCTGCGCGCCGTAGCGATTACTCTCGACGCACTGCTGCACCGCGCCCGCATCGAGTTCCAGTTCCTCAGCATACCGCAGGAAGGTGCGAAAATCATTCGCGTCTCCCGACGACCACTCGCGCTGCGTCATCCCCTCGAAAATTCGGGTATGCATCTGCCAGAACGCGCCCTGTTCACCGGCGCAGTTGGCGACATGCGCCGCGAGCAGCGCCCCCGGATGGATGCTCATCAGCGGGAAATCGCGGTAGACAAGCCGAACCTTGCCAGTGCGAACATACCGCTCTTCGATCAGCGGTCGAACCTCACGTGCAAACGACGCGCAGAACGGACACTGAAAATCGCTGAATTCCACCACCGTGATCGGCGCATCGGGCGCACCCTGCGCGCGCGGGTCGTCGAACGGCGCCGGTTCCGACACCGGCGGATCGTCAGGTATGGAGGTCGGAGCAGGGATTGGAGTGACGCCTGATGGACGCGGTCGCTCTGCGTCGGATGGAGATGGACGCACCACAATCGCCTGACGGGTGGCAATCGGACGCGGATCGGTCGCCTGAGGCGCTTCGGGACCGCACGCGGCAATGAGCAGTAGCAGAAGCGTCAGCAACGCAAGACGCAGCGGGTAGATGTGCCGGCGCCAGTTGTGGCGTGGCGAGTCATCGATCATACAGGTTCATTCGCTCCGTTTCGACCCGCTGACGATGGGAGGGGCGCGGCAGCGAGCCAGCGCCGTCATCACCGCAGTAGGGGCACACGCTCCAGGTCAGATCGACAACCCGGTTACATGCAGCGCAACGCCGGCGCAGCGCCGTCTGGCAATGCGGGCACAGGATGAACTCCGGATCGACTGCTCGCTGACAGGTCGGGCAGACGTGGGGATCTTCCAGATTGCGGCGCAGATACTCTTCCTCGAGCATACGCTCATACTTTTGCGCCAGCGTCTGACGGGGACGAAGAATCAGGTGGAGCAGCACACCACCAAATGGAAGCACGAGCGCCAGCGTCACCGCGAGCACCTGCACCGCCACATCCTCGCTCCGACTATGGATATCGCGGTACGTCCACAGCACCGACGCCGCCCAGAGCAGGATCAGATAGGCGAGCAACATCCATGCCAGCACCGATGCCACCGGCGCCAGGTTGGCAATGATCGCGCGAAAATCCAAGATCCACTCCTTGCAGATTATGAACCCTGCCGCAGGTTTATCGACCTGCGGGAACGGTCATCAACACCTATGACGGCGTGAGGCGACGCACATCGGCGGCACGCACAACAAACACCGTCGCGCCGCCCACCTGCACCTCAACCGGCGTTGGCGGGTAGAATTCGCCCGACTCGGCAACTGGCGGCAGCGGCGACACGTAGCGCGTCCGCGTATAACAGTGCTCGCGCACAATTTTCAGAATAGGATCGACCTGATAATCCTCAGCGGCGATCAGCAGTGTCACATTTCCCTCGCGCAAGAAGCCGCCCTCGCTGCTGATGCGCGTCACCCGATGACCGGCAGCAGTGAGCGCCTCGATCAGATCCCCCGCGTCCTGCCGCTGAACGACGGCAATGATCAGTTTCATGGGTGCACCTTATCCATCTACAGCACGGTTTCTAACCGCGTGATCGATGCCAGATACGGCTCGACAATTGCGCCGATCTGTTCCGCCAGCGCCTCGATCGACTGCCGTGCATCGAGCACGCGCCAGCGTTCTGGATCTGCGGCGATCAGCTCGCGATAGCCGGCTTCGACCCGTTGATGATACTCCAGTTCCCGCGCATCGAGACGATTCCACTCATCATTATTGGCGCCACGCTGACCGGTTGAACGCGCACCTTTGCGACGCTTGCGTTCCAGTCCCTCTGCGGCGCTGATGTCGAGATAGAACGTTATATCGGGGCGCAAGCCGCCCGTAGCAGCCGCTGTAATCACGCGCAATTCCGCCAGATCGCGCCCCAGACCGTACCCCTGATAGGCAAAGGTCGAATCGGCGTACCGGTCGCACAGCACAATGCCGCCCTGCTCCAGATACGGACGAATAACCTCACTGACCAGTTGCGCCCGCGCCGCCGAGAAGAGCAACATCTCGGCCGTCGGCGCCATTTCGGTATGCTGAAGATCGAGCACAATCCGCCGGATCAGGTCGCCGATCCGCGTGCCGCCCGGTTCCCGTGTGAGAATGACCGGGAAGCGCCGCGCGTGCAACGATTCGTACAACAGACGCGCCTGCGTGCTTTTCCCGCTTCCCTCAGGACCCTCGAATGTCACAAACAGGCTCATCGATCATCGCCGATCATGGTGCAGCCCTAACGAAAGATTTTGACCCGTCGGTTCGGTTCGCGTCCGCGACTCTCCGATTGCAAGTTGTAGCGCTCCGCCATCTGATGCTGCAACCGGCGCACATAACTGCTCTGCGGTTGCAGTTCAACCGACGAACGTTCGCCGTTCAGAACCTGCGTAATCGCTGTTTCGACCTCCAGCAGCGCCTCGGTCATGGTAGCATCATCATCACGATCCGCCCGGCGTTGCAATCCATTGTCGCTCAGACTGATATTGAACACATCGGCGAGTTGACGCTCCATCTGCGCCAGGGTATTGTTCCGCAACACATAAACCGGCACGCCACGCTCTTCCGCCTGACGCACACGCTGCGATCCCTGACGATAATAATTCTTCAGGGTCATCACCATCGTCGCCTCACCCATGTCGCGCACGATGGTCGCCGGAACGTGCAGGCTGGCAATCGCCCGCTCCAGACGATCACGGCTGACACCGAACGGGTAGATACGTTGCGGTGTCATTCCGACGCTGGAAGCGGCAGGCGCCGACGATACACGCGGGCTTCGCTCCCCACGTTCACGCCCGCCGCCACGACGAATGCCCGGGATCGACGGAACAGCATGCTCACCGGTAAAAGCCGGAAAGACTTCGATCTCACCGTCAGCAGTGCGTCGGCGCACCTCCGCCTGCGGCGGCTCGGAGCGCAGCAGACTATCCACCGCGCTGGCAACGTCGGGATAGACTGTCACCTGATCCCAGTTCTGAATTTCGACCAGAATGTCGAAAGTTGGCGGCGCCTTTCGTTCAAGCACCGTCTTCTGTGTTCCCCGCCGGCGCGCCTCTTCATCGCCAAGCGTCACCGCCTGAATGCCGCCGATCAGATCGGACAATGTCGGGTTCGACAACAGGTTCTCGAGCGTCTGCCCGTGCGCCGTGCCGATCAACTGAACGCCGCGTTCGGCGATGGTACGCGCAGCCAGCGCCTCGAGTTCCGTCCCGATCTCATCGATCACGATCACTTCCGGCATATGATTTTCGACGGCTTCGATCATCACCGCGTGCTGTTCCGACGGTCGCGGCACCTGCATGCGGCGCGCCCGCCCGATGCCGGGGTGGGGAATATCGCCGTCACCGGCAATTTCGTTCGACGTATCTACAATCACAACGCGCTTCCGCAGATCTTCCGCCAGCACCCGCGCCGTTTCGCGCAGCATCGTCGTCTTGCCGACGCCGGGACGTCCCAGCAGCAGCACGCTCTTCCCCGACTCGATCAGATCGCGCAGGATCGTGATCGTACCGAAGACGGCGCGCCCGACACGACAGGTCAACCCGATCACGCGACCGGTACGATTGCGGATCGCCGAGATCCGGTGCAGCGTGCGCGGGATGCCCGCACGGTTATCTTCGCCGAAGGCGCCGATTCGACCAATGACATAGTCGATATCTTCCTGCGTGACTTCGCGATCACTGAGAAAACGTTCGTGATTCCGATAGCGCGCTTCGGGGAGTCGACCAAGATCCATGATCACTTCCAGCAGGTCCTCCCGGTCATCGGGACCCGTTTCAATCGCCTGACGAATAGGCGCCGGAAGCGTTGCCAGAAGTAATTCGATATTGCTGGTAATATCCTGTTGCACTGCCATAGAATCGTCGATCCTCACATTGAGAGGAGATAGTTGGTATCGGCGGGTGGGTCTCCGGGCTTTCAAGCGCGGGGGTCAGCAGGGAACGTCGCGCTGCAACGGTCGTCTGTTTGCAGAGCAACGTGTGATCGGCAACGGGATGAAAGCCGAGATCGCCCGCCGGAAGAAACAGTTCCTGCTGATAATCGCGCAGCACCAGGTACACCGGCAACGCATCGTGGATCTGCGCCAGACCGAACCGCAGCACATCAGTCATCTGCTCACGCGCTTCGGGTCTGATCAGCAGTGAGAAGACATGACCCACCGGACCGGTGGTGCGATGGAGATACGCCGCCATACGGTCGCCGGCGCCCAGCACCCAGGCATTGCGATAGGGGCGACGCCAGACGCGATCAAGCGGCAGCATCCACGATCGCGCATCGCGCGCCTCGAAGAGTTGCACCTGTCGGGGGGTCACAGCGCCGTAGAGTTTATGGATCGCCCACACGTCATGGTTCGACTGCGGGCGCATGGGCGCCAGCGTCGTCCCCTGATCCCAATCCGGTCCGTCGAGGCGCAACACCGACTGCTGCGCATACCCGATGAACCCTGCCTGGCGAAAGATCTCGCGCAGCTCATTATGACGTTGTGGCAGCGCTGCATAGATGCGCTGAATACGCGCCGCACCGACTTCTGTACACAATGACTCGAGCAGGCGAAACCACACATCTGGATCGGTCGGATGACCATTTCCACCGCCATACGCTGCCATCAGCGCAACGTCATGCTCAGGACGGCCACGCCGCCCTATCGACTGCACCACAGCACTGAGTGCGCCTTCACGATAGACGTAGGTTGCGCAATCCTGCGCACTCCCTTCCAGCCAGCAGCGCAGAGCGAACCAGAAAGGACGGTGAGGCGACGCCAGCATCGCCTCGTTGTACAGCGTGACCTGGCTGCGCGGTTTTCGTCTTAACGTCCAGATGTCGCTCAGCGTAACCGGTCGGATCATGCGTGTTCTCCGGCGTCGGACGACGCCGTTCACATAGCGAGAAAATACCGATGCATGCGCTCATCCGGCGTCAATTCCGGATGAAAACAGGTTGCCAGCATGGTCCCCTGCCGGGCAGCGACAACACGCCCATCATCGAGGTGCGCCAGCGGTGTCACATCGCGTCCCAGGTCTTCGAGCACCGGCGCCCGAATAAAGACCATGCGCAGCGGTTCATCTCCCAACCCCAGAACCGGCAGATCAACCTCGAAACTCTCAAGTTGACTGCCAAATGCATTTCGCCGGGCAGTGACGTCCATCAGACGCAGCGACGGTTGATCGGCGCGCCCATCGGCAATCCGCTGCGCCAGCAGTATCGCGCCGGCGCATGTGCCCCATACCGGCATTCCATCGCGGATACGGGCGCGCAGCGGATCGATCAGACCGTACATCGCCAGCAACTTTCCAATCGTCGTACTTTCGCCGCCGGGAATGATCAGGCGTTCGACATGCTGAAGATGTTTTGGCAACCGTACCTGGAGGGTTGGCGCGCCGATGCGCCGCAGCATCTCTTCGTGCTCACGAAAATCCCCTTGAAGCGCCAGAATTCCTACCGTCATAGACGATTTCTGCTGGAATGCGTTACCAGCCTCGCTCCGCCATCAACTGATCATGTGGAATTTTGCTGATCTCGATGCCGACCATCGCTTCACCCAGCCCACGGCTGACTTCTGCAATGATCTCCGGTTCGTTATAGTGGGTTGTCGCCGCGACAATCGCGCGCGCCCGCCGCGCCGGATCGCCCGATTTGAAGATCCCCGACCCGACGAACACGCCATCCACACCCAACTGCATCAGGAGCGCCGCGTCCGCAGGCGTGGCAATCCCGCCAGCCGCAAAGTTGACGACCGGCAGGCGCCCTGTTTCCGCCACCTGGCGCACCAGTTCGTAGGGCGCCTGAATGTTTTTGGCGTAGGTAAAGAGTTCATCTTCGTCCATCGATTGCAGGCGGCGAATTTCGCTGTAGACCGCGCGCGCGTGGCGCACTGCCTCGACAACGTTGCCGGTGCCGGCTTCGCCTTTGGTGCGCAGCATCGCCGCACCCTCCGCCACCCGGCGCAGCGCTTCGCCCAGGTTGCGGCACCCGCACACGAACGGAACGCGGAACTTATGCTTGTTGATGTGATGCTCTTCGTCCGCTGGCGTCAGAACTTCACTCTCGTCAATATAATCGATCCCCAGCGCCTCCAGGATCTGCGCCTCGACAAAATGACCGATGCGCGCCTTTGCCATCACCGGGATGGTGACCGCCTCCTTGATCGCCAGGATCAGTTCCGGGTCGCTCATGCGCGCCACGCCCCCCTGCGCGCGAATGTCGGCAGGAACGCGCTCGAGCGCCATCACCGCAACAGCGCCAGCCTCCTCTGCAATCCGCGCCTGCTCTGGCGTGACGACATCCATGATGACGCCGCCTTTCAGCATCTGCGCCAGGCCGACCTTTGTCGTCCAGGTCGACTTATCCATGGGTCCGACTCCTCATACAACGACCAACGTATGGTATCTGGTCTTTACTGCAACGATTATCGTCTATTATTGTACCATAGATTGTCCATGGTCGCGGATTGGGGAAGCAAAGAGGTCAGAGGCATCTGCGTCGCCTCTGACCTCTTCGTTCGCGGACGACTGTATGCCCGGATTTACTGTTCAAAACGTGCGGCAACCGCTTCCCAATTGACCGTGTTCCACCAGGCGTCGATATAGTCGGGGCGGCGGTTCTGGTACTTCAGGTAATACGCATGCTCCCATACGTCAACACCCAGGATCGGGATGTGCCCCTGCATGAGCGGGCTATCCTGGTTCGGCGTGCTGTAAATGTGGAGTTTGCCATCCTTATCCTTCACCAGCCATGCCCAGCCACTGCCAAAACGCTTGATGCCTGCATCCTTGATCTTCGCCTTGAATTCGGCAAAACTGCCAAACGTGTCGTTGATGGCGCGCGCCAGTGCGCCGGTCGGCTCACCGCCGCCGTTCGGACCCATGATGTTCCAGAAGAGCGTGTGATTATGATGCCCGCCACCGTTGTTGATAACCGCCTGACGAATGCTTTCCGGCACATCATTGATATTGCTCAGGATTTCCTCGATCGTCGCGTTTTGCAGCGATGGATGCCCTTCAAGCGCCGCGTTGAGATTGGTGACATACGCCTGATGGTGCTTGCCGTGATGGATCTGCATCGTCATCGTGTCGATGTGCGGTTCCAGCGCCGAAAAATCATACGGCAGCGGCGGTAGTGTGAAAGCCATGGATAATCCCTCCTTCTCTCGACAATCAGGTATGGGCGTTGCGAATCAATCATTGATCGGCGATGCGGAAGCGACAGCAGCGGCCATCGGCGGCAATTGTCTGCTGCCGCTCGACCGGAACGCGGAGCAGGTCTTCATACAGCGCGCGCTCGTGGACGCATGCCTGTGGATAATCACGCGCTACACAATCGATGGGGCAATTATGTTCGACCAGTTCAATCGCGCCGTCCGGCAGGCGACGCCACTCGCACATGTACCCGTGTTCGTTCAGAATGGACGCCAGTTCAGCGACCCGTTCCGGCAAGGAGCGCCCCTCCAGGCGCGGCGCGTATTCGGCGTGCAAACGCTTTCGCCGCGCCTCAAACAGGCGGTTGATCGCCTCCTCGCCTCCCTGCGCCTTGACAAACTCCAGCGCGTCGATCAGCAGATGGTCGTATGCTTTGGGGAAGAGCGCCTCAGCAGCGGCAGTAAGCGCGTATAGATGACTGGGCCGCCCGACCGAACGCCGCACGCCACTGGTTTGCACCAGCCCGTCGCGCTCCAGCAACGCCAGATGCTGACGCACACCAACCGAACCGATACCAAGCTCGTCGCTCAACTCGCCAGCTGTCATCGGACCCTTCCGCCGCAGGAGCAGCAGTATCTGCTGGCGCGTTTCTCCCTGTTCGCGGTGTGCCGTCAGCATAGCGACGCTCCACAACACCAGTATGAGTACCCATCGTCAGTATAGCACCCGCGTTCTGGCTTTGTCAAGCAAATGCTTTCGTAAATCGGGCAGAATAATGCGCAAATGAGGAAACGCTTGACAGAAGAGGTATCAGGGCGTAGACTCTCGCCGCTATGCAGACTCAGATGCACGTCGAGGCATGCCGCCCATGGAATCGCTGACAGGTCGGGTTATTGTCATCACCGGGGCATCGAGCGGTTTTGGCGAGTTGATTGCGCAACGATGCGTCGCCGCTGGCGCGCGTGTCGCTCTGGCAGCGCGCACGGCGGCAAAACTCGATCAACTCGCCGCCAGCCTCGGTGGTCCTGCCCACGCCATCGCCGTCGCCACCGATGTCGGCAACCCTGATGACGTTGCGCGTCTGGCGCAAACCGCGCTCGACCATTTCGGTCATGTCGATGTGCTGGTCAACAACGCCGGATTCGGTGTGTTCGACCGTCTGGCGGAAGCTCGCCTGGACGACATTCGTGCTATGATGGAGGTGAATGTCTTTGGTGCGCTGGCATGCACCCAGGCGTTCCTGCCGCATATGCTCGCCAGGCGCAGCGGGCAGATTGTGATGATGGCATCAATGGCCGGACTGGTTGCTGCGCCCAATATGGGCGGTTATACCGCGAGCAAGCACGCGCTCGTCGGTCTCAGTCGCACCCTGATGCTCGAACTCGAAGGGAGCGGTGTGCACTGTGCGCTGATCTGTCCTGGCGTCGCCGAGACTGGTTTCCAGCACCGTGCTGGCGCCGACAAGTATCCGCGCATCGCCCGCCTTTCGGCATGCACCGCCGAACAGGTCGCCGATGCAACGGTGCGGGCAATTGCGCGCCGCACCCACGGTGAAATCGTTGTGCCCTGGTATGGGCGGTTGCTGGCTCTGATAAGTTATCCGCTGCCCGGCGCCACCCGCGCTGTGATGCGGTTGATTGGCTGATAAAGGTGGTGTATGGCTCGCCAACGTATCGCCCGGCGCATGGATCGCGTTCCGGCTTCTGGTATTCGTCGCTTTTTCGACATCGCTGCGCAGATGCCCGATGTCATTTCGCTCGGCGTCGGTGAACCCGACTTCGTGACCCCTGAGCCGATCCGGGCTGCCGGTATTCGTTCGCTCGAAGAGGGACGCACAGCGTATACCTCGAACTCTGGCTTGCTGGAGTTGCGCGTCGCGCTCTCCGACCACCTGGAGGCGCTCTACGGGGTACGCTACGATCCGGAGAGCGAAGTGCTGATGACCGTCGGCGTCAGTGAGGCGCTCCAGATCGCTGCGATTGCGACCCTGAACCCCGGCGATGAGGTGATCATTCCTGAACCCTGTTTTGTCGCTTATCCGGCTGCCGTGATCTTCGCCGATGCTGAACCGGTCTTTGTGCCCACCACGGTCGAGGATTCGTTTCAGGTCGATCCTGAACGGATCGCTGCCGCGATCACGCCGCGCACGCGCGCCATCCTGATCGGGTACCCCAACAATCCGACCGGCGCTGTGATGCCACGTGACCGCCTGGCGGCAATCGCCGAGCTTGCCGAACAACACGATCTGCTGGTGATCTCCGACGAGATCTATGATCGCCTGGTTTACGGCGTGCGCCATACCTGCTTTGCCGCACTGCCGGGCGCACGCGACCGCACCATCCTGCTGGGAGGGTTCTCCAAAGCGTATGCCATGACCGGCTGGCGCCTGGGCTGGATGGCGGCGCCCGCAGATATTGTCGCCGCTGCACGAAAGGTTCATCAGTACGCTATCATGTCTGCGCCGACGGTGGCGCAGTATGCCGCCCTCGAAGCGTTGCGCAACGGTGAGCCGTATGTCGCTGCGATGGTTGCCGAGTACGACCGTCGTCGGCGCGCAATCGTCGCTGGCTTGAACGCCATCGGTCTGCCAGCCTTTGAGCCGCAGGGAGCATTCTACGTGTTCCCGCACGTGGCGCATCTCGGTATGAGCAGTGAGATGTTCGCCGAACGCCTGCTGCGCGAGCAGCAGGTCGCCGTCATCCCCGGTGAAACGTTCGGACCGAACGGCGCAGGATTTGTGCGCATCTGTTACGCTGCATCGATGGACAAGATTGAGACAGCGCTCGACCGTATCGGGCGTTTTGTGCGTACGCATGGATCATAACCGTCGGAGGACGCGCAATGTCTGCCGAACAGCCGCCAACCGAGCCATCAAACAATGCGCAGGTGGTCGTCGAAGAACAACTCTACTGTTCGCTCACCGGTCGCCCGATCAGCCGCGATGAGGCATACTGGGCGCCGCCGTTCATCACCGCGCGCGAACTGGTGACGACTATCCTGACGACGGCGTTTCGCGCGCCGCACCAGCTTGGCTACATCCTGTTCGCCGAACAACCGAACGTTCCCTATGCTAAAGATGTGCGTGAACAACTCGCGCAACGCCGCAGCGCCGAACAACTCAAACTGCTGATCGGCATGCTGGTGGTGCTGGGGCTGCTCCTCTTGCCGGTCATTCTGCTGATATTTCGCTGAGGAACGATGCTGCTCTCGGTCATTATTCCGTGCTACAACGAGTCGGCGACGCTGCGCGCCATTCTGGAGAAGGTGCGCGCCGTCGATATCGATAAGGAAATCATTGCCGTTGACGATCATTCCAGCGACGACACCTATCGCATCCTGTGCGAAGAAGCCGCCCGCGATCCATCGATGACGGTCATTCGCCATCCACGCAATCGGGGCAAGGGCGCTGCCGTTCGCAGCGGGCTGGCGCGCGCCCGCGGCGAGATCGTCATCGTCCAGGACGCCGATCTGGAGTATGACCCGAACGACTACTACGAACTGGTGGCGCCTATCGCTCAGGGGCGCGTCAATGTGGTCTTCGGTTCACGCTTCCTCGGTCGGCACACCGGTATGTACTTCTGGAATGCGCTCGGCAACAAAGGGTTGACCTTCCTGACCAACTTTCTGTTCAACTGCTGGATCTCGGACATGGAGACCTGTTACAAAGCCATGCGCACCGAGATCATGCGCGATTTGAAACTGGAGAGCAACGATTTCCGCATCGAGCCGGAGATCACCGCCAAGGTGCTGAAGCGCGGGCACCGCATCTATGAAGTGCCGGTCTCCTATCTGGGACGCACCTACGAGGAAGGCAAAAAAATGAAGCCCAGTCAGGGCTTCTACGCGATTCTGGCGCTGCTGCGTTACCGGCTGTGGGATTAGGCGCGTTTTTCTTCCAGCAACCACTCCAGCGCCAGCAGGTATCCGCGCCACCCCAACCCCGCGATCTGTCCCGTCGCTACTGGTGCAACCACCGAGGTATGCCGGAACGGTTCGCGCCGGTAAACATTCGACAGATGCACCTCGATGATCGGCGCCTTGAGCATCGCCAGGGCGTCACGCAGCGCCAACCCGTAGTGCGTCAGCGCGCCGGGGTTGATGATAATCCCGTCGGCGTCCCACCCTTCCGCCTGCAAGAAATCGATCAGCGCCCCTTCGTGATTCGATTGGATAGTCAAGAGTGTCGCGCCTGCCGCAGTTGCCCGCTCACGCAGCGCTGCATCGATCTCGTCGAGCGTGACGCTGCCATACACCTCCGGCTCACGTCGCCCCAGCATATTCAGGTTTGGTCCGTGGATCACCAGGATTTTCATCGCTGCACCAGCGGCAGATAGACATCATACGTCGCCTGCGGCAACGCCGCCGGAATGACGAACAGATTCTCGACCTCGAACACTTTCGTCGGATCGCTCTGCGATTGCGCCCGCACCCGAATGCGGTTGACCGAACCCGGCGGCGCGTTCGTCGGCACATTGACATCGAGCGTTATAAACGGCGCCTGCTGATTCGGTCCCAGTGTGCGCTGCGTCGGTTGCAGAACGATGTTCCAGTTCAATGTCTGGGTATATGTCAACACGAATGTGTCGGTCGCATTGCCGGTGTTGAGCAGTTGATGGGTCAACCGCACCTGGTCGCCCGCCTGAACAACGCGCGTGTACGCCGGGGAGATCACCGCGTTCACTACCTGGCGAATGGTGGTGTACTCGCGCGCACTGGCGGCGATGTTGGGATCCGACACCGACTGGACGCTCAGGCGCATGGCGTCGATCGTGTTGGAGAGCACGCCGGTCGGAATGCGGATGCTGACGCTCACCTCGCGCTCCTCGCCGGGTTGCAGGAACGTCGCCGGCGGCAGGCTCACCTCGTACCCCAGCGGCGCCAGCGCGCTGAACACAAAAGTATCGGCAACCGGGCGCACATTGCGCAGCGTGTGGGTGTAGACCACCGTTGCGCCGGGCAACCCGAAGCCCCACTGCTCGACCGGCGTCAACAGGTCGCCGATTGCGATCAACTGCGCCGTGGTGGTCAGCGTTGCCGATGCCAGCACCGGACCCGCACCGTCGCCACGCAACGCTTCGACCGTCACGCTCTGCGTCCCGACCACATCCGCCGGGACGCTCACCTGCACCGTCAATGGCGTCGGCGTTGTTGCGTCCGGCGTCAGGATCGCCGTGAGCGTCGGCGTGACGCTTGCCGTCCAACCGCCGGTCAGACTTGCCGGATTCAGGCGCAGGGTATAACTGATGGTCGTATTGCCGGTGTTGAACAGATTGAGGGTATAGATTGCAGTCGCCGGTGCGCCGCTGGTGAAGACGGTCTGCTGCGCCAGACCAACCACGTCGATGCGCGCATTGTCGGCTTCGTTCACGGTCACCGTATCGACGACGCTCTGCGGCGGCGCACCCTGCGCTGACGTCGCCGTGAGGGTAACGACCCCGGTCGTTCCGGCCGGCGCCGCCGGCGGGATGCGCACTTCAAGCGTCACAAGCCGCGTTGATCCCGGCGGCACGGTGGCAACCGTTCCCGGCGGCGAGGCGCTGAACCCGCCGCCGCTCACCTGCACGCTGAAGGTGTAGGTGTCGGTCACATTGCCGGTGTTCGTCACCCGGTGGGTGAAGCCGATCACTGTGTCGGGCGCGCCGCTACCGCTCTCATTTGCGGTGAAGAGGAACTGCGGCACTGCCGTTACATTCGCCACATCGGTCACTGCGTCCGAGGTGCCGGTTGTGCTTGCCTGCACCTGGAACGGGTACAGTCCTGTCGGAACCTGGGGCAACTGCGACGGCGTGGTGACAACCAGATCGAACTGACACGTCGCACCGGGCGCGAGTCCCGTCAGACAGTTCGCCGGAACCAGGTTCGTCGGACCGGCAATGCTCCACCCGCCCGGCAAACCACCCGCGCTGACGCTGAAGCCGCCGGCGACATTCCCGACATTCGTCAGCACGTGGGTGAAGGTCACGCTTCCCGGCGGCGTCACATTCTGCGTCTGCCCGGGTGAGAGACGCACCCCCGGCGCCGCCTGCACATTCACCGTGTCGGTCTGCGTCTGCGACGCTACCCCGCCCCCGACGCGCTCACCGGTCACCTGGATCGTTTGCACTCCGACAGCCTGCCCATCGCGCACCCGCGCCTGCACCACCACCTGCTGCGATGCGTTGCGCGCCAGCAGGAACGGAGCAGACGGCGTAACGACCAGGTTTTCCAGCCCGCTGCTCAACGTTGCCGTCACCACAAACGTATCCGACCCGTTGCCGGTGTTGGTCAGCGTATGGGTGAAGACCGCCGTCGCGCCCGGCGGCAGGTTGAGGGTTGGAACGGTTGCCGGACTCAGCGTAAATCCAGGGACCAGCCCGACGCGCGTCACACTGGCGGCGCTCGCCGACGCGCCGCCGCTTGCCAGCACCGTCAACGTCGCCGTCACCAGCGTGCCAGCATCCGGAATCGGCGCATTCGGCACGGTCACCGTCATGGTTACCACCCGCGACTCGCCTGCATTCAGGTTGAACGGCGCCGGATCGGTCAACGCGCCGCTCCAGGGGCTGCCCTGCGACAGAGTAAGCGATGGCGTAAAGGTTCCGGCGCTCTGACCGATGTTTGTCACCGTATGCGTAAATGTCACGGTTTCGCCGGGCAGCGCCTCCCTCAGTTGAGAAGCGGGCGTGATCTGCGGCGCAGCGCCCGCCGAAGCGGTATCGGTCGCCGTCGCCTGAACATCAGGATTGCCGCTTGATCGCGCCGTCACCGTCACCGTGTAGAGCGACGAACCGGGACCGACGGGAATGTTCAACTGAATCTGTCGCGTGCATGACGAAAACGCCGCCAGGTTCACGCAGTTGCCGCCAACCACGCTCACGGTCGCGCCATCGTTCGGCGAAACACTGGCTGTGACGGTTATCGTGTCCATGCCGTTGCCGGTATTGGTGATCATATGCGTAAACGTGATCACCTGCGGTCGCGCGAACGTGGCAGTTTGACTGGTTGGCGCAATCGCCACGCCGTACACCTGCGCGACGGACGTGGTCGTATTGACGGTGCGCTGTGTTGCGCCGACCTGCGCCGTCACGCTGAAGGTGTAGTTCCCCGCCAGCGCATTGGCGGGAACCGCAAAGGAAATGGTGAACGTTTCCGACGCCCCGGCGTTCAGATTGAGCGTCGAGGGCGTCGGCGTCGATGCCCAGCCGGTCGTGTCGTTGCGCGAGATGTTGACCGTGATCGGCGACGCGCCGGTATTCGTCACCGTGTAGGTGTAGATAACATTCGTGCCCGGATTGACCGGACCGGTTCCCGGCGGACTGCGCCCCGTCTGCGCCAGCGTGAAGTCGGTCTGGCAACTGAACGGCGCTTCGAACATGGTGAGGTTGAATTCAGAGGTATTCCCGCCCTGATCGGTGACCGTCGCCGAGAAGAAGCGGTCGCAGTCTGGCACCGGCACATTGACCGTCGCACCAGCGGAGGCGCCATCGAGGAACGCCAGGTAGCGCGGACCCTCAGCATCATCGCGGGTAGGGCTGGTAAACACTTCAATGCGACACCCGCTGGCGCCACAGTTCGCGCCAGATGGAACCTGCACCTGAAGGGTGGGAGGACTGCCGCCGGTAATGCCGCTGATCGTCGGCGGCTGCGGCGGACTGCCCGCGCGGTTGATCCCCTTGCCGCTGTTGTCGCGCGTTTCTGTACCGGAAATGCGCACCTGACTGACGGTTGAGTCGACGAACACACCGTGACCACCCGATGTGCCGCCATTGTTGTGCGCCAGGTTGCGCAACAGCGTGTTGCCGTTCGCATTCACGCCGACCAGGATGCCGTGCAGGGTATTGTACGACAGCACATTGCGCGTATTGTTCACCCCCACGCCGCCAGCCCCGCCAATGGTATTGCCGCTCGTCTGGAATAGCCAGACGCCACGCTGGTTGCCCGCGCTGGCAAGACCGATGGTGTTGGCGCTGATCTCGTTGCCTGTTGTAAACGTTGACTCGATCTGGATTCCTGTTCCCAACCCGCCGATGGTATTGCCGATGATCCGGTTGTTATCCGCCCGCAGCGAAGAACTGTTGCCAATGATGTAGACCCCGATTGAACTCGGTGACGGACTGGCGCGCAACGATTGACCGGTCGCAGCCACGCCGATAAAGTTGCCGATCACCTCATTATTCGAGGTGTTCGGTGTTCCATCGGAGCGGATCTGCACCGCGACCGGCGTCGATCCCAGACCATACGCGATGATATTGGCATCGCCGGGGTTCGTGCCGCCGATCCGATTGCCCGGCGATGTGCTTGATGTCGTTCCACGGCTGATCCAGATACTCGCCTGCCCGTTGGCGAAAGCATCGTCGGAAATCGGCGGCGTGGCAGTGTTGATCCCAATCCGATTCCCGACAACCACTGCCCCATCGCTTGCCAGAAGAATGCCATTCCCCCAGTTATTTGCGATCACATTGTTGCGAATGGTTGTCTGGCGCGCATTGTTTTCGACGAATATGCCGTGCCCCAGATTGCCCAGCGAGTCGGTTCCGCTGCGCCCAAACGATGCACCATTCGCGTTCAGACCAATATGGTTGCCCTGAATGGTTGTATTCAACACCGAGCGACCGCGGAGGTGAATACCATGACCTCCTGGCGGTGTCGTTCCATTGCCGGAGATAATGTTT
The DNA here is from genome assembly GCF_000016665.1 of Roseiflexus sp. RS-1. NCBI lineage: Bacteria > Bacillati > Chloroflexota > Chloroflexia > Chloroflexales > Roseiflexaceae > Roseiflexus > Roseiflexus sp. RS-1. The sequence goes on from NC_009523.1 coordinate 4,085,439, forward strand.
CGCTCCGCCAGCGTTACCCCGCCGATCCGGGTATTGTGCGCACCTGCAATGTAGATGCCGACCCTGTTGGGCACGCGGGTGGTTGAGATTCCCCCTTTCGTCGTGCCGATGACGTTGCCAGTGATGACCGTATCGAGCGGGCTATCCGTACCATCGACACTAAGACCGTACATGTAGATGCCGTAGGAACCGGACGTCGCATCATGCCCTGAAATAACGTTCGCATCGATGATCGTATCATCCAGGTACTGGTAGAGCAGCACGCCATACCGCTGATTGCCCGTATCGCCAGCAATCTTCGCAGTGCCTGCCAGGTTCGTGCCGATCAGGTTGCCACGGATGACATTGCCGCGTCCGTTATCGTAAGTAGAGGCAGTCAGATACACGTTCGCAGACGTACCAGACGTTCCTCGACCATTGCCGGCAATCAGGTTGCCGAATGCATTATCGCCCGCCGTATCGATGTCGGGACCCGCTCCCGCCGTTGGGTTGCCGATAATATTGTTGCCCGCGTTGCGTATCTGCACGCCAGCGAGATGATTTCTCGCCGCCGAAGTGCCGTCCGGCGTCGTGCCCAGGTAGCACCCGTGAACACGATTATTCGTCGAGTCGCGGATAAAAATACCACTGCCGGTTGTGTCGCTAAAATCGAACGGATTGGCCACAAAGTTCTGGATCGTCAGGCGACGGATGGTGTTTCCCGATGAGATGATCGTCAGACCATTCGCGCCGCCGGTGATCAACGATCCGTCCAGCACAACACGCGGGTGCGCCCAACTCGCATTGCCAACCGGTTGCGTCCTGCCGTCGATGGTGACGTTCCCGACGGTGATCGCAGGAAGCGCGCTCGCCAGTCGAATAACCCAGTAGCCGGATGAATTGTAGCCGGACGACGCGGTTGGGATGTTGAATGCAATCGTATGCGGTCCAGGCGTCAGCGCATTGACCTCCTGGATCGCCGCGCGCAGCGTACACTGACCGCCAGCGGTCTGACAGACGCCGTTACCGGGACTGGCATCGGGGTCATCGCCGGTGCTGTTGACAGTGAACGTCGCAGCCAGAACCGGCGGCGCCGGTGTGACCACAAAGAACGCCAGCAGCGCAAGAACGGAGAGAAGACGATATGCACGCGCCAATGGGCACCTCATTCTACCGAATGACGAGCGGCAAATAGACCCTGCGGATGCTGCTCACCACCCGCACCCGATCCTGCGCAAACGCCCCGCCGATCACATTGCCGTTCAGGTCGCGCAGGTCGATGAAGACATTCTCGACATTGCCGTTGGCAAGTTGCGGATTGACCGTCACCTCGACCCGGATGATTGCGGTTGCGCCCTGAGCCAGTGTGAAGCGCCCCTCGCTGTTGATCGTCACCCCGCTTGTCAGTGACGTGAAGCGCACCACGCTGCCCAGTGCAGGCGTGCCGTTGATCTGGAAGGTGTCGGCGCCGTTGCCAAGGTTCGTAATCTCGTGGAGGAACACCACCGTTTCGCCTGGCTTGCCTTCTTTCTCATCGCTTGCCGGGGTTATCTGCGCGCGCGACACCTGACCGACGATCGTCCGTGCTTTCGCCGTTCTGGCCTGCGATGGGTCGATCGGCAGCGTCGGCGTGATCGCCACCGTCACATCGGCATAGGTTCCCGAAACCGGATTGGCGCTTTCCGGCGGCACGGTAACCGTCAACTGGAACGAGCGCGTCTCGCCCGGCGGGATCGTCAGGCTCGTCGTCGAAAGCGACCGCTGCCAGTTGACGCTAAAGACCAGGTCATCGAAGGTCGCAGTGATGCTGGTTGTGGCTGAGATATTGCCGGTGTTGCGCACCTGGAACACATACGGAACCGCCACGCCCGGATTGCCACGCCCTTCGACGAGCGCCGGCGTCAACTCAAGGTAGATGCGGGCATTGACAGTAGTTGTATTCACCAGCGACGCAGTCGCCGTGTAGGTATTGTCGCCGCTGACCGTTGTCCCATCCACGCGCACCGTCATCAGATCGACGCCCGGCGCCGCCTGCGGACCGCCGCCGGTCGGCACACGCACCGAAACGGTGATCGCGCGCGACGCGCCCGGCGCCAGCGAGAATGATCCAGGCGGTTGGATGGCAATCGGCGGCGACAACCCTTCCCAGCCGCGCGAGGTCGTGACGGCGATGCGCACATCACTCAGTTCGATATTGCCATCATTCACTACCGTGTGGGTGTAGGTGATCACCTGCCCCGGATCCGCCGTTATCGCCTGGGGCGCACTGATGCTCAACGACGGGCGCGGCTCAAAGATGGCGAAGCGCGACGTGTTGCTGACCGGGTCGGTCGCCGTGAGCGTCAGTTGACGCGGGATGCTGCCGACCGTGACGGTGAACGCGCCGGTGGCATCAACCACCGTTTCGCCGGCAAACTCCTGACCCTGCCCATCGAGCATCGTCTGGTCAGGGCGGAATATCTGAATCAGACAGCGCACACCGCCGATCGACGGGCACCCGCCGGGAGCGCCCGTGGTATCCACCTGCCCTGTCAGCACACCGGCTGCGTTCATCCGCAACGACGACTGGAGCGGCGGATCGATGTCGTTGTTCGGATTACCGGCGACGCCGCCGGTGGGGGTTTCGGGATTGAGCACGATCCCGCGTCCGAGCAGCGTTTCGTCTACCGGGAACGGACCGTCGGGCGGGATGCCGTTGCCGCTGATGCTGTTATTCAGGATTTGCGTCTGCTGCGGATAGGGCGGCGTAAACGGACCGCCAACCGGCGCGCCGACCAGCACGCCAAGTGCGTTGTTGACGATGAAATTCCCCAGCACCCGCGTTTGCGTCGCCGCACCCTGCACATGCACCCCTGCGCCGAGATTTGCAGTGATCGAGTTCCCCTCGACCCGTGTGCGCTGCGCGTTGTTGACGGCAACCCCGACGCCGGAACCGAAGCCGCCCCAACCGGTTGCGCCGCTCTGGTAGATGCTGTTGCCGCGAACGACCACATCGATGGTCGCCGCATCGCGCACCTCGATGCCGAGGGTGTTCGAGATGACTTCATTCCCTTCGATGATCACGCTATCGCTGCCACCGGACACCTGGAATCCGGGACCGTTGTTGTAGCGCACCAGATTGCCGCTGATCGTCATACGATTCGCACCGGGGAGCAGGAACCCGCCGCCATTGCGCGTTCCATCGACAATATTGCCGGTGACGGTCACCACCTCTGTACCGCCGCTAATCTGAACGCCGAAGGCTGGCGAACTGAAGGCGTTGCGGTCGAGGGTATTGCCGGACACGATCACATCGCGCACCGGCGCCATTCCCGGCGTCAGGGTCAGCGCCATGCCGGACGCGCCGTTGCCGACGATCTCATTGCCCGAAATGGTCATGACGTCGGTTGTGCCATTGATCAGGAACCCGTTGAGCGTATTGCTGATCGCCTGTGTCGCCACAATCTGCGTATTCGTCAGAACGCCGGTGAACCACAGACCATTCTGTCCATTCTGCTGCACCGTCAGATTGGTCAGCGTTGTGGTGATGCCGCCCGCGTAGCGGATGCCATTTTCGCGGTTGGCGTTGAACTGACTGTTTTCGACCAGCACCGACAGCGCACCTGCAACATTGAGACCATCATCGTTCAACTGCGCGGTCACCGAACGGAGCGTCACGTCCGCGACATTCGTCAGGCGCACCCCATCGTCGCCGTTGTTGCTCACGACCACATTCTCCAGCGCGACCAGTTCACCGGTATCAATCCGCACGCCATTCCAGCCGTTATTGGCGATCAGCGTCGCTGTATTGACGCCAGTGACGCGCAGGTTGACAGCGGACGCGGCATAGACGCCATCGTAGCCGTTGGAGATGATCGGGTTATCGCTCAGCGTCGTCGTCAGCACATTGGTGCCGGTAATCGCCACGCCATAGTTGAAGTTGAACGCGATCCGATTCGGCGCCTCCGGCGTCCCGATTACCGTATCGGACACATGATCGCCGATCACGATGCCGGAGCGGTTGCCGTAACCGGGCAGAATGAGCGAACCGATAACGCGGGTGCCGATATAGTTGCCGATGATGGTGTTGTTGGAGGTGGTCCGCAGTGGATTGAGACCGCGAATAATAATGCCGTCGCCGGTATTCCCGGAGATCACATTGCGCTCATTGAGCGTTGTTCCACCGACCGTCACATTTCGCGCGCCACGCTCGATCACCACACCGCCGCCGGTATTGTTCGGCGCGCTGACCGGATTTCCCAGGTCGTTCAAGCCGATATAGTTGTTAACAATTGTGGTATTGGTCGTCCTATGGCCACGCAAGACAATGCCCGGACCGGTGTTGCCGGCAATGAAGTTGCGTAACCTGTTAGTGCTCAAATCGGGTGATGGGAGACCGATCTGTGTGTTCGTGGCAGGAAATTCTTCAGAATGCACCTCAATGCCGCCAGCGGCATTCGGAATGCTGACGATCAACTGAGACGCAGCATTCGACCCAAGACCGATATAATTCCCGGCAATCTGAGTATTTGTGCCGCCGTTAATCACAATCCCGAAATTGTTGTTCCCGGCGATCACATTGCCATACGCCGGATCCGGTTGATCGGGGGTTGCACCGATCACCGTGCCATCCGCGTAGCGAACAATAATACCGGCGCCGAGATTGCGCAATGCAAACGTTTCGGCGCTGAGCAGGCGCCCGACCCCGATAAAGTTGCCCTGGATCTTCGTGCGCGCACCCTGCACCACGATCCCGTCCAGATCGTTGCCGCTGATGAAGTTCGCTTTGGAAAGATCGGTGCGCAACCCGCCGATCACCGTATCGGTCGCACTCTGCTCGACCCAGATGCCAGCAAAGCCGTTGCCGCTCAGGGTCAGCGTCGGCGATACCGGATCGATGCCGACATAGTTGCCTTCGATACGATGATTGCTGCCGCTGACCACATCGATACCAACCCCCTGACCGAAACTCGGTGTCGAACTGCTGGACTTGAAGTTCACAACCGCAATTTCGCGCACGACATTGTTGTTGCCGGTCAACCGGATGCCGCTGCGATTGATCAGTTCTGATCCATCGATAATGATTTCAGGACCGATCAGATTTGCCTGGGCGGGCCAGTTGATCTCCTGGGATTTTCCGTCAATGGTGATATTTCCTGCAAGCGCTGGCAGCGGCTCATTATCGTTTCTAATCCGAATACGGATCGCACGGTACAGACCGTTCGTTTCAAAAGCAGGAACCTGCGGCGGAATGTTGAACTTGATGACACCCCCGCCAGCGGCATTCGCCGCATTGATCGCCTGACGCAACGAACAGGTGGGAGAGGGATTGGCAGGGTCGCCGCTTGTTGAAACCGGACATGTCGAGCCGTCTGCATCCTCCGCCGTCGTCACCACAAACACCCCTGATGCCAGCGCGACCGGCGTTGACGCGGCAGGACCGACAGGCAACAGCGCTCCGACGATGATCACAAGCGTGAGCAGCGTGAGGGCGGAAGAGAAACGTGACATGGATCGCTCCTGATGAGGCAACAGACCGCCATAGACTGATGCTGGCGTGTCAATGATACTATATCACGTCGGGCAAGAGGAAGTTGATAGGATGTTAGTACCAACATCTGCGGCAAATCTAACACACTTCTAACACTGCACATATAGCGGATTAGCAAGAAACGGGTAAACTAACAGCAGTGACAGGCGCAGCGGGCGTTCCCGCAGTGCATGCTCCTTCAGTTCACAATTTTGCAGGGAAGAAGGTGAGACGACTATGCCAAAGATTGTCGGCATTGACCTGGGAACAACCAACTCGGTCGTCGCGGTGATGGAAGGCGGCGACCCGGTCGTTATTCCGAACGCGGAAGGCAACCGCACCACGCCGTCGGTTGTTGCGTTCACGAAGAACGGTGAGCGCCTGGTCGGGCAGACGGCGAAGCGCCAGGCGACGATCAACCCGGACAATACGTTTTATTCGATCAAGCGCTTCATCGGGCGCAATTTTGATGAGACGACCGTTGAGCGCGAGATGGTGCCCTTCAAGGTGGTGAAGGGTCCACGCAACGATGTGCGCGTCTTCTCGCCGGTGACTGGCAAAGAATATGCGCCGCAGGAGATTTCGGCGATGGTGTTGCAGAAACTCAAAACCGACGCCGAAGCGTACCTTGGCGAGCCGGTGACCAAAGCGGTGATTACCGTTCCGGCATACTTCAACGACAGTCAGCGTCAGGCGACCAAGGACGCCGGCAAGATCGCCGGGCTTGAGGTGCTGCGCATCATCAATGAGCCGACTGCGGCTGCGCTGGCGTATGGTCTCGATAAGAAGAAGGACGAGACGATTCTGGTGTTCGACCTGGGCGGCGGGACGTTCGACGTGTCGGTGCTCGAAGTCGGCGATGGCGTGGTCGAGGTGAAAGCCACCAACGGCGATACGCACCTCGGCGGCGATGACTATGACCAGCGGATCGTCAACTGGCTGATCGACGAGTTCCGCAAGGATCAGGGCATCGATCTGAGCAAGGACCGCCAGGCGTTGCAGCGCCTGAAAGAAGCAGCGGAGAAGGCGAAGATCGAACTCTCCAGCATGTCGGAGACCGAGATCAACCTGCCGTTCATCACCGCCGACGCCAGCGGTCCGAAGCATTTGCAAATGCGCCTCAGCCGTGCGAAGTTCGAGCAGTTGACCGCCGACCTGACTGAACGCCTGAAGGGTCCGTTCTTCCAGGCGTTGAAGGACGCTGGTCTGAAGCCAGGCGATCTTGACGAGGTCGTGCTGGTTGGCGGCTCGACGCGCATGCCGGTGGTCATCGACCTGGTGCGCAAACTGACGGGCAAAGAGCCGAACCGCAGCGTTAACCCAGACGAGGTCGTGGCGATTGGCGCGGCGATCCAGGCAGGCGTGCTCGGCGGCGATGTGAAGGATGTGGTGTTGCTCGACGTCACGCCGCTCTCACTCGGTGTCGAGACGCTTGGCGGTGTGATGACCAAACTGATCGAGCGCAACACGACCATTCCGACCCGCAAGAGCGAAATCTTCTCGACGGCTGCCGACGGGCAGACGGCGGTGGACATCCACGTGTTGCAGGGCGAGCGCGAACTGGCAGCCGACAATATGACGCTGGGTCGCTTCCGGCTCGAAGGTATTCCGCCGGCGCCGCGCGGCGTGCCGCAGATCGAAGTGACGTTCGATATCGACGCCAACGGCATCCTGAACGTGTCCGCCCGCGATAAGGCAACCGGGAAGGAGCAGCGGATCACGATCACCGCCAGCACCAACCTGTCGAAGGAAGAGATCGAGCGGATGATCCGCGACGCCGAACTGCATGCAGCCGAGGACAAGCGGCGACGCGAACTGATCGAACTGAAGAACCAGTCGGACAGCCTGGCGTACCAGAGCGAGAAGTCGCTGAACGAACTCGGCGACAAGGTTGATCCGGCGCTCAAGAGCCGCGTCGAGGGTCTGATCAAAGACCTGCGCGAGGCGATCAGCCAGGAGAACGAGAGCCGTATGCGCTCGATTTCGTCGGAGTTGCAACAGGCGATGTACCAGGTGTCGCAGAGCGCCTACACCAGCGCAGGCGGCGACGGCGCCGGCGCGAAGAAGGGCAAAGACGAAGGCGTCGTCGAGGGAGAGTACACCGTCGAGTAGTAGGGACGCAGCGGTGCTGCGTCCCCGCAGCGCTGCTGGAAATAGAACACGGATCGGCACGGGTTTGAAATAGAACACGGATCGGCACGGATCTTTTGATTGACATCCGCGGTCATCCGTCTCACCCGTGCTGATCCGTGGTTAATTTTATAGCGGTTCTCACAGGGGTTGAACCAGGTGGACGAGGTTGAACACTCCCGGAATCGCGACGACCGAAATGATGAAGATTGAGAAATAAATCCGCTATCCCGCGCTAGCCGTGGGGCTGATGGAGATTGAAAATTAAATCCGCTATACTGCGCTAGCCGTGGGGCTGAAGCCCTCGGCTAACCAGGGCAAAGCCCGCCTGCGCGGGCTATGGCGGATTATTTCTTCAAAGACCATAAGCCCTCGGCTATCCAGGGCAAAGCCCGCCTGCGCGGGCTATGGCGGATTATTTCTTCAAAGACCATAAGCCCTCGGCTATCTAAGGCAAAGCCCGCCTGCGCGGGCTATACCGGATTATTTATTCAAAGACCATAATTTCGGTCTACATTCCGCTGGCAGCGCGCGCCTCACGCGACACGGCGGATAGGAAAATGGTCAATGTAGCCGAGAACTGCTATAAGTTTCATCGACGATGAACCTTCTCGACATCCTGATCGGCATCATCCTGGCGCTGGCAGGCATCGCTGGCTACTACTGGGGTCTCGTGCGGCAAATCCTGGCGCTCGCCGGTCTCGCGGCGGGTCTGGCGGTCGCCGGCCGGTACGGTTCAGATGCAGCCGACGCGCTGATGTCGTTCACCGCCAGTCGCGCCGTGGCTGAGGTGGGCGGCGCACTCACGCTGCTGGCGCTGGTGAGCGGCAGCGCCAGTCTGCTCGCCTCGCTGCTCCAGCTGTACGTGGGACTGATCGTTTTCGGCAACCTCGACCATGGGCTGGGTGCGGCGCTGGGAATCGTGCATGCCGCGCTGCTGATCACGGCGCTGGGGCAGGTCATCCGGGCGTATCCGCTGGAGCCGTGGACGACGATGGTGCGCGACTCAACGCTGGCATCGCTGTTGATGCAGACTGCGGGGGTCGTGACCGGATCGCTGTTGCGTCTTGCGTCATAGGGAGCGGAGGAAGACCTTTGCCCCCTCATCCCCCAACCCCCTTCTCCCACAAGGGGAGAAGGGGGAGGTTGGGCATTCTGATGGCTGAAACGGTAGATGGCGCGCAGGGGCTTGCCAAAAATCCCTGTGGGCATCCCCCCTGATCCTGCTCCCACGAAGGGAAGAAGGGGGAGAGAGGAGCGCTCGATGCCCCATGTGAGCAACGACTCAACGTCATCACGTTGCAGGCGTGCCGCGATTCTGGTAGAATCAGACGAGAAGATATATCGGGAGATGTCGCACAACTCTGAAATGAAGGAGGGCGCTCTGATCCAGGAACAGGCTGTACAGGCGACAGAAATCGCGCGACGGGCAGTGACGCTCGCCGAAGACAAACAGGCCAGCAATATCGTCCTGCTCGATTTGCGACGGTTGAACAGCGTTGCGGATTACTTCGTCATCTGCACCGGCGGGAGCGAACGCCAGCTCAAGGCGATCACCGAAGCCATCGATGAGGGACTCGCCCGCGAGTACGATATCCAGCCGCGCATCGAGGGAACAGCCGACACTGGCTGGGTGCTGCTCGACTATGGCGATGTGGTCGTTCACATTTTTTCTGTCGAACTGCGCGACCGTTACCGGCTTGAACGGCTGTGGAGCAAAGCGACCCCGGTCGTCGTCATGCAATAGGAATGACATATACTATGAATGCCAGTAAGCGCACGCACTATGTCATCTTTGGTCTCGGCGCAGCCGTTGGCAGCGCGGTTGGCCTTGTGCTTGGCTCGATCCTGACCTACTGGCTCGGTGAGGGGACGGTGCGCCTTGTTCAGCGCGTCTTCCGTCGCTTTACGGGCGGTGACCAGCCTAACTTTGAGATGTTGTTGCAGTAGCGAGGGCGCCTTCAATCCCCACTGGGCTTGCACTGCATAGATTCAGATTTTGCCGCAAAAACGTACTGCATTCTGGTATTCTTTTGCCCCTCATCCCCCCGACCCCCTTCTCCCACAAGAGGAGAAGGGGGAGTTTGGGCGTCCTGATGGCTGAAACCCCCGACCCCGCGCTGGATCGGCGCACCAACGTTGAGGGAGAAGGGGAAGTTTGGGCGTTCTGATGGCTAAAAGGGGAGATGACACACAGAGGCTTGCCAGAAAACCCACCCCTGTGAGGATCACCATTCCCCTGCTTTGAAACTAACCACGGATTAGCACGGATGATGGTTAAGAAATCCGTGCCGATCCGTTATGTCTGTGCCGATCCGTGTTCTATTCGATTCGCCGTGGGGCTGAACCCCTCGGCTATGCAGGGCGAGGCCCGCCTGTGCGTCACGCGAACTCCAACGGTGACCCTCTCGCCTATCGGCTATCGCCTATCGGCTATCAGCTATCGCCTCTCGCTTACAGGACCTCTCGGACCAGTTGAGCAATATCGGTCGGCAGGCGCGCCACGCGCACACCCACTGCTTCGAGCGCTGCGATCTTCTCCTGGGCGGTGCCTTCGCCGCCGGTAATGATCGCGCCTGCGTGCCCCATCCGTTTGCCCGGCGGCGCCGTTTGCCCGGCGATGAAACTGACGACCGGCTTCGTGACGTGCGCCGCGATATACTTCGCGGCATCGATCTCCGCCGCCCCGCCGATTTCGCCGATCAGCACAATTGCAGCCGTCTCAGGATCAGCCTGGAACATCTCCAGCACATCGACAAAGGAGGTGCCGATGATCGGGTCGCCGCCGATCCCGACAATCGTCGTCTGCCCCAGACCGATCCGCGTCAACGCATCGACCGCCTCGTAGGTGAGTGTGCCGCTCTTCGACACCACCCCGACCGGACCGGGAGTGGCGATGTTGCCCGGAATGATCCCCACCTTCGCCTGACCAGGGGTCAGCAACCCGGGGCAGTTCGGTCCGATCAGGCGCGCGCCATGTTCACGAATGAAGGCGTAGGTCGCCACCATGTCGTTCGCCGGAATGCCTTCGGTAATGCAGACGATCAACGGGATGCCAGCCGCCGCCGCCTCACGCATCGCATCCGGCGCAAAGGCTGCCGGGACGTAAATGACCGAAACATTCGCACCGGTTTGTTTGACGGCTTCCGCCACCGTGTTGAACACCGGCACCCTGCCGTCGATCGCGGTCTGCCCACCGCGACCCGGCGTGACACCTGCAACCACGTTCGTGCCATAAGCAATCATCTGGCGCGTATGGAACTCACCCTCGCGCCCGGTGATCCCCTGCACGAGCAAACGGGTGTTTTTATCGACCAGAATGCTCACCTGCCGCCTCCTTACCCTCTATTGATCCCGCGCTGTGCGTGCGATGGTAGCACATTCTCGCCCGAATGACAAATCCTTACCGCTCGCCGAAGATCGCCCGCCCGATCCGCACGATAGTCGCCCCTTCTTCAATGGCGACTTCAAAGTCGTCAGTCATACCCATCGACAGATCACGCCATGGTGCGATTGGAAATCGCTGCGCCAGCGCGTCACGCAGGCGCCGCGTCGCGCGGAACACGGGGCGCGCTGCTTCCGGGTCGGGCGCCCATGGCGCAATCGTCATCAACCCGCGCACGTCCAGGTGCGGCAGCGCCAGTATCTGCTCGACATCGGCGCAAAAACGCTCATACACATCGGGCTGCGTTTCCCAACCATACAGATCGAAACCGGACTTCGTCGCCTCACCAGAGACATTCACCTGCAAGAGGATGGGCAAACGTCTCCCCGGATCACGACGCACCTCAGCAGCGTAGCGGTTGATAGCCTGCGCCAACCGCAGACTATCGACCGAATGGACCATATCGAACAACGTGGCGGCTTTTTTTGCCTTGTTCGTTTGCAGATGCCCGATCAGGTGCCAGGTCAAACGATAGCGTTCCGCCTCCAGCGCAGTCATTTTGGCTTCCGCCTCCTGCACCCGGTTTTCGCCAATCTCGCACAGACCCGCATCCAGCGCCGTGCGGATCGCCTCCACCGGCTGCGCCTTCGTCACCCCCACCAGGCGAATCGTCGCAGGATCGCGGTGTGCGCGCTGCGCTGCGGCGGCGATTCGCTCGCGCACGATCCTCAGTCGGTCAATGAACGTCTCCATGAATTATGGTATACTCTCGGTTCAAGAGCACGATGTTCTGGACGCCATGATACACCAGGAATGCAGGTGAGCAGCGCCAACAACAGGATCATTGCTGTGCTCTTCGTCTGCACGGGGAATATCTGTCGTTCCCCCATGGCGGAGGGCATCTTCCGGCATTATGTCGAGCAGGCCGGGTTGAGCGGGCGGATCAAAACCGACTCTGCCGGAATCGGCGCGTGGAACATTGGCGACCCGCCGCATCCGGGGGTCACCGCGCTGCTTGCCGAACGCGGCATCCGCTGCAACCATCGCGCGCGCATGATCCAGGCGGACGATTTCGCGCGTTTCGACTACATCGTTGCGGCCGAGCGCGCCCATCTCGACGCACTGCGCCGCATGGTCGGCAGTTCGCTGGTGCGCCTCAGCCTGCTGCTCGATTATGCGCCCGATCTCGGTCTCCGCGATATTCCCGACCCGTACTATAACGGGCGCTTCCGCGACGTCCACGATATGATCGACCGCGCCTGCCGCGGCCTGCTCACCCACATCATCACCGCCGAGCGCCTGGAGATCACCCGCCCATAGCGCGCCCGCACCCCTGATCACGGCCAGCACCGCCCAGTCTCGCTGATCGCCGTCGCCAGCGCCGCTAACATTGTGGATTGCCGTCGCCGCTCAGCCAGCGCCGCCAGCCACGGCTGTAGCGCTCGCAGATCACCGAGCAACGCCGGGCGCCCCCGTTGCGCAAGGGTGCGCAGCGTTGGCACAAACTGTTCATCGAGCGCAGGGGTTGCTGCCAGGTGGGGGGCGAGCGCGGCCAGCGCTCTGGGGCGAGAAAAATCCCACTCAATCGCCCGTGCGGCGGCGAGGGCGTCGGCGAACAGGTGCGTGGGCAGGTGGGGGGCGAGCGCGGCCAGCGCCTCAGATCGCCAGTACTTGTCGGCAATTGTCCGAGCGGCGGCGAGGGCCTCGGCGAACAGGTGCGTGGGCAGGTGGGGGGCGAGCGCGGCCAGCGCCTCAGATCGCCAGTACTCGTCGGCAATTGTCCGAGCGGCGGCGAGGGCCTCGGCGTAGACGGCGGGCTGCTGCCCGGCGGGCAGGTGGGGGGCGAGCGCGGCCAGCGCCTCAGATCGCCGGTACTCGCTGTCAATTGTCCGAGCGGCGGCGAGGGCCTCGGCGTAGACGGCGGGCTGCTGCCCGGCGGGCAGGTGGGGGGCGAGCGCGGCCAGCGCTGCGACCTGGTCATCGGCATCGCGGATTGTCCGAGCGGCGGCGAGGGCCTCGGCGAGCAGGTGCGGGGGCAGGTGGGGGGCGAGCGCGGCCAGCGCCCGAGATCGCCAGTGCTCGTCGGCAATTGTCCGAGCGGCGGCGAGGGCCTCGGCGTAGACGGCGGGCTGCTGCCCGGCGGGCAGGTGGGGGGCGAGCGCGGCCAGCGCTGCGACCTGGTCATCGGCATCGCGGATTGTCCGAGCGGCGGCGAGGGCCTCGGCGAGCAGGTGCGGGGGCAGGTGGGGGGCGAGCGCGGCCAGCGCCTCAGATCGCCGGTACTCGCTGTCAATTGTCCGAGCGGCGGCGAGGGCCTCGGCGAACAGGTGCGGGGGCAGGTGGGGGGCGAGCGCGGCCAGCGCCTCAGATCGCCAGTACTCGTCGGCAATTGTCCGAGCGGCGGCGAGGGCCTCGGCGAACAGGTGCGGGGGCAGGTGGGGGGCGAGCGCGGCCAGCGCCTCAGATCGCCAGTACTCGTCGGCAATTGTCCGAGCGGCGGCGAGGGCGTCGGCGTAGACGGCGGGCTGCTGCTCGGCGGGCAGGTGGGGGGCGAGCGCGGCCAGCGCCTCAGATCGCCAGTTCTTGTCGGCAATTGTCCGAGCGGCGGCGAGGGCCTCGGCGAACAGGTGCGGGGGCAGGTGGGGGGCGAGCGCGGCCAGCGCTGCGACCTGGTCATCGGCATCGCGGATTGTCCAAGCGGCGGCGAGGGCCTCGGCGAACAGGTGCGGGGGCAGGTGGGGGGCGAGCGCGGCCAGCGCCCGAGATCGCCGGTACTCGCTGTCAATTGTCCGAGCGGCGGCGAGGGCCTCGGCGAACAGGTGCGGGGGCAGGTGGGGGGCGAGCGCGGCCAGCGCTGCGACCTGGTCATCGGCATCGCGGATTGTCCAAGCGGCGGCGAGGGCCTCGGCGTAGACGGCGGGCTGCTGCCCGGCGGGCAGGTGGGAGGCGAGCGCGGCCAGCGCTCTGGCGCGGTTACTATCCGACCTAATCGCCCGAGCGGCGGCGAGGGCCTCGGCGAACAGGTGCGTGGGCAGGTGGGGGGCGAGCGCGGCCAGCGCCCGAGATCGCCGGTCCTCGTCGGCAATTGTCCGAGCGGCGGCGAGGGCGTCGGCGTAGACGGCGGGCTGCTGCTCGGCGGGCAAGTGGGGGGCGAGCGCGGCCAGCGCTCTGGCGCGGTTCCTATCCCACCTAATCGCCCGTGCGGCGGCGAGGGCCTCGGCGTAGACGGCGGGCTGCTGCTCGGCGGGCAGGTGGGGGGCGAGCGCGGCCAGCGCCCGAGATCGCCAGTCCTCGTTGGCAATTGTCCGAGCGGCGGCGAGGGCCTCGGCGAACAGGTGCGTGGGCAGGTGGGGGGCGAGCGCGGCCAGCGCCTCAGATCGCCGGTACTCTCTGTCAATTGTGTCAATTGTCCGAGCGGCGGCGAGGGCCTCGGCGAACAGGTGCGGGGGCAGGTGGGGGGCGAGCGCGGCCAGCGCTGCGACCTGGTCATCGGCATCGCGGATTGTCCAAGCGGCGGCGAGGGCCTCGGCGAGCAGGTGCGGGGGCAGGTGGGGGGCGAGCGCGGCCAGCGCCCGAGATAGCCAGTCCTCTAGCCATTCCTCGTTGTCAATTGTCAGAGCGGCGTCGAGGGCCGCGGCGTAGACGGCGGGCTGCTGCTCGGCGGGCAGGTGGGGGGCGAGCGCGGTCAGCGCCTCAGATCGCCAGTACTCGCTGTCAATTGTCCAAGCGGCGGCGAGGGCCTCGGCGTAGACGGCGGGCTGCTGCTCGGCGGGCAGGTGGGGGGCGAGCGCGGCCAGCGCCTCATATCGCCGGTACTCGCTGTCAATTGTCCGAGCGGCGGCGAGGGCCTCGGCGAGCAGGTGCGGGGGCAGGTGGGGGGCGAGCGCGGCCAGCGCCCGAGATCGCCAGTCCTCGTTGTCAATTGTCCGAGCGGCGGCGAGGGCCTCGGCGAGCAGGTGCGGGGGCAGGTGGGGGGCGAGCGCGGCCAGCGCCCGAGATCGCCAGTCCTCGTTGTCAATTGTCCGAGCGGCGGCGAGGGCCTCGGCGAGCAGGTGCGGGGGCAGGTGGGGGGCGAGCGCCGCCAGCGCTGTGGCCCGCGCCTCCTTATCCGCAATCGCCAGCGCCACCTCAAGCGCCCGCGCCCAGGGCAAAGCGATACCCGCCACCAGCAGCGCCTGTAGACTATTAGCCTGGCGCTCGCTGTCAGGCATCAGCGCAATATGCTCCAGCGCCGCGGCTGCGCTCCATGTGCCCGCCGGCGTGCCGACCTGCACCAGCCCGACCAGTAATGTCGGACTCAGGTTCCCGCTCTGGCCGCGCAGGCTGGCTGCAATCAGCGCGCAGCGCAGCGCCAGCCCCAGATCGCCCTGCTGCTCGGCCCGCGTCCAGAGCCGCTCCAGGTCGCCCAGATAGCCGCTGTTGCTGCCCTCGGCGGCATAGCGCGCCGTCTGCCAGGGTTGTTCAACGCCACTCCCGTCCCTCGTCGGCACGATCGCACTGACCACCTCACGGATCCGCTCCCATTCGCCCACCTCGGCGCAGTGCAGCAGCCAGAAGCGGCGCAGGTATTCGGAAAGCGGCTGATGACGGTCGGCCCACCAGGCTTTGCCGTAGTCTACCAGCCGTCGGTGCAACCGTTCACGCTCTGTGGGCGGGTAAATCTGTTCAAGGAAGACTTCGCGCAGGCGCTGGTGGCTGAAGACGTAGCTGTGCTCGCCGACGGTGATGATGAAGCGGGCAACCTCATCGCTATGCACGGCATCAACTATCACACTCTGGTCGCTAAACACCGTCGGCGCCAGTGCTGATAGATCGTCGCTGGTCAGCGGTCCATACGCGACGGCGCAGAGCGCCAGTAGCTCGCGGATTGCGGCACTCTCCTGGCGTTTTTTGCGCAGGGTTTCGACCCAGTCGCGGAGAAAGGCTTCCAGACCGGGCGGGCGTCGGCTCAGGTCGATCGGAGACAGAGTATTCCCAAGCAGGGCTTTGATCAGCAGGTTGCAGGTCAGTGGGTCGCCCTCACTGACGCGCTCGAACTGAGCAACGAATGCGGGATCGTCAGCCAGGGCGGCCAGGCGCTCGTCCTGCGCTTTGAGCAGCGCAATCAGCGCGGCGCGATCAAGACCCGTGAGATGGAAGTGCGCCACCTGTCCGGCGTCCCAGTTGAGGTGCGCTGTCCATTCGGTATGCCCCATATCGGCCCGCTGCCGGGCGGCAACGACGATCTTCAAGCCGACCTGGGGCGGGACGGCGCAGAGGGGACCGACCTGCCAGCCGACCGCTTCATCAATCCCGTCGAGCACCAGCAGCAATCGAGAACCGTCCGGCAGGGGGCGGCGCAGGTAATCGATCACCAGCGCCCGCAGGCCCGCCGGTGATTGCTCATACTGTCGGAACTGTTCGAGATCGTGGTGGAACTCGGCCAGACTGTGCGCCAGCATGCGCAACGCCACCTGTTCACCGGCTGTCTGGTAGCGGATACTGACCGGCACGAAGATGATCTGCCAGCGATTGTCGGTGCGCTGCTGGACCCGTCTGATCCAGTGGACAAGCAGCGCCGTTTTGCCCAGGCCCGTCGGAGCAACGAGCAGCCCGAAGGGATGGCGCTCATCGGCGAGGAAGGCGTCGAGCCGGTTCAGTTCCGCATCGCGCCCGCCAAAAATTGCAGTGTAGGCTTCGATGAGCGGCTGCACCAGCGCCCGCAGATCGACCGGCAGCGGGCGGAGAATGGCCTGGTAGACGGCCCTCGCTCCGTGGCCAATGGCAATCGCCTGCCCCGTCACATCGCCGGTAGAGATCGAATCTCCCACCTCCATCGCCCTCCCTCTGCTCGCGTTATGGTCTTTGAAGAAATATAGCAGTTCTCATAGAGGTTGAACCTCCTCGGACGACCGCAGCACGTGCGGGCTCAAGCCCTCCCTGAGAGCATGGAAGCCCCTGCGGGGCTGGCGTTTCAGGTATCCTTGCCATATGCGGGAGAACCTGGGTTGATCCAGCCCGCAGGGCGTGCCCGACCTTAGCCAGGGATTATGGTCTTTAAGTAATGACTCCGCTCTAGCCCGCGCAGGCGGGCTTTGCATTCCATAGCCGAGGGCTTCAGCCCCACGGCAAGGGCGCATACCGGATTTATTTCTCAATCTCCATAAGCCCTCCCTGAGAGCATGGAAGCCCCTGCGGGGCTGGCGTTTCAGGTATCCTTGCCATATGCGGGAGAACCTGGGTTGATCCAGCCCGCAGGGCTTGCCCGACCTTAGCCGGGGATTATGGTCTTTAAGTAATGACTCCGCTCTAGCCCGCGCAGGCGGGCTTTGCATTCCATAGCCGAGGGCTTCAGCCCCACGGCAAGGGCGCATACCGGATTTATTTCTCAATCTCCATAAGCCCTCCCTGAGCGCATGGAAGCCCCTGCGGGGCTGGCGTTTCAGGTATCCTTGCCATACGCGAGAGGACTGGGGGAGGTTGGCGCAGCGCGTCAATCGCAGCCTGCGATCCTTGCCATACGCGAGAGGACTGGGGTTGATCCAGCCCGCAGGGCTTGCCCGACCTCAGCCAGGGATTATGGTCTTTGAGTAATGACTCCGCTCTAGCCCGCGCAGGCGGGCTTTGCCCTGACTAGCCGAGGGCTTCAGCCCCACGGCTAGCGCGGCAGAGTGGAAGTATTTCTCAATCTCCATCAGCCCGCCGCAGGCGTCCGACGATGGATCGCTCCAGAAATCCAGGCAAGGGGTCAACGTATCTGAGAACTGCCATAATTCCGCTCTCGCTCACGGCGATGACCGAAATGAATTTAGATCTACACTCCGCCGGAAGCGGGCGTCTCGCGCGACAGGGCAGACCCGGACGATCAATGTATCCGAGAACTGCTGTAGATTCTCAATCTTCACAACCCGCAGTCTCCTCATGCGGGCGGGGACGCCCGCGCACCCAGGATGTCAATCATTCTGCACATCTGCTCAATTTCCATCACGCTGCACCTGGAGCGCTGCCCGTACTGCCGCTGCACAAATAGACTGTGTTTGCAGGATCGTCACCACCGGCGCAAAGATGTCGGGCGCTGTGGTAGCCAGCGCACGCAGCAACCGGATCAGGCGCTGCTCGTTGGCCTGAGCGCCCTGAGCCACCTCATCGGCGATCCATCTGACCGTCGCCAGCAATTCATCCTTCGTCACTATCGGATCGTCAGGTCGCTGCCGAATTGCAGCCTCAACCGGTGCGAAGAGCGCGGCTACCGACCGGGCCGCAGGCGGCGCCCCCTGCACATGTGCCTGCGCCCCGCGCCCAATCGCAATCCCGCTGCCGCTGATGTCGCCGGTGCGGATGATGTCACCCTGCGCGACGGTGTTGCCGTCGCCGGTGATGATCGTGCTGTTGCTGACCGAACCGGCAACGTTCACCGCCCGCTCGCCGGTGATCTGCTGGAATGCCCAACGGCTGCGCGATGGCTCAACCGTGCGCATCGCCGTCTCCGGCGGCGGCGCGTGGTCGGTGGGGAAATCGCCGGGCTGCGTTGCGCCGCGGAAGAGGGCCACGGCAAACGGACCCACCCCCTTCAGTACCGTCAACTCCGGCTCCTGGGGACCGTGTTGCTGCCGCAAGGCTGGCGGCACCCGCTGCTCCACCGCCTCGCGCACCGCGAAATAGAGGTGGGTGTAGAGGTCGAAGGCGCTGATGAACCCGGCGCGCCCGCTCACCCCCTGCCCGCGCAGCCCATCGGTGAGCGCCTGGGCGAAGATCGTCAGGGGACCGGGACCGATATACGCGACCTGCTGCTCGCGGCAGGCGGTGATGATGATCCGCCCGCTGCCGGTGGCAAGCAGGGCGTCGGTCGTTTGCTGCGGGAAGGGCTGCCCGACAACTGCCGGTTGACCGGCGCCGAGGGTCGGCGAGAGTTCACCGGCGTGACAGGCGTTGATCAGCACCAGCACCCGTTGAGCCGGAATTGCCCGCAGCGCGGTGATCAGGTCAGTCTGACTGACGGCGGCGCCGGTGACAACCTTACCGCCGGTATCGAAGCGGGTGTCGTGGGTGGTGAGCGCATAGACGCCATCGGCGCTGTACTCACCGTGACCGCTGTAGAAGAGCAGAATCGTATCGGCGGGCGTGGTGCGCTGCGCGAGGGTGCGCAGCGCTGCCAGCACCCCGTCGCGGGTTGCGCCCTCATTGGCGAGGAGGGTCACATTGGCGTCGGGGTAGCCGCACAAACGCGGGTCGCGTAGCGCCGTCGCCACCGCCTCAGCATCGGCGGCAGTGATCGGAACGTTGAGGTGCGGCGCGAAGCGGTAGCTGCCAACCCCGATGATGAGAGCATATCCACGTGTAAACGCCATAGGTTGGAGCAGAGTGACGTATCAGTATTGTGGAAAGTATAGCATATGCGAGGTGGTCAGGGGGGCGTCTCGCTTAAGAAACTCAACCACGGATTGACACGGATGGGACGGATGCACACGGATTTCAAATTAAAAAATCCGTTCTATCCGTGCTCATCCGTATTCTAATCTCCGCGTACTCCGCGTCTCCGCGTGCATCAAACCGGCTCACGCGGAGTAACTGTGTTGCTTGTCAAGGGGCGCTCGTATGCACAGCCGGATCCCAGGGCTTTTGCTGACGCAATATTGCGCCGAGAATAGTCAGCAGCTTGCGCATCGCAGCGACGATGGCGACCTTGCGCGGCTTGCCAGCTTGACACAGGCGCTGATAGAAGGCGCGCCTGACCAGACGGCGCCGCGTGGCCGCCAGGGTCGCCATGTACAACACGCTGCGCACATCCCTCCTGCCGCCGGAGATATGCCGGGGTTTGTGCTGTGCGCCGCTCTGATTGGCATACGGCGCAACGCCCACAACGGCCGCCGCTTCCGTGCGCTTGATGGTCCCCAGTTCGGGCAGGCGGAGCAGCAGGTTCAGTGCGGTGATCGCGCCGATGCCGGGCACGCTGTCGCGCAGCTCCCGTTTCCGGCGCACCTCGTCGGTGCGCTCCGCCTCGTTGTCGCGTTCCTGCTCAAGCGCACGGATCTCCTGATCCAGCCAATCAATATGCTTCTGGATGCCCGGGCGGAGGTTCGGCGCGGCAGCCGTCAACCGATTGATCTCAGCCGTCCGCATCTGAATCAACTGCTCCCGCCGGACCAGCAGGTCGCGCAAGGATGCGCGCTGCTCGTCCGTCGCTTGGTGGTGCGGCGGGCGCACCCGTTCGGCAAAGCGGGCGAGCAACCGGGCATCCAGGCGGTCGGTCTTCGCCTGGCGTCCTTCCGCGTGCGCCAGGGCGCGCACGCGGCGTGGCTGCACCCGCGCCGTCGGCAAGCCAGCCTGGAGCAGTTGGGCGAACACCATGCGCTCCAGCCCGCCGGTCGCCTCCAGCACAATCAGGGTCGGCTGCAGGCGCTGGAGTCGCGTGACCAGGAGCTGGACACCTTCGTCGGTAGACGGTATCGTCTCGCGTGGCGCGTGCGGGTCGGCGCCAAACGCCACATCCAGCGTCTGTTTGGAGACATCAATGCCGATAAAGAGCGACTCACGGGAAGCCATACACAGAACCTCCTGAGGAAAACGGCGCCAGCCTTGCTAGCATATGCGGGTTTGAGGGCCCAGATAACTGTTCGGCTTGGTCGCGTTGAAGGACACGGCTACCCAACACTCCGCGGCGATCTCGTGAACCTGGCGCAGAACGGTATACCGTGTCCCGTTAGATTATACTAGGCGCGAAGGCGCGGAGAGCGGGAGCGCAGTGCTTATAAGGTCTGTTGGACAGGGCTGCACCCGTCGCCGGAAGCAGGCGCCTCGCGCGACACGGCGGATAGGAACAATGGTCAATGTATCAGAGAAATGCTATAAACGCTCAATCTTCATCAGCCTGCAGTCTCTGCATGCGGGCGTGGACGCCCGCGCACCCAGGACGGCATGCGGGCATAGACGCCCGCGCACCCAGGACGGCATGCGGGCGTGGACGCCTGCGCACCCAGGACGCACGTGGTTCAATTATTCTGCACATCGCTATAAAAAATCCGTGTCGATCCGTTATATCCGTGCCCATCCGTGTTCTATTCCGATCCGTGCCGATCCGTTACATCCGTGTTCATCCGTGTTCTATTCCGATCCATGTGCTATCCCTACATCCCGGCGTTCGCCAGCGCCTCGCGCACCAGGTCGGGCGTGATCTCCTTGAGCGCACGTTCGCGCGCCAGCGTCTCGACCTGCATCTGCATCTGGCGGCTGGCGGAGATGCGCGGAATATAGGGGAGTTTCTCCAGCGCTTCGTCAAGCACTGCTTTCGCTTCGAGCGACCAGGGCAGGTTCCCCGGCGCCGACTCGATCTTCGGCGGGCCGCCGCGCATCATGCTGTACGCCTGATCAACCGGCAGGAAGTTGAACAACGTGTCGTACAACCCGTTGACAATTTCCTGCACCACATACACTGCCCCACGGTACCCCATGAACGGCGTCCCGACCGCGCGCCGCACGGTTGGACCGGGAAACGACGCCATGAAGAAGCGCGCAAATTTCGCTCCCGCTTCGGAGAGGTAGATCTTTTCGTTGATTGAGCCGAAGACAAACGCTGGCGCGCGCCGGTGCAACATCTGCCGGATCTGATCGTTGTCCGGGTCGTCGGGTCGGCGTGGACGGGCAGACACAAATGCAATCTTCATGCCCAACTCATCCCCCAGGTAGCGCGCCAGACCTTCGGCATACGACCGTCCTGCAACGATGCCGACATCGGTAGTGCCGAACCAGTCCCCCTGCGGTCCGCGCCACAGGTCCCACACGGCGCGCAGGGTGGTTCGTTTCTCGGCGGCGATGAACGCCTCCGCCTGGTCCGTCGTGCCGAGCAACCGCCCCAGTTCGCGCACAAATCCGGTCGTTTCACGCAAGCCGAAGGGCGCGTAGAGCGTCGGTTGACCGAGCATGCCCGCCAGACCGGCGCCGAACTCGCGGTACATAACCACATTCACCTGCGCCGCCGCCAGGCGCGGCGTGTCTGCCAGCGTCGCTTCCATCGGGTAGACCAGATTGATCCGCCCGCCGGCGCCGGTGATCAGACGTTTGACTTCTTCCAGGTCTGATGGTGAGTTGAAGCAACCGTAGGTGGGACCGATGATATTGACCGTTCCCGGCGCCGGTTGCACATTGGCGGCGTGTGGCGCGCCAAACTGCTCCCACAACCAGCGGAGCACCCGGTCGCGCCCGGACCATTCATCTTCCGAGAGCGAATTGCTCCAGTAAAAGCGCGTTCCCTCGCCAAGCGTCGTCACCACCGACGATAGATCAGCGCCGATCATCTCGCTCTCGGCGGTCGAGATCACGATCAGTTGTTTGCCGTCGAGCGCACCGCTGGCGCGCAGGTTTTCATACGTCCAGCGAACCTTGTCGCTGGTACCCTTTCCGCCGACTTCCTGCTCGGTGATCGTCGCCGGAGTCATGTTCTCGATATGCGGAACCGCATCGGTGTAATCGGGCACGGCGGTCGCCACCAGGTTGAAGCACCCGACCGGCGCATCGGCGATCACGTGGACATCCGGCATGGTGCACATCGTCCACACTGCTGCCCAATACCCTGACGTATCGGAAAGATCGCGAATCAGTGAAGGAGGCATCTGGGTCACTCCGCAAAAAAGGCAAGCATCTCACGATAGCGACTGCTGCGCTCCAGCGTTTCCGCCACGAAACCGATAGTCGCCGCCATGCCGCCGCTCAGGAAGAAGGGGCGCGACGCAAGTTGGTTGGTGAAATACATCGCCGGAATGCCTCGCTCCTTCGCTGCTGCTGCAAACGGCGTCGTGCCGAGCACAAAGTCGGGCGCGTAGCGATCAAGCGCCGCCATATCCTCTTCCAGCGCCTTCCGATAGACAACCTCCTGCGTTCCGCGCGCTTTCAGCCACAACTCATCGGGCAGCGCCAGCGGGTCGGCGCCGATCGAAGTCGAGACATACGGCACTTCGGCGCCTGCCTCGACCAGCAGACGCGCATACGCCAGTTCGGTACCCTCATAGCCGGTCACCAGCACCCGCGCTCCCTTGAGCGACTTCGCCGCCAGCACTGCTTCGGCTTTAGCGCGCTCCTCCTGCGCAACCTGATCGACCAGCGTCGGATCAAGGTCCAGGAGCGCACCAATTGACTTGATCCAGGCATACGTGCCGCTGATGCCCACCGGCGCGCCGCCTGCCACCGATGCGCCCCATTCACGGTAGAGGCGTGTCACTCCTTTGTAGAACGGGTGCAGCGGCGCCAGCGCCGCAGCGCGACCGGCGCGCCGCAGATCGTCTATCGAGCGCCCCGGCAGCGCAACCGTCGTCTCAACCCCCATCCGCCGCAGGATGGCGTCAATCGCCAGTTGATCGGCGGGGAACACCTCACCGACCACCACAACCGTGCGATCCTCGCGCGGTCCTTCGCGGTCGCCCAGTCGGCGCAGCAGCGCTTCCAGCGCCACATCTTTTGCTTCTGGATGCGAATGAATGGCATAGGCGGGCACCCGCACCAGCACCACGTCCGCCTCGCCAACCCTGCGCGGCAGCAATTCCTCCGGCATACCCGCCGTTTCCGCAACGCACAGCGACACAACCGGCACAAGACGGCACCCCGGCTCACGCGCCGCCGCCTCGATTGCCGCGCGCGTTCCTTCGACAATCTCGCCGGAGTACAACTCGGCGCTTCCCAGCGTCGGCGCCAGGATCGACTTGCGCGCACCGTAGAAATGGGTGACGAATGTCAAACCGTACAGGCATCCGGTATCGGTCGCCATCACCGGGTGCGACCCCTCGATCCGACTCAGGATGCGCAACGATCCAAACGCCGGGCACATCGACTGCGGGTGCAGTTTGCACGTGTGCCCCTGCGGTTGCTCAGCGCTCAGCGCGATTGGCTCCATGGAACGCACCTTTCAGATAGCAGATGGGAGAACAGGAGAGGTGATAACATTCACAAATATGACGACATACTCTTTACTACAATGGCAACGGAAAGGTGCACGCTGAGGCATGCCTTTCCGTGAGAACCACAGAACTACGCCACCTGAACGTTTTTATAAACTCCGCTCGCGTCCCGGAAGAGCAGACGCTTCCGGGTTCTTCGTGTCCTGATTCCCGGTTTCGGGCGCTCAGGTTCCGCTTTCCGACACCGAACATCCAGCGCCCGATGACTGCTTTCCGGTCCCTGGTTCTCAGTTCTCAGTTCCCGGTTCTCAGTTTCCGGTTCCTGATTCTCAGTTCTCAGTCCCCGGTTCCCAATCCCCGGTTCTGGGTTCTTAGTTCTCAGTTCTTAGTTCTTAGTTCTCAGTTCCTGGTTCTCAGTTCCTGGTTCTCGGTTCTTGGTTCCTGGTTCTCAGCTCACTGCTGCTCCGGCTCATTCGCTTTTGCCGGATCGAGCCGCAGGTAGGCTGATGTCGCCTGCTTGTCGGTGAAGCGCGCCGCAATGATGAAACCGAGAATCACCGCCGCCAGCGGACCGAAGCAGATCAGATACCCCGTCCATTCGGGCCAGGGCGACGGGGCTGCTTGAAGAAGAATCAGGAAATCCATAGCACCTCTCCTTGCCTGTCAGATGATGACCTGGACACAACGAACGACTGTCGCGCCAGCACCACGCTGGCATCACGACCCATCGTTTCCTTTCCGTGCGTGCGACGGCATGATCAACCGTCGCATCTCCTCCGGATCGATCCTGAAGTTCTCGATCAACTCGACGATGTACCGGAAA
The DNA here is from genome assembly GCF_000016665.1 of Roseiflexus sp. RS-1. Lineage (NCBI taxonomy): Bacteria > Bacillati > Chloroflexota > Chloroflexia > Chloroflexales > Roseiflexaceae > Roseiflexus > Roseiflexus sp. RS-1. The sequence continues at coordinate 4,110,128 of NC_009523.1, forward strand.
TGTTCTCGCGGCACCGCAATAAACATCTCACCCGGCGCCACCCGATTGTGCATCCGTCCGCCGCCGTCGCCGGTTGCGAAGACACTGTTGCGCTTGAGGCGCGGCGTCGCAAAGATCGACGCACATGCAGACGGTCCCAACTCACCGATGGGGAACGTTCCCTCCCGCACCGATGCCGCGCCTGCAATCTGCATGGCATGCATCGGGTCGGTAATGCAGACCAGCAGATCGACCGGCACGCCATCCGGCACATCGTCAAGCGGCGCGGCGGCCAGCGCGGCAATCGAACCGGTGGGCAGCACGGAACTCTGCGCTTTGTTGCGCCGTGCGCCTTCTTCGGTAAAAAACCCCTGCGCCATCGTCAGATACTGCCCTTCGGTGATCAGACGCCCGGCGTCCGGCAGCCAGCCAAGGTGATACTGCCCGACCCAGCAGTCGTGGTGGTGCGCATCGACATACACCCGTCGTCCTGCTTCCGCCTCACGGATAATCGCGCACGCCACAACATTCGCTGGCTCATAGCCTGGAGGCGGTCGATCTTCGCAGTACGTCACCGCCACCGGTCGCCGCTTGACTTTCATCCGCTCGACCAGCAGCGTATGCAGGTATTTGAGATCGACAGCGGTTTGTTCCGCCAGCATACACTCTTCTCGCTTTTCCAACGCTCGCTGTCGGCGAATGATAACAATCAGCGTGTACCTGACAGATGAGAACGCATCAACATCCGGATTCCGTGCAACCTTCCCACCTGGCTACCGATATGTCGGCGCATCGGCGTAGCGCAGATCGACGAAACTGAACGCCTGACCCGACCGGCGCAGCGCCGACAGGAACGCAACTTTGTGTTCGAGATCGTTCGGCTCACCCAATCGAATCTCGATCGAGCCGGAGGTGACGGTGATGCCATCACGATCACTGCGCACCATGTCGGTCACATACATGCCGATCGCCTCGATCATCTGCTGCACCTTGCGCTGCACCGGATCGGTCGCCTGCACCTGCGGAATGACCGGTTTGAGCGACAGGATCGGCACCGTAAAGGTCGGCGCCTTGTCGCCAAACAGGTCCTGCTCACGCGCTGCAGCCGGTCGACCAGGCGGCTCTTCGGCGCCAAACACGCGCAGGAACTCCTCATAACCCAGCGGCGTGTAGTTTTCGACCGGTTGCAACTCCTGGCGCGCGATACGCCCTGCCAGGTCGCCAAAAATCTCGTTGAACTGCGCATCTTCGAGTGCCAGGCGGCACGCATCAGCAAGCTCACGCACTTTCCGGCTCAACGGCACTCGCGTCAGGATCGGCAACCCAACCGCTCTGGCATACTGGTCGGCGGTATCGCTGCCATCATCACGGTTCACCACCAACCCGAGAATCTGAGTCGTGCCGCCCATCGAGCGAAAGTACTGCGCCGCGCGCGCGATATTGTTCGCCGCATAGAGCGATTGCCGGTCGTGCCCGACAAGAATGATCACCTGCTCCGCCAGTGAGCGCGCAAGCGGCGTGGCGAACCCGCCACACACCACATCGCCAAGGAAATCCATGACGATGAAGTCGAGGTTCCAGCGGCTCATGCCCAGATGTTCCAGCACCTTGAAGCCGGTCGAAATCCCCTGCCCGCCGCATCCGCGCCCGACTTCGGGACCGCCGAGTTCACACCCGAAGATGACGACGCCGGGGCGCAGTTCATTGCGAAAGATCACGTCGCCAATCGACAATTGATCCTCTTTTCCCGCCTCCTTGAACAGACGCCACTGATCGCCGAGCGTCGGCAACGAATGCCCGCCAAAGATCGTATTGCACGAGTCGTGCTTCGGGTCGCAGCCGAGTTGCAGCACGCGATAGCCATCGAACGCCAGGCGTGCCGTCAGGTTGGAGGTGAAGAAACTCTTCCCCATCCCGCCTTTACCGTAGATTGCGATCATGCGTGGCGCCATCGCGTCCTCCCGAATTCAGATACGCCCAACGTTGAACGTTCAACGTTGAACGTATAACGCCCAACCTTCAACCTTCAACGCCCAACCTTCAACCTTCCAACCTTCAACGCCCAACCTTCAACCTTCAACCTTCAACCTTCACCCCCCAACATCCCACTCAATCACCAGTTTCAGGCACTCCGGGTCATTCAAGGCGGTCGCATACGCTTCCTCGAACCGGGCAACCGGCGCGCGATGCGTGATCAGCGCTGCAGCGTCGAGCATTCCGCTCGCCAGCAGATCACGACTCCGCTGCAAGTCGCCGGTCACCCACTCCTTCGCCGTGAGCAACCGCGCCTGTTTGAGGAACAGCGGCATGTACGGCAGGCGCAATTCGTCATAGTACCCAAGCAGGATGATCGTGCCATCGTTCGCGAGCAGCGGCAGCGCATCGCTCAATGCCGCCATCGACCCGGTCGCCTCGATGATCGTATCAACCGGTTGCTGCACCGCCGCAACGAGCGAGTCGGTCGTCACATCAACGCGCAGGTCCGCCACGCTGCGTTCCAGGCGGCTCGCAACCCGATCACTGACCGCAACCCAGGCGCCCTGCGCCCGCGCAATCCGCGCCGCAAACTGCCCGACCGGACCCTGCCCCAGCACCAGCACCCGCCGACCGGTCAGATTCTGACCCGTCCCGGCTATCAGATCGACGCCGTGCAATGCGGTCGCCGCCAGCGCCAGCAGGACGCCGTGCTCCGGTTGCATCCCGTCGAGCGGAACGATGCGACGGTAATCGACCAGCAGGGTCGCCGCCTGCCCGCCCCACGCCGGGTTGACATCGCGGAAGCAGCGCGCACCGCCGACATACACCCAGCGCCCGTCGTACTCCGCCGGAACCGCTGTGCCACGCGCGACAATTCGACCGACCGTTTCGTATCCCGGCACGACCGGGAACTGTAACATCGGGTGCGGCATTCGTCCTGCCAGCAACATCCGTTCCGTTCCGGCGCTGATCGACGTGAACGCTGTCCGCACCACGACATCATCGGGTCCCGCGTCCGTCAGCGCCACATCGCGCAACTCAAGACGATGCGGTTCAGAAATAACAATTGCGCGTGTCGTGCTCATAGACCGTCTCATCAATGCGCAACCACGCCGGTTTGCCCGCTGCCGCTCCGCATCATCCGCCGCTGCCGACCAGCCTGAATGCCGCGATAGACGAACTGCGCGCAATTGATCAGATAGGTGCAGTACGCCACCAGCATCAGCGTCATGATCGCATCGGGTGACCAGTGCAGCCAGACCGCGAGAAAATAGAGGTTGTGCATCACCATCGCCAGCGCATTGCCAGCATCTTCCCAGAAGAACTCCGGCGCCATGAACCAGCGCCCGAAGATCTCCTTCTCCCAGATCATGCCGGTGATCGTGATCGCCCACAACAGCGCGATCTTGATCCACACGCTGACGGTGGCGATCATGTACCCTTCACCCGTCACCAGGTAACGGATCACCAACCCAAAACTGATCAGAAACGCGAGGAACTGGATCGGCGCGAGCACTGCCTGCACTTTCGTCCAGACGCTTGCATCGCGGCGGGCCAGCTGTTCCGGCGTGTACATCGACATCGCGGTCCCCCAATAGGTCAATACATTTTGACTTGTGAGAAGCGTGCGCTTAGATTATAATACATTCACCTCTCAAGAAAACGTCTACAACCACTACACAATTGCTCTCAGTTTGACGCACACCGGTTCGACTTCTCTGTTGAATGCGTCGAACCCGTCGAGCGGTGTGATACGTGCGGTACAATTGCACGTCGAACACATCGTAACATCCAAAAGTGGACAATTGTGCGTACCTATCATACTACCGGGATTGACCAGAGCCAGCATAACCTCACATAACCAGCAGGAGTGACGCTATGCGCATTAATAATGTTCCCCTCGTGTTCACAACGACCGCCATCGACCGGAGTTTTGCGCTGCTGCCCAACGTTGCTGCGTTCGCCTCCGCCATCGGCAGACCTCTGCGCATCGTGCACGTGCTTGGGCAACGCTACCGCAGCTACGCCGAGCGACAGATGGCAGCGGCAATTGAAGCGTTGCCATCAGGCAATGGGTTGGTCTTTGAACTGCTCAAAATCGAAAGCAAACAGCGCCGCGCCTTTCTCGACGAGATCGCCAGCACCACTGGCGGCATTCTGGCAATGTTGCCCACCCGCCACAATTTCATCAATCGGTTGCTGGCAATGATGAGCGACTACGAAAAGTTCATGATCGAAGGTCCGCTGCCGATCCTCGCTCTTCCGCGCAACGGCGCACTCCCGACCTCGATTGAACGCATTCTCTTCCCGCTCGACCTTTCGCCGCGCTCCGACGACCCGCTCGATCAGGCTGCCGATTTTGCGAAGTCGGTTGGCGCCGAACTGCACCTGATCTATGCCTTTGGCGACGACCGGTTGCTTCCTTCTGAAATGGACATGGCTGCGCGCCTGGCAGCACGTTCACCACGCGAACTGTATCAGATCGATAAAGATCGCATCAACGCGCTTGCCGAACGCGCCCGATCGCATGGCGTCCCGGTGGTTGTCTCCACAACTGAAGGGCGTGCGCATACCGCCATCCTGAACTACTGCAACGCCGAAAAGATCGATCTGGCGATTATGGCGACTCACGGACCGCGCAGCAGTGAAGATATCTGGCACGGCACCACCACGGCGCGGGTTATCAAGCACGCCAGTATTCCCGTCATTGCGATGCGCTGCTGAGCAGACGCCGCCCATCCTCCCGCAGGTTTGTTTGCGAGCCTGCGGGAGAAACTCAGACATCGTGCACCGGTTGTGGTATTGGCGAGATGGACGCACCGCGCCACCGCTGTGCCAACCGCCAGACCCACACGTTCACCGGCAGAACATCGAGCCAGAGTGCGACACACGCCACTGCCGATTGAGCGGCGAGCAATGTTGCGCCAACTCCTGCGCTTGTGTCCAGACCATACGCCAGGGCATCCGTAGCGAACCACACGCACGCCGCCGTCAGAGCAGTGACGCTGAGCGGAAAGATCGCGCTCAACACCTGCGCCGGCGGCAAGCCGACCGCAAACCAGGGGGGCCACAGCAGAGGACCGCCATCACGCGCATGAGCGGCGGCATACGCCGTCAGGCGCATGCTGAGATGTCCCCACCAGGCGAGGAAGAATGCCCAAACCCCCCACTGATTGGCGCCATTCCACGTCAGTGCAACGATCCCGGCGGCGGGGAAGACCCACATGATTTCCTGCCACAGCGCACTCCGGCGCGCGAACCCCAGGCGACGCATCCCTGGTCCGGCATACATGCGACACCCGATCTCCTGCCACACCCACACGATTATGGCGCAGAGATGAGCCACATACACCCCACGGAGCGACCGGTCATTATAGATCAGCGCCAGAACGACGAGCGCGCCGACCACCGCAACCGTCGCCAACCCGTACAACCACGAAAATGCCTCAGACGACAGACGATCGGCAATCGCAGGCAGAACTATTGCCGCGCTCAGAACCAGAACCGCATACAGCAATGGCGCAAGGGAGAGTAGCATATGCCTCATCTCTGCCGACTGTGAAGAACGAAACCTCAGGCGACAGCCGGTTGATCGGTTCGACGGCGCGGCAGATAGTGACGCACCTGGGCAGCGATAATATCCGCCGTCATCCGCAACTGCGCCAGCCACGGCACCGGCGCCATCGTCTTGTGCATATACGACTCGAATGTCAGTCGTTGCACATCCAGATTGCGGCACATGTCGGTGAACACTTCCATCTGCCGCGCGCTGCCGTACCCCCACTTCTGCAAGAAGACCAGGAAACGATACATCGTGCCATAGGTCTTCCACCAGCGACGCTCATAGCGCCGTAGCGCAGTGAGCGATGCGTCCGGCAGACTCTCGATCAGCGTTTCAGCCGCCATTTTGCCGCTCTTCATCGCCCAGTAGATACCTTCGCCAGAGGTGTGCACCACCAGACCCGCCGCGTCACCGATGAGCATTGCACGCTCAAACGCCATATGTTCACGCGGTTCCATCGGCAGCGCATGCGCCTCTTCGAGAATGATCTCGCCGCCCTCCAGGTCTCTGCGGATACGATGCTTCAAATTCGCAAGCAATTCACGAGCGCGTTTGCTATGGGCAGGTCCCGTTCCGATGCCAACGGCGACATGATCGCTCTTGGGAAACGCCCAGGCATACAGGTCGGGGCTGACCTCAGGACCCAGGTACAGATCGGCGGTATCCTCCCAGCGCGCCATCTTGCCTGCCGGAAGGCGAATGCGCTGCTGAATGGCGATACAGCGCGGCAGATTGGGCAAACCCAGCAGTTTCGCCGTTGTCGAATACGCCCCATCCGCGCCGATCACCGCCGTGACGCGCAACTGTTGACGGGCGCCGCCGAACCGTTCGCGATACGTTGCAGTCACACCCTCCTTATCGAACGCCAGATCGACCAGTTGACCTTCGATCAACATCGCACCCCGCTGAACGGCGCGCTGACGGATGTAGCGGTCGAACTCCTCGCGGCAGCACATGGCGATATAATCCTGATCGCTGTGATTGACGCCGGCAACCTCGATTTCGACGACCCGTTCGCTCGGAGAATGCACCAGGGCGTGGTGCACCTTGCGCGAGATCAGCGTTTCCGGCAGGTCAAACTCGGTGAACGCCACCGGCGGCACCGCACCGCCGCACGGCTTCACATACGACGTATCACGCTCAAGCATCACAACCGGCACACCTGCACGCGCCAGCGTATCGGCAGCCGTCGAGCCGCCAACCGACGCGCCTACCACGAGGACTGGATCCATCGTCGTTCCTCTTTCTAGCCCCGGATGAGGGGTCAGAGGTTAGGGATCAGGGTTCGACTTTGTGTCATCAGAAACCCTCAACCTTCAACCCTCAACCTTCAACCTTCAACCTTCAACCTTCCCACCACCGGTTCTATCACCGCAACCCGATCGCCGCCGCCATCATCCCCCACACGAACATCGCAATACCGCTGGCATTATAGAAAATGGCGCGTTTGCGCGGATCGGCGATGGTAAAGAACTTCCACTGCGTCGGAATCTGCATCAGCACCAGCGCCCCGATAATGCTGGCAATGATCCAGTTGCGGGTGTGAAGGAAATACATCACCACCAGAATCTGGGCGACATTGATCGTCACGAATGCAGTCCAGGCTGCCGCGATCTCGCCATACAGCACCGGAATGGAGCGAATGCCGCTGATACGGTCGCCTTCGATGCTCTTGAAATCATTGATCGTCATAATGCCGTGAGCGCCAAGTGAGAAGAGCGCCGCCATCAACACGCTGCCGAACGTCAACGGCGCAAACGCCAGATGACCGGCGATCCACGGCAATCCTTCGTAGGAAACGGCGACAATCGTATTCCCGATCCAGCCGTTGCGCTTTGCACGGATCGGACCCGCACTGTAGATCACCGCAAGCACCATGCCGATTGCCGTCATCAGGGCGACGTACTGTCCGAGAAACAGTGCAATACCCAGACCAAGCACAACCAGCACGCCAACGGTAATAAACACCTGCCGCGTCGATACCAGACCCGACGGAATCAGGCGCTGCGGCTCGTTGATCGCATCCACGTCGCGATCGCAGTAATCATTGACGACCTGCGCCATCCCGCAGAGGATCGGACCGGCAAGCAGTGTTCCCAGTGCGATACGTCCTACATCGGTGACCGTCCACTGACTGGCGCCGCTGGCGATAGAACCGCACAGAAACGCCCATGACGGCGCAAACCATGTCACCGGTTTCATTAGCTCAACAGAGCGCCGCAGAATCAACATCGGGCTGGGCGAAGCCCGAGATGACGCGGTCGAAGCGGTTGATTCCGGCATTGGCTTCCTCTCCTGCGAGTCAAAGAAGAAAGTCGCCACGGCAGGCATACGACGCCACAACAAACAAGAAATGCTGTGTGATGCGCAATGACGCTCACACATCACACAGCACGCATCACACCCCCGTGGCGCCAGGGCTACGGTGTGCTTGAAAGCACTGCCGGCACCTGGCCCGGCTTTGCTGCACCCGGCGGGATGCGGGCGCCCTGATGGCACAGCCAGCACGAAGGACTCTTTCCGGCCATGATGCCATCGGCAATCCGCCCGCCCGGCGCAACATATGTTTCCTGAATATGCTTCGACATCTGGAGCATGATGATGGAATGGTTCTTCTGCTCAACCTCATAGCTTGGGAAGTAGCGCGAATTGTGGCAGAAGGTGCATCCCTGCCCCATACTGACGTTCATATGATACATGGCGAACTGATTCTGCTCCACCTCCGCGTTCGACACATCCTTCCGACCGGTGACGACCAGACCGCCAGGGTAGTCCAGATCAAGCGGCAGGCGCCAGTCGTTCGGCAGCGTGTTCATAATCTCGATCGGATACGGCTCCAGACCTGCCGCCTTCCCGTTGTGGCAGGTTGCGCACGTAATCTGATAGCCGCCGACAGATGCTGGCAGTTTGGCGGTATAGTTCTGGTTCAGGTCGGCGGACATCAGCATCATCTTGCGTGCCGTCACCTTCTTTGCCGCATTCGGATAGCCGTCCGTCTGGGCGAAGTTGGCGATATTGTGGCAGTAGCTGCAATCGACCTTCAGACCGCCGGAAACATGCGCCACCATGTATGCCGAGATCTGCGCCGTGGTCATTCCTTTCAGCACCTGCACCGCCTGCGGTTGCGGATTCGCCTGAATATAGGCATTCATTGCCGCGAGCGACTCGGCGCTGATATAATTCGTCGGCTCCTGGGTGTAATTGACGTAGATCGGGTTCTGCAACGGCGGTGGAGGCGCCGGAATGACCGTATAAAAGATCCACCAGAAAATCACGATACTTGCCACGGCCATAACGGCCGAGATGAGTCCGGCCACGATGTAGAACCTGCCGCGGACGGTATTCGTGATTTCCGGAAAGAGCGTTGGAGGCTGCTGGATCATCGCTTCTATTCCTCTCTAGCAGTGCTGCGGACGAGGCATAACACTGGCCCCGCCACGTGGGCGGGCGAATGGCGCTCATCCGCCCGCGCCACACGCGCTTACCGGAAGATAAACTGCTGCCACCAGTACTCAAGTGGCGGCATAGGCGCCACAATCTTGATCGACTCACCCCATGTATACCAGTCGGGTATGACCGTACCGCTCAGGAACAGGCCTATCGCGCCGGTAATTGCGGTCAACGCCGCGAACCACCACGCCCAGATGTGGATGTTGTACGAGTTGGCGTTCCAGCCCATCACCCAGCGCCAGAAGAGTTGGGCGCGCTGCGTGCCGGGACCTTCCGCCATCATCTCGGTAAACTCCATCTCCGACTTCCACTTCGAGGTCGCCACAATCGTCGCCCCGTGCATCGCCAGCAACAGCGTCGATCCGAGCAGGAAGAAGATCGAGAGCATGTGGAAGGGGTTGTAGTAGAAGTTGCCCCAGTGGATGCTCACATAGTTCGTCCAGTCCAGGATCGCGCGGAAGCCGTGGCCCGGTGCGGCGCTCCAGTTGCCGAGCGCGAGCGGATGGAACAGATAGATGACGAAGTAGAGCGACAGTGCTGAAGCGAACCCCCAGGCAAGGTGTGTGCCGATGCGCGTGGCTTTTGCGCGTGTATACAGACGCGCCCACCATGTCAGCACCGAGAGATGCAGGAAGAACGTCGCCGCCAGCCATGCACCGCCCTTGTCCCAGGGCACATTCCAGCTCAGGCCATACTCGGTCGGCGGGGGATAGACCGCCAGGTTCCAGAACTCACGCAGGTAGATGACTGCATTCCACTCGACCTGACGACCGTAATCCACCAGGATGATAAACGCGCTGGCGAAGAAGGTGATGAACGAAATCACGCCCCACAGACCGACATAGATCGGACCAACCTGCCCTTCGCCGAGCAGGCGCTGCATCCAGCCAACATGCCCTGGCGGTTTGGCAATCGTGCCTTCCAGCCCGTCACGGTACTCCTCGTCGCGTAGATCGACCGGCTCCGGCGTCTCGCGGGCACGCCCCAGCACCAACCCGACACCCATCAACGCCAGACCCGCCGCCAGTGCCCCCTGACCGATGCCGTTCCAGATCGGCATCCTGTCCCAGAAGCCCCAGAAAGCGTTCCAGTCCTTCACAAACGTGCCGGACAGGAAGATGCACAGGTTCGAGAACAGCACCGATGCAGCGCCTGTCCAGAACGCGACACGGTGAATACCGATTTCGCCGATGCTATAGCCCAGGATATTGCGCCAGAAAACGTGGATGTTCTGGTCGCTGATATTCCGTCGCGCCTCGCTCAGCACTGCCGAACCGTGCATGTGCAGGAACAGCGTCGAGGCGAAGAGCAGCGTAATACCGATGGCATGGAATGGGTTGTAGAAGAAGTTGTAGTACTGATACCCGATGTTCGACACCCAATCGAGGTGGTGCGTAATGCCGAGCGGGAAGCCGTGCCCCCAGCCGCCCATCGCAATCGGGCGCAGCCATTGGAGGGTGATCCACGACGACACGACCGCGCCGAATGCAATCGGCACCTCCATGCCCATATCCAGCTTCAGGCTGATGTCAATCTGGCGCAGCAACCAGCCAATGAAAGCAATGGTCGCTGAAACCATCGTCAGGAACCAGAAGAAGCCGGGCTTGCCAGGGCTGATATTGAAACCTTCCGAAACCGGCGGCGGCTCGATGCGCATCGCCAGGATGTTGAACGTTCCCTCGTTGACCACACCCTCGTACAGATAGAACGCGACCCCCAGAACAATACCGACAATCGAGATCGCGCCGAACAGACCGACATAGAAGCGACCGATCCAGAAGTCGAACGGATCGACTCCAAAGAAGCGCGCCGCAAGGGTCTTACCGGGGCGCTTATAGAACTCCTCGATGATCGAGAACGGAATGACTTCTGCGGATGCTGCCTGCGAGCCTGTGGAGGAAATCGCCTCAGCGGGGAGAGTCTCTCCACTCGGCAGCGGCAGCGCGCGTGGCACAGCGGACATATCGTGTGCTCTCGCTTTCTAGCATATGGATTGGCTTACGCGAAGATGGTACATCTCCACAGGCAAAGCCAGCACCTGGATACCTACAGCGTAAAGACAGGACAGGGGCTGATGCGCTGCCACGTGCCAGCCCACTGTCCTCCTCTCCTTACGATCGCCAGGCAGAATGAGCGACGTTCCTACTTCAGCCAGGGAATGATTGGCGAGCTGAGCACCACAAAGTGGATGAGCAGCGCCATCACGAGGCCGATCAGGGTGGAGACCACCACCACTGTCCGGAACTCGAACGGTCGATCTTTCATACAAGCGCCTCCAAATCTTAACTAGAACCTGAGCCAGGGCGTCCAGGCCCAACACAGGATATGGGCAATCACCGCGATAACCAGACCGCCGTAGATCGTCTTCACGACAATGTCATGAACCAACCACTCTGCGTTGTTGAAGAGCGGCTTCCACTGATCGGGCACCAGGTCGTTCTGTGGTTTGTCGGACATGTGGGTCACCCCCTTTCCTCATCTGCCTGACTCGATGACGCAGTGCTTCATGAACTGCGTGACAACGTTTCCCCCGCGCCAGTTGCTGCCTGTCGCTTCTCACATCTGAGCGTGTCAGAGCTCCACGTTGTCAAGAGTATGCGCGGGTTTCACCGGGATTATACTCCTGTGAAAGCCAGCGCGTCAATCAAAATCCCTCACACATCTACTATGCAAGGGTTATGCAGACTGTGTGCAAAAGCCTGAGTTATGAAGTTGCAACCCTGCGTCAGAGTATGCACTACAGCGTTTGACAATCCCTGTGCGTATACTATAATAAAGCCCTACAATCCTAGCCAAAAGGAGGGGAAGAAGCGAGCAACCTTGCTTCACCCTGCTGCCGGAACTGCCACGTTGCAGGGTGAATACGCGGCGCCGACCGTGTGCGTGGCATTCCTCCCGGGTTTGCCGCCGGGCAAACCACGTGGTGCGTATGCCGACGCTTGACCGTTCTAGAGATGGAGAACCCCGATGTTGGAGCAGGTCCATCACCTGCTGACGCTGTCAGACGTGCCACGCTACAATATCAAGGCAGTCGTTCAGCAGACCCAGGTCAATGTTTCGACACTACGCGCATGGGAGCAACGCTACGGCGTTCCGCGCCCGACTCGCTCCGATCACGGTCATCGGCTCTATTCGCAGCGCGATATCGAGATCATTAAGTGGCTGAAGCAGTGTACCGAGGAGGGACTGGCGATCAGTCAGGCGGTCGCACTGTTGCGCGACATCAGCGACTCAGGTAATGCTACTCCTCGCGCGCCGCAATCGCAGCCGCCTCCGCCAACACTGGCGGACGCCGGATGGCCCGATCTGCGCACACAATTGACCGAGGCGCTCCTCAGCACGAACCTGCGCCAGGCGCATTTGCTTGTCAATACCGCCGTGGCCCTCTTCCCTATCGAGACGCTGGTGCTCGATCTTTTTTATCCCATGCTGGTCGATATTGGCGAGCGCTGGGCGCAGGGGGATGTGTGCGTGGCAGAGGAGCGGGTGGTGACCAACTTCGTGCGCCAGCGCCTGCTCGGGTTGTTGCAGATCCACGCGCCGTTCGCCATCGGTCCGCGTCTGATCGCCGGGTGCGCGCCTGAAGAACAGCACGAGATCGGGTTGATTATGTTCTCGCTGCTGATGGAACAACGCGGCTGGGAACTGATCTACCTGGGGCAAACCGTGTCGGCGGAAGGACTTGATGGCTTCCTGATGCGCATGGCGCCGGCGCTTGTGTGTATGTCGGTGTCGATGGCGGAGCATGTGCCCGGTCTGCTCGAAATTGCCCGGATTGTCGAAGGTCGCCGTCGCCATCGCCTGGTGTTCGCCTATAGCGGTCAGGTGTTTGATCGCCATCCTGAGCTTCGCGGTCGCATTCCCGGTATCTTTCTCGGCAATGACCTGCGCGAAGCGGTTATCCGGGCGGATGATCTCGGTGAAGAGATCGATCCAGAACGCTGGATGCGACAGTCGCACTTCTTTCGCCATTGATCTGGAATGTCGGTTTGGCGGCTTCAGGCAGAAGTAAGACCAGCATGCCGATGCGCCGGCAATTCTTCCCGGCACACACGCAAGAACGGCGCTAGAAAGTGCAAATATGCGCTCATTGACGACGTGGCTGAGCAGTCGTGGACCGGAGATCGCCCAGGCGCTCGATCAACGCCGCGAGGCGATCTGTTCTGCGGTCAATCATCGCCTCATGTCAACGTTCGCAGGATTGCTGGCGGATATCGAATCGCGCCACGGCAGTCAGTATCATCAGGTGACATTCAGTCGCACACCCCGACGGCTCCATCAACTGGTGCTGGTGGCGCTCGCGCTGCAGGCGCCGTCGGTGCTGCAACGTGAGATTGAGTGGAGCGTTCGCCTGTTGCTGCGGTACGGCGTGACGCAGCATCACATTCAGTCGATGGTGCGCTGGTACTTCGAAGCGGTGCGACGCGAAGTGGCGCTCGATGATCACGACCGCGATAACCTGGCGGCGCTCGAAGAGGCGATCCTGGCGACCATCTACGCGATTGGGGAAGAAACTGAGCCGTAATATCAAACCTGATCGATAGAACGAATTCTGGCGTCTATTGCTGCGCCTGCATCTGCTGCGCCTCCGCTTCAGCGATGAACGAACGCTCGACCGCGCGCCATTCAGGCGTTGTGTCGTCGGCTGTCTCCGCAGGCGTTGCAACCAGGGTGACACGCACCGCCACATCGAGTTCGCTCGTTGCCTGACCTTTGTACACTCCGCGCGACGGCGGAACATCGGCATAGTCGCGCCCGATAGCCACGCGAATGTGGCGTGCACCGGCTATCAGGTTGTTCGTCGGATCGAACCCCACCCATCCCACACCGGGCAGCAGGGCTTCCACCCAGGCATGGGTCGCGTCCGCCTCGGAGCGATCATGGTCTTCAGCACGGTGAAAAAGATAGCCGCTGACGTAGCGACACGGAATGCCCAACATGCGCGCCAGTGCGATCATAATATGCGCGAAATCCTGACAGACGCCGCGTCGGGTGCGCAGGGCGTCGTCGACCGGCGAGTGCACATGGGTGCTGCCGGGTGCGTATTCGAAGGCGTGGTAGATGCGCCCGGTGAGCCAGCAGAGGGTTGTCAGCGGATCACTGCCGCGCTGCATCTTCAATTCATCCGCAAATGAGCGCAGCAGGTCACTTGCATATGCAAAACGGCTGGGCTGGAGCATCTCCCACTGTTCGCCGCTGGCAGCAAGTGCATCGAGGGCGAGCCAGGCATCGCTGTCGAGCGGGGGCAGCGGCGGCGGTTCAAGCGCTTCCACCAGCGCTTCAGCGATGATTGTCAGCAATTTGTGGCGACCGGGCACATCGAAGTGATGTACCACATTCCCAAGAACGTCGCGGTAACTGAACAGCGTTGCGCGCGGTATCGTCGTCATTTGAAACGTATGGAGACGCTGGGAACCATCGCTGCGCGGTTGCATACGCACTTCCATCACGCTTTCGCTGACGGGCGCGCTGTAACGGAACCGGGTCAGATGGCGAATGTGATAGTACATGGGAGAACTGAGAACTGAGAACTAAGAACTAAGAACTGAGAATTGAGAACTGAGAACTGAGAATTGAGAACTGAGAACTGAGAATTGAGAACTGAGAATTGAGAACTAGACTTCATCAAGATTCGTTTTGATTTTTGGACTGCTTTTTGCGTTTCAGCCAAATTCGGAAGTTATGCAGCCCGCAACATGTTTCCATGACCATATCCCGAAATTCGGAACAACTGAAGCGGATAATGTCGTGAATGATTCGATACCGCTTGATATCGCCGATAACATGTTCAATACGAACGCGAACGGATGAGATACGCCGGTTTTCCTCCTTTTCCTGCGGCGTGAGGGTTCCATTGCGCGGCTTCTTCTTTGGCTGCATAATCTGGACGCCAGGCAGGGTAAATCCTTGAAATCCGGCGTCTTGATAGAGAATGCTCGCGTTTGGAAGGGTGTATCCCGCTTCATCCGCAATACATTTATCGTGGACCCTTCCTTCGTAGGTGTCACTCAAAAAGTGAATAGAGCCAAACTCATCAATGATGAGAACGTTCTTAAGCGTATGTCGTTTCTTCTTACCGCTGTAATACAACTCCCGGTCGACTTTGTCGCTTGGACGGCGAATGGGACGTTCTACGCCGTCATGGATAAAAAGGGGGGCGCTTTTGTCGCATGCGACGGTTCTTCACACGACGGTTCTTCACACGACGGTTCTTCACACGACGGTTCTTCACACGACGGTTCTTCACACGACGGTTCTTCACACGACGGTTCTTCACACGACGGTTCTTCCTGCAATCGCCTCGCCAGGTCGTCGGCAGTGCGCGCAGGCAGGAGATTTTGCTGTGAAAGCGCATAGTTCAGCGCTCCGTGCAAAAGATGCACCCATTTGCTTACGTTTGATTGGCTCATTTGAAAGAGGTGTCCGTGCATCACTTGCGTTGGGTTTTGTTTTAAGTAGGTCAAAATAAAGAGCAATTTATCTTCTGTTGTCGGAAGCGGCGAGTTTGCATACGAGACGTAGCGACGACAATATCGGACGCGGCCATCAATCGTGCGACGTTTCATATACGCTTCAAATGCGGCGTGGAAGATCGGAACCAGCGCGTGGAACTCTTCAACGGTCAGTCCGGTCATAGAGCGTAATTTCTCCGGATTTTCGATAATGGATCGATACTTACACATCGTTTTTCTCCATTTTCAGATTGTACAAAAATAGTATATCACTAAATCTTGATGATGTCTACTGAGAACTAAGAACTGAGAATTGAGAGCAAGGAACTTTTCGCTTACAGCATTTTCAGATATGTTGACCATCGTTCGCGTCTACAATGTCGCACGAGGCGCATGCTTCCGGCGGAGTGTAGACCGAAATTATAGAGATTGAGAATTTAATCCGGTATGCGCTCTTGCCGTCGGGCTAAAGCCCTCGGCTATCCAGGGCGAAGCCCGCCTGCGCGGGCTATACCGGATTATTTCTTCAAAGACCATAAGCCCTCGGCTATCCAGGGCGAAGCCCGCCTGCGCGGGCTATACCGGATTATTTCTTCAAAGACCATCATTTCGGTCGTCTCTCGCAGGTCGCCACTTGTAGACCGAAATCCACTGCGGCCGCCGCTCGTAGACCGAAATCCATTTCGGGCGCCGCGTAGGAAGCGCACTATTGATCGCGGGTCGTCCGAGGAGGTTCAACAAGCCCTCGGCTACGTGGCGCAACGCTCGCCTGCGCGAGCCAGACCGGGTTTAATTCTTTGAGACTCATAATTTGTACTTCTATCGCAGACCGCAGCGGCAGGCGCTTCGCTCCGGGAGCATACGCTCAGGGAACGCCTTCGCCCTTCAACGCTTCATCCGCCGGATAACTGATGCACGCCCGATAGATCTCATCGTGCACCTGGACGCACATACGACGAATGGACATCAGAAATGTGTGCATATCGGTCATAATCTCATCCACCTGACCATAATCAAGTACTGCGCGCAGACGACCGGCAAGGCGTTCGACGCGTGCAGTAGCGCGGTGGGCGCTGGAGCGACCGATGGACTGCGCCGCTTCCTGGATCATATCGGCGGCAAAGCGGATCGAACGCGGGAACTCGGCATTCAGCAACAGGAACTCGGCAACATCCTCAGGACGAATGCTGGCAGTGTACACTTTACAGTACGCCTCGAACGCCGTGCAACTCTTCAACAGAGCGACCCACTCGAAGTAATCGAGCATCTCAGCGTCCGATCCTTCGAGCGAACAGAAATGAACATCGAGCAACGCTGCGGTCGCCATGGCGCGCTCAAGATACCGCCCGATCTGAATGAACCACCATCCCTCATCATGGCTCAGGGTTGCATCGGTGATGCCCTGAAACAGGTGAACGCCTTCTTTGACCGATCGAAAAAAGAGGTGCGGTTCACCCGACCACATCTCTTCCATTGAGGTATGACGAATCTGGAGATAGAGGCGGTTGACCTGCTCCCACATTTCGGAACTGATGCGCTCACGCACCTGACGGGCATTGTCGCGCGCCGTCGTAATACATGCCGCGATCGAGTCGCTGTTGGACATATCGAAGGTCAATGCCTGGGTGATCGCATAGGGAGTGACGCCAGCAGCGGGCGGCTGGCTGTGCAACGCCAGCAGCAGGCGACGCCAGCGCCGCTCGGCGGCGGTTGGCGTCAGATCGAGCGCGCTATGCAAATGCACATCAAGCAGGCGCGCCGTGTGTTCGGCACGCTCCAGATAGCGCGCCATCCAGAAGAGACTGTCGGCGACCCGGCTGAGCATTGGCGTTTTAGTCATTGAGCACCCAGGTATCTTTGCTTCCGCCACCCTGCGATGAATTGACGACCAGCGACCCGCGCCGCAATGCCACCCGCGTCAGCCCCCCCGGCACAATGACGATCTTCTCGCCATACAGGATGTAGGGGCGCAGATCAACATGGCGCGGCTCCACCCGCCCGTCAACAAAACAGGCGGCACGGGAAAGCATGATGGTCGGTTGCGCGATGTAGTTGCGTGGCGCTGCAAGGATCCGACGCCGAAACTCCTCGTGCTGCTCACGGGTGCTGTGCGGACCTATCAGCATCCCATAGCCGCCCGACTCACCGACCGCCTTGATAACAAGTTTGTCCAGGTTGTCGAGGATATAGCGCCGATCAGTTTCATTGCACGCCAGATACGTCTCGACATTCGGCAGGATTGGATCTTCACCCAGGTAATAACGAATGATGCGCGGCACATACGCATAGATCGCCTTGTCATCGGCAATGCCGGTGCCGATGGCATTTGCCAGACCCACATTCCCGGCACGATAGGCATTGAACAGCCCCGCCACGCCAAGCGCCGAGTCGGGTCGAAATGCCAGCGGATCGAGAAAATCATCGTCGAGACGACGGTAAATGACATCGACACGTTGCAATCCTGCTGTGGTGCGCATATACACCCGGTTATCGTGGACGAGCAGGTCGCGCCCTTCGACCAGTTGCACCCCCATCTGACGCGCCAGGAACGTGTGCTCGAAATATGCTGAATTGTAGACGCCGGGTGTAAGCAGCACAATCGTGGGGTCCGGTCGTTGCAGCGGATCGAGAGCACGCAGTGTTTCCAGCAACGCCTGACCGTAATGGTCGGTTGGACGGACATTGTAGCGCTCGAACAGCGTCGGGAAGGTGCGCTTCATCACCTGACGATTGACCAGCATATACGACACGCCGCTGGGCACGCGCAGATTGTCTTCGAGCACCAGAAAACGCCCATCGGCATCGCGCACGAGATCGGTTCCGACAATCGCAATATAGACATCGCGCGGAACCCGCACGCCCCGCATTTCACGCCGGTAGTAGGCGCAACTGTAGACCAGTTCGCGCGGAACGACGTTATCTGCGAGGATGCGCCCTTCGTGGTACACATCACGCAGAAACATGTTCAGCGCGGTGATACGCTGCGTCAGACCACGCTCGATCACCGACCATTCCGCCGCAGGAATGATGCGCGGGATCAGATCGTAGGGAAAAATTTTCTCTGTGCCATCGCCATGACCGTATACTGCAAACGTGATGCCCTGGTTGAGGAATGCGGCATCAGCCGCCTGCTGCCGTCGATAGAGCTCCTCGGCGGAGAGCGTTGTCAGTCGCTCGTACAGGGGGAGGTAATGCGGGCGCGGGCGCCCATCGGCAGTGAACATTTCGTCCCAGGCAATGTCAATATCGTATGAGGTAAACATTTTGTGCAATATAAACAAAAGGCGCCCTGCAAGGAACGTGCGAGGGGCCACACTGCCGGTTAGTACATGCCAGAATTGAGCAGGTATATAGTACGTCTTTGTGCACATTTCGTCAAGCCCCGTCAACCTGCATGTTGTTCCATATTTCACGCAGCGTGCTATACTGTTAGGAACAGCAGATCCAACCGGCATAAACGGTCTGCCGCCCTTCAGTGGCGCGCGCCGGATTCGCACCATCGAGTTCGAAAGGCGTGGAACAGCGGCATGGACACGACGCTTGCGCTGGCAGATGCCTATCAGCGCCTGCTGGGTGAACTGAGCCGTCGTCTGGGTGCTGCCCGGGCGGAACTTTTGCTGCGGATCGATCCGCGCCTGCCAGCTCAGGTTGTTGCGCGGTGCGAGAATGCCAGCATCCCCGCCGGTGCCGCTCAAACGCTGGAAATACCGATCAGCGAAGGCGCCATCGAAGTCGGGCGTCTGCGGATCGAGTTCGCTCCCACGTCGCCGCTGCCGCAACCATCAGAACTGAGTATGGCGCAGGCGCTGGTTGAACTGGCCACTCTGCTGGTCGAGGATCGCCATCAGCACACGTGGGGTCTGCAATTGCAAGCCGGACGGCGGATGCTTGCAGTGACCGAGGAAGAACTCCAGCGTATTATTCTCGACATCCACGACGGTCCGGTTCAAAAACTCTTCGCCGTTTCATCCCATCTGGCGCTGGTTCAGGCGCGTCTGGAAGAGCACGGCGACACAGCGCTGCGCCGGGAGATCGAACCGATCATCGAGCGTATGAACGGGTTGATGGAGAGCGCACTGCAGGAGATCCGGGCGACGTTGAGCGGTTTTCGCCTGGCTGAGTTTGAGATGCGACCGCTGCCATCCGTCCTGCGCGGGCTTGCGATGCAACACGAGGCGTTGACCGGTAACCAGGTGGCGCTGGAGATCGAAAATGAACTGCCGCCGGTGGAACTGCCGGTCAAGATTGCGCTGTACCGTGTGCTGCAGGAGGCGCTGTCGAACAGTTACCGGCATGCTGGCGTTGATCGCCATGAGGTGCGCGTTCGAGCGCACGAGGGCTGGATCGAACTCATTGTTGTTGATGAAGGTCGCGGATTCGATCCGCCGCCGCTGGAAGGACCTGGCGCAACCGAACGGCAGGAACACATTGGACTGCGAGGTATGCGCGAGCGCGTCCATCTGGTTGGCGGGCAATTGCAGGTCCTGAGTCGGCCAGGGCACGGGACGCGCGTGATTGTGCGGGTGCCGGCGAAGGAGGCAGTATGACCGATCTCAATCGTCCGATTCGAGTCGTCCTTGCTGACGACCACGAACTGGTGCTCGAAGGATTGCGCGGTCTGCTGGAACGTGAAAATGATATGACGGTGGTCGCCACTGCAACCGATGGCGAGTCGCTCCTCGCACTCATCGAGAGCGAACGACCGGATGTGGTGGTGATGGATCTGGCGATGCCCACCCGTGATGGACTGTCATGCCTGCGCGAGATCCGTCGGCGCGGCATGCCGGTCAAGATTGTGATTCTGACCGCCTTTGGCGATGGAGGAGCATTGCAGTCGGCGTGGGAGTTGCAGGCGGATGGGTTTGCGCTGAAGACCGATCCGCCTCGCCAGACGATTGCGACGATCCGCAACGTGGCGCATGGGCAGATTGTGTTTCCGCGCGTGGTGCGCCAGGCTGCCGATCCATCGCAGACGCAGCATACCAGTCTGCTCGCGCGTCTCACTCAGCGCGAGCGCGATGTGTTGCGCCTGCTCGCAGAAGGCATGCCAAACGCCCAGATCGCCGAACGACTGGTGGTGCAGGAGAGCACGGTGAAATATCATTTGCAGAATATCTTCCAGAAACTGGGGGTTACCAATCGCACGGAGGCGGCGCAGGTGTACTACCGCGAAGGCGGGGAACGTTGAAGGTCGAAGGTTGAAGGTTGGAAGGTTGAAGGTTGGAAGTCGAAGGTTGAAGGTTGAAGGTTGGAAGGTTGAAGGTTGGAAGTCGAAGGTTGAAGGTTGAAGGTCGAAGGTTGAAGGTTGGAAGGTTGAAGGTTGAAAGTCGAAGGTTGGGCCTTGAACGTTGAATGTGGAACGTTCAACGTTCAACGTTATAACGTTCAACGTTAAGATGAATGCAGTTCTGACCATCACGTGGTTAACCTTTCACGAAGCGCGGCGGCGACGTATGGTGCTGGCGGCGCTGATCATTGGCGCTCTGTTTGTGGCGTTGTTTGGCATCGGCGTGTGGCTGATTGCCCGCGAAATGGAACGGAACGCGCCACTGGCGATCCAGCGTCAGGCGCAGAGTTTCCTGCTGATCGCCGGTCTCTATGTGGTCCACTTCCTGACGATTATGCTGGCAATTTTCGCCTCAGTCGATACAGTTGCTGGCGAAATCTCGACGCATACCATCCAGGCGCTGGTGACACGCCCGATCCGCCGCTGGCAGACGCTGCTTGGCAAATGGATCGGCTTTGCCCTTATGCTGACGGGGTACCTGGGGCTGCTGAGCCTTGGCGTCGTTGCTGCGATGTGGCTGATCGTCGGATACTGGCCCCCCAATGTTGCAGTCGGGCTGCCGTTGCTGGCGCTTGAAGCCCTGACTCTCCTCTCTCTCTCGCTCCTTGGCGGCACGCGCCTCTCGACGCTGACGAATGGCGTGGCGCTCTTTTTGCTCTATGGGCTGGCGTTCATTGGCTCGTGGGTCGAACAGATCGGCGCGCTGCTGCAATCGAGCGATGCGGTGCGGATCGGCATTATTACCAGTCTGCTGTTGCCGGTTGAGGCGCTGTGGCGACGCGTTGCCTATCTGATGCAACCGCCGCTGGCGAATAATCTCCCCGGACCGTTTTCAACCGCTTCCGTCCCCAGTGAGGCGATGGTTATCTACGCTGTGGTGTACGCTGCCGTTGCGCTGCTACTGGCGATGCGTTCGTTTGGACAACGCGACCTCTGACGGCGAACGATTCTGTCTGACCGCCTGACCACGACGCACAATCGCCTTCACGCATACCGCGTATAATAGGCGCTGGAGACTCTGCCGTTTGTATGAGGAGATCGCGTGTGGCGGTTGTTGTCTTCGGCAGCATCAACATGGATCTGGTGGTACGCACACCGCGCCTGCCGACGCCCGGTGAAACGCTGACCGGTCATACGTTCTTCACCGCGCCTGGCGGCAAAGGCGCAAACCAGGCGGTCGCCTGCGCCCGGCTCGGCGTGCCAACCCGCATGGTCGGTCGCGTCGGCGATGATCTGTTCGGCGAACAATTGCGCGCCAGCCTTCGCTCCTTTGGGGTGCAGGATGATGGCGTTCTGACAACGCCTGGTCCGTCAGGAGTGGCGCTGATCGCTGTCGATGACACAGCAGAGAACACAATTGTGATCGTTCCAGGCGCCAATGGCGCTGTCAGCATCGCAGATATTCCACGGCTGGAACGGGCGCTTGATGGCGCCCGCGCGCTCCTGCTGCAACTCGAAGTGCCGATTGAAACGGTCGTTGCGGCGGCACGCGCTGCGCACACGCGCGGAGTGACGGTCATTCTCGATCCGGCGCCGGCATTGCCGCTGCCTGACGAACTGTATGCGCTGGCGGACATCATAACCCCCAATGAACACGAAGCGACGACCCTCACCGGTATCGCCGTTCATGATGACCAGGGAGCAATCGCAGCAGCGCGCGCCTTGATCGCACGTGGCGCCCGCAGAGTGGCGCTCAAACTCGGCGCCTGCGGTGCGCTGACTGCCGATGCCGAAGGTGAGCAGTTCTGGTCTCCCTTCACCGTCACACCGGTCGATACGGTCGCTGCCGGTGATGCATTCAACGGCGGGCTGGCGGTTGCCTTGAGCGAGGGGCGTTCCTTCGATGAAGCCATACGCTGGGGACTGGCAGCAGGAGCGCTGTCGGTTACCAGACATGGCGCACAACCATCGATGCCGGAACGGAACGAAGTGCTGACCCTGCTTGCACAGGAGCATCTGTGACACTCAAAGCGTTGATTTTCGACTTCGATGGACTGATCCTTGATACTGAAACGCCGGATTTCATCGTCCTGAGTGAACAGTACCGCCGGTATGGCGCGGATCTTCGTCCTGAACGATGGATGCACGGGCTTGGCACAACCGATGGCTACGATCCCTACGGCGAACTTGAGTCATTGACGGGCGTCATCCTTGATCGTGAAGCATTGCGACGCGAACATCGTGAACGTTATGTCGCACTATGCGCACAGCAACCGCTTCAACCTGGCGTGCGCGAGTTGATCGTCGCAGCCCGTAAACGCGGTATCCGCCTGGCAGTCGCATCAAGCGCGTCGCGCGAGTGGGTCGAGGGATGGCTCGAACATCACCGAATACGAGACAGTTTCCATTGCGTGCGCACCCGGAGCGATGGGTTGCGGGTCAAACCCGCTCCTGATCTGTTCCTGAGCGCTGCCGCCTGCCTCGATGTGGCGCCAGAATCCTGCGTCGTGCTGGAAGACTCTCCGAACGGCATGCGCGCTGCGGAAGCGGCAGGTATGCGCTGTATCGCAGTTCCGGTCGCGCTGCTCGACGCGCTGCCATTGCCGCCCCATACCCTGCGCCTGCGTTCACTGGCAGACCTGCCGCCTGAACAATTGCTCGACCTGCTGGCGCGTGAGAACTGAGAACCGAACTGTTTCGTTTTTGGAGTTCTCTGTGCCCTCAGCGTCTCAGCGGTGCATTTTTGCAGTAAAGTCATTATAAGCCACACGCTGCTGGTACGAAGCCCGCCTGCGCGGGCTATGCCGGATCTCAAGACTCATACGTCGCAACTCGCGGATCGGTCCGCCGAACCGCAACAACGAACCGTTATCTGCACACACTTGGGAGCAAATGACCATGGTACGAGGAATGACCGTTCTTCTCGTCTGTCAACTCGCAGGCGAGGTTACCGCGCGGGCGCTCAACCTGCCAGCGCCTGGACCGGTACTCGGAATGCTGCTTCTGTTCGGTATGCTGCTGTGGCGCGGCGCGCCAGACTGGCTCGATCAGGTCGGGCAGGGGCTGCTGCGTCTGCTGCCACTCTTCTTCGTACCGGCCGGGGTCGGCATCATGAACCATGTCCAACTGATGCAGTCCGAATGGCTGGCACTCGTGGCAATCCTGTTGATCAGCACCGTCGTCACCATGATAACGACTGCCGGCGCACTGCTGATCCTCGTGCGGTTGACCGGACGCAGAAAGGAACACAAAGGTGCAGCCGAACGTTACTGACATCTGGGTCTACCTGGCGCAGACCCCGCTCCTCTGGCTGACCGCCACACTCCTGGTCTATTATCTGACAGATCTGGCGTATCAGCGGGTTGGGCAATGGCCTCTGGCAAATCCGGTTCTTCTCTCGGTTGTTCTCCTGGTTGTCTTCCTGACCGTGACCGGCACACCCTATCAGCGCTACTTTGATGGCGCTCAGTTCGTCCATTTCCTGCTCGGCCCGACGACCGTAGCGCTGGCGTTGCCGCTCTGGCGCTACGCCGGTCGATTGCGCCGCATGCTGCTGCCGCTCAGCGGTGCGCTTCTGATCGGTTCGCTCACATCTATCCTATCGGTGGTCGCCATCGGTCGTCCCATGGGTGTATCGGAAGTCACGCTGCGTTCCCTGGCGCCCAAGTCGGTCACAACACCGATTGCAATGGGCATCTCCGAACAGATCGGCGGGCTGCCATCGCTGACGGCGGTGCTGGTGATCGTCACCGGCATCATTGGCGCGGTCATCGCACAAGAGTTGTTCGACCGCCTGCGAGTAGACGATCAGGCGGCGCGTGGTCTGGCGATCGGGGTTGCGTCGCACGGGATCGGTACGGCGCGCGCATTGCAGATGCACGCCGAGGCTGGTGCGTTTGCAGGGCTGGCAATGGGGTTGAATGGCGCATTGACCACGTTGCTGGCGCCGCTGCTGGCGAGACTGCTGGGTTTGTAACGACCGAATTGATCTTCATCCCACCGTGGTATCATGCACTGTCGCCTGTGCCAGGCTGATCTTGAACATCGTGTTGCAACGTCTCAGGACATCGATCATGTTCAATGAAAGCGTCGTGGTCATCACTGGTGGAGGTTCAGGAATTGGACGCGCGACAGCGTTAGCGTTCGGACGTCATGGCGCGCGGGTGGTGATCGGCAATCGCAACGCCAGCACTGGCGAAGAGACGGTCGCTGCAATCCGGGCGACGGGGGGAACGGCGCTGTTCGTTCCCACCGATGTAACCCAACCCGTGGCGGTGCGCGCCCTGATCGACACAACCGTTGCGACGTTTGGCCGTCTCGACATTGCGTTCAATAATGCCGGATGGTTCGGACCGGTCGCCCCGCTGGCGGATCAGGACGAGCGCGAGTTTGATCCTGTTTTCGACACAAATGTACGCGGAACCTTTTTGTGCATGAAGTATGAACTGGCGCAGATGCTGAAGCAGGGTCAGGGTATCATCATCAACAATGCATCGACGACGGGCGCGCGCAACTCGACGGTCGGCGTGGCGCTGTATGCCGCAGCAAAAGCAGCGGTTATCTCCCTGACCCGTTCTGCTGCCATGGAATACGCCGCTCAGGGCGTGCGCATCAATGCTGTGGCGCCGGGACGGATTGCAACCGGGATGCTGGCGAAGGCTGGCGGCGGCAACCCGGAACGTTTCGCTGCGGTTATTCCGATGCGACGTCTCGGCACGCCGGAGGAAGTCGCCGAAGCAGTCCTCTGGCTGGCGTCGCCAGCTGCATCATTCGTGACCGGTCAGGTGCTGGGGGTTGATGGCGGATACCTGGCATCATAATACACCAAAGGAGACAAAACAATGCACGTATGCGTCTATTGCGCCTCAAGCGACCATGTACCGGCACTCTACCTGGACGCGGCTCACACCTTTGGCGAGGGGATGGCGCGGCGTGGATGGACGCTGGTCTACGGCGGCGGCAGCATCGGATTGATGGGAGCGGTTGCGCGCGCCGTGCACGGCGCAGGCGGTCGGGTCATTGGCGTCATTCCGCAGACGCTGCTCGAACGCGAAGTTGGATACCGTGAGGCGGACGAGTTGATCGTGACCGCCACCCTGCGCGAACGCAAGCAGATCATGGACGACCGCGCCAATGCGTTCGTCGCTCTGCCAGGGGGCTTTGGCACCCTCGAAGAGTTGCTGGAAATCATGACCCTGCGCATGCTTGGCTATCACAACAAACCGATTGTTATTGTCAATATCGGCGGGTATTTCGATCCATTGCTGACCCAATTCGAGTACATCTTTGCTCAGAATTTCGCGCACGAGCGCTATCGCCGGTTGTACACCGTAAAAGCCGATAGTGAGGCGGCGCTGACCTATCTGGAACACATGGTCCCTGGCTCGAATTCCGGGCGGTGATATGTGACGCGAATCATGCTTGACGGTGGGCGTCGGGGATGGCGCTGGTTGACATCCGGCGGAAATATTCGGGTGCGGCGACCGCCAGCGCTTTTTGTCGGTCCGTTGCTGCTGCTGCTTGCGCTTGCCGCCCCGTACCGCTGGTTGTTTTTCCTGGCGTACAGTTGCCTGATCCTCACGCTGGCATCATACGGCTGGGTACGATACGTCGGACCCCGGCTCCACCTTGATCGTCGCCTGAGCCAGAAGTGGGCGCAGGTGGGCGATACGCTGGAAGAAACGTGGTGTCTTCACAATTGCGCACACTTACCGGTGCTCTGGCTGGAGATCGATGACGTCTCAACCATCCCCGGCTATAGCGCCCGGCGCGTTGTTTCGGTTGATCGCAACGATCATCGCACCTGGACAACCGGAGCGATGTGTGTACAGCGCGGCATCTACACGCTTGGTCCGTTACGGGCGCGCACCGCCGATCCCTTTGGCATCTTCGAGTACGAATGGCGCGAAGAACGCACGCGGCAGATCGTCATCTATCCGCCGCTGGCGCACGTGAGAGGGCTGACATTGCCGCTGGGACGATCCGGCAGTGTCGCCCGCGCCGACATCCTTCGCCGCCACACGACGCCAGACGCCAGTAGCGTGCGCGAGTACGCACCAAGTGACATGCTCAACCACATTCACTGGCCCACCGTTGCGCGCACCAACCGGTTGATGGTCAAAGAGTTCGACCAGGAGCGCGCTGGCACGCTCTGGATCGCACTCGATCTCTGTGCGGAAGCATACCAGGAATCTGCGATCACAAGCGGCACGGTCGCTGCACCGGTTTCGCTCCAATCATCGGCGCTGCCCGAAGCGCCGCACTTCTGGGAGACGCCGCTCGAACTGGCAGTCGTCATTGCGGCTTCGCTTGCAGCAAAGGCGCTGGATGAAGAACGGCTTGTCGGTTTCCTGGCAGACGATGGACGTCCGCGCCTGGTGCAGGCGGGACGCGGACCTCGCCAGCTATGGCGCATCCTGGAAGAACTGGCAGACGTCCGTGCCACAGGGACGCTGCCCATCGGCGACGTCGTGCGGCGCGAACGCGGGTCGGGCACAGCGCTGGCGGTGATCACACCTGCGCTCGACGGGGCGTGGCTGCCTGCACTCGCCGAATGGCAGCGAGGACGACCCGGCGCAGCGCTGGCGATGCTGATTGTCCCGGCGCCATTGCGTGCATCTGCTCTCGAAGAGCGGCTGGCGGCCCTCGGCGCGCGCTCGTATGTTTGCGTGGTTGGACAACCATTGCCGCTGGTGAACCCGCCACGACCGCGAGCAACGCTGCGAATCTCGCCGTTGGGGAAGGTTATCGGCGACGTGCGCAGAGAACGATAGGCGTTACTCATGATCCGGTTTGCGCGGCAGACGACGGTCGGGCAGGAGACGGCTCGAACCGTCTGTCAGGCGTCGGGCGCGGCGACGCATCAAATCCCCCGTGGAACGTTCCCGGCGTGTCGCACGACGCCCACGCTCCACCATCATGCGCCAGGCATCTTCTTCGGTGACCGGCATCGCCAGTTCTTCATCGCTGTACCGGTGCGCCTGACGTTCATTCAGCGCAGCGATACGCTCCTCGAAACGTTCCTCATCAGGAGAGAGCGACGTAAGCGTCGCCCAATAGCGCCACAACAGGTATGCAGCAAGAAGCAGGAGAGCCGCGAAGAGAACAAACAATAAAAAGAAATCACCCATCGCCACCCACCCGGCGCATCACGCCATTGCGGCGGTAAAGCCCCGGATCGCCTCGTCTTCGTCCTGATAGATATCGACATACTGCGCCAGACCGACCATGCGAAAAATCTTCTGGAAGTGCTGCGAGAGACCACTCATCGCCAGGCGCTGATTATTGCGGTTGACCTCGGTCACAATCCCGATCAGGATCGCAATGCCAGCGCTATTGATATAGTCGTTCTGGCGAAAGTTCAGCAGGATATTGCGCGCGCCTTTGCGTGAAACTTCATTGTAGGCGTTCGTGATCTTTTCCTCGGCGAAGGTTGTCACATCACCGATCAGATCGATGATCGCCACACCTTCTCGCTCACGAATGTGCACATTCAGGTCGTCGTCCAGCATACTGATCACTCCTGCCACCTGCGCCTGCTGTTGCCGCGTCGTCAAAATCAAAGCAGGACAGGAAATTCCGCATTATGAATCACGCCCTTGGACAACGGCGCATACACATATACAACACATTGCCGCCGCCGGGCGAAGGCTCAAAGCCACACGCATCGACCAGTTGCGTGATCAGGTACAGACCGAGACCGCGTGGCGGCGCATCACCGCGCAACCGCTGCTCGATACACGATGTTACGTGACCGGAATACGGTTTCAATCCCTGATCCTGCACGCAGACCGTCAACCCGGAACCATCCCAGACACACGTCACATCGACGCGCAGCCCTGGCGTCTGTGCATTACCATGCTCGATGGCATTGAGGCATGCCTCACTGACTGCGGTCTTCAAATCCTCAACACGTTCGGTTGCGAAACCAAGGCGATGCGCAAATGAAGCGACTGCTTCGCGCACAACCCGCTCATAGCCCAGTTCACTCGGTATCGAAAGGTCGATCGAGGACGAGATGGATGGATCGTACATGCTTATGACTGTTTCTCCAGATGAATGACCATACGTACCTGATTGCCGCCGGACGGAGCCGTGGTAAACTCCACCTCGTCCATCAACTCACGGATCAGCCAGATACCCCAACCCCCCTTGTCTCCCCGTGTAAACGATTCTTCAATCGTAGGGGGCGGTGAAAGGTGTGCCAGCTCAAGCGGTTTGCATCCCTGATCGGCAACGCTGACAACCAGTTCAGACGGACGAACCGTCAGCATCACCAGCACGCGCATCCGCGCATCGTGAGCATTCCCGTGCTCAATCGCGTTCGTAATCGCCTCAGCCAGCGCAGTACGCAATGCATCGACCCGATCGGCGCTGAATCCCATGCGCCGGGCAAGTGACGCTGCTGCGTCCATTGCAACTTTTTCATAGCCAAGTCGGCTGGGCAAATGTAACTCAACGACACGCTCGACCGGCCCGGCGTTGTGACTCACATCCGCCATAGCACTTCGCCCACTCATGGCATGCACCGAACACAGATCGTGCATAATGCATCAGGCACGGCTCTCATCTTAGCACGACTCCCTGTCGGGAAGCAATAGGGAATTTGGGTCGATGCCTCCAATGGTTCATGTTCCATCGGCGCAACTGCGAGTCTGCACCGGTACACCATGCTACGCCGCTCATAGTATAGAACGCTGGCATAACCAATGTGTTGCTGTATCGATTGGATCAAGAGGCTGGACGCGATGTGGAGGCGAAAGCAACGATCACGCGGAGTGAGGGGGAGAGATTCTTGCGCTCCCTTCTCCCGCCAGCGGGAGAAGGGAGCGGGGGAAATGAGGAGAACCAGGGCATCAGAACAACGGATATGCAGCATCAACCCTGTTCACAGCGGAATGTTGCCGTGTTTGCGCGGCGGCAGGGTTTGTCGTTTCCCGCGCGCCAGACGCAACGCGCGGATCAGCGCGGGGCGCGTTTCGCGCGGCTCGATGACATCGTCGAGGTACCCGCGCTCGGCAGCGATATACGGGTTGGCGAAGCGGTTCTGGTAGTCTTCGACCAGTTCCGCCAGGCGCGCCGCCGGATCGGCAGCCTGCGCCAGTTCACGGCGGAAGATGATCTTGACGGCTGCATCGGCGCCCATCACCGCGATCTCGGCGGTGGGCCAGGCAACGTTGAAATCGGCGCGGATATGCTTGCTCGCCATCACATCGTATGCGCCGCCATACGCTTTGCGTGTGATCACAGTCAGTTTCGGCACCGTCGCCTCGCAGTATGCATACAACAACTTTGCGCCATGACGGATAATGCCGCCATACTCCTGCTGTGTTCCGGGCAGGAATCCGGGCACATCGACAAAGGTGATCAGTGGAATGTTGAACGCATCGCAGAAGCGCACAAAACGCGCCGCCTTGACCGATGAGTCGATATCGAGCGTCCCCGCCAGGTGCGCAGGTTGATTGGCGACAACGCCAACCGCGTGCCCGTCGAGACGCGCAAAGCCGATAATGATATTGCGCGCCCAGAAGGGTTGCACTTCGAGAAAACTGCCCTCATCGACAACCGCTTCGATCACCTGGAGCATATCGTATGGCTTGCGCGGATTGTCGGGAATGATCGTTTGCAGGTTTTCGTCCATGCGATCAGGATCGTCGTCGGGCGGGACATAGGGCGGATCTTCCAGGTTATTCGATGGCAGGAAGGAGAGGAGCGCCCGCACCTGATCGAACGCTTCTTCTTCGCTGTCGGCGGCGAAATGCGCCACGCCGCTGCGCGAGTTGTGCGTCATAGCGCCGCCCAGTTCCTCAAAGCCGACATCCTCGCCGGTGACAGTCTTGATGACGTCGGGACCGGTGATGAACATTTGCGAACTGCCCTTGACCATGAGGATGAAGTCGGTCATTGCCGGGGAATAGACCGCGCCGCCAGCGCAGGGTCCGGCGATCACCGACAGTTGCGGCACCACGCCAGACGCCATCACATTGCGGTAGAAGATCTCCGCATAGCCACCCAGACTGACGACCCCTTCCTGGATGCGTGCGCCGCCGGAGTCGTTCAAGCCGATACATGGCACGCCCATACGCAGGGAGAGGTCCATCACCTTGCAGATCTTCTCGGCGAACACTTCGCCGAGGGATCCGCCAAACACGGTAAAATCCTGCGAAAAGAGGCAGACGTGCCGACCATCGATCGTACCATAACCGGTAATCACCCCATCACCCAGCGGCTTGTGGCGATCCATGCCGAACGCGGTGGTGCGATGGACGGCAAAAGCGTCGAGCTCGACGAATGAACCGGGATCGAGCAATTTGTCGATCCGTTCACGAGCCGTCATTTTGCCACGTGCGTGCTGCTTCGCCGCAGCCTCCGGATCGGTCGTGCGTGCGCGCTCACGCCGCCGACGCAGATCCTCGATGCGCTCGCGAGTTGTCTTCATTGGCACACCTGTCCTTATAGGCAATGCATCAGCGTGATTATACGAGACGGAGATACACCGGCAGGGTAGCGCCAGTTACGAATCCATAGACTGAGGGTTATGAAATGGAGATTGAGAAATAAATCCGCTATCCCGCGCTAGCCGTGGGGCTGAAGCCCTCGGCTAGGCAAGGCGAAGCCCGCCTGCGCGGGCTATAGCGGAATAATTACTCAAAGACCATATCATTCCTCGCGCAACACCCTATCCCTCCACGCTCGTCTGATATGATGAAATATCGTGATCGAGAACGAGGTGCACAATGATCGATCATCAACCAGCGGAGCGCACATGGTTGCGCAGCGTTGCAGTGTGGGGACTGTGGCTGGCGGTGCTGGCGCTTGCGGCTGTCGTCTGTTACGTTATCTGGCTGCGCGCCTTCTTTGAGATCTACTATGTGTGGCTCAATCTGGGAGACGCCGCCCGATTAGCCTACGAACTCACGATGGTCGCACTGACGGTGGGCATGGTCACATGGATCGCCGTGGGTGAGCCGTACCTGGCAGCTGGCGCTCGTGCACAGCGGCTTCTACGCCGGTTTGCATACGTTGTCGTGCCGCTGCTCATCGCTGGCACCGTCGGGCTGGTCATTCCACTGCTGTGACGACGATCAGAGCAACCGATAATAGATGACCGCCGTGTGCAACGATCCATCAGCGCTGCAGGCATATTTCGGGATGCGCCCGGCGAAGGTGTACCCGCACGCCTGGTACAGCAGTTCCGCCGGATCGCCCTCGCGCGTATCGAGGATCAGCAGCGAGCGACCTTCACGCCGCGCTTCTTCTTCCACTGCCGCCAGCAATGCCCGCGCAACGCCCCGGCGCCGCGCCGAACGCAGTACCATCAGTTTTTTCATTTGCGCACGATGCTGCTCACCCGGTTTCTGCGCCAGCTCCAGTTGAACGGCGCCGATGATCGTGTCGCCTTCACGTGCAACCAGCAATACACGCAGACGTTCGATAACATCATCGCAAATGGCATCCCAGTAACGTTGCGCCGTCGCAGTATCGAGCGGCATCAGAAAGCCAAGCGAAGCGCCGCTCTCCACCGCGTCTTTCAACAGTGCCACCAATCCAGGGCGTGCAGCACGAAATGTGGCTGCATTGATGCGCTCGATCACCATTCCGCACTCCTTGACTTCATGATACAGTCAGATTATACTGTATCGGCATACCCCTGGGAGGTATGTATAGACCACGAATGCAAAGGGAGTATCAAACCGTTATGGCAAAGCCTGTCACTGTCACCGACGATGATTTCGAGCAGCAGGTGCTGAAGTCCGACATTCCGGTTGTTGTCGACTTCTGGGCGCCGTGGTGCGGTCCATGCCGGGTCATTGCGCCGATCCTCGAAGAACTGGCAAACGAGTACGATGGCAAAGTCAAGGTTGCCAAAGTCAACACCGACGACCATCAGCTCTGGATGAGCAAGTTTGGCATCATGGCAATCCCGACCATGATCTTTTTCAAGAACGGCAAGGAGATCAATCGGATTGTCGGCGCCGGTCCCAAGCGCATGCTGAAAGAGGCATTTGATGCAGCCGTTGCTGCATAAGCGCAGGGGAGAAAGCGATGTCCGCACCGCGACCTGTGCGCCCGATAAGCGATGAGTTGCGTCACGATGTCCTGGTGCGACTGCGCCGGATTGAAGGTCAGGTGCGCGGCATTCAACGGATGATTGAAGAGTGTCGTGATTGCAAGGAGATCGTGACCCAACTCGCTGCCGTTAAGGCCGCAGTTGGAAGTCTGAGCGCGCTGCTGGCGGAAACCTATGCGCGCGATTGCCTTTGCTCTGGCGCAACCATCGACTCGGAAGAGATTGCGCGCCTGCTCGACGTGCTCAAGTCGGCGCGATAATTACGGTCCCACCAGTCCATTCGCACCAAACTCTGATGTATAGGCGCCGGTTGATGTTGCACTCACAACATCGCCGGCGTTCACTCCGCTCACGGCGAATGTCCCGCTGAATGCGCCATCGGCGGCAGCAGTGAGGACACCCAGCAACTGTCTGCCCTCGCCCATGCTTCCCACCGTACCGTGCGAAAGGAAAATCTCGACCTGCGCGCCACTGAATGCCGTCTGCACGCTTTGTGACATTCTCCGTCGCCTCACGACGACGGCTTCTCAGCCAGTGCACGGCGCAACCGCCCGCGTTATCGCCTGACTGCGCCGTCCGGGCGGAGACGGAACAAATGCACCATTCATGCGACGCCCGTCACATCCAGACGGGGAGCGCATTCCTTATCAGATCGCGCGCTCACATCCCAATTCCCTGCAAACCGCCTTCTTGCAGGGATATGCCGATCATCGGCTTCTGGTATAATAACGCGCGTACATTGCTCATCAACAACCAGCGCAGTAGTGCGATCCAGCGCGCAACAATGACAGTGTGGTCACATAGTGATACGCCAGGAGGGCGCACGAGTGAAGATGCTCATCAATACACCCGATACGCTTGTGTCCGACGCGCTTGATGGTCTGGCGTGCGCCCATCCAGAACTGATCCGTGTGCGACGTAACCCGGATTATGTCATTCGCGCCGATGCGCCGCTCCGCGACCGGGTTGCGGTCGTGAGCGGCGGCGGCAGCGGACACGAACCGATGCATATCGGGTATGTCGGGCGAGGGATGCTGACTGCTGCCTGTCCTGGCGCCATTTTCACATCGCCGACGCCGGATCAGATTCTGGCGGCCACGCACGAAGCCGCCAGCGACGCAGGCGTTCTGTACATTATCAAAAACTATGCCGGCGATCGGATGAATTTCGAGATCGCTATCGAGATGATCACTGCCGAGGGCATCCCGGTTGCGACGGTCATCGTGGCCGATGATATTGCAGGTCCGGCAGCAGAACTGCGCCGCGGCACCGGCGCCACTGTGATCGTAGAGAAAATCGCTGGCGCGGCTGCGGAGATGGGCGCCTCGCTCGACGAGTGCGCCCGGATCGCGCACCATGCTGCCAATCAGAGTCGCTCGATCGGCGTTGCGCTCTCCGCCTGTACCGTGCCATCGCTTGCCCGCCCGTCCTTTCATCTGGACGATCACGAGATCGAGATCGGCATCGGTATCCATGGCGAGGCAGGCTGGCAACGCAGCACGCTTGCGCCGGTGTCTCAGATTATTGATCGCTTGTGCGACAATCTTCGCGATGACCTGAACCTGCGCGCCGGGGATCGGACGCTGGCGTTCGTCAATGGGTTGGGTGCAACCACGTACCTTGAGTTGTATGTCGCATTCAATGAAGTTGCACGCTGGTGTACGACCCACAATATCACGATCGAGCGGAGTCTGGTGGGTCATTATATGACGTCGCTCAACATGGCAGGATGTACGGTAACATTGACGCGTCTCGACGATGAATTGCTGCGGTTATGGGATGCTCCGGCATGGACACCGGCGCTGCGTTGGGGAATATAGTTCAGCATAAAGCCCTGATACCATCGACTGATTGCTATCCATGCAACACGCACCTGTGAGGAGATGTTTATTTGGAGGCTTCCCGGATGCAGATCACCGTTGACCATGTCATCCGCTTCATTGAGCGCGCTGCCGCGCTGATCCGTGACCACGCAGCCGAATTGACGGAACTCGATACGGTGATTGGCGATGCAGATCACGGCGCCAATCTGAATCGCGGTTTCTCTGCGGTGGTCGTCAAACTCGATACATTTCAGGAGAGCGATATTGGCGCTATCCTTGATATGACCGGGAAGACTCTCCTGGCAACCGTCGGCGGTGCAGCCGGTCCGCTGTACGGAACGGCATTTCGGCGCGCTGGCGCGCTGCTGGCTGGACGATCGGTTATTGACGGAAGGGATATTGCTGCGGCGCTCGAAGTGGCGCTCGAAGGCATTGTGGAACGTGGTCGGGTGCAGCGCGGCGAGAAAACGATGCTCGATGCGATTGCACCGGGAGTTGAAACGTTCCGCGATGCCATCATGAACGGAAGTTCGCTCGAAGAGGCGGCGCGCTGCGCGCTTGCCGCCGTCGAAGAAGGCATGCGCGCAACAATCCCGATGCAGGCGACCAAGGGCCGCGCAGCGTTCCTTGGTCCGCGCAGTATCGGGCATCAGGACCCTGGCGCAACCTCTGCATACTATATCGCCCGTGCAATGGTTGGTCTCGATGACGATCCGCCAACCGGGACGCCGGAGATGCAGAACCTGTAGATACCAGCGAGGAATGACACGATGCGTACACTGACGACGGATGTTCTGGTGATTGGCGGCGGCGCAACCGGGACGGGCGTTCTGCGCGATCTGGCGCTGCGCGGCATTCGCTGCGCCCTGGTCGAGAAGGGCGACCTGACGCATGGCACGACGGGGCGCTATCACGGGTTGCTGCATTCCGGCGGGCGTTATGTGGTGAAGGATCCGCAATCGGCGGAGGAATGCGCGCGCGAGAATGAGATTCTGCGCCGGATCATGTCGCACTGCATCGAAGAAACCGGCGGGTTGTTCGTCGTGACCCCGGCGGACGATGAAGCCTTCGCCGATCAGTTTGTCGCCGCCTGCCGGCGCACCGGTGTTTGGGTCGAAGAGATACCGGTACGCGAGGCGCTTCAACGTGAACCGCTGCTCAACCCGCGCATCAGGCGGGCATTCGCGGTACGCGATGGCGCCGCCGACTCATTTCTCGCCACCCACGCCAATGCGGATGATGCACGGCGCTACGGCGCGCAGGTGCTGACCTATCACCGCGTCGTTGAACTGGAACGCACGGCAGACCGGATTATTGGCGCGGTGTGTGAGGACCTGCGCAGTGGCGAAACGGTGCGCATCCATGCCAGTTTCATCATCAATGCGACCGGGGCGTGGGCAGGGAAGATTGCGGCGCTTGCCGGTCTGCGCATCAGCGTCGTTCCCGGCAAGGGGACGATGATCGCCATGAATCATCGGATCGTCAATACGGTGGTGAACCGCTGCAAGATGCCAGCGGATGGCGACATTATCGTGCCGATCCACACGGTTGCGGTGCTTGGAACGACCGATATACCGGTTCCCGACCCGGATGTGTACGATATAACCCCGGAAGAGGTCGATCTGATCCTGGAAGAGGGCGAGTGGCTTGTCCCCGGCGTGAGTCACATGCGCACGCTGCGGGCATGGGCAGGGGTGCGCCCGTTGTATAAGGAAAACGACGCTGGCAGCGACCGTGATATTCCCCGCACCTACAAACTGCTCGACCATGAAACGCGCGATGGGGTCGCCGGGATGGTCAGCGTGGTCGGTGGAAAGTGGACCACGTATCGCCTGATGGCGGAGAAAACGGTTGATCTGGTTGCCGCCAGGCTTGGGGTGACTGTGCCGTGTCGGACGGCGGATCTGCCTATCGAAGCGTTGCACCACGGCGCAGCGCCCGATCAGGATCGCCGCGCACGCGCGCGGTTCGCCATTCTGACCTCGCCGTTCTATCTGCTGGGACATCGACTGGCGGAAGTCGAGGCGGACGATAGTTATGGCGATCTGATCTGCGAATGCGAACTTGTCACCCGCGCCCAACTCGAGGCGGCAATCCAGAGCGAGGGCACTGCCAATCTCGACGATCTGCGCCGCGATACGCGCCTCGGCATGGGTCCGTGCCAGGGTGGGTTCTGCACCTATCGCGCTGCGGCGATCTGGTACGAACTCCGCAACCAGCATTCGCCCGCGCAGCAGGCTGCCGGTGTACCACCCGCGTCGGCATTGCTCACACACTTTCTGCAGGAACGCTGGAAAGGCGTCACGCCAACGCTGTGGGGCGATCAACTCCGCCAGGAGCGCCTCGACGAGTTGAACTACCTGGAAACGCTGGCAGTTGATCGTTTGCCGGAGACTACGGATACGGCGATTGAGGCGTCGCGCGATGTTGTGATTGCAGCGATCGTGTGACGATAGGGGAGCGATATGCGCACCACACTCGTGATCGGCGCCGGCTTGAGCGGCTTAATGGGCGCTCTGGCGCTGGCAGAGGCAGGATTGCAACCGCTGGTGCTGGCGAAGGGGCAGGGGGCGACCCACTGGACTGCCGGAACTGTCGATGTCTGGGGCGCCGATGAACGCACGCCACGAGAGGCGATCCACGAGATCGGCGCGACACACCCACAGCACCCATATGCGCTGATCGGTGCGCACGCCGTTGAAGAGGCAATCGCTCGCTTCCGCGCGCTGACAGAAGCAGCCCGTTACCCCTACGTTGGCGGATTGGAG
Organism: Roseiflexus sp. RS-1; assembly: GCF_000016665.1. Taxonomy (NCBI): domain Bacteria; kingdom Bacillati; phylum Chloroflexota; class Chloroflexia; order Chloroflexales; family Roseiflexaceae; genus Roseiflexus; species Roseiflexus sp. RS-1. The sequence goes on from NC_009523.1 coordinate 4,147,436, forward strand.
CGCAATGTGCTGCTTCCCACGGCGGCAGGCGCGTTGCGCCCGGTTGCACTGATGCCGGTGACGATGGCCGCCGGTGATGTCCGCCTGGGCGGAGAGATGCTGATCGCCGGGTTCCGCGAATTGCGCGATTTCTATCCACCGTTCATCGCCGCCAATCTTGCGGCTCAGGGAGTGGCGGCGCGCGGCGTGTACCTGACCATCCCCGCTGCATTCCGCCGACGTGAATATACCACGGTCATCCTTGCGCGCATGTTCGATGACCCGGCATTTCGGGCGGAGATCGGCAGACAACTCCACACGCAGCGCGGATCGGCGACGCGGATTGGGCTGCCAGCCATCCTTGGTTTGCGCGATCCGCTCAGCGTGGTTGCCGATCTTCAGCGCGCCAGCGGTGCGCAGGTGTTTGAGATACCAACGTTGCCGCCGTCAGTTCCCGGCATGCGGCTGTTCACCATCCTGCGCGATGCAATTGAACGTTCCGGTGGACGGCTTCAGATCGGCTCAGAGGTTCTTCGCGGTCACGGCGAAGAACGCTGGCTTACTGCCGTCTGGAGCGAAGCGGCGGCGCGTCAGCAGGAGCACCGGGTCGAGCGCCTGCTGCTGGCGACCGGCGGGATCGCAGGCGGCGGAATCCGCACCGACCACATGGGCATTATTCGCGAAACCGCTCTCGATCTGCCGGTGTGCGCACCGGCAAACCGCGCTGACTGGTTTTCACCGCGTTTCCTCGATCCGGCAGGGCATGCGATCTACACCGCTGGCGTTCCGGTCGATCCATGCCTCCGACCCATCGACATGCACGGTGCACCGGTCTACACCAATGTCGCCGTTGCCGGCGCAACGCTTGGAGCAACCGATACCGTCCGCGAACGCAGTCGCAGCGGCGTTTCAATCGCTACCGGCTGGGCAGCAGGACGCATACTGGCAGGAACCGCATCATGACGATCATACCGGTGGATCATATTGAGCATTCCCTTGAACAATCGCTCGACCATTGCATCAAGTGCAACATCTGCACTGCGGCATGCCCGGTCAGCGCAGTAACCGACCTTTTCCCCGGACCCAAGTATGTCGGTCCGCAGGCGCAACGCTTCCGGCACGACCGTCAACCGTCTCCCGACGAGTCGGTAGACTACTGCTCAGGATGTCGCGTGTGCAACGAGGTGTGCCCGACCGGCGTCCGGATCGCGGAACTGAACGCGCGCGCGCGGGCGCGTCTGGTGGCGGAGCGTGGCATACCGCTGCGTAACCGGTTGATCAGTCGCTCGGGGTTGATCGGGCGTCTGGGAGCAGGACCGCAGGCGCCGCTGGCGAATGCGGCGCTCAGTTTCAAGCCGTTGCGGGTCATTATCGAACGGACGTTGGGGATCGCGCGGGAAGCGCCGCTCCCGCCATTCAGCCGCTCGACGTTTCGATCCTGGTTCCGGCGTCGGCGCACTGCTCAGCTGGTTGCCACAAAAGGGCAGGTCGTCTATTTCCATGGGTGCGCAGCCAACTACTACGAACCATGGATCGGCAGAGCAGTGGTTGCCGTACTCGAACACAACGGGTTTGAGGTGCTGCTGCCGGATCAGCGCTGCTGTGGTCTGCCGCTGCTCTCGAACGGCGACTTCGCCGCTGCGCGCCGCGCACACGAGGCAAACATCGCGCTCCTGGCGCCCTACGCATTGCGCAACATTCCCATCGTCGGCGCCAGCACCAGTTGCACCCTGACACTCAAAGAAGAAGCGCCAGAACTGCTCGGTATGCAGAGCGACACTGTGCGCGCCGTCGCCCGGCAGACGTATGACATCTTCGAGTTTTTGCGCATGCTGCACGAACGAGGCGAGTTGCGGACCGACTTTCGTCCCATCGAGCGCACCCTGCCGTATCATCCGCCGTGCCAGTTGCGCGCCCACCGCATCGGGCGCCCGGCGCTCGATGTGCTGGAACTCGTTCCAGGGTTGCAACTGATCGAAACCCATGCCAGTTGTTGCGGCATCGCCGGGACGTATGGGCTGAAAGTCGAGAAGTATCAGATCAGTATGGACGTTGGCGCGCCGCTGTTCGACATGGTGCGCCGTTCAGGTTCCACGATGGCGCTGTGCGACTCGGAGACGTGCCGCTGGCAGATCAGCCACGGCGCCGGCGTCACGGCGCGCCATCCCATCGAAATCCTCGCTGAAGCGTATGGTCTCGTGACGTAAGTTATGGTTGGTCTGTTGATCGTTGCTCACAGCGAACGTCTCGCCAGCGGCGTGAAAGAGTTTACCGAACAGGTAACCCGCGGGCAGGTGCCGATCGTCGCAGTCGGCGGCGCGGTAGACGGATCGCTGGGAATCAGCACCGATGCCATTCGTCAGGGTCTGCGGCAGATCGCCAGCAGCGACGGCATCCTGGTTCTGGTCGATTTCGTGAGCGCCGCGCTGAGCGTCGAAGCTGTACTCGAAGATGAGCCGCACATGCGTGTCGTTATCAGCAACGCACCGCTGGTGGAAGGCGCCTACTTCGCCGCCGTCGAGGCATCGGTTGGCGCCACCCTGGAAGAAACCGCCGCAGCCGCACTGCGCGGGCGTGATCTGGTGAAAGTCCAGGAACATGGGACGAGTCATCCGTAGTCTGGTATGTATTCTGAGGTAGACGGTGGAAGTGCGCTATCAAGGTGTATGGAAGAGCGACTGGTCAGGATACGACATCCGTTAGGACTGCATGCCCGCCCGGCAGCCGACTTCTATCGCAAAACACGCGAATTTCGCAGTCGCATCACGGTGCGTAACGTTACCCGGCGATCTTCGGCTGAACTTCCGGTCAGCCTGTTGAACCTGCTGCAACTCGGCGCTGCTCAGGGGCATCAGATCTTGATCCGCGCCGAGGGTGAGGATGAACGTGAGGCGGTAGCAGCGCTGGCTGCATTACTGGATCAACTCGCAACCGAGGAATAAATGGCGATTTACCTGCGTGGCGCTGGCGGTTCGCCGGGAGTGGCGCTCGGACGGGCGGTGCGTTACCTGCCTGACCATCACGCCTGGCACGTGATCGATGCCGACGTCGATGCGGCGATCAGACGACTCGTTGCTGCTCAGGCAACGGCTGCCGGTCAACTTCGGGCGCTGGCAGCGATCCTGCGCGAAGAGGGACGCCTGGAGGAAGCACGCATCTTCGATGCCCATGCGCTGCTCGTCGAAGATGAGACCCTGACACAGGATGTGGCGCGGCGTATGCGCGAAGGGCACGTCAGCCTGGAACAGGCGCTGACGGTTGCCATCAGCGCGCTGCGCGAAACCATCGAAGCGATTGATGACCCCTACCTGCGCGAACGCTCCAGCGACATCGACAGCGTGCGCCGCGCGATCCTGACCGCACTGCGTGGCGAGGCGCGCCACATGCACGATCTCCCGATTGGCGCGATCCTGGTCGCCAGCGACCTGACCCCCGCCGAGGCGGTCAGCCTGCGCGATGGGCGTGTCGCCGGGTTTGTCACTGCCGAAGGCGGACCGAACAGTCACACGACAATCCTGGCGCGCGCCTTCGGCATCCCGGCAGTCGTCGGTTTGGGCGCCGCAACCCTGGCGATCCCCGATCATGCGCCGCTGGTGCTCGACGGACACGCTGCCCTGGTGATCGTCGATCCTGATACGTTTGAGTGGTCGGCGTATGAACGCCGGGCTTCGGGAACGGTCGCGGCGCGGGTGCAGCGCCATCCCCTGCACGATCAGCCGGGACGCATGGCGAGCGGCGAACTGGTGACGATCTGGGCGAATATCAGCCATCCGCTGGAAGCGCGCATCGCGCTTGAACGGGGCGCGGAGGGGATCGGATTGTTTCGCACCGAGTTTCTGTTCATGGGACGAAACACGCCGCCTGATGAGCAGGAGCAGTACGAAGCGTATCGGACAGTGGTGGAAACCATGAAAGGGCAGGCGGTCATTATTCGCACGCTGGACATCGGCGGCGATAAGCGGGTGGAGTATCTCGAACTGCCGCGTGAACTCAACCCTTCGCTCGGCATTCGCGGGTTGCGCCTCTCCATGCTGCATCCCGATCTGTTCCAGACGCAGATCCGCGCCATGCTCCGGGCGGCGGTTCACGGCGACCTGCGCATCCTGCTCCCTATGGTCACAACCCCCGACGAAGTGACGTGGGCGCGGGCGCAGGTCCGCGCCGCCGCCGAGTCGCTGGCGCGCGATCAGATCCCGCACCGCGCCGATGTGCCGGTCGGCGTTATGATCGAAACGCCGGCTGCGGCGGTGACCGCCGACCTGATCGCGCGTGAGGCGGCATTCTTCAGCATTGGCAGCAACGATCTGGCGCAGTATACGCTCGCTGCCGATCGTACCAGCGCCGATGTTTCGACCCGCTATCCGCAGCACTCCGCTGCGGTGCTGCGACTGATCGCGCAGACTGTCGGCGCTGCGGCGCGCGCCCATCTGCCGGTATGCGTCTGCGGCGAGATTGCCGGCGTCCCGGAACTGGCGTCGCTTCTGGTTGGACTTGGCGTGTTTCAGTTGAGCATGAATCCGGCAAGCATCCCTGGGGTCAAGGAGCGTCTCAGCGAAACCGCTCTGGCGGAAGCGCGCGCCGCAGCACGCTCCGTATTGAATATCTACGTATGAGCACCTTTCCTGAATGGATCGGCAATTACCGCCTGGAACGACAGATCGGCAAAGGCGGGATGAGCCAGGTCTGGCTGGCGCGTCATCGCACCCTGCGCGAACGGCGGGTGGCGATCAAAATCCTGCTGTCGCAGGACGCCGAATGGATCGACCGCTTCACCCGCGAGGCGGAGATCACCAGTCAACTGCGTCACGAACATATCGTGCCGATCTATGACCACGGGTATCAGGCGCCCTTTCACTATACGGTCATGGAGTATGTCGCGGGCGGATCGCTGCGCGACCTGCTCAACCAGTGTGGGCGTTTGCCGCTCGACCAGGCGGCGCATATCTTTCGCTGTGCTGCTGCTGCGCTCGATTATGCCCACGCGCACGGCGTCGTTCACCGCGACATATCGACCGGCAACATTCTTGTCGAAAGCGCCGGTCAACGAGTGCTCCTCTCCGATTTCGGCATCGCCCGCGAATCGGGCAAGGCAGGGATGACGACCATCAACAAAGTGATGGGCACGCCAGGGTTCCTTTCCCCCGAACACGCTGCGTCGGCCACCGCAGTGACCCATCTCTCCGACATCTATAGCCTGGGTGTCGTGTTGTTCATGATGCTCGCTGGCGCCTTGCCGTGGACGTACACGCCTGGTTTGGGCGAAGGTGGCGGACCGTTCGCGCCGCCGATGTCGCTGCGTGATCGCGGGGTTACCGGCGTGCCCGCCGAGGTTGACGATATTATTCGCACCATGCTGGCGCTCGAACCGGCAAAACGGTACCCCGGCGCCCGCGCAGCCGCCGATGCGCTCGACCAGGTGCTGCGGCGTCACTCCAGCACAACCCAGGTTAGCGCTGGCACACCGCCTGCTGCCGCTCCGGTTTCGCCAGCGCCGCCAGAAGCGCCGCACGCTGTTGAAAAGGTGCTGGCGGCTGACCTGATCAAAGCGCCGATGCAGGAAGCGCTCGAGCGGGCGAAAGAACTCAACGATCCCCGCACGATTGCCGGTTTGCTGAATGCGTGGAGCCGGGCGCGACCGCTGGGTCTGCGTCGTCCATCACTGGGGCGCCTGGCGGAGATCCGGCAGACGACGCACCGCAACATCTACTGGTACACCCTGCGCGTCCTGTACGAAACGCGCGAGCCAGCGCAAACCGCAGAAGAACCAGATTATACCTACCACAAGGATCCCAAACTGGAACGTGAACTCGACCGGTGGGAGGTGAAGCTCCCCGCTCCCAGGGGGTTTGAGAATGAAGCGGGGGGCGTGGAGCGCCTCCCCGGTTCGACACGGGTCATTCAGTGCGATACGTGTAAAGGGATCGGACGGACGATCTGCGCGCGGTGCAACGGTCGCCGGCGCATCCCTGCCCCATCCACCTCACCGGCATTGAATGAAGCGCCGGGTGTCGCACAGGCTGCCGTCGCAGCAGACGGACGCAGGCGCCATAACTCCCTGGCTGTATCGACCGAAACGCCAGACGCGGCACAGGCTGCCGTCGCACCCCAACCAGAGGTCGCCGCCGCGCCGACGCTCATTCCGTGCCCCGACTGTCAGGGCACGGGCGGTATTCACTGCACACGCTGCGATGGCGTCAGTCGCCTGATCGTTCACAAAACTTTCCACTGGCTACGCCGGGCGACTCTCCTGACCGCGCACGACGATCTGCCCGGCATCGATGAACAGTGGCTGCAACGCAACTGCCGCAAGCGCGAGGTCTATCGTGAGCAGGCGAGCGAAGGATTTCGCCCCGAATGGCGACTGGTCGCAGAAGTGGATCGTCTGATCAAACAGGCGGAAGAACGCCTGAATTCCGACACGCGCATTATTCTGAGCGAACTGGCGATCAGTTTTATTCCCGTCACCGAAATCGTCTTCGACCTTGACGAATGGACGAAGCCAAAACAGCGCGGGCGCACTGCACAAAAGTGCGAACCGGTACTCTACCGCTGGTATATCTACGGCTTCGAGCGTCTCCTCCCCGATGATCGGCGCTTCCTGAACTGGGATCGGATCGCCGCGCTGACGGCGACCGGACTGACCATCGTACTGGCAGTCGCACTGGCGCTGCTTATGATGTGATAGTGACAGCCAACGCATTTGCTGCTATACTCACCCTGGCGCGATGCCTCGCGCCGAGGCGCCAATGTTCCGGAAAGCGAGAAAACCATGTCCGATCTCCCCATTCGCCGGATGCTGGTCTACCGGCACGGTGTCGGCTATTTTGAACGACGCGGTTCGGTCACCGGCGCCGAACTGCGCCTGACCTTCCCGCGCGCCGCGATGGACGATATTCTCAAAAGCCTGATTGTGCTCGATCTCGGCGCGGGGTATGTGCGCGGCATCGATTTCGAGACGCCGGAAGACCGCGAAGCGCAGATCAAACGCGGTTCGATCCACCTTTCCGACACGCGCAGCCTGCTCGATCTGTTGCGCGACCTGCGCGGGCGACAGGTGCGTTTCTGGATCGACCCTGAGCGCCGCCACGAAGCGCAGGGCGAGGAAACCGTCGAAGGGGCGGTGATCGGCATCGACGTCGATGAGGACGAACCGCTCGACCGCCCGCTGGTCTCGCTGTACATGGCGGAGCAGCGCGAAGTGCGCAGTATACCGGTGAAGCGCATCGCGCGCATGGTGATCCTGGATGATCGCGCTGCGTCGGATATGACCTACTTTCTGCGCGCGGCGCAGAGCGAGGAAGACCGCCGGGCAGCGATTGTGCGCCTCTCTGAGGGTGAGCACGACCTCCTGATCGGATACATCGCGCCTGCACCCGCCTGGCGCGTCAGTTACCGCCTGCTGGCGGAGCCGAAGACTGCTGATGGCGATCCGTCGAACGGGGACGGGCAGAGTGCGGGCGGGCGGGTAACGGTGCTATTGCAGGGGTGGGGAATGTTCGACAATCAACTCGATGAAGACCTGGAGGATGTTGAACTGACCCTGGTGGCAGGCATGCCGGTCTCGTTCCGCTATCGTTTGTACGAACCGCGCACCCCTGAACGCCCACTGGTGCAGGACGATGAGCGCACCGTCGCCGCGCCAATCGAGTTTGCGGCGCAGAGCGCACCGCCCGCCCCCGGCGCCATCAGGGAAAGATTGCGCAGCACGGCATTTCCCGGCGCAGCGGAAAGCAATGTCAGGTCACACTATTCCCTGGACGATCTCGGTCTCAGTCTTGATGAAGTCGAACATTCGGCGCCGTCGGTCGGCATTGGCGAAGAGCGCGGCGCGTTGTTCCAGTACCGCGTGGCGCATCCGATCAGCGTGGCACGCGGACGTTCGGCAATGGCGCCGATTGTCAACCGACGCCTGGACGGGCGCAAGGAACTGCTCTACAACGGTCGCAAACAGCCGCATCACCCCGTCGCCAGTCTGCGGATGTTGAACGAAACCGGACTGACCCTGGAACGCGGTCCAGTGACGGTCGTCGAGCGGGGGGACTACGCTGGCGAAGCGGTACTGCCGTTCACGCGCGCAGGCGCCGAAATGATCGTTGCCTACGCGGTCGAACTCGGCATCAGGATCAGCGAGGAATACCGCACCGAACGCCAGATGGCGGGATTGAGCCTGCATCAGGAGTACCTGCTGTTCGAGGAATGGGACATCCGACGGACGCTGTACCGGGTGACCAGCAGCCTGCCCGATGCCGTCGATATTGTGATCGAACACGACATGCTTCCTGGCTACGACCTGTTCGATACGCCGTCGCCGACGGAACAGGCGCACAACGTCGCGCGCTGGACCGTCCGCTGCCCGCCGGGAGTCGAAACGACCTTTACGGTCAACCAGCGCCACAGGGTGTCGCGCTATGAAGAGGTGCGCAAACTCTCGCAGCGCCAGATTCAGCAATTCTTCGAGGAGACGCACCTGGACAAACAGACCTTCGCGGTGCTTAACCGGTTATTGTCGCTCTACGAGCAGATCGAACGTCACGAAGATGCGCTGAAGGAGATCGAAGCGGAGCGGCAGAAGATCTACGAGCGCCAGAAGCAGACGCAGGCGAACCTGACGCCGCTGGGGCGTGAGGGCAACGAGATGAAACTGCGGCAACGCTACGTGACGCTGCTCAACGAACTGGAAGACCGCCTGAATGAACTGCTCGCCGCCGAAAAGACGGCCAATGATGCGATCAGGCGCCTGCGGAAGGAAATCGAGCAGACGATTGCCGCTGCGTCGGAAAAGAATTAACCACGGATGGACACGGATGCTACGGATGATCACGGATGAATTAGATAATTATCCGTGTCGATCCGTTATATCCGTACCAATCCGTGTTCTATTCCTCATCCATCCTGGGTGCGCGGGCGTCCCCGCCCGCATGCGGCGACTGCACTGCTCCGCGTCCTCCCCATCTCCGCGTGCATCCGAGCGGCTCACGCGGAGGCGCGGCGCTGAGGAGCGCAGCGGACGCAAGCGCCTTGTGCGACACGGCAAATCCGAACAAGGGTCAACGTATCTGAGAACTGCTATAAAGAATTAACCACGGATTTGCACGGATGCTATTGATAATCACGGATAAAATAAAGCCAGCCCAACTTTTTCGTTATACGACTTCGGCGACAAGACCAGAGCAGGTCTATGTCCCGCCTGTTCATGCCCTGCCTGGGGGTTGAACGTAATCCACACAATATCACCGCTATCGGGAACGTATGACATGGGTCACCAGATTTCATTGCCTGTCGCCCGACCTGTCTCGATTTCCGTGTAAAGATTCTCCTGGGTGATCCCTGCCAGCAGTTCCTCCAGTGTCCAATCGGTTGTTGAAACCGGCGTAATGATCATCTGGCTTTTGATAAGGCTTATCTCAACAGACGAGTTGTCTTCCAGACGCATTGCGGCGGCGACGGTTGCTGGTATTCGCAGAGCAAGACTGTCGCCCCATTTTTGAACTTTGGTGAGCATCGAGTCGCCTCCTGGATAGCTGCCTGGCGTTCAGCGATTGAAATCGCCTCTGGAAGGCTTTTCGCCGGGCGTCCACCTGCGTGGACGCTGCCACGGCGACCGCCTATGCGGTCGCCCGGCGCGAAGCGTCCTCTTCGGCGCGGTCTCTCAGATACGTTGACCCCCGTCTGTGCCTGCCGCGTCGCGCGAGACGACCACTTCCGCTGCGCTCCCCATCTCCGCGCCTTTGCGCCTAGTATAATCTAACGGGACACGGTATACCGTTCTGCGCCAGGTTCACGAGATCGCCGCGGAGTGTTGGGTAGCCGTGTCCTTCAACGCGACCAAGCCGAACAGTTATCTGGGCCCTCAAACCCGCATATGCTAGCAAGGCTGGCGCCGTTTTCCTCAGGAGGTTCTGTGTATGGCTTCCCGTGAGTCGCTCTTTATCGGCATTGATGTCTCCAAACAGACGCTGGATGTGGCGTTTGGCGCCGACCCGCACGCGCCACGCGAGACGATACCGTCTACCGACGAAGGTGTCCAGCTCCTGGTCACGCGACTCCAGCGCCTGCAGCCGACCCTGATTGTGCTGGAGGCGACCGGCGGGCTGGAGCGCATGGTGTTCGCCCAACTGCTCCAGGCTGGCGTGCCGACGGCGCGGGTGCAGCCACGCCGCGTGCGCGCCCTGGCGCACGCGGAAGGACGCCAGGCGAAGACCGACCGCCTGGATGCCCGGTTGCTCGCCCGCTTTGCCGAACGGGTGCGCCCGCCGCACCACCAAGCGACGGACGAGCAGCGCGCATCCTTGCGCGACCTGCTGGTCCGGCGGGAGCAGGTGATTCAGATGCGGACGGCTGAGATCAATCGGTTGACGGCTGCCGCGCCGAACCTCCGCCCGGGCATCCAGCAGCATATTGATTGGCTGGATCAGGAGATCCGTGCGCTTGAGCAGGAACGCGACAACGAGGCGGAGCGCACCGACGAGGTGCGCCGGAAACGGGAGCTGCGCGAAAGCGTGCCCGGCATCGGCGCGATCACCGCACGGAACCTGCTGCTCCGCCTGCCCGAACTGGGGACCATCAATCGCAAGGAAGCGGCGGCCGTTGTGGGCGTTGCGCCGTATGCCAATCAGAGCGGCGCACAGCACAAACCCCGGCATAGCTCCGGCGGCAGGAGGGATGTGCGCAGCGTGTTGTACATGGCGACCCTGGCGGCCACGCGGCGCCGTCTGGTCAGGCGCGCCTTCGATCAGCGCCTGTGTCAAGCTGGCAAGCCGCGCAAGGTCGCCATCGTCGCTGCGATGCGCAAGCTGCTGACTATTCTCGGCGCAATATTGCGTCAGCAAAAGCCCTGGGATCCGGCTGTGCATACGAGCGCCCCTTGACAAGCAACACAGTTACTCCGCGTGAGCCGGTCTGATGCACGCGGAGACGCGGAGAACGCGGAGAGATGTCGCACGGCGATGGCGCGTTCAACTCTGTCCAACAAGACCAATCTTTGTGAGAACCGCTATAATCCGCGCCGATCCGTCACATCCGCACTCATCCGCGTGCTATTCCCAATCTGTCCCAATCCGTATCACCTCGCCGATGTATGCCTCGAACGGCGCCAGGGTCAGGCGCTCCGGATGTTCGTCGCGGGTCGGGCGGGGGTGGCTTGAAAAGAGTGTGCGCAAACGGGCGCCGTTCAGATCGAAGCCGGTTGTGACCGGCTCCGGCGAGAAGTTGAGCACAACCAGGCAGCGCTGATCCGGCGTTGTGCGTAGAAACGCCAGATAGCGATCCTCGTCAGGATGGAGCGGCGCATAGTCGCCCGCCAGCAATGCCGGTATCGCCTGGCGCGCACCGATCAGGCGGCGGTAGTAGTTGAGCAGCGAATCCGGGTTCTGTTCCTGATCGGCAACATTCACGCCCTGCGCGTAGTTGGGGTTGACCGGCAACCAGGTTGCCACGCCCGGCGGACTGAATCCAGCATTCGGCGCATTCGCCCACTGGAACGGCGTGCGACAGCGGTCACGGCTGATCGCTGCTGCCATCTTCATTGCCTCAGCGGGATCGATGCCATCGCCGACCGCCAGGTGATACAGATTGACCGCCTGATTGTCGCGCAACTGTTCAAACCGTTCGAGCAACAGATCGGTCATGCCGATCTCTTCGCCGTTGTAGAGCACCGGCGTGCCCTTCAGCGTCAGCAGCATCGCCGCGTGCAGACGGGCAAGCGCCGCATCGTTCACCCCATCGCCGTATGACGTCCACATGCGCCCGACATCGTGATTCCCCAATGTGTTGCAGGGCCAGGCGCCGGGGGGCAACGCTGCCAGACGTTCCGCCTGATTGGCACGCACCCATGCTGGCGTCAACCGATTGGTGCGCATAAGCGGAAAATTGAACACCAGGTGCAGTTCATCACTGCCGTTGCCGTAGTATGCAATGTCGTCCCCTTCGCCGATCAGCACCCGATTTCCTGGATATTCGTCCACCAATGCGCGCAATTCTTTCATCAACTCGTGCAACCCTGGTTGCTGCACCTGATACCGAAACATCAGCGCAAACTGCTCCCAGAGTTCTTTCGTCTCTTCCGGCGGACGGTTTTCGCGCCAGATGCGCAGCATCTCAACCTGCGACAACCGCGATTCGTGCGGGGTGAGCGCGGGGTCCTCAAAGATGGTGTCGATCGCATCGAGACGAAAACCGTCCACTCCCATATCGAGCCAGAAACGAATCGCCTGCCACATCGCCCGCTTCACATCCGGGTTGCGCCAGTTCAGGTCGGGTTGTTCCTTGAAGAAAAAGTGGTAGTAGTACTGTCCGGTCGTCTCATCGAATGTCCAGGCAGAACCGCCGAACGCCGAATACCAGTTATTCGGCGGACCGCCGTCAGGTGCAGGGTCGCGCCAGATATACCAGTCGCGCTTCGGGTTATCCCGGCTCGACCGCGACTCCCTGAACCAGGGATGCTCCACGGACGTATGGTTGAGCACCAGATCGAGCAGCACCCGCATACCGCGCGCGTGGGCGCCGTCGAGAAAACGCCGGAAATCATCAAGCGTTCCGTATTCAGGCGCGACGCCGGTATAGTCCGAGATGTCGTAGCCACAGTCCGCATTCGGGGAAGGATAGTGCGGCGAGAGCCAGAGCGCCCCGACCCCCAGATCGCGCAGGTAGTCGAGTCTGTCGATCATGCCCGCAAAGTCGCCGATGCCGTCGCCATTACCGTCGGCGAAACTGCGCGGATAGATCTGGTAGAACACTGCCGTCTGCCACCATGTGAGCGATTGCATAAACGTTTCCTCCGTTGGTTCCCGGAACGTTCAACCGTTGCGCTGCGCCGCGAGCCGGTCGACGAATGCCATCAGGACGGGAAATTCTTCCAGCCCTGCCGTGGCATCGATCCAGAACTCGTCCAGCAGACGATTGCCAGCGCGTTCGTATGCCAGCGCCTGCACCAGCGTCTCGACGCGATCCAGCGCTTTGACCAGGCGCGCCTCGCGGGTTGCGCCGGCGGCGTACTCCTCCCACAGCCGGATCAGGTGATCGCCGCCGGGGATCGGGGTGCATAGTTCGACCAGCGCGCGGCGCTCGGCGTCACGCTTCACCGCCTCGCCAATCAGACGACGCGCCGAAAACGGCAGATCGCCGATCAGCGCCTCAGCAATGTCGTGCACGAGCGCCATCGCCAGCACCCGTTCGCGATCCACCGAGTCGTCCGCAGCAGTGAATATCAGCGCCAGCGCCGCCAGCCCGAAACTATGCTCCGCGACGCTCTCGGCATTGGCTATGCCGCGCTGAAGCCATCCAACGCGCGGCAGCAACTTGAGCGCCACAATCTGTTCAGCCAGTCGGGCGTATGCCAGAATGTTCCGGTCGGTCATCTCATCACGCCTTTCGTTGCAGAGCGTCCCATTATGGCGCGATACGCCGGATGCGTCAACCCATAACGCTAACTTGACAATTTCGAGATGTTGGCTACAATCGCGCCCTATATCGTGTCGTGAACGGCACGCCACACGTTCTCGTGAACGAATTCGTATCGTGCCAGGCTTTGCGCTGCACCTGCACTCATCTGGAGTGACAGGCTGGCTGTCGCTGTGTCTTTGCGCAGCCACTTTCAACAGTGCAGAGCCGTTTGAACAACAGGAGCACAGATGGTATCAGCACAACGCCTGGCGATTATTGCGGCGCTTGTAGCGATCTTCACCCCGTTCTTGACTACCACTCAGGCGTATGCTGAAGAGGCGCCGTCGCCTTCCCCTCCAGATGCGCTCAGCGTCACCTCGCCCATCGCACCGACCTACCGCATCTTCGCCACACGTCAGGGGCGCGTTGGTCGTCGCACTGCGAATGGGCACATCATCAAACCACGTGACCGATTCGTTGCGCTACCATCGTGGGGGGTCCTTTCGAGTCGCAACGGTTATGAGTATCAGGTGCGCGTGACCTACCGTGATCGGAGTGTCGTGCTGCCGGTGTGGGATGTGGGACCCTGGAATACGCACGATGATTACTGGTCGCCGGATCGACGCTACAGCGACCTTCCGCCGGGGCTGCCGATGGCGCAGGCGGCCCGTCAGCAGGGGTACAACAATGGACGCGATGAGTTCGGGCGTCGCATTCGCCAGCCGACCGGCATCGACATCGCCGATGGCGCGTTTTGGGACGATCTCGGCATGACCGACAGCGATTGGGTTGAAGTAACGTTCTTGTGGCTGGGCGCCGACCCGTTTGTTGCGACCGGCGATCGGACGGCTGCTGATCGTGCCGTCATCGAGCCGGACGCAATCGTGGTTGACGATGCTGCCGAGGGGTACGTCGCAGTCGATGGTCGAAACTGGCAAAGCGCCGATTGTGGCATTGGCGGCAGTCATGCCTGGAGCTACGATACGCCGGGCGCCACGGCGCGTTCGCGACATCGCGCCGTCTGGACGCCTCCGCTTCCAGGCGAAGGTTTCTATGAGGCGCTGGCGTTCATTCCGGCATGCGGTCCCACACCAACCGAACAGGCACGCTACACCGTCACACACAACGGCGCAGTGTCGGAAGTTGTCATCAATCAGGCGGCTGCGTCCGGCGGGTGGGTTTCACTCGGGGTTTTCCACATGGGACCGGGCAGTTCGGTGATGTTGACGAATCAGACCGAAAGTGACGGACGCGCAGTGCACTTCGACGCAATCAAATGGCGCCCGCGCAACGATGTGCACCCTCCAGAGGCTGCGGTTGTCGAGGCGGCGTCGCTCCCCGAGGGCGGCATCCGGGTGCGCTGGGACGGTGAGGACGACGTCAGCGGCATTGCATCGTTCGATGTGCAGGTGCGACGTCTGCCGGATGGCGACTGGATCGACTGGCTCGTTCAGACGACGGAGCACGAAGCGGTGTTTGTTCCGCCCGAACGGGGCGTGTACGCCTTCCGCGCCCGCGCCCGCGACTGGACCGGCAAAGAGTCGCCCTGGCCCGATCTGGATGATCTTCAGATCACAATGCCGTAGGCGCCGCATCATAGCATACGGATTGGCACGGATGGGGAAGAGAACACGGATCGGCACGGATAAGCACGGATATGACGGATCAGCACGGATTAATTTATTATAATCTTATAGCGGTTCTCACAAAGTTTGAACCTGTTGGACGAGGTTGAACACTCCCGGTAATTGCACACCACACGCGGTGACCGAAATAAATTTCGGTCTACACTCCGCCGGATGCGGGCGCCTCGCGCGACACGGCGGATAGGAACAGGGGAAGAGAATACGGATCGGCACGAATAAGCACGGATATGACGGATCAGCACGGATAATTTATTATAATCTTATAGCGGTTCTCACAAAGTTTGAACCTGTTGGACGAGGTTGAACACTCCCGGTAATTGCACACCACACGCGGTGACCGAAATAAATTTCGGTCTACACTCCGCCGGATGCGGGCGCCTCGCGCGACACGGCGGATAGGAACAAAGGTCAATGTGTTTGAAAACTGCTATAATCCGTGGTTATCCGTAGCATCCGTGTTTATCCGTGGTTAACTCAAAGAGCCATCCGTGGTTCATTTCAAAGCAGCAGACACAGAGAGCGATAGATGAACAAAGCTGCGCGCCCGTTGCCTCAGGCGCGCCTCATCTCTCCTGCCTGATACGCACGTCCCCGCTGGTCGTGGTGATATTCACCGCATGCGCTCCATCACCCAGAGTGGCGCTCCATTCGCTCCGCACCCCTCCGCCACGCAACCCTGGCGCATCAATATCGCCGCTGATTGTCTGAATGGATAACCGGAAGCCAGTATCAGCCGGAAGGTCCAGTTGCACATCGCCCGACACACTGGACAGATTCAGATCGACGGAAAGAGCGCCAGCGCCGCTGATCCGCCCGCTGGTGGTGTTCACGTTAACCGGACCCTCAACAACGTCGCGGATACTGATGTCGCCAGAAATGCTTGTTGCCTCCAGCGGACCTCTGACGCCGCTCAGGTTCACGTCACCGCTGGTCGTCGCAACTCTGGCGCGCGGAACCCGCCCGTTGCGCAGGGTTACATCGCCACTGACAGTTTTGACCGCCAACGCCCCGCCAATAGCATCAAGACGCACATCGCCGCTGGTCGTTTCAATCGTCACATCGCCGTCAATCGCCTCGATCTGCACATCGCCGCTCGCCGTGGTCACGCGAATGTCCGCCGTGGTCGGCGCCGTGATCTGGTAGCGCAACCCGCCGCAAAAGAACAGGCAACTGGTACGGTGCGCCACACGCACCGTTTCGTCATCGACGCGTACCGACACATCGATAGCGCCGGTTGACCAACCCACCCGCTCCGCCTGAACGCGAAACTCTGGTCGATCCCAGCGTAGAATGGTCACATCGGCGCTGACGGCATCGATCTCGATCCGGCGTCCGCCGACCGTCTGATCGACCAGAAGCGCACCACCGGGCGTCACCGGTATCAGATCACCGGCAAATCGCACCAGCAGCCAGGCTATTCCGAGCGTCAGCAGTACCAGACCAACAAGCGACGCACTGCGACGCTGCGACGAAGCAGGTTGTCGATCATAGATCTCACCAGGCAGACGCGACGAAGGGGTATCTCTTGACGACGGGAGAGGTTCCGTTGTATAACGCTCACGGTTCTGCTCTTCCATAATCTATCCTCCAGGTTTGTCAGTGCTCATGTGCTACGACGCCCCTGGAGACAGCCAGGTTGCAGAACCCATTCGCGAGGTCTGCCGTGCCGCTGCTGATCGATGGACACAACCTGATTGCGCAGATGCCGGGACTACGCCTGTCCGACATTGACGATGAAGCGCAACTGGTCATGCTGCTGCGACGCTACGCTGCAGCACGACGAGGAAGGAGCATCACCGTTGTGTTCGACCACGGCGTCTACGGTCACTCGCAACGCCTCGACGGATATGGCGTCACCTGCTCTTTTGCGCGGTCACCGCACGACGCGGACACGCAACTGATCCGCCGGATCACAACCATTGCACGCCCGCATGAGTGGACGGTCGTCACCTCGGATCGTCAGGTGGCGCAGGCGGCGGCAGCGCGCGGCATCAAGGTGATCGATTCGCGCACCTTCGCTCAAACCTTGCAGCAACTGACAACCCCCGCCCCTCGTCAATCATCGGCGGGCGCCGACAAGCCGGAGCGCCTGCCGGATCAGTCGGAAGTTGATGAATGGTTGCGTCTATTCGGAGAAGAGGAACAGGATAACCCCGCATAAGCGAGCGGAAGGCGGCGCACCTGCATCTGCGCCACCCTGCGCTCTACCATCTATGGCTCACAGCGAACAACTGTTTGCTTCGTATCCGTATGGTAGGTGTAAAGATCGCTCCCAACAATGAGCGTCACCCGGTACCCCGGCGTCATAACCTGGGGATATGTCATGCCGGGCTGTGGACAACCCAGACTGGTATCGCTCCAGTATGTCGGATCGGCACTCACTACCTGGATCTGATCCACCCCGATTTCCAGTTCTTCAGCCAGTTTTTGACGCGCCAGCTCACTCATTGCCTTCATCGTCGCTTCATTGATCTCACTCGTCGGCTCAGGAGTCGGTTGTCCTGGCGCCGGATACGAGCTGTTCGGTGCAGGATACGGCGTAGTGACAGGTGCCGTCGGCATTTCAATCACTGCAACCGTCGGTTCAATGGTCGGCAGCGCTGTTGGTTGCGTCACCGTCGGCGCGGGACCGCATGCCGCCAGCGCCAGTACTGCGCCAAAACCCAGCGATCTGATCAACTTGCGCATTGGTTCCTCCCTGGTACAATGACAACGACAGGTGTTCCTGAATAATTCGCTCCCGTTGCGCGTATGGATACGATCCCTGTGCCGTAGAATAGACGCTGCTTCCAGGACGACAGTTCCATTCGCGCAATGCTGATATTCTACTCGACAAAGCCTATGCTTTCTTTTGCTATCGAAACCGCCCGTCGCGCTGGCGCGCTGCTCATGGCAGGGCTTGAGCGGCGCCGCTCGCTGGAGTTGAAAAGCGCATATGAAGTCGTGACCGAAGTGGATCGGGAAAGTGAGGCATTGATCGTCTCTGCCATTCGACATGCGTTTCCCGACCACGCCATTCTTGCTGAAGAAGGCGGCGGCATTGAACGCACGTCACCCTTCCTGTGGCTGATCGATCCGCTGGATGGTACAAACAATTACGCTCATGGCTTTCCATTCTTTGCGGTGTCGATCGCGCTGATGGAAGACGGCGAACTGCGCCTGGGCGTCGTATTCGATCCGCTGCGCGACGAACTGTTCTCGGCGGAACGCGGCGCAGGGGCATGGCGCAACGATCAGCGGTTGCGTGTTTCGGATACGCCTGCTCTCGCCGCTTCGCTGGTATCGACCGGTTTTCCCTACGATTTCGCAACGACAACAGACAACAACACCCGCCAGTTTACCCGGATTCAGGCGCGCACGCAGGGAGTGCGCCGCGCCGGTTCTGCCGCGCTCGACCTGGCGTATGTGGCGTCGGGTCGGCTCGATGCGCACTGGGAATTGCGTCTGAAACCGTGGGATACCGCCGCCGGCGCGTTGCTCGTGCTCGAAGCAGGCGGTCGCCTGTCTGACTGGCGCGGTCAACCCTGGAACCCGTGGAACGACCGATTGGTGGCGTCAAACGGTCGCATCCACGATGAGTTGATCGCAGCGCTCGCCGAATAGCAGACGTCATATGGCGTACTACATCGAGGATTATCTTTCCGGCGCCGCCATCGGTCCACGACGCCCGATCATCAACGAGTATTTTTTGTCGTCGTACACCATGGCGATCTACACCGGGTGCGAATTCGGTTGTCCGTACTGCGACAGTTGGGCGGTTCAGCAACGTCCGCTGAACGAGATGGTGCGCGTCCCCATCGACCTGCCGGAACGGGTCCGGCAAGAACTCGAGGGTGTGAGCCGTGGCGATCTGGTTGGAATCACTGCCCTGAGTGATCCTTATCAACCCGCCGAACTCACCTACCGTCTGACGCGCCAGACGCTGCGTGTCTTCGCAGAGCGTGGTCAACCGCTCCTGATCCTCACCAAAAGCCCGATGGTCATCGAGGATCTGACGCTGCTGGAGCGCATCCATGCTGCCAGCCTGGCAATCGTGATGTTCACCCTGCTCACGATTGACCCGCATCTCGCGGAGAAACTCGAAGACCATGCCCCTGCACCGGCGCTGCGCCTGGACGCGATTGCCACCCTTAAACGCGCCGGTATTCCGGTCGGCGTGGCAATGATGCCCATCCTGCCGTATGTTAACGATACGGACCTGATCATCAATGCAACGCTCGGCGCCGTTGTCGAAGCTGGGGCCGATTTTGTCGTCTGGGATTATCTCCTGATCCCGGACGAACGGCATCGCGGGCGGATCAACGATATGCTGGCGCGCATCGGTCGCTACCCGCCGGCGTACTATCGCGATCTCTACCGCGGTCGCGCCCTCCCCGACCTGACCTACCGTAATGAACGTGATCGGGCGTTGCTGGAGCGGTGCGATGCGCTCAACCTTCCGGTGCGTGCGCCCCACCACCTGTATGCCGGTCGGTTGCATCCGCGGAATGAGGCGTCACTGCTGCTCCGTCATACGGCGTTTCGGGATAGCGTTCAGGGACGTACCAGCCTGGCGCGTCAGGGGCGTGAACTTGCCGATCTGGTGTACCACGGCAAAGCGACCGATATTCAGTTGCGCGCCAGCCCGCTGTACGCAACGTTGAACGCTATTTTGCAACGCGAGTACACTGGCGACGCCTGATTGTGCTACAATGCGGCGCAAGCAGAAGGGGGGAACCTGTGGTGACCGTTGAACAGATCCTGGAGTATCTGGAACGCCGAATCGCCGAGCATCACCTCGCCGGTGATCGGCTGGCGTTGAAGCGCGATCAGGACGTTGCGGGATTCCTGATGGCGGCGGTGCGCGATCTGGGCGACAAACACCTTGCGCTACGCTTTCAGGTCCTTGCAGCCCGCGCCGCCGATATGCGCGAGCAACTGGAAAAGAACGCAGAATAGCCGGACGACGACCGCCGTTCAACGACGAACGCGAGGTACGCAACCATGCCGATCACCATCGACGACATTCGCACTGCCCGCGCGCTGTTGCGCGGCATTATCATCGACACACCGCTTCTCCCGGACGAACGCCTCTCGCAGGAACTCAACGCATCTGTCTGGATCAAAGCCGAATGCACCCAACGGAGCGGCTCGTTCAAGATCCGCGGCGCGTACACCATGATACGCCGCCTGCCCCCGGAGGCGCGCAAACGCGGGGTCATTGCGCCATCCGCAGGAAACCACGCGCAGGGCGTCGCGCTGGCGGCACGCCTGACAGGGTTACCCGCGACGATTGTCATGCCCGAACGCGCACCATTAACGAAGATTATGGCAACTCAGCGTCTCGGCGCAGACGTCATTCTGCACGGCGCGACGTTCGATGATGCGCAGCAGTATGCGCGCCGCCTGGAAGCGGAACGTGGCATGGTCTACGTGCCAGCGTTCGATCACGAAGACGTGATTACCGGTCAGGGGACGCTGGGGCTGGAAATTGCCGAATCGCTGCCCGATCTCGGTCTGGTGATTGTGCCGATTGGCGGCGGGGGGTTGATCAGCGGCATTGCGCTGGCAGTCAAGGCGCTGTTGCCGCGCGCACGGATCGTTGGCGTTCAGGCGGCAGGCTGCGCACCGGTGCCACGATCACTCGCCGCCGGTCATCCCGTCGCCGTTGCCCACGCACACACCATCGCCGATGGCATTGCTGTCAAGCGCCCCGGTGAACTCACGTTGTCCATCATTCGCCAGCTGGTCGATGATGTGGTCACGGTCGATGATGACGCCATTGCGCGTGCAATCGCGCATGCCGTACAGTACGACCATCTGGTGGTCGAAGGCGCTGGCGCTGCCGGTCTGGCGGCACTGCTCAGCGGGCAGGTGACGCCGCGCCCCGGCGAAACGGTCTGCGTGCCGTTGTGCGGCGGCAATATCGACAGCAACCTGCTGACGCGCGTGCTCGAACAGGTAGCCGTGCGTCAGGGACGGTACCTGCTCCTCAAATCGACCCTCGAAGATCGCCCCGGCAATCTGGCGCCGCTGCTGACGCGCGTCGCCGAGTCGGGCGCAAATGTTATCGACATTTTTCATCGTCGCGCCGTCTGGCTGGCGCCACTCGACCGCGTCGGCATTGAACTGGTGCTCGAAGTGCGCGACGAGCAGCACGGGCAACAGGTCGTGCAACATCTCCTCGATTGCGGCTATCATGTGGAGCGTGAGGGGGTCGGCAGCTGGCCCGAATAGCGGAAAGGACAACGGACCATGATCATGTCCGGCAAGAAAGATGCCGTTCTGCACCAGGTCAACCTTATCGACATCCACGGAACCCGCTTCTACGACATCATTTTCAGCCACACGGACACGCCCAATCAACTGCGTCGCGCGCGGATCGGCGTGGAGGACGCCTACCCCGACCCACGACCCGGCGATGCCATCAGCGTCACCTATCTGATGAATGTGGTGACCGGCATTGCGCAACGGTAATAAAACGGTAATGAAACTTCGCTAGACTCTTCTTATCAAACCGACGCTCTACACCGTCGCACCGAGGGCGATGCGCCGAGGAGGATACAGGGATGAGTCAGCGACGTACAGAGGCATTTCTGCTCCGTCTGGTTCTGGAAGACGAATCATGGGATCCCGAACAATGGCATGGGCGGGTTCAGCATGTGGCGAGTGGCGATGAACAGATGTTTCGCACCCTGCAAGAGGCGCTGACCTTTATTCGCTACCGATGCGCGCAATCAAAAGAGCGCAACACTGCGCTGGACGACCTGCCGCCGCCGTTTCCATGATCGAGCGTAAGTTCTATCTCCGATGGATGACTTCCGCAGACGAACGGGCGTCTGCGGAAGCCTGTTTCAGCGTGGCTCAGCGCAAATCGCGCAGTGCGTGGTACAGCGCAGTCGTCTCGGGCAGCGGAGCGATCCCCAGTTCATTCTGCAATACGTCAACGCAGCGCGCATACAGGCGCAACGCTGTGCTTCGTTCGCCAAGCGCGGCATGGGCGCGCATCAACAAACGGTACGCCTCTTCCTGGGTCTGATCAATCTCGACTACTCGCCATCCCAGACCGATTGCTTCGTGCACAGCGCCTTCTTCGAGGAGCAGCGTTCCCAGGCGGAGTGCACTCTCGACGAACATTAACGCCAGGCGTTCACGTTCGACGACCGTCCAGTCTTCGTACATATTGTCGGGCAGGTACGGACCGCCATACAACTGAACGGCGCGTCGGTAGGCGGCGATCACTGCGGTGCGTTGACCGCGCTGATCGGCGCGCTGCCCCTCGGCAACCGCATCGGTGAACTCAACCACATCAATGTGATGGTCGCTGGCGGTATTGAACGCATACGTCTCACCCTGCTGGATCAGGTAGGCGGACGGCGCTCCTTCAGGGCGGTCCGGTTCGAGCGCCTTACTCAACCGATTGATCGTGACCCGCAAATTATTGGTTGCCGCCTCGATCTCCATATCGGGCCAGAGCGCCTCGACCACCCGTTCGCGTGGAAGGGCGCGTCCGCGTTCGGTGAGCAACAGTTGAAGCAATTGACGGGCTTTACTGCTGCGCCACTCGCGATCACGGATCTCGTGATCGCCGCGCCAGACGGTAAAGGCGCCGAGCATCCGAATGCGCAACGGATACGGCGGACGATAGACCAGACGATTGAGCGACTCCTCGGCAGCCTGACGCACGGCAGGGTTGCGGTCCTTCAACAGCAAACGCAGCGCCGGATAGGCGGCAGCTGCGCCAACCTCTCCCAGCAGTCGCACCACATGGGCCCGCACCGATGGGTCTGGATCGTTCAGCGCGTCCTGCAATAGTTCGACCGCTTCATCCCCGACATGGTGCGGCAAAATGCGACCAACCGCATCGGGCGCGATCCCGGTGCGCAATGCAGCGATCGCCACATCTTTCAACGCAGAAACGGGCATCATTGGCAGGAAACGACTCCGATCATCGGCGGCAATCGTCCAACCGGTGCGCAGCCATGCATCACGCAACGCTCCCTCACCGCACACGCCGGCGAGCGCTGCCCCGTAGAGACAGGCGGACGCCAGAAACAGACGATAGCCACGGTGCTGCATCTGCTGCACCGTCGTCTGCAACAGGTCGAGCGCCTGGCGATGCTCACCCGCTTCACCGAGCACAATCGCCAGTAACAGGCGCAGGCGCAGATCGGGCGCAACGCCTTCCACCTCATCGAGACGGCGCACGAATGCGCTGGCCGCCGCCGCCGCGCGCGCCGCCTGCCCGCGCCCCCGCATGTTGTACAGTTCGATAACCTGCAATGACGCAAGCGGCGCAAGTGCACCAAGGTCGTGGAAGGCGGCGCGCGCCTGGGCAATGTAGAACGCCGACTCATCGAAGCGCCCCTGCAACGAAAGGAGCAGCGCAAGTTGCGCGGCGCTGACGCCAGCCGTACCGTCGCGATAATAATCGAGCAGATAGCGATGAACATCGAGCGCCAGGGTGATTGCCTCAGCAGGCTGTCCGATCTGGTACAGCGCCATCGCACGTTGACGCAACAAATTCTGTCGCATGCGGTCATTGCTGTCGATCTGGCTCGACTGCAGGGCTTCATCGACGACTGCCAGCGCATCATCCGGGCGACCGAGCTGGTTATGGATCGACGTGACGATCATCGCAAGCAACCAGTGCCAGGCTGGATTCAGCGGATGCGCAGCCGCGTGACGGGCAACGCGCAGCGCAGCGGAGAGGCGACCGCGGATCGCCAGCATGGCGGCGACACAGGTCAGCGCAGCGCCCCGCGACCAGGCATCGCGCGCCAGGTTGGCCGCGCGAATAGCACGCACACAGACAGCGGCGAAATCGGCGGGACGCGCCTGCCAGAAGAGCAGCGTTGCGAGATCGGAGTAGGCGCGCAATTCGCGCGCATGCGCGCCTGAACGCCGGAACAATTCGGCGGCATGCTCGATAATCTGCGCCGCCCGCGACGGATCGGAAACGATCTGGCTGTATCCCCACATGTACAAAAGTTCGGGATTGGCGTCACGGCGCTCAACCGGGATCTGTTCAATCCAGCGTCGCACTGTATCGCGCCGCGGCGAGTTGAGGAGGGGCCACGCCCGTTCGAGCAACGCCCGTTCGAGATTATCAACACTGCCCGCGTGCGCATAATGCTCGAGCGCTTCTTCGAGTTCGCCCCGCATCTCGAATTGACGACCGAAACGACGGTGAAACGCCGCCAGCGTCTCATCGTCGACGAACTCATCGATGCCGCGCAACAACAGTTCACGCCACAGCGGATGAAAGCGCAGTCGTTCTCCCTGATCATCGAGCGGAGTGAGCGGCAAACCAAGGGTGCGGACACGGCGCAACAGGTAGGGAACATCGTCCCGCAACAGAACCGCCGTCAACAGATCGGCGTCGAAGTGTGGCGGAAGGGCGGCGAGGCGGAGAAATTCCAGAACATCGGAAGGCAGATCGGCGAGCACCTCGTCTGCCAGATAGGAGAGCAGCTGCTCACTCCCGCCGCCCAATGCCTCGACGAAGGCGCTGCGCCGTTCGGCGGGGAGTTCAGCAAGCGCGCGGGCAGCCAGTTGCAGGCTCAACGCCCACCCCTCGGTGCGCGCGAGGAGTGTTGTCAGTTCCTCATCAGAGAGCGCCACGCCTTGAATGGTGAGCAACTGCCGCGCCTGTTCCGGCGTCAGGTGCAGATCAGCCTGACGCACCTCGACAAGACGACCTTCCGTGCGCAAACGCGATAATGGTGGGATATGCACTTCGCGCCGCGAGGCGACTACAACGTGCAACGTCGGTGGTGCAGCGCGCAACAGATAGCCCAGAATCTGCCCGATGACCGCCGAATCGATCACCTGATGCAGATCGTCCAGAAAGAGAAAGGCTGCCGACAGCACCTGACGTTGCAGATCGCTGCACAGCGCCCCGGCGACCAGGGGCCAATCGCGTTCGAGACTCGCAGCGCTCGACAGCACCCGGCTTGCATCGCGCCCCAACGCGGGGAATGCCATTTGAAAGGCGCGAATGAGATACGCCAGAAACAACGCCGGATCACGGTCGCCGACATCGAGCGTCAACCAGGAGACCGGTGCACCGGTACGCCCCAACTCCTGCGCCCATTGCGCCAGCAGGGTGGTCTTCCCATACCCGGCCGGCGCCGTCACAACGGTCAGGGGATGCAGACGCACCTCGGCCAGCAATGCCTGGAGATCGGGGCGAAGCAACACGCCCTCACGCAACGGCGGAGGAACAAGTTTCAGCGGCAGCAACGTTTGCGCCATACGATTGCGATGAGCGGATTCGATGCGGTCATCAGGCACGGGTGTATCGGAAGAGCGATGGTGACTCCCGGCATGCTTCTCCTGTCTGTACTGACGATGATCGGCAAAGTGGGACGTCAGCGCAGACACATCTGGTTTTGCCGAGACCCGCGCAACACTGCGCTCGAACACGGGCAGCGCTCGATAGTGCGCACCCGCGACCTGAATATATTGTACACGCATCGTCAACTCACGTCTACGAGGGCAAGATGCCCTCGCTCCAGGGAGCAATGTGAACACATACCTCCTGAAACCGGTTTGACACACGCCCAGGGCTGTCGTATAATGCATATCCGCTACGGTATGTGGCGCGTCGTCGTATCGGGTCGGTACCGAAGTGGCCAACCGGGGCAGACTGTAAATCTGCTGGCTTAACGCCTTCGCTGGTTCGAATCCAGCCCGGCCCACCAGTTCGACTGAGAATGTAGAGTTGAGACAGCACCAGACCGGTCCTCAATTCTACATTCTCATTCTTGTGTTCATACGCCCATGTAGCTCAGCAGGTAGAGCACGTCTTTGGTAAAGACGAGGTCACGGGTTCGAGTCCCGTCATGGGCTCCAGCAGGAAAGCGGCGGTCAGTGCCGCGCCTGACAGTGCAAGGAGCAGCAAACAGCAATGGCAAAGCAGAAGTTTGAGCGCACCAAGCCGCACGTCAACGTCGGCACCATCGGCCACGTCGACCACGGCAAAACCACGCTGACCGCAGCGATTACCAAGGTCCTCGCCCTCCAGGGCGCGGCGCAGTTCGTCTCTTACGACCAGATCGACAATGCGCCCGAAGAGCGCGCGCGCGGCATCACCATCGCCATTCGCCACGTCGAGTATCAGACCGCCAGGCGCCACTACGCCCACGTCGACTGCCCGGGCCACGCCGACTATATCAAGAATATGATCACCGGCGCCGCGCAGATGGACGGCGCCATCCTGGTCGTCTCGGCCCCCGACGGTCCGATGCCGCAGACCCGCGAGCACGTCCTGCTTGCGCGTCAGGTGCAGGTCCCGGCGATGGTCGTGTTCCTCAACAAGGTCGATATGATGGACGACGAGGAACTGCTCGAACTCGTCGAACTCGAACTGCGCGAACTGCTCAGCAATCACGGCTTCCCCGGCGATGAGGTGCCGATTGTGCGCGGCAGCGCGCTCGCGGCGCTCTCCAGCGCGTCGACCGACATCAACGCGCCGGAGTATAAGTGCATCCTCGACCTGATGAACGCGGTCGATGAGTACATTCCGACGCCGGTGCGCGAAATCGATAAGCCGTTCCTGATGCCGATCGAAGACGTGTTCGGCATCAAAGGACGCGGCACGGTGGTCACCGGGCGCATCGAGCGCGGCAAGGTCAAGATGGGGGATACGGTCGAGATTATCGGGATGACCCACGAGGCGCCGCGCCGGACGGTGGTGACCGGGGTGGAGATGTTCCAGAAGACGCTCGACGAAGGGATCGCCGGGGACAACGTGGGAGTGCTGCTGCGCGGGATTGAGCGCACCGAGGTGGAGCGCGGGCAGGTGCTGGCGGCGCCGGGGTCGATCAAGCCGCACGCGACGTTCAAGGCGAACGTGTACGTGCTGAAGAAGGAGGAGGGCGGACGGCATACGCCGTTCTTCTCCGGGTATCGGCCGCAGTTCTACATCCGCACGACGGACGTGACCGGGGCGATCCATCTGCCGGAAGGGGTGGAGATGGTGATGCCGGGCGACAACATTGAGATGACGGTGGAGTTGATCGTGCCGGTGGCGATTGAAGAAGGGTTGCGCTTTGCCATCCGCGAGGGCGGACGCACCGTCGGCGCAGGCGTCGTCTCGGCGATTGTCGATTAACGACGTGTCCATCAATCCAGGCGTCTGCTGCGGCCTGACCTTTTCCGGGCCCGGATAGGCGCCTGATTTATGTCTCGCCGATAGAAAGTATCATCAATGACGGTCGTTAAAGACAAAGAAAAAGAGTCGCAGAATGCGCTTGTGCGCGCATTTCAACAGGGTATTGTGCAACCGCTGCGCGAGTCGCGCGCAGAGATGCGCAAAGTCGTCTGGCCCACGCGCGAAGAGACGATACGCCTGACAGTCGTCGTTATTCTGCTGTCGGCGATTATGAGTGCTATCCTGTTTGCAGCAGACGCTCTCTTCTCATGGCTGCTGCTCCTGCTGCAGAATGCGGTTGCAAATCTATAACGTCGTCGTAGGCGAGGAAAGCCGTGACAGAAGAGAAGAAAAACCAGGAAACGTCGACCGAGTCGGAGATACGTGATGATGACCGCCGATGGTACGTCATTCACACCTACTCCGGCTACGAGAACAAAGTAAAACAGAATTTGCTCCATCGCATCGAAACGATGGAGATGCGCGATCAGATTTTCAATGTGATCGTGCCAACTGAAGAAGAGATTGAAATCAAAAATGGTCAGCGCCGCACCGTCCAGAAAAAAGTCTTCCCCGGATATGTGCTGGTGCAGATGAAAATGAACGACAACTCATGGTATGTCGTTCGCAACACCCCTGGCGTGACCAGTTTCGTCGGGCATGGGAATAAGCCGACGCCGCTCGAGGAGAGCGAAGTCAAGGCTATCCTGCGCCAGATGGAGCAGGAAGCGCCCAAAGTGAAGGTGAGTTATCAGGTCGGTCAGGCGGTCAAGATTACGGACGGTCCGTTCACCGACTTCGAGGGAGTCGTGGATGCCATCGACCACGAGCGTGGCCGGGTGCGTGTGCTGGTCTCGTTCTTCGGTCGCGAGGCGCCGGTGGAACTGGACTTCCTCCAGGTGACGCGCCTGGTCGAGTAGTTGTACGTCTACGAAGGAGCGCTCTGTGGCCAAAAAGGTTACCGGGGTTGTTAAGCTGCAACTGCCCGCCGGAAAAGCGACGCCGGCGCCGCCGGTCGGTCCTGCATTGGGTGGTTACGGCATCAATATCATGGCGTTTGTGAAGGAGTATAACGAAAAGACCGCGTCACAGGCAGGAAGCGTCGTTCCGGTCGAGGTGACGGTCTATTCGGATCGCTCGTTCACCATCACGCTGAAAACGCCGCCAGCCGCCGATCTGCTGCGCAAGGTCGCCGGTATTGAAAAAGGTTCCGGCACGCCCAATCGCAAGATTGCCGGAACGATCACGAAGAAGCAGTTGCGCCAGGTTGCCGAGCAAAAAATGGCGGATTTGAATGCGTTCGACATCGAAGCCGCCGAAAAAATCATCGCTGGTACTGCGCGCAGCATGGGGATCAAAATCGTCGATTAATACGCCGATGTGGGAGGGGTTCCCCCCGATAGCACCACAAGGAGTTCTGTTGTATGCCACGCCGACATGGTAAAAAGTATCTCGAGGCGCTCAAAAAGATTGACCGGCAGCGCCTCTATACGCCGGAAGAAGCGATCAAACTGCTGAAGGAAACGTCGTTTACAACGTTCGACCCAACGGTCGAGGTTCATCTGCGGCTCGGCATCGATCCGCGCCACGCCGATCAGACGATCCGTTCGACGGTTTCGTTGCCGCATGGCACCGGTAAGACGGTTCGCGTGCTGGTGTTCGCTCAGGGTGAGGCGGCTCAGGCCGCGCGTGAAGCTGGCGCGGATTTCGTCGGCGCTGATGATCTGATCGCCCGAATCGATAAGGAGAACTTCTTCGATTTCGATATCGCGATCGCCACTCCCGACATGATGGGGAAGGTGGGGCGCCTGGGACGTAAACTCGGTCCACGCGGGTTGATGCCAAACCCGAAGAGTGGGACGGTCGTGCAGCCAGATGATCTTCCGCGCACGATCCGCGAGGTGCGGGGTGGACGTGTCGAGTTTCGCAATGATAAGACCGGTCTGCTGCACGTGGCAGTGGGTAAGTTGAGTTTCAATGAGCAGCAGATCTACGAGAATATCGCTGCGCTGATGGAAGCGGTGAAGGCTGCCCGTCCGTCTGCTGCCAAGGGGACGTATATCAAGAGTGTCACCTTCACCAGCACGATGAGTCCGGGCATCCGGGTCGATCCTTCAGCAGCGCAGGCGATGAGTCCAGCAGCCTGAGGTCGGTTCTGTCTAGCGTTTTCTGAGAGGGAGGCGCTATCGCGCATTGGAACGCCGGGTTCCGGCGTAACAGATATATATGCTAAGCGCCGCAGACAGCGGGTGCGTTTGCTTAATGGCTGCGTGCCGCCCGCCGAGGCAGCTTCCCAGGTCGATGCGACTGTAAGTTCGCGGGTTGCTGCGTCTGTGCGCGGCAACCCGCGTTTTTATCTTCCAGAAAGGGGGTGAACCATGCCAACTCAGCGCAAAATAGAAACCGTTGCCGATCTGAAGCAGCGTCTCAAACGGATGCAGGTGACCGTTGTGGCCGATTATCGCGGGCTTTCGGTTGCGGATATGACCGAACTGCGCAAGAAGTTGCGCGAGAGCGGCGCCGAATTTGTCGTCGCAAAGAATACGTTGACGCTGATCGCGGCGCGCGAAACGGGTCATGAGGCGATCGAGCCGTTGCTGGCGGGACCAACGGCGCTGGCGTTCGCATATGACGATGTGCCAAAGTTCGTCAAAGCGATCAATGAGTTCAACCGCGGTCCCAAGAAGATCATTGTGCGCGGTGGATTGGTCGGTACGATGCTTCTCAACGAGAATGTGCTCGACACCGTCGCCAGTCTGCCGACCAAAGAAGAGGTGCGCGCACAGGTGCTCGGCGGGCTTGCTGCACCGGTCACCGGTCTGGCAGGCATTATCGCCGCGCCGGTCAATGATATTGTCAATCTGCTCGATGCAACGTCGAAGAGCATTCTGTATGCGCTTCAGGCGCGGATCGATCAGTTGCAGCCGTCCGCGTCGTAGTCCATTCTCTCCTGCGCCACGCAGTGAGAGGAAGATGAGTCTGAATACCAGGTTTACAAGCAGATAAGGAGTACTACTACCTATGGCAAGCGCAAAGGTCGAAGCAGTCATTGCCAGTATCGAGGCGCTGAACGTCCTTGAACTGGTCGAGTTGAAGAAGGAACTGGAGTCGCGCTGGGGCGTCACTGCGGCCGCTCCGGTGATGCCGATGGGCGGAATGGTGATGCCAGCGGCTGCGGCGGCGCCCGCCGGTGGTGACGGTGCGGCTGCGGCAGCGCCCGCCGTCGAGGAGAAGACCGAGTTCGACGTTATTCTGTCAGCGATCGGTCCGAATAAGATCCAGGTCATTAAGGCAGTGCGCGAACTGACGAACCTGGGTCTGAAAGAGGCGAAGGACCTGGTCGAAGGCGCGCCCAAGCCGGTGAAGGAAGGGGTGAGCAAGGAAGAGGCGGAAGCCGCAAAGGCGAAACTGGTCGAGGCTGGGGCCACCGTCGAGATCAAGTAGTCTTTTCTCTATCACGTACACACGGCGTCGCTGCATTCCCGGCGACGCCGTGTGTGCTACGGAATGTCACAGCGACACCCGCAGTTCAGCATAAGCGCCGCAGGCGTCACCAGCGTCTGGACGCCGGTGAGCGTGTAGTGGGTGACGCACTGAGCATAGGGATCGACGACGACGACATCACGCAATCCGTGACCGAGATAAAACGGCGGGTTGAGAACAATGTCTTTTGATGACGCGAGCCGGGCTGCGCTTTCCAGGCAGGAATGCCAGCGGTGCGCTCAGGTTTGATCACACCAATGCGTAGCAATGCCTCCAGGTCATCGTTGTCGGGCGCATATGGGTTGGACACGCCGCCACCTCCGGTCACGCCGCCGCCCAGAAACCGAAAACGTTCGCCATATCACGGAGCGCGGATTGGGCATCACTCACATCATATCCTGATGAAGCCGCTTCAAGGATGGCGCCGCTCAGAACGCTGATCTGCGCCAGCGCCTTCGGCGTATCGAGATCATCATCGAGCGCGGCGAAGTATGCCTGGCGGAACGGTTCGGGGTTCAGCCGCTCGCCTCTGGGATCGCCCTGCGCTGCCAGCGCCGCTTTGAGTTGTCCAACCTTCTGTTCCGCCTGCGGTACGTCGGAGCGCACATACTCAAAATCGTCGCGGTAGGGGAACGAAAGCAGGTACCAGCGGAGCGCATCGGCGCTGTGCTGCCTGAGCGCATCCTTGATAAACACCAGATTTCCGAGCGACTTGCTCATCTTCTGACCATCAAGCCATGCCAGCCCTCCGTGAACCCAGAAGTGAAC
Source organism: Roseiflexus sp. RS-1 (assembly GCF_000016665.1). Taxonomy (NCBI): domain Bacteria; kingdom Bacillati; phylum Chloroflexota; class Chloroflexia; order Chloroflexales; family Roseiflexaceae; genus Roseiflexus; species Roseiflexus sp. RS-1. The sequence goes on from NC_009523.1 coordinate 4,178,828, forward strand.
AAAGGGGCGTTTGCCGGTATACGGTTCGGTCTGCACAATTTCGGAAGGATGGTGCGGGAAGATCAGATCACGCCCGCCGCCATGGATATCGAGTTGCGGACCGAGGTAGCGGGTTGCCATTGCCGTGCATTCGATATGCCATCCGGGGCGTCCCCTTCCCCACGGGCTGGGCCAGGTCGGTTCGCCGGGACGACTGCGCTGCCAGAGCACGAAATCGAGCGGATCGTCTTTGAGCGGGTCGTTCGGATTGTTGCCGCGTTCGTTCGCCAGCGCGAGCAGTTCCTCATACCCGCTCACCCGCGCCATTGCGCCATAGGTCGGTTCGGTTGAGACGTCGTAATAGACATTGCCATTTCGCACGTAGGCATGCCCCAATTCGATCAACCGTTCGATGATCGGGATCATCGCGGCAATCTCTTCCGAAGCCTTTGGAAAGAAATCGGGAGGGATCAGATTGAGCGCGCGACAGTCTTTGACGAACTGTTCCGTTTCACGACGCGCCAGTTCGTCCCACGGGATGCCATCACGTGCGGCGCGCTCGAACAATGGATCATCGACGTCGGTGGTATTCTGACAGTAGCGAACCGTACCGCCGCAGTGACGAATATAGCGGATGAGCACATCGAAGATCAGAAACGTATGGGCGTGACCAACGTGCGTGGTATCGTAGGGAGTGACGCCGCAGACATAGAGCGTGAGCGGGCGGTCGCGCGGGATGAGCAACTCGGCTTTCTGTCCGCGCAGGGTGTCGAATAACCACATGATTAAACGTATCCTCCTGAACTGGGACGAGGGATGCGATAGAACCGGGTGTGGAAGCGGCACTGGTTGTATTATAGCACAGGGGCGCGTGCGTTTCAGGGAGGCGCAGGCGCCCTGCACGCAATCACATCGAGCAACTCAATGCATACAGGCATCGATATCAGCCGCATAGCAACAACGGCGCGCACCGGTACGGAGCAGTACACCTGCGAAGTGCTGGCGGCGATTGCGCGGCTTGACACGACCAATACCTACACGTTGTACTGTCAGCGCCTGCCGACGACATTGCCGCCGCTCGGCGCGAATATGCGTATGCGTTGCATCCCGCTGCCGCGCCTCTGGACGCACGTGCGTCTCTCGGTCGAGGTGCTGCGTCACGCGCCCGATGTGCTGTTCATCCCGGCGCATGTGCTGCCGCTCGGCGCACCCCTGGTTCGCCGGATGCGCACCGTGGTGACAATCCACGACCTGGGGTATCTCCGGTATCCCGAAGCGCATACCACCGCGCAACGGCTCTACCTGCGCCTCTCGACGGTCTGGAGCGCGCGCGCTGCCAGCCATCTCATCGCGGTCTCGGAGGCGACACGCAACGATCTTGTGCGTCTGGCAAAGGTATCGCCCGCCAGAGTGACCGTTGTGCATCACGGTGTAGCAGATCGCTTTCGCCAGCCAGTTGTCGATCTGGGACGCGCCAGGAAGATCGCTGGCGGGAATGAACCGTACTTTCTGTATGTCGGAACAGTGCAACCGCGCAAGAACCTGGAACGGGTCATTGAGGCGTTCGCCGATGCAAGCGCACAACTGACCGACCAGGGGCGAACGCCAGTGCTGGTGATTGCTGGCAAGCGCGGCTGGTTGAGCGAACGGATCGCACAACGCGCCGCTGCGCTGGGGATCGCGGATCGCGTGCGGTTTGTCGGATATGTGGCGGATGAAGACCTGCCGGCGCTCTATCGCGCATCGCTGGCGTTCGTCTTTCCGTCGCTGTACGAGGGGTTTGGCATGCCAGTGCTCGAAGCGATGGCGTGCGGCGCACCGGTGCTGACCTCGAACAGTTCGTCGCTGCCCGAAGTCGCCGGGGATGCGGCGCTGCTGGTCGATCCGCACGACACCGGAGCGATTGCGGCAGGAATGGTTCGTCTGGCTCGTGATGAAGCGTTGCGCGAGGAGTTGCAGCAGCACGGTTATCGGCGCGCAGCGCAGTTCACATGGGATCGCTGCGCTGAAGAGACATTGCGCGTTTTGTATGGTTAGAAGGAGGATGTGTGTTTTCGTTTGCCGCCCGCGCGCGCGCGACGATTGCGCGGATTTCGCCACAGGTGTGGCGCGTGCTGACGCACAGTTTGCTCTTCGGGCTGGCTGGCAGTATTGCCGATCTGCTCTTCAACTTCTATCTGGTAAGCCTGGGGTATGGCGCCGACACCGCCGGATTGATGGCGACCGTCTATCGCGGCGCAGGGGCGCTGCTCGGTCTGCCGCTCGGCATCCTGATCGACCGGTTTGGTGCACGAGCGTTGCTGGTGGTGGGCGCTATCGGTTTTGGTATCGCGTATGCGCTGGTGTTGATGGTATCGCAACTCTGGGCGCTGATCCTGTTCGTCTTCCTGGCTGGTGCGGCAAATGTGCTGACGCTCACGGCGGTTGTGCCGCTGCTCACCGGGATCACCGACGAGGAGGAACGGGCTGCGGTGTTTGGCATGAATGCGTCAGCCGGACTGATCATTGGTCTGGTCGGGAGCGGTGTGGGCGGGTTGCTTCCCGGAACGGCAGCACTCTTCCTGGGAGTGGCGACGAATGATACTGCCGCCTACCGGATGGCGCTGTCAATCGTGGTTGTGCTGGGTTGTCTCTCAGCGCTGCCGGTGCTGATCGGATTCCGCGCCAGGCAACCGGTGTTCTCACCGGCGCCTCTTGTGGCAGCACCCCAACGACACATGCCGCCAATGCGCCTGGTGCGCTTTGCACTTCCCTCGCTCCTGCTCGGCATCGGCGGTGGGTTGTTCCTGCCATTTCAGAACCTCTTCTTTCGCACTGTCTTCGGACTGAACGACGCGGTCGTCGGTGTGATGCTGGCGATGGGCGCGCTGGGTATGGGGCTTGGCGCGCTGATGGGTGCGCCAGTAGCCGCCCGTCTGGGGTTGCGCCGGGCTGCCAGCTCCCTGCGCTTCGGGGCGGTATTCGCCGTGACACTGATGTTCGCGCCAGTTTTGCCGGTGGTGGTTGTGGGATACATGTTGCGCGGCGCTTTTGTTGCAGCCAGTTATCCGTTGAATGATGCGCTGGTGATGCAGTTGACCCCGTTACGACAACGCGGGATCGCAATCAGTCTCATGAGTGTCCTCTGGTCGCTCGGCTGGTCGGCAGCGGCGTGGATCAGCGGACACATTCAGGTGCACTACGGCTTTACCCCGGTGCTCGCCGCATCGCTCGTGGCGTATGCGCTCTCAGCGTGGGCGATCTGGACGTTGCGGGAGGAGGGGCGGTGAGAGTTGAAGGTTAAAGGTTGAAGGTTGAACGTTGGGGCGTTGAACGTGGAACGTGGGAACGTTGGGGCGTGGAAGGTTGAAGGTTGAAGGTTGAAGGTTGGAATGTTGAACGTACCGTTCGCTTATTTTTTTGACGGATGGCTTCCTGATGCGATCTGCGACTTGACAAATAACAACCTGGCTGCGAGGACGCTCCCGTTTTATGGCATCAGGAAGCCTTGCATGAAAACAAGCGAACCGAGGGTTGAACGTTGAAGGTTTGGCGTTGAACGTTGAACGTTGATGGTCTTTGAGGAAATAATCCGCCATAGCCCGCACAGGCGGGCTTTGCATTCCATAGCCGAGGGCTTATGGACTTTGAAGAAATAATCCGGTATAGCCCGCGCAGGCGGGCTTTGCCCTGGTTAGCCGAGGGCTTCAGCCCCACGGCTAGCGCAGTATAGCGGATTTAATTTTCAATCTCCATCAGCCCCACGGCAAGAGCGCATACCGGATGTATTTCTCAATCTCCATAAACGTTGGAACGTGGAACGTGGAACGTTGGAACGTTGAAACGTTGAAACGTTGGAACGTGGAACGTTAAGCATCGATCCATTGACGGACAATCGTGGCTGCCTGTTGCTGGAGATCGGAAGCATCGGCAGGGAGGGTCAACACGTTGGGCAATCGACGGAACCAGGCGGGTTGACGCCGGGCGAAAGCGTGGGTGTCGTACTTGAGGCGGGCAATGGCTTCGTCGAGTGTGATGCGCCCCTCGAAGTATGGACGAAATTCGCGGTACCCCAGTCCCGACATTGAGGGCAGGTCCCAGTGATAGCCACGTTCCAGCAGTCGGTGCACCTCGTCGAGCAAACCGGCGGCGATCATTGCCTCCACGCGCGCGTCGATCCGGGCGTACAAGGCAGGCGTGGGCAGGGTGAGCCAGATCGTTACGGTGTGGTAGGGCGGCGGTTGAACGGAACGCTGCTCCGAAATTGGTTTACCGGTGGCTTCGTATACTTCGAGCGCGCGGATAATGCGGCGAATGTTGTTGGGAGGAATGCTGGCGGCGGCAGCCGGATCGATCTCCGCCAGACGTGCGTACAACGCTGCTGCGCCGAGTTCTGCCGCCTGACGCTCGAGCGCGGCGCGAATATCGGGTCGGGGCGCCACACGCGGCAATTGCCAGCCCTGAAGAACCGCTGCCAGGTACTGACCGGTTCCGCCGACGAGGAATGGCAACCGTCCCCGCGCTGCGATGTCGGCGATGGCGGCAGTGGCAAGGTCCTGGTAGACCGCCAGCGAGAATGCTTCATCCGGATCGACGATGTCGATCAGATGATGAGGCACGGCGGCGCGCTCGGCGGGGGTGGGCTTGGCGGTGCCGATGTCCATCCCCCGATACACCTGGCGCGAGTCCACCGACACAATCTCGCCGTTGAACTGCTGCGCCAGGCGGATGCTGAGCGCCGTTTTGCCAACCGCAGTAGGACCGACGATGGCGATGAGTGGGATCATCGTATAAGCCTCTATGGGCGCAGGGGCGCAGCGCCGCTGCGCCCCTGCTACGGCGCCCCTAATTTTTGTCAACCCACCCAGATCGGGTTGGTCCACGCTTTTCTCCCGGCGTCATCGACGACTGTGACTCGGATGTATGGCACTTCTCCGATCCAGGGCACGGAGAGAGTGCACGAGGTGATCGCCTGACCCAACTGCCGTTGCGCGCGCTCGTCGGGACCGACGACGAAGACGGCGCACGCCGGTGAACAGCGCACTGCCAGGCTTCGTTCTGCGATGTCGATGTCTTCAATCCGCGGTCCCTGAGTCGAGTAGAAAGCGCCCTGTTTCAATGCATCCAGGATCGCTTCAGGAGACAGTTCTTCGGCGCGAACCTCCACCCAACCGACAAACGTATCAGGACGAATGGAGAAGTGCGCATCATCGGCGGCGTATGCCAGTAACCGCCTTCCCCGCGCCAGCAACATATCGCAGAAATACCATCCGTCACCCCGGTCGTTGTCCCATACGGAGGTTGCATTGAATACTTCGACGGCATGCGCAGCCTCAAGAGACAGCCCATCGTCAAGGGTCAGGGTGTACCAGGCGGGATGCGCAATTCCGACGAATGCTCCGGCTGCGGCGGCGCGCGCAGCGAGCGCCGGTCCTGTCTCATCGGGCGTTGGCGGCGCAAAGTCGTGTGGCAGACCAACCGCGATAATGTGCCACAATCGACCGGCAGATGTCTGCGGGGCGTGCAGTTCTGCGCCGGGCAGGGTGGTGAAACGCGCATCGCGGAACGCACGGGTATCGGTGATCGGAAAGTTGTACTGGGGAAGAAAATGGTCGGTCAGCGCCAGAAAGTCGTACCCCTGCGCGCGATAGGCAGCGATCACCTCCTCTGGCGGCAGTTCGCCGTCGGAACGGTTGGAATGGGTGTGCAGGTTGCCCCGGTAGAAGCGTCCCGGCTTGCGAAACGGCAGATTGTTCATCGAAACCCTCCTTCCTCTCCTTTGCTCAAACGTTGTAGCGGACGTATTGTAACTCAGGCGAGGAAGGCGGGGTGTCGATGGTTGCCGATTGGAACACGTTACCCGGTTGCACCCGAAACGCCATCCTGATCCGGTCGGGTCAGAAAGCCGCGTTCCTCCAGCAGGGCGATAATCCGCCGCGCGCATTCTTCGGGCGTGGTATCGACGGTCGTCAGGTGCACTTCCGGCGCCACCGGCGGCTCGTAAGGATCGTCGATGCCGGTGAACCCGGTGATTTCGCCACGACGGGCGCGGGCGTACATGCCTTTGGTGTCACGTCGCTCGCACTCTTCAATCGGCGTATCGACGAACACCTCGAAGAAGCGGTCTTCACCGACCATTTTGCGGCACTCGTTCCGCGCAGCACGGTAGGGACTGATTGCAGCGCAGATCGCGACGCCGCCGTGTCGCGCGATTTCACCGGCAACGAATCCGATCCGCAAAATGTTCGTATCACGATCCTCCCGGCTGAAGCCAAGCCCCTTCGACAGATGTGTGCGCACCACATCACCATCGAGCAGTGTGCTCTGGCGTCCACGTTCCAGCAACATCGCCACCAGCGCCTCGGCGATTGTCGATTTGCCGGCGCCGCTGAGACCGGTGAACCAGACACAGAACCCCTGGCGGTGCCGCGGCGGGTAACTCTGCGCCAGGATTGCCGCCGTTTCCGGGCGGGTAAACCATTCCGGCAGCCGTTTGCCGCGCGCCAGATATTCTTCACGCACCTGCGTCCCCGAAATCGTCCAGACGCGCGCTCCCTGCGGCACGGCGGTCTCTTCAACGTACTGGTCTGTGTCCGGGAGGTAGACATACTCGCGGAACGGAACCATCGTCACGCCGATCTCATTTGCGTAGCGCGCCACCAGTTCCTGGGCATCGTATGGTCCGTAGAACGGCTTGCCGCGGCTGTCGAGACCGGGACCGGCATGGTCGCGCCCGACGATGAAATGGGTTGCGCCGAAGTTGCGCCGAATGATTGCGTGCCAGAGCGCCTCACGCGGACCTGCCATGCGCATCGCCAGCGGCAGGAGGCTCAGCAGCGTGCGGCGCGGATCGTAGTACCGCTCCACGAGCGCCCGATAGATGCGCACCCGGCTGTAATGGTCGATGTCACCGGGACGGGTCAATCCCACAACCGGATGGATGAGCAACGCACCGCCAACTTCTGCTGCGGCACGCTTCGTCAATTCCTCATGAACACGGTGGAGCGGGTTGCGCGTCTGGAAAGCGACCACCCGCTCCGCGCCCATCTCGTGGAGAATGGAACGAACCTCGGCAGGGGTGCGCCGCAGTTCGACGAAATCGTAGTAGCGGGGCAGGCGGACAACGCGCAGCGCGCCTGAGATGTACGTGTCGCCCCACGTGCTCATTTCCGAAACCAGCGGATGGCGCGGATCGGTTGTGCCGAGCGTCAATCGCGCTTCCTCTTCGGCATTCCAGGTGAAGGCTTCCTCGACATCCATCACAGCGATCAGTTCGTTTCGCGCATCGCGCAGCGCAACACGATCGCCAGAACGCGCCAGCGTCTTGCCAGAGACCGGCAGCGTGATCGGCAGTGGGAAGAGCGTCCCTCCCGCCAGTCGCATGTCGTGCAGGACGCGCTCATAATCAGCACGCCCCATAAAACGGTCGAGCGGCGAAAAACCGCCTGTTGCCAGCAGTTCAAGATCGCACAAAGACCGTGGTGAGATCTGGATCGAGGGGAGTCGCGCCGCCTCTTCGAGCAGCGCGCGTCGTTCCTCGCTGGCAACCAGCAGATTGATCAATCGACCGCCATATGGCGGAATCAGTGGCATGGACCATCCTCCATCATAGTTCCAGCATCGTACCGCGCAGTCCCGCAGGGACCGGCATGTTGAACCGTCTCAACAGGGTAGGCAGTATATCGTAAATCTGCGCATTGTCGAGTCGCCGCCCGCCGCCGGGGCGCTGCGGGTCGCGCCAGATGAACAGTCCATGCTGCGCGTGATTGGCGTCATCGGGACCGGTGTCGTTTTCCTGGGTGAATATCCCATCGCCACCAACCGTTCCCACTGCCCGCCAGGCAAGATCGCCGAAGTAGACGATCAGGTCAGGGGCAACGCCTCGCACGACGCGATAGAGGCGCTGTGGCACAAAGACCCTGTTTCCGAGCGGATGACCATCTGGACCGGGCATCGCTTCCAGACGCGCCGCAAGGTCGGCGCGCACACGTTCGTACTCTGCTGGCGGAATGACGCCCTGCGGCTCACGCCCGCGCACATTGAGAAAGATACGCCCGTAGTAGCCGCCCGCACCCCAGGCGCGGGTGCGCGACCAGTCAACATCCACCTGATCGAGGTTGGTTGGCACGTCCGGCATTGTGTGCAACGTCAGGTCACCCTGCGCGATCAACCATTGATTGATCCGCACCCCACCCATCAGCGGACGCGCACCATGGTCAGACACCACCAGCACTGCCGTCTCAGGTCCGCAGTGCGTCAGCAAAGCGGCGATCTGTGCATCTACGTGGCGATAGTACGCATGAATCGCATCTGCAAAGGGCGAATCGGGCACAAACAACGGATGCCGCGGGTCCATATGCTTCCAGAGCGCGTGGTGGATGCGATCGACCCCCATGTCCACCAGCATGAGAAAGTCGGGATGATCTTCCTCGATCAATGCTGCGGCAACCGCGAAACGTTGATCGCACATGGCGTAGATGTCGCGCACAATGCGCTCTTTGTCATCGGAGCGGAAATCGGGCACATCGAGCAGATAGGCGCGCCCTGGCGTCGCTTTCGCTGCCCAGACGGCAAGACGTTCTGCGAGCGCTGGCGGAAAGGTATAGGTCACATCGGTCGAAGGCGCAAGAAAGCAGGAAACCAGCGCGCCATTCACAGCGGACGGCGGATAGGCGCCGGGCACGCCGATCACTGCCACGCGCCATCCCGCCTCGCCGAGAATATCCCACAAACGCGGAAACCGGATCGCACGGCTATCGGCAACAACCATGCGACCATAGGAGCGATCAACGCGGTTGCGAAACCCATAGACGCCAAGTTCACCCGGGTCGCGCCCGCTCATCATGCAACTCCAGGCAGGGACGGTGATCGCCGGAATACAACTCTCCAGTTCACCGTAGACTCCCTCTGTCATCAGGCGGTTGAGGGCAGGCAGATCGGCGCGCCAGCGATCAAACACCAGCGACGGCTCGGCGCAATCGAGACCGATGATGAGTAGTCGGGGATGTGTCATTGTATGTGAGGATCAAGAACCAGGAACCAGGAACCAGGAACCAAGAACTGAGAACCAGGAACCAGGAACCAGGAACCAGGAACCAGGAACCGAGAACTGAGAACTGATGCCGACGGGACAGCGCAGCACAGAGTCATAGGGCAAGACCTCACGGGTTGGGGACATCCTGTGCCCCCGCCCACGGGCAACGTTCAACATTTAACCTGCAACTCTCACGCCTCTCGCCTCGTGCTTCACGCCTCTCACCTCTTGCCTCACGCCTCTTGCCTCTGACCATGCCTTCGGTAGAGCAGCGCAGCCGCACCGACGATAGCGGCGAACGAAAGAACATGCACGACGTTGAACGGCGTTCCGGGGAAAAACCACGAATCGGTACGCAGGAACTCAATGAAGAATCGCCCCAGCGGATACCAGATCAGGTACATGAGCAGTACATCGCCATCGCGCAGGCGGCCGCCGTAGCGACGCCAGATGGAAAAGATCACCGCAAAGCCGATCAGGTTCCAGAGCGATTCGTACAGAAAAAGCGGGTGGAAGCGGGTCGTTTCCGGGAACGCTGCAAGATCGCGGTACGGACCGATGCGATGTTCGGCGTCGATGCGCAACCCCCACGGCAGGGTCGTCGGCGGACCGTAGAGTTCCTGGTTGATGAAGTTTGCCCACCGACCAATCGCCTGTCCCAGCGGCAGACCGAGCGCAATCGCGTCGGCATACACCAGGAGCGGCGCCTTCCGCATACGTGCAAACGCCCATAATCCAAGCGCGCCAAAGATGAACCCGCCAAAGATGTGCAACCCCCCTTCCCATACCGCGAGAATGCTCGCCGGATTGCTCAGAAAGCGCCCCAACCCTTCCGGTCCGCGCGGCGACTGGATGAACACATAGTAGAGGCGCGCACCGATCAACCCCGGAATCAACACCCAGAGCAACAGGTCCCACACCGAGTCGCGGTCGAACCCACGTCGCTCAATATGGCGGGAACCGACCCACGCTGCCAGCATCACGCCTGTCATGATCAGCACGCCGTACCAGCGCAGCGTCAGCGGACCGAGTTGAATAATGACCGGATCAACAGGAGGATACATAGGTTATTCAAGATACCCCAGTTCTCGCAAACGCCGCTGCACGGTCGGATCATCCACGCCCTCAGCGCGTCGGATGAGCGGCGCTGTTGCATCGGCGCGGCGCACAAAGGCGCTGAGACGCGCCTGAAGTTCTTCGACTCGTTCCGGCAACATTGCCGCCAGGTCAACTGTTTCGCGGGGATCAGCATCGAGATCGTACAACTCAACCTGGTCTTCCCCGGTCTGGATCAGTTTGTGCGAACCGTTGATCACCGCGCGGCGCGGTTGATCGAAGCGGCGCGCACGCGCACGATCGGGCTGGCGTCGCAGCATGATCCCCAGAACGTTTTGCAGCGGTTCTGCCTCACTGAAGACCGTGCCGCCATCGGGATCGGCAGCTGGCGATTGTGCCAGCGAGCGATCACGCTCGACGCCGCTGGCGAGCCTGGCGGCGCTCAGCAGGGTGTGGAAAACCCGTCGCAACGACACCGGATGATCGACCACCGCACCTCGTGGAAAGTCACCATCCGGATCGCGCACCATCAGCGGCACATGGATCAGTTCGTTGTAGACCGATACCGTGTGCCCGACGAGACCTTTTTCGCCCAGGTGATCACCATGGTCGGCGCATACCAGCAGCAGGGTGCGGTCGAGCGCGCCGCTCTCGCGCATCCGGCGCAGGAACACGCCAAGATGCGCATCCTGCGTGGCGACCTCGGCGTCGTACACATCGCTGAGCACGTGGTGATACCGTTCGTCAATACTGGAGAATGGCGCAAGCCAGCCGAACACATCGCCGTTGAAGCGACGCACATAGCGCGCTGCTTCCCGGTCACGGATCACGTCCGGCGCGAACCGTTCGAGCATCCGCCGATCCGGATGGTACGGCGTATGAACGCCCATCAGGTTGATGAAGGCAAAAATGGGCTGATTCGGCTCAACGCCGCGCCGTTCGATCAGCAAACGCGCAGCATCGCTGAGCGATTTGGGCGTATTCCCCTTGAAACTGAGCGCCGTCTGCCAGATTGGCACCATCAATGGCGTAAACGCGAATTCCAGCATGAATTCAGAACGCGCGAATGAGTTCTGAATGCGATTGAGCGTTGCCGCCAGACGACCCTTGAACCACTGACGATAACGACTGATCAGTCCCGGATGCGCGCCTGCCTGATTCGGGCGCGAGGTCAGCAGACCGCTGTAATTCAGAAAACTCTCAAAACCGCGCCGCAACCCGTTGTTGACGACGCCCACCAGCGGGTTGTTGCAGAACGCCGCCGTCATATATCCGCCTTCACGCAGGCGTTCCGCCAGCGTCGGAATGCCGGAGGGGAGCGCCGCCGACGATTGGTTGGTCGCATGCTCCGATGGATAGAGACCGGTAAACATCGAAGCGTGTGATGGGATCGTCCACTGCGCAGTGGCAAAGACGCGACGGAAAAGGGTCGCTTCAGCCGCAAGCTCATCGAGGCAGGGCGAGGTTGGTCGAGAATAGCCGTAGCACGAAAGTCTATCGCAACGCTGGGTATCCAGCACGAGCAACACAATATCGGGGCGCCGACTCACAAATGCTCCTCCTCCAGGAACTGCTGGTTCGGGTTGCTTTAGTATACCACGTCGAGCGCCTGCATATGGAAGAACGTGGAGCATAATACGGGGGCGCCGTGTGCTGGAGACGCACGCCCGTAACGCAGCGCGTGACCAGGAGTGCGTTGAAATTGTGTTACCATAGCAGTGTGGACATCCCCAAAGGAGAGGAGGAAGCCAATGTCCGAAGCATTCCGCATCGAGAAGGACTCGCTCGGCGAAGTGAGGGTGCCAGCGAACGCACTCTATGGAGCACAAACGCAACGCGCCGTGATGAACTTTCCGGTCAGTGGCATGCGTCCATACCCGGCATTCGTCTGGGCGCAGGCGATGATCAAGCGCGCTGCGGCGGAAGTCAACCGCGACCTGGGACTGTTCAACGACGTCACGATTGGCGACCGCACCATCAGCGGGCGACAGATCGCCGATGCGATCATCCAGGCGGCGGACGAAGTGCTCGATGGGCAGCATGCCGACCAATTCGTCGTTGACCCCTTCCAGGCTGGCGCAGGCACCAGCCATAACATGAACCTTAACGAGGTGATTGCCAATCGCGCGAACCAGATCCTGGGCTTTGCGCTCGACGATCCGAAGAAGCCGGTCAGCCCGAACGACCACGTCAACATGGCGCAGAGCACCAACGACACTATTCCAACCGCTATCCGCCTTGGCTGCCTCTGGCGTCTCGACGAACTGCTTGCCGCTATTGATCGGCTTGCTGATGCGCTCGAAGCCAAGGCGCAGGAGTTCGATCCGATCGTCAAATCGGGACGTACCCACTTGCAGGATGCCGTACCGGTGCGATTGGGGCAGGAGTTTGGCGCGTATGCGCTGGCGGTGCGCAATGATCGTGAGCGGATCGAGAGCGCTGCCGACCGGTTGCGCCGGTTGGGTATTGGCGGCACAGCCGTGGGTAGTGGGTTGAATGCGCATCCCGAATACCACGGGCGAATGGTCAAACGCCTGTCGGAGTTGACCGGTCAGGAACTGCGCTCGGCGGGCAATCTGTTCGAGGCGATGCAGAGTATGGCGGATCCGGCGGATTTCTCAGCGTCATTGCGCACGCTGTGCATTACGCTGACCCGTATCGCCAATGATCTCCGTCTGCTTGCATCAGGACCAACGACCGGTCTGGATGAGATCCGACTGCCGGCGGTTCAACCCGGTTCGAGCATTATGCCCGGTAAAGTCAATCCGGTACTGGCGGAAATGCTGAACATGGCGTGCTTCCATGTGCAGGGATGCGATCTGACCGTTTCGCTTGCGGCGCAAGCCGGGCAACTCGAATTGAATGTGATGATGCCGATCATCGCCCACAACCTGTTCGAGATGATGCACGTCCTCATTGGCGCTATCAATGCCTTCACCGAGAAGTGCGTGGTTGGCATTACCGCCAACCCCGAAAAGGCGACCGGATGGCTGGCAAAGAATCCGATCCTGGTGACGGCGTTGAATCCGGTGATCGGATACCTCAACGGCGCTGCAGTCGCCAAAGAAGCGCTGGCAAGCGGCAAGACGATCAAGGAGGTGGTGGTCGAGAAGGGTCTCCTCTCACCGGAACAGGTCGATGAACTGCTCGATGTACGCGCCATGACCGAAGGCGGCATTATGGGCATCGGCGGCGGCGGCGGGTAAGCGCTGACGCATACGTGGATTGCAACGGGCGTATCTCCGCCACGCCTGTTGCCTGTAGGTACGAAGGACGTTCAACCGTGGCAAACATCCTGGTGTACACCGGTTCTCCTGGGATTGGCATCAGTGTGGCTGCGGCTGCAGAGGCGGCACGCGCCGCCGATGCTGGAAAGCGCACGCTGCTGTTTGCGTACCGGTCAACGGTGGGGCTGAGCGCGCTCCTCGGCGTTCCCGTCAGCAGCACACCAACCGACGTTGCGCCGCGTCTCGAGGCGATGGCGCTCGATACCCGCAGCGAACTTGCCGCTGCCTGGAATGAGACGCGCGCGACGTTGCCCCCGCCCTTCAGCGCCCTTGCCGGTGATGAATTGCCGCAACCGCCCGCCTCCGACGCTGCGTTCGCGCTGCTGCGCCTCCGTGAACTCGCTCCCAAATATGAGCGCATCGTTGTGGACGCAGGACCGCACCATGCTCTGATCGAGGCGCTCGGCGTTCCCGATAATCTGCGCTGGATTGCAAAGTGGCTCATCGGTCTCGATGGTCAACCGGCGCAGGGACCGTTGCTGCCGGGCATGCTGCTGCCGCCGGAGTTCACCAGCAATATGCGCCGTGTGCTCAACGAAGCGCAACGATTGCGCAGTCTGCTCGATGCGCCCGCAAGCAGCGTCTGTTACGTGTTACGCCCTGATGCCGCCGCGCTGGCAGAAGCGCGACTGGCAATCCCCGCCATTCAACTCCACGGCCTGGCAATCGGCGCCCTGGTCGTTGGTCCGCTGCTGCCAACCAACCCGGACGACGCGCGCCTGGCGCCGCTCGAACGGTTGCAGGCGGCGCTGGTTGACGAAGCCGCAGCGCTCTGGAGGACACGACCGCTGCTCAAACTCGACATCGGGGCGACCACCGGCGGTCATATGCCGTTGCTGCTTGCCGGACGGGCGATGGGGGATGCTGGCGCGGCAAACGTGCGCGCGCCAATCGGTAACGATTATCGCGGCGAAGCAGCGCTGACCGTTGAACTGCCCGGTCTGCCGCAGGGCGCGATTGGGTTGACGCTGAGCGGGGATGACCTGATTGTGCGGATCGGACCGTACCGGCGGTGTGTGCCGCTGCCGACCCGCCTGCGTGGAACCAGCGCGATCCGCGCTACCCGTGAGGGCGATCTGCTTATCGTGCGGCGACGAACGTAGTCGCCTGGTGAGATCATCGCACACCGGCGCGCCGCATGTACTCCAGCACACCCGCCGGACCGATCTGCGCTTCGAGCGCCAGCATGCGTTCGAGCAATGGACGGTAGGGGTGGTTCGACTCGCGCATGGCGGCGGCGGCTTTGTGGCTGCCCAGGTAGCCGAGGTGATGGTACGCCACCCATTCGGCAAATCCTTCGATCAGATCATGGTCGTTCAGGAGCGGGCAATTTTCACCCTGCCATGCGTGAGCGTATTCGTGCGCCACGACGGTGCGGAAGAGGAGTTTGGGCAAGCCGTAGAGCATATAGATGACCCGCAACCGACCGTGACGCTGGTACAGCCCCAGCGCTGGCGCTTCGCCTGGTTGCGGCGGCTTATCCTGCGCCCGCACTGCTGCCAGCGTCGGCGCATCTACCAACCGAAAGTCGACCCCAACCCGCAACGCCATCCCCAATTGCGCGACGATTGCCGCCACGGTTTCATTGAACAATTGTTGTGCAACCGACGGGTCGTAAATTGCCGTCGCGTGGCATGTTTCACACAACCGGCGACCATCGTGCAGCGTCCAATAGCGGTCGCCCAGCGGAGCGGAACAGACATCGCAGCGATCGCGCTCGCGAATGCAGCGCGCACAGTAGCGTTCACGTCGCCCGTGGATGAAGTAGTATCCGTCGATCAGCAGCGCCCCGCACGCTGCACAACGGAGCGCATCTGGAATATTGATCGAATGAGTCGTCACCTTCTGTGCCCCGGTATGCTCGTTCACACGTCTGACATCGTTCACCTGAAAGCGTACCACATGTTGCGAATATGTGGTATCATGATGGGTGAAACGTTATTCGTCTCTATCCTACCACTCGGGCATAACGCCAGACAACCAGCCAGCGCCTGATCATGCTGCCGGAGATGGCTGGCGTGTCTACATCGATGGTGTGCAGCGTATGGTGGAAACAGGTATAGATCAGGCAGCGATCAGGCACGCCGCCGATCTCCTCGGTCGTGCGCACAGCGCCGTTGCCATCACCGGCGCGGGCATCAGCACTCCCTCCGGCATCCCCGATTTTCGCGGTCCCGACGGCGCATGGAAGCATGTCGATCCGTCAGAAGTCGCGTCGTTGCACAACTTTCTGCGCAATCCGCGTGCATTTTACGACTGGTTCCGACCTTTGCTCGATCGTGTGCTGGCGGCTGCACCCAATGCGGCGCATTACGCCCTGGCAGCGCTCGAACAGCACCGGACGCTCAGAGCCATCATTACGCAGAACTTCGACGGGTTGCATCAGCGCGCCGGGTCGCGTGAAGTCTATGAACTGCACGGGCATCTGCGCACCGCCACATGCCTGGAGTGTGAGCGACAGATTCCGACCCAGGCGTTGTTGCCCAGGATCCGTCGTGGGGAACCGCCGCGTTGCTCCTGCGGTCATCCGCTCAAACCCGATGTGGTACTGTTCGACGAGATGCTGCCGCGTGGATTGTACTGGCTGGCGCGGCGCGCCGTCGAGCATGCCGATGTTATCATCGTCGCCGGAACATCGCTCGAGGTGTTCCCCGTCAACGACCTGCCCGCGCTGGGCTTGCGCCACGGTGCAAAATTGATTATCATCAACAATGGACCAACATATCTGGATGGGCGCGCCGAGGCGGTCATTCGCGGCGATGTGGCGATTGCGCTGCCAGAACTGGTGAGACAGACCACCGGTGCGCACCTTCTCGAACGATCACGATAAGTAAGGAGTGTTGTGTGACAACCACGGATCTGGAGGTCCTGCGGACGCGCTTCGACAGCGTTCGCGGGCGTCTTTGACCTGCCGACGAAACAACGTGAGATTGCCGCGCTCGAAGAGCGCGCTGCCGATCCTGATCTCTGGAACGATCCCCGCGAGGCGCAGACGATCATGCAGCGCCTGACCCGCCTGAAGGAAGAAGTTGAGCGCATCGAAGCGATTGATCGTCAATTGACGGCGCTTGCCGATCTGATCGAGCTCGCCGCAGCCGAAGACGACGACTCGCTTCAGGCGGACATCGCCGCCGAACTCAAGCGCACCGGCGAAGCCATCGAAGCCCTTGAGATCGAGGTGTTGCTCAACGGTCCCTACGACGACCGTGACGCATTCCTCTCGATCAAAGCCGGCACCGGCGGAACCGATGCGCAGGATTGGGCGGAAATGCTGCTGCGCATGTATATGCGCTGGGGCGAACGTCGCGGCTTTCAGGTGGCGCTGATCGATAAGAGCGAAGGGGAAGAAGCCGGGATCAAGAGCGCCACGATTGAACTGCGCGGTCCGTATGCCTACGGTAGCGCAAAAGCGGAAGCGGGCGTCCATCGCCTGATCCGCCTGTCACCGTTCAATGCAGGTAATACACGCCAGACGTCGTTCGCCATGGTCGAGGTGCTCCCCGAAGTGGACGATGCGCCGGAAGTCGTCATTCGACCGGAAGATATCCGCATCGATGTGTTTCGCTCGTCCGGTCATGGCGGGCAGGGGGTCAACACAACCGACTCGGCGGTGCGCATTACGTACAAGCCAGGAACGCCAGAGCAGATTGTGGTGACCTGTCAGAACGAACGCTCGCAGTTGCAGAACCGTGAAACTGCCATGCGCGTCCTGCGCGGTCGCCTGCTCGAACGCGAATTGCAGCGCAAACGCGAAGAGCGCGCCCGTCTGCGCGGCGAGTATCGCCAGGCGGACTTCGGCAACCAGATGCGCACCTATTACCTTCACCCCTACACACTGGTGAAGGATCATCGCACCGACCACGAGACCAGTGATGTGCATGCGGTGCTCGATGGCGATATCGACCCGTTCATCGAAGCGTATCTGCGCTGGAATGTCGGGCGTGACGCCTGATGATAACAGGAAGCGCCTCAGCAACAGGGACGGAATGCGACCGTCCCTGTTGCTGGTGCGGTAGATGCGCTACTCGCGCACCAGGTTGACGACGCACACCTCGCAGGGAGCGCCGCGTTCGACGTTGTTGTTGCTCCCCATCAACCCGCCGTTCGTCAGGTAGCGCGGGAGATAATCAACGGTGATCGTGCCACTGGCATAGTCGATGTCGGTCAGGCGGAGCGCCATAAAATATTCGATCACGTAAACCGGGCTCGCTCCTGACCACTGATCCGAGTCGGACGCTTCCGCCAGCACCGGCACAATGATCACTTGATTGAGGCGTGCATCGAGAAAACCGCCGCTCAGCAGCGTCGCGTTCAGCGAACTGGCGTATGGCTCGACGCCGATCAGATCCATCGCCAGCGCCACCTGATCGCCATCGCCGGCGATACGGGTGTTCACCTGCCGGTGCGCGCCAAAACACCACCACGATTTCAGTGTATCGGCTGGCGTTGCAGGGCAACTCGCCCCTGGACCCAATGACGGTGGCGTTGCTGAACCCATGCGCAGCGCAACAGCGCGCACCTGCCATCGTTTCACAAAGGTATCTGGATCGACCCAGTCGGGATGGTCTTCAGGCCGTTCCAGATACGGATACATGCCGTTCAAGAAATCGGTCCGGATCTGATCGTTCCGTTCTTCGAGAAAACCGCTCAGATCGACCAGCGCGCTGGTCGGGTTGCTGCGAAAGAACTCCGCCGCTTCCGGCAGCAACCCCATCGGCGCAATCAAGTCGCCGATCAGCATGCCGCCATTGCCGAAGCGCGCCGCTGAGACGCCACGCACAGTCAACGTTGGTTGCCCCAGAATGCCCATCAGATAGGTGTCGAATGTGTGTCGCACGACAATGCCGATGCCGCGTGCGTTGACTGGCGCCGGACTGCTGTCGACCGTTCCCATAGACTGACCGGCGCCGTTGACGTAGGTCAGTTCAAAGTCGGGATTATCGACGCCCAATTCGGCTTGCAGATAGGTGCGCACCGCATTGGTGATGGCAATGCCATTGACGCTCCCGCGATCAACGATCAGGGCGCGGGTGGCGATCAGCGCAGCGCCATCGGCGCTGTTCATCACATTGCGCCGCCAGGCGAACGCCAGCGCGCCATCGATCGCCAGCCCCGCAAATGCGATCAGCAAGAGGAGCGTCAGCGCCAGAACCGGGATCGCCTGCCCTGGCTGGAACTCCGTCCTTCGCAATCGTCTCACGAGCAACTCCCAAACTGTGGCACAGTTGTTCCGCTCCGCAGCGTGATCTGCGCCGCCGGAAGCACCGACGAGAACCAGAACTCATGGCGATACATCGCTTCCACGGTCGTATCCTGGCGTCCTGCAACGCATGCAGAGGTGGTAAAGGCGACAATCAGTCGTCCCGGTTCGCCAGCGCCGGGGAGCGCCTGCAAGCGCTCACGGATGTGGCGCTCCGCCATCGCTTCGTTCCCCGGATGCTGGGCGATAACGTATCCTCCCTCGGCGACAGCGCTGCGAAGCGCCATCTGGTTGCTGAACGCCAGCGCAAAATCGACCGTTCCGAGCAGCATGATGATCAGGATCGGGGCAATCACTGCAAATTCGATAATCGATTGCCCGGGTGTGCGTTTCATGGCGATCAGTCTCTCTTTCTCCATCCCGATGACCTCATTGGAACTCGTTGCGTGGAGACACCCACGGGGGTGCGCCCCGACCCTGAAACCCGTTGCGCGGGGACGCCCAGGCAATGAACATCACCTTCTCCCGCTCATGGTCAATATTCAACGTTTAACGCTCCCACCTTCTCACCTTCAACCTGCAACCTCTCTCACCTTCTCACCTTCAACCTGCAACTTCTCTCACCTTCAACCTGCAACCTCTCTCACCTTCTCACCTTCAACCTGCAACTTCTCTCACCTCTCGCCTCTCGCCCCGTTTCACGAACCACACGTCACCGCACCGTTCTGAACCGTGACTCGGCGACCATCCAGCCCCGGGTCAGGATATTCAGGACTGGTGACATCCGTTGTGACATCAAGGTTGTCGCGCGCTCGATAGGTATTGGCGATACAAATGACAATCACGCCATTGCTGTCACTGACACCGGTCCATGAGGTAACCGGTGATGCGCCAGACACCGTGATGTTGAAACTTACCCCCGGAACAGGTTGCCCCTGACTGTTGCGCACAATGATACGAATGCGCAGGTCTGCCAGTTCACCAGGCGGAGCATCAGGATCGATTCGTTTGGAACCAACGACCGAGTAGGTAATCGGCTGTGGCGTCGGGGTCACCGACGGCGACGGCGTGTTCGACGGCGTCGGTGTGTTCGTCGGCGTATTCGTGTGCGTTGGCGTATTCGTGCGTGTCGGCGTGTTCGACGGCGTTGGTGTGTTTGTGCGCGTCGGCGTATTCGTGCGCGTCGGCGTATTCGACGGCGTTGGTGTGTTTGTGCGCGTCGGCGTATTCGTGCGCGTCGGCGTGTTCGACGGCGTTGGTGTGTTTGTGCGCGTCGGCGTATTCGTGCGCGTCGGCGTATTCGTGCGCGTCGGCGTATTCGTGCGCGTCGGCGTGGGCGTGCGTGTTGGGCTGGGTGTCCGCGTATTGGACGGCGTCGGCGTGTTCGACGGCGTCAGGGTATTCGAGGGCGTCGGCGTGTTCGACGGCGTCAGGGTATTCGTCGGCGTGTTCGTGCGTGTCGGCGTATTCGTGCGCGTCGGCGTGTTCGTGCGCGTCGGGGTGTTCGACGGCGTCGGTGTATTCGTGCGTGTCGGCGTGTTTGTCGGTGTGTTCGACGGCGTCGGCGTATTTGTCGATGTCGGCGTATTCGAGGGCGTGGGCGTGCTCGACGGCGTCGGCGTATTTGTGCGTGTCGGTGTGCTCGACGGCGTCGGCGTATTCGTGGGGGTGCTCGTCATCGTTGGCGTATTTGTGCGCGTCGGTGTGTTCGTCGGCGTTGGCGTATTTGTCCGCGTCGGCGTGTTCGTCGGTGTGGACGTATTTGTCGGTGTTGCGGTATCCGTTGGGGTCGGCGTGTTCGAGGGCGTTGGCGTATCGGTTGGTGTGGGCGTAGGTGTCGGTGTTGCCCGCACGATCGATGCGATATCGCAGTCGGTGGTGATCGACCGTGAGGCAACAGCATCGATCTCAATCTGTGGAATGAATGCGCCAACGATCGGGTCGAGCGGTTCCAGCGCGTACTTCAGGGAAACGGTGACCGGATCGGTGTAGCGCCAGCGGAGATTTCCGTTCGCATCGGCGCTCCAGCTGATGCTGGGGGTGATGACGCTGGTATCGACAAATGCCACAATGCGCCCGCGCGTATCGGCAATGATGCGATCAATGTCGTTCTGGTTCGGGCAGGGACGCACAGCGGCGCTCCGGGCGCCTTCGCTGGCTGCGTTGTGCAACTGAACGTAGACGAACAGCATGTAGCCAAGTTCGATCACGCCCAGAATGAGGAGCAGGAGCAGCGGCAGAATGATCGAAAACTCCACCACGCTCTGCGCCTGTCGTCGTCCGGTTGTCCCTCGAAGTGGCATGATGTCCTCATTACAAAGTCTTATCTTCGTTCGTCGGGATACCGCGCCCCCGTTTGAGCGGTTACGCACGGACGCCGGGCATAGAACGGGCGTCCGCCGTTTCACGGCGCTACGTCATCACCCGCGATGATGCTGGCGCGCAACGCCCCCTGTTCATCACGCAGTTCGACAAATGTGGTGTGTCCACTTTCAACAAAGACTGTCTCAAAGGTTATCGCAGCATCACCGCTGATTTCAACACGATAGGCGCCGGGTGGCAGGGTAACCGTGTTCCCGATCCGTCCCTGGTAGACCTGGTTTCCCTGACTGTCGATCACACGGTAAGTCAGCGCAACCGCCTGTTCGAGGGCATCGGCGAGTTGCACGGCATTCGCAGCATCGAAGTACGCCCCTCCGCCATACGCGGCTATTCCTTCCAGGCGCCGGCGCCACTCTTCCTGTTCGATATTGAACCCAATCACACTCACCCGCAAACGGGGATTGGCGGTGTGCAGCGCTGCCGCCGTTGCAACCGGGTCGCCGCCACAGGTTTCATCACCGTCGCTGACCAGCACGATCAGCACCTCGCCATCGACGCCAGCCAGGTCTCGCGCCATATCTTCCAGCGACTGCGCTATAGGAGTGCGTCCACCGTTGACCGGTCGAATAGCGTTGATGCGGTTGATCAGATCGGCGCGCTGGATGGGGGCAGGCGCCTGAACGAGTTCGGTATCGCTGCAATCGTCGGCGCGCCGATGACCGTAGGTGCGCAATGCAACATTCGTGGTTGCCGGCAGACGTTCAACCAGCGCAATCAGCGCCTGGCGAGCGATCACCGTCTTGGGCGCACCATCGATGCGCGCCAGCATACTGCCGGAAGCGTCCAGAATGATTGCCAGGTTTCGGGTGGCGCCGGGTAATCGCTCTCCCGACGCCATGCGCACTCCCAGCGTTCCAGGCAGGACCACAGATGCCGCTGGCGTTGCAGTTGGGCGCACCGGGATTGGCGTGGCGGTCGGCGCAGGGGTCGGCGTTCTGGTAGGGGCAATGGTTGGAAAGCCGATGCTGAGCATGATCGGTTGCGCCGCACTGCCGACGCTCGATGGGTCGATTCGACCGATCAGCGCGATAATGACCGCCGCAACGATCAATGTCAGCGCGGTCAACCCGCCGATCAGCGCTGCACGCGGCGGATGTGGACGTGGCGGCGCCAATGCTGGAGGTACGCCCACCTGCTCGATCTCCAGTTTCAACTGCGCATCGGCGATAAGCGCATCAACATCCGGGTAGGCGCGCGACAGCGCGCGCACCTGCGATAGAGCGGCGATTGCCTCTTCCCAGCGCGCTTCGCGCATCCACGCCATACCCTGTTCATACAACCGATCGGTTTCCGGTGTTCGTTCTGTGTTCATACGCCACCAAATGCTTCCAGCAGTTGCGGCACTGCCGGACCCAATAGCACGGCAAAAATTGCCGGAAAGATGAGAAAGACGAGCGGAAACATCATCTTGACCGGCGCCTGATTGGCGCGTTCCTGGGCGCGCTGCCGCCGACGCGTGCGCATCTCGTCAGCCTGCACTGTCAGGACGCGACCAATGCTGATACCGAGCGCCTCCGCCTGCTTGACCGCCGAGACGAAACTGGCAATGTCCGACACGCCAGTTCGTTCCGCCATATCGGTCAACGCCTGACGACGCGGCACCCCCATCGACATATCCCGCAACACCCGACTGAACTCCCGCGCCAGTTCGTTCGTCCATTTGGACGTAATCTCCTGCATTGCGCTCTCGAAACTGAGACCGGCGGCAGAGGCGATCGCCAGCAGATCAAGCGCATCGGGCAGCGCATTGAGCAACTCGGTCTGGCGCTGCCGGATCCTGCGCGATAGCCAGACATCGGGGAGAAAGAAGGCGCAGAACCCGATCCCGCCGAGCAGGAGCAGGTTGAAGAATGTCGGCGCTGCGCCAGCCATCCAACCGAAAGCGCCCGCAACCAGTGTGACCAGCACCAGGACGATCCCTTTCGCGCCAACAAAATCGGCGGCAGTGACGCCCCACGGGTACCCCGCCATTGCCAGACGCAACCGCAACGCTTCGTAGCGATTCTGCGGCAAGAGCCATGCAAATGCGCGTGCAGCCCGTTTCAGCAGCGGAATGACCACACGCTCGGCAAACGGCTTCGTTGCCTCCAGCGATGGTGTGGGATTCATCTTCTCGACCGTCGGGCTGAGGTAGGCGTCGAGGCGTTCGCCAACGGTCACATCGCGACGCACAGTCGTCAGACCTGCAACCACCAGAAGAATGGCAAGCGCGGTTATGATGCCAGGGATAAGCAACATCAGATCCTCACATCAACAATCTTCCGAATGATGAGGAAACCGACGACCGACGAGATGAACGCGCCGATCGGAATGCAGAGGATCAATCCCGGTTGAAACAGGCGCATCATGTACGTCGGGTTGATGGTGAAGATGATCAGCGCCAGCGCGAAAGGCAACGCACCGATGACGTAACTCGAAATGCGTTGCATCGACGTAATCACGCGCACTTCACGTCGCAGTTTGGCGCGCTCGCGCATGGTCGTGCTGATATTCTCAAGAATCTGCCCCAGATTGCCGCCAACGCGGGCATGAATCTTGATCGCCGTCACCACCAGATCGAGGTCGGCGCTCTCCATCCGCTGCACCAGATTATCGAGCGCCTGGGTGACGCTGAGACCCAGTTGCACTTCTTGAAACACCCGCCGCAGTTCTGTGCGGGTCGGTTCCTGCACATCGCTGGCGACGCTGGCGAGCGATTGGACCAGACTGAAGCCGCCGCGCATCGACGCCGTGATCAGGTCGAGCGTTTCGGGCAGCTGGTCGTTGAACTCCTGTTTGCGACGCTGGCGCCGCATCCGCATCCAGAACGAACATCCCAGATGTCCGGCAATCAGCGCCGCCGGGACGACGATCACCTGACGCCAGATCAGCAGCGCCAGCGCCGTGATGATCAGCGGAACAGCAATGCGCATCAGCATATATTCCGGCACTGTCAGCGGTAGACTGGCGGCGGCGAGATCGTGCTCAATCCTGGCGGCAAAACTCTGCCGTTTGATGACGTCGTTGAGTCGCTCGGCAATGCGCTGATCGTTCAGGGTTGCACCGCGTGCGACGTCGTCTCCGCCCAGGTAGGCGCTGATCCGGCTATCGACGCCGGTATCGCGCGTTGCCAGGCTGCGCGCTGCGAACAGCAGCGTCAGGCTCGCCAGGCTCGCCAGCAGCGCGGCGCCGATGGGCAGCGCAAATTCGAGCGATACAGGCACATCCATCGTTCCATTCCCTCTAGCGAACGCCTGGAATAACATTGCCAAACACCTGGGGCGACAACGTGATGTTCATCTGCTGCAACTTCTCGAGGAAGCGCGGGCGAATACCTGTCGGCACGATTCGACCGACGACCCTGCCGTCACGCACGCCCTGTTGCTGGAACACGAACAGATCGGAGAGCGAGACGACATCATTCTCCATGCCAGTCACTTCACAGACCTGCACGATCTTGCGTGAGCCGTCCTGGAGACGTTCAAGTTGAATGATGATATTGATCGCCGAAGCGATCTGTTCGCGGATCGCGCGCAGCGGCAGGTCCATCCCCGCCATCATGACCATCGTCTCCATGCGGCGCAGCGCATCACGCGGACTGTTGGCGTGCAGCGTCGTCATCGAACCGTCGTGACCGGTGTTCATTGCCTGAAGCATATCGAGCGCCTCACCCGCGCGACACTCGCCGACGATAATCCGATCCGGGCGCATACGCAGGGCATTCACGACCAGATCACGCAGCGTCACCTCGCCGCGCCCTTCGATATTGGCGGGACGTGACTCGAGCGTCACGACATGACGCTGTTGTAGTTGCAGTTCGGCAGCGTTTTCGATGGTGATGATGCGCTCATCGTCGGGGATGAACGATGAGAGCACATTGAGCATGGTGGTCTTGCCGGTGCCGGTGCCGCCGGAAATGATGCAGTTGAGCCGTCCCAGCACACATGCTCGCAGCAGGTCCATCAACTCTGGCGACGCAGCGCCACGCGCCACCAGATCGGCAGCGGTGAGCGGAACACGCGAGAACTTGCGGATCGTGATCGTGCTGCCATTGAGCGCCAGCGGCGGAATGATGGCGTTGACGCGCGACCCGTCCGGCAGACGCGCGTCGACCATCGGCGTCGTCTCATCGCACCGACGACCGAGCGGTGAGATAATGCGATCAATGATGCGCCGCACATGGTCTTCGTCGATAAAACGGGCGTCGGTTTCCTGCAATTTGCCGTTGCGCTCGACCCAGATCTGGTATGGACCGTTGACCATGATCTCGCTAATCGTATCGTCGGCGAGCAACGGTTCGAGTGGACCGAGTCCAAGCAGTTCGGACTGCGCCAGGCGGATCAGACGCATGCGTTCCCGTTCGGAAACTACGCGACCGCTCCTGTCGAGGTGCTCGGTCACCAGTTCCGCGATACGGCGCGCGTAGTACTCCGGTTCACGGCGCCCGCTCGTATCAGTCTCATCGATCAACTTTGACTGAACCACTTCGATCAGATCGCGTTCATCGCGATCGGCATCGTGTGCGGTCGGAGGAACCGACGACCGCGCTACGACCGGTCGCACCGGCTCAATCGGCGGGCGCGGTTCATCGACGGGGGTGGCGTTGGGCGCCTGGTGTGCATTGCTGGCGCCGCTTCGCGAGAAACGAAACCGGTTCATAGCAGAGCGTTCCTCTATGTTTCACGTCGCGCAAAACCAAACAAACCACGGCGTTCGATCAGCGCCGCCAACCCTTTCGAGCGCGACCGGGACGGCGCAAGCGTCAGCGTGGCAACCTGCTCGCCGGCGACGTGCGCCGCGAGTTTCAGCAGGCTTTGCCCGATCCAACTCTCCGGGTGCGACAGAACGATCGGAATGCCCCGGTTGACACTATGCGTCACCAGGCGCCCTTCGCTGGGGATATTGGCGCTGATGGGATAGCGGAGATGCTGTTTGACATCGTCGAGTGCGATGCCGTCGACGCTGGGGAAGCGATTGATCACCAGCGTTATCTTGCCGCGCGTCAGACCCTCGCGCTGGATGAACTCCAGGAACCGCTTGACATTCTTGAGCGATGGCACTTCCGGCGTCGTCACCACCAGCGTTTCGTCTGCCTTGCCGACCAGCGTCGCGGTCACGTCGTCGAGGAATGACCATGTATCGGCAACCACGTACTCGTAGCGATCGAGCAACGCATCGATCAGGCGACCGATCTGCCCGCCGCCGATATCGCCAGCCGCGTCAGGCGTATTGGGCGCCAGCAATACATGCGTACCGGACGTATGTTGCTGGACGACCGAACCGATCATTGCGTCATCGATGTCGTCGAGATGATCGATCAGATCGACCAGCGTATGCCGCGACCAGAGGTTCAAATGAACGCCAGCATCGCCAAACTGAAGGCAGCAATCGGCGAGCAACACCCGACCGGCGCTCACCTGGCGTAATCCGACCGCCAGGTTGGCGGCAATCATCGTCGTGCCAGAACCGCCCTTGGGTGAAATAACCACCACCAGTTTTCCGCGCACCTGCGGACGATTGCTGTCGAGCGTCGCCAGTACGCGCGTGCGGCGGTCGGCTTCGGTTTCGAGCAATGCGCGGATACTCTGAATGAGTTCCGCATACTGCAACGGGCGCCCCAGCACATCCCGCGCACCAACCGCCACGAGCCGCCGCAGTGTTGCCGTATCGACACGCGCAACCACCGCGATACAGATCGTCGTGGGCAGGGTGGTGAACACATGGCGCACCAACTGTTCCGCCTGATCGAGATCACGATCGACAATGACCAGATCGGGGCGCGTTTGCCGGATCAACTCGAACCCGGCGGTCGTCGCCGCAACCCGATCAACGCGCGCGATCTGCGGTTCGGCAGCCAGACGACCGATCCATTCCTGATCCAGTCGCTCTGGAACGGTGACGACAATGACATTGATGCGGACGTTGTTTGCCACAGGTGTTGTTCCTTGTTATGCATGACGAGCATGGCGGTTACCGCATATAGCGCTGGATCAACTCCGGCAGATTGAGCGGTTCGGTGGTAAACGGCTCTGTATCCAGCGGCGAGCGCAGCGCAAAATCGATCGTGCCGCCGGTGTCCTTGATATGTTTCAGGATGATCGCGTCTTCAGGGCGCATTGCGCAGAGGAGAGCGGTAGCTGGCGTTTTGGTCTCACCCTCGCGCGGCGCCTGGCGCAGCACTTTGAGCACCTGCACATTCTGCAGGGTGAGAGCGGTCGTCGGCGCTGTCGCCTGATCGGGCGCGGGCGCAGCCGACGCATCGAGCGGCGTGTTCAACGTCAGGTACAGGTCGATGCGATCACCATCCTCGATCAGGTTGCTCTGACCGAGCAGATCAACGATGGGAAACGCAAAGAGCACATAGCCAGGAGGAATCTCCTGACTGACCGACTCGCCGCGCTCACCGACGAACATGCTCCGCTGAAATGGGTCCCCCTGACCAACCGCACGCGCCAGAACGCGACTCTCGATCTGAGTTGTTTCGGTCAGCGCATTGACCGGGACGAGATCGACGGGAAAATCCTTCAGAAGGATGTCGTCGGGTCCGATGGCATTGCCAGGAGTAAGCGAGCGGGCCGCCACCGGCAGTTTGATCGTCGGGACCTGCGGCGCCTGCTGCGCCAGCACCTCGCGCCGCGCCTGTTCTGCGGCTGCAACCGATTGCTGCTGCAGAACAACGTAGACCAGCGCTCCGGCCCCGATTGCAAGCAGCACTCCCAGGGTGAGCAATATCCAACCACTGCGGCGTGTCACTGCAAGCCTCCTTCACAAGATTGAATCATTTGAGCATATTCTGGTGAATATATCGCCGTAGCGCCTGAAAGGTTATGGAAATGCGTTGACATCCTGTTAAGACGCCTGAAAAGGGGTTATGGCGCGCAGAAGACGCCTCATTTCGAGGGAGAAACTGAGGAAACCGGCTTCTAAGAAGGTATCAGCGACTGCCGGATATGTACAGATATTCACAAAAACGAGCGGATAGAGCGTCAGGGGGATGATTTTTTGATCAGTTCAACGTCAAAAACGAGGTATCATCGTAGACAAAGATCTTTCCTGAAGTCTGTAGTACGAAAAAGACATTCTATCGTACTATTATTGGTCAAAAGTGCCATTGTAGTAATCAAAGCCATTTCCAGCGTTTGGGACGGCTTCAGCGCTTCTGGCGTATCGGTCCCAAACGTGCTTGAGATAATAAAGAACAACGAACTGCGGCATAGAGAGCAATGAGCAGCGGAAGAATGAGGTTCAACTCAGGAACGACACGTTCCCGCCCACCCACTGAGTCATCAATTCAGCATCGTCTGGATCAGGCCCAGCACCTGCTCGATATCGAACGGCTTCTGAATGATGACGGCGCCTTCGGCTTCGAGGTCGGCAAACCAGGGTTTCCGATTCAGGGCGGTTATAATAAAAATCGGGATGCCATCCTCCTGGAGTTGATCCTTCATGCGCTGGAAGGCTTCGACGCCATCCATCTGCGGCATCATAATGTCACAGATTACCAGGTTCGGGCGCAGGGACACAAGTTTTGCGACCCCCTCCTGACCATCGCTGGCGACTTCGACACGATACCCTGCCTCACGCAACGCAATCTCCAGTACGGTTTGCATCGCCGGATCATCGTCAATAACCAGAATGGTGGGCTGTTCATCCATGAGCATTTCCTGCTGATCGTGCTGAGCAAAGGAACGACTCCGGTCAGGCGGCGTGGGAGTGAAGGTACGACGAAGCGACCAACCCGACGACAGGCGCGCCTATTATAGCACGAAGCGCAGCGCCGTCTGGTAGATGTTGGTATAATAGAGCAGTCGTGCACGCGCCCATCTACCCACATAGAGTTGACCCATGATTGTTTCGATATGCGACGATACGCCTGAAACCATTGCCTGCCAGGGCGTCCTCGATGCAATCAATGCCCAGATTGCAGTGCTTGACCGGCATGGGGTCATCGTCGCGGCGAACCGGGCATGGTTGCGTTCGGTTGCGGCGAAGAGCGATGATCACCTGTTCCGGATTGGCACGAACTACCGCGACGCCTGGAACGACGACCGGAGCATCTTTGCCAGGGTAGCGCGGGAAGCGCCGGAGGGCATCGCGGCGGTGCTGCGCGGCGAGTGCGCCTGTTTCACGTACGAATACCGCCGCGAGACGGACGATGGCGAACGCTGGTTTCGCCTGGAAGCGACAGCGCTGAAACAGGGCGGGGCGGTGTTGACCAACACCGACATTACTGCGCACCAGGTTCAAGCTCTACTGACCCGCTTGCGCGAACAGAACCAGCGTCTTCAGAGTCGGATGCGGCGGCGGCAGCGGCTCACCCGCGCTCCGCGGCAATCGCTGCGGCTGCTCATCGAACAGACAACACGCCTGGCGCGCGCCAATGCCGAATTGCAGCAATTTACCTCGGTTGTCTCGCACGAACTGCGCGAACCGTTGCGCATGGTCACCGGTTTTCTGGATCTGCTCCAGCGCCGGTATGGTGATCAACTCGATGAACACGCTCGTGAGTATGTTTCTTTCGCATATGACGGCGCCGCGCGGATGCAATCGCTCATCGAAAAACTGCTGGCATATGCCCGTCTCGATCAGCATCGTCCGGATATACGCCCCGTCGATTGCAACGATGTGCTGGCGCGCGCCATCGGCATGTTGCAGATTGCTATCGATGAACATCAGGCGGAGATCACCTTCGATCCGCTGCCGACGGTGGCAGGCGATGATGTCGAACTCGGACTGGTCTTCCGCAACCTGCTCAGCAATGCCATCAAGTTCCACGGCGACGAGCGACCGCGCATCCATATCGGGGCGCAACGCCAGAAGAATGAGTGGCTCTTCACCGTGCGCGATCACGGGATCGGCATTGCTGCGGAAGATACCAGACGCATCTTTGATATGTTCGTTCGCACCCATAGCCGCAGCCGGTTTCCCGGCAACGGCATCGGGCTGGCGATCTGCCGCAAGGTGATCACCCGCCATGGGGGGCGGATCTGGGTCGAACGTCCGGCGGATGGCGGGTCGCTGTTCTGCTTTACGTTGCCGGCGCTGTCGTAGCGTCCGGTTGCGTGAGCATCGTCGGGGTTGGAGATATGCGCACAGGAACCGATACACCGCTAGAAGTCCTGCTGGTCGAGGACAACCCCGGCGACGCGCGACTGGCTGCCGAGGCGTTCGCTTCGGCGCGGATCGGCACGTTCACGCTCACCCGTGCCGAACGGTTGACAGAAGCGCTCGAACTCTTGCAGCAACGCTCGTTCGACGCAATCGTGCTCGATCTTTCGTTGCCAGACAGCAGCGGGCTGGATACCCTACAGCGCGTCCTGCACCACGCCCCTGATATACCGGTCGTCGTGTTGACCATGCTGAGCGACGAATTGCTGGGGGTTCAGGCGGTGAATGCTGGCGCGCAGGACTACCTGCAGAAGGATGGGTGCGTGCATGAATCACTGGCGCGCTCGGTGCGCTACGCTGTCGAGCGTCAGCGCTTGCTGCGCGAACTCCAGCACGCCCGTCAGCAAGAACAACTGGCGCGCAACGCGCAT
The DNA here is from genome assembly GCF_000016665.1 of Roseiflexus sp. RS-1. Classification (NCBI taxonomy): domain Bacteria; kingdom Bacillati; phylum Chloroflexota; class Chloroflexia; order Chloroflexales; family Roseiflexaceae; genus Roseiflexus; species Roseiflexus sp. RS-1. The sequence goes on from NC_009523.1 coordinate 4,209,263, forward strand.
GAGATTGCCGCCGTCGAACAACTGTCGCACGATACGCGCACCTCGGTGACGGCGCAACTGTACAGCGCGCTGCCACTGCGCGACGCGCAACCGGATCTGTTCTCAGAATTGGTGGCGCAGTACGGGCACATCCTTGATCAGCGCCTGGAACAGCGCGCCTACAAAATCGAGACGAACACATCCGATACCCTGCGCGAGATTGCGAATCAACTCGGCTTTCTTCGCGCCGGTCCGCGCGATGTGGTTGATGTCCACACGCACGCCATTCGCCAGCGGGTGCGGGGTGCAAGTGTGATGCGCATGCAGGCGTATGTCGAGGAGGGACGACTGCTCGTGCTCGAATTGATGGGATACCTGGTATCGTACTATCGCGCCTATGCGCTTGGCGGTATCCATTGATCGATCTATGACTTCACTGCAAAAACGCACCGCCGAGACGCCGGGCGCGCAGAGAACTTCAAACATATGCGCAGCGAAGCGTGAGGCGTTAGAGCGACTCGCTCTGGCATCGTCCGCTGCGAACGCTGCGCCGCTGCGGTGACCTGCCCTTTTTGCAGTGGACTTACCTATGATACCATATTATAGCTGTGGCGGCAGATGTACATCAGGACCGTTCAAAGGGGAAGCGAACCGATGACGAGTAAATTTGTCCTCAAGCTCTACGTCACCGGTCAGACGCCGCGCACCGAGCGGGCGATCCAGAACCTGCGACGAATCTGCGAGCAGAATCTTGGCAGTCAGTATCAGTTGTTCGTGATTGACGTGCTGGAACAACCGCACCTCGCCGAGCAAGAGCGGATCCTGGCGACGCCGACGCTGATCAAGGAACTGCCGCCGCCAGTCCGGCGCATTATTGGTGATCTTTCCGATACGCTCAAAGTGCTGCAAGGTTTGGATCTGCCAGTCCATCCCTCGAGCACAGGAGGAACGCAGGAGTGAGTCTAAATCTGCGCCAACCAGCCATCGAAAAACTGCCAACCGGCATCAGTGGCTTCGACCTGATCGCCAACGGCGGGATTCCCGCCGGTCGAACCACGCTCGTCTCCGGTACCGCTGGCAGTGCCAAAACGGTCTTTGCCGCCCAGTTTCTCGCCGAAGGCATTCGCAAATATGGCGAGCACGGGGTGTTTGTCACCTTCGAAGAACCACCCTCGGATATCCGCCGCAACATGGAATCCCTCGGATGGGATATTGCAACGTGGGAGAGCGAGGGGAAGTGGGCATTTGTGGACGCATCGCCCCAACCCGGCGAGGAAATGCTCTTCGCCGGCAACTATGATCTCGGCGCGCTGCTGGCGCGGATCGAAAATGCGGTTCGTCGCATCGGCGCCAGACGCCTGTCGATGGACTCGCTCGGCGCAATTTTCACGCAATTCGCCGATAGCGCCGTTGTGCGTCGTGAACTGTTCCGCGTCGTCTCGGCGCTGAAGCGCCTGGGGGTCACCGCTATCATGACCGGTGAACGCACTCAGGAGTATGGCGATATTGCGCGCTACGGCGTCGAAGAGTTCGTGGCGGATAATGTCATTATTCTGCGCAACGTGCTGGAGGACGAAAAGCGCCGCCGCACTATCGAGATACTGAAGTTTCGCGGTACGTCGCACCAGAAAGGGGAGTTCCCATTCACAATCATCTCTGGTGAAGGGATGGTGGTGATACCGCTCTCCGCGATCGAACTCAAACAGCGCTCGTCCGATATTCGCGTGACCTCCGGCAACCCCGAACTCGACCGCATGTGCGGTGGAGGTTTCTTCCGTGACTCGATCCTGCTCGTGTCGGGTGCGACGGGCACCGGCAAGACGCTGATGACCACCGAGTTCATGGCAGGCGGGGTCAGGCGGGGTGAGCGCTGCCTGTTGTTTGCGTTCGAGGAGAGTCGCGAGCAGTTGTTCCGCAACGCCACTGGCTGGGGCATCGATTTCGAGCAGATGGAACGGGATGGGTTGCTGCGCGTCGTCTGTGAGTATCCCGAAACTGCCGGGCTTGAGGATCATCTGATCGCAATGAAAAAGTTGATCCAGGAGTTCCGCCCCAATCGCGTGGCGGTCGATAGTCTCTCCGCACTCGAACGCGTCTCGACCATCCGTGGCTTCCGTGAGTTTGTGATCAGTCTCACGTCGTTTATCAAGCATCAGGAAATTGCCGGTCTGTTTACGGCAACCACCCCTAGTTTGATGGGGGGAGAGTCGGTGACGGAGACCCATATCTCAACGTTGACCGACTCGATCATCCTGCTGCGCTATGTCGAGATGTTCGGCGAGATGCGCCGCGGGTTGACGGTGCTGAAGATGCGCGGCTCGATGCACGATAAGGATATTCGCGAGTTTACCATCGATAACCGGGGCATGCACATCGGTCGCCCGTTCCGCCAGGTGACCGGCATTCTGTCTGGCAATCCGATCCATATCGCGCCTGGCGAGATCGACCGGATGAACCAGTTGTTCAATGATGACGAGCCGCAGACGTGAGATGGGCAGTCAACGATATTCGTAACCCTGCAAGCCTGACGGTGGGACAGCCCCTGCGCATACCACGGAGATTGCCATGAATCGCACCGATGTGTTGACCGACCTGCGACGTGTCGTTGGACCGCGCGCCGTCATCGATGACGCTGCCACGCTGCTGACCTATGAGGCGGATGGGTGTGTACTGGATACGCATCCGCCCAACGTTGTCGTGCTGCCGGCAACAACCGAGGAAACTGCGGCAGTCGTGCAGATCGCCAACCGCGCCGGGATGCCGATCGTACCGCGCGGTGCAGGCACCGGTCTGTCTGGCGGCGCGACGCCGATCCACGGCGGGATTGTGATCTCGACGGCGCGGATGGAACGGGTGCTGGAAGTGGATGTGCGCAATCGACGGGCACGGGTGCAACCGGGGGTGATCAACTGGGAACTGTCGCAGTACCTGGGACAGTACGGGTATGCGTTCATGCCCGACCCATCCTCCCAGAAGGCGTGCACCATCGGCGGCAACATTGCCAACAATAGTGGCGGACCACACTGCCTCAAGTATGGACTGACGACCAACCACGTCCTGGCGCTGCGCGTGGTGCTGCCCGATGGCAGTGTGATCTGGACGGGTGACGGGCGGCAGGATGGCATCGGCTATGACCTGGCAGGTGTGTTGACCGGCAGCGAGGGAACGTGCGGCATCATTACCGAGGCATGGGTGCGAATGACGCGCCTGCCGGAAGCGTTGCGCGTGGTGCTGGCGCTGTTCCCGGACATTCCATCGGCGTCACAGACGGTTTCGACGGTTATTGCGCGCGGGTTTCTGCCAGCTGCGCTGGAAATGATGGATCACCTGGCGATCCGCGCTGTGAACGGCATGTATCGCCTGGGATTGCCTGAGAGCGCCGGAGCGGCGCTGCTGATCGAACTTGACGGCGTCAACGATGGGCTGGACGACCTGCTCGCCGAAATTACCGGCATCTGCCGCGATCTCGGCGCGATGGAGGTGCGTCCGGCGAAAACCGCTGCTGAACAGGCGCAGGTCTGGGCTGCGCGCAAAAATGCATTTGGCGCTATGGGACGCCTGGCACCAACGTACTACCTGGTCGATACGGTTGTGCCGCGCACGCGCCTGCCGGCGACGCTGGCACGCGTCGGTGAGGTGTCGCGCGATTACCGCCTGCCGATTGCGAATGTCTTTCATGCGGGCGATGGCAACCTGCATCCGCTCATTCTGTTCGACCGACGCGACAAGGGGCAACTCGAACGTGCGCTTCTTGCCGCTACCGACATTCTGCGCGAGTCGATCAATCAGGGCGGAGTGATCAGCGGCGAGCACGGGATTGGCGTCGAAAAGCGCGATTACATGGATCTGCTGTTTACCACCGACGATCTGGCAGCGATGGCCGGTCTGAAGCGCAGTTTCGATCCGCGTGAAATCTTCAATCCCGGCAAGATTTTCCCGAAAGGGGTCGGATGCGGCGAACTGGCTGCACTGCGCCGACGTGGCTTGCCAGCCGCTGAACTGATCGGCGCAGACACGGGCAGCGTGTCGTCAGGAACGTGGTTGTGAGAGGTGAGGTTGAACGTTGCAGGTTGAACGTGGCAGGTTGAACGTGGCAGGTTGAACGTGGCAGGTTGAACGTGGCAGGTTGAACGTGGCAGGTTGAACGTTCGGGGGTGCGAATTCAGGTTGACAGTGGGAACGTGCAAAGGTACGTAGAGGCGTTGCACGGCAACATCTGCGCGGTACCGGATATGCAATGGCGCAACGATAAGGTTTGAAGATCGAGGCGATGACCGGATATTCTTTTCATTGCCCACGAACGGGTTCACCTGATCCAACCGACATTCCTCGACGGCGCGGCAGACCTGGTGGTGGAAATTATTTCACCGGAGAGTGATGAACGCGACCGTGGCGAGAAGTTTATCGAATATGAAGCGGCAGGCGTGCGTGAGTACTGGCTCATCGATCCGCTCCGTGAGGAGGCGATGTTTTACCAGTTAACGCCCCAGGGTCGCTATCGCCTGGTCGTTCCATCACCGGATGGCGTGTACCACTCTGCCGTTATCGCCGGGCTATGGTTGCGCGTCGAATGGCTCTGGCAGCGACCGCCGGTGTTGCGTATCCTGAAAGAACTGGGCGTCCTATGAATCTGAACGAGGCACTCCGCACTGCTCTCCCTCCTGATACAGTCCAGGATGATGCCCCAACGCTGGAAGCATTCAGCGTGCAGGGGGTGCGCCCCCTGTGCGTCGTTACGCCTGGCAACGTCGAGGAACTCCAGGCAACGCTGCGCATCGCCGCAGAGCGCCGCGCAGCGCTGGCGGCGTGGGGCGGCGGAACGCAACAACTGATTGGCGCGCCGCCAACCCGCCTCGACCTGGTGGTGCGCACGACACGGCTTAACCGGGTGCTGGCGCACACTCCCGATGACCTGACGATTTCCGTTGAGGCAGGGATGACGTTTGGCGCACTCCGCACCTATCTGGCGCAGCACGGTCAAATGCTGGCGCTTGACCCGCCGTTGCCGGATCGGGCGACGATTGGCGGGTTGATCGCCACGGCAACCGACGGACCGCGACGGTTGGGGTACGGCACGCTGCGCGATGTGCTGATCGGGATTGCAGTGGTTGAAGTCGGCGGGCGACTCTCACGCGGCGGCGGCATGGTGGTCAAGAACGTCAGCGGCTTCGACATGATGAAACTCTACCTGGGAAGTTTCGGCACGCTGGCGGTCATTGCCAGCGCAAATTTCAAACTGTTGCCGCAACCGCGCGCGGCAGGAACAATCCTGTGCCGATTCAACGACCCCAAACCGGCGTTTGCCGCGCTCGACGAACTCGATGGCACCCAACTGGCGCCAGTCGCTGCTGAATACCTGAACCGCAGTGCGCTCGCTGCCGTGGGACAATCCGGCGTCTGTGCGCTGGCGTTGATGGCGGAAGGCCTGCCGCAGGCGGTTGAACGTCAGATGAACGATATGAGCGCCATCATGCGACGCCACGGCGCGCAATCAGTTGAGCGGCTGCACGGTGGCGAGGCGGAGGCGCTCTGGTCAGCCATTGCCGACCTGCCGCAGACTGCAACACTCGCCGCAGATGAAGCTGTAGTGAAACTGTCGGTATTGCCGACCGATGTGGCATCCGCCATCGCACAGTGTGAAGCGTCCGCCGCCCGTGTCGGCTCATCGGTCGCCATCAATGCGCGGGCGCTCAGTGGTGTGCTGTACGCCAGAGTACGATCGGTCACCGCTGCTGCACTCACAACCCTGACAGCCGAACTGCCGGGTCTTCAGTGGGTGGCGACGACGCTGCCCGATACGCCGCGCTGGGGGGCGCCGCCGCAGGGTCTCGATGTAATGCGGCGCATCCGCGACGAATTCGATCCGCTCCACCTATTGAATCCCGGACGATTTGTGCCAGGACTGTGAGGCTCAAGGTTCCACGGCGAATCTTGCCCGATGACGATGGAGTCGATCATGACAGCGAGTGAATGGACCGGACTGGGCATTTCGTATGCTTACGCTATCGGATTGCTGCTGACCGGCGAGGCATTGCATCGTTTTGCCGGCTTGCCCGCCGACCTGACGCGCAAGATTATCCACATCGGCGCAGGGATGTGGGTCTTCGGTATTCTGACGCTCTTTGATCGTTGGGAAATCGGGATTATTCCCTTTGCGACCTTCATCTTCGTCAACTTCATCCTCTACCGGTACCGGATTGTACGCGCAATGGATCGGGAGGACAGTTCGCCCGGCACGATCTACTTTGCCCTTGCGATCACCACGATCTATGCGTTGTTGTGGCGACCGCAGGGTCCGGTTGATCGCGGAGTGGCAGCGACGGCTGGTGTGATGGCAATGACGTGGGGTGACGCGCTGGCAGCGCTTGTGGGTCAGCGCATCGGTCGGCACAGGTACACTATCGGTCAGAGTAGCCGGACGCTGGAAGGGTCTGCGGTTATGTTTGCGGTCAGCGCGATAGCGATGCTGCTCACGGTGCTGTTTCTTCCAGGCTCAGCGCTGGCGCCATTTGCCCCGACCGTCGCGCCAGCGCGCGCCGTTCTGGCTGCTCTGCTCGGCGCTATCGTCGCTACCGTGGTCGAGGCGGTATCGCCGCATGGAACCGACAATCTGAGCGTTCCTGTCGCCGCGGCAGCCGTTGCGTTTCTGGCGGGAATCTGATTCAGCGCTTCGATTTGATGCGTTCGGAGAATTGTTTTCGCGCTTTCATCACCTTTGGCGCGACGACTGCCATACAGTACCCCTGGTACGGATTCTTTGCAAAATATTCCTGGTGGTACTCTTCCGCCATCCAGAACTCTGTAAACGGCTTCACTTCGGTTACGATCGGCGCGCTCCAGATTTTTGCGGCGTTCAATGCAGCGATGGTTTCTTCGGCAATCCGGCGCTGATCTTCGTTGTGATACAGAATGATCGAACGGTACTGCGGACCGACGTCGGCGCCCTGACGGTTGGGCGTGGTCGGGTCGTGAATGCTGAAAAAGATGTCCAGCAGGTCGCGAAACGTGATGACCTGCGGATCGAACGTGATCTGCACAACTTCGGCGTGACCGGTTCTGCCGGTGCAGACCTCCTCGTATGTCGGGTTGGGCTTGTGCCCGCCAGCATACCCCGATTCGACGCTGATGACCCCTTCGATCTCGTCGTACACGGCTTCGAGACACCAGAAACACCCGCCGCCCAGCGTGGCGACGTCGCGTTTGGGAACGATTGTATCAGTCATAAGAGCTCCTGAGTGCCGGGATATCTGTTCGTACGCAATAGTATACGTCACCTGCAGCAGATGGATGTCGCCGCACGCAACGTGCGCCTTCAACTGTCAGGAGGGGCGCAACCCGCGCTTGCACCCTCGCTGGTACCTGTTCACACCTGGGGTCATCCACAAACCTGGGAGCGCGGGCGTCCCGCCCGCACTGCGTCTCCAAGAGCAAGATGCCCAGGAGACATCATCGGGTACCTGTTCACACCTGGGGTCATCCACAAACCTGGGAGCGCGGGCGTCCCGCCCGCACCGCGTCTCCGAGGGCAAGATGCCCAGGAGACATCATCGGGTACCTGTTCACACCTGGGGTCATCCACAAACCTGGGAGCGCGGGCGTCCCGCCCGCACCGCGTCTCCAAGAGCAAGATGCCCTCGCTCCAGGAGACATCATCTCTCCGAGGGCAAGATGCCCTCGCTCCAGGAGACATCATCTCTCCGAGGGCAAGATGCCCTCGCTCCAGGAGACATGGAACACGTACCCCCGCCGCTGCGTCTCCACCTGGCAGTATGCTATAATGCGCCGTCTGAACGAGTGCGAAGCCAGACACCGGAACGGGATATGAAACGAACGTGGCATGCGGGCATTGTTGGAGCAGTCGCGCTTGGACTTATTCTGATGAGCACCGTATTCGTCGCAGTGCAGGAGCGGATGGGGCGGTGTGCAGCAGTGCCATTGATCGCTGACGATCTGCTGGGCGCGCCTGATTTTTCCAACCTGGCGCCCGGTACGCCGACCGGCGTTCTGTTGCCGGTCGGCTGGAGCGCAGCCGCAAGCGGCGTACAGGTTGGCGACTTTACCGTTTCCGGTTCAGGGCGCTCGTTCCAACTCCTCGGCATCGCCAACCACCTCCGCACCCCGTCGGTCGCCGTGCGACCTGGCGTGTCGTACTGCGCCACTGCGCAGGCGCTCGCCGACTCGTCTTCGGCGACTCGGGTGCGCCTCGGATTTCACTGGCTCGACGCCAGCGGCGACATCCTGCGCGTCGACTGGAGCGGGTGGCAGGAGGTGCGGCGCTGGAACGGACCAACTGACACTCAACCCTGGTCGCTGATCGGTGGAGGGTTCACCGCCCCGCCTGAAGCCACCCATCTTGCGGTGACGTTCCATCCTGCATCTGATGATCGGGTCTACCTCGACCTGATCCGCATCCGACACGGGCGCTTCCCACACACCGGCGAGATGCCGCCAGCATCACCTGAGCAGACTGCCGGGGTTGAGGCGCTTCCCTGGCCCAACGGCGCGCGCGCAGCGCTCTCATTTTCGTTCGATTGGGAAACGACGATGGGCGGGTTGATCCATTCGCGTTCGGTCGATGACCCAAACGTCGATCAGGACCCGCTTATGCGAGGAATGCGGATGCGCGAAGGAATCACGACAACGCTGGACATCTTCCGACCATACGGCATCCGCGCCACCTACTACGCAACCGGGTACAATTTCCTGACCGGCAACCGCGAGCAGCGGCGCTTCATGGGAGACCCGACGTTCACGTGGGCGAACCGTGCTAACCGCTGGCAAACCGACGCCTGGCAGCAGCAACCCTGGTTCTCACCCGATCCGTATGGCACGGTAGCGACTGACCCTGCCTGGTATTTTGGCGACCTGATCCCGCTGGTGCAGCGCGAGGGACATGATATTCAGAGCCATACGTTCAGCCACCTGTACGGCGGGCTTGCGAGCGCTGAGGAGTGGCGCAGCGATCTCTCCGAATGGCGGAGAGTCGCTGCAGAGCACAATGTCCCGCCAGCGCGGTCGCTGGCGTTTCCGTGGAGCAGCAGCGCCGGCATGAGTTACGCGAACTGGCAGGCGCTGGCAGAAGCCGGCATCACGTCGGTGACGCGCACGAACTGGAATCCGCGCCAACCGCAGTACCATCTGGTGAGCAGGGATGAACCGCACTGCCGACCGGTTCCGGGCCACGAAGCGATCCTCGCCTGCCCGGATTTCTACCTGACAGAGCAGAGCGCTGCGGAAGCGCCAGGCGTGATCGAGCGCGCCATCAACACCGGCGGCATGATCGACCTGTGGGCGCACACCGAAGAAGTCGTCACTCCGGCGCAGATCGCCGTGTGGCGCAACGTTGTGCGCTATGCCGTCGGGCGCCGCGATGCGGGCGATCTGTGGATTGCGCCGCTGGCGGAGATTGCCGACCGGCAACAGGCGGTGGCGCTGGTGCGCATCGAGCGACACGAATCAGAACCGGTTCACGACATGTCCTCAAACGCACCGTTGCATTTCCTGGTTACGAACCATAGCGTACACGACCTGCAAGGATTGACGCTCAACCTGCCGTCTGTCATCCAACAGGTAACGTTGGACGGCGAACAGAGCAACGCAACGCCTGTTGTTCGCGGTACGCTGCTGATCTTCGATCTGGCAGCCGGTGAGACCATCGAGGTGACGGCATGGTTGGGGTAAGGAATGCGCAGGCGCGGACGCACACTACCTGGCAATTCCATCCAGGCGATTATCTGGTTGTTGCAATCTTTATCTGCACAACCGTAGTTATGATGTATGCAGTGCTTGAGTCGCCGACATCCTTGCTGCTCGGTTGGGCGGGCGACAACATTCAGTACGTTTATGCCGCCGGATGGATTGCTGAAGCGCTGCGCACCGGCGCTTCACCGTTTGTCGACCCGCGCATCAATCCCCCGGAAGGATTGGCGCTGACCGCCACCGATGTGCCATACCTGGGATATATGGTAGTTGCACCACTGACGTGGATATTCGGACCCGTGTTCGGATATAATGCGCACCTGGCGCTCGCTCACTTCCTTTCGGGTCTGTGCGCATACCTGTGGGTGCATCGTCTGACCGGCAGTCGCACTGGCGGGTTAGTTGCTGGCCTGGCATTCATGCTGGCGCCGTTTCGCCACGCTCATAGCTACGGTCATCCGCAGATTGTGAGCACATATCCACTCCCGTTATTCTTTTGGGCGCTCGATGCCTCGCTCCGATCACAACCGGATCGTAAGGCGCTGGCAGGTCTGGCAGGGGCAACCTTCCTGCTCGGCGCAGCATCGCAGTATTACCTTGTTATTGGTTTACTCTGCGGTCTTGTGTATGCGCTATTGACGTTCGTGACCCGACGGTTGAATCCACTGCGTGGCGCGTGGCTCGCAGCGCCAGCAGTACTGATCGGTGCATTATTTGCGGCAACCCCTTATCTGATGATAGCACAGGAAGGAACCTACAATACTTATACTACTGAAAAAACACGAATGTGGTCAGCCAGCCCGATGAACTTCATCGTGCCATACCATCTGCATCCACTCTGGGGAACGCTTGTCGAGCAGTTGCGGCCTGAAACGTTGTGGGTTGAAAAAACGCTCTATGTTGGACTCGTCCCCGGAGTGCTGGCGCTGGTAGCATTGCGTACCTTTGAACGCCGGTTTGTCTGGGTCGGAACCGGTTTATTTGCGTTTATCCTGGCACTCGGCACCGATCTGCACACCGGCAATATACCGCTGCAACCGGATCGTCCGATCTGGTTGCCGGCATATTATCTGCATCAACTGCCGATCATCGGTCTTATGCGTGTTTGGGCGCGCTTTGGGGTTGTAACCATTCTTTTTGTTGCTTTGCTGGCAGGTGTAGGAGCGGCACAATTGACACATCGCAGTAAAGAGGCGTCACGATTCGGGGATCATACTCTCAAACATCGACGTTCGCTCCTTCTCGCCCCATTGATCATTTTGCTTGTAGCGCTCGATCTGAGCCCGATCTACAGAACCACTGATCGCATAACGCTGGCGCCTCGTCCGATTGACATCTGGCTTGCACAACAACCAGGCGATTTCATTATCGGGTTTGAACCGGTTATTGATGACAAAATCAACTATTATATATATTCTGTTCGGCGCCCTGATTCATGGGAAGCAAACGTTCGCATTCATGCATCAGGCGCATATGCCATCCGTCTTTCAGGATTTCAACGAGCGCTCACGCGGCTTTCCCGACAGTGCTTCCGCTCAACGATTGCGCGACCTGGGGATACGCTATCTGCTGCTGGAAAAACATATGTTTGATGGGAAACGCGCCTTTCGCTGGGATGTCGTTGAACAACGACTCGCAGAGACCCCAGAGTTGTATGTTGTGACGGAAGTTGACGGTGTTGTTGTCGTAGGATTTCGCTAGACTGCACATATGGCACACCTTGCGACGCCAGCAACCTGGATCGTGGCGTTGAGCCGCCAGCGCGGACCACTGCGGTTGTACCAGTGGCTCTGGCTGCTGATCTGCACACTTGGCGCGCTGGCGATAGCAGCGCCGCGCATCCTCTCCCAACCGATCCGCTATGAAACGCTGGCAACGGTGCAGATCGATGCCGTCGAACGCTATCACGAGTTGTATACCGACGGTCAGCCCGACGACGATTACCGCGCTGTCGAGGCGCAGGCGCTCGAACTGTTGAAAGCGCGCCGTCCCGACCTTGGCGGTCCGACCTATGCGGTGCGCTTTGCGCCACACTCCGATGGGCGCATCGACATCATCGCCACCGGTCGGACACCGCTCGAAGCGCAGATGCTGGCGGACGAAGCGGCAGAGATGCTGGCGCGCACAGTGCGCGCAGCCGGCGGACGCGAGATTCTGCGCAATCTCATGGGATGGGAACTGACCGAAGCGCTCCAGGGGCGTCAGCCAGAAACGACCTTCCAGCATCTGCTGCGCGAAATCATCCGGACGCAGGCGTTTCCGCTCAACCGGGCGGTCGAGCCGGTCTCGGCGTACATCACTGTTGATCAACTGCCACGCGAAGAACTGAGCGACCTGGCGCGCGCGCTGGAAGTTCGTGAGGAACAGTTGCGGCGTATCGATATTCCCGCGCTGGAGATGAATCGCACGGCTGCAACCGGCGCTGCGCTCCAGCGGATCGATGCCGACCTGGTGCGCCTGACGGCGGGAAAACAGGCGATCCGTGATGCGCTCGCATACCTGTATCGCAACCTCAGCGCCGCCTTCGCCCCCGATGCACCCAGCGACGCCTACCGCGCGATCCGGGCGCCGCTGCCGGAACGCGCCGTTGATCGCCGCATCCCGCTGCTCCTCTCGGTGGCAACGCTGGTCGGGCTGGTCTTCGGCGCAGCCGGTGTGGCAGTGGATCGCAGCGCTGGCGTCATGCGCAAAATCCTGGAACTCTGGGCATACCGCGAATTGATCCGCAACCTTGTGATCCGCGATTTGCAGGTTCGGTATAAAGGCAGCGCGCTTGGCTATCTCTGGACGCAACTGGCGCCTCTGCTGCTCATGCTCGTCTTCTGGTTCGTCTTCAGCGCCTTCTTCCAGGCGGACATCGCCATGTTCCCAGTGTTCCTTCTGGTCGGTCTGTTGCCGTGGAACTTCGCCAGCGAAGCGGTGAGCGGCGGCACACGCAGTGTGATCGACAATGCGGCGCTGGTCAAGAAGGTGTTCTTCCCGCGTGAGGTACTGCCGCTCGTCTCCGTCCTTTCCAGCCTGGTCAACTTTGTGCTGTCGCTGCCGATGCTTCTGCTGGTCATGGCGGCAGTTCAGGCAATGTACGCACCTTTGCGCGCAACGGGCAACTGGACGAACTTTTCGTGGACGTTCGTCTATCTGCCGGTGTTGATTGGCATTCAGACGCTCTTTCTGGCGGGGGTGGCGTTGTTTCTCAGTGCGCTGGCGGTGCGCTACCGCGATACCGTTCACCTGATCGGCATCTTCATTCAGTTCTGGTTCTTCCTCACACCGGTCATCTATGCGCTTGATCGGGTTGCCGGTCCGCTGGTGCAACTGGTGCGCTGGCTCAACCCGATGGCGTCGCTGGTTGAGTTTTACCGCGAGATTCTGTATGGAAACGCTGTCGCCTTTGGTCAGATTCCGACCCCGAACCTCCCTGCCCTCGATAGTGTGCTGCGTGTTCTGTTGACCGCCCTGGCGACTCTGGCGATTGGCTACTGGTATTTCCAGCGTCGCAGCGGTGAGTTTGGCGAGCGGTTGTAGAGAACCGGGAACCGAGAACCAAGAACCGAGAACCAAGAACCGAGAACCAAGAACCAAGAACTGAGAACCGAGAACTGAGAACCGAGAACTGAGAACCAGGAACTGAGAACCGAGAACTGAGAACCAGGAACTGAGAACCGAGAACTGAGAACCAGGAACTGAGAACCAGGAACTGAGAACTGAGAACCAGGAACTGAGAACTGAGCATTGAGCATTGAGAACTGAGAACCATGAAAACGCTCAACTCTGTCGCTCCCACCATCGTGTTGCCCGCGTGGCAGGCGCTTCGCGCGGAACAGGCTGTCACGTCACACTCGCCGCACGCGCTCATGGCAGAAGTTCAACCTTCAACCTTCAACCCCCAACCTTCAACCTTCAACCTTCAACCTTCAATCTTCAACCTTCAGCCTTCAACCTTCAACCTTCAACCTTCAACTCCCGACCCCCAACGCCCACCCATCACGATCATCATCCTCACATGGAATGGTCTCGAATATACCCGCCGTTGCATTGAGAGCATCCGCGCCCACACCCACGATATAGCGTATCATCTGCTGGTGGTGGACAACGGAAGTAGCGATGGAACGCTGGAGTGGTTGCGCTCACAACCAGAGATCAGGGTGATTGCCAATGAGCGCAACCTGGGATTTGCGCGGGGCAACAATCAGGGCATGGCAGCCACTCCACCGGACCACGACGTGCTGCTGCTCAATAACGATACCCTGATCATTCAGGATCACTGGCTTGCGCATTTGAGCGATGTGGCGCATAGCCATCCTGCATATGGCATTGTCGGGTGCACGCTGCTGCATGCCAATGGATCGCTCCAGCACGCCGGAACCTATATGCCGACGGATAGTTTTTGGGGGTGCCAGATCGGTGGCGGCGAAGCATACATCGGGCAATATCCCGGCGTGCGCGAGGTCGAGGGGATCACAGGCGCGTGCATGTACATCCGCCACGACGTGCGCGCGCTGTTGGGCGGTTTCGATGAAGCGTACACCTCGTACTTCGAGGATACCGACTACTGTCTGCGGGCGCGTCAGGCGGGGTTCAGGATCGTCTGCACCGGCGGCGTTCAGGTGGTGCATTTCGAGAATACCAGCGCCAGGATCAATAATGCATCCTGGCAGGCGATGTGGGACAGGGGGCGTGAGGTGTTCGTTCGCAAATGGAAATCTTTCTACGACCAGAAGTACCACCGTGCCATCGTCTGGCACTCACTGGTGGCGTCGCCGTCCGGGTATGCGACGTCGTCGCGTGAACTTGTGCTCGAACTCGACCGTTGCGGCATCGATGTGCGCCTGGCGTGCATCTGGGGGAATGATTTCACCGAACCGCTGACGGGCGATCCGCGCATCGATCAGTTGCGCGCCCGTCTCAAAGACTCCAGTCTGCCGCAGGTCGTCTACCATCAGGGCGACTCGTTCATCAAGAATAGCGGACGCTACCGCATCGGTTATACCATGATCGAGACCGACCGGTTGCCGGATGAGTGGGTCTATCAGGCGAACCAGATGGACGAGGTCTGGACGCCAACCCACTGGGGGGCTGAGGTCTTCCGCGCCAGCGGCGTGAAACGTCCGATCTTCGTTATTCCGCTGGGGATCAATCCAAACTATTTTCATCCTGGCATCCAGGGGCGTAAGCCCGGCAATCGATTCGTCTTCCTGTCAATCTTCGAGTGGATCGAGCGTAAAGCGCCGGAAGTGTTGATCCGCGCCTACCAGCAAACGTTTCGCCGCAGTGATGATGTGCTGCTGCTGCTCAAGATTTTCAATTACGATCCCGGTCTCGATGTGGCGCGACGCCTGGGAGAACTGATCCAGCGCGACGGTCCGCCGGTGGTGGTGCTGCCCAATCAGCAGATCGCTGCATACCAGCTCGGCTGTCTCTACCGGAGCGCCGACTGCTTCGTGCTGCCAACGCGCGGCGAGGGATGGGGCATGCCGGCGCTGGAAGCAATGGCGTGTGGACTGCCGGTTATTTCCACCAATTGGGGTGGGCAGACGGCGTTTCTCAACGCAGATGTCGCCTATCCGCTGCAGGTGCGCGGTCTCGTCCCGGCGGAAGCGCGCGCCCCATACTACCGCGGGTTACGCTGGGCAGACCCCGACATTGACCACCTTTGTGCACTGATGCGCCACGTGTATGAACATCCTGACGAAGCGCGCGCGGTAGGAGCGCGGGCAGCCGTCGAAGTCGCTGCACGCTGGACATGGGCGCATGCGGCTGCGGCGATCATCGAGCGTCTGGAAGCGATTGAATAATGCACATCGGTATCGATATTTCGCTGTTGCGAATTGCTCAGGCGGGCGTTCTCACCTATCACCGGGCGCTGCTCAACCACCTGGTGCGCGTGGGACGCGACTGTCATTTTACGCTGATCGACGTTCTGCCGCTCAACCCTGGTCGCCCAATGGCGCCGCTGGCAGCGCTCGATGCACCGAACGTGCGGGTGGTGCGTTGCCCGGGCATCCGGCGCGGCTACCTCAGCGCACGTCCTGCGTTCCACCACGGACCTGCGCATACCATCACCGCATGGATCGACCGTCTGCTCGACCCGATCTGGGCGCAGGCGGCAGTCATCGAGATGGGAGTGGAACTCCGCGCTGCCACACGCCGTGTCGAGGTGTTCCATGCCTCCGATCAACTCCCCTTTGCTCCGCCCGGCGCTGCGGTTGTGCTGACCATTCACGATCTGACCACGCGCCGCTTCCCCGACATGCATATGCCGGACAATACCGCACTCCACGCCATCAAAGAGCGCTTCGCCCGCACCCGCGCCGACCGTATCATCGCCGATTCTGAAGCGACCCGACGCGACATCGTGCGTGAACTGAACATCCCGCCAGAAAAAATCAGTGTAGTGTACGCAGCAGCAGATACGCGCTTCCGTCCCCATACTCCCGAAGAAACACAAACGACCCTGGAGCGCTACAGTCTGACGCACAACCGGTACATCCTGAGCGTTGGCACCCTCGAACCGCGAAAAAACCACGTCCGCCTGATCGAAGCGTATGCGATGCTCCGCGCCAGATATACGCCAGCCGGACATCTGCCGCCGCTGATCATCGCTGGCGGCAATGGATGGAAGTACGACGCAATCCTGGCAGCGCCGGAACAGACCGGCGTCGCCGGGTTCGTCCGGTTTCTTGGGCGCGTCCCCGATGATGACCTGCCCGCGCTGATTGCTGGATCGCGCGTGTTTGTGTATCCTTCGTTGTATGAAGGATTCGGGTTGCCGCCGCTGGAAGCGCTCGCCTGCGGTGTACCAGTGGTTGTGTCGCACGCAGCGTCGCTGCCCGAAGTGGTTGGCGACGCCGGGCTATACTGCGACCCGTATGACCCGCACGATATTGCACGCCAGATAGCGGCGCTGCTGGAAGATAACGACCTGTCGCTGCGATTGCGGTGTGCTGGCGTTGAACGTGCGAGGCAGTTCTCGTGGGAGCGCGCCGCCCGTGAGACGCTCGCCGTCTACGCACAGGCGCGTGATGAACGAAAGGCGAGACGACGATGACGATCTACTGGGTTAATGTTGATACTCAGGATGCGCTGACCCTCATGGCAGCGGTCGAACGCGCCCTGGAAACCGGTGACACGGGCGCGCCGCCGGCGCCCGGTGTAGCCGGTTCACCCGCTTCCCCCGCCAATCCGACGGACGCATATCTGCACGACAATATGGCAATCGCGCGCGCCGTCTGGTCGGTTGACCCCCACCGTATTGTTCTGTCGAGCCGACCGGGATTGGCGGCGGCGATCAACGCCTTTCAGCGCCTGGTGCGCAGGGCGACGTGGTGGTACGCCCTGCCGCAGTGGTTGCAGATCAGCGAGTTTCATGGCGCCGTCGTGCGCGCGCTCGATGCACTGATCGAGAAGGAACGAAGGCTGGACATGCGGGTGCGTGACATCGAACAAATGCGATTACAGGCGCATTTGTTCGCCCTGCAACAGCAGATCGCCGTACTGCGCGCCAGGAACGCCGAACTGGAGAGCCGCGTCGCCGCGCTGGAAGCGCAACGCGCACCCTCTCAGCACGCCGGACAAACCGGCTCGTCGTTCTTCAACAGACACGATCCGCATAAGAACCCTGGTGGTGATATAATATCCGATGGTGCATCGTAATACCATTGATGCGGTTGTTCTTGCGCATGGCAAGGTCGGGGGGCGCCAGTTTGATGATGAATAATGAATGGGTCGTTCGCGCTCAGGCGCCTGACTGCCGCACAGCGATCACGCACAGCACCGGCTATCTCGTGCGTCAGGAAGGACGATTCAGATGCCGCCGAACAAACCCGAACGATCATCGCGGCGAAAGGTTACCCTGCGCGAACTGTCCGACCTTTACGACCGCCTTCTCAAGCGCGAGGCGCAACTGCGTGCCGCACTCTACAGTATCGGCGACGCACTGATGATCACGGATACCGACGGGTCTATCACGTTGATGAACCCTGCCGCTGAACGTTTGACCGGATGGACTGAATCCGAGGCGCTGGCGCTCCCAATCGAACAGGTTTTCCGTATTGTCGATGAAGACACCCGTGCGGCAATTGAAAATCCGGTCACGCGCACGCTCCGCACGGGCACGGTTGTCCGGTTACACCATCGCACACTGCTGATCAGCCGCGACGGGCGCGAAATTCCGATCGCCGACGCTGGTGCACCAATCCGGGACGAGTCCGGCGATATGACAGGAGTGATTTTGACGTTCTACGACCAGACGCTGGCGCGCGCCGCCCTGCAAGCGGCGCAGATGGCGCGCGAGTTTGCTGAGAATATCATCGCAACCGTGCGTGAGCCGCTGCTTGTCCTCGACAGCAATCTGCGCGTTGTGTCGGTGAACCATGCGTTCTACCGCCTGTTCCGCACGACCCCTGAAGAGACGCTCGACCGCCAGATTTACGAACTGGGCAACCAGCAGTGGAACATCCCCGATCTGCGGCGTCTGCTGGAAGAGATTCTGACCCGCGATAGCCACTTCGACGGGTACGCCGTCACCCACGAGTTCGAGCACATCGGTCAACGCACGATGCTGCTGAATGCCCGTCGCATTCGCCGTTCCAGTGAGTTGATCCTGCTGGCAATCGAAGATATTACCGAACGCATCCAGGCGGAGCAGAAGGTGCAGTCTCACCTGCGACGGTTGCGCGCGCTGCGCACGATCGATCAGGCGATTATCTCCGCCTTCGATATGCGCGTGACGCTCGACATTCTGCTTGAGCAGATCAGAACCCATTTGCACGTCGATGCCGCTGCCCTTCACCTGCTCGATCCCCATACACAAACGCTCACCTGTGCCGCTGCTCACGGCTTCCAATCACGCGCCATCCAGCAGATTACACTGCGTACCGGGGAAGGGTACGCCGGGCAGGTCGCACTTGGACGACGAACGATGTTTCTTGCCGATCTGCGCACGTTCGAGCAGAATCAGTTCCATCTGTCCTGGATGCATCCTGACACCTTTGTGTCATACTGCGGCGTGCCGTTGATCGCCAGAGGTCAGATCAAAGGAGTGCTCGAAATCTTCCACCGCACCCGCCTCGATCCTGAACAGGACTGGTTCGACTTTCTGGAAGCATTGTCCATGCAGGCGGCGATTGCAATCGACAGCGTCGAGTCCTTTGAAACCCTGCAACGCTCGAACGCTCAGCTGGTGCTGGCATATGAGGCGACGATCCGGGGATGGGCGCACGCACTGGATCTGCGTGACAGGGAGACGGAAGGGCACTCGCAACGAGTCACAGAGTTGACAGTGCAACTGGCGCGCGCAGCCGGTCTGAGTGATGAACAGATCGCCCACATCCGACGCGGCGCTCTCCTGCACGATATCGGGAAACTCGGTATACCCGACTCGATCCTGCTCAAACCCGGCAGTCTGACTCCGGAAGAATGGGTCATTATGCGGCGGCATCCGGAGTATGCTTTTGGCATGCTCTCCCCGATAGAATACCTGCGCCCGGCACTCGACATCCCATACTGCCATCACGAGCGATGGGATGGCACAGGATACCCGCGCGGTCTGAAGGGAGATCAGATACCGCTGGCAGCGCGTCTCTTTGCTGTTGCCGATGTGTGGGACGCGCTTCAGTCAGACCGTCCGTACCGCGCGCGCTGGCCCCGTGAGCAGGCGTTGGAGTACATCCGGTCACAGGCGGGGAAGCACTTTGATCCCGAGGTGGTGGAACTCTTCCTGAAGGTTATTGGCGCGGAAGCGGACATTGCCGACTGATTCTCTGTGCTTCGCTCTACTCGCGCGGGATCGGCGCCCCCGGCGGGGCGTTGACAATCTCCGCCTCGATCGGTTCTGCTGGTGCTGCAGCAGGTGTATCAGGCGCTGCAGCTTCAGATGTCAGCGGCTCGATGTCAAGATGCTCAACCGACGCTTCATGCTTCTCCGATGCTGCCTCCACCTGTTGTGCGTGCTGTTCGCCGACCGATGAACCGGGGGGCAGGTTGAGGATTGCCACCTCGTGATCGTCGTGTGCCTCTTCGTGATCGTGGTGATGCGACACACCGTATTCGGTGATCAGGCTGGCGCGTTTGATGCGCCGATCATATTCGCGGTAGACGGTATCGGCAATGCGCTGGAGTAGACCTGACATACGCACGTGCCCCTGCTGAAGCGGTTGATGCTACGTGGGTATTATACCAGAACCGAGAACTGAGAACCGAGAACCGAGAACCGAGAACCAGGAACTGAGAACCGAGAACCGGGAGTCGAAAGTGAAAGAACCAGAGGTGAGGATGCCGGAGAGCGTGAGAGCGATAAAGCGCCCGGAGCGACTGTCGTCCTGAATTTCGGCGTGCTTCTATTGCCAACCGCAGTGGATTGCAGTCATCCAGTGTCAGATCTGGCGGAGGATCATCGGGGAGTGTGCTCAGAATCGAAGCGCCGCCGGGTCAAACCCGACGGCTTCGACGCGATTCTCTCCATCCCCGATTTGATTTACGCACCCGGTGTTGACGATGACGCCGAAACAGCCTTCGACGCGCGCAGCGGCGCGCTGATTTCGTGGAGGTAGCCGAGAATCTCACGGTACGACTGGATCATGGACGTTTCGTGGTAGGAAATGCCGTGCTTTGCGCAGAACTCTTTGACGATCACGCTCGCCTCGCGCAGGCGATGCATCGGCAGCGACGGGAACAGATGATGCTCAATCTGATAGTTCAGACCGCCATACCAGAAGTCGGTGATCGGATGACCGCTGACATTACGCGCCGTCAGCACCTGTAAGCGCAAAAAGTCGATCTGCGTGTTGTCATCGACGATCAGCATTCCCTTGTGATTGGGCGCGAAGACCGATCCCAGATAGACGCCAAAGAATGCCTGGCTGATCAGAATGAACCCGATCCCCGCCCACGGTCCCAGCGCGATGATAGGCAACGTGAGATACCAGACCAGGTTAAGCGCCATCATCACGATCTCGATCCCGCGCCGCCGCGACTCAGGACTCAGCACAAAGCGGTAACTGACCTCACGCAGAGCATATCCCTGCAATGTGAGCAGCGGAAAGAACAGAAACGCCTGATTCTTCGTCATCCAGCGCCAGATGCCGTGCCGCGATTCCGCCTGTTCCGGGGTGAATGCCACCACCGGCACGTCGAGATCGGGATCCATGCCGTCGTGATTCGGATGCGCATGGTGCGCATTGTGCTTGCCCGTCCACCACTCAGCGCTCAACCCCAGCAGCAAGTTGCCCAGAAAGATGCCGACGGCATCGTTCCAGCCCACCTTGTGGAAAATCTGCCGGTGGCAGGCGCTGTGCGATGTGAAACCAATCTGCGCCAGAACGAATCCCATGAAAATGGCGTTCAACGCCTGAATCCAGAGGTTGTCGACCAGAAACAGGATGGCGATGCTGGCGATCAGCATACCGACCTTGAGCGCGATGACGCCGATGAAAAACCAGGGTTGTTTGTCGAGCAGACCGCGTTCCTTGATGATTTTCTTGAGTGCGATGTACTCTGCGTTGCTGACTGAAGACACGATATCGATCCTCTACATAGACTACGCTCTCTGCTCTGATCTCTCCGTCGAGACGAATCATCACAGCCAGAGAGCACCTTACTGCTTCTACTCACTATAGTGCACAGGAGCGGACGAACTCAAGTGATCTGAACACATGTTGTTAAGAGACGCGGCGATTCGTCAGGAGAGAGGCCTGGAGAGAGACGCGCGATTGAGATACCCACAATGATGCGCCGACCGTGACGCAGACGCGAACTGGCGCCAGCGGCGTCGCTGGATCGTCCAAGGGCAGCGGTTGCGGTCTGACAGCCTATCTCCAGAGCGCTATCGACGGCAGATCCGAGCGGAGTAAACCGACAGGGTGAATAAGGATAACGAATGAACACCAGTATATCATCAAACCTTGATGGTTTCTCATCCTTATAAAGCCTTAAGCGTCGCCACAGAGTCTTAACCTTTACCATTTCGTAATTTAGGGAGGATAGTTGTGTAATCGAAAGTTACGATGTGTTTACTACGTTATGAGGTGCTTTTAGCTATTGACTCTCACAAATCTATTTGATAGAATTGTTCCAGGTTTTCTTTACGAATGACGTGCTCCGTAAATTGTCCGTATTTTCACAGATAATCAGAGGCGTTTATCCTTGAAAAGAGATCTGGTAAGCTCCGTGTGTTTGTTTACTTTAGAAACAACAAAGTTAACTAACGACCCATCTCAAACAACATGATCTACCTATATTGAGACGAAAAATCGATATATACTTGGCTGGAATCCGAAGGAAGATGCAGCTGGAATATCAGAGAGATTGAAGGGAGTATTCCATGTTCACTTCTCCGGGCGTATCTCTCATACTTGTATTGGCCGTCGCCGAAGCCCAGTTGACGGAATCATCCCATCTGGAACCTGAGCACATTTTCCTGGCTCTGTTGAAATCAGAAGATATTTCAACTGAAACAGTTCCAGGAATGCCGCAAGTCTCGCTGGCAGCAGCAACAGGAGAAATTCAAAGGATAGCCGCCTTCTGGCAACAGGAAGGGATTTCAGCAAAGCGATTACGCAGGCGATTGAGAGCCATCGTTCGAGAAATGTCAAAAAGTAGGGGGGAATTCAGCGGGCATCGTAGTCAGCGGGGAAGAGAATTATTCAACAAAGCAGAGACCCTGGCCTGGCAAAACCAGAGAGACAACGTAACGCCGTTTGACCTCCTGGTCTGCTCTCTTGAAATAGAGAGCAAGGCTATTGACATGCTTTTCCAGGAGATGAACCTGGAGCGGCAGAAATTGCTCGAGCGCGCCAGAGAACTGCTGGCGTGGACACCCGAAACGCAAAGGAAAGAAATTAGCCAGGAGCACCGTCTGGCAAAATATGGCCGTGACCTGACGGCGCTGGCACGTGCCGGGCGATTGGGACCAGTCATCGGGCGTGCCGAGGAAATCAAACAAATTGCTCGTATTCTTGTCCAACGGAGTAAGAATAACCCCCTGCTGCTTGGTGATCCGGGAGTCGGTAAAACGGCTATCGCAGAAGGGCTGGCATCGTATGCCGCAAGCGAAAACGCTGTGACGCCTCTCCGCGATTTTTATTTCGTGGAAATCTCCGTTGCTGCGTTGCTCTCTGGCGCGATGTATCGCGGTCAATTTGAAGAGCGCGTTCAGGAAGTGATTGAGACGGCTCGGCAGGATAAAAATCTGGTCTTGTTTCTGGATGAAATCCATACTTTGATGGGCAGTGGGGCGGGTGGCTCGAGTACGCTTGATGCTGCCAATATGCTCAAGCCTGCCCTCGCGCGCGGTGACATTCGTTGCATTGGCGCTACCACCATTGATGAATATCGCAAGCACATTGAACCCGATGGCGCCCTGGCGCGACGATTCCAGATCGTCTGGATTGATGAACCCAGCCCGACAGAAACTTTGCACATTCTCCGTGGTCTGCGCTCCAAAATGCAAGAGCATCACCAGATCGAAATCCCCGATGAGGCGTTGCAAAAAGCGGTCTCGCTTTCAGGTCGCTACATTACCGACGGCTACCAACCCGACAAAGCCATCACCGTTTTGGATGAAGCCTGTGCCCGGCGACGGTTGTTGACGATCCATGTCCAATCATCACCAACGCAAACCTCCCACCTGGAAGTCGAAGATATAGGTCAGGTGGTGGCGCGGCGCACCCAGATTCCGCTGGAGGTCATTCTGCAAAGCGACGAAGAGCGCCTGCTACATCTCGAAGAGGAACTGGGCAAGCGTGTCCTCGGTCAAGATGAAGCGGTGCGAACAGTGGCAGAGGCAGTGCGCATCTCCCGCGTGGGCTTGCGCGCCCCTGGCAAGCCCATTGTGTTGATGTTTGCAGGTCCCACAGGCACGGGCAAAACGGAACTCGCCAAAGCATTGAGTGAAACCCTGTTCTTTGATCCCAACCGTCTGATCACGCTCGATATGAGCGAATATCAGGAAAGCCATTCGGTCGCCAAACTCATCGGTTCGCCTCCTGGTTACATCGGCTTTGGCGAGGAGCCATATCTCGTCCGCGAATTGCGTCTGCATCCCTATTCGGTAGTCCTGCTGGACGAAATCGAAAAGGCGCATCCGAGCGTGTTGACAGTTTTCCTGCAAGTTTTTGACGAAGGCCGTTTGACCGACGCGCGCGGTCGCCGCATCAATTGCGGCGAAGCCATCTTCATCCTGACTTCCAACCTGGGTGCGAGCATTGAAGTAAAACGCCCGATTGGGTTTCAGGGTATGGAAGCAGAGCAACATATCGCGGCGCTAGTTGAAGCAAATGTTAAACAGATTATCGCCGCCCGTCTCTCCCCGGAACTGGTCAATCGCCTTCAGGCTGTAGTTGTGTTCAGATCACTCGACGAGAAGACACTTGACGCCATCCTTGACCTCTACGTGCAGGGCTTGAACCGCCAGCTGGCAGAACGTCAAATCAGCATTGCAATGGATGCCAGCGCCAAAGCATTTCTAATCGAACAGGGCTATAGCGCGGAATTTGGAGCGCGGCATCTGAAACGGGCTTTCGAACGGCTCATTGCCGAGCCACTCTCGCGGGAAATACTTTCTGGCAAGCTAAAAGCCGGTCAACAGATTATCTTCTTTATGGAAGCCGGTCAATTGCAGTGCTCCACCCGCTCTACCACCGGGATTACCGGGATTCCCACCCAACTTTACCGCCCTTCGTGAAAGAGTGCTGTCAACCAGAACACTGACAGACACAGATGAAGGAGGGAATCATGAATAAGACAGCAGAAAATGTGGCGAAAATGTTTGGATGGATCTTTATAGGTCTTTTGTTTTTGCTGCTCTGGCAGATTGGTCAAGCAAGTCAGAGCGCCTGGATTGGAGTGATTGTCGGGGTCGGAATAATACTTGCTTACAGCGGAACAGCCTTTTACACCGCAAAAGAAACTCTGGGTGGTTACCTGACCTTATCGCTTTTGAGTTTTATCGCACTGAGTGTTGCCGTCTGGTTATCAGGACTGGCAGGGGGTTGGTGGTGGACTGGCGTGTGGCTCATGGTCGCCCTGGCTCATTTCGTTGTAGCCATTGACGCCTGGCAGGAAGACGATGACCATATGCGGGTAGCGCTGATCCTGGGCATCCTGCATACGCTGCTTGCCTTTCTTGCACCGACCGTTGTTCTGCCATCGCTGCAAGCAAGTCCATCAGACCTGACAGGTTCTATTTGGCCGGGATTCCTTGTCGGTGGATTGATGACTCTCATCCTTGCCTGGCATCAAGGACGCCATAAAACGGAAGGCGGTCCCTTTATCTTTTGGGCATTGATTAGTCTTGGCTTGCTGACAGGCGCAACCTGGTTCTCAAAATTACAGGGCGGTTGGTTATGGAGCGTGCCGTGGTTGCTGGCGGGGCTCGTACTTTTACACGCTGCCCAAGAACTGCGCGACTATTCATTCGGACGCATGGCGGGAAATTGGGGATTGTTAATGGTAGCGCTGTGTCTGATCGTTGCGTTTGCCGGTCCGGCTCTACTACCTGACTATCTGAAAGGCGCATCCTCCACCCTAACGCAGGCTTCTCCCACTGAAGCCCCCGCTCCAACGGCGACCGTCACAACCAGAGCACAATCGACGCCTGTGCTGACCCCCGTGCCCCAGCCTGCACCTGCTTTTGCTGATTGGGACAGATTTACCAAAAATGGAGAAACCGCTTTGCAGAACTTTTTTCTTGCGGCTTTCCGCTCCATCTGGGGAATCTTTCACCTCTTGATGTTGTTTGTGCTCGGATATTTGTGGTTTGGCACCTGGCGGAAGGGCGCCTTGCCCTCAATAACCTTGGTGCTTGCCGTCTGGCTCCTGGGCGCCTATCAATCCCCCTACGCCCAACTGCTCATCCATCTTTTTTCCTCCAGTCCAGCCGGATGGATGCACGATATGCTCATGGCTTCTATCGAGCACTGGGGCACGATGGGTTGGGGAGTCTTGTTGACCGGTGCAGCAACAGTCCTGCTCCTTTTGCCTGCATTCCGCATTACCAGCAAAGTCAATTACGTGCTGGCGCTGAACGCCGCCTCCGTCTCGCGCCTGCGCGATAGTTCGGTGATGCGCCAATTCACGCGCGATCTAAATCGCCTGGGCGTGCACCCGGTGGACAACATGATTGCTTTCGTGATGATCTCGGTTGTTTCCATCGGTTTGTTTATTGCCCTCTGGATGGGATTGCGCCAAGTTGGCGAGAGAGGAAACCTTCCACTCGGTTTTATCTTTCTCCCTGACTTGACCGTTCCTCATTGGGCGCCGGTTTGGGACTGGGCCTACTTTTTGCTGGCTTTTTTGATGTTGCTGGCAACGAATATCCTCATGCAGGTTCAGAAGAAATTAGAACCTGTGCCGCAAGAGTATGGTTATCTCAGCAATGTTGTGGTTCTCCCGGCGACTGCCATTGCCGCCGCCCTGTTCCCCGCAGGAGTGCTGTTGTTCTCGCTGAGTGCTGTCCTGACGCATACGCTGTTCCTCCCGCTACGGGTACAGGGGATTAGCCGGAGAGACTATGAGCAAGAACTTGAAAGACGCCAGCTGGAAAAAGAACCAGGCCAGCTGAAAGAAGAACGAGATCGGCTAAAAGAAGAACGACGCCGACTGGAAGAAGAACGAGACCGATTGAAAGAAGAACTACGCCAGCTGAAAGAAAAACCAGGTCAGCGTGGCATACCGCTCCAGCCGAAAGACGACATGTCAAAGGCACAAGAAGCAAAGATAGTCTGGACCTCTCAGCTACCGCTCATTAGCATGCTGCCCCTAGAGGATAGCAAATGGTTCCTTTCAGAAAGCGGTGTTCTTTTCGTTCAGGCCCAAGCCCTTGAGCAAGTCAAAGTGCCCATTCAAAACGCGAATGCCTTGTTCGCTCTCAAAGAAAGCACGGCTGAGCGTGAAGGGGAGGTCTTGGTCATCGGAGATGGACAAAAAGTTCTCCGGTTGGGACGCGGCTCGCGCAAGATACTGCAAACGTTTACTCTCTCGCAAAAGGGCGATGCTTTTACGCTCAACCCATACAAGACAATGGTCGCCTGGTTGAACGTCTCTGAGGGCATCGTTGGTGGCATGTTTCTGGAAGCAGGGCACGAAGTGACCTTTGCGAGTGGGCTTGCCGTGACGCCTGCCCTGGCCTTTTCGGCAGATGGACGCCACCTCGCCGCAGGTGCGCCCGATGGTCGCATTCATCTCATAAACGTTGCCACTCGCCAGGTCGAGACATCTCTACAACTCCCCGAATCCTCTGTTTCTTTTGGTAAATCAGTCCGTTACCTGGCAGGACGCAAGGGAGGCGGCTGGCTGGCGGTGTACGAAAACAGACGCACCGTATTGTGGGACAGCAACTATCAGGTCGAGCAGGAACTACCGGCTCGGAAGTGGCGTTTGGACACGATTGCCTTCCACGCCGCGAGCGGACGACTGGCGTTTGGTATGAACGAAGGGCATCTGCAGGTCTTTGATGCCAGTTTGAAGCAAATTTTTGCATGTCAGATGGAGGAAAAGCAACTTTCCTGGATGGATTTCTCGTCAGATGGGAAAACGCTCTTTGTCATTGGAAATAAAACTATCGTGCGAAAGGTGGAACTGCCATGATTGATACACAACCTTTGCAATTTCCAGCCCGCCTGACCGTGAGCGTGATAAGCGAAAAAGGCTGTTCGCACGAACAGAATGAGGATTGTTATCGTTTGGACATCGAGCGCGGTCTCTTCCTTCTGGCTGATGGCATGGGCGGTCATCGCGCTGGCGAGGTGGCCAGCCGTATGGCCATAGAAATCATCTATCAAGTCTTAAGTTCAAGACCGTCAGGGGATTGGCAGCAAACATTCGGAAATGCGCTGCTGGCAGCACACCATGCTCTTCGCAAGGCTGCCGATGAAAATGAACAGTATCGCGGCATGGGGACCACCGCCTTGATTGGATGGATTCGTCTTCCTGAATTGCATCTTTGGACCGCTCACGTTGGCAACAGCCGCGCCTATCTCTGGCACAGGGGGAGATTGCAACAACTCACCGAAGACCACACCATGCTCAACGAACTGCGCAAAGCCAATCGCCTGCCAGCCAACCGCCGCAACTGGCCCTCACCGAGTGTACTCAGTCAAGCGCTCGGCTCGCGTCAACCTTTTCTTTCCCCTGGCTTTGGAGACTGGCGACTTGAAGTCGGCGACCGTCTGCTGTTCTGTTCCGATGGCATATCCGATGTTCTCTCTGCACAGGAAATTCAACAGGCATTCGACGCTTTTCAAGAACCACAAACGATTTGCGATCATCTTGCCGAAGCCGTGCATTCCAAGGATACACCGGATGACCTGACGGCTATCGTGGTAGCCATCGAACCTGCCGTAGCATCAGAAGTGGGCATTCAAACCGTTCAGAGGCAAGAACTGGAGGTGTAAGATGAAAATCGTCATGCGCGTTGTCGAAGGCCCGGGCGATAGAAGGGAGTTCGTCTTTCCAGCCGAGGGCGAATCTGAAGACGAAGCGACCGACATTCTGGTCGGCAGAGATGATGTGGATTGCCATGCTCACTGGAGGCTGAGTAAAGAGGATCCAACTGTTTCACGCGCCCATTTGCTGCTGGAAATCCGCCCACCGAATTGTCAGGTTCAGGACAATGGCAGTTTGAATGGCGTTTACTTACGGCGCGGGGACGAACCGGAACGGAGGGTAGTCAAAGAACTGCTTCAGAACGGCGATCGCCTGCGGCTGGGCAAGACAGTGGTCGAATTTGAGATCCACGTGCCTTTGCGACCGGTCGAGACGGTTTATGTCGAAGAGCAGCCCCCTGCGCCTGAGCCAAAGCCTGCAACGACACCACCGCTCTCTGAACCGGTACCTGCCTCCACCCCTGTATCCCCATCCCCTCCGCCCGAAAAAGAACCCGAATGGTTCTGCGTGCGTTGCGGAGAACGCCTGGACAAACTGCCTGACCTTGAGATGCTGGCGCGCAGCCTGGACTTTATGTGCCCCCGCTGCCGAAAGGAGGTGGAAGCAG
This sequence comes from Roseiflexus sp. RS-1, assembly GCF_000016665.1. Lineage (NCBI taxonomy): Bacteria > Bacillati > Chloroflexota > Chloroflexia > Chloroflexales > Roseiflexaceae > Roseiflexus > Roseiflexus sp. RS-1. The sequence continues at coordinate 4,237,929 of NC_009523.1, forward strand.
AACTGCGCCAGGCAGAAGAACGTTCACGTGAGCGTTATGTTTGCTCAGAATGTGGGCAAGACGTTACCGAGATGGCCAAGAGCGATGGCCGCGCGGCAGAGCTCAAAGACGTAGCCCTTTACCTGTGCTCACAATGTGCAAACAAGGCAAAAAAGAGATACACCGAATCGCCTAAACAAATCGTCGGCTATTGGGTTCTCAAAAGCATGGGCGCAGGAGGTGTGGGAGAAGTCCTCAAGGGCTGGCATCCGCAAACTGGCCGCATCGTGGCGATCAAGAGAATGCTCTCAAAAGTTAGCACAGAAGAGCGTATGGTTCGTCGCTTCCGGCGCGAAATCGCTATCATGGAAACCCTCTCGCATCCCAACGTAGTTCGATTGTATGAGAGCGGCGTCCTGGACGGCGTCCCGGTGTTTGTTTCGGAATTCGTACCGGGCGGCGACATGACGCAATTCATCCGCGAGGATGGACGCTCTTCACTTCCACCCCATGAAATTGTCTCGCTGATTGCCAAGAGCCTGGTTGGACTCGAATATTTCCATCGGCAGGGCTATGTCCACCGCGACTTGAAACCGGAGAACATCCTGCTGGCAAAGAAAGACGGTCAACGCATTCCCAAAGTTGCCGATTTCGGTTTTGCGCGCAGTTTCGAAAAACACGGTGGAACCATTACGCGCACCGACGAGTTCGCCGGCACCTGGATGTATATGCCGCCAGAACAAATCACTGACTTTAAACATGCCAGGCCGCCGTTGGATGTGTATGCGATGGGCGCCACCATCTATGTGCTGCTGAGCGGCTGGTGGCCCCTGCCGGATTTCCCGTCTTTCTCGGCAGTAAAGCAGGGCCGGGTGGGTATTCTCAAACGCAGCATTCCACAAATGATTCTGCACGACCGGCGTATGCCGCTGGAAGAGCGCCGCCCGGATCTGCCGCGTGCCTTGTGCCGCGTGGTGGATAAAGCCATCGCTATGGAAGCACGCAATCGTTACCAATCCGCCGAGGAGTTTCGCCAGGCATTGCTAAAAGCGCTGTGAACCTATCAGGAGGCTGTTATGACCGTCTCAACTTCCACCCTCTTTTGCATCATCTGCGGCCGCGAGTTCCGCCCGCGTGACGCGGACACAGTCATCTGTCCCGACTGCGGCGGCCCGCCCGAAGCCCCTGCTCCCAGCCAGCCGCAAGGAACGGCGCTGGCCGACCAACCGCGCGGCACGGTGCTGATGAGCCAACCCGCTTACCAGCGGATGTGCATCCTCTGTGGCCAGGACTTCACCACCCCCGACCCGCAGGCCGACCGTTGCCCCCAATGCCGCGGCGAAGCGCCGCACCCCCAACCCGAAATCCGCTCCCGACCCGAAAGCCGCCAACGAACACCCGCCATGCCTGCCCCAGCCCAGGGAACGGTTGCCATGCCCGAAAGCGGCATGTCGCCTGCCCCCTCATCCGCCGATGTGCCGCTGACATGGAACGCGGGCGATGTCATCCTGGACCTGTACGAAGTCAAGGGCGAACTGGGAAAGGGCGGCATGGGCGTCGTCTATCGTGTCCATCACCGCCAGTGGAACATTGACCTGGCCGTCAAAACGCCGCTGCCTGAGGCGCTGCAAAAGGCTGGCAGCCTGGAGAACTTTCTCCGCGAAGCGCAAGCCTGGGTGGACCTGGGCCTGCACCCGCACATCGTCACCTGCTACTACGTCCGCCGCCTGGGAGAAATGCCGCGCGTCTTTGCTGAGTGCATGGAAGGCGGGAGTCTGAAGAACTGGATGGAGGACGGGCGGCTGTATGCTGGCGGCGAGCAAGAAGCACTGAAACGCATCCTGGACTGTGCCATTCAGTTTGCCTGGGGGCTGGGATACGCCCACGAGAAAGGCCTGGTGCATCAGGACGTCAAGCCAGCCAACGCCTTGATGACGCCCGACGGGATGCTCAAGGTGACCGACTTTGGGCTGGTGGGGGCGAAAGGGTACACGCCCGCCTATGCCGCGCCGGAGCAGGAACTGGGGCAGGCGGTCAGCCCGCGCACCGACATCTGGGGCTGGGGCGTGAGCGTGCTGGAGATGTTCACGGGAGGGGTACACTGGCAATTCGGTTCCGTTGCGGCGAGTGTGCTGGAGAACTACCTGCAGGAGGCGCCGCCGGAGGGCATCCCGCCGATGCCTGCGGCGCTGGCAGAGTTGTTGCGCCAGTGCTTCCAGGACGACCCCGAGCAGCGCCCGGCGAGCATGGACGAGGTAGCGGAGCGGTTGATGCGCCTTTACGAGCAGGAGACGGGCGCGCCCTACCCGCGCCCGAAGCCCCAGGCGCTGGACATGCGGGCGGACAGTTTGAACAACAAGGCGGTCAGTTTGCTCGACCTGGGACTGGAAGAGGAAGCGGTGCGCTGCTGGCAGGAGGCGCTGCAGGCCGACCCCGCCCACCTGGAGGCGAATTTCAACTACGGGTATTACCGCTGGCAGAGGGCCGAGGTGTTGGGCAGCGAGTTTCTCAAGCAGTTGCAAGGACTGGAAGCCACACACGGCAGCAATCCCGAATACTGGCGGCTGCTGGCATGGGTGTATCTGGAGCAGGGGTATGTGGAGGAAGTGGAGGAGATTTTGGAGAAGCGCGGGGTGAAGGACGAAGCGCTCCGCCGCGCCCACACCGCGCCTGACCGCCCGGTGGGACGGGAGGTGCACTGCTTCAAGGGGCACACTGGTGTTGTGAACTCTGTCGCCTTTTCGCCCGATGGGCGCTACGCCCTGTCGGGAAGTTCCGATGGAACCGTGCGGCTATGGGATGTGGCAAGCGGGAAGGAAGTGCGCAAGGTTCAAGGATATGATGAGCTGGTGAGCGAGGTTGCTTTTTTAGCAAATGGTCAAATCATTATGGCAAGGAGTAAAGATGGGGCTATATTATGGGATACAAGAACGGACGAAGTGCATAGATACAAGGGAGGTAACCTTGAATTTTTTGATGAAAGTGAACGTTACGCACTAGCGACGTGTGAGGATGGTAGCGTGCGGTTGTGGGATGTGACAACTAAACAAGAAGTGCGTCGCTTCGGGAGACACGATGGAACAGTGTACTCTGCTACCTTTTCGCCTGATAAAAATCATGTGCTATCGGGAGGTGGAGATAATATTTTGCGGTTGTGGGAAGTAGAAACAGGAAAAGAAGTACGCCACTTCGTCGGACACTCTCATTGGGTATTCTCTGTCACCTTTTCACCAGATGGAGAATATGTGTTGTCAGGAAGTGGAGATCAGACTGTACGAATATGGGAGGTGAAGACTGGAAGAGAATTACGTTGCTTTAGACATGAAGGAGCAGTGTTTTCTGTTGCCTTTTCACCAAATGGCCGCTATGCACTGTCGAGCAGTCATGACAGAACAATAAGAGTATGGGAAGTATATTATCCCTCGTTCCAGCTGACCAGTATCAAGATGCATCCTTTTCCTGTAATTGCGCAATTTCGCGCTATAAATCAACTCCAACAAGAAGATGTGTTGTTTGCCGAGCTATTAAGAATGGGACAACAACATGTCAAAGAAAAGTCCTTTCTTAGAGCGCATGATATCCTACGTCAAGCACAAGATGTGCCTGGTTACGAAAGAAATAAAGACGTGCTCCAGTTTTTGACATTATGTAGGGTACAAGGCGGTGGTTATTGTCGTAACATCCGGAATGGATGGTGTGTGTATTGTTTAGATGAGCATACTGATAGTATTGCATCTGTTGCTTTTTCACCGGATGGACGCTACGCTCTGTCAGGAGGAGGCGATCGCGTTATAAGATTATGGGAGATAGAAAACGGACGTGTAATCTGTAAACTTGAGGGACACACCTTAGCTGTCTATTCAGTTGTCTTTTCACCTGATGGACACTACGCCTTGTCAGGAAGTTGGGATAAGACCATTCGTTTGTGGGAAGTTGCAACAGGACGGGAAGTGAATCGTTTTGATAGACATGTCAACTTTGTGAACTCCGTTGCTTTCTCACCGGATGGACGCTACATTATTTCAGCAGGCTGGGATGAAACCATTCGCCTATGGGATACAACAACGGGACATGAGATGTATTGCTTGAAAGACACTGATGTTATATGGTCTGTCTGCTTCTCACCAGATGGACTCTATATCCTTTCGGGAAGTGAAGATGGTAGTGTGAAACTGTGGGATATCAAGACAAGGGAAGTAATACACCGCTTCACAGGCCTTAGTGACAGAATACATTGTGTAGCTTTTTCACCAGACGGACGCTATGCCCTATCAGGAAGTTCAGGTGGCATGGTGATGATTTGGGATGTGGGTACGAGGAGGGTTGTACATCAACTCAGTGTGAACAATCGGTGGGTAACCCCAACAACTTTCTCTCCAGATGGGCGCTATATCCTGATAGGAAGTGATGACGGAACCCTGCAATTAGTGAATACGCAAGAGGGAAATGCTGCTCGTGTTTTCAAAGGACATACTGATTGGGTGTTCTCCATAGCCATTTCCATTGATGGGCAATATGCTTTGTCGGGGAGCAAAGACCAAACTATCCGTGTCTGGGCCCTTGACTGGGACTACGACTTCCCCGATCCCGCCGACTGGGACGAGGGCGCGCGGCCGTATCTGGACATCTTCCTCACCCTGCACACCCCCTACGGTCGCGATGGCCTCAGCCGCGTCGGCAAGCCGCAGTGGACAGAGAAGGATTTCCAAAAGTTGTTGCAGGAACTCGGCTATCGCGGCTACGGCTGGCTGCGACCCGAAGGCGTGCGCCGCGAACTGGAAAAGATGGCGAAAGAAAGGAGTTGAACTATGGCTCGTTTGATGCGTTGTTTGTACTGTGGTGCATTGCAGGATGAACCTGTCGGGGTCAAGTCCTGCGTCCGCTGCGGCGGCGAACTCAAGTACGAGGACGCCGCCCGCACAGCCAGCGGCGGTTCCTACCTCACCGCTCAACTGGAACTGGACCAGGTCTATGCCCCGCCCGGTCAGAACGTGGATCGCTACCTGCTGCTCACCCTCTGCTCCCCGGCCAAAGTGCCGCCCGAACATGCGCTGCCCCGCGAACAGCACCGCCCGCCGCTGCACCTTGTCGCCGTCCTGGATGTGTCTGGCTCAATGAGTGGCACAAAACTGGCTTCCGCCAAAGAAGCCCTGCGTCAGGCGTTGCACTTTTTGCAGGACGGAGACGTCTTCTCGCTGGTTACCTTTTCCGATCAAGTGCAAACCCACCTCAAAGCCGAGTCCTACGCCCAACGAAAGCGCGACAAGATGGAAAACCTGCTGGACGAAATCAGGGCGAGCGGCATGACCGCCCTGGATGGTGGGCTGGCACAGGGGATTGACCTGGGCCAAAAGAAACGGCAGGCCACCACCCTGGTCCTGCTGCTCAGCGATGGGCAGGCGAATGTCGGCGAGACCGACCTGGAGAAAATCGGCTTGCGGGCGCAAAAGGCGCGGCAATCCGGTCTCATCGTCTCCACGCTGGGGGTTGGCCTGGATTACAACGAGGCGCTGATGGTGGAAATTGCCAACCAGGGCGGTGGGCGTTTCTACCACATTCAAGAGGGCAGTCAGATCCCGGCGGCTCTGATGCAGGAACTGGGCAGCGCCGCCATGCTCGCCGCGCGTCAGGTGGAAGTGGAGTTCGATCTCCCGTCCGGCGCGGCGCTGGTCTCGCTCACCGCGCTCTACCCGCTGGAAATGGTCAACAGCCGCCCACTTCTGAAAGTGGGGGACTTGCTGCCGGATGTGCGGGTGGAGATTCCGCTGCGCCTGACCCTTTACCCCCATGCCGCTGGTGAGCGTTTCAGCGTCAGTGGAGGAGTGCATCATCAAACGCCGCGCGGCCAGACCCTGGGATTGGCGCTGAACGCCGTCAGCGTGCGCTTTGTGGAACAGCGTCAATTCGAGGAGAGACCAGGTTACGTTGCCCCGGTGATGGAGCGCGTGCTGGAATTTCGCCGCGCTGCCCACCTGTTGGAGTTTGCCCGCCTGCAGGAACGGGATAGCACGCTGGCCAGGCAGCAAGCCGAGCGGGAACGCCAGGCCCTGCGGGATTACGCTCGCATGTTCAATCCAGACAAGGCGATGGAACTGGAGGTAGAAAAGATAGATGCGCTCTTTGCCACGCCCAATGTGGCCAAACAAGCCATGCATCGCGCCGCCCGAATGATCCGCGGGCTGGATTAGCGCTTTGGGCGTTCAGGTCATATGGGAGGGCAAATGGACCAGGACACCACCCTGCATGTGTGTAGCATTTGCGGCCGCGAGTTTCGCCCGCGTGACGCGGACACGGTCATCTGCCCCGATTGCGGCGGCCCGCCCGAAGCCCCTGCCCCCAGCCAGCCGCAAGAAACGGTGTCGAGCAACGGCTCGCAGGGGATGGCGCAGGCAAACAGACAGGTGAGCACGTCACCGCAAGAATGGCAGGAGGGTGATGTCATCCTGGATCTGTACGAGGTCAAGGGGGAAGTGGGGCGCGGGGGGGCTGGCAGCAGTCTACCGTGTCCATCACCGCCAGTGGAACATGGACCTGGCCGTCAAAACGCCGCTGCCTGAAGCGCTGCAAAAGGCTGGCAGCCTGGAGAACTTTCTCCGCGAGGCGCAAGCCTGGGTGGACCTGGGTCTGCACCCGCACATCGTCACCTGCTACTATGTTCGCCGCGTGGGGGATGTCCCCTGCATGTTCACTGAGTACATCGAGGGCGGCAGTTTGAAAGACTGGATTGAAGACGGACGGTTGTACGCTGGCGATGAGCGAGAAGCCCTGAAGCGTATTCTGGATGTGGCGATACAGTTTGCCTGGGGGCTGGGGCACGTCCATCAGAGAGGATTCGTCCATCAAAATGCCGGGCCAGGCAGCGCCCTGATGACGTCCGACGGTAGGCTCAAACTGGCTGGCTTTGGACTTTTGGGAGGTAAGGGCTACCCTACCGCCCAGGCCGCGCCGGAGCAGGAACTGGGGCAGGCGGTCAGCCCGCGCACCGACCTGTGGGGCTGGGGCGTGAGCGTGCTGGAGATGTTCACCGGGGAAGTGCACTGGGGAGCAGGTTCCACTGCCGCAGCCGTGCTGGAGAACTACCTGCACGAAGCGCCGCCGGAGGGCATCCCGCCCATGCCTGGGGCGCTGGCAGAGTTGTTGCGCCAGTGCTTCCAGAACGACCCCGACCAGCGCCCGGCGAGCATGGACGAGGTGGCCGAGCGGTTGATGCGCCTTTACGAGCAGGAGACGGGCACGCCCTACCCGCGTCCGAAGCCCCAGGCGCTGGAGTTGCGGGCGGACAGTTTGAACAACAAGGCGGTCAGTTTGCTCGACCTGGGGCTGGAAGAGGAAGCGGTGCGCTGCTGGCAGGAGGCGCTGCAGGCCGACCCCGCCCATCTGGAGGCGAATTTCAACTACGGGTATTACCGCTGGCAGAGGGCCGAGGTGTTGGGGAGCGAGTTTCTCAAGCAGTTGCAACGGCTGGAAGCCACACACGGCAGCGATCCCGAATACTGGCGGCTGCTGGCATGGGTGTATCTGGAGCAGGGGTATGTGGAGGAAGTAGAGGAGATTTTGGAGAAACGTGGGTTGGAGGACGAAGCCCTGCGCCGCGCCCACCGTGACCCGAACCGCCCGGTGGGGCGGGAGGTGCGCCGATTTGAGGGTCACACCGATAGGGTGACGTCGGTCGCTTTTTCACCCGACGGCCGTTATGTTTTATCCGGCAGTGACGATGCCACTGTTCGCTTATGGACTTTGAAAACCGGCAAGCAAAGACGGCGCTTCAAGAGCACCGCCCGGGAAATTTCGGCTGTGGCTTTTTCACCAACAGGACACTATATTGCCTCAGCAGAGGGAAAAGACAAAACAGTTCGTTTATGGAGAATGTTTCCGGATTACAGCCTGGTTTATGTCATTGAAGCCCATCACTGGCTGGTCAGTTCCGTGACTTTTTCACCCGATGGCAATTACTTGCTTTCCGGCGGTGCGGATAACACAGCCAGGTTATGGAGACTCAAAACCGGTGAGGGCGTCCGCTCGTTTGTTGGGCATAAAGATTAGACATCATCAAGATTTAGTGATATACTATTTTTGTACAATCTGAAAATGGAGAAAAACGATGTGTAAGTATCGATCCATTATCGAAAATCCGGAGAAATTACGCTCTATGACCGGACTGACCGTTGAAGAGTTCCACGCGCTGGTTCCGATCTTCCACGCCGCATTTGAAGCGTATATGAAACGTCGCACGATTGATGGCCGCGTCCGATATTGTCGTCGCTACGTCTCGTATGCAAACTCGCCGCTTCCGACAACAGAAGATAAATTGCTCTTTATTTTGACCTACTTAAAACAAAACCCAACGCAAGTGATGCACGGACACCTCTTTCAAATGAGCCAATCAAACGTAAGCAAATGGGTGCATCTTTTGCACGGAGCGCTGAACTATGCGCTTTCACAGCAAAGTCTCCTGCCTGCGCGCACTGCCGACGACCTGGCGAGGCGATTGCAGGAAGAACCGTCGTGTGAAGAACCGTCGTGTGAAGAACCGTCGTGTGAAGAACCGTCGTGTGAAGAACCGTCGTGTGAAGAACCGTCGTGTGAAGAACCGTCGTGTGAAGAACCGTCGCATGCGACAAAAGCGCCCCCCTTTTTATCCATGACGGCGTAGAACGTCCCATTCGCCGTCCAAGCGACAAAGTCGACCGGGAGTTGTATTACAGCGGTAAGAAGAAACGACATACGCTTAAGAACGTTCTCATCATTGATGAGTTTGGCTCTATTCACTTTTTGAGTGACACCTACGAAGGAAGGGTCCACGATAAATGTATTGCGGATGAAGCGGGATACACCCTTCCAAACGCGAGCATTCTCTATCAAGACGCCGGATTTCAAGGATTTACCCTGCCTGGCGTCCAGATTATGCAGCCAAAGAAGAAGCCGCGCAATGGAACCCTCACGCCGCAGGAAAAGGAGGAAAACCGGCGTATCTCATCCGTTCGCGTTCGTATTGAACATGTTATCGGCGATATCAAGCGGTATCGAATCATTCACGACATTATCCGCTTCAGTTGTTCCGAATTTCGGGATATGGTCATGGAAACATGTTGCGGGCTGCATAACTTCCGAATTTGGCTGAAACGCAAAAAGCAGTCCAAAAATCAAAACGAATCTTGATGAAGTCTATTGGGTCAGTTCCGCGACTTTTTCACCCGACGGTCGCTATGTTGCTACCGGCAGTTGGGATGGAACGGTGCGTTTATGGAATACTGCTACCGGATTAGAACTGAAAAAGTTCGACCTGAATACCTGGCGAGTGTATTCTGTCGCCTTTTCGCCCAATGGTCGTTACATTCTGGTAGGAAGCGATAATCCTTACTATAACGACCCTAAGCCTTTACGCCTGTGGGATCTTGAAGACGACCGAAAGATAATTTTCAGAGGACTGCAATTTGGGGTCAACGCGGTAGCATTCTCTCCCGATAGCCGCCATGCCCTTTCTGGTGGGGAGGATGGAATTCGGATGTGGGAGATTCCCATCGGGAAAGAAATTCGCCACCTGGGAGGGCATTTGCGGCCGGTGAATGCGGTCGCCTTTTCGCCAGACGGACGTTATGCCCTGTCAGCCAGTGATGACAAGACCGTGCGGCTGTGGGAGGTGCACTACCCGCCTTTCCATCCCCCAGGACATCCCTATCCTGCGCTGAATCGAACAGCGCTGTGAACCTATCAGGAGGCTGTTATGACTGTCTCAACTTCCACCCTCTTTTGTATCGTCTGCGGCCGCGAGTTTCGCCCGCGTGACGCGGACACGGTCATCTGTCCCGACTGCGGCGGCCCGCCCGAAGCCCCTGCTCCCAGCCAGCCGCAAGAAACGGTGCTGGCCGACCAACCGCGCGGCACGGTACTGATGAGCCAACCCGCTTACCAGCGGATGTGCATCCTCTGTGGCCAGGACTTTACCACCCCCGACCCGCAGGCCGACCGCTGCCCGCAATGCCGCGGCGAAGCGCCGCAACCCCAACCCGAAATCCGCTCCCGACCCGAAAGCCGCCAATCAACACCCGCCATGCCTGCCCGCCCCCAGGGAACGGTTGCCGTGCCCGAAAGCAGCCTGTCGCCTGCCCCCTCATCCGCCGATGTGCCGCTGACATGGAACGCGGGCGATGTCATCCTGGACCTGTACGAAGTCAAGGGCGAACTGGGAAAGGGCGGCATGGGCGTCGTCTATCGTGTCCATCACCGCCAGTGGAACATTGACCTGGCCGTCAAAACGCCGCTGCCTGAAGCGCTGCAAAAGGCTGGCAGCCTGGAGAACTTTCTCCGCGAGGCGCAAGCCTGGGTGGACCTGGGCCTGCACCCGCACATCGTCACCTGCTACTACGTCCGCCGCCTGGGAGAAATGCCGCGCGTCTTTGCCGAGTGCATGGAGGGCGGGAGTCTGAAGAACTGGATGGAGGACGGGCGGCTGTATGCTGGCGGCGAACAGGATGCACTGAAGCGCATCCTGGACTGTGCCATTCAGTTTGCCTGGGGGCTGGGATACGCCCATGAGAAAGGCCTGGTGCATCAAGACGTCAAGCCAGCCAACGCCTTGATGACGCCCGACGGGATGCTCAAGGTGACCGACTTTGGGCTGGTGGGGGCGAAAGGGTACACGCCCGCCTACGCTGCGCCGGAGCAGGAACTGGGGCAGGCGGTCAGCCCGCGCACCGACCTGTGGGGCTGGGGCGTGAGCGTGCTGGAGATGTTCACGGGAGGGGTACACTGGCAATTCGGTTCCGTTGCGGCGAGTGTGCTGGAGAACTACCTGCAGGAGGCGCCGCCGGAGGGCATCCCGCCGATGCCTGCGGCGCTGGTGGAGTTGCTGCGCCAGTGCTTCCAGAACGACCCCGACCTGCGCCCGGCGAGTATGGACGAAGTGGCGGAGCGGCTGGCGCGCCTTTACGAACAGGAGACGGGCGCGCCCTACCCGCGCCAGAAACCCAACGCCCTGGAGTTGCGGGCGGACAGTTTGAACAACAAGGCAGTGAGTTTGCTGGACCTGGGGCAGGAAGAGGAAGCGGTACGCTGCTGGCAGGAGGCGCTGCAAGCCGACCCTCTCCATCCCGGGGCAACATACAACTTGTTCCTAATACAATGGGATCGGGGAGATGTTATTGCTTCGGAGGTTGTTAAACGATTGGAAGAACAACTTAAGTTGTCTTCAAATTATTGGCCAGTAGCATATTTGCTAGGACTTGTGTACTTTAAAGTGGGAGATTCTCTTAAGGCAATTGAAACAATTGCAAAGTTGTATCTACCAGAAGTTCGCGATGAACAACCATTTGCTTGGGTAATTGCTATTGACCGACATGATACAAAGAGCGCGTTAGAAATCTTGTTAGATTTTTCAAAAGATGGGAAATATCCAGATGTACGACGGACTTTGGAACTGGCTATGCTTAATTTGCCAGATGTACGATCCCTGCGGAATATTAAAGGGCATGCTGAAAAAATAACTTGTGTTTCTTTTAGTCCCGATGGAAATTTCTTACTTTCGGGTAGCGAAGATAACACCTTGAGATTGTGGGATTGGCTAGGAACTTGTAAACGCATCTTAAAAGGTCATACTGGAGCAATAACATGTGCGGCCTTTAGTCAAGATGGGCGCTATATACTATCAGGAAGTCACGATTGTACAGTGCGATTGTGGGATGTGGCAACAGGAGAATGCTTACGTGTTTTTAAAGGACATACCGAAAAGGTGACTTCCGTCGCGTTTGATATTGGTAGACAGTATATTGCATCAGGAAGCACTGATCACACTCTTAAGATATGGGATATTCACGACGGATCTTCCATTCATACAATAGAACACGAAGGGGAGGTATCCTGCGTGGGATTTAGCCCAAATGGTGGATACCTTGTTTCAGGAATGGACGGTTTGTTAACAAAGTCTCCAATCTTCTTTTGGGACGCGAAAAGTGGCCGCCATTTGTACGCTCTTGAAAGGCATGAGGGGGGAATAACTTCTATGGCTTTTACCGCAAGCGGTCATTTCCTTCTTTTGGGCACTAACGTTGGAACGATAGAGTTGTGGGACCTGACAACGAAAAATTGTCAACGTACTTTGCAATCGTTTGAGAGCTGGCCTGTGGTTTCTGTGTCAGTGCATCCGAAAGGAGATAGAGCTTTGTCATGTCAAGGCGATTCTATCTACTATTGGAACCTCCAAACTGGAGCATGCATTCTAAAAAAAGACTCTGAATGGTTTGTTGCTTCTATTGCAATTAGCCCGGACGGAAGATTCATTCTTCTAGGCTGCCTCAAATCTATGAAAATGTGGAAATTAGAAGGAATTGGTGATTTTAATCTCGATTTTTTCTTGTCTAAACCACGATTGAGCGAACATGAAACCAATATAGAAACAACGTTTACCAACCTAATAAAACATGCAAAGAACATGATGCAGGAAGGTAAATACTCTCGATGCCTAGAGTTGGTACAGCAAGCGCGCTCAATGCCAGGGTATGAGCGCTCTAACATGGCCTTGGAATTATGGTTCGATTTGCATTCTCATTGCCGTACTATTGGGTTAAAAGCCTACTGGGAAAGCCAAACTCTTATCGGACACAATTTTTGGGTATGGTCTGTCGCTGCAAGTCCGTGCGGACGCTATATTCTTTCTGCTAGTTTTGATAAAACTATGAGACTTTGGGATGTTAAAAGGGGAATTTGCTTGCACACTCTTAATATCCCAGATAAAACTATAAACTCTGTTGCCTTTAGCCCAAGTGGAGAGTATATTGTCTTCGGTGGATACGAAACTATGCAAATGTGGGATGTTCGTAAATGGAAGTGCATCCGTGTGTTTCGATATGAGAAGAGAGTAGATGCCGTCGCTTTTAGTCCAGATGGGCGGTATGTTGTTTCTGGCGGATGGGATGATGCAACTATACGCCTGTGGGAAGTTCAAACTGGAAGGTGTGTGTGTATACTCGAAGGACACGAAGGAGCGATTACGTCTGTTGCAGTTAGACCAGATGGATACTATATTTTATCGTGCAGTTACGATCACACTGTGCGACTTTGGGATGTATGCAAGGGAGTATGTGTTTATGTAGATGAAACGCACATGAAGTCTTTGCCGCACCCTTTGGGTGGAGAAATTGATGTGCCGGTGAATTCCGTTTCTTTCAGTCCAGATGGCAAGCACGCTGTTTCGGCTGGTACGGATGGTATGATGCGGATATGGAATATTGAGAATGGAAAGACTTTATCTCAATTAAGGTGTAAAGATTCAATAACGTCTGTGGTTTTTCACCCAAATGGGCGTTTCATACTCTCGGGTAGTGTTGATGGAACTGTCAGAATATGGGACCTCGAGACAAGCAGATGCGTACATGTATTCTCTGGTCACAGAGACATTGTGCAATCCGTTGCTTTTAGTCAAGATGGATGCTATGCGGTATCAGGAAGTTGGGATAAAACCGTACGGTTATGGGTATTGGATTGGGATTTGGAATGCCCCGCCCCCGCCGACTGGGACGAAGGTGCGCGCCCCTACCTGGATATCTTCCTCACCCTGCACACCCCCTACGCTCCCGATGGCCTCAGCCGAGTCGGGAAGCCGCAGTGGACGGAGGAGGATTTCCAAAAGTTATTGCAGGAACTCGGCTATCGCGGCTACGGCTGGCTGCGTCCGGAAGGCGTGCGCCGCGAACTGGAAAAGATGGCAAAAGAGAGAAAATAGGAGGTCTCTATGGGTCTGGATAACTACGCCGCCCGTCATCCCGAGGGCGGGCTGACCGAAGAGGATAAGCAGGCGTTTCGTGACGCCGGCATTGACCTGTGCGGTGGCATGCACAGCGACGGTGTGATTTCTTTTCGCGGCAAGTGGTATGACCCGCTGGTCGCGCACGTGACCGGCGTCAGCCTGTACCAGGAATGGATTCCCCCGGAAACGGTGCGGGAGATGGCCGCCGCGCTCAACCGCTACAGCGCCCGGCGCCTGGCGCGCATCTGGGACAAGGTGTGGCCTATGCCCTGGGAGGATTCGCATCACAGCGAACGCGAGGTCGCTGACCTGCAGCGTTTCTTCGCTATCTGCGCTGAGCGCGGGCTGGGGTTGAAAGGATGGTGGTGATATGGGACTGGATTACACCTACCGTCTCTTCTTTCCGCGGGAGCGCGTCCCCGAAGCGCTGGAGGGCCTGGCGGCACGGTGCGCTCCGCCCCCGCGCGGGACGGCGCGCATCTGCCTGCCGCAGGGCATCCGCGAGTTTCCTTTTGAACCGTTCCGTGAGGATGCGCTGCCCAACTGGGATGACGAATCCTACAGTTTCGACATCATCCTGCGCCTGGAAGCAGACGAGGCGCTGGAGAAATTCACCCGTATCGCGCCACAACAACTGGAGGCGCAGGGTGGGGAAACCGCTCTCGGATATGTCTATTTCCGGGTGGACAATCCACCCGATGAGGCAGTCAGTTGCTTCGTCTTCATCGCCGGCGGGAATCGCATGAGTTGGGCGTTCCTGGATTCGCGCTCGCTGCAAAGCGCCTTCAGCGACCTGCTGGCGGCGCACGGCGGCTTGTGTGGCCTGCTGGATAGGGACGAAGATTGCATTGTCTTCTGGTGGCGCGGTCAGGCGACCTGGGAAACACTCCACGAAGCCTGGACGCTGGAGGAAATTGACGCCCAAATGCAACAAGCCCTGCACCAGCAAGAAAAGTCAACCCGATCTGCGCCGCGCCGCCGCTATCGCTGCCGTAAAAAGTGAACAGGATGCGATATGGAGAAACCCCATTTGACCGTAATCAGCGGTCCCCGACAGGGGATGCAGGTTTCCATGGATGTTTCGCCTTTCACCCTGGGGCGGGGAACAGACAACACGCTTTCTCTGCCCGACCCGACCATTTCCAGCCATCATGCCCGTATCGTGGAACACATCGGCCTGTACTGGCTGGAAGATTTGGGCAGCACCAACGGCACATACTTTTTGCCACCACGCGGCGAAGAATTCCGCCTGGCGAAAGACAAGCCCGTCCTGCTGGTGGAGGGCGCTCGCATCCGCCTGGGTGGTCATACCACGTTGCAGGTAGAAGGGATGGTCGCTTCCCAACAGGATGCTACCGCCTGGTCGTTGCAACAGTTGCAGGCATTCATCGCTGGCTGTTACGAAGGGTTGACGGCGCTGGAGCCGGCGCAGCGGCAAGTGGTGCTGGATGACCTGCACCGCTTTGAAGAGGCTATCCGCCAGACGAATAGCGAAGCCGAACTGGTGCACCTGGTCGCCGAAAAATTGAGCACGCTCAGCAAAACAGTCGTCGGGAAATATGAGCCAGATGAAAGCGGTTTGCCAGCCCTGCCGCAAGACCTGCCCGAGCCTGATTCACCGTGTCGCGTCCCCAGCCTGCACAACCTGTTTTTGAGCAACCTGCAGCGCATCCTGCAAGAACTGCCGGGTCAAGAGGAGGAACCGTGATGCAAGCGCTCCTTTCACCTTCCCTGACGGTATATCTCTTCTTTCTGGAACGCCATCTGACCGACCCGTCGGCTGAGCGCGGGCTGGTCAACGCGCTGCGCCTGACTCTCACGAAAGAATTCGAGGAGGGGCGTTGCTACGAAGGGCAGATGGGGGAGGACCTCGCGGCGCGGCTGCAGACGCGCCGGGCGCACGATACGCTGGTCATTCGCCTTGACCTGACGTTGAGCGGGGAACATCCCGTCTCGGACTGGGCACGGCTGTCTCAGGTCTGGGAAGAGACGTTCGCTCGTCAGGACGGGGAGGCAAGCGTGCCATCCCCGTGGGGGGTGACCTTGCTCTACCACGCTCTTTTGCCCAGAGGAGTTACACCACAAACATTACCACCCCCGTTGGAATTGTCGTCGAATTGGGCAACTCACCTGGAAGCCACTCCCTACGGCTGGCTCTTCGTCCTGGGACGCGACAACCAGACCCTCCCGTCTGGCGCAAGCCGCCGTGTGAACCGCTATCTGTTGCTCATCCCTGCCGAACGTGCCGAAAAAGTTATGCAGGTCTTTCTGGAGCCATTGACACAAGGGCTAGTACGTATCGAACTTTATTACCAGAAAGCCATCTACCACGCGCTGCAACAATCGCTTGCCGGTCAGGCGCTGGGGTGTGCCACGCTCTCGTTGCGTCAGAGCATGAGCCAGGCCGTCAGCACACCGGATTTCTCCAACCTTTACCACGAGTTTCGCGAACTGGAAGAGATTTCCAAACTGCTAATGACCGTCTTGAACCAAAAGGCGCACGCCGAAATGCTGCTGCAGTCGCTGCGCGTCAATCAGCGGAATTTCGAGGAAGCGCTCAAGGAGATGCAGTTCCATCCGGCGATCTACGAAAGCGAACGTTCCCGCCTGACGCGGCACGCCGAGCAACTGGCAAATGACCTGCACTACACCGAGACAATGCTGCAAAGCGCCTACGCCTTTCAGGAAATGCAGCGCGGCATTGAAAATAACCGCCTGCAGCGCGCCAGCGTGATGCTGGGCATCGCCGCGGCTTTGCCGGCTGGCATTACTATCTTCAACAGTTTTCTGGACATCTGGGCGCTGATTCTGGAGGGTAGCGGCTGGTCATTGCCGCCGATTGAGCTGCGTATGGGCATTGGGGCGCTAGTGGGCGTCTCCTGGCCGCTGGCGACTTATTGGGCCATTGAGCGGCGGCGGGAGATGGTCCCTGTAGATTTGCCTGGGCGTGCTGAGTTTCGTCCTGGCGCTGGTCAGCACGTTGTGGGTCAACGGGTGAAAGTGCCTTCTCAGGAGGAAGAACGATGCGTGAAGTCTCTAACTGTTTGAATGCCATCTTTGTCCTTTTGACCCTGCCGTTCTACCTGCTGGCACCTATTGTCGCAGTGGCGGGAGCCGTGATCGGTCAATTTGCCCCCACCTGGCTGCCCGACTGGCTGCAGTTCATCACCACCAGGACGTTTCTGTTCGTCGCGGTTGGGCTGTTTGTCTGGTATCTCGTTGTTAGCTGAGCGCCAGCGGAAGAATGGGCAACAGCATAGATTTCTGCGGCATCGAAAGCGCGTTTGCCTTCTTCGAGGACAGCGTATCGGGCTACCTGCTGCTGGCCGGCGTGCTGGTGGCTGGTGCTGTGTTCAAATGGCTGATATAGCCATTGTTCGGCGGATGAAAAATGCGCAATACTCTCAAATACTTGAATGACATCCTGGCTCTACTGACCCTGCCGATCTACCTGTTGATGCCCCTTACAGCGCTGGCAGGTCGAGCGCTTGAGTCTCGTGCGCCCGGCCATTTGCCACCATCATGGGCATTCATTGCCAGTGACACATTCCTGGTCATTGCTGTCGGTCTGTTTCTGTGGTGTCTGATAGTCTACGTGCTGGCCATCGGGAAACTTCAGAGTAGCGGCATGAATTCCTGCTGTCTGGAGGTCGTTTTTGCTATCTTTGTCGAGCCATGTGGCTATCTACTACTGGCGGGCGTACTGGTGGCTGGCGCTGTGTTCAAATGGCTGATGTAGACGTTGTTTGCGGGAGGCAGACATGCGCATTTACTCTTGTGGCAATTGCGGAGAGACGTTACCAGGTCCTGATGTCTATCGCTGCCCACATTGCGGCGTGTTGTTGCGCGGTACGCGCGAAGGAACAGAAGAGGAACGGCTGCGCCGTCAGCGAGAATATCGCCGTAATCGCCCCGAAGCCATAGAGCGGCGGCGAAAAATTCGAGATACATTCGAGAATATCGGTTCTGTGTTCCTGTTCATTGTCGTCGCCTTGTTGATCTTGGCGCTTTTCATCGGCGGCGGAGCGGCGCTGGGACGGTTTGTTTTACCCCTCATTTTTGGATATGAGGCGAGAATCCCTCTTTTGGTAAGCGGGATAATTCTTTGGGGAGCATTGCTATATCCCATCATTCTAAAAGTGCAATGGAGCGTTGATCAGGGGACAAAGTTTGTAAGGGGGTATGGTATCTCGAGAAAACCAGAGTGGGTGGAAAGGATAAGACATCATCAAGATTTAGTGATATACTATTTTTGTACAATCTGAAAATGGAGAAAAACGATGTGTAAGTATCGATCCATTATCGAAAATCCGGAGAAATTACGCTCTATGACCGGACTGACCGTTGAAGAGTTCCACGCGCTGGTTCCGATCTTCCACGCCGCATTTGAAGCGTATATGAAACGTCGCACGATTGATGGCCGCGTCCGATATTGTCGTCGCTACGTCTCGTATGCAAACTCGCCGCTTCCGACAACAGAAGATAAATTGCTCTTTATTTTGACCTACTTAAAACAAAACCCAACGCAAGTGATGCACGGACACCTCTTTCAAATGAGCCAATCAAACGTAAGCAAATGGGTGCATCTTTTGCACGGAGCGCTGAACTATGCGCTTTCACAGCAAAATCTCCTGCCTGCGCGCACTGCCGACGACCTGGCGAGGCGATTGCAGGAAGAACCGTCGTGTGAAGAACCGTCGTGTGAAGAACCGTCGTGTGAAGAACCGTCGTGTGAAGAACCGTCGTGTGAAGAACCGTCGTGTGAAGAACCGTCGTGTGAAGAACCGTCGCATGCGACAAAAGCGCCCCCCTTTTTATCCATGACGGCGTAGAACGTCCCATTCGCCGTCCAAGCGACAAAGTCGACCGGGAGTTGTATTACAGCGGTAAGAAGAAACGACATACGCTTAAGAACGTTCTCATCATTGATGAGTTTGGCTCTATTCACTTTTTGAGTGACACCTACGAAGGAAGGGTCCACGATAAATGTATTGCGGATGAAGCGGGATACACCCTTCCAAACGCGAGCATTCTCTATCAAGACGCCGGATTTCAAGGATTTACCCTGCCTGGCGTCCAGATTATGCAGCCAAAGAAGAAGCCGCGCAATGGAACCCTCACGCCGCAGGAAAAGGAGGAAAACCGGCGTATCTCATCCGTTCGCGTTCGTATTGAACATGTTATCGGCGATATCAAGCGGTATCGAATCATTCACGACATTATCCGCTTCAGTTGTTCCGAATTTCGGGATATGGTCATGGAAACATGTTGCGGGCTGCATAACTTCCGAATTTGGCTGAAACGCAAAAAGCAGTCCAAAAATCAAAACGAATCTTGATGAAGTCTATAGAAGAGGAGGCCGAGAAAAAAGTTTACTTACATCGCCTAAGATCTGCCTGGTTGCTGTTTTTCTTTCTTCTCATCTCTCTTCCTTTACTGGGCGTCATAGGGTGGAGATATGCGGAGTACATCTTTCTTGCGGTAATTTTTGGTGTTCTTCTGCTGCTCTATTTTTGGTTAAAGCGGCATAAGGTGGATGTGAGTTTTGAAAATTTCTCTCTCGCCGCTGTTGCGTTCCTGTATGGCCTGTCTGTTCTGGTTAAGAAACTAGATTTGTCATCTCTTCCTCAACCTGTCTTTCAGCATAGCGGCGCTTTTGCAGGCATGTTAGGGGGAATAGTCCTGGCTTTTTATCTGGCCAAGCGATTTGCAGGGCCACCGCCCAACAAATGGGAACTTGAACATAATGCAATACTGGCGGCTGTATTTGTCAATCCAGAGTTACTCCGTGACCTTCCAAGTGAAACACGCCAGGAAATTGCTGACGAACTGCGCACTTTGCTGGAGGCATCTCCCCAGGCTTGGGAAATGCTTTCCCCTGCTCTGCGGCGGGCATTTCCAGAACTTGAACCAAAACCATCTTCCCAAAAAGCAGAAGGTAAAACTTCCAAAAAATCAGGAGGCAAAAAATGAACACACCAACCATATCCCCCCAGGAATGGGACGAAGACTCGGTAGACTTCTTTGAAGAACCCGAAGAAGGCATCATCAAGGTCGGTGACCGGCCGGTGATGGTCTATTGCCCAACCACCTATGGCGGCGGCGACATGGGGTTCTACAAAAACGAGTGGTCTATCAAAGCCATCTATGACCGCAATGGAAAACGTCGAAAGCCGGTCTTCGATGATGACTGGAAAGAAATCGCCCCTGGTATCTTTACCGCCAGTCGAAGCAGAACCGAGAGCAGCCGCTACGGGGACTGCAAACAAGCCATTCTCATCGAACGCCGCGCCTGCCCGGTCAGGGTCGTCTTCAGGTATGTCAGCGACTATAACGACTATGATGATTACGCAGGGAGTAGTGAGAGCCAGGAGACCATCGAGACCCTCTTTGAAGCCGCTGAGGAGGCAGAGTGATAGAAGCCATATTTCAAGGGTTACAAACCATATGGGCAGTAGCCTTTATCGTGATAATAGTATTAGTCTTTGCGGTGATTCCTGCCTGTCTATGGCCAGATGACGCAAGTTTTTTGGTGCTTGGCGAGATTGTAATCGTCATCGCTCTATGCCATCTCACTGGCCTGAATACAGGCGGAATGGTACTAGCCGCGCCTTTGTACGTCTTGCTGGTAGCCCTGCCGATTAATCACCTGCTCTCTGACCTGGTTAACCACTTTACTCCCTCCTCGCCTCACTCTGAGGAGAAAATGCAACAGGCGCGCGCGAAAATTCGCCAGGCCCTGGCTGATATTCGACGGCACGAAACCGAAGATGAGGGGTATTGGGGTGATTCCGACCTGCACTGGCTGGATATGGCATTGACCGAAGCAGAAGAAGCAGCCCCCGCTTCTACGTTACGGTTGTATTTGCCCGGTGTAGTTCAACTTATCGCCAGCGTTTGTCTGGCCACGAGTTTGCTCGCGGCTGTAATCGAGGGTGCAGCAAGGTGGGCAGGTTCGGAGGCTCATTTGACCTGGTGGATCATCCTTCCCCTGGCTGTTGGGCTTTTACTTCTGATTGTACCGTTTACCATCTGGTATGTCTCCCGACCCAGAAACGAAGAGGAGGAAAAATGACCTCCCTGACTTCTTCTCACCTTATGCTCCTACCCACACTGAACTGCCCGGCGCAATGCAGTTATTGCTTTGGACCGCATCAGGGCAGTCCGACCATGTCGCCTGCCACGCTGGAAGCCACGGCACGCTGGGCGCGCACGCTGGGGGATGGCGGGGAACTGCACATCACCTTCCACGGCGGTGAGCCGCTTCTGCCGGGGGTGCGCTTCTACCGCCAGGCGCTGCCGCTGCTGCGCGATGGACTCGCCCCGCGCCGCGTCCAGTTCGCCGTCCAGAGCAACCTGTGGTTCCTGACCGACGCCCTGTGCGAGGTCTTCGACGAGTACCGGGTGGACCTGGGCACCAGCCTGGACGGTCCCGAAGCCATCAATGACGCCCAGCGCGGGAGGGGCTACTTTGCACGCACGATGGAGAGCATCCGCCGCGCCCGTCAGCACGGCCTGAGCGTCGGCGCCATCTGCACCTTCACCCGTCGGTCGGCGGAGCGGGCTGATGAAATCTTTGACTTTTTCCTGCAGCAAGGACTGGGCTTCAGCATCCATGCTGCGGTTCCGCCACTGCGCCAGCCCGATGCGCCCTGGGCGCTCCCGCCCGATACCTTTGGCGATCTCTTGCTCCACCTGCTCGACCGTTACCTGAATCATCTCGACCGCATCCGCATCGGCACGCTGGACGCGATGTGCCGCAGCGTCTCCGCCGGGCAGGGTGGCATCTGCACCTTTACCGATTGCATCGGCAGGCATCTGGCGGTGGACCCCGAGGGCTGGATCACCCCCTGCCAGCGTTGGGCGGGAATGCCCCGATTCCGTCTGGGCAACGTCCACGATAACCCGTCTCTCGACGACCTGGCGCAATCGCCGGTCTGGCGGATGTGGCAGGAGCGGCAGGAACGCGTCGCCGAGACCTGCGCCGGCTGCCCGCATTGGGCGTACTGCCGCGGCGGCTGCCCCTACGATGCCCTGGCTGCCAGCGGCGGTCGCTGGGACCCGGCGCGGCGCGATCCCTACTGCGCCGCCTACCGCCGTTTCTTCGACGTGGTCACCGACCGCGCCCTGGCGGAGGTCTTTTCCGAGGAGAACCTGCAGGCGGTGGCCGAACGCGGCGTGGATCAGCGCTACGGGCTGCTGCAAAAGGGCAAACTGCTGACCTTGCTGCGCGGCGGGCCGCATCCCAGTCAGGTACTGCCGCAGGCGCGGCGGACGGTGGCGGCGGTCGCTCTGGCGATGAGCGCTTCGGCGGAAGAGGCCGTCGCCCGGCTGGACCGCCTGGGCCTGGTCACCCGTCCCGAGGTCGCGCTGGCGAGCGTGCGCGCCCTGGAGCGCAGCCTGCACACCCCGCCCGACCGCCTGGTCAACGCCTACATTCACATCACCTACGCCTGCAACCTGACCTGCGCCCACTGCTACGCCGAAGCCGGTCCGCGACGACGCGAGGCGATGCCGGTGGGGGATGTCCTGCGCCTGGCTGAAGAGGCCGCCCGTCTGGGCTTTCAGAAAGTGGTCATCACCGGCGGCGAACCGTTGATGCATCCCCAGCGCGATGCCCTGCTGGAGGGACTGGCAGCGCTGCGCCCCTTACTGCGTCCGACGCGCCTGGCGCTGCGCACCAATCTGGCTTACCCGCTCACTCCCAAACTGATTGCCGCGCTGGTCCACGCCGCCGATCAGGTCATCGTCAGCCTGGACGGGGACGAAGCCAGCCACGACGCCCGCCGCGGCGCGGGGACCTATGCCCGCACGCTCGCCAACCTGCGCCGCTTGCATGAGGCGGCGCCTGCCTTGCCGTTGATGCTCGCCGCTGTGCTGACTGCGGCGCAAGCCCAGGGTCGAGAGGGAAAAGCAGTGCGCGCCCTGGGGGAGGAACTGGGAGTGCCCGTGCGCATCCGCCCGCCGCTGCCGCTGGGACGCGCTGCCGCTCATCCGCCCGCGCTGGAATCGCACACCTCTCTGGAGGAGGACGGCGCCGAAACGATGGCTCAGCGCACCGAAATTCACGTCACCTGTGGACTTGGGATGAACGTGTACATTGCCCCCGACGGCGCCTGCTACCCGTGCTATGCCCTGCACGGCCGCGCCTTTTGCCTGGGCAACGCCATAGAGCAGGGATTGAAGGAGGTGATAGTGAGCGAACGATTTCAAGCCTTGCGCGCCAAGACGGTGGACACCACCCCGCATTGCCGCGCCTGTCCCTGGCGCTACCTGTGCGGCGGCTACTGCCGCGCCTGGCGGCAGGGCGCATCCATAGACGCCCCGCCGGGCGACTGCTCCGCTCTGCAGAAACAGGCGCAGGCGAAATTGTACGCCGCGCTGGAAGCGTTGGGCATCCCGCCCGAACGCTGGGAGGCAGCCTGCAACGACTGCCGAATATTTGACCATCAGACTGTCCGACTATCTGACTAATCAAAAGGAGGCAACCATGTTTCTCTTTGGACCGCCAAATGTGGAAAAGATGAAAGCCCGCCGCAATGTGAACGGCCTGATCAAAGCGCTGGGGTATAAGAAGGATTGGGAAGTGCGTTGGGACGCCGCCCGCGCGCTGGGAGAAATCAAAGACCCCCGCGCCGTGGAGCCACTCAGCGCCGCACTCAAGGATGAGAGATTCAGTGTGCGCCAGGCCGCCGCCGAAGCGCTGGGAAAAATCGGCAATGCCCGCGCCGTGGAGCCGCTCATCGCTGCACTCGGTGATGAAAGAAGCGATATGC
Source organism: Roseiflexus sp. RS-1 (assembly GCF_000016665.1). Lineage (NCBI taxonomy): Bacteria > Bacillati > Chloroflexota > Chloroflexia > Chloroflexales > Roseiflexaceae > Roseiflexus > Roseiflexus sp. RS-1. Next base: position 4,261,425 of record NC_009523.1, read on the forward strand.
GCCAGGCCGCCGCCAAAGCGCTGGGCGCGATCGGCGATGCCCGCGCCATGGAGCCGCTCATCGCCGCGCTCAAGGACAAGGATAGCGCTGTGCGCAAAGCCGCCGCCGAAGCGCTGGACCATCTGGGCTGGAAACCAGCACAAGATGAGAGCGCAGGCTGGTATTGGATGGCAAAACATGATTGGGACAAATGCGTGGCTCTCGGCGCACTGGCCGTGGAGCCGCTCATCGCTGCACTCAAGGATGAGAATAGCGATGTGCGCCAGGCCGCCGCCAAAGCGTTGGGGAAGATTGGCGACCCCCGCGCCGTGGAGCCGCTCATCGCCGCACTCAAGGATGAGAGATTCAGTGTGCGCCAGGCCGCCGCCGAAGCGCTGGGAAAAATCGGCAATGCCCGCGCCGTGAAGCCGCTCATCGCCGCGCTCAAGGACAAGGATAGCGCTGTGCGCAAAGCCGCCGCCAAAGCGCTGGGCGCGATCGGCGATGCCCGCGCCATGGAGCCGCTCATCGCCGCGCTCAAGGACAAGGATAGCGCTGTGCGCAAAGCCGCCGCCAAAGCGCTGGACCATCTGGGCTGGAAACCAGCACAAGATGAGAGCGCAGGCTGGTATTGGATGGCAAAACGTGATTGGGACAAATGCGTGGCTCTCGGCGCACTGGCCGTGGAGCCGCTCATCGCTGCACTCAAGGATGAGAATAGCGATGTGCGCCAGGCCGCCGCCAAAGCGTTGGGGAAGATTGGCGACCCCCGCGCCGTGGAGCCGCTCATCGCCGCGCTCAAGGACAAGGATAGCGATGTGCGCCGGGCCGCCGCCGAAGCGTTGGGGAAGATTGGCGACCCCCGCGCCGTGGAGCCGCTCATCGCCGCACATCAGAATTGGTGGGTGGGCGCAGCCGCCGCCTGTGCGTTGGGAGAAATCAAAGACCCCCGCGCCGTGGAGCCGCTCATCGCCGCGCTCAAGGACGAGGACGTGAATGTGCGCTGGCCCGCCGCCCGTGCGTTGGGAGAAATCAAAGACCCCCGCGCCGTGGAGCCGCTCATCGCCGCGCTCAAGGACGAGGAATTGCATGTGCGCTGGGCCGCCGCTGAAGCACTGGTTTCCCTCTATCGTAATGCATCCTTATCGGAGACAGCGAAGCAGACAATACTGGCATATCGCAGTAAGATAACTTCACCACACAGTGATGGGTCATCTTGTGGCGGTCATGATGACAATGGTGGCATCGGCGTGGATTTTCCCTTATGAGCCTGCGCTTCATCGTTCTCACGGGCGGGCCAGGCGGCGGCAAAACCACGTTGGTCGAGGAACTGCTCCGCGACCCTGTCTGGCGCAGTCGGGTCGTCGCCCTGCCGGAGGCCATTTCGCTCACGCGGGGGCTGGGTGTCTCGCCCGCCGAGCCGCGCTTTCAGCGGCTGATGGTTGCCCTGCAAATGGCGCTGGAGAACGCCCTGCGCCGCGCCCTGGGCGATGGTCCGCCGCGCCTGGTACTGTGTCATCGCGGCAGTCTGGATCCGCTGGCCTACTGGCTGGCGCGCGGCTGGGCAGAAGAGGAGTTCTTTGTCTATACTGCCACCACCCGCCAGGAACACTACGCCCGCTACGATGCCGTCATCCATCTGGTCACCGCAGCGGAGGGCGCGCTGCACGCCTATCGGCGCTATCCCGCAGCGCATCGTCCCGAAACGCCCGAGGAGGCGGTGCATCTGGACGGTCTCCTGCGGCGCGTCTGGGGCGGGCATCCGCGCGATGTGTTGATTGACAATGCCGGGCGGGACTGGCCTGCCAAGTCCGCGGCGGCGCGGCAGGCGCTGGAGCAGTGCTGGCAGGAGGCGTTCGAGTGAAAAAAAAAGTGGAAGAAATGAAAAGTCAACGAGATGTGCAAGCGCTAATCGAAGTACTGGGACATGCAAAAGATGAGCAAGTGCGCCAGGCTGCGCTTGAAGCGCTGATCGAGATTGCGCTCTCCCTGGCTGCCGAAAAGGAAGCCAGAGAAATCGAAGATTTTTTTCAGCGATTGCTTCAGGCAGGCACGCCAGGCGAGGCATCCCCCCAAACGCCGCCTGAGGACGAAAACGCGGCGCGATACCAGGCCGCCATCCAGGCGCTGGGAGAAATCGGGGCAACTGCCATTGCGCAACTCCTCAGCGCACTGAAGAATCCACAAAAGCGTCGTTACGCCGCCCAAATCCTGGAGCAAATCGGCTGGCAGCCTGGGCTGGATGAAAACGGCGCTCTGTATTGGATCGCAAAAGGCGAATGGGATAGATGCGCCGCGCTCGGTGGGATTGCCATAGCGCCGCTGTTACTCGTCCTTCAGGAACAGGACAACGAAACGCGCCGGGCTGCTGCCCATGTCTTGGGACAAATCGGCGATGCCCGCGCCGTAGAGCCGCTCCTTGATTTACTCGTGGATCAGGACCCAAAGGTGCGCCGGGCAGCCATCGAAGCCATTGGCCGGATTGGCGATCCCCACACCGTTGAGGCGCTTGAACTGGCGCTCCAGGACAGGGAGGGGAGCGTACGCCTGGCGGCGACGAGAGCCTTGGGGCAAATTGGCAGCCCGCGCGCGGTGGAAGCGCTGATCGCTACCTTGCAGGGCAGGTTCGCGCATAGACTTCTTCTGGAAGAACTGGACAAGATGAAATCGGAAGATGCTCACCAGATTGCGGCGCTTCTCAGCTCTTGGGATGAAAACAGCGCGCCTGTGCATCTTCTTCTCCAACAAGCGCTGAAAGCAGCCAGCCATCCGTTTGTCGTCTATTTGCTTACCACAATCCTGACCGAATGGAAGAACGAGCGTGCTTCTGCTATAGAGGCGCTGGGGCGAATTGGCGATTCCCGCGCCGTGGAACCGCTCATCGCTGCGCTCAAGGACGAGGACGTGAATGTGCGCTGGCCCGCCGCCCGTGCGTTGGGAGAAATCAAAGACACCCGCGCCATCAAGCCGCTCATCGCCGCGCTCAAGGATTGGCATAGCAATGTGCGCAAAGCCGCCGCCAAAGCGCTGGTCAAAATCGGCACACCAGCCGTGGAGCTGCTCATCGCCGCGCTCAGGGACGAGGACGAGAGGGTGCGCCAGGCCGCCGCCGAAGCGCTGGATCATCTGGGCTGGAAACCTGCCCGAGACGAAAATGCAGCGTGGTATTGGGCAACCAAGGGTAAGTGGAACGCGTGCGTGGATATCGGCGCACCTGCTGTGCAGCCACTTATTACAAGCCTGCGCACAAATGACCCCTACATGCGTAGAGACGTGGCGCAGGCATTGGTAAGACTGTATCAAAAGGCCGGTATTTCTCAAGAGGACCGAGAGCAAATTTTGGCAGTTCGTGACCGCTTGATACGTATTCATGATGACCAACCCCATATAGATCGATCTAGGGATTGCTCTAGACCACATACTGATACAGAGCTGGGCGTGGAATTCCCCTTATGACCCTGCGCTTCGTCGTTCTCACGGGCGGGCCGGGCGGCGGCAAGACCGCGCTGGTTGAAGAACTGCTTCACGAGCCTGTCTGGCGCCGTCGAGCCGCCGCTCTGCCAGAGGCTATCTCGCCCACGCGGGGGCTGGGCGTCTCGCCTGCTGAAGGGGCGTATTGGCGATGCGCCCTTACTCCAGCGCCTGATGGTTGCCCTGCAAATGGCTCTGGAGGACGCCCTGCGCCGCGCCCTGTGCGATGGCCCGCCACGGCTGGCGCTGTGTCAGCGCGGCAGTCTGGATCCGCTGGCGTACTGGCTGGCGCGCGGCTGGGCAGAGGAGTTCTTTGCCTGCACCGCCACCACCCGCCAGGAATACTACGCCCGCTACGCTGTCGTTATCCATCTGGTCACCGCGGCGGAGGGCGCGTTGCGTGCTTATCGGCGCTACCCCGCAGCGCACCGCGGCGAAACGCCCGAGGAGGCAGTGCATCTGAATCATCTCCTGCGGCGCGTTTGGGGCGGGCATCCGCTGCACCCGTCAGCACAGCCCGAGCGTCAACATCATCCGCACCTTACCTGCCAGTCGATGAAGCAGTCATTGGAGTTTACCTTTTTCGTCGGTGTAGGAATTTTCTACAATACTATCGTCATTGTAGCGTATGGCTCATTTCCTGGGTGCGTAAGGTGAGTTAAGAATTACAGCAGTTTCAGATACGTTGACCATGGTTCCTATCCGTCGTGTCGTGCGAGGTGCCCGCTTCCGGCGAAGTGTAGACCGAAATTCATTTCGGTCGCCGCGTGGGGCGCGCGACTCCGGGAATGTTCAACCCCGTCCATTGGGTTCAACCTTTGTGAGAACTGCTATAAATTCTCAATCTTCATCAGCCCTCGCTGAGGTCGTGGAAGCCCCTGCGGGGCGAAATAGTATGGCCCGCGGTCGAGCACCACGGGTTGTGACGCGCCGAGTCGCCCCGGTCTTGCGCCGCGCAAGCAGGTCGGCCGTAGCACGATGTTGGGTCACCCCGTCTGGCACGGCTTTCCAGGTCTCAACAACGTGACCCGCGTTTCGCGAGCGCAGGTGAAGGATGTCTAGATTGAGAACGGTAAGCGAGACCTGCCCGACAACTTGAACGGGTGTTCTTCATTGACGCGGGTTGCACACGAACTTCACGCAAGCACAATCGTAATAAACTCCGTTGTTATTGTTATTATGGTTACTATTATTGTTATACTGTTTGCTATCTATATAAGGAGCCTTGACATTACTAATGCTGGCGGATATAATTAGAGACTTCTTCTTCACCACAAATGAACACTTATCTGCCTTGAACAGGCAGGTAGGTTGCGTTTGTTGGTAGATTAGATTTCCTTTTGTTAAGTAATAGAATATTTGCATAGCCTCCGCAACAAGTTTCACGCTGTCTGCCGTGTTACAGACTTCGTGAAAGCTCTGGATTGAGGCTTTGACACCGGATATCACTGCATCGCCAGGGTTATTCTGCCAGCCTTGCGTTTTGGTGTGTCAGCACGCGGGCGGAGGATGCCATGGCGTGCGTGGTAGCGTTTGGTCGTTTTAGTTATCGTTTTGAAAGGAGTGCAGGCTGTGAGCGAGGAGCAGCGGAACGAGGAAGTGGCGGAAGGCGCAGTCGAAGCGGCAGCCGAGGCGACGGGCGAGCCGGTGGCGGCAATGGCGACGGAGGGCGAAGTCGAGGCGGCGACTGAGCCAGCAGTGGGCGAAGCGGCAGCCGTGGCTGAGGCGGGCGAAGCGGCAGCCGAGGCGACGGGCGAGCCGATGGCGGCAATGGCGACGGAGGGCGAGGTCGAAGCGGCGACTGAGCCAGCGGCGGGCGAAGCGGCAGCCGAGGCGACGGGCGAGCCGATGGCGGCAATGGCGACGGAGGGCGAGGTCGAAGCGGCGACTGAGCCAGCGGCGGGCGAAGCGGCAGCCGAGGCGACGGGCGAGCCGGTGGCGGCAATGGCGACGGGCGAGCCGGTGGCGGCAATGGCGACGGAGGGCGAGGTCGAAGCGGCGACTGAGCCAGCGGCGGAAGAAGCAGTGGCCGTGGCTGAGGCGGGCGAAGCGGCAGCCGAGGCGACGGGCGAGCCGGTGGCGGCAATGGCGACGGAGGGCGAGGTCGAAGCGGCGACTGAGCCAGCGGCGGGCGAAGCGGCAGCCGAGGCGACGGGCGAGCCGGTGGCGGCAATGGCGACGGAAGGCGAGGTCGAGGCGGCGACCGAGCCAGCGGCGGGCGAAGCGGCAGCCGAGGCGACGGGCGAGCCGGTGGCGGCAATGGCGACGGAAGGCGAGGTCGAGGCGGCGACCGAGCCAGCGGCGGGCGAAGCGGCAGCCGAGGCGACGGGCGAGCCGGTGGCGGCAATGGCGACGGAGGGCGAGGTCGAAGCGGCGACTGAGCCAGCGGCGGAGGAAGCGGCGGCCGTGGCTGAGGCGGGCGAAGCGGCAGCCGAGTAGCGGGGCGCTGGCGATATAACTGACCGGTTAGCTGAGTTGCAGCAAGGCATCTCCTTCTAGCATGCCTCGAGAACCACCTTGCTGCGACTCAGCACGGAGTCACAACAGCATTCCAGGAAAATCTCTGCCAGGGTGAAACTGAGGATCAGGAGAGCAGTCCAACAGTTTGCACCTGCAGCGAGCCTGGCACAGCGCGGCAAAGCCGTCGGGTGCAGGCGTGTGTTGGACATACTGACAGAACAGCAGGCTTGCCAAACAGTAGTACAGCATACCGTCCTGCCTGGCAACGAACATCGCGGCTCGTGGGCGGGAAGCCTGCCTGCGTGGGCTTTGCAGCAATGAAAGAATGGCAACACGTACCCAAAGCGTTGAAAGATGCGTGAAAATCCCGATAATGTCTTTTTGGGGTAACAAGCATTAGCACCCTCAATATCTCACAGGAACCAAATCCGAATTCATTGTTCGGACAGGCTCTCAGCCCCCTGTCAGCAGTTTCGTTCGGGATAAATCCCTTATCATTCCGCATCGGGCTTATGGTTGTTGAGTAATTACTCCGCTCTCGCCCGCGCAGGCGGGCTTTGCCTTGCATAGCCGAGGGCTTTAGCCCCACGGCTAGTTCGGTATAGCGGATTTAATTCTCAATCTTCATGAGCCCCACAGCCAGTTCGGCATACCGGATTTAATGATCAATATGAGCCCCACGGTCAGTCCGGCATCAATGCTCAATCTTCATCAGCCCTTGCCGAGGTCGTGGAAGCCCCTGCGGGGCTGGATAACGTGGCGCGAGCTTCCATGCCGCGCGGCAGAGCTTTTGCCCACCGTACCGACTCACGAGTGCTATAATGGGTGCGAAAAAGAACAAAGAACAGGTGCTGCATGCCTTCAGATACACGTTTTCACGGCCCGAACGCCGGGTATGTGATCGAACTCTACGAACGGTATCGCACCGATCCCGCATCGGTCGATCCGGAAACGCGCGCCTTCTTTGCGCAGTGGTCGCCGGAAGAGGCGTTGCCGACAGCGACGCCTGCCCCCGCAATCCCTGTGACCATCGACCTTTCGACGACGCCGGACATTGACATGTCCAAAGCGCACATTGGACCAACATCGCCAATCGATGTCACCCATACCGTCGCTGCCGCCCGTCTCATTCGCTATATCCGCGAACTGGGGCATCTGGCGGCGCGGATCGATCCGCTTGGCCGCGATCCTCCCGGCGATCCAGGTCTCGATGCCGCGATCCACGATGTCAACGATGCTGACCTGGCGCTCCTGCCCGCCCATATTGTGCGTGGACCGCTGGCGGCAGAGTCGCGCAATGCGCTCGAAGGGGTTCAGAAACTGCGCTCCGTCTACTGCGGCACAATCGGCTACGAAACGGATCACGTGCAGGTTTTCGAGGAGCGCGCCTGGATTCGTGAAGCGGTCGAGAGTCGCCGGTTTTTCTACGGCTTCGATGCCGTGCGCAAACGTGAATTACTCGAGCGTCTGACCGAAGCCGAAACCTTCGAGCGGTATCTGCACCAGACCTTCGTCGGGCAGAAACGGTTTTCGATCGAAGGATGCGACATGCTGATCCCAATGCTCGACTCGATCATTCGCAATGCGGCGACCGGCGGGGTGCACGAGGTGGTGATCGGCATGGCGCACCGCGGGCGATTGAACGTCCTGGCGCACATTCTCGGCAAACCATACAGCGCCATTCTCAGCGAGTTTTTGCTGGCGGGGCGTGATGCAGCGCTTTCGCCGGAAGGACGCGGCGCGCCTGGCTGGGTTGGCGATGTGAAATACCACCTCGGCGCCCGCCGTGCATTCCGCGAAGCAGGGATCGAGCAGATGCCGATCACTCTGGCGCCCAACCCCAGCCATCTGGAGTTCGTCAATCCGGTTGTCGCCGGGCGCGCGCGCGCCGCCCAGGAAACATGCGATCAGGCTGGCGCGCCGCTTCAGAACAGGCACGCCTCGCTTCCGATCCTCATCCACGGCGATGCTGCGTTTCCGGGGCAGGGGATCGTCGCCGAGACGCTCAACCTCTCCAACCTCGCCGGATACAGCACCGGCGGAACCATTCACATTATCGTCAATAATCAGATCGGGTTCACCACATCGCCGCACGAGGGACGCTCGACCCTGTACGCCAGCGACCTGGCGAAGGGGTTTGAAATCCCAATTGTGCACGTCAACGCCGATGATGTCGAAGGGTGTATTGCGGTTGCGCGCATGGCATACGCCTATCGCGAACGGTTCGGCAAAGACTTTCTGATCGACCTGGTCGGCTATCGCCGCTGGGGGCATAACGAGGGCGATGAACCGGCATTTACGCAACCACGCATGTATGCCATCATTGCCCGCCATCCGACCGTCCGCGAGCAATGGGCGTCGAAACTGATCGCCGAAGGAGTGGTGTCTGCTACCGAAGCGGAGGAGATGGTCAGGAAGGTGTGGGACAGGTTGCAACAGGCGCGCAGCGACGCCGAAGCCCACCCGCACTTTGAGGAGCCGCCGCCGTTGCCGCCGCCCGGTATTGCGCGTCGTACCCACACCGCCGTGTCAGCAGAACGGTTGACGGCGCTCAATGAGGCGTTGCTCCAGTGGCCCCCCGGCTTCCGTGTCCATCCGCGCCTGGAACGGATGCTGGAACGACGGCGCACTGCGCTCCATATGCCAGGCGCTATCGATTGGGCGCACGCCGAGGCGCTGGCGTTTGCATCACTGCTGGAAGAGGGAATTCCGATCCGCCTGACCGGGCAGGATGTCGAGCGTGGCACGTTCAGCCAGCGCCACCTGGTGCTGCACGATGTGCAAACCGATGAACGCTGGTGTGCGCTTCAGGCGCTGCCACAGGCGCACGCCTCATTTGCAGTCTACAACAGTCCGCTCTCCGAGGCTGCCGCGCTGGGGTTCGAGTTTGGCTATTCGGCGCATAATCCGCGTGCGCTCGTCATCTGGGAGGCGCAGTTTGGCGACTTTGCCAATGGGGCGCAGGTTATTATCGACCAGTTTATCGTGTCGGCGCGCAAGAAGTGGGGACAAACGCCAGCGCTGGTTATGCTGTTGCCCCACGGCTACGAAGGGCAGGGCCCGGAACATTCCAGCGCGCGTCTCGAACGCTTTTTGCAACTCGCTGCCGAAGACAACATTCGCGTGGCGAACTGTACGACGGCAGCGCAGTATTTCCACCTGCTGCGACGTCAGGCGCTGCTGCTGAATACTGACCCGCGCCCGCTGATCATCATGACGCCCAAGAGTCTGCTGCGCCACCCGCGTGCTGGCTCGTCGCTGCACGACCTCAGTGAGGGGCGTTTCCAGCGTGTGATCGACGATCCGCAGGCGCGCGAACGTCCTGCCGATGTGGCGCGCCTGGTGCTCTGCTCCGGCAAAATCTACGTCGATCTGCTCAGCGCCAACGATACGCCGCTGACAAACGGCGTCGCCGTGGTGCGTCTCGAAGAGTTGTACTCCTTCCCCGTGGACGAATTGCGTGCAGTGCTGCAAGGCTATCCTCACCTTCAGGAAGTCGTCTGGTTGCAGGAGGAACCGGAAAACATGGGAGCGTGGCGCTACGTCGCGCCACGCCTGCGCGAACTGATCGGTCCCGATATGACTCTCAGTTATGTCGGGCGTGCTGAGTCGGCGAGCCCATCGGAAGGGTCGCTGGCATTGCACCTGATCGAACAGCAACGGTTAATCGCCGAAGCGCTGCGCGCGCCAGCTGTCGAAAAGTATCGATAACACGAGGAGTCTATGGCTGTCGAAATCAAGGTCCCGACCCTGGGCGAGTCGATTGTCGAGGCGACGGTCGGGGCATGGCACAAACACGAGGGCGATCCAGTTACTGCGGGTGAGGTGCTGGTCGAACTTGAAACCGACAAGGTGACGGTCGAAGTGACCGCATCCGGCTCTGGTATTCTGAGTCGTATCCTCAAGCCGGATGGCGCCACGGTGACCATCGGCGAACTGTTGGGGGTGATCGCGGAGAAGGTGGAAGAACCGGCTATGCCGCTCCACGACGGTGCTGGCGCCAGAGTGACGGCGACGCCGGTCGCCCGTCGCCTCGCCGAAACGCACGGCGTCGATATTGCCGCAATTCCCGGCAGTGGTCCCGGCGGTCGGGTGACGAAAGATGATGTGATCCGCCACGGCGCTGGCTCGCCAGCGCCGCTTCCGACGGAGGCAGTTCCGGCGGTCACACCCCACACGCCCGCGCTCACGCCCGCTACGCAACCGGCGCCGGTTCCCGACGACGGACGACGCGAAGAGCGCATCCGCATGACCCGCCGCCGCCAGACGATTGCCGCCCGACTCGTCGAGGCGCAGCGCACCGCGGCGATGCTCACAACGTTCAACGAGATCGATATGAGCGCCGTGATCGATCTGCGCAAACGGCATCGCGAATCGTTCCGTGAGCGCCACGGCGTCGGTCTCGGTTTCATGTCGTTCTTCACGAAAGCGGTGATCGGCGCGTTGAAAGCCTTCCCGCTTCTCAACGCCGAGATTCGCGGTGACGAGATTATCGTCAAGCATTACTACGACATCGGCATCGCCGTCAGCACCGACGAAGGGCTGGTTGTGCCGGTGCTGCGCAACGCAGACCGCCTCAGTTTCGCAGAAATCGAGCGCAGCATCGAAGAACTGGCGCACCGCGCCCGCGAGTCGAAACTCACGATTGCCGACCTGCAAGGCGGCACGTTCACCATCACCAATGGCGGCATCTTCGGCTCACTGATGTCCACACCGATTCTCAACGCGCCGCAGGTTGGCATTCTCGGCATGCACAAGATTCAGGAACGTCCGGTGGCGCTCAACGGGCAGGTCGTCATCCGTCCAATGATGTATGTCGCCCTCTCCTACGATCATCGCATCATCGACGGACGTGAGGCGGTATCGTTCCTGGTGCGGGTCAAGGAACTGGTGGAAGACCCGGAGCGATTGTTGCTGGAGGGATGAGGGGGCGCCGTCGCGCTCACCACAGGATCTGCGCGATTGCGACCAGGAACAGGAGTTGCACAATCACCGAGGCGCCCTGGAGCAGGCGGGCGCCCGGCGGCAGATTCCGATACAATCTCATCCCAACCGCAGTGTTGAACAGGCTGAGACCGAGCGCCGCCAGCGGCAGAAACAGCACCTGATGACGCGGACGCAACTCAGCGACCTCGCCGGTTGCATCGAAGCGCATCTCGACGGCAGGAGCGAGTGATGGGTAGGCGGCAGCGATCATCGCCAGCGCCAGCAGGTTGATCACCAGCGCTGCCACAATCAGTCCCAACACTGTTCCGTCGCGCCAGAATGCGTAGTGGAACACCCGACTGTACTCGATCGCCGGTTGGAGCGCTTTGGTTGCCCCCAGACTCCGGCGCTGCTCAAGGTCCTGGACAAACGCCTCTGGATCTTCAGGCGACACGGCATAGGCGGCATCGGCGGTATAGATAATCAGGCATGCATCGGGCGGTTGTGTCGCATACAGATGCAGCGGCTTGTCACCCGCGAATGCACTTCCCCAGTAAGTTCCAACCCGCTGGAAGATGCCAAACGGCAAAAAGACCGGACCGGCGCCCACATCGATCGTCACCACCTGATCGAGCGGAACGATCGCCTGATTGCCCGCCCAGCGGATGTACAGCCCATTGCGGTCGATGGCGTAGGTCAGCGTCAGCGCGGCGATGAGGCGGTAGGCGAACCACGCTGCCGCCAACAGGCTGATGATCAGCAGCAGCAGCAAGCCAAAAGCGCCAATATCGATCTGCCACTGATCAGGAGCGCCGGAGAGACGACGAATCAGCCCGACAACAGCCAGAGTGACGCCGCCAAGGGCGAGGATCAACAGACCGAGCGCAACCCATCGCCCCTGAGTGGACTGTGGTTTCCAACGTCTCATGGTTGTCTATGCCACGCCTGCGGCACAGCGTCGGCGCCCTGCACACCGGCGCAGGACGCGACACACTCCTTACGGCGTCGGGGCAGGCGTTCTCTCGACTGGAACGGCTGTTCCGGTCGGCGTTGGCGTTGTGACCGGCGTTCCCCCAACCGGCACTCCGGTTTCGGTCGGCAGTGGCGTCGGCGTCGGTTCGCCGCCCAAATCCACCGTCGGCAACGGTGGAGGCGTACCGGTCGGTAACGGCGAAGGGGTTGGCACGAGGGTTGGGAAGCGCTGCACACTGACAGCGGCGCGCTGCTCCTCAAGCCAGCGCTCAAACGCCTCAGCACGCGCCCGGTTGAGTTGCGTCTCGCGCGAATCGACCGTGCGCCGCACCAACTGCACGATATGCCAGCCAAATGACGTGCGTACCGGACCGACGATCTCATTCTCAGACGCATTCGCGATAGCCGCGACCAGCGCCGGATCGATCTGTGTACCATCCGGCGTCTTTCCGTCCTTATCAAACGATGGCAGCGCCCCGCCCGCCGCTCTTGTATTGTAATCCTCGGAACGTTCACGTGCCAGTTCGCCGAAATCGGCAGCGGCGCGCGCCTCGGCGAGCAGCGCCTCCGCTTCCGCACGACGCGCAGCAAACGCCTGCTCACGTTCCTCTTCTGTCGCAGTGATCGGAACGGTCACCTTCAGCAGAATGTGGCGCGTCTCGATAGCGGACGGGTCGGCGCTGGGCGTAAAGGTCGAATCCGGAACCAATTGCTCCTGTACCCGGCGCGTCAACGCCTGACGCAAAAACTGGTTGGACAACCCGCGGCGGAAGTCATCAAGCGTCAGATGGATGCGCCGTTGGGGATCGACCCGCCGCATCTCATTGACATACTCATCGTAGAGCCGTTGCAGCGCCGTCTGTTGCCTGGCAAGCGCCTCATCCGCCAGCGGCGTTGGCGACGGCGTCACCGTCGGCTCTGGCGTTGGTGACGGCGTTGGCGTTGCGGTTGGACCGGAGGGGGTTGGCGACGGCGTTCCCGGACCCACCGTCGGCTCAGGCGGCGCGGTTGGCGGCGACGTTGGCAGCAGCACCGCAGTTGGCGTCACTGCATCGGCAGGCGGGGCAAAATTGGGACCGAACAGATCGATAAACTCCTGCGCGATCTCACCATCGGTCACCTGGATGCCGAACCTGGACTGTGCTCCCTGCCGGATCAGTTGCAGTTCGACCCATTGATTCACCAGTGCATCATCGACCGGCTCATTGCGCGCCGCTGCCGCCTGAGCGTCGATCTGTGGAATCTGATCGAGAAACTGCTGGGCAAATTGCGGACCAAAGGTCGCCAGATAGAGACTCTGGGCAATCAGGCGCGCTGCCTCCCCACGTCGTTCCGCGACATAGTCGCCGCGCGTCAGCACGACGCTCCCGACCTGCGCCACCGGTCGTCCCGGCAACCAGACCTGCTCATAGACCAGACCGGCAGCCAGCGCCAGCACCGCGATCGCCACCACCACTGCCGTGCCGATGATAATTGCGCGCTGACGGCGACGCTCGATCTCACTCCGACGCAAATGGCGACGAGCAGGCGTTGCAGAGCGCGTTTCCTGCGGGCGCGGCGGTTGCGGTTTACGTTGATTAAACGTCATAACAGACAGACCCCACACATAAGAGCCGCCACGATTCGCTCACATTGCTGCATCGTACAGCAGACGCGGGCAAACCGGGCGGTCCTTCGGGGAACACCACAGCCATCTACGAGCGGATATGCGCTGCAACGAACGGCAGCAACGCCATGTGGCGCGCACGCTTGATCGCCACCGTCAGCGAACGCTGATGGCGCGCGCAGACACCAGTGCGGCGGCGCGGCAGGATTTTGCCACGCTCAGACATGCAGCGTTGCAAACGCTTGACATCTTTATAGTCTACGACGCGAATCTGATCTGCGCAGAACATGCAGACCTTGCGTCGAGCGCCAAAGCGACGGCGCCCCACGCCGCCACTGCGACGAGCCTGATCCTCAGTCACGATAAACCTCGTCTGTTGTACTAAAACGGAATATCCTCATCACCAATGGCAAAATCGTCCTTCGACTGCTGCCCGCGCTGAGGGCGATGATCGGGGTGATGATACGGCGGCTCATCGCCATACTGCGACGACTCACGAGGACCGCGACTGTCGAGCATGATCATATCGCTCGCCACAACCTCAGTGCGGTAATGCGTCACCCCGTTCTGATCCTCCCAATGGCGAGTCTGGAGGCGCCCTTCGATATAGACGCGACTGGATTTGCGCAGGTGCTCGTGGCAGATCTCGGCCAGTTTATTCCAGGTCACTACATTGAACCATTCCGTCTCCTCGTGCAATTCGCCGCTGCCGTCTTTCCACTGCCGTCCTGTCGCGACGCTGAACGTCGTTACAGGGCTTCCACCAGGCGTATAGCGCATCTCAGGGTCTTTACCGAGACGCCCGATGATCATCACCTTGTTGAGATCCTTCGCCATTGTTCGTTCCTCTCCCCTTTATAACGAACAGCGCCCATTAGTCTTCGTCGACGTCCACGTCCTCTTCGATTTCCTCGACGTCGTCAACCTCCTCATCCTCCTCAAGATCCTCCTCGTCTTCGGGTTCTTCGCCATCAAGAGCGCCGACCGTTGCGACAACCGCTGGCGCCGCGCCGCGCATTTCCACCAGTGTCAGCAGATAACGCAGCACCGAGTCGTTGAGTTTGAGCAGGCGTTCGAGTTCGGCAACGCGATCCGCAGCCATCTGAAAGTGCATCAAAACGTAGTACCCTTCGGTGAACACGCGACGACTCGCCTCACCTTCGACGTAGGCGCGGATCGGATAGGCAAATTTTCGACGGCCCCAGGGTGGTGCATGATTGGTTGAGGTAATAACCCCGCCGAGATTGGTGATCGTCTGGGAGACGCGCTCGATGGCGTTGCGTATCTCCTCGTCGCTCATTCGTATTGGGGGAATGATGAATAACAATTCGTAGTCACGACGACGCTCGCGCATTGATCCTCCTCTGGTCACAGGCCCTCTTTGTCAGACCCCGCACCATGCGCGGTGGCGCGGGCGCAAGAGAGCAGAAGCATTCTTCAGTTGCAGACGGCGATTATAGCACAGAGTGAGCCGAAGCGCAACGTGATCCGCAAATGCAAATCCTGCACCATCGTGCTCGACAACCTCCCCGAATCGCGGTACACTGCATGGCACTCCCATCACACGGTTCAGATAGAGAAAGGGCTATGAGCAACGCATTATCTTCTTCTACCCTGCGCATTCTGGGCATCTTTGCCCACCCCGACGATCCAGAGTTCAGCATGGGCGGCAGCGCCGCACTCTGGGCCGATCAAGGGCACGAGGTCTACTACTGCATTGTGACCGATGGTTCTGCTGGCAGCAACGACCCGAACCAGGATTTGCGCGAACTGGTTCGTATTCGTGAAGAAGAACAACGCGCCGCTGCCAGGGTGCTCGGCGTCAGAGAGGTCTTTTTTCTGGGGTACCCAGATGGCGTCCTCGAACCGACCCTCGCGTTGCGCCGCGAATTGACGCGCCTGATCCGGCATCTCAAGCCGGATCGCGTGGTATGCGGCGATCCGACGGCTTTCTTCTACGGCGATGAGTATATCAACCACGCCGATCACCGTGCAGCCGCCGAAGCGGCGGTCGCCGCCGTCTTCCCCAGCGCCCCGACGCGCCCGATTTTCCCGGAGTTGCTTGCTGAAGGTCTGGAGCCGCACCAGGTCAAAGAGTTGTACATTACTGCCGATCACGGCGGACCGTATACGGTCTTCGTGGATATTTCCTCCACGATTGAACGCAAGATCGAAGCCTTGCGCCGCCACGCCAGTCAGGTGCAGGTCGGCGACGGGGAGTGGGTGCGCAATTGGGCAGCGGAAACCGGCAAGACCGCCGGTCTGGCATACGCCGAGTCTTTCCGCGTGATGCGTCTGGTGCGTGAGCATCAGGATGGATCGTAAGCGCAATGAGCACTGCCCGCCATCCGTCCAGCCGCATATCAACGCGGAGAATGACAGCAAAAAGTCAGCGAAGGCAGTGTCGTCGTCAATCTCAGGGAAGTCGCGAGTCGGCAAAAGGTTTCGCGCATATTGAGAATTGCTGGAAGGATGATTCGCTTGCGTCAGCGCGGACAACAACATTGCTGGATGCACTGCTGACGCCCCTACGCACAACAGGAGGACGCTCATGCTTGTCGGTGAACGTATGTCTGCTCCGGTCATCACGGTGGAACCCAAAACCCCCATTTCCGACGCGCTGATGCTCTTCCGGCAGAAGCGCATCCGACGCGCGCCAGTCATTGCGCATCATCGACTGGTCGGCATTGTGTCGGAGCGCGATCTGCTGTACGCCTCGCCTTCGCCGGTCACTTCATTGAGCGTGTGGGAAATGAACTACCTGTTGAGTAAACTGACGGTCGATGAGGTGATGACACGCCAGGTGGTGACCGTGACCGAAGACACGCCGATCGAGGAAGCGGCGCGCATTATGGCGGATAAGCGCATTGGCGGTTTGCCGGTGATGCGTGGGCACGAGGTCGTCGGCATTATTACCGAAACCGACCTCTTCAAAATCTTGCTGGAATTGATGAGCGTGCGCGAGCATGGCGTGCGGGTGACGGCGTTGCTCGATGATCGCCCTGGTATGCTTGCACGATTGAGCACGGCGATCTTCGAAGCCAGCGGGAACTTTATCTCGTTCGGTCAGTTCGACAAAGAAGACGGCGCGCGGTTGATCACCTTCAAGGTCAGCGGGTTGAGCCTCGACCGGGTGCGGGAAGTCATCGCGCCGGTTGTCAAAAGCGTCTTTGACATTCGCGAGGTGTGATTCACGCTTTTCCGGTCGCCGAAAAGAGCGATTTCAAGCGGATCAACAGCCAGACGTTGCCTTCAACCCGATAACGCCCTGTCAGGTACGCCAGTGTGCCGTCCAGTTCGCCGTGGGCAATCGCAAGCCATACCTCTGAACGGGCATGAATGCTGACGTCTGGTTTGTCGAAGACGCCTTCGTGGAAGAAACATTCACCCCCGGCGATGCGCAGGTAGTAATCTCCCGGTTCGGCGCCGGTGATACGGAACTGAATGACCGCGCGCAATCCAGCAGCGGCATGCGCGTTGAACGCCAGCGGCATGCCGCGGATGGCATCACGACAGGTCAGACCTGGCGGCGGTTCCATACGTTCTCCTTAGAGGCGGTCTCTTCCTCAGCCGACCGGCATTCCGGCGAAGGTACATCTGGCAGGTGCGCAGACGTCCGCGCTTCGCGCACTGCACGGGCGCATGCAGTGCACCAGAGAGCATAGTTGTGCGCCGACCAGCGTCTGCCGCCGTATCGCGGATGGACGAGCGCGTGAACTTCGAGCGGCACGCCAGCGATACCGCACCGCTCGCACCTGCCACGCGCCCGACGACGGATGCGCCAGTCGTAGTGCGGCAGGTGCAGATCGAGCGCCAGATGCACCGTCAACCCGACGGCAACCGGGCGCAAAGGAGACCAGAGGAGCGCCGCGAGCCATACCAGCGGCAATGTGATCTGCGGTTCATGCGCCACCGAGCGGAGCGATCCATAACGGGGGCGGGTATCGCCGCGCCGGGGCGGGTGGTGACGCCAGCGGTCGTAGCGCAATGCGCCGACCGGGTTCCAGTCGCCGCTGCGGAGCGCGTAGAGCAGAAAATGATCGGTGTCGAGCGCCACGCCGCTCAGGATTGTGAGCGCAGCGCGCCATGGCGCACGTGGGTAGAGCGCCAGTCCGACTGCCGCTGCTGCCAGCAGATGGGAACGAAACCGCATACCGCTTACGCCCATCCGAGATCGTCGGCGGGTTTGGGTTTTGCAGACGTAGAAGCGTCAGTTTCCGTCTCATCGCCCTCACCATCTTCGCCTTCCTGTTTGCCAGCACCGCGCCGCAACTCCTCTTCCAGCATCTCGTCCACCATCTCGTCCCAATCGTCGCCCGCTTCTTCGCCGAGTTCCTTCCCCAGTTTCTTCGCCCAGCGCGCGATGGAGCGCGGATCGTTCTCATCAAGACCGGCGAGCATTGAGGGATCGGCAAGCGCCTCGATGCGCGACTCCTCCGATTTGAGCACTGCCACCCGCGAGATTGCGCGCCGCACATCGGTCGAACCGCAACGCGGGCACGCCAGCCCCTCCGGATCGCGGAACCCATAGACCAGTTTCTGGAAGCGCCCGTTGCACTGCGGGCAGAGATATTCGTAGATTGGCATGGCTACGCTTCCTCCGATGACGATGATTCTAATGCCGCCTGCGCACCGGCAAGCCGCGCGAGTTCCGCGCGCAAACGCGCAACCTCCGCCTCCAGTTGCGCCGCGCGCGCCTCCGCTGCTCGTCGCGCCGCCTCCTCTGCCAGACGCGCCGCCTCTGCTGCACGGCGCGCCTGCGCTTCCTCGTCGGACGTCGGCAGGCGCTCGCCGGTCTGCGGATGGTACAACCGCAGCATCCCGTCCTCCTGCCGCAACTCCAGGTTCAACACCTCGCTCCGCAGCGGGTCGGTCGCTATCGGTTCATACACCCCCCGCACCAGGCGATACCCCTGCAACGGCGGCTCAAGATACTCCCCGTGCGGGTCGAAGATGAAATACTCCCGCACCCCCAGCGCCGCATAGATCGCTGGCTTCCGCTCGCGGTCGTCTTTGCGCGTCTTCTTCGACGTGATCTCGATCACCACGTCCGGCGCGCGCCCCCCCTCGCGCCACGTCTGAAAGATGCGCCGCCGCCGCTGCTCCACCCCCAACACCACAAACACGTCCGGCGCTACTGCCGCGCGCGGATTGCCTTCCTCATAGTAGATGAACAGGTTCCCCGCCACATACGCCTGCGTCGAACGCAGAAACCACTTCAGCGCAAAGATCAGGTCGGTTATCAGGTCGCGGTGCAGGTCGGTTTCGCCCATCGGCTTGCCGTCGCTCTCCGGGTAGTGGACGCGCCGGGCGCGCGCGGGTCGTTCCAGCGTCGTCATAACTGCACCCTCCTTCACGTCGGTTTCAGGGCGCGGGTCACGCGGCTACGCTTCCTCCGATGACGATGATTCTAATGCCGCCTGCGCACCGGCAAGCCGCGCGAGTTCGGCGCGCAGGCGCGCCACTTCCGCCTCCAGTTGCGCTGCGCGCGCCTCCGCAGCACGTCGCGCCTGCGCTTCCTCGTCGGACGTCGGCAGGCGCTCGCCGGTCTGCGGATGGTACAACCGCAGCATCCCGTCCTCCTGCCGCAACTCCAGGTTCAACACCTCGCTCCGCAGCGGGTCGGTCGCTATCGGTTCATACACCCCCTGCACCAGGCGATACCCCTGCAACGGCGGCTCAAGATACTCCCCGTGCGGGTCGAAGATGAAATACTCCCGCACCCCCAGCGCCGCATAGATCGCTGGCTTCCGCTCGCGGTCGTCTTTGCGCGTCTTCTTCGACGTGATCTCGATCACCACGTCCGGCGCGCGCCCCCCCTCGCGCCACGTCTGAAAGATGCGCCGCCGCCGCTGCTCCACCCCCAACACCACAAACACGTCCGGCGCTACTGCCGCGCGCGGATTGCCTTCCTCATAGTAGATGAACAGGTTCCCCGCCACATACGCCTGCGTCGAACGCAGAAACCACTTCAGCGCAAAGATCAGGTCGGTCATCAGGTCGCGGTGCAGGTCGGTTTCGCCCATCGGCTTGCCGTCGCTCTCCGGGTAGTGGACGCGCCGGGCGCGCGCGGGTCGTTCTAGCGTCGTCATAACTGCACCCTCCTTCATGGCTGTTTTAGTGCGCGGATCGCCAGCGGTAGACGCGGGAGCAGATCACCCGCAAGTGCGCCCATATCGCCGAGTTCGTCGCGCACCAGGCGACCGGCTGCGCTGTGGAGATAGACGCCAAGTGTCGCTGCATCGAACGGCGCCAGCCCCTGCGCCAGCAACCCGGCGATGGCGCCCGCCAGCACGTCGCCGGTTCCGGCGGTTGCCAGCGCCGGGTTTCCTCCATCGTTGACGCGCACTCGACCCTCCGGATCGGCAATGACCGTCGTGGCGCCTTTGAGCACGACTACCTGCTGCCAGTGCATCGCCGCTTCCTTCGCCACATCGACCGGATGACCGGTCAATTCCTCGACGCCAAGCAGACGCCGCATCTCGCCTGGATGCGGCGTCAACACGCACCTGCCGCGCGGCAGACGGTTCCAGATCGTGCCAGACGCGGCATCGGTCGCTTCAGGGTGATGGATCAGGTCTGCCAGAATATTCAACCCATCGGCGTCGATCACAGTAAACGGCAATTCTGGTCGCTGCTTGACCACCGGTTTTTCGCTGCCAGCTGCGGCGATCCGAAACCCGATCTGTCCACGATGACGCGGTGATTGCAATCCCAGCAACCGCTCAAGAAACGCACGTGTCGCCTTCTCGCGCCCCAAACCAGGACCGACAAGCAGCGCCTGATACCCTTCGAGGATGGAGAGCACCTCGTCGGCAGCGGCATCGCCGACCACCCCCGGTTCGGCTTCGGGAAGGATGTGCAACGTGATTTCGGGGAGGCGCCCTGGACTGTACACCTGACTCCGCCCAACCGCAAGCGTCACCAGACCGGCGCCGACACGCGCCGCTCCGGCGGTCGCAAGCGTCGCTGCACCGGGGTAGTTTATCGATCCGGCAACGACCAGCACCTTGCCGAACGTACCCTTGTGCGAGTCGGGCGGACGGGGTGGAAGGAGCGAGCGCGCCAGTTCTATATCGATCATGTCGGTCATCACACTCTCCAGATCGGCGGGCGAAAGCCCGATATCGACGCTGCGCAGCACGCCAGCGTATGCGCGCGCCGGGTAGAACAACAACCCACGCTTGACAGGACCGGTCGAAACGGTCAGGTCGGCGCGCACTGCATTGCCGAGCACGGCGCCGCTATCGGCGTGAACACCGGTAGGCACATCGATCGCCAGAACGTATGGTTTCGTCCGGCGCGCATCGGTTGCCCTCGCCGCATTCAGCGTGGCGATAATCATCGCCAGTTCGCCTTCCACCGGGCGATTGGCGCCATACCCCAGCAACGCATCGATCACCAGATCCACCCTGGCAAGCGATGCCCGCAGCGCAGCACCCTGCGGATCATCGGCGGCAGCCAGTTCGGTGATAGCGCGTTCGCGACACAACCGCCAGTTGATGTCCTCGACAGTCTCACGTCGTCGCCAGACGAACAGCGTTACCTGCATGCCAGCATCGTGCAGCAGACGCGCTGCCACCAACCCATCCCCGCCGTTGTTGCCCGGACCGACCAGCACCAGCGCGCGACGACCCACAGGATCGCCGGAGACTTCGAGGGCGACACGCGCCACACCGGCGCCAGCCTGTTCCATCAATCCTGACCATGTAGCGCCACGGGCGACCGCCGCTTCTTCGATGGCGCGCATTTGTTCAGCAGTGACGATCTTGCTCATCGTTGTGGAACAACACCGGTGCGCCTCTCAAGGGCAGAGTTCTTGGGAGAAATGGTGATTCTCTGTATTCCCATGCGCCTTTGCCCCTCATCCCCCCAACCCCCTTCAAGGGGAGAAGGGGGAGTTTGGGCGTTCTGATGCCTGAAACGGGAGATGGTACGCAGAGGCTTTCCAAAAATCTACTCCTGTGAGCACGGGCGCACCCGATCGAGCGCGACCCGTCCCTACTTGATGCGTTCGATATACTCGCCAGTGCGGGTGTCGACCCGCACATAATCGCCCTGATTGACGAATGCCGGCACCGAAATAACCGCGCCGGTTTCGAGCGTCACCTGCTTGTTCACATTGGTCGCCGTATCGCCACGCACCGCAACGCTGGCCTCCGTGACCTGCAAGGTCACAAACAATGGCGGTTCGACCCCCAGAATCTTATTGTCATCGTAGAACAGGATATCCGCCATTTCGTTCTCTTTGAGAAACTTCGCTGGCTCGCCGATCATTTCTTCCGGCACCTCGATCTGCTCGAATGTTTCGGTGTCCATAAAATGATAGACGTCGCCGTCGCGGTAGAGGAACTGCATCGGGCGCTTCTCGACACGCACGATCTCGATTTCGGAACCGGCGCGTACCCGCTCTTCAATCGTTTTGCCGGTCTCCAGGTTCTTCAGTTTCATGATCACCATCGCGCGCCAGTTGCCAGGGGCATGGTGGTAGAACTCAACAACGCGGTGCAACTGACCATTGTAGCGGATGATCATATTGGTGCGCAAATCTGATGTTGTTGCCATACTGCCTGATCTCCACAGAAAGCGCCGCTCGCCTCTGAGCGGCGCCACATTAAGGGCTGATACACGATATATGTCAATTATATCAGAAAGTTGCGCATCTGACGAGATCGGGAACAGCGAGCGTCGCCGCGCCCCAGACGCGTGGTTCGGGCAACATATTCGGACTGGTTCACATGGCGCTGCCCGGTATGGAGGACAGCGCATAAGGAGCAGTCCAGGCAGGCAGCACACACAATCATGGCGGGTTGGCGCAGGCGCTATCTTCGCCTGCCCTTGGTGCGACCGCCAGTGCCGCAGCATTTCTTGCTTGCGCACCCGCGAATTTTTGTGTATGTTGATCATATCTGGTCGACAACCGTATCTGTGCTTCTGGCTGCGTTCTGCAACCAGGGCGCAGATCGGGGTGAAAGTGAAGCGCAATGCATGGCGAATACAAAATCCCTGGCGGAAAACTGATTGTCGTCGATCTTGATGTTATCGACGGCGCGCTGCGCGATGTGGTGTTGAGCGGCGACTTTTTTCTCGAACCGGCGGAAGCGTTGGAGTGGATGGCTGCGGCGCTTGAAGGTCTCCCGGCGAATACGCCGGTCGAAACCATTGCCACACGGGTACGCACGGCAGCGGCGCATGCCGAATTGATCGGCATTACGCCGGAAGGCGTCGCTGAAGCGGTGCGCCGCGCCATTCAGGAAGGAACACCATGAGCATTCCATCATCATCGCCCTGGCGCGCATATGACTGGCAGTTGATCCAGAGCGCGCCGATCCATCCGGTCATGCACATGGCGCTCGACGAGGCGTTGTTGGAGGAAGTGGCTGCCGGGCGGCGCAAGCCGACGCTGCGTATCTGGGAATGGGCGGCAAGCGCCGTGGTCATCGGGCGTTTCCAGTCACTGCGCAACGAGGTCGATCTCGAAAGCGCACGACGCTACCAGGTGCAGGTTGTCCGCCGCATCACCGGCGGCGGAGCGATGTTCATCGAACCGGGCAATACGATCACCTATTCGATCTACGCCCCGGTCGAACTGGTGGCAGGTATGAGCATGGTCGACTCATACGCCTTCTGCGATCGGTGGGTGCTCGACGCGCTGGCATCACTCGGCGTGGAGGCGTGGTACCAGCCGATCAACGACATCACCTCGGCAGCTGGCAAGATCGGCGGGGCGGCGCAAACGCGGCGCAATGGCGCGGTGCTGCACCACGTGACGATGGCATACGATATCGACAGCGCCAGGATGCTGGAGATCCTGCGGATCGGGCGTGAGAAACTCAGCGACAAGGGGATCGCCAGCGCCGCCAAACGGGTCGATCCGCTCCGCCGCCAGACCGGATTGCCGCGCGAGGCGATCATCGCGCGGATGATCGAGACCTTCCGCGCTCAGCATGGGCT
Organism: Roseiflexus sp. RS-1; assembly: GCF_000016665.1. Lineage (NCBI taxonomy): Bacteria > Bacillati > Chloroflexota > Chloroflexia > Chloroflexales > Roseiflexaceae > Roseiflexus > Roseiflexus sp. RS-1. The sequence continues at coordinate 4,284,793 of NC_009523.1, forward strand.
GACCGAATCGGCGATCACACCAGACGAATGGGAAGCGGCAGAACGACTGGTCGAAACAAAATTCGGCACAGAGGCGTGGTTGCGTGCCATACCATGATGTGGAGCAGCAACGTTGCAGGAGAGGAGAACCGCAGCAGCGGTTCTCCTGTTCATTCATCAAAACCGAGCGCATCAGCGACGATGTACAACGGGCGTTGCTTCACCTCATCGTAAATGCGTCCCAGATATTCGCCAAGGATGCCGAGAAACACCAGTTGGACGCCACCCATGAACAGCACTGCCACCAGCGTTGTCGCCTGACCGAGCAGTTCATTGCCGAGCAACCGCAGAATGATCACCGCAATAATGCCGAGCAAGCCAAGCGCAGCAACGCCAAACCCGACATAGGTTGCCAGTTGCAACGGCAGGTACGAAAATGCAGTGATCCCATCCATTGCAAATTTCAGCATCTTGCGCAGAGGGTACTTGGTGACACCCGCTTTCCGCGCATCGCGCTTGTAGGTCACACCCGTCTGCTTGAAACCGACCCATACCGACAAGCCGCGCATAAAGCGGTGATGCTCGCGCATCGACTTGAGCGCATCGACAACCTTGCGATCCATCAGGCGGAAGTCGCCCGTATCGGCAGGAATATCGACGCTGGTAATTTTGCGGATGAGACGGTAGAAGAGCGAGGCGGTTGCGAGTTTGAACGCTGTTTCGCCTTCGCGTTCGGAGCGCACGCCATAGATGAGCTGGTACCCTTCGCGCCAGCGAGCGATCATGTCCACGATAACTTCGGGCGGATCTTGCAGGTCCGAGTCGATCACCGCAACCGCTCTGCCGCGCGCGTAGTCAGTGCCGGCGGTAATAGCTATCTGGTGACCGAAGTTGCGTGAAAAGTTGATCACTTTGACGCGCGGATCGCGCTCGTGGAGTTCCAGCATAATCTGGAGCGACCGGTCACGTGAACCGTCGTTGACCAGAATGATCTCGAATGGCTCACCCAGTGGCTCGATGGCAGCCACGACGCGACGGTAGAACTCTGGCAACAGCGCCTCTTCGTTGTACACCGGCGCCACAATCGAGAAGGTCGGACGCTCCGCATCGATGATCCGCTGTTCGCGCGGACGCGTCTGCGTCACAGGTTCAACGACTGTCATACGTGGAAGTTCTCCTGAACGGGTGCTCCATACGCTTGTGCCCATCGTCGCGCCTCCACTATTGTAGCATATGCCTGTGGCGATTGTGGCATACTGGTGTGACGTGAGGATGAGACATGATGATGGTCAGGATGTGACGTTCGTCATCCCGCCGGGGTCAATTCTTCCCAGTTCGGTCCTGTTTCGATCTCGACGCGCAACGGCACAGCGAACGGCGGTTCCATCCCGTGCAACACGCCTTCCATCCGCTCGCGCACCAGCGCCACCACATCGTCCACCTCCGCTTCCGGCGCTTCGAAGATCAGTTCGTCGTGAACCTGAAGCAGCATCCGGGTGCGCATCTGTCGACGCTGGAGTTCAGCATCGACCGCGATCATTGCCAGTTTCATAATGTCCGCAGCCGTGGACTGGATCGGGTGGTTGATCGCTTCACGTTCGGCTGCCTGGCGGCGTGGACCGGATACGCGCAGGTCGAACATGGGGCGGCGACGACCGAAGAGTGACTGCACATACCCTTCGCTCCGCCCGATGTCGAGGGTGCGGTCGATATAGTCGCGGATACGCGGGAACTGATCGAACAGACTATCGATCAGACCACGCGCCTGTTCGCGCGAGATACCCAACCGCTGCGCCAGCCCAAACGGGCTGATGCCATAGATGACGCCAAAAACCACAGTTTTTGCGATCCGTCGCTGATTCTTGTCCACCGCACTGAAGCCGACGCCAAACAGCCGGGCGGCAGTTGCCGCGTGGATGTCCCGCCCCTCGATAAAGGTCTGGATCAGGTTCGGATCGCCGGTCATATGCGCCAGCACACGCAACTCGATCTGCGAATAGTCGGCGGCGATCAGCAGGTGACCCGGCGCAGCGATGAAACCGCGCCGCACCTCGCGCCCCTCTTCGGTGCGCGTGGGAATATTTTGCAGGTTGGGCGAGTTGCTGCTCAACCGACCGGTCGCGGCGCCAAGCTGGTTGTAATCGGTATGAACCCTGCCGGTCTCCGGGTTAACCAGCGCCGGCAGTTCATCGACGTAGGTCGATTTGAGTTTGCTCAGGCGACGGTGACGCAGGATCAACTCGATGATGCCGGTGGTGTCGCTGGCTTGCAGTTCTTCGAGCGCCTGCGCGGTCAGCGAGTAGCGCCCCGTTCGGGTGCGATCAAGACCGGTAGTTGGCAGGTTGATCTTGGGACCGAACAACACCTCGCTCAGCTGATCACCGGAGTTGATGTTGAATGTCTGCCCGGCAATTGCGTAGATTTGCTGCTCAATCTGTTCGAGTTCCCGCCCCATGCGCTCACCAAGAGCGCGCATATACGGAACATCAAGCAGAATGCCTGCCTGTTCCATGCGCACCAGCACCGGAACAAGCGGCATCTCCAGGCGGTAGAACACATCTGCGACACTGCCGGCTGCGCGCAGTTTCGCTTCAAGCGCTGGCTTCAGGCGCAGCGTCATATCGGCGTCGGCAGCGGCATACGGCGTGGCGCGCGCAATCGGCACATCGGCGAAGGTCACCTGGTTTTTGCCCTTCCCGATCAACGCTTCAATCGATTCGAGCGGAGCGGCGAGGTTCAGTTCATAGAACGCCAGGTCTTTCAGGTTGCGCCGTTTGTCGAGCAGCGCCGCTGCCAGCATCGTGTCGAACGCCACACCGGCAACCGGGATGCCAGCGCGTTCCAGCACCTCGATGTCGAACTTCGCATTGTGCGCTATTCTGGAGCGCGCCGGATCGGCGAAAAACGGACGCAGCGCAGCAATGACTCGCTCACGCGGCAGTTGCGCCTCGCCGGTGGTATGCCCCAGCGGAACATACCATCCACTGCCGGGGATCGTCGCCAGGGCGATGCCCACCAGATCGTCGCGCAGGGGATTGGTGCCGCGCGTCTCGGTATCGAATGCAAATAGCGACGCATGCTTGAGTTCTGTGACAATTGCTTCCAGATCAGCATCGTTGCACGCGGCGCGATACTCACCAGGCGCATCGTGCGCTGGCGGCTCAACCACCGGCGCAACAGGCGTCGGCATATCGTTGAACAGGGTCAGCTGCTGCGGTCCGTCATCCGGTCCAGGTGTTGCAGGGGCAAACATATCGACCTGAAGCGGCGCAGGCGGCTCGACCGGCGGCAGCGCCTGCGGCGCTGCGATGGTCTGCGACGGGGGGAGGCGCCTGACCAGTGACGCACCGAATTCAAGTTCCTGGAAGACAGCAATCACCCGACTGCGATCATAGTCGGCAAGAGTTGCGGCAGGAAGGTCGAGCGTCACCGGCGCATCACGTACAATTGTCGCCAGTTTCTTGCTGAACAACGCCGCGTCACGCTGACCTTCCAGGTGCTTCTGGTAGCGTTTCGGCGCTTCGTCCAGATGATCGTACAGGTTCTCAATTGAGCCAAACTGATTGAGCAACGCAATTGCGCCCGCTTCCCCGATCCCTTTGACGCCGGGGATATTATCGGACGGATCGCCCTTCAACCCACGCAGATCGGCGAGTTGATCGGGGCGCAACCCTTTGTAACGCGCGCACACATCGGCGACCCCATAGCGCGTTGTGTTTTTGGAACCGCGCACATAGGGATTATTGAGCAGCACTGTCACATGCTCATCGACCAGTTGAAGCGTATCGGTATCGCCGGTCAGGATCAGCACATCAACGCCGCGCTCCGTCGCCTGACGCGCCAGCGTGCCGATCACGTCGTCGGCTTCATACCCATCGGCGGTATAGATCGGGATGTCGAACGCCGCCAGCACTTGCTTAATGCGCTCGAGTTGCTGCTCGAACTCGGCAGGAGTTTCAGCGCGGTTCGCCTTGTATTCGGCGTACAGGTCGTCGCGGAAGGTCTTCCCGACATCGAATGCCACTGCTGCATAGTCGGGATGATACTCCTCGATGGCATTGAGCATCGCCGACGTAAAACCGAAGACCGCATACGTCGGCTCGCCGGTCGAAGAGCGTAAACCAGCCTCCGCCAGGGCGTGGAACGCGCGGTACGCCAGCGCATGGCCATCGATCAGCAGCAGCAGCGGACGGTTGTTGGACACGAGACGCTCTCTTTACTGTTCAGGGTGAATAAATAATGTCTGTACGCGCTCACCGTCTTCGATAAATCTCTCGACGATGACCAATCGCGTGGATCACGATGATCTTTTCATCCCAGAGCACCTCATAAATAACGCGGTAATCACCTATGCGGAGTTTGTAGAGTCCCGCAAGGTCACCGGTTAGTGCCTCAAGACGGATCGCATCCAGGTTCGTAGCCAGCCAGTTGATGCGCTGAACGACACGATGTCCCAATGACCTGTCTAATCGCTCCAGCTCTTGAGATGCGATTCCCAAGATGCGAATGTGGTACTCTGCCATTACTCCAACCCAAGACGCCGGACTACATCCTCAAACTGCTCACCGCGTTCGCCGCCAGCCACTGCCTGCTTCTGGCGTAAGAGCCGATCGCGAACTGCCTTTCGAACAGGTAGACCCTCATCGGGATCTCCGAGCAACTCCAGTAACTTTTGTTCAACTGTTGTTTCGATCATTTCCCGCAGTTCGTCTTTTGTCATCTGAGCTACCGTCGTCATAATCTCCTCCATAAACCTGCGACCTGAGCAGTCTGCCAACGGCGTTGCCGAAAGCGGCGGCGGCAGGAGTTTCAGCGCGGTTCGCCTTCCTCCGCCAGGGCGTGGAACGCGCGGTACGCCAGCGCATTGCCATCGATCAGCAGCAGCGGACGCTTGTTGGACACGAGATGCCCTCTTTACCGTTGTGTGGATGAGTAACACAGGTATTCTAACCCATTCTGCGGCGAGATACAACTCTGCCCGCTTCCGATCTCTTTCCAGAAGAACTGCCGGAACAACCCGACCTGAACGCCGATCGGGGGAAGATTGCCAGGTAAGACGGGCGGAGAACCTCTTCCAAATGTCGTACATCGTGCGGCGGACGCACCCGGCAAGGATCATCCTGCAATTCCGTCGTTCGGGGCTGTTGCAATCGGTCAGAGCGCGCTACTGTATTTCTGACGATGCAACCAGGCGAGGAGAGCACTCCCATGATAGCGCAACACAAGCAACCCTTTCCCTGGGGCGCGGTAATCTGGTCGAGCGTCTTAATGATCATCATTCCGTTGGGCGCTGCGATTGCCATCAGCGTCGGATATGGAGTCGTCGTCGGGTTTCAGACGCGTGGCGATCCGGAGGCAATCAATGCCGCCGTGATGAGTCTCTCCGGCGCAGTCTGGTATCAGGCGCTGCCGAAGATACTTCTGGCGGCAGTGGCATTCTGGCGTGGCATGCGCCTGGCGCATAGCAGCGCATCCGCCACGCTGCCGGTCGTGAGTGCAGCGATCCTGGCGCTGATCGGACTGATTGGAACGGCACTATTGCTCTTCAACGCGCCTCTCAGCGGCGAACAGACAATCTCATTCGTGGTCGATGGAGTTATTATGCTGGCGTGCGGACTGGCAGGGATTCGGATCGCGCGGCGCTAACGATGTGGCTACCGGCGGGCATGGCAGCACAGATGAAATGAGGAAGGCCATGATCGGATCGCGCTGGCGAAAGATCTTCCGCGACCTGTGGCGCTACAAGGTGCGCACCATCATTGTTGTGATCTCGATCGCTGCCGGGGTGAGCGGCGTCGGAACTGTCGCGCACATGTACACACTTATGTCGCACGACCTCGAACAGAGTTATGCTGCGGTGCTCCCGGCAAGCGCAACGTTGTATACCGACGATTCCTTCGATGATGAGATGGTGCGCGCAGTACGCCGGCTCCCCGCAGTCGCCGATGCCGAGGGGCGTCGCAGCATACTGCTGCGTTTCCGCACAAGGTCTGACCGCCCGTGGCAGGTGATCGAACTCTTCGTCCTGCCCGATGATGGTGAAACACGCATCAGCAAGGTGCGCCCTGAAGAGGTGTTCGAACCCGATCCGAAATCCTGGCCCCCAGGCGACTGGCCCCCGCCACGCCGCACCATCGTCCTCGAACGCACCTCGCTCCTGGTCGGTTACCTGGGGTTGAGTCAGGCGCGCCTGGGTGACGAGATCACCGTCGAGACCGCCGATGGACGCCTGCGCCAGGTGCGCCTGTCGGGGCTGGCATACGATTTTGCCCGGATGCTGGCGACCTTTACCGGACGCGCGTATGGCTATGTTGATCGTGAGACGCTGGAGTGGCTTGGCGGTGCGCCCGGTTACAATCAACTCTATCTCCTCGCCGACAACCGCACTGATGCCGCCTCGGTCCGACAGGTTGCCGACCAGGTCCGCTCCCATATGGAACGCGCTGGCGTGCGGGTTGCGCGTGTCGATGTAGCACGACCGGGAGAACTGCCGCTTCAGAACTATTTCCAGGCGATCACCGTCGTGCTCGGATCACTGGGCGTCCTGGCATTGTTTCTCAGCGTATTGCTCGTGACCAATACGATTGCCGCACTGCTGATCCAGCAAACCCGCCAGATTGGTGTTATGAAAGCGATTGGCGCACGTCCCAGGCAGATCGTCGTCATCTACGCCATGTATGCGCTGGTTTTTGGTGTGCTGGCGTTGCCACTGGCGCTACCGGCATCGCGCGCCGTAACGAAGGCATTCGTCGATTTCCTCGCCTACTTCCTCAATTTCAAGACGGGAACCTTCACGACACCTGCCGCTGTTATCGGTCTGCAGATTGGAATGGCGCTGCTGACGCCGGTGCTGGCGGCGCTGGCGCCGGTGATCCACGCAGCACGGTTGACCGTCCGTGAGGCGATTGCCGGGTGGAGCGCGGAACGACGTCGCAGGGGAGACCGTGCTTCATCAAACGAGAGCAAGCCATCTGCGCCACCTGGAGCTTCCCGCTTCATGGCGCTTCTCCCCTCACCGATTATCCTTGCACTGCGCAATTCACTCCGACGACGTGCACGGCTTGCGCTCACGATCACAACCCTCATGCTGGCGACGGCGATTGTCATTTCGGTGCTGAGTGTGCGGCGCTCACTCTTCGAGACCCTTGAAGTCATCCTGGCAGCATCACAGCACGACATTCAGGTGACGCTCGTTCGTCCTCATCGGGTTGCACAGGTCGAACGCATTGCGCAACAGACGCCCGGCGTCGCAGCGGTAGAGAGTTGGGGCAGCGATCTGGCATATCGTTTACGCCCTGATGGCAGTGAAGGACCGGCAATCATTATTGCAGCGCCGCCAGCCGATAGCCTGCTGTTTACACCAGAAGTTGTCGAAGGGCGCTGGTTGATCCCCGGCGAGGATCACGCCCTGATCATCAACCTCGACGTACTGCGCTTTGAACCAGATCTGCGCGTCGGACAAAACGTGGCGCTGAAAATCGGCAACCGCACCACAGAGTGGCAGATCGTCGGCGTCGTGCGCAGTCTGCCCGGCATTCCAATCATGTACACCGGTCAACCATATCTGGCGCAGATCACCAGCACAGTCGGTCAGACACGCGAGATCCGGGTGGTTACCGTCGCTTCCGATCCAGCCACGCAGCAATGCGTTGCAACGACACTGCGCGACGCGCTGGAACAGGCAGGAGTCAGCGTTGCAGTTGCACAAACACGCACTGAAGAACGCGAACAGGCGGCAACCCTGGTCAATATCATCATTTCGTTCCTGCTCACCATGGCAATCCTGCTGGCAACCGTCGGCGGATTGGGACTTGCAGGCACGTTGAGCCTGAACATTATCGAACGCACCCGTGAGATCGGAGTTATGCGCGCAATTGGGGCATCGAATACGGCGCTGCACCGTATCGTCATCAGCGAGGGGGTGGCGATCAGTGTGGCAAGCGCTATGATCGGCACGCTGCTTGCTATGCCGCTCGGTTGCCTGCTCAGCAATGCGGTAGGGCTGGCATTTCTGAACATACCGTTGAATTATCACTTTGCCCTCGATAGCGCCGCGCTCTGGATGGTCGCGTCGGTCGCGATTGGAATGGTCGCAAGCCTCTTGCCGGCGCACGCAGCGAGCGGCTTGACGGTGCGCGATGCGCTGGCATATGATGGATGATGAATGACAGGTGAACCATACAAACGCAATGTCTCTGCATACTTCCAACGAAACGCACCGGTCTGGCATCCGCAGCATGGTCACCCGCGTCACGCGTGCATGGCGGCAGGAGATCCTCCCCGGACGTGTGACGATCATCGCCCTGGTGATGATCGTGGGCGCCCTGATCGCCGCCGTGACCGCACAACCGGAAACGCTGTTGTGGCGACGCGGCATCGTCGTTGGAGCGTTGAGCCTGCTGCTGGCGCTGAACCTGATCCCGCCGTTCACCAATACCCGTTCGCGCCCGGAGTCGCTGTGGCGCGTGGCGCTCTATCTGACCGTCGCCAGTCCGCTCTATCTCGTTGCGTTCGGGATGAGCAGCGGACCTGCCAGTTCCGTGATTGTGATGCTCCTTTTCCTGCTGGTCGGACAGGCGACATGGGCGCTGCCGCTGGCAGCGGCGCTCATCTATGCCGTTGCCATGATGATCGGTGTAAGCGCCATTATTGCATTCCAGGTGAGCCTGGAGGCGGCGCTGCAAATCGCTGCGAGTCTTGGGTTTGGCATTGTGTTTGTTATGATGTTCATTCAACTCTCGCAGCGGTACGAACAGCAGACGGAGCATGCCGAGGCGCAACGCGCGCGCGCGGAGGAACTGCTCGCGCAGTTGCAGGCGAGTCACGCTGAACTGCGCGCCGCGCGCGAACGCGAACTGAAGATGGCGGCAATCGAAGAACGGGTGCGCCTGGCGCGCGATATTCACGACGGACTCGGTCACTATCTCACGATTCTGAATGTGCAGTTGCAGGCGGCGGCGCGGCTGTTGCAACGCGACCCGCAGCGCGCGGCGGCTGTCATCGCCACCTGCCGCGAAGTGGCGCAGACGGCGCTCGAAGAGGTGCGCCGCAGTGTCGCTGCGATGCAACCATCGCCTCTCGACGGTCAATCGCTCGATGCGGCGATTGAACATCTCATCAACGAGTTCAGAACCTCGACTGCGCTCGATATCCACTTCGAACAGTCGGGTGATCTGCCAGTGTTGCCGCAGACGCTGGCAATGACCCTGTATCGCGCGGTGCAGGAAGGGCTGACCAATGCGCGCAAACACAGCAACGCCACACGGATCGTCGTCAACCTGACCTGCCTGCCGGAAACGGTGCATCTGGCGATCCGCGACAATGGTCAACCGGTAAATGGCGTCGGACAGAGCGGCGGCTTCGGGTTGACCGGGTTGCGCGAACGGATCGAGCGGCTGGGTGGTTCACTGCACGCCGGTCCGCATCCCGACGGCGGTTTTCTCCTCGACATCGTCGCACCCGCAGATGCCAGAAATGAGGTGGGGTATGATCCGGGTGTTACTGGTCGATGATCAGACCCTGATCCGTCAGGGGATCGCCATGCTGCTGGAACTCGAACCAGACCTGGAAGTCGTCGGCGCGGTCGGCGACGGACGCGCCGCGATTGAGGCGGTCGAGCGCCTGCGTCCCGATGTGGTGCTGATGGATGTGCGCATGCCGGAAATGGACGGAGTGACGGCGACACGCGAGTTGCACCGCCGTTTCCCTGACGTCGGCGTGATCATTCTGACGACCTTCGATGACGACGAGTATATTTTCGAGGGGTTGAAGGCAGGGGCGCGCGGGTATCTGCTGAAAGACATCAGCAGCGAAGAAATGGCGGAAGCGGTGCGAACGGTTGCGCGCGGCGAAGCGCTGATCCAGCCGAGTATCGCGCGCAAAGTCGTGGCTGAGTTCTCACGCCTGGCAGCCGGTTCGCCGCCGGCGCCGGAGCGAAGCCCACTGAAGCTGCCCGCTGCCCTGACCGAACGTGAACTGGACGTGCTCAAAGCGCTTGCCCGCGGCATGTCGAACAAAGAGATCGCCGCTGCACTGGTGATCACCGAGGGGACGGTCAAGACGCATATCTCGAACATCCTGGCAAAACTCGATGTGCGCGACCGAACACAGGCAGTGTTGAAGGCGCAGCAATTGCGGTTGTTGGAGAGTGAGAACTGAGAACCAGGAACCGAGAACCAGGAACCGAGAACCAGGAACTGAGAACCAGGAACTGAGAACCAGGAACTGAGAACCGAGAACTGAGAACCAGGAACTGAGAACCGGGAACCGGGTAGCCTGACGTGCAATATCGACGATAGTGCGCATGCCATTGAATACTGGCGGTGTCAACCAGAAGAATCGCACCCGCACCATACCGTGCAACGTGCGCTGCCGGACCCGCAACACCTGCCCTGGCGCAATCCCACGCACGATGATAGTGTATACTATGCGTGACGAGCCTATAGCCGTATGCTTGAAGGAGATGCGGATGGCGCACTTGCCGACAGTACTCGCGTACGCAATGCGTCTCAGAGGGCGATCAGAAAACCGGATTTGTGGTATCATGATAGTGACCATGCCGTTCTGATAAGGAGCAATCTGGTATGCCACGACGTGCACTTCGATCCTATCCAACGAATTATGCGACCGATCTGACCGATGAGCAATGGGCTGCTATCGCGCCACTCGTCGCCACCCCGTCGCCCAACGGCGGCCGCCCGACCGAAATCGATCGCCGCGCGATTGTCAACGCCCTGCTGTACAAACATCGCACGGGCTGCCAATGGCGCATGCGTCCAAAAGATGTTCCGCCAATGAGCTCTGTTCGGTACTATTTCGACAAATGGAATCGTGATGGAACATTCATCAAAATCAATGATACCTTGCGCAAACTGGCGCGACAAGCGTTGAATCGCGACCCGGAGCCGTCCATCAGCGTCCTGGACTCCCAATCCGTCAAAACGACCGAAGCAGGCGGAGAACGCGGCTACGATGGGGGAAAAAAAGGTCAACGGGCGCAAACGGCAATGCTGGGTTGATACAAATGGGTTCTTGCTGCGCGTGCTCGTCCATCCGGCAGACATTTCTGATACCGAAGGCGCGGAGTGGCTTTTGGCCGCGCATCATCAATCGTTTCCTCGGATGCAAGAAATTCGGGTGGATGAAGGCTACAAACAAGGGTTAAATGAATGGATGCAACAGAACACGACGATACGCCTGAATGTCATCGAAAAACCGCCTGGACAAAAGGGATGTGCGGTCATCCCGAAGCGATGGGTGGTAGAACGCTCGATTGCGTGGGCGGGACGCAATCGGTTGTTGCGGCGAATAATTATTCGCCGCAACAACCGCAACCCAGAATCAAGCGAAGCCTTTCTTTATCTCGGTTCTATTGCAATGCTCCTGAATAGGCTTTATCCGAGGTGTTAGTTTGTGATCACGCTCTCAGCCAGATTAAGCGTATTCAGGCGATAGCTGCATGAATTTCCTCGTTGATGCCCATCTTCCACTCAAATGATGACCTCATTTTTATTTACTCGATCCATCGCTGACATTGAACAAGCATTAGAGACAAACGAGTATATCGAAATAAGTCGAACTGAGCTGATAATCCATATGTAGAAAGATACGCCTGCAGGTTGCGAAGACGGGGTCTGCGGAGTCATAGTTAACCTGCTCACATGTCATGGGGCAAAGTATGAAATCACCACTTAACTTCGGCGATACCTTCCAGCGTCTCAAGATTGCTATCAGTATTTTGTTTCAATCCCAAAGCGAGAAAGCAGATATGAGTGATGTCTATTTTTGTTATCGACTTATTCTGGGCCGAATGCCGGATGCCGAAGGATGGCATAATTGGTCACGTCAGGTCGCTTCCGGGATGACCAGACATCAGCTTCTCAGGATGTTCTTAGGTTCACCAGAGTATCAAAGTAAAAATAGACTAGCAGCCATAGAGCGAGTGGAAACTGAAAGGTTTGTGTTGTTCGTTGATATGAATGATGGCGCCTATGCAGAGTCAATCTCCCAAAGTAAAGTTTACGAACCACACATTACAGACCTTCTCCAAAGCTTACTAAAGCCTGAGCATGTATTCTTAGATATTGGATGCAACGTTGGCTGGTTTTCTTTGATCGCGGCTTCGATTCTAAAAAAAGGCAAAGTGATTGGAGTTGAGCCCAATCAAAACAATCTTCAACTCCTTTACCGAAGCATGATCGAGAACCAGTTTGATAACATGGTCATCTACCCATATGCAGCGACTGACAGGTCAAGGATACTTCAAATGAGCGGATATGGCCCTTACGCATATGTCCATTCCATCTTCAAGGATGCTGGTTTTACATATGTACAAGGCATTGCGATCGATGAATTAGTGCGTGATGAGAGCAGACTGGACGTTATCAAAATGGATATTGAAGGCCATGAACCTGTAGCGCTTCAGGGTATGAGACGAACGATCGCCAGATATAGGCCGATTATCGTCTCTGAGTTTCATCCCAAAGCTATAAGGGAGTATTCCAGGCAGGAACCTCAAGACTACCTGGAAGCACTTGTTAGCATGGGGTATAGCCTTTCGGTGGTGGAACCGACCGGCAAGGTAATCGACTTTATCGATCCATCTGAGATTATGACCCATTGGCGCAATCTAAACCTGCAGTTTGACAGCAGAGATGCTATGCATCTCGATATACTTGCCAGGCCATCAAACCCTACTGAGCATTCGCTGTAAGCGAGAGATGGCAAGCCCCGCCGCCCAGCATCGCGTGCATCTGACTCGCCTGGGCTGTCGCAGCATGTGAAGCATAGCGTTGGGCGGCTGTATCCAAACAGGACGAGGAATGCCTTGTTATCCTACGAGACGGCCGGAACAGGACACCCGCTCCTGCTGATACACGGCGCCCTTGTCAGCAGGAGAATGTGGCGTGATTCAGATCGCCGAATTCAGCAAGACCTATCAGGTAGTTGCCCCCGATCTCCCAGCGCACGGCGACTCACCCGAAGCCATCGGACCGTACACTACAGCGTGTCTTGCCAACGCGATCATTGACCTGCTTGATTTCTTGAAGGTCGAACGAACCCATGTGTGCGGGCACTCCCTTGGCGGGATGGTTGCACAGCAATTGGCCGCTTCTCGCCCCGAGCGAGTAGCCAGACTTGTCCTGGCAGAGACGGCTTTCAGCACCCAGAGCTCGCGTGGGAACGTGTACAAACCTGGATGGCGATCTCGTTTATGAAGGTGATCCCACAACGTATGCTTGTGGCCCTGTCAGCAAGGCAATATGCGAGAATACATCCTGGCGTCGCTCTATTCATCAAGCATGGAGATGGGGCGCTACGACCGCGAGACTGCAATCCGAGTCATGAGGGCGGCGCTTGACTTTGACGGCATAGGTTTGCCCAACCACTCGCTCCAGCCGACGTCCGCCTTTGGTAGCGCGGCTCAGCCGCAGATCGTTGGGCAGCACCATCATCGCTCGTCTCCATTTGATGTCCAGTTCCTGACCACGGTCAACCCTCGTCCCGCAGCCCAACGCTTATTCACTTCCTCTGCCGCAGAAGTGGTACAATGAATGTCGTGACACTGGGCCAATCTCCCGCCCGATGATGCGCTGGAACGTTGCGGGCATATGCGCTTTACTATTCTCAGCGACATCACTGAGGTCGAGACGATTGCGCTCAATCGTGGCATTCGCGAGGTCGCGCGTTTGCGGAAACAGTATGGACGTGGACGGTGGCGGAAGCGCAAAGGGGTCGCCACAGTGCTGCTTGCCGATGGAACAACGCGCACGGCTGAACTCCACTGGTACGAAGCTGCTGGAATTGGACCGAAGGAGTACAAGATTGAGCGATTCCTGGACTAGCCTATGATACCGCTAACTGCAACTGAGCCGCGCTTTGCGATCTGCATCGCGAATACGGACTATCCCGCCGCCTTGGAAGTGCGGAAAATCTATCAAGTCCTGCCGGATGCCGATGCTGCCCAGCATCAGTATCTCCGGATTATTGATGAATCGGGCGAGGATTACCTGTACCCAGCGGCCTATTTTGTGCTGGTTGATTTACCAAAAGAGGTCCGGGAAGCGCTCCTCAAAGTGGCATAAGAGCCTATCCGAAGAACCCGGCGGCACGCACGGCGATCACGCCACAGGCGAAAAGGTTCCAGTTGTTCGGATAGGCGCTTAGCACACCAGGTCGCATGACGGTTTCGCGTGGCGGAACGACGAACCTTGTGCGACAGGGTGGTTCCGCTCGCCGCCTGGCGACTGAAGTCGCGGCTGGCAGGCGGGAAGCCCGCCTGCGCGGGCGTGAGGGAGCGCATCCCGCTCGCCCGTAGACAAGCCCGTCGGACTTCCACGTCTTAGAGCCTATCCGAAGAATCCGGCGGCGCGCACGGCGATCACGCCGTAGGCGAAAAGGTTCCAGTTGTTCCGATAGGCTCTAATCTCAACATCAGGTTGACCAGCAAGAACACAACGAACGAGCGTTTCATCGTTCGCATTCTCCTATGGCAATCAAGCTGATCAACGATTGGGGTGTCTATCGACGAGATAGTCCCTCGATCTGCGGCGATGCGACGCCGCAACCCGGACAGATCTCCAGCACCCGCTTACCTTCCTGCAAATACGTACCTCAAATAGCGCCAGGTCTCGCCCACCACGGCATTGGGGTCATCAGCGCGTGAAGCATCGCCAGCCGGTGATCCATACGCAGTCAATCCTTCGTCGCGCGCGACCTTGAGGGCGGTGAGCATCGCTGGAGGATCGACGACGATGACAACCGATGAGATCCCTTGCGCACGCGCCATATTCGCCGCAGCGCGCAAGCCCTCGACCAGCGACGCGCTCTCTTCTTCGATGAGCAACACCTGCGGCGGCGCCCCTTGATCGATCAGATACTGGCGCGCACGCGGCGCGACCGTGACGCCGGTCAGAATAATGCGACTGACCATCCCACGACGGTAGAGATTGGCGGCATGATCACACTGCGCTTTTTGTTCAGATGTGAGCGCGCCGTCAACCGCCTCGCCTGGCACGACCGCAGCGCCAGCCGGGCGCGCTTCATCACGTCCGCTCTGCACGACAACCATTGCTGCCGTCAGCCCCAGCAGCAGGAGAGCGCTCGTCAGCACTGTCGCAATCCCGCGACCGAGAGCGATGAGCGCACGGGTCACCGTCTTCAAACGTGGATGCCGGTTCACTGGATGCCTCGTTTGCCCGGTTTTCATAAGGCGATCGCCGGCGTCAGGAGCTCCTGTCAGAACGGTTGAGGTGCGGGTGTCTTCGTCGAGTCGCACACCCATCCGCTGCACATTGACAGCCGTCATCTTCACTCCAGGCGATTGGTATAATATACGGCAATTCGACACCTGTTGCTGAAGAGAACCCACCATGACCGACGAACCAAAACGCGCGCTTGTGATCGGCGCCCATCCCGACGACAATGAGTTCGGCGCTGGCGGAACCATCGCCAAACTTGCCGATCAGGGATGGGACATCACCTTCATCATTGCCACCAACGGCAACAAGGGCAGCCATGACCCATCCATGTCGTCGTTTCGCCTGTCCGAAATTCGTGAACAGGAGCAACGAGCCGCCGCCGAAGTGCTCGGAGTGCGCCGTGTCATCTTTCTGCGCAACAATGACGGCGAACTTGAACCCTCGCCTGCGCTGCGTGCGGAATTTGCGCTCTACATCCGCCATTTCAAACCGCACGCCATCTTTACCCACGATCCATGGAAGCATTATATGCTCCACCCCGACCATCGCGCCGTCGGTTTCGCCGTGATCGAGGCGGTGGTCAGCGCGCGCGACCATCTGTTTCTGCCGGGGTTAGGTCAGATTGGAATCGGGGTCTGGCGACCGGAGGCGCTCTATCTGTGGGGAGCGGAACAGCCGGATCACTTCGAAGATGTCTCAGATTATGTAGACCTGAAGATTGCGGCGCTGCGTGAGCATCACACGCAACTGGACGAGGTGCAGGGTTGGGAAGAGCGGGTGCGCCAGCGGATGGCGGAGGCTGGCAAAGATCACGGTTTTGCCGCTGCCGAAGCGTTCAAGAAACTGCCGGTGTAAGCTGAATAGGGGCATGTGGAACTGTTCACCCATGGGATAACACACGCGCCTGGGAGCGAGGGCGTCCCGCCCTCGTCGCGCCTACGAGGGCAAGATGCCCTCGCTCCCAGGAGAAATGTGAACACGTATGTCTCGCTAGAATGCGTCGGATCCGGCGATCCAGGCATGCCCCGTCGGAAAGAGCGCATCGAGTGTTGGCAGGATCGCAGCAGGGATGGAGACCCCCGGTTGATGGGCGATCCAGTGGGCGGGTCGAAAACCGAACAGCAGTTGCACGAATCCCTGCGGCGTCAGCACAACCGTCAGTCGCTCCGGTGCGCCTGATCCCTGCCCCACTGCCAGCATCAGCGCCGCATCGCCGATCTGAAGCCGAAATGCTTCACCTCCAACCACCCGCCATCGCTCCTCAAACAATGGCGCAAGAGCGGCAAACAGGGTCGGCAGGTGCGCCGGAAGCGCCATCCACCCCTCGTCTGGATGACGATAGGTGCGACTGGTGAGGTTCAGACGGTCGGCAAGGGCGTAGAACGTGGGCGAGTCAGGGGGCAGGGACCAGTCGATATCCGTTGCATCCGCCACGGCGCTGGCGTGATACTGGAGCAGGGCAAGCGCCGCGTTCCAGTCATCGGCGGCTGCTTCGACAGCATGGTGTCTGGGTGCATACAACGGCAGCAACAGATACCCGCGCACCTGACCGGTTTCATCACAGGCAAGCAGCGGCGGATGGTCTGCCAGACGCCATGCGAGATCGTGTCGTTGCCAGGCAAGGCTGCGCACAAAACTCCCACTGTACCCGGCGTAGTGGCGCTCGTACAACTCCAACAGAACCGGTGCATCGTCCAGCGTTGCCGGGCGCACCTGATACGGACTGCGGGACCAAGCCGCAAGACTCGCCCGACTGACTGTATGGCGAGTGGTGTCAAAAACATCAACATACCCGAATCGACTATAGAAGCCAGCAATGCCATCAAGCAGAATCAACCCAAGATGTCGCTCATGTGCGCGCATCGTGACATCGTGCATCAACGCTGTGGCAATCCCGTGACCGCGCCAGTCGGGATGAACAACCAGACTGGCGAAACAACCGGTCGGAACCACGACCGATCCAAGACGCATCATCCGTTCGTACAGAATATAGCCGCCGATCAGCGTCGTTCCAACCAACGCACAACGCACCTGTCCGGGTACATAACCAGGCGTTCCCTCGACACGCTGCCGCCAGCGTGATGCGGCAACCGGGGGATATGAGTCTGGTGCGAATGTTTGCGCCGCAAGCAGGAAAAAAGCGTCCAGTTCGTCGGACGTTGCTGCGGAGCGAATAGTGATGTCGGTCATCTGGCGCATCATCGGGAATATGATACCATCTTGCTGCATCAAACTGAAGGGTTGCCATACCGTTGCGACGTGTGCGACGATCCCCCTGGGCAAGGGCATGCTGGCGAAATCATGAACCGTGCATTGATGACCATCGAACAATGGTTTGCGCGTCGGGGGTGGGAACCATTTCCCTTCCAGCGTGAGGTCTGGCAGGCGTATCTGGCAGGCGAAAGTGGCCTGATCCACGCCACCACCGGCGCAGGCAAAACATACGCTGCCTGGATGGGTCCGATCGCAGAGTGGCTGGCATCCACACCGTCTGACCGCGCCGCGCCGTCGCTGCAGGTTCTGTGGATCACGCCGCTGCGCGCGCTGGCTGCCGATACGGTCGAGGCGCTCCGTGCGCCGCTCGATGACCTCGGCGTTCCCTGGCAGGTCGAAGCGCGCACCGGCGACACCCCCGCCGCCACGCGCGCCCGTCAGCGTCGGCGCCTGCCGACTGCGCTGGTGACAACTCCCGAAAGTCTCTCGCTGCTGCTCACCCAACCCGAGTGGCGCGATCTGTTCGCCGACCTGCGGATGATCGTCGTTGATGAATGGCACGAACTCCTCTCGACCAAACGCGGCGTTCAGGTCGAACTGGCGCTGGCGCGACTCCGTGGATTGCGTCCTTCCGTGCGCATCTGGGGACTTTCGGCGACAATGGGCAACCTGGACCAGGCGCTGGATGCGCTTCTTCCTGCGGCGACCGAACAACCGTCGCGCGGCAGGATCGTGCGCGGTCTGATCCCCAAGCCGATTGTGATCGAGACCTTGCTGCCTGAGACTATCGAACGCTTCCCGTGGGCGGGACACCTGGGCTTGCAATTGCTGCCGCAGGTCGTGGCGAAGATTGAGCAGAGCGCGACAACGCTGGTCTTTACCAACACGCGCGCACAGGCGGAGATCTGGTACCAGGCATTGCTGGATGCGCGCCCGGATTGGGCTGGTACGCTGGCGCTCCACCACGGCTCTCTGGACCGCGAGGTGCGTGAGTGGGTCGAAGCGGCGCTGCGCGCCCGGCGCCTGCGCTGTGTGGTATGCACCTCTACGCTCGATCTCGGCGTCGATTTCTCACCCGTCGATCAGGTCATTCAGATTGGCAGTCCCAAGGGAATTGCACGTCTGATGCAACGCGCCGGGCGGAGCGGTCATCGACCTGGCGCTGTCAGCATCGTCACGTTCGCTCCCGCCAGTGCGCTGGAACTGATCGAAATCGCAGCAGCGCGCGATGCCATCGCACACGATTGGATCGAAACTCGCCATCCACTCGAAGCGCCGCTCGATGTGCTCGTGCAACACCTGGTGACCTGTGCGTTGGGCGGTGGTTTTGTCGGCAGTGAACTGCTTGCCGAAGTGCGCACTACCCGCGCCTTCCGCAACCTGAGCGACGCCGAATGGCAGTGGGCGCTCGATTTTGTGGTGCAGGGCGGCGCATCACTGCGCGCCTATCCAGAATTTCATCGTGTCATCGAACGCGATGGGCGCTATGTTGTCACCAATGACGCCGTCGCGCGACGGCATCGGGTCAGCATTGGCACAATCGTGAGCGATTCGGCGCTCAAGGTGCAGTATGTTCGGGGTGGAACGCTCGGCGTGGTCGAAGAGTCATTTGCAGCTCGCTTGAAGCCGGGAGACATCTTTTTCTTCGGCGGCAAGGCGCTGGAGTTCGTGCAGTTGCGCGATATGACCGTATTCGTGCGCAAGACGGAACGGCGTGATGGGGTCACGCCGCGCTGGATGGGGGGACGTATGCCGCTCTCGACGGAACTGTCTCACGCGATCCGTGCGCGGATCGAAGCGGCGCGCAGCGGCGTCTTTCGTGATGCCGAGATGGAGGCGGTGCGACCGCTGCTGGACGTGCAGGCGCAGTGGTCGCTGCTTCCAGCCGCCGACGAACTGCTGATCGAGCGGACGCAGACCCGCGAGGGGCATCATCTCTTTGTCTACCCGTTCGAGGGGCGCCTGGTGCATGAAGGCATGGCTGCGCTGATCGCATATCGTCTCAGTCGCCTGCGTCCCATCACGTTCACCCTGGCGATGAACGATTACGGCTTCGAGTTGCTCGCGCCGGAACCGGCGCCGCTGTCAGAAGCGCCTGGTATCATGCTCGACACCACCCACAGCGCACGGCGATGGGAGATAAGCGGTGCGCACATGCCACTCTTCGGCATCGATCATCTGGCGGACGACATCATCGCCAGCATGAACGCAACCGAAATGGCAAAGCGCCAGTTCCGCGAGATTGCGAGGATTGCCGGACTGGTGTACGAAGGATACCCCGGCGAGAAGAGCGCACGGCAAATTCAGGCATCAAGCAGCCTGATGTATGATGTGTTCGCGCAGTATGATCCAGAGAACCGACTGCTGGAACAGGCGCGACGCGAAGTGCTGGAACGCCAGTTAGAGCACAGTCGCCTGGCGATGGCGCTGAGGCGCATTGCTGCAGGACGGATCATCGTCGTCGATGTTCCCCGTCCGACGCCGTTCGCATTTCCGCTGCTCGTCGACCGGTTGCGGGAAAGTCTCAGTTCTGAAAAACTGGCGGATCGGGTGCGCAAGATGCAACTGGCGCTGGAACGCGAGGCGGGGATGGTTCCAGGAAAGGATCGGCAGACCACCTGACCATCCGATAGTCGCACAGGCGTCAGGGCTTGCAGCGCCTGCGCGGCGACGAAGGTGTGACGCCTGTATTTCCAGGGACGGTCAGCAGAGCGGATCATCCAGCGCCCGGCGCACGTGAAAACTGAATCGATCCACCTGCGCCAGCGATCCTACGTTGATCGCTGCACCATCACCTGGAACGCAAAGATGCCAAAGATAATCAGGGGGGTCAGGCGGCGCAACCAGCGGAGCGCAATGTCATTCTGCACGATCTCATCGGCTGCGGGAAAATACTGCGCCAGATGCAGGCATCCCAGTACCAGCACAACGGTTGTCAACCAGAAACTACCGGTGAGCATGAAGGCGAAACACAGCAACGCTGCGAGACCGATGATTGAGAGGTAAACAGGGGCTTCGTTCGTTTCACTGCTCTGCGGGTCGTGAGGTTCCATGACGATCACCTGTTTCCTGTGTCGGGAGCGCGAGGAATATCGCTCCAGCCCGTTAACGAGAAGACGGCGCGATTGCCGTCGTTTATGTTCTCTTGTTCACAGGTATAATAGCATGCAGAAGATACAGTCGCCATGATCAAGGTGGTAACAACTTGATTGCTGGACTGCAATCAACCTTGCTTTGATGTTTTTCAGGACATGCTATGCGCTGGACAACCATCTTTCGCCTGGGGCTGATCAATGTTGCGGTCGCACTGACTGCGGTTCCCATCGAAAGCACACTGAACCGGATTATGATCAGTGAACTGCGCCTGCCAGCATCGCTGGTGGCATTGCTGATCGCACTCCCGTATGCTTTCTCGCCCATCCAGATTTGGATCGGCTCATTCTCTGATCGACATCCATTGCTTGGACTCCGCCGCACGCCGTACACCATCATCGGGCTGCTTCTGTGCGCTGGCGGGTCGGCGCTGTCGCCAACTGCGGCATTTGCCATGGCGGAAAACTTCTGGTTGGGGCTGCCGCTCGGCATCCTGGCATTCGGTGCGTGGGGCATGGGGTTCAACTTTGCGACGGTCTCGTACCTGGCGCTGGCGACGGAACTCTCAGGCGAAGAATATCGTGCGCGCACCGTTGGCGTGATGTGGTTCATGCTGATTGTCGGGGTCATTATTGCAGGCGTCAGCCTCTCGCGCATGCTGCGCGACTATACGCCGGATGCGCTGTTTACGGCGTTTTACGTTGTGTGTGGCGTGGCGCTGCTGATCGGCATCGCTGCCCTGTGGCGACTGGAGGAGCGCGACAGAGCGCCGCGCACCCCCGAGCGACGCAGTTTTGCCCAGATGATCGCAACTGTCGCCGGAACGCCGCAGGCGCGCCTGTTCTTCGTCTATCTGGTGCTGCTGCTGATTGCCATTCTGGGGCAGGACGTGCTGCTCGAACCATTCGCTGCCGACGTATTCGGCGCACCGGTTGAGGTAACGACGCGCTACACGTCGATCTGGGGCATGGCATTGCTGATCGGATTGCTGGTCACAAGTCCAATAGCGCGGCGGCGAGGGAAACCATTCGCAGCCGCCATCGGCGGGTCGCTGGTGGCGCTTGGACTGGCATTGATTGCTGCCAGCGGCTTTCTGAACATACCGGCAATCTTCATTCCCAGCCTGATCATGTTTGGGTTTGGCAGCGGCGTTTCGACGGCTGCCAACCTGTCACTGATGCTCGACATGACGATCCCCGGTCAGATTGGCGCATTCGTGGGAGCATGGGGAGTCGCCAACTCAATGGCGCGGTTGCTGGGTACGGTGCTGAGCGGCGTCACCCGTGACGCATTGACCAACCTGCTCGACAGTCGCATGCTCGGATACGTGGTGGTCTTCTCGTTGCAGGCGGTCGCCATGGTCATATCACTGATGCTGCTGCCGCGGATCAGCGCAGCACGTTTCCGCCAGGAAGCGGCGCCGTCAGCGCGCGAACTCGTGGCGCTCGCGGGAGAAGCGCAGGGGTAGTGGAGTGGTTGAACGTTGCAGGGTGAACGTTGCAGGGCGCCCATTTGAAGTTGGGCGGCGAACGTTTGACTGTTGCCCGTTGCCCATTTGAAGGCGAAAGACAACTGTCATGAACACTCCTACCCCCACCAACCGGCTGGCAATTGTCAGTTTTGTGAGCGGATTTCTGTCCCTTCTTAGCATGGCCGGGATGTTTGGGTTGCTCCGCTTCGGATTGACTGCACATGATCTGATCATAACGCTGATTGACCGGGTGATTATACCGCTGCGCAATTTCTGTATGATTGCAGCAGTGGTGACAGGCATCCTTGCGCTCAGGGAGATCAGGCGGAAAGAGGGCGCTGAGAAGGGAAAACTGCTGGCGTGGTCGGGCATCGCGCTCGGCACTGTCTGGATCGTGTTGATGATACTGGTTGGTCTGGCGTTTCTTTGGGGAATGCTCCAACAATGAACGCCTGTGAGAAGATGTTGCGCTGCGGTGTGGCGACGGTGCAGTGCAACGTCTTTACCGTTCGGCGTGGCGACGTTGCATTGCATCGTCTCTACCAGAACATTCGCACCCTGCAACGTTCAACGCTCAACATCCCGTCCGTTTGACACCTGCCCGATCCCTTGCGATAATCGTCGGCAGGTTTCGCCTTCATCAGCCACAGGTTCTCTGCAATGACACACGCATCACACTCCCTGCCGCTCCGCCCGCTCGGTCAAACTGGTTTCCAGGTAACGCCGATCTGCATCGGGTGCGCACCACTCGGAAATATGCCCGAAACCTTTGCCTACAGTGTTGCCGAAGATCAGGCGATTGCAACCCTGACCGAAGCGTTCCGCAGTCCGATCAATTTCCTGGACACCGCTGCGGCATACGGCGATGGTGAAAGCGAACGCCGGATCGGGGTCGTATTGCGCAACCTGGGTGGTCTTCCGCCTGGATTCGTGCTGGCGACCAAAGCCGACCGCGATCTGACGACTGGCGATTTCAGCGGCGACCAGATCCGGCGCTCGGTCGAGCGCAGCCTGGCATTACTGGGACTCGACCGCCTGCAATTCGTGTACATCCACGACCCGGAGCACACGACGTTCGAGAATGTGATGGGGAAAGGCGGTCCACTTGAGGTCTTGCAGCGTTTCCAGGCAGAAGGGGTGATCGAACACATCGGCATTTCCGGTGGTCCGATTCCTATGCTCATCCGTTACGTCGAAACCGGTGCATTTATGGCGGTTGAGACGCACAATCGCTACACGTTGCTGAACCGGTCGGCGGAACCACTGCTCGATGTTGCATCCAGGCGCGGAGTGGCCGTGGTCAATGCAGCGCCGTATGGCAGCGGCATCCTGGCGAAGGGACCGGACGCCTATGCGCGCTATGCGTACCAGGATGCGCCGCCGGCGCTGGTTGAACGAACGCGCGCCCTGGCAGCGATCTGCCAGGAGTACGGCGTGCCGTTGGCGGCTGCCGCGCTCCAGTTCTCACTGCGCGATCCACGCATTACATCAACCGTTGTGGGCGTCAGCAAGCCGGAGCGAATTGCAGCTACCCTGGAACTGGCGCGCATCCCCATCCCCGACGAACTCTGGCAGCGCCTCGATGCAGTGGGGTTCGATACGAACGACCCGGAAGAGCATCGGTTCACGTAAGTAAGCAGGGGCGCAGCGCCGCAGCGCCCGGTGGCATCGTAGGGGCGCAGCGCCGCAGCGCCCGGTGGCATCGTAAAGGCGCAGCGCCGCAGCGCCCGGACTGGCATCGGGGCCATGGCGCGGGCAAGAGGCGCGAGACAGGCAACGTAGAGACATTGAATGCACCAGGTATCCATCGCTGGCGCGCGCTAGAAACTGGCGCGCGTCGCTATCTCCTGCACCTGGCGATCCTCACGCTCAGCCTGTCGGTGGTGGTGCTGTACTACAACCTGGCAGTTGTGGCGCTGGGGTATTCGCGCGGTTTTCTTGGCATTTTGCAGACGGTGACGCAGGGTGTGGCAGCGCTGTTGAGCCTGCCGCTCTGGTTAAGCGTGCAGCGCCTGGGGTTGCGCCGCGCGCTTGCGGCATCGGTAGTGCTGTACGCTGTTGGGCTGCTGCTGTTCGCCGCGCTGCCGCAGGCAGCGTCGCTGATCGTATCTGCCGCATTCATGGGAATGGCTGCGGTGCTGGCGCAGGTGACGGCAGCGCCCCTCATGATGCGCCTCAGCAATGATGCAACCCGCGATTATCTGTTCAGCGCCAGCGCTGCGATCGCTATCGGCTTGAATGGCATTGGCAACCTCGGCGCCGGGTTCCTTGCCGATGCAGTCGCGTATCTGCTCAATGTTCCGCCCGACAGCGGCGTGACCTATCGCGCGGTATTTGCCATTGCCGGGATCGGCGCACTGGCATCGCTCCCGCCGTTGTTGCTGCTTCGTGAACCAGAGCATCCATTGGCGTCACCGTCGTCGGAAAGCGTCGCCGCTCCGACGGAAACAGATGCGCACTCCAGCAGCGCACCTCCCTGGCTGGCTCGTGCCCGACCATGGTTCAGGCGTCTACCCACGCCGCTGCAGGCACTGATGCGCAAACCGGCGCTGGTGGTCAAACTTTTGCTGCCGCCCTTCCTGATCTCATGGGGGGCAGCGCTGCTCATTCCCTATCTCAACCTCTACTTCCGCGAGCAGTTTGGTCTTGACAACCGCGCGCTCGGTGCGCTTTTCGCCGGGTTCGATGTGGCGACCGGACTGGCGGCATTGACCGGTCCGGCACTGGCGGCGCGCCTGGGGAAGATCCATACCGTGGTCGTGACCCGCGCTGTTGGGATTCCGCTCCTGCTTCTGTTGGGCGCCGCCTCCGACCTGTGGCTGGCAATCATCGCCGCACTGGCGCGCGTCGTTGCCTTCAATATGGCAGCGCCGCTCTACGATGCCTATGCGATGGAACAAACCGAAGAGCGCGCGCGACCGTTCATGATTGGACTGCTGGGGGCGGCATATAGCGCCGGGTTTCTCATTGCACCCCTGATCAGCACGTTCGTTCAGGAACGGTACGGTTTCAGACCGCTGTTCGTTGCGACAGCGGCGCTGTACGCACTTTCGGTTCTGGTGACGTGGCGATTCTTCGACCATCGTGTTTCTTGATGAGCATCTGTTGCTGAGCTGGAATTTTCCTGTGGAGTGTATGGAGATGTGCGCAGCATACGCCTGACTGCTGTGCGCTCTTGGTCAGGGAAGACACCCAACGCCGCTGCATGCCCGCGCACGAAGTCGCCTTCCGGGTAGGGCGCAGACTTGACTGGCGATCGCAGACGTATTGAACCAGGTACATGCCGGATGCGCGGGTATCCCGTCCGTATGCATGCGATCCCGCAGTCAACCGTTCTGCACTTCGCCGGAGAGGAGAAGGTCGTCTGCGCACGCTGGCGCGACTTCGAGCTGCTGCACCAGAAGCAGATGGTGCTACAATAAGACATGGTAAAGTACGGCTATATCATTCTGTGGTGAAGCGATGCAAGATGTGTTAGCGCAAGTCAGGGCAATCATCACCGGGGAAGTGGAGCAGGAAGGGTATCGAGTGCTTCGCATCCTGCTCTTCGGTAGCCGGGCCCGCGGCGACGCCCGCCCCGACAGCGACTGGGACTTCTTTGTCATCACCGACCGGGAACCCTCTCGGCAAGAAAAGGCAGAGATTGCATCGAGGCTCAGCTGCCGATTTGCAGAACTTGGCTTTTACGCGGATGTTCTCTTCCAGTCAGAGGCGCTCGTTCAGGCCCGTAAAGGCAATACCGGTTTTCTCACCTACTATGTGCTGAAAGAAGGAGTGCCAGTATGAACGAAGAGGCGGTCATTCTCTGAATACGCAGGGCTGAAAGCGATCTCAAAATCGGCAGGGACGAGTTGGTGACTGAGGATCCCGCCACAGATGCCATTTGTTTCCATATGCAGCAGTGCGCTGAAAAATACCTGAAGGCGTTTCTCATCTTTCACGGAAAAGAAATCCCACGAACCCACGATATCGCGTTCTTAATCAGTCTCTGTGTCCAGATAGATCCCGAGTTCCGGCAGCTCATTGAATGGAGCGCTCCGTACCTGACCTCCTATGCAGTCGAAGTTCGCTACGATACAGTTGTCTTCCCCAGCGTGGAAGAAACGCAGCGTGCTGTGAATCTGGCGGAGCGGATAAGGGATTTCATCCGCAAAAAACTACAGCAAGGGGGTTATATCCTGCCATGAGAATCCGTCTCCGGCGCATGCCTGGTAGAAGGTATACCTCCTTCCGGCATCGTGGGCGGACTTTGACCTGACCTCTGTTTCCTGCAAGAAAATCCTTTGGGATTACCAGCAACAGGCTCTCAAGAACGCTGTCAGGCGCATTGGAAATACTACGAAGATTTCGACGACCACCAGTCGCAAGAAACAGACGACATCAACCGCCAGCGTAAGCAGCGCCTGCGGCAGTGGTAGCTGATGGAGATTGAGAAATAAATCCGCTATCCCGCACTAGCCGTGGGGCTAAAGCCCTCGGACAGGCAAGGCAAAGCCCGCCTGCGCGGGCTATACCGGATTATTTCTTCAAAGACCATAAGCACCCCATCCGGGCAGGCAGTTCAGATCTCGCCATACTCGAACATCCCTGGACGCATCCGGGAACGTAGTTCATTGACAGGACGCTCTGCGCCGGATTGACTCGGGCGCAGGGCAGTGCTATACTGTCGCACGTCTGTTCATATCACCTGTCAGCGTATCATCTTCCTGAGCAGAATTTGCGCCGATTCGGTCGGATACGCTGCGTGTCTTGCGAAAGGTCGCCGGAGTATGGCAAAAGACGCCATCGTTATCAAGGGTGCGCGTGAGCACAATCTGAAGGGCATCGACCTCGAAATCCCACGCGACAAACTGGTTGTGCTGACCGGCGTCTCAGGTTCGGGAAAGTCGTCGCTGGCGTTCGATACGCTGTATGCCGAAGGACAGCGCCGGTACGTCGAGTCGCTCTCGGCATACGCCCGTCAGTTTCTCGGGCAGATGGAGAAGCCGAAAGTCGATTACATCGGCGGTCTCTCGCCGGCGATTGCCATCGAGCAGAAGAGCGCGTCGAAGAATCCGCGCTCGACCGTCGGCACCGTCACCGAGATCTACGACTATCTGCGCCTGCTGTACGCTCGCGTTGGAACGCAGCACTGCCACATGTGCGGGCGACCGGTCAGTTCGCAAAGCGCCGAGCAGATCGTCAACCGCGTGCTGACGTTGCCGGCTGGCACACGCTTCATGGTGCTGGCGCCGCTCGTGTCGCAACGCAAAGGCGAGTACAAGGACGTGTTCGCCGAAGCGCGCGCCGAGGGATTCGCGCGGGTGCGCGTCGATGGCGAAATACGCGACCTGGCAAGCGAAATCAAACTCAACAAGAAGGTCAAGCATACTATCGAGATTGTGGTTGATCGTTTGACCATACTGGCACGCGAAGGTGCAACCGATCAGTCGCATGTTCCGAGCGCCCCGATCGGAAAAGCGCAGGCAGGGGCGCAGAGCGATTGGGATGCATTCGTCTCTCGCCTGACCGATAGTGTCGAACAGGCGCTGCGTGTTGGCGAGGGGCAACTGGTTATCAGCATCCAGAATCCATCCGGTGGCACAGAAGAATGGTTGATGAGCGAAGCCAACACCTGCGTCCACTGTGGCATTTCGTTTCCTGAACTGTCGCCGCAGATGTTTTCGTTCAACAGTCCGCAGGGCGCCTGCCCCGAATGCACCGGTCTCGGCGTTCGGATGGAGGTGGACCCGCTGCTGCTCGTGCCCAACCCATCATTGACCCTGCACGAGGGTGCGGTGACCTACTGGGGCGAACTGCGCAAGAAACGCGATTCGTGGGGGTACCGGGCGTTGCTGGCAATTGCGCATCACTACGGCTTCGATCTCGATACGCCATGGGAACAACTCAGCGAGCAGGCACGCCACGTCATTATCTATGGCAGCGGAAAGGAACGAATTCGCTTTCGCTGGGGCGACGAAACCAGTGATAGTCGTGGTGAGTTCATGCGTCCCTGGGAGGGACTGGCAAGTGAAATTCGTCGCCGCTATCAACAGACCGGCAGTGATTACACCCGCGAGTATTACCAGAGTTTTATGAGCGAACAACCCTGCCCGGCATGCGACGGTGCGCGTCTGCGCCCCGAAAGCCTGGCGGTCAGGGTCGGCGGGTGGTCGCTGCGCGATGTGACGCGCCTGACGATTACCGGTGCGATGGCATGGGTGCACGCCCTGAGCGGCATGCCGGTAGACCCGTCGCATCTGGCGGCATTGAACGGGCATGTCGCAGGCAATGGCGCCATACCCCACCTCAGTGTGACACCACTGAGCGACTACCAGATGGCGATTGTCAGCGATGTGCTCAAGGAGATCCGCGAGCGCCTGGGGTTCCTGCTCAATGTCGGTCTGCATTACCTCACCCTCGAACGCCCCGCGCCAACCCTCTCCGGCGGCGAGGCGCAGCGTATTCGCCTGGCATCACAGATCGGCTCCGGTCTCGTCGGCGTCACCTATATCCTCGATGAACCGAGCATCGGGCTGCACCAGCGCGACAATCGCAAACTGCTCGATACGCTGCTGAAACTGCGCGATCTGGGCAATACCGTCGTCGTCGTCGAGCACGACCTGGAAACCATGCAGGCGGCTGACTGGATCATCGACTTCGGTCCTGGGGCAGGCGTCAAGGGGGGCGAGGTGGTCGCAGCCGGTCCTCCTGACCTGATCGCCGCAAACCCTGGCTCCCTGACCGGCGCATACCTGTCCGGGCGATTGGACATTCCGATCCCGCAGCAGCGCCGCACTGCGCGGGTGCGCCCGGTTGCCGATACGGCGCAGGACGCGCCGCGCCGTCGTCGCCGGACTGATCACGCAACCGACCAGGCGGATGGTCCGTGGCTCGAACTCGAAGGCGCAACCATGAATAATCTGCGCGACGTGACCGTTCGTTTTCCGCTCGGCGTCTTCATCTGCGTGACCGGCGTCTCCGGGTCGGGAAAATCATCGCTGATCACCGAAACGCTCTACCCTGCGCTGGCAAACCGCCTGAACCGCGCGCAGTTGAAGCCGGGACCGTTCCGTACATTGCGTGGGCTGGAACATCTCGATAAGGTGATCGATATCGACCAGCAACCGATTGGGCGAACCCCGCGCTCCAACCCGGCAACATACGTCAAACTGTTCGACCTGATCCGCGAACTGTTCGCTTCGACCAATGAGGCGAAACTGCGCGGCTACAACGCCGGGCGCTTTTCGTTCAACCTGAAGGGCGGGCGTTGCGAAGCCTGCGAGGGGAATGGCGAAAAGCGCATCGACATGCAGTTCCTGGCGGATGTCTGGGTGCGCTGCGATGTCTGTAAGGGGAAACGGTACAACCGTGAAACATTGCAGGTCAGGTACAAGGGCAAGTCCATTGCTGACGTGCTCGACATGGACGTGCAGACGGCGCTGGAGTTCTTCGACAATGTGCCGCGCATCAGGCGCATCCTGCAAACGCTCCACGACGTCGGTCTGGACTACATCAAACTCGGTCAGTCGGCGACGACCCTTTCCGGCGGCGAGGCGCAGCGGGTGAAACTGGCGAAAGAACTGGCGCGCACTGCTACCGGTCGCACCATGTATATTCTGGATGAACCAACGACCGGGCTGCACTTCGCCGATGTACAACGCCTGTTGACAGTGCTGCACCGCCTGGTCGATGCAGGCAACACCGTGCTCGTCATCGAGCACAACCTGGACGTTATCAAAACCGCAGACTGGATCATCGACATGGGACCGGAAGGCGGCGACGGGGGTGGCAGAGTCGTGGCGACCGGCACACCCGAAGAAGTGGCGCTGATCGAGGAGTCGCACACCGGTCGATTCCTGCGCGAGATCCTGCACCACCACAACATCGTTGCCAGGGGCGTGCTTGAGTGAATATTTTTCCAAGAATTACAGCAGTTCCCAGATACATTGACCCTCATCCAGGTCTGTCGTGTCGCACGGGACGCTCGTTTCCGCGTGGGGGGGGGCCGCTTCGAGCAAAGTGTTCGATCTCTATAAGAACTCCTCTATGCCGAAATAATGGTCTTTGAATACATAATCCGCTCTCGCCCGCGCAGGCGGGCTTTGCCCCGTATAGCCGAGGGCTTCAGCCCGACGGCAAAGGGTGAATACCTGTTTATATTCTTAATCTCCCACTAGCCCGACGGCACAAGGCGCATACCGGATTAGCCCCACGGCAAGCGGGCGAATGCCGATTTATTCGCGGGGCAGCCGAGGGCACGATGCCCTCGCTCCTGTGATGGGGCGCATCGCGGCATGCGGGCGAAACGCCCACGCTTCCAGGCGGTGTGCGGCTCGCGGGCGAGACAGGGGGACGGGAGATCGACCGCCGAGACGCCTGCGCTCCCAGCCGGGGTGCGGCTCGCGGGCGAGACGCCCGCGCTCCCAGGCAGTGTGCGGCTCGCGGGCGAGACAGGGGTCGGGGAGAGCGACCGCCGAGACGCCCGCGCTCCCAGGCAGTGTGCGGCTCGCGGGCGAGACAGGGGTCGGGGAGAGCGACCGGCGAGCCGCCCGCGCCCCCAGGCGGTGCGCGGCACGCGGGCGAGCCACCCGCGCTCCCAGGCGGTGCGCGGCACGCGGGCGAGACAGGGGGACGGGAGATCGACCGCCGAGACGCCCGCGCCCCCAGGCGGTGCGCGGCTCGCGGGCGAGACAGGGGGACGGGAGATCGACCGCCGAGACGCCTGCGCTTCCAGCCGGGGTGCGGCACGCGGGCGAGACAGGGGGACGGGAGATCGACCGCCGAGACGCCTGCGCTTCCAGCCGGGGTGCGGCTCGCGGGCGAGACGCCCGCGCTCCCAGGCGGTGCAGGGACGCGCAGTATTCCAGCGTACCAGGACCATTCCAGAACGACGCCAGGTTGCCCCGACAGGAATGCGTGCTATCGATCAAGATGTGATATCAGGCGTCACCCGACCGACCGTTCGCGCAGCGTTTCCGCTTCCGTTGCGGCGACAGCGACCGGCTCAGTTTGACGCATCTGACGCACCCGCACCACGTGGATCAGCAACCCGACCAGAAACAGCCCAAACCCGACAGCATCCGCACCCAGGTCGGCGTACAGCATCGCCAGACCGCCAATGCCCATAATGATGCGCTCGACAAGGTTCGCCTGACGGATCAACCAGCCGCCAAACGTGACTGCAAGCGCACCGACCGCCACACAACTGGTCAGAAACGTGACCGTAATTGTCACCCATCCGCCAGCGGCAAACGCCTCATACCAGGCAGGTTCGAATGCCAGCGCCACCTTGCCCGCATCCTGACCGACCTGCTGCAACAACAGGAGCAGACTCGTGCCATCGATCGTCATCGTAAACATGAACGGCACTAGAAAACCCGGCAGACAGTACTTCCATGCCATGAACATCGAGGGCCACGGACGACCGCCGGTAATTGCTGCGGCTGCCATCGGCGCCAGCGCCGTCGGCGGCGACACATCGGCAAGCACTGCGTAGTAGAAGATGAACATATGCGCAGCAGGCTCCGGCACCCCCACCTGCCGCAACGCCGGCACAATCATCACTGCCGCCAGAATGTACGATGCCGTGACCGGCACTGCCAGCCCCAGAATCCAGACTGCAACTGCCGCAAAGAAGACCGTTGTCAGGATATAACCGCCGCCCAGGCTCACAATCATGCCCGAAATCTTCAACCCCAGACCGGTCAATGTCACTGCGGAGACGATGATGCCGGCGCAGGCAGTGGTCGCAGCAATCGACACCACACTCCGCCCGCCATATTCAAGCGCGCGGAGAATGCGCATATTTTCGTCTTCGCCTGGAATGGCGCGCACCCGCTTATAGAGCGCCATACCCGCCGCAATCACAACCGTCAGCATCAACCCCCAGAAGACCGCCACCGATTCATTCATACGCTGCAGCACGCCGATCCTCTCCAGCGCCATCAGCACGACCGCCAGCGCAACGCCAGCAGCCAGCGCTTTCAGTGACGAGAGGCGCGTCTCAGGGCGAAGGAAGCTGAGACAGAAAGCGATGACAATTGACCAGTAGACCGCCATGAACGGCGTATAGCCAAACGCCATCAGGATTGCAACAGCAAACAGCGACGAGAAATGATAGCCAAACTTGCGTGTCAGATCCCAGAGCGGCTCGGTCTTGAACTCCACCGGTTGCGTCTTCATCCGGCGCGAATCAGCTTCGATCATCAGAACGATCGATAGATAGTAGAGCAGCGTCGGCACAATCGCCATGATCAACACATCGAGATACGAAATATCGAGATACTCGGCGATCAGGAACGCTGCCGCACCAAGCGTCGGCGGCGAAAGCGTGGCCCCGATCCCTGATGCCGCCAGCATCCCGGCTGCGACGGTTTTGTCGTACCCTGCTTTGCGCAGCATAGGCCACGAAAGCGACCCCAGCGTCACGGTCGTCGCCACACCGCTGCCCGACACAGTGCCCAGCAGGAACCCGGCAGCCGCTACGGTTCGCCCCGGACCGGCGCCGCTCTTCGATTTGCCCAGCGCTGCGAACGACCAGTCGATGAAGAACTTCCCTGCGCCGCTGTACTCCAGCACTGCGCCATAGATGGTAAACAACACGATAAAGGTAGCGGCGACATCGAGCGGAACGCCAAACACGCCCTGCAACGTCAGATAGTTGGTGCCGATCAGACGTTGCAGTGAGATGCCGCGATGGTCGAACGGTTCAGGAAAGACATACCCGAACAAGGCATAGAGGATCGAGAAGATCGCCACCAGCGTCAGCGCCATCCCAGTTGTGCGCCGGGTGGCTTCCAGCACCAGCAGCAACATAATGGCGCCCATGACCAGTTCGGTCGGGGTGGGTTGCGTCACACGTTGCAATGCCTCACGAAAATTGAGGCTCAGATAAATCATACTGGCAGCGCCCAGCGCTGCCAGCACGACATCATACCAGGGAACCTTCGCGCGCGCCGCTTTGCGCAACGGAAAGTAGAAGAAGGTCAACGCCAGAACGAGCATCAGAAATGTGGCGCGATAGACCTGCGTGGTAATGATCGCCTGCGTCCAGTACAGCGCGTAGATCGAGAGCGCTGCCGCAACAATTCCGGCAATCCACGCCCATGCGCCGCTCAGTTTACGTGTCGCCGCTTCGTTCTCGAACTCCTCGATAAGTTGCTCGACCTTCTCCTGGCTGATAACCTCGTTCGTGTCAGGCGTCTCATTGTTCTGAGCGTTGGCGGCAATGCTCATGCTGCTCCCCCTTGTGCGCTTGTTCTGTGAGTGATACCGGGATTCTCAACCGGTGCATCTATCGGCTAACAGGCTCGCTGAACGGGCAATCGTCATCAATACAGATTTCCGCCTGTGAGACGCGGGGCGACGATACAACCGTCGCCCCGCACACCTGCTCCAGCATCACATCACTCTTTCCAGACGCCGCGCTCTTTGTAGAACTCGATTGCTGCCGAATGGAACGGGATCGACGAGCCCTCAACCGCCGACTCCAGCGACAGCGTGCGCGCTGCCGGATGGATCTGATGCACTTCCTCCAGGTTGTCGAAGATGGTCGTCAGGATGCCCTTCACCTGATCGGCGGGCATATCCTCGCGTACAACGAGCAGGTTTGCCACGCCAATACCGGGCACATCCTGATCGGTTCCTTTGTACGTCCCGCCCGGCAGCACAGTTGCCGAATAGATGGGACCATACTTATCGACCATCGGTTTCAATAGAGCGCTTGTATCAATAAACACGACGGACTCGGTCGTTACCAGATCGGTGACTGCTGCGGTTGGCAGACCGCCAATCCAGAAGAAGGCGTCGATCTTCTTATCCTTCATGGCTGCCACCGAGTCGGCGACGCCGAGGTTCTCGCGGATGACATCTTCGGGCTTGAGACCGGCTGCCTCCAGTAGACGAATGGCGGCTGTCTCGGTGCTGCTACCGGCTGAACCGATCGATACGGGGCGCCCCTTCATATCGGCAATGCTGGTAATGCCCGAGTCGGCGCGCGCGACCACGTGAATGAAACTCTGGTAGAGGACGGCAATCGTCGCTGCTGGAACCGGACCTGTCGCCTGGTATGCCGCCAGTCCGTTGATCCCGTCATACGCTGAGTCGGCGGTGGTAAAGCCGATCTGTGCTTCATTGCTCTGAAGCAGTTTCATGTTATCGACTGAGCCGCCGGTTTCCTGAGCCGTTGCTTCAGTATTGGGCATCTTTTCGGTAAGAATCCGCGCCAGACCGCCGCCGTAGGGGAAGAACACACCGCCAGTACCGCCGGTGCCAATAATCAGTCGAAGTTTCTCGCCAGTTGGTGCGGGCGTGGGCGCAGGCGCTGCTGTAGGTGCACCTGGCGCTGCTGTGGGCGCTGCGGGCGTCGTCTGTCCACATGCCGCCAGCGCCAGTGCCATGATCGACCAGAGGATGACCAGCGTTCGTTTGAGCATACACGTACTCCTTTTTCTGCAACCGGATACACAAACGTGAACCAACGCCAGCATGGATCAGGCGCCAGATACGCATAAGCCGCCTGTGAGCGCACAACGATCAGTCCCCCTTCCATCGAGGCGCTCAATGATGAGCGTACCGGCGTAAGAAAGTATCCACTGAAGGTATATTTCAGCCTGGCAGTCCAGGATAACAGTCTATGCTCAACGAGCGCCGAAATGCGCCTCGAAGCAGGTCACCGCTGGCTCCTTTGAAACAGAAGCTTTGAGACGGAGAGCAGTATGAAAAGAGTTTACACACAACCCGGTTATCCGTCAAGGGTATGTTAACCTAATGTATGGTAGCGAGATCCTTACCGTTGTGGGTAAGGAAGGTGTCAACTCTCATCATCGCACTGCACTCCACGGCACTGATTGCAGAAGGAAGCGCCAGCGCAATTCAGGCGCCGCGATGATCGGCGCTCTGGTCGCAGTAGAAGAGGGTGCCAGCCGTAATGCAGAGCGGGACGGCGAACAGATTGAGGAAAGGAATACTGACCAGCCCCAGGCAGATCAAGCCAAACCCGGCAGTGGCAGGCAAGCCCCGCCGGATGAATCCCAGTTTCTCGCGAAACCGCAACCGCCGCCGTTCGAGCGGCGGGTCAAAGAAGTCGAGGCACGAAATGGTTGCACCAAGCGCAATGCCGCCTGCCGTTGCCAGTACCGTCCCAACGACCGGTATCAGGTTCAGGAGCAGGGTTGGTGCACCGATGAGCAGCGCCAGTATCAACTTCTTGAGCTCGAACAGGATCGCGCGGGCAATATCGCGCGTCACATTGCCCACCGTTGGCGGCGGAGCATCGAAAGCGACACCGCTGCGGTACTCTTCGAGCCGTTCTGATAGACGGCTGTAGAACGGCGACCCAATGACGACGCCAAAACGCACCAGCAGGTATCCGGTTGCGATCAGGAGCGCGACGACCAGCAACGCGCGCAACAGCCAGGCGATCACCGTCACCCATTCGGGCAGACCGGCGATCAATGCGTCGATGCTGCGAAGTCCGGCAAAGAGCAAACCGGCGTACAGGGTTGCGCCGATCAGCACATTCAGCAGAACCGGAACGATGATGTATTTCCACAGCGCCGGGTGACGGCTGAGCACACCCAGAGCACGCAGCGGGTACGAAGCGCCGGTGAAAAACGTTGTCATTGCTGAGAACTAAGAACTGAGAACCGAGAACTGAGAACTGAGAACCGAGAACTGAGAACCGAGAACAAAAGTAGAGACGCCGGGAAGAGAGACTGCTATTCCCGGCGCTCTCGGCGTCTGGCAGACAAATGCCGAACCGTTTGGGCAGTGTTACTCTTGCCTGATAATCAGGCTTTCGTCGCGGTTCTTTTCTCCCTCTTCGAGCAGCATGATCGGAATGCCATCCTCGATCGGGTAGCGATACCCGTTGCGACGATTGACCAGCCACTCCTTTCCTTCACTGTCTTTCATCAACTCGACCGGTCCCTTATCGCCCGGATCGGCGAGAATCGCCAGCAATTCCGGGCTGATGCTGCGCGGCTCGCTGCTTGATGATGACGATGGCTGTGATTGCGGACTGGATCCCAGATCGAACACGCTGTCTTCACGATACTGGCGAACGGCGCGGTAGATAATCACTCCCAACGCGATCAGTGCCGCTACGCCAAGGAGACGAAGGACAAGTTTCATGGTGATAACCTCCTCAGTTCCAGATGCCTGGTTCCTGACACCAAGAACACCCGGCTTCCAATGTTCAGAACCACGTTCCATTATACCGGGTCTTCGACCTTTTCCAACAGCGGTGCGTGCTCATCGCGCCAGAGATGTGGGCGCCTGCCTGCCTCCTGCCACACCAGCAAGCGCCATTCAGGCGGCGCTCCCTTCGCCGGGTATGTTATTTCGAGATAAGGGAAGCGCTGCTGCTGACGCCGTGACGTAGCAACATCGACAATCACATCAGTCCAGGCGCCGGTGTTGATATACGTCTGACGCTCATTCAACGGTACAATCTGCGCCAGGTGCGTATGCCCGCAGATAAAGAGGCTGACTGATCGACGGCGTGGATCGTGCGCGACACGTGCCATGCCGCGGATCGAGGCGTCCCGAAATGCGCGAACAGACTGACGCATCTGTTGTTCGGCGGCGCGCTGAAACGCTGCTTCGGAAAAGACGCCGGATTGCTGACGAACGCCTGCCGCACGCGCCAGAAGTGTCGCTGCCAGCGTCACCTGATGGTATGCTGGTTTCCACGACAGACCCGGTGAAACGCGCCCGTTGTCACCATGATCGACAACATATGTGGTGTTGCGGATCAGAACGTTGATCAGCAATACCAATCCGCGCGTGACCAGGCGACGTGTGGCATGGTTGCGCAATGTCGGCAGCGAGAGAGCATACCAGAAAATTGCTGACAGCGGCTTGATATTGTCGATCAGGGTGGCAATATCAACCGGTTCATCCTCCAGCAGGTTGATCGCCTCGCGGATCAGGCGCGTGCCAAACACAACCTCGAACGGCTCACAAATGCCGTCGAAGTGGACAAATCGATTCCATCGGTCGAACTGATTGCCGTGCACCAGGAAGATACCGTCACCCTCGTAGCGCACGCCAAACCTCAGGCGCGGATCATCGGGCGCCAGTCCGAGCGCCTGACGCAGCACCTGTTTGGCGCTGGCGTAGTGTAACTCGAAATCGTGGTTGCCGATAAGCACGGTCACCTGATTGTCGCGCCGCGCAAGAAAAGTGCGCAGTGCAGCGACTGGCGCCGCATGCGCCCGCAGGATCGTTTCGAGACGACGCGCCGCTGCCCGTGACGACCATTCGAGACCGGGGACATCCGGCAGACAGACCTGCAAGAACTCGAAAGTGTCGCCTGCCAGGATCAACTCGGTTGGTTCCGGATCGGCGGCGTAATGATGCAGCAACGCCGCAAGTTCGGCATCGGCGGTGAAATCATCGAGGCGGTCGCCCGCGCCGAGGTGCAGATCGCTCAGCACCAGTCGGCGCATCCCGACCTGGATGTCGTTCACTTCGATTGGCGGCGTCGTTTCTGTGGTTGGGTGCAGACGCACCGGGTGCAGGCGCCGCCGTAGAACCGGTAAAAGAATCATGCTGGCAAGCGCCAGCGGCAGCAGGCGAAGGGTTTGCACCATAGCGTTTATTGGGCAGCGGCGCGCGCGGCTGCGACGAATGCACGTATCTTCTGATGGTCTTTCACGCCATTGCTCTCGACACCACTGCTGACATCGACTCCCCACGGACGAACGTACCGGATAGCTTCGGCAACATTCGCAGGCGTCAGACCACCAGCCAGTAACAGCGGTCGCCGCCGCGCCAGGTCTGCGGCGCGATCCCAATCGGCAACCACGCCAGCGCCGCCGTAACTGCCAGGCACATGCGCATCGACCAGCAAGCGCACATGCGCCTGGTCTTCACTCAACCAGTCGCGCTCGTGCGCGGAGTTGTCGAAGCGAATTGCTTTAATAACCAGAAATGGCGCGAGATCTGCGGCGTATGCAACCGGCTCATCACCGCTCAGTTGAATGCCATCAAGACCACACAACGTTGCGATCTTACGAATGCGCGTCACATCGTCGTTGACGAACACACCGATCAGGGAAACCTGACGGCGACGATCATCAGCGGCAGTGCGCACCGCTGCTGCAATCACGGCAGCGTCATCAGGGTTGATCCGACGACGCGACGGCGCGAAGACCAGTCCGATCATATCAGCGCCAGCATCGACTGCCGTCAGTGCATGGTCGCGTGTGCGCACACCGCAAATTTTGACGTTGATCATCGCATACCCAAAGCATGAATCATGTCACTGATGTGTCTTCGGTCACCTCACGATCCTGTTTCTCGACCGCTTTTCGACGGCGTGGAGCACGCGGTGTTGCATCTGCCGCTTCGGTAGCGGTTTTCCGCCGCGAACGCCTGGGTGACGACTCCGTTGCAACATCTGCTGCACTCACATCCGTCTGGACATTCGCTGATACCTCGTCGGTTTCCGCCTTCACACGTGGCGCACGCCGGCGACGCGGTTTGGGTTGTTCCTCGACAGTTGCAACTATCGGAGCGCTTTCACCGGTTTCGGTCTCCTGCGCCGTTACTGCACTCTCTGCTATCGTTGTCACCGGCGCTTCAGCACTACCTGTCGCGTGCGCCTCCTCCTCAGCGCCCGTTGCCGCCATTGCCTCTGCTGGCGCTGCCGCGAACCCGGACGCATCGACCATCGCCTCGCCCGGCACTCCTTCCGACGTGCTGGCATGCTCCTCCTCAGCGCCCGTTGCCGCCATTGCCTCTGCTGGCGCTGCCGCGAACCCGGACGCATCGACCATCGCCTCGCCCGGCACTCCTTCCGACGTGCTGGCGCGCTCCTCCTCAGCGCCGGTTGCCGCCATCGCCTCTGCTGGCGCTGCCGCGAACCCGGACGCCTCTCCTTCCGGCACAAAAACGAACCCGGTTTCAACGGCATACGCAACGACCGAGACCTCAGAAAGCGGATCGGTTGCGGCGGCGGCATCGGATGGTTGTTCCGTATGTTCAGGCGGTTCCTGGGGCGCGAGGTGATACACGATACGGGCGCCTTTCCCGCTACGGCGGAGCATGCCGCTGTTGATCGCCTGCTTGATCAGCGACCGCAGTTCCTCGTTGGTGCGGAAGATACCAGCATTGTTGCGCGCCTCACGCAGCAGATCATGGATCTGCGCAAATGTCAGCGGACGACCGGCTGCTGCCACCACACTGCGCAGCATCTGCCATTCAGCCTCGGTAAATGGGCGCACTTCCGCACTGCGCGCAACCGTATCGCCAACCGGCGGCTCGACTGACTCGAACGGCTCTGGCGGTTCGACCGGCGTATCAACGATAATCATCTGATCCGCAAGATCAGGCGCTTCCAACCGCAGGTCGCGTTCTGGCTCTTCTTCCAGATCGGGCAGTTCATCGAACGTTGGCGACGTATCGGGCGCCAGCATATCGAACGAAGCGAGCGCCTCCTGTCGTTCACGCTCGGCTTCCAGGCGGTCGAGCAATTCCTCGAAGACCTCATCGGATGACGCATTCTGACCATTCGCCGCTTCGTGCAGCGCTTCGGTGATCAGTTCGTCCTCCACATCCCCGGTCAACTCGACACTCTGCGACAGGACAGCAGACGTTTCGGCAGCCGAGGGGCGCGTGGCGCTGCCGCGACGACGACGGCGACGGCGACTTGTCGAGACCGGACGACCGTCGATGTGCGCATCGACATTGATCGGCGTTTCGGGTGTGCTGACTGGCGGTTCCTCTTTGAGATCCTGCGCGAATTGCGAGAGTTTGTACGGATCTTCACCTGGCAGGAACACTTCGACGATTGCGCCGCTGGTGAAGACCTGCACTTTGCCGCGCCGTTCCGCTTCGAGTGCGAAATCTTTGAACTTTGCAAACGGTTTGCCGTTCGAGTCGCGGTACTTGCTCTCTTTGAACTCGCCGCCCATCAACTCTTTCATCACCAGTTTGAGCGATCCAAAGGAGCAGACATACCCACGTTCGCGTGCGAGATGCACCGCCTGCACCAGCATATCGTAGATATCGGGTTCCTCGCGCGCAGGTTCGGGTGCTGGCGGTTGCGCTGGCGATTGTGCACGCTCTGCCGGTTGAGGTTCAGCACGCTGGCGTGGCGCAGGCGCCGGTTCTTCCACCTCAAACATATCGCGCCCCCGCTCCACCGTGCGGATGCGCGGAACGTCGGCTTGCAGCGGTTGCGGCTTTTTGCCCAGCAACTGCTCGTAGAAGATGAACTCATCGGCACTCTGCGCCAGATGCCCGGAAGCGGCGCCGCCTACGCCGATGATGATGACTTCCTTCCCGTGCTGGCGGATCGCATTCACCAGCGGAATGAAGTCGCGATCACCAGTGGCGAGCACGAATTTGGCGATATTCGGATTGGTATACAGTGTCTTCATCGCGTCGATACAGAGGTTCATATCGACGCTGTTCTTAATGGCGCGTCCCGTGCGGCCCAGGTCGCGATCGTAGTAGTACGTCGGCACATACATCGGCTCGATGCCGTTGGCGTACAACGCGCTGGTGACACGCGGATACCGGTACCAGTCGGCATAGGCGCGCGCGATCACCACCCGGCCCAGGTCCGCGACGCGATCCATGATAATTTCAAAGTTCGGATTAACGTCGAGCTTGTCGCGAACGCTGACGTAGACATTCTCGAAGTCGATAAACACAGCGACATCGAGACGCGGATTGTCGGTAGCCATGGGTCGTTTAATCTTCTCCTGATTCGTGAGGTCGGCAAGCGTCAACTCCGGGAAACAGCCGCAGGCCAGGCATCTTCCACAGCAGGGCGCCAAAACGCTTCATAGCATCAGGCGCAGACGCGCGACAACATCAACCAGCGAAGCGCCTGTCTACGGAGCGTCCCGCTTCCGCTCGCAGCGCCATCGCGCATCATCTGCTGTTGGAGAACCAGAGCCTGCGAACGCACGGCAACGATCTGCGGCATCGATAGTCCGCCAGACTGAGCAGTCGTCGCTGAACAACTGCTCGTTCCAACCAAAAGAAAGAACTGCCGCAGTCACTTTGAAATCATTGCGTCGCTCGAGGAGCCGATCACTTGTCAACGTGCAAACAGATAACCAGATTCGAGACAGGCACAGGCATTGGTTTCCAACACCTGACGCTCCGTTATATTCTAACTATAGCATTGCCGCAACTAAAGCGCAACAGGCAGCGCCGCGCGATGAGGGCGCATGTGTATGCATGTCGCCTTTGGTGGCAGGTGCGTCGCAATCAACGCGAAGAGACGGCGCGATAGAGCGCAAGCGCGCGCGCCCGCCGTTCGGCATGGTCCACAACCGGCGCCGGATAGTCCCGCCCGATGATAACGCCGCAACGCTGCTGTTCAGCATACGGCATCGTCCAGGGCGCATGAATGTAGCGGTCTGGAACCGCTTCCAGTTCTGGTAGATAACGCCGCACATACGCACCCTTTGGATCGAACGTTTGCCCCTGACTGACAGGGTTGAAGATGCGGAAGTAGGGTTGCGCATCGGTGCCGGTTCCCGCGCTCCACTGCCACCCGCCGTTGTTGGCCGCGTGATCGCCATCGACCAGTTGTTGCATGAAATAGCGTTCGCCCCAGCGCCAGTCGATCAGCAGGTCTTTCGTCAGAAAGGAAGCGACAATCATACGCGCCCGGTTGTGCATCCAGGCTTCCCGGTTCAACTGACGCATCGCAGCATCGACAACCGGGTAGCCGGTGCGTCCTTCTTTCCAGGCATCGAACAGCGCGGGATCGTTTTCCCATTCGAGCGCGTCGTACTGCGGTTTGAACGCGCTGCGCAGCACATGGGGATGATGCCAGAGAATCTGGTAGTAGAAGTCGCGCCAGGCAAGCTCGCCGATCCAGGTTTCGATTGACCTGGTGAGCGTCGCGGCGCATTCGGCGTCCTGTTCTTCACCCGCCCGGTCGAGGAGGTTCAGCGCGGCGCGCAGGGCAGCGCGCGGCGCGACGCACCCAAATCGCAGATAGGGGGATAAGCGCGAGGTCGCCGGTTCAGCCAGCAGGTTGCGTCCATCGGCGTACCCCGCAATTCCATGGGTGGCGCGCGGATCGAGGAACGCCGCCAGGCGCGCAGCTCCAGTCGTTTCACCGCCAGCGGGGATCCGCTGTATGACTGACACGTCGAGATCAGGATTATCAGGGATGGGAAGATCCGCCACGCCATCAGGAACCGGTTGCAACACCGGCGGCTCGTATGCGCGCAACACATCGTCGCGGCGCTGTTCCACCAGCGCGCGCCAGCGCCGCCGGTACGGCGTGTAGACCGTGTATGGTCGTCCGTCATCGGTGCGCACGTCGTCGGGTTCCATAATGACGGCGTCGGCAGCAATGAACGTTGCGACGTTCAGATCGCGCAGCATTGCTTCGATATGCTGATCGCGCTGGCGCGCAAACGGGGTATAATCGCGGTTCCACGAGACGCCGACGGCGCCGGTCGCACCCACCAGATCGCGCAGCACGTCGGATGGTCGTCCACGTCGCACCACCAGGCGACTGCCCCGCGCGCGCAGGCTGGCGTCGAGGTCGCGCAGCGCCGCGATCATGAACGCTACCCGCGCCATGCCGGTGCGTGGCGCATGCAGGATGGCGTCATCGAGAATGAACAACGGAATGACCCGCCCGCCGCTGCGGGCAGCCGCGCCGGAGAGCGCCGGATTGTCGCGCAGGCGCAGATCGCGGCGAAACCAGTGAATCCACAGCATACACCTACCGTTTG
Source organism: Roseiflexus sp. RS-1 (assembly GCF_000016665.1). Taxonomy (NCBI): domain Bacteria; kingdom Bacillati; phylum Chloroflexota; class Chloroflexia; order Chloroflexales; family Roseiflexaceae; genus Roseiflexus; species Roseiflexus sp. RS-1. The sequence continues at coordinate 4,327,452 of NC_009523.1, forward strand.
CGCTTCACCCACATATGGAGATTGAGAATTTATTCCGCTCTACCGCGCTAGCCGTGGGGCTGAAGCCCTCGGCTAGCCAGGGCGAAGCCCGCCTGCGCGGGCTAGAGCGGATTATTTACTCAAAGACCATATCAAGCACAGGCATCGGCGCTTGCGAACAGTATCCTCACGTAATCATACTGCGGACTTTGAGATTCCTGAAACAGAATGTGCTTGCGGGCAAATGTTTGTTTGTTCCACGTTCCATTATCGTAGCGTTTTTGGAGCTCATCAAAGGGCGTAGCGGATCACCAGGGCAACATTACGGTTCCTCCGTCGGAAGCAGTGGTTCGATCTGCTCCAGCAATTGCGGTACGGCTTCCGTTGCAGTCCGCCACACCAGATCCCAACGAATCGTATCGTAGCCGTGGATGAACCGGTTGCGCATTCCGGCGATCTTTGCCCACGCGATTTCCGGGGGTGAGGATCGAAATTCGTTACCCCGGACGAAGGAAACAATCCTACGAGCCGCCTGGGCGATGTCCAGTAAGGTCGCCTCATCGCGCCACATAGATCATCCTTGCACTCTCCAGGATGTGACGACGACGAATCCAGTTCTCGCTGCGCTCGACACACTGTCGCTCAACCAGGTCCGCTGGACGCCCCATGATCGCGCTCAGCTCCTGTTCCGCACCTGCCAGGTCCAGCAGGTTCCATCGAGCTTCGGGAGCGAACTCCACCAGCACATCTACATCGCTTTCAGGACCGAAGTCGTCACGCAGCGCCGAGCCGAAGAGCCACACGCGCTGCACCTTCCATTTGCGGCAGAACGCCTCGATCTTTTCCATTGGCATGGAAATCTGCACCGGCACTGCTACCCCTCCACGGGAGAAAACATTCGCGCCTTGAACAGACCATCCAGCGAACGCGCGCCGGGGATGCGCGAATCGCCGTTGACATAGATCTCAGCGGCGCCTGCGGTCAGGTTGTGGTTGGCGACGAAAGCCGCGTCGCGTTCATAATCTTCTATCCCCCAGCCTGCAATGTCGCGCCAGATCACGACGGCGACGCGACTATCGCGCAGCATGCCGCGATAGACCAGTAATGGACCTCACCCTCAACTCGTTCAAGCAAGGACAGCCAACACCCCATCCGCTGCGATGATCATCCCCGCCAGCGGAAGCGCGTCCAGGTTATGCTTCAGACGAACCTTCGAGCCGTTCACGGCAGGCGGCGATCCCGGCTGCGCTTTCGGGGGAAGGATCGAGGTCGTGTGAATGCATCAGCGCATCGCGCGCTTCGGCGTAGCGCCCCAGCATGTAGAGCGCCTTGCCGCGGTTGAGCCAGTAGACCGCTTTCACCGTCGAAACCGGCGCCGCCAGATCGATGGCGCGCTCGAAACACTGGAGCGCTGCTTCCAGACGCCCCAACTCCATCAGCAGCGAACCCTTGTTGTTCCACATACCGGCGCTCTCCGGTTCGAGCGCCAGCGCCCGGTCGTAACTGGCGAGCGCCTCATCGAAACGACCGAGATCGGTCAGCGCCATGGCGCGCCAGAGCCAGGCGCTCTGGTTGGCGTCCCACGCGGCAATCGCCGCCTCGAAACGCTCCAGAGCCTCCTGGGGACGCCCCTGACGCAGCAGGATCTGCCCCTGATCGCAGAGCATGCGGCTTTCCTGCTCAACGCTTGCGCGCTTATCCACGGCAGCATGCCCGCCTTCGAGCATGTGCGTCACCTGATCGCGCAGACGATCCTCGGTCATCTGCAGCCGCCGCTCGTCATCAACCCATCCGGCGTCAGCGATCAGGCGCCGCGCCTGTTCGCAGATCAACACGGCGGTTTCGAGCGACTCGTAGTTGCCCAGCATGCGCGCAACATCGGCAAGCCAGAAGGCAAATGAGACGATAGCGCGATAAGCGACGGAACGTTCGCGACTCGCCAGCTCGCCGGCGCGGGCATAGGCGGCAACCGTTTTGGCGGCATAGGTCTGACTGAGCGTATTGCCCTGAACAACCAGGCGCGCACACAGATCACCGATCGCAAAGTAATCATTCGCCTGCGGCGGGCGACGCGAGCGCGCAGCGCGCCCCAGAGCGCGCACCTCCGGGTTCGCGTCATTGGCGAACGCATCGAATGTGCCGCTCAGGTCGCGGAACGCGGTCAGCAGTTGCGCCCACAGACCAATCGGCTCTTCACGAATGCGCTCTGTCAGTGTGCGACCGGTCTGAGGCGGGGGTGGAATGTTGGGATCAAGAGGTGCAGTCATACACGCCTCTCTGCGTCACAAAATCATGGGGGAATTGTACACTACTTCTTGCTTCTGGTGAACCTGCCGCGTGACAAATTGTTATACGTTGACGTAGCGCAGACGCACCTCGATTGGCAAGCCGACGTCGTCACGGAGCACTGCTGCTTCCGCATGATCCAGCCCGGCGAAATGGGCATCGAGCGCAACCCGACCATCACGCAGCAGAATGACGCGATCCAGCGTTTCGTAGCAAAAATCGAGATCGTGGCTCACGATCAGGACACTCCGCTGCTGCAGCGCAAGATCGGCGATAAGACGCGCCAGGAGTGCAATGGCGGCATTGTCCAGCCCGGCTGTCGGTTCATCAAGCACCAGCAGCGGCGTGTCCATCGCCAGCACTGCCGCAATCGCAACCAGACGACGGCGGGCAGGCGGCAGGTCATACGGATGTTCATCGATGACGTCCCGCAGTTCCAGCGCGTCGACGGCCCTTTCTGTCAGGGCATCGATCCGGTCGGGTGTAAAACCGAGATTACGCGGTCCGAAACGAACCTCCTCGCGCACCGTGCGGGCAAAGAGTTGATTGCGCACATCCTGAAAGACGATCCCAACATGCCGGGCGCAACGCGCGACTGTTGTTGTGCGCGTGTCCACGCCGCCAACCAGTGCGCGACCGTGCGATGGACGCAGTAAACCGTTCAGATGGCGCACCAGCGTGCTTTTGCCCGCGCCATTCCGACCGACCAGCGCAATGCGTTCGCCGCGTTGCAGTGTCAGCGAGACGCCACGCAATGCCTCGACGCCGTTCGGGTAGGTAAAATGCACCTCATCGAGCGTGACAATCGGTTCGGCGTCAGGGACGCGGGGCGGCAACGCCAGGTTTCTGGCGCTGTCATTCGTCCGTATCATTGATGCGTGTGTGGCGCGGTCTGGTTCATTCGTGAGGCGGTTCTCGTCCTCTGCCATACGCAGCCCTTCCGCCAGATCCGCCATCGTGATCGGCAGCGGACGCTCCGACAGCCAGCGACCTTCAGCACGCGCGCGGTCAGCAATCCGTGTCGGTCGGGGCCACCCGATACCAGTCTCGCACAGACGTGGATCGGTCAACACGTCAGTCGGTGCGCCGTCGGCGATGATCGTACCCTGATCCAGCGCCACCACCCGGTCAGCCACGTCGGCGACCCATTCGAGGCGATGCTCAGCTACCAGAATCGTGATGCCCTGCTGAGCCAGCGAACGAAGCACGGCGCTCAATTCCATCATCGCGGGCGGGTCAAGCTGCATCGTTGGTTCATCGAGCGCCAGAACCGGCGGACGCATCGCCAGTGCAGCGGCAATGACCATGCGCTGCTGTTGACCGCCGGAGAGCGCGTAGGGCGAACGATCGCGCAACTGCTCAATACCAAGCGCACGGAGCGCCCATTCCACACGCTCGATCATCTCAGGGCGCGGCACGCCCAGATTTTCCAGACCAAACGCCACCTCATCGTACACGGTGAACCGCGCGCCGGATATCTGGCTGAAGGCGTTACTGCCGACCAGCGCAACATGGCGCACCAGTTCGGCAATCGGGTGGTCGGCGACCGATACGCCATCGACAATCACATCACCGCTGAGCCGTCCCCGAAAAAAGTGCGGCACAAACCCGGCACACAGCGCGCAGAGCGTGCTTTTGCCCGCCCCTGCCTTGCCGATAATTGCACAGATCTGACCGGCAGGCACAGCCAGTGTGACTGCGCGCAACGCCGGTCTGGAAGCGCCAGCATAGGTAAACGTGGCGTCACGCAGCATGATGATCGAGTTCGTTGCTGAACAATCGGACATATGGTTATTGATTACAGAAGGCATCGCGCCTGGAACTATTGATGGTCTTAGAATAAATAATCCGCTATAGCCCGCGCAGGCGGGCTTTGCCTCGCCTAGCCGAGGGCTTATGGTCTTTGAATAAATAATCCGCTACAGCCCGCGCAGGCGGGCTTTGCCTTGCCTAGCCGAGGGCTTATGGTCTTTGAGTAAATAATCCGCTATAGCCCGCGCAGGCGGGCTTCGCCTTGCCTAGCCGAGGGCTTCAGCCCGACGGCTAGCGCGGGATAGCGGATTTATTTCTCAATCTTCATCAGCCCCACGGCTAGCGCGGTATAGCGGAATAAATTCTCAATCTCCATCAACCCCACGGCACGAGGCGCATACCGGACTTACTTATGCCTCAATCTTCATCGATAGTTCACAACGCGCATCGATCGCCATGCGGTCTTCACAAAACACAACGATCATCCTGCTATCGCCGCAACCACACGCCACACCACCAGCGCTGCCAGCATCCCCAGCAGCACCATCCGTGCAATGCGTTCCACCGGCGGATCGGGAATATCACGGATCCAGGTCTTGGGTCCGGGAGCATTGAACGCGCGCGACTCGATCGCCATGGCACGTTCCTCCGCTTCAATCAGGGCGCCGACGATTAAGGGACTGACCAGCGGAACAACCCCGCGGATGCGTTGCAACACGCTGCCTTCGGTTTCCAGCCCACGCGCCCGCTGCGCTTCAGCCACACCCACGGCGCGCTCGCTGATTGCCGGAATGAGTTGCAGCGCCACCAGCAAGATATACCCAACCGAACGCGGCATGCCGCTTTGCGTGAGCGCCTGCACCAGCATGCCCGGATGCGTGGTCTGGAATAACAACAACGGCGCCCCGGCGACGATCAGCAGCCGACTGCCGGTATTGAGCGCGAACTCAAGCCCGGCGCGGCGGAACAGCAGTGGTCCAACCGCAACAGTTGTCGGATCGGGGCTGGGGAAGAACAACCCCTGAACCAGCACGAGCGAGATCAGCACCGGCAGCAACGTCTTCAGCAGGATCTCCAGGAACCGCCACCCGACCGCTGACGCGAACGCCAGCGGAAGGAGCGTTCCGATCAGCAGGGCAATCCCTGTCAGCGGCGCCGGGAGCAGGAACGTTGCGCCAACCAACAGCACCACGCCGGTTCCTTTCGTCAGCGGGTTGCGGCGCTGGAGAAAACCGGCACGATCGATGAAAAGACCGGTGCGGTGCATGGGAGCGAAAACTACCGTTGCTGGATATTGCCGAAGCGTGCCAGCAATCGTCTGGGCAACGCGCTGATGATTGCCCACACGACAAGGTATGTGATGGTTTTGTCAAGCGGATCGGAAACCGCGCCCTGGGCAAATGATGCTCCCAGCACACTTGCCCCAAGGTTCTGGAACATGGCTACCAGCACATCCGTGCCCCCGCCGGTCACACCGCCAAACACATATGTTGCAATCGGCGCCGAGATCGCCGCCGCCACAATTCCGGTCAGCACCCCAAAGAGTGCCATTTTCCACCATGACTGCGCAGCGCCATACTGCCCGGCATACCCGGCGATCAGGCCGATTACCGCTGCAACCGCGGCAAATGGCAACGCGGATGGTGCCAGTGTCAATCCCCAGATGATATTGGCGAGCAAACCGGTGATCGCTCCCGCCAGCGGTCCCAGCAGAACGCCAACCAGCACGGTGCCGATCGAATCGAGATAGATCGGCAGCTTCAGAATACTCTGCACCAACTGACCCAATGCTACGTTGATCGCAATGGCAATCGGGATCAATGCCAGCGCAGTGCTGCTCAATCCGCCACGTTGCGATGTTGTTGAGGTGGCCATTGTCTCCTCGCTTTGTTTCAAAGGCGTGCGTCTTTTCCTGCCGTGCCGATCATATGATGAGGTGTGTTGTCAATTTGACACTAAAAACAGTATAGCACATCGCTCCCAGGCGTCAACTGACCATGAATGCGCAGGTTTCCATGATGGCGCCATCGACGAATGTCTCTCGTTAGCGTCTGGCGAACCTGTGCTATGATGGGCGGCATACCATACTGGTTCGATTGCATACCAGCAAGAGGGCAACAATGAAGTCGGCTCTATTCGTCTGGGGAGGATGGGAAGGTCACGAGCCAAAGCAGTGCGTCGATATATTTGCGCCACTGCTGCGCGCCGAGGGGTACGAGATCACGATCAGCGATACGCTCGATTCGTACCTCGACCGCGAACGTATGCACTCCTATAGTCTTATCGTTCAGGTCTACACGATGGCGACGATCACGCGCGAGCAAGAACAAGGGCTTCTGGAGGCGATCGCAAGCGGGGTCGGGTTCGCCGGATGGCACGGCGGTATGGCTGACGCATTCCGCCAGAGCACCGACTATCAGTTCATGGTCGGCGGTCAGTGGGTCGCGCATCCCGGTAATATCATCGACTATACGGTGAATATCACCAACCACGATCACCCTATCACCGCCGGATTGAACGACTTTCGCATGCACTCCGAGCAGTACTACATGCACGTCGATCCGGGCAACCATGTGCTGGCGACGACAACGTTCAGCGGCGAGTACTGCCCGTGGATCGAAGGCGTGGTCATGCCGGTGGTCTGGACGAAAATGTGGGGGAAAGGTCGCGTCTCGTACTGCTCACTCGGCCACGTGGCGCGCGATTTCGACGTACCCGAAGCGCGCGAACTGGTGCGGCGCGGTATGCTCTGGGCAAGTCGGGTTGAAGGTTGAATGCGAGGAATCATCATGATCACTCCTGTCCACGTCGGCATCATCGGCTGCGGGAATATCAGCGGCATCTATCTGGAAAACAGCAAAATCTTCGACGCGATCGATGTTGTTGCGGTCGCGGATATCGATCCGGATCGGGCGCGGGATCGCGCGACACAGTACGGAATCCCGAAAGCGTGCAGCGTTGAGGAATTGCTTGCCGATCCCGACATCGATCTGGTCGTGAACCTGACCACCCCCGACGCCCATGGACCGGTGGCGCTGGCAGTGCTGAACGCCGGCAAGCACGTCTACAACGAAAAACCGCTCGCCGTCACGCGCGACGAAGCCCGTGCGCTCCTCGATCTCGCCGCACAGAAAGGCTTGCGTGTCGGGTGCGCTCCTGATACGTTCCTTGGCGGTGGATTGCAGACCTGTCGTAAGTTGATCGACGATGGCTGGATCGGGGAGCCGATCGGAGCAACCGCGTTCATGATGAGTCATGGTCCCGAAAGCTGGCACCCAAACCCGACCTTTTTCTACCAGCCTGGCGGTGGTCCGATGTTCGATATGGGTCCCTACTACCTCACCGCCCTGTGCGTGTTGCTTGGTCCGGTGCAGCGCGTGACCGGCTCGGCGCGCATTTCCTTCACCGAACGAACGATCACCAATGAGTACAACTATGGCGACAAGATTCAGGTCAACACACCCACACACGTTGCCGGTACGCTCGATTTCGCCTCTGGTGCGATCGCAACGATCATCACCAGTTTCGATGTCTGGGCGTCGCAATTGCCGCGCATCGAGATCTACGGCTCGCACGGCACACTGAGCGTGCCGGATCCGAACACCTTCGACGGACCGGTGTGGTTGCGTCGGGCAGGTGCACGTGAATGGTCATCCATCCCGCTGTCGCACGGTTTTACTCGCAACAGTCGCGGTATCGGTGTGGCTGATATGGCAACCGCGATCCGGTTGGGGCGACCACACCGCGCCTCCGGCGAACTGGCGTACCACGTGCTCGACATTATGCACGCCATTCACGATGCCTCGCGTGAAGGGCGTCATATCACCCTGCGCAGCACGATGACCCGTCCGGCGCCACTGCCGACCGGTCTTGGTGAACGGAGCGTAGACCCATAGAGGACGCCTATGATCGACGTTGTTTCAATGGGTGAACTGCTGGTGGAGTTTGTGGCGACCGTCCCAAATACGCCACTCGCCGACGTGCCGGGTTTCATCAAGGCGCCCGGCGGCGCGCCCGCCAATGTTGCCGTCGGTCTGCAACGCCTGGGGCTTCGGGCACGCTTCGTCGGCAAGGTCGGCGACGATCCATTCGGCGTTTATCTGCGCGACAGCCTGGCGCGCGAAGGGGTCGATACGCGCTTCCTGCTGGTCGACCGCACCGCGCGCACGACTGCCGTCTTTGTTGCAGTATGGGACGATGGACGCAAGGATCTCTGCTTCTACCGCAATCCTGGCGCCGATATGCTCCTCTCGCCGGATGAGATCGACGCGCGTCTATTCGACGGTGCGCGCTGCTTCCACTTCGGTTCGATCGGGTTCATCGACGAACCATGCGCCTCAGCGCAGCGTCGCGCGCTCGACATTGCCCGCGCGCGCGGGTTGATGATCACCTTCGATCCGAACTATCGCCCGACCCTCTGGCGCGACGCCAGCATTGCGCAAAACGTCATCCAGGACTCATTTCAATATTGCCATCTTGCCAAAATCAGTGAAGAGGAGTGGGAAATCGCAACCGGCACACGCGACCTCGATGCCGGCATTGCAGCAGTGCTGGCGCGCGGCGTCGAACTGCTCGTGATCACGCGGGGACCGCGTGGCGCCATTGCGACCAACGGCGACTACCGTATTGAACTCGAACCGCCGACCGTGCCGGTTGTGGAAACGACCGGCGCGGGTGACGGATTTATGGCAGCGATGATCACCCGCCTGCTGCCGGAACGTGAACGTCTTGGATCATTGACGCGCGTTGACCGCAACATCGTGCGTGAGGCGCTGACATTCGCTAATGCTGTCGGTGCGTTGACCTGCACCAGACCGGGAGCAATCCCCGCATTACCGACGCGCGTCGAAGTCGAACAGTTCATGGCGCGTCAGGGGAACCGTTGACGGTTGCCGCCAGGATCGCAGCGGCAGCAGCGTGCGACTGCGTTATGGTCTTTGAGTACATAATCCGCTCTAGCCCGCGCAGGCGGGCTTCGCCCTGCATAGCCGAGGGCTTATGGTCTTTGAGTACATAATCCGCCACAGCCCGCGCAGGCGGGCTTCGCATTCCATAGCCGAGGGCTTCAGCCCCACGGCAAGGGCGCATACCAGATTTATTTCTCAATCTCCATCAGCCCCACGGCTAGCGCGGTATAGCGGAATACATTCTCAATCTCCATTAGCCCGACGGCGCCAGGCGCATACCGGATGATAGCAGTTCTCACAGAGGTTGAACCTGGTGGACGAGGTTGAACACTCCCGGAATCGCACGCTCCACGCGGCGACCGAAATGAATTTCGGTCTACACTCCGCCAGCGGCGGGCGCCTTGTGCGACACGACGGATAGGAATAATGGTCAATGCATCTGAGAACTGCTATAAATGCTCAATCTCCATCACGCGCTGCTGCCAGCAATGCCCAGCCGCTGTGCATCGGCGCGCAGTCCTTCGATAACATGCCCGATAACCTCATCGAGCGGCATACCAAGCGCTTCCGCATTGTGAATAATCTCATCACGGCTCACGGCGCGCGCGAACGCTTTGTCCTTCATCTTCTTCCGCACCGCCGTCACATCGACCTCAAACACGCTCTTCGTTGGACGGACGAGCGCAACCGCAACCACAAAACTCGACAGTTCATCAACCGCTGCCAGCGTCTTCTCCAGCAGCGTTTCGCGCCCAACGCCGCTATAATTCGCGTGCGACAGAATAGCGCGACACACCTCCGGCGACCAGCCCTGCAGACGCAGATACGTGACGCCGACGAACGGATGCATCTGCAACGGCGGCTCGGTGACCTGCCCGGACAGGATGGCTTCAGACGCGGCAGTTGTATGCTCACCGGGCGGGGGCATCTGCGGATAGCGCTCGAAATCCATATCGTGCAGCAGCCCGATCGCCCCCCACAGATCGGGATCACCGCCGCTCAAATGCGCAAAGTGACGCATCGACGCAGCAACGGCATAACAGTGCTTCCGCAGTTGTTCCCCCTGCACCCACTCGTGCAGGATCGCTAATGCGCGATCAGTGTACGTCACGAGTCCCTCCGTTCCGACGAGTTGGCAGGCTCCAGCATATGCACCAGGTGTTCGATCATCTTACGCAATGCAGGTACATCACGTGTCGCCGCCTCCCGGACAATATCCCTGTTAATCAAAATATCGCGTAGACGCTCAACAGGACGTCTCATAGCGTCACCGCTTCGCTGAGAATCTCCTCGCGCAGACGCGCCTTGAGACCCTGTTCGGTGACGACATCGACCCGGCAACCCAGAAGCTGTTCAAGATCATACTGCAAGCCGCCCAGATCGAGGAGCGAGCGTCCCGGCTCCATCTGCACCAGAACGTCAATATCACTTTGCTCATCGGCATCGCCGCGCGCCACGGAGCCGAACACGCGCACATTCCGTGCACCGTGCTTTGCCGCAAGCGCCAGAATGTCAGCGCGCTTTTCTTTGACCAGTTCCGCCAGCGTCGTCGCCATTGTCGCTCTCCCGTCATTCTTCACCACACGTATCATTGCTCATACCAATCTTTCGTTCTCACTTCTCACTTCTCACTTCTCGGTTCCTGGTTCCTGGTTCTCGGTTCTCAGTTCTTAGTTCTCCCCTGCTCCCGCACCCGCCACGCATGGTACAGCACAATACTCCCGGCGACGGCGACGTTCAGCGACGCAATCTGCCCGCGCATCGGCAACCGGACGAGAAAATCACAGCGTTCACGTGTCAGACGCGCCAGCCCCGGACCTTCCGCGCCGAGCACCAGCGCCAGCGGCAGATCAAGATCGACCCGATCATACTCATATGCGCGTTCATCGTCCTCAACCCCCACAACCCACACACCAGCGTGCTGGATCTGCTCAATTGTTGCAGCCAGGTTCGTGACGACGGCAACCCGCAAATGTTCAACCGCACCGGACGACGTATTCACCACCGCCGGCGTCACTTCCGCTGCACGTCTGCCGGGTATCACCACCCCGTGCACGCCGACAACCTCGGCGGTACGCAGTAATGTGCCAACATTCTGCGGATCCTGAATATGATCGAGCAACAGCAGGAACGCCGGTTCGCCACGTTCCTCTGCAAGCGCCAGGCAGTCGTTGAGATCGACATACGGGTAATCGCTGCACTCCAGCGCCACACCCTGGTGATTCGCATCACGCAACCGCCGGTCGAGTTCGCGTCGATCGATGCGCTCAACCGGCACACCCACCTCCCCGGCAATTCGGACGATGTCGCCGAGCGTACCGGTTTCCTGCGCACCGGCTGAAACCAGCAGGCGTTGAAAGGTGCGTCGTCGGGCGCGCAACGCTTCGCGCACCGCATTGCGACCGTAGAGCAGATCGGGCATATCGGGAGGCTCCAACGCTACAGACCGAGCGCATTCTTAATGCGTCCGAAGAAACCTTCATCGCGCTGGCCACCGATCGGTTCCTTTTCGAGCGAGCGCGCGAGTTCCTCAAACAACCTGCGCTGATGATCGGTCAGATTTGTGGGGATGACGACGCGCACCACAACGATCTGGTCGCCACGCCCACTGCTGCGCAGGAACGGCACGCCCTTGCCGCGAATGCGGAAGACGGCGCCGCTCTGCACGCCGGGCGGAATGCGCAGATGCTCCGTGCCGTCGATGGTCGGCACTTCAACCTCGACGCCCAGCGCCGCCTGCGCCACATTGAGCGGCAATTCGAGGATGATGTCGTTGCCCTCGCGGATAAAGTATGGATGCGGTTGCACGTCGATCACGACATACAGATTGCCGTATGGTCCGCCGCGTGGACCGGCATCCCCCTCACCGCTGATCCGAATCTGTGATGAGTTATCGACGCCAGGCGGAACGCGCACTGTTATCTTGCGCGTCTGACGCACCCGTCCTTCGCCACGGCACTCACGACACGGAATTGCGATCACCGTGCCCTCACCACGGCACATATCGCAGGTTGTCACCGTCACCATGTTGAAGAGTGGCGCACGCTGGCGAATTTCACCAAGACCGCCGCACTTCGGACAGCGCACCGGTTCGGTACCCGGCTCAGCGCCGCTGCCACGGCATGCGGGACAGGTCTCCAACCGGCGGAACTCGATCGTCTTTTCAACGCCGAAGACGGCCTCTTCAAATGAGATCGACAACGTATAGCGCAGATCGGCGCCGCGCTGCGGACCACGCTGCGATCCCCGCATCGTCCCGCCGAAGAAGGTTTCAAAGATCGAACTGAACGGGTCCGCACTGGAGAACGGATCAAACCCCGGCGCCGCCGTAGGACCGGCGTGACCGAAGCGATCATACATGGACCGTTTCTCCGGGTCGGACAGCACCTCATACGCCTCGTTGATCTCCTTGAATTTCGCCTCCGCGTCTGGCGCTTTATTGACATCGGGGTGATACTGGCGCGCCAGACGACGGAACGCCTTCTTGATCTCGTCCTGCGAGGCGTTGCGCTGAACGCCCAACACTTCATAGTAATCGCGCTTCACTGCCATATGCCGCCTCAGCAACGCTCAAGGGGTGTCCTGAGCGTTCAATGTGCACGACCCGCTTCCTCATCCTGATCGCTGCGCGCAGCAGTCATTTGCGCCAGTTGCTGCAACGCAACCGTAAGTTCCGCCGTTCGATTACGTATCTCGTTCCTGTCGTCACCCTCGATCGCCAGGCGCACCGCTGCAATCCGCTCCTGGATACGGACACGCACCGTCTCATCCGCCGTCTCACCAGCTTCGCGCAGTGCACGCTCGGCATTGTAGACAACGCTATCTGCGGCATTGCGCGCCGCGATCAGGTCACGACGCTGCCGATCCTCTTCGGCGTACTGATCCGCCTCTGCGATCATCCGCTGAATCTCATCCTCTGAAAGACCAGACGAAGCGGTGATCGTAATATGCTGCGCAACTCCGGTTCGTTTATCAGTTGCTGAGACACTTAAGAGACCGTTCGCATCGATATCGAACGTCACCTCAATCTGTGGTACGCCGCGCGGCGCTGGCGGGATGCCATCGAGCACGAAGCGACCGAGGGATTTATTGGCGCGCGCCTCGGCGCGCTCGCCCTGCAGCACATGGATCTCGACGCTGCTCTGATTATCCGAAGCCGTTGAGAAAACCTGGCTCTTGCGAGTTGGAATAGTTGTATTCCGCTCGATCAGCGGCGTCATCACGCCGCCGAGCGTTTCGATGCCGAGTGTCAGCGGCGTCACATCGAGCAGCACCACGTTTCCGACCTCCCCCGCCAGAACACCCGCCTGAATTGCGGCGCCAATCGCCACAACCTCGTCCGGATTCACACCCCGATGCGGCTCCCGGTTGAAGAAACGCCGCACCATCTCCTGCACTGCCGGCATGCGCGTCTGCCCGCCGACCAGCACCACCGCATCAATGTCGTTTGGGCGCACCCCGGCATCAACAAGCGCCTGACGCATGGGACCGATGGTGCGCTCGATCAGATCACCCGTCAACTGCTCCAGGCGAGCGCGGGTAAGCGTCAGGTTCAAGTGCCGCGGACCACTGGCGTCGGCGGTGATGAACGGCAGACTGATGTCGGTTTGCAACACCGTCGAGAGTTCCTGCTTGGCCTTTTCGGCAGCCTCCTTCAGGCGTTGCAGCGCCGTCCGATCGGTACGCAGATCGATACCGGTCTCTTTCTTGAACTCGGTCGCCATCCAATCCATGATCCGCTGATCGAAATCATCGCCGCCGAGGTGAGTATCGCCATTCGTTGCTCGCACCTCGAAGACGCCGTCACCGAGTTCAAGGATCGAGATATCGAACGTCCCGCCGCCGAGATCGTAGACCGCAATCAGATGATTATGCCTGTTCTGATCGAGACCATACGCAAGCGCCGAAGCGGTCGGCTCATTAATAATGCGCACCACATCCAGCCCGGCGATCCGACCGGCGTCGCGCGTCGCCTGACGTTGACTATCGTTGAAGTAGGCAGGAACCGTAATAACTGCCTGCGTCACCGGTTCGCCGAGGTACGCCTCGGCGTCGGCTTTGAGTTTTTGCAGCACAAACGCCGAGATCTCCTGCGGGCTATAGTCGCGCCCGGCCAGATGCACCCAGGCATCGCCATTCGGCGCTTCCACCAGGCGATACGGCATCAGCGACCGGCTCTTCTGCACCGCCGGGTCGGACAGTTTGCGCCCGATGAACCGCTTGACGGAAAAGATCGTATGCTCCGGGTTGACCACCGCCTGACGCCTGGCAACCTGCCCGACCAGGCGTTCACCCGCCTTATTGATCGCCACCACCGAAGGAGTAAGGCGGCTCCCCTCGGCATTGGCAATGACCACCGGTTCGCCGCCTTCCATCACCGCGACGACGGAGTTGGTCGTGCCAAGGTCGATGCCAATGATTTTACCCATGCGGCGTCTCTGAGTCTGACGATTGCTTCTTCCCCTGGCTGACCTTCACCATCGCCGGGCGCAACACGCGGTCGCGCAGCAGATAACCGTGCTGCAACTCGGCAATCACCCTGCCATCCTCGCCATCCTCCGACGGCTCATAGATAATTGCCTCGTGCCGGTTTGGATCGAACGGCTCCCCCACCGTCTGCATGCGGGAAACCCCCTCACTTTCAAGGATCGCCTGCAACTTCTGCGGAATGAGTTTGAACCCGCCATACCAGGGGGTTTCGGCAACCTCGGGCGTCACGCTTGCCATCGCACGCTCGAGATCATCCATCACCGGCAACAGTTTAAGGAGCAGCGCAGCGCTGGCGCTGCGGATCAACTCGGCGCGTTCCTGGTCGGTGCGCCGCTTAAAGTTTTTATAATCCGCCACTGCACGCAACCAGTTGTCGCGCAGTTCGGCATTTTCACGCTCCAGTTCAGCAATCCGCGCCTGTAACGCCTCGACGCTCAGAGGCGCTGCGCCCTCTTCAACAGGAGCTGCAGGTGTCGTCGCCTCCTGACCGTCAGTCGTTGTTTCAGGCTGTTCTTCGTGCGGTCGTGGTTGCAATTGTTCCGACATGCGGATCGACCTCCCCTCACAGGGTTAATAATCAGGGTTCACTATTCAAGCGGTTTGCGCCCTCGATGCCGTAGAGTTCCGCCAGCAGATCACTCATCACTGCCGAGATGTAGCGCACCGCTGAAATGGCGCGCGGGTACGCCATGCGTGTCGGACCGATCACACCGAGCACGCCGACGATCTCGCCGCCGCCATAGCGCGAGAGCACGACGCTATACTCACGCATTTCATCATAACTATGTTCGCCGCCGATCACCACCTGAACGCCGCTGCTGGAGAGCGCACGCGGTATCAGCGTCCCAAGCGCCCGACCGCTCTGCAGGATCTCGACCATCCGACGCACCCGCTCGACACGCGAGAACTCAGGCTGGTTCAGGATTTCGATCAAGCCATCGCTGTGTATATCACTGCTGATATGCTCGTTGAACTGATGCATCGCTTTCACGACCAGATCGAGCACCTGACAGACGAGTGCGTTGCCGCCGGGCGGTTCTTGCGCCCGTTCCTGCTTCAACACCTCCTCGATCCGCTCGACCGGCGCATCGCAGCAGCGTTCGTTGATCTGCGCAGCGCAGCGACTCAACTCCTCCTGCGTCATTGCCACATCGAGCGTCAGCGTTTGTTGCCGGATCGTGCCGTCGTGCAACACCAGCACCATAAGCGCCGTTGTCTCGTGGATCGCGATCAGCTCCAGATGCTTCAGGCGCGCCTGTTGTGCGCGCGGCGGCGTTACGACCGAGGCGTTCTGGGCAGTGCGCGCCAGCACTGCGCCCGCCAGCTGGATCCACTGATCGAGCTCGCTGCGCACCTGATAGAACTGGTGACGGATCGTGCGTTGCTCCGTCGCCGAAAGCGGCGTGCGATCCATCAGGTTCTCGACAAAATAACGGTACCCCGCATCGGTCGGCACGCGCCCGGCCGATGTGTGCAGATGCGTCAGATATCCGAGCTCTTCCAGCGCCGCCAGCTCATTTCGCACGGTCGCAGGCGATACATTGAGCCTGTATTTGCGCACCAGCAGATCCGATGCTACCGGTTGCGAACTCTCAATGAACTCCTGGATCGCCAGTTTCAGGATCAGCCGGCGGCGATCGGTCAGATCGGTCGTCATAGACTGTTCCTCTGGCACATTCTATGCGGCAGAAGCCACGATGCGCCTTACATGATATCGTCAACGATTTGACGCTCCTGAGAGCCGCCTCTGACCGCTGCCTCGTGCATCCTTCTGCTCACTCCACGCTTACGTGACGCTTTCTCGCTCCATTGGAGGCATGTTAGCACTCTCGACTATTGAGTGCTAGCGCTCCAGGCTAAACGATTGGCGTGCCTTCGCACGCCATCGCGTGTTGTATTGTATCATACTTCCTGCTCGCTCTGCAACGATGGATCAACAGGTAAGTGTTCACATGTCTCCTGGGAGCGAGGGCATCTTGCCCTCGCAGGCGCGACGAGGGCGGGACGCCCTCGTTCCCAGGCGCGTATGTTACCTCAGGTGCGAACGGTTACATCAAGGAGAAATACGCTTGGAATCGCTCATTATCATTCTCGTCGCCGCAATTGCGGTGTACATCGTCTTCAAGATCGTGGTCGGCATTCTGCGCTTTATCATCTCACTGGCGATCATCGGCGTCGCTGTCTTTCTGCTGGTGCAGTTTCTTTCCTGAACGAACAGCGCCGGAATTGCACGTCATCTGCAAGGCTGATATAATAACGACTGCGATGGAGACGACCCGGAGGAAGCCGGCAATCGGTGAGTCGCCGGTCGGTGCATGGCGATTGCAGCGCACCCATTGAATCCCTCCTGAGTCGCACAGGTAAAGGTCGCCTGCCCTGATTGACGCCGGAAGCGCCTGGTATCGCGCGTCGCGGCGAATGAATGAAGGTGGCGCTACGGGGTGGAGAACTCCTCGTCCTTCGCGGACGCGGGGTTTTTTATTGAACGACGGTGATATGCAACAACGCCTGGCAAACGCTGCGCTGACGCTGCTCTATCGCATCGCCCACGCAGCGCGCGATCTGCTCTGGAGCGTTGCGCGTCCTTCGCTCCTCGGCGTGCGTGCGCTTGTCCTGCGCGACAATGAGGTGCTGCTCGTGCGCCATCGCGGCGGCGCCACACCCTGGGGATTGCCCGGCGGCGCGGTCGATCCGCATGAGCGGCTGGAAGAGGCGGCACGACGCGAGGTCTATGAAGAATCGGGCGTGCCTGCCGAGTTTCAGCGCGTGCTCGGCGTGTACGACGCCTTTCGCTTCACCTTCGTCAATTACATTATTGTCTTCGTCTTCAAAGCGCAGGGCAATCCGACTGCACCGCGTTCAATCGAGATCGCTGACGCGCGCTTTTTTCCGCTCGATGCCCTGCCCGAGGGTATCGACCCCGGATCGCGCCGCCGGATCGAGGAATATCGGTCGGGCGCAGCCGGGATTTCAGCACTGTGGTAGGATGCGATACGCTGTGGAAACCAATCTGGAGTGATTATGCCTGCATATACGCCTATTCTGGCAACGCTTGGCTATGTCATGTCGCCCGATGGTGCATCGGTGCTGATGGTGCACCGCAACGCCCGCCCGGATGATGTCCACTACGGCAAGTACAACGGTCTGGGCGGGAAACTGCACTCCCACGAGGATGTCGTGAGTGGCATGAAACGCGAGATCCGCGAGGAGGCCGGTATCGAGGCGGACGACCTGGTGCTGCGCGGCGTTCTCAACTGGCCCGGCTTCGGCAAAAACGAAGAGGATTGGTTTGCCTTCGTCTTCCGCATTGACCGCTGGAGCGGAACGCCGTTCACCAGCAATCCCGAAGGCGACCTGGAGTGGGTGCCGGTTGCACGCCTGCACGAACTCAACCTGTGGGACAATGACCGCCTGTGGATCGATATGGTCTTCGCGCGTGATCATCGGACATTCTTCGGCGTCGCACCCTACAAGAACGGCAAAATGGTGTCGTGGAGCTACGTGCTGCTCTGAAAGGAATCGCCAATGCTGGACATTCGACTGATCCGTGAGCAACCCGATCTGGTTAAAGCGTCGCTCGGGCGAACCGGCGTCGATCCGGCGCAGGTCGATGCGGTGCTGGCATACGACGAGCAACGCCGCGCGCTGCTGCGTGAGGTGGAACAACTCAAAGCGTTGCGGAATGCAGTCTCGAAAGAGATCGGCAAAATGAGCGATGCGGCCGCACGCGACGCGAAGATCGCCGAAATGCGCGCCGTCGGTGATCGCATTGCCGAACTGGACCGCGAACTTGCAGCGGTCGAAGAACAGCAGTACGCTGCGCTCATGGAACTGCGCAACCTGCCGCACCCCTCGGTTCCCGACGGACCCGACGAGACGTACAACGTGGTGATTGCGCAGGAAGGCGAACCGCGCACCTTCGATTTCACCCCCAAACCGCACTGGGAACTGGGTGAGGCGCTCGACATCATCGACTTCGAGCGGGGCGTCAAACTGTCGGGATCGCGCTTCTACGTGCTCAAAGGACCGGGCGCCCGCCTGCAACGCGCTCTCATCCAGTGGATGCTCGACCTGCACGGCAAACAGGGATACGACGAGGTCTACACGCCGTTTGTGGTCAAAGAGCAGTGTATGTGGGGCGCACGTCAACTGCCCAAGTTCCGCGACAACCTCTACCGTGACGTGGAAGATGACCTGTGGCTGGTGCCAACTGCCGAGGTGCCGGTGACCAATCTGCACCGCGATGAAATCCTGGACGCCGACCAGTTGCCATTGCGCTATTGCGCGTACACCCCCTGCTTCCGTCGTGAGAAGATGAGCGCCGGGCGCGACGTGCGCGGTATCAAGCGCGGGCATCAGTTCGACAAGGTCGAAATGTACATGTTCGTTCGCCCGGAGACCAGTTACGATGAACTCGAAAAACTGCGCGCCGACGCCGAGGAAACCTGTCGCCTGCTGGGATTGCCCTTCCGCACCAAGGAACTCTGCACCGGCGACCTGGGGTTTGCCGCCACACGCACCTACGACATCGAAGTCTGGGCGCCGGGCCAGGGCGAGTGGCTCGAGGTCAGTTCCTGTTCAAACGTCGAAGCCTTTCAGGCGCGTGCAGCGAATATCCGCTACCGTCCGGAACCCGGCGCGCGCCCCGAGTATGTTCACACGCTGAATGGCTCAGGATTGGGCTTGCCGCGCACCCTCATCGCCATTCTCGAAAACTATCAGCAGGCGGACGGCAGCGTTGTCATCCCCGAGGTGCTGCGCCCGTACATGGGCGGTATCGAAGTCATTCGCCGGACATGACAAGAGTTGCCGGATACGAACAGGTGTGCTATTATTTTGCATGCGATGACTTCGCTGCAAAAACGCACCGCCGGGGCGCCGGGCGCGCAGAGAATTTCAAACATATGCGCAGCGAAGCATGATGCGTTGGGGGGACTCGCTGGGGCATTGTCCGCTGCGAACGCTGCGCCGCTGCGGTGACATGCCCTTTGTGCAGCGGACTCATGCGATGATCTGCCTGATAAGGGTAAAAGATGCGGAGATTGCCGGGCATTTCTCTGAGGTGTAACGCGCAACACACCGCCGGGGCGCCGGGAGCGTAGGGCGAAAAGAAACAGATCCACGTCCGCTGCGCCGCTACGGTGCACCACGCAACACACCACAAATCCCTGCTCTCCACACCTCAGTGGTGAATCCACACGATGCAACGGCATCGTCCCGGGCAGGCTGGACGAAAGAACGCTGCTGGCAGCAGGAGGATCACAGTGACACGTGTCGAAGAAAAGGTGCGACGCGGCTTCGATCTGATACGGCGCGCAGGGGACGACAGCGACCTGCTCGGTGCGGCGCTCCTGGCATTCCACAGCGCCCTGTCCGATCACCTGGACGCCGAGCTGCGCCGCAGCCCCTTGTTGAGCGATGCCGAGCGCGAGGCGATTGACGAAGGAACCCTCGGATGGGCGACGCGCGCCATGCTGGCGCAGCGCGCCGGGCTGCTCACCGAAAAGCAGCGCGAGCGCGTGCTCGAAATCAACCGGGTGCGCGCCAGTTTCGCCCATGGCGAAGGGTTTGTCGGCAGCGCGCGCAGCGTCGCCGCCTATGGCGAATTCGTCGCCGACCTGTGTGGGCTGACGCAGCCCCGCACAGCGCCGTCTCAGCGAGCTACTGCGGCGCACCGCACGCCGACCGGCGGATCCGGGGAAGCGAGCGATGCGCCAACACGACCGGTGGCAGCGCCGACCGGCGCCTCCCGGCAGGCAGGCGATGCGCCAACACGACCGGTAGCAGCATCAGGATTCCGCGCACGCGCGGAAGAGCGAAAGGCACGCCAGGCAGGATGGTTGCCCGAACGCCAGTCGCTCCGTCTGGCGCTGGCAGCCCTGGCGGTGCTGGCACTCGTCTTCCTGGCGATCAGCGGGTTGCAGCACCTGCTGACTCCATCGACCCCCTCAATTGCCGGAGCGCCGCCGACCGCCCTCTCGGCAGCGATCACCCTGCCGCCAACCAACACCCCTACGCCGAAGAAAGCGCGCATCGTCAACCTGCCGCCCGGCGGACCGGGATGGTTGCGCACGACGCCAAGTTTCCGCGCACCAACCCAACCGGTCCCGTTGAGCGAAGGGTTGGAAGTGACCCTGCTTGAACGCGCTCCGGTCGATGCGGAGGGAACACGCTGGCGCTTTGTGAGCGTCGGCGGGTACGACGGCTGGTGCCCGGAGCACAACCTGGCAATGGATGGCGACTGACGACCGGCTCACCCCTCGAAGCGGCGCATCAGCAGCGCAGAATTGTGACCGCCTAACCCGATCGAGTTTGACAGCGCCACACGCACATTGGCCGCACGCGCGACATTTGGCACATAGTCCAGATCGCAATCGGGGTCTGGCTCTTCGAGGTTAATCGTCGGCGGCAGGCGACCATCACGAATGACAAGCGCGCAGATCAGCGCCTCGACTGCGCCAGCCGCGCCCATCATGTGACCCAGCATCGATTTGGTGGAACTGACCGCCAGACGGTACGCATGATCTCCAAAAACCGACTTGATCGCGCGGGTTTCGGCAAGATCGTTGAGTGGCGTCCCGGTGCCATGGGCATTGATATAATCGACGGCATCGGGCGGCAAGCCGGATTTGCGCAATGCCATCGCCATCGCGCGCGCCGCGCCCCGCCCCTGATCGTCGGCGGCGATCATATCGCCTGCATCACAACTGTTGCCATACCCGACAATCTCGGCGATGATCGGCGCGCCGCGCGCCAGCGCATGTTCCAGGCTTTCCAGCACCAGTGCACCCGCGCCCTCCGATAGAATGAACCCGTCCCGACGGGCATCGAACGGCTTACAGGCGCGCTCAGGGTTGAGGTTATCCTCCGCCAGACCGCGCATATTCGAGAACGATGCCACAATCGTCGGATGGATTGGCGCCTCGCTGCCGCCTGCAATAACCACTGCCGCATCACCCCGGCGGATCAGTTCATACGCTTCACCAACGTTATGTCCACCGGTGGAGCATGCCGCAACGACCGCCATGTTCGGACCCTGCGCGCCCAACTGGATCGCAATGTAGCCGCTTGCCGCATCCGGGATCATATTAGCGATCAACGTTGGAGACACGCGCCGGGGACCACGTTCGCGCAGCACATCATGATTGTCGAAGATCAGATCGAGACCGCCAGCGCCGCTGCCGAACACCACCCCTACCTGCTCCGGATCTTCGCGCGTCATATCGAGGCGCGCATCGTGCACCGCTTCGAGCGCCGCATTGAGCGCATACCGCACATTCAGCGGCATGCGGCGCGCCTCACGCGGATCGACGGCAGGATCGAGGGAAAAACCCCGCACCTCGCCAGCGATCCGAATGGCAAAACCAGAAGCATCGAAGCGCGTAATCGGTCCTATCCCGCTACGCCCGGCAAGGAGCGCCTCCCACATCGAAGGAACCGACACGCCACAGGGGGTAACCGCCCCCAACCCTGTAATCACAACCCGCTGCGCAGTGCTCATGAGCCGCGCCTTTCTAACTGCCGGGTGGAGCAGCGACCGGCGGCAGACATTACCGCCTGGCGATCACTCCCCTTTCTGCAGCAGCATCAAATGCCAGAACCTTCCTCTTCGCTCGTCGTCTGCGCTACCAGCCTGGCAACTTCGGTATCGGTAAGCGGCACTGGTCTGGCATGCGGCGTAATGCGCTTAATCAACCCCGACAGCACCTGACGCGGACCAACCTCAACGATTGTATCGACTCCATGCGACACCATTTCCTGCACCGAGCGCGTCCACTGCACCGGGCGGGTCAACTGCTGCGATAATTCCTGCCGCAACTCTTCGACGGTCGTCAGCGCGCGACCGCTGATATTGGCGATGAGCGGCACTTCTGGGGGACGCAACTGGAACCGATCAAGCAGTTCGTTGAATCGCGCCGATGCGCTCTGCATCAATGGCGAGTGCGCCGCAATGCTCACCTGCAACCGCTGAACCAGCTTCGCACCGCGCGCCTTCGCCAGTTCCATTGCGCGCTGCAACGCACGATGCTCGCCGGAAAGCACCGTTTGTCCAGGTGAATTCGCATTGGCGACCGAAACGACGCCCTCCGCCTGCGCTTCTTGAACGACCTCCTCAAGCGTCTTGTCGTCGAGACCAACGACCGCAGCCATGCCGCCAGGGCGTTGCTCCCCGCTCTCCTTCATCAATCGCCCGCGTTCACGCACCAGTTTGAGCGCATCCTCGAAATCGAGCACGCCAGCTGCGACCAGTGCGGTAAACTCACCCAGGCTGTGACCGGCGACGAGCGAGGGCGCCCCCAGATAACCGAAGGGTCCGAAACGCTCCTTCAGCGCTTCCAGGCACGCAATGCTGACCGTAAGAATCGCCGGTTGGGCGTTGACGGTATCGTCGAGTTCCTCCTGAGGACCTTCGAAGCAGAGTTTCGAGAGTTCGAAGCCCAGCACCTGATCAGCCTGCTCGAAAATACGACGTGCAGCGGGCGATGCTTCGTACAACTCTTTGCCCATGCCTACATACTGCGAACCCTGCCCTGGAAAAACCAGCGCGATTCGCTTTTTCATGTCATCAAAGGTATTCAAGTGATCCTCCTGACGAAGAGTGAGTGCTCGCGTACCGATCGCTGTACAATGCTTCGCAACGATGCGACGGGTCCTGCCAAAAACGTGACGGTCTCTTCTCCGTGACCGCACAAAAACGACTCAGGAGTATAGCAATGAGTGCCGCGGTTGTCAAACGTTTGCGCATTTCTTCACAATCATGCGGACGTGGATCTATCTGGTATAATGCACGTTACACTGGTACCCGGCATAAGGAGCGCCCATGAAGTTGCTGATCTTCGTTACCGATGATAGTGTCGCTGATGCGACAGTCGATGCGCTGGTCGAGCAAGGGTTTCGCGTGACCCGGCTGGCATCGACCGGCGGTTTTCTCCGCAAAGGGAGAACGACACTGCTGGTAGGCGTGGAAGACGCCGCTGTCGATCACGCACTGAATCTGGTACGCGGCACAGCGCCTGGTACGCTCTCCATCACGCTGGATCTCGAACGCTACGAGCGCCTGTGAATATTCTCTACGTCGCCAGCGGCATTCCAGTCCCCGGTACGCTCGGCGGCTCGGTCCATACCCTCGAAGTTGCGCGCGGGCTGGCACAGCGCGGGCACACGGTCGATGTGGTTGCCTGCACTCGCCCTGACGTGTTCGATGTTGCCGCGCTGTTGCGCCCGATCTCGTCGCGCTATGATCGGTTTCGTTTGCACCACATCGATGTGCCCAAAACACTGGCGTTGCTCTCCGCACCCGTGATCATGCGCCTGGCGCGCGCCCTGAAACCGGACATCATTATCGAACGGTACTACAATTTCGCCGGCGCCGGTATTCTGGCAGCCCGTCGCCTCGGCGTACCGTCGATCCTCGAAGTCAATGCGTTGATTGTTGATCCGCCGGTTGTGTTGAAACGGCGTCTCGACGATCTGCTTGGCGGACCGATGCGGCGCTGGGCGGTTGCACAGTGCCGTATGGCAGACCGGATCGTCACACCGCTGCACACCACTGTGCCGCCTGACATTCCGCGTTCCCGCATCGTTGAATTGCCCTGGGGCGCCGATGTGGAACGCTTCTGCATTGATCGTTCGCAGGAAGGCACGACACCTGCCCTGCCAACCGTCGTTTTCCTCGGTTCGTTCCGCGCCTGGCATGGCGTGCTCGATGCGGTGCGCGCAGGAGGTCTCCTGATCGAACAGGGGCGCGTCTGCCATTTCCTCCTGATTGGCGATGGTCCGCAGCACGCTGCCGCAGTGCGCCTGGCGGCGCGCTGGCAGGGACATTTCACGTTCACCGGCGCCGTTCCCTACGACGATGTGCCATCACTCCTGGCGCGGGCATCGATCGCGGTCGCACCGTTCGACACCGCAGCCCATCCGGCGCTGCGCGCTGCCGGATTTTTCTGGTCGCCGTTGAAGGTCTTCGAGTATATGGCGGCGGCGCTGCCGGTCGTGACCATCGACATCCCGCCGCTCAATCAGATCGTGCGTCACGGAAGCGAAGGGTTGCTCTACCCCGAAGGCGACGTTGATGCACTGGCAGGGGCAATCGCATATCTGATCGACCATCCCGACGAAGCGCGCGCTATGGGAGAGCGCGGGCGGGCGCGCGTCACAGCGCATTTTTCATGGTCGCGGCACTGCGAGGCGCTGGAATGGGTGATGGAGGAGACGTTGAAGGTTGAAGGTTGAAGGTTGCACGTTGCAGGTTGAAGGTTGGAAGGTTGCACGTTGCAGGTTGTTCTTGGTTCTCGGTTCCTGGTTCTCGGTTCCTGGTTCTTGGTTCTTAGAGCCTATCCGAATAACCCGGCGGCACGCACGGCGATCACGCCACAGGCGAAAAGGTTACAGTTTTTCGGATAGGCTCTCAGCACACCGGGTCGCATGACTGTTTCGAGTGTCGGAACGACGAACCTTGTGCGACAGGGTGTTTCCGCTCGCCGCCTGGCGACTGAAGTCGCGGCTGGCAGGCGGGAAGCCCGCCTGCGCGGGCTTGAAGGAGCGCATCCCGCTCGCCCGTAGACCAGCCCGTCGGACTTCCACGTCTTAGCGCCTATCCGAATAACCCGGCGGCACGCACGGCGATCACGCCGCAGGCGAAAAGGTTACAGTTTTTCGGATAGGCTCTTAGTTCTTGGTTCTTAGTTCCTGGCTCTCGGTTCTCGGTTCCTGGTTCTCAGTTCCTGGTTCTTGGTTCTCGGTTCTCGGTTCCTGGCTCTCGGTTCCTGGTTCCTGGTTCCTGGCTCTCGGTTCTTAGTTCCTGGTTCTCGGTTCCTGGTTCTCGGTTCTCAATGAACATCCTGCTCCCAACAGACGTTTTCCCCCCGCGTTGCGGCGGCGCTGGCTGGAGCGCGCATGCGCTGGCGCTGGCGTTGATTGCACGCGGTCATACGGTCACCGCGATTGTGCCGCGTGAGGGACAGGAGGGGATACGCACCGGTGACATCCTCGGCGTGCCGACGGTGTTTGCCGGTTATCGTGCGCCGCGCATCCCGTTCGTGCGCAACTACGCACGCAACGAGCGCTTGTGGCCCCATCTGGCGCAGGTGATTATCGAGACCAGCACATCGCCCCCCTTTCATCATCCGGCAACAATCATCCATGCCCAGCACGTCCAGGTGGCGCCATCCGCCGTCATTGCCGGGCGACGCATTGGCGCGCCGGTTGTCATTAGCGTGCGCGATCACTGGCCCTGGGACTACTTTGCGACCGGATTGCACGGCGACCGCATTCCCTACCCACGTCAAACGTGGGCATCGCTTGCCACCGATCTGCCAGCGCGGTTGGGTCCGCTGCCCGGCGCGGTTGCGTTGCCCGCCATTCCATACATGCTGGCGCATCTTGCACATCGCCGCGCCGCGCTGCGCCAGGCGGACGCCGTGATCGCCGGCAGTCGCTACATTGCCGGACGCCTGGCGAACCTGGTGACGTCAGAACGACTGCACATCATTCCAAACATTGTCGATCTGGCGATGATCGACGCTCAAATCGCCGCGCCGTCGGACCTGATTCCGCCTGATGAGCGATTTGTCCTCTATGTCGGCAAACTCGAACGCAACAAAGGGGCGCATCTGCTGGGCGAGATCGTGCAACAGGCAGGCGCTGCGCTCCACCGTCACACCCTCGTGATCGCTGGCAGCGGACCGTTGCGCGCCGATCTCGAAGTAGCGATGCGCGTGAGCCGGGTGCGCGCCCGGTTTCTCGACTGGATCGACCACAACGACGTGCTGCGATTAATGGCGCGATGCGATCTGCTCCTCTTTCCTTCGGCATGGGGGGAGCCGCTGAGTCGCGTCCTGCTGGAAGCATGCGCCTGTGGCGCACCCATCCTGGCAATGCCCACCGGCGGCACGCCGGACATTATCGTCGACGGCGAAAGCGGCGCGCTGGCGGCAACAGTGTCCAACTTTGCGCGTCGCCTGGCGGAACTGCTCGAACGACCCGCCGAGCGGCGCGCGCTTGGCGCCGGAGCGCGTCGTCGGGCGGAACAACGTTTTGCGCCTGATGTGGTCGCCGGGCAGGTGGAGCGTCTGTATCAATCGCTGAGAGAATCGGCGCGACGTGCAGCCCCATAACTGCTGTTGCAAACGACATGAGGGGTACTACCACCTTGTGATACTAATGTCTCATATACCTTTTCCCATTCCCCGGTTAGCATGGAAGATGTGCTGTGCTCCACGATGAGTGCGTTCTTAACCACGCAGTCCTGTTGACCGGGTTCACGCGGCGGATGCCGGGCAATGAAAAGGAAGAGCGATATGCCCTCCGGGACACGCAGGCCGGCGGCGGTGCAATACCGTCGCGCACTCAGGACGTTGCACCGGAAGGCGTGGCAATCTTCCATGTGTGCATCCGCATACACGAAACAATTGCACCTGCGTGGATCTGGCCATCGAGAGGAGGGAGAAGGTGATACGCTCTTCGCTGACCGGCAAAGTGACGCTTGCGGCGATGATCATCGTGGCGCTGATCATCGGCGCGGTTGCAGGAACGTCGTGGGTCGTCAACGGGATCCGCCACTCCATCGAGCACCTCGCCGATCATACGATCAAGCGCATGACACACGCCGATGCAGCCAGCAACTACCTGTCGCGCGCATTCGCCGAAGCGTATGCCGCTGGCGCCTCTGGTTCCCGCGCCAAAATAGCCGTTGCTCGCTTGTATCTTGCTGCTGCTCGTAATGAATTGAGTCGCCTGTCAGATCCTGAGACCCACGATATTGCAGACGAGATCCTTGTTGAGCAGGAGATTATTGTACAACACTATATACGTCTGGCGTATGAAGCGGAAACGACGCTCCTTTCTCTGGAAAACGCTATCATCGAGAACGATCAGGAAGCGATCTCCGGATACAATGCAGCCATGATCGCACTGGTAATCCAGAGCGGACAACTGGCTGACGCCATGTCTTCTCTTGGACTGAAAGAATTCCGTGAGACCGAAGAGATGTTGCGTTCTGAGATAAGAACAGCACATCTGGTGTTGAGCAGCGCCAGCGTCGTATTGGTGCTCACCGCAGTCATGGCGCTCTTCCTGCTGCGCCGGCATATCGTTCACCCGATCGAACAACTGGCAGAGGCAGCGCATACGATGAGCGAACGGCGCAGTGTGGCGCCGCTGCGGATCACGAGCCGCGACGAAATCGGGCGCCTGCAACGCGCGTTCAACGAGATGACTGAGGCGCTGGCTCAGCAGACCAGGCGCCTGGAGGAGCAGATCACCATTTCTGAAGCCGCACGCGCCGAGGCTGAAACTGCACGGATGCACCTCCAGGAGCAACTTGCCACCATCGAAGAGCAGCGCGAAGTCATTCGCTCAATGAGCGTTCCGCTGTTGCCGCTCACCCACACATCGGCGGTTGTGCCATTGATCGGCGCCATTGACAGCGCACGGCTTGCTATTCTGAGCAACCGGGTCTTGCAATCGGTCGCCGACAGGCGGTTTCGATACATTCTGTTCGATATCACCGGCGTGCCGCTTGTAGATGAGGAGGTTGCGCGGGGGTTGCTCAGCATCGTTCGCGCGCTCCGACTGCTTGGCGCCGAAGCAGTATTGGTCGGCATTCGCCCTGAAGTCGCTCAGGCACTCGCACCGCATGGCAATGCGCTCGCTGAGGTAACCACGTACAGCACGCTCGAACAGGGGATGATGAAGGTGCTCAACGGACACGCCAGGTAACCTGATGCCTGCCATCTGCGCCTGCGCCAGGCGATGCGCCACATCAGCATCCGCCACCCGACACCGTATCACTTGAGATACATCGAAATCCCCGGAACCTGCTTGAGGCGCTCGAAGTCCATTTCCCACAAACTCACAAAGCGCGCAAAATCAACCTGGCGATAATCACCAGCGTACCAGGCTTCGAGAAAGAAATTGTTCTGCGCGTCGGCGTAATAGCGGGAAATCGTGGCAGTGCGGTTCGCCTGGTTAATGAACTCGAGGAACCCGATGCGATCAAGCGCAGCGATTTCTTCACAACTGTAGATCGAGGTGAACAATACCCCCTCAGTAAACGCCTGCACTGCAATGTTGGGTTTGGTCGAATGGCGTGCCAGCACCATCTTGCCATCGGTGCTGACCTCGTACCCCAGGAACTGGAGATGATGACCGATCTGTGCCCGCGTTTGATCAAGGTTCGCTGATTGCATGAGCCACCTCCCCGGATGATGACTCCTGGTTACAAGACGGATCAACTCCCGCCGGATACCTGCCAGAAGAGGGCGGCTCAGATCACCGAACGGCGTGCAGGCAATTGCAGACATCACGACATCTTCGCGTGAGACTGACGGAGAAAGCGCCAATCGAAAGCGAACCTGGCTGACCTCTTGACTGGAGTATATCTTCAGGCATCAGGTCTGTCAATGGAATTGTTTGCCTGTTCTGTCACACTGTCGTTTGCCTGCAACGGGGAGGGGTTGTTCCGATAAGCCCCCGCATTCCATCTCCCGTTGCGGGCATCAGAACTCCGAACTCCCCTTCTTCCCGGCAGGAGCAGTTCACGCTGAGCGGAGCCGAAGCAGGGGCAGGCGGGACATGGGCAAGAGCACGTTTGCACACTCTTCCTCAACGCTCGCTCGCCAGGCCTCGCTCAGCAGACGAACGCCGACGGGCTGCCAGCCACCCGACGCTGCCGGCTGCCAGCGCCGCGCCAGCCCACACCATGCGTTGACGGCGCATATCCCCCAACACGACGTGCGCAGTGTTGTACCCGCTCGCGGCAAAGACGCCGCCGCCAGGATGCGTACTTGCGCCGGTCAGGTACAACCCGCGGATCGGCGTGCGGTACTTCGCCAGTTCCGGCAGCGGACGGAAGAAAAACATCTGGTCGAACGACATCTCAACATGCATCACATTACCGCGCAACAAGCCCAGGCGTCGCTCCAGGTCGAGCGGCGACTGGATGAAGCGGTCGATAATCTTGCCGCGCATATTCGGCGCGTGGCGGTAGAGCACTTCGAGAATGCTATCCGCCACTTCTTCGCGGATGTCGTCCCAGTGGCGCCCATCGGCAAGTTCATAAGGAAAGTACTGCGACCAGAGAAACACGGTATGCTTCCCCTCCGGCGCGACGGTCGGGTCGATGGCGGAGAAGGTCATACTGATGACCGCCGGCTCGCGCGACGGCAATCCGCGCTGGTAATCGGCAAAGGCGTTGCGCAGGTACTGAAGCGAAGGGCACAACATCTGCAACCCGTGATGGCTCCAGTGCGGCTTGCCGCCCGACGGTGCGCCGGGATAGTCGGGCAATGCTTCCGCAGCGCAACGCACCGTCATCCCAAACCCATTGCCGATGCGAATGTTCCGCACCCGCTCCGCCAGACCCGGCGGCAGATGGTCGGCGCCAACCAGGTCGAGCAGCGTGGTGATGACGTGCGCATTCGATACGACCAGCGGGGCGCTGATGCGCTCACCGCTCTGCAATTCGACCCCCTGCACACGGTTGTTCTGCACGAGGATCCGTTTCACCGGCGCATCGAGGCGCACCTCGCCGCCAGCCGCTATCAGCGAACGCGCCATCGCCTGCGTCAACATGCCACTCCCGCCCTTTGGATGCTTGGCGCCGCTAAGGTGCATCATGGCATACCAGCCAAAATGGTCGCCAGAACCGATCTCATCCGGCGGTGGACCGGACTGCGCGCCAAGCCACGCCATAAACGCGCGCATTGGCTCGCTCTCGAACTGCTCGATAATCAGTTGACCGTAGGACGTGAACAGACGCCGCACCGTTTCGAGCGTGCCATCCCACTTACCAGTCCTCAATTGAGCCTTGATCATGCTCCCGAATAACCCGGTCACCGTTGGCGGGTTGAGAAACGTCTCGAACACTGCCTCATTGATCGGACGCCAGAAGGCAAGGAAACGCCGGTACGCCTCAGCATCACGCGGCGATACGCTGGCGATCGACTCGCAGGTTTTATCCACATCACGGTAGAGCGCAATCGCACCGGAGCCATCGGGAACAGGGTAGAACGCAAACGGGTCCATATCGCAGTATTCAAGCCCGTAGCGTTCGAGCTCCAGGTCGCGAATGACCGGCGTCAGATGGATCATGATATGCGCCGACGATCCGACATCGATCTTGTAGCCGGGGATGACTTCTTCGGTGCAGACCGCACCGCCGACGATGGGGCGACGTTCGAGCACCAGCGTGCGCAACCCGGCGCGCTGGAGATACCCGGCGCAGGTCAGCCCGTTGTGCCCGCCGCCAACAATAATGGCGTCGTAGTCGTATTTCTGAGGCATGGTAATCTCCTCCGGATCATACAGGGCAGAAAACAGATCCGAATGTCGAGACTGAATGATATAGGCGCACGTCTCTTGCACCCCGACGCGAATTTCTGTATACTCAATCGCACTATTCGCCGGATAAACCGCGACCGTCGGCGAATGATCGCTCCCCCGTCATTGAGCAATCGACAGCACGTATACCCGGTGCAAAACTCGTCACCGTTCACATATGCACAACATACCGACGTCATGCCCACAATTACTCAGTATACAACAGAATACCGGCTGTCATACGAAAACGCCTAGTCCAATGGGAGGAAGCGATGGACGCACGACCCGCGCGCTGGCTGGAACGTCTGCCGTACGATTCGCCGCTTGCGTACCGGCAGGCGCTCGTCTTGCAGTATCTTGCGCTGTTCATTGCCGGTGGCGCGGTGGTCGGTATCGGTCTCGCGCCCTTCGCCAATCAAACCCTGGAAGGTTTGATCTCCGCTCTTGCGATCTACACCGTCGCACTGCTCGGCGTGCTGAGTGCGATCTGGCTCTTGCGCCGGGGATCTCTGCGCGCAGCCGGCATCACCATCGTGCTGGTCATTCTGGCTGTGACCGGCGCTGCTATGGCGCTTTACGGGAGGAGCCATATTCAGTTTACCCTGCCTACTCTGGCGATTCCGGTTGTGCTGGCGGGGATGCTTCTGGGGCGGCGGACGTTGTGGCTCACCGCCGCACTGGCTGTTGCCATCGTTGCAGTCACCTCGCTTGGCATGGTCTACGCTCCGCAATGGTTCGGAACATTGCGCGTACCTGAAGCGCATCCGCTGGTGTTCACTGCTGGCTTCGCCCTCGTCATTGTCATTTTAACTCTGATCCTCGACCGTTTTAGCGGTCTGTTGCGCCAGGCGCTCGAACAGGCGCACGCGCGCGAAGCGGAACTCGAAGCGTTGCGTGCATCGCTGGAGCGCACCGTGGCGGAGCGCACTGCTGTCCTCCAGCAGAAAGTCGATGAACTGCGCACAGCGCACGATACGGTGCGTATGCTCAGTGTTCCAGCTCTGCCGGTGTTGCCCGGCGTGCTGGTATTGCCGCTGATCGGCGCCTTCGATAGCCGCCGGATCGCCGATCTGCGCCATACCGCCCTGAACGCCGTTGAGCAACGCCGCGCAAAGTCGGTCATTTTCGATGTCACGGGCATTCCATCTATGGATACCCACACGGCGCAGGCGCTGTTGCAGACGGCGGCAGCGGTGCGTCTGCTTGGCGCCCAGCCGTGGCTGGTCGGGTTGCGGGCGGAAGTGGCGCAAACCATTGTGGAACTTGGGATTGATCTGCGTGCATTTCGCATATCTGCCAGCCTTGAGAGTGCGATCAGTACGCTTGCCGGGCACACCGATGCAAGGCAACCAACACCGCGCCCCCACGCGCCAGAGCCGCCCCTGGACGGGAATGGCGCCCGGCAGAGCAACTAATTGCGAAGCAGCATCCGCTCCGCCATGACCCGCTGCGCTGCCAGTTCCAGCGTGTCGTCGAGGGGAACAAGGGCGGAGACATCGGCATAGCGCCGTTGCAACGCCACGGCAATCAGGTGATCGGCGAGTTGCGGGTTCTTCGGCAGCAGCGAGCCGTGCAGATAGCATCCAATCGTGTTGCGGTACACCGCTCCCTCGGTGCGGTCTTCACCATTGTTGCCATGCCCGACAAGCACTCGACCCAGCGGACGAACACCCGCACCCAGATAGGTGCGCCCGGAATGATTCTCGAACCCGACGAGTCGCAGTGGTGCACCACACAGCGTCGGTTCCGTCTCGATGACGACATTGCCGATCAGACGCTCTTTTCCGCCGACGGTATGCACATCAAGCGCGCCAATGCCGGGTAACCGCTGCCCGGTATGCGTCAGGAAGTACTGCCCCAGCAACTGATACCCGCCGCAGATCGCCAGCATCACCAACCCGTCGTCAATCGCAGCGCGCAGCGCCGGTCCCTGACGCTCCAGGAAATCTTCCGCAATCAGCGCCTGACCGCTGTCCTGCCCGCCGCCGAAGAAAGCGATGTCGATCGCAGACCAATCGACGGTTGTGCCGGGACCAACCGGCAGCACGTCGCAGGCGATGCCGCGCCAGAGGCACCGTTGCTGCAATGCGATGATGTTGCCGCGGTCGCCATAGATGTTCATATGGTCGGGGTAGAGATGGGCAATACGGAGCCGCCGGGTCATACCACACCTCAAGCGCATCTTACACACATTATCCCAAACATATCCCACATTATCCCACATTATCCCACAGACTTTTCCCACACCGGCGCGCCAGACGCCAGATCATACGTTCTGCCGATTGTCAACCCTTTCACCGCAGGACTGGTAACCATTTTTAGCATGTTTGTTCGCATATCTTCCAGATGCAGGTGTGGTATGATTTCCTTCCTTGTCAGAACAATGGGGTTGGCGTGTTTTCAACAAAGGAGACCGGATATGACGTCGTGGCAGGCAGGCGATGTTCGTGTTCATGGGTTGCGGATCCACTACACACGCACCGGCGGCGCCAGGTATCCGCTGGTACTGGCGCACGGTTTTTCCGACGACGGGCTGTGCTGGACGCCGGTTGCCCGCGCACTGGAAGCAATGTTCGACGTGATCATGGTCGATGCGCGTGGGCATGGTCGTTCCGATGCGCCAGAGCACGGGTATGGTCCACTCGAGCATGCGAGTGATCTCGCGGGAGTGATTACCGCGCTCGGTCTGGATCGACCTTTCATCCTGGGGCATTCGATGGGAGCGATAACGGCGCTGACGCTGGCAGGAATCCATCCCGATCTGGCGGGCGCCATTCTGCTGGAAGACCCGCCCCCGTGGTGGGAAGCCAGCGCCCTGAGCGCCGCTGCAGCGGACGACGATCGCTGGGCAGGGATGCGCACCTGGGTGTTCGGACTGAAACGTCAGACGCGCGACGAGTTGATCGCAGCCCAGCGCGCTGCAAACCCGGCATGGTCAGACGACGAACTCGGACCATGGGCAGATGCCAAACATCGCCTGAGCCTCAATGTGATCAATCGTAGCGCACCGACCGAGGTCGACTGGCAGACCATTCTGCGACGCATAACCTGCCCGACGTTGCTGATCACCGGCGATCCGGTGCGTGGCGCTCTGGTGACGTCGGAAAACGTTCAGACATTACGGCAGTTCATCCCGCATCTCCAGGTTGCCCACATCCCCGACACCGGGCACAGCATCCGACGTGATCAGTTCAACCGCTACCTGGCGGCGGTGCGTGATTTTCTCACGGCGCATGCACTGGAGTAACGCTTATGCGCCGGGGGCTGGCGTCATTCGCCTAACCCTCTCTGTTGTTTCAACGCCCTGACACCCCTCATCCCCCCACCTCTCAAGTGTAGAGTTTTTGGGAGAGATG
This sequence comes from Roseiflexus sp. RS-1, assembly GCF_000016665.1. Lineage (NCBI taxonomy): Bacteria > Bacillati > Chloroflexota > Chloroflexia > Chloroflexales > Roseiflexaceae > Roseiflexus > Roseiflexus sp. RS-1. The sequence continues at coordinate 4,361,542 of NC_009523.1, forward strand.
AGCGATGTTCTGCATTCCCGCGCACCTTTGCCCCTCATCCCCCCTACCCCCTTCTCCCACAAGGGGAGAAGGGGGAGTTTGGGCGTCCTGATGCCTGAAACGGAAGATGGCACGCAGGGGCTTGCCAAAAAATCTACCCCTGTAAGCAACCCCCTTCTCCCACAAGGGGAGAAGGGGGAGTTTGGGCGTCCTGATGCCTGAAATGGAAGACGGCACGCAGGGGCTTCCCCAAAAACCCACCCCTGTAAGCAAGGGGAGAAGGGGGTGGTGTGGCATCCTGATGACCAAAGCAGGAGACGCAAGGGCTTGCCGGAAAAACCTGCCCTGGAAGGTCCTCAACACCCGACACGCGACGGCATCAGGCGCTACTGCGTCACCGCCAGCGCCACGAAATCGATCGTCAACACCACATCGTCACTGACATTCGCCACAAACGGCACGCTCGGAATCTGGAGATTGTAATCGCTCCGTTTGACCGTTGTCGTGGCTACGCCCACCAGCCGCTCAGCCGACTCAGCGCGCACCGACGCCTCAAAGACAACCGGACGTGTGATATCGCGAATCGTCAGGTCACCCCGGATGGTGAACGTGAACGGTTGACCGAGCGCACCGCTGCCGCTCAACCCTTCGATGCCTGTCGGAGTGAAGGTAATAAACTCATACTGGTCGGTGTTGAGAATAAAGTTGCGGATCGCGCGATCACGGTTGCTGCTGTCGGTGGTGAACGTGCGGGCATTCACCCGGATCACGCCGATCTGCGCCGTGCTCAGATCGCTGGGGTTCACCGCGATCTCACCGGCGACCTGGTTCGTTGTGCCGACTGCTTCAATCCGCTGACCGCGCAGGTCCTCAGCAATCCGGAAACTGACCGTCGATTCGTCAGCGACAATCTGATAGCGGATCACCTCATTCGGCGGCGTTTCTGCTGATGGCGCCGTTGGCGCTTCCGTTGGCGCAACGGGCGCCATCGTTGGTTGATCGGTCGCTGCGGGTGTCACAGGCATCGGTTCAGCGGTCGGATCCGGCACACTGGTGGGCTGTGCTGCAACAGGAATAGCGGTCATCGGACCGCTGGCGGGTTGAGTATCCCCAAGCACGCTGTTGAAAACCCAGAATCCTGCGCCAACAACGAGCAGTGCAGCAACGGCTATGATCACGATACGGTTGCGGTTCATAAGGTATGGCGTCTCCTTACTGATTCTGAGAGCATATGCTCGTATCAAAGCATAGGGTATGATATATTCAGAATGTATCAATGAAAATTGAGAATCTGATGAGAGTCGTGCGGTTGCCGCCCTGCGGCAATCAGCGCCGTGTGCAGCACAGAAGGAGAAACACATCATGACCGACACCGGAGTCGCTCTCACCAGTGAGCGAGAAAAGCGCATCGACGCGCTCCTGCAACAGATGACGCTGGCGGAGAAAGTCGCGCTGCTGGCGGGATCGAGTATGTGGACCACCACCCCCATCGAGCGCCTGGGCATTCCCGCCATCAAAGTCACAGATGGACCGAACGGCGCGCGCGGTGCGGGCGGGTTTGTTGGCGGCGCCGTCACTGCGGCGTGCTTCCCGGTCGGCATTGCGCTGGCGGCGACATGGAACACCACACTGCTGGAAGCGGTGGGTGAAGCGCTGGCGGAAGAGGCGCAATCCAAAGGTGCGCATCTCCTGCTGGCGCCAACCGTCAACATTCATCGCTCGCCGCTCAACGGACGCAACTTCGAGTGCTATTCCGAAGACCCCTATCTCTCCGCACGCATGGCGGTCGCCTATATTACCGGGCTGCAACGGCGGGGCGTCGGCGCAACGGTCAAGCACTATGTCTGCAACGACTCAGAGTTCGAGCGCAACACCATCAGTTCCGAGGTCGATGAGCGCACCCTGCGCGAAATCTACCTGCCGCCCTTTCGCGCGGCGGTGCAGGAAGCCGGCACATGGGCGGTTATGGCAGCGTACAATCGCGTCAACGGCATCTATGCCAGTGAGCATCCGATGCTCCTGATCGATATCCTCAAGCGAGAGTGGGAGTTCGATGGCATCGTTATGTCCGACTGGTTCGGTACGAAGAGCGTCGTTGAAGCCGCCGCCAATGGTCTGGACCTCGAAATGCCGGGACCGACGCGCTGGCGTGGTGAACGATTGCTCGCCGCCGTGGAACAGGGACAGGTAAGCCTGGCAGCCATCGATGAGTCCGCGCGACGGATGTTGCGCACCATTGCCCGCGCAGGCGCCTTTGAGAACCCGGATATTCGCCCCGAACAGGCAATCGACCGCCCTGCGCATCGCGCGCTCATCCGTCGCGCCGCCGCCGAGGGGATGGTGCTGCTCAAGAACGAGGGCGGCATCCTGCCGCTCAACCTTGCCAGCCTCTCGTCCATCGCCATTATCGGACCCAACGCAAAAACGGCGCAGATCATGGGCGGCGGCAGCGCCCAGGTCAATGCACACTATGCGATCTCGCCATACGACGGCATTGCGGCGCGGGTTGGCAATCGGGCGACTCTGGGATACGAGATCGGGTGCACCAACCACCGACAACTTCCCCGCCTGGATGGAAAACTGGTCGAGGCGGGCGACGGCAGCGGACGCGGGTTCACGATTGTCTACTACAACTCGCCAGACCTGACCGGCGATCCGGTTCATCGGGCGACGGTCGAGACCGGCGAGCAAGTCTGGCTCGGCGAGGTCGCTCCTGGCGTCGATCCACGCCAGTTCTCGGCGCGCCTTACCGCGCGCTTCACACCGACTGAAAGCGGCGTCCACACGTTCAGTCTGATCAGCGCCGGCGTGAGCCGCCTGTTTGTAAATGACACCCTGCTGGTGGACAACTGGACGAACCCGGTGCGCGGCGACACCTATTTTGGCGCTGGCAGCACCGAAGTCACCGCATCGATCGCACTCGAAGCCGGTCGCACCTGCGATCTGCGTCTGGAATACAGCACCCAGGGCGCAGCCATGCTTGCCGCAGTGCGTCTGGGATACCTGCCGCCGGTCGCGGAAGATGCAATTGAACGCGCGGCGGCGCTGGCGGCGCGTTCCGATGTTGCGCTCGTCTTCGTCGGGTTGAACGCTGATTGGGAGAGCGAAGGGCATGATCGCCCCCATATGGATCTGGTCGGCAGGCAGGCTGAACTGATCGAGCGCGTGGCGAACGCCAACCCACGCACCGTGGTGGTATTGCAAACCGGCTCACCGGTGACGATGCCCTGGCTGGACAAGGTGGCCGGGGTTATCCAGGCATGGTACCCCGGTCAGGAATGCGGCAACGCCATCGCTGATGTCCTGTTTGGCGATGTCAACCCGTCGGGTCGGCTCCCGCAAACCTTCCCGGTGCGGTTGGAAGACAACCCGGCATACATCAACTATCCGGGTGAGAATGGGCGGGTGCGCTACGGCGAAGGTATTTTCGTCGGCTACCGCTACTACGAGAAGAAAAAAGTCGCGCCGCTCTTCCCATTCGGCTTCGGTCTGTCGTATACCACCTTCCGCTATGACAATCTTCGCCTGAGCGCCGACACCCTTGCGCCTGACGAGCGTCTCACCGTTCAGGTGGACGTCACCAACACCGGAAACGTTGCCGGGCAGGAGGTCGTCCAGCTCTACGTTCGTGACAGCGCGGCGCGTGTCGCGCGACCGGAGAAGGAACTGAAAGGATTTGCCAAAGTCGCGCTGCAACCGGGCGAAACGCAAACCGTGACGCTGCACCTCGACCGCGAAGCGCTGGCATACTGGGACGACGCGCAGCATGCCTGGGTGGCGGAAGCAGGCGAGTTCGAGGTGCTGATCGGCAGTTCCTCGCAGGACATCCGGGCACGCGCAACATTCCGCCTGAGCGAAACGGTGTCCTTCGGCGGACCGGCAAAACCTCCGGTGAAACTGAGCATCGATTCGCCCGTCAAAGCATTGCTCGAACATGAAGGAGCGCGTCATATACTGGAACGCTATCTGCCGGGATTTGCCGAACAGGCGGGCGTTGGAGTTATGATGGGGTTGACGCTGGCGCAGATGGCAGGGTTTGCACCGGACAGAATCACGCCGGAACACCTGGCAGCGATCGCCGCCGATCTGGCGCAACTGCGTGACCAGTAATGCGTCGTCAGGGAGTGGACAGAGGACGTGTCTTTCGCGGCGAAACAAAGGCAGCGCCTCTGTTCACCTGACACTATTTCTCAGATACGTTGACCCCAGTCCGAGTCTGCCGTGTCGTGCGAGGCGCCCGCTGCCAGCGGAGTGTAGACCGAAATTATGGAGATTGAGCATTATAGCAGCTCTCAGATACGTTGACCCTTGTCCGGGTCTGTCGTGTCGCACAAGACGCCCGCGTCCAGCGGAATGTAGACCGAAACGTATTTCGGTCACCGCGTGGGGCGTACAATTCCCAGGAGTGTTCAACCCTGTCCATCAGGTTCAACCTTTGTGAGAACTGCTATACATCCGCTCTACCGAACGAGCCGTGGGGCTGATGGAGATTGAGAATTTATTCCGCTATCCCGCGCTAGCCGTGGGGCTGAAGCCCTCGGCTATCCAGGGCAAAGCCCGCCTGCGCGGGCTATACCGGATTATTTCTTCAAAGACCATAAGCCCTCGGCTACGGAATGCGAAGCCCGCCTGCGCGGGCTCTGACGGATTATTTCTTCAAAGTCCGTCAGCCCTTGGCTATCCAGAGCAACGCCCGCCTGCGCGGGCGAGAGTCGTGCGCCCTGCTCCAGGAGCGGGAGAGACGTCACCTCAGGTGCGCGCGCCTCCAGCGCGCACCCCGGCAGAGACGCGCCAGCCCCACAGGGGCTTCCACACGCTCAGGGAGGGCTTCTTTAGCCCGCACGAGCGGAGTCACGCCGACGACTGACGATGTCGGATTGCTTCTCTCGCAGACCGAAATCCATTTCAGTCGCCGCGAGACGAGCATAATGGTGATTGCAGTCATCCATTGTTCATTCCCCCTCCCCGCGGTTGTCACAGAGCGAGGGCACCCCGCCCCGTGTGGGGCGATCAAGAGCGTGATCCCTGCCCCCCTACTGCATGCGAGCGAGACGTCCGCGCTCCCAGGCGGTGCAGGGACGCGTCCTGTTGTGGCGCGCCAGGAACATGCCAGAACGACCATGGGCTGCCCTGGCAGGCAGGCATCCTGATCGACCAGGATTTGATCTGAACCGCCTGGCAGACCCGGCTTGCGCAGGAACTTTGTGGTATAATGCACAATCATGGAGCGTGTCACAGCACAGGCGCAAAGTCTGATCAGCGCACGACCCCGTAGTCCGGTGCGAACAGAATCGGCGCCGGCGTTAATCCGTATCTTTTTCTCAGCGATGATGGCGCTGATGCTGGGAATCCTCAACCCTGCGCTTTGCGTGCTCCACTGCACCATCAGTGAGGATCAGACATACCGCCAGGCGAAGCCTGGCGCGGTTCGCTTTGTGTGCCATCTCCACGGAGCGGCGGCTACCCAACCTGACGCACAGACCGGCATGCACGACCGGCAAACGACGATGCCGCGCGCCTTTTACGAGGGCGTTGTCACGTTGCTCGTGCTGATCGTCGCGCTTGTGCTGATCGCATTGCTGCCGCCACATATCCAGTTGCACCGCTACGGCGATGCGCCGCAGCCGCCCATTCCACCCCCCAAATCACTGCATCTTTGCCCATCCTGCGCTTTGTCTCGTTGATTTCCGCCTTGCGGTTCCCGGTTCTGGCTTCTCAGAACACAGTTATCCGCATGTGCAGTTCCCGGTTCTGGCTTCTCAGAACACAATTATTCGCATCGAACAGGAAAAGGAGCACACCATGAACCTGTACCGATATTGTTTCATTCTGGCAGGCGCACTTGCGCTTGCCGCATGCACTGCAACATCACCGACCACGCCAGCTGCACCGGCGAACACCGGCGCCACCGGCGGCGTGACGATCCAGATCAGTGATCCGTGGGCGCGCGCAATGAAGATGGAAGGCGGCGCGATGGGCAGCATGGAGCAACCCACGATGGCGCCAGCATCCGGCGGCGGATACGGCGGCATGGAGCCGACCAAAGCGCCGGATCAGGGCATGGCGCACGGCGGTCACGGCGACATGGAGATGGGCGGCGCAAACAGCGCGGCGTATATGATCATCCGCAACACCGGCAGCGAACCCGACAAACTGATTGCAGCCAGCAGCGATGTCGCCAAAACCATCGAACTGCATACGGTTATCGAAGAAGGCGGCGTCATGCGCATGCGACAGGTCGAGGGCGGCATCGACATCCCTGCCAACGGACAGGTCGAACTGAAGCCGGGCGGCTTCCATGTGATGCTCATCGGGCTGACCCGCGACCTGAATGCTGGTGACAGCGTACAACTGACCCTGACATTCGAGAAGGCGGGACAGATTCCGGTCACCGCGCAGGTGCGCCAGCCGTAGCGATCTGCACTGCGTCGGAGGGGTTAGAGACAACGCCTCTCCGACGCATTCATTATGTTCTCCCCCTTTGATCCACCACTCCGCAACCCAAACAATTTCCCCACGCCCTCTTCACAATCTCTGAAGAACTCCTCGCTACGATATACATGACTTCAGTGCCAAAATGCACTGCCAGGACGCCGGGCGTGCAGCGTTTTCCATCGGCGGTGACACGATCTTTTGGCAGGGACTCATAAATTCAACACTCACCATAGCGAGGTATAATGATGAACGTCGATGTTTCGGATGCCCGACGACGCACCGTGCGCAATCTGGCGCTTGATAGCGCACTGTTCGTTGCTTTCCTGATTGCCACGGCGCCACGCTTCACCGGCATCGCCATTCACGAATGGCTGGGAATCGCGTTCGGTGCAGCAATCGTGACCCATCTCGTTCTTCACTGGTCATGGATTGTCGGGGTGACACGACGACTGTTTGATCGGACGACCGGCAGCGCGCGCGTCAACTACGCGCTGAATGTATTGCTCTTCGTTCTTATAACAATCGTTGTGTTTACCGGTCTGATGATTTCGGAAACGGCGTTGCCCTGGTTCGGCATCGATATGCGACCGGATCGTGTCTGGCGGCAGATCCATCATCTGGCATCCGACGCAAGCGTATTCCTTGTCGGGCTGCACATCGCGCTGCACTGGAACTGGATCGTTCGTACAGGGCGTCGCATGCTGGCAGCGTGGTTCCCGCCGTCCATGTCCGCTGAACCGGCGTCGGTTATGCAACGGGAGGTGCAGCAATGAACGTATTCTGGCGTGTGCTTGCGATCCTGGCGGCTGCGCTGGTTGTCGTCGGTGCGCTGATGGCTTTCCAACGGACGGAGTTCGCCGAAACACTGCTGGCTTCTCCGGAGCGTATGCGGCTCGAGGCGGGGAGCGACCATGACGGACGTGGACCCGATGCCTTTTTTGCACGTGGTGAACGGAGCGGGATGTTCCCCGGCAATGCCGGACGCCACGCGCTGGAACATGCGCCGGATCCGCGCGGCATCGTCGAAGTGCTCAAACATCTGATCGTGATTGGCGTGATTGTTGCGCTGGTTGAGGGAATTCTGCCGTTTACCCGGCGCTTTCTTTCCCGGCGCGCAAAAGCGAAGCCTGCGGTATGAGCACCATTCTGGTTGTTGATGATGAGCCGGCGCTCCGCGATATGCTCCGGCTCTATCTCGAACAGGAAGGGTTTCACGTCGTTGAAGCCGGCGACGGACGACGCGCATTATACGTCGCGCGCGTCGAAAAACCCGATCTGGTCGTCCTCGACCTGATGATGCCGGAGATGGGCGGGTACGAGTTCCTCCGCGCCTTCGCAAAGGAGTCGCGCACGCCGGTCATCGTGCTGACCGCGAAGATCGAAGATACGGATAAGATCCTGGGGCTGGAACTCGGCGCGGATGATTATGTCACCAAACCGTTCAATGTGCGTGAACTGATCGCCCGCATCCGCGCGGTGCTGCGCCGCACCCAACAGACGCCCCTGGAACCGGATGTGCTGCGCGCCGCTGATATTGTCCTTGATCGCACTGGTCGCACTGTGCGCGTCGGTGGGCGTTATGTCGATCTGACACCGTCGGAGTTCGCTATTCTGGCGACGCTCATGGCTGCGCCGGGGCAGGTGTTCTCCCGTCTGGATCTGCTCGACCGCGTTTCCGGCGATGCATTCGAAGGCTCAGAACGCACCATCGATGTCCATATTCGCAATCTGCGCGCCAAGATCGAGGCAGATCCGCGCCATCCCCAATATATTGAAACGGTGTACGGCATGGGGTATCGTTTTGCGTTGCCGCGCACATCGAACCCCGCAGCGACAGGCGTTTGACGATGCGATCGCTGACCCTCAAACTGACGCTGGCGTTTCTTCTGGTCGGACTGATCGGATCGCTCATGGTGGCGCTGATCGTCGGGCTGCGCACCCGCTCGGAGGTTGATCTCTTTCTCTCTCTCCGTGATCGGACTATTCTTCTCAATGCGTTGCGCTCGTACTATGAGACGAACGGCGGCTGGCAGGGGGTCGAGCAGGTGCTGGAACGGACGGCGCCGCTCGATTTTTACAGCCGGAACCTGGTGCTGGCAGACACTAATGGCGTTGTGGTGTATGGACGCAGACCGTACCGACCCGGACGACAACTGGCGCCGGGGATGATCGCGCGGGCTGAGACGCTGCGCTCGGATGGCGAGGTCATCGGCTACTTCTTCTTCGTCGGTCGTCCCCCGCTCCCTCTGCTCAGTGATCCACGCTGGGCAGCCGAAGCAGCCCTGCTGCAACGTCTTGCCATGGCAACTGTGCTGAGCGCAATCGCCGCCACCATTGTCGCCCTGGTGGTCGGCATCGTGCTGGCGCGCACACTGACCCGTCCCATCCGCGAACTGACGGCAGCGACGCGCGCGATGGCACGCGGGCGTTTTGATCAGCGCGTGGTTGTGCGTTCACGCGACGAGATCGGTGAACTGGCGCAGGCGTTCAATCAGATGAGCGCTGATCTGAGCAGAGCGATCCAGGCGCGACGCCAGATGACTGCCGACCTTGCGCACGATCTTCGCACACCGCTCAGCATTCTGCGCGGCTACACCGAAGGGTTGCAGGAAGGTCGCATCAGCGGCTCACCGACCATCTATCAGATTATGCACGGGGAGGTTGAGCACCTGCAACGCCTGATTGACGACCTGCGCCTGCTCTCGCTGGCAGATGCCGGCGCCCTGTCGCTGAACCGTCGTCCCGTCGATCCGCGCGCCCTGCTCGAGCGCGCAGCCCTGGCGCATATGGTGCAGGCAGAGCAGCAGGGATTGACCATCCGCGTCGAAGCCTCTGAAACGCTACCATCAGTTGCTGTCGATACCGACCGCATGGCGCAGGTGCTGAACAATCTGGTGGCGAATGCGCTGCGCCATACCGCACGCGGCGAGATTGTGCTGACTGCGCGTGAAGAAGGCGCTCAGCGCGTTATCCTGGAAGTGCGCGATACCGGCAGCGGTATTGCACCGGAGGATCTGCCGCGCATCTTTGATCGTTTCTACCGCGCCGATCCGTCACGCAGCCGCGAAGGAGGACACCAGAGCGCCGGTTTGGGTCTGGCAATCGCAAAGGCGATCATCGAAGCGCACAACGGCGCCATCAGTGTGGCATCGCGTGTCGGCGAGGGTACAACCTTTACGATCACGCTCCCCGTTGTTCGGGACCAGAAAAGCAGACCCGCACCCCAGGAAACGTCGGTGACCGTGAGTACAGGGCAGAGGTAGGTTTCTCCGGCACACCCTTGTGTTCCACCCGTTTCGGGCATCAGGAAACCTGCAGCATTTCTCAAATACGTTGTGTCGCACGAGACGTCTGTTTCTGGCGGAGTGTAGACCGAAATGATGGACTTTGAATAAATAATCCGCCAGCCCGCGCAGGCGGGCTTCGCCTTGCATAGCCGAGGGCTTATGGTCTTTGAATAAATAATCCGCTATCCGAGACCGACATACTGTAAAAGCTTTGACGAGCCGGTTGCAAACGACGCGAAGAAGGCATCCAGGTGGTTGCGCAACTGATCGAGATCCGTCGCCCAGCGATGCACGCGGGTGACCTCCTGACGCATCCACCGCCACAGCTTCTCGATCGGGTTACACCACGACGCATACGTCGGCAACGGCATCAGTTGGATGGGCAGGCGGACATCTCCAGCCCGGCGCACGGCCCGCACACTGGGGGTGGCCGGCCAATTGCCAGGACGGGAAAACGCCCAGCGGGTTGTTTGCGGCTCGAGCGCCACCAGGACATCCGGATGAAAATGGACCGGCCAATTATCCAGAATGACATCGATGCGCTCAGCCTCAGGATAGGCAGCGCGCCGGTCCGGGAAGCACGGCGCCAGCGTCGCCAGGCCAATCGTCTTCGCCCGCCGGGTGACCACCTGGCCCGTCACAACGTCCAAACTGCCCACGATGCGCAGTTCGCAATCGGTCGCCAGACTCCGTTCCGCCCGCACCTGATCGGCGCCCGCCCGCCCATACCCGTTGGCCAGGGTCGGTTGCCGGGTGACCGTGACTTCATCCAGATACACGGTCACCACCTGGTTGGGGTGCGCGCGGGCATCCTCCACCACGTCTGCGATCTCCTGCAGTTTGGCCTGATCGTGGGGATCAGGGCGATGCACATGACTGCGGGCGCGCTGCCAGGTGATGCCCAACCGATCCAGAATACGGGCGATCCCGCGCAGCGAGGCGTCGCGCCCCCACGCCAACTGGCTGCGGATGGCGTCCAGGGTCCAGCGCGTCTGGGTCAGCCCGCGCTGCCGCGGGTCACGGCGGACCAGATGCTCCACCTCAGTAGCCGCCGTCTCAGGGTCATGGCGGTCAGGGGGAAAAAGCGGGCGTGCGCCCGCGTCCGTCCCGGATGGGGAGGCTATCGATGCCCTCGGCTTCCCAGCGATTCAGCCAGCGAGAGACGGTTTCCGGATGGCGCGGACGCAGCAAGCGTTCGCGGGCCACGACGGCAGGCGGTACGCCAGACGCGATGAGCAGTAATGCCGCCGCCCGTTCGCGCAAATAGGGCTTGGGGGCGTGATCGCGCAGGTCTTCGAGGGCCTCCCGCTCCTCGACGGACAAGTGAAGGGTCCGGCGTGCCGGCATCGCAACCTCCTGAGCAAGGCTTGACACGGATGAATATTAGTATAACGGAATATTTATTCAAAGTCCATCAGCCCGACGGCAAGGGGCGCATAGCGGATTTAATGCTCAATCTTCATCATTTCGGTCACCGCGTGTGGCGTAAGATATTGGTTGCGGTTATCGGTGGAATGTTCAACTTTTGTGAGAACTGCTATAAACGCCTCCCTTCTCCCCTCGTGGGAGAAGGGGGGCACTCACAGGGGTAGGTTTTTTGGGAAGCCGCTGCGTACCATTTCCCGTTGCAGGCATCAGGACGCCCAAATCCCCCTTCTCCCCGTGTGGGAGAAGGGGGCAGGGGGGATGAGGGGCAAAGGCGCACGGGAATGGAGAACATCGCTCATCTCTCCCAAAAACTCTACACTTGAGAGGGCGGGAGGATGAGGGGCAAAAGCGTACAGGAATACCGATGATCACCGTTGATCGACCGGCACATAATCACGCCGCGGATGCCCCAGATAGATCTGCCGCGGGCGCGTAATCTTCTGCTCCGGATCATCGAGCATCTCAAGCCACTGCGCCAGCCATCCCGACGCGCGCGGAATGGCGAAGAGGAAGGGGAAATACTCGATTGGGAAGCGCAGCGCCTGATAGATCAACCCGCTGTAGAAATCCACATTCGGGTACAGCTTGCGTGAAACGAAATACTCGTCCTCCAGGGCAACCCGTTCCAGCTCCATCGCCACATCGAGCAGCGGATTCGCCGACGTTGCCTCGAAGACCTCATGAGCAATCTTACGAATGATCTTTGCGCGCGGGTCGTAATTCTTGTACACCCGATGCCCGAAACCCATCAGCCGCGTCTCACCCTTCTTCACGCGCTCGATGAACGCCGGCACATTCTTCGGATGCCCGATCTGCTGCAACATGCGCAACACTGCTTCATTGGCGCCGCCGTGCAACGGACCGTACAGCGCCGCTGCCGCTGCCGCCAGTGCGTTGTAGGGATCAGCGTGACTTGAACCCACACTTCGCATAACCGACGTCGAACAGTTCTGCTCGTGATCGGCGTGCAGGATGAAGAGCACATCCAGCGCTTTGGCTAACACCGGGTTGACCTCATACTCGCGCTGGTTCATGTAATCCATCATATAGAGCAGGTTCGCCGTGTAACTGAGCGAGCTATCGGGCAGGTTGAACGGTCGCCCAATACGGTGCCGATAGGCGAAGGCGGCAATCGTTGGGATCTGACCGATAATACGCCAGATCTGCTTCTCACGAACCGCCGGATCGTGAATGTTCTTTGCCTCAGGGTAGAGCGTTGACATCGCCGCTACCGAACTGATCAGAATGCCCATCGGATGGGCGTCGTAGCGGAAAGCCTGGATCAATTCGACCAGGCTGTTGTGGAGGAACAGGTGACGGCTGATGCGATACTCCCACCATTCGAGACGTTCTTTCGACGGCAACTCACCATACAGCAGCAGATACGCCACTTCCAGATACGAACTCTGTTCAGCAAGCTGCTCAATCGGATACCCGCGATATTCCAGAATGCCCTTGTCGCCATCGATGTACGTAATGCGACTGATGCACGCCGCAGTGTTCATGAACGCCGGGTCATACGACATCAACCCGAAATCGTCCGGATCGGTCTTGATCTGACGCAGATCGGTCGCGCGAATCGTGTTGTGTTCGATCGGAATCTCGTAGGTCTTGCCAGTCCGATTGTCGGTGATTGTGAGGGTGTTTCTGGTCATAGCAGTGCTCTTTCATCATCGATGCAACTGGCAGAATCGCCGGTCGTTCATCTGCCAGCCGTGAGCGAAACGGCGAGGCGTAATCACTCGCCGACAACTCTGCAACGCCTCGACGCTGAGGCGGAGTTGCGCGACGTTTTCTTGGTCTGTATTGTACCAAAAGTTGTTACATCCGGCACAGGTTTTTGCATTCACTCGACACGATATTGCCGATTGGAGGCGTCATTATCTCTTCGAGCGCTTTGGCTGGCATTTGACAAAAAACCAACCATATGGTACCTGAGCGATCACACAGGAACTGCATCAGACAGGATCGAACCGGCGCACCGTACCAATGCGCGCTGGTTTTGTCGTGCACCGAACGACCATGTCTGTCGTTTCAAAAAGAGGAGCGCCATGGTGCGTCTCACAACCGGTATTGTGACCCTTGTGCTTCTTGCAGATTCCATTGCCGGATTTGCCGTCCAACCGCCAGACGCCCATTTCAGCGAACCCCAGGTGCGTCCGTCCCAGGTGTTCCGCATCGAATCCGTTGCGCCACCTCCGATCCGATCAGCGCCTCAACTGATCCGATTCCCGGTTGCCACGGTCAGGGCAATTCCCATCCCCGAAGTGACCATCGTTGCTGACACGCCTCCGGCGCCCGAAGCGACCGTTCCGCCACCCTTCATTGCCGGTGACGGTCCGTGGATGCGCGGCACGCGCGTGGCGCAGACCGGGCGCGTGGATGTGTATGTCGGGCTGCGCACCTTCACGCCGGAGCAGGTAGCGGCAATTGCCCCGCGTCTGGAAGAACTCCTGCGCGGCAACGAGGAACGTTTTGGATTCCAGCTGAACCGGCGCGTGTCGCTGGCGTTCTACCGCCCGGCGCTGGCGCCGTCAAAAGATACGCGCGGCATTGCGTACACCGAAGAAGGGCGCGCTGCGGTTTTTTACCGCCCCCACGAGGACATCGAACGCGCGCTGGTGGTTGCGTCGCACGAACTTGCTCACCATCTCCAGGCGCAGCGTTACGGAGACGACGTACAAAAGCGAGCCGATATCATTCTTCTGGAAGGGCTTGCGACCTGGATCACCGGTCCCCCGTGGCTGGCAAAGTATGGCGTCGAAAACTGGAAGGAACGGGCGCGCCAGATCAGCGACTCAGGCGTGCCGCTGCGTCTTTTGCACGCCCGACGCTATGGCGACAACATCGCCTACGAGTTGTGGGCATCATTCGTTGATTTCCTGATCGAGCGCGATGGCATGGAGAAACTGCACGCGCTGTATGTGAGCGGGCGCGGGCGCGAACCCGGCTCGGCGGATTACCGGGGCGTCTATGGCGCCTCGCTCAATGAACTCGCCGCTGAGTGGCGCGCATGGGTGGAGACAGATTGAAGGGAAGGCGGGGTGAGCGTCGGGATCACCCCGTCTGGTTGACCATACCAGGGATCAACCGACATTCACCACCAGCAACTTTCGCTCGGTCATCTCCTCAATCGCATAGCGCAACCCTTCGCGCCCGAAGCCCGACTGTTTGACGCCACCATAGGGCATTGGATCGATCCGCCACGTCGGAACATCATTGATGATAACCCCGCCGACTTCCAGTTCCTCATACGCCTGGAAGATTCGCCCGACATCACGGGTGAACACGCCAGCCTGCAAGCCAAACTCGCTGTTGTTGACCGCTGCGAGCGCCTCCTCGAAGGTGGTGTACGGCTGAACGGTGACCACCGGCGCAAAGATCTCCTGGCAGTTCACCCGCAGTTCCGGCGCAGCGCGCGCGACGATCGTCGGCGCAACGACCCCGCCTTCCACCATGCCGCCGGTGACGAACTCCGCGCCTGCGCTGCGCGCCTCGTTGAGCCAGGCGGACACACGCACCGCCTCCGATGGGTTGATCAGTGCGCTCAGGTCACTCGCCTCATCGAGCGGATGCCCGACCTTCAACGCCTGCACCTGCGGGACAAACAGTTCCATGAACGCATCGTACACCGATGCATGCACAAAAATACGCTGAACGCTGATGCAACTCTGACCGGCGTAGGAGAACCCGCCGACAACGCAGCGTGCTGCTGCAAACGCAAGATCGGCGTCAGAATGGATGATCACGCCCGCATTGCCGCCAAGTTCCAGGGTCACCCGTTTGCGCCCGGCGCGGCGCTTCATCTCCCATCCGACCACAGGCGAACCGGTGAACGTCAGCAAGCCGAAGCGCTCATCTTCGACCAGCGGCGCCGCATCGCGGCTGGCGAGCGGCAGGACACTCAGCGCCTCAGGGAGCCACCCGGACGAAGCGATGATCTCTGCCAGTTTGAGCGCCACAATTGGGGTCTGCGATGCAGGTTTAAGCACGACGGAACATCCAGCGGCAATCGCCGGAGCAACCTTGTGCGCCACCAGGTTGAGCGGAAAGTTGAAGGGTGTAATGGCCGCCACCGGTCCGACCGGGAAGCGACGCACAATCGCCTGCCGCCCCTCGCCGCCAGGAGCGGCGTCAAGGCGCAGCGCTTCGTCGTTCGAGCGCGTCGCCTCATCGGCGGCGGTCGAGAAGGTTACGATGCTACGCGCAACTTCGATACGCGCCTGTTTGATCGGTTTTCCCGCTTCGAGCGCAATGGTGCGGGCAAGTTCTTCAGCGCGCGCTTCGATACCTGCGGCGATGGCGCGCAGCGCTGCGGCACGACGATGCAGCGGCGACCGGCGTGTTGTCCTGAACGCCTCGACCGCTGCCTGGATCGCCTGTTCGAGGTCGGCAGGCGCAGCGCGATGCACCACCGCCACTGGTGATCCGTCATACGGGCAGGCGACTGTGTAGGGCGCGCCGGTGCGCCACTCGCCTGCCAGGTAGAAACGATACTCCGGCGTGTCGCTGTCTGTCATACCACACATCCTCATCCATGCCACAGGCGACCCGGCGATTGTCTGTATTGTGATCCGCACGACCGCACATGCGCACCGACGTTTGATTGCGTCCACACCCGCATGCACACCACCCTATATCGACACCTTACACCCTCAGCGGCGCCGATATTGTAGCACATCTGCACAGAAAACACGCTGTATCATCCCCCAATAGCAACATACTGCGCCAGATATCCGGGCAAATTATGGCAACATTGCCATTGTGGAAGGCGTGCATGAAGTTGTATAAATAGTGTTAGCAATAGAGCGCCAGAACGCAATCACAATAGCGATGCCATCTGTAGAACCCAAATACTCCAGCGACCGGGGCGTTGCGTCGGTCAGGCACGATGAGCATATCGTGCAGACCTGTATTCCGCTGCTTCTGCACCCCGATGAACAGGTGCAACGGCAGGCGACGCTTCTCCTGTTGACCCTGTACGGAACCCATGCATTCACATTGCTGCGGCGACGGTTGAGCGACGAAAAACCGCAAGTGCGCCGTGAAGCCGAACAGGCGTTACGTGTGCTGGGACGACAGAGCGGGCATCCGGTCGATTTCCGACCCTTCCGCGGCATGCACATTGAATGTCTCGGCACACTACGCGTGTATATCGGCAACCAGGAAATCCTCTCCCACGAGTGGGCGCAGTCCAACGTCAGTCGCGCCGGGCGGCGCAAAGTGCAGGCAGTGCTGGCATATCTCGTGCATCGCGGGCGCGGCGGCGCCTCGGCAGACGAGATCCGGGCTGCGGTCTGGGGAGACGGTGGTGCAACCGGCGCGCTTGGGCGCACAATGACCGCGCTGCGCCAGACCATTGAGCACTTCGGCGGAACCAGCATGGCGGAGAGCCTCCTGATCTCCAGCAATCAACGCTACATCCTGACACCGGATGCCTATACCACTGATGTGCGCTCATTCGAGCATACCATCCGCGTTGCCGAGCAGACCGAACACGACCGCGACCTGGCGGCAGCCGCGCCGGTCTACCGCCACGCCTGTGACCTGTATGGCGGACCCTACCTGGCGGGTGTCGATATGCTTGCCGACGAGATCGAAGAACGCCGGACTGAACTCCTCAATGCGTATCTGAACGCACTGGAGCGACTGGCGGAATACGCTTATCAACAGGGAGACGACGAGCAATGCCTGGCGCTCTGTCATCGCGGCATTCGCTTCGATCCCACTGATGAGCGCCTCACGCTCTGGATGCTGCGCTGCTATGCGCGCCAGCGCAACGAGAGCGAGATCGCGCGTGTGTTCCGGCGCTATTTGCGCGCCCTTGCCGCCCCGCCCGACCAGGGAGATGCAGTGGTGCGCTGGATGCGGCTGCGATCAGGCACACACAACGAAGCCGTAGACATTACGACGTAGCACCTGCCTTCTTTTGAGAATCACACACCTCATCGGTACGACGCCCCGCGACAAACACCAGACCGGAACGCAGACCCATCGTTCTGATCACTATGCCGGAAGCGCAGGCAAACGCAAAGACGATTGCAGCGGAGCGCAGGATGAATTTTCAGAAATTCGTCGGGACGGCGTGCACCTCAGGCGGGACTATGAGTTCCAAAATTATATAGTCTTCATCAGCCCGCACGAGTCAGGTCAAGCCTGAACGACGGAAGTTGGATTTCATTTCCTCAAGGTTCATCAGGCATCCCGCGATACCATCCTGGTATCTGATGATAAGTTCTAAATATCATTATGACAAGTTAACCAAAAAAAACCGAAAACCGGCATGTAGAATAGTGATGGGAGGTTTGCAGGCGCCGGGCAATGTTCTGACACGCCCGACCTTCAATGCCGTCACCAGTATCGCATCGTCCTTGCCTGTTGAGGAACATTGCACATGTCCATCGAATTCGACGTATCGTGGGCGCCTTCCGAGCACAAGACGGTCTCTCGTGAACCTGATAAGACCATTCGTGAGGTCGTCCAGAGTCTGGTTGTGCAACTGAACCTGCCGGAGTACGATCCGCAGGGACGACGGATCGTCTACGGGTTATACCGCGAGCACGACGGTGAACGGGAACTTCTCCAGGACGCACGCACGCTGAAAAGTGCGCGCATCCAGGCGCAAACGGTCTATATTGCGAATGTGGCTGCACCCTGGTGGCAGTCCAACGCTACGCTGCCTGCTCCAAAACCAGGTCCCCGCCCTCCGACAAAGCCACTGCCGCGACGACTCGCGTCGCCCTCTTCCTGCCGGCTCAAACTGGCGCCCAGTTGCACTGTTGTGGTTCAGGGCGATTATCTTGAACTCGACCGCGCCTACCTGTCGAGCACATTGCCCCAGACGACCATCCTGGCGGAAAAAGCGCATATCTTCAGCGGGTTTGACTCGCGTCTCATGCACGTCAGTCGAAAGAACCACTGCGCCATCATTCGCCAGGGTGATCACTGGCTGTTGCGCGCATATAAACCCACCTATGTCAACGGCAAATTACTCAACAATGGTCAGACGGTGACGATTCAGCCGCCAGGAGCGGAGGTTGTTCTTGGAAACGGCGGATGGCCCATCACCATTGAACTGTTTGAGGCATAGCACCTTCCCTGCGCATATGCGCAATGGTTGTCATACCCACAATCACGCGAAGAACCATGTGAAAGGAGGATCAACAACGTATGCCGCCAATCAGTTTAGACCCGCAGCAGGCTCGTGCGACCGCATCGGTGTTCGATGGAGGCAAAGGTTCCATCGAAGGCGAATTGAGTCGCATGATGAGTTCGGTCAGCGAGGTGACGTCCACCTGGTCTGGTCAAAGCCGACAGCAGTTCGAGTCGCGCTGGGAAGAGTGGAGTCAGCGACTGCGCACCATGATGGACGAGTTGCAGAATCTGGCGAACGGACTGCGCCGCGAGGCGGAGGAATTTGAGTCTGTCGATCGATCATTCAATGCATAAGGACGCCCTGAACAGGAACAGAACCCGAATGAGGAGAATGCCATGCCCATGATCAGTCTTGACACCGATGCGGCGCGCTCGGCTTCCGCGACGTTAGCCGCAAGCAAAAGTTCGATCGAAGGCGAACTGGGCCGCATGATGAGTTCGGCAAACGAGGTCATGTCGACCTGGTCTGGTACAAGCCGACAGCAGTTCGAGTCGCAGTGGGAGCAGTGGTGCCAGAAACTGCGAACAATGATGGAAGAATTGCAGAGCCTCTCGAACGGGTTGCGCCGCGAGGCGGAGGAGTTCGAGGCGGTTGATCGATCATTCCTGGCTGCCTGAAGTGTGAATGTCAGACCCCGGAGGACGCTGCCTCTGGGGTCTCTTCCTCAACAACAATGACAGTGACTGAGACCAATCCGACCGAAGCGCCAGCAATCGATGCGCCGGAGTCGTTCAACCGACCGCCGCGTATCCTGCGCAGGTTGCCGACCGATGAGATCGAGATTCCGGCGCCGCCCGGCGCTCCAACACTGTCGTTGCCGGCGCGCCTTGGGTTCATCCTGCTTCCGGCGATAACCGGCATCTTCTACCTGATCGCTCTGATTGCGCGTGGCGGTCAGGGAGGGAGCATCTGGCTGTCGTTGCCGATCGTGCTCATTTCATTCGCCAGCGTTGCGATGGGAATCTGGACCTATATCTCGCAACGTCGCGCTCAGGAGCAGGCTCGCCAGGAGTACGAGAATGCCTATGCCGAAACGCTTGAACGGGTTCGCTCCCATCTCCGTTTCCTTGATGCAGAACAGCGCAACGTGCGCGAGGCGAATGACCCTGAACCGACCACACTGGTGCAGATTGTTGAGGGTGATGGCGACCTGCCTGAACCGCGTCTCTGGGAACGACGCTCAAACGACGAGGACTTTCTTCGCCTGCGCATCGGGCGCGGCGATCTGCCCACCAGCGTCACTATCAAGCCGCCACGCGCCAATCAGTTCCAGTATACGCCGGAACTGCGGCGGGCGCTTGACCTGGCGCGCGAGTTCGCCATGGTGCGCGATGTTCCGATAACGCTTGCGCTCCGCCAGTGCGGTTCGATCGGCATTGCCGGCAATGACGCTGCTGTCGTCCAGTTTGTCTATGCGTTTATATGGCAGATCGTCGTTCATCATTCGCCGGACGAGGTGCGCCTGGCGGCGTTCTGGTCAGCACATTTCGATACAACATGGTCATGGTTGCGATGGCTTCCGCATACGCGCGCCTTTGACGAAGAATCGTACCGTTTACTTGCGCGCTATGACGGCGATCCCGATCACTTCACCCAGGTTGTTGAAAGTCTCCTGCGCGAACTGCGTCAGCGGATCGAGTATGGCGTCACCAATCGTCCGCATGTTGTCATCGTGCTCGACAGTTATCCGACATTCGGCGCGCAGCACGACGTCTTTCTCGATCTGATGAGACGCGGGCGCTCGCTGGGCTTCAGCGTGCTGTTTCTTGTTTCCGAATCGCGGCAGACGCCGGGCGAGTGCGGCGGCTACATCGAACTGACGCCACGCACGTTGCTTGCCCTGGCGGGCGCCGAAGGAGGATACACCCCATTTTCTCCCGACAGCGTCACGCGCGCTGAGAGCGAACGCCTGGCGCGCACCCTGGCGCGCATCGCAGATGTCTCCCTCGACCAGCAGCGTGAACTGCCGCGCAATGTGCGTTTCTCGACCATCCTGGACCTGGGAGAAGTCAAGACCTACGATCCAGAACAGTTCTGGAAAGACCCTTCCGATAGCTGGCATCCGGCGCCTGTTGGTATGACGGGACCCGACGCTCACCATGATCGCTTTGCGATCAATCTCAACGAAGGTTTTCATGGCGTCCATGGCATCGTCGCCGGAACCACCGGTTCGGGCAAGAGCGAATTTCTGCTTACCTTCCTGATGTCGCTGGCAGTGCTCCACAGCCCGGATCGCCTGAACCTCATGCTGATCGACTTCAAAGGCGGCGCAACGTTCAAAGACCTGGAAGGTCTGCCGCATACGGTCGGTATGGTGACCGATCTGGCAGGGTACGAGGCGGAACGGGCGCTGATTGCGATCAACAGCGAACTCGACCGGCGCAAACAGCGATTGCAGCGCGCCAATGTCGCCAATATCCGCGAATATCGCCGCAGGATGGCGCGCAATCCATCCCTTGCGCCGTTGCCGAACCTGATGATCGTGATCGATGAATTCGATGAAATGGTGCGCGACTACCCGGAATTCGTCCCCGAACTGATCCGGGTCGCCAAACAGGGGCGCAGCCTTGGCGTGCATCTGCTCTTTGCCACTCAGCAGCCATCACAGGTCAAAGAAGGGTTGCTCCGCAACCTGACCTACTGGATAGCCCTCCGGGTTACCTCGACCGAGGACAGCAAGACGATGGTCACCATCCCCGACGCGGCATATCTGACGACCGAAACGCCGGGACGCGGCTACTTCCGGGTGAACAAACAGATCGTCGCCTTTCAATCGGCGCGTGTGACTGTGCCCTACCAGCCATTTGAACGGAGCGACTCATTCGGCGAGGTCGATGTGACCGGTCGGCGAAAGGTGATCAGCGCCCACGAACTGGGCATCGAGCGTTTTGTGAATGATGTGCTTCGCCTGTGTGAACAGTATCGCGCTGAACCACGCGCGCTGGAGATCATCACGCCGCAGGCGGCGTACCGGTACACTTCAGCAGTCGCGCGCCGCGAACTGCCCGCACCGGTCAACCCCGGCGAGCCGCAGGCGATCATCCGTCAGGCGTTGCAACGCTACTTCGAGCAAACCGACGAAGACGCAACCGAAGCCGGCAGGCGGGTTATCCGCGATATGGTTGCGCAACTCGAAGGCAAGCGCGACGTCGAGACCGAACTGGCGCTGATTGTGGAAGCCATGGCGCGGGCGCGCGGACCGCAGTACGCCTCCGCAAAGTATCGGGTGTGGATGCCGCCGTTGCCCGATGCCATCCCGCTGGTCGATCTGCTCGACAGAGCGCCGCTCGCCCCCGACGCCTGGATGCAGGCGCCGATAGGGTTGCTCGACTACCCGACACGCGCTGAGCAACTCCCGCTGGTTCTCGACCTGGCAGGCAAACACGGCAATCTGCTGATCGTCGGCGGATCGCGGTCGGGCAAAACCGTGCTGGTGCGCACCCTCATGCTGGCGCTCGCTATGACGCACTCGCCTGCAGACCTGTGGATGTACACGATTGATGCCGGTGGTCGGGGGTGCGGCATGGCGCTGCCGCCTGTTGCCGATGGCGACGCGAGCGACAGGGTGCTGCCGCATCTGGCGGACATGCTGACACCGCAGGACAGCGTGCGCATCGAACGATTGCTGGTCGAACTCGAATCAGCCATTGAAGACCGCCGCAGCCTGCTGCGCACCCACGGCGTCGATACCCTCGGCGAGTACCGGCGCCTGCATCAGCGCAACCCATCGTTGCCGCCGCCACCGCCGGGCATCCTGGTGGTGATTGACAACCTGGCCGATCTGGTCGGCGCACAACCGGAAACAACCATAGAAGCGCTCATGGCGCTGATCCGCGAAGCGCGCCCGTTTGGCATCGTCTTCGTGGTAACGGCTGGCCTGGCAAAGGATGTGAGCCGCTGGCAGGGGTTGTTCGAGACGCGCATTGTGTTGCGAGTCAATGATGAAAACGACTCGGACACGCTGCTCGGCAAAAAGGTGGCCGCCCGCATCCGCGCCGATCAACCGGGGCGCGCCTTCCTGCGCACCGGCGAAGGAGCGGTGGAACTGCACGTTGCGTTGCCGATCCTGCGCGATCTGCGGCGCCGTGAAGGGCGCGGCGCCGACGATGCGCTGCTGTCCGGCGATATGCAGGGTGAACTCGAATACTCGCTGCGGATCGCTGCGCGCCGCAATCGGTTCACCCCCGAACATGCCCGCCCGCATCCGCTGCGCCTGCTGCCGCCACGGATCGACCTGCGCGACCTGCTGGATGAAGTTCCGGCGCCTGGCATCCCCTTTGCGCGCGATAGCCTGACGCTGCGCCCGGTGACGCTCGACTTCGACAGCGGTATGAGCCATCTGCTGATCGCCGGTGGTCCGGATAGCGGCAAATCAGAGACGTTGCGCACCATTCTTACCGCGCTGATGCTGCGTTCCACGCCGGACGAGACGCAGTTCGTGCTGGTTGACTACCGCCGCCGCACGTTCCAGGAGATACTGGAAACACCTTTCGTGCCTGCCTGGTCGATCCAGGTTCCTCACGATCCCGTCCCGCTGCCATCGTCGTTTGCAAATACCAGACATGACCAGCGTGACATCAACCTTGCCGTCACCGAAGGCGAACTGGCAGGGCTATGCATGAGACTGCGCGAGCGGTTGAATGAGCGGGTGTACCTGGGAGTATCCAGACCTCGATTGATTCTGGCGGTCAACGACCTCGACCTGATGATCGGCAGAGAACAGGAGTATCTGGCGCAACTGGCGTCGCTGGCGATGCGTGGCAGCGATATTGGCTTCCACGTCATTCTTACGGCAACCGATTTTTCATCGTGGCAGAGCAGCAATCAACTCATTAAAGCCATCCGCACGGAACGCTGCGGTCTCTTCCTGGGCAAACCGGCTGAACCCGGCAGTGACACGCCAAACATTGCAGGCGTCGGCGTCCGGTGGTCGAAAACGCTGGCGAAAGCGCAATTTCCGCCAGGACGGGGGCTGGCGCTGCTGCGCGGTCAGCAGATGCTGGTACAGGTCGCCTATACCGGTTCCGCAATGCTCGACGAGATCCGGCAGCGTTACCGGACAACAGCGCAGATCGACGGGCAGAACGGCGCTCTCGACGCCGACATCGGGCAGGTCGCCCCGGAGCACAGCGCCGATGCGGAGCAGAACGCCACTGACATCGGGCAGGTCGCCCCGGAGCGCGGCGCCGATGCGGAGCAGAACGCCGCTGACATCGGGCAGGTCGCCCCGGAGCACAGCGCCGATGCGGAGCAGAACGGCTCTGACCGCGACACAGCACCTGTTGCCGTCAATGTATCGGCAAACCCGGTCCACGAGACAACCGGAGGTCGCAATGACTGAGTACGAACTGTGGCGCTACTTCGAGCAGTATGCTCAAATGAGCAATGCGTGGTGGTATTCGGTTGCCGTACTGCCGGCGACGATCATTTCCGCATGCGCCTACTTCCTGATGTGGCTGGCGCTGCGACGAACCAGGCAGTTGCCCAAGATGTTTCTCTGGCTCTGCGTTGGCAGCATTCCGGTGATCCTGATCCTGCCATCGTTCTATGTCAGCATCAATCTGACCGACGCTCTGGCGCGTGTCGGGTTTGTCGCTCCGGCGAACGAGCAGCAGATGAGCCGCGCTGTAGCGCTCCAGATCGGCGCGTACCTGAGTCAGATCGCCACCCTCGGCATCATCGGGGCATCGCTGGCAGTTGTCATTCTCATCGCAGCCATTCTGATCGGCGGCTATGCACCGCAGC
Source organism: Roseiflexus sp. RS-1 (assembly GCF_000016665.1). Taxonomy (NCBI): domain Bacteria; kingdom Bacillati; phylum Chloroflexota; class Chloroflexia; order Chloroflexales; family Roseiflexaceae; genus Roseiflexus; species Roseiflexus sp. RS-1. Next base: position 4,385,572 of record NC_009523.1, read on the forward strand.
AGATTATGCAAACCGTCCAGTCACTGTCACAGAGTTTCTCTAAGGCAATGACGCGCGCCTTCGGACCGCCGCGGACAGCGCGGGTCGCCGCCAGCTCGAAGTACGGCATCATCAAGGTCATGCGCGCTGGTGCGCAACAGGGCGCGCAGTTCGGCGTGACCAACGGCGCAATCATCGGCAAGAGCGACGCGACAATGGTCATTACTGACGATATCGTGTCACGCCGTCACGCGCGTTTTGAAATCCGTAACGACTCGGTCTTTTTGATCGATATGAACAGCACAAATGGAACCTATGTCCGGCGCAACCAGCGCGACGAGGAACTCAACGGCGATCCGTTTGAATTGCGCCATGGCGACATCATTTATCTCGGCTCGCCCTCAGAACCGGAATCGGTTGAGTTGCGGTATGAGCGCACCCTATCAGGAGGACAGTCATGAAGCGGATCGGTATCATCACAACCCTTCTCGTTGCCCTGCTCCTGGTTGCTCCGGCACACGCGCAAAGTCCCGCCTGCCAGGGGTTAGAGGTTCATGCTGCGCAACTCACGTTTCCAACCGTCGCCATTCAGTTCAGCGTCTGTGACGCACAATGGAACCGGATCACCACGCTGGACAGGAGCGCCGTCCGCATCATTGAAGACGGAACTCCGATCACCAGTTTCACCCTGGAATCGCAGACAGCGCACGACGGACAACCGGTTCAAACCGTGCCCCTGGTGAACGGTGGCACATTCACGCTGGTGACGACCGGCGCGAGTATCGGGATTGTGTTCGACGCTTCGCAACTGCTCAACGGCACTGGCGCCGGTGCAGGCGATCATCTCGGCGCGGCACGCGCCGCTATCGAAGCGTTTCTCCTTGAGCCAGGCGATCCGCCGCCGCCGCGCACCCGATCGCCGGGCAATATGGAGCGCGTCGCGCTCTTCATTCCGGCGGATCAGCCGGCGCAGGCGTTGCAGCCAGACGGGTTGCCGGGATTCACCCAGGATCGGTATGCGGTGATCAATACCCTGCGTCAGAACCTGCCGGTCCGTCAGGGGAAAACCAGCCTGAATGCCGCCATTCAGGCCGCCATCGACGCCACTGCTCGCGATGCGCAGGAAAACGGCGGCAAAGCAGTGGTGCTGGTGGTGAGTGACGGTGGCGACGCGCTAACCGGCGACTCGTTCAATAGTTTGATCAGCCAGGCGTCGCAAAAACAGGTGAAGATTGTGGCGTTCGGCATCGGAACGGATAAAGCGCTGCAGAATAACGGGTTTCGGCTGAAACAACTCGCCGAAGCGACCGGTGGCATCTATCTTGAACGACCGGATGCGAACAGCGTCGGCAGCGCTTTCCAGCTCGTGGTGCAATCACAACCGGCTGCGATCTATACCGTGCGCTACGATACCCGGATCATCGACGATGGAAAATCGCACACAGTAGTTCTAGAAGTGGTTACTCCTTCTGGAACGCTGAGCTATCCGTTTCCGCTCACCGCCAATGTGCCGTCACCCAATATCACGCTCGCGCCGTTGGGAGACGTGCTGCTGCGGCAGTATTTCATGTTCGCCATTCCAATCGCCGTCATGCTCTCACTGGTTCTGACCCTGATGAGCGGCGTCATTTTCTGGGTAGGCAGCGCTTCGTCCGGCATAACACGCGGAAAGACACGACACTGAGCGCCAGAGGTGGATCATGCCCGAAATCCCAATTCCGTCGCGGCTGGGCAATTTTGAGATACTCGACCTGATTGGCGTCGGACTGAGCGGCGAGGTCTACAAGGCGCGCTACCACGATGGCACGATGGTGGCGCTCAAGGTGCTTGCCATGCGACATCACAAAAACCCGACGGTGTTCGGATACTTCACCAATGAACAACTGTTGCTCCGCGAGGTGGCACAGCACCGACGTCACCCGCACATCGTCGAATATCTCACCAGCAATCTCAACCGACCACCGTACTACCTGGCGACGCGCCTGGTGGAAGGCGCGCGCGGGTTGGACGCTATGCTCGGCGACCGACCATTGATGCCCGCAAGCGGCAAGCCGCAACTGGCTTCCTTTGTGGTGCGCGTTGTTTCCCAGATCGCCAGCGCGCTCGATTACCTGCACGCCGGTCATCCGACCTACAGCCCGATCATCCATCGCGACGTCAAGCCGTCGAATATCCTGATCGACTCAAATGGCAACGCAGTGCTGATCGACTTCAGCATTGCCAGCCACCCGCACTATGCGCTGGTCGATGAAAAAAATCTGGGAACTCCCGGCTACATGGCGCCGGAGCAGTACGAAGGTCGGGAAGTGCCAGCATCGGATCAGTTCGCGCTGGCGGTCATTGCACTCCATATGCTGACCGGTCGCCGCCCATTACCCAACAGCGCCACCTCGTCGCTCAAACAGATCGAACGCTGGCGGGACACAAAGCATGAGGAGATCGTTCGTCTGCTGGGAAACCGCACCCATACCGCCGATGTGCTTCGTCGCGCGCTGGCATACGATCCGGCGGCGCGCTACGAAAGTTGTGAGATTTTCGCCGACCAGTTGCGCCGCGCGCTGGTGCAGGACGGCGAGAATGTATATGCACAACCAGAGCGCATAAGAGGTCAATCTCCCATGCCGCATTCGACCAGACACGTTGCGTTCTCGCCGTTCATTCTTGGCTGGATCGGCATGGGTATCGTCGTGGCGATTGCGCTGCTGATGCTGATCCTGGCAGTGGCCGCGCCAGCAAGCGGCGAACAGGCCGTCCCTACAGCACCCGTCGTGTCAGCGGCAACCGCAACCCTGGCGGCAGTGACAGCAAAGCCGACATCCTCCCAGGCAACGCCTGTACCTGCAATTCAGAGCATCCTCGTTCCGGCGGGGGCGGCAGGGGCAGCGGGATCGGTCACAATCATCAACCGCGAACCGCTCCGTGCTCAACCATCAACCGAAAGCAACATCCTGGCATGGATGCCGGACGGGGCGCAGGCCAGTCGAACCGGCAACGAACAGCGGAACGGCTCACTGGTATGGTACGAAGTGCAGTACGACGGCAAGATCGGCTGGTGTCGCAACATCTCCTGCAAACCGTAGACGCAACACATAAGGGGGCGCTGTATGGGCACGAGCACCGCCAGTTTCGATATTGATGCGCGCACCGACCGCGGGCGCCAGCGCTCGAACAATCAGGATAGCATCGGGCGCGCCGATCGATGGAAAAACCGCGATGGTCAACCGATCGAGCGCAGTCTGAGAGAACGGTACGGACGCCTCTACATCGTCGCCGATGGCGTCGGCGGCAATGCCGACGGCGCGGACGCCAGCCGTATGGTTGTCGATGAGGTTATGCAGGCATTTTACTACGACACCCGACTGCCCGAAGAACCGGTCGAACGTCTGCGCGCCGCCATCGAGTTCGTCACGAGCGTTATTCACGCTGAAGCGCACCGGCGCCATAACAACATGGCATCGACAATCGTCGCTGCGCTCATCCATGACAGCACACTGACCATCGCAAATGTGGGTGACAGTCCGGCGTTGCTCTGCCGTCCGGGACAGACGCCTAAACTGCTCACCAAGGCGCATGTGCGTCGTGAAGCCGATGGCGGCACATCGCTGGCGCAGGCGATGGGTGATCAGCAGGTCGTTCCATCGATCTTCTCCATGCCGCTGGAGGAAGGCGACGCGGTGGTGCTCTGTTCCGACGGATTGACCGACCTGGTGCAACCCGACGAAATCGCCGGGATTGTGTCGACTCGAATGGCTGGCGACGCCACTCGCACGCTTATTGCGCTGGCGAACCGCCGTGGCGGGCACGATAACATCAGCGCGATTGTGGTACGCAACGCACCGCCGCCAAAAGGCGTCGCTCCCTTCGCCGGTCGGCGAGTGCTCATGGCAGTGGCAGCCCTGGGAGTGGCCGGGCTGCTCGGAGTGGCGCTACTGGCGCTTCCTTTGCTAAACGCTGCTCCAATCTTGCCTCAAGGATCATCGCAACAGTCCGGCACATCGTTCTCAACCCCGCTTTTCGGCAGTGGCAGTCACACGACCATCCCCGGCGGACTTCCGACGTCAACCCTCGGCGCGCTGCCAACACCGACCGACACGCCGGTACCGCCAACAGCAACCCGGCGCCCCCCTACCGCTCGCCCGACTGCACAACCGTCACCGGTCAGCAGCACTCCGGTTCTGTCAACGAGTGAGATTGTTGTTCCGACCAGCACGCCGACTCCTGACGACAGGACGATCATGCCAGACCTGATCCGCAAGCCGCTGCAGGAGGCGGAGAATATCCTCAAGACGCTGGGCGTGCAATACATCACCGAAGTCGTTCCGGGAAGCGACGATATTCCTCCCGGTCACATCGTCGCAACCGATCCACCGGCAGAAGCGAAGATCGTTCCGGGCAACCCCATAAAGATAAAAGTCAGGCAAAACCCGACGCCACCTCCGGCGAATAACCCGCCGCCACCGGTGAATAACCCGCCACCGGCGAATAACCCGCCACCGGCGAATAACCCGCCGCCACCGGCAAATGACCCGCTGCCGGCAACACCAACACCGCAGATGTCTGGTCCTGTTGTGCCAACTGCGCCACCGACACCGGAGCCGACCGCGACACCGTTACCAACGTCGACCTCTGAATCCGGCGGTTCCGGCGGTTCCGGCGGCTCCGGCGGCGGCTCCGGCGGCTCCGGCGGTGGCTCCGGCGGCTCCGGCGGCGGCTCCGGCGGCTCCGGCGGCGGCTCCGACGGCTCCGGCGGCGGTTCTGGCGGCTCCGGCGGCGGTTCTGGCGGCTCCGGCAGCGGTTCCGACGGCTCCGGCGGTGGTTCTGGCGGCTCCGGCGGCTCCGGTGGAACCAATCCTTGAGCATAGACGACATCACACCGTTGCGTATGCGCCAGAAGGATAGCAGAGCATGACACTTCATCAACAGACATATCGCCTTTACCTGGGCGCCAATCAGGTAACTACCGTTACGCTGCGCACTGATGAACCGCTCTACCGGATCGTCGAGCGCCTGGTGATTGAGCACGGCCTGCCGGTGGTCGATCAGTACGGACAACCCATCACCTATGCCCTCTACGCGGGGCAGATCCGCCGGTTGAGCAATGAGATGACGCTGAGGCAGGCAGGCTACGATCAGGGTGGCGACCTCTATCTGGCGAATATCTATGCGCCGTGGTGGGAAGGCATTCCCGCCGTCACCCGGCGCTTCGGCGACGATCCACCCGCACCAAACGCCCGTCGCATTCCCTATGCGCTGGTTGGCATCGGCGCTGCCGTTGCGCTGATGGTGGTTATCGGCGGCGTCCTGCTATTTACTATCTTTTCAGGAAGGACGGGGACGGCTGCGCAAACGTCCGCCCTGGCGCAGCAACCGGCGCAAGGCGCCACGCAACGTTCCAATCCCACGGCAACGCTGGCGCCGGCGCCGACGCGCCAGAACACGCCCCAGTCAGCGCCTCCGACAGCGACGCTGGCGTCAACGCCACAACCGATGACGGGATTGCCGACTGCGACGCTGGCGTCGATACCGCAACTGACGACGGCATTGCCCACCGCGACTCTGGCATCGCCAGGAAACACGGTTGCCGTCTTGCTTCCGGCTGGCGCCGAAGAAGCCAGCGTTGCCGGTGTCAAACGCGAGTACCTCAACCGGGACAACCGGCTCTTCTTCCAGGGGCGCACCAGCTTCGGCGCATACCTCTGGAGTGACTCCGGTCTACAAACGAAGGCGCCGGCCAGCCGGGGCGACATCGTCGTCAGCAACGGCGACAGGGTGGCGATTCTGAGTCAGAACAACGGCATTGCGCAGGTGCGCATCATCACCAATGCGCTTGATCCCGCCGATCCGAAAGTTATCGGCGCGACCGGCTACCTGCCCGCGTGGCTCATTACCGATCAGAATGTGCCGCCGCCGCCAACTCCGGTTCCAGATGCAGGGAAACTGTGGGTGCGCAAATTGAACGAGGATGATGAACCAGGATGTATCTCTATGCGCATCACCGGGATCAACACCCGGGGATGGAGTTTCGGCGTCGATGGGATGAACCTGGCCGGACGGTTTGACAATGCCGGTAATGCCCGACTGTGCGGGCTGGGTCCCGATCAGGAGGTGACGATCAGCGTGCGCGACCAGCGCGGCAGGGTGGTTCCCGGCGGCAGAGGCGTGCCTGCTAAAGGACGCGACATTATGCTCGGAACCTGGCAACGGAACTGACAGGCGACACCCGTTACGTGAAGACTTCTTGAAACAGTGGCAGAGGTAACCCGATGAGCCAGATCAAAGCCGACACTGATGCGTTACGCGCAACTATTGCCGCGATGCGGCAGGGAAGCAGCGCCATCGAGAATGCCCTCCAGCAGGCGGCGCAGGCGATGGCGACGCTCCAGAACAGTCGCTGGTCCGGCAATCACCGGCAGCAGGCGGAAGAGGTGTGGACGCGCCTGCAGGCGCAGTTTGCGCCCACGATCGAGGCGCTGAACCAGATTGCAGCCCGCACCGAGCGCTTCACCAACGCGCTCGAAGAGGCTGGGCGGGTGTTTGGGGATGGAACGGCGCACCTTCCTCCTCCCCACACACATCCATCTGACGGAGCTACTGCACCATCAAAGGGAACCGAGACCCCTGCGCCCCCGCCACCAAACACAACGCCGCCGCCGCCTCCGCCCAACCGGTCAGCGATACTGAACCAGAAGGTGCGCTTGAATAACGGCGCCGAAGTTCTGGTTGCACACCTCGACGGGCGAACACCGGTGGCTGGCATGGATAGCATCTACGGTAAACCTGGACAACTGCCGTTGAACGCAGTGATTACCAGCACGCCGGAAAATCGCGATCCAGACCTCTATGCTGCCGTTATCCACCAGTTTGGCGTAGAAGGCAACCCGCGCTATGCTCCCGACCAGTATACGTACTGTAACACGTTCGCAGGAGATGTCGTGCGGGCAATGGGAGCGCCGCTGCCAACCAAATCAGACCTGGGCATAAGCAAGGGTGACCGCGCGACGGTGGGCACGCAGGCGTTGTACCGCTGGTTAACAACCAACGCAGGCGCCCAGGGATGGCGCGAAGTGAATCCGAACACGCCTGAAGGACTCCGACTATTGCAGGAACATGTCAACGCCGGTAAACCGGCGCTTGCAGCGGATGAAGGTCACGTAGCCGTTATCAGACCCGGGCAACAGGCCAATTCGGTTGCAGATTTGCGCATTGCCCAGGCAGGAGCGCGAAATCTGAATAATGTCCGACTGGGTGATGCCGGGTTGGGTAGCGCATTCAGACCGCGCTACTTCATTCACGCATAGCACACGTTCATTCCAGACACGCCTGATTGATAGACAAGAAACAGAGGTAACCCCATGAGCCAGATCAAAGCCGACACCGATGCGTTACGCGCAACTATTGCCGCAATGCGGCAGGGAAGCAGCGCCATCGAGAACGCCCTCCAGCAGGCGGCGCAGGCGATGGCGACGCTCCAGAACAGTCGCTGGTCCGGCAATCACCAGCAGCAGGCGGAAGAGGTGTGGACGCGCCTGCAGGCGCAGTTTGCGCCCACCATCGAGGCATTGAACCAGATTGCGAACCGCACCGAGCGTTTCACCAACGCACTTGAAGAGGCCGGGCGACAGTTTAACAACGGCGCCAGCATACCGCCTCCCGGCGCCGAAGCGCCGTCAAAATCTCCTCAACCGCATACTCCATCTCCAGGCAACCCTGATGCAGGTACTGGCGGCTTTCCTCCCCACGCGCCGATTCCGCCCGGACCGACAACCGTGCCGGGAGTTCTGGCAAACACCGCCGGTTGCACCAATTACGTGCTGCGCAGGCTCAACCTGAACGATATGAAACGCTGGCCCAACGCACTCGAATGGAACGAGGCGGCGACCAATGCTGGCTACGCGGTCGGCGTCAAACCAAAGAGCGGGTCAGTCATCGTATTTGAGCCAGGAGTGATGGGGGCAGATAGACAGGCGGGTCACGTGGCGTATGTCGAAGATGTCGTACAGAACCGCGACGGCACATTCAAGGTTACCATCAGCGAAGCCAATGTCGTGTATCAAAACGGCGCTGTGGTGTGGGGAACCCACACACCGCCCACCAGACGCGAGATTGTGTTCCGTCAAAACGGTGACGGCACCCTGACCGACAGTCGCGGGAATCCGGTAAACGTCAGTTTCATCTATGGCAAAAAGGTGTGAGTCACCAGGACAAATGTGTACTGCACATGCGCAGGCAGGTGTCATTCCCTGGCGAAGCGCAGCATGATTGAACGATGTGCGTACCGGGCGCGCGGGCATACCCGACCGCATGCGCGCCCGGTGTGCGCGATCCCGGCAGTCAACTCCAAGGCAACGCTCCAGAACAGTTGCTGGTCTGATCAGCTCAAGAAGGTGACGCCAATGCAATCTTCTCTCTGTTCATACCTGATGATCAGCGCCATTTTGTTCGCCATTGCGACTCAACCTGGCGTGACTCAAGCGCGCACTGGGGAGCGTTGTTTCGCAGAAACCGGGTTCTGCATCAGTGGGCGGATTCGTGAGTTCTGGGAACAGAATGGCGGCTTGCCTGTCTTTGGCTTTCCTATCACCCCTGTGACGCTGAACTTTGTCGATGGTCGAGAAATCACCGTGCAATGGTTCGAACGCAACCGTACATGAAAGCGCGGCGCCGTGCAATCAACGCGCGGAAATGAGGTGTTAGGAGCCCGACTTAATCGCAAAGTCAACCTGTCTGACGATGGAGATTGCTCATGTTTCAACACTCACCCATCGCCCGCCTCGGAATCCTTGCCCTGCTGATGGCGCTCCTGCCATCGGCGCACCTCCTCACCCACAAGCCGTGGTTCGATGAACGCACCCTGGCAGCGCCGGTCACGCTCTCTGATGGTGAACCGGAGTCGCCCTCAACCGGCGAGCCGCAGCTGCCGGACACCCCGCCTCCTGGCGATGCGTTGCCGGTGCAGGTCGCCGATACGCCTTCTATTGCCGATGAGCCACTGTCGCAGCGGGTCTTTCTGCCGCTCATCGTTCGTCCAATTCCTCCCCTCCCCGACGACTGGCTGGGGCGGGTCAATGGGTACCGCGCGCGCGCAGGCGTGCCTCCGGTCACCGAAGACGCGACGCTGAACGACAACTGTTTCCAGCACGCCCGGTATATGGCGGAAAACGACCACATCACCCACAATCAAAACCCGTCGCTGCCGTATGCCTCACCCGAAGGGCAGATCTGTGCGCAAAAGGGGAATGCCTGGCTGGGATGGGGAGCCGCCTGGCAACCGCGCAATGCGATCGACAGCTGGATGGGGTCGGTCGGGCATCGTCTCTGGCTCCTCTACCCGACAACGCCGACCTTCGGGTTCGGCTTCTACCAGAACTCTCAGCGCAGCGCCGCCGGTCTGGATGTGCTGTCGCGCGCCAGGTTCTCCGATGATGCCGCATATTCCGGCTGGCCCGTGCGCTACCCCGCGCCGGATCAAACTGACATTCCGGCGACACGCTACCCGATTACGCTCCTCTGGCCCTATTTCGATCAGAAGCCGAGTCTGACCGGTACAGCACTGCGCGTATTGCCGGAGACGACCCTGGCACATACCGCGACAACCGAGCTATCGGTCGGGCACAGAGGCATCGCTATTACCCCCGACCAGAATCTTCCGGCGAATGCGACGATTGAAGTGACGGTGACCGGCACGTACAAGGGGCAGCCGTTCTCGTTCACCTGGCAGTTCCGAACGGGCGGAAGCTAAAGGGGGAAAAGGGAGCGCAAGAGTAGATGTGACAAACGCGGTTGCTGTCCGACGATCAACGCGTTCCCTGCGCCTCAACGGAGTCCTGACGCACACCACGCTGCACCAGGACTCTGTCGCATTCGATGATCGACCGAAATGGAGCGCCTGTCGAAGCCCAATCGACAATATCGACCTTCCAGGGAAGATCGGACTCGGCGAAATCCTCTACCAGTGCCGCCAGGACTCGCAGCGGGAGAGGTTCATCGGTCATGATGACGAGATCGAGATCAGAGTACGATCTGGCGCGCCCCTGAGTGCGTGATCCAAATGCCCAGACATCGTACTGCGGCACGTGCCGACGCAGAATATCGCGCACAATAGCCAGGTGGTCCGGCTGGATGTCCAGGGTTCGTTCAGACATTGCGCATTTCCAATGCTCTGAGCACAGCCTGCGCGTCGGTAAGCAAGTCGTGCGCGCGCTGACACACGCTCTGCGCCTTTGCAGCGTCATACGTATGAGCCGTCATGTTTCGCAACTGGCGATAACCGAACCAGGCGTCCACATCGGCAATCAGTCCCTTTTCCGCTGCTGTGCGCATCATGTCGCGAAAATTGATGAAGTCGATCTCCGATGGAGAAGCGGCATCGATCTCGAGCCGTCGACGGATCATTTTGATACATAGTTCATAGACGAACTCAAAGTTCTGCACCACTCCAGCAATCAGCGTTTGTTGCACGTCACTGCGTTGCGCGTCGAACCATGAGCGATCATCCACGACGCGCAGCGCAGCGTCGAGCGATTGAATTGCTTGCGACAGTGACGAAAGATCAAGATTCATTGTGCGTTCCTGCCCCCTATAGCGACGGGCAGCATGAGTGAACTACGTGCGTCCCAGGTGCGCGGGCGTCCTGCCCGCATGCGCGTCCGCTGCGATTGTGGTTTCAGTATACCAGAGACATCGCCAGCAGCGTGTGTTTTGCTGTCGGGTCGCTCGCTTGCAGCCCACAAGCGACGATGGTATGATCGGCGACGTTTTGTGACGGCACGCGGGTTTCATGCAGGCTTCATCGACATCATCCTCCCCGGAACGACGCCCTGCACCCTCGTGGAGCGGCATCGGGATCGCACTGCTGGCGCATACCGGCTGGGGCGCGTATCCGGTTCTGGCGCGGTATCTCCAGACGGTGAGCGATCTGCCGGGTATGGCGTTGCTCGGTCTGGGGAATCTGATCGCACTCCTGGTCTATCTGCCGTTCATCTGGCGTCGCATCGACGGGCGCATCCTGCGTTCCGCGCTCATCTGGGGGTTTGCGCTGGTGGTTGTGCTGCGTTCGATCACCAATCTGCTGGCGGCGCGCTTCACGCTGGCAATCTACATTCAGACTATCACGCTGATGACGCCGCTGTTCGTGGCGTTGTTGAGTGCAGGGCTGTTCCGTGAGCCGCTGCCGCCGGGGACATGGACGGCTATCGGTTTGTCGCTTGTCGGGGCGCTGCTGATGATGAGCGGGGAGATCGGCGCGTCTGGGGTGTCGCTGGCGCTCACAGCATCTGACTGGATCGGGATCGCGCTGGCGGCGGCATCGGCGCTCTGCCTGGCGATCTACATGATCCTGGTGCCGCGGACGGTCAGGCACGCCGTGCCGGGAGAAGCGGTTCTGCTGATGCAGTTGACGACGCTGACGGTAACGAGCACAGGCATCAGTCTTCTGGTCGGTGACGAATGGGAGCGTTTCACAACGCTCACGTCAGGCGATTGGGCCGCTTTTGCGGCATTTGTATTCGGGGTGCTGCTCGGCGCAAACCTGGGGCAGATCGTTTCGCTGCGACAATTGGGTGCGCCGCTGGTCAGCAGTGTCATGGCGTGGCGTCTGATTGCAACCCTGGCGCTTGCAGCGATCCTGCTCGGTGAACGCCTCGATTCGTGGTGGCAGGCGCTCGGCGCCGTGATGGTGATGATAACGATTACCGGTTATCTGTGGCGTCAGGCGCGCCCGTTTGTGGGAAGACTGAGAACTGAGAACCAGGAACTGAGAACCGAGAACCGAGAACCAGGAACCAGGAACCAGGAACTGAGAACCGAGAACTGAGAACCAGGAACCAGAAACCAGGAACCAGGAACCAGGAACCAGGAACCGGGAACCAGGAACCGAGAACAACGTTCAACGTTTATAGCAGTTCTCATAGAGATTGAACCTCCTCGGACGACCGCAGCGCGTGCGGGCTCAAGCCCTCCCTGAGCGCGTGGAAGCCCCTGCGGGGCTGGCGCGTCCAATCACCCTTCTTTATGCCGAGGGGTCGCCAGGTTGATCCAGCCCGCAGGGCTTGTCCGACCTCAGATAGGGCTTCAGCCCGCCGGAGGCGAAGATGGAACGTTCCAGAAATCCAGTCAAGGGTTCAACGTATCTGAGAACTGCTATAACCTTCAACCCTCAACCCTCAACCCTCAACCTTCAACCCCCAACCTTCAACCCTTAACCCCATTCGTCACCATCGGAAGATGCGCCAGACGTTCACCGGCGCGCAGGCGCTGCAAAGCCTCTTCCGGACTACGCACCGTCTCGACGTTGCTCATATCGATCCCGAGATGGGTCAGCGTCAGCGCCACCGTTGCCGAGATGCCGCTGACAATCACGTTGCAACCGAGCAACCGCAACGCCTGAATGGTCATCATCAGCGCCTGCGCCACCGAGGTATCGATGGTCGTCACGCCGGTGATATCCAGGATCATCAGTTTCGTGCGGTTGACGTGAACGGCTTCCAGCAAGTGCGACCGCAACGTATCGGCGCGGCGCGAGTCGATGTGCCCGACAATCGGCGCAAGCAAGATGCCCTCAGCCAGTGAAACAACCGGCGTTTCCAGCGCGCTGACCAGTTTGAGCAGTTCGCGCTCCGAGGCGAGTTGTTGCTGAAGTTGCTCATTCGTGCGAACCAGCCTGGTTTGCTGGATTTCCATTTCGCGGTTCGCGCTGCGCAGCGATGCCAGCATATCGTTCAACAAGACGCTGAAGTGCCAGAGCAGCACCATCACAAACACACCCGTGGCGGCGGCAGCTCCAATCTGAAGCGTCTCGCGGAACCATTCCGGCAGATTGGAAGGCAGCACCCCCTGGGGCAAGAGATGCCCGACAATGATCGCAATCAGACTGCACGCCCCGCTGGCGGCGATCAGGCGCTTGAGCGGTTGCAGCGTCAGATACTGCAACCCCAGAATAATCACCAGCAACGGCGTGAGGGTCAGGGTCGCAAAAAAGAAGGGCTGCACCAGCAGAATGATCAACCCGCCGACCAGCAAACCGACACTTGTGGTCACAACAGCGGACTGGATATTTCCCTGTCGAACGCTATGGAGCGCGTAGAGGAGGATAGCGCCATTCAGTGCGACCGCCGCGCCGCTGATACCCGTCGCCAGGTCACGGAAGACGAGCGCCAGAACCAGAAACACGATCCCAAAGAGAAACGCGGTCGGCATATAGGCGGATAAAAACTGACGCAGGCGAGTGGTCTGCGCCTGAAGGGTCGTTTCCGGCATACTATCGGTCGTCATATTCCAGTCCTCTCACGAATGTGCAAACCTCGTCCGAAGTACGGGTTCGGTTCCGGACAAAGCATAGCGCATTGCTGTCAATGACCAGTCACGGTTGGCGCATATCCAGTACTGTAAACCATCAATATAGCGCTCAAGCGCCATATCAACGGCGGGATTGAAGCGCGGCAGTTGCTTCTGTGTTTTCATAAACGTGTCCGTCTCCCGGTCGTGGAGCAGAAGCGCCTGCTGCAGCGCCTCACTCAACGAACATTGATATTCCTGCCGGATAGCCAGTACCAGATTGTGCACATCACCGTGCTGCATCTCTTTGGGGTACGACAACATATCATTGCACCAGCAAATGATATTGTTTGCCGTCCGCTCGAGTTGTTGAACGGCAGCATGATAACGTGCATAAAAGGGAAGATCGATCCCTGCTGCCAGTTCTATCAGGTCAAAGCAGGCATAGACTGCGCCTGAAAACAGGCGCGCAGCACAATAGGTCGCCACGTTTGGAACGATGCTCTGGCATCGGTTTGCCGCTTCCCAGCGATTCGCCGTAAAGTAGAGACGCACGTGCTCTCCGAATCGGCGCAACCAATCATCGGTTGCGCGCGCGGCCAGCCGACGGCGAATATCGGCGAGAGCGCGGGTCAGATTCCAGTCGCCACTATCAGGTGGGTCTCCTTCGAGCACTGCGAGGAATCGTTCGTGCAGCGCAGCCAGGCGCTGCGGATCGCGACCAATGCCAGCCTCATCACACTGATCGTCCATGAAAAACAGCCAGGCTATCCAATCGGCAGCAATTTGCAGCGTATCACGATCTGCCTGTGGATAGGCGCGCGCAGCCAGTACTCCATACTGGAGACGCTGACTTTTCTGGCGCAACCCATCGGTAAGAAGTCCAGACGCCTCTGCCCAGATAAGTGTTGCCTGATCGACATCGCCAGCATAGGGGCTTATCGCACCGGTAAACGGGTAGACGATCTGTGCGCCATCGACCCGATCCACAGACGGATCTCCTTTCATGTCAGCAGAACACTCAAAGTACGCTAGAAAGCGGCTTGTGCGCTGCCAGCACAATGTAGCCGAGATAATCGCGCTGAATTGTCGCAAGGATTGGCCAGACCTGTTCAAGTGTTGCGAGCAATTCGGCGCCGTACAACGTTCGAATCGTTTCGCGCTTCTCCATCAATGCGTCACTGACATACTGGAGCGTTCGCTTCGTTTGGGCGCTGATGTCAATGACGTCATCGACAATAAATCCCGTTGCTGTCACCAGCATCGGATAACGTTCGATCGTTTCCAGTGAACGCAGTAGAAAACTCCCGTAAAGCAGTGCACGCTGCTCAGCAGAGAGCGGGCGTTCTTCAGTGACATCTGTCAGAATGAACCGCCCGCCAGGACGTAACACACGCCAGACTTCGCGCAATACATGCGCCCGATCCGGCATATGCAGCAACGACTCGAATGCCCACACTGCATCAAATGACGCATCATCGAACGGGAGCGCCATCGCATCGGCGCGCTGAAAACGGACTCGATCTGCAACACCGCTCCGCTCTGCCAGCGCTGTTGCACGCGCTACCTGATCCGCACTGACGGTAATGCCAACGACTGCAGCACCGGTTTGCTGGCTCAACCGAACCGCCGGACGACCGACGCCGCATCCGATATCGAGCAATGTCTGTCCTGGAGCAAGATTGACTTTGTTGATCAGCAGATCGGTCAGACGATCCTGCGCCTCGACATTCGAACTCGTATCGTCAGGTCCCGTCCAGTACCCGACGTGAAAGTTGTCCCCCCACAACGTGGCGTAGAACGGACCCATCAGATCGTAGTACGCACCGACCTCTTCCGGAGTGGGATGAACCTGCTTATACCCGGTCATCACGATCCTCCAATGACAATGTGAGTATATCTGCCGCGATACTTTATCGGCGACACAGTATATCGTCAAAATGGTATTAAAATTGCAAACATTGCGGAGATCATGCCCGGAAGCGCAACGAGAAGGTGACGAGCAGCGCAGCCGGGGATTCTGCGACGTCAGCGGTGTAGGTCCCGATGATGTCGCGCTCGCGCATCAGCGGAGCGAGGCGACAACCGCCGTCGAGAAGCGCGACCAGCGCGAGGTGTTCCAGGCGTCGAAGAGGGTGCGGTTCGCCAGCATCACGCACACCAGATCGATTTCCGGATCCGCCCAGGCAAAGACGCCGGACACTCCGGTGTGACCAAAGGTGTGCGGCGAGGTATATTCGCCGGAGAAGTGGGGGCGTTTGTTACCGCGTAGATCAAACCCCAACCCCCAGGCGCAGTCGTCCCACGTCATGAAGCCCTCGATACCGCCCCGCAGTCCGGCGGTATGATTGGTAATCATCAGGCGCGCAGTGGCGGGGGAAATAACTTGTCGTCCTTCAACGACGCCGTTGTCGAGAAACATCTGGAAGAAGCGCGCAACATCACGCGCCGTAGCGATGACACTCCCCGCCGGATGCGTCCGCCGCCGCGCATACGTGGAATTGAAACGTTCGGTTGAACTGCCGCGATCAAACGTTCCATCCACACGCACGATACGGGGGAAAAGATGATCCGGCGGCGCAAGCCAGGTGTCGTCCAGACCGGACGGCGCGAAGACATGCTCACGCATGAATGTGGCACATGGTTGCTGGCTGACCGTTTCAATAATCAAACCGAGCAGACCATACCCCACATTGCTGTACTCCACTTTGCTACCAGGCGGAACCACTGGCAGCGCGTGGATATACGTGCGCAGTTCGTCGAATGTGCTGACATCGGGCGGCAACTGACTGAGATCGGGGTCTTGCGGCAAACCGGACGTATGGGTCAGTAACTGACGCACACTGATGGCGTCGCGCCCCGCGCCCCGGAATCCGGGCAAGATATCGCCAACCGGATCGTCGAGTGCGATGCAACCGGATTCGACCAGGAGCATCACCGCGAGCGCCGTCATCGGTTTCCCAATCGATGCAATATGGAACAGGCTGCTGCCGTTGACCGCTGGCGCCTCTGGCGCCGGTGAAACAACCCCGCCATAAAACTCACCTGCCACCCGACCATGGTGCAGAACAACCGACGCCACGGCGGTCACTGTTCCCTCATCAAGCCACCCCTGGAGGATTCGAAAGGCGCGTTGCAGACGTTCTGGATCAATGGTCATACAATGGTCAACTCTCTTTCACCGCGCCTGAACCGCATACCATCTCCCCAGGCGCACGATCTGTGTCCGGTATCATACCAGAAGATGAACTGAGCCTGGTTGCGCTTCCGGCGAAAGACGCAGCCAGGCTCGCTTCTGGGTGCTGACACCCTGATCAGGCGCTCATTCGCGCATCAATGTAATGCCTACTGACCCATCCGACGAGGTTGAGAACTGGACGGTGACTTTTTGACCACTCTTCGCAAATTCGAGGATATAGCCACTCTGCGCATCGCCCGTCTCATACGTCAGTTGATAGCCCAGTTTTGGATATTCGGTCTTGAAGAACGCCAGAACCGAGTCCATACTGGCACTGACTTTACCCATCGTTAGATTGCCCATTGCCATATCGACCTGCGTACCAGGCGGCAGCGGCAGATCGACGCCTATCGTCTGTGAACTGCACACCGACGGGATCGTAATGGTAGTTTTGTTGATATCTTCGAGCGTCCAGTTATAGGCAATGGTTCCCTCGGAGAACGTTGCAACATCGGCGGGTATATTTGCCGGGTTCATCGAGCCGGGCGCCACTTTGATCGTCAGGTCATACTTGACCAGATACCCGCCTTCGCGGGCAACCCACAGATCGGCTTTTTCGACAACGGCGCCAAACTGACTCGCCGAGGCCTCGTCGAGCGTATAGCGATCGGTGAGAACACCGTTGATCGTCTCGCCGCGATTGACCAGTTTTGCATCACCAGTCCGAAGCGGTGCGGTCATCGCGTCGGTAATGCCACGCAGCATATCCCCCATCCCGGCCATTATGGCGGGCTGGCATGCCCCACTGGCTTGTTCGTAGATGTACAGTGTATCACCAACGCTGTAGATCTCAGAACGTGTACCCTGCGCGCCCGGTTTGTTTTCGACGACCAGTGTGTAACTGGTGTTGCTCGGTCGATGCAGCGCCTGGGTATACGTCGTCTGCTCTTCAACATTCTTGCCGTCTGTCGTTTTGCCCGTGAGCTTCCACGCGATGATGACGCGGTAACTCTCAAGTTGCGACAGGTTCGCCTGGCTTCCGGGCACCGATACGTTCTCCCCGCCGCCTGACGCCGGAGGCGCAGGCGCTGGTTGCGTTCCTCCGCCTGACGGCGTTTGCGGCATGGGCATCGGTTGCGCTCCACCGCCGCCTGACGCTGGAGGCGCAGGCGCTGGCTGCGTTCCTCCGCCTGACGGCGCGGCGGTCGGTTGCGCGGCGGCAGGCGTTGGCTGTGGCGCCCGTGTCGGAGCAGCGCCGGATGAACCGCCCGACGGCGCCGTTGGTTGTGCTGTCGGTTGCGCGCTGCCCTGTCCGATGAACGGCAGGTTGCCACAGCCGTTGAGCAGAAGGGCGCCGATAATCAGGACGGTTGGCGGTAAAAGTCGTGATCTCAATGGAACCTCCCTCGCGTGATAATACGTTTCCTCAACAACAGATGTGGCGCCTTTCACAGACACCATGCAAAAGAACGATGGTCGAAAGAAGAATCGGGCATCGGATCGCCGTAATGATCATCTGTTGCAACAATGGAAGAGGGGGTCTGGCAGGAGGCACGGATGTTCTTCGCGTTTTCCACCCGTGCGGATCCAGGGAAGAGGGAAACACGCACGATCTCTGGTAGTTCTCACAGGGGTTGAACCTGGTGGACGAGGTCGAACACTCCCGGAATCGCGTCCCCACGCAGCGACCGAAATGAATTTCGGTCTACGAGAGAAGTACGCCGAAATTTATTTCGGCATATGGCAGTTCTTACGGAGATCGAACGCTTTGCTGGAAGCGGGCGTCTCACGCAACACGGCGGATAGGAACGATGGTCAATGTATCTGAGAACTGCTACAGCATCGAATCAACCTTTACGAGCAACGCTCTAGTCTAGCGGCGTCGTTGCAGCAGGCGCCAGGGGAAGCGCCAGGACCACACGCGCCGCCCGGCGCCTCCGCCGTTCGCCGACGCCGGCGCAGAGACAACGATCCCGCGTTCACGCCGACACGACGGGCAGTAGTCGAGGTTCCACGCCACCTGCGCCGTAAACAACCCGCCGCACGCAGCGCATGGTCGGCGATGGAACGCTTCCGGCAGGTGGTAGGTTTGATGCACGTCACACCATACCGCGCGCCGCCAGCACGCCCGGCACAAATGCATGGCGTCATGGACACTGCTCCCGCGCACCTGACGCCAGTCGCGATCGCCGATTGCGCCTACTTTGCCGCAACAGTCGCAGACAACAACGGAGCCGTATGGCGCATGTTCCCGGTAACTCATCTGCCCCCCTCCTCGTTGAGTTGCACCTCATCGTGCAGCCATTCGACTGGTTTGTGCAAAAACAACAATCAGGAAGATTACTGATTGTGTAGAATATACTAATCGGGGTAGAGACATCTGTCAAGAGGAGCGATATTCCCATCATGGTGAAGGTTTCAGGAGTGAGTCAGCAGAACACAACGAGCGGTCAATCACTATTCCCGTGCGCCGTTGCCCCTCATCCCCCCTGCCCCCTTCTCCCACACGGGGAGAAGGGGGAGTTTGGGCGTCCTGATGGCTGAAACGGGCGATGGCACGCAGGGGCGTGCCAAAACATCTACCCCTGTGAGCATCCCCTCAACTCCCTTCTTCCACACGGGAAGAAGGGGGAGTTTGGGCGTCCTGATGGCTGAAACGGGCGATGGCACGCAGGGGCGTGCCAAAAAACCTACCCCTGTGAGCATCCCCACAACCCCCTTTCAACCTGCAAGGGGAGAAGGGGGGGTCTGGACGGACTGATGACCAAAACGAGAGAAGGAACGCAGGGATTTTCCAGGAAACCTACCCCTGTAAGCTCCCACCTCCTCCTCTCACGCGCGGGAGAGAGGGAAATCGGCACTCCTGATGCCCCACCTGGAGAGTGCAAGACCAGGAGACGCCAGAAAACCCTCCATCTGTAAGCCAGAACCGTCCGGGTGGGCGACGGCGCCGTCGCCGCCTGCCCCCTCACCGCTCGACGACTGCCACGGTCAATGAGAGTGGCGGAACCTGGAGACGAAATCGACCGTCAACGACCGGCGCTCCGGGCAGGGGGCGGATACCGATCACATCAGGGGTATCGAACGTATTGGCGGCTTTTGGATCGCTCCCGGAGACCTGATAGATACTGGCAACCCGATATGGTGCGCGCCCCTGCCACTCCAGGTCGAGCGTCAGCGGTTCAGTGCGCCCGCGATGCACGATGAAGATCGCGCCCTTGCCTTGTCCGGCATCGTAACTCGCAGCAGCATCGATCAGCGGTTGTTCGCCGAACATGCGTGTGGCGTATGTTGGCGCCTGCACCAGCAGATCCAGCGAGTCGCCGGAGGCGTAACGACTGAACAGCGCAAAGGGGTAGAAGATCGACTGTCGCAGGATGCCATCAGGACGGGTGAGGATCGGCGCAATGACGTTGACCAGTTGCGCCAGGCACGCCATCTTCAATACGTCGCAACGTCGTAGAAAGACATTCAACCACTGCGCCACGACCAGGGCATCCTCCAGATTGTACACCTCTTCGATCAGGTGCGGCGCTTCCTGCCATCCCCCCTGCATTGTCTGGTCTTTGTACCAGACATTCCATTCGTCCCAACTCAGGTATACATCGTGACGTGAGCGCAGTTTCGCTTTCACATAGCGCAGCGTTCCGGCGAGCGCATCGAGATGATCTTCAAATTGCCGCGCCAGCGCCAGATAACTGTCGGTGTCGTCATCCCGATTGCCCGCATAGAA
This sequence comes from Roseiflexus sp. RS-1, assembly GCF_000016665.1. Taxonomy (NCBI): domain Bacteria; kingdom Bacillati; phylum Chloroflexota; class Chloroflexia; order Chloroflexales; family Roseiflexaceae; genus Roseiflexus; species Roseiflexus sp. RS-1. The sequence goes on from NC_009523.1 coordinate 4,405,734, forward strand.
GTGGAGCGAAAGGTAATCGACATACTCCCAGCAGATCTCAAGAGCGATCCGGTCCCATTCTGGATAGGTGGGCATATGACTGCTCGACGAACCGCAGAGGGTCAGCCTGATCGACGGATCATGCCACTTCATCAGTTTTGCCGCTTCACGGGCTTTCACCGCATAAGCGGTTGCGTCCATATGCCCGATCTGCCAGGGACCATCCATCTCATTGCCCAGGCACCAGTAGCGCACGCCAAACGGCTCTGGCGCGCCATTGGCGACGCGCCGATCGGCTTCGAGCGTGCCAGCCGGTGCGTTGCAGTATTCAACATATGCGCCCGCCTCCTCGATGGTTCCGGTCCCCAGGTTGACGCCGAGCATCGGTTCGGCGCCGAGCATGCGGCAGAGGGTGATGAACTCATGCGTGCCAAAATGGTTTGTTTCGATGGACTGCCACGCCAGTTCACGGCGGCGCGGGCGCTGCGCGACCGGACCCACGCCATCTCGCCAGTGGTAGCCGGAGAGAAAGTTTCCTCCTGGATAGCGAATGATCCGCGGATTCAGTTCGCGCAGCGCCGCCACGACATCGATGCGCAAACCATGCTCATCCGCCAATGCCGATCCAGGGTCGAATATCCCCCGATAGACGCAGCGCCCCATGTGCTCGATAAAGCCGCCGAACAAGAGCGGCGAGATGCGCCCGATCACCCGCTCTTCGTCAATAGCGATCCGTGCAGAACGTCCGGCATTCATAGCGTCCTCTCACGATGAGATACGGAAAACGCCGCTATTCTACACGATCCCGGCAATTATAGCAGTTCCCATAGAGGTTGAACCAATTGGACAGGATTGAACACTCCCAGAATCGCGCTCCCAACACGGCGACCGAAATGAATTTCGGTCTACGCTCTGCCGGAAACGGGCGCCTCGCACGACACGGCAGACCCGGACAGGGGTCAACGTATCTGAGAACCGCTATAACCGGTCAGCAGCGTGATCGAGACCGCATCGGTTGGGGATAGGACGCGGTGGACGACACAGCCAGCGCCGCGCAGCGATCCCCCGGACAGGCGGAGGAACGCTACGATGCTGTTGACGCTTCACCATGACCGTCACAATAGGACGATCAGCCAGAAGAACGACAGGGGCGCCACGCGGTTACGGGCTTTCACACGCCAGAATCTGCTCAGCGACCTCCATCATATCGGCGCCGGTGATGTCAGGACGGGGGAAGAGCGGATCGAGCGCCGTGCCGGGACGCGCGACGAATGCTGCGGCGCAACCGGCACATACCGCACCGGCAATATCCCACGCATGCGCTGCAACCATGCGGATGCGTCCTATGGGAACACCGAGGCGAACGGCGGCATATTCGTAAGGTTCTGGCGCCGGCTTCAGACGTCGTACAATATCGGCGGAAAAAATGTTCTCGAAAAAGTGATCGATGCCGGCATTGGTCAACTGCGCGATTGCCACTTCCTCGGTCGAATTGGTCAGAGCAGCCAGCCGTAGCCCGGCGGAGCGCAGACGCTCAAGCGATGCCGGAACATCCGGGTGGGGCGGCAGGGTGCGCATACCGGCAAGGATGGCGGTGCGATCATCCGGCGCGAGAGATACGCCATAGCGCACTGCTGTCATCTCAAGCGCCGCCGCCCAGATCCGTGAGAAGTTCTCATACCTTCCGGTAATTGTGGTCACAAACGCGGATTGAAGCACCTGACCGAACCAGGACTGGCGCGCGCTTGCTACACCGAATATGCGTGTAAACAGTGGATCAAGCGCGCGCATATCGAGCAACGTCTCATTCACATCGAAAACGATCACCCGCGGCATCATCTCCTCCTGACATTACAATGCGTGACTCGACAATCAGATTCGGACAACGGACAGGCACGACGCAGCGAAAATGTACAGCAATGATGCGGATCAGACCGACGACAACTGTTCGGCAAGCGTTTCCAGCCAGGCGACAAATCGCTGAAGATCGGCTTCGACCTGTTGCCATACCAGAGGGTATCGGGTCACTAGCCGTTCCAACCGTTCCTCATCAAGTTCGAAGCCGTAAAGATGTCGTACAACGTGGCGAAATGCCAGGTATTCGCGCAACCCCTCTATACTTGTTGACGACAGAACTGCAGGACGATCCCCCCAATCCATTCCCATGCGTTCCAGCAGGCGACGATGCCAGTCAAAACCGCCTGGCGGCGCGCCGTTAAGTTCGGTTGCTATCGTTTGAAAGATGCGCTCGCACCCGGTGTAGAAATTGTGCAGTTTGAGCGCAAGGTTCTCATAGAACAGCCGGGCATGACCCGGATCGCGCGTGATTTCTCCCCGCACGAAAGCAATATCGTCCGCCAGACGCTGCAAACGCTTCAGTTCGATCTGGATATCGGCAGCAATGCCGCGCAAACGTTCCGGGGAGACTGATTGCATCGCTTATACATCTTCTCCACGTTCCAGAATACGATCCCGAACATGCGGAGCCAGCGCTTCGAGCGGCTTCAGATCGACGGGAAAATCGGTGAGTTTTCCGGCTTCTGCCAGCGCAGGGAAGTAATCGGCAGGCGCGAGATCGGCAACAGCCAGATCGATGTCCGATTCGGCGGAGAAACGATCGGTCATCAGTGATCCGAAGAGAAGAATCCGGGTAACTCCAAACTTCTGCCGCAGCATCGCTGCAATATGTTCGACATCCTGCCGCGCCTGCTGCGCCAGACGCCGGTTGTACGCATACGCAGCTTCCTGACGCTTTCGCCAGCGTTCGACATACGCTTCGATTGGGCGATCCATGCCCGGAATGTCGGTCGTCGCGCTCATTGACAGATGCCTCTGAACATCGAGGTATGCGGCGGCGGGATGATGTAGCTGGCTCAGGGTGTGTGTACCACCATATTACACCAGTTTCAACGAAATCTCAACAGCACCCCCGAACAGTGATTGTTCAACATTCCGGTACGGGAGCGAGATCATCCTGCCCTCCGCCAACCTGCAGGGGCGTGACACCCTTCGCTCCGTGGCAGACATATCAGGTTCTGTCACCCTGCCTGAACCGTATCGACCCAGAATTCGTCCATTTTAGCGCGCAGCAGCGTGTGTTCCGGGCGTTCGAGGCGCGGATCATCGGCGAGAATTTTTTGCGCTTCTCGGTACGCAGTGTGCAGCAGGCGCGTATCCGCCAGTTGCGCCACTTTGAGATCAGGCGTGCCGCTCTGACGGGTGCCGAAGAACTCTCCCGGTCCGCGCAGTTGCAGGTCGATCTCCGCCAGGCGGAAGCCGTCGCTGATCTGCTCCATCGCTGCCATGCGCTGGCGCGTGACCTCGTTCTGATCTTTGTCGCAGACGAGAATACAGTAACTCTGATGAATGCCCCGTCCAACGCGCCCGCGGAACTGGTGCAACTGCGCCAGACCAAACCGTTCTGCTCCCTCGATCAGGATCGTGGTGGCGTTCGGAACGTCGATCCCGACCTCGATCACGGCAGTGGCGACGAGGATGTCATATTCGTGGTTGCGGAAGGCGATCATCACCGCATCCTTCTCGCGGGGCGGCATTTTGCCGTGGATCAGGGCAATGCGCAGGTCGGGGAAGACATCACGCGACAGCGTTGCATGCATTTCCTCGGCGGATGGGAGATCGACCTTCTCGCTCTCGTCGACCAGCGGGCAGATGACGAACGCCTGACGCCCTTTTGCGACTTCGCGCCGGATGTGGCGATAGGCTTTTTCGCGCTCGACGGTGGTGATCCAGCGGGTCTTGATCTCCTGGCGTCCTGGCGGCAGTTCGTCGAGTATCGATACATCGAGGTCGCCGTAGATGGTCAACGTCAGCGTGCGCGGGATCGGCGTCGCTGTCATCACCAACATATGCGGATTGTACCCTTTGTCCTTCAGGCGTTGACGCTGTTCGACGCCGAAGCGATGCTGCTCATCGATGACTGCCAGACCCAACGCAGCATACTGCACCCCTTCGGAGATCAGGGCATGCGTCCCGACGATCAGGTCAATATCACCGCGCGCGATCCCTTCCAGCACGCGGCGTCGCTCTTTTGCGCCGAGACTGCCGGTGAGCAACGCTACCCGCACGCCACGTCCGTCCAGATCGTCATCGCCGCTCATGCCCAGGATGCGCCTGATCTCTTCCAGACGTTCCCGCTGTTCGGGATCGAGGTCATCCATCGGGGCGTGCCGATCATCGCGCGGCACAGGAACTTTGCCGAGCAGCGATCGCAAACTGCGGTAGTGCTGCTCCGCCAGGATTTCGGTCGGCGCCATGATCGCCGCCTGGAAACCCGCAGCGATGACCTGAAGCGCGGCTGCGGCTGCGACGACGGTTTTACCGCTGCCCACATCTCCCTGCAACAGGCGCGCCATCGGCACAGGGCGCTCCATATCGGCGAAGATCTCTTCCAGCGCGCGCACCTGTGCGCCGGTCAGTTCGAACGGCAACTGCCTGAGAAACGCTTCATGCACATCATCGCGACGCGTAATGGCATACCCTTGCTGCGCCTGCCAGATCACTCTGCGCTGAAGGACGCCAAGCTGAATGAAGAGGAATTCGTCGAATCCCAGGCGACGGCGCGCCCGTTCGAGCATCTCGTGACTTTCGGGGAAATGGATCTGCGCGATCGCCTGGGACAACGGCATCAAGCCGGTGCGTTCGAGCACCGCCGGGGGAAGATGGTCTTCCAGCATCGGGGCGCACCTATCGACCACGTGTTTGATCAGGGTGCGCGCGCTGCGCTCGACCAGCCCGCGGGTCAGCGGATGCACCGGCACCAGACGACCGACGTGGATCAGGTCATCGTCGGTGAACGGTTGCCATTCGGGTGATGCCATCTGGCGCAACCCGTCGTAGATGCCGATCTTGCCGCTCAATACCACCTTTGTGCCCACGGTGAAGCGCTGTGCCAGCCAGGGTTGACGGAAGAAGACGACTTTCAGCGTGCCGGTTTCGTCGCCTACCAGCACATCAAGCCGCGTGCCGCCGCTCTTCATCGGTACGGTGCGCGCGTCCAGCACCTCGGCAACGATCGTTTCGACCGCGCCAGGTTGCAGTTCGGCGATGGTGCGGTGCGAGGTGAAATCATCGTAGCGATGGGGAAAATGGTAGAGCAGATCGCGCACGGTACGCACGCCAAGACGCCGGAACGACTGCGCCATGATCCGGGTGATGCCCGGCACATCCTCAAGCGGTGAGTCGGGTGTGAGCGGGCGCGCTGACGCTGGCGCCGGACGGGAAGGACGGCGCACCGGCGCGCGCGTCGGCATCGTGACCTTGGGCGCTGCTGAGGAATGCGACGTCGGTTGAGCGCGAAACAACGAGCGAAGGTTTTCGAGTGCGATGCCGACGCGCGCGCGCCGGGTTGGCTGATCGAGCACGGCGTATCCGGCAAGCAGTTCAAGCGCCTGCTGCACCGGCTCGTAGCGCAGCGCATCCCCGGCTTCCATACGCCATGTCGTCAGAAAACGCTCCAACCCGCCTGCAACGGTGCTGTTGTCACACCCGCGACGCTCTTCCTCCGCCAGCAATCTGCCAAGACGAATGATCTGCTCTTTCTCGTCCATACGCTGTCAGGGTCACGCATTCAACAACCCTGTAATCCCCAGTGCGCCGGGTCCCATGTGGGTTCCCAGCACAGCGCCGATCTGCACTGTGCGGATGCGGTCGCGCGCAAGCAGCCCTGCGGCAGCGCATGCATCTGCCAGCGACTCCGCTTCGGCGCGGCTGGTTGTATACACGACGCTCAATTCCTGGTATGCGCCCCGCGCCTGCACCAGTTCGAGCAGCCGTGCGGGAACACGCCGCCAGGTGCGCACCCGTTCAACCGGCAATACCTGCGAGTCGCGCACCTCCAGAATGGGCTTCACATCGAGCAGTGTGCCGAGCAACGCCCGCGTGCGACTGATCCGCCCGCCTCGCTCCAGATAGCGCAGTGTTTGAAGCGCCACATACGCCACCGTCTGCTCACGCAACGTTTCAACCAGGGCAACTGCTTCTTCCAGCGTTGCGCCCTGCGCCAGGCGACGCGCAGCAGCAAGCGCCAGATAGGCAACAGGCATGGCAATCGAATGGCTATCGACGCAGACGATGCGCGCATCCTCGACAAGCCGCGCCGCCTGCACGGCGGCGTTGTATGTGGCGCTCAAGCCAGCCGCAACGCTGATCGACAGCACTGCGCCGCCGTCGCGCGTCAACTCGCGGAACACTTCCTCGAACATGCCAACCGATGGCGCCGAGGTGGTCGGAAGTTCGTTGTGTTCGGCGATCCAGCGATAGTACTCATCACGGCTGATATCGATATCGTCGCGCAGCGTTTCACCCTGACGATGCAGCAGCACCGGCACCACATGAATGTGGTATGCAGCACGGGCATCGGCAGGTATGTCGGCTGTCGAATCGACAACAATATGGACTGATGGCATACGTCAATCAATTCCCTCAAACACCGCCACACCCATCGCGCCTGGTCCAAGAAACGCACCAACGCTCGGTCCAAACTGCATCGTCTGCACCCGATCACGCGGGAAGATCGGATCGACCTTTTCCAGCAATTTCTCGACATCTTCCGGCGTTGTGGCGTACAACGCCGTCACCTCACGGACGCGCGGAAAATCCTCAATAAAGGTGTATAACCCTTCGATGGCTTTGGCGCGGGTGCGGGTGCGTTCGTAGGGCACAATTTCGCCATCATCGAGCAGGAGGAGCGGCTTGATGCGCTGCATCGATCCGAGAACGGTCGTTGCCAGCGCCAGGCGCCCGCTATGTTCGAGATACTCGATGGTATCGACAAAGAAGACAAGATGGCAATGTTGAATCAGGAGGTTGATCAGGTGCGCTGTCTCTTCGGGAGTTGCACCATCGCGCGCCGCTCGCGCCGCGTGCACCACGACCATGCCCAGTGCCATCGAGAGGAGTTTACTGTCGATAACTTCGACCCGGCTCGACGATGCCGGCAAACGGTTGCGCGCCTGCTGCGCCACGTGGTAGGCTGGCACGAGACGACCGGAAAGATGGAGTGAGAAGATATGTTCATACTCCACAGTCAAACGCCGGTAGAGTTGCTCGAACGCCGTCATCGGCGGAGGTTGCACGGTCACCTGAGTCCGATTCTCCTGCAAGGCCTGATAGAACTGCTCTGCAGTAATGTCGAGACCAGCCCGGTAACTCTGATTACCGATGACGATCTGCATCGGTACAATCTCGATGCCTAGTTCATGGGCAACACTCAACGGGATGTCGCAGGAACTATCGGTCACGATTTTGATGCTTGCCATACGTTTCTCATTTCACATGCGCAAGGATTGCGGGACTTCCGGCGGCATCTATTCGAGCGCAATGATCATGCTGTCGCCGGGTTGCCCGCCAGCGTGTATTTCGACATGCAGCGCGGGGAAAGCGGCGCGAATCGCTTCCGCCAGCATTTCAGCCCGGGCAACATCGCCCCCCCGACTATAGTACAGCGTTGCGATCTCAGCAGCGTCAGCCCCGTGCTGGCGCAGTGCATGGCACACATTATACGCATCTTGCGGCGCTTCTGCAGGCACGTGTCGTTCGCCGTCCTGTTGCACCTCGAATGTAATCACCTGCACGCGCTCCGCTGCCGCCTTCATCATCTGGAGGTTCTGATCAATCCCGGCTTGAAAGTTCAGCGCCAGCAGCGCGGCAATCCCCTGGGGCGACGACATTGCCGGTACGACATCGATGCGTCGGTTGACCTGTTGCGCTGCACTGCGCGCGGTCTCCAGCGCCTGCGGATCGTTGGGCAGAACGATCATGCTGCGCTCCGCCACACGCTCAAAGAGCGCCAGCCATTCATCGACCGTCGGCGTCGCTACGGTTTCCTCCACCAGGCTGGCGCCCAGGTCGCGCAGGATTGCTGCAAAACCAGCGCCCGGCGCCAGGGCAATGATCCCGACCGCTTCGGGCGCTGCGGCAATGTCCGCCTGTTCGACCGGAACCGGTGCGCTGGAGTGCAATGCAGCACGTTGCAGATCCATGTTGACGACTTCGACCTGGTCGAGTGCGCCATACTCCAGCGCCTGGTTGAGCGCATCACCCGGTCGCAGGGTGTGGAGATGAATTTTCACCAGCGCCTGATCCCCCGCGACCACCAGTGAGTCGCCGAGCGTTGCAAACACACGCCGGAGCGTGTCCAGCGATACCGTCACCCGATGGATCACGAAACTGGTGCAGTAGCCGACTGCATCTGCATGATCCGTGACGAGCGCTGGCGCTGTGACCGGCGGTGTGAACGACCCGCCTGTTTCGCCGCGCGCGTAGCGCAGTAGCGCTTCGAGCAGCACCAGCATGCCCTGACCACCGGCATCGACCACCCCTGCCTCGCGCAGGGTCGCCAGCAGTTGCGGCGTTCGTGCCACCGCTGCACGCGCTTCACGCACCGCCGCATCGAGTACAGCGCCAAGCGACGCCTCGCCAGCCGCAATTGCACGCTGTGCCGCTTCACCGGCGCAGCGAATGACGGTCAGCATCGTGCCTTCCACCGGGCGCAGCACCGCTTCATAGGCGCGCGCGCTTCCGTGCGCCAGCGCTGCTGCCATTTCGCGCCCGCTCATCAGGTGATGCCCGGCGAGAGCAGCGGCGACACCGCGCAGCATCTGCGACAGAATGATGCCCGAATTACCGCGCCCGCGCAGTGTTGCCCAGTACCCGACCCGTTCCGCCACCACACCGCACGATGGGTCTGGCGCAATGTCGCGCAACGCCCCACTGAGCGTCAGCGCCATATTCGTGCCGGTATCGCCGTCGGGAACCGGAAACACATTCAGCGCATTGAGCGACGCAGCGTGGCGCTCAAGATCGTGCGCGGCTGCGCGCAGCGCTTCCAGCAGATGTTCACCATTCCACGCGCCGGTCATGATCGTCCTCCCACCCCCTGCACGCGAATGTTGACCATCGGCTCAGGGAGATCAAGCGCAAAGGACAACGCCGCGCGCACCGCAGACTGTGCAGCATGCGCCACATCGGCAATCGGTTTGCCTGCCTGCACAATCAGATACACATCGACGGCGAGTGAGTTCTGGTGCAGGTGCACCTCAATGCCGCGCCGTGCGTCGCCTGGCGGCAGGATGATCGGCGGACCCTGCGGATCGCTCAGCCCTGCAACGCCATCACACCGTAGAGCAGCAGCAGCGGCAATCGAGGCGATAGCACGCGGGGCAACGGTTGCGCGTCCGGCCGGAATGGTGATGGTTGCGGATCGATTGTGCATAGCGCTGGCATCCTTAATGCAAAGGTTGCGTCTTCCTTCGGAATATGGTATAGTCTCCCACCAGTGTGTCAATGACATCAAGAAGTTCCTGGCGCAGCCGGGGGAGTGATTGCTGGTATGGCAAAGTGCATGGTTTGCAACAAGAGCGTCAGTTTTGGACGAAACATCCGGCACAAAGCGTCGGGTGGCTGGGCACGGCGCGCGCCGAAGACCAATCGCACCTTCAAGCCGAATGTGCAGAAAACAACGATCATGGTCGATGGCGAGAAAGTACAGATCAAGGTTTGCACCAGGTGCCTGCGCACAATGTACCGGGCGCGCTGAATATTGTTCGACTGACCGCTCAGGCTGGCGTCGCGCTGCGATGCCAGCCTTTTTCGTTGCCGGGCTGGAATGAAAACGCCCGCCATTATAGCGGATAGGGTCAGGACGTGCAATTCAGCACGTAGCGCCGCAAAGCGCAGGCAACGCCTGCCTCGCCGACCGGCGGCAGAACGGCGTGCGCCTGCGCGCGCACGGCAGGAACGGCATTGCCCATTGCCAGACCCAACCCGGCCCAGGTGATCATCGAAAGATCGTTCTCCTGATCACCGATCGCCATCACCTCTTCGCGCGCAACACCCAGTGACTCCGCCAGCGTCGCCAGCGCCTGCCCTTTGCTGACGTGCGGCGCTGTGAGTTCGCCAAAGATGGCATGTGAACGAATAATCGCCAGCGCCTCGCCAAACCGGTCGCTCAGTCGCGCCAGCTCACGTTCGACAACCTGCGGCTCTGCCACAAACAGGAGTTTGGTCGGCGCCATTCGTGCAACCAGACGCTCCAGATCGGGTGCGACGACAATCTCGTTCTCCTCCGGGTGGAACGCCAGGTACGCTTCGAGTTCAGATCGATGCGCAGCGATGTAGTGAACATCGTGAATATAGGCGATCACGAAGATATCGGCATCGAGCAGCGCGTGCACTGCCGCAGCAGCGAGATCGGCAGGCATCGTCGCGTGGTACAGCGTCTCACCGGTGAGCGGATGGCGCACCAGCGCACCCTGGTAGCAGATGATCGGCGCACGGATGTCGAGTTCGCGCGCAAACGGCATCGCTGCGTTAAACATACGCCCGGTCGCCAGGGTCACATGAATGCCGCGCGCCTGAACTGCGGCAATCGTTTCACGCACATCGGGGTGAATGACCAGATCACGGTCAATCACGGTGCCATCGAGATCAAGGGCGATTAATCGGAAAAGCATATCACCACTCGATCACGTCCGGCAAGGTCTTGTCGGACGCGAATGACTGCTTCGGGAAACGCCTGCCGCGCCAGATCGACGACCGCACGCGCCTGGGTTGCGCCAATCTCCAGCATCAGTGCACCGCCGGGTCGCAGCGCTGACGGCGCTGCCGCAAACAAACGACGATAGACCGCAAGACCATCACTCCCGCCGTCGAGCGCCAGGTGCGGTTCGTGCATGCGTACACCGGGATCAACCTCGTTGAGAACGGTATACGGAGGATTACTGACCAGCAGATCGACCGGTTGCGGCAACGGCGCCAGCAAGTCGCCGTTCAGAAGCGTCACGCTGGCGTCAACGTGATGACGTATGACATTCTGCCGGGCAACCGCCAGCGCATCGCGGGAAAGATCGATGGCATAAATATGCGCCTGAGGAAGGTGAACTGCCAGCGCGACAGCGATACATCCGCTCCCCGTACCGATATCTGCGATCACGAGCGGGGCGGGGCGGTGTTTTGCCCATTCCAGCGCCGCATCGACCAGCGTTTCGGTTTCGGGGCGCGGCACGAGCACGCGCCGGTCTACGACAAACTCAAGACCATAGAACTCTTTCCGCCCAACCAGGTAGGCGACCGGTTCACGCGCGGCGCGGCGCAGTATCAGCGTGCGAAACTGATGGAGCGATTCGTCGGTAAAGGGTTCCTCAAGCCTGGACAGCACCCGTGCGCGTGACCATCCCAGCGTATGCGCCAGCAGCACCTCAGCGTCCAGGCGCGGCGTCTCACTCGCGTCACGCAGCGTTTCGACCGCCCAGACAATAGCGTCGGCAAGCGTGACGCGAAGGGCAGAACCTGTCACCGCTACTCCTCACAGGTCAACGCCTGCTCGAGAGCGGCAACCATACGCCCGATCTGCGCAAAAGTCGCCGGATAGATCACCCGTTCGCGTTCAGGCAAACCTGGCGCCCAGTGGTAGCGGGCAATCGTGGCGGAAGGGCGATCATCGCAGCGGATCACGACTTCCCAGTAGGTCACATCGTCACCTTCGCGCAGCGGCGGCGACGAGCGCAACTGCGCGATACCCTCATCACCATCGAGTTCCCAGACCGCCAGCGGCTCCTCGAGGAACCCCAACGACCGGATCGCTACGGCTGCATGGTCGCTGAGCCAGGCGCGTGCATCATCGATGACCGGCGCAGTGCGGCAGGTCGTCGCAAGTTCGCACAACGCAACGCTGAAGCGATCCAGATCGGCAAGATCGATGCGCACATCGACCGACCCGGTGGACACCCCTATGACTTTGAGACCATCATCGGTCCAGGAAAGCGCACTCACCGCGTGCGGACCCTCGCTTGCCAGGCGCTTCAAGGCATCAACCGTTTGTTTACCGGACATCATGGTTCCTCTCCAGGTCATCAATCCATCTTCCGTTCCGAGAAATCGCGTCCGTCGAACGTAATCAACCGCCGCTTCTCGTCCACCACCGTCTCGAGGTGCACCGGGCGCGTCCAGATACGCTGGATATTGCGCATCGTATCACGGGCATAATCCATCTTCAACTCGACCCCCTCATAGCGATGGCGCAGATAGAGTTCACCGCGATTATTGTAATTGCCATCCTCGACATAGATGAACGGTTGACCGAAATTCGTCAGGCGGAACAGGAGTTTCTCCTTGATCTCCTTGAACTCGCGCGACGCGATCTCATACATATCTGTATCACGATTGTAGCGGAATGTAAAGAGCTTCTGCTGCATCACGAACTCAGGAGTCAGGAACTCATCAATGAACGTCACATCGTTGTAGAGGCGACGTATCTCGAACAGTTTCTGCCGCCCCAAACCGAGTTGCTTATCCCAGTTCAGTTTCTCAGCCAGGTCTTCACACTCCTCATACTCCTTCCCGAAGCGTCCGGTATTCCAGCGATGCTCGATATCGCGCAGCAATTCAAGACCGAGCTTATATGGATTGAGACGACCGGGGTGCACCGCCACCACGCCGGAATGATGGTCGGCAAAATCGATCAGTTCATCATCGCGCAGCGCCCGGCGCGTCATAATCTCCGAGTGCCAGTAACTGGCCCAACCCTCGTTGAGTATCTTCGTCATCCCCTGGGGGGCGAAGTAATATGCTTCATCGCGCACAATTTCGAGGATGGAATGCTGCCAGCGTTCCAGCGGCGCATAATTCATAAGGAAGAGGAGCACGTCCTTCTGCGGATGTTCCGGGAACTTCTTATGGCGGGCGCGCTCCGCTTCGAGACGTTTCCGCTGCTGTTCGAGGAACTCCGGCGGGTTGATATAATCGCGCATGTAACTACGCTCAACCGGCAACCCCTCCACCACCGGCGGCTCATCTTCCGCCAGCACCGACTGATGGGTCTGCGCTTCGGGGCGTTTGATATACGGCGCGTGATAGTCGATCAGATTTTCGAGCGAGAGACAGATATCGATAAACTCTTCGACCGTCTCATAGCCGTAGCGATCGATCATGCGCTGCACGCGGGCGGCGTGGTTCGCCATTTCGTCAAGCATCTTGCGATTCGTATGCGCGAACCACATATTGTTCTTGAAGAAATCGACATGCGCCGCAACATGCGCCATGACCATCTTCTGCGTCACCATCTCGTTGCCTTCGAGCAGGTACGCATACGACGGATTGGTATTGATCACCATCTCATAGATCGTCGAGCCAAGCCAGACGTGGCCCTTTATGAGCTGGTCATACTCCATCCCGAAGCGCCAGTGGGGATAGCGGATGGGAAACCCTCCCAACGCCGCCGTCTCGTAGAGCGTGCGGTAGTCGAGCACCTCATAAATGATGGGGAAGAAATCAAGCCCATACTCTTTCGCATAGGCTTCGATCTCCTCCCACGCTGCCTGCAACTCTGGTGGAAGACGAGTACTCTTCATAGATGTTTTGTGTGTCCTGATCTGCACTACCTTCCCTTGCCGAGAAAGTCCTTGATCGCGTCGTAGATATCGTCGCGATCGGCGATCTCCGAGATCACCAGCCCATCGTGCTTGCCCAGGTGCTCCTCCAGGTCATGGGCGAAGCGACCGGATCCATACAGCGAACGCACCTGACCATAGCAGAACTGGTTGACTTTGGGAAGGAGTTGGGTGCGCAGCAATTCAATACATTCGCGGGTATCGCCCCCGCCCCAGTTGTCGCCGTCGGAGAAGTGGAAGGGATAGATGTTCCACTCATCGGCGGGATAGCGCTCATCGATCAGTTTGTTGCACAGTTTGTACGCCGAACTGATCTTCGTGCCGCCCCCCTCACGAATATGGTAGAACGTCTCCTGATCGACCTCCTTCGCCGCAGCGTCGTGCACGATGTAGCGAATATCGATCGCTTTGTACTGCGAGCGCAGCCAGGTTTCGATCCAGAATGCCGTGATGCGCACCAGTTCCTTCTGCTCGGCGCCCATCGAGCCGCTGACGTCCATCATATAGATGATGACGGCATTCGACTCGGGTTGGAGCGTTTCCTTCCAGGAACGGAAGCGCATATCCTGTCGGATCGGCACCACAATCGGATCGGCGATGTTGTATTCGCCCGACGAAATCTGACGTTTGAGCGCCTCGCGGTACGTGCGCTTGAAATGCCGCAGCGAGTCCGGTCCGACGCGACGAATGCCGGAGTAGCGGTCTTTCTGCGAAATGATGTTCTTTTTGCCTTTCGGCTGAATGTTGGGTAATTGCAGTTCCTCGCCGAGGATCTGCGCCAATTCCTCCAGGGTGACATCAACCTCGATGATATGCTGCCCTGGTTCGGATCCGGCCTCACCCTGACCCGACTGCCCATCGCCCTGCGCGATCGGGTCGCCGACATTCCCATCGCCCTGACCGACGCCACCGCCCTGGCGCGTGCCGTAGCGAAACTGCGGCAGATCGATCTGCGGCAGCGGGATCGAGACATACTTACGCCCCTGGCGACCGATCATTTCGCCCTGCGACATGTATTTTCGCAGGTCTTTTTTGATCTTGCCGCGCACAATCTGGCGAAAGCGGTTCAGATCGCGCTCAACGCGGTGTATCGACATAGCATGCACCTTTTTGGAGAGACTGGATCAGGAAGGAACTGCTCCAGGCAGCCCCCCTGATCCCCAGGACAACCGCTGACGCCCTGCCAGACGCCATCACGACCGTTTTCCGGCGCCCGTCCTGGCTTCGTTCAACGTTTCACATCGCCACGTGCGAAGATGCTCGCTACATAGTTGAGCACATCGGTCGCACTCTGCTCATTGTAGCCGAAATCGCGGATCAGGCGCGCCTTGACGACATCGATCTTTTCCTGGGTATCCTTATCGATCACCCGTGAGACGAGCGATGTGAGTTTGATCGAGTCTTTCTGGTCCTCGAACAGTTTGAGTTCGAGCGCCTTGTGGAGCCGCTCGTTCGTCTTGTAATCGAACGTCTTGCCCTCGACCGCCAGCGCACCGATGTAGTTCATGATCTCGCGGCGGAAGTCATCTTTGCGGCTCTCGGGAATATCGATCTTTTCCTCGATCGACCGCATCAACCGCTCATCAGGTTCCTCGAACTGCCCGGTAAACTTGTTGCGCACGCGCTCGCGCTGCGTATAGGCTTTGATGTTGTCGATATAGTTGGCGCAGAGACGCTTGATCGCTTCCTCGTCGGCGCTGATGGCGCGCTGCACTTCGTTCTTCACGATCTCGGTATACTCCTCTTTTACCACCGAGAGCAGGTCGCGGTAGCGTTTGCGATCCTCCTCCGAGGTGATAAGCGCATGGTTCTTCAGACCATTCTCCAGTTCGTTCAGCACCATGAACGGGTTGATATACCCGTCCGCCTGGTAATTGACCAGCGCGTTCGAGATTTTATCCTGGATATAGCGTGGGCTGATGCCCTGCATGCCCTCATTGGGCGCTTCCTTGCGCAGTTCTTTGATGTTGTCCTCGGTGAAGCCCGGCAGGGTGCGCCCGTTGTAGAGTTTGAGCTTCTGCAACAGGGTCAGGTTCGGCTTCTTTGGTTCTTCCAGGCGCGTCAACACCGCCCACATCGCCGCCACTTCGAGTGTGTGCGGCGCGATATGCACCTTGACTCGCTTCTTATTAAAATCGCGCTCGTAGATTTTAATCTCATCGCGCAGGCGGGTGATGTAGGGAATATCGATGCGAACGGTACGATCCTTGAGCGCCTCCATGAACTCGTTGTTTTCGAGGCGTCGATACTCCGGTGAGTTCGTGTGCCCGATGATCACCTCATCGATATCGGTCTGTGCGAACTTCTTCGACTTGATCTTGTGCTCCTGCGACGCGCCGAGCAGATCATAGAGAAAGGCGACATCGAGCTTGAGCATCTCGATGAACTCGATGATGCCGCGGTTGGCGATGTTGAACTCGCCGTCGAAGTTGAACGCGCGCGGGTCGGAGTCCGATCCGTAGATCGCAATCTTGCGATAGTTGATATCGCCCGTCAGTTCGGTCGAGTCCTGGTTCTTCTCGTCCTTGGGCTGGAAGGTGCCGATCCCGATGCGATCCTGCTCGCTGAACACCAGGCGCCGCACCCGAACGTGGCGGATCACCTGACTCCAATCACCCTGGTAGCGCAGCATCAGGTCACGGAAGTTGAAGCGGCACGCCGGGCAGAGATCTCCCTCGATGCGGATAGGATATTCGCCGTTGTACCCATCGGTCAACTCTTCAATGAAGCGCTCGCGCGCCTCTGCCGGAATGAGACGCAGCGGCTCCTCGTGCATCGGGCACTTTTCCCACTCCGACTCCGGCACCTGGCGCCAGTCCCAGTTCTCGGAGTCGATCGTCCCCATGTACCAGTCGAACGTATAGAGCGCGCCGGCTTCCGTCTTCGAGTAGTGCTCAAGCCCGCGCTTCAGACGCCGGACAATGGTGGACTTTGACGAACCAACCGGACCGTGGAGCAGCAAGACGCGCTTCTCGGTGCCATACCCCTGCGCCGCTGCTTTGAAAAAGTTGACCAGGCGCATCAGCGGGATTTCGAGACCGAAGATCGCATCATCAATATCGAACGACGGATCGCTGAAGAAGTGATACCGGATCAACTTCTTCTTGGCATCGATAAACTCTTCGTACCCATACGACATGATCATGTCGTAGATACGCTGGAATGCATTGCGCGTCACCTTCGGGTTCCGGGCAACGATATCCAGATAATCGCCGAAGGTGCCGGTCCAGTTCAGTTCACGGAACTTTTTGAGATCCTGGAGCTCGACCACCCGCTGCAGCAACGAAACGCCGCTCTGGATTGTCATGAATGATCCTCCTGGTTTGATGCCGCTCTTCGCGTCGCCCGCGAATGCCTGCGGCACAATGGACCGAATGCAATAGTGTGTGCTATTGCCGCCGGTCGGGTATCTGTGGTCCTGATAACGTGCATTGACTTCCAAACTGTAGATATGGTGCGCTGCCCCGACGAAGAGATGCGGCTAACCGCAGATATTTGCACCCGCTGGCTGCTGCACCTGTACAGCTAGACATCTCAGGGGGCGGGTAGGAGGCCTGGTTTTCCAGGTGTTGATCATTATAGCAATCCGTCTATCGAGCGTCAAGGGATGAGAACAGGAAAATTGGCGGATCGCAAAACAAATTTTCGCCAGCCTGCTACGCTGCCTGATGCGAAGCGGGGAACACTCGCACAATATCGCCGATCCCGGCGCCCAGCGTTTGCGCCGCGCTGCCGTTGCGCACCGCGATCTCCAGATGATCGCTGCTGCCGATCAGTGCGACCAGCGCGCCAATCGCGACATCGGCGTAGGTCCGGTACAACCCCTCGATGCGCTGCCCGATCAACTGGGCGGTCATGCGCTCGCCAATGCCCGCCTCCTGCAAATGCTTGAGTGTGATGTTGGTAATACAGTTGCCAAAATGGTCGATATGAATGATGCGACCCACCAGCTCGCCATGCCGTCCGCGCGACGGTTGTTCGAGTGCAGCTTCGACAATCTCCGCACGCCGCTCACCAAACTGTGCTGGCGGAACCCCAAGCGCCAGATGCGCCGCCACCGGTGCAAAGACATCACGCCCGTGGAAGGTGCTGCTGACGTAGGGCAACCAGTAGCGCGGCTCGGTCAGATCGTAGACGGCGCAGTGCTCCGTGCCCCACTGCGAGATCGCTTCGCGCCATACATACGTCAGGACGCCGTTGTCCGGCGCCACGTACACGGCATTCGGCGTCGTGAGAATGATGCGTCGTCGTTTGCTTCCCACCCCCGGATCGACCACCACCACGTGAATCGTTCCCGGCGGAAAAAACGCCCCGAACGTCTGAACGATATACGCCGCCTGATGGATGTCCTGCGGTGCGATCTGATGCGTGATGTCCACAATCGTTACGTTGCGCGCAATTCCCAGAATAACTCCCTTCATAATGCCGACATAACTATCGGACAGCCCGAAGTCGGTTGTTAATGTAATGATCCCCGATGGCTGCATATCCCACCTCATCAACGGCGTTCGATCTCCGCCTGTAATCGACTGATCTCCGCTTCCGTGTCAGAAAGATCGCGTTGAGTCGTCAACAGGAGCTCGTGCTGTGCATACACGAAACGGGTGTAGGGTTCAATGGCATCGCGGATGCGTGTGATCATACGATCGCATTCGGTGTTGAACTGGCGTTCCATTGTTTCGGCGAGCGTCTCGTGCAGGTCGGCGACGCGCTGATGGAACTGCCGCTTGATCTGGCGACGTTTGTTAGGAATCAGGTACAACCCGCCAACTGCCAGCAACCCGGCAACCAGCACACCCGTGACATCGAGCATCGCGCCGTGCAACAGCAGCACGAGCAGCGTTCCAATCCCCACCGCGCCTGCCCCAACCAGCGTCGAGCCAGCGATTGCCGCCTGCACTTCCGCCGTCAACGCCTGCGCCTCAGCCTCGCGGTCGTAGGTGGCAATGACCTTTTCCGCCTCACGAGCGACCGATTCGATCAGCGCGGCTCGATTGTACTCGAATGTTGCGCCAATCTCGCCGATCAATCCGCTGCGTTGTTGCACCGCCCGTTCCCGCCGCAGATAATCCATCACTCCCTGCCACATGCGCAGATTCTTTTCCACCATCCAGTCGATCAGCGCCTGTAAACGCGCTTCGATCTGCTGCGGCACGTCGGCGACGATGTCGCGCGCAAACGCCTCGCTGATCTCTTGCTGATGGCGCACCAGGTTGAACAGGTTGCTGACGCGGATGGTCTCGTCGAAGAATCGTATGCCGCGCAACTCGAACTCGTTGAGAATGTTGGCGACTTCAGCCCGGTGACGCTCGAAATCTTCGGTCAGATCGCGCCGGAACAGGTCGAGTTGTCGCTCGATGTTGTCGATGGCAGCCACATCCTCACGCAACGCGGATAGACGATCCTCGACGGCGAGCAGGTATCGCTCTGCCAGCCGACGCGCCACACCCAGCGGCGAGAGAAGTTTCAACCGCACCCGCTCCTCTTCATCAAGGGTGGTGACAATGTACTGCTCGACAGCCGGAAACCGACTGGCTTCCCACAGCGCCTGATCATCAGTGTCGCGCGCCTGACGCGCCAGACGCGCCGAGACCGGAAATATCCGGGGGCGCATGCCGAACAAATCCTCAGCGTGCCTGCCAACAAATGCGACGACCTCCGCCAGACCGGCATCGTCGAGCAGGTCAGCTTTGTTGATAATCAGCACCACCTTCTTCCCCCAATCGCGGATGAGTTCCAGAAAGGCGCGTTCGCTGGCGGAAAACGGTTGACCGGCAGACGTTACGAACAGCACCAGGTCGGCGCGCGGGATGAAATTGTGCGTCAGTTCTTCGTGGCGTCGGATGATGGCATTCGTACCGGGCGTATCGACAATTGCCATACGGCGCAGCACCTCAGCCGGGAAGCGATGCTCCACCAGAAACGCACTGCTCACCGTTTCACCTGGCGTATCGCCGTAACGCAGGATGGTGATCCGGTCGGTGGTGGGCGTGACACCCTCCGCCACCACTGGCGCGCCAAGCAGCGCATTGATGAAACTCGACTTGCCGGAGTTGTATTCGCCCGCCACCACCAGCAAAAAGAGTTCATCCAGATGGGTGATCGTATCGTCCAGAATACGCATATCGCCCGGCGCCACATCGACCCCAAAGCGGTGCAGTGCAGTGCGTAACGCTGCTAGCGCCGCACGGATCTCTTCGAGCAACGCTTCCTGGCGCTCGGTCAGCAAGGTGCGGCGGGTAAGGAATGGCGTCATACCGGTGCTCACTTATGCATCGGGCGCCGGCTGCTCATCAAGGTACCGCTTGAGCAGCACGACCAGGCGGCTCAGATCGTCGATCCGGGCACGCATGTGCCCGATAATCACGGCGCGCTCACGCTCATCGAGAGAATCGGCTGCCAGCCGACTCACCTGATCGCCGAGGGCGCTGACCGGTGTGTACAGTTCGTGCAGCAGGAGCGCCAGCGTCTGCGTTGTGGTCAAATCAGCCCAGGGATGCGTATCAGACGCCTGATGATGCTCAGTCATCGGTTTTCTCCCCACGAGACGACGCGCGGTTGTCGGCAGGCATCTGGCAGAACTGATCGAACCATTCCAGGATGCGACGCATGTGATCGGCACGATGGTCTGGCTCGCCGGTGCGCGTGAGTTCGTGCCCCTCGCGCGGGTAGCGCACAAACTCAACGACCTGCTTCCGCCGACGCAGAAATGCGAACAACTGCTCCGCCTCACTGATCGGCACGCGATAGTCGCGTTCGGCATGCAGGATGAGCAGCGGCGTCGTGATGCGATGGGCGTATGCCAGCGGCGAATGCCGCCAGAGCAACGCATGGTTCTCCCACGGGAAGCCTTCAAATGTCAGTTCGACCAGTTCGTGCGCATCACTGGTGCTGTGCTGCGTCAGCAGGTTGTACACCCCGCGCGCCGCCGCAGCGCAGGCGAAGCGATCACTGTGCGCAATCAACCAGACCGTCATGTACCCGCCATACGAACCGCCGGTGACGGCAATGCGACGCGGGTCGATATAGCCGCGCGCAAGCAGTGCATCAATGCCGGCATGGATGTCGGGGGCATCGGCAAACCCCCAGTTCGACTGCGTGGCAAGACGCCAGGCGTTGCCGTACCCATCCGAGCCACGCGGATTGCAGAAGAATACGACATACCCACGGGCAGCGGCAACCTGCCATTCATGCCACATGCTGCGCACCCCCGGTCCCCACATCAGATGCGGACCGCCATGGATGTAAACGGCAAGCGGATACCCGCCCGGACGCGCGGGATCAAAGTCGGACGGATGGATCACCCATCCCTGAACCTTCTGACCATCGGGCGCGGCGTAGATCAGTTCTTCATACGGCGCAACGATCCGTTCCTCCAGCAATGGTGCGTTGAACGCCGTCAACCGCCGTTCAACCCCAACCGGATCATGGACATACAACTCACACGGATTGGCGGCATCACCGGCCACGAAAGCGACCGTTCCATCTGTACCGACATCACATTCGGCGATCAGACGGTCGCCAGGCATCTGATCAAGGCGCTGACATCCACTGCCATCCAGCGCAACCCGCCACAAAGGTTGCGCACCGCGGTACGCAGCAAGGCACAGCAACCCATCACCGTCCGGCAACCAGTCGAAAGCTTCGATGCTCAGGTCGGTCGCAGCGGTCAGATCGCGCAGCGCGCCGCCGGATGCATCCATTACCGCCAGTAATGTTCCAGCCGAGAACGGCTGTCCCTCCGGCGCGCGCAGACACGCAATCAATCGTCCATCCGGCGAGGGACGCGGGTTCCAGTACGTGAAGCCAGGAGCGGTCAGGCGCTGTGGTTCAGCGCGCCCTTCGGGCATCACCGGCACACGGAGCACATCAAAGAAGAAGAATTGCGAGTCTCCTTCCGGATTGCGCGTCGCCGTCGTGAGGAGCGCCTGCCCATCGGGCATCCACACCGGCGCGCCGAAATCGAGGTCAGCATCGGTGATGCGGCGTGGCTGCGGCGCCGGATCATCATCGTCCTCCGGCACGTCGATCAGATAGATCTGCGCATACCGGTCGTCGAAAAAATCGACTCCGGCACGGTAGGGCAGGCGACGCACCACGCGCGGGTCGAAGCGGCGCTCCTCTTCGTACTTACGGCGCTCGGCGATCTGCTTGCGGGTAAACTCATCGGGCGGCGTCGGCTCCGACTCGCCTGCATCTTCACGCGCACGTTCAGCGGCATTCAATCGGGAAAGAAAGGCGATCCAGCGCCCATCGGGACTCCACGCCGGATGGCTGACCCCTTGCGGCAGCGAAGTCAGGCAGCGCGACTCGCCTCCATCGCGGCGAATGACATACAGTTGTGGCGTCTGATCTCCACGTCCTCTAACGAACGCCAGCCAGCGGCCATCAGGACTCCAGCGCGGCGACGTGTCATTCACCCCGGACGTAAACCGGCGCGGAGGACCTCCATCGGTGGGCGCAATCCAGATCGCACGACGGTTGGCGTTTGCCGGACGATCGATGGTGACGCGCACAAACGCAACCACACGGCCATCCGGACACACCTGCGGGTCTTCCAGCCAACCCAGGCGATAAAGATCTTCGACAGTAAACGGAGAGGCAGTGTTTAGCACGGATGCTCCCTGTAGCAGGTCAATCGTTCAATTCCCATTTCGGGCGCCGACGTGAACCGCGATGTCGCCGCACCCAAAGCGCAGGTATGCACCCGATAGACATTAGCGATCCTGCCACGCAGGGACATCGAACGGCGTGGAGGAGCGGCGCAATGAGCGAAATGTCTGGCGGTCAACCGCGCTTTCGCCCAGGAAGTAGAGAACGCCTGCCGGAACGTCGTAGCGATAGCGCTGACGCATCCAGCGCCCCTCTGCTCCCTGACGCAGCACATCGATCAGCCAGGCAGCGGCGTGTTCATCATACCGTTCGTTAATAATCCAGACAAATTCATCGCGGCGAAAGGTGCGCGCCATGCGCTGCCGTGCATCGTTCAAACTTTCCTCCGGTGTCGGCGGCTCGATGCTCGACGGCAGGCCATTGCGCGATGCGAGCAAAGCAGACATACATGTTCTCCCACACCATCATCGTGTTGGCGGAACCATTATACCACTCTGCTGCGTCGATTGACGCGCATGGCGCGCTCGTGCTACAATAGGGGTGCGCCGGCGTAGCTCAGCTGGCAGAGCAACTGTCTTGTAAACAGTAGGTCGCGGGTTCGAATCCCGCCGCCGGCTCCACGTAAGCGGAACCCCTGAGGAATCTCAGGGGTTTTGTATTTCGCAATTGCGCGTCTGCCCCGATACTGCCGGAGGCGACTACTATGCCGCACTCAACCATGACAATGCCTGATACGACCCCGATGCAAAAACGTACCACCGTGTCACCGTGTCACACGAGGCGCCCACTTCCGGCGGAGCATTCAACCCTATCCAACAGAACCCATCTTCTTGAGAACTGTGCTCCACCTCTCCGCGCCTCCTGTCCAGATTGGTGAAAAAGGCGCCTGCCTTGCATCTTCTTGAGAACTGCGCTCCACCTCTCCGCGCCTCCGCTCCTCCGCGTGAGCATATCCGATGCACGCGGCGCCGCAGATCACGCAGAGGGATGCTGGCATGACGTGGAAGGCGCGGTCAGCGCCAGAAGCGTGCGATCAGGTTGACGATCACCGTCAGCAGCAGGCTGAGGATCAGCATCGTTCCGATCGGGATAAAGATCCGCACGTTTTCGCGCTCGATCAGAATATCACCCGGCAGGCGTCCCAACCACGTCACCCGACCCGCCACAAGAAACACCACGCCGACCACGATCAGCAGCACACCCATCCCTATCAGGAGGCGTCCGATATCACCCATCACGCACCTCCCCCATTGCGTTGCACAGGTTACAGACCAACATTCATGATACGGGTTATGCGTCGGGGTGCAACATGCTCATGAAGATTGAGCACTTATAGCAGTTCCCATAGAGGTTGAACCAATTTGGACAAGGTTGAACGCTCCCAGAATCGCGCGCCTCACACGGCGACCGAAATGATGGAGATTGAAAATTAAATCCGCTCTACCGCGCTAGCCGTGGGGCTGAAGCCCTCGGCTAACCAGGGCAAAGCCCGCCTGCGCGGGCTATACCGGATTATTTCTTCAAAGACCATAATTTCGGTCTACGAGAGAAGCAATCCGACATCGTCCGTCGTCGGACGTGACTCCGCTTGTGCGGGCTGATGGAGATTGAGAATTTAATCCGCTATACCGAACCAGCCGTGGGGCTGAAGCCCTCGGCTATGGAATGCGAAGCCCGCCTGCGCGGGCTGTAGCGGAATAATTACTCAAAGACCATAAGCCCTCCCTGAGCGCATGGAAGCCCCTGCGGGGCTGGCGTTTCAGTCATCCTTGCCATACGCTGGCAGGACCTGGGTTGATCTAGCCCATAGGGCTTGCCCGACCTTAGCCAGGGCTTATGAAGATTGAGAAATAAATCCGGTATGCGCCTCTTGCCGTGGGGCTGAAGCCCTCGGCTATGGAATGCGAAGCCCGCCTGCGCGGGCTGTAGCGGAATAATTACTCAAAGACCATCAGCCCGCCGGAGGCGAAGACGGAACGTTCCAGAAATCCAGTCAAGGGTTCAACGTATCTGAGAACTGCTATAATCCGGTATTCGCCCTTGCCGTCGGGCTAAAGCTCTCGGCTATCCAGGGCAAAGCCCGCCTGTGCGGGCGAGAGCAGGTTATCGCTCAACAACCATTAGCAGGGATGCTCCTGGTAGGGAGGCGTGCGGCGTTTGTCGTGTACCTTGACTATCGTTGGTGTCTGCCATGTCGCACGAGGTGCATGCTTCCGGTGGGTCACACTGTTCACACCTGAGATAACACACGCACCTGGGAACGAGGGCATCCTGCCATCGTTGCGTCTACGAGGGCATCTTGCCCTCGTAGAGGAGAAATGTGACCACTTACTTCCGGTGGGATGTTCAATCGTGTCCGGTCTGTCCAGCTGTTACCCCTACAGCGTCACGACACGCGCCGACTCAGGGCATAGGCAATCCCTTGCTGAAGGGTTGGTTTTGCCACCATTTCGCGCATTTCAGCACCGATGTGGACGAGGGTCTGCGCGATCTCCGGGCTGATACCCGTCAGCACGACCTGTGCACCAAGCATGCGCGCCGCCTGCGCCGCACGGATCAACGCGCCGGCAACCTGAGTATCCACCACCTTCACACCGGTAATGTCGAGGATGGCAATATCGGCGCCGTGCTCAGCAATCCCCTGGAGAAGCGCCTCCATAATCTGCTGCGCGCGCATGGTATCGATCGTGCCGATGATCGGCATGGCAACCACCCCGTCGGCGATCGGCATGAGCGGCGTGCTCAATTCGCGCAATGCCGCCTGCTGCGCCTGAATGATCTGCTCCTGCATCGCCTGACGCTCGCGCTCAGCGCGCCGCTGCTTTGTCATATCGCGCGACAACACGAGAACATCGTTGTTGCTCAGCACCATGCGCGCTTCAAAATCACGGATCTGATCGTTGATCAAAACCTGATATTCATAGGTCTGCATCTCGTGGGTGCGTTTGAGCGCCTCCATATTCGTGATGACCTGTTCCGCCAGATGCGGCGGCAGGACTTCAGAAACATTCCGGTTAAGGAATGCTTCAGGCGGGAGAATGAGATCGCCGCTGCTGTCTGCTTTGTAGTCCAGGAAGACGCCATCGGGAGTGAGCAGGAACATCAGATCGGGAATGGCGTTGAGCAACGCGCGGTTGCGCTGCTCGCTGGCGCGCAGGCTCTCCTCTGCCTGTAACTGTTCGGTGATGTCACGGTTGATCGACGCGAAGCCGATCAGGTTGCCATGCCCATCGTGCAATGCCAGCGCCGACGCCTGCACGGTGACGATCGAACCATCGCTGCGCAGATAGCGGATCATCTCGCGTGGCGCGCCACCCTGGATCACCTGTTGGGCAATGGTGCTCAATAGATCCAGATCATCAGGATGCGTGATTTCCGGCACCTTCATCCCGATCAGACTAGAGTATCCAAGCATGGTAGCAAAAGCAGGGTTGGCATACGTCAACACCAGATCGGTATTTGCGATGCCGATCCCGTCAGGGGCATTTTCCACCAGCAACTTGAAGGTGCGCAGTTCTTCTTCCTGCCGCTTCAGTGCGGTAATATCCTCGTACATGCCCAGAACGCCGATAACCTCGCCATCGCGGCGCAGCGGTACTTTGTTGGTGCGCAGCCAGATTGTCGAACCATCACTACGCGTCAATTGTTCTTCGATATTGAATCTGGGTCCGTGGGTGATCACGGCGCGATCATCTTCCTGATACCCGGCTGCCTGTGCTTTCCACGGCATCTCAAAGTCGGTCTTGCCGATTACTTCGTCAACCGAGGACAGTCCGGCATCGACGAGAAAACGGTGGTTACACCCCAGGAAACGCAACTCGTGATCCTTCCAGAACACAGCCTGCGGCAGGTTGTCGATCACCAGTTGCAACATGGTGCGACTCTCGCGTAGTTCACTGCGCAACTGATGAAGTGTGCCAATATCGTATGCGATCGATGTTGCGCGCTGAACCTGTCCCTGCTCATCGTAATGCAGGGTGATCGACCAGAGCATATGAAAAACCTGGCCGTTGCGATGCACCACACGGTTCTCGATGGTCACTGCACGTTCGTGTCGTTGCACCCAATCGATGAATGCCTTCTGCGTGTATTCGAGATCGTCTGGGTGCACGAATTCGAGTGATGACCTGCCAATGCACTCCTCCGGCGCGTATCCGAAGACCCGTTGCGCCACAGGATTCACATACGTGAAGAGACCATTTGCGTCCACTTCGGTGATGAGCAGATCGGTATCCTCAACGATAGCGCGGAAGCGCGCCAGATTGCGATCCAGTTGCGCCACCTGTTCGCGCAGACGCTCATGCTCCGCCAGCAGCGCCGTCAGATCGGAGGTTGTGTCGGTGCTCATAACTTGCTCCTGTGTGGCTATGACTATGTTGACGCATGTGCGATGATCATTGCGAGGCAGCGCGGCTGAACACACAACCTGCCAGGGCAAAGGGCGACGTGGCGCTCCGGGGACCTGCCTGCACCCGGGGCAGGCGGGAACAGATACGAGTATAGCAGAGGAGGGTTGCTCAGGCAACCTGGGTCTACGTATGATATGCGTCTTCTACATACGCGGGCGACGATTGCGCGCAGCAAGCCACCAGAGCACACTGCCGCCAACAACCAGCACGCCAAGACCGCCAGCCGCCCCCAGCGCCAGATAGAACACCACTGACATCGATTCCTGTGACACCAGCGTCGAAGCAGATGGCTCAGGTTGTCGGTTGAGGCGCTCATCGAGCAGGTAGCGCCAGGTTCCGAAACTCTGCGCTCCGGTCAGCACATCGCCGCGCTCTGGACCGCCGGGCCAGCGCAGAATGTAGGCGGGCGTACCCCGCAATCCGCGATTGCGCGCCTCTTCCACATCAGCAGCAATCGCGCGATCAGTTGCAGGGTTGCGTACACATTGCTGAAGAGCATTGCCATCCAGACCGAGTTCATCGCCATACCGCTGAAAGACGCGCTCCGATGACGATGGATTGCCGCCCCATTCACCATCGATGTACCCCTGAAATAAACGTTGATGCATCGACCAGAACTGCCCCTGTTGCGCAGCGCAGTGCGCATACGCGGCGGCGACACGCCCTGCTGGATGCTGTGGCAGCGGGTTATCGCGGTAGAGATAGTAGACTTTGCCGGTCTCGATGTATTCTGCAATCAGTTGCGGTTTGGTATCGCGGACGAAGGAGGCGCATGCCGGGCATTCATAGTCGCTGTACTCGATGATGACCAGCGGCGCCCTGGGATCGCCGAGTCCACGCGGATCGACGTCGCTCTGCGCCTGCGCCACACCCTGCGCCAGCGGGATGACGGCGAGCAGGCACATGAGGAATGCAACAACAGCATGCCAGCGTTGTCTCTTCATGCCCCACCTTATCCTGGCGACCGGAGAATAGACGTCATGTGCAGCGTGTGGCATGCACACGTTCGGTACTATTGTACCAGAACCGCAAGGATCGCCTTTATGGTTCTGCGGCAGATGCTCTGTCAGCGCTCGCCAGCATGTGGTGCACAATGTCTA
This sequence comes from Roseiflexus sp. RS-1, assembly GCF_000016665.1. NCBI lineage: Bacteria > Bacillati > Chloroflexota > Chloroflexia > Chloroflexales > Roseiflexaceae > Roseiflexus > Roseiflexus sp. RS-1. Next base: position 4,433,241 of record NC_009523.1, read on the forward strand.
CCGCCTGAACGACGCCATCGTGCGCCTGTGGCGAGAGTGGCGCGCCGAGGGTGAAATCGATTGCCGGAATGCTGATGAGCCAGGCATCCGGCGACCGACCGTAGACTGCTCTGGCGAGTGCGAGCAATGCCCCGGGTGTGGCAACGTGACCGGCATACTGACCATCAGTTCGAGGCAGGACGTGGGTCACGCGCACCACCTGACACCCGCTCACATCGGCATCGAGAAAGACCGCCTCATGTGCCTGCGCCAGGATCGGCGCGAGTTCCGGCGTCAACTGGTGCACCGAAAGCACAGTGACATCCGGCAGATGAAGCGCGGCTATCGTGTCCGCCGCGACCCGCCCGGCTGCATCATCACCGCGCAGGTCGTTGCCGTAGCCAATGATGAGGTAGTGCATGCTTCAACCTTCAACCTTCCAACCTGCAACCTTCCAACCTGCAACCTGCAACCTTGCTCACCCCCGCCGCACCTCATCGAGCACCGTACCATCAGCGGCGACCAGTGTGAGCGTCAGCGGCATCGTTCCAGCGGCATGCGTCGAACAACTGAGACACGGATCGTAGGCGCGGATGCCTGCCTCCACCCGGTTCAACGCCCCTTCGCCGATCCGATCGCCGTGCACAAAGTGCCGCGCGATTTGGGCAATCGTCCGGTTCATCGCCAGATTGTTGTGTCCCGTGGCGATAATCAGATTGACGCGCTGGATCAAGCCGTGCGCATCGACGGTGTAGTGGTGGAAGAGGGTTCCGCGTGGCGCTTCGCTCACGCCGACGCCCTCAAACCGGTTGACTCCCGCTTCGGCGCGGAGGCGGGGCGAATCGAGATCAGGATCGTCGAGGATCAACGAAATGCGCTCCAGCGCCGCCAGAATCTCGATCAGGCGCGCGTAGTGGTAGTAGAACGACGATGTAGCGATACCCCCTGCACGCTGGCGCATCTCCCCCAGTTCGGCGTCTGCCAGCAGGGTGCCGATGCGGGTGCAGATATTGAGACGCGCCAGCGGACCGACGCGGTACATGCCGCCAGGGTAGCCACGTGGTCGGTAGTACGGCATCTTCAGGTATGACCACGGCTCGATCGCTTCGGCGATAATGTCGCGATAGCGCGATGGATCAACCTGATCGGCGATGATGGCGCCACCCGAATCAACCACACGCAAACGCCCATCGTAGTGCTCCCATTCACCGTTTGGTCCTACCAATCCCAGGAAAAGTGACGGGAAATTGCCAAATGTCGCAACTTCGTCGGCGTGGGTGTCGAGCAACGCCTTGAACCGACGTAGTGCATCGAGCACCGTGGCGCGCGCTTCGGGCAAGCGCTCAATGATCCCGGCGCGTTGTGCGGCGGTCGGCGCAGAGCGGACACCGCCCGGCACAGCCCACGCCGGATGGATTTTGCTGCCGCCGAGCAGAGCAATAATGTCCTGCCCCAGCTGGCGAAGCCGTATTCCGGCACGCGCCAGCGTCGGATCGGCAGCCATCAATCCAAAGACATTGCGCGTGGCGGGATCGCTGTCGAAACCGAGCAGCAGATCGGGCGCACTGAGATGAAAGAAACTCAGCGCGTGCGATTGCACGATCTGCCCCAGGTTCATCAGGCGGCGCAGTTTCTCCGCTGCTGGCGGGATCACTACCGAGAGGATCGCGTCACCTGCCTTCGCCGATGCCAGCAGATGGCTGACCGGGCAGATCCCGCAGATGCGCGCCGTAATGCCGGGCATTTCCCAGAATGGTCGTCCCTCGCAAAAGCGCTCAAACCCGCGAAACTCAGTCACATGGAAACGCGCCTCTGCCACGTTTCCGTCGTCGTCCAGATGGATGCTGATTTTCGCGTGTCCTTCGATCCGGGTGACCGGATCGATCAGGATGTGACGGGTCATAGGCGTCCTGAACCTTTTCAGCCGAACTTGATCATCTCGCGTCCGGTCAGATGAATGTCGCCACCGGCAAGTATCTGTTCCAGCAGTGCACGAATGCGCTGAGCCGGTGGCGGACACCCCGGCAGATAGACATCGACCGGAACAACCTTATGCACCGGATAGACCCTGTCGAGCAACCGTGGCACGATACCGGGAGCAAGCGGCATCTGACCGGCAGTGTCGGCGCGCTCGACATAGATGGTGTGCAGAAGCGTCTCAGGGTCGCCGAGCACGTTACGCAACGCGGTAACATTCCCGGTGACTGCGCAATCGCCAAATGCGATCACCAGTCGCGTCCGCTCGCGCACCTGACGGATCAGATGCAGGTTGTCCTCATTGGCGACAGCGCCTTCCACCAGCGCGACATCGACACGATCCGGATATTCCTTCACATCGGCGAGCGGACTGTAGACCAGATCGACACGGTGCGCCAGTTCGAAGAGCCACTCGTCGAGATCGAGAAATGACATGTGGCATCCCGAACATCCGCCAAGCCAGACTGTCGCCAGACGCAGTTTGTTCACGGTTCAACCTCGCCATTACCAGCGCTGATCGCGCGCTGCGACGATATACGCAATTTTGTTTCGGTCGCGTTCCATCTCACCAACCGTGGCGCCGCGACGGAAGATGGCGCCGGTAGGGCAGGCGAGCACGCACTTGCCACACGACGTGCAACTGCGCGACTCACCCCACGGCTGACGCATATCGGTAATCACCCGCGCATCGGCGCCGCGCCCCGCTACATCCCACGTATGCACTCCTTCCACCTCATCACAAACGCGCACGCAGCGTGTGCAGAGTACGCACCGATTGTGATCGACGCCGAAGAGCGGATGGGAAATATCGACGTCGCAGTGTGGGAAGGCATAATCGAAGCGCACATGATCCATCCCGACGGCGACAGCCAGGTCTTGCAGTTCACAGTGACCATTGGCGACGCACACCGCGCAGACATGGTTGCGCTCGGCGAACAGCAGTTCGATGATCATACGGCGATATTCGCGCAGGCGCACGGTGTCGGTTCGCACAACCATTTCTTCCACCACCGGTGTCACACATGCCGGGCGCAACATGCGACTGCCTTCGATCTCGACAAGACAGAGCCGACACGCGCCGACATCGCTCACCCCATCAAGGTGGCAGAGCGTCGGGATAAAGATGCCATGATCACGCGCCGCCTGAAGGATCGTTTCACCCTCCCGCGCACTGATCAGTTGACCGTCGATGGTAAACGTTCGCGCTGCCATCGCTGTTCCTTCCAGACAAGCTATCCGTCCGTCGACTCGCCGGTTCTGTCGCGATCCGCCAGCAGCGCCTCATATTCCTGGCGGAAATACCTCATCGTGCTCAGAACCGGATTCGGTGCAGACTGACCGAGACCGCACAGACTGGTTTCCTTCACCATCACGCAGAGTTGCTCGAGTTGCTCGAGGTCGGCTATGGTCGCCTGCCCGGCACGAATGAGATCGAGCATATGCAACATTTGCGCTGTACCAGCCCGACACGGAATACACTTGCCGCATGATTCGTCTTTGCAGAACTCCATGTAGAAGTGCGCTACATCCACCATGTTGGTGGCGTCGTCCATCACCACCATGCCACCCGACCCCATAATCGAACCAACCCGCTGGAGCGATTCGTAATCGACCGGCGTATCGAGCAGGGCAGCCGGAATGCATCCGCCGGACGGTCCGCCGGTCTGCACTGCCTTAACCCTGCCATCGGGCACGCCACCACCCATTTCTTCAACAATCTGGCGCAACGTGACGCCCATCGGCACTTCGATCAAACCGGTGTGGCGAATCTTGCCGGTCAGTGCGAAAACTTTCGTGCCTTTGCTGGTCTCCGCGCCGATTGCAGCGAACCATTCCGCTCCGTTGCGGATAATCGGCGGAATGTTGGCGAAGGTTTCGACATTATTGATGAGCGTTGGTCTACCCCACAGTCCGCTTTCGGCGGGGTAGGGCGGGCGGGGACGCGGTTGCCCGCGCCGCCCCTCGATCGACGCCATGAGCGCCGTTTCTTCACCGCACACAAATGCGCCAGCACCGACGCGAATATCGATTCGGAAGGTGAACCCCGAGTCGAAAATCTGCGCACCGAGCAAGCCATGCCGCCGCGCCTGCGCAATTGCCCGCTGCAACCGCTGGATCGCCAGCGGGTATTCAGCACGAACATAGACGTACCCCTGGTCTGCACCAACGGCATACGCTGCAATCGCCATGCCTTCGAGCACCTTGTGCGGGTCGCTTTCGATGATGCTGCGATCCATAAACGCGCCGGGATCGCCCTCATCGGCATTGCAGACGACATACTTGCGATCACCGTGACTCTTGGCGACGGTCGCCCACTTCAGTCCTGTCGGGTATCCAGCGCCGCCGCGTCCGCGCAGCCCGCTGCGGGTTACGACATCGATCACTTCTGCCGGGGTCATTTCGTGCAACGCATGATAGAGCGCCTGGTAACCGCCAGCCGCAATGTATGACTCGATGCGCTCCGGATCGATGATGCCGCTGTTTTCCAGGACAATGCGCTTCTGTAAGGTGAAAAAGGGATGGTGTGGATCGCCCTTCGGCGCGGTTGCCTCGCCGCCGTCGAGCGCCGCCACGATTGATGGCGCATCCGCAGCGCGCACATGCTCATAGAGCGTGCCTTCCGGGTCAACCCGCACCAGTGGACCGTGACCACACAAACCCATGCATCCAACTCCCATCACCTCGATGTCGGTGCGATCCACCTCGGCAACCGCCTCTTCGAGCCGCTGCTTGAGCGATAGCGAGCCTGCCGATTGACATCCGAGCGCGGTGCAGCAGCGAATGCAGATCGATCGACGCATCGCGTTTTCGTGTTCGGCAATTGCCAGCAGTTCATTCAGATCCATAGTTGAAGAACCGAGAACTAAGAACTGAGAACTAAGAACTGAGAACCAAGAACCAGGAACCGAGATCTAAGAACTGAGAACCAGGAACCAAGAACCAGGAATCAAGAACCAGGAACCGAGAACTGAATCCGCCACTAACCAGCCCCCGGTCACAGAAAGCGCGGCACGTTCAACCTTCAACCCTCAACCTTCAACCTTCAACCTTTCGCCTTCAACCCTCAACCTTCAACCTTCAACCTTTCGCCTTCAACCCCTCCCCCGTCAGACGTTCAAGCCAGACCTGCACCTGCTCCGGAGTCTGGTGACCGGTGACCGTGCCATCGAAGACGACAGTCGGTGCAATGCCGCACGCTCCCAGGCAGCGCGCCGTTTCCAGCGACAAACGTCCGTCGGGAGTCGTGTGCCCGGCTTTGATGCCCAGCATTTGTTCCGCCGCTGCCAGGATTGCGGCAGCGCCACGGACGTAGCATGCCGTTCCAAGACAGACGACGCAAGAATGCTCACCCTTTGGCGCGAGTGAGAAGAAATGATAGAACGTGGCGACACCGTACACCCGGCTCGGCGGAAGATGCAGGCTGTTGGCGATGAAGAGCAGCAGATCGGTCGAGAGATAGCCAAACAGTTCCTGCGCGCGATGCAGCACTTCGATCAGCGCGTCGGGACGATACTGGTGCTTCTTCATCGTGGCTTCGAGCAGTTTGAAGCGGTTATCACCACTGGGGTGCAGCGTCTGATCGGGGGCAGGGGGCTGAAAGCGCGTGGCAGCCATAGTTGTATCCTCGTCGATACGTATGGTGGGTCTTTACCCGCCTGGTCACTATATCACATCTCATACAGACTGTTAAGAAAGGTTTGATTATCGAAAAGAAACAGGCGACAACCCTCCATCGACCGACCTGGCATGGTATACTGGAACCATGATTCGCCTCTCGTTCATCACACCGCTTGCACTCATTCTCCTGACGCTGCTTCCGGCGTTGTGGGCGTTCACCCTGTTGACGCCGCGCCGCCTCGCTCCGTGGCGTTTCTGGTCGAGTCTGGCGCTGCGCAGCGTCATTCTTGCTGCGCTCGTGCTGGCGATCGCCGGTGCGCAGATTGTGCTGCCGGTGCGTGAGGTGACCACCGTTTTTTTAATCGATGTGTCGGACTCGATGACCCCAGCGCAACGTGAACGCGCTTTGCAATATGTCAACGACGCACTGGCTGCCATGCCAGCCGGTGATCGTGCCGCCGTGGTGGTGTTCGGTGAAAATGCGCTGGTGGAGCGCGCCCCCGGTCCTATTGGCGCACTGGGTCGTCTGTCATCGACGCCGATGACCACCCGCACCAATCTCCAGGAGGCGGTGCAACTGGGGCTGGCGCTGTTCCCTGCCGAGACGCAGAAGCGGTTGGTGCTCATCTCGGACGGGGGCGAAAATGCCGGAAGAGTGGCGGATGCGGCGCAACTGGCTTCGATTCGCAAGGTGCCGATCGATGTGGTGTATCTGCCCGGTGAACGTGGTCCTGACGTCATCGTCGCCGGTCTGAGCGCGCCTGCGGTTGTGCGCGAAGGGCAGGACATCATCGTGCAGGCGAATATATCGTCCAACTATGCCACCGGCGGGCGTCTGCAAACCTTCGTTGACGGGCAACTGATCGGCGAACAGGAACTCTCCATCCCTGAAGGATCGAGCACAGTTGATATCCGTGTGCCATCGGGTGAAACCGGATTCCGGCGTCTCGAAGTCCGGCTTGATGCCGACGGCGATACCGAGCCGCAGAACAATCGAGGGGCAGCGTTCACCGAAGTGCAGGGACCGCCACGCCTGTTGCTGATCGCCTCCGACGAATCACGCGCGGCAAACCTGCGCAATGCGTTGCTCGCCGCCGGGGTGCGCGTCGATCTGCTTCCCCCCAGTCAGGCGCCAGCCACGCTCGCTCAACTTGGCGCCTACGCTGGCGTCATGATCGTCGATACCCCGGCACGTGAGATGCCGCGCACGCTGCTTGAGGCATTGCCAGCATATGTGCGCGAACTTGGGCGCGGCCTGGCGATGGTCGGCGGCGTCGACTCGTTTGGCGCTGGCGGCTACCGGCGTACACCGCTGGAACCCATGCTGCCGGTGCTGCTCGACCCGCTGGACACGAAACAACAACCCGATCTGGCGCTGGTGATGGTGATCGACCGGAGTGGCAGTATGGCTGAACCGGTGGCAGGCGGCAGGCGGAATAAACTCGATCTCGCCAAAGAAGCAGTGTACCAGGCAAGTCTCGGTTTGACCCCCATCGACCAGGTCGGGCTGGTTGTCTTCGACGATACGGCAAACTGGGTGCTTCAGTTACAACCGTTGCCGTCGATGGTCGAAATCGAGCGGGCGCTCGGTTCATTTGGCATCGGCGGCGGCACGAATATTCGGCCCGGCATCGAACAGGCGGCGCTGGCGCTGGCATCCACCGACGCGAAGATCAAGCATGTCCTCCTGCTGACCGATGGTATTGCGGAGAGTAATTATAGCGATCTGATTGCTCAAATGCGCGCGTCCGGCATTACCATTTCCACCGTTGCAGTCGGTCTGGATGCCAACCCTAATCTGGTCGATGTAGCGAACGCTGGCGGCGGGCGTTCCTATCGCGTGACCAGCATCGATGAAGTGCCGCGCATTTTCTTGCAGGAGACGATTATCGCCGCCGGGCGTGACATCATCGAACAGCCAATCGAACCGCAGTTGGGTCTATCTTCGCCGATCATCCGCAGCCTGGGGGGATTGCCGCCGCTCTACGGCTATAATGGCACAGAGGTGCGCGAGGCGGCGCGCACCCTGCTCCTCACGCCGGATGGTAAACCGTTGCTGGCGCAGTGGCAGTATGGTTTGGGGCGGGTGGTCGCCTGGACGAGCGATACCCAGGGACGCTGGGCGCGTGACTGGATCGCCTGGGATCGGTTTCCACAGTTCGCTGGCGGTCTGGCAGACCTGCTGCTCCCGCCTCGTGAGAGCGGTTTGCTCGAACTCCGGGCAACCGCCGCCGGTCCACGCGCATTTCTGGAACTGATTGCGCAGGACGAACAGGGACGTCCGCTCAACAACCTGGCAATCGCCGGGCGCGCCGTCGATCCGCAGAATCAGGGAGCGACGGTGCAGTTCCAGCAGATTGGTCCGGGCAGATACCGCGCCGCAGTGGATACGCCGTCACCGGGGGTCTACCTGGCGCAGGTTGCAGCATCCGATGCAGAAGGGCGTCAGATTGGCGTTGCGGTAACCGGCATCGTCGTCAGTTACTCGCTCGAGTACAGTGCACAGCGCGAGAACCTGCCACTTCTGACAGAGGTTGCCAGCATCAGCAGAGGACGGATCAACCCGTCGCCGGAGACAGCGTTCGCCTCACCCAACCAGGAGGTCGGTTCGGTGCGTGAGATCGGATTTCCGCTCCTCTGGCTGGCGCTGATCCTGTGGCCCCTCGACATTGCCGCGCGGCGCGTGATGTTGCGTTTGGAGGATGTCGCCCCCTGGCTGGAACGGCTTCGCCGAAGGCGTCCCTCCGTCGTCGCTGCGCCAGAAGCATCGGCGACGATGACGCGGCTTGGCACAGCGAAACGGCGCGCAACTGCGGCGCGTCCGTCGTCGATCAGTGTGGAACGTTCTGGAATCGACGCACCGACGGTGCCACAAACCGTCGTTCCCACCGATCAGGCCTCCCAGGGGCGCGCCCCTGCGCCGCCGCCGCAGACGACCGAACAGCGCGCCAGACCGACCGCAACCCGCCCGGAAGCGGCGGAAGAGCAGTTCGCCCGGTTGCTGGCAGCAAAACAGCGCGCGCGGCGCAAATCCGAGGATCGCTGACCTGCCCGGTCTGTCGGGCTACCCCACAGGCGCTCGAGGCTTCACGAGCGGAAATTCGGCAATGCGCAGGTTGGTGCATCCATACGGAATGAGGCGCAGTTCTTCGACCGGTGCGTCAGAAATGACCGGTGACGGGAGCGACGCTGCTGCACCGTGTTCTTCAATCCACCCCGGAATACGACGACCGGGCGCATATGCCACGACAGGTGCGCCTTCAGGGGCGAAAGGACGCTCGCCAACAGGGTGATACTCAATGCGGATCGATTGTTCAGGATGCACGTCATCCAGTTCCAGACCATAGTTCCATGCCGTCACCGGCAACACTTCCCAATCCCCCAGACAATCGGCAATCGGCGGCGGGCAGAAAGGACGCAACCGCTCTCCGGCGGCGTACCGTCCCTGTGGATCGGGAATGATGCGCTGCCAGACTTCGCCAATCGGAAGTGCGAAGACCAGTGGACCACCACTGATGACCGCACCGCCAGAGGGGCGACGTATCACCGCCGGACGCATCGGTAGATGCAGATCGATCACCGTGGTTCCTTCCCAAACACGCTCAATACGATGAAATGTTCCGGGAAGGGGCGTCGTACTCATACCGTCCACGGTCAGCAATGCCCCATCAGCCCACGCAGGAATGCGCAGAAGCAGCGGAAAGCGAGTTGCAGACTGACACGCGACGACAATCCGTACTGCTTCACGAAACGGGTAATCTGTTTCAACAGTCGCTCGAACCGCCGCACCTCCCACGGACGTCGTCAGTTCGCAGGGAGCGTATGATACAGCGACCAGTCCATCGTCCGGCGTGCGCATCCAGAGGTGGGTGGCAAATTTTGCCCAACCCTGATGCATATTCGCCGTACAACAGCCATAGTTTGGCTCCAGACCGAAGGTGTTGGCATCGGCGCGATTGTTGGTGTAGATGTTGTCTTCGAGAATGGCGCAGCGAATCTGGTTGACCTGCTGCACGTACTGATGCGACCACATATCGGGCGCAAAAGCGGCGGGCAGAGCGTTGAATGTCATTCGCTCCAGGCGATCCGCCAGGCGTGCATCGCCGAGGATAGCGATCAACACTTCGAGCGAATACTGATACTCAACCACGGCGCACAACTCTGTTCCCTGCGATGGGTTGAGACCGGCAAGATGCTCATCGCCGCTAAAGACGCCATTCGCCTGACCATGGAACGCATCAAGCACACTGATGATCCGCCAGACAGCATCACGGTCACGCGGATCGCCCGACTGCCGAAACCAGACGCCGGGTGTCTTGATCGCCATGGCGTTGTTGACGACATGCGACGCCATATCGAGACGAAAGGTGCACCCCGGCAGCGGCTCAGGCGGATAGATGTCCTCGCGCCGCTGACGGGACGTATAAGGGAAGCGCTCGAAATGGGCGCGCCAGTCGAACCCCTGGCGATGCACCTTGCTCGCCAGGGTCAGCAGCCACGGTTCGCCGATACGCTCATAGAGCCAGTGGATCGTCACCACCAGATCCGCCCAGCGGTAGCGCCCCCAATCGAAGAGGGGCTGTTCATCGAGCAGCGCATCAAGGCGGTGCAAAAAACGCACCATTGCTGGCAACACTCGCTGATCGCCGGTTGCCTCGTAAAACTGACTCAACGCCTTGAACAGAACGAACACGGGCCAGGGATCGAAAGGCTTGCGGCGAGTGTCGCTGGTGTCGTGCACCGGTCCGAGCCAGCCATCATCGCGCTGTCGTTCGAGAATATGATCGACCCAGCGGGTGACTCTGGCGATCAGAACGGCATCATCAAGGGCATACGCCAGCGGAACCATGCCATCGAGCCAGTACGGTCCACGCTCCCAACCCTCCGCGCTGCCGCCGATCCAGGCGCTGTTCGCCACATCGGGCCAGAACTGATCGAGATGCCCGCTCAGACCGTCCGCCTGCAAGCGCAACTGGCGATACAACCAGCCGCGTGGACGGATAATGCCGGGCGGGAGCGGGGTGAACATCAGGGAAGCGAGGAGCGATGATTTCATCTGGATTTCATCTGTTTCTCAGCAGAAACTCACGAAACAGTGCAACTTTCTGAACGGGCTGCACGTTATACTAGTGCAAGCGCAAGACGATAGCGGCGGTCGTCTCCAGGGCGTACAGACGCCCAACCGGACACCCTCTCAACGCCGCCCCCTTTCGTCCTCTCTCATCCTCACCGGTCGTCGTCAGACGACCGGTTTCCTCTTTCATTCAGATATGACTTCGCTGCAAAAACGCACCGCTGAGACGCCGGGCGCACAGAGAGTAAAAAACGAACCACGATGGAGGACGTCCCGCCCTCGTCGCGTCTACGACGGTAAGATGCCATCGCTCCCAGGAGAAATGTGAACACTTACGTCTTCCGGCAGTTTCCGATCAGAACCATCGGGCCACGCGACAATACAGACACGGTTGCCGGCGCGGTCGGCGAGCGTCCAGTACGCCGGTGCGCGGGAGTCATCGACGATGCGTCCGCCCGCAGCAAGCGCTGCCTGGAGCCGTACCGCCGCCTGCTCGCGCGCGACCGACACGTCGATGTGCATCGCATGCCGCAACGACTTGCCCGCGTCGATCTCCTGCATCCAGACCGTTGATCCATGTCCGAGCGGGTCAACCGCATTGTCATCCGCCATCGGCAGGTAACCGAGCACGGCGCGCCAGAAGTCAACGTCTATCTCGTCACGCTTCGCCGCGATTGCAACCTGCACCTCCTGGACTGCTGAACGATCAGCGACTGCATTGGATGCTCGCGCGACCGCCGAGATCGCCCGTGCGAGATCGATGTGTCGTGGCGCCAATTGCCAGAGGTCGCGCGTCAGACGAACAGCAAGAAAACCATCCCCTACCGTCAACAACACCCCTGTGCCTTCGAGACCGGGAATGTTCGCCACCGACCCTGCCAGGCGCGCCGCTTCACCAAGCGATCCGACACGAAAGACAGCCGTTGCGCCTCCATGCAGAACAACCCAGTCAGCGACGCCTTCGGCGGAGAGAAACTCCTGGTAACCCTGTTCATCCACGATGACGCCTCCTGCCTGTTGAGTAACCTGACTTCTGTGCCTGCCGAAGACACACTTCTGACCTCACAGCAAACACTACCGATCCGGTCGATTGGTATGGATGATGACACGTACCGGCATTTCACCGGCAAGCCAGAGGAGCAGGGTGCTGACAATCGCAATCACCAGACCGCCAAGCAACGCCGACCAGAAACTATCGACGCGAAACTGCACCCCCAGACTGCTGGCAATCGAGGCGGTCAATAAGAGCAAGAGCGCATTGATGACCAGCGTGAACAATCCCAGCGTCAGGATCACCAGCGGACACGTCAGCAGCGTCAGAATCGGGCGCAGGGCGATATTCACCAGACCAAACACCAGCGCGACCACCCCGATCTCCCAGCCAGGACCGACAAATTCGATGCCGGGCACAATCTGGATGGCGGCGAAGATCGCCAGCGAGGTCACCAGCCAGCGCAGCACCAGGCTGCGCGCCATCTGCCAGTGAGAAGGTGGTTGTGGCGGCGATTCGGTCATTGTGAGAAGAGTGTATCTGTCGTAAAACTGATCTGTGGCAGCATAACAGCAGTAATCCGGTAACCCGGCAGAATCTTCTGGAGCAGCGTATACTCGTCCGCCACGGGCATCGTATGCTGCTCAATGACCTGCCTGCCGGCATCGACAAGCCAGACCTCGGCGATGCCGGCGCGAGCGTAGCGCGGCAGTTTTTCCTGCCGGTCGTACACGAGCGACGTATCTGCGACTTCGATCACAAGCAGCACATCGCCAGGCGTTGCGAGCGCATCGACATAGTGATCATCGCGCGGACGCAAAAGCGCCAGATCGGGCTGAGGTTCATTGTAGTCATCCAGTCGGATCGGGTTTTGCACGCTGACGATGGCTGCATCACCGGCAAGATGCACCAGTAAAGCAGTGAGTCGGTTCACCAGGCTCACGTGCCGCGCGCCAATCGGACTCATCTGGTAAATCTCGCCGTCGAGCAACTCAACCCGGTCATCTTCGTGCAGAAGACCGGCTTCACGCATACGAGCGTATGCTTCGACCGTGAACCGGTGACGGGTGACTGCTACTGTCGTCATTGTGAGCGCTCTTCCACACCTGTTCATCACCTGCGTGCGTATGATACCATGCCGGGAAGGTCGCGCGGATGATTCCGTGCAGAGTGAACGGCGCGACTTTGACGTTCTCTCAAGCGCGCATGCTGCCTGTGTTGGACGATCAGACAATTTCTGGACTATACTGCTCGCTCGCGGGGGAGGACGTATGGTTGCTCCCGGAGCGTGCGCTTTTCTGGAAGCGCCCCGCCACACTGATCATCGCCGACCCGCACATTGGCAAGCCGGGTGCATTCCGTGCAGCAGCGATTGCAACTCCGGAGGGAACGACCATCGCCGACCTTGAACGACTCAGTACGGCGATACGGCGTTGCGGTGCGCAACGGCTCATTGTGCTCGGCGATCTGTTGCATGCGCGAAGTGGACGCACCGCTGCGACCATGAGCGCTGTTGAGGAATGGCGCACCCGTCACAGCAGTCTCGACATTGTGCTGGTGCGCGGCAATCACGATACGCGCGCCGGAGACCCGCCGTACTCCTGGCGGGTGATGTGTGTTGACGAACCATGGGACATGGCGCCGTTCACGCTGCGCCATCACCCGGAGTCGTCTGTGGCAGGCTACACGCTTGCCGGGCATCTCCATCCGGCGGCACGACTGATCGGCGCAGGAAAGCAACGTCTGACCCTGCCCTGTTTCTGGTTCGGCGCTCAGGTTGGCGTCCTGCCAGCATTCGGCAGTTTTACCGGCACAAAGGTCATCGCCCCTGACCCAGGCGATCAGGTATTCGTCATCGCTGAAGATGCGGTGGTTGCAGTGTCGGGCGCGCCAGGCGGAACGGCATCAGCGCCGACGGCGTCGCGCCGGTAAGCGCCGCTTCCGCCAGCAACTGCCCGAAGCGCATGCCGAACGGCATGCCGTGACCGCAGAATCCGCCCGCCACCCACACTCCCGGCATCTCCAGCGCTGCGTCGGCGACCGGCACATAATCGGCGGTGAATGCCATCAACCCTGCCCAGCGCCGGGTGACCGTCAGACCGTCGAGGCGCGGAAACAGGCGCGGCAGGATCTGTTCGATTGCCGCCGTCACTGCCGGGGTTGGAACCATTTCCGTCACTCCCACATCACGCCCCGGCGCACAGGCGCGACACCCGCCGATCACAATCGCCCCTTCCGGCGTTTGATGCCAGTATTCGCCGGTGGGGGTCACCGCTGCGCCGATGCCAGCGCGAAAGACGCGGCGAGTCGGCGCATACGCCAGCGCCTGACCACGAACCGGCGTTATGACCCCGTGCAGCGCCGGGATCAGATCGCGCGTCCAGGCATTGACCGTCACCACGACTGAACCAGCCTCCAGCACACCACGATTGGTAATCACGCGCACACAACCGTTCTGTGGCGCCAGATGCTCGACACGCGCAATTGCCACACGTGCGCCGTGATGCTGCGCCGCCGCGATCAACCCATACACCAGGCGAGCTGAATGGAGCAGCGCATCTTCCGCACCGTACAGCGCCCCCGTAATCTCGTCGCTCAGGGGCGTATCGATCAACTCCTGCGTCTGATGGCGATCCAGCAGGTCAGCGGCAAAACCGTCGGCGCGCAGCGCCGCCACGTGGCAGCGCAGATCGGCGTACTGTGCATCGCCCAACGCCAGATTCAGATGTCCGGGTTCACGGTAGTCGCAGGCAATCTGCTCTTCGGCGATTACCTGGCGCAGCAACGCACGACTATCGAGGGTGATCTGCATCACGGCACGCGCCGTGTCGCGCCCCAACCGCGCAACCGCATCGGCATACCCTTCCGCCGTTCCGACGACGTGAAAACCGCCGTTGCGTCCGGTCGCGCCGTATGCTGGCGCAACCTGCTCGATCACCAGCGGCGCGGCGCCAGCGCGCGCCAGGAAATATGCCGTTGCCGCTCCGAAGAAACCGCCACCCACAACAACGATCTGCGCAGTCGCGGGGAGGTCGGTTGACATGACCGGCGCTGGCGCGGTCGCCTGCCAGTACGACGGGGCATCGTGGAAGACGCTCATGGTCTGATCCTCTGGGAAGACGGGCGGAATCACAGGTCGTAGTATACCAGGAGTCCTGTGATTGGTCATTGTTTCACCCATGGAGGAGCACACGCGCCCGGGAGCGAGAACGTCCTGCCCTTGTCGCGTCTACGAAGGCAAGATGCCCTCGCTCCCAGGAGCAATGTGACCACTGACTTTGTCGCGTCTACGAGGGCAAGATGCCCTCGCTCCCAGGAGCGATGTGAACATTTACTGTGATCGATGTCGGGGCGCAGAACCGGGTCACTGTGCAGCGCGCCGACGGTCTGGCGCGTCCTCATATGTCGGGTCTCACGAGCCGTTGGGAGCGTCATGTGGTATCATGATTTTCCCCCCGAACCATCGTGTCACGACCAGGAAGGAGCATCCCATGGCAGAACACACGCTTCGCCCCGACCAGATTCACCACAAATGGGACAACAGCCTGCCGCCAGCCATCGAGATCGAACCAGGCGACATCGTGCACTGTGAAACCGCTGAGGTGACGAACAACCAGGTGACACCCGGTTGCGATGCGTCAGTGCTGACGAACCTCGATTTCGACCAGCTCTACCCGCTGGCAGGACCGATCTTCGTCAAAGGCGCCGAACCGGGCGATATTCTCGAAGTCGAGATCCTGCGTATGCAGACGCTCGATTGGGGATGGACGGGCATCATTCCGGGATTGGGGCTGCTGGCGAATGATTTCACCGCGCCATACATTCGCCATTTCGACCTGAGCAACGGCGTCACGGCGCCACTGCGTGACGACATCCATATTCCGATCCAGCCCTTCTGCGGCACGATGGGTGTTGCACTCGACGAACCGGGCGCATTCGACGTGCTGCCGTGCGGCAAGGCGGGCGGGAACATCGACACGCGCCATCTGAATGTCGGCGCAAAACTGTACCTGCCGGTCTTCGTGCCAGGGGCGCTTTTTTCGGCGGGCGACTGCCATGCGGCGCAGGGTGACGGCGAAGTGTGCGTCACCGGCATCGAATGCCCGATGCAGTTCAGTCTGCGGTTCAATGTCATCAAAGGGCGGAGTCTGCGCCCGTGGAGTTATCAATTCTTCACACCGCCAGGACCGATCCAGCCAGCGTATGACGAGAAGGGATATTTCGTTACCACGGCGATCGGACCGGATTTGATGGTGAACGCACAGAACGCAGTGCGTGATATGATCGACTGGCTGGGACGTGAGAAGGGATTGAGCCGTGAAGACGCTTACATCCTGTGCAGTCTGGCGGGCGACCTGCGGATCAGTCAGATCGTGGATGCGCCAAACTGGTGTGTATCGTTCTACATGGCGCTGAGCGTGTTCCGCTGAGCGGCAGTGCGTCTGTGCTGGCACGCGGCGCCTGTGCCATGCGGGCGCCGTATGTCCTCACCCAGACGCTCATCCGCTTCCACTGAGGAGGGAATGATGACCGCACTCGTGATCAAAACCGACTCGCCGGTCGTCGCCGGTCCGCTCCAGGGACACTGGACGCTGGCAGATTGGGAGGCGCTCCCGAATGACGGCAACCGCTATGAGATCATCGATGGAGTACAATGAACCAGCAATTATACGTGATGATAACGCGCGATAAGGCAATAACGAAAGGACGCCTGACACGCACCTGCTCTTGACGCCGTTTTGCTGCGCCCGGCTCACCGCAGGTGACGCGCAGGGTGTCAGCCATCCTGTCGCAACGCAGCAAGAATTAAGGAAGGATAGTGACGCCCATGGCAACCGTAAACGAAGTGGTAAAGAAATGCAAAATGGCTCTTGAAAGCCACTATGGCACCCAACTCAAGGGCGTGATTCTCTATGGATCCACCGCGCGCAATCAGGCTGACTCAATGAGTGACATTGATTTGCTCATTTTGTTAGGCCAACCTTTCGACTATTTTTCAGAACTTCGTCAAGTTATAGATGTGCTGTATCCCATCCAATTAGAGTCGGAGCGGCTTATCTCTGCCAGACCTGTTTCTCTGGAAGAATTTGAGCGCGGAAGTATTCAACTCTATCGAAACGCAAAACGGGAAGGCATATTTGTATGACGTCGGACCGCGAACTGGAAATCGCTGCTGAGGAGGGAATAATGACCACACTCGTGATCAAAACCGACTCGCCGGTCGTCGCCGGTCCGCTCCAGGGACACTGGACGCTGGCGGATTGGGAGGCGCTCCCAAATGACGGCAACCGCTATGAGATCATCGATGGAGTGCTCTATATGACGACTGCGCCACATAGTTTTCACCAGTGGATCATTCTCTCGCTGATCCAGTTCGTCGGGTTGCCAGCGAAGGAACGGGGGCTTGGCTATATGTTTATGGCGCCGATCGGCGTCATTATGCCTGGATGTGATCCAGTTCAACCGGACGTAATCTTCATTCGTGCTGCAAACGCAGAGATCATCCGGAACGGGCGAATCTACGGCGTTCCCGACCTGATCATCGAGGTGTTATCGCCGGGGACGCGCGCGTATGATGAGCGGGTCAAACTGGCGGCATATGCGGCGGCTGGCGTGCCGGAGTATGCAATGGTAGACCCGGAAACGCGCCAGGTGCGCCGCCACCTGCTCGAAGCCCCCGGACGCTACGCAGCGCCGATCGTCGCCGACGCAACAGACCAGGTTGCCTTCGCCTGCCTGCCGGACATTACCTTCCGCGTCGCCGACCTCTTCGCCGGTGCACCGGATACGACAATGTAGAGCAATCGATCCGGTCACGTTCGTCACAAAGTGACGCTTTCGCCAGAGGGGGAACCATGACCGCACTCGTGATCAAAACCGACTCGCCGGTCGTCGCCGGTCCGCTCCAGGGACACTGGACGCTGGCGGATTGGGAGGCGCTCCCGGATGACGGCAACCGCTATGAGATCATCGATGGAGTGCTCTATATGACGACTGCGCCACACAGTTTTCACCAGTGGATTATCCGGCGTCTGGAGCGCTTTATCGGCATCGCGACGGAAGATGCGGGGCCGGCTTACTGCTTTCCTGCACCGGTTGGAGTCATTATGCCCGGCTGCGATCCGGTTCAACCCGACTATGTTGTCGTGCTGCAATCGCGCGCCGACCTGTTCCGCAATGGGCGAATCTACGGCGTTCCCGACCTGATCATCGAGGTGCTGTCGCCGGGGACGCGCGCGTATGATGAGCGGGTGAAACTGGTAGCATATGCAGCGGCTGGCGTGCCGGAGTATGCAATGGTAGACCCGGAAACGCGCCAGGTGCGCCGCCACCTGCTCGAAGCCCCCGGACGCTACGCAGCGCCGGTCATCGCCGATGCAACAGACCAGGTTGCCTTCGCCTGCCTGCCCGACATCACCTTCCGCGTCGCCGACCTCTTCGCCGGAGCGCCGGATACGACGCTGTAGTGCCGGAGTCGCCTGTGCTCTGAAACACGCATCCTTCGGTGTCAGTGCACGACGCCTCTGGCGCAACCCGCCATCCAAACAGCACGTCGCACATAGCACAGTTCAGCATGATTGAACCACGTGCAGCCAGGGTGCGCGGGCATCTTGCCCGCATGAGTGCGCGGGCATGCTGCCCGCATGGGCGCACGGGCATCCTGCCCGCAGGGGTGCGCGGGCGTCCTGCCCGCAGGGGTGCGCGGGCATCTTGCCCGCATGGGTGCGCGGGCATCCTGCCCGCATGAGTGCGCGGGCATCTTGCCCGCATGGGCGCACGGGCGTCCTGCCCGCATGGGCGCACGGGCGTCCCGCCCGCATGGGTGCGCGGGCATCTTGCCCGCATGGGTGCGCGGGCGTCCTGCCCGCATGGGTGCACGATGCACACGACCCCAGCGCCTGGTGTTGAACGTCGCGCTAGCGTTCGATACCCAGCGCCGCAACTGCACGTTTGACGCTCTCTTCGGGCTTGACTTTCACCGCTGCTTCAACAATTGCGCCGTTCTCGTCGATGACGAAGTGACTGCGTTCGATCCCCCAATACTTCTTGCCGTACATCGACTTCTCAACCCAGACGCCATATGCCTCCGCAATCGCGTGATCCTCATCGACCAGCAATGTGAACGGCAGGTTATGTTTGGTCTTAAACTTCTGGTGCGACTTCACACCGTCGGGACTGACGCCGAGCACAACGGCGTTCTTTTCCTCGATCTGCGGGTATGCATCACGAAAACCACACGCCTGCGTCGTACAACCCGACGTATCATCCTTGGGATAAAAATAGAGGATCACCCGCTTTCCACGAAAATCGGACAGTTTGACCGTCGCACCGGTATCGGTTAACGCCGTAAAATCCGGCGCCTGATCGCCAACGTTGAGCGGTCGCTCAGCCATGCATTTGCCTCCACAACCAGATCATGCCTGCTTCACCAATCGTTCTAACGCAACCACGCCCCAGGCGGATGCCGCGTCAGGAAACATGTCGCTGTCCATCCTACCATAACCCCGCTGCACAACCTGCGATCCTCACCAGTGCGACGACTTCCCAGAGCGATACGGCGAAAGGTCGTTGTGTGGCGGACGCCGGTGCGTGAAGATGGCGTGTACTGTGGGGGCGCGCGGGGGCAGTAACTGTTCACACCTGGGGTAATACATGCGCTCGGAGCGAGAGCGTCCCGCCCTCGTCGCATCTATGCGCTCGGAGCGAGGGCGTCCCGCCCTCGTCGCATCCGCGAGGACAAGATGCCCTCGATCCCAGGAGAAATGTGAACACTTACATGGAGATTGAGAATTTATTCCGCTCCACCGCGCTAGCCTTGGGGCTGAAGCCCTCGGCTAGCCAGGGCGAAGCCCGCCTGCGCGGGCTGTAGCGGATTATTTACTCAAAGACCATACCAGGAGCGAAGAAGTTGACCAGGGACATTTATGATCGTATCATTCAAACGTGCGAGACGAGCGTTGTACGTACAGTCGCTGCCGCAACCCTCGTTATACGAGAACTTGACGTGGTTGATCCTTGTATCATTTCAGGAACTAATGCCGCCAAGGTCAACGTCAGGGAGGAATATACGGATGCCATAGACCCCTCCTGGGCAGGTTGCAAAGACGGAGGCTGCATCATAGACACAATCAAGGTTTAGTGGTAAAGCGGTATCGGATCATCCATGATGTCTACGTTCCAGTTGTTCCGCATTTCGGGATAAGGTGATGGAGGCGTGCAGCAGATTGTATAACTTCCGAATTCGATTAAAAATAGTATTCTAAAAATCAAAATAAACCCTGGTAATCTATATAGAGAGGTTCTAGGATGGCAGCCACGAATGTCCACCTACCAACTCCAACCCGAGATTTGGTGACCTCATATATTCAGCAATATAACGACGTACAGAATGTGGTCGAGAATGCGCTTGGCAAACTCATCCGATGTTGCCCAGAAAACAGAACATTCGAAGACGTACTCTTAAAGGTCGTCACGCTCAACGATTTGTATCGAACCGGTATTCTTGCAACCTATCAAGTTGCCGAGCACATTTTCAGACTTCAGGTTGATGATGCGATTCAGGCCGGTGCGCCGGAGATCGTGCATCGGATCGCCCATATCACGTTGGGTGAGAAAGAGCGGAATAACTACTCATTCGCAACCAAGTACTGCGCCTGGCACAATCCAACGGCCTACGCTATCTATGATAGATTTGTTGACCAAATGCTTTGGGGATACCAGAAGCAAGATCGGTTTGCTCAGTTTCGCCAGGAAGAGCTGCGGTGGTATCCACGGTTTATGGAGGTTATCAATGCATTTCGCTCCCATTACCAACTTGAGGATGTCGCATTGAAAGACATCGATAAATTTCTCTGGCTTGCGGGAAAGCAATATTATCCAGGAATATGAGCGACGGCAGCAACAACGTCTGAAACCACCTAAACGGGTGCTGCAATGGATCGTGCGTGATCTGGGTGATGCTTTCCCCGAAGTCGAGAGCACCCAGAATGTCTGTGGCAGTGAAAGGTGTCTTCTCAGACAAATGGAAGGACGGCAAGGCGCAGGGAGGGCAGGGCTTATGGAGATTGAGCATTTAATCCGGTATGCGCCTCGTGCCGTCGGGCTGATGGAGATTGAGAAATACATCTGGTATGCGCCCTTGCCGTGGGGCTGAAGCCCTCGGCTATGGAATGCAAAGCCCGCCTGCGCGGGCTACGGCGGATTATGTACTCAAAGACCATACGCCCTCGGCTCTACGAGGCGAAGCTCGCCTGCGCGGGCTATACCGGAATACTTACTCAAAGACCATCAGCCATTTCTGCACATACGACCACCTGGAGCAATACGAAAACACCAGGCGCCGCGCCAGGTATGCCGATGCCGACCTGTTCGACGACGCTGACAACGACCCCTGCCACCGGTACGTTTTCCGGCGCGACCTGAAGATGCTGGAGGCGCTGGAGGTGAACACTGAAGAGAACACCGTTAAGGTGGACCTGAGCAGGCTTTACGACGGCATTGATATTGCCGGGACGCTATCCAATCTGACCGGCGAGTGGATCGAGCGGATCACCGCCGATTCCGTCAAGGAAGACGGCAAGGTTAGCAGACACGGCGAACCTGGACTGGAAGCGGATCAAGCTGCTCATATGGTGGTGAACATGAAAACGCTGACCGAAATCCGAAACATTATCAGACAGCAGAGCGACATTCTCGCGGACAAATATGGCGTAGCAGTAGTCGCCATTTTCGGATCATATGCGCGGGGTGAACAGGTGGGGGAGAGTGATCTTGACCTGTTGGTGGAGTTTCTCCGCCCGATCAGCCTTCTGGAACTTGTTGGGGCGGAAATTTACCTCAGTGAAGTTCTGGGTGTGAAAGCGGACCTTGTGCCGAAACGCGATGTGCGCGCTGAATTGCGTGAGTCCATTCTCAAAGAGGCTGTCGCCCTATGAGCCGGAACGTCCTCGTCTATATCAAAGACATCCTCCAGAACATGCGGGATGCTGAGCAGTTCATTCAGGGAATGACCTACGAGCAGTTTGTGGCTGACAAGAAGACCGTGAATGCCATCTTGCGATCCATCGAAGTCATTGGTGAGGCGGCTAAACGCGTCCCTGATGATGTTCGCGCTCAATATCCCCAAATCCCCTGGAAAGAAATGGCAGGGATGCGGGATAAGGTAATCCACCTCTATTTCAGCGTAGATAACGAAACGGTCTGGCTCGTGGTCAAGGAGCGCATCCCCTCCTTGCAGCCACTGATCGAACAGATCGTGCGCGATCTGGAGGATCAGGGAACATGACTCGCCTTTACCTGCAAGAAATGGTAGACAACATACGGTTTGACTGCCTGCCCGTCACATGGAATACGTTCGATCTCAGCGCCTTCTCGCGCACGAAGAAGCTGTGGGACTACCAGCGCAAGGCGGTGGAGAACGCTATCAAAACGCTGTGGAAGTATTACGAGAATGTTCATAACTACCAACCGGATGAGAACGCCGAAACGAACCGCGAGCGCAAGCGGAAATTCTTCCGGTGGTATCAGGACAACGGCTTGAGCGAGGCGCTCGATATCTCACTGGCGAAGAGTCATCGGCTGGCGCATCTTTTGCGCGAGTACTACACAGCAGCGGACGGGAAGGTTGCCTACAGGCAGTTCATCAACCGCGCCTGTTTCTGGATGGCGATGGGCATTGGCAAGACGCTGGTGCTGGTAAAGAGGTGTTGCGAGAGCTGATCCAGCGTGGGGAAATTCCGCCGCATGACATCCTGGTGTTGAGTTGTCGTGATGACCTGATCGAGCAACTGAAGCAGCACGTCCACCAGCGAAAGATTGATGGTTACTCGGCTATCTTCGAGAAAGCAAGCAGCGAAAAGAAGGATTTTAACTATAATGGCAAAATGGTAAAGGTGTTCGCCTTCTTGCACACTGCCGATAAAGATGGCCTGCCTGCTAAGTACAGAATGTACTGGTTTGATAACGTGGAGGAGATGCTTACCGGCGTGTTGCAGCAGCGCGACGCGGCTGAACCGGAGCATTCGCACGCCTGGGGTACAAGAGAAACGGAGTCCTGCGCTACATCATTCCGTGAAATTCTGTACTACGTGATGCTATTCCGGTATCAGAGAGCAATTCGCCAGCTCCGGCGCCACCGCCCACGCGGATTACCGCCGATTCCGTTGAGTTTGACGACGGCGAGGCGGCGGACACAACGAACCTAGACTGGAAGCGGACAGGCTGCTGATATGGAGGTGAGCTTAGAGGGCGATCAGAAAACCAGATTTGTGGTATCGTGATGGCGACCATGCCGTTCTGATGAGGAGCAATCTCGTATGCCACGACGTGCACTTCGATCCTATCCAACCAAGGATGCGACCGATCTGACCGATGCGCAATGGGCCGCCATCGCGCCACTCGTCGTCACCCCGTCGCCCAACGGCGGGCGTCCGACCGACATCGATCGCCGCGCGATCGTCAACGCCCTGCTGTACAAACATCGCACGGGCTGTCAATGGCGCATGCGTCCGACGGATGTTCCGCCAATGAGCTCCGTTCGGTACTATTTTGACAAATGGAATCGTGATGGAACGTTCGTCAAAATGAATGATATGCTGCGGAAACTGGCGCGACAAGCGCTGGACCGTGACCCGGAGCCGTCCATCAGCGTCCTGGACTCCCAATCCGTCAAAACGACCGAAGCAGGCGGAGAACGCGGCTACGATGGGGGAAAAAAAGGTCAATGGGCGCAAACGGCAATGCTGGGTTGATACAAAAGGGTTCTTGCTGCGCGTGCTCGTCCATCCGGCGGACATCTCTGATACCGAAGGCGCGGAGTGGCTTTTGGCCGCGCATCATCAATCGTTTCCTCGGATGCAAGAGATTCGGGTGGATGAAGGATACAAACAAGGGTTAAATGAATGGATGCAACAGAACACGACGATACGCCTGAATGTCATTGAAAAACCGCCTGGACAAAAGGGATTTGCCGTCATCCCGAAGCGATGGGTGGTGGAACGCTCGATTGCGTGGGCGGGACGCAATCGCTGGGAGCGGCGAATAATTATTCGCCGCAACAACCGCAATCCAGAATCAAGCGAAGCCTTTCTTTATCTCGGTTCTATTGCAATGCTCCTGAATCGGCTCTATCCGAGATGTTAGTTTTTGATCACGCTCTTACCCGCCGAACAAATGGGATTTGCCCTACAAGCCGATGCCCAAACCCAGACCATCAGCGCGAACAAACTCATCTCCACCGACCCGCCCTACTACGACAACATCGGCTATGCCGACCTGTCGGACTTCTTCTACGTCTGGCTGCGCCGCACGCTCAGACCGATCTTTCCCGACCTCTACGTCACCCTGTCCACCCCCAAGGCTGAGGAGCTGGTCGCGACCCCCTACCGTCACGGCA
The DNA here is from genome assembly GCF_000016665.1 of Roseiflexus sp. RS-1. Classification (NCBI taxonomy): domain Bacteria; kingdom Bacillati; phylum Chloroflexota; class Chloroflexia; order Chloroflexales; family Roseiflexaceae; genus Roseiflexus; species Roseiflexus sp. RS-1. The sequence goes on from NC_009523.1 coordinate 4,457,274, forward strand.
GCAAACAGGCCGCCGAGCGTTTCTTCATGGAAGGCATGACCCGCGCGCTGCACAACCTGGCTGTACAGGCCCACCCCGCCTTTCCGGTCACCATCTACTACGCCTTCAAGCAGCAAGAAGTGAGGGAAGAGAAGAGAGAAGAGAGAGAAGAGAAAAGAGAAGAGAGAGCGACGGGCGAACCGCGTAATCCCGACTCTCACTCCTCACTCCTCTCCACTCACTTCTCTCACTCCTCACTCCTCTCCACTCACTCCTCCACCGGCTGGGAAACCTTCCTGGAAGCGGTCATCCAGGCCGGCTTCGCTATCACCGGCACCTGGCCCATGCGCACGGAGTTGGGAAACCGTATCCTTGGGCAAGGCGCCAACGCCCTCGCCTCCAGCATCGTGCTGGTCTGCCGACCACGCCCGGCAGATGCCCCCATCGCCACCCGCCGCGAGTTTGTCGCCGCGCTCAAAGCCGAACTGCCGGCGGCGCTGGCGGCGTTGCAACGCGCTAACATCGCGCCGGTCGACCTGGCGCAGGCGGCGATCGGTCCGGGGATGGCGGTCTATACCCGCTATGCCCGCGTGGTGGACGCGCAGGGCAATCCGGTGCGGGTGCGCGAGGCGCTGGCGCTGATCAATCAGGTGCTCGACGAGGCGCTGAGTGAGCAAGAGGGTGATTTCGACGCCGACACCCGTTGGGCGCTGGCCTGGTTCGAGCAGTATGGCTTTGCCGAAGGCGAGTACGGCGTGGCCGAGACGCTCTCGAAAGCCAGGAATACGAGCGTCGAGGGGCTGGTCGCCGCCGGGATGGTCGAAGCGAAACGGGGCAAGGTGCGCCTGCTCACACCGGCGGAACTCCCGGCCGCCTGGGACCCGGCCGGTGATAGCCGGGTCACGCATTGGGAAGCGGTCCATCACCTGATCCGGGTGCTGGAGACCGGCGGTGAAATGCAGGCGGCGGATCTGGCGGCGAAGCTGGGCAGTCGGGCTGATGTGGCCCGCGAGCTGGCGTACCGGCTCTACACCATCTGCGAGCGCAAGAAGCGCCCGGATGAAGCCTTTGCCTACAACGCCCTGGTGCAGAGCTGGGGGGAGATTGCGCGGCTGGCGTGGGAGCGGCGCAGTGATGCGCCGGTTCAGATGAGTTTTGAAGAGTGAGGAGTGAGAAGTGAGGAGTGAGGAACGTGCTCTATTCTTTGCACCCTGGAGCACGGGTGTCCCGCTCTTGCAGGATCTTGTGCGTAAGTATGAACGATAAACGCAAGCCGACATTGATGCCCCAGAGCGTGGGCGTCCCGCTCTTGTGGGATACCCCGGAGCGTGGGTGTTCTGCTCTGGCAGGACCTGAGTATGAACGACAAACGCAAGCCGACATTGATGCTCCGGAGCGTGGGCGTCCCGCTCTCGCAGGACAGCCAGGGGCACGCTGCCTGCGCTCCCGTGATTGGTCACATCGCTGTACGCGGGCGAGACGCCCGCGCACCCAGGTTGTGCAGGGCGGGGATGCGCACCGTTCCAGCGCACTGGGAATATCTCGGAACGACCGTGTGGCGCCTCAGCAGGAAAGCCTCCGATCGATCACGATTTGGTATCACTGCTCATCACTCGTTGCTCACTGCTCATCTCTCACTCCTCTCCACTCGCTTCTCACAAGGAGGACCGCATGGCCATCACCAACCAGGAACGGATCGGGAAAGCGCTTGACCTGCTGCGCCAGGGGTTGCAACCCTTCATCGAGCGCGAGTTGCAGAATCACTATGGCAAATATTGGGTGACGAACGTCACCGGCTCCTGGCGCAATGAGTTGACGTGGCGCGACGATGATACGCCGCATCTCGATAGTGCTGCGCTGCTCAAAATCATGTGGGAGCAGTGGAACGACGTGTTCCGCAAGACCCTGGGCTTTACCGAACGCAGCCTGGTCAGTGAGTTGCGTGAGTGGCGCAACAAATGGGCGCACCAGGAGTCATTCTCGACCGATGACACCTACCGGGTGCTCGATTCGGCGGCCCGACTGCTCAATGCCGTGTCCGCTCCGGCGCAGGCCGATGAGATCGAGCGGATGAAGATCGAGTTGCTGCGCGTGCGCTTCGACGAGCAGGTGCGTGGCGAGAAGCGCAAAGCGGGCGGCTCGCTGATCGAGGCGGCGGCCAGTGGGATGCTCAAGCCCTGGCGCGAGGTGGTGACGCCGCATCCCGACGTGGCCAGCGGTCGCTACCAGCAGGCTGAATTCGCTGCCGATCTGTGGCAGGTGCATCTCGGTGAAGGGAGTGACGAGTACCGCGATCCGGTGGAGTTCTTCCGCCGCACCTACCTGACGGAGAGCCTGAAGCGATTGCTGGTGGGTGCGGTCAAGCGACTCTCCGGACAGGGCGGCGATCCGGTGGTGCAGTTGCAGACCAACTTCGGCGGCGGCAAGACCCACTCGATGCTGGCGCTGTACCATTTGTTTTCCGGTCATAGCCCTGCTGCATTGCCCGGCGTGGATACAGTGCTGGCCGAAGCGAGCGTGACGAGCCTGCCGATGGTGAAGCGGGTGGTGCTGGTCGGCAACAAACTCTCGCCCGGCAACCCGATGGTCAAGCCCGATGGCACAGTGGTGCGCACCCTGTGGGGCGAACTGGCATACCAGCTTGGCGGCGCCGCCGCCTATGCCCGCATTGCCAGCGACGACGAACACGCCACCAGCCCCGGTGACCGACTGCGTGAGCTGTTCAACACCTACGGTCCCTGCCTCATCCTGATCGACGAATGGGTCGCCTATGCCCGCCAGCTCCACGACCAGAGCGACCTGCCGGGCGGCAGTTTCGAGACCCAGTTCTCCTTTGCCCAGGCGCTCACCGAGTCGGCGAAACTGGCGGATCGCTGTCTGCTGGTCATCTCGCTGCCAGCCTCCGATACGGCAACCTCGCCCCACGCTCAGGCGGATGATGTAGAAGTTGGCGGCCTCCGTGGCCGTGAGGCACTGGACCGGCTGCGCAACGTCGTTGGTCGCGTCGAGTCGTCGTGGCGTCCGGCGACCGCTGAAGAGGGGTTCGAGATCGTGCGGCGTCGGCTGTTCCAGCCGATCACCGGTCCGGAGGCCTTCAAGTATCGTGACGTGACGGCGCGGGCGTTTGCTGAATTGTACGCCAACCATGCCGCCGAGTTCCCGCCGGAGTGTCGCGCCACCGACTATGAACGACGCATTCAGGCAGCCTACCCGATCCACCCGGAGATCTTCGACCGCCTCTACGAAGACTGGTCAACGCTGGTCACGTTCCAGCGCACCCGTGGCGTGTTGCGGTTGATGGCGGCGGTGATCCACTGCCTGTGGGAAAAGGGTGACCGCAGTCCGTTGATCCTCCCTTCAACCATTCCGATCGACGATCCACGGGTGCAGTTTGAGCTGACCCGCTACCTTTCCGACAACTGGGCGCCGATTATTCAGAAGGATGTAGACGGGCCCAACTCACTGCCGCTCAAGATCGACGGCGAGACGCCGAATGTCGGCAAGCTATCGGCAACGCGGCGCGTGGCGCGCACCGTCTATCTCGGCTCGGCGCCGAAGGCGGCGGCGCGGCGGGGATTAGAAGATCGCCGCATCAAACTCGGCTGCGTCATGCCGGGCGAGTCGCCGTCCGTGTTTGGCGACGCCCTGCGCCGACTGGCTGCAACCGCGACCTATCTGTACCAGGACGGCAGCCACTTCTGGTACGACACCCAACCCACGGTCACCAAACTGGCTGAAGATCGCGCCGAACAACTCCGCCGCGATCCAGACCGGGTGGCGATGGAGCTGGAAAAGCGCCTGCGCACGAACCTGCGCAACTCAGGCGGCTTTTCACGGGTGCATCCCCTGCCGCGTTCGGGCGCCGATGTTCCAGACGACCTCGAAACCCGCCTGGTCGTGCTGCCGCATGAACATCCATACAGCAAAGAGGCGGACAATGCCGCCGAGAAGGCGGCGCGCGCCATCCTCGAATCGCGCGGCAATGTTCCGCGTCACTATCGCAACACGCTGGTCTTTCTGGCGGCCGACCGGGTGCGGCTCCAGGACCTCGACGAGGCGCTGCGCACGTTTCTGGCCTGGGACTCGATCCTGAGCGAACGCGAGACGCTCAACCTCTCACCGTTTCAGGTCAGGCAGGCCGAAACCCAGCACCGGAGCGCCAACCAGACTGTGGATGCCCGGTTGCCGGAAACCTACTGCTGGCTGCTGGTTCCAGCGCAAGAGAAGCCGCAATCCCCTATGACATGGCAGGCGCTCCGCCTGACCGGAACCGATGCTCTGGCTGTCCGGGCCGGCAAGAAGCTCCAGAGTGAGGAACTGCTCCTGAACAGTCTGGGCGCAACGATCCTGCGCTCCTACCTGGACCGGATACCGCTCTGGCGAGGCGATCACGTGGAGGTGCGGCAGCTTGTGGAAGACTTTGCCAAATACTTGTACCTGCCGCGTCTGGCAGAACCAGGCGTGCTGATCCGGGCGATCTGCGACGGGATCGCCATGCTCACCTGGGCAGACGAAACCTTTGCCTATGCCGAACGCTACGACGAACAGACAGGGCGGTATGCGGGGCTGCAGGCTGGCGAACGAATCACGCTCACCGTAGATGGCGGCGGCGTATTGGTCAAACCCGATGTCGCGCAGAGGCAACTGGAAGCCGATGCGAGAGAAGCGCGCCCAGCAGTGAGCAGCGAGAAGGGAGCGACGAACCCGGGCGCTCCTCACTCCTCTCCGCTCACTCCTCACTCCTCTCCGCTCACTCCTCACTCCTCTCCGCTCACTCCTCACTCCTCTCCGCTCACTCCTCATGCCACGCCGCGCCGGTTCTACGGCGCCGTACACCTTGATCCCAACCGGGTTGGTCGTGATGCCGGTCGCATCGCCGAGGAAGTGATCGCGCACCTGATTGGTCAGCCCGGTGCACAGGTAACGGTGACGCTCGAAATTGAAGCCAGGTTGCCAGACGGCTTTTCTGACAACATTGTGCGCATCGTCATCGAGAATGGTCGGACGCTCAAGTTCAGGAATTGTGAGTTCGAGGAGTGATATTCAATCTGGACAGAGCGCGGGCGTCTCGTGTGCGTCGCGTCTCCGAGGGCACGATGCCCTCGCTCCCAGGCGCAATGCGACTGCTACACCCGGACGGCGTGCGGGCGTCTCGCGCGCATGCGCGCCGGAGGCGCGCGCACCCGGGGCTGACCCTTTACAAGGGTAGGTTTTTGGAAAACCCCTGCGCGCCATCTCCCGTTTCAGGCATCAGGACGCCCAAACTCCCCCTTCTCCCCTTGTGGGAGAAGGGGGTTGGGGGATGAGGGGCAAAGGCGCATAGGAATGCAGAACATCGCTCATCTCTCCCAAAAACTCTACACTTGAGAGGGGCAGACGCATTGGGTCGCCGACGCTTGGCTGGAACTGCAAAAACTCTACACTTGAGAGGGGCAGACCCTGCGGACGTCCCGGTTCGCGTGAACCTGGACGGCGCGCGGGCGTCTCGGTCCGCGTCGCGTCTCCGAGGGCACGATGCCCTCGCTCCCAGGCGCAATGCGACCCCTTCCGTTGAACCTGTTGGACAAGGTTGAACCCTCCTCGGACGACCGCAATCACCATCGCGCGCCTCACGCGGCGACCGAAATGAATTTCGGTCTACCCTCTGCTGGAAACGGGCGCCTCGCGCCTCACGCGGCGACCGAAATGATGGTCTTTGAACAAATAATCCGGTATAGCCCGCGCAGGCGGGCTTTGCCCTGGTTAGCCGAGGGCTTATGGTCTTTGAGTAAATAATCCGCTACAGCCCGCGCAGGCGGGCTTCGCCCTGGCTAGCCGAGGGCTTCAGCCCCACGGCTAGCGCAGTATAGCGGATTTAATTTTCAATCTCCATCAGCCCCACGGCTAGCGGGGATAGCGGAATAAATTCTCAATCGCCATAATTTCGGTCTACCCTCCGCACCCTCCTCCCCCCACGACCTTTCCCAACTTTGCGCTGTTTTCTTTGTTTATGGTTGACAAATAGTATTTATTAGACTATACTAACCAACGAGGTTAGCGTTCTACTCCTGCTCTGTTCTGGCATATCAACCGTTGTGCGTGTGCGCCGTGATTGCGCGCCTGGATTCGGGGGTTTGGTGTCCGCTCCTCTGATCGAAGCGTGTGCGCTCAGTTATTACGCCGGTGATCGCTGCCTGCTCGATGCCGTGTCACTGACGGTCAATGGTGGCGAAGTTGTGGCAATCGTCGGTCCGAACGGCGCCGGGAAGAGTACATTGATCAGTCTGCTTGCCGGTGATCTCCCTCCGACCGCCGGTCGTGTGCTGCTCGGAGGCATCCCGCTGGAACGGATGCGCGCCGGTGATCAGGCGCTACGGCGATCAGTTCTCCGTCAGCGAATTCATGTGGCGTTGCCCTTTACCACCTTCGAGGTGGTGCTCATGGGGCGCACACCGCACCTTCGCGGACGATCCGAGGGGCGAGAGGATGTCGTTATTGTTCAGAACGCCCTGAACCGTACCGGGATGGCGCCGTTTGCGGAACGGCTGTTTCCAACCCTCTCCGGGGGTGAACAGACCCGTGCCAGCCTTGCGCGCGTGCTGGCGCAGCAGGCGCCGCTTGTGTTGCTCGATGAACCGACCGCTGCGCTCGATCTGCGTCATCAGCATGCGGCGCTGCGCCTGGCGCGCGCAGTAGCTGCCAGCGGCGGCGCCGCCGTGATCGTCCTGCACGACCTCAACCTGGCAGCCGGGTATGCTGACCGGATCGGCATTCTGCACGAAGGGCGATTGGTTGCGATTGGCGCGCCATGGGATGTGCTGCGCCCGGAATTGTTGAGCGCTGTGTACGGTATTCCGATCGTCGTTCACCCGCACCCGCACACAGGCGCCCCGCTGTTGCTCACCCTTCCCGATGTTCCTTCGTCAGGACAAGGAGGCGTCTATGAAGTCCTGGAAGCCTGATCACCGTTCAGTCGCGGCTACTGGTCGTCTGCGTCAGACTCTTCTCCTGTTCAGCCTGGCAGTCGCAGTACTGCTCGCCGCGTGTGGGACAACGTCGTCCTCCGGCGGCGTGTCGTCTCCAACTGCACTCCCTGCGCCAACGTCGCCTTCCGCTGCGCCGGCGAGCCTGGCGAGCGGCGCGGAGATGGCGCCGGGCGAGGCGGAACCGCAACTTCCAGCCACAGTCGTCGATTATCAGGGAGAACAGGTTACGATCACGTCAATCGAACGCATCGTCAGCCTGAATGGTGATATAACCGAAATCATTTTTGCGCTTGGCATGGGGGAGTATGTGGTCGGCGTCGATAGCAGCGCGACCTATCCCCCTGAGCGCACGAAGATGCTGCCGAACATTGGTTATCAGCGTCGCCTGAGCGCCGAGGGCATCCTGTCGCTCAATCCAACGCTGGTTATTGGTGATGAAGCAGCTGGACCGCCTGAGACGCTTGCGCAGATCCGCGCTGCTGGCGTGCCGCTGGCAATCACTGCCGATCCGCCGTCGCTCGATGCGCCGCAACAGAAGATCCGTTTTGTCGCGCAGGCGCTGGGCATCCCACAACGCGGCGAACGCCTGGCAGCGCAGGTTGAAGCCGAAATCGCCGCTGCGCGCGATCTGGCGCGGCGGATTACCAACCCGCCCCACGTTTTGTTTCTCTACCTGCGCGGCACAGATGTCCAGCAGGTTGCCGGACGCAATACCGCCGTTGACGTGATGATCGCTGCTGCCGGCGGCATCAATGCTGCGGCTGATGCGGGTATCGTGGAGTTCAAGCCGTTGAGTCCCGAAGTCGTGATCGCGGCGCAACCAGACGTTCTGCTGGTTCTTGACAAGGGGCTGGAATCGGTCGGCGGCGTCGATGGTCTATTGAAGATACCAGGTCTCGCCGACACGCCTGCCGGCAGGCAGCGCCGGATTATCGCTCTCGACGATCTCTATCTGCTCGGCATGGGTCCTCGCACCGGTCAGGCGCTCACCGATCTGACCATTGCCTTCTACGATGCTGCTCAGGGGAGTCGTCCATGAGCGCCGCAATGACGATCACGTTGCAACGGATTGCCGGATGGCGGCGAACAGGACTGCTCCCTGCGCTGATCCTGGCGCTGGCGGTGGCTGTGGCGCTCGGCGCGGGCATCGGTCCGGTTGTTGTTCCGCCTGACGTTATGCTGGCTATCCTGTTGCGCAAAACCGGCATCCTGCTCGATGTGCCGGTCAGCATGCAGCAGGAAGCGATTTTCTGGACGATCCGCCTGCCGCGTGTGGCGCTGGGTGTTCTGGCAGGCGCTGCGCTGGCTGTCAGCGGTGCACTGCTTCAGGGTGTGTTTCGCAATCCGCTGGCTGATCCGGGTTTGATCGGGGTGAGCAGCGGCGCTGCGCTTGGCGCCGTGGCGGTCATTGTGCTCGGTATCTCGTCGCTCGGGTTGATGACGCTGCCGCTGGCGGCTTTCCTTACCGGAACCGCAACGACATTCTTTGTCTACCGCCTGGCGCAGCGTCACGGGCGTACCGACGTGGCAACTCTCCTGCTGGTTGGTCTGGCGCTCAACGCGATGGCTGGCGCTGCAACCGGATTGCTGACGTACCTGGCAGACGATGCGCAACTGCGATCAATCGTCTTCTGGACGATGGGCGGGTTGGGCGGCGCGCTCTGGGAAACGGTGCTCGTCGCTGCGCCCTGGATCGCCGTTTCCCTGGCGCTGGCGCCGCGATTGGGGCGGGCGCTCAACCTGTTTGCGCTTGGCGAAACGGAAGCGCGCCATCTGGGTATCGAGGTCGAGCAGGTCAAGCGGGCTGCCATTCTGCTATCCGCGCTTGCGACCGGGACTGCCGTGGCGCTTGTCGGTCCTATTGGCTTCATCGGTCTGATCGTACCGCACATTGTGCGCCTGATCGCCGGTCCTGACCATCGACTGCTTTTGCCCGCCTGTGCGCTTGGCGGCGCCAGCCTGCTGGTGCTGGCGGATCTCGTTGCACGCACTATGGCGGCGCCAGCCGAGGTTCCGGTGGGATTGATAACCGCATGTGCCGGTGGACCATTTTTTCTGGCACTGATCCTGCGTGCGAGGCGACAGTATGGATGGGGATGATATCCGGGAGCGTCCGATGAATTTTCGTATGGCGCCCTATCGTGTTCTGGCTCAAAATGGGCGGAACTGGTACATTCTGCTCCTGAGCGATGGACGGTTGCAGCTCGACTTTGGACCGTTTGCGATGGCGCTGCATCAGGATGCCTTCGGTTTGCTGCACGGTCTCGTTGAGGCTGCCACGCAGCATAGTTCGGCGACTGCCGGTTGTGTGGCGCATGCCGGCGCCGAACGCAGCATCTGGATCGACCCGCAGTACGGCGCGCTGCTCCTGGCGTTCGATAGTGTGGTTCTCCGTTTTATGCCCCAGGAACTGCTCATATTTGTGCAACTGTGTCGTGAAGCAAGTCAGAAGCTTTCTCTGACACCAATAACTTTGCCACTGGAAGGCAACTTGAATTAGTCATCACGGAAAGGAACGAGGCTTATGGCTCAGCGACTCGGCTCGATCAGCAGACTGCTCGTTGGGGTATGGCTGGCAGGCGTCACGATTGCGACGTTTGTCATCATCCCGCCCTACCAGGGGCTTGGCGACGCGGGGCGTATCGTGATCGTTCATGTTCCCACTGCCTGGGTTGCGGTTATTGCTTTCACCATATCGGCAGTCTACAGTGCACTCTATCTCCGTCGCCGACGACTGACCGATGATGCGAAGGCGACCGCTGCCGCTGAAGGCGGGTTGATCTTCACCCTGCTGGCAACGCTGACCGGCATGGTCTTCTCGCAGGTCGCCTGGGGAGTATTCTGGAACTGGGATCCGCGACAGGTGACGATCCTGGTGCTGTTGCTGATCTATGCGGCGCTCTTCGCGTTGCGCAGCGCCATCGACGACCCTGAGCGAAGGCGCCGGATGGCGGCAGTCTACAGTCTGTTTGCGTTCGTCACTATGCCGTTTCTGATGTTCGTCGCGCCGCGTATGGCGGAAAGCACACTGCATCCCAACTGCGCCTTCATCAAGGGGAGCGACTGTGAGGGGATTACGTTGAAGATCGGGCATGTCGGGTTGCTCGGTGATCAGAAGGTGCAGTTGCTGGGTTTGGAACAGCAGGGCGATACTGTTGTTGCGCAGGTCAAAGTCAGCACGCCTGGTCTGGAGAGCGAAGCGGTTCTGCTGCCCGGTTATGATCTGACCACGCGCAGTTACACCGACCGACCGACCTTCCCCGGTCAACGCTTCACGCTGGCGCTCGAAGCGGTTGATCTGGAGCGCGGGGAGGCGCGCATCAACATGGAAGCGCCCGGCAGCGGCCTGCTGGAGAACCAGCGCACGCTCTGGGTATTCCTGGCTGCCAATATCGGCTTCACCCTGCTCTTTATCTGGATGTTCCTGGTTCGTTCGCAGGTGTTGAGTCTCGAAGTGCAGATAGCGCAGCGAAAGGTGGCGCTGGCATGAGTGAGAGTACATCCGCAATCTACATTTCGATGGCAACCGTGCTGCTGGTGTGGGTGACTATCGCCGTCTATCTGATGCAGGTCAGTTCGCGGTTGCGTTCGTTGAAGCGCGATCTGAATGGAGGCTCACCGGGAAACAGACCTGCATCGGGAACAGCCGATGCAGCACCAGATGTTGCAACCGAACCTCCGTCCGTCACTGCCGACCAGTGGACCTGGATGGCATGGTATGCTGCGCTGTGGTATGGTTGCATTGACACCCTCAGGCTTTTGGACAGGTCGCGTCGCGCCCCAAAAGTGGTTGGGCGGCGGCGGAATATCGGCTATCAGGAGAAGTTCGTATGATCACAACTGCCAATCGTATCTTCGTCAACCCCGAATACGCTGATCTGTTCGAGGAGAACTTCCGCAATCGCGCCGGTCTGGTCGATAGAATGCCTGGTTTCGTCAGCAACCAGTTGCTGCGCCCGGTCAATCCCGGTGACCCATATATCGTTTTGACCGTCTGGGAGAGTCGGGCGCATTTTGAGAACTGGGTGCGTTCCGACGAGTTCCGCCTGGGGCATGCCCGTTCGAGCAGTCTCCCGCCGGAGACGTTCAGCGCTCCCAGTAAACTTGAGTTACACGAAATTATTCTCGACACCAGTCGTCCCGATCTGATACCCGAACCGCGGGGCAAGCCGTTTCGGGCGCACGGATAGACATCAGGCGAGGACGATGTGTGAGTGTGGCGCACAGGTGAGGAATGACACGTTTGCTTCGATGGTCGGGCAGTACGCTCTCGTGGCATCTGATCGTGAGTCTGGGGGCGCTGCTCGTCATGATGACGATGAGTCTTGCGCTTGGTTCGGTCGCGCTGACGCCAGCCCGCTTCCTTACCGCGCTCACGATGCCTGACGCCGATCCGGTTGCTGCGGCGATTGTGTTCAACGTTCGCCTGCCCAGGGTGCTGCTGGCATGCTGTGCGGGCGCACTCACGGCGATGGCGGCGCTGCTGCTTGCACCGCATGAGCAGGGAGCAGCGCCGGATCCGGGATGGAGCGGAATGATGCCGCTGGGTGCGCTCGGCGCTGTCATAGCGCTGACCGTCTCTACCGGAAGTCCGTGGTGGAGTGTGATGGGAGCGCTGGTCGGGTGCGGCGCAGGTGTCGCATTGTATGCTGCAACGCAGCGCTGGCGGCAGCGCCGGATCATTGGCTTCGTCGTGGCGCTGGTTGCACCGGTATGCGCATTTGGGTTGCTGATCGGCGAGGTGCGGATTGCCACATGGGTGCGCTGGTGTCTTGGCAGCCTGGAGCAGCGCGACTGGCAGGCCTGGAACACTGCCTGGCCCATTCTACTGACCGGCGTGTTGCTGGTGGTTGCGGCGGAGTATCGTCCATCAGCGCACCGCTGGCGCCGATACGTGAGTGCAACTGTGGCGACTGCGGCGGCAACCGTTGCTGCCGGTGCGCTCGGATGGATCGGGAGCACGGCGGCGCGCCGGGCGCAGGCTTCCGACGGATCGCCCGTCCGTCGCATCGTTCTGGCAGGATTGTGGGGTGCGCTGCTGGTCGTCGGGATCGACCTTGCTGCGCGCGGGGTGACGGCGCTGCTGCCATCCCCCGGTCTGATCGGAGAACTGCCGTTGGGTGCGCTGCTGATCGTGATCAGTGGGGCGGCATACGTGCATGATCGCGTGCGTTCCCGCAGCCATCGTGCCTGAAGCGTCCTGCGACCGGTGACATGCTATAATCAATCCACGCACACTATGATGTCGTTGTTTACATATTTGCCTGTGCCGGGGCCTGGAGGAGGAAAACGCAATGGCATTGGCTGATGCTGTCGATCGTGTGATGGCGCGGGTGTTGTTCGTAACGCCGCCGCCCCCAGCCGATGAAGAGGTAATGCCGGAAGAAGCGAAGGAAGGGCGCACGATCGGTCTGGCGCTCGTCATTTCCGGGGTGCGGTGCACCTTGCAGTATCTCATTCTGCCCGTCGTGCTGCCGCTTATCGGTCTCGCCAGCGGTTTCTCGCTGATCATTGCGATGGCGCTGGACCTGGTGGCGTTATGGTTGCTGATTTCGGGGTTGCGCTATCTGTGGCAGACACGCCACCCGCACCGCTTTGATATGTTGCCGCTTTCAGCGGCCATCCTGGCGATCATTGTCGGCTCTTTTCTCTACGATGTATGGCGTCTGGTCTCATAAGCATGATGCTGCGTATTCTAACGCTGATTGCCGGATGGATGGCGTTGGCGCGGTTGCACCTCGGCATCGCCAATGAAGACGGCGCCCACGATCCTTCCGCTCCCTTCGTCATCGCCGACCCGACGATAGCGCAGGCAATCTACGGGCGGCTCAGCCCGGCAGCGCCGGTCGCCTATTACACGTTCACCGTTCCCGATGCGATCGGCGTGCGCGTTATGCTGCTCATTCCATCGCGCGACTGTCAGTCCGGTTTCATGGCGCGTTTTGCGCTTGTCGGTCCGGGTCTGCCATCAGGTCGGCTGTTTCCAACAACGCATTTCACGCCGCTGACGATTGCCGGGCGCACCTATCGTCTGATCCAGAGTTATGTGCCGCCCCTGCCTTCCGCCGGAACATATTGGATTGAGGTGCACTGCGATGCAGGGAGCGGTGTGTATTGTCTGTGCATCGGCACGCGTGAAGGCGGGCATGCCGATGCCGCAATGCGCGCGCGGATCGAACGGATGCTTGAAGGGTAGTGCATGACATCGCGCATCGTGTATCTGACGGGCGCCGACCGGACTGACGGCGATGAAGTAGCCGGGATTGAACGCGCCTGTCTGGAGGTGATCGCCGGGTTGAGTGAACGGCGCGAGCCGGTGATGACCACGCATGTGATCAACCGGATGCGGAAGCAGTTCGCTCCACCGTCGCTCGTTCTCGCCCTGCGTCGCCTGGAACAGAAGCGTCTGATCACCTGCGATGACACCGGTATGATCGGTTTGACCGATGAGGGACACGTGGCCGGTATGCGCATCCTTCGCCGCCGTCGTCTTCTCGAACGCTTTCTCTTCGATACGCTCAAGGTTCCGTGGCACGAGGTGTACCGCGAGGCGAAACACCTCGAACCTCTCCTTTCAGCGGTGATGGAGGCGCGGATCGAGGCGCTGACTGCTGATGCGACCACCTGCCCTTACGGTAATCCGGTTCCGGGACGCAGCGACGTATCGCCTGACGAGTGTGTGCTCGTCACAGCGCCGATCAACGCCTGGTTCGTGGTAACGCGTATCGACGAAGAGGCAGGCGAAGACAGTTGCGCGCTTCAGTTTCTCTGGACGCGCGGACTGCGCCCCGGCGTCCCGCTCGTGCGTCGTCCCGACGCCTGCGATGGACTGGTGGTGCAGCGCGCCGACCGTCGGATCGTGCTGTCGCGGCGGATGGCGCACTTTCTGTGGGGACGCAGCAAACGCTCCGAGGGGTGACTCAGACGAGCACCGGCAGGCTTTTCAACCCGCGCAGCCAGGTAACCGGTTTCCATGCCGGCGTGTCGGTTGCCAGCCGGATCGCTGGCAGGCGCTCAAGGATGTGCGTAAACGCGACGCGCGCTTCGATGCGCGCCAGCGGAGCGCCAAGACAGTAGTGGATGCCCATCCCGAACCCCAGGTGCGGATTCGGCTGGCGGGTGATATCGAAACGATCCGGATCGGAAAAATGCGCCGGATCGCGGTTAGCCGCGCCGAACATCAGACTGATCTGCTGCCCGGCTTCGATCTGTTCTCCGCCGATGACGAAGGGTTCCGCTGCAAAACGGGGCGTCGAGCGCTGCACCGGGCTTTCGTAGCGCAGCATTTCCTCAATTGCTGATGTCAGATACTCTGATTGTCGGCGGAGCAGGTTCAGTTGATCGGGGTGGCGCAGCAGGGTAAGCAGACCGTTGCCGATCAGGTTGACGGTTGTTTCGTGCCCGGCGATCAGGAGCAGGACGCACATTCCCAGCAGTTCATCTTCGCTCAGGCTATCACCAGCGTCGTGCGCGGCGATCAGCGCACTGATCAGATCGTCGCGTGGGGAGTGCCGGCGCTGCCGGATCAGCGTCGTAAAATAATCGACCAGCGACGCCATCGCCTGGTGTGATTGACGGGCTGCTTCTTCACCGCCAAGCACCGAGTCGCTCCCCGCCATAATCTGATCCGACCATGTGCTGAACTGTTCGTGATCCTCGAATGGCACGCCGAGCAGTTCGGCGATAACGATGATCGGCAGCGGGCGTAATCGGCGATGAAATCTGCCTCGCCGCGTGCGCCGATGCGTTCGATCAGGTCCAGACTGATCTGCTCGATGCGCGGCATCAGATCGTGTACCCGACGTGGCGTGAACGCATGGCTTGCCAGTCGCCGCAGGCGCGTGTGATCGGGAGGGTCGCGTTGAAGCATTGCCCGGTCCAGCGGCGTCAATGTGTCCGGCGGCGCAATGCGGCTGGTGTCTTTGAATATCGGCGCTTCTCTGAGCACAAAAGCGATGTCGTCGTACCGCGCAATGCACCACATCCCGCCTGGTGCATTCGCGTGCGGCAACCAGAACACCGGCGTCTGCTCGATCAACTGCCGGTACACAGGATACGGATCGGCGAGAAACTCAGGGCTTGCCAGTCTGGCGACAATGGTGGGCGTCATATCGTCTGCTGCTTCAATGCCACAATGTGCATGCTGCATTATACGCCTGTCGGCGACGGTTCGCCAGAGGTGAGCGCTGCTGCCGGGTTTGACACTCCCTGCCAGTGTAGTATAATGCTGAAAGCACAGATTTTTTGCGGCAGAATATGGCATCTATCGCGCATACGCGCGACACGTGGACGAAGGAGACTTGTCATGCCACAGCTTGGAATGGGCGAACTGCTTATCATTTTGATCATTGTCCTGTTGCTGTTTGGCGCCTCGCGCATCACCGGCGTCGCCAGTGCATTGGGAGGCAGCATCAAGGCATTCCGCAAGGCGGTTCGCGACGATGACGTTCCCGCCAGCAAGAGCGAACCGGCTGAGTCGACCGATAAAAAAGTCGAAACGAACGTCTAAAGCGTCGTTGCTGTGATGGTGGCGCTGCGCGATAGATGCGGCCCGCGCGCAGACAGGCCGGCGCCAGCCGCAGTGTGATGATTTCGCTCTGTGGCTGGCGTCGTTGTGTTGGTACGATCTATGGCAGGCGATTTTTACGATTATGCGCGAATCTTCGTGCAGGCTGGCGATGGCGGTGATGGCGCTGCAACCTTTCGCCGTGAAAAGTATGTGCCGCGCGGCGGTCCGGATGGCGGTGACGGCGGGCGGGGCGGGCACATCTATCTGGTCGCCGATCCAGGTCTCAATACGCTTTTGCCGTTCCGTGAACGCACGCGCTTCGTGGCGGAACGCGGCGGCAATGGTGGACGATCACGCAAACACGGGCGCAACGGGCGCGATGTTTTCATCCGTGTGCCGGTCGGTACGGTAGCGCGCACGATCATCGATGGCGAGACGTACACCGTCGATCTTGATGCTCCCGGTCTCCAGTTGCTCGCTGCACGCGGCGGGCGCGGCGGTCTGGGGAATGTTCACTTTGCCACATCGAGTTATCAGGTGCCGCGCATCGCCGAACTTGGCGAACCGGGTGAGCGCCGCGAGATTGAACTGGAACTCAAACTCCTGGCGGATGTCGGGTTGGTGGGGTTTCCGAATGCGGGCAAATCGACGCTCTTGTCGGTGATCAGCGCGGCGCGCCCCAAAATTGCGCCATACCCGTTCACAACCTTGCAGCCGAACCTGGGGGTTGTCGAGGTTGGAGACTACTCATTCGTGGTTGCCGACATTCCGGGTCTGATCGAAGGCGCGCATCGCGGCGTCGGGTTAGGGTTCAGTTTTCTCCGCCACATTGAGCGCACGCGCCTGCTCATCCACATTATCGATGCGGCCGGCGTCGATGGGCGTGATCCGGTCGGCGACTTCCACGCGATTAATGAAGAACTGCGCCTCTATCAGCCCGAACTGGCGCAGCGCCCACAAATCGTCGCCCTGAACAAGGCTGACCTGCCGGAAGCGCAGGCGAACCTGAGCCGTCTGCGCCATGCTCTTCCGCTGCCCGACCATGACGTATTCGTCATTTCAGCGGCAACGCGCGAAGGTGTGGACGCTCTGTTGCAGCGCGTCGCCGGGCGCCTGAAAGAAATGCCAGCGCCCCACCGCGTACCGCGCGATGAGACCCTGACCTGGCCCGTGCCCGACGTCGATGAGCGCCAGTACACGATTGAGCGCACCTCCGATGGCTGGCGTGTGCGGGGGCGCAAGATCGAGCGCCTGATTTCGATGACCAACTTTGCCCAACCGGATGCGATCATGCGCATTCAGCGCGTGCTCGAAGCCAGTGGCATCAGCGCTGCGTTGCAGGAAGCCGGCATTCAGAATGGAGATACGGTGTATATCGAAAAAGCAGCGTTCGAGTGGGAAGATGGCGAAATAACCTACCTGATGCCGGGCGTCAGATGACCCGGAGTGTCACGAAGCGCCAATTGTGATCGGATGAACCGCGTCGTTCACAAGGAGCCGACGGTGAACAAATCAACAGAAGCGACGACAACTCCATCCGTCGCTCACCCTCCGCTCCCGATCCGTCGTCGCCGGATCGCGCCTTCAGGCGTGCTGATGGCAATAGTCGATACCTGCCTTATCTTGCTTGGGTTTGCTCTTGCGTACTGGATGCGCTATGTCATCGACTGGCCCCCGCCATTCGACCAGCTGGTGCGCGAAGTTCAGGCGCAAAACTTTGTGCCGCTCAGCGCATTCGCTCCCTTCGCCATCCTCCTGACCGCGTTGCTGATCGTTCAGTTCGCCATGCGGGGGCTGTACCGCATGCCGCGTACCGCCGGAGTGCTCGACCATGCCAGCATCATCGTCGGATCGACGACGACCGGCATTGCGATTCTGATTGTAGTTGTCTTTCTCTATAAGCCATCGGAGTTCTACTCGCGCCTGATCTTTGCTTTTGCGCTGGTGTCGATCAGCACACTGCTGGTCGGCGGGCGCGCAGTGCTGATCGGTCTGCGCCGCTGGCGCTGGGTACGCGGCATCGACCGTGAACGGGTGCTGGTCGTCGGCAACACCGGTCTGGGGCGTGAGGTGATGGAAAGCCTGGTGGCGCAACCCGATCTGGGGTATGCGCTCGTGGGCTTTCTCGATGATCGTGAGACACCGCTCAACCGTCGCACGGTTCACTTTCGGCGCCTTGGTCCGATCAGCGATCTTGACGTATGTCTGCGCGGTGGCGATATCGATCTGGTAATCCTGGCGCTCCCGTTCTGGGAACATCATCGCCTGCCGGAACTGGTCGACATATGTCGCTATGCGGGCGTCGAGTTCCGGGTTGTGCCCGATCTGTACCAGTTGAGTTTTGACCGGATCGATATCGGCAACCTGAGCGGCATTCCGTTGATCGGCTTGAAAGAAGTCTCGCTGCGTGGCTGGAACCTGGTCGTCAAACGGACGATGGACCTGGCGCTGACATTGCTGGCGTTGCCCATCGTGTTCCCGCTGGGCGTGATGCTGGCGATCATTGTGCGGCTCGACTCGCCAGGACCGGCGATTTTCCGGCAGCGCCGGATCGGGCGTGATGGGCGCCCCTTCATCTGTTACAAGTTCCGCACGATGGTGGTCGATGCAGAGGAACGGAAGGCTGAACTGGCTGCCCTGAACGAAGCCGATGGTCCGCTCTTCAAAATCCGCAACGACCCGCGGATGACCCGCGTCGGGCGGTTTTTGCGGCGTTATAGTCTGGACGAACTGCCGCAACTGTGGAACATCCTGCGCGGCGATATGAGTTGGGTTGGTCCACGTCCGGCAACTCCGGAGGAAGTTGCACAGTACGAAGACTGGCACTATCGCCGCCTGACGGTTGTGCCTGGATTGACCGGTCTGTCGCAGGTGTTGGGGCGCAGCGATATTTCATTCGACGAAACGGTGCGCCTCGATATTTTCTACACCGAAAACTGGACCCCCGGCATGGATCTGCGTATTCTGCTGCAAACGATCCCCGTGGTTATCTCCGGGCGCGGGGCATATTGAGATCAGCGGCGGGAAGGTTGAAGGTCAGGCGTTGCAGGCGCATATATAACGGCTTGTTCACGGTCAACACCGACCGGATCACGGAAGTTTCACCAGATGGCAGTACCATGCCAGAGATGAATAATGAAGAGGTTGTATGCCCATGCGTATCCTGATCACCGGCGGTGCAGGTTTTCTCGGATCACATCTGTGCGACCGGTTCCTTGCTGAAGGTCACACTGTCGTTGCAATGGACAACCTGATAACCGGCAGCACCGACAACATCGCCCATCTCGCCGGTCATCCGCGCTTCAGTTTCATCAAGCATGACGTGACGAACTATATTTTCGTCGAAGGTCCGCTCGACGCCATCTTGCACTTTGCATCGCCAGCATCGCCGGTCGATTATCTGGAATTGCCCATTCAGACGTTGAAGGTCGGCGCGCTGGGAACGCACAAGGCGTTGGGTCTGGCGAAGGATAAAAAGGCGCGCTTCCTCCTGGCGTCCACATCGGAGGTGTACGGTGACCCGCAGATTCATCCGCAGCCCGAAAGTTACTACGGGCATGTCAATCCCATCGGTCCGCGCGGCGTCTACGACGAAGCCAAACGGTTCGCCGAAGCGATGACGATGGCATACCATCGCTACCACGGCGTCGAGACGCGCATTGTGCGTATCTTCAACACGTATGGTCCGCGTATGCGACTCCGCGACGGGCGGGTGGTGCCGAATTTTATCCAGCAGGCGCTGCGCGGCGAACCGCTGACGATTTATGGCGATGGTTCACAAACCCGCTCGTTTCAGTATGTCGATGATCTGGTTGAAGGGGTCTATCGCCTGCTCTTCTCCGATGAGGTCGAACCGGTCAATATCGGGAATCCCGGCGAGTTCACGATCAAGGCGTTTGCCGAACTGGTCAACACACTCACCGGCAACACAGCCGGTGTGGTGTACAAAGATCTGCGCACCCAGGATGATCCGCAGGTGCGCCAACCGGATATCTCCAAGGCGCGCAGGATTCTCGGTTGGGAGCCGCAGATCAGCCTCGAAGAAGGATTGCGCCGCACTATTCCCTGGTTTCGGGAAGAGTTGCGCAAACGTGGGGAAATACCCTGAAACGATGCGTGCGATGGTCACATCGATGATCACCGGGTGATGCTTTGACGGGTGACGTACTGATTTTGTTCAGGAAGGTTCGCGTTCCACCGCGAACTGCCGTTCTCTGGCTCGTTGCCGCAGCGCTGGGGATAGCGCTGGCGCTCGTTCCTTTCGATGATCTTGCGCTGGTGGCAGGAACGGGACTGGTCGTCGTTCTGGCGCTGGTGCATCCCGTTCTGGCTGTTGGCATGGCGGTGCTGTCGGTGCCGGTGCAGGACCTGGTGGCGCTGCCGGGTGGTCTTTCGGTCACCCAGGCAGCGGTGCTGCTGATGATCGGAAGTGGGCTGGTTCACACACTGGCGCAGGCTGAGCAGGGAGCGTTGCCGTTTGGGATGGTGGCAGCATGGGGAGCGCTATTCTGTGCTCTGCTGCTGTCCGCCGGAGCAACGCCGTATTCGCGCACAGAAGCCCTGCGCGAGACGCTGCGCTGGGTGGTTGCGGCGAGTGTCTGGATGGTGGCGGCAAGTACGATAACACGACGCTGGCACATCATCTACCTGCTGGTCTGCCTGGTTACGGCGCCTGCCGTATGCGCCGGTATTGGACTGGTTCAGTTTGTCACAGGCGATGGTCCGCCGACCTTTCGTATCGCGCCTGATCTGCCGTATGTGCGTGCATATGGCACAATCGGGCAACCGAACTCGTTTGCGGGATACCTGAACATGGCGTGGCCCCTGGCGCTTGCGCTGGCGGTTGCTGGTGTTGCACACGCCTGGCGGATGCGCGCGTTGCAGCGTCTGACTGCCGCCGGGGTCTGGTTGCCGACGGTTGCGTTATGGGGGGCGAGTGGTGTCGTGCTGGCGGCGCTGATTGCATCGTTCTCGCGCGGCGCCTGGATCGGTGCGGCAATCGGAGCGCTGGCGATGGCGTTGAGCCTGGGAAGGCGCGCGGTACCGGCGGTCTTGGGGTTGATAACGGCGGGCGTGGCGGCAGTGGCGACGGGCGCTCTTCCCGAAGCATTGACCGCGCGTCTGGTCAGCATCTGGCAGAGCCTGGCATGGTTCGACGCTGCAACTGTCGCCGTTACCCCGGCGAACTTCGCCGTCGTCGAGCGCATGGCGCATCTTCAGGCGGGTTGGGAAATGGTGCGCGCTGCGCCGCTGCTGGGTGTGGGACCGGGCAATTACGCCGTTGCCTATCCGTCGTTTGCAGTTGGTGCATGGTATGCCGGGCGTGGGCATGCCCACAACTACTACCTGCACATGGCGGCGGAAGCCGGGATGATCGGTCTGCTGGCGTATCTGTTACTCATCGGCGTGGTGGTGCAGCAGACAGTCTGCGCGCTTCGACGCGTAACCGATCCTGTTTTGCGTAGCACAGCGGTAGGTGGATGTGGTATCATCGCAGCAGTCGCAGGGCATAACCTGTTTGAGAATCTGCACGTGCTCAATTTTGGCATTCAACTGGCGGTGATGTGGGCGATCATGGGCGCGATTGCGCAACGTCCAGCACGCTTTCAACCATCGATATGCGATACCTCATTACAGGCGGCGCCGGCTTCATCGGCAGCCATCTGAGCGATGCGCTGCTGGCGCGTGGCGATCAGGTGGTGTGCATCGACAACTTTAACGACTATTACGATCCGGCGCGAAAGCGGCGCAATATCGCCCGCGCGCTGACGAACCCCGGCTATACGCTGGTCGAAGCGGATTTCCGCGATGCAGACGCGATGGATCGTATCTTTGCGCACTACCGACCGCAACGTGTGGCGCATATTGGCGCGATGGCGGGTCCGCGCCCCTC
This sequence comes from Roseiflexus sp. RS-1, assembly GCF_000016665.1. Lineage (NCBI taxonomy): Bacteria > Bacillati > Chloroflexota > Chloroflexia > Chloroflexales > Roseiflexaceae > Roseiflexus > Roseiflexus sp. RS-1. The sequence goes on from NC_009523.1 coordinate 4,478,620, forward strand.
GATGCAGAATCCTGCGCTCTACGAAGATGTCAATGTGCGTGGGACGCTGATCGTGCTGGAGACGGCAGCGCGCTATCAGGTTGATGGTCTGGTGCTGGCATCGACATCCTCGGTCTACGGTCTATCGCCGACGCCATGGTCGGAAGAGTCGCCGACCGACCGCCCGTTGTCGTTCTATGCCGCCACCAAGAAGGCGGCGGAAGTGCTGGCATACACAGCGCACCGGCGCCACGGCATTCCGATCCGCATCGTGCGGTTCTTCACCGTCTACGGTCCGCGCGGGCGCCCGGATATGACGCCGCACCTGTTTGTCGATGCGATGGTTGCCGGGAAGGCGATCACCCTCTTCAACGGCGGCATCGGGGTCTATCGCGATTGGACCTACATTGCCGACATTGTGGCAGGGGTCATTGCAGCGCTCGATATGGACGCTGCATTCGAGATATTCAATCTGGGGCATTCGAGTCCGGTGCAGTTGATCGATTTCGTGCGCACCCTGGAAGAGGTCACCGGATTGCGCGCCGGGATTGTTGCACAACCACTGCCGGCGGCAGATCCGCCGGTGACGTTTGCACGGATCGACAAAGCGACGCAGATGCTCGGTTTTCAGCCACGCACGTCGCTTGAGGAAGGGCTGGCGCGGTTTTGGGAGTGGTACCGGGGTGAATATGGCGTATGAGCGCCCGGAATATATGAGCATCTCACGAGATCCGCGAGAGGATGGTTCACCGATGATCAACGAACGAATCGGCGATGCAGGCGCCGAGCATCCTGCTGTGTTGCCGGAAACGCCGGAGATTCAGGAAGTCGAGCGCCAGGGGTTCTCTCTGGCGAAGGCGTTGCGCAGCCCGCGCACGCTGATTTCATTTGCGCTTGCGATTGCCATTGTTGTCTTTGCGGTGCGCGGCTTTGACATCGATGTGCAACAGACCTGGCAGTACATCCGCGGCGCGAATGGATGGCTGCTCCTGGCTGGCTTCGGTATCTTTTATCTGACGTTTCCACTTCGCGCGCTGCGCTGGCGCATGTTGCTGGAAAATGCACATGTGCCGGTGAATGAGGGACGGAAGAGTTGGGCGTCACTGCCGGCGCTGATGGAATATATCTACCTCTCGTGGTTTGCCAACTGCGTGGTGCCTGCCAAACTTGGCGACGCCTACCGCGGCTATCTGCTCAAGCAGAATGGACGGGTGTCCTTCTCTGCGACATTCGGCACCATTTTCGCCGAGCGTCTGCTGGATATGCTGGGTCTGTTCGGCTTGCTGGTGCTGTCGGCGTGGTTCACGTTCGGCGCACAGATGCCGGAAAGCACGCGCATTGTCTTCGGGTTCGGCGCGCTGCTCGTGGTGGCGATCGTCAGCGGTCTGGCTGGCATGCGCTGGTTGAGTCCGGTCATCCGGCGATTCATTCCCAAACGCCTGATCGGGGTCTACGGCAACTTTGAGCATGCCGCGCTGCGCTCATTCCGTCCGGGCATTCTGCCGCGGTTGATTGTGCTGACCTCCGCTGTCTGGCTGCTGGAAGGGATGCGACTCTATTTCGTGATTCAGGCGCTCAGCCACGAGGGGCTGGCGTTGCCGTTGTCGGCGATCATCTTCGTCGCGCTGGCATCGTCGCTGTTGACCGCCATTCCATTTACTCCGGCTGGTCTGGGCGTGGTCGAAACGGTGATCACCGGCGTGCTGACGTTCTTCAAGGTTGGGACGAGTCTGGGCGGTGCGGTGACCATCCTCGACCGGGTCATCAATTTCTGGAGTATTGTGGTGATCGGGTTTGTCCTGTACGTGGTCAGCAAGCGTCGGTAACAGCGAGCCAGTAGTTCATGCATGTCGGTATCGATTTTACGGCTGGCGTCTGGCAGGGGGCCGGCATTGGGCGGTACACACGCGAACTGATCGGCGCCGTTCTTGCTCAGAGTCCTGATCTTCGCTTCACGCTGTTCTACGCCGCTGGCTTTCCAGGCGCTGATTCTCCGCCCTATCTGCCTGAGGTGCATCGCCTCTGCGCCTCACATCCGCATACCCGCGCCGTCCCGATCCCGCTGCCGCCGCGTCGCCTGACGCAGATCTGGCATCGGTTGCGCATTCCGCTGCCGATCGAATGGCTGACCGGTCCGCTCGATATTCTGCACGCGCCTGATTTCGTGCCGCCGCCAACCCGCGCTCGCACCCTCGTCACCATCCACGATCTCTCGTACATGGTGCATCCCGAGTGCGCAGTTCCGGGAGTCGCCGCTTATCTGCGCGATGCCGTGCCGCGCGCCTTGAAGCAAGCCAGTATCATTATTGCCGATTCGGAGTCGACCAGGCGCGATCTGCATCGACTGTTGAACATCGCCCTCGACCGTGTGACGGTGGTCTATCCAGGGGTCGATGCGCGTTTCCGCCCGTTGCCGCCGGACGTATGCGAACCGGTGCGGTGTCGGTTGAACCTGCCACGCCGTTTCATTCTGTTTGTAGGCACCATCGAACCGCGGAAGAACCTCGTGCGGTTGCTGGAAGCGTTTGCCCGCATCGACCCGACGACGGGCGGGGAGGACCTCTTCCTGGTACTCGCCGGTCGCCGTGGATGGATGTATCAACCGGTGTTCGCGGCCATTGACCGGTTGAATTTACATGATCGTGTCCAACTGCTCGATTTTGTGGCGGATTCTGACCTGCCGGTAGTGTATAATCTTGCACAGGTATTCGTGTATCCCTCACTGTACGAGGGGTTCGGCTTACCACCGCTCGAAGCGCTGGCGTGCGGTACGCCGGTGGTGACATCTGACAATTCGAGTCTCCCGGAGGTGGTGGGCAATGCCGCTCTCCTGGCGCGCGCCGATGATGTGGAGGCGCTTTCGGAGGGGATGATCCGCCTGTTGAAAGACGTGGCGCTGCGGGATCGGTTGCGTCAGGCGGGTCTGGAACAGGTGCGACGGTTTCGTTGGGAAGCGTCTGCCCGACAGATTATCGAACACTATCATACGTTGTCAACGGGAGCATCGCATGAGGCAACAACCGGAGCTCTCCGGCGAAGCGCTCGACTCCGACGAGATGGAGAGCCGTAGTCTCACACTTGCCAGATTGTTGTCGCAGATCTTCAATCCGGTCTTCGTCACGATTGCCGCCTACGTTCTGGTCGGTTTTCATATCCTGCACGAGTCTGGTCTGGCATGGGCTGGCGGTATTATCGCTGTCCAGACGGTACCATCATTGCTGTACTACCTGGTGCGTTTGCGCCAGGGCGGGTTCAGCGATGCCGATGTGTCGGTGCGACACGAGCGCAACGAATTGTACCTTTTCGGCATCGTATCCGTGCTGCTGACGATCGGGCTGCTGTTGACGTTTGGCGCGCCGCGTCCTTTTCTGGCGCTGACGGTTGGCATGCTTGGCATCGGCGTCATCTGCGGTCTGATCAATCTGACGTGGAAGATCAGTATGCACGGGGCGGCAATCGGCGCACTCGCCACCCTGGCGCTCATGTACTCGAACATTTTGGGAATCGTGTGCTGGGTGTGCGCCGCGGCTGTCGCCTGGGCGCGGGTGCGCACCCGCAACCACACGCCGGGTCAGGTTATCGCCGGTCTGGCAGTTGCCGCACTGGTGATCGCTCTCGCGTTCCTGACGCTGGGGTGAGTTATCTCGCAACCGTTGTGCTTATGACATCGAAAGACGCTGCGCTACCGTTCGTTCTCTCGCTCGATATTGGCACCTCTTCGGTGCGCGCATTCGTGTTTGATGCGCGGGGAAGGCGAATAAGCGGCATTGGTGCGCGCGAACCGCTGGCAGTGCGCGTGTCGTCCGATGGCGCTGCGGAGATCGATGCGGCGGAACTGTTCGATGCCGTGGCGCGGTGCCTCGATGGTGCGCTTGCGCAGTCGGTCGATCTTCTTCCGCCGAATGCCATCGCTGGCGTTGCCGTGACAACCCTGGCGCCCACCCTCGTGGCGCTCGACCGTGACGGCGTTCCACTGACACCGGTCTTTACCTATGCCGAGACGCGCTGCGCGCAGGACGCAGCCGCACTGCAAGCGCGTCTCGACGAACGCGAGATCCATCAGCGCACCGGGTGCCTCCTGCGCACCAGTTACTGGCCTGCGCAACTTGCCTGGCTGCGACGCACACGCCCGGCGGTCTTCCGCCAGGCTGCATTCTGGGCGACATTTGGCGACTACCTGGAGTTGCGCCTCTTCGGACGACGGCGTATCAGTTATTCCGTCGCTTCCTGGACCGGGCTGCTCGACCGGATGCTCCTGTCGTGGGATCTGCGATTGCTTGGCGAACTGGGGCTTCGCCCCGGACAGCTGGCGTCACTCGTGGATCGGGATGTTCCTATCCAGGGGCTGCTCCCTGAACATACGGCGCGCTGGGCGGAACTGGCAGACGTGCCGTGGTTTCCCGCCATTGGTGATGGCGCGGCCGCCAGTATCGGCAGCGGATGCAGCGGACCAACCCGCGCTGCGCTGACGGTTGGCACCACCGGAGCATTGCGCATCACGCTGCCAACTGTAGCGCATGTGCCCGCCGGTCTCTGGTGCTATCGCATTGATCGTCACCGCGCACTGCTTGGCGGCGCGACGAGTGAGGGCGGCAATGTCGTTGCCTGGCTGCGGGATACCCTGCGGATCGATGAAGACCCGGATGTGCTTGATCGGGCGCTGTCCGCGCTTCCGCCCGATGGTCACGGGTTGACCATCCTGCCGTTTTGGGCGGGCGAACGCAGCCCTGGCTGGAGTGGCGATGTTCGAGCTGCGATCACCGGTCTGTCGTTGGGAGTAACGGCGCTCGAAATCCTGCGCGCTGGCATGGAATCTGTCGCGTACCGGTTTGCACTGATTCTGGAGCAGATCGAGCAGGCTGGCGTCACCCCTTCGGCTTTTATCGCCGGAGGTGGCGCACTGCTGGCGTCGCCCGCCTGGATGCAGATCATTGCCGACGTACTTGGGCGACCGCTCATCATCGCCGCAGAACCCGAAGTCAGCGCCAGAGGCGCGGCAATCCTGGCGCTCGATGCGCTCGGAGTGGCAGTGGATGAGCGCGACACTGCAACAGGCGCTGTTGGTTTTGTCCCCAACCCCGACAATTACAGCCGCTATCGCGCCGCAATCGCTCGCCAGCAGGCGCTGTACCGGCGGATGATCTAACAGATAGAGATTGAGAATTATAGCGGTTCTCAGATACGTTGACCCCTGTCCGGGTCTGCCGTGCCGTGCGAGGCGCCCGTTTCCGGCAGAGCGTAGACCGAAATTCATTTCGGTCACCGTGTTGGTCGCGCGATTCTGGGAGTGTTCAACCCTGTCCAATTGGTTCAACCTCTGTGGGAACTGCTATAAATCCGGTATGCGCCTCTTGCCGTCGGGCTAAAGCCCTCGGCTATCCAGGGCGAAGCCCGCCTGCGCGGGCTATAGCGGATTATTTCTATAAAGACCATATCAGGCATCCCCTGGGAGCGCGGGCGTCTCGCCCGCCAACGTCCAGATCAGACCGACGGTTATGCAGGCTTCCCCTATACCCCATCATGGCCAGCACTGCGCTGTCTCGATGATAGCAGCGAACAGCGCCGCCCACAATGCAGGCTGACGGCGCTCAGCCAGCGCCGTCAGCCACGGCATCAGCGCTACAAGATCGCGGAGCAGTGCCGGGCGCCCGTTTTGTGCCAGGACACGCAGGGTCGGCGGGAATTGATCATCGAGCACGAGACAGTCAGCCAGATGGGGACCCAGTGCCGCCAGCGCCTTCGCCCGCGCCTCTGCATCCGCGATGTCCCGTGCTGCCGCCAGCGCCTCGCCCAGCAACTCCGGCGGCAGGTAGGGGGGCAGCGCCGCCAGCGCCTCTGCCCGTACATCCGAGCGCCATTTCAAACCTCCGAACTTCTTCCGCTGCAACCTGATCACCGGCATGCTCGAACGCCTGTCCACTCAATGAGAAGCAGGTTCTGGCTCGATCATGCTCATCCAGAGCGGCATAAATTTCTCCCAGACCACGATAAGCGCATCCCAGACACATGGCGTCGTTTGCCTGCTGTGCCATATCCAGCGAACGGTGCATTATGGTGAGAGCCTGTGCTGTATCTCCCAATTTCAGAAGAATATGTCCCTGTTCATAGAGATTCGCCGCAAAGCCAGCGAAGTCGTCAGGAAGGTGCGATACACGAAAATCATATTCTTTCTGAAACATGGTCTGAGCTTCGCAGAAGTTGCCCGCCATTCGCTCGACAACGCCCTGTTGATGCAGAACGATAGCCTGCCATTGGAGATCGTGCGCATCTTGCACGACACGATACAGATTCGTATATATCTCGCGCGCCTGATCGAATTTGTTCTGGAAGCAGCAGGTGAACGCCAGTCCGTGGGCTGCCTGTTTGTATTGCTCATACCGGGAGACCGGATATTTCGCTAAAGCCAGTGCGTAGAAGCGCCCGGCTTCATCGTACCTGCCGCTATCGAAGGCGAGAAACGCCTGGTAAAACAAGGGGTCCATTGGAAGAACAACTCCAGTGTCTATGTGTCTATCGCGCTGCCCGACGTTCCGGCATCGACAGCAGCACGCCTTCAAGCGCGAGTTGTGGGTTGACATTATCGCGCAAACGCTGCGCCGCCAGGTTGATGCTCGCAACAAAGGCATGCAGGTCGGGAAGGGCATACTGAGTCGCCACTGCTGCCAGATCATCACGGCGGTCAATATGGACGACCGCCTGTGGACAACCGGCAGCCGTCAACAACACATCACGCCACCAGCTCTGCCACAAGTCGAGCATCTCGAACACTGCCGCCTGCTCACCGGCACGGTATGCTTTTGCGCGCTCTTCCGCCCAGCGCAGCCTGGCTGCCAGCGGTTGGTCGGTAAGGGCAAGGAGTTCGCTGAACTGTTCCTGGCGCGCTGCCAGTTGGTTGGGGTCTGCAACCATGCGGAGCGCCCATCCGATCCGTCCGCCGCTCCACGCCGCCAGGAGTTCGGCATCTTCGGCGGCAAGATTGCACTGTTGGCGCAGCGCGGCAGCCACCTGCGCCCGCGGCAACGGACGCAACCGCAGCAACTGGCAGCGTGAAACCACCGTCGGCAGCAGGCTGCCCGCCGTATGCGCTACCAGAATGAGCGTCGCATACGGCGGCGGCTCTTCCAGCGTCTTCAGCATCGCATTCGACGCCGCCTCGCTCAACTTTTCGGCATCGTGCAGAATAAAAACGCGCCGCCGTCCTTCATAGGGCTTCAGCATCATATCGCGCTGCCATTCGCGCACCGTGTCGATCTTGACCTCTTTCTGGCGGGCAGCTTCGTCGGCTTTGGCGCCCGCAGCCTGCATCGCCATCCCGGTCAGGCGTACATCCGGGTGATTGCCACGTTCGATCCGCTGGCAAGAGCGGCAACGCAGGCAGGGATCGGGCGTCCCCTGTTCGCAGTTAAGCGCCTGCGCCAGGCGTAACGCCAGCAACGCTTTCCCCACTCCCTCCGGACCGCCAATCAGATACGCATGCGCAATGCGGTTTCCGGCTATCGAGCGTCGCAGGAATTCGACTGCCCATTCGTGCCCGATGATGCCCCAGTTTTCCGGCTGTGCATTCATGGTGTGACAATCCGTATCTTTTTGTTGTTCGAGCCGATTATAACTCTGTAGAAACGTTGTGATCTGCGAGGATGTAGATAGTGCGCTCCACCATTCTGATCATCGACAATGAACCGGAGCACCGTGATATTCTGGCTCGATTGCTTCGATCATACGGGTACGCGGTCATCGAAGCGACCCCTTCCAGCGCATTCGACCAGGCTTCCGTCAGACGACCCGATCTGATTCTCTGTTCGCTCTCTCTTCCAGGTCAACTCCTTTGGGAAACGGCACGACAACTACGCACCCTTCCTGAACTTACGACGGTTCCCGTGCTCGGTTCGACCGTCTATACCACACTCATCAAGCGTTCGTCAGCACAGGCGATTGGTTGCATCGATTATGTTGAAAAACCGTTCGATCTGGACAGGCTGGTTGAGCGTGTGACAGCTCTGTTGTCGGCTGCGCCGATGTCGGCATAGCACGCATGAATTACAGCATTTCTCAGATACGTTGACATCGTTCCTATCTGCGGCGTCGCACGAGGCGCCCGCTTCCGGCAGAGTGTAGACCGAAATTATGGTCTTTGAATAAATAATCCGGTGTAGCCCGCGCAGGCGGGCTTCGCCTTGCATAGCCGAGGGCTTCAGCCCCACGGCTCGTTCGGTATAGCGGATTAAATTCTCAATCTCCATCATTTCGGTCGCCGCGTGGGGCGCGATGGTAATTGTGGTCGTCCGAGGCGTGTTCAACCCTGTCCAACAGGTTTAACCTCTGTGAGAACTGCTAAATGGCGCAACGGCGCTGTTCTCTATGCGCTGATCCTGAAGACTCACTGGATATAATCCGCTCGCTGCAACACCAGGACGCTGTTGATCCCGCCAAAGCCAAACGAATTCGACATTGCGATTCGGATGGCGGCGGGCCGCCCGTGCTGCGGAACGTAATCAAGGTCGCACTGCGGGTCAGGATTCGTCAGGTTGATTGTTGGCGGGATGAACTGATGCTGCATCGCAAGGAGGGTTGCCGCCGCCTCCACCACGCCAGCGGCGCTCGTCAGGTGCCCGATCATCGACTTGGTGGCGCTGATAGGTACGCTGGAGGCATACTCGCCAAAGGCGGTCTTGATCGCCAGCGTTTCGGCAACGTCGCCGGTCGGCGTACCGGTGGCATGAGCATTGATGTAATCAACCTGCTGCGGTGTGATCCGCGCTCGCGCCATGGCGCGCACGATTGCGCGCGCTGCGCCATCGCCGTTTGGATGTGGCGCAGTTACGTGGTGCGCATCACAGGTTGACGCATAGCCGATGATCTCGGCATAGATGCGGGCGCCGCGTCGTCGCGCATGGGCAAGCGACTCAAGCACCAGCACGCCCGCCCCCTCGCCGAGCACGAAGCCATCACGTTCGGCATCGAACGGGCGAGATGCCCCCGCCGGGTCGTGGTTGCGCGTCGAGAGCGCACGGATCGCACCAAAACTGGCGAGGGTCAGGCGGCAGATCGGCGCTTCGGTTCCGCCTGCCAGCATCACCGTGGCATCGCCGCGCCGGATGACTTCGGCAGCTTCGCCGATGGCCTGCGCACTCGCAGCACAGGCGGTGGCGATGGTCGTGTTGTACCCCATCAATCCGAGGTGGATGGCAACCTGGCACGACGGCATGTTGGGCAGGGCGCTGGTGATGTAGAACGGGCTGATCCGTGACGCGCCACGCTCGAAGAGAATCTTCGCCGCCGCTTCGGTGTCAGGCGGCGACGTGCTGCCACAGGCGATCAACGCGCCGGTATCGTACCGGTTGCTGTCATCGATCGTGAACCGGGCGTCATCGAGCGCCATGCGCGCCGCAGCAATGGCGAACTGTGTTCCGCGTGAGACGCGCCGCGCCTCTTTTGCGTCCATGTAATCGCGCGCGTCGAAATTGCGCACCTCAGCAGCAATCGTGGTGGTGGCATCACCCGGATCGCACAGTGTGATCGGACCGACGCCGCTGCGTCCTTCCGCCAGCCCCTGCCAGAACGTCTCCAGATCGTTGCCGAGTGGCGTGACCACCCCGATACCGGTGACAACCACGCGACTGTCTTCATTTCCCTGATCGATCAGGGCAGGTTGCGGTTGCAGCGCTGGCTCGTCCTCGAACACCTCCGCCAGCAGTTGATCGATACGCAGCGCAAGCGTCTCGTGATCGGCGAGCGTTGCGCTTTCGGTCAATGCTGCAAGAATGCGTTCACGCACCTGCACGCGCCGTGACGGCGTGTTGTGAGAGACAGGCGACATTGCGCTCGCTCCTCTCTGTACAATACTGGAACAAAACACTATTATAATCGTCCTGCAGCGACAAGCGCCAGTACAATCGATCCGGCCATAATACGATAGATGCCAAACGCCACAAAACTGTGATTGGCGACATAGCGCAGCAACCAGTCAATGCTCAGCCACGCCACAATCAGTGAGACCACCAGCCCCAGGAAGAGCCGTCCCACGTCTCCCGGAGTCACCTGTTCCAGGCTGGTCAGCAGATCGACGACCGTTGCCGCGCCGAGCGTCGGAATCGCCAGGTAGAACGAAAACGTCGTCGCTGCCCGTCGGTCGAGACCGACGACCATTCCGCCGATGATTGACGCCGCCGAACGCGAGACCCCCGGCGTCAGCGCCAGGACCTGGGCGATACCGATGCCAAGCGCCTGGCGGAGTGATAATCGGGTGGCATCGTGGACAGTCGCAGTGCGCCGGGGCAATCGCTCGACGATGATCAGGACGATGCCGCCGACGATCAGGGCTGTGCCGATGACCACCGGCGAAAAGAGCACTGCCTTGATCCATCCGTGCAGCGCAAGTCCGATGATCGCTGCCGGAAGGAATGCGACACCGATTGCGATCCAGAATCGTCGCGTGTGCGGATCGCGCGGCGCCATACGCGCCTGGCGGAGCAGGTCGGACGCATAGTACCCCACGACAGCAAGAACCGCGCCGAGCTGAATGAAAATCTCGAAGGTTCCTCCGATGCTCCCCTCGAAACTCAGCAGGTTCGACACAATCAGCAGATGACCTGTCGATGAGATCGGGAGAAACTCGGTCAATCCCTCAACGATGCCCAGCACCGCGGCTTTCCACCAGTCGCTGGCGGTCGGAACCGCGATCAATAGCGCGATTCCGAGCAATGCCAGGGCAACCAGCATCAGCACGAAAGTTTTGCGCGAACGCGCTTGATCGACCGGTGCAAGTTCAGAAGAGTGCATGCAGCTTTCGCTTTCCAAATGATTCGAAGTGGTGTTTGACCCTGCGATCAACCAGTATTAGCGCAACCGGGCGTATCAGTGTGTACCGGTGCATTATACCAGACGTAGTGGAACGTTCGAGATTGGCGGGGTCGCGGTAGCGCATTTGGGTGACACAGCATTGATCTCCACATGCGCGTTATGGGGCAATTCGACCGCGTAATGACATTTGACACTCGTCTTGCGCCATCCTGGAAGCAAGAGATCGCGCGGAACGAGGTGAAAGATATGCTATTTGAGTGGACAGAGCCGAAAATCCGCTTGCGTAGAATAAAGAAGTGGTATACAATAGTTGAAGGAGTAATCAGATCTCAATCCTCTCCTTGATTGCTTATCATTTGCCCGTCAGGGATTTTCATTCAGTGTCTGGCAGAACTATAGAAAGGATGCCGCTATGCCCAAGGTTCGCAAACTCACAAAGGAAGAGGTACTCGTCCTCGAAAACAAAGGTAAAGGCATGAGAGCGCTGATCGCGGCAGAGTACGATCAATTTCTGGAAGACTATACCATCGGCGATTATGGTGAGGTGGAGCTTGAACCGGACGAAAGGCGCACAACCGTCCGTAATCGCCTGCGTGCTGCCGCAAGACGCCGGGGGTTCGACATTCTGTTCTTCCGCACGCGCGGATCGACAATTCCATTCAAAATCGTTGAACTGATTCCAGAGGCGCTCGAACCGTCGGCTTCTGTTGCATCTTCTACAAACCTGGCATCGGAAGGACTTCCTCGTAGAAGACCGGGGCGACCGCGCAAGTACCCGATTAGTGTATCAAACACCTAGTTGCAGCGCATCGGCTCTGCGGCCTGATGTTCAATACGTGCGTATTCTTCGAGAAAAAGCCTGGCAATCGCTGCACTGCGGATGATTGCCAGGTTTTCATCATTCGTGTTTTCTGCGTTGTCGGTGAAGTTGTATGAACCGGTGATGACGGTGTGGTTGTCGATGATCATCACCTTGTGGTGCATGATGTAGCAGTTGCCGTCTTCTCGAACGTCAATCCCCCGCTCACGCAAAAGTGCGAATACTGACCCTGTTCCTCCGGCGTTGCGTTTTTCGATGACTCCCTCGACATGTACTCCGCGTGCTGCTGCATCGATCAATGCGTCTGCGATCGGCGCCGAGGTGAACGAAAATGCCATGAAGATGAGGGTGCTGCGGGTCTGTTCGATCTGTTCGAGAATAAAGGGGAGCGCTTTGTCTTGTGGCGAGAAGTAGATTTCGATCATCCCATTGTCGATGCGTGTTGCGGAACGCAGCACATCGCTGCGTTTAGCGGTTCCGAAGGCGCCTGCGTGCATCTGATCGAATTCACGCCGGTAAGCGGCAGCGATTTGCCGACTTTTGATGCGTATCGCGTTGTTGTTGTTGCGAAATGTGCAGTTTTCGGTCAGATTCCACGAACCAGTCCATACAATAGCATCGTCGATCACAACAAACTTATTGTGCATAAATGGCGCCCGCCGGTCGAATGTGATCGGAACCTGTCGGTCTTGCAGGCGCCCGGTGAGCATGGCAACCGCCGGGTCGACCAGGTTTTCGCTGTCGATGACGGCGCGCACGGCAACGCCGCGACGCCTGGCCTGGATCAGTGCATCGATCAGTTGCGGCAGGTCGAGGTCGAAGGCAGCCACGTCAACCGAAGTGCGGGCATAGGCGATGTCGTCGATCAGTCCGTGCAGCACCGGCGATGCGGCGCGTCGGTTGGGGGCGTCCGGGTAGCGTAACGTCGGTGTGGTGAAAAATACGCGCACCTGATCGGTGGCGGTGCGGTCGTCAGATCGGGGCGGTTCGACGGAACCGGGCGTTGTCAGTACGTAGCATACACCCAGGATCAGCAACGCCAGAAGGACCTGCCATACCTCAAAACGTCGCCTGCAGCGGCGCCCATCCCCGCAGAATTGGGCGTTGGCGTGTTTTGCCCCACGCTTGTTCCGTGTTTCGCTTTGATCGCAGAACATAGAGTCCCCGGTGCAGGAGGTTGCGCGCTGCGTTGCGATAATAGTTTATGACCAACCCGCATCGCAGGCATCTGTGGGTGTGGTCCATAACGTTTCTTAAACCGCGCACGTCCTCGCCGCGATACGCCTGTGACACTCCGCTGAGCGCGCATTTGCCAGGCAATGTTCAACGCCCAACCTTCAACCTTCAACCTTCAACCTTCAACCTTCAACCTTCAACGCTGATAGACCGCTTCCAGGCGGGGAATGATCGCTTTCCAGTCGTACTCCGCACGTGCCAGTCGCCGTCCGGCAGCGCCGAGTATTCGCCTTAACGCCGGATCATCCAGCAGACGCACGACAGCATCGGCGAACTGCTGCGGCGTGTCTGCCAGCAGGCAGTGGACGCCGTCGCGCAACCCGGCGATCCCTTCAACTCCCAGGGTTGTGCTGACAACCGGCGCTTCGAGTGCGAATGCTTCGAGCACTTTCAGGCGTATGCCGCCGCCAATCCTCATGGGCACGATGTAGACCGCAGCGCCAGCCAGGAATGGGCGCACATCGCTGACTTCACCGGTCAGAATGAGCCGTCCCTGTTCGGCGAGGCGGCGCAGGATCGGCGCGGGGCGCCGCCCGACGACGAGCAGTTGGACGTCGGGGCGTCGGGCGTGAATGCGGGGCAGGACTGCTTCGATGAACCAGACGATCGCGTCGATATTGGGACGAAAATCGAGCGTTCCGCTGAATACCATCACCGGTGCTGCATACGACAGCGGCGTCCGATGATCGCCGGTGAGCGTCTCCCGGCTGAAGAATGTGGTGTCCACGCCGTTCGGCACGACTGCACGACACGTTCCGCCGAGACGTTCCAGCGCTTTACGATCCTCTTCTGAAACGACAATGACGGCATCGCATATCTGCAGGATGCGGCGTTCGTAGTGCGCCAGTTTGATCCACTGGATCAACGAATAGACGCCGCCTGCGCCGCGACGCACCGGGTCGGCGAGCGTGAATGCAGCGCGCAGATCGGTGATTGCTGCGCGCTTCTGAAGCACATATTCGGCGTTGAACTGATCGAGCGCCAGCAACGGTCGCTGGACGATCGACGATGACGCCCCGGCGTTGCGCGCCAGTTCGATGAGATACGACGCCATCTCGATACTTTCTGCCTGGACGATGTCAACGTGCTCGCGTGCAACCAGGTCGCAGAGGAGGGCGCGGAAGGCAGGTGATGCGTTCCGTAGCGCCATATCGGGGAACGGCGATGCCAGGGTCGTCCACGCGCGCCGGAGCAACGAGCGTGGCGCAGGACCGCGCACTGTGATCAACCGGCACAGGTCGCGCAATGGCGCGAGCGCCTGTTCTGCCGCAGCATCGGGCACGAAGGTGAGGCACGTCAGGGAATGGCGCTGCGCCAGACCGCGGATGATCTGGTATATGCGCATTGCACCGCCACCGCGCGGCGGGTATGGCGGATACGGGGAGAGCAGCAGAATCTTCATGCATCCGCTCAGAGCGCGCCGATCACCCATGGCGCGGCGAGCGTCCAGAGACGCGGCAGGAAGATGATCACCCCGACCACGACGGCGCCAATGGCGGTCAGCAGCACGGTACCGGCAGCCACATCCTTGGCGATTTTAGCAAGCGGATGAAAGCCGGGCGTCACCAGATCGACAACCGCCTCGACGGCAGTATTCACCCCCTCGGCAGCCAGCACCAGCGTGATGGTCAGCGCCAGCGCCAGCCATTCGCCGCGTTCGATGTTGAACAGAAAACCGAGGATGATCGCTACACTTCCGACTGCCACGTGGATCTGCGCATTCCCCTGGGTGCGCAACAGATGTCCAAGCCCTGCGAAAGCGAATGGAAAGGATCGCAGGCGCTTGCGCACCCAGCCAACCGTCTGATTGCGCCGCATCGCCTCGACGTGCAGACGATGGGAGCGATAATCAACGACAACCGGGCGATCAGTCGAAGGTTGGTGATTGGTCGCCATGATCACTCCTCACGGCTCAATCCAAGCGCACGCAGGATCTCCTCCTCGCGTGCGCGCATATCGGCTTCGTCGGCTGGACTTCGTTCGTGATCGTAGCCCAAGAGGTGGAGCATGCCGTGTACTACCAGAAACGCAAGTTCTCGTTCGCGCGAATGACCATACTCTGCTGCCTGGGCAACGACCCGCTCCCACGAGATCGCAATATCTCCCAGATAGCGCGGCGCATCGGGAGGACGGACAAATGCGCTGTCGTCGTCCGCTTCGGCGAAGGAAAGCACATCGGTCGGCGCATCGACGCCGCGGTATGCCTGATTCAATCGCTGCAACCCGGCGTCATCGGTGATCAGGATGCCGACTTCCACCGGTCCTGCAACCTGTTCCATCTGCAACGTGCATTCGACAGCCTGTTCGATCAGTGCGCTATCGACATACGCCGCATACGGAGGAACAACCTGGATATCGACGGTTCTCTCAGAATCGCTCATACGAACACGACACCTGGCTCGACGACAAAAACAATGCTATTGTAGCGCAGAGTCGCCGGTGTGCAACTGTCAGATTCTTTCGTATATGCGCACGTTCCGGGCGACACAATGCTCTTCTCTATCGACTCCACCGCAAAAACGCATCGCCGAGACGCCGGGCGCGCAGAGGTTTCCATCAATCGCTCGCGCGTCCGCTTGTACGTGACTCACGATGTGCAATCGCTCACGACTGCCAGTCGGATGACGCAACAGTTTTCGGCGTATAGTCGACTCGCGGATGATAAATGCCCTGGAGCGTGGTGATAAATGCCTGGCGAATACGCGCCAGATCGCTCAGCGTCAGCGGGCATTCATCGAGTTGACCGCTCCGTACCCGTTCATCGATAATCGCGGTCACCAGTTCCTCAAGGGTCTTCCCCTGTTCACGCGATCGGGCATCGCCATTGTTCCCTTCGCGGTTGGAAATCACGCTGCCAGCCTGAAATTTTGAGCGCACCGTCGCTTCGACGGTATCGGCGAGCATCATGATCCCCTGTTCACGGGTGCGCGGACGTGGACCGGGGTAACGATAATCCTCAATGTTGACCGTATCGTGCTGCTGGAGCGCGCGCTGGTAGAAATATTTGATCACGCTGGTGCCGTGGTGGGTGCTGATAAAATCGACAATCTGCGATGGCAGACCGGCGGCGATAGCCATTTTTCGCCCCTCACGCACATGGTCAGCAATGATCTGGGCGCTGGTCAGCGGATCGAGTTCATCGTGGACATTCTCGCGATCGCTCTGATTGTCGGTAAAGAAAAATGGGCGGATTGTTTTTCCGATATCGTGGTAGTACGATGCGACCCGCAGCAGAAGGGCATCGGCGCCGATCGCTTCGGCAGCGCTTTCTGCCAGATTGCCAACCGCGACGCTGTGATAGTACGTTCCAGGCGCTTCGCGGATCAGGCGGCGCAGCAGTGGTTGCGCCGGATGCGCCAGTTCCATCAGACGGAGCGGAGTCACGATGCCAGCGATCTGTCCGGTCAGGTTATACAGCCCCAGCGCCAGAATTGCCGAGAGTGCGCCGTTGATTCCGCTGACTGCCAGGATTGCCATCGCCTGATCCAGAACTGGCAACGCACCGCCAATCAGATGAAAGGCGAACTGAGCCAGGGCGGTGACGAAAAAAATAGTCACGCCGCTGATAAAGAACAGCAGCGAGCGTTCACCGCGTCCAATCAGGAATGCTCCAGTAATGCTTCCCAGAAAGAGGATCAGAGCAGTCGCCAGTTGCTTATCGCTCAAACTGGCGATAATGACACTCAGTATTCCCACGCTCATAAGCGATAGCCCGACGTTGAACAGGGCTGCCAGCAGCAACGCGATCAACGCCAGCGGGAATGCATAGGTCCACTGAATGCCAAATGGGATGACCAGTCGCGCAGCAATGACCGTCAATGCCATCAGGCTGAACACGAGCAGCAATGGTCGAGTTTCTTTGAGCGTCTCGTGTTGAGCGACTGCCACATATGCGCCAAAGATGCCAGCGATCAGCAACGCCAGTAGCGCCTTGCCCCCCAGCGCCATCCAGTTGGTTTTGGTTCGCAGCGCGCCCAGCGCTTCGAGTTTCTCCAGAACATCAGGGGTCACCACATCACCCTGGCGCACAATGCTCTCACCCTCCAGAATCCGGACAGTCACCGGACGCACTGCCTCACGTACTTCCTGTTTGCGGCGCTGAGTTGCTTCTTCGTCGATAAACTGGTTGGTTTTCAGGAACGAACCGCTGAACAGTGCGATCAACTCTGCCTGTGCTTCCGTCTCTGCCTGGAGGGAAGCCCAGTATGGCAGCGAGAACGAGCGCAGTTCGGCGATCTTCTGATCGTTGAGCATGTACCTGTTTTCGCTCAGCGCCCGGTCGTACAGTTCAAGCGAGAGGGAGCTGATCAACGCCCATGACTCGTCGGTCTGACCGGCAATGGCGCTTGCCAGTTCGGGTGAGATGATCAGCGTACTGTTCGGCAGGCTGGTCAGGCGCTCGCGTTCCTGCGCCTTGGTCAGCGTCGGATCGTCACGGATCTGGGTGATGGTCTGCAACAGGTTCTTGAGTTCGGCGCGTTGCTGAATAGGGATGCTCATATCGCGCGAGTAAACGACCGTGTCGGCGGAACTCTCGGCGCGCGCGCGTTCCTGCTCGGTGCGCCACTCGCTCTCATAGGTGACGGTGCGATCCGCCTGAATATCGCGCGGACTCGGTCGCCCAAGTTGCAAGTCTGGGGCAATAACCGGTTGCCATGCCAGCGCTGACCAGATAACCAGCGCAAGCCCCAGGCTCAACCCGACAGTCAGGCGTCGCCAGGTGCGCTCCGGCGATCGCTGCGCCGATCCATCCCCAGAGGATGCTGGCTGATCGGTCGATCGTTGAAACCAGCGTACCATGTTCATGCTGAAGGTGAGCCTTCGCGTTGGAGCGCCCGGTTACTGCGCCTGGCTCAAAAGTTCACGCGCAACCTGGTTGATCAGGCGACCATCGGCGCGACCTTTGAGACGTTGCATTAACACCGGCATCACTTTGCTCATATCGGCAGGACCGGTTGCGCCAATCTCATGGATGATCGCCTGGACCATGGGACGCAACTCTTCCGCCGAAAGTTGCTGTGGCAGGTACGACTGAAGGATAGCCGCTTCCGCTTCCTCTTTTTCTGCCAGATCGATACGCCCGCCTTTGCGGTAGAGTTCGGCGGCTTCGCGCCGGCGCTTGACCTCTTTCGCCAGCGTTTCCTGCTCCGCCGCCTCGGTCAGAGTCTGGTCGCGGTCGATAGCTGCCAGCGCAGCAGCATCAGCCGACTCGCCCCCGGCTGCATCAAAGGCAGCCTTCACCTGCGCCATTTGCGCCTTCTTCAATGCATCGATTGCCATCCGGATCGTATCCACGCGCAACCGGTCGCCGCTCTTCATGGCTGTTTTGAGATCGTTTTGCAATTGTTCGAGCAATGCCATAGCCATTCTCCGCAGGATTGGCGCGTTCAACCTACAGCGCGACGCGCCGTGGATGCACACGCAACTTCTCCGCCGTGACAATCGCCTGGATCTGCGCCACTGCTTCATCCAGGCGGTCGGCGCGATTGATCACAATATAATCGAACGCTTCAAGCGCCTCCATTTCGCGTTGCGCCACGCTCAGGCGGCGGTCGATCTCCGCACTGCTCTCCGTGCGGCGCTGCTCGAGGCGTGTACGGAGTTCGTCCATACTTCCCGGCGCCACAAAGATCAGCACCGAATCGGGCGCCAGGCGGCGCACCGTTGCGGCGCCCTGGACATCGAGCCGCAGCACCACATCACGCCCTGAAGCCAGCGCATCGCGCACCTCGAATGCTGGAATTCCTTTGTAGTGCCCGTAGACCCGCGCCCACTCGATCAACTCGCCCTGACTGATCATCTCGCGGAAGCGCTCGGTTGTGACGAAATGATAATCGTACCCATTCCGTTCCCCCTCGCGCATCGGGCGGTCGGTGGCGGTGACCACAAAATGGAACGGTACCTTCAGTTCACGCATCCGGTTCAGGATGGAGTCTTTGCCAACGCCAGACGGACCGGAGATGACGATCAGGAGCGGGTACGCTGGCAGACCGTCGAGTAACGGGTTGCGATCAACGACGGGCATATTCCTCCTTTGGCGTTGCTGCGTGCTATAATCGTGTGTGCGATGTATTTCGATGCGTTGACGCTTGCCGCCGTTGTCGATGAGTTACGCGCCACTCTTGTCGGTGGTCGTGTCCAGCATGTCCTGTTGCCGGGAGAGTTGAGCGTCGCTCTCGAAATCTACGCCGGTCGGCGCTATTATCTCGTACTTTCCGCCCATCCGCAATTCGCGCGCGTTCACCTCAGCCCGGTGCGCATCTCGCGTGGCACGGATGCGACGCCGCCACTGCTGCTGTTGCTGCGCAAGTATGTCAATCGTGGTCGGATCACCGCTATCGAGCAACCGGATCTGGAGCGTGTGTTGCTGCTAAGTATAGCCAAACGGCCGCTCCTGCGCAACTCTGATGACGAACCTGAACTCGATAGCGATGATGAGGATCGACCAGACACCACATCACCGGAGAATGAAACACTCCGGTGCGAATTGATTGTTGAAATCATGGAACGCCGCAGTAATATCGTGCTGGTGGGCGACGATAACGTGATTCTGGCGGCAGCACGGCATGTGACGCCACGTATGAGCCGGCGTCCGGTGTTGCCGCGTGAACCATACGAACTGCCGCCGCCCCAGTCCAGGCACGATCCGCGCCAGACGACAGCAGTCGAGATGCGCGCTGCCGTGCCGGATGGTCAACCCGATCTGGCGCGCGCGCTGGTGAGCGCCTACCGTGGGCTGTCGCCGCTTGCTGCGCGTGAGGTGGTCTATCGTGTGATGGGGCGCACCATTGTGCCAACCGGCGCCGATCTGCCATGGGAAGCGCTTGCCGGTGCGTTGCGGCAGTTGTGTCAGCCTCCCTGGACGCCGCATATTGTGATTGATGATGGCGAACC
The DNA here is from genome assembly GCF_000016665.1 of Roseiflexus sp. RS-1. Taxonomy (NCBI): domain Bacteria; kingdom Bacillati; phylum Chloroflexota; class Chloroflexia; order Chloroflexales; family Roseiflexaceae; genus Roseiflexus; species Roseiflexus sp. RS-1. The sequence continues at coordinate 4,498,349 of NC_009523.1, forward strand.
GGTCGCATTCGCGCCATACGAACTGACCCATCTGCCGGGGGCGCGTCCCTGTCCATCGATGAGCGCTGCGCTGGACGCATACTATGCAACGCGCGAGCGCCTTACCGCCCATCATCAACGGCGCGACGCTCTGCGTGAGCGGTTGAACGCCATGCGTGAGCGTCTGGAGCGGCAACGTTCCGCCCTCCGCGCCGAACTGGAGCGCGCTTCCGATCTTGAGCGGTTGCGCTGGGAAGGAGAAATGATCTTTGCGTTCCTTCACGAACTGGCGCCAGGACAGGATCATCTGGAGGTGGACGGGCGACGTATCGCGCTCGATCCGCGCAAGTCGCCGGTCGAGTGTGCGCAGGATCGTTTCCGCGCCTATGAGAAAGCCAAAGGTGCGCTTGCTGGCGTTCCCGAACGATTGCGCGCCGTCGAGTTGCGTCTGGCAGGTCTGGATGAAACGCTGGCGCTACTGGAACTGGCGGAAGGATACGACGCTATCGAGGCAATTGCACGTGAGGCAGAGGCGGAAGGCTATCTCGGACCTGAAACAGGTCGCACCCGCAAGCGTCCTGATCGCCCTGCGCCGCCGTTACGCCTCGAATCAAGCGACGGCTTGACCATCTATGTTGGACGCACTGCACAGCAGAACGAACATGTCACCTTTCGCCTCGGCGCACCTGATGATCTCTGGCTGCACGTGCGCGGCGCACCTGGTGCGCACGTGATTATCAAAGCCGGTCAGCGTGACGTCCCGGAGCGCACCATCGAAGAAGCAGCAGCGCTGGCAGCGTACTACAGCAGTCAGCGCGCCTCTGCCAGCGTCGAGGTTGAAATTGCACGGCGACGCCACGTGCGGAAAGTGCGTGGCGGACCGCAGGGCCTGGTGACCTATCAGGCCGAGCGGGCAGTGCGTGTGACGCCACGCCCGCCGTGGTAGGGCGCGAGAAACAAGAAAGCGTCCGCGATACTGCGGACGCCAGAGAACAAAAGAAACAATTGCGCGACGACAACCACACCTGCTTACGAGGTGGGCCAGCGATCAAGAATACGTTGATACCACAGACCGCTTACAGTTTGCCCCATCACAGCCACAATACCGATCACGACCAGCGCAATGAGTGCCAGCAAGAGCGAGTATTCTACCAATCCCTGTCCTTCGTTGTACAGAAGACGCCATGTGTGTACGCGCGCCACAAGTCGGCAGAGCGCATCATCGATGGCAGCGTACCATGACGAGTGCTGCCGTTCCATACGTTCTCACCTCCTTTACGGTCATGTAGAGTCTGATGTTCGAGGTAGTGACAGCGGGTGGTCACGAATGAGCAAGAACTTGCGCCGCTGACCCGAGAACTGCGAACGCCGCCACCGACGGCACACCCTGTCGTTAAGATTATATCAACCCCTGCAATAGCCCGACAGTACCTGTAACACCGGTACCATCGTTCGTGGTATGCAGATGGATCATTGTTCTGCGATGTCTGTTTCGAGCTTACAGAAATATCACCTGTAACCGTTCTCCGTATAATAGAGCCGTTTCTTATAGTTATGACTCCACTGCAAAAAGGGCATGTCACCGCAGAGACGCAGCGTTCGCAGCGGTGGCTTCCGTATCACGTCACGCACCCGTATGCTTCGCTGTGCATCCATCATAGTTCTTTTTTACTCTCTGTGCGCCTGGCGTCTCAGCGGTGCGTTTTTGCAGCGAAGTCATAGTATCAAACTTCGGAAATACGTATCGCTATGACCAATCTTCCTTCAGTACGCCCGCTTCGCATTGATGATGATCTCGTGGCTGCGGCGCTCGCCGCCGTTTGCCTGTATCTGGAAGCGGAGCAGGCGGACGCTATCGAAGAGGCGCCATCGCGCAGTTCATGGCAAACGGCGGCGCTGATCGCAGCGCAGGGAGGGACGCCCGCGCGCAGCGGCATCGCCGCTGCCTGGAGAACCGCCGACCGTGTCGGTCGCGCAGCGCACTGGAGCGCTGGCATTTTGGGGATGTTCGATTGATTGTGCGCAGTGAGGGGCACTATGTTTGATACTGTTCTGGTCGCCAACCGTGGCGAGATTGCACTACGAGTGATGCGCGCCTGCAAGGAACTGGGGCTGCGCACGGTCGCAATTTACAGCGAAGCTGATCGGCATGCGCCACATGTGGCGTATGCGGATGCCGCCTACCTGGTAGGCCCGGCGTCTGCAGCGCAGAGTTATTTGAACATCGAGCGGATCATCGAAGTCGCGCGCGAGTCAGGCGCTGGCGCTGTGCATCCAGGGTACGGCTTTCTGGCGGAAAACCCATCGTTTGCGCGTGCAGTCACCCTTGCCGGTCTGGTGTTCATCGGTCCGCCGGCTGAGGTGATGGAACGTATGGGCGGGAAGGTGGCGGCGCGGCGTGAAGCCAGGGCGGCAGGGGTGCCGGTTGTCCCCGGAACGATGTACCCCGTTGGCACGCTCGAAGAGTTGCGCGCGTGCGCCCTTGAATACGGCTATCCGATCGCTATCAAAGCGGTTGCCGGCGGCGGCGGACGCGGGTTTCGCGTGGTGTTCGAGGAGAGCGAGTTGCGTCATGCGTTCGAGAGCGCACGCCGCGAGGCGGAGATCGGTTTCGGCAATGCGGATGTGTACGTCGAGAAGTATCTGACCGATCCGCGCCATATCGAAATCCAGGTGCTGGCGGATACATATGGAAACGTACTCCACCTTGGGGAGCGCGAATGCTCAATCCAGCGTCGCCATCAGAAACTGATCGAAGAAAGCCCTTCACCGGTGATCACGCCCGATGTGCGTCAACGCATGGGTGAATCGGCGGTGCGTCTTGCAAAACAGGTAGGCTACGTGAGCGCCGGCACGCTTGAGTTTATTTATCAGGACGGGGAGTTCTACTTCCTCGAAATGAACACCCGCATCCAGGTTGAGCACACGGTGACCGAGATGGTCACCGGCGTCGATCTGGTCAAGGCGCAGATCCGGATCGCCCGTGGCGAGCGGCTCTGGTTGACCCAGGATGATATTATGATCCGCGGGCACGCGATCGAATGCCGGATCAACGCGGAAGACCCCGCCAACAACTTTCGTCCGTCGCTTGGCACGCTCGTTGAGTACAGTGAACCCTACGGCTTTGGTGTGCGTGTCGACAGTGGCGTGCACAAAGGGTATACTATTCCGCAGCATTACGATTCATTGATCGCCAAGTTGATCTGCTGGGGAGATGACCGCGCTGAAGCCATTGCGCGTATGCGGCGTGCGCTGGCGGATTATCGCATCGTCGGCGTGGCGCATACTATTCCGTTCCATCTGGCGACCATGGCGCATCCGGTCTTTCAGGAGGGGAGAGCGACGATCAATTTCATTCCGCATCATCTCGCCGATCATCTCAGTACGCTGTCGCAGGGTCCGATCAGCACGGTATCAGTCGGCAGTGTGGTGAGCGGACCGGCGCGTATCTTCGAGGTGGAAGTCAACGGTCGGCTCTTTACCGTGCGAGTGGCGGAAGCTGAGACCCGGTCGGAACGGACTGAACGGCGTATCAGGCAGGATCGTGCGGCACACCGCGCCCTCCATCCCGTTGCTGATGGAGTTGCCAGTTCGTTGCAGGGCATTGTTTCGGCAGTGGTGGTATCCCCCGGTCAGGAGGTTGAGGCAGGTCAGGTCGTCTTTGTTATTGAGGCGATGAAAATGGAGAACGAAATTACTGCACCGCGCAAGGGGGTCATCGGCGAAGTGCGGGTGCAGGTCGGGCAGACGGTCGAACCCGGAACGGTTTTGGCAACGTACCGTGCCGCCGGGGAACTTGCAGCATCGTGAGAGACGTATGAACACGCCAGAACTCTTCGTCGCCAGCGTCACACCGTTTACCGCACCAGCGGGCGCTGTGGATCATGGGTGGATCGTCAGGCATCTGCGCTGGCTGGAAGCGCAGGGTGTCGATGGTGTCGTGCCCTGCGGCACCACCGGCGAGGGGCAATCGTTGAGCGTTGCCGAACGGATGGCAATCTTCGATACAGTGCTGCACCATCGCGGGCAGTTGCGGGTGTTTGCGGGGACGGGATGCGCCGCGTTGAGCGACACGATTGCGCTGACGCGCTATGCGATCGAGCGTGGCGCCGACGCAGCACTGGTGCTGCCGCCCTTCTATTTCAAGAACCTGAGCGATGATGGTTTGCTCGGCTACTATCGCGCTCTGTGCGATGCGTTGCCCTCAAGCGCGCGGTTAATCCTCTATCATATCCCGCCGATGAGCCAGATTCCAATCACGCCAGCGGTGATTGCAGGACTCTATCAAAGTCATCCGCACATGGTGTATGGTTTGAAGGATAGTGGCGGCGATCTCGCCTATCTATCGATGCTCCGGCAGCGCTTCCCGGAGTTGCGCGTGTATGTCGGCAGTGCGGCACTGCTGGCGCAGGCGCTCCGCGAGGGTGCAACCGGCGGCATCTTTGCGCTGAGCAACGTCTTTCCTCGCGAGATGCGCGCGGTGATGACAGCGCACCTCAGCGGAGGCGATGTCGAAACCGCTCAGCAACGGGTGACGGCGTTGAGCGCGGTGCTGAAACCATACGGGAATCCGCCAGCGCTCAAGGCGTTGCTGGCGTGTATGGCAGATTTCCCGCGCACATCGTCTCGTTTTCCGCTCGTTGATCTCACCGACGAACAGGCAGATGCACTCTGGGCGGCAGTCCGGTCGTTGTGAGCGTCTGTCTGGGGAGGCGGCGATTCTCACAGAGGTTGAACCCAACGGACGAAGTTGAACACTCCCAGAATTGCGCGCCTCACGCGGCTACCGAAATGAATGTCGGTCTACGGGAGAAATACGCCGAAATTTATTTCGGCATAGCGTCGTTCTCACAGAAGAGTGGATAATGCGATGCGCCCGGCGTCCAGGTGGCGCGTTTGTGATCTCCGAGAGAAATACGCCGAAATGTAGAGCAGTTCTCACAAAGGTTGAATCTATTGGACGAGGTTGAACACTCCTGGAAATGGCGCGACCCACGCGATGACCGAAATACATTTCGGTCTACACTCTGCTGGACGCGGGCGCCTCGCGCGACACGGCAGGCCCAGACCGGGGTCAACGTATCTGAGAACTGCTATAATCCGGTATTCGCTCTTGCCGTGGGGCTAAAGCCCTCGGCTATGGAATGCGAAGCCCGCCCGCGCGGGCTGGATTGACAGGCCGCGTCAGCGGCCTTCGTCCTGGTAGCCGAGCCCTTCAGGGCGACGGCTCAACCGTCGGGGTCAACCCCTCGGCTCTGCGGTGCGAAGCCCATCTGCACGGGCTATGCCGGATCAATTCTAAAAACTCATGAGCGGCGCTCAGCGTGAACTTCTTCCACACATGGCGAAGGGGAATTGGGCGAACTGCTGCCTGCGACGGAAGACAGAACACCATACCCTGATCTCACAAGCGGGATGACCGGCACTGCCGGTTGACGACCGTGTGGTAGATCTCCTCGATCTGGTGTGCTGCTCGCTCCCACGAGAGGTCACGCACCGCGCGTTCGCGCAGGCGTCGTCCCAGTTCCTGCGCCCATTCCGGTCTGTCGAGCGCGAGTTCGATACCAGCAGCCAGGTCCTCGACGCTGCCATAGGCGGCATAGATGCCGCAGTCCCCCAAAAACTCGCGCGCGACTGGCGTATCGAAGGCGACCACCGGCAACCCCATCGCCATATAATTGCCGATCTTCCCGTTTCCTTCGGTGCGGCTCATCTTTGGCGCCACCGCCACGTCGCCAAGCGCCAGATAGGCGTGCAGGTCACGGTAAAAGATGCGTCCTGGCAGCGTGACATGATCGCCGACGCCGAGCGACTCCGCATAAGCGCGATAACTGGCAGGATCAGGATGCCCCATGATCAGGAAATGCACATCTGCGCGATGTGAGGTCACAATCCGTGCTGCCTGGATAAGATGGTGGGTACCCTGGTATGGCGCCAGCAACCCGATATACACCACGATGCGGCGGTCTGCCGGAATGCCGAGTTGTCGCCGTAACTCGCAACGTTGCGCCTCCCACTCCGGCGACCCGTCGAACGGGCGGAAACGGTGAGTGTTGACGCTATCGATGACAGTGTAGAGCCTGTCGGGGTGAACAGAACCATCGCGGCGCAGCAGATTCGCTGCATTGGTCGTCGAGGTGATCACCGCATCAGCATTGCGGTTGATCCAGCGCTCCAATCGCGTCAACAGCGGAAACAGCGGGTTGGTGCGCTTGATGAACCCGTGATCGAGCATTTCGCTGGTCATGCTGCCCTGATAATCCAGGATGAGCGGAATGCCGATCAAGCGTTTCAGCGCCAGACCGATAAAGGCTGCCTCGTGGGTGTGGGCATGAATGATCGTTGGACGGATCTCCAGCGCGACGCGCAGGCTGCGCCATGCCAGACCGACATCCAGGTACAGTTTATGGCGCGACGAACCGACAACGGCGCGTCGGATCCAGGGAACGTCCCACGAGCGACGAATGTCGAGACCGGGCATATCGTCGCCGTTGTGGTACGTTGCCAGTACCAGGCGATGACCGAGTTGTTGAACGGCTTTCGCTTCCTCCCAGATGCGAACGTGGTTGCCGTAATCCGAAAAAAAACTGGTCGAAGCCAGCATCAGTATCGTGTAAGGCACAGATGATCCTGCTGATGTGCTCAGTGCGACAACGGCGCCGCGCATATGGAGTTGCGCAGATAGCCCGGCAGTTCGCCAATATGCGACAACTGCACATACCCGTCGGTTGCCGCCTCGTCGTCGGTCACCTTTTCGTGATCCCAGGTCAGGTGATACGGAATATAGACCGCTCGCCCGCCTGCTGCGATAACCGGTAGAATATCAGATTTCAGCGAATTGCCAACCATTAAGAACTCGTCTGGTCGGATGCCGAAGCGTGTCATAAGTGCTGTATACGTCGCTGGCGTCTTATCGCTCACGATCTCGATATGCTGAAAATACTCGGCGATGCCGGAGCGCGCAATTTTACTCTCCTGATCGAACAGGTCTCCCTTGGTAATGATCATCAATCGGTAGGTTTCGCGCAGCGACGCAATCGTTTCGCGCACGCCGGGCAGCAGTTCGACCGGTGCGCGCAGCATATCGCGCGCAAAGTCGATGATCTGATGAATCTCCTGTGCGCCAATTCGACCATCGGTCACCTCGATTGCGGTCTCGATCATGGAGAGGGTGAACCCTTTGATGCCATACCCGAAGAACTTCAGATTCCGCATCTCGGTTTCGTAGAGTCGACGGTCGATCGTTGCGACGTCCTGAAAGGGGGCAAGCAGGCGTTTGAACTTCTCCTGGGTTATGGAGTAGAGCGTCTCATTGTGCCACAATGTATCGTCGGCATCGAATGCGATGGTGGTGATCATAGGAACCAAGAACTGAGAACTGAGAACCGAGAAACGTTCAACCTTCAACCTTCAACCTCTTCCCTGCTCATATGCCTCTGCCAGCACCTCGACGACGTGGCGCACCCGCATCTTCGAGCCGCGTCGGCGCAGCCCGCTTTCGAGTTGCAGATGACAGCCGGGGTTGGCGGTCACGATGATGTCTGCACCGGTGGCTTCCGCGTGGTTCAATTTTCGTTCGCCGAGGCGGGTTGCCATTGCAGGTTGAGTCACGTTGTAGATACCTGCGGAGCCGCAGCAGAGTGACGACTCCTGCATTTCGCGCAGGGTCACGCCGGGAATGGCGCGGAGAAGCTTGCGCGGTTGGGCGCTGATGCGCTGCGCGTGCGCCAGATGGCAGGGTTCCTGGTAGGTCACCGTCAGGTTGAGCGGTCGCATATCGGCGGTATTCAGGTCGAGCACGGCGAGGAACTCGGTCACGTCCTTCACTTTTGCCGAAAAGCGATGAGCGCGTTCCGCCCAGTGTGGATCGTCGTGGAGCAGGTGACCGTACTCTTTGAGCGTCGAGCCGCACCCGGCGGCATTGACAATGATCGCATCGAGACCCAACCCCTCGAATGCCGTGATATTGCGTCGCGCCAGATCACGCGCGCCTGCCAGGTCGCCGCCGTGGGCGTGGAGCGCGCCGCAACATCCCTGCTCAGGCGGCAGGAAAACCGTGCAACCATTCTTGCGCAGTACCCTGATCGTGGCATCGTGCACATCGGCGAATGCCGTCGCCATAATGCAACCGGTCAGCAGTGCAACAACGAACCGTTCCTCTCCTTCCGCCGGGAGAACCTGTCCTTCCGGCACGGTGAAGCGATCGCTGATGGGTGGCAGGAGCGCCTCGGTCTCATCGAGTTTCAGCGCGCGGAGCAATCCGCTGCGCCGCGCCAGCATTTGCGCACCGCTCTTCTGATAGAGCCACATCAGGCGTGAGAAGAGGCGAAACAGCGGCGGACGACGGAAGAGCAGACCAAATGCGCCAAAGCGCAGCAGGCGCACAAGCCACGGATGCGGTGGAAGCCGTCCATCGCCCTTTGCCTGTTCAATCTGCGTCCGTGACGCCTCGAGGATCTGCCCGTACAGCACACCGCTCGGGCAGACAGCTTCGCATGCGCGGCAATTGAGACAGGCGCTCATCTGCTCCTGGAAGACCTCACTCTCCATACCGATGCGCCCGTCGGCGACGGCTTTCATCAGGTAGATGCGTCCACGCGGTGAAAACTGTTCAAGTCCGGTTTCGCGATAGGTCGGGCATGCCGGGAGACACAACCCGCAATGGACGCAAGAGTTGATAACTGTATCACTGGGAATGTCGGGACCGGCAAACGGCACTCTGGCAGTTATCTCGTGTTCGGCGATCATGGCGAGTCCGGATCAAGGCTTCAAATCTCTGGACGATACTGGAGCGACATCACTTCATCACTGGACGCCGCTCCTGGGGGGCAAACGCCCGTATGATACAACCGTCTTGCATCATGTGCAAACGGAGCGGGTGAGAAGATGAGGTTGTGCAGCAACGTCTCAATGGAGATTGAGCATTATTATTTCTTCAAAAACCATCAGGTTGTTCCGGCAGTTGGGGCAGAGGGATGTCCTGCGACGACCATTCGAAGCGTCGTCAATACTTCCGCGAGGTCAGCGAGACGTGACCTGAAATTATCCGAAGAGGGGACAGGAGGGAACGTCCTGAAACCCTATCCCCCTTCGTGCCGTCTCAGGGAACGAACGTATACCCGATGTTGCGCACGGTCAGAATATGTCGTGGTTGATCGGCGTCGCGTTCGAGTTTGGCGCGCAGCCGCCAGACCGAGGTCGCAACAATGCTGCGCGACTGACGGGTCGTATAGCCCCAGATATGCTGGATGATCTGGCTGGTTGTGCAGACCTGCCCGCTACGTTTCATCAAGAACGATAGCAGGTGCACCTCGCGCGGGGTCAATTCGACCGCCGGGCGGTCAGATGCCACGCAGATCTGTCCTGCCGGATCAAGGACCCATCCACCGCAACTCAATCGCTCCATGGGTGGGCGACGAGCCTGCTGGCAGCGGCGCAGCACAGCGCCGACGCGGGCGATGAATTCGGATGAAGGGGTGTACTTGGCGATATAATCATCGGCGCCGAGGCGCAACCCCATGATGCGGTCTTCGGCGCGCGCCCGATGACTGTAGAAGACGACCGGCGTATCCAGGCTGCGTCGAATGCGGCGCAACACCTCGAACCCGTCGTAGTCGTTCAGTTCTGCCTCGAGGATCACCATATCAGGCATACCGCCGAAGACGGCGCGCAGCGCATCGCGACCGCCGCTTGAAGAACTGACGTGGTAGTGCGCGCGCTCAAAAAGTGCAGCAGTGACGGCTAATGATGTGCTGTCGCTATCCACCAGATGAATGTGAGGCATAGAGCCAGAACTCCTCCTGAACGTGTAGCGCGAATAGCGTGAATATCGTGCGCACGATGTACAACCGCGTTTTTACCATATCTGGTTCGGTAGCGTCTATGGTATGCTGCTCATCTTCTGCTCATATCGCTCGACATGTTGCGTTCAGGGCTTATCGGTGCAGCACTCCCGATACGGTACAGGATCGTATTGCTGACTTCTTTTGTGTTTTTGTCTCACGTTTTTGTGTTCTCAAATTTGATTGGAATCTTATCTCATCTTTTTGTGCAATACCATGCTCGTTGTTCGTCATCCGTCTGGGAGAAGTCAGTTCTCAGTTCCTGGTTCTCAGTTCCTGGTTCTCGGTTCTCGGTTCCTGGTTCCTGGTTCCTGGTTCCTGGTTCTCAGCCAGCGCACGATGCAGTCGAGCATGCCACTCCTGGTACAATAGCGCATCGAGCGCATGGAACGTCCAAATGCGCATTTTGAGTACGGAGAGGCTTCGCAATGCTGCTGACGTGGTCCCTCTTCATTCTGTGTGCGGCAGTGATCCTGGTTGCTGGAACACAACTCTCGCGGTATGGCGATGTTATCGCCGATATGACCGGTCTGGGGCGCACCTGGATCGGCGTCGTGCTGCTGGCGTCGGTCACGTCGCTGCCGGAACTGATCACGGGGTTCAGTTCAACCGCAATCTTCCGTGTGCCGGATATTGCCATGGGGGATATCGCCGGGAGTTGCATGTTCAACCTGTTGATCATCGCCATGCTCGATGCACTGCACAGTCCTGCGCCAATTTCGGCACGGGTGCATCAGGGGCAGGTGCTGTCCGCTTCCTTTGGCATCCTCTTGCTGGGGCTGGTCAGTCTGAGCCTCATCCTGGACGAGATGCTTCCCGTGATCGGATGGGTGAGCGTGTCGAGCGTGTTCTTCGTGGGAATCTACCTGCTGGCAATGCGCATCATCTTTACCTACGAACAGCGTCGTCTTGTCGAAGAGTTTGTTGCCGAGATGGCCACCGAAGCGGAAGTGCGTCATCCATCGCCTGTGCGCGTTTATGGCTTGTTTGCGCTCAACGCGGTGCTGATCGTCGGTGCGGCGCTCTATCTGCCCGGCCTGGCTGAAACGCTGGCGGAGACGACGGGTCTGGGGCAGACGTTTTTCGGAACGATCTTTGTGGCGCTTTCGACATCGCTGCCCGAGGTGGTTGTTTCGATTGCGGCGCTGCGCATCGGCGCCATCGATATGGCAGTGGGCAATATCTTTGGCAGCAATCTGTTCAATGTCGGCATTCTGGCGCTCGATGATCTGTTCTACACGCCAGGACCGCTGCTGGCGTCGGTCGAACTATCGCATATCGTGGCTGTGCTTGGGGCGATGGTGATGACAGCAATTGCCGTGGTTGGGTTGACCTATCGGAGTGGGAGCAAGCGCCTGTTCATCGCCTGGGATGCGCTGGGCATCGTGGTCGTCTATGCCCTGGCGAGCGCAGCGCTCTATCTGATGGGAAGCGCATGATGCTGGCACTGATCGTCGTGAATGGTCGTGTCGGGTTCGCAGATACGGTATGATGGGCTGTCGTACCATCGAACGTTCTTAAACCAGTTCTTAATATCAGTGATACCTGGAATTAATACAAATCTGATACATTACATTATCGGGCACATGCCCTCTATGTCACCAATCGCACAGCGCTGTGCATAGCGATGCAAACCCTTTCGGGGACTGTCTCTTCCGGTTCGCCTGACCATATCCCGGCGCAAAAATTTGACCGTCGCGCGTTCGTATCCAGCGTTGCAGGAGGGGATTGTGTTTATCAGGCTTCTTCGCGGCAGTGTGGTCGTCATCACTCTGCTTGCTTCAGCATGTGCTGGCGTTGCTTCTCCCCCTTCAGTCGGTTCGCCGTCCCCTGTGCCAGCCTCGACGCCAGACGTCACACCGTCTGTCGTGGATGTCACGCCGTCTGTTGTGGTTGTGCAACCAACAAGCACGCCTGTTGCCAAACCGACAGTGCGTCCCGATCTTAGTGGTGATATCGTGATCGACGGTTCGAGCACGGTCTATCCGATTACCGAACTTGCTATGCAGCAGTTTGCCGAAATTGCACCCAATGTACGCATTCAATTGGGGGTCAGCGGTACGGGAGGCGGGTTCAAAAAGTTCTGCGCCGGCATCACCGACATTTCGGATGCATCACGACCGATCAAGCCGGACGAAAGCGAGATCTGTCGTGCCAACGGCATCGAGTTTGTCGAGATACCGGTAGCGTTCGACGGTATCTCGGTGATTGTCAATCCGGAAAATCGGTGGGTGCAGTGTATGACCGTCGATGAACTGAAGCAGATGTGGGCGCCGGATTCGGAAGGGAAGGTTGTCACCTGGAAGCAGATACGCGCGGAGTGGCCCGATCAACCGTTCAAACTCTACGCACCCGGCATCGACTCCGGTACGCACGATTATTTTACTGCTGCGATTGTTGGCAAAGAAGACGCCAGCCGCAACGACTATATTGGCAGTGAGGACGACTATATTCTGATGCAACGGGTGATCGAGGAAAAGAACGGTATCGCGTATGTAGGTTTTGCCTACTATCAGGAGTATACCGACAAAGTAGGCGTCGTCGCTATTGATGCAGGAAATGGATGCGTCTCGCCCTCCATTGAAACAATTACAAATGGAACATACACTCCGCTTGCGCGCCCGCTCTTTATTTATGTACGCAATGATCGGCTCGACCGACCGGAAGTGGAGGCGTTTGTGACGTTTTATCTCGAAAATGCCGCCGATCTGGTTCAAGCGGCGCGGTATATTCCATTACCGCCACGCGTCTATGAACTGGTTGGGCAGCGAGTCGCCAAACGAACAACCGGTTCGGTCTTTAGCGAAGGAATTCAGGTAGGCGTTTCGATTGAAACATTGCTGATGCTGGAGGACAAGTGAAACTATCGATTCGTACCAAGCTTCTGGCGGCTCTGGGCGTCGACCTGCTCCTGATGCTGGTTCTGGGAAGTTTTGCTCTGCATCAGATGAGCACTATGAACCAGAAAGCGGATTTCGTCGTTAATCAGACAATCCTGTCGATCGATCTGGTCAACGCGATGAACGACATTATCCTGAATTATCGCACGCGCCAGATGGAGTATATCCTCAATGCCGCTCCAGCTGACAAGCAGCGGATCGAAAAAGAGTTGCTGGACCTTGAACAGCGCATGGACGATATGTTTCGGCGGTACAACGCCAGTTACCAGCCGGATCAGACGGAACGTGCGGTGTTTGAGCAGGTGCAAAAGGATTGGGAGCGGTATGTGCATCTGACGCATACCCAGTTTATTCCCGCGAACCGTAACAGTAACACCGGTAATGTCCATCCCTCATTCGGTCGCCTGTCGCCGTTGTACGGCAGCCTGCAAACCAATATTCAGAAGGTGCGGGAACAGAGTCAGGCGCGTGCTGAGGCGGCGCGCGTCAGCGTCGAAACGGCATATGCCACGTCGCGTTTCGTAATCGTCAGTGAGACCTTCCTGACGCTGGTGGTTTCTGCCGTGATCGGGTTGACCCTTTCGGGCAACATTGCGCGCCGCATTCGCACCTTGCGCGATGCGACCGTTGCGGTTGCGCAGGGAGACCTGGATCAACGGGTGGCACTGCGCGGCAGTGACGAACTGGTCTTGCTGGCGAACAACTTCAACCTGATGGTTGCCAGTTTGCGTCAGCAGCGCGTTCTGCTGGAGGAGCGCAACGCCGAACTTTCGGCGAGCCTGGAGGCGCAGCGCAAACTGATGGACGATCTGGTACAGCGGAAGCAGGCGGAAGAAGCGGCACATCGCGCGCAGGCGGCGGCAGAGGCGGCCAGTCACGCGAAAAGTATGTTCCTGGCAACCATGAGCCACGAACTGCGCACACCGCTCAACGCCATCCTGGGGTATGTGCAATTATTGCATCTTGAAGCTCACATGCGCGGTCGATCTGAGATGCTTCCCGATCTAGAACGCATCCGCTCAGCCGGGAAGCACTTGCTGACGATTATCAGCAACATTCTGGATTTCTCCAAGATCGAGCAGGGGAAGATGAATGTCGAGATCAACCCCTTCAGTGTGGATACGGTTGCCCGTGAAGTGATCGGGATCATCGATCCGCTGGCGCGCAATCGAAAGAATACGCTGAACCTCGTTTGTCCGCCGGATGCCGGTATGATGCAGTCCGACGCTGGCAAAGTGCGTCAGATTCTCTTCAACCTGCTGAGCAATGCAGTCAAATTCACCGAAGAAGGAACGGTCACACTGACCGTGGAACGTGAGCGCCACCCGGATGGCGATTGGGTGCAATTCAGTGTTGCCGATACCGGAATCGGCATTGCGCCGGAACAGATGGCGCATCTCTTTCAGCCGTTTTATCAGGTTCACCAGAACAGATCGCGCAATTATGGCGGTACCGGTCTGGGGTTGGCGCTGAGCCGGCAGTTATGTCGGTTGCTTGGCGGAGATATTCGTGTGACGAGTGAAGTTGGGAGAGGATCGGTCTTTACCGTGCGTCTGCCGGCATGCATCGATGCAGCGCACACGGCTGATGTGCGCCTCGATTTTGCGCACAGTGCGCACTATGGCATCCCTGATGAATACCGGATCACTACGACGTCATCGTTGCATACGACCACGTCAATAAGCGCGTAGTGTGGAGGAATACATGGCTACTGTGCTGGTCGCGGATGACTTTCTCGAGAATCGCGATATTTTGTGTCGGATGCTGCAACTGATCGGGTATCGGACGGTCAGCGCCGCGAATGGCGAGGAAGCAATTCAGATGGCGCTGGCTCATCGCCCCGATATTATTCTGATGGATCTGTCGATGCCGGTGATGGATGGCTGGGAAGCGACATCCCGGATCAAGGCGCTCGATGAATTGCGCCACGTGCCGGTGCTGGCGGTCACGGGTCATGTGACTCCGCACGAGATTCAGCGTGCAATCGACGCAGGATGCGTCGATTATGTGGCAAAGCCGATCGATTTCGAGATGCTGGTCGGAAAAGTGACCGCGCTCCTGCAGAATGGTCGTGACGGGCAGGTTTCATAAGATAGCGCTGCATCCTCATCCAGAGTGTCAAACCACGTCACCGCAGGAGGATACTGGCGCAGGAGGTCAATCATCACGTCGGTATCCAGCAAGATCATTGGACCTCCCCGCGTTGTTGAGCCTGCTCGCGTAAGCGCCGGGCATAGGCGCTGCTATCTTCAATGTCACTCCGGTCTCTCCACAGGCCGATCAGCCCGGATTGACGCAACTGACGCACGGTGAGACGGATGTGCGTTCTAGTCTTGTCAGCCTGGGGCAGGACGATGATTTCAACCCTATCGCCGCGCCTGTAAGGTAAACCGGTGAGATGGATCTGTCCATCCTTGACAATCACTTCCTCGCGTCTGATTGCCTCCATCTTGACCTCTCCTCGTATCCTATGTGCTTGCAGGGGGTCTGCGACCCGGACTGCCGTTCATAGCGTCAGCAATCTGGTTTTGGTCTCCTGGATCAACTGCTCCAGCGATAAGGACAGGTGCAGCAAGGCTTTAGAGCCGCTGTCCTGGCGTACCGCCGGAACATCGAAGCAGTTTAGGATCGATCAATTCATGGCGAGTCTGGACTTCGCTGCGGCTCATATACACCTGCGCACATTGTATGGTTTAGTGTCCAGTATACCACTAAACCTCGCACGATGAACCGGTACACGCTCAAGGAGAGAGGAATGTATCCTGATGCGAATCAATAATACGCCCAAAGCATAAGACAAAACGCATTCCGGTTTAGCACTTGATGGCGCACCTTCTCGTCGTGTCGCCGGGCGTCTGTGGTTTACCGTCACCCTTCCTCGACGGCATTCGCAGCGATCACCTGGCGCATGAATAGCGCCGAGTCCTTCAAAATACGGCGCTGCGTTGCGTAATCGACGTAGATAATGCCGAACCTGCGGCTGTACCCGAATGCCCACTCGAAGTTGTCCATCAACGACCAGACGAAGTATCCGCGCAGCGGGACCCCGGCGGTGATCGCGTCGTGACAGGCGACGAGATGGCGTGCAATGTAGCGGATGCGATCCGGGTCGTGAACACCGCCGTCGGGGGCGATTTCATCGGGGTATGCGGCGCCGTTTTCGGTGATGTACAGAACGCCGGGGGCGTATTCCGCATGGAGTCGTTCGAGCAGACGGCGCAGCGAGTCGGGGTGGACTTCCCAGTCCATGTGGGTGTACTCGCCTTCGGGTCGTTCATGGGCGTACCGGAGACCGCCAGCCTGCGGGTCGTCACGAATGACGGCGCGTGAGTAGTAGTTCACCCCCAGAAAGTCCATCGGCACTGCGATAATCCGCATATCGTCCGGTTGCACCGGTGGCGTTTGCCCCAGACGGGCGTAAAGTTGCAGCATATCTTCAGGGTACGTACCCCGATAGAGCGGGTCGAGGTACCAGCGGTTGAAGAAGCCGTCGTACCGCCATGCGGCTGCGCGATCCGCGTCGCTATCGCTCGCCGGGTCGGCGGGTGAGAAGTTGAGGGTGATGCCTGCCTGAACGTCGGGATATGCAGCACGAAGAGCGGCGAGTGCCAGTCCGTGCCCCAGCAGCAGATGATGCGCTGCTGCGAGTACCGGTCCTTCCCTGACCCCCGGCGCGTGATCGCCGGTCCAGTATCCGAGAAACGCGGAGCACCACGGTTCGTTGAGCGTGATCCAGTGTTTGACGCGATCCCCCAGGCGGCGCACGACGACATCGGCGTAGTCGGCGAATGCAGAAGCGGTGTCGCGTGCGGGCCATCCGCCAGCGTCTTCGAGCGCCTGCGGCAGATCCCAGTGGTACAGTGTCACAAATGGACGAATGCCAGCGTCCAGCAAACCATCAACAAGGCGATCGTAAAAATCGAGACCGGCGGGATTGACCTGCCCCCTGCCCTGGGGAATGATGCGGGGCCAGGCGATTGAAAAGCGGTACGCCTGCAAGCCGAGCGACTTCATCAGGGTGATGTCGTCGCGCCAGCGGTGGTAATGGTCGCATGCCGGATCGCCGGTGTCGCCATTGAGCACTTTGCCCGGCGTTGCGCAGAACCGATCCCAGATCGATTCGCCGCGTCCATCTTCACGTGTCGCGCCTTCGATCTGAAAAGCAGCCGTCGCAGAACCCCACAGAAATCCTTGCGGAAAGCGTCGCGTTGTCATGATGCGTTCCTTTGCGGGTCTGAAGCGTTACACCTCCAGACGGCGCGCTGTCAGGGAAGAAGTCCATAATACTCGTCGATGTCGCGCTGATAGGTATCGACCGCACCATCGAGCGCCTCGTGCAGTGTCACAGCACGCCCCAGAACCGACGATTCGAGGATGGCGAAGGCGCATGCCAGGTCGCGCAGTCCTTCCGCGCCGCTGGTCTCCGGGTCTGCGCCGCGCTCAATGGCGCGCAGCCAGTCGAGGTTCTGGATGGCGCACGGGTCGGTCAGTCCGAGTGGAAAGAACTGCTCGCGTTCGGATGGCGTCATCTGCTGTTCAAAGGTGTCTTCCAGCGGCAGGCGCTCGCCGTTTGCCGTGATAATCTGTCCATCGCGGATAACCCCGTGGCTGCCGATAATCGCCGGTGCGCCACTGATTGTCAGTTCTTCTGGCGACCCGGCCCAACTCCACCACAACTGCCCGATGGCGCCGCGCTCGAACTGGAGCGTTGCCATATAGGTGTCATCAACATCCGCCTGCACCTGATCAACGACATTGCCCTGCGTATCGCGCAGATAACGCACCGGTGCGAACGTGCGCGCAACGGCGCTGATGGCGGCGATCTCACCGATGACATAGCGCTGGACGTGCATCTGGTGCACACCGATATCAATACTGCCACCCCCGCCGCCGAGCAATTTCTGGTGACGCCACGGCGTTTCGGCAACGACACGATCCGGCGACCAGAGACCGCCGAGGAACCCCATGACCGAGATCTGCGGTTCTCCGATCAACCCCTGCCGCACAGCCCACGCCATGGCGCGCACGCTGCGCGCCTGACGCACATTCTCGAAGACGCCGAATGTGATCCCGCGCGCTCTGGCGGCAGCCACCATGCGCTTCGCAGCGCGAACCGAGATCGCCAGCGGCTTCTGCGTCAACAGGTGCAACCCGGCGTCGATGGCGGCAAGCCCCACCTGATGGTGCATCGCCAGCGTCGTCAGGTCGTTGATGGCATCCACCCTGCCCGAAGCGATCAGGTCGCGGTAGTCGGTGTAGATAGCGACTTCGACATCATCGTGGATGTCGGAGACATAAGTGTGCGGTGCGGCAAGCGGATCACCCGTGGATGGGTCGAGCACCGGCGCACGGGGCGGCGGTCCTTCGCCGCGTTTGCGGAACATGAGCGCATCGTCAACCTTGCGCGCGCAGAGCGCCGTGATGCGAAAGGTGTCGATCCCCAACCGACGGAGTTGCAGGTACCCTTGCAGATGGGCATTCAAAATGCGACCGCAACCAACGATACCGATACGGATCATGCGTGCTGCTCCTGAGAAGTATAGCGGGCGCGCACACGCTCCAACCGGGCGACGCTGTCGGACAGCCCGCCGAGGCGGTTGCGCGCCAGCCAGAGACGTTCGTACTCGCGAATGATCTCGCGCATGTCGTTGTTCAGCAACCGGCGCCGCGGCAACGCGCCGGGTCCATCGGGTTGAACCAGCAACTGTCCCAGACGGCAGGCGTGGCGCAGTAATCGCACCGTGTTATCGAACTCTTGCAGGATGAGCGGGGCATCGGCGCGCGTCATGCGTTCTGTGGCAATCGGCTGGATTGCAGCATCGATCGCATCGAGCGCGCGGTCGAAGTCGAGCGGCGGCAGGTTGCGCGCATCGGTGTCCGGCGCCTGCAACACCCAGAACAGCACCGACGAGTTGGGCGGCTCGTAGCCGACGGCGCGATACACATTCCCCAGGTCGTATGCAACCTGTCCCATCGCGCCAGTCGGGTCGGTGAACGCATGGCGGCTGACCGCTGCCGGAACATTGATGGTGCGGTTTGCAGCGTATGCCCAGGCAAACGCCGCGCCGACCGCGAATCCCGGAAAACTGATCGGCAGCGCCTGCCAGTGCCCCATGTCGCCCCAATCGGTGATCAGATAGCCGATAGCGCCGTGCTTCAACCCGTGCTCGGCTGCATTGTGCAGATTGCCCAGCGCATTGTCGGTGCGCCCGGCGATGCTTTGCCACGACGACGTGCCGGGGCAGACATAGAAGGGGATCCCTGCTTCGGCATAGCGCGCGCAATTGCGATCAAAGGGGTGATCGGCTTCATATCCCCATTCGAGCGCAATTACATCGCGTGGCAGTTCGCCGATCAATTCCGGGTGATTGTTGACAATATCGCCCCAGAACATCATCGTGCGCCCGTGCTGCTTCACAGCATCGTAGAGTTTGAGCAGAAAATCGAGGTAGACCCGACCGACGCCACGCTGTGCACAGATGTCTTTACTGCGTCCCTGTCCAAGATCGACCGTCTCATCGCAGCCGACGTTGAACAACCGGCTCGAAAAGTGCGGCAGCAGTTCATCATACAGGCTGCGCACCAGTTCCAGGCTGCCGGGATCGTCCGGCGCCAGGCTGAACGGTCCCTGCATCACTCCCCAGGGCGCCTGGAATGCGTCGTGGGTCTCGGCGAGCGCGGCATAGCGCGGATGGATCAACCAGCGGTGCATATGCCCAAACGAGTTCTGGTTGGGAACCAGGTCGATATGGCGTTCTTTGCAGTACGCATCGAGCGTCAGGATTTCCTCGCCGGTCATCGGCGATGCGCGCGCCCACACATCGGGGTGATTGCGATACGCGAAGGTATGCTCGGTGTAGAGTTGCACCTGGTTGATCTTCCACCCTGCCAGCATATCGACCAGCATGAACAGGGTTTCCATTGTTGGGACTTTATCGCGGCTGATATCGATCATCACTCCGCGTGCGGCAAAATCGGGATAGTCGCTGATGTGCAGGCAGGGAAGGGTGCGACCGGTCTGCTCGACGATCTGGATCAGCGTGCAGACGCCATAGAAGATGCCAGCGGGGGCTGACGCTTCGATAATGATGCCGCCGTCCTTGATCGTAAGCACGTACCCCTGCGGATGGCTGGCGCTATCAGCGATCACCCGCAGCGTGGCGCCGATTTCGCCCGGCGGTCCTTCGGGTGTGGCGGTCAGTTCCCACTCGACGCCAGCGTGGGCGCGTAATGCGCTCTGCAAACGCCGCGCTGCGAAGAGGAGCGCTCCCGGCGCTGTTCCCTGCAACAGGATGCGGCGCGCCGAACTGGCAACATAGGCGCCCGGCAAGAACGTCAGCGACTGCGGCATCGGGAGAAGCGAGAGATGATCCATGCACGAGGCTCCTGTGGATATTGCGCCTCGCTCCTCAATCCATCGGGTTGGTGGAGCGAGGCATACGGGATGTCAGGCGATCAGTGTCATCGGTAGCGGCAACGATACGACACGTCCCTCAGCGGCTGAGATGATAGCAGCCTCCAGCACCTCCTGCGCCATCACGCCAACCTCGGCGCTACACAGTCCGGTGATCGGTTCGCCGGAGCGAATATGCCCGAGAAAATACTCAGCGCTGTTACGCATCCCGACTGGCGGCTCAGGAACGTCGAGACGAATGCCGTCGCGGTGTTCACGATCGGCAAGCCACAGTTCCCTGCCATGTTCACGAATATGAATAGTTCCTTCGCTGCCGTAGATCATCGGCTCATAACTGGTCATATCGCCGATCTGCGTCCACGATGCGGTAGCAGTGCTGATGGCGCGCGCATGCTGCATGACGATCACAGCGTTGTCTTCCGCCAGCAGGTCGGGCTTCCACAGGCGTCCCGTCAGCGCTGTAACGCGGGAAGGCAACCCCAGAAGCGCACAGGTCAGCGCCGCGCCGTAGCAGCAGTAATCCATCAACGCGCCAGCGCCGTTGCGCCGTGGGTCGTACAGCCATTCGCAGAAGAAGGGCGAACAGCCGAGTTCGCGCGGTCCGGCGTGCGCCGCGCGATAGTTGACCTGCCAGACCGAACCGATGCGCCCGGCTGCGATCAGGTTCAGGGCGTGCTGCACCGTGGGCCACCACATGATGGGCCAGTTGATCATCAACTGCACTCCTGCGGTGTATGCAGCGCCACGCATCCGCACCGCGTCGGCATAGGTCGCCGCCATTGGCTTTTCGACCATGACGTGCAAACCGCGCGCCGCAGCCATTTCGGTCAACTCCGCGCCGCGCAGGTTATCGCTGAACACATATACTGCGTCGAGTTCAACTGCGTCCAGCATATCGCTGTAGTCATCGAAGACCTGCTCGCATCCGAATGATCGGATGTGTTCCCGCAGGGCGGGGTTGGGGTCTGCTGCGGCAACCAGCACACCTGCGTCGCAGGTTGCCAGATCGCGCAGTTCCTTCCACACGTGGTCGTGCGTCAACCCCAATACGCCGACCCGCACTTTGTCCGCCATGGAATGGTGCTCCTTCCGTTGCAAGCCTGTCTCTATCTGCTGTCACGCCGTGAGAACGCCGCCTCTCACGCGGGGAGTGTAGCACAGGATGATGGTCTTTGAATAAATAATCCGGTATAGCCCGCGCAGGCGGGCTTCGCCTTGCCTGGCCGAGGGCTTTAGCCCCACGGCTAGTCCGGTATACCGGATTAAATTCTCAATCTCCATCATCCTGTGTCCCCGCGCCCATGCAAGCAGCGAAGGACCCATCGTAGTACGGGAGTGCCTGCGCTCCGCTACGATCCCCCTGCTTCGCGTGCAGCCGCCCGTGCATACGGTTCCAGCGCCGCAAGAATGCGATCACGGTCCATTGCCGGAATGAAGAACGCGCGGTCGTCGTGCACGATCCGTCCATGTGCAGCGAATGCGGCAACCTCATCCGCGTGCATAATCAGGTCTGCTGCCAGCAACCGGCTGTCGCCGAGATCCGCACCGGCTGCCGATCCCCGTAGTTGTGCATCGAGCGCCAGGATCTGATCGCGCGTTAACGGATAGGGTGTGGCGACCAGAAAACTATGCGTGGCGCCGGTGTACCAGAGCGTCGTATGTGGAAAAACGCTCTGGAAGGTATGAATAATATCGCGGTAATCGCGCTCCGACAGATCGTGAAACGGCAACCACTGGATAAACACACCATTATCGGCAAGATGATCTCGAACCATCGTGTAGAACTCTTGAGTGAACAACGCCCAACTGCTGCTGTTGATCGGATGAGTGGCGTCAGCAGTGATGATGTCGTAGCGTTCTGTGCTGCGGAGCAGGTAATTGCGCCCATCTTCGATGGTGATCTGGAAGCCAGAGCGATCCAGCACTCCACGATTTTCGACTTCATAGAGACGTGCTGCCTCGACCTGTTCGGCGACCAGTTCAACCGCATGGATGCGCGGGATCGGATGGGTTGCCATTGCGCCAGAAGCGATTCCATTGCCAAAACTGATCATCAGCGCATTGTGCGCGTCTGGTCGGATCAGCGCTGGCAGATGCCCAAGCAGATGGAACGCACGCATACTATGTTTGTCGGTTGGCACCTCGCTGCGCCCATTGACGAACGACATTTTGAGCGGCGGATACTTAACCTTGAATACCGCAACGGTCGCATCCACCCCTTCACGGTAGTACACCAGTTCCGGGATGACACCTTCGCGGAAACCCAGGTAGACGCCAGGGGGTAGCAATGCCACTGCCAGCATCGTCGCCCCTGCCACCCCCGCCAGACGCAGCCGTTCCCCTGATGCTGGCGAAGCCATCAGCACTGCCACTGCGCCAATGATCAGGTTAAGCGCCACAAGCAGGAGAGAGGAGCGTTGCAGCCCGATCAGCGGAATGAAGACAAAGCCTGCCATACATGCGCCAAGCGTCGCGCCAACCGTATTGAGCGCATAGAGCCGTCCGATGCGTGACCCCACTCCTTTCTGATCCGGTACAGTCGCCACGGAGGCGTCCGTTGGAGAGGGTGCGGTATACAGTCGCGCTACAACCGGAAAGACCGCACCCATGAGGATAGTCGGGACAATCATGATCACGGCGGCAGCGAAGAATTCCGCCCACAAACTGGCAAGGAAACTGGTGCGGGCAGTGAACATATCCAGCAGGGTCGGCATACGCGCAAAGGCATAGAGCGCAATCACGGCGCACATCCCGATCCCGATCTGCAACCAGCCAAAGAGCGCGAGCGGTTGCGGATGGCGATCGATCCTGCGCCCCATCCAGGCGCTGCCTGCCGCCAGACCGATCAGGAACGTCACCAGCATGATGGTGAACGAATACACCGCATTCAGACTGAAAATTGCCAGGGTGCGCGTCCACACCACCTGGTAACCGAGCGCTGCGAATCCAGACAGCGCATACCCGATCAGTGCCAGTTGCGTCGGTTTCAGGATGGAGGCGGAGCGATTCACAGCAGATTGAATCTGAAGTCCAGGAACGGCGCCATTATGTGCAAGGCGCATGCTGATATTCGTCGTCACGATGGTTCGCCCTCCCGATGCACGCGCCGACGCCGTGCGCGTCGTCCGACGCGACTGCGGCGCAGGTTGCGATGGAGCGGGAGGCGCTACCGGTGCAGGAACATCACGTTCCGTCTGCCAGTGACGCGCCAGCCAGAACGATAGACCGGCAATCGCCAGATCCAGCGCACCGCCAAGGTAGAGCGACCCGTTCACGCCAAGTGATGGGATCAGGAGCAGACCGGCGGTAAGGGCGCCCAGCACGCCGCCGAACGTATTGATGGCATAGAGCAGACCGAGCCGTTGACCGCGATCCTGTTCTTGCGCCGCCAGGAGATGCGCCAGCACCGGCAATGTGCCGCCCATCAGAAAGGTTGGCGGCACAAGCGCCAGTGTTGCCAGTGCGGTACGCACAGCGTTGTAAACAAATGGGTCAGGACGCGCCTCACGTGCGATCCAGACATAGAGGCTGGTCAATCCGGCGAAAAGAGGCGGTGTAGCGAACGCGAAGAGCGCAACACCAATCTCGATCAGCGCAAAGAGACGCAGAAGTGATGCCGCAGTCGAGCGTCGTTTAGAGGGATCGTTCTGCTGCCAGTGCGCTGTGATCTTCCCAAACACCCAACTCCCCAGTGCCAGCCCGCCCATGAACGCGGTCAACACTGCACTGGCGGCGTAGACGCTGACGCCGAAACTGAGGCTGAGCAGGCGGAACCAGGCAACTTCGTAGATCAGACCGCTCGCGCCACTCACAAAAAAGATAGCAAGTACCAGCCCTGTCTGCTGCGCCTGCTTCACATATCACCCCTGACACAACATAATGAAGGTCTGCGCCGTGAATAGGGCGCTTCGCGCAACGCACAGGCGTCACACGAAGCGCCCTGTCCGACCTCCTGCGCTATTGCGCACCGGAACGGGCAAACCCACACCGGCGCACAATCCGAATTACCTGCCTGCTTCTTTGCGGATGCGCTCCAACGCGGCATTCACATCCGCTTCAAGGATCGGCATGAGGTCGGTCGCCTTTGCATTTGGATCATTCCAGAACGGACTCAGCAGGTTATCCCACGTCTGGCTGAGTTCATCAAACTTGACCAGCAGGTGGTTCGATGACTCGCGCCCGTGAGAGAAGGCGCCCTGGAAGGACTCTTTGGTTTTTTCCGCCGGGACACACTTCTCATACTGCTTGTAGTAGTCGTTGAGCAGGCTCTGACGCACAGGCGGGGTGCCGGTTGCCAGCGTGTAGGCGCGCTGCTGTTCCGCCGACGCCAGGAACTTCACGAAGTTCCAGGCAAGATCGGTATTTTCAGCGTCCATTCCAGCAGTGATGACCCATGGGTCGGTGAAGATCGTTGCGCGGATGTTCGCATCAGGGGAGCCCCAGGGAATTGGCGCTGCGCCCCAGCAGAACCCATTCGGATCATCGATAATTTCCTTGTAGTTCCAGTGTCCCCAACCGCCGGTCATGAACATGGCCACGCGACCGGAGAGGAACGCGCCGCCAAGTTGATCAAGCGCCTGGGAAGCTGCCTGGTCGGGAGCGACCTTATGGACGTAGACCAGGTCGTGGATTGCCTGGAAGGCTGCCGCTGTCTGTTCATCGAGTTTGATCGGATCGGAGAACCCGCTCTCCAGCGCTTCCTTCGTGAACGGATCCTTCCCCCAGATCATGGGAATGCTATCGAATGGCGGCCACAGCCCGTTGACGCCGCCATACACAGCCGTGCTCGGATCATCCGGGT
This sequence comes from Roseiflexus sp. RS-1, assembly GCF_000016665.1. Classification (NCBI taxonomy): domain Bacteria; kingdom Bacillati; phylum Chloroflexota; class Chloroflexia; order Chloroflexales; family Roseiflexaceae; genus Roseiflexus; species Roseiflexus sp. RS-1. Next base: position 4,523,285 of record NC_009523.1, read on the forward strand.
TCTTTGTCAGTTTTTTGGCGGTTTCGAGGAACGCATCCCATGTCCACGACTTGTCGTTCCAGTCGCTCGGAGGATAGGGCACGCCAGCCTCGTCGAACAGTTTCATGTTGTAGTACACATAACTGCCAGTCGTGAGGAACGGAATGCCGTACTGCTTGCCCTCGACATTGTAGATGGCGAACACTTCAGGAATGAAGTCGCTGGTGTCCCACTTATCACGTTCGATCAAGGGGGTCAGATCTGCCAGCAGCCCGCGGAAACGGTCGCTGGCGAAGCCATCACCGCCCCAGTTGGACGACCAGACGTGCAGCGGCTCCTTCGCGGCGATCATTGCCTCACGCTTGACCGCAATATCGTCCTGGTTGATATTGAGCACCTTTACGAATACATCCGGGGCGACCTGCTGGTAGGCAGGAAGGACGACATCGCGCTCCCAGCGGTTCTCGGTGGCGTTGATGCGCACCATCCATACCAGCACCTTCTGACCGGGTTGAGGTTGCTGCGCAAACTCAAGAACCGGCGTGGGAGTCGGCAGGTCGGTAACTGGCGCAGTGGTTGGCGCCTGCCCCGGCGCGGCGGTCGGTGAAGCTGTCTGTTGTCCGCCACAGGCAGCCAGCACCAGCATCAACGCACCGAGCAAGAGAATCCAGGGGTATTGTCTCAGTCTCATAGTTGCGTCTCCTTCATCGTTGCAAGGGTATGCCGTGCGAAAGAGTCTCTGGTTCTGCGTCACCTCCTTTCCAGGATATGGGACGGGAGTGAAGCCGGGTGTCTCTGCATCCAGACAGGAAGCGCACGTCGTGGTGCGCGTCGCCTCGGAACGAGCGCCTCTGGAGGGCGCACGGACTCCAGATCCCCTGCCGCAAGGACACAGTCCGACAGTTCACCCCGCCAGGTCACATCTCACTCAGCGCTGCCAGCAGTGCAGACGTGGCAGCGAGGAAAGCATTCCACGTTGCGGATGAGTTCGGTTTACCCCTTCACACCGGTCACCACAATGCCCTGAATGAAGTAGCGTTGCGCCAGGAAGAAAAGCACCATCGGCGGGATCAACGTTACCAGCGACGCCGCCATCAACAGATGGAACGCAGTGCCGCCAAACGGTGCACGGAACTGCTGCAAGCCAATCGACACCGGATAGTTGTACTGCGAATTGATATAGAGCAGCGGACCCATGAAATCCTGGTAGTGAAACATAAAACTCATAATCGCAACCGCGCCGACCGCCGGGAGCGACAGCGGCACGATAATGCGCCACCAGATGCCAAAGTATCCGGCGCCATCGATCAGTGCGGCTTCCTCATAATCTTTCGGCAGCGTCTTGTAGAACTGGCGGAGCAGGAAGATCAGATAGGCGCTGCCGAAGAATTTTGGCACGAGGAGGGGAAGATAGGTGTCGATCCATCCCAGGCGGGCAAAAATGATGTACTGTGGAATCAACGTCACCCAGAAGGGCAACATCATTGTCGCAAGCACAAGCACAAACAGCGCATTCTTGCCCGGAGCGCGCAGGCGCGCAAAGCCATACGCCACCAGCGCGCACGACAGTGTCTCGCCGAGCGCTGCGCCGCCAGCGTAGATCATCGTGTTCTTGAAGTAGATATCGAAACGGTTTTCGCCGGTCAGAGCCGCGCGATAATTATCCCACTGCGGAATCGCCGGGATCCAGACCGGCGGGAATTTCGCCACTTCCGCGCGGGTTTTCAACGATGTGGAAAACATCCACACCAGCGGGAACAGAATAACGATCAACCCCAGCGCCACAATGGTCGTTGAAAGGAACGTAATGAACTGTTCGCGTCGTCGCTTGCTCGCCCAGAGACCGCGCCGGATCAGCGGAGTTGCCGGGCGCACGTTGGGTGATGTCGTTTGTGTTGCCATCGCTCATTCCTCCTGTTCATTCACGACCGTGCAGCCCGGTCAGATCGCTCCTTCTTCGTCCGACTCATAGTGAACATAGCGGCGCGACGCCCAGAACATCGCCAGCGTCAGCAACAGGATGACGATCAGCAAGATCCACGCCTGCGCCGATGCCAGCCCCATTCGATAGCGACGGAACGCATTCAAGAAGAGATACAGGTTGTAGAACATCGACGAATAGGCGGGCGCACCGAGGTTCATACCGCCCGAAATGACATATGCTGCGGTAAACTGCTGCATTGCGCCGATAACGCCGGTAATGAACGTAAACAGAATGACCGGCGAAATCATCGGAACGGTGACGTGGAAGAACTGCTGAATGCGGTTGGCGCCGTCGATTTCAGCGGCTTCGTACAGCGCCGTAGGCACGCCTTGAAGCGCCGAGAGATAGATCAGCATGGTGCCGCCGAAGCCCCAGAGCGACATGAGCGTGAATGAAGGAATGACCCAGTTCGGGTCCTGCAACCAGCGCGGTCCGGTGATGCCCAGCGGGATCAGACCATTGGGTCCGACCAGAGTGCGGATGATCAGGTTGATAGCGCCAAACTGCGGGTTGAGCAACCAGGAGAAGAGCAATGCAACGGCGACGCTGCCGCCCAGGAGTGCGGGCAGGTAGTAGAGCGTGCGGAAGACGCCGAGCGCCGGGACACGTTGATTGAGCAGCACTGCCAGCATCAAGCCGAAGAAGATGCCCAGCGGCACACTCAACAACGTGTAGTAACTGGTGACCTGGAGCGATTTCCAGTACACCCGATCATTGAACAGATTGATGTAATTGTCGAAGCCTACCCAGACCGGCGGACTTGCCACATTGAACACCGTCATGCTGTAGTAGGCGGACATAACAATCGGGTAGAAGGTAAACGCCAGAAACCCGATGACCCATGGAGAAATGAAGATCCAGAACCAGAGCGCTTCACGCCGCTCGATTTTTCCAGCCGGGATCAAGCCAAACAATGCTGGCTTTCGTTTGTGCCGGGCTGGAACTTGCGCCGTTTGCACCGCCATACTGCACCCCCTCTGTTCTTGTGCACCATCACACCATTGTGTTTTGGGCGTTCCTGATGTCCGATCAACTCAGCAGTTCGATGACTCTGCCATCGGTGGTGCGCACATAGATCGCGCGCCCCGCAATGACCGGCGCCGTCGTCGCCAGTCGTGGCACCGGCTGCGACCAGACGCTGGCGCCGGTAGCGATGTCAATTGCCTCAACGGTTGCGCTGGCGCCCATGCCGTTGACAACAAAGACGTACTGCTGTGTCAGCGCAGGGAGAGAGACATAGTTGACATCCCGGAACGACCATAACTCCCGTCCGTTGGAGCGATCCAGCGCAAACAGTTCATTCGTCGTTTTGACAAATACGATGTCGCCCTGTGCACCAGCCGGGATGAGCGCCTTGCCAGGAATATTCTTCTCCCAGCGTTTTGCGCCATCACCTGCATCGAGCGCAATCATGCTCTGACCACTGCTGATCAACACCATATCGCCCGTCGCCACCGACGAGAAATAGACAGCGGAGTATGCCGGGTAAGACCAGATCAGAGCGCCAGTGTGTTGATCAATCGCGTAGAAATAGGAAAAATCGGAGACGAATACGCGCCCGTCAGCTACGGCAGCCGATGAGGTGACGAAATCCTGCGCGCTGAACTCCCAGCGTACTTTGCCGGTTACCGCATCCAGCGCATAGAGTTCTTTGCCAGCGCCAACGTATACGACGCCATCGACGACGACCGGTGACGTCAGGTGTCCACCGAAATAATTATTGGTGGAAGAACTCAATCGTTTGGGGGTGAATGTCCAGCGCTGCCGACCGCTGCTCAACTCCAGCGCTACCAGTTGCCCCTGATTTGCCTGTTCCGCGCGAAAGTACACCGTATCGCCAGCGACGGCGGGCGAGATATAGGCGCCTTTCTGCCGGTACGCCCAGCGTTGTCGCCCGGTGCGCAGATCGATGGCGCTCAGGGCGTCTTTCGTCTCCAGCAGTATCAAGCCACGGGCAATGACTGGCGGGGAGACTCCCTCTTCAAACGAGGCGGCGACGACCACTCGTTGCTGATCGAGCGGTGGCGCGATGGGTGTTTCAACGGCGCGGGTGCGTGCCGGGTTCAACCCTTCCATCGCCCAATCACCTGCTCCGTCAGGGGTGATGCGTGCAGGATTGGAGGGAGCGAAAGGATTATCAGGAACCACGGGGACGTTCACATTCGATACGGCGGTTGGAGCATATGGCGTGGACGCAGGGGAAGGTTGCGACGGCGGGCGCAATGCCACATAGCCAATCGCTCCGAGGAGAGCGATAACGGCGACCATCCACACGCTGCGTTGCCCGGTGGCGCTCATGCCATGCTCCGTCGTGATAGCAGGCGGCGATCATCGAATGTGCGGAGAAGGGTGCAGGAACCGCGCATGTAGCGATGATGTACCGCGCTGTACGTCTACTCGCTCCTTGCGGCGCCGGTTCGGGCATTATAGAACCGGCAACCAGTACATGTCAATCGTTTGGAACGCGCCCGGTTGATGAACGAACGATCAGTTCGGTCTTGACTGTCGTGCGCATGTGTTCCGGTTGTTCACCATCGATCAGACGGCAGACCAGATCGGCAGCCATTTCACCCATCGCGTGCAGCGGTTGTCGCATTGTTGTCAGGGGCGGACACGCCAGCGCCGCTTCGGGGGTGTCGTCGAACCCGATGACCGACAGATCCGCCGGGATGCGTAATCCGTTGCGTGCGGCGACATGCAGCGTCCCGATTGCCATCAAATCATTGCAGGCAAAAATGGCTGTTGGGCGTGGATCGAGCGCAAGCAATTGCTCCGCGCCTGCAATGCCGCTGGCAAAACTGAAATCGCCGCGCGCTGCCAGCGCCTGGTTGAACGGTATGCCATAGTCGCGTAATGCTGCTGTGTAGCCATCGAGTCGGAGTTGCCCGACCGGTATATCGCTGCGTCCGGTAATGATGCCGATACGGCGATGCCCCAGGCTGATCAGATGTTCGGTTGCCAGATAGGCGCCGTGATAGTTATCCACCGTAATGCCGTAGACATCCATATCGTACTGCAGATCGACATGCACGATGGGGACGCGGCTCGGTGTCAGGCGGCTCAGACTCAGGCTGTTCGCCAGCGGCAGCACGATGATCAACCCATCGATGCGCCGACTCCGCTGCAATGTGTCGATGACATCGAATTGGGTGGCATCTTCGACAGTCGCCAGCAACATAAAACGACCGCGACGACGGAGCGCTTTCGCCACGCCATCGATAGTTTGTGCAAAAAAGGTGGATGTCACTGTATCGACAATAATGCCGACGATGTCGGTGCGGTTGCGGGAGAGGCTGACTGCCTGCGCATTGGGGTGGTAGTCGAGTTCGGCGATCACCCGCAGGACGTGTTCGCGTGTTGCCTCCGCCACGTCGGGGCTGTTGTTGATCACGCGCGAGACGGTTTGATACGACACGCCAGCACGTAATGCCACTTCGCGGATGGTGCTTCGCCGCATAATCTCACCCTGCGCACGGAACGTTTCAGTATGCTTTGTGATCGGTCACACTATACCATAATGTACGTCATTGTCAAGAGAGTTTTCCGTCCCACAGGTACCTGTGCAGATCGACGTAGCCGTGTTCGTTGAACACAACTCCTTCGGCTTCCAGGAGCGCCCGTTGCAGGTCGGCGTAATACTCGTTGCTGATCCGTCCTGCTGCGTTGATCACGCGCCACCAGGGTACGTGGCGCGCCTGCGCCGGACCAAGCGCGTGCAACGCCCATCCGACGCCACGTGCGCCGCGCGGCACTGCGGTCATTGCCGCAATGCGCCCATATGTCGAAACCCGACCCGGCGGAATACGGCAGACGATTGCGTAGACATCATCGTAATAACCGGCCATGCATCGCCTCTCTTCGCCTGGTTATGGGGTAAACGTGTCGTCGTAGCGCTCGAAGGTGCCATCATCGTACAGAACATAGATTGTTTTCCCGCGCCCCAGTCCTTCACTGCTGTAGATCATCACTCCTCCGGTGAACGGTTGATACGCCCCCTCGATTGTCGCGCTCTGCGGGCGGAGCGCAAAGCCGAGGTTCTGGCGCACGCCCGGATTGGTCGCCCAGACGGTTCCAAAAATGTCCACCGGTGTTTGCAACCCCGCCGGAGGTGTGGGAGTCGCCGGTGTGTCGGGCGGCGGCGGCGCCGGGTACGGGAAGCGTTGCCACTCGCCGCGGGTGAAGCCGATCAGCACATAAATGTCGCCAATTGGGAGGAACGAGATCATGCTGCCGCTCTCGAAGCGTTGCTCGATCAATGTGTTGCTGCCGCCGCGCTCGATGTCGGTCGGGCAACCGAGACGGCGCGCTACAGTTGGGTTCTTGTTCCACACCTCGCCGAACCCGCGGATGGGCGCAATCGGGCAGGGAGTTGGCGTGAGTGTCGCAGTTGGCGTGGCAGTATTCGTTGCCGTCGGTGTCGATGACGGCGTTGGCGTGATCGATGGCGATGGCGATGGTGTCGCAGTCGGCGTCTCAGTCGGCGCTGAAGTGGGTGTTGCGGATGGTGTGTTCGTCGGGCGCGGCGTTGGCGTCGGCGGAACCGGTGTGGCGGTGGCGGTGGGCGATGGCGTCGCGGTTGGCGTTTCGGTCGGCGCCGGTGTCGGGCTTGGAAGCGCGGTTGGCGTTGGTGTTGCTGTCGGTGTTGTGGTGAACGTTGGCGTTGGCGTGGCTGTGTCGATCACCAGCAACGCTGTGGACGTCGGCGTCGGAGCGAACAGCAATCTCCCCGCCAGGACCGCTCCGCCGCCGCCAAGGATCAATGCACCGAGCGCCAGGAGTGCGATCAATGCGGGATGCAGTGGACGACGCGGTGGAACAGCAGCGCCGGTCGTTGGTGGTGGCGGCGGCAGTGGCGCTTCGTGCCGTGCCGAAGGCGGGCGCACGTCGCCGATGCCGGTAGGTGCATCAGCAGCGACACGCACCATGTCCGGCGCCGGTCGTGGTGTGCTGGCAATCGGGCGCAGCGGCGCTTCCATCCGGGCTGCCGAGCGCAGTGCACGGACGAATTCCCCGGCGGTGCGGTAGCGATCCGCCGGTCGGCGCGCCAGCGCCAGGCGGATGGCAGCGCCGATCGGTTGCGGAATGGTTGGGTCGAGCGCCGACGGATCAACGATGGCGCCTTCGAGATGCCCAAGCAGCACTTCCTGGGTCGTTCCCTCGAATGGACTGCGCCCGGTGAGGCAGCGAAATGTCAGCACTCCCAGCGCGTACACATCAGCGCGCCCGTCAATGCGCACATCGCCGCGGATCTGTTCCGGCGCCATGTACTCCGGCGTCCCGATCAGGACGCCGGTGGTAGTCGTCCCCGGCGCATCCAGCGCCTTTGCAATCCCGAAGTCGGTCAGGATCGCCCGCATGGTCGGAACGGTCAGTCGCACCTGTTCCAGCAGATCGGGATTGCTCCGGTTCCACAGCGTTCCCAGCCCCTCCAGAATGATGTTCGCCGGTTTGATATCGCGGTGGATGACGCCATTCGCGTGCGCATAGTCGAGTGCTGCGGCAAGCTGATCGAGCAGCGCTATCGTTTCATCGATGGTCAGACGCTGACGCACGCGCAGCACATCGGCGAGCGAAGGACCGTCGAGCAGGCGCATCGCAATGAACGCTGTCCCATCAGTCTCGCCAATGTCGTAGATCGGTACAATGCCGGGATGGTCGAGACGCGCTGCAAGCACCGCTTCGCGCCGGAAGCGTTCGACCAGGGTGGCGTCGCTGAGAAACTGCGGATAGAGCACTTTGAGCGCCACATCGCGTTGCAGCACCGTATCACGCGCGCGGTAGACTGCGGCCATCCCGCCCTGACCGAGCAACGCAAGAACGTGGTAGCGACCGATCGTCTGCCCCACCATGTCTTCGAGGCGCATAGATCTCCTGTCAACCAACAAGAAAACCATTGACAAAGAGCGCCGTCGTCCACCCCAGCAGGACGAGCGCCGCCGGTATCGTCGCCAGCAGCGCCGGGCGCCGTTCGATGAGCAGCGCCATCATCAGAAACGCCGGGAGCGCCAGCAGCACGTAGCGCGGGAGTGAATGCGATACATTCGTCAGATAGGCGGGCAAAAGCATCATCACTGCTGTCAGACTGTATGCCAGCGGCAGACGGCGCAGCGCGACTGCGGCGAGTCCGGCGAACGACAGCCAGACCGCCAGTTGAAAGGCGCGTGTGGGCCAGTGACCGCTCCAGTGTGTCGAGCCGGTTGCAATCGTGTCGATCATTATGAACAATTGTACCCACGGCGGACTCAATTGCTGATCCCAGATGTCGCGTTGAGTTTGCAGGAAAATCAGTGGTGATCCGAACTGTTGCCACTGATATGCCATGAACAGACCGATCCCCAGCGCCGGAAGCAGTGGCGCCAGATACGCCCGTGTCAGCGGCAGCAGTCGCCACCCGGCATGCTCCAGCACCGCCAGCGCCAGAACCGGTGCGATCAGTACGCCCGGCAGACGGGTCAGACTCAGGAAGAAACCGGCGATACCCGCCAGCATCCAGCGCTGGCGACGCAATCCCCACAATGCAAGCGCCAGCAATGCCAGCGCCACCGACTCGGCGTACACTGCTCCCAGAAAGAAAGACGTGGGAAAGCACAACAGCGTTGCAACTGCACGATAGGCGACCTGCGCTCCAAAATCGCGTGCAACCACGTCGGCAAACAGCAGAACGGCAGCGATCAGCGCGCAGTGCGCAACGATCATCCCTGCAAGAACGGCATCTCCTCCGGTTAATGGCAGAAGAGCACGGATGAGTAGGGGATAGAACGGCAGAAATGCCATATTTGCGTGCTCTTCTGGCGGATGCTGATACCCAGGCGTAACGATGCTCAGGTACAGCCGCGAGTCCCAGTGCGACCAGGTGGTGCTGACGACCTGCATGAAGGTTACAGGTGCGCGAACCTTGCCATCGGTTGAACTGACGATATGTTGCGCCAGCGGGAACAGCCGCTCGCTCGTATGCAGGGCGGCCCATGCGACGATCCAGAGTGCCACACGCCATACCCCGACCAGCAGCGCCGCTGCGAGCAGCGTCCGGCGCACCAGCCAGGATGGCGGACGAACCACAAGTGCACCAAATGCCGTCATTGTCATTCCGGCGAGAAGCCAGAGTTCCAGCGATTCGTTCTGACTGCGCAACAGCCAGGCAATGCCGCCAGTCAGAATGGATACAGGCGCCAGAAGTGCGACACTCCAGGCTTTTCTATCGCTGAGCAGGGCAATCGTCATCCAGCCGCTGCCGAACGCAACGACCGCCACGATCAGCGTCAGCATGGAGGGGAGCGTCCATCCGGTCGAGCGGATCTCCAGATCATCGAACAGCACTCCCAAACGCCGGGTATCCCCAGGCGGTTGTATCGTCGTGCTCCTCACGATTACCGCCAGCGCTCCACGCGCATCAGTGGGCGCGAGGAAGCGATAGACACGCATCACACCGACTTCGCCAATCGCGATATCTTCTCCGCCAACTATGATCGTCGTGGGAAGCGGGTCGCGGACCCCTGGACCACCCATGCGCACACGAACCTCATATGAACCAATACCGATCATGGGTTCAAGGATCAGTGACTCCCCCTGCGAGTAGGCATACGACATCGACGCGCTCCGTTCGGCGTCGAAGAGACGCGAGATCGGCGCCGGTTGACTCCCGACATCGTATGCAACACGCATGGGAACTGTATGGATCAGGATTATGATCGCCAGCGTTGCAATCGCGACGACCAGCGATCCTCTGGTGAAGACCGTGTTCTGGCTGCGTTGTTGATCCAGCACCGCAGGAGCGATTGTTTGCATAGGCCCGATTATAGCATCTGAGCCGATGGGCGCAATGTGGTACAATCGGGGTATGGACAACATTCGACGCAATCGGCGCAGTCGTTTACTGGCAGGCAGGCGACTGCCGGGACGTGCGCCGCTGACGCCGGGCATGTTGCGGCGCGGGCGCGCAGTCGAAACAGAGATGCGTTTTGGCGGGATACTGGCGCGCCTTATGCTGGCATTCCTGGCGCTGGCAGGCGTGGTAGCGCTGGGTGTCGCCGGAACAGCCTACAGCGCCTACAGCGATCTGGCGGCATCGCTCAAGCCGCGACTGGCAGCGATCGAAAACCGTGAAAGTTTCGAGACGACGCGGTTGTACGACCGTAACGGTCAACTCCTCTACGAATTCTTCGGCGCCGGGAAGCGCACCCGCGTTCCGCTCGATCAGATATCGACCTACCTGATCAGCGCGACGGTTGCCATCGAAGATCGCACCTTTTTCGAGAATCGCGGCGTGGATTATCTGGGCATTGCACGCACGCTGTTCTCCAGTCTGCAAGCCGGTGAAGAGACCGGCGGCGCTTCGACGATTACGCAACAACTGATCAAAAACGTTGTGCTCAGTGATGAAGAGCGACGGTACGAGAACAGGTATCAACGGAAACTGATCGAGATAATTCTGGCGCAGGAACTTTCGGAGCAGTATTCGAAGAACGATATCCTCGAGTTGTACCTGAACGAAATCTACTACGGCAATCTGGCGTATGGCGTCGAAGCGGCTGCCAATGTCTATTTCGACATCCCGGCGAAAGATTTGAATCTGCCGCAGGCGGCATTGCTGGCAGGGTTGCCGCAGTTGCCCGGCGTCTACGATCCGTTCAACTATCTTGATGGCGGCGTACTCAAGGGGGTTCGCCTGGAGGATGGCTGGCTGAGTCCGGCGTATCGGCTGCCGACCGGAACGCCGCCGCCCAAGTGGCGGCAGGTTGCTGTGCTGCGGCAGATGGTGGACGAAGGGATGATCACCGATCAGGTGGCGCGTCGTGCTGCAGCCGTCGATCTGCGATTCGCCAGCCAGGAAGTGCCGCTCAACGCCCCACACTTCGTTTTCTACGTTCGTCGTCTGCTGGAAGAGGAGTACGGACCGCAGTTCGCCAATATGGGTCTGTCGATCTACACGACGATTGACCTGGATCTGCAACGCATGGCGCAGGAGAAGGCCGCCGAACGCATCCAGGAACTCGAAGCGCGCAATATCCACAATGCGGCGGTCGTTATTCTTCAACCGAACACGGGCCAGATCCTGGCGATGGTCGGCAGCATCGATTACAACAGGACGATCCCGACGAAAACGCCGGGTGAAACCGGCAATGTGCTCGATGGTCAGGTGAACGTTGCGGTGCGCGAGCGTCAGCCAGGATCGGCGCTGAAGCCGTTTACCTATCTGGCGGCGATGGAACGCGGTATGACCCCGGAAACCGTGATTTGGGACGTGCCGACGAAGTTTCCTTTGCTGGCCGGGATGAATGAGTGGTACGAGCCGCAGAACTACAATGGTCGCTGGAACGGACCGGTGCGCATGCGCGCGGCGCTTGCCAACTCGCTGAATATGCCAGCGGTCAAAGCGTTGAAGTTTGCCGGCATCGACCAGACGATTGGATTGTTGCGCCGCGCCGGTATCACCACCCTGCGGCGTGGCAGCGGCTTTTACGGGCTGGCGCTGACCCTGGGCGGCGGCGAAGTGACGCCGCTGGAATTAACCGCTGCCTACAATACGCTGGCGAGCGGTGGACGGTACTATCCACCGGTCGCCATTCTCAAAGTCGTCGATGCAAACGGACGAACGCTCCAGGAGTTTCGCCCGACGATCCGCCCGCAGACGCTCAATCCGGATCATGTGGCGATTATTACCGACATACTGAGTGACGACGCAGCGCGCGCGCCAGTCTGGGGATTGAACAGCAAATTGAAACTCTCGCGTCCGGCTGCGGTCAAGACCGGAACGTCAAACGACTGGCGCGACGCCTGGGCGGTGGGCTACACGCCGTATGTGACCGTCGGCGTGTGGACCGGCAATAACAACAATGAACCGACGAAAAAAGTCGAAAGCCTGACCGGTGGCGGGGTCATCTGGCACAACATTATGGAGGAGTTGTTTGCCAATCCAAAGTTCCAGCGGTTGCTCGCCGAGCCGTATCCCGATGGACGGCTGCCGATCGACTTCACGAAACCTTCGTGGCTGGTGCGCCGACCGATCTGTCCGTTGCCTGGACCGTACAATGCCTACCGCGAAGAACTGTTCGCACCAGACATGCTCGCATCGAACGCGATCCCTGTCTCTGATACGACTCAACTCTGCCAGAACATTTTTACCGAGGTTCCGGTGGTGCAGTTGAGCGACAGCCCGATCGAGGCGACCGCCCTGATCACTGACACTGCGATTGCCGGGCAATGGTACTGCACACCTGGGGAAGATCAGAGGATTGCGCCGGATCAGGTGACGACGATCCTGGCGTGGAACGTGCCGCCGCCCGACCCGGACGAACAGATCGTCTATACCTGGGAAGGTATGAGCAACACGCTCGGCAACCGAACCGTTGCACCGATCGTCGCCGCAGCTATTCCTGCCTGCACGGCAGATATGCTGATCCCCTCCACACCGCCGACTCCCGGAGCGGTGCGGATGCCGGATCTGCGGCGCTTTGGCGAAAATCAGGCAAAAGAGCAACTGGCAGCGCTCGGTATTTTCAATGTCTACGTCGATTACCAGACGCGCGACCGCATTCCTGATGTGTACGATGAGTATGCTCCCTATGCCGTGGTCAGCACACTGCCTGCGCCCGGTGAATGGATCGACCCGAATGCGACTGTCGTGCTGGGAGTGCGCGCGCCGTAACTACCTGCCGGTGACGATGCGGGTGGCAATTGCCGCAATCTTTGCCCCATAATCGATGCCTGGACTCGCCCATCCCTGTCCGGTGGGGTTATGCACCCTGCCGAGTTGTTTAAGGATCGGCGCTGAGCCGCGCATGCGCGCTGGCAGCGCCCGGTAGCGCAAGGCACGTTCAATGGCGGCGCGTTGCACCGGGTTCTCGGCGCCGATGGGCAGCGCATACGCCAGCAACCGCCCGACATGCGCCGGTATCGCGTCGTGCTCCCAGGTGGCGAAGCTGACGCCCGCTTCCCACTGTTGCCGTTGTGGATTGAACGCCCAACCGTTCGTGTCTGGCGGCGGGGTCGCCTGCTTTTGACCGGTAACGCCAATTCCTGCCGGGTTGCGCTGCGGACGCGCCGCCCAGAAACTGGTCAGGTTGCCGGTTTCGTGGATCATCTGCGCCACCGCCAGCGTTGGATCGATTCCGACTTCTGCACAGAGTTGCCAGTAGACCGGCACGATGACCGCTTCAATATCGTGGGTGGTGTATTCGCCATGCGGTCGTGCCAGGATGAAAGCAGCGATTTGGGCGACACCGGCGGTAGGTCTGCCCAGAATTGGCGTTTGTTCGCTGAACATCGATCGCTTCTCCGTTCGATGGGTGGAGGTGGTGAAGCAGATGGTGCGATGCTGGCTGGCAGGTGTTATTCTACTGCAAAAATATGGTTGGCAAGCCGGTTATCAAGGGAACACGTTTGACCGTGGAATATGTTCTTCGTTTGCTGGCTCATGGCGCGACAGTTGCAGAGATTCTTGAAGAATACCAGGATCTGACGCCTGAAGATATTCAAGCGTGCCTGCTGTTTGCCTCAACGTCTCTGGCGAACACCGTGTTTCTGCCGTTGAAGGCAGGTTCGTTTTGCGCGTCCAGATGAGTGAGCGCCTGCCTGACAGGCGCTTCGCACAGCGATTAATAAAGCGCCTGTCGGTATGCCTCAACAGCGATCATCTGCGATTCATGGTCTTTGAGTAAATAGTCCGCTATAGCCCGCGCAGGCGGGCTTTGCCTTGGCTAGCCGAGGGCTTATGGTCTTTGAAGAAATAATCCGGTATAGCCCGCGCAGGCGGGCTTCGCCTTCCATAGCCGAGGGCTTCAGCCCCACGGCAAGGACGTATACCGGATTTAATTCTCAATCTCCATCAGCCCCACGGCTAGCGCAGTATAGCGGAATAAATTCTCAATCTCCATCTATCGCGGATATTTACCGGATTACCAGCGGCAGCGTCACCAGATACGGCGGCGATGTCGTCTGCACCCGCGCCATTGCCGGTCCGTACCGGTTGACGCGCCCGGTGGTTTCGACCTCCTCTAGCCAATACGTATACGCAGCGCCTGGTTGTGCTGTCGTGTCGCGCCATTCATACGTCGCGCCGTAGCCGGGTCCGCCGCGCGCGCGGATGAGCGTCGGCGTGACGATGATCGCGTCGTCGATCCGCCCCGTGGCGCTGCGCAGCAGGCGGAATCCGGCGGTATCGAGTTCCATTGCTGTGACCCAGCGGATCATCACTGCATCGCCTTCCCAACCGGCGGTGAAAGACATGAGCGCAATCGCGGTTGGAACACCCTCGAAGAAGCCAAAGTCGTAGGTGTGATTGTTCGTCCCGGCTGCGGCGTGGTTGTTGTAGGGAATGACGAAGACTGCGTTGTTGCCGACCGTCTCGCCATCTGAGTCGCGGCTATCGCCATTGGGACTGCTATCATTGTCGTTGACGGTCAGGGTCAGGTTGGTCAGTGCCGGTTGGCGGTTCGGACCGGTGATGTTGGGAATGCGAACCTCATACTCCGACGCGCCTCCCGGCGTTCCGGTGCGGGGGCGAATGCCGATGCCGCCATCGTGGATGATGTTGTCCTGCAGGTTGTCATCCGTGCTGTTCGTTCCGCTGCGGAAGTAGTACGTTCCTGCGGCGTCGGTCACGGCAACGCCAATGCGCACGCCGTTGCGCCACAGTTCGACCGTTACCCCAGGGATCGGCGGTTCGTCCGGGTCCTGCACGCCGTTCCGATTTCTGTCGAGCCAGACACGGTTGCCAATTTCGAGCGGCGCCTGATTGCAAAACGTTTCGAGATCGCCAAGCCCGGCGGATTTCCCGAAGGTCGCGCGTCGCACTTCTGTTCCCGGCGGCGAGCCAATCGGTTGATCCCGCCCAAAGATGACGTAGGCATCGGTCAGCGCGCCGTTGGCGGCGTTGAACCAGCGCAAACCGCCAGAGCGAACCGGACCGTTCTGGTCTGCTGGCAGCGCGTCGTAGGCCGTGACAATAATCTGCCGTTGACTATAGTACAACGCCATGCCGCCAATCGTCACTTCATCGTGGGCTGAGCCATACTCGTCGCGGCTGTAGAACTCGCCGTTGCCCGGTCCCTGTCGGTTGCCGGTCGAACCGCCGACGAGACCGCCGGGACACACGCCAGCGTTTTCAAGGCTGTAACCGGTGGGAGTCGCTGGATTAACACAGACGCGCAACAGATCGCCGGCGGCAACGCCAGCATACTCGTTTGTATCGGCGGCGATGGGGCTGTAGTTGCGATTGCCCAACTGCATGCCCGCACGGTCGTTGAGCGCCACGATGATGGCGCCGTCAACGTCGAAGTCGATCGACGTGAGCATCGGTTGCGGGTACATCGTCTGCCCGAATGGACCGTCGCCAGGCAACGGCATAGGCGGACCGATGTCGCTCCACTCGTCGATCCAGGGCAACCACGCAGCTGATGGCCGATTGCCGACGCCGCCGTTCGAGATGCGACCGCGCGGGTAATTGAGCGGGAACGAAAAGACTTCGGTGAAATTACCGACCGCGCCGGTCGGATCGTGGCGATAGATATGCGCCGTCAGATCGCTCGAATCGACATTTTTTCCCGCATAGGGTCGTTCGCCTGAACAGACGCCGCCGACATAGACCTGCCCGGCATACGTCTTCACTGCCCAGGGGCGGAACTCCCCATTGCGGCAGGCAGGTGTCGGCAGGGGATGGACGGTGATGTCCGCCGCAGTTGGTGTAACCGGCGGAACGCCGATGCGGATCTCCAGCAGGGTGCGCGCGGTCAGATTGACGACCCAGAGGGTCTCTTCATCCTCCGAGAGCGAAATGCCGCCAATCCCGATTTTGCCGACTGCATCAAACACTGCCGGGTCGCGGTTGGGATCACCTTCGTTGATGCTCAGATCGCCGGGAGCGCGCGGACTGGTGCCAACCGCGACGCCAGGCGGGTATCCTGCGGCATTCAGATCGATCAACACGCTGGGGGCGGTGACGCGATCGCGATCAATGCGATAGATAGCGCCGATCCCGCCCGCACCAAAGCCGGTGTGACGTTTCACAACCGCCGATGCCAGCAACGTCCGACTGGAACGCTGGTAGGCAAGCCCCCACGTAGCGCCAACCTGCTGACCGGTTGCCAGATACACGTTCTCATCCGGACCGGTGGTTGCTGGCGTGAAGGGCACCTGCACGATTGCCGATCGCGTAGCGGTGGAACCGCCACCCTGCGGATCGCCGTTAGTGTAGCAACTGGTGACCAGATCCGGGTCTTGCTGGCAGTACTCTGCCGGATTGTGGAGCGCGAAGTCGATATTCGAAGAGTTGCCGTCCGGCACGAATTGCACACTCGTGTTGTTACCGCCACCCTGCGCTGCCGGGCGCATATGGGAGGGCCACCCGCTAAACTCGATGCGGTATGGTCCCACACCGGTGGCATTGAGGGTATAACTGCCGATCGCAGGCGCATTGAGCGCCGTACATTCCGGGATCGGATTCCCGGAACCGAGACACAGCGTGGCGAAACTGACAGCCACGCCTGCACTTGCGCCGGATGGGTCATAGGCGGTGACCGTGATGCCACCGACCCCAGGCTCATTTGCGTCACGCACGCCATCGCCGTCGAAATCGCGGAAGACAGCGCCACTGATGACGCCAGCTGCCTGAACGCTTGCGGGCAAGGGAAGCGTTGCGATAACCAGCGCCGTGATGAGCGCTCCGACGGTCAACGCCAGCGAGTGCTGTTTGATGGTGAGAAAGAGTTTCATGGGTGTGTTCCTTTTGAACATAGTTACCTGCCTGGATCTGCGATGGACAGACGGGGTCCATTGAACGGATTGGCAAATGCCAGCGATTGCAATGCGTCGGCGTCGGTCAGCGATTCGAGGAATACGATCAGGTCGCGGCGTTCATCGTCGCTCAGCACAAAACCGGCAACGAGCGGGTGGCGCGCAGCGCGGCGCTCCAGCTCAGAACCCGCGTCCAGTTGTCCCCCCGATTCGTAGAAGCGGATGACCGCATCGAGGGTTGGCAGGCTGCCGTCGTGCATGTAGGGCGCCGTTACTGCCACGTTGCGCAGCGGCGGCACGCGGAACCGGTATGCATCGGTTGCAGCGCCGGTATGCTCTGCCAGCCCGCGATCGGCGCTACGCCCGGTGCCTGTCGCCACATACGCCAGGTCGGACCAGCGTGGCGGCGCGGCGCGATTGGGTGGAACCAGATCGACGTGGCAGTGACCGCATGCCAGACCTGGCGAAAAGAAGAGTGCCATGCCGCGTCGAGCGCTTTCGGTGAGGGCTGTGGTCTCCCCGTGGTAAATATACCGGTCATACGGGGTGTTCCGCCCGTGCAGCGAACGGGTAAAAGCTGCCAGCGCTTCGATCACACGATCCCAGGTGAATGGATCGTCATCTGCGGGGAACGCAGCAGCGAATCGCTGGCGATAATCCGGGTCTGCGCGAAGCCTGTCGATCACACGTTGCTCATTGCCTGCCACCCCCATTTCGGGCGGATCGGCGGCGAAGAGCGCGCGCGCTATCTGGTGTTCCAGGGTGCGAACCTGTGGATTCGCCCAGGTGAGCGCCGTCAATTCACCGCTATTCAACAATCCCGGCGTATTTCGGCGCAGCGGTACGTCGGTAGCGCCAATCGAAACGACACGCCCGTCGCTAAACCCCAGTTCCTGGCGGTGACAGGTGGCGCAGGCGATGCGTTCATTTGCCGAGAGGCGCCGGTCATAAAAGAGCCAGCGACCAAGTTCGATCATCGCGCGAGGCGAACCGGCGGATGCTGGCGTTGCGGCGCCCGGCGTCAACCGTTGTATTCCACCGACAAACGCCACAATCAGCAGCGCTGCACCACCCAGGGCAATTGCAAGCGGCAGACGAACAGCGTGCACCTTTGGACGTAGCATCATGACAAAGCAAAACTGCATGCGGAGTATGGCGGCGCCAGTACCCCCCATCCAGGGCGATGCCAGCAGGTCAGAACGTGTCGGTATTGATGAATGCTGGTCGTACTATCCTAACACGCAAAACGGCGCGGATCAATCGTCAAATTTGTCAAAAGAGGTTAGATATTGGATAAAAATTGTCATTATTGCAGTGTCTGGCGTATACTTGTTACAATCTGGTTGTCCTACGAAAGGAGTGACGATGCGACTCGAACACATTGCTTTGAATGTTGCCGATCCAGACGCCATGGCGCGCTGGTATACGTCTCATCTGGGGATGCAGATCGTGCGTCATATTCCGACCCCCAACGCCACCTATTTCCTGGCAGACTCGGCGCGCATGAGCGTGATCGAGATCTATCATAATCCTGCCGCGCCTGTGCCCGACTACGCCGCCTTCTCGCCGCTGGCGCTGCACCTGGCGTTCAGCACCAGCGATATGGAAGCCGATATTGCCCGTCTGGTCGCCGCAGGCGCGACGCACGTCGCACCCATTGATGTAACGCCTGCTGGAGATCGGCTCACGTTTCTGCGTGATCCGTGGCAGATCGCGATCCAGCTTGCGCAACGGAAGACGCCGCTCTTGCAACCAGCGTCCTGACAGTCACACCGGTAACGATTGTCGATGCCACGACGACACCTGCACAAACGGCAACGTCTGCCACCAACCGAGGGTGGGTGCGAGCATGAGTTGTCAGGCGGCCGTCCGCCGCCCCGCCCGATGCTCATGGAGATTGAAAATTATAGCAGTTCTCACAAAGATTGGTCTTGTTGGGCAGGGTTGCACCCGCCATCGAAAGCAGACGCCTTGTGTGCCATCCCTTCGCGTGCTCCGCGTCTCTGTGCATCAGACCGGCTCACGCGGAGTAACTGTGTTGCTTGTCAAGGGGCGCTCGTATGCACAGCCGGATCCCAGGGCTTTTGCTGACGCAATATTGCGCCGAGAATAGTCAGCAGCTTGCGCATCGCAGCGACGATGGCGACCTTGCGCGGCTTGCCAGCTTGACACAGGCGCTGATAGAAGGCGCGCCTGACCAGACGGCGCCGCGTGGCCGCCAGGGTCGCCATGTACAACACGCTGCGCACATCCCTCCTGCCGCCGGAGATATGCCGGGGTTTGTGCTGTGCGCCGCTCTGATTGGCATACGGCGCAACGCCCACAACGGCCGCCGCTTCCGTGCGCTTGATGGTCCCCAGTTCGGGCAGGCGGAGCAGCAGGTTCAGTGCGGTGATCGCGCCGATGCCGGGCACGCTGTCGCGCAGCTCCCGTTTCCGGCGCACCTCGTCGGTGCGCTCCGCCTCGTTGTCGCGTTCCTGCTCAAGCGCACGGATCTCCTGATCCAGCCAATCAATATGCTTCTGGATGCCCGGGCGGAGGTTCGGCGCGGCAGCCGTCAACCGATTGATCTCAGCCGTCCGCATCTGAATCACCTGCTCCCGCCGGACCAGCAGGTCGCGCAAGGATGCGCGCTGCTCGTCCGTCGCTTGGTGGTGCGGCGGGCGCACCCGTTCGGCAAAGCGGGCGAGCAACCGGGCATCCAGGCGGTCGGTCTTCGCCTGGCGTCCTTCCGCGTGCGCCAGGGCGCGCACGCGGCGTGGCTGCACCCGCGCCGTCGGCACGCCAGCCTGGAGCAGTTGGGCGAACACCATGCGCTCCAGCCCGCCGGTCGCCTCCAGCACAATCAGGGTCGGCTGCAGGCGCTGGAGTCGCGTGACCAGGAGCTGGACACCTTCGTCGGTATACGGTATCGTCTCGAGTGGCGCGTGCGGGTCGGCGCCAAACGCCACATCCAGCGTCTGTTTGGAGACATCAATGCCGATAAAGAGCGACTCACGGGAAGCCATACACAGAACCTCCTGAGGAAAACGGCGCCAGCCTTGCTAGCATATGCGGGTTTGAGGGCCCAGATAACTGTTCGGCTTGGTCGCGTTGAAGGACACGGCTACCCAACACTCCGCGGCGATCTCGTGAACCTGGCGCAGAACGGTATACCGTGTCCCGTTAGATTATACTAGGCGCAGAGGCGCGGAGAGCGCGCGCAGGTCTTGCAAGGTCTGTCAGACGGGGCTGCACCCGTCGCTGGAAACGAGCGCTTCACGCGCCGCCTCGAGGCGGCGCCGTGGGGGGCACGGCATGCCGTGCCCCCACACCCGTCGCTGGAAGTGGGCGCCTCGCGCAACGCGGCAGACCCGGACGAGGGTCAACGTATTTGAGAACTGCTATAAATCCGCTATACTGCGCTAGCCGTGGGGCTGAAGCCCTCGGCTAACCAGGGCAAAGCCCGCCTGCGCGGGCTATACCGGATTATTTATTCAAAGACCATAAGCGTCGGGCTGCGCGCACGAAGGGCGCTGCCGCACCCGCGCTGGCGCGTGCGGATGCTCCGCGCCAGCCCCGCGCCAGCGGGGCTTCGTGCGCGCAGCGCGGGCGTTCACGTCCGCGCGGGCGTTGCGCGCCCTCGTGCATGCGCATGCTGCGGAACCAACCGCGCCGCCCCGCCCGACACTGAACCGGCGGGCCGGGCGAACGACGGGCGCCGCCCCGCCCGACACTGAACCGGCGGGCTGGGCGAACGACGGGCGCCGCCCCGCCCGCACGCCGGGGGATACGCATGCGGAGCGCTCACCTTCTTGTCAATGCATGACTGCTCCCACCGAGGGTTTTGCGCGCCGGGCGCTGGCGTTGCGTGCCATGCTGTGCGACGACAGCGCCAGCGCAGGCGATCAGGCGCTCAAATTGCTCGAAGAGTATCTCGAACGCCTGACGTACCGCTACGGCTATGTCGGCGATGGAAGCCTGGGGCGCTATGCAAACTTTCTCCGCGGACGAGACGCGCTCGATGAAGACCTTATCGAGCGCATCGACGCTTATACGCAGGTGCGCAACTGTCTGGCGCATTCCTGCGGGTTGCAGACCTCTCTCGATCTGGTTGCCGGGCTGATCGAGTTCATCGAGTTCCTCCTCAAGCGCAGCGCTCCAACCGCCGAAGAGTTGATGACGCGCGCCGTTCGCACTATCGATCAGACGGAGTCGCTGGCGCATGACCTGCTGATTCGCAGCGGCTATGGACGGTTGCCGGTGTTGAGCGATGATCGCCGGATTGTCGGATTGTTGACGGAGCGCGATCTTGTGGCGACACAGGCGCTTGCTGAGCGGGCGAATCGGCGTTTCGCCGATCTGACGGTTGCCGATGTATTGCCGCCAGACGCTCTTGATCGCGTGGTGTGCATTGCGCCAGACACGCCGCGTGAGGATGTGGCGGAAGCGTTGACGCGCAGCGGGGTGATTGCGTGTCCGGTCACGCCGGGCGGTTTGCCCGATAAAGCGCCGCCCGGCATCATCACCCATGCAGATGTGCTCTATCGGATGCAGGGATGCTCGCGGGGAAGGGAACCCAGGAGTCGCGTTCGGCGTCGTAGCCGTACCGCAGCGTAACCTGCTGTTGTTCGGAGACGGCGCGCAGGTTGAAGGTGAACGGCACGATGAAGAGGGTCATGTTCGTCTGATCGAAACTGATCCGGCGCACACGCGGATCGGCAAACGTCGTCACCTGCTCGTCGAGAGTCAGATCGATGCGAAACTCGCCGGTGGCGTGACCGGCGGCGTCCAGTTCAACCGAGCCAACGTCGGCGCTGCGCGCCAGCCCGACGTACAGACGCTTCCCTGTACGCCCCTGAAACACTGCCAGCCCGATGGCATCGATGCCGATCACCTCATCACTGATCTCCCTGCTCGCCAGGTCGATCCGCACGATCCGCCCCTCTTCCGACTGCCGGGTCGAACCGGCGACCGTGCTGACATAGAGCGCGTGGGTGTCGCAGTCGTATGTCATTCCCAGTATCCCGAACGGATTATCGCTCGAACCGGCTGGCGCGCCCGGCAGGGTGACGAACGGCTGCAATTCTGCCGTGTCGCTATCGATCCGGTAAATCACATTCAGGCTTCCCGGCGGGTTGTCACTCACGGCGGTGCGTGGCACGGCAGCGGTATAGATATGCCCATCGCGGTCGATGACGAATGGTCCAAGCGTTCCGGCATCGTCCCATGACGGCTCCTGATGAATGTCGCGCAGCGCAGGATCGGCAGTGACCGGCACGCGCCCGTCGAAGATCACCAGACCGCGGTACAGGCGCTCACTGGTGCTGATGCCGAGGCGGTCGGCATACCCCAATCGTGCGGCGAAACGCGGAATACTGCGACAACCGGTGACGCCGCCGATGACCCCGGAAGATTGCGTCGGCGCCTGCGATGCCTGTTCCGCGCGGCGCGTCATCCACCACCCCGCGCCTGCTACTGCCAGCAGCACGATGACCCCCACCGCCAGCAACAGGAATCCGCGAGTAGCATTCGGTGGTGCAGATGCGGTCGTGCGGCGCCTTCGCAATGTCGCCGTCTGACGCCGTTTCCCCATCAGTTGCCTCCGATTGGTACGAACAGTGGACCGGCGGCGCAGGGCCAGACACGGGGCACAAAAACGCCATCTTGCAGGATCGAGTCGGCCCAACAGTATTCGGCGCCAGGGGTGTCCGAGTTTTTCAACTGCGGGACGTACCAGATGACCAGCGGTGCATACTCCAGCGACTCCGGCGGTGTCAGGAAGCGCTCCGGTCCCTGACGTTCATCGGTATTGCAACAATCGCCAAGCGTTGGCAGATCGCTCTCCCCCTCGTCGCGCTCAACGTCGCCGCGCACAGCATAGAGATAGGCGTTGTCGCCGCGTCCGCCATCGTTGAACTGACCACGCCCCGGTGCAATATACCATCCGTGTCGGCTGACGTTCGTCACCCGATACTGATACCCCTCCGGCGTATACGCGGTCGTATCACGCTGCACCTGCCATCCCTCGGTCTTCCAGTCCCGCCAGCCAGCGCCGGTCCATTCGGCGAAGGTATATCGGTCTTCCGCCAGTGCAATCCGCATAACCGGACGATACATGCCATCATTGCCGCAACCGCGTCCTTCGCTCACGAATACGATGCGAAAACTGCCATCCTGGTAGAACTCATAGCGTTGACGGTACGCATAGTTGCATGGCGTGGGCCAGAACTCGCTGCGGAAGCGTTGCACCAGTGCAAACCCGTCAACGCCATTTGCCGCACGGATCGGCTCGATCTGAGGTCCATCCCATGCCACCACTGCAGCTGCCGAAAATGCCGGACATCCGAGTGCATCGCTGTAGCCAAACCCTTCCTGTTGCGAATAACTGATGTGGACATCGACCAGTTTGGCGCTACGGAGCACCGGACGATCATTGAAGCGCACATCTTCGATGCGCAACCCGTCGGTACTGGTCAGCAGATAATGGAGCGACCACCCATCGCGGCGCACATCGGTCGCCCGATCACAGTACTGCGCCGTCACCACGTCGTCCTGCAACCGCTGCTCGGTGACCGGACGACGACTCGATACACCCAGGTCGGTCCAGCGCAGACCGACAATTGTGTAATCGACCAGATCGACGATCACCCACAGCGCCCGTTCGCCCCAGACAAAGATCGGCGCCGTACACAGGTGACGGGATCGTTCGCAGACGGTCGCCTGGAACTGCACTTTCATCTGCGGTTGCTGGATCATCTGCTGATCGGGAGGCAACCCCAGTTCTGCGCGCACTTCGGGCGCTGCCAGCGCAATCTGCGCCGCCAGATCCAGCAGATGGCGCGGCACAATTGTCGGTTGTGTATCATCGAGCGATGTGACGCGATGGACTCGCCCCGCCTGCGGATCGACAACCGCAAGCACCGTGCGATCGCGCGCGTAGTCGTACAGTTCGACCCGGTAGCACGTCCGGTTACGACAGACATCCCCCGCCAGCGCATCATCCGCCGGACCGAGCGGATAGATGCCGAAGACCTCGGATCGCACCAGGCGTCCATCCGCCGTCGCCAGCGCCTGACGCACGCGCTCATCGGCGACGGCTATCCGCCAGGCTGCCTGCTGTGCTGCGTCGAGTCCATCGAGCAGCATCAGTGGTTCAGCGCGCGCCAGCGCCTGCTCAACCTGCGCGCGACGTTCTGCCAGCAATGGCGCCGCTGACGGCGGCGGCGTGGCGCGAGGCGCAAGACGCCCCGGATCGGCTGGCGGCGTCATCGGGCGGACAATCGGCGTGCGTTGGGGTACAGATGTGGGTGGAGGTGACGCTGCAGGTTGACCACAGGCAATCAGAAAGATCAGAAAGATGATCGTCAAGACACGCTTCATGGGCGCCCCGTGCATACGCAGGAACAAGCGGTATCACCGGTTCATAGTACCACGAGTCGTCTGGCTCTGGCGAATGGAACCGGCGGAGTAAGAGCCTATCCGAAGAACCCGGCGGCGCGCACGGCGATCACGCCGCAGGCGAAAAGGTTCCAGTGGTTCGGATAGGCGCTGAGCACACCGGGTTGCATGACGGTTTCGCGTGGCGGAACGACGAACCTGGTGCGACAGGGTGGTTCCGCTCGCCGCCTGGCGACTGAAGTCGCGGCTGGCAGGCGGGAAGCCCGCCTGCGCGGGCGTGAGGGAGCGCATCCCGCTCGTCCGTAGCCAGGCCCGTCGGACTTCCACGTCTTAGCGCCTATCCGAAGAACCCGGCGGCGCGCACGGCGATCACGCCGCAGGCGAAACGGTTACCGTTGTTCGGATAGGCGCTGAGCACACCGAGTCGCATGACGGTTTCGCGTGGCGGAACGACGAACCTTGTGCGACAGGGTGGTTCCGCTCGCCGCCTGGCGACTGAAGTCGCGGCTGGCAGGCGGGAAGCCCGCCTGCGCGGGCTTGCGGGGGCGCATCCCGCTCGCCCGTAGCCAGGCCCGTCGGACTTCCACGTCTTAGCGCCTATCCGAAGAACCCGGCGGCGCGCACGGCGATCACGCCGCAGGCGAAAAGGTTCCAGTTGTTCGGATAGGCTCTAAGTGTTCACATTTCTCCTGGGAGCGAGGGCATCTTGCCCTCGCAGACGCGACACGGACGGGACTCCCTCGCCCCCAGGCGCGTGCGTTGCCCCTGGTGCAAACAGGCGCCCGGCAGGATGCCTCGGGGAGCAGGAAGCAATCTGTCTGCGCTCTGTGATAGTGCTGGTCATGTCCTTGAGAGAAGAACTGACAACCATATTTATACACCTGAGATGAATTGTTTGTCATTTCTAAAAGACTTGACAGTAATCTTCCAAAGATCGGTATTCTACTTGAAAATAAAGCATGACTTAGATGCGAGGATGTTCATTGTTTGTGTTTGAGCGCCTGATCCAATGGCTTATCTCCTCAAAATTCTTGCTCATATGTGCACATAATATACCTCTTGTTTACCTTCTGGAATCACCGCATCACGTATCTGATGATAAAAATGTCATAATAGTGATCATAGTTGGTTGGCGGTTGTTCATCTTCGGTTGCTAGAGTGGGTTGCGAAGAAAGCAACAACCTTCCCCCTTTCCACCTATCACTCCACCCCCATCAGGCACGAACAGCGTAGCACATCTTCAGATAATTGGGTGTGATGGACGATCCTCGTGATCGGGTCTTCGTCACGCCAGCTTATGACGCCAGTTCTCTGGCGGTGGGTGTGTTTATGCTCGCAGACACAGCGCCCGGCTGTGGTTGGTGCTGGCAGCAGTGGTTCGGAGGACCATGGCAATGGATACACGAGCATTTCGGCGATTGATGCGGCGGCGATGGCGTTCAATCCTGGCAGGAACAATCATCGTCGGGGTGCTGACACTGATCGTCGATCTGCTTCAACCGCCGGTCTACCAGGCGTCGGCGACCCTCCTCGTCAACCAGAATCGGGGCATGACGGCGCCGAGTTATGAATCGGTGCTGATGAGTCAACAACTGACGCGCACCTATGCGGAACTTTTGAAGAAGCGACCGCTCTACGAGGGGGTGATTGCCAGTCTGAATCTCGAAACGACACCGGAGCGGTTAATGCGCAACGTCCGGGTGTCTACCATTCGCGATACGCAGTTGATCGTTGTGTCGGTGCGCGACCGCTCCCCCCAACGCGCCGCAGAAATTGCGAACGAACTGGTGCGTCTTCTCCGTGAGCAGGATCGTCAATTGCTCGCGGGCGCGTATGCGGGAGGAGAAAGAGGACTGAGCGTGGTTGAACCGGCGTGGCCCGATCCAGTCCCGTTCAGTCCAAAGATCGCACGTGATGTGTTGCTGGGCGTGATCTTCGGTCTGTTGGGCATGTTCGGCATTGCCGTGGTGCGTGAGTACATCGATGAGACGGTCAAGACCAGCGATGACGCCGCACGATTGACCAATGCGCCTGTTCTTGGGGTTATCCGGGGCGCTTCCGGCGCTGCGCAACGGTCATTTGCCATCGACGATCACACACCGGAAGCCTACCGTATGCTTGCGGTGCATCTGCGCACCGTGCTGCACGATCAGCGCGCGTCTACGCTGATCGTTACCAGCGCGGAACCGTTGGAAGATGCCCGCACAGTGGCTGCATATCTGGCAGCGGTCTCTGCCCGGATTGGTCAACGGGTCATTCTGGTGGATGGCGATCTGCGGCAACCGATGCTTCACTCCTTTTTTGACCTGGCGGGTGTTCCTGGATTGAAAGAAGCGCTGGAATGCGCTCAGTCGCTGCCGGTCTACCGCTACCTGCGCCCGACGTCGTTTGCCCACCTGATGCTGCTACCCGGCGGCGAGCCGACGGCGAATCCGATGATCCTGCTCGACTCATCACGGCTGCATGACATTGTTGCGGAACTGCACCAGCACGCCGAACTGGTGATCATGGTCGGTCCGGCGCTGCTCGCCTTCGCCGATACGCTGCTGCTTGCGAAAACGGCAGACGCTGCTCTGCTCGTCGTGCGCGCCGAATCGACCGGCGCTGCTGCCACCGTTGCCGCCCGCGCGATGCTGGATCGGGCGTCGATCCGGATGGCAGGAGTCGTCCTGACCGGCGCGGTCGATGAACCGCTCGCCTCCTGGAGCGGCGATCCGGCGGATATTGGATCCCCTGTGACCCGCCAGCGCCTGGGGTTGGGAACGGGAGGAAAACATGCGCTGCGTGGTGTGGCGCCGCCGACATCCTCGACTTCATCACGCGCGTCGGACGCATAGGCTTCCTTCATTTCCGACAGTTCCAATCCGCATATCGACGACGACTTCTCACAGTGAATATGGTCGCTGACATGTGCGAGGGAGGTGTACGATGTCCCTTCCCATACTCAGAGTCGCCATTGGAATGCTGGCAGTTGTTCTGCTGATCGGCGCTGTGCTGATGGCATCCGGTCGCACAGGTGTTTTGCCTGCCACGCAGTCAGCGCCTGACTCTGCGCCGCCGCCACCGGTTGTTGCGCCCGGTACGCAACCGATCGTGGCGAACGGCATTGTGGCGCCGGCAACGCACGTCGATCTGCGCTTCGAGACCGGTGGGATCGTGCGGGATGTGCTGGTGCGCGAAGGAGATGTCGTTCAGGCTGGCGATCCGATCCTGCGTCTCGACACAAGCGACCTGGAACTGCGATGCGCTCAGGTGCGCGCGCAACTATCGGCAGCTCAGGCGCAGTATGAACTGCTGGCCGGTCCGGTGGCGCCAGCCGATATTCAACGCGCCCAGGCGGTGCTGGCACGTGCCCGGGCGCATCTACGCGAAGTGAGCGGCGCGGTCACCCCGACTGCTCGACGGGCGGCGCAGGCGCGACTCGAAGCCGCGCGTGTGGCGCTGGCGCGTCTCGAAGAAGGTCCGAATCCGGCGGATGTGCGCGCCCTGCGTGCCGAACTGCGCCAGGCGGAAGCGGAATTGCGGGCGACGCACGATCGCCTGTCGCTCGAAAAGACCACGCTGCGTCTGCAGATGGAACAGGCAGCCAATGTCCTGCGCGATCGTCAGACGGAGTATGCGCGCATCCGCGACGAGAACCAGGCGCGAACCGAGCCGCTGACAGCCGATCAGCGTGTACGGGAAGCCAGCGCGCGACTGGCGATGGAAAATGCCGAGAAGGCGCTCGAACAGGCGCGCGTGGCGTATGAAGCTGCGCTCCAGGCGGAACGAACCGGCATCGCCGCTGCCGAGGCGCGTGTCGAAGCTGTGAAAGCGCGCCTGGATCGCATCCTGGCAGGCGCCGATGCGGATCAGATCGCCGCAGCGCGCGCAGCGGTCGCGCAGGCGGAAGACGATCTGGCGCGCCTTCAGGACGAACGCCGTGCGGCGCTCGTCGAGATCGCCCGAATGGAGGTGGCAATCGCCGAAGCCGAACTGGAGCGCTTGCTGGCTGGAGCGCGCCCGGCGGAGGCGGCGATTGCGCGCGCACGTGTCGAGGAAGCGCGCGCGGCGCTTCAGCAGGCGGAACTCGCGCTGGAACGCGCCACACTTCGCGCTCCGATAACCGGAGTGGTCGCAGCGCTCAATATCCGCCCCGGCGAAGTCGCAGACCCCCATCTCGTTGCCGCCAGGCTGGCGGATGTGCGCGGATGGCGTATCGAAACCACCAATCTGAGCGAACTGAATGTGACGCGCCTGCGCGAGGGCGACCCGGCGATCATCCGTCTGAATGCGATCCCGGACCTCGAAATTCCCGGCAGGGTGACCAGTATCAAACCACTGGGCGCCGGTCAGGAAGGTGATGTGACACTCTACACCGTGATTATCACTCCTGATCGACTGGATGAGCGGTTGCGCTGGAATATGACCGCAATGGTGCAGATTACACCGGGGCGTTAGTTCTGGCAGATGAGTGAGAGAGAAGGTATGCACGCGCTATTTCCGAAAACCATGGCAAGATGCGCTGTTCTCCTGTCACTGACGCTCTCAATGCTCTCCTTTTGCGGGTCGGGCAGCCCTGTTCCTGTCGAGTCAACGATGGATTCAGGACATACTCCACGCGCAACAGTGGAAGGCGCGCCGCCTGATCCAACCGCCGTTCCCGTCGCATCAGCGGATCATAGCACGACACCCGAGACGGACACGACCAAAGAGGTGACGCTGCGAACCCGCGATGGGTTGACCTTCGTTTTTGACCGGCAGAGCGGCAGGTTTACGCGCGTGGATGTGCAGACGAGGGCATTCGCACTGACCACCGGACGTGATCTGGGGGTGTACCTCTTCGATGCGCGGGGAAATTCCCTGCTCGACCTGCGTTCTACCCCTGCTACACGGGTGGAGCGCATAGGCGATGACCTGATCATTTCTCGCGAACAGCGCATGACAAACGTACAGACGGTTGAAAAATGGACGGCGCATGCCAACCGGATCGATCTTGAAACCACCATCGTCAATACCGACTCTTCGACGCCATCTCGTGCTATTGAAGCGTGTTTACAACTTCCGCTCGATCTGGTCAACGCATACTGGTACCACCATTTTGAGGATCGGGAAATCATCACAAATCGCAGCGAACCGTATAAAACCGTTCTTCAGCGACTGATAGACATCGGGACGTTTGGTGATGGAAGTTTCCACCTGAAAACCGATCTGGACATCAACTTGAATGGTCTCAACCTGATCGGCAACAATGAGTTCGGTCTGGCGATATCAATCAACCCTGAACAACCTGCGACCTACTATGTTCGTTATGACCCGCAACGTCTCTCATATGACGCTTGCTTCCATCTTGGCATTTACAACGAGCATATTCGCTTCGGCAACCGTGTTTCCTTTGCACTTTCGCTTTTCGTGCCGGACGAGCCTCCATGGGGATTACGTTCAGCATACGCAAAATACATTGCGATCTATCCGCAATCGCACAAAGGCAGATTGCCGCGCAAAACAACCATGGTCGTGCTGGAAGAGTACAGTTACAGCGCATTTCCCAACCCGCTCGAGTACCGGATCGGCGCTGTCTGGGGGCGCTACAAGGCGCAAAACCGGCGTTTCGGGGTCGACGACCTGGTCTACATCTGGCCCCATGGTTATTACGATCGTGGGATGCGCCTGAAAGTTCAGCCGTCATCAGCGGGGAGCGTTCAGACATGGGAAGCGGATATCGCCGCCTGTTTTGCACTGTACGAAGACATCGATCAGGGCAGGGCGCCTTTCGCCGAAACATGCACCGGTTCGTACCCATTTGCAACCTGCACCAGGCAAAGAGAACGCGGACAGATCTACGGACCGGTCTTCGAGCGCGATAGGGGCAGCGGATGGCGGCGCGCCGAAGCGTACCAGATGACGGTCAGCAACGGACCGAACTTCCTGATCGGGCAATTCCGCCTGCCAGCGCCATTTGTCGCATCGCTTTTGCAGGATGCCGACGGACGCTGGCTGAATGCGATGAGTTTTGCTTCGATGATCACCGAAATTCCCTGGGAGCCGGGCGTTCGCCGCTGTATTTTCGACGGCATCAATCCCGATCCGGGAGTGAATGTGGCGCTGTCGAATGAACCGCGTTCTGCACCTGCGCCCACGATCGTGAGCAATTTTGGTGAGTTGAATCTGGAAGTGGTCAAACGCGCGCATGGGTTGTACGGTCCTGGTTACCTCGATACCCATCCCGACGAAGGAACAACCCTCTACCACGGGGTCGCCGTCGATACGGTCGGGGTCTATTTACGTCCCGATTTCAACCCGCGCGCGCTGCGGGTGGCTTCGCTGCCGCTCAGTTATGACCGTGTCACCGGGCGTGTGGTCGCACTGGAACATCTGACGACGCTGGCATTTTTGCGGGCATTGCGGGCATCGATCCCGTCGGATGCCCCAATTGCATCGAGTGGCGCTCCGATCGGCGGGATTCTGTTCCAGGAAGCGGATTATATCCTCGAGGAGTTCGTCAAGATCGAGCGCAACGGTCGATTGATCGACGAATTGTACGACGAAACGCAGCCAAACAAACTGCGCCTGATCAACCGGATCCGTATGGGCGCCAATCAGCGCCCAATCACGTTCAGTGTTCGTTTCGAGCGCGCCACCAGCGATCGCGCTTTTCTGGAACAGATTCGACGTTATCTGCCGCTCTACACTGCAAAAGGGATCTACGTCAACATTGATCGCTATGGCAATGATCCAGAGCGCTATTTCTGGAGCGATCCGCCATCCAGCCAGGACGTGTTGCGCGCCTACCGGCAGCATTTGCACGCCGTACATGCGCTGAACGTCGCCGGATGGCAACCAGTTCCGTATGCCACTGCGAGTGAGGGCATTCTGGTCGAACGGTTCGGGCAGGACTACCTGACCTTCTACAACCCTGACGAGCGACCGCGAACGGCAACCGTCGCCATCAACTGGCGCGCTATCGGACTGAATGCGCCGCCGTCTCGCATCGTCGATTTCGACACAGGAACGGAACTGCCCTTTCGCGTGTCCGGTGACAGCATGACCATCGATGCGCTGGCGCTCGACGGGCTGGCTGCACGCATCGTTCGGATCAGGGATACGAAGGTCGGGACGGTTCTGCTGCCGCTCGTGGTTGCGCCGTAAGCGCCTATCTGACAGAACGGGACGCATATGTTGATGGATCGTGATCGATCGTTTGCCCGGCTCTCACTGCGCGCCAATTTTTCCTGGACATTCGTCGGGAATGTGGTGTACGCCGCGTGTCAGTGGGGGATGCTGATGGCGCTGGCAAAACTTGGCTCACCTGCAATGGTTGGCATGTTTGCGCTTGGTCTGGCAATTACTGCGCCGGTGTTCATGTTCGCCAACCTGCATCTGCGCACCATCCAGGCGACCGATGCGCGGCAACAGTATCAGTTTCGCGACTATCTCAGCGTGCGCCTGGCGACGACGGCGCTGGCGTTGCTGGTTGTGGCAGCGATTGTTGTGCTCGTTGGGTACGCCTGGGAGACCGCGGCGGTCATCCTGGCGGTTGGATGCGCCAAGGCGTGCGAGTCGATCAGCGACATTTTTTATGGGCTGCTTCAGCGACTGGAACGAATGGATCGCATCGCCGCCGGGATGATGCTGAAGGGCATCGTGTCGCTGGTTGCCCTGGCAACTGGCGTTTCTCTGACCGGTTCCGCCTTCTGGGGCGTGGTTGGGTTGACCGCTGTGTGGGCGGTGGTGCTGGCATTCTACGATGTGCCGAATGGGTTGCAGGCATTGCGACAGACGCAGCCGATCCGCGAGCGATCCTCACCGCCGCAACGTGTGGCGGTTGCGACCCGCCTGGCGTGGATGGCACTCCCGCTCGGTGTCGGGATCATGCTGGTTTCGCTGAGTACCGCGATCCCGCGCTATTTCGTCGAGCGCATTCTGGGCGAGGAGAGTCTGGGCATCTTTGCAGCAATCGCCTACATTCAGGTCGCCGGAACAACCGTCGTCGGCGCGCTCGCGGCTGCTGCCAATCCGCGTCTGGCGCAGCACTACGCCTTCGGTGAGATACACGCCTTTCGCGGGTTGCTGTTCAAACTGGCGGCGATTGCGCTGGCGCTGGGCGGCGCTGGAGTGCTGATCGCCTGGCTGATTGGCGGTTGGGTGCTGACCCTGATCTACCGACCGGAGTATGGCGCGTACAACCATGTGTTCGTGCTGGTGATGGTCGCTGCCGGTATCGGATATGTCGGATGGTTCGTCGGAGATGCGATGACTGCGGTTCGTCGCCTACGGGCGCAGGCGTTGCTCTTTCTTGGCATGACGGCGGCAACGATCGGCGCGTGCGCCTGGCTGATCCCGCTGTTTGGTCTGACCGGCGCAGCCGTGGCGACGATGGTCACATCGGTGATCCACGCAATCGGCGGGTTCCTGATCGTCGAACACGCGCTGCGTTCCCTGGAGTCGGACATGCGTGCCGGTCGCTCATTGACAGGCGGCGTTTCGTACCGCAGATGAGAGGAAACCAATGGATCGCGCCATCCAGAACGCCGTACCGGTTCATCAGGCATCACGCGCCTCCGGTCGTCCCATCGATAGTTTTGTCATCTCGGTCTACGTCTGTGCGTTGACGCTGGCGATCTTTGTGGCGCTGTCGGATCAGTTCTGGCACTGGTTTGTTATTCCGGTGCTGATGGCGGGTGTTCTGATCGGCATCGACGCGGTGGACTGGGCGCGGGGAAAGATGGACCTGTTCGATCCGATCGGTCTATCAGGCGCATTTGGCTGGTTTTTCTTCTTCTTTGCGCCGTTGCTGACCGTGGCGATCAACTACTGGCTGATCTACGTCGATCCGCCAGCAGAGCGGCGTGATTGGCTGGGATGGATGGCGTTGCTCAATCTATTGGGCTTGATGATCTATCGCGGCATTCGATTGATCTACTTCCAGCGCGAACGCAGCATACATACATTCTGGAAGATCGATCAGAAGCGATTCTATGTTCTGGGCGCTCTGGGGCTGGCAGTCACCGCTTTTCTTCAAATCTACGTCTACCTCAGTATGGGCGGAATTCAGGGATTTATCCAGGAAGCAACCGATCAACGCGCTATTCGACTGAGTCTTCAGGGTTTTGGGCAGATTTTCATGGTTTCGGAGAGCTTTCCGATCATTGCTCTGATGATGTTCATCATCTATGCGTATCACCAGAAATCGCCCGTGTATCGTTCATGGCTGGTTATCTGCATCGTGTTGCTGATCTATTTCGGTCTGAAACTCTTCTTTGGCGGGTTGCGCGGCAGTCGGAACAACACAATCTGGGGATTATTCTGGGCGGTCGGACTGATCCACTTCTGGTTGCGCCCCGTGACGCGCAAAGTCGCGCTGATCGGATTGGGTTTTCTGATCGCATTCATGTATGTCTACGGGTTTTATAAGAATGCCGGTCTGGATGCATTGCGCCTGTTTGAAGACCCGTCCGTGCGCGTCGAACTGGAGCGCGAAACCCGCCGCGATCTTCCCACGCTGCTGCTGGGCGATCTTGGGCGCAGCGATGTGCAGGCGTTCGTGCTCTATCAACTGGCCCGCCCCGACAGCGATTACGACTATGCGTTCGGGCGCACCTATGTCGCCGCATTTGCCGTGCTCATTCCGCGCTCTCTGGTCGAGCGCATGCCGAGCAAGACGCTTGAAGGCACCGAAGCGCTCTACGGCAAAGGATCGTACATCCCTGTCGATTTCGAGGCGTCGCAACTCTACGGCATCGCTGGCGAGGCAATGCTCAACTTTGGGTTTGCTGCCGCACCCATTTCGTTCATCTTCTTCGGGCTGGCAAACTGCTCGGTGCGGCGCTGGCTCTTCGGTTTGACTCCAGGAGATGCGCGTCTGCTGTTCTATCCGTTTCTCGCGCTCTTCTGCTTCTACATGCTCGCCTGCGATCTGGAGAACCTGGTTTTCGACATTATCAAGAACGTTGCCGTTCCGCTGGCCATCACGCTGCTCTCACTATCATCGGTCCGCCGTGGATGAGGGTTATCTGAAAGAGGGAAGTCTTATGCGGGTTGTCGTATCGCTCGAACATCACTTTGATCGCACGCCAGACGGCGTTGTCTGGACACAGACACAATTCCCGTACCGTTTCTGGCAACGCTATCTGGAGGTGTTCGACCAGGTGCAGGTCGTTGCGCGGGTGCGTGATGTGCGCAAAGCTGCGCCCGACTGGCAGCGCGCCGATGGGCGTTCAGTCTCATTTGCCGCCATTCCCGATTACCTGGGACCGCGCCAGTATCTGATGCGCATCCGTCAGGTGCGCACGGCTGCGCGTGGCGCAATCGGCGCGGAGGATGCTGTGATTCTGCGTGTCAGTTCGCAGATCGCCGATGTGATCTATCCGTTGCTCCGGCGCCAGGCGCGTCCGTATGGCGTCGAGGTTGTCAGCGACCCATATGATGTGTTTGCGCCCGGTTCGGTCAGGCACCCGCTGCGCCCATTCTTTCGCTGGTTATTCCCATATCGCCTGCGGCAGCACTGCGCCAACGCAGCAGCCGCATGCTACGTCACCGCGCAGGCGCTACAGCGCCGGTACCCATGCCCATTGTTCTCGGTGTCCGCGTCGGATGTCGAGCTGCCCGACGATGCGATCGTCGCTGCACCACGTCCGCTGCGCGCGCATGCCGCTGCCCATCGCCTCATCTTCGTCGGCACACTGGGGCAGTTGTACAAGGCGCCGGATGTGCTGATCGACGCAGTGGCGGCATGCGCGCGCGATGGCGTCGATCTGACGCTAACCCTGGTCGGCGACGGGAAGCATCGACCAGAATTGGAAGCGCGTGCGCGTCAGCTTGGTATCGCCGATCGGGTGGTCTTTCGCGGGTGGGTGACGGCAGGTGCAGCAGTGCGCGCCGAACTGGATGCAGCAGACCTGTTCGTGCTGCCGTCGCGACAGGAGGGGATGCCGCGCGCCATGATCGAAGCGATGGCGCGTGCGCTTCCCTGTATTGGCTCGACGGTCGGCGGCATCCCGGAACTGTTGCCGCCCGAAGACCTTGTGCCTCCTGGCGATGCGCTGGCGCTGGCGCGTGCGATCCGCGCAATGACATCCGATCCCGAACGGATGGCGCACGCCTCGGCGCGTAACCTGGAACGCGCGCGCTCATTCACCGAATCCAGGCTACGCACGCAACGGCTCGCCTTCTTCCGGCATGTGCGTGAGCAGACTGAGACCTGGCTCGCTGCTCAACGCTCATCAACACCAGTGCAGGCAAAGCGCCATTCGGCAACAGGAAGGTGACTTATGCCACGGTTATTGATCGTCACAACAATTCCGGCAACGCTGTCGGCATTCCTGCTGCCATTTGCCCGGCATTACCGCGCGTGTGGGTGGCAGGTCGATGCGATGACGCGCAGCGAGCCGATCACTCCCGATATCCATTCAGCCTTCGATCATGTCTGGACGCTGCCCTGGTCGCGTCATCCGGTCAACCCGTCCAATCTCATCGGAACGCCGCAGCGCATCCGGCGGATTGTCGAACGCGAGCGGTATGACATCGTCCATGTGCATACGTCTGTTGCCGCGTTTGTGACACGCTACGCTCTCCGCGATCTCCGGCGGCGCCTTGGGGTGTGCGTGATCTACACCGCGCACGGGTTCAATTTCGACCAGAGTATGCCGTGGCACAAAAATCTGGCGTTTCTGACGCTGGAAAAACTGGCAAGCGCCTGGATGGATTATCAGGTGGTGATCAACCGCACCGATGAACTGGCAGCCATTCGCTACCGTCTCGCACCGCCGGATCGGGTCTGGTACATGCCGGGCATCGGCGTCGATCTGACCCACTATTGCCCCGACAGTATCCCCGACGCGGAGGCGGAAGCGGTGCGTCGGGAGATAGGCGTCGCCCCCGATGAAGCGCTCGTGCTGATGATTGCCGAGTTTATTCCGCGTAAGCGCCACACCGATGTGTTGCGCGCGTTTGCGCAGCTTGGACGACGCGACACTCACCTGGCGCTGGCGGGAACCGGACCGTTGCTGGAACCGATGCGTCGTCTGGCGGTCGACCTCGGCATTGCCGGACAGACCCATTTTCTGGGGTATCGCAGCGATGTGCCAGCGCTCCTCAGGGCTGCAACCGTGATGATCCTGCCATCGCGGCAGGAAGGGTTGCCGCGCAGCATTCTGGAGGCGATGGCAATGGGTGTGCCCGTGATCGGCTCAGACATCCGTGGTGTGCGCGACCTGCTGGCAGACGGCGCCGGCATGCTCGTGCCGGTTGGCGACATCGAAGCACTGGCGCATGCCATGGCTCGCGTCATCGATGATCGCGCCGCGGCGCGCGCAATGGCGGAACGTGGTCTGGAACAGGCGCAGCGGTACGACCTGCAGCGTATCATCGCGCTGCACGATCAGTTGTATGCGGCAGCGTTGAGCAAGCGACATGCATATGCGCCAATATCGTAGAGGAGGTCCGCCTGTGTACAGGAACTATGGAAAACGCGCCTTCGATCTTGTGCTGGTTGTGCCGGCGCTGATCGTGTTGGCGCCGGTGATGGCGATCCTTGCAGTGCTGATCCGGATTGCAATGGGATCGCCGGTTATCTTCACGCAGGAGCGCGCCGGGAAGGATGGGAAACCCTTCAGGCTCTACAAATTCCGCAGCATGACCAATGCGCGCGATGCACAGGGCAACCTGCTGCCCGACGAGCAACGTCTCACGCCGTTCGGCAAGTTTCTGCGCAGCACGAGCCTGGATGAACTGCCACAGTTATTCAATGTTCTGCGCGGCGACATGAGCCTGGTGGGACCGCGCCCGTTGCTGGTGAAATACATCGACCGGTACACCCAGGATCAACGTCGTCGGCTGGAGGTGCTGCCGGGGATAACGTGCCAGGCAGTGCTCCACGGGCGGAGCAACCAGACGTGGGATCAAATCCTGGCGCACGATGTCTGGTATGTCGATCACATCAGTCTCTGGACTGACCTGCGCATTCTGATCGGAACCGTGCGCGTGGTGCTGACACGCGAAGGGGTCGAGCGCAGTGCGAACGGCCAGATTCCAGAGTTTCTCGGCGTACTCGCCCGGCAACCGGGCAGTGCGTCGGACGCGCCGCCAGCCGGAGGTTCGTAAACGTGGACGTTCGCTATCTCGAACAGGTGAAAGCGATGAAGGTAACGCTTATTCGCTCGGCTCGTGACGCGGAAGCAGTCTTCGATGACGTGGAGCGTCTGTTCCAGCGCGTCTTTGGCTATCGTCTGGACCGGAGGGCATGGGCGCGCTTTTACTTCGTCAATCCGTATGGTGATGCGATTGTTGCGCTTGGCTGGAGCGGTGACCTTCTGGTCGGGCATCAGGCGCTCGTACCGCACGCAATTACCGATGGGCATGGACGGGAATACCGCTATTACCTGGCGATGAGTCTCATGCTGCACCCCGATCATCGTGGTTTCCCGGCATTTCATCGCCTGGTGGCGACGACGACAGCAGTGGCGCGACAGGAGGGTGCGCCGTTCATTCTGGGGTTTCCGAACGGCAATTCCTACGCGCTCTTCCAGCGCGCCTTCGGATGGAAAACGCTGCTGGAAACTGAACTGTACAACTGGCATTCTGCCACGCCAACCGGTCCGCCACGGAGCGTCACACCATTGCCGCACCTGCGCCTGACGGACGAGGCAGGTCCGCCCTGCGATGAAACATACCGCCAGTGGCGCAGCCTGGAACTTCCCTATTATGCCGAACGGGTCAATGGGCGGCTTGCCGTCATCTACAAGATCGAGCGCGACGGAACGCTCACCCTACTCGACGCATTGACCGATGACACGCATCACGCGGCGGATGATCTGGCGGCATTGCTGACATACACCGGCGCGCGCCAGGTGCGCATGACCGGCGTGCATGCCCGGATGATCGGTCTCGATCCGTCGATCATGGAGCGACACACCGATTACCGGTTGCGCATGTGCTATGCCCCGATCACGGCGGATCCGCCGCCGTTGCGTTTCAGTTTGCTGTTGAGCGATGTGTTCTGACGAATGAAGGAGTAGATGCATGAACGTCCTGATTGTGGCTGCGCATCCGGATGATGAAGTCCTGGGGTGCGGCGGAGTCACGGTGCGTCACGTTGAACGCGGCGACCGGGTCTATGTGGTGGTGGTCACCCGTGGTTTCCCTGAGATCTTTTCGCCGGAGATCGACGAAGAGGATCGCCAGCATGCGCGTGAAGCGCACGAGATACTCGGCGGCGCGGGGATCTTCTTTCTCGACTTTCCGGCGCCGCGTCTCGATACAGTGCCGGGGCACGAACTGGCGGACGCGCTCCGTGAGGTGATCTTCTCGGTCAACGCCGACGTGGTCTATACCCCGTTCGGCGGCGATCTGCACACTGATCACAAAGCCACCTACCTGGCGACCCTGGTTGCATCGCGCCCGGTCAACCACTGTCCGGTCCGGCGGCTCCTCTGTTACGAAACCCTCTCGGAGACCGATTGGGCGTCGCCGCTGGACGATGGCGCCTTCAAGCCAACCGTTTTTGTGGACATCAGTAACGTTCTGGAACGCAAACTTCAGGCGCTTGCCTGTTTTCGCAACGAACTGAAACAGCCGCCCCATCCCCGTTCGTTGCGCGCAATCGAGGCGCTGGCGCGAGTCCGCGGCAGCACGGCAGGTCTGATGGCGGCAGAAGCATTCATGCTGGTTCGTGAAATCATCGATTGAACAAAGGAGCACGGTATGCAGGTCACAGCGCTGGACATTCCCGCTCAGATTCGCACCTACATCACGCACAACCTGTTGTTCGGCGACGAAAGTCTGATCTACAGCGATGAGGACTCGTTTCTCGAACGAGGGATTGTGGACTCGCTCGGCGTGATCGAACTGGTGACCTTCCTGGAAGCACAGTTTGGCATCAGCGTCGCCGATCACGAACTGATACCCGAAAACTTCGACTCGGTGAAGAACCTTGCGGAGTATGTGGCGCGCAAACTTGAGACGGCAACGCTTGCAGAAGCGCCACGCTCGTCATTTGATCTGGGGGAAGCCTATGCTGGTCCATGACTTTCTGATCAACAGCGCCGCGCGATTGCCGGATAAGGTTGCGCTGGTGTGCGATGGACACCGGATGACCTACCGCGACCTCGATCTGATGACCAATCGCCTGGCGCGCGCGCTCGTGGAGCATGGCGTCGGGCGCGGTGATCGGGTGGCGATCTTCATGCCCAACTCGGTCGAAGCGGTGGTCGGGATTTTTGCTGCGCTCAAGGCGGGCGGCGTCTTCGTGGTCATCAACCATACGACCAAACAGGACAAACTAACCGCCATTCTGAACAACTGTCGCGCCGCTGCGCTGATTGCCGATGCGCAGATCAGAGACGTACATTTGTCGGCGCTGCTCCACGATGCGCCATCGCTCAGGGTTGGCGTGCTGTGCAATCAAGGCGCTGCTGCCCGTATCACCCATCCACGTTTCATCGATTTCGACGCTGTGCAGGCACAGTACGACGCTGCGCCGCTCCCGCGCGTCACTATCGATCTCGACCTGGCGTGCCTGATCTACACTTCGGGCAGCACCGGGGAACCGAAGGGGGTCATGAGCGATCACAGCAATGTCGTCTTTGCCAGCGAGTCGATCATCACCTATGTGCAGAATGTCGAAGATGATGTCGTCATCAACATGCTGCCGCTTTCCTTCGATTATGGTCTCTACCAGCTGCTCATGACCTTCCGTTTCGGCGGCAGACTGGTGCTCGAACGCTCGTTTGCATATCCTGCGGCGATCCTCAGGCGCATCGAGGAAGAGCGTGTCACCGGTTTTCCCGGCGTTCCGACGATCTATGCCCTTCTCCTGCAGATGGATCTGAGCCGCTACGATCTGTCGAGCATCCGGTATCTCACGAACACTGCTGCCGCGTTGCCCCCCAGCCACGTGCTGGAACTGCGTCGAACCTTTCACTGGGCGCGCCTCTACTCGATGTACGGTCTGACCGAAACCAAACGCACGCTCTACCTGCCGCCCGAAGAAGTGGAGCGTCGCCCCGGTTCGGTTGGCATTGCCATTCCGGGTACCGAGGTCTGGATCGAAGATGAACAGGGGAACCGCCTCGGACCGGGTGAGGTTGGCGAACTGGTGGTGCGTGGACGGCACGTGATGCGCGGCTACTGGGAAGCGCCAGAAGCCACGGCACAGCGTTTCCGCCCCGGTCCGCTGCCGGGTGAGCGTGTGTGCTACACCGGCGACCTGTTTCGCATGGATGCCGATGGGTTTCTGTACTTCGTCGGGCGTAAGGACGACATCATCAAAAGTCGTGGTGAAAAAGTCGCACCCAAAGAAGTCGAAAACGTCATTTACGAACTGCCGGGCGTGGTGGCGGTCGCAGTGGTGGGTGTCCCCGACCCGATCCTGGGGCAGGCAATTAAGGCATTCGTTGTCACAAAGAATGCCGATCTGACAGAGATGCAGGTTCTGGCGCACTGCCGTTCGCGACTGGAAGATTTCATGGTGCCGCGGTACGTCGAGTTCCGCGATGAACTGCCGGTCAACACGTCAGGAAAAATTGCCCGGCGAGAATTGACACAGGCGTTGAACGCTGACCGTTCAACCTGACAGGAGTGTATCCATGTGCGGGATTGTGGGTATCGTCAATATCCAGGGTGATCAACCGATCCACGAAGAGACGCTCCGCCGGATGCTGGCAATGATCCGGCACCGCGGACCCGATCAGTTTGGCATCTATCTCGACGATCAGGCTGGTCTGGGCAATGCGCGTTTGAGCATTATCGATCTGCACGGCGGTCAACAACCGATTGCCAATGAAGACGAAACGCTCTGGATCGTCTTCAACGGTGAGATTTTCAACTATGTGGAACTGCGCTCCGACCTGGAAGCGCGTGGACATCGCTTCACCACCAGTACCGACACCGAGGTGATCCTGCACCTGTACGAAGATCATGGACCGGCGTGTCTCTCCCTGCTCAACGGTCAATTCGCCATCGCTCTCTGGGATGCGCGTGAACAGACACTCTTCCTGGCGCGTGATCGGGTTGGCATTCTGCCGTTGTTCTACACTATCGTCGATGGCGCACTGATCTTCGGTTCCGAAATAAAAGCAATCCTGGCGGATCCGCGCGTGCCGCGAGCGATCGATCCGGTGGCGCTGGAGCAGATTTTCACCTTCTGGAGCACCCTCTCGCCACGAACGATCTTTCGCAACATTGTCGATCTTCCGCCCGGACACTATCTGATCGCGCGCCAGGGACAGATCGACATCCGACCCTACTGGCGTCTCGATTTCGGTCTGCCGGTGCGTGAGCGCAGTGAAGATGAATATATCGAGGAATTGCGCGAACTGCTGATCGATGCAACGCGGATCCGCCTGCGGGCTGATGTGCCGGTTGGCGCGTACCTGAGCGGCGGACTCGACTCCTCGACGGTGGCGGCAATCGTGCGCAGCGCCGCCGGAGTTCAGCTCGACACCTTTTCGATTGCGTTCAGCGATCCCGAATTCGACGAGAGTTCTTTTCAGCGCCAGATGGCGCAATTCCTCGGAACCGACCATCAGGTGGCGTTTGTCACCCATGCCGACATCGGGCGCGTCTTCCCGGAGGTGATCTGGCATACTGAAACGCCAATCCTGCGCACCTCACCCGCGCCGCTCTTCCTCCTCTCGCAGCTGGTGCGCGACCGGAACTATCGTGTGGTGCTGACCGGTGAAGGCGCCGACGAATTCCTGGCAGGGTACGACATTTTCAAGGAAGCGAAAGTGCGACGCTTCTGGGCGCGTCAACCGACATCGCGCCTGCGACCGCTCCTGTTTCGCCGGCTCTATCCATGGATCGCCGGGTTTGCCAGCAGCAACACAGCCTATCTGTCGGCATTTTTTAGCGAAGGATTGATGGATACGCAGGCGCCGGACTATTCCCATCGTCCACGCTGGCGCACCACCAGTCGGATCCGACGATTCTTCAGCGACGAGGTGCGTCAGGCTGCCGATGCACTGGCGCAGCCGGAGGATCGCGCACCGTTCTACCCGGAAGCGTTCAGCACGTGGGATCCATTGCAGCAGGCGCAGTACCTGGAAATCACCACCTTTCTCTCGCAGTACCTGCTCGCAGCCCAGGGCGATCGGATGCTCATGGCGCACGCCGTCGAGGGGCGCTTCCCCTTCCTCGATCATCGGGTGATCGAGTTTGCCAGCCGACTGCCGTCACGTCTGAAACTGCGCGGTCTGACCGAAAAGTACATTCTGCGCCAGGTCAGCCGTCGCTGGCTCCCGGACGCGATCTGGCAGCGCGCGAAGCAACCGTATCGCGCGCCGATCCACCGGAGTTTCTTCAACGATGCGCGTCCGGGCTATGTCGATCATCTGCTCGCGCCGGAATACATCCAGGCGACGGGTCTGTTCCGCCCCATGGCTGTTGCGCATTTGAGGAAGAAAGCGCTCTCCGGGGTGCGTCTGAGCGAAACCGAGGATATGGCGCTGGTGGGGATTCTCTCGACACACCTGCTGGTTGAGCAGTTCATTCGTGACATGCGTATGCCGCAGCCGCTCTCGGATGCGGATGATGTCAGGGTGTGCATACGAAGCGGCGTGGCAGCAGGAGGAGACCGATGACATTCGGGACACATGTGTTACAGATCGATGCCGCTGCCGAGACGGAGCGCATCATTGCCTGGTTGCAGCGCCACGTCATCAGAACCTTCCACCGTCAGGGGGTTGCGCTGGGGATCAGCGGCGGCATCGACTCATCGGTGGCGCTGGCGCTCTGTGTGCGCGCCTTCGGTCCGCAGCGCGTGGTTGCGTTGATGATGCCGGAGCGCGACTCCGACCCGGAAACGCTGCATCTCTCGGAGATGGTTGCGCGGCACTATGGCGTCGAGCCGATCCTGGAGGATATTACGCCGGTGCTCGAAGGATTTGGATGCTACCGTCGTCGTGATGAGGCGGTGCGTCGCATCTTCCCGGAGTACAACGCTGAACGCGGCTACAAAATGCGCATTGTGCTGCCGCAGAATCTGCTCGATGCCGATACGCTGAACGTCTTCTCGCTCGAAATTGTCACGCCCGATGGCGAAGTCAAAAGCAAACGCTTACCGCCGCGCGAGTATGCGCAGATTGTCGCCGCCTCGAATTTCAAGCAACGCACCCGCATGGCGATGCTGTACTACCACGCCGAGGTGCGCAATTACGCAGTCGTCGGCACGCCGAACAAGAATGAGCACGACCAGGGTTTCTTCGTCAAGTACGGTGACGGCGGCGCCGATCTGCGTCCAATTGTGCATCTGTACAAAACACAGGTCTATCAACTGGCGCGCTATCTTGAGGTGCCGGAGGTCATCCAGCGTCGCCCGCCAACGTCGGATACCTACAGCGCACCGACCACGCAGCAGGAATTCTTCTTTCGCCTTCCCTTTGAGACGATGGATCTGCTCTGGTATGCGCAGGAACATAACGTATCGCCCGACGATGCGGCGCAGGCATTGGGGTTGACGCCGGTGCAGGTGCAGCGCGCCTTCAACGATTTTGCCCGTAAGCAACGCACGACCGCATATCTGCGCATGCCTGTGCTGGAACTGCGCAGCGCGGATCAGAACGGCGAGCCGCTGAAATCTGTGGAGTTTCGCAGGAACGAAGGAGCACACACGTGATACAGGAGCAGTTGTTTACCATCGAGGATCGGGATGCCTGGGAGGAGGCGATGCCGACGCACATCAGTGTATTTGGCAGTATCGGCTACGCCTGCATTGTGCAGCGTCACATCGGCTATCCTGCCCGCTTGTTTGTTGTGTCGTCCGGCACAGGGCGGATCGTTTACCCTTTCTTTCTGCGTCCAGTGGCGAATCTGCCATTTGCGCAACAGTATGCGCCGTTCTGGGATACCCTCACCCCTGAGTATACCGGTCCGATGGCATGGGGTGAGGTGACGCCCCTGCTCAGGTATTTCTTCGACGAACGCTGGAACCGGTTCTGTGAAGAACAGGGGGTTGTGGCGGAATTTGCCCACCTGCATCCATCGGAGCGCGCCGCCGACCTGCTGGACTCCGCGCACGTGCAGTTCAATCGCGAGATCGTCGTTGTCGATCTGACGCTTCCGGAGGAGAATCTGTGGCGCCATTCCTTCTCGCTCTCCTGCCGCAAGAACATTCAGCGCGCACACCGCGATCAGGTGCGCGTTGTCGAAGGGCGAACTGATGCCGATGTGCGCGA
This sequence comes from Roseiflexus sp. RS-1, assembly GCF_000016665.1. Taxonomy (NCBI): domain Bacteria; kingdom Bacillati; phylum Chloroflexota; class Chloroflexia; order Chloroflexales; family Roseiflexaceae; genus Roseiflexus; species Roseiflexus sp. RS-1. The sequence goes on from NC_009523.1 coordinate 4,567,508, forward strand.
GTTCCACCGCATCTATACGATGACGATGGAGCGTCGTCAGGCGCACAAACGCTACTTTTTCTCGCTCGACTATTTTCTGGCGTTTCGCGACGAATTGCCCGATAACACGCTGTTTCTGTTCGCCGTGTATCGTGATCGGGCGATTGCGGCGCACCTGTATCTCTATGATGATGAAGAGATGCACGATTTTCTCGGCGGCATGGAAGAGGAGCATAAGCGACTGCGTCCGGCGAACGCCGTCATTTATGCTGCTATTCAGTGGGGGCGACGCCGTGGGAAGCGTCGGCTCATTCTGGGGGGAGGGTATCAGCAGAACGATGGGATCTATCAGTTCAAGGCAAGTTTCTCTCCGCTGCGCGCACGTTTCTCAACGTATCGACGGGTGCGCCATCCGACGCTGTATGCCGATCTCTGCCAGGCATGGACGGAGTACTACGGATGCGCTCTGCCGCAGGACGCAACGTATTTCCCGGCGTATCGCATGATCCCGCCGCAGGATGCAGGATTGGCGCGCGAGGTTGGCGGTTAGATGCGCCCCGTATGGGGGCGAAGCGGGTTCTTTGGTCTGAACATGTCGGAACGTCCACAAAGGCAGAGCATGCCAGGGAGCAGAATATGGACAGAGTGCCCATGTCATCGCCGGATGTGACCGATGCTGAGCGGGAAGTTGTCATGAAAGCGTTGCACACGCCGGTTTTGAGCATCGGACCGTATGTTCAACAGTTCGAGCAACGTCTGTCGGCGTTTGTTGGCGCTCGTTACGGGGTTGCAGTCAACTCTGGCACGAGCGGTCTGCATCTGAGCGTCATCGCTGCTGGCGTTACCGAATATGATCTGGTCGTCACGACGCCGTTTTCGTTTATCGCATCGGCAAACTGCATTCTGTACGAACGCGGCATCCCGATCTTCGTCGATGTCGATCCGCTGACGGGGAATATCGATCCGGAACAGGTGCATGCTGCGATAAGCGATCTCTCGCGCGGCGGGATGGCGGCGCGGCGCTGGTTGCCGCCCGCTCTGCGCAACGGTCGTTATGGTCGGGTGAAAGCCATTCTTGCAGTGCATGCGTTTGGTCAACCAGCGGATATGACGCCGATCGTCGCACTTGCGCGGCGGCGGAATCTGGTGGTCATCGAAGATGCCTGCGAGGCGCTTGGTTCGGAGTATCGCGGTCATCCGGCGGGGACGTTGGGCGATCTGGCTGTCTTTGCCTTCTACCCGAACAAACAGATCACCACCGGCGAAGGGGGCATGATTGTCACCAACAACGAAGAATGGGCTGTGTTGCTGCGCAGTCTGCGCAACCAGGGTCGTGATGTGTTCGACGCCTGGTTGAACCATACCCGGCTTGGCTTCAACTATCGGCTCGACGAGTTGAGCGCCGCGCTGGGGTGTGTGCAAATGCAGCGCATCCACGAGTTGCTGGCAAAACGCGCGCGAGTGGCGGCATGGTACAACGAACGGCTCGCCGATCTCGAACTGGTCGAACGTCCGCTGATCAGCGATACGACCACGGTGATGAGCTGGTTCGTCTATGTAGTGCGGATCAAGCCGCCCGCCCGACGCGATGGAGTGATGCGCCTGCTGGCAGCCAGCGGTATTCCGAGTCGTCCGTACTTTACACCGATCCATCTGCAACCGTTCTACCGCAAACGGTTCGGTTTCCGCCGGGGCGATTTCCCGGTGACCGAACGCCTGGGGGATACGTCGCTGGCGCTGCCGTTTTCCAGCGTGATGACCGAATCGCAGGTCGATATGGTGTGTGAACAGTTGCGCCGCAGTCTGGTGCAATCGATCCAGTCGGAAGATACGGTAGGCGTGGCGTGAGTCGTGAGATGACAGATCAAAAACGAATATCACAATTGCGCATAATCACACGTCTGCAATGGTCACACCGATCCGCCCGCCTGGGATACGCAATGCTTTTGACTATCGCTGCTCTGACGGTCAGCGCCGGGTGGTGGTTGCCAGCGCTGGGCGGTCTGCTGGCGCTGGAAGGACGACCGGCGCACGCCGATGCGATTGTCGTGCTTGGCGGCGGGTTCCCGTTGCGTGACCAGCACGCGATCGATCTCTACCGTGAGGGATGGGCGCGGGAGATCTGGCGCACCGGCGATCTGCCCGGCGGCTCGGTCGTGTTACAGAAGGCGCGCCGACTGGCACTCCAGCAGGGGGTTCCCGAAACAGCATTCGTGCCGGTGGCGACCGATAGCACCTGGGCGGATGGGCGCGAAATTGCTCGCATGGCGCAGGAGCGCCACGCCCAACGCCTGCTCATCGTTACCGAGTGGCCCCACAGTCGGCGCGCTATGTGCGTGATTAATCGTCACCTTGCCGGTACCGGCGTCGTCGCGTTCTACGATGGTCCGCGCCATCCGCCCTACACGCCGTCCAACTGGTGGCGTGATCCCGAAGGTCGCCGGATCGTGTCTGGTGAAATGCTCAAGACGATCTACTACCTGTTGCGATTCGGCGTGACTCCCTGGGCATGTTGAGCATTCCGCTGCGCAACGGCGCGGAGTGGAACAGGAGGAGGATATGTCACGATCATTGCCTGCCGGACATCTCTGCACAATCGATGTGTTGATGTTGACTATTGCGGCGTTCGCCAGTTATGCACTACGTCTCGAGCGTCTCGATCTGGGTGAGCACTGGCGGTCGTTCGTGCTGTTTGCCGGAGCAGCGCCGGTTGTTGTGCTGATGCTCTTTGGGATGACACGGGTCTATGCCCAGTACTGGCGCTATGCATCGTTCCACGAGTTCAGTCTGCTGGCGTGGGCGCTTGTGTGCGCCGGGATCGTTCTGGAAGGCATGGTGCTGATCGGGCGCGCCCTGTTTCCAGCGATACCGGTTGTCCCGTTGTCGATCCCGCCGATCTTCGTCTTATCCGCGCTGACACTGACCGCATTGCCGCGCCTGATGATGCACGCGCGATTTCAACCTTCCCCCCGGCGCTGGCATCGACAGAGCGGTAATCGTGCGCTGATCATGGGCGCCGGTGAAGCCGGCGCAATGATTGTGCAGAGTATGCGTCTTGCCCGGCAGAATAATGTTATTGTGGGCTTTGTCGATGATAACCCGCACAAGCGAGGCGTGCGCATCAATGGCGCGCCGGTGCTCGGTGATCGTCACGATATTCCGCGTCTGGCGGCAGAGTATCAGATCAACGAGGTGATCATCGCCATGCCGAGTGCGCCGGGCAAAACCATCCGTGAGATTGTTGCGATCTGTGAACGTGCCGGTGTGCGCGCTCGCATCATCCCCGGAATAGCCGAACTGGTCGATGGTCGGTTCAGCGTCAATCATATCCGCGATGTGCAGATCGAAGACCTGCTCCGCCGCGCGCCGATACAAACCGATATGCAGGCGGTAGGGCGCCTGATCCGTGGGCGGCGCGTGCTGGTCACCGGCGGGGGCGGATCGATCGGGAGCGAAATCTGTCGCCACGTGCTGCGGTACGAACCGTCTGACCTGATCATTCTGGGGCACGGTGAAAACAGTGTATTCGCCATCCACAACGAGTTGTACCGGTGGTTGAACACGCCACGCGGAGAGTCGGATAGCGTAGACGGTGATGGACAATGCCGGTCATACCGCACGCCAACGCTGCATACGGTGATTGCCGATATTCGCTTCTCCGAGCGCATTCACGCGGTGTTCGAGCGGTATCGTCCGGAGATCGTGTTCCATGCCGCAGCGCACAAGCACGTTCCGCTGATGGAAGCCAACCCCGTCGAAGCGGTGACCAACAATGTGCTTGGCACGCGCAATCTGCTCGATGCCGCAATTGTCACCGGCGTTGAACGCTTCGTCATGATCTCGACCGATAAGGCGGTCAACCCCACCAGCATCATGGGCAGCAGCAAGCGTGCCGCCGAACTGCTGGTGCATCACGCAGCGAAGGTCAGCGGTCGGGCGTTCATGGCAGTGCGTTTCGGCAACGTCCTGGGCAGTCGCGGCAGTGTTGTGTGGACGTTCAAGCAGCAGATTGCCGCCGGCGGACCGGTGACAGTAACCCATCCAGAGATGCGCCGTTATTTCATGACCATCCCCGAAGCGGTGCAACTGGTGTTGCAGGCGGCGGCGCTTGGTCGGGGCGGCGAGGTGTTTACGCTGGACATGGGTGAGCCGGTCAAGATTCTCGATCTGGCGCGCGATATGATCGAACTCTCCGGGTTGCAGGTAGGGCGCGACATCGATATCGCCTTTGTAGGGTTGCGCCCAGGCGAGAAACTCTTTGAGGAACTGTTCCTGCCCGGCGAGCAGTACGACCGCACAAGCCACGAGAAGATTTTCATTGCCAGGAATGCCAGCCGGCTTGTCCCCGCCGATGTGCTCGCGCTGATCGCCGATCTTGAAGAGGCGGCTCTGTCGGACGATACGTCACGCACCGTCCGGTTGCTCCGTCTCATCGTTCAGCGCAGTCAATCGACGCCACACGAGGATGTGCACGGCGATCATACGCTCGAGCCTGCCAGCCTGCGCGCGCTCGCAGTGGGTGGGTCGTAGCGGGTCGAACGCCCACGGCGCACGATGATCCTTCCTGCGGGTGACGCATGCTTCTGGATGGCGCAGTGTTCCGCGCTGTGGAGAGCGTGCGTCGCTTGCTGCGCTCCAGTACGCTGGCATGGAGTCGCTTCCTGTGCTGCCGCAGTTCAGGGCATCAGATCGCACCCAACGCCGGTGCGGAATATCTCGTCAGTGTCCACATTTCTCCTGGGAGCGAGGGTATCTTGCCCTCGTAGACGCGACGAGGGCGGGACGCCCTCGCTCCCGGGCGTGTGTGTTCCTCCAGGTGTGAACAGTTACACCGTCTCTGGAGTTGGACAAAACCGGTGAGTCGCGGTACGCTAGAGAACCTGGAGACGGCGCAGGCATGGGGAGGCAGATTCGTGCGCGTTTTCATTACTGGCATTACGGGTCCGGTTGGCAGCGCGCTTGCCGACTATCTGGTGACATTACCCGGCGTCGAGGTGCACGCTTTCAAACGCTGGCGTAGCGATACGCGCCCGATTGCGCATCTGCTTGGACGGATCACGGTGCACGAGGGAGACATCGAAGATCCGTACTCGGTGGCGCGTGCGGTGGAACGGGCGGCGCCGGAGCGCGTGTACCATCTGGCAGCGCAGAGTTATCCCAGCGAGTCGTGGGATGCGCCGGTTGTTACCATGCGCACCAATGTCGAGGGAACGATCAACCTGCTGGAGGCGGTGCGCCGTTATGCGCCACGCGCGCGGGTGCATATCGCCGGCACCAGCGCCGAGTACGGCTGGGTACGTCCAGAAGAGACGCCGATCCGCGAAACGCATCCCACCCGTCCCCTCAGTCCCTATGGCGTGAGCAAGGTCGCAGCCGGATTGAGCGGCTTGCAGTACGCTGCCAACTACGGTTTACACGTTGTCGTCACCCGTTCATTCAATCACGTTGGTCCGCACCAGGGCGACCGGTGCGCCATTCAGACATTCTGCCGTCAGATGGCGCTGATCGAGCATGATCGTCAGGAACCGGTCATATACGTCGGCAATCTGGAGGCGCGGCGTGATTTTACCCATACGCGCGATGTGGCGCACGCGCTCTGGCTGTTGCTCGACCATAGCGTGTCAGGTGAAATCTACAATCTCTGCTCAGGTGTGGCAACGCGCATCGGCGATATTGTTGCGCTGGTGCAACGGTCTGGTCGCGTTGCAACGGAAGTCCGCATCGATCCGTCGCGCCTGCGCCCGTCGGATGAGCCGCTGCTCGTGGGCGACAATACGAAACTGCGGCAGGCGACGGGATGGGCGCCCCAGATCGATGTGCCAATGATGGTGGAGGAGTTGATGGCGTACTGGCGGGAGCGGATCGCTACGGGGGGGTGAGGTGTCCTCACGGGGGTAGGTTTTTGGGGAAGCCCTTGCGTGCCATCTCCCGTTTCAGGCATCAGGACGCCCAAACTCCCCCTTCTCCCCTTGTGGGAGAAGGGGGCAGGGGGGATGCTTACAGGGGTAGGTTTTTAGGAAGACCCTGCGTTCCTTCTCTCGTTTTGGTTGTCCTGACGCCCAAACTCCCCCTTCTCCCCTTGTGGGAGAAGGGGGTTGGGGGGATGAGGGGCAAAAGGCGTGGGAATGCAGCAAACCGCACATCTCTCCCAAGAACTCTACCCTTGAAAGGGTGAGGTGTCGGGGTCGGGGCACGGCATGCCGTGCCCCGACGACTCTGCCGCGACGCGGCATGCCGTACCCCGACGACTCTGCCGCGATGCGCCATGCCGTGTCGCACGAGATGCCCGCGTCCAGCGGAGTGTAGACCGAAATTATGGTCGTTGAGTAATTATTCCGCTATAGCCCATGCAGGCGGGCTTCGCCTTGCCTGGCCGAGGGCTTCAGCCCGACGGCGAGAGGCGCATACCGGACTTAATGCTCAATCTCCATCAGCCCCACGGCAATGGCGAATACCGGTTTATATTTCGGTCGCCGCGTGGGGGCGCGATGTTCGTTGCGGTCGTCTGGAGAGTGCTCAACTTTGTCCAATCGGTTCAGCCTCTGTGAGAACTGCTCTAAATGACTCTATAGGTCGCATCGCTGTATGCGGGCGCGACGCCCGCGCACCCGGCATGCGGGCGCGACGCTGGCGTACCCACACGGAGGCGCGAGGTTTATCCCTGCGGTGCGGAGACTGGCTCCTCCGGTTCTGCGGCAGCTGGCGGGGCAGGCGTCGGAAGCGCTGCGATCTGGTAGAAGGCGACAATTTTGTCCCGCGCTAAGGCGGCAAAATCGCGTGGTATCGGCGTGCCGCCGGCGATCGGGAAGATCTGCACACTGCGCAGCGGCAGAAAATCCTCCATGAGTCGCTCAAGCGCCTCGGTCAGCGTCAGACCCGGACGGACATAACACGTCCCGCGAACGACGAAGGCAGTCGTGAAGAACATCACTGTCAACGGTACAACCTCCCGGCGTTGTTCTTCCAGCGGGTAATCGGGTGGCGGCGGCGCTTCTGTCAGGGTTGCGACCAGCACCGCCTCTGATCGGTCGCAGAGGAGTTGCGGCAGGCGCTGTGTTGTGGGATGATGCCCCAGCGGTACGATCGTCGCGTCACGCAGGGTGAGGTAGCGGCGCTGTTCACCGTTGATCGCGTCACTGACGCGCCGATAGATGGTGAGATCATATGCCCCTGCAATGACCAGGCTGGTGGTGTAGATCTCGATCTGATGGGTATAGAGCGGTGTCAGATTGCGCCTCGCACATCACTATCGTTCTGCAACGCGCGCCAGGACGCCCCAGAACTCCGGATACGACACATCGACCGCCCCGGCGCCGCGCAGCGTCGTTTCGCCAGATGCCACAAGCCCGGCGATAGCCCATGTCATCGCCAGGCGATGATCGCCATGGCTGTCGAGCGAAGCGCCGCGTAGACGCGCGCCCCCTGAAATGACCATGCCATCACTGGTTGGCTCCACCGTTGCACCGAGCGCCGTCAGACCCGACGCCGCCGTTGCAATGCGATCAGTCTCTTTGACACGCAGTTCCTGGGCGTCACGAATGATCGTTTCACCTTCTGCGCACGCTGCAGCGAGCGCCAGAACCGGCAGTTCATCGATCAGACGCGGGATTAGCGCGCCTTCAATGGTGATGCCACGCAACTGTGACGAACGCACGGTCACATCTCCGACCGGTTCACTCCCCTCGATGCGCTGATTCGTCACCTCGATCTGCGCACCCATAGCGCGTAGTGCGTCAAGCGCGCCGGTGCGCGTCGGGTTGAGACAGACGCCGGTGGTTGTCAATTCGGCGTCGGGGTGGATGGCTGCCGCGACCCACCAGAAAGCCGCCGATGACGGATCACCCGGCGCCCGGAGCGATAGCGGACGCAGTGCATCGGAGTGTGCTGGCGGCGTCAGACGGATGACCGGCGTATTGACCGTGATCTCAACTCCCATCGCTGCCAGCATACGCTCGGTATGGTCCCGCCCATCGGTACGACCAGTCAGCGTCAGCGGCGCATCGCCGAACAGCGCTGCCAGCAGCAGCGCGCTCTTGACCTGTGCCGACGCAATTGGCAGTTCGTATGCGCCGCCGTGCAGGTGTGCGCCGCGTACCGCCAGCGGCGCGCAGTTGCCCTGCTGCCGACCGTCGAGGCTGGCGCCGAGGGCGCGCAGCGGCGCAACAATGCGCTGCTGCGGACGTGAGCGGAGCGACGAGTCGCCGGTGAGCACGGCAAACATGCCCTCCTGCCCGGCGATCATGCCCGCCAGCAGGCGCAGCGTCGTGCCGGAGTTGCCGCAGTCCAGCACATCGACCGGCTCGCGGAGACCGCGCAACCCCGCGCCATCGACGCGCACCGTGGTTCCCTGGCGTTCGATGTGCACGCCGAGCGCCTGAACACAGGCAATGGTCGAGAGGCAATCCGCGCCGGTGAGAAAATTCGTAATCTCAGCGCTGCCAGCAGCAACTGCATTCAACAGAATCGCCCGATGCGAGATCGACTTATCGCCTGGGAGATCAATAATGCCGCGTAATCGATGCGGAGGAGTGATGCTGTATATCATCATTGCTTGCCACGTTCGGATCGTAACTCATCACTGGTCTGGCTGAGTGACCAGTTTATACCCGAACCCACGGACGGTCACAACAAAGCGCGGATTGCCGGGATCGGATTCGATCCGCTGGCGCAGGCGGTAGACCAGCGCATCGATGGCATTGTAATCGTACACTTCATAATCCCACACATTCCTGGCGATCTCGTCCTTGCTCAACACCTGACCTTTATGGGTGTAGAGCAATTCGAGCAACTGGAACTCCTTCACCGTCAGCGGCGGATCGAGGAGTTTGCCGTGAATATAGACCTCCTTGGCGCGACTATCGACGCGCAGCGCCTCTTCGTGCGAGCGTACCCGCTTAAGAATCTCTAGCGGCAGTGGACCTTTCTGGGTCGCTTCGGGGTCGTTGAACACAATCTCAGCATCGGCGATCCAGATGCGATCCTGGTTGTGCAACGTCTGGACGCCCTCAATACGCTCGCCATTGACATAGGTTCCATTTGTGCTATCAAGGTCGCGGATCAGATATCCGCTTTCATCACGCTCAAGACGCGCATGGCGGCGCGATGCGAGCGGGTGATCGATCACAATATCATTTGCCGGGTCACGACCCAGCGTGAGGATCGGACGATCCCATTCGATCTGAATGGTTGCAGCATCCTGACGCCTGATAACCAGGATCGGTACAGGTCCCGACTGCATGGATAGCCTCCGAATTCCGTCACATTGACGCCATCTGTGCCACCGGCGCGTGATGTGGTACAATCATCGTCGGGTACTGTAAGCGATTATACCATTGACGGCGAAACAGTGACAAGACGAGCGAAGGGCGGATTTCGGGCGCGCGTCGGCACGGTGCGGGAGCGGCAATGACCCGTCTCATCGGTCAACACCTTGGTCGCTATCTGGTGCAGGAAGAGATCGGGCGCGGCGGCATGGCGCGCGTCTATCGCGCTTTCGACACCTCGCTGAAGCGCACCGTTGCGCTCAAGGTCCTGGCGCCGCATCTCGCGCTCGACCCGGAGTTCGAGCGGCGTTTTGAACGCGAAGCGATAACAGTTGCCAACCTCCGCCACCCCAACATCGTTACCGTGTACGACATCGGTGAAGCGAATGGTTTACGCTACATCGCAATGGAATATGTGCGCGGGCGAACGTTGCACGCGATCATCCGCGAGCGTGGCGCTCTGGGGCTGGCAATCGCTATCAGCATTATCGCTCCGGTCGCCGATGCGCTCGACCATGCGCATGCCCAGGGAGCGGTGCATCGCGATGTCAAGCCGCACAACATCCTGATCGATATTGAAGGGCGCGTGCTGCTGACCGACTTCGGCATTGCGCAGGCGCCGGATGGCGAGCGTCTCACGCGCACCGGCATTTTTATGGGAACGCCGGAGTATATTTCGCCGGAACAGGCGTCGGCGCAGCGCGTCGATGGACGGAGCGACCTCTATTCGCTGGCAATTGTCACCTATGAGATGATCACCGGCGTTGTGCCCTTCTCCGGCGCAACGCCGCAGTTGATCATGGCGCATGTGCAATCGCCGCCGCCGCCCCCCTCGTCGATTGCGCCCCAGGAGCCGCCGGAACTCGATCTGGTGCTGGCGCGCGCGCTTGCGAAGCGCCCCGAACAGCGTTTTGGCAGTGGCGCGGCGTTTGTCGAAGCATTGCGGATCGTTGCCCGACGTCATAACGTTGCACCCGCGTTGCAGCAGGAAATCGCCGATCTGGCACTGCCACGCGCTGTTCCGCACCGCGCGGCGCCGTCGTCGGCAACCATCAACGGTCCGGCTGTGCGCCCGGTATCCGGCAGGGTGGATCAGGTTGTGTCACTGCGAGGCGATCAGACGCCGATCGGCGCTCCGCCCCAACGTCCGCCGCTCCGTTTCACCCCGGATCGCGGCGTATCATCAGGGACGTCGTTGCGTCCTCTGCCCGAACAACGTGGCATCCGCTGGTCAATCGTCGCTCCAATGAGCGCCGGGGTTATCGTTGTGGCGCTGATCGCAGCGCTCTTTGGCGCAGGGGTGTTCGGCGCTTCCGGGCAGGCGCAACCTGCTCCGCCGCCGGTGACGGTCATGCTGACCGAAACGCCGCCGCTGCCGCCAACCTGGACGCCAGCGCCCTCGCCCACCTTTACGCCAACACCGGCGCCAACCGATACCCCCACGCCGGAACCGCCAACTCCTGTACCGCCAACCCAGGCGCCGGTGTTCGTGCCTCCGCCGCCACCCCCGCCCCCGCCCCCGCCTCCGCCGACGGCAACCCCCGAACCGCCGACGGAGACGCCAACGGAGACGCCGACGGATACTCCTGAACCACCAACGGCGACACCGACACAGGCGACACCATCGGCAACCGGTACGCCCGAAGCGACGTCGACGGTCACTGCCACAGCGGGCACTGCCACGCCAACGGCGACGCCTGGCGCTACCGCAACTCCGACTCCCGGCGCAACGACAACGCCGGGTTCAGATCTCACGCCGACCGTCACGGTTACGCCAACATCCGGTGTCACGCCGACCGTCACGACTGGTTCGGCGACTACCGGGACGCCGCCAGCGGACGTCACTGCTTCGCCAACACCTTCGTCCACGCCGGAAGCATCGCCGACCGTTCCTTCGCCTTCGCCGGAAGCATCGCCAACCGCTTCACCGCCACCCGGTTGATGATCGGCGTCTGCTTTGCGAGGCGAACGTTCAACGTTCAACCCCCTGACCTTCAACCGTCTTCCCTTCCCCCAATACCGCCAGCACATCACACATAACCTCGATCCACGCCGGATCGCCGCCTGCGTTATGCACACGCCGGTCAAGACGCACAAACTGCGGTCCGATACGTATGCCTCTGGCGCGGGCGAAGCGCCGCTCCAGTCTTGATCGCGCCTGATCGTTCCCTTCCGGCAGGCGAATGATAAACTCGGCATCGGTGGTGACGACCGATGTCACACCGGCAGCCAGCGCCAGCGCCTTGATGCGCAACCAGATCAGCAGTTGATCTGCTGGCTCTGGCAGTTCTCCGAACCGGTCACGCAGTTCCTGGCGCAGGTCGCGCACTGCTTCTGGCGTTTGCGCTTCCGCCATACGCTGGTACACCGCCAGCCGCACCCGATCATCAGGAATGTAATCGACCGGCAGGTAAGCGTCGAGCGGGAGATCGAGCGTGACCAGCGGCGAGATCAGCACCTTTTCATCCACCCGTACCGCCGGTCGTCTGGAGGGAACGGACGAACGTGCAGGCGGCGGCGTCTGCCCGTCGGAAGGTTGCGCTGGCGCGCCTGGGGATGTGCGCATTGCGTCTGTGCCGGTGATAAAGTTCGTTGCGATCAACCGCTGTTTCAGCGTGCGCACCGCCTGCTCAAGCAGACGCGAGTAGAGATCAAAGCCAACTGCGGCGATATGTCCGCTCTGCTCAGCACCCAGCAGGTTTCCTGCGCCGCGAATCTCAAGATCGCGCATGGCGATACGGAACCCTGCGCCGAGTTCGGTCGCTTCCTGAATTGCCCGTAATCGCTCCTGCGCCTCCGGCGTCGAAGGACGTTCCGACTTGTAGAATAGATATGCATAGGCGCGCTGGGTGCTCCGCCCGACCCGACCGCGCAACTGGTACAACTGCGCCAGACCAAAATTGGTGGCGTCGTCGATGATAATCGTGTTGGCGTTGGGCACGTCCAATCCGCTCTCGATGATCGTCGTGCAGACCAGCACATCATCTCTGCCGGTGAAAAAGTCGAGCATCACCCGTTCCAGTTGATGTTCCTCAAGTTGCCCGTGCCCGACGGCAATCCGGGCTTCCGGCACTAACCGGCGCAGCCGGTCGGCAACATAGTAGATGCTCTGCACCCGATTGTGCACGAAGTAGACCTGTCCGCCGCGGTCGAGTTCACGCAGAATGGCTTCACGGATCAGGCGTTCGTCGTAGGGCAACACGTAGGTTTTGATCGGAATACGGTCCTCCGGCGGCGTATCGATGATGCTGAGATCGCGGATGCCTGCCAGCGCCATGTGGAGCGTGCGCGGGATCGGCGTTGCCGTCAGGGTCAGAACATCCACATTGGTGCGCAACTGTTTGATACGCTCTTTGTGGCGCACGCCGAAGCGCTGCTCCTCGTCGATCACCAGCAGTCCCAGGTCTTTGAAGACCACATCTTTCGAGAGCAGACGGTGGGTGCCGATAATGATGTCGATTTCGCCGCGCGCCAGGCGCTGGACAATCTCGCTCTGCTCCTTTGCCGAACGAAAGCGGGAAATCATATCGATCCTGACCGGGAATGCCGCCATGCGCCGGCTGAAGGTGTCGTAGTGCTGCTGCACCAGCACGGTGGTTGGCGCCAGCACTGCCACCTGTTTACCGTCCTGCACCGCTTTGAACGCCGCCCGCAGCGCCACTTCCGTCTTACCAAACCCGACATCGCCGCAGACCAGACGATCCATCGGTTGCGGCTGCTCCATATCGCGTTTGACATCGATGATCGCTTTGAGCTGGTCGGGCGTTTCGACATAGGGGAAACTGGCTTCGAGTTCGCGTTGCCATTCGGTATCCGGGCTGAAGGCGTGCCCCTCCGCCAGTTGACGTTGCGCATAGAGGGTGATCAACTCTTCCGCCAGATCCTGCACAGCCGCGCGCGCCTTGCGCTTGGCGCGTTCCCAGTCCTGCGTGCCCAGGCGGGTGAGTTGCGGTTCGACATCGCCCGCGCCAATGTAGCGCGACACGCGATCGATCTGATCGACCGGCACGTAGAGCCGGTCGCCTTCGGCATACCGCAGATTCAGGTAGTCGCGCTCGATGCCGCCGACGCTTCGTCGTATCAATCCTTCATAGACGGCAATGCCATGCTCGATATGCACCACATAATCGCCCGGTTTCAATCCGCGCAGAAAGGCGGCGCGGTCTTCTGCGCGGCGATCATGGCGACGGCGACGATCGGCAATGATGCGTCGCTGCCGCCAACCGAAAATCTCGGTGTCGCTGTAGAGGGTCAGGTTGAGCGCTGGCATACGGAAGCCTTCGTCAAGCGTACCGTGGAGAACAGTCAACCCGGATACAACGTTCTCCACACCATCCGATGCATCGCGCTGCAACGCTTCTGTGACGAGTTCCTGCAACCGCGCCGCCTGAGGCGTGATGAGAACCACCCGCTCACCGGCGCGCAGTCGCTCGACGACATCGTCAACCAATCGCCGGATCTGTCCGCCGAACAGTTCGGCAGGCGCAAACAGGCGTTCTGGCAGGAGATGAACCCGGAAGCGGTCTTCGGAGGGGTGTACGTTGCGGGTGTCGGTCAATGGCGCAGGATTGCCGTTCTGTTCCCCGAATGAAAAGGATGGTGGAAGCGGTGCAGGATCGGACAGCAGTACATCCCAGAACGGATGTTCGTTGTTGCTGAGATTCACCAGCGTGTGCGCTTCCGCCAGAGCCATCAGTTCGTGCCAGCGGAGATAGGGGCGCGGGAAGGCTGCTGGCAATTCGCCAGCATCGATCTGCTGACGGCGGCGCGTTTCCGCCTGCTGATCAAGTTCGGTTGCGTGCTGCGCCAGCAGCAGCGCCTCGCTGAGAACCACCGGCGCCCCTGGCGGCAGATGGTGCAGCAGTGTACCCGGCGCCTGCGGGTTATCGCGGAAGAATGGTGCAAACAGCGCGCGCCCCTCGAAGCGCTCCCCATTCCTGATGTGATCGAACGCCTGCAACCACTCATCGAGCGCTTCGTGCCGCAGCATCGACGTATCGATAGCGCGCATTCGTTCCAGCGCAACATCGCGTCGCCACAGCGGGAACTCGTGCGGCGGACCGATGATCGCAGCGCGGATCTGCGCCTCGCTGCGCTGCGTCAGCGGATCGAACCGCCGCAGACTATCGATCTCATCGCCAAAGAACTCAATCCGCAGCGGAAGATCATCCCCCGGCGAAAACACATCGATGATGCCGCCGCGCCGGTTGACTTCGCCCGGCTCCTCGACCGTCGGCGCGTACCGATACCCCATAGCGATCAACCGTTCGATCAGATCATCGAGCGCATACGCCATGCCCCGCTCCAGGCGCACACTGGCATCGCGCAGTTCATCGGGCGTCAGCGATGGCTGCATCAACGCTTTGACCGGAGCGACGATCACGAACGGCGCCACATCCACATCGCCGGCGTTGAACGCCGCCAGGCGATGCAGCACACGCAACCGCGCCGTCAGAATGTCGGCGCCGGTTGACATATGCTCATACGGAAGCGCATCGCTCGCCGGAAACAGGAATACCCGATCTGTGCCGATCCACTGCCGCAGATCTTCATGCGCGCGCAGCGCCGCATCGGTTGTGCCCACAAGGTACAGCAGCGGCGCAACGCCCTGGAGGGTAAAGGCGGCAACCAGCGGCGTCCGCGCTGCGCCTGGCGTCGGCGCGATATGCAGGCGCGCCCCCCGATGAGCGTGCAGCGTTGCAATCAGGTCCTGCACTGGCGCAATGGCGGTGATTTCTGCAAGCACAGTAGCACAGGTGGTCACTGACATCACGGACACCAACACAGAAACGGAGCGCAGTCGCGTGACCGGCTCCCTACGGAAAATGTCACATCCGTTCGCAGGCTGGGGGGCGTAGAAACCTGGAAAGAACCGCTTCAGCCCTGCGCAGCGATGCTGAAGGTGTTATACCATGAAGCGCGCCGCAGCGCAAAGCCGCAACGTTGCGCGCACGCTCCTTCGTGCTATAATACACAAGAATTGCTTTACTTTTCTAGCCCCTGGAGTACTATCGGTGAAGGTCACAACCGAAAAGAAACCGCGCAGCATTCTCGAACTCACCGTTGAACTGGACAAACAACAGATCGAGAAGGCGCTGGATCGCGCGGCACGGCGCATGTCGCAAAAATACAACATCCCTGGCTTTCGTAAAGGCAAAGCGCCTCGTTTCATCGTTGAAAACTACTTCGGTCGAGAAGCGCTGCTCGAAGAGGCGTCCGACGACCTGATCCAGAAGGCGTTCCAGGATGCGCTCAAGCAGGAAGGGATCGAGCCGTATGCCCAGGCGCACCTGACCGATGTCAACCTGACCGAAGCGCCGTACCGTTTTACCGTTGAAGTACCGGTCGCGCCAACCGTTGTTTTGCCCGATTATCGCGCCATCCACGTGCCGCTCGAAATCGAAGAGGTGACCGACGAAACGGTTAATCACGCGATGGAGATCCGCCGTGACCGGCATGTCGTGTTGCGGGCGCTCGATGAACCTCGCCCGGCGCAGCCCGGCGATCAGTTGACCGTTCAGATTGAAACATTTGTGGACGGTGAGCCGCTCAATCCACGCGCCGAGGGCGAGGATATACCACAGTCCACCCTGGTGCTCGATCCTGAGCGCATCGTGCCCGGCCTGTACGAAGCGTTGGTTGGCGTATCGCCCAACACTATGGTGGATGTGACCGTCCGCATGTCGGATGACCACGAAAACGAACGGGTTCGCGGCAGGGACGTGCGCTTCGTTGTCAACGTACTGGATGTTCAGGAGCGACTTCTGCCGGAATGGGATGAACTGCCTGCGCTGGAAAACTTTGAGGGCACGCTTGACGAACTGCGCGAAAAAACCCGCAATGAACTGATCGAGGCGGCGCGCAAGAATGCCGAGGATGATGTGTTTGTCGAGTATGTGCGTCAGGTAATCGCCGCAACCACCTTCGATCTGCCCGATGCCCTGATTGTTCGGGAGGCGGACAGCATCCTGCGCGAGCGCGAGGCAGAGTTCGAGCGATACGGCATCAGTGCCGAGCAGATCTACGCAGCGCAGGGGAAGAAGCGCGACGACCTGATCGAGGAGTTGAAACCGGTTGCTGAAGAACGCGCCAAACGCGGCCTGGTATTGCGCGAGATCGCAAAAGCCGAAGGTCTTGCGCCGGACGAATCAGAGATTGCGCGCGAGGTTGAAGACATTGTCGCAAGTATGGAGGAGGAGCGGCGTGACAGTGCGCGCACCCTGCTGGAAACAGAGTTGCGTCCCTTCGTCGTAGCCGGGATTGTTGATCGCAAACTGCGGCGTCGCATTCTTGCCATTGCAACCGGCGATCCGTCGTTTGAGCAGGCAGCGTCCCCCGAAGCCGCCAGCGAGCCGGAGAGCGCTGACGGTGGTGAGGCGCAAACGGTTGATACGCATATCGATAGCGCGCCTGTCGATGACGTTTCCACTAAGCAGGCAGCGTCCCCCGAAGCCGCCAGCGAGCCAGAGAGCGCTGACGGTGGTGAGGCGCAAACGGTTGATACGCATATCAATAGCGCACCTGTCGATGACGTTTCCACTGAGACGCCCATCGTGTCGCAGGAAGAGAACGGAGAGTCGGTCGAGAACCAGAGCGTCGTCGATGTGGCGACGCCCGAAGCAAGAACGGAGTAACCTATGGGCATCTGGCAAACGAATCATCGGATTGACTGGACGTCGCCGCGCGTGGATGCACTCATCCCGATGGTGGTCGA
Organism: Roseiflexus sp. RS-1; assembly: GCF_000016665.1. NCBI lineage: Bacteria > Bacillati > Chloroflexota > Chloroflexia > Chloroflexales > Roseiflexaceae > Roseiflexus > Roseiflexus sp. RS-1. Next base: position 4,584,464 of record NC_009523.1, read on the forward strand.
GAGCACCAATCGCGGCGAGCGCGCATACGATATCTACTCACGGTTGCTGAAAGAGCGCGTGATTCTGCTTGGTACGCCGATCGATGATCAGATCGCCAACCTGATCGTCGCGCAGTTGCTGTTCCTCGAACACGAAGACCCGGATCGCGATATCTGGCTCTACATCAACAGCCCCGGCGGTTCGATCACGGCCGGTCTGGCGATCTACGACACCATGCAGGTCATTCGCCCCGATGTGGCGACGGTTTGCGTCGGCATGGCGGGCAGCATGGCGACGCCGATCCTGGCTGGCGGCGCGAAAGGCAAGCGCTACAGCCTGCCGCATTCGACGATCCATATGCATCCGGCGGGTGGCGGTGCGCGCGGTTACGCGCCCGACGTCGAGATTATGGCGCGCGAGTTGCTGCGCGAGCAACAGTTGATCCGCGAACTGCTGGCGAAGGATACCGGTCAGCCGCTCGAACGCATCGCGCGCGACTTCGACCGCGACCTGTTCATGGATCCGCAACAGGCAAAAGAGTATGGTATCATCGACGAGATTTTGACCCGTGAAGATCTGCCGGCTGCCGGCGAGCGCCGCTGAACGGCTACAGGAGCGCGTATGTCTCGCACACGCAGCGGTAACGCAAATTCGTCGAATAATCGCGGTGCATACCTCTGTTCGTTCTGTGGACGGGGACAGGAAGAGGTGCAGCGCCTGATCGCCGGTCCCGGCAATGTGTTTATCTGCGATGAGTGCGTCGCGCTGTGCAGCGCGATCATCGCCGAAGAAACCGGGACACGCCCGTCGACCCGACGTTCCTCCGCCAGCCTGCCGGCGCGCCTGCCCACGCCGCGCCGCCTGCGCGAATGGCTCGATCAGTATGTCATCGGGCAGGATCGCGCAAAAGTGGTGCTATCGGTGGCGGTCTATAACCACTACAAGCGCCTCCGCGCCGGGCAGAATGCTGATGATGTCGAGATCGGCAAGAGCAATATTTTGCTGATCGGTCCGACCGGCAGCGGAAAGACGTTGCTGGCGCAGACGCTGGCGCGAGTGCTCGATGTTCCCTTCGCTATCGCCGATGCCACCGCGCTGACCGAGGCAGGGTACGTCGGCGAGGATGTCGAAAACATTCTCCTGCGGTTGATCCAGGCTGCCGAAGGTGATATCGAACGCGCGCAGACCGGGATCATCTACATCGATGAGATCGATAAAATTGCGCGCAAGAGTGATAATCCGTCGATTACGCGCGATGTGTCGGGCGAAGGGGTGCAACAGGCGTTGCTGAAGATTCTCGAAGGGTGCGTGGCGCATGTGCCGCCGGTTCCCGGTCGCAAACATCCGCAGCAGGAGTATATTTCGTTCGATACGACCCACGTGCTCTTCATCTGCGGCGGCGCCTTCGAGGGTCTCGACAAAATCATCAGCCAGCGCATCGGCGGCAAGCGCAGCATCGGCTTCCACGCTGGCGAGTCTTCCGATGCTCCGGCATCGTTGCTGTCGCAGGTCACGCCGGATGACCTGCTGCGCTACGGTTTCATCCCCGAATTCGTCGGGCGGCTTCCGGTTGTCGCGGCGCTCGATCCGCTCGATAAGCAGGCAATGATCCGCATTCTGACCGAGCCGCGCAATGCGATCATCAAGCAGTACCAGAAGATGCTCGCCCTCGACCACGTTGAACTCGAGGTCACGCCCGACGCGCTTGAAGCGATTGCGGAGCGGGCGCTCAGATCAAAGACGGGCGCGCGCGCGCTGCGCACGATCGTTGAGGAGATCCTGCTCGACGTGATGTACGAAGTGCCTTCGCAGGAGCACATCGGGCGTTGCATCATCAACGCCGAAGTGGTCGAAGGGCGCGGGCACCCGATCCTGGTGCCGCGCTCCGCTGAACGGCAGGAGTACCGCCGACGCATGGACGAGGCTGTGTAACGTTCCCTGGAGAAACCTATGACCGCGCCGCAACCCACGGAACCGCGCGCGACAATCGGCGTCATTGGCGGGAGCGGATTGTACGCCATGGAGGGGCTTGCCGACGTCGAGCGTGTGACGCTGGAGACCCCGTTTGGCGCGCCGAGCGACGCGTATGTCATTGGAACCATCGCCGGGCGTCGTGTCGCGTTTTTGCCGCGTCACGGCGTCGGTCACCGCTTTTCGCCGAGCGAAGTTCCGAATCGCGCCAATATCTATGGTTTCCGCATGCTCGGCGTTCGCTACCTGATCGCCGTGAGCGCCGTCGGCAGCCTGCGCGAAGAGTATGCCCCCGGGCACATCGTCATCCCTGACCAGTTGTACGACCGCACCAAAGGACATCGCCCCGACACGTTTTTCGGCGGGGGGCTTGTGGTGCATGTGCAGTTCGACCGCCCGTTCGACGCCGGGCTTTCTGATCGTCTGGAGCAGGCGGCGCGCGCTGCCGGCGCGACGGTGCATCGCGGCGGGACGCTGGTGGTGATGGAGGGTCCACAGTTCAGCACGCTCGCAGAAAGTGAAGAGAACCGGCGTCGCGGGCATGACCTGATCGGCATGACCGCGCTGCCCGAAGCCAAACTGGCGCGCGAGGCGGAGATCGCCTATGCGATGCTGGCGATGGTGACCGATTACGACTGCTGGCATCCCGGGCACGATGCCGTGACCGTCGAAATGGTCGTGCAGGTGCTGCGCGCCAATGCGCGCCTGGCGCAGGACGTGGTGCAGCGCGTGATCCCCCTGATCGGCGATGGCTTCGATAGCCCGGCGCACCGCGCGCTGGCGACCGCGATCATTACCGACCCCGCCGTTGTGCCGCCCGAAAAACTGGCGCAGGTTGAGCTGCTGGTCGGGCAGTATATGCGCAGGGATGCGTAGTTTTCTTCTGCGATATCGATGATTCTAACCGGGAATCGCTCCCTTTCTGGCGCCAGCGCCCTCTTGCCAGCGGACGCACACGGTGCCAACAGGCGCAACCGGGGGCATCTGTCCGGCGAGTCTGGGACGCGGCGTGCGAATTATCGCCCTGCCTGCTCCGCACAGGTCGGTCCATCGTCGGGAATGCCGTACTGCGCACGCTCCTCGGGGTGAAGTCACGCTGCAGGCGAGAACAGAGATCGGCGACCGTATCGGCGATCTCGACGTCCCACAGGCGTGCGGCGCCATCGGTGCTGGTGGTGAGCACGCGCTTGTCATCGGGGATGAAGGCGATCGCCCCCGCGAGGCCAATCGTTCCCGTATGGCCAACAAACCGCCGCACCTCCTGCCCGGTCGCCGGATCCCACAGCTCAGGCACGCGGTTGATGGAGATTGAGAATTTATTCCGCTATACCGCGCTAGCCGTGGGGCTGAAGCCCTCGGCTAACCAGGGCAAAGCCCGCCTGCGCGGGCTATACCGGATTATTTATTCAAAGACCATAAACCGCGCCTGAGCGGACGCTTCGCGCCGGGCGACCGCCTAGGCGGTCGCCGTGGCAGCGTCCACGCAGGTGGACGCCCGGCGAAAAGCCTTCCAGAGGCGATTTCAATCGCTGAACGCCAGGCAGCCTGAGCTCAGGCATGCGGTTGAAGCCGCGCCTGAGCGGACGCTTCGCGCCGGGCGACCGCCTAGGCGGTCGCCGTGGTGGCGTCCACGCAGGTGGACGCCCGGCGAAAAGCCTTCCAGAGGCGATTTCAATCGCTGAACGCCAGGCAGCCTGAGCTCAGGCATGCGGTTGAAACCGCTAGGAGGACGCTTCGCGCCGGGCGACCGCCTAGGCGGTCGCCGTGGCAGCGTCCACGCAGGTGGACGCCCGGCGAAAAGCCTTCCAGAGGCGATTGCAAGCGCTGAACTGAGGTAACTGCTCAGGCATGCGGTTGAAACCGCGCCTGAGCGGACGCTTCGCGCCGGGCGACCGCCTAGGCGGTCGCCGTGGTGGCGTCCACGCAGGTGGACGCCCGGCGAAAAGCCTTCCAGAGGCGATTTCAATCGCTGAACTGAGGTAACCGCTCAGGCATGCGGTTGAAACCGCGCCTGAGCGGACGCTTCGCGCCGGGCGACCGCCTATGCGGTCGCCGTGGCAGCGTCCACGCAGGTGGACGCCCGGCGAAAAGCCTTCCAGAGGCGATTTCAATCGCTGAACTGAGGTAACTGCTCAGGCATGCGGTTGAAACCGCGCCTGAGCGGACGCTTCGCGCCGGGCGACCGCCTATGCGGTCGCCGTGGCAGCGTCCACGCAGGTGGACGCCCGGCGAAAAGCCTTCCAGAGGCGATTTCAATCGCTGAACTGAGGTAACTGCTCAGGCATGCGGTTGAAACCGCGCCTGAGCGGACGCTTCGCGCCAGGCGACCGCCTATGAGGTCGCTGTGGCAGCGTCCACGCAGGTGGACGCCCGGCTAAAAGCTTTCCAGAGGCGATTTCAATCGCTGAACGCCAGGCAGCCTGAGTAGTTACCTGCTGAGGACATAACGTCCATAACACGTCTGCAAGCGCCGCCACCGGGAGGTCGGGAACGCGGTAGAACATCGGGACGTTGGTGATGAACTTTGATAGCACTGCTCACGCAGCCCGGCGTTGCAGGTCATAGGGCTGGATCAAGACCTCAGCCGGCGCCCCTAAGCCCTGGTGTAACTTCCGAATCATCTCAAGCGTAACATGATCCCGCAATGGGATCAAGAAGCCGCGCCCTTAATCGTTCTACAGTGGCATTGCAAGTACACGCAAGGCATATGTTTCACCACCGACCCACTCGTCATCGGGTTCGCCAGGAACCACCGGCTCGAAGCGCAGGAGCGATGCGGAGACAAAGCATCGAGTCCGGGCGGTTGATCGCATCCCAGAATTGTTCAGCCGCACCATCGAATGTGGTTGAAATCCGTACCAGCGTGAATCATTCCTGTGCTGATGGTTGCGCCATCCGCCAGCCCGCTCAACGTGCAGTGCGAACCAGATCCATCATGAAGAAAAATGGCCGTGCCGGGGCAATCACGTTCAGGGTTCCGGTGATATAGAGCGACCGCGACGGGCAGGCGAAGGCGAAGGACCCGGTCGAGCCGGAATGGCCGACGAATTCAGGGAGCGGGGTAATCCAGAAGTAACGCGGCAATTGATAGTACATCAACCCGTAGCCGTAGCGTAGCGGAAAGAACAGCGCATTCCACTGCGTCATTCGCTGCAGGAGGGTCTGGTCGAACAGGCGCCCCTCGAAAAAGGCGCGCAGGAACGTCATACATTCAGCAGCAGTCGAAACCAGGCCGCCGTCCGACACGTTGGAAGAAAGGTATTTGGTGACATTGACCGGGGCGTTGTTCAGATACAGCGTTGCGGGTGGCTTACCGGGGCGAGGCTTTGTCCAATCGTAGAGGTAGGTGTGCTGCAAGCCAAGTGGTGCGCAGATGCGCTCCTCGAAATTGACCGTCATCGGCTTTCCAGTAAGGGCTTCGATAATCTCGCCAAGCAGGCGATAGTTGAGATTGGAGTAATAGGCTTTGCCGGGTGTTCCTGGCGGGAAATGAGGCGCCAGTCGGCGGGTGATCGTGAGCGCTTCGGCAGTGTCGATAGCGCGATCGTGACCGGCTATCAATTCCTCGAGGACACTTTTTCCGCCGCGGGGTTTATCTGTCTCGAAATCGGCCAGGCCGGACGTCTGGTTGACCAGCTGGAACACCTTGATCTGGCGACTGTAATCGGCACCTTTGTAGTTGTGAATGCCATCCAGCAGATCAGCTGGCAGATAGTCTGAAACTGGCGCGGCGAGGTCGAGGCGTTGTTGCTCGTAAAGTTGCATGATAATCGCGGCAGTATACATTTTGGTGATGCTGGCGATGAAGTAGGGCGTGTCAGGCTGCATCATCGCGCCGCTACCGGGGTCGGCCACCCCTGCCGCGCCGACGAAATCCAGGCGTCGGTCGAAAGACTGCACCGCAGCGACGATGTTGTGCAGTCCGCCTTTGCCAACCTGTGCCGTCAGCAGGGATTGAAGTTTTCTGGTTTTGTCGGTCATGGTTTTTCCTTACTCGTTGCCATCGACATCATGGGAACAACGCCAGCATGGTCGGCGCGAGGGAACCGCTCAGGGCCAGGATTTCGCTCAGACTATGTGAAATCGCCGTCCACCTGGCTGAACCGGTGCGCCAGGCGATGTAACCATAGGGCAGAGCCAGGAAGAACGTCGAAAGAACGAAGCCGAACATGTTTTCGGCGGGAAAAATCATCTGCGGAGCGACATGCCAGAGGGCAAACCCGACCGCAGGGTACAGAATTGCCAGCCAGGGATTGTGCGGAAAACAACGCACGTACAATCCGCGCCAGAGAATCTCTTCACAGCAGCCGTTCAGGGTTGCCAGCGGTACGGCGATCAGAATCAGGATCGGCGGGGCGCGGACGAACTCCCCGGTGTACATGAAAACGGCAACCAGTGTGACCGTTAGCCAGAGCAGTGCCGCAGGCCAGTTCGCCCGGCTGAACAGGGGAGCGCGGTCATGCAATATCGTGGCAAATTCCGCTTTGCCCAACAGAATGCGGGGTATCATCAGGCACCAAAGCAGCCAGTAGAAGCCGAAGCCAAGCAGATAACCCGCCTGATCGCCGAGCCAGTGGGCAAATAAAGTGAAAATTCCGACCATGACTGGCAGGATCAGGAAGGGTAATCCGAACAGCAAGGAGGCACTGGAAATCTGACGTCTCATATTCAAGGTTTTATTTTTGCAATGCGTGGAAGATTTCCATGGCACGGTTGACGCGGCGGGTCATGCTTTGGATATCGGCGGTCTTGAAATTGGGATCTATCTCGGCGAACGTAAACATATCCCCGGCGGCATGGATCGTATACATTTCAGTCTGACCGAAAAAACGCGCCAGCGAATCATCCATAAACACGCGCAACCCTTCCGGGTCTTGCGAGGTAACGACATATCGCTCACCCAACGCCGGGTATTGGGGAAATGCCACCGGTTCGCCGATTTTCGACATGCCCCATTCCACAACCTGATTGGCCAATCCGCTCAGGGCGTATTTTGGGTTAGATTTCGGAAAGAGCGCAAACGGCGGTAATTTCAGCGATGGGGAAATGATTGCCACTGCCTGTCGCTCGACCCAACTGTCATCATTTCCGGATCTATCCACCAGATCGAACAGGAACATTGTTCCATCCGGGATGAGACGCCGGGAAACATGTCGCAACTGATAATTGTTTTTCGACCCTGGTCGCTGGTACAGGCTGGATATTTTCCCGGCAAGAGATCTATCTGCCTCGAATGAGGAGAAACCCAGGCTTTGGGTAAGCAGTTGTTTAGTTTCCTTCTCCTTACGGCTCGATTGAGTAAATGTGTAAAGAAACCAGCCAAATACGACTATGAAACCGATCAGGAAGAGGATAGCAGTAAGATCCATTGTAGAAACTCCTTCGTTTTGGGGTGAACATCAGTGCTCGATGGTTGCGCGGGGCGAGCGGCTTGCCGTGGTTTCCCAAGCGTGTTCGTGGTGTATGCTCAGGAGATCGCACGATCCGATAACTCGACAGGTTCGTCGGCGGCCTTAGCGGATGTGGTGACCATGGAGACGCCTCCCTGGATAACGATCTGGCGAACGCAGCCTGAGTGTAACGTGTCCTCCTTAAGAGCAGTTTAAGGATGGCCGACTTCTGCTGATGGCCCTCTGGCTGGTCAGTTTCGATATTTGGAGGAAAAACCGGCTCGGATACCATTACAGTCTCTGTTTGCGATGCCACGCGCCGAGAAGTCTCGGCGCGTCGCCAGGGTCAACCGTCCCCAACCAACGGTGAGAGACAGGCCAGGTGCGAAACACGCGCATCAGGCGGGTTCCTCAACTGAAGGAAAAGTCTGTGAAGAGATAGCGGCGGTAATCTGCCACAACATAGCGCCTGCCTTTGCGGGCGATGGTGAAGCCTTCTTGTTCCAGCAGCGCCCTGTGCGCCTCCGCGCCGCCGGGGAATTTCTCGTTCAAGAAGCCGTCAGCCTTCAGGGTGCGCCAGTACGGGATGTCCAGCTCCGGCGGCGCGCCGCCCGCCTCGACGGCGGCGTTAGCAGCCGTCATGATAACGATGCCGGTGGTCAGCGTGCAGCAGCCCCTGACCTGGTAGTGCCGGGCAAGGGCCTGACAGATTTCGATGATCGTGGTGAGATGGCCGTAAGGCATCTGCCGCATCAACGCCACCACCTCGCCAGAGTTCACCAGCACAACCGGGTCGCCGGCCTCCACGCCTATGCTGTGCAGGGCGTTGTAGCAGGGAAATCGTTCTTCCAGGGGCAGAATCTTCGGCAGACCTTCCTTGTCCGCCATCTTCTCCTGCCAGGTTTTACGTCTTGATGCCATGTGAGTGGTCATTCACGGCGTTCAGCCAGGACATATGCACACCTCCAGATCAAAGACCAGCACAATCAGCGCAAAAGTCCAGACGATGGGGCTCCAGGGTCGGCCCACGGCAATCCCGCCAAGGACAAAGGTGATGCCCACTGAGATGGCCACGATGAGGTTGCCCCACAGCCCCGCCGCCTTGAGCCGCCAGTTGTACAGGAAGCCAAGCAGCCAGATGATCAGGCTGAGCCCGAGGGCCAGCGGACTGAAGGTCGCGGCGGCGACAAGCCCGAGCAGCGCCGTGACCAGACCGAGCGTCATCACCTCGGCCGGGGTGAGGACACCGGCGGGCAAGGGACGGTGTGGCGCGTTAATCCGATCTACTTCCAGGTCAAAGTAGTCATTGGTGATCAGCGCCGAGCCGGACAGCAAGAAGCCGCAGGCAAAGCCAGTCCCAAGGACGGGCAACGGGGGAACAGCGCCCAGTGCCAGCACCTCCCCAAGCAGGACGCACACGCCTGCCGCGATAGGCAACTCGGGACGGAAGATCTGGATCACGCCCCGGGCTTTCCTGGCGATGCTGACTGGCGGTTGCATAGAAAGGTAAAAGGTAAAAGGGTTTATGACGGTCGCTGCCTGACTGAAACGATGATCGTGTCAGGCACGCGCATGATCTCCGGCAGTTACAACAGATTCGTCACCAGAGACAAATAGCAGGGTCGCCATCTTCACTGGCAGGGTATCGATGATGAAGCGCGAGATGTTCAGTTGCGTGCGGTTCATGGCGAACTCTGAGTCATATGCGCGCATCCATCAACTGCTTCAACAATTGCGAAGGTGTTGGTGGAGGGTCTGAGCGTGGTGAACGATCACGAAATATGTGCTCAAACAGGGGTATGCTCCGCAGTACCAAGTATATGCCGCAAAGATGCCTGCGGGAGAGAAGAGATCGTTACGCTGGGGGAAGATTATTGTGCTCTCTACCCTTAACAATGTTCTAACGAACAAGTCTTTACGTACCACTCATGATCGGTTACAATATACTCCACAAGGGGATGACTGGTCTCGACAGGGAAGGATGTCTCAGGTTGCAAGCCGAGCCGCCCAGTCTCGTTAAAGGGGCAACGGCATAACTGCCAACACCAACAAAGTCGTCGCCTTCAAGCCGGCGATGGCTCTGGCTGCCTAAACAAACAGCAGCCCGCTCCCTTGCTCTCACCCCGATGGAGTAAGTTCGAGCGTCAGCAAGTCGGGGCGCTCCCGGCGAATGCCTGCGGCGTCGGGCTAAGATCAGCAGGATGGCTCAAAGGTCGCTCTGTTCATCGTGCGACCGCGAGCGACAGCAAACGATGAACTAAGCTTGTAGACGCCTGAGTCTAACTTTTCTGGACGGGGGTTCGACTCCCCCCATCTCCACCAACCGCAACGCCCGGAGGTTCCTCCGGGCGTTTTGTATTTCGTTGAAAGCAAGCGGTGAGGAGGGCTGGAGCGGTGCGTCATCGTTGCGACCAATACCTTGTAGTACATTGACAAGTGGTTTACAGCATTGCTTTGATGCATCGGCGCGCCATTAGTTTGCAACTGACCGGTGTCGACTCTGATCAGTCAATCGGGCAGGCAAGATCTTACACCCCTGTCACCCCAGACAAGTTGAGTAATTAGCCAGAAGAGAATAACGTGAAACTCTTTACATCAAGCGTGTGTTGAAGTATACTTTTTCTTGACAGTAGACCGCGTGCCAGAGTCGAAGGGTGCATACTACTTCGCGGTCTGGAAGTACCCCCCCTTGCTAATTCTAACCCGTCTATGCGGTTACTGCTGGACGGTTGGCAGTGGAGTGAGAGGTGGTGTGCGTTGGAGAGAACTATCCGCCTTCCAGAGCATATCCTGGAAGCGGCGAACTAATAGCCGATGAATACTGTACAGTGCAGGAAGATGCGAACAATGATTTGTCTTACGTGGCGCAAGCAGTAAAAGAGGTGATCTGTTTACTTTCTTCAGATTGAAAGTCAGACATTGCCAAAGCATAAGTACGATGCTCTCGCAGATAATCCAACGTCAGATTCCAATAGGTAGCACTGTTATCTTTTCCCTGAAGGATGGGCAAGATGTAAGCGGAATCCTGGTAGAAATCGGACGCGACCACGTCACCCTGGAAAATGCCGGATATTCGGTGACCATCCTGCTAGAAATGATCGGTACCTGGCGCGTTTCCAGGAGCCTAGAGCCACTGGAGCACACACCGATGCCAGAGCCGTCATCCGCTTCTCCACCTCCATTATCACCTCCAGACCTTGCCGATCAGGAAACCATCAAGAGACTCCTGGAAATTGAAGCACGCTTTCAGGTCAGGCAACAGGTTTCTTTCATTCAGATAAAGGTGCCAGATTTTGTTTTTCCGGCGAATGAGATGCAGGGTAAGCAAAGCGCTAATGCACTGACAATCTGGAATCGCGTTAAGAACAAGTACGAATACGCAGAAAAAATAAATGAACTGAGCGCTAAATTTGGTAGAATACAGTCTTTAGTAGGAGAGCTTGCTTCTCTATCAGAGCAATTTCCGCGTTCTTCTTCCGTGAAGCGGCACCTTGCGTATTTTTATCACCTTGCGGGCGATAACCAAAAGTCTCTGGCTTTGTATCAGGAATCAGCTTCCATTTCAAATAATGCCCTGGATTGGTATAACCTGGCAGCGAAGGCATTAGCAAAGGGCGATGAAGCGCTGGCTTGTTACTGTTTTGGGAATTTCTTCAAAGTGAATCCCATCACAGATGAATTGGACACCTGGTATATCTACGCTGGCCTGATCAGGAAATTCTCCGACTATCAAACAATTAAAGAGATAGCCAGAAAAAGAGTAAAGATTGCATCGAAGGACGAGATTGTTTTGCTATTGGAGACAGGGATCTACCTCTTAACTGCCACTGGACGCGGACAGATCGCCACGAATACTGTCCAACGCTGGATAAAAGACCATGCTCTCGAAGATTTAGTGATCGAGGTTTTTGACCATTTTCAAGAGCAAAAGGATGCAGCATACCATGAAAGAGTATCAGGTTTTTTAGAGGAAAAATCACCTGAATCTGTCCAAATGAGTCTCGATAATCCACAAGGTTTTATTTTCTCATACAGGAGGGACCGTAACTTTGGTTTTCTCGAAGGTAAAGATGGAAGAAATTACTTTTTCCATATCACTGCTGTATCTGATGACGACTTGCTTGCACAACTTCGTGATTTCACATCTGGCAAAAGGATACCGGTGATCTTCGAATCAAGTGAGGGACAGAAGGGTCCTATCGCGGTAAGGGTTGCGCTGTACCGTACTCTTGAAGAGATGTTTGCAAAGGCTGTTGAGTATGCCAATGATGGTGACTATTCGAAAGCGATTGCTTTTGTAAAGAAGGTACTGGATGCCAGACCCAATTTTCCATCTGCACAGGATTCCTATGAAAAGTGGCGTGAGTATGCCAGAGTTAGTGGTATTCCCAAAGGCTCAAATCCCTATGCGCGAGCCAAGCGTGTTCAACTAGTTGAGAAAGATCTTGAGCGAGCAGCCCAGCTGCTTCGTGATGCCATCAGGCAAGGCGATAATGTCGAAAGTGCTGTCAAAGACCTGGCAGCATTGCTGGTTCAACTGGGGAGACCAGATGAAGCCATTCAAGTGCTGGAAAAAAACAGGAGTCGTATTTCCAACCAGCAGTCTGTGGATAATATGCTGATCAACTTTTATCAAAATGCTGGTCAACACGATAAAGCGATTTCACTACTTCACAAGCAGCTCCAGCAAGCCAACACAGAAACCAAAAAAGCACAGATTCTATGGCAGATTGCAATAGGATACCTCAGAAAAGAAGACTATGTTCGAGCCGAGCAGACTTTCCAGGAATTGCGACGAGCGCAGCCTGACAACAAGTCCATACAAAGAAATATCGCTCTCTGTCTTTTTAAACAAGAACGTTATGAAGAGGCACGGAAAATACTGGATGGTATTTTATTAACTACACCTGACCCCCAAGCGGCAGAGTTGCTGGAAGCAATTAGACAAGCACAGGTTGGTCAGGTGATTTCTATAAATGAAATAATTGTTGAGACAGCATTATCAGACATTCCTAGAGAAATTAGCGGATTTGCCAGGTTTTACCTGGATCGCTGTGATTATCAGGGGGTTCGAGCGGATCACATCCAGACAAAGAGTTTTGATCGCAGTGATATTTCGACTCTAGAACAGTTAGCTACACGTTCTCGAACTATTCGTCCGCGCGAACGCGCTAGTTATTACCTATCTGCAGCCAAAATAACTTCTTTGCTAGAAGATGAGGATCCGAATCAGTTTTATAAGTATCTTTGTCGTAGTTTCGCTTCGTCTGGCGACGCGATCGTTGTTGAAAACAGGCCATTAGATGCAGCGCGAGAGTATTACTGTGAAGCGCTAAGTGTATATGACGGAGATCGAAGCCGAAGCAGAGATGAACAGGATGCAGTCAATGCCTTGGTCAGATTTTTGTTTTCAACAATGGGACAATCACAAATCCCTATTAAACCAAGTATCCCCACTATTGATGAAACTCTGGAATTTGTTCTAACACGTCATCCTGATCGCAATAAAGCCTTCGATGCAATTGCCTATCTCGTTTTTCGTAGCCGGTACGCGGCTAATCGTTTGCTCAACCGAATCTACGACAAGTCGTCTCTACAAGCAATGGCATTAGAGTATTTGAAGTCGGCAGGTGTATCTATCGGTATAGTAAAGCGCTTTGATGACTTTTTCAGGCTGTGGAACGGTTTGGTCAGGAAAATACTAGACGAAAACCGCTCTCTATTGAACGAATTTCGTATACTGAATCGAGTTGAACTTACTACTGCCTCCCTCGAACATGGAGTGGAAAGAATAAAGAAAATTACTGGAAGGTTATTCTTCGAACTCGATCGGCAAAGAGTGATACAAATTCAAAAGGTATTGGAAACTGCTCTTGAGTTGTGTAATCAGAACGCTTTTGAAGAAAAGGAGCGACTTTGTATTCAAATTGAGAATCGTTGCCAGGACCTGCTCAACGAGATTGAGATAAGCCCCACAAAGATTTCAGTAGAGGACATGTACCCTCTTGTTAAAGGCATTCAGAGCAAGATAAACGCCTATTTGACACAACTATATGAAACATCAACACCACAGTTAACCATACGATTGCCTCTTGAAACTTACATGCCCGGAAATAACCGATTAATAGAGGCACAGGTTGGGATTAGCAACCGAGTGGGATGTAGCCCGGCCGAGGCAGTAGAACTGGTTATTCAGCAGTATGAAGAGACCTCTGCTATTAGGTTAGAAGGGTCTTTACGCGGTGGCGAACAGCGCATATTGAAAGTCCCTGTTCAACTCAGTGAAGAAGCTCTGTCCGCTCAGGCATTTTCGCTGCCCATCTACGCTCGTTACCGTACACGGTCAGGAGAAACTCAGCAGACGCCAGTTAACAACTTCTCGATTCGATTGAGCGCAGAATTTGAAGAAATCGAGAACCCCTATACCCCATATGCAGAGGGTGGTATTGTGGGTGAGTCTGCGATGTTTTATGGGCGTGATGAACTAATCGCCAATGTGTCAAATGCATTGGATACATCCAGGGCGCAGAGCAAGTGCGTTGTGATATATGGTCAAAAGCGCGCCGGCAAGTCATCTATTCTTTATCATTTGCAGGAAAAGTTAAAATTAAAGGAAGATCTGCTCGTTGTGAATATAGGTAATATCGGGGGAATTCTCGATGAATTCTCGCGTATTCCCTTCTTGTATCATATTCTTTGGACTATTCTAAGTAAACTAAGGGATTCTCTTGAAGATAAGCTGAGTGAGGGTAGAAGCTCGCCGGATGTATCGTTTCCTTCTGGTATGGAGTTTTATCAACATCAAAGTCCCCTATTGTTGTTTAGGGAGACTTTTGACCGTTTCCATCGATCGATTGAAAAACTTCCTGACTGGCGGGGTACGCGGGTTATTCTTTTGATAGATGAGTTCTCGTACATTTATGGATATATCTTGAAGGGTATGATCCCAGAAACGTTCATGAAAAACTGGAAGGCAATGTTGCAAGACAACTTCTTTAACGCCGTTCTGGTCGGACAGGACGTCATGCCTAAGTTTAAGCAACGTTTTCCGAATGAATTTGGGACAACTCAGGACGAGAGAGTGACCTATCTCAGGCGAGAGGACGCTATCAGACTGATTGATGAACCAATTAGGATTGGTGGGCGCCATGGAGAGAGTCGTTATCGTGAAAGAGCCATTGAGCGAATCTTGGAGTTAACCGCAGGAAGCCCTTTTTATATCCAGATATTATGCAATCGTCTCGTTGAGTATATGAACCGCAAGCGTGCCAGTCTTGTGACAGAAGCTGATGTCGAACAGGTAAAAGATGAACTGATAAGAGGTGTAAATGCTCTCGGTAAAGATAAGTTCGATAATTTGATCAATTCGGGTGATACATCACAAGATGCAATCAGCGATGAAGATGCGTTAAAGGTGCTTACTGCGATTGCCGAGAACAGTCGCACCGGTCCCTGCAGTCGCAGCAGTATTGCCTGTGAGACCAGTATACCCGTCGACGAGATTCTTGAAGACCTTGTCAGGCGTGATGTGATAGAACGTGAGCGGGGTCACTACTACTCCATTCGTGTCGGATTGTTCAGAGAATGGCTGCTTGCTCATAGTTGAGGCGGCAATGTCGGAACGCGATTTTATAAATCCATTCAGTGACTATGGACATATAGTACACGGCGATCGTTTTATTGATCGTTGTAGTAGTATTCGCGCCGTCGAGAACCGCGTCATTCGTCCTAAAGAACCGGGTAATCTGGCAATCATTGGTGATTACCGGATCGGTAAAAGTAGCCTGGCATATCAGTCTATTATGGAGCGTAAGAATGATCTTCTGAAAGAAAGACGACTCCCTGTTTGGATCAACCTGGCAACTTTTGATCAACCATCTCTATTCTTTCGTGCGCTTGTTACCAGTAGTTATGATGAATTGGATAATCTGGGATGGCTTTCTAATGATATCAAGAACGCTGCTGCCCGTGCGCTTCAGGATGAAGTCTCCTGGAGCGAAGGGTATGGGCGGATTCAGCGCTACTTTGAGAAAGTACGTCGCTCTGGCATACGTATTTTGTTTATTCTTGATGAGTTTGATCATGCACGTAAACTATTCAAAGGAGATGTTTCAGGATTTCAAGGATTGCGTGAACTGTCTTATCGACCTGAATGGCGCGTGACTTTCGTTACGACATCTCGAAGGTCGTTGCAAAGTATTGAGTTACAGACTGCGGCCATCTCAACCCTCGATCACACTTTTCATAAACATTACCTGGGTATGTTTGATGAAGATGCACTTGAGGAGTATTTCAAGCGATTATCATCGATAGGCATTACAATAACACCGCAAGTCAGAGAGAGGCTTTTTTTCTACTGTGATGGACATCCTTACCTGCTCGAAATGCTAGGTTATGAAGTAGTGGAGCTGTTTCGTGAAACAGGCATTGTTGATGTAGATCAGGCGACTAAGGATGTTGGGCAATCTTTTATTGATCATTACGAGCATACATTGGAAGTGCTCAAGGAAGATGAAAAACTTAACAAGATGTTGCAGATTCTGTTTGGTCCTGTGATTGATGCGAAACTAACTGATGCTGAAGAGTTGCAAAGGTATGGTCTTATAAAGCTCAACGATGAGGATGTTTATGTCGCTTTTTCGGAGCATTTCCAGACATATCTGAGGATAATAGAGCGCTATGTTGATTTGTGGCCCCTATGGCGGGAGACAGAGATGGCGTTACGACGTGTTATTACGGAAAAGATGATAGAGCATTACGGCGAGCAGTGGATTGAGAGGTTGTGCAAGGAGAAGCCTAAGATAAGGACAATATTTGAGAAGAGTGAAGAGGCGCAAAAGCAAGAGGAAAGATCTTTCGGCGATAGGGCATCTCGCAATCTAGTTGATTTTATGTACCCAAGAGGCTTGTTTGATATCATATTTGCGGAATGGTCGGTTTTCAGGGATGTTTTCGGTAAAGACAAAAACTACTGGGATCAGCGTGCTCAGTTATTGTCAAAAGTGCGAAATCCTCTGGCTCACAATCGAGATATGGCACTCTATGACTATGAGCGTCGGATAGCAGAAGGATATTGCGGAGAAATACTCACAGCGCTAGAAAAATATCGATCGGCAAGTAATGCGTGATTTTGTCAGCCTACGCGGGTATTTTGTGCTTACAGGAAATTGCGGCACAGTCGACTGCAGAATCGTGCAGCGAGCGCACATGCGGGAGGGACGTTCGTGCATCCAGCCCGGTGGAACACCAGCATCGTGCACACTGAGTGTGCACGTGGGTATACAGGATGCCCACGTATCCTGCGCATGCGTGGTTCAATAATGCTGAGCTTTGCTCTATCATGCCTCCTCCCCCCGCTTCGTTTCGCGTGGCGCGCCGCTGCTTAGCGGCGCAACCTCGATCGGAATATCGGTGTCGCGGAGCAGCCGGGTGACGATGTCGCCGCTGATCCAGTGCCGCCAGGTGCGTGGGCGCGGTTTGCCGACGATGATGCGCTGTACGCCATGCTCGTGGGCATAGCGGAGGATCGAGTCGACGACACGGTGACTATCGATGACGGTGACGTGCGCTCCCAGGTCGCGCGCCAGGCGCAGGTTACGCTCCAGTTGCTGCGCAGCGCGCGCCGGACGTCGTGTGGCAGCCCCCGGCGGCTCAACATGCAGTGCCAGCAATTCGGCGCCAAGTTCTACCCCTACGCGCGCTGCGTACCGGATAACCGCCTGCGATTGCGCTTCTTCGCTGATGCACACCAGAATGCGCACCGGCGCGGAACGTTGATCGGTCACAGATCACACACCATGCTTCAAAATGCAAACTGCACCGCCTGATAGCGGCGTCGCCACCATTTGAAGATTTCGTCGGCAAACAGCATAATCACCGGGAAGCATGCCAGCATTACCCAATGCTCCGGTTGCGGCGGCACGAAGTTGAACAGCGTCGCCAGAGGTTCGATATAGACCAGCGCCAGCATCAAGACCACCGAGAGCAATGTTCCAACCACCAGCGCCCGGTTTGTGAACAGACCGATCCGGAAGACTGAACTCCGGCGCGTCCGGCTGGCGAATGCCACACCCACCTGCGCCATCACGATCGCCATGTAGGTCAGGGTTGTCGCCTGGGCATAGATCTCGCCGCTGCTCTCCATCGGCATGCCGGGTCGCCATCCGGCGCTCCAGTACACGGTGAAAAACGCCAGTAACGCCAGTGCGCCTTCCAGCATGCCGAGCATTGCAAATGTGCGCAGCAATGTCTCACGGTCAAGGAGCGGCGCGGTGCGTGGGCGGGGTGGTTGCTCCAGGATGCCCGGTTCGGGTGGTTCGGTGCTTAAGGCGACCGACGGCAGCAGTTCGGTGCCGACATCGATCGCCAGCACCTGGAGCACGGTCAGCGGCAGCGGGGCGCCGATAATGACGCTCACGACGATGACGGCGGCTTCGGCGACATTGTGCGCAAAAATGTAAGCGGCGAGTTTCTGGATATTGGCGAAAATGGCGCGTCCTTCTTCGATGGCCAGCAGCAGACCGGCAGGGTGTTGCGCGTTGAGCACAATATCAGCGGCAGCCAGGGCGACCGCCGTTCCCGACGCGCTGACAACCACGCCGATTTCCGCCTGTCGCAGTGCGGGTGCATCATTGATGCTGTCGCCTAAAAAAGCGACGATTTCGCCGCGTTGCTGCAGCGCTTCGACGATTCGCCGCTTGTGTGTTGCGTCCAGTTGCGCAAAAATGACATCTTCCAGCGGTGCGAGGATCAATCCGAGGTTGGCGCTGCTCATGGCATCGAGATCCGCACCGGTGACGATCTGGACGTGCGGCGCATCGATCAGCCCCACTCGCCGCGCAATTGCTTCAGCGGTCAGTCCATATGCGCCGGTCACGATGATGACGCGAATGCCAGCCTTGCGACATCCCTCGATCAGTTGCACCACTTCTGGTTGCGGCGGCTCCTGGAGCGTGGCAAATCCGAGAAAGGTGAGATCGTGTTCAATATCTCGCGCGCGCCACATGATCCCTTCGAGCGGCTCTTCGACGGAGCGTGTGGCAAAAGCGACGACCCGCTGACCCTTGCGGGCATACTCATCGATGGCGTCCTCGATCTCCTGCCTCATCGCGTCGTCCAGGTCGCGAACGACACCGTGATACTGGATGCGGACGCAGATTGAAAGCACGGCGCGACCTGTTCCGCGCACATACGCTGATAGTTCGCGTTTCCCATCGCGTTCGATGGCAACCACCACGCTGCCAAGTTGCCGGCGCGGTTCGTAAGGGAAACTCTGCAGACGAACGATGCGGTGACCGAGTGATGCTTCATCGATGCCACCGCGCGCCGCAGTCGCCAGCAGCGCCCCTTCCAGCGGATCACCGACGATGTACCAGTCGGGGTGGCTTGCGTCGGGCGGCATCAGACGCGAGTTGTTGCACAGTACCGCAGCGCGCAGAACTGCGGTCAGGTCGGGTTCGGATGCGACCCGTACCAGAGCGCGTTCGTACAGAAATGCGCCTTCTGGACGGTAGTCGCTGCCGGTTGTCGTGTAGACGCGCCCGCCAGCCCAGATAGCGCTGACCGTGAGGGTTGTGCTGGTCAACGTCTCGACGCGATCGGCGCACAGCACGGTCGCCGAACTCAAACTTTCGACGCCCGCCAGTCGTCGAACCAGCACCCCATACCGCGCCAGGCGGCGGCGCGCCAGCGCCAGCGCCAGGGTAACCGTCGGCAGCAATCCTTCCGGCACGAAGGCGACGATCATTCCAATAGCGAAGATGATGCCGGCTTGAATGGTGAATTGTTGCCCGAAAACGGTCAGCAGGAAGGCGCCAAGACCGGCGACAATCGCCACGCGAGTGATGGTGGCAGCCAGCGTGTTCAACGCCTGCCCCAGCGGGCTTGGCTCTGCGCGGAGCGCCGCCGTGCTTTCCGCGATAGTGCCGAGCAGAGTTTGCATGCCGGTATGAATGGCGACCAGGCTGCCCTGCCCCTCGAACACGACCGTTCCCGCCAGCAGAATGTTGGGTCGTTCCACCAGCGCCAGCGTCGGATCGGGCATCGCTCCGGCCACCTTGGTTACCGGCGCCGCGTTGCCGGTCAATGCCGTTTGCTTGACCCGCAACCCCTCGCTGGAGATCAGGTAGCCGTCGGCAACAACCACCGTTCCCGGCTTCAACGGCAGAATATCGCCGGGGACAACATCCGTCGTTGGAATCTGGCGTACCTGCCCGGCACGGCGCACATACGCGGTTGCGGGTAATAACTGGCGGAGTGCAGCGATAGCGCGTTCAGCCAGATATTCCTGCCATGCTGTGAAGATGCCGTTGAGGAGTGCAACCACGAGGATGACCCACCCGATCACGGGTGTGTCGCTGAGGAATGCCAGCAACCCGGCGATCAGCAGGATCAACGAGATCCAGTTGACGAACGAGGTCGCCAGACGGCGAAACGTGGAAACCGGCAGCGTGTCGGCAATCGCATTCGGACCGTAGCGTTCACGGCGTTTGCGCGCCTCCGCTTCGTCAATGCCATGGGGAGCGGTCTGCAACGCAGCGCAGACCTCAAGCGGCGACATTGCCGCAAGCTGATCCAGCGAGTGGTCCGACACGACGCTCCTCGCGCACAGATTACCGGTCTGCGTAGCGCCCTGAAATGCTGAGTTGCTCGCCAGACTCTGCACGCTGGCGGAGCATCGCCAGTACCTGTTCAACCTTCTCTGGCGTTGTCAGGTCGTGGTAATACTCCAGGTTTGCCTGCAACACCGGCGCATGATCACAGTCTGCCAGGCACTTGACCCGTTGCAGCGTGAACATGCCATCAGGCGTCGTCTGGTCAACGCCGATGCCGAGTTTTGCCTGGAGCGTGGCGATCAGGTCTTCAGCGCCGCAGAACGCACATGGCACATCATCACACACCTGGAGCACCCATTTGCCCACCGGTTGCTCGTACAGGAGCGAGTAGAACCCGGCGACCTCGAACACGTCAGTTGGCGGCATGTCAAGCAGTTCGGCCACTTCGCGCATGGCTGCTTCGGTCAGGTAGCCATATTCGTCCTGTGCGATGAAGAGCAATGGGAGCACTGCACTCGGCTTGTGCGGATAGCGCGCAATGATCGCTTCGATCTCGGCGCCGTGCTTTTCGATCAATGACATACTGAATCTCGTTTACGTTTATCGATCAACTTCTCCGAGTACCGGGTCGAGGGATGCAATCAGCGCCACCAGGTCGGCGACAAGATGACCGCGCGCCATGTGGGGCAGCGATTGCAGGTTGACGAACGAAGGCGCACGGAAGTGGACACGGTAGGGTTTGGCGCTGCCATCGCTGACGATGTAGGTTGCAAGTTCTCCACGCGGTGATTCAACTGCTGCCAGTGCGTCGCCGCGCGGCGGTTTGAATCCTTCCGTCCATAGTTTGAAATGGTGGATGAGCGCTTCCATGCTCTGCGTGATTTCGCTCTTCGGCGGCGGCGCGATTTTGCGATCCGACGTCATGTAGGGTCCGGGACCTATATCGCGCAGACGTTGCAACGCCTGGCGGCAGATAGAGACGCTTTCGCGCATCTCCGCCATCCGCACCAGGTAGCGGTCATAAATATCGCCGTGAGTGGCGGTCGGAATGGCGAACGAATAGGTTTCGTAGCCGCAGTACGGCATCGTTTTACGCAGGTCCCACGCTACTCCGGTGGCGCGCAAGCCCGGTCCGGTCAATCCCAGGGCAATCGCCGCTTCGCTGTCGATCGCGCCGATCCCCTGCGTGCGCTCGATCCACAGCGGATTGTCGGTCAACAGAGCTTCGTATTCATCGATCCGCCCCGGCATGATCTGCAGAAATGCCTCGACGGCTGCATCGAACCCGGCAGGCAGATCATACGCCAGCCCTCCAACCCGGAAGTAACTGGTCATCATACGTGCGCCTGAGACCAGTTCGAAAATATCGAGGATCTGTTCGCGTTCACGGAAACCGTAGAGGAAGACGCTCATCGCCGCCAGATCGAGCGCATGGGTGCCAAGCCATACCAGATGGCTGGCGATCCGTTGCAGTTCCACCAGCAGCACCCGTGCAACGGTAGCGCGCTCTGGAACTTCGCAACCGAGCAGTTTTTCGACTGCCAGCACATAACTCAGATTATTGGAGAGCGGCGCCAGATAATCGGTGCGGTCGGTCAGCACCACCGCTTTCTGGTACGTCTTGCTCTCCATCGTTTTTTCGATGCCGGTGTGCAGGAACCCGATGTCTGGCGCAACATCGACAACCGTTTCGCCATCCAGTTCAACGACCAGTCGCAGCACGCCGTGGGTGCTTGGGTGGTGGGGACCCATATTCAGCACCATGGTCTCTTTCTCTCCGGCAAGCGCCGGACGAGTGATCTGACTGGGTGCGGGAATGCTCAGATTGCGTGCGCGGATTTCGGCGACGGTCATAAAGGCTTACTCCTTCGCAAACGGTTTATGCGCATAGATTCGATCCTGGTTGAAGGTGAACGCCACCTCTTCGGCGCCGAGCGGCACATCTTTGCGCAGCGGATGCCCCTCCCAATCTTCCGGCATCAGAATGCGTTCCAGACAGGGATGACCGGTAAAAATGATACCAAACATATCAAACGTCTCGCGCTCGTGGTAGTTGGCGCCGGGCCAGAGTCCGGTCAGGGATGGAACGGAAGGGTTATGCTCATCGACGCCAACTTTCAGGCAGATGCGGCTACGATTGGTAAATGATATCAGATGATAGACAACCTCGAAACGCGGCTCACGACCGAGATAATCGACGCCGCACAGATTCTCGAGGAAATTGAACCGCAATTCCGGGTCGTCGCGCAGAAAACGTGCGACATCGACGATCCGTTCCGGGCGAACGTACACGCTCAGGTCGCCGCGAAACTCCGCCGATCCAAGGATTGCATCAGGCAATGCCGCACGCAATCGCTCCAGCACGGTTGCATTGTCGAGCGCCATGTTTGAACTCTCCTGGCACAGGCTCGGCAGTGATTCCGCTACGAGAGGCGAACCGGCTCGCGCAATTCGCCATCGAGACGCATGCGCTTCACCTTCTCGTGCAGATGGATAATGCCATCGATCAGCGCTTCGGGACGCGGCGGGCACCCGGCGACGTAGACATCGACCGGAACGATTTCATCGACACCCTGCACGATCGCGTAATTGTTGAACACCCCGCCGCACGCCGCACAATCTCCCATGGCGATCACCCATTTCGGGTCTGCCATCTGATCGTACAGGCGGCGCACGACCGGCGCCATTTTCCGCGAGACGCGCCCGGCGACGATCATGAGATCCGCCTGACGCGGTGATGCCCGGTTGATCTCCATCCCGAAACGCGACAGGTCGTAATTGGCGCCCTGCGCGCCCATCATCTCGATGGCGCAGCACGCCAGACCAAACAGCAGGGGCCACATCGCGCTCGATCGGCTCCAGTTGACCAGCTGTTCGAGCGATGCAGTGACGATTCCCATATCGCCCGCTTTTTGCTCTATTCCCATCGCAGTGCTCCTCGCCGCCACTCATAGATCAGTCCAATCACCAACACCACAAAGAACACCCCCATCGCCGCCAGCCCCGGAATGCCGAGTTGTCGATAGACCAGTGCATACGGGAACAGGAAGATGATCTCGATATCGAACAGAATGAACAGCATCGCCACCAGATTGAATTTTATCGGAAAACGACGCTGTGCGGGACCAATCGGCTCCATGCCCGACTCATAGGGCATCAATTTGCGCCGATTGGGGCGCTGCGGTCCCAGGTAGCGTGAGAGGACGATCACGAAGACCGCAATGAACATTGCGACCAGAAACAGCGTCAGAATGGGCAGATAGTCGATCAGCATCGATGGCGCCTTCGTCTGTATCGAATGGAGCAAACAAAGCGCGTGCCCGGGATGGCGGCGTCACCCGTGAAGCAGCGCCCGGATGCATGGCATTATACGCCCTTCCAGATTTGTGTCAAGATGCACAAAGTTGAATATGCGCCGCCTCGTGCGCCAGCAGCGCGCGTTTCCGTTCGATCCCCCAGCGATACCCGCCCAGGGCGCCATCGGCGCGCACGACTCGATGGCATGGCACGATCAGCGCCACCGGATTGCTGGCGCATGCTCGCGCCACGGCACGCACTGCATACGGACGTCCCAATCGTTGCGCCACTTCCTGATAGGTCTGTGTTGCGCCATATGGAATGGCGCGCAACGCCTCCCAGACCAGGCGCTGAAACGGGGTTGCCATCACGTCGAGCGGCAGGTCGAGGCGTTTCTGGACGCCGTTCAGGTAGCTGTGGATCGTGTCGGTCAAGTTGTTGCTCACATGCCCGGTATGCCGGATGATCGCGGTTCCGAACCTGCGCTCCAGGTCGTCCTGCAACATGTCCGGGTCATCACCGAGTGTCACAGCGCAGACCCCGTGCGCCGTCGCTGCGACGAGAAAGTATCCGAACCTGCAAGGTGCGATTGTTGCTGTGATTGTGCATGGATGATTCATGTCAGAGTCCTGGTCTGAACCGCAGCGCCAGCGCAGCGCCTGCCAGCAACAGCGCCGCTATCACCGTCCATGTGAGATGATCCGAACCGCCGGTGCGCGGCAGCGTCGCTGGTGCTGCCACGGTCGGCGTTGCGGCGATCCCGGCTGCTTCGGGAGTTGGTGTGGCTGTGGTCTCTACGGTTGGGGATGGCGTTTGGGTTGGTGTCGCCGGAACAGGCGTATCGCGCGGTTGCGGTTCCTCACGCGGAACCGGGCTTGGAGTTGGAGTGGATGTCGGGGTTGCTTCCGCCGGTCCGGGAATGATGCGGATGGGAACTTCCGCCTGGCGAGGCGCCTGGACTTCGTCGTCGAACTCGTCGCGCACGCCTGACGCTTCGGCGCGGTTGATGAATGCCGCCTCAACTGAGCGTAGCGCAGTGAAGACAGTCGTGACAGTAATGATTTCACCGGGTCGCAGTCGGGTCAGTCCAAGACCGGTCAAGACATTGTCCCATTCCAGCACGCCTTCTGTGATCGTCGCTGTCGATGTCAATGTTGGCGTTGGTATGGCGCTTGCGAATTGGAGGTAGGTCAGGTCGAACGTATCGCGCAGCGGAATGCGGGTCAGATCGGCAGCGCCATCGTTACTGATCGTGATCGTGAATGTGAGCGGGAGACCGCTGGCGGCAACCGTATCGGTCACGAGTTCTTTTCTCACAATCACCTGCCCGCCGATAGCATCGCCGGTGCTGCTTCGTTCGTCGCCGGCATATTCCTGCCCGCCAAACCCCACGGCGGCGCCGATGCGCGCCCGGTTCACGGTTGCGACCCGTGGCGCAATCGCGCGAAACACGGTGATGATTTCGATCGATTGCCCCGGATTGAGCGGACCAAAGACCGTATCGGTCGTCAGATCGCTCCAGGTGATCAATCCTCCGCCGGTTGCTGGCGTCACGATATTCGTCGACGAAAGCGGAATGGTGCGTTCGAGTTGCAGAATGCTCGACTCGTACTCATCGATCAGCGGCAGCGTGGTGATCGAGATCGTTCCGGTATTGGTGATTCGGATGGTGAAGGTCAACTCCTGTCCAACCTGAATGACATCCGAACCCTGCAGGCGTTTTGAGATCTCCATGCTCAATGTGCCGGTCTGCGCTGAAGGGGCGGCTGCCAGATTGGAGGGCACGGCGATGTAGCAGATCGCAACAGTTGCGACGGCAACGATCACTGCGGCAATGAACGGGCGCCATCCGGTTGATGTCGCAGGTGGTGGTGTCATGCACGCCTCCTGTGCTTGTCTGAGCCGTGTGCGCTACTCGCGCGGTCGAACCTGCCCGCCACGCCCCTTTTCGGTAGCCGGAGGATTGGTGATCGCTGCTCGTTCGCGTTCCTGCTGCGCTTCCCGGCGCGCCTCGGCATCCGCGATCAGGGCGACGGTTGCGCGGAATCCCCACACTGCCAGCAGCGCCGGCGCGATAAGGAGCAGTAAAAAGAATGGCGGCAGGGTTGCCAGAAACACAATAACGCTCATCAGCGCCTGCGTGACGATAGTGAAGAGCGGTCTGCCAAACGCCAGCACCAGTGCGTTCCGAAACGCAAGCAGCAGGCTCTGGCGTTCCTGCAACAACGCCAGTGGACCGAGATAGATCAACAGGCTGACCCACGCCGCCAGGAAATACGCGAACAGCATCATCAGGTAGATGCCGGGCGGCGCGTCTATCTGTGCATAGAAGACCACATTCACCAGGATGATGAGCAATCCCGCAAGCCAGGCGCCGTATATTTGCCATCCAAAGCGATAGTGCCGTCGTGCTCCTGCAATGAAGTCGCTCAGTGAAACGGTGCGCCCTTCGTGGATCCGTTGCGCGATCACCGTCAACCCGGCGCTCGCCATTCCCATTGGCAGGGTAGTCAACAGCAACAATGCCGCAGCGCCGAACGGCGCTCCACCAACCGCAAAGCCGGCTGCCAGGATCGGCAATGGAAGCGTGACCAGCAACCAGACCACGCTGATCAGCGTGAGTGGCAGCAGGTCCTCGAAGGTGTCGCGCGCTGATTGCCAGAAGACGCGAAATGGGTTCATATGTCCAGATAATTGCGCGAATACTTTCGATGTGGCACCATTGTATCAGGCTTTTGCACAGAACGATACACCCTTTCTCAACGGTCGCGGAGCAGGGCGTCGAGACGGCGAGCTGTTCGCAGGGTTCGCCATGGCGTTGGTGATGGTTCGAGCCAGGCGGCAAACGCTTCTTCCGATACGGTGCGCCGCGCCTGGATCGCGCGGCGTTCGCGCAAGAGTTGCGCCCGGTCGTGCAGCGCCTCGATGCGCCCGGCGATCATTGCTGGCTGACGGGCAAGTGCAGCGTATGCCAGCGCCAGGGTATCGTATGCCAGAATATCCGGCAGGCAGGAACGCAGAACACCCGAAGGAAAACAACGAATGATCGCGCGCAACCGGTTGCGTCCCAGCAATCGCTGCTTGAGCGGTGATCCCTGACCGCCGGTGGCGGAGTAGATGTGCCGCGCCCGCGCCGCAGGAACGACCAGGCATTCCCATCCGCGCAGTTGTGCGCGCCACGCCAGATCGACATCTTCCAGATAGTTGAAGAAATCCGGCGCCATCAAGCCGATGTCGTCGAGCATCGTCCGCCGGTAGAGCGCCAGCCCGCCGCTTGCCCCCATCACCGGTTGCGGTGCAGCGGGTAACGATCGCACGGCACGCCCCGTCCACAGATCGAGCGCCAGACCGTTGCGACAGGCGGTGATACCAGCAGAAGCCACCAGATCAGGGCGATGATCGAAGGTCAGCACGCCAGCAACCGCGCCAGAGCACGGGTGATCCCTCAGCGCCTCGACAAGCGCTGGCACGCATCCGGGTTCGACAAATGCGTCATTATTCAGCAGCAGAAGCAGATCACCACGCGCGGCGCGCAAGCCGGCGTTGACGCCGCCAGCGAACCCCAGATTTGCTGGCAGAGCCACGAGACGCACAGCGGACCAGGCATGCCGTAGCCACACGGCGGTGCCATCGATGGAACCGTTATCGACGACAATAATTTCATCGTCGGGGTGAAGTTGCGCCGTGACCGCGCGCAGGCAGGCATCCAGGAATCGTCTGCCGTTCCAGGTCACAATGATGACGGAGATCATGAGATGTCCACGATGCAACAAACCGGGTCATAAGAGCGTACAAGGTTATAGAATGTAGCGAAGCGGTTGAAGGAGAGAACAATGAACGTTGTGCATGATAACCGACGTTCAGTCGTGGTGGGTATTGGTCTGATCCTGTTGGGTTTCATCTGGTGGCTAAACCTGTGGTGGCTGTTGCCGCCGGGTGCATTGATTGCCGGTGGAGTGGCGGCATACATCCAGCGGCGCGCGCTACGAACCTCTGAAGCCGTCCAGGTTGGTTTGTGGGGTGTCGGGCTTGGGTTGCTGCTGCTGGTTGACTTTCTGTTCCCCGGCATCCTGTTCCTGGCTGGCGTCAGCCTCCTGATCCGCGGGCGCGAAGTCGGGATCGACGCGCAGATCCAGCACAGTATCAGCAGCTTGCGTCGTCCGCGCCAGAATACACCTCCGGCGTCGTCGACCAGCGTCCCGATCACCATTCACTCTGGCGCTGCGCCGCAAGCGCCTGTCACATCGCCCGATCACGCGGCTACCGGTGAAACGACACGCCTGCGCGAGTAATAGCAGCGTCCAGCGGTTCTACGAAACGACCCTGACGCCAGACGTCAGGGTCGTTTCCTATGGTGCACCCGGCACCGCGCTCAACGCCTGGATCCACGCACGCCAGTTGAGTTGAGGTGCAGGCGCAGGGAGCGGCGCTGGCGTCGGCGTCGCCTGGTTTGCAGGACGATCCTCGAAGGTTGGCAGAACAACCGTATCACCCTCAGCGGCGAGTCCAAGTTGCTCCCGCGCAATTTGTTCGGCATAGGCGGGGGACTCGGCATACTCCACCTGACTGAGCAGCGCGCGGTTTGTCGCCTCAATGCGGGCATTCTCGGCAAGCAACGCCTCACGCCGTTGCTCGAGTTGCGCGCCGGTCATGATCTGCCCGACGAAACTTGCCATCATCCACAGCGACAATACCACCATCGCCAGCGTGAGCGCGTGCACTCCGGCGCGCCCTGGATTCAGGCGTTCGCGCAATGTGAGGTTGCGTGACGCGGATACGTGTCGGCGACGGGGCATCAATCTCGACTCCAAAAAAGAAAGACACCAGTTACCGCAGAGCGCCGTGGATGAGGTTCTTGTGTCTGGGTACGCTCTGGCGATGACCAATCACGCCTTATGCTCATCGCGCCGGTCGGGACGTGGCGCTTCGAGGAGCAGCGGCTCATCGATATTGGTCGTCATCGAACTCTGACCACGGAACAGACCGCCTGGTTCGATGTGCAACGCAGATGTAGTAATATCACCCCAGACTTTGCCTGTCGGCGAAATTTCGAGTTGTTCAATCGCGGTGATTTCCCCCTTCACCGCGCCGGACACGTGAACGTTCTGCGCCTTGATCGTTGCAATCACCTGCCCTGTTTCGCCGATGATCAGATTTCCCAGAATCTCGATATCACCCTCGACTCTGCCATCGATCCTGATATTGCCATCAGATTTGAGGGTGCCGACAATGCTGGTGTTGGCGCCAATCACCGTCTCGGGCTTGCCGTTGAGATTCGCGGCGGGAAGAGCCTGAGACTGTTTTCTGTTGCCGAACATCGCTCCTCCTCTAACGGCGGTGTTGCTCGTTTGATGGCGCCGGGCGCTACGGATGACGCTCCCGGCGGCCAGTACCGCCAGAATGATCGCCAGAACGGCGACTGCGGCAATTATATAAGACGTTTGACCTTCGATCAACTTTTTGTCGCAGCGGAGTGTTCCGCTCCCTCCCCTACCGTCGGATCGTTCCATCCCAGTGTGCGCAGATATGCACGATCCGTCTCAGTCAACGCCGCGCGCGCCAGCAGGTCGGGACGGCGTTCCAGGGTGCGCCGCAATCGTTCACGCCGGCGCCACTGCGCAACCTCGCCGTGGTGACCGGAGACCAGCACCGGCGGCACTGCGCGCCCCTCCCATACCGCAGGGCGGGTGTACTGCGGATATTCCAGCAACCCGTCACTGAACGACTCATCGGCGATTGACTCAGCATCGATGACCCCCGGAACCAGGCGTGCAACCGCATCAATGATGACCATTGCCGCCAGTTCACCCCCCGTCAGCACATAGTCGCCGATCGAGATCTCGCGATCTATCAGCGCTTCGCGCACACGCTCGTCCACTCCTTCATAGCGCCCGCATACCAGCACCAGTCGCGGATAGGTCGCAAGTTCGGCGGCGATCCGTTGTGTGAACGGCTCACCATCGGGCGTCATCAGAATGACCGGCGGCTTCGGCGATTCTTCCGTCTCAGGCGCCATCGACAGCACCGCGCGGATGCATGCAGCGAGCGGTTCGGGTTTCATCACCATGCCCGCCCCGCCGCCGTATGGCGCATCATCGGTCGTCCGGTGACGATCAGTGGCATAGGCGCGAATGTCGTGCAGCACGACGTTGATGACCCCGGCTTGAATCGCCCGCTTGAGAATGCTCTCGTTGAGCGGACCGGCGAACATGCCCGGGAATAATGTCAGAACATCGAAGCGCATGCCTGCATTGTAGCACAGACCGGTTGCATTGCTGCACCTCCGGGGTGACAATCCGATCACGTATAATCTTGACAAAATAAATCAAATAATGCAACATATGGTCGGACCGGTTGCTTGAAACGTAAGGAGCAAGATCCATGACCCGCTTCGATGAATTTCTGAAGGCGAATGAAACATTTGCTGCCAGTTTCACCAAAGGTGATCTGCCAATGCCGCCGGCACGCAAGGTGGCTATTGTCGCCTGTATGGACGCTCGTCTGCATCCTGAGAAGGTATTGGGAATCGACATCGGCGATGCGCATGTCATTCGCAATGCTGGCGGACGCGCTCAGGACGCTCTCCGTTCGCTCGTTATTTCGCAGCGATTACTGGGCACACGCGAAATCGTCGTGCTCCACCATACCGACTGCGGTATGCTGACGTTCACCAACGAACAACTGGCGGCAAAGATTCAAGCTGATCTCGGCGTGGATGTGAAGGGACAGGATTTTCTGCCATTCGCCGATCTTGAACAGAGTGTGCGCGACGATGTCGCCTTCCTGCGCGACTCGC
Source organism: Roseiflexus sp. RS-1 (assembly GCF_000016665.1). Classification (NCBI taxonomy): domain Bacteria; kingdom Bacillati; phylum Chloroflexota; class Chloroflexia; order Chloroflexales; family Roseiflexaceae; genus Roseiflexus; species Roseiflexus sp. RS-1. Next base: position 4,614,452 of record NC_009523.1, read on the forward strand.
CGCTGATTCCGAAGGACATCCCGATCAGCGGCGCAATCTACGATGTGCGCACCGGCAGGGTGCATGCCGTCGTTCGCGCCTGAGACCGGCGTTCACCACACGACGACCTCCCGAAGTGAATGGAGATTGAAAATTAAATCCGCTATACTGCGCTAGCCGTGGGGCTGAAGCCCTCGGCTAAGCAAGGCGAAGCCCGCCTGCGCGGGCTATACCAGAATAATTACTCAAAGACCATATACTTCGGGAGGTCGTTGCGTTGGCGAGGATGACAGGCTGCAGGATCGAAAGCGGCACGACGGCGTAACAGGGGATGGTCTGTTTTGGAATAACTGTTCCGGTGAACGGGATCTACCGACTTTTCAGAAGTGCGAGGAGGCCGTTTCAACCCACACACGCTGAATGCCGATGAACTCTTGAGATGGCATGGTTTCCCCTTCAACCTCCAGACACAATTCGATCGCTTCTCGTATTCGTTTCATCAGGGTATCGAGCGATTTAGCCTGTGTATGACATCCGCGCAGTTCAGGGACGCTGGCGACGTAGTATCCTTCAGAGTCGCGTTCGATAATAACGTTAAAGGCGCGAGGCATTCTTCGTTTCCTTAGCGCGTGACGGTATTCAGTAGCAGGTGCTGCTCTCGAAAAACGTTGTGGATGCTACATCCGTAAGCAGTGTAAGAGGATAGCGACAGCGGTTATGCTGTATGCACGATGCTCATTTTCGCGCACTTCAATTATAAGATAATGAACGTCCCTGGTCAACTCGTCGCCCCTGCGCCTGCACGGTGCATACCATCATTCACGCACCAGCGTCCGCCACACGACGACCTCCCGCAGTATCACTTCGGGAGGTCGTTGTGTCGGCGAGGATGACAGGCGGCGGGGATCGAAAGCGGCATGATGGCGTAACAGGGGATGGTCTTCTCTGGAACGTCCGTTCTGGCGAATGGAATCTACCGACTGCTCAACAGTCGGCGCTCATCAGCGGTGGGCGGCAGAACGGCGTGCAGTGTTTTGATGGCTTTCTCCACTGCCTCGCGCTGGCAGTCCCACAACCTCTTCGCGCGAGAACACGTCGGGATCGAACGTATTCCGGGTGACGGGCAAGTCGTTAATAATGATGTTATCCGCCATCTTTTGCAGGTACATGCGGGTCGTTTTCTACGGTTGGCTCTCCAGAATCTCCTTAAGAATCGGCTTGACAGCGGGGATCCTCTCCTTGATCGTTCGCCACACAAGCTGGTAGTCCACGCCGAAAAAGCCGTGAATAAGCCGGTCTCTCATACCAGCCATCTCTCGCCAGGGGATCTCGGGATGTCTCCGGCGCAAATCATCGGGAATGAACCTGGCGGCTTCGCCAACGATCTCAAGTTGCCGCACGACAGCGCTCGTGGTTTTATCATCAGCAAGAAAATCGTCGAATGTCATACCGTGAACGAAGGTCTCGATGCGCTCCATGGCCTGAAGAACATCTTCCGTGTAGGCTCGATAGTTTCTCATATTCATATCGCTGTCATCTCTCTGAACACCTCTTCCCGAATTTCCTCGCGGAGGGAACGTTTAGAGCGTGATCAAAAACTAACATCTCGGATAGAGCCGATTCAGGAGCATTGCAATAGAACCAAGATAAAGAAAGGCTTCGCTTGATTCTGGATTGCGGTTGTTGCGGCGAATAATTATTCGCCGCTCCCAGCGATTGCGTCCCGCCCACGCAATCGAGCGTTCCACCACCCATCGCTTCGGGATGACGGCAAATCCCTTTTGTCCAGGCGGTTTTTCAATGACATTCAGGCGTATCGTCGTGTTCTGTTGCATCCATTCATTTAACCCTTGTTTGTATCCTTCATCCACCCGAATCTCTTGCATCCGAGGAAACGATTGATGATGCGCGGCCAAAAGCCACTCCGCGCCTTCGGTATCAGAGATGTCCGCCGGATGGACGAGCACGCGCAGCAAGAACCCTTTTGTATCAACCCAGCATTGCCGTTTGCGCCCATTGACCTTTTTTTCCCCATCGTAGCCGCGTTCTCCGCCTGCTTCGGTCGTTTTGACGGATTGGGAGTCCAGGACGCTGATGGACGGCTCCGGGTCACGATCCAACGCTTGTCGCGCCAGTTTCCGCAGCATATCATTCATTTTGACGAACGTTCCATCACGATTCCATTTGTCAAAATAGTACCGAACGGAGCTCATTGGCGGAACATCCGTCGGAAGCATGCGCCATTGACAGCCCGTGCGATGTTTGTACAGCAGGGCGTTGACGATCGCGCGGCGATCGATGTCGGTCGGACGCCCGCCGTTGGGCGACGGGGTGACGACGAGTGGCGCGATGGCGGCCCATTGCGCATCGGTCAGATCAGTTGCATCCTTGGTTGGATAGGATCGAAGCGCACGTCGTGGCATACGAGATTGCTCCTTATCAGAACGGCATGGTCGCCATCACGATACCACAAATCCGGTTTTCTGATCGCCCTCTGAAGGAGACCACTTGCCGACTCTGCTGGTTGCGATTCCCCAGGTGCCGCCGATGGCTTTCCAGTCAAGTTCGCCGGCTTCTCTACCATCACGGAGGTAACTGAGCCAGTACATGTACGGACGCAACTCGCGAATGTAGCTCATTCGATTTGGGTATGGCGGTGAGGTAATCACACACGTATAGTAATGATGTGGCAATAATGCTGAAAGGTCTCTGGCATCGCAGAGAAAAATCCCAGGCGTCGCACGTATGTCGCTGCGGGCAGACGAAACGATCTCGCTGACCGCAACTTCCCACGTCGCCCTCACCTCATCCGCGACATCATAAAAAAGCGGCGCGTTTATCTTTTGCTTGAAGGACATCGACTGGTGATCGAAACTGGCGCTCGAATGTGTGATTATAACTCTGCAAAACGCTATCTTGAGCAAATCTATAACCTTTTCCGGGTAAATCTCGCCCATTTTATTGATCATACCCATCATGTTACCAATTATTTGAAGAACATCACTATCCCACCATCGCTCAATCTGGTGAATTGGCGGAATCCAGACACCAGCAGAATTGGAGAGAGTGATAGATTCAGAAATAATCTGAGCGGCAGATTGAAGTTCCGCAATATCTTCCGAACTATATGGAGCAGTCTTAACTTTTGTCAGCCAGAGGAGAAAGGGATTGATATCGGTCGTATCGACAGTGATGCCTTTTTCTGCACAAACAAGGGCAGTTGTCCCTGTCCCGCAAAAAGGATCGAGGACAATGGCATCCTGTGGCGCTATGTGAGAAAGTATTTCTTGAACCAGATGAACCGAGTATGCGGGAGTCAACCTCAACCATCCGTAACGCGTCTGCCTGAGGTTTGCTTTGTGTGTCAGGTGGCAGGATAATCCGGGTTTGTGTGGTATCATGAGTTTTATTGTGGAGAAAAGCGTAGCATGGGTCGGTGCTGTACAGCACCTCGAATTCGCTCAGCGTCAATCGTAAGTGTTCACATTTCTTCCGGGAGCACGCGCATCGTGCCCTCGGAGACGTGATGCGGGCGAGACGCCCGCGCGCCGTTCAGGTTCATAGGTGCGCGCGCCTCCGGCGCGCATATCAGCAGCGCCTGCCCTGGGTGCGCGCGCCTCCGGCGCGCATATCAGCAGCGCCTGCCCTGGGTGCGCGCGCCTCCGGCGCGCATATCAGCAGCGCCTGCCCTGGGTGCGCGCGCCTCCGGCGCGCCCGCGCGCGAGACGCCCGCGCGCCATTCAGGTTCACGCGGGCGAGACGCCCGCGCTCCATTCAGGTTCACACGGGTGAGACGCCCACGCTCCGTACAGGTTCATGGGTGCGCGCGCCTCCGGCGCGCATATCAGCAGCGCCTGCCCTGGGTGCGCGCGCCTCCGGCGCGCATATCAGCAGCGCCTGCCCTGGGTGCGCGCGCCTCCGGCGCGCATATCAGCAGCGCCTGCCCTGGGTGCGCGCGCCTCCGGCGCGCATGCCAGCGAGGATATGCCTCCGGCGTGCAGGCGGGCGGGACGCCCGCGCTCCCGGGCGCGTGGGTTACCCCAGGGATGAACAGTTACCGCTGCGCTTCGCCGTCACCCCAGCACCCCTGTCACCAGCGCCAGCAACACGCCGCCAGCGACGACGCTGCCCAGTTGCCCGGCGGTGTTGGCACCCATCGCGTGCATCAGAATGAAATTGTCGGCATCTTCGTCGAGCGCCACTTTTGCTGCCAGACGACCTGCCATCGGGAAGGCGGAGATGCCGGCTGCACCGATCAGCGGGTTGATCGCCCCGCCGCTGACCAGCGCCAGGAACTTGCCGAACAGCAGCCCGGCGACGGTGTCCAGAATGAACGCCAGCAACCCCAATCCGAGCACTTGCAGCGTCACCAGGTTCAGAAACGAATCGGCGCTCATCGTCGAGCCAATGGTCAATCCGAGGAACAGGGTGGCAATATTAATGATCTCGTTCTGCGCCGCTTTGCTCAACCGATCCACCACGCCACTCTCACGCAGCAGGTTGCCCAGCATCAGCATACTGATCAGCGGCGTCGCCGCCGGCACCAGCATCCCGATAGTCAGAGTCACGACGATTGGGAACAGCACCAGCGCCCGCCGCGACACCGGACGCGGTGCGTATGCCATGCGGATGATCCGCTCGCGGCGCGACGTCAGCAACCGCATCAGCGGCGGTTGAATGATCGGCACCAGGCTCATGTATGAGTAAGCGGCGACCGCGATCGGCGCTAGCAGTTCGGGCGCGAGTTGCGAAGCGACATAGATCGATGTGGGTCCGTCGATAGCGCCGATGACCCCGATCGAAGCCGCCTGATTCAGCGGGAAGCCGAGGAGCATCGCCAGGATCAACGTGCCGAAGATGCCAAACTGACCGGCGGCGCCGAGCAGCGCCATGCGCGGCATCGCCAGCAACGGGCTGAAATCGATCATCGCTCCAACGCCAACGAAGATCAGCAACGGAAACAGTTCGGTGCTGATCCCGGCGCGGTAGAGGATGCCAAACAACCCTTCGCCGTCGGTCATGCCGGTCAACGGAATGTTCGCTACCAGGCAACCAAAGCCGATCGGCAGCAGCAACACCGGCTCGTACTGCTTCACCACCGCCAGGGCGATCAGCGTTGCCGCAACGGCGATCATCACCAGGTTGCCGGGGGTGAAGTTCGCCAGACCTTTGGTCAATTCGGGAATGAGCGTCGAAAAATCCATATGGAAGGTCTCTCGCTAATCCGGCGTGATGACCAGCAACGCCTGATGGTGTTTGACCTGATCCCCTGCTTTGACGTGCACCATCGCAACAACACCGGACTGCTTCGCACGAATGCTGTTCTGCATTTTCATCGCTTCCAGCACGCACACTTCCTGCCCTGCGGTCACCCGGTCGCCGGGCTGGACTTTGACAGCAACGATAATGCCGGGAATTGGCGCCAGCACTGCGCCGCTCTCAGGAGATCCACTCCTCGCTGGCATGGAAGCAGGCGTCGGTGTCGATGTCACCGGCGCCGGCGGCGGGACCGATGGCGGCAACCGACCGCCATCGAGCGAACCGATAGCCAGCACGGGTGACGCTTCAGGCCAGACCTCGAAGCGTTCTCCTTCGACGATAGCAATCACCGGACGCGCACTGAGATCGACGATCTCAACGTCGTATGCGGTTCCTTCGATCACGACACGCACTTTCATCATGGTTCCCGTCCCGGTCGCCCAAAGCGAACCATGCGCGTCGCCGCCTGCCATGGGCTGACTGCTGACGTTGGCGACACGCTGCTGCGTACCATCTGCTCTCGTGCCAGGGCAACGGCAACCGCCGCCGCTGCCGCACGCCGTCGTCGTTCGCGCATGGCTTCCTGATCCGGCAGCGAAACGCCAGCCTCAACCGATGGGGCGGCGGTCGTTTCTTCCCCGGCGCCCCCGGACGTCAGAAACGTGAGCAGCGCCATCAACCCCCACAGCAGAAAAAGCGCGCCAAAGGTGATGCTCATGCCAAGCGCCAGGATCTGCAGGGCAACGTTGAGATTATCGATCATAGCGTCACTCCTCCGCCACTACCCCAGATCACTGTTCACACCTGGAGGAACACACGCGCCTGGAATCGCGGGCATCCCGCCCCTGTCGCGTCTCCGAGGGCACGATGTCCTCGCTCCCGGAAGAAATGTGAACACGTACTACACCGGCATATTCCCGTGGCGTCGCGGCGGCGGCGCAACTGATTTGTTGCGCAGCGCGTCGAGCGCAGCGATCACCCGCGCGCGCGTCTCGCGCGGTTCGATCACATCATCGAAAAAGCCAGCCGCCGCCGCGTGGTAGGGATTGTTGAACTTCCGTTCATATTCGCGCGCGAGACGCGCGCGCTCGGCGGCGGGGTCGGGCGCTCTGGCGATCTGATCGCGGTACAACAGGTTCACTGCGCCATCGGCGCCCATCACCGCCACTTCGGCGCTGGGCCAGGCAAAGTTGATGTCGCCACCCAGCGGTTTGCTGCTCATCACGATATACGCCCCGCCATACGCCTTGCGGGTCACAATGCTGATCTTCGGCACGGTCGCTTCGGCATAGGCATAGAGCACTTTCGCGCCATGCCGGATGATGCCGCGATGCTCCTGGTCGATGCCGGGTAGAAAGCCGGGCGAATCGACAAAAGTCACCAGTGGAATGTTGAAGCAGTCGCAGGTGCGCACAAACCGTGCAATCTTGTCGGAGGCGTCGATATCGATCACGCCAGCCATAACGCCCGGCTCCTGTGCGACGATTCCGACACTGCGCCCGCCCATGCGCGCCCATCCGGTGATAGCGTTCATTGCCCACATCGGTTGCAATTCCAGCCAGGATCCGCGATCCACGACACGCTCAATGACATCGTGCATGCGATACGCCCGACCTGGATCAAGAGGAATGATCCGGTTCAACTCTTCATCGGCACGCAATGGGTCATCGTCATTCGGGAGAACAGGCGGGTTCTCGGTGTTGTTCGAGGGCAGGTAGGAAAGCGCGCGCCGACAGAGCGCCAGCGCCGTCTGATCGTCCGGCGCGGTCAGGTGACACGTACCGCTGATGGTCATATGCACATTTGCACCACCAAGCCCTTCCAGGTCGATGATTTCGCCGGTGACTTCCTTGATCACGTCGGGACCGGTGATGAACATGAAGGATCGCCGTTCGACCATGATGATCAGATCGGTGACGGCGGGCGAATAGGCTGCACCACCGGCGCACGGACCGAGCATCACGCTGATCTGCGGTACGACGCCGGAACATCTGGTGTTGCGGCGGAAGATTTCGCCGTAGCCGCCAAGACTGTGGACGCCCTCCTGAATGCGCGCGCCGCCCGAGTCGATCAACCCGATGATCGGCGCCCCTTCACTGAATGCCAGGTCCATCACCCGACAGATTTTGCGCGCCTGCGCTTCGCCAAGCGACCCGCCGAGAACAGTGAAATCCTGCGAGTAGACAAATACCGTGCGCCCGTCGATCCTGCCTGCGCCGGTCACGACGCCATCGCCGTAGAACGTTTCGCCATCGACCGGTCTGCCGGTGGTGTAGGGTTCCAACTCCTGAAAACTGCCGGGATCGAGGAGCAGATCAAGTCGCTCACGCGCCGTCAGTTTGCCGCGCGCGTGGTGGCGCGCGATGCGCTCTGGACCGCCGCCCTGCCGCGCACGTTCGCGCATTGCGCGCAGTTCCAGCACCCGCGGGTCCTCACCGGTCAGTGATTGATCGCCCGCGTCAATAGCCTGTGCTGTCGAGATATGTTCCTGCGATGGAGCGCCATCGGTCTCTGCCATTATTCCGTTCCTCCTGATATGCCTCCCATTTCCCGAAGACGTTCCGCTGCCGGGTTGTCGTCCATAGTGCAGCCATCTGGATCGGCACCGTCTCGGTCGTGATACAATGCCGATACAAACAAGGAGCATGCGCCTATGTCTGATGTCGTTACCCTCGGCGAGTGCATGGCTGTTCTGTACCCGCCCGATCCTGTCTCGCTGGACGAAGCCCGCACCCTGCTGATCGACATCGGCGGCGCGGAGGCGAACCTTGCCATCGCGCTCTGCCGACTCGGTCACAGCGCGCGTTTCATCAGTCGGGTCGGCGATGATCCGTTTGGGAGGCGGGTGCGCGCTGTGCTATCTACCGAGGGAGTCGATACATCCGCGCTTCTGATCGATCCCGAAGCGCCAACCGGGGTCTTCTTCCGCGAATGGCTCGCCGATGGCGCGCGACGTGTCTACTATTATCGCCGCAACTCAGCCGCGAGTCGAATCACGCCGGACGATCTCACGCCAGCACAGTTCAACGGCGCGCGCATTGTTCACCTGACCGGCATCACGCCTGCGCTGAGCGCGTCCTGCGCTGCCGCCTGCGAGCGCGCGATTGAACTGGCGCGCGCTGCCGGTGCGCTGATCTCCTTCGACCCCAATTTCCGTCCACGATTATGGAGCGCATCACAGGCGCGCGATACGCTCCTGCCGTTGATGCGCGCCGCCGATATCCTGTTGATCGGGCATGAAGATGCGCAGGCGCTCCTGGAAGTTGACAACGACGACGACGCGCTGATGGCGGCGGCAGCGCTGGGTGCACAGGTCGTGGTGCTGAAATGCGCCGAACGCGGCGCACGTGCGCTGGCGAACGGGCAGCACGTCACGACGCCAGCTTACCCGGTCCGCCAGGTGGTTGATCCGGTCGGCGCTGGTGACGGCTTCGATGCCGGTTTTCTTGCGGGATGGCTGCGCGGATGGAGTATGTCCGATTCGCTGGCGCTCGGAGCGCGCATCGGCGCGGCTGCGGTCGAAACATTGGGCGATTACGTCGGATATCCGCGCGTCTGAACGATGCACCGTTCAGACAAGGCGCTGCGATCACCGTATCACCAAATCACATCTGCTCACGGAACGACACACCGTACCGCTTGCGCGCATCGAGCCAGGCGCGCCGGATAAGTTCGCGTACCTCTTCCGGTTGATGCACATTGCGCAGCGTCACTTCCGGCGTCGACGGATCTGCGCCACGGAGGTGGATATCGCCAATGCCGAATATGCGCTCACCGGCGTTCTGCGTGAAATCGATATCCTGCAATCGCACCAGTTCGATATCGTCGATATTGCGTCCGATCAACCCACGATAGATGCGCACGCGCTCGGTTGTCAGCACATAGCGCTCGGTGATCGAGAGGAACGGACGCCCTTCCCACAACACACGCTCCTCCCCGGAGACCTCAGCAGAAACCCGAGGCGCTACCTCATCGAGCATCTGGTTCACGGTCGGCAGCAGGGTATCGGCGATTGCCGCCACCAGACGATCCTGCTGATCGCGCGGTACTGACGAGAGATCGACGCCGCTCTGTGCGATCGCCTGCCAGACGGCGGCGACCACGCGGGCGCGATTTTGTTCAAGCGTCATATGACACTCCTTGTCGTTTCAGCGATTGATCGTCGCACCGCTGGAAACGACCGTCTGCCCGCCGAACGACGCCGCAGTGACGCGGGGACGGATGACGACATTCCTGCCGATGCGCACATTCGCCGGTATCTGCGCACTCCGCCCGACGAGGGTCAGACCGGTGTTCAGCAGTTCAGGAGCGCGCTGGTTGGGGGTGTTATCCTCGCCATCGCCAACAATTGTGTTACTGCCGATCACGACTTCTTTATCAACGATGCAGCGATCCACCACCGCGCCCGCTTCGACGACTGCGCCGCTCAGCAGGATCGAGTCGCGCACCGTCGCACCTTCGGCAACGACCACTCCAGGAGCGATGATCGAGCGTGCCACCGTGCCATAGATGCGGCAGCCATCACAGAGCAGGTTGCCATCGACCCGCGCATTTTCGCCGATTTCAGCAGCCGGACGCTCCTCGCTCTTCGTGTGGATCACCCATTCGGGATCGTGCAGATCGAGCGCCGGGGTTTCGACGAGCAGCGCCATATTTGCCTCATAGTACGCCTGCACCGTTCCGACATCAGCCCAGTACCCCTGGAAATGGTACGACACGACGCTCGTCTGATGCACCAGTTTAGGCATCAGGTCGCGCCCGATATTCTGTTCATCGCCGCTCGCCAGCACTTCCATCAGGAAGTTTTTGCGGAAGACGTAGATCCCCATCGATGCCAGGCTCGAACGCGGACGACGCGGCTTCTCCTCGAACTGCGTCACAATACCGTCGGCATCGACCGAAACGATGCCGTAGCGATGCGCTTCGTGCGGGCTGACGCTATGCACCGCCAGGGTGAGATCGGCATCGAGGTCCTCGTGCAACTGAAGCATGGGGCGATAATCCATCTTGTACACATGGTCGCCAGCCAGCACCAGCACCGCATCGACCTTCTGTTCGGCGATGATGTCGAGGTTGGCGCGCAGCGCATCGGCATTGCCCCGCTGCCACGCCCCGCCTTCGCTGGTCAGATACGGGTGCAGCACACGCACCCCCCCGATGCGCCGGTCGAGGTCCCACGGCTTGCCGACGCCGATGTGTTCGTGGAGCGACCGCGGGCGGTACTGGGTCAACACGCCGACGTTGTAAATGCCGGAGTTGACGCAGTTCGAGAGGGTAAAATCGATAATCCGGTACTTGCCGGCAAACGGCACCGCTGCTTCCGAACGCTCGGCGGTCAGGACGCTCAACGCCGGACTTTCGCCGCCAGCCAGGATCATTGCGTATGTGCGAAGCATATGCGCCTCTAAATCGTCTCACCCGACTTGACATCGCCTGCCGGGAAATCTTCTTCCTCGCGGTCGGCATTAATGATGACGTTGCGCCCGATCCGGATGTGCGGCGGAATATGGGCGCCTTTGCCAACAATGGTAATGCCGGTCATCAGTTTATCGGGCTGCTCACGGTTCGGGGTTGTGAAATCATCGCCGCATCCCAGGCGCACCCCCGCTCCAACGACCACGTTCTTGTCCACGATCACCCGGTCGAGCACCGCGCCAGGACCGATCCAGGTATCGTTCATGACCACGCTGTCGCGCACAACTGCGCCGGGAGAGACGTACACACCCGGCGAGAGCACTGAATGCTCAACCGTGCCGCGAATGATGCACCCGTTGCAGATCAGACTGCGACTGACGCGCGCCTGCGGTCCCATCTTGGCGGGTGGGCGCTCCTCGCTGCGCGTATGGATGACCCATTCGGTATCGTACAGGTTGAGGGTATTGTTCGGGTTGAGCAGATCCATGCTCGTTTCCCAGTACGACTGGATCGTTCCAACATCGACCCAGTATCCCTGGAAGGGAAACGCATAAACCGCATCGCGTCCGATCATCGCAGGAATGACGTGCTTGCCGAAGTCGATGCGCGGCGATCCTTCGCCATTTTCGCTCAGACGTTTGACCAGCGTATCGACATTGAAGAGGTAAATCCCCATGCTGGCCAGTGTTCCCTTGTCGCGGTTCTTTGGCTTTTCGGTGAACTCAATCACCCGCTGATTCTCATCGACAGTCATAATGCCGAAGCGATCCGTCTCTTCGAGCGGCACATGCATGACCGCGACGGTCATATCAGCACGTTTTTGCTGATGAAACTCGATCATTTCGGCATAGTTCATTTTATAAATGTGATCGCCGCTCAGGATCAGCACCAGATCGGCGCGGCGCTCGTGAATGTAGTTGAGGTTCTGGTACACCGCATCCGCCGTGCCCTTGTACCAGCTTTCGTCGCGACGCCCCTGGTACGGTTGCAGCAACTGCACACCGCCGTTGGCGCGATCAAGGTCCCACGGCTTGCCGTTGCCGATGTGAGCATTCAGCGAATGCGGACGGTACTGCGTCAGTACCGCGACATCGAAGATGCCGGAGTTGACGCAGTTCGAGAGGGTAAAATCGATAATGCGGAACTTCCCGGCAAACGGCACCGAGGGCTTGGCGCGTTTCTCCGAAAGGACACTCAGCCGCGTTCCCTCGCCGCCAGCCATGATCATGGCAACGACTCGCACAGTCGGCCTCCAGCCACTGACGACAGGCGCAAAAGAGCGCTGCCGAAGGCGTATTGCAGAACGTACAGATGGGCGACCTGATGAGTTGCTTTCCATTTCAAACTATACCATACTCCTGCGTATGCTGTAAAGCGTTTCCGGCGCATTTTTGGGTCTTTCCACCTTCAAACGTCAACCCTGCCGGATCGCCTGCAACACCTGTTCCAACAGGACGCTATTGGTTCCGATTGCTTCGCCAGCGTGGATCGTTGGAATACCATTCCAGTCGGTGAATGTGCCACCCGCCTCGGTCACGATCGGAAAAAGCGCCGCGCAATCCCAGACGCTCATCACCGGGTCAATCATGATCTCGGCGCGACCGGTTGCGACCAGGCTGTAGCCGTAGGCATCGCCCCAGGTGCGCACCAGACGCACCGATCCTGCCAGACGACGGTAGGCGGATTCGCGCCCATGCGGCGCCATGCTCTCGGCGTCGCTGGAGAGAAGGGTCGCCTGGCGCAACTCGCTGACCGGTGAGACGCGCGCACGCCTGCCGTTCCACAGACATCCCTGCCCTTTCGCTGCGGTCAGAAAATCACCGAGCGCGGGGAAGGATACCGCACCGACCACCGATTCGCCGTCGCGCTCCAGCCCGACCAGGACACCATAAAGCGGCACGCCCTGAACGAACGATTTCGTGCCGTCAATCGGGTCGAGGATCCAGCGGTGCGACGCGCCGGGGCGCGTTTCGCCCTCCTCCTCGCCGAGAATACTGTGGTGTGGATAGCGATCCTCGATCATGCGACGCATCAATCGCTCCGCCTCGCGATCGGCAACAGTCACCGGCGTCTGATCGTCCTTGATATCCGGCGTGAGACCGGTTTGAAAATAGCGCAGCGTCAACCGACCGGCATGCCACGCCAGGTCGGCGGCGAATTCGCGCAGCGCGTCAAGCGTTTCAGAAGCCATGCGCTCTCCTCTGCGAACCACGGGTTTTCTGCTCACCAGCCTCTGCATTATAGGATATCTTGCTGATCCGGTCGCAAGCCCCGAATGTGTGGTATAATGTCGAGGTTGTTATCATCGAGATTGAGCTGAGTGGACGACTTGGCTCAAACGTAGCCAGGGAGGACACTCAGTGTCGTTCGACTCATTTCGCTTTCATCCGCAGATTACCGCCGGTATTCGCGACCTCGGATACCATACGCCGACTCCTATCCAGGAACAGGTTATTCCCCACGCTCTGGACGGGCGTGATGTCATTGGCATCGCGCAAACCGGCACCGGCAAGACGGCAGCGTTCGTACTGCCCATCCTGCAACGCCTCATGCGGGGACCGCGCGGTCGTGTGCGTGCCATGATCGTCACGCCGACCCGTGAACTGGCGGAGCAGATTCAGGGGGTGATCGAGGCGCTCGGCAAATACACCGGGCTTCGCAGCGTCACCCTGTACGGCGGCGTCGGGTATCAGGGGCAGATCCAGCGGCTGCGACGCGGCGTCGAGATTGCCGTCGTTTGTCCGGGGCGTTTGCTCGACCATCTGGAACGTGGGACGCTAACGCTCGAGCATCTGGATATGCTGATCCTCGATGAAGCCGATCAGATGTTCGATATGGGATTTTTGCCCGATGTCCGCCGAATTCTGCGCCTTGCGCCGGCGCAGCGTCAGACGATGCTTTTCTCGGCGACAATGCCCGACGCGATTCGCGCACTGGCGCGCGAGGCGTTGCGTGAACCGCAGACGATTCAGATCGGGCGCAGTGCGCCGGTTTCCACTGTCACCCACGCGATCTATCCGGTTGCCGAGCACCTGAAGACGGCACTGTTGATCGAGTTGCTGCGCCACACCGACACCGGATCGGTGCTGATTTTCACCCGTACGAAGCACCGCGCGCAACATCTCAGCGATACACTGGCGCGCATGGGGTACCGGGCGACAGCATTGCAGGGCAATATGTCGCAGAACCGTCGCCAGGCGGCGCTTGACGGGTTCCGCAGCGGCAGGTATCAGATCCTGGTCGCAACTGATATTGCCGCGCGCGGCATCGATGTGGCGCATATTTCGCACGTCATCAACTACGATATGCCGCAAACCGCCGAGGCGTACACCCATCGCATCGGGCGCACCGGGCGTGCAGCGCGCACCGGGGACGCATTTACGCTGGTAACCCGTAGCGATACAGGAATGGTGCGCGCTATCGAGCGCCTGATCGGCGAGCCGTTGAAACGCGAAACCGTGCCCGGCTTCGATTATCACGCGGCAGCGCCGGCACACGATGCCCGGTCTGATCACGCACCCCGTCACCACGCAATGCCGCGCCACTATGAGCCACATTCCCAGGATGAGCGGGACAATCGGGCGCCGCGCCGCCACGATGCGCAAGAGCGGCGATCTGATACCGCGCCGCGCCGTCGCGATGTGCAAGAGTGGCGATCTGATGCCGCGCCGAACCGCCACAAACCCCGCTCCCGCGATACGTCTGCGCGTTCAACCCGCGCCGATCGCTCTGATCGAACGGTTTCGGGGCGGCGACGACCGTAATGTTATTCCAATGCACCGTTGCCCTTTATCCCCTGCCCTTACAGAGGCAGGGTTTTTGGAAGTCCCTGTGTTCCTTCGCTCGTTTTGGGCTTCAGGACGCCCAAACGCCCTCTTCTCCCCGTGTGGGTTGAAAGGGGGGATTCGCAGGCAGTGTGTCAACCGTTTCCGTTCCACCGCACACCTGGGCCGATCCGTCGGTAGCATGATCATCACGGAAGGATGGCACGTCACGGAGGATGAGGATGTCCCGCACGTCCACGGAACGGCTGTCTGGCGCGTGAACGGCAAATACGCGGGCAGTGGATGGCCCGCACGTCCACGGAACGGCTCGTGCAGCAGCAGCACCAGCCCCGCTTCCCGCGCGTGCTGCGGCGCTGGTGCTGCGCCCTGTCCCGCTGGGTTATGGGCGCCTGCCTGGCGGGGAGCGCCAATGGTCCGGCGCTGGCGCCGCCGACGACCGGCGCGCCGCCGCGCCAGCGCGCGAGCGGCGTGGCGCAGCGGGTGATCCGCCTGCTCCAGCGGGGGAAGCACCAGCTGCGCTGGTTGCTGGCGCACAGGCGTTGGTGGGTCCGGTTGTGGGTGCGCCCGGAGCCGTTGCCGAAAAGAGGTGACAGGATCACCATGCATATGTATACCCCGTCCCAATGCCTGAAATCGCCCTAAATCCCCCCCCTTTCACCCCCTTCTCCCACACAGGGAGAAGGGGGATTCTGGGCGTCCTGATGCCTGAAACGGGGGATAGCACGCGGGGGCGCGCCGCTGCCCCCTTCCTTTGCCCCTCATCCCCCCTGCCCTCTGCTTCCGCACGGGGAGAAGGGGGAGTTTGGGCGTCCTGATGCCTGAAACGGGGGATAGCACGCGGGGGCGCGCCGCTGCCCCCTTCCTTTGCCCCTCATCCCCCCTGCCCTCTGCTTCCGCACGGGGAGAAGGGGGAGTTTGGGCGTCCTGATGCCTGAAACGGGGGATAGCACGCGGGGGCGCGCCGCTGCCCCCTTCCTTTGCCCCTCATCCCCCCTGCCCTCTGCTTCCGCACGGGGAGAAGGGGGAGTTTGGGCGTCCTGATGCCTGAAACGGGGGATAGCACGCGGGGGCGCGCCGCTGCCCCCTTCTCCCACACGGGGAGAAGGGGGAGTTTGGGCGTCCTGATGCCTGAAACGGGGGATAGCACGCGGGGGCGCGCCGCTGCCCCCTTCTCCCACACGGGGAGAAGGGGGAGTTTGGGCGTCCTGATGCCTGAAACGGGGGATAGCACGCGGGGGCGCGCCGCTGCCCCCTTCCTTTGCCCCTCATCCCCCCTGCCCCCTTCTCCCACAAGGGGAGAAGGGGGGATTCTGGGCGTTCTGATGCCTGAAACGGGGGATGGAGCGCACTGCTTCCTTCAGGCGGTGCGGTCGTGATCGTTCCGTAACAAAACTGGCATGAAACCGCTAACGTTCTGGCACATTTGCGAAAGAGGTTTGAAGTATACTGTGCGGTAGTAAAACGCGCCGCAGAGCCGCTGAGTGAAAAATCTTTTTTCCGCCCTCTGCGCCCCGGCGGTGAAAAATAAATGCACCGCAGCGACGCTGAGAACGCTGAGTGAAAAATCTTTTTTCCGCCCTCTGCGCCTTAGCGGTGAAAAAGCAAATGCACCGCAGCGACGCTGAGAACGCAAAGTAAAGAATATTTTTTGCGCCCTCTGCGCCCCGGCGGTGAAAAATAAATGCACCGCAGCGACGCTGAGAAAGCAGAGTGAAAAATCTTTTTCCGCGCCCTCTGCGCCTAGTATAATCTAACGGGACACGGTATACCGTTCTGCGCCAGGTTCACGAGATCGCCGCGGAGTGTTGGGTAGCCGTGTCCTTCAACGCGACCAAGCCGAACAGTTATCTGGGCCCTCAAACCCGCATATGCTAGCAAGGCTGGCGCCGTTTTCCTCAGGAGGTTCTGTGTATGGCTTCCCGTGAGTCGCTCTTTATCGGCATTGATGTCTCCAAACAGACGCTGGATGTGGCGTTTGGCGCCGACCCGCACGCGCCACGCGAGACGATACCGTCTACCGACGAAGGTGTCCAGCTCCTGGTCACGCGACTCCAGCGCCTGCAGCCGACCCTGATTGTGCTGGAGGCGACCGGCGGGCTGGAGCGCATGGTGTTCGCCCAACTGCTCCAGGCTGGCTTGCCGACGGCGCGGGTGCAGCCACGCCGCGTGCGCGCCCTGGCGCACGCGGAAGGACGCCAGGCGAAGACCGACCGCCTGGATGCCCGGTTGCTCGCCCGCTTTGCCGAACGGGTGCGCCCGCCGCACCACCAAGCGACGGACGAGCAGCGCGCATCCTTGCGCGACCTGCTGGTCCGGCGGGAGCAGGTGATTCAGATGCGGACGGCTGAGATCAATCGGTTGACGGCTGCCGCGCCGAACCTCCGCCCGGGCATCCAGCAGCATATTGATTGGCTGGATCAGGAGATCCGTGCGCTTGAGCAGGAACGCGACAACGAGGCGGAGCGCACCGACGAGGTGCGCCGGAAACGGGAGCTGCGCGAAAGCGTGCCCGGCATCGGCGCGATCACCGCACTGAACCTGCTGCTCCGCCTGCCCGAACTGGGGACCATCAATCGCACGGAAGCGGCGGCCTTTGTGGGCGTTGCGCCGTATGCCAATCAGAGCGGCGCACAGCACAAACCCCGGCATAGCTCCGGCGGCAGGAGGGATGTGCGCAGCGTGTTGTACATGGCGACCCTGGCGGCCACGCGGCGCCGTCTGGTCAGGCGCGCCTTCGATCAGCGCCTGTGTCAAGCTGGCAAGCCGCGCAAGGTCGCCATCGTCGCTGCGATGCGCAAGCTGCTGACTATTCTCGGCGCAATATTGCGTCAGCAAAAGCCCTGGGATCCGGCTGTGCATACGAGCGCCCCTTGACAAGCAACACAGTTACTCTGCGGTGAAAAATAAACACACCGCAGCGACGCGGCGGACGCGGAGCGAAACGTCTCCGCGTCCTCTACGTCGCTGCGGTTCATGCGTGCCGTGAAGTCAATGATGCACGGTGTGCTCTTCCATTCGCCGCACCTGCGGATACGCCGGCGTCCACATTGTTGCGTTGATGCGCGCGGTCTGCTCTTCGGCGCTGAGCGGCGCCGCCAGCCCGGAGCGCACGGCCTCGGCAGCGACTGCCTGCGCCACGGCGCGTGAAACGTCGCGCACCTGGGTGAGCGATGGGTAGAGTGACGCCGTCGGGTCCTGGCGCGCCGGTGAGAAGGCGCTGAGTGCGCGCGCGGCGGCGATGAACATTGCGTCGGTGACGCGCTTCGCGCCAACGGCGATGACACCCAGCCCGACGCCGGGGAAGATAAAGACGTTGTTGCATTGCCCGATCGTGAAGGTGCGACCGCCGTAGGTCACTGGCTCGAAGGGGCTGCCGGTCGCAACCAGTGCGCGTCCCTCCGTCCACGCGATCAGGTCAGCCGGAACAGCCTCGCTCTTTGAGGTGGGGTTGGAGAGCGGGAAGATGACCGGACGCTCGACATGCCGCGCCATCTCACGGATGGTGCGCTCGTCGAATGCGCCGGGTTGCGCCGATGTGCCGATCAGACACGTCGGACGTACATTTGAAACAACATCATACAGGGTGAATGCTTCGCTCCCTTCGCGCGTCCACCCCTCCAGCATCTCGTAGGGTTGGGCGTAGAGCATTTTCACCGCTTCGAGACCGGTACGCCGGGTGTGAACCAGATCGCGGCTGTCGATCAGCCAGATCGTCCGCCGCGCCTGTTCGAGCGGGATGCCCGCTTCGACCATGACGGCCACGATCTGTTCAGCAATGCCGGTCGCTGCCGAACCTGCGCCCAGCATGACAATGCGCTGATCCGCCAGCGGCACGCCGGAGATCTCAACTGCAGCAAGCCACCCTGCCAGTGTCACCGCACCGGTGCCCTGAATGTCGTCGTTGAAACTGAGAATCCGGTCGCGGTAGCGGTCGAGCAGGTTGCGCGCGTTATCCTTGGCGAAATCTTCCCATTGCAGCAATGCGTGCGGGAAAACCTTCTCCACTGCTGTGACGAACTGCTCGATAAAGTCGTCGTACTCTCTGCCGCGCACCCGCTCATGACGCCACCCCAGGTAGAGCGGGTCGTTGAGCAGCGCGGGGTTGTTGGTGCCGACATCGAGCACGATCGGGAGTGTGGTTGCCGGATGGATTCCGGCGCAGAGTGAGTAGAGCGTCAACTTGCCGATTGGAATGCCGATGCCGCCCATTCCCTGGTCGCCGAGGCCCAGGATGCGCTCACCGTCGGTGACCACAATCACGCGCACCTGATCGGCGAAGGGCCAGGCGCGCAGCATCGTTTCGATCTGATCGCGGTGCGGATAGCTGATGAACAGACCGCGCGGGCGGTGGAACAGGTGACTGTAGCGCTGGCAGGCGACGCCGACTTCTGGCGTGTAGATGATCGGCATCATTTCGGTGATATGCTCAAGCAGCAGGCGGTAGAAGAGCGTCTCATTCCGGTCTTGCAGATCGGTCAGGTAGAGGTACCGATCCAGGTCGTTGGTGCGCTGCTGGTAGTTGCGGTAGACACGCGCCAGTTGCTCGTCGATAGTCGAGATGTGGTACGGCAGCAGCCCCAGCAGACCAAGCCCGATGCGCTCTTCTTCGCTCCAGGCGCTGCCCTTGTTCAGCACCGGCGTGTTGAGTACATCGTGTCCGGTACGGTCGGTCTCGACGGTTCTTCCTTCATCAGCGAACCGGATGCGGATCATGGCGGCCTCCGAGTTTCAAAAAGAACGACGGCGCGCGTTGCGCCGTCGCTTCGCGATCTGCCTGGCGAAGGTATCATACGCCGCTCATCGGTCTGCGCGAGTGAAGGGATGCAAACGAAGAGAGAATATTTATGATCGCAGCGGTTGCGATTCCTCTTCGAGCGCCAGGGTGCGCCGCAGTTCGACGATCTGATCCCGCAGTGCGGCCGCCTTCTCGAATGCCAGGTCTTTCGCCGCCTGCTTCATCTGCTTCTCCAGTTCCTTGATCAGTTTGACGATCTCATCCTTCGGGATCGGTAGTTCTGCTGGCGCTTCGGCGACCTGATAGACGCCGCGCTCCTCGGCAACCTTGCGCACCCGGTCGGTCAGGTCGCGCACGGCTTTGGAGATGCCGACGGGGGTGATGTTGTGTTCGCGGTTGTACGCTTCCTGAATGGCGCGTCGCCGGTTGGTTTCATCAATCGCGGTGCGCATCGATTGCGTGATCGTGTCGGCGTACATGATCACGGTTCCCTCGATATGCCGCGCTGCGCGCCCGATGATCTGGATCAGCGAAGAGCCGCTGCGCAGATACCCTTCTTTGTCGGCGTCGAGAATGGCGACCAGCGATACTTCCGGGAGATCAAGCCCTTCACGCAGCAGGTTGATGCCGACCACCACATCGTACACGCCGAGTCGGAGATCGCGCAGGATCTCGACCCGCTCCAGCGTCTCGATATCGGAGTGCAGGTAGCTGGTGCGGATGCCCATCTCCTTGAGATAATCCGCCAGGTCTTCCGCCATCCGCTTGGTCAGCGTCGTGACCAGCGCGCGCTGTCCTTTCTGCACCCGTCGCTTGATCTCCCCTACCAGGTCGTCGATCTGCCCTCTGGTCGGACGCACTTCGACAATCGGGTCGAGCAATCCCGTCGGGCGGATGATCTGTTCGACGATCTGCGCCGAGTGTTCGTACTCGTAGGGTCCCGGTGTCGCCGAAACGTAGATCGCCTGGTGAATATGCCGCTCGAACTCATCGAACCGCAGCGGACGGTTGTCGAGCGCCGATGGCAGGCGGAACCCGTATTCGACAAGTGTTTCTTTGCGTGACCGGTCGCCAGCGTACATGCCGCGGATCTGCGGCAACGTGATGTGTGACTCGTCAACGAACAGGATGAAGTCGTCGGGGAAGTAGTCGAGCAACGTCCAGGGTGTTTGCCCGGCTGCGCGGCGGTCGAGGTGGCGCGAGTAGTTCTCGATGCCGGAGCAGTACCCGACCTCGGAGAGCATTTCGAGATCGTAGTTGGTGCGCTGTTTGAGACGCGCCGCTTCAAGAAACTTGCCCTGCTGTTCAAGTTCGGCGACACGCGCTTCCAGTTCCGCCTGAATGTCGGCGATGGCAAGTTTGAGCGTTTCGGCGGTTGTGATGAAGTGTTTCGCCGGGTAGATGTCTACCGCCGTCCGATTGAGCAGCACTTCGCCGGTCAGCGGATCGAACTCGGTAATGCGCTCGACTTCATCGCCCCAGAACTCAACCCGCAGCGCAATCTCCTGGTTGGCGGGAAAGATGTCGAGCGTATCGCCGCGCACACGGAACGTACCCCGGTGAAAATCCACATCGTTGCGCTCGAATTGCAGGTCGAGCAACTGGCGCAGCAGTTTGTCGCGGTTGCGCACCTCGCCGACGCGGATTGGAATGACGACCTGCCCATACTCGTGGGGCGAACCGAGACCGTAGATCGCCGACACCGACGCGACGATCAGAACATCGCGCCGGGTGAAGAGCGCCTGGGTGGCAGCGTGGCGTAGCCGGTCGATCTCTTCGTTGATCTCGGCTTCCTTTTCGATGTACAGGTCTTTGCTGGGCACATACGCTTCAGGCGTGTAGATGTCGTAGTAGGAAATAAACATCTCAACCGCTGCATCGGGCAGCAGTTCGCGAAACTCGGCGTACAACTGGCTGACCAGCGTCTTGTTGTGCGCCATGACCAGCGCCGGTCGTTCAAGCTGGCTGAAGACATGCGCCATAGTCAGCGTTTTACCGGTGCCGGTTGCGCCGAGCAGCGTCTGATGCTTGTATCCGGCGCGGATCCCCGCAACCAGTTGAGCAATCGCTTTGGGTTGATCGCCCGCTGGCTGGAAGGGCGCTTCAATACGAAAAGACATGCCTCTGGGTCTCCTCTGGTTGATCCTGGTGACAATGCGCGTCTGGCGTGACGTCAACGTCGCAGCGTCGGAAGCTATGAGACCGATATGCTTCCCCTCTTCCGCAGCAACAGCGCGCCAGCGCCCGGCAGGATGAACCGTGTGTCTCATCATCAGGGTATCTTTTTCATTATACTCTTTTTGCTGCATTCCCGCGCCTGTTGCCCCTCATCCCCCTGCCCCCTTCTCTCACTAGCAGTTCTCAGATACGTTGACCCCTGTCCTGGTCTGCCATGTTGTGCGAGGCGCCCGTTGCCGGCAGAGCGTAGACCGAAATTCATTTCGGTCGCCGTGTGGGGCGCGCTATTCCCAGGAGTGTTCAACCTGTCTATCAGGTTCAACCTTTGTGAGAACTGCTACACAAGGGGAGAAGGGGGCGTTTGGGCGTCTTGATGCCTGAAACGGAAGATGGCGCGCAGGGGCTTCCCCAAAAAACCTGCCCCTGTAAGGTGGCAATACCTGGGAGCGCGCCTCCGGCGCGCCTGCGGGCGGGGAGGCCCGCACACCCGCGAGGTGGCAGTGCCTTCTCAAGGGTAGAGTTCTCAGGAGCAATGCGCGGTGTGCTGCATTCCCGCGCCTGTTGCCCCTCATCCCCCCTACCCCCTTCTCCCACAAGGGGAGAAGGGGGCGTTTGGGCGTCTTGATGCCTGAAACGGAAGATGGCGCGCAGGGGCTTCCCCAAAAAACCTGCCCCTGTAAGGTGGCAATGCCTGGGAGCGCGCGCCTCCGGCGCGTCTGCGGGCGGGGACGCCCGCGCACCCGCGAGGTGGTCGTGCCTTCTCAAGGGTAGAGTTCTCAGGAGCAATGCGCGGTGTGCTGCATTCCCGCGCCTGTTGCCCCTCATCCCCCCTGCCCCCTTCTCTCACTAGCAGTTCTCAGATACGTTGACCCCTGTCCTGGTCTGCCATGTTGTGCGAGGCGCCCGTTGCCGGCAGAGCGTAGACCGAAATTCATTTCGGTCGCCGTGTGGGGCGCGCTATTCCCAGGAGTGTTCAACCTGTCTATCAGGTTCAACCTTTGTGAGAACTGCTACACGAGGGGAGAAGGGGGCGTTTGGGCGTCTTGATGCCTGAAACGGAAGATGGCGCGCAGGGGCTTCCCCAAAAAACCTGCCCCTGTAAGGTGGCAGTGCCTGGGAGCGCGCGCCTCCGGCGCGCCTGCGGGCGGGGACGCCCGCACACCCGCGAGGTGGTCGTGCCTTCTCAAGGGTAGAGTTCTCAGGAGCAATGCGCGGTGTGCTGCATTCCCGCCCTGTTGCCCCTCATCCCCCCTGCCCCCTTCTCCCACAAGGGGAGAAGGGGCGTTTGGGCGTCTTGATGCCTGAAACGGAAGATGGCGCGCAGGGGCTTCCCCAAAAAACCTGCCCCTGTAAGGTGGCAGTGCCTGGGAGCGCGCGCCTCCGGCGCGCCTGCGGGCGGGGACGCTGGCGCACCCAGGGGATGGCAGTGCCTGGGAGCGCGCGCCTCCGGCGCGCATACAGGCGACTGACTCCCGCGCACCGATCAACCGATCGCCAATCAATGCTATAATAGAACATCGGTACGAGAAACGACGTGCAAACAGAGTGGAGCAACGTATGACCCCTGCCGAGCGCCGCGCCTTCGAGCGCCAGTTGCAGCAAGAGTTCCCCGGTCTCGAGTTGCACGCCTGGTATCGCCAGTATCGCAGCCTCAAAGCTGCGCACCCCGACGCTATTCTGCTCTACCGTCTGGGCGATTTTTACGAGACGTTCGACGATGATGCCAAACTGGTCGCCGATCTGCTCGAAGTGACGCTGACTTACAAAGAATTCGCCAGCCAGAAGGGGCGCGACCAGAAGCAGCGCTGCCCGATGGCAGGCATACCGTACCACGCGGTCGAAGGGTATGTGGCGCGGCTCGTCGGCGCCGGGTATCGCGTCGCTATCGCCGAGCAGATCACTGAGACCCCTTCCAGTCGCACCGATACGCGCCCACGTTCGATCTTCGCCGCTGGCATTGAGCAAACGTCGCTCACCGGCAGCAACCGGATGGTCGAGCGCAAGGTGGTACGGGTGATAACGCCCGGCACGATCATCGAAAGCGGCATGATCCCTGCCGAGCGCAACAACTACCTTGCCGCTCTGATCGCCGATCACGGGCGGATCGGTCTGGCATACGCCGACCTGAGCACCGGTGAGTTCGCTGCCGTCGAGTTCAGCGGCGAACGTGCGGCGCAACAGGCGCAGGGAGAACTGACGCGCCTCAATGCCGCCGAAATCCTGGTTCCCGACCGCGCCGACCTGCGCCTGCCCGGTCTTGAGCCGTCCAGCGCTCGCCTCGAGCAGGACCTGGAGTTCCTCACCCGCGAAGAGCGCGAACTGCTCCTTCCGGGTGAACGGGTGGCGCGGCGTGTTGAGCGTGAAAACAACGCGCGCTGGGCGCACGGGCGCGTGACCGCCTGGCCCGAACGACGCTGGGATCTGCGTAATGCGCACGATACGCTGCTCCACCAGTTCGGCGTCCGTTCGCTCGCCGGTTTCGGGCTGGAAGACCGTCCGCTGGCGATCCGCGCCGCTGGCGCTATCGTGCAGTACGCGCGCGAAACGCAGCAGGGAGTGGTCGCAAATCTGCGCTCGATCCGCGCTTACACCCCCGGCGATGCGATGTTCCTCGATCCGCAGACTCAGCGGAACCTCGAATTGCTGGAAGGCGCCAGCGGCACGACGCGCGGCTCGTTGATCGGTGTGCTCGATCAGACGCGCACACCAATGGGGGCGCGCCTGCTGCGCCGCTGGGTTTCGCAGCCGCTGTGCGATCTGACGCGGCTGCATGCCCGCCACGACGCAGTGGAACGCTTTGTCACCGATGCCATCCTGCGCGCATCGGTGCGCGAAACCCTGCGACGAGTCGGCGACATGGAACGGGTCGTCAACCGGATCATTCAGGGGGTTGGGGTGGCAACGCCGCGCGATATGGCGCGGTTGCGCGATGCGTTGCGTGCGCTCCCTGAACTTGTCGCCGCGCTCGGCGATTGGACGCCGCCGCCGGGCGAGATCGATCTCACTGGTGTGCGCACCCTCCCGCCGTCCGCAGCGACCGATCCCGTGTCGCTGACGGAAAACGGCAATGAGCGCATCGAACCGAACCAGACGTCGGCGGTCAGTCTGCGCGCACAGCGCGAGGCGCGTCGGCGGGTATCGGCGCGCTACGCCGATGAAGACCTGTTTGGGGAGGAAGAGCAAAACGCACCGCCCGTCGGGTCGTCGAACCATGCCGTCGGAACACAACCATCGGCAGATGATGAAGCCTCTCCCGTCACAGCGTTCGTGGACGACCAGGCGACCGAAACGCTGGCGCTTGATCCGTGCGCCGATATGCTGGCATTCCTGGAGACCGCCATCGATGACGAGCCGCCTGCGCTGCTTGGCGCGTCCAACTATCTGCGCGCAGGGGAGAACGGCGAGCCGCCGCGTCGCGTTATCCGCCCCGGTTTTGAACCGGAGATCGATCAGGTGGTGGCGGCAAGCCGTGACGCACAGCGCTGGATCAGCGAACTTGAACCGAAAGAGCGGGAGCGCACCGGCATCAAGTCGCTGCGCGTCGATTATAACCGCGTCTTTGGCTATTACATCGAAGTGCCCAAAACCTACGCCGATCAGGTGCCGAAACACTACATCCGCAAACAGACGCTGACAACCGGCGAACGCTATTTCACCGATGAACTCAAGCGCTATGAGGAGATCGTTGAGCAGGCGCAGCAGCGTTTGATCGATCTCGAACGACGCGCTTTTGCGCGAATCTGCGATGTGGTGACCGGCGCCGGAGCGCGGTTGTTGCGCACGGCGCGCATGATCGCAACCATCGATGTGTTTGCAGCGCTGGCGGAAGCGGCAGTACGCGGGCGTTACGTGCGCCCCGAACTGTACGACGATACCCGCCTGCGGATCGTCGGCGGGCGGCATCCGGTCGTCGAGCAGACCCTCGATGAGACGTTCGTTCCAAACGACATCGAGATGGACACGGAGACGCGCCAGATCTGCCTGATCACCGGTCCCAATATGAGCGGCAAGAGTACGGTGTTGCGCCAGGTGGCGCTCATCGCCCTGATGGCGCAGATTGGGTCATTCGTACCCGCCGATGCCGCCGAGATCGGGCTGGTTGATCGCATTTTCACGCGCATCGGCGCTCAGGACGATATTGCCACCGGTCGTAGCACGTTTATGGTCGAAATGACCGAGACTGCGGCATTACTGGCGCAGAGCACCCGTCGCAGCCTGATCATCCTGGACGAGGTCGGTCGCGGCACCAGCACCTACGACGGGATGGCAATTGCGCAGGCGGTCATCGAGTACATTCACAACGAGCCGCGTCTTGGGTGTCGCACCCTCTTCGCAACCCATTACCACGAACTGACCGACCTGGAACGCACCCTGCCACGTCTCAAGAACTACCACATGGCAGCAACCGAGCAGGATGGGCGGGTAGTGTTTCTCCACGAACTGCGTCCCGGCGGCGCCGACCGCTCGTATGGCATTCACGTTGCGGAACTGGCGGGCATCCCTCAATCGGTCATTCGTCGGGCGAGCGAGTTACTGGCGGAACTGGAACGCCGCGCGCCGCGCAGTGCGCCGCCGACGGTTCCTGCACGCGGTGACGACCGCCGATCTGCGGGACGTGCGTCATCGTCCGGTGCTGGCGCGGCGCGCGGCGAGCAGGGTCGCACGCTTCCCGACGGGCAACTCTCACTCTTCGACCTGGCACCCGGACCGGTGATCGAGATGCTGCGCCGGATCGATATCAATCAGTTGACGCCGCTGGAGGCGCTCAACAAATTGCATGAACTGCAAAAACTGGCGCGCGCTGGCGGCGGGTGATACAGGTTACCAGATGAACGGGATGATCTTCTTCACCCGCTTCTGGTAGTCGGCGTACTCCGGGTAGCGCTCGACCAGCCAGCGTTCCTCACGGCGCGATTTGAGGTGGAAGAAGACCAGCAACGCAACGCTCAATACCAGTGCGATGATGCTGCCGCGCAGCAGCGACCAGCCGAATGCGCCGATAATGATCCCGCTATAGATCGGGTGACGCACGATCGCATATGCGCCATGCTGCACCAGCCTGCCATCGTCGCGCGGGCGCGGAAAGGGGGTCAGATTTGCGCCGAGATGCAACAATCCGGCGCCTGCCAGCATTGCGCCGCATCCACACAGCACTACACCGACAATCAACGCTCCCTGTCCCAGGATCGTCGCAAGCGTCGGAAGTCCCGGAAGTTCCGGCGGCGCCGCCACGAGCGCGAACAGCAGACCAAACTGAGCGGTGACCCACCACCCGCCTCGTTCGATGAATGTTTGCATCATGATCCGCACCTTCTGTATCATGTCAGGCGTTGTCAGAACAAAACACCCGTGATGGTCGCCGGTCTTCGTCCTTGATTGAACACGTTGCTGCACCGGCAGCGCCGGGTGAGTGCCGGTATGGAGCTCTGCATGGATCGAGATATGTATGCCAGCGCATTGGAGCGTGCTGTTATCGCTGATGAGCGCACTGCCGGACGGATCTTTATGCGCGGACGCGACCGCGCGGCGCTGCTCCATCGCCTCTCAACCAACGACATCGAACGACTGAAGCCGGGTGAAGGGACGCTGACCGTCCTCACAACCCCGATTGGGCGGATCATCGATCTGCTGACCGTCCACGCATTGAACGATGCGCTGCTGATCGTGACCAGTCCCGATCAGGGACCGCCGGTGTTCGGGCATTTGCGCCGCAACATCTTTTTCAATGACCAGGTGACCCTGGACGCAGCCGGGCGCACCCACGCGCAACTGGCGTTGTATGGACCGCAGGCGGCTCGCCTGATTGCAGAACTGACCGGTGCTGCCATTGACCTGCCACTCCATGGTATCACGACAACTGCCATTGCGGGGGTCAGTCTGCTGATAGCGCGCCGCAAGCCGATTGGCGGTGACAGTTTTACGCTGTATGTTCCGTCCGACGGGTATGATGCCGTCCAGGCTGCGCTCCTTGCCGCTGGTGCAACGCCGATCGACGGCGACACGCTCGATGTGCTGCGGATCGAACGGGGATACGGCGCATTCGGGCGCGAGTTGAGTCAGGAGTATATTCCGCTGGAAACCGGCTTGCTGGATGCAGTCAGTTTCAGCAAAGGATGTTACGTCGGTCAGGAAATCATCGCGCGGATGGAGAGTCGCGGTCGCCTGGCGAAGCGCCTGTGTGGTCTCCAATTGAGTCAACCGGTTGCCTCGCCCGCGAAACTGGTCTGTGACGGCAGAGATGCCGGTGATCTCACCAGTGCTGCGGTATCGCCACGGTTCGGTCCCATCGCGCTGGCATATGTGCGTACAGTGTATGCTGAACCGGGAACAGTTGTTGGAGTGGAAGGGACCGGAGTAACAGGCAGAGTAGTCGAACTGCCGTTTGCGGCGTAAAGGCAGAGACATCCATCCAGCAGTCTTACGCTTCTTCACCGCGCAGACGACGCAGTTCGGCTTCCAGCGCGCGCAAGCGGGCTTCCACTTCGGCGCGGGCGCGGGCTTCGGCTTCGGCACGGGCTTCGGCTTCGGCGCGCGCTCGTGCCTCAGCTGCGCGAGCTTCGGCTTCGGCGGCGGCGCGGGCTTCGGCTGCAGCAGCGCGCGCTTCGGCATTCATCCACGCCTGCGCTTGCGCTTTGGCTTCCGCCAGCGCTTCGGCGACCCGCTCCTCCGACTCGATCACCTGCGTGACCAGGTCGGCGTAATCTCCCAGTTGTCGTCCCTGTTCGTCGAAGCAGTACACCTCGCCGTCGCGCACCCCGATCCAGACCCGCAGCGGTTCCAGCCACAGCCACCCGCGCGCATCCGGCGTCATCGCGCGGTACGCCGCGCCCGCGCGCTCATACCCCAGCACCCGCACCGTCGACGTCCCGCGTCGCTCCACGGCGTCCACAATCACATAGTACGGCACGCCCGCCAGGTCGTAGTGGTCGACCTTCTCGTAGAGGTCGAAGCGGCGCGTTTCGGGGGAGGTCACTTCGACGATCAGGGTCGGGCGCACCTGTTCCTGCGCCACGTCGAAGGTGCTCCAGTTGCGCACGGCGGCGACGCCGAAGATGACCATCAGGTCGGGACCGTGGGGGCGCAGGTCGGGAATGTCCCAGGCGATGCGCACGTCGCTGAGGACGACGGCGTCGGGACGGTCGGCGACGCGGGCGAGGAAGACGTTGGCGAGGTAGCGGACGCGCCGCTGGTGGTCGTAATTGCAGAGCACCTGGTCGCCCTCCTCGGGGTGCAGCAGGTCGATGAGCCGCAGGGGGACGAGTTCTTCGTCGAAGCAGCCGTCGCCGAGGTCGCGGCGCACGATGCGCCACCCGTAGCGGAACGGGTCATCGGGCGGGGTGTCGGCAGCGGGAGTTGGTCTGGTCGTTGCGGTCGTCATGGTTTCAGTATAGCAGAGATCGAGAGCGTATGGGACACAGACAAGCGTCTGACATTGCGGTGCCGTCCTATGCGTTGTCCGGATCGACCCCCAGCGCGCGCAGATGCGCTTCCAACGCGCGCAACCGGGCTTCCACTTCGGCACGGGCGCGGGCTTCGGCTTCGGCACGGGCTGCTTCACGCTGCGCCTGCGCTTCGGCTTCGGCGCGGGCGCGGGCTTCGGCTTCGGCACGGGCTGCTTCACGCTGCGCCTGCGCTTCAGCTTCAGCAGCGCGCGCTTCGGCATTCATCCATGCCTGCGCTTGCGCTTTGGCTTCCGCCAGCGCTTCGGCG
This sequence comes from Roseiflexus sp. RS-1, assembly GCF_000016665.1. Lineage (NCBI taxonomy): Bacteria > Bacillati > Chloroflexota > Chloroflexia > Chloroflexales > Roseiflexaceae > Roseiflexus > Roseiflexus sp. RS-1. The sequence goes on from NC_009523.1 coordinate 4,643,513, forward strand.
ACCCGCTCCTCCGACTCGATCACCTGCGTGACCAGGTCGGCGTAATCTCCCAGTTGTCGTCCCTGTTCGTCGAAGCAGTACACCTCGCCGTCGCGCACCCCGATCCAGACCCGCAGCGGTTCCAGCCACAGCCACCCGCGCGCATCCGGCGTCATCGCGCGGTACGCCGCGCCCGCGCGCTCATACCCCAGCACCCGCACCGTCGGCGTCCCGCGTCGCTCCACGGCGTCCACAATCACATAGTACGGCACGCCCGCCAGGTCGTAGTGGTCAACCTTCTCGTAGAGGTCGAAGCGGCGCGTTTCGGGGGAGGTCACTTCGACGATCAGGGTCGGGCGCACCTGTTCCTGCGCCACGTCGAAGGTGCTCCAGTTGCGCACGGCGGCGACGCCGAAGATGACCATCAGGTCGGGACCGTGGGGGCGCAGGTCGGGAATGTCCCAGGCGATGCGCACATCGCTGAGAACGACGGCGTCGGGACGGTCGGCGACGCGGGCGAGGAAGACGTTGGCGAGGTAGCGGACGCGCCGCTGGTGGTCGTAATTGCAGAGCACCTGGTCGCCCTCCTCGGGGTGCAGCAGGTCGATGAGCCGCAGGGGGACGAGTTCTTCGTCGAAGCAGCCGTCGCCGAGGTCGCGGCGCACGATGCGCCACCCGTAGCGGAACGGGTCATCGGGCGGGGTGTCGGCAGCAGCGGCAGGAGCCGGTTGTGACGCAGCGGTGGTCATAGCGTGCAGTATAGCACGAGAGCGACAGGCGCGCAACGCACGTATGCTCCTCGCCGTGACGCGGGCGTCAATCTGCGCTCTATGTCCGCCGCTGTCAGTGCTGCTCGCCGCGCAGACGACGCAGTTCGGCTTCCAGCGCGCGCAAGCGGGCTTCGGCTTCGGCGCGGGCGCGGGCTTCGGCTTCGGCACGGGCTTCGGCTTCGGCGCGCGCTCGTGCCTCAGCTGCGCGAGCTTCGGCTTCACGACGCGCTTGTTCCTCGGCTTCGGCGCGGGCGCGGGCTTCGGCGGCGGCGCGGGCTTCGGCTGCAGCAGCGCGCGCTTCGGCATTCATCCACGCCTGCGCTTGCGCTTTGGCTTCCGCCAGCGCTTCGGCGACCCGCTCCTCCGACTCGATCACCTGCGTGACCAGGTCGGCGTAATCTCCCAGTTGTCGTCCCTGTTCGTCGAAGCAGTACACCTCGCCGTCGCGCACCCCGATCCAGACCCGCAGCGGTTCCAGCCACAGCCACCCGCGCGCATCCGGCGTCATCGCGCGGTACGCCGCGCCCGCGCGCTCATACCCCAGCACCCGCACCGTCGGCGTCCCGCGTCGCTCCACGGCGTCCACAATCACATAGTACGGCACGCCCGCCAGGTCGTAGTGGTCGACCTTCTCGTAGAGGTCGAAGCGGCGCGTTTCGGGGGAGGTCACTTCGACGATCAGGGTCGGGCGCACCTGTTCCTGCGCCACGTCGAAGGTGCTCCAGTTGCGCACGGCGGCGACGCCGAAGATGACCATCAGGTCGGGACCGTGGGGGCGCAGGTCAGGAATGTCCCAGGCGATGCGCACATCGCTGAGAACGACGGCGTCGGGACGGTCGGCGACGCGGGCAAGGAAGACATTGGCGAGGTAGCGGACGCGCCGCTGGTGGTCGTAATTGCAGAGCACCTGGTCGCCCTCCTCGGGGTGCAGCAGGTCGATGAGCCGCAGGGGGACGAGTTCTTCGTCGAAGCAGCCGTCGCCGAGGTCGCGGCGCACGATGCGCCACCCGTAGCGGAACGGGTCGGCGTCAGCGGCGGTCGCAGGAACTGCTTGTGACGCGGTGGTGGTCATAGCCTATAGTATACCACAGGGGATGCGGCACATCCGCATCCCCTGGGTCTGTCACCGATGTCGAACTGCGTTCTTAATCCTTCGGCATTGCCTTGAGCGCCAGGTACGCCGGGCGTGGACTCCAGTCGCCGTTGATAACGCCATAACTTGCCTGTTCGTGCAGTTCGTTGCCCTGCGCGCGCCAGGGAACGGCGAAATTGAGTTGCCACAGGAACATGCCGGTCATCCAGGGGGCGTAGTTGGTGCGCGCCATCTGGTAGGCGCGCACAATGTACTGCGCCTGCTTCTCGAACGAGATCTGGTTGCCAAAGCCGTACCCCGGCGTATTGTTGCGCGTCGCCCATCCGAATTCCGTTACCCACATTGGCATATCACCCAACCCCGATTGCACCATGATCGCGCGCACATCCTCGACGCGACGGAAGTAGAACTCGCGGCTGTTGGTCCATCCCGGTCCCGGTCCTGGATTATCGGGCCAGAAGGTGTCGGGCGGGTTGGCGGCGCCACCGGGGTGCACGCCAACAATATCGACGTTGGCGCGGAAGCGCGGATCGGCGAACATCTGGCGCAGGAAGACCAGGTCGCTGACTGCGATGGTTGGCGCATTCGTCTCGGTGCTCGACGGCGCTCCCGACACGATGAGCGCCGCCGGATCGTTCGCCTTGATCGCCTGTGACGCCTGCACCAGCATATCCATGTAGAACGATGCATTCGGCACACGTCCGCCGTTTTCGACCGCCAGGTTCTGTTCATTCCAGATCTCATACGCCTGCACTTTGCCGCGATAGCGTTTCGCCATCTCACCCATGAAATAGGCGAATGTGCCGAAATGCTCGCGCGACGGCAGTCCGTTCTTTCCGTTGGGGGTCGCCCAGGATGGTGCAGCGACGACGCTCAAGAGCACCTTTACTCCTTCGCGATGACAGTCTTCCACAATATCGTCGAGTTCGCCCCAGTAGATCGCCCCGGAACGGTCGTGCAGATCCATCCAGCGCACCTGCTGGCGCACCCAACCGAAGCCGCTCTCCTTCACCAGACGCAGAGCGCGTGGGCGATCCTGCCACGATGTCGATCCATGACCATACAGAATGACATTGTAGCCGTAGGCAAATGTGTTCGATGGGGCGGGCGGCGGTTGATCCGGCGCGACGGCGCCAGGGTTGAACGCCGGATTCCCCTGGTGGTGCGCATCGCGGTATTCGTTGCCGAGCAAACCAAGCAGAATGCGATAACGCGGATCGGGTTCGTTGGGGTGCCACTCCATGCGCTGGCGCTCGAAGTATTGCACCCAGTAGACGTTGCCGTCCGCCTGGTTTACTTCCTGGAACTGCTCGGAGAGCGGGCGCCCAAACACTGCAAGACCGCCATTGTTGAGCCAGAAATTGCGGAACGGCGCCGGCGAGTTGCGCAGCGTATGGCGCGTCACGCTGTCCCACGTGCCGTCGCGCGGATCGGGAACCGGCTGGAACGGCGGTTCATTCTCACGCCCCTTGACGATTTCCGTCCCCAGCAGGCGTCCCAGGATATAGTAGGGGGTGCCGTAGTTCTCAGGATGCTCCTCCAGGACTGCCCGCTCAAAGTACTGAACGCGGTAATACTCGCCGGGGTTGGTGAAACTCTCTTCGATGAACGGCGCCGAGATCGGATAGCCGAGCACAAAGAGCGCGTTGGGAGTCCGTTCCCAGAAGGAGAGAAACGAATTGACGGCAGTGTGCCCGGTTTCAGCAAACAAACGCGCCTTGAACGGCGGTTGAGTCGGTGGCACTTCCTCCGGACTGCGCGCTGCCGCCGTTGCGCGCAGCGGCACGATCATGGCGCCAGCAAGCATGATCAGGACGGCCAGTGATAGCCATGGCTTGAAACGCATAGACCTTCTCCATCTATCTCTGCCACCGGTCAGCGATGCGGCGCCTGCTGGTCTTGCATCTTGCGCCGGTTGTTCCTGTGGAGAGGAGCGCGCCGTTCGCCTTTTTCAGGCGTCGCGCCCCTTCTCTCCATTCCGATACATGTTCTCAATCCTTCGGCATCCGTTGCAGGGCAAGGTATGCCGGGCGCGGACTCCAGTCGCCATTAAGGATGCCGAACGATGCCTGTTCGTGGAGCGGGTTGCCTTCGCGCTGCGCCCACGGCACGGCAAAGTTCAGGTTCCACAGGAACATCGCTCCCATCCACGGCGCATATTCGCGCCGCCCGATCTGGAACGCCCGCACGATCCATTCTGCCTGCTGTTCAAACGAAATCTGGTTGCCGAATTCGTACCCCGGCGTATTGTTGCGCGTCGCCCAACCGAACTCCGTGATCCACATCTGTCGGTCGCCGAGACCGTACTGTAACGCCAGCGCCCGGTAATCCTCGACGCGGCGGAAGTAGAACTCGCGACTGGTCACAAAGTTCGGTCCGGGACCGGGACGGTCGGGCCACATGCTGTCGGGCGGGTTCGATGTGCCGCCAGCGTGGACGCCAATCGCATCGACGACGTCGCGGAAGCGCGGGTCGGCGAACATCTGCCGGAAGAACGCCAGATCGCTGATGGCGATATTCGGGTTGTTCGTTTCAGTGGCTGCTGGCGGACCCGATACGACAATCGCGTAGGGGTCATTCGCCTTGATCGCCCGCGCACCGGCGACCAGCACGTCCATGTAGAGCGCCGCCGAAGCGACCCGCCCGCCATTTTCGACCGCCAGGTTCTGTTCGTTCCAGATCTGATACGCGCCGACTCTGCCCCGGTAGCGTTTTGCCATTTCCCCCATAAAATAGGCGAACTGACCAATGTTGGCGCGGTTGGGCAACCCGTTGCGTCCATTGTCGGTTGCCCAACTGGGGGCGGCAACGACGCTGATGAACAGTTTCACGCCCATCTCATTGGCATCGCGCACGATGTCGTCGAGTTCTTCCCAGTAGATCGCACCCGAACGGTCGTGCAGATCCATCCAGCGCACCTGCTGACGCACCCAACCGAAGCCGCTGTTCTTGACCAGTTGCAGCACGCGCTTGCGATCCTGCCAGGGTTCGCGATCCTGGTAGAGATGCGCATTGTAGCCGTAGATGAACGGGCGCGGCAGCGAGCGTGCATCATCGCGGGGCGCGGGGGTGAATGCCGGATTGTTGCGATGATTGGCGTCGCGGTATTCATTGCCGAGCAGACCGAGCAGAATGCGGTAGCGCGGGTCAGGCTCGTCAGGGTGCCACTCCATCCGCTGGCGCTCGAAGTATTGCACCCAGTACGTTTTGCCGTCCGCCTTGTTTACTTCCTGGAACTGTTCGGAGATCGGGCGACCGAAGACCGCCAGCCCGCCATTGTTGAGCCAGAAACTGCGGAATGGCGCCGGCGAGTTGCGCAGCGTATGGCGCGTCACACTATCCCACGTGCCGTCGCGCGGATCGGGAACCGGCTGGAACGGCGGTTCGTTCTCGCGTCCTTTTGCCAGTTGCGTTCCCAGCAATCGCCCCAGAATATAGTAGGGCGTGCCGTAGTTTTGCGGATGCTCCTCGAGGATCGCGCGCTCGAAGTACTGGACGCGGTAATACTCGCCAGGATTGGTGAAACTTTCCTCAATAAAGGGTCGAGAGATCGGATAGCCCAGCACAAAGAGCGCGTTGGGCGTATTCCGCCAGAAGCGCTCGAACGAATTGACGGCGGAGTGACCGGTCTGCGGATAGTACTGGGCGAGATAGGGCGGATAGGTGTCGGGGACTTCAGCCGGGCTGCGCGCTGCGGCGCGACTCTGGCGGGGTGCGACGACGATGCCGACGATGATGGCGATCAGCGTCAACAGCGACAGGAGACGGGGGATAGCGGTCTTCATTTGCTGGAACATGGCTCTCCTCTACACTCGATCACACGATTTCAACCGGTCGCTATCCGCAAGTATAGCGGGAGCGACTGATGGGTTCCTGACACACACCTGAAGGGGAAATTACCGATCCATGACTCTCGACGGCAACGTTCCTCAGCGGGGCAATTCTTCCAGCGTGATCCGTATTGTCTGTATGGCGTTGTCACGCCAGATCTCGATCTCGACCTCTTCGCCAACCTGATGTCGCGCCAGCACACGCAGCAACGGATGGGCTTCATCGATGCGCTGACCGCCGAGTGATAACAGGATATCACCCGGTTGCACACCAGCCTGCGCCAGCGCCGATCCACGCCTGACCGCCTGAATAAAGAGACCGTAATCGACCGGCAGGTTGTACCACGCCGCCAGACGCGGCGTAATCGGTACGAATTCGATCGGCAGGTATGGACGTGCCACCCTGCCGCGTGTTATCAGTTGATCGGCGACATAGCGCACGGTGTTACTGGGAATGGCGAACCCGATCCCTTCCGCCTGTTCGGCGCCGCCGCGTATGATCGCCGTATTGATCCCGATCACCTCGCCATCCAGGTTCAACAATGGACCGCCAGAGTTACCGCGGTTGATAGTTGCATCCGTCTGGATCAGGTCGTCCAGTACGACGTCGCGGGTTTGCAGCGACCGTCCAAGCCCGCTGACCACACCGACCGTTACCGAGTTGCGCAGGTCGCCCAGGGCGCTGCCGATGGCAACCACCCAATCGCCTGCCTGGACTGCGTCAGAGTCGCCCAACCGGGCTGCGGGATAGGTATCGCCTTCGATCTTGATCAGCGCCAGATCGCTGAACGGGTAGTCGCTCCCGATCAATTGCGCCGGGCGCTGTCGTCCGTCGGCAAGAATGACGTACAACTGCCGCGCGCCTTCAACCACGTGGTGGTTGGTGATAATGTACCCGCGCGGATCGATAATCACTCCTGAACCACGCGCTGGCGGCGGTTGGAATGTGCCGAAGAAACCGACCTGCGGCGGCAACTGCGACACCACCGTCACCACCGATGGTCCTGCCTCGCGCGCGATACGCGCCGGCGCCGTGCGCACCGGATCGTCCGTGGCGACGACCAGCGGTGTTGGAGATGGGAGAAGGGTGGAGGGGAGCGTGGCTGGTACGGTCGTCTGCGCTGTTTGATCGGCAATCGGGCGCGCAACAAAGAACCAGATCAACGCACCGCCGACAAGTGTGCCGACAACGCCGCTCACCAGGCTCAATCCGCCAAGGAGCGCATAGATCACACAGGGGGAACGTTTCTCGCCGGAGCGGTTTTCCATGATGCTGCGTGGCACACGTATCGAACCAGCCAGGGCGCCGTTTCTGCACTCACAAACCCGGAAATGCGCGGAAGGAAATTCGGATCGACACGAGAGACGTTGTACCGCAACGCCCCTGCCTTCTCAGGTGTACAGGGCGAGGTCGCATTTGAGGTGCGACACCGTTTCTCGACAGCGGTATTGTAGAAGAGAGCTGCCGATGCGTCAAGCGCTACGACGGGGGATGACCGGAGACCGGATCGACAACCGGGGCGGGCGAGGGATGACCGGCGACCGGATCGGCAACCGATGCAGGAGCAGCGGGAGGGACTGATGGAGATGTCTCGTCGGTTGGAAGCATCATCGCTGTGCGCCTGGCGCGTTCATAGAAGAACTGGGTGATCGAGGCAATCACGCCAGCGACCGGGATGCCAAACAGAACGCCCCAGCCCCCGGCGACTGTTCCACCGAGAAGCAGTGCTGCAAAGACGAGCAGTGGATGCAACCCGATTGCCTGCCCGACCAGACGCGGCATGACAATATTGAACTGCACCTGCTGAACGATGAGCAGCGTCAGCAACAGCCATCCCAACCGATCAGGCGCAAACAGAATGGCGAAAAGCGCCGGCGGGATCAGCGCGAAAAACCCCCCTACCAGTGGAATGAACACAAGTATGGCAGCGACGACACTGGCAAGCGCAATATCGCCGAGACCGAACATCGCCATCACAATCGCGTTTGCAACCCCGTACAACAGTGAGTTCACAAACTGCGCCCGCATGAACCCGCCAAACACCCGGTCGATCACGGCAAAAAGGTTATCGACTTCATCGTGCCAGGATTGGGGCAGGACAGCCACGAAACTCTTACCCATGCGCGGACCGTCAAGCGTGATATAGAAACTGAGGATCAGCACCAGAAAAATATTGAACAGGACGGTGGCAATGCTGCCGGCAATACCAAGCGACTGCTGGAGCATTGCACTGCCAAAGCCGGTCAGTTGCTGGGCGATCGCTTCAGGTTGCACAATTGCGGTAAGATCGCCGCGAAATCCGAAGCGTTCCAGACTTTCATCCAGTCGCCCGATCCAGCGGGCGATCGATTCGACCGTTGTCGGCACCGATCCGGTCAGCGTGGTCAGTTGCTGGGTGATGGCCGGTACGAACGACAGGATCACCACGATCAGCGCGGCGAACAGCGCCAGGTAGATCAGCGCCACCGAGAGCATGCGCGAAAGGTGGCGCGGTGGTGGAGGAACCCGACGGGCGCGGATTGTAATCGGTGGGAGATCGAGCGCTGTCAGGCGTGACACCAGCGGTTGCAGGACGACCGCGATCAGCCAGGCAAGGGCGAAAAGGAGGAGCGGCGTAGCAAAAAAACTAACGACAACTACTGCGCGCTCGAACAGAAAAACCGCAGCGCAAATGATCAGCAGCCACAATGCTACTGTTGCGAGTCGTCCAGATAGCATGGTCCTATTATACCATCAGAGACAAGTTGGGAAGGTGGACGTTGAAGGTTGAAGGTTGAAGGTCGAAGGTCGAAGTGAAGGTTGAACCCCTAACCGCTGGCAGCCTCTAGCCCCTGTAAATCCACTTCCGCCAGCGCCGTATAGCGTGGTCCTTCGGGACGCAGATCGCTGCGGAACAGCACCACGCGCTGAAGATTCCACGTATGGTTGGAAGAGAGTTTCAGAGAGCGGAGCGCAGCGCCAAGCCGCTGCTGCTGTTCCGCCGACGCCTCGTGGCGCACTCGCCCCAGGGTCAGATGCGGTCGAAACGGTCGGGGGTCAGGGTGAAATCCGAGAGATGGCAGGCGACGCGCCAGCGCATCATACCACGAGCGCAGGTGCGCTTCGCCTTCCGCCAGCCCAACCCAGATGACCTGTGGGCGTTGCAGGTTGGGGAAAGCGCCGGGAGCGCCAAGCCTGATGTGCGCTGCCTGCTGCCCGGCGAACGACAACATCATTGCAATCTTCAAATGCGAAACCTGATCGCCTGGAACATCCCCCAGGAACCAGAGCGTCAGGTGCATCGCTTCAGGTTTCACCCAGCGCACTGGCGGCTGATCGCGCTTAAGACGCGTTTGCAGATCTGCCAGTTCCTCGCGGAGCGTGTCGGGCAGTTCAACAGCAATGAATAGACGATATGTCGCCATATTCATGGTTGTACTAACAGAGACATTGAGGCATTGAGGTGTTGATCGGATCGCCTCCCGCCGCCGCCACTGCTCCCGCTGCCGGCACGGGCGCAGCAGCGCTGCGCCTCTCCGCTGCCTCTCGCCGCCACCCCCGCCATTGCTCCTGCTGCCGATACGGGCGCAGCAGCGCTGCGCCCCGTTGCCTCTCGCGCCTCATCCCCTCGCGCCTCTCCCACTCTCAGTTCTTGGTTCCTGGTTCTCGGTTCCTGGTTCCTGGTTCTCCCCTACCGCGGCGTCATATTATCGCGGCTGAGGAACGCCTGACTATCGAACGGCGCCTCGCCTTCGGGCGGGCGGGCGCGCACATATGAACCATCGGGCATCAGAATGCGTGCACGCGACGTATCCCGCAAATACACATCGAGCAGTTGACGAATCTCCGCTTTCAAAGGCTCAGACTCGATGGGGAACAGTGTCTCGACGCGGCGGTCGAGGTTACGTTCCATCAGGTCGGCGCTGCCGAGGTAGATATCTGGATTGCCGTTGTTCGCAAAGTAGTAGATGCGACTGTGCTCAAGGAAACGCCCGACGATACTGCGCACAGAGATGCGTTCGCTCAAGCCTGGCACTCCGGGGCGCAGGCAGCAGATGCCGCGCGCGATCAACTCAATAGTTACGCCTGCCTGAGAAGCCCGATAGAGGAGATCGATAATCTTTTTATCGACGATTGCGTTGCATTTGAAAATCAGATGCCCCTGCCGTCCCGCCTGCGCGTGGGCGATCTCGCGTTCGATCAACGCTTCGAGACATTCGCGCATGCTCACCGGCGCGACGAGCAGTTTGCGATAGTGCCGCTGACGCGAGAAACCGGTGAGATGGTTGAACAGTTCCGATACATCGGCGGCAATATCGGGGCGCGCCGTCAACAGACCAAGGTCGGTATAGATGCGAGCGGTGGTTGCATTATAGTTGCCGGTGCCGAGGTGGACATAACGGCGCAAGCCATCGTGCTCGCGGCGAACGATCAGCGCCAGTTTGGCATGCGTTTTCAGCCCGACCAACCCATACACGACGTGCACACCCGCGCGTTCGAGTTGTTTCGCCCAGATGATATTGTTCTCCTCGTCGAAGCGCGCCTTCAACTCAACCAGCACGGTCACCTGCTTATCCTGCTCGCGCGCGTGCATAAGCGCCTTCACGATTGGCGAATTCGACCCGACGCGGTAGAGCGTCTGCTTGATCGCCAGCACATTCGGGTCCTCAGCAGCCGCCTGGATCAGCGATACCAGCGGCTGGAAGGAGTGAAATGGATGGTGCAACAGGATATCGTGTTGACGAATCGCAGCGAAGAGTTCCTCACTGCTGCGCGCGTTCTGCAACGGCGCAGGGGGTATCGGGTAGAACGGCGGATCTTTCAGGTCGGGGCGGTCAATTTTCGTCAACTGCATCAGATCCGACAGACCGAGCGGTCCACGCATCTCATACACGTCGTCGGGGGTCAGTTTCAGATTGGTGAGCAACAGATTGCGCACCCGTTCCGGCATCGAGTGCTGCACCTGCAGACGCACAACGGCGCCAAATCGTCGCTGACGCACCCCTTCTTCGATCACGCGCAGCAGATCGTCCGCCTCTTCTTCCTCGATTTCCATATCGGCGTTGCGCGTAATGCGGAACAGATAGCATTCGACGATCTCCTCGCCGGGGAAGAGCGATGCGACATTGGCGGTAATGATCTGTTCGAGCCAGGTGAAGCAGTAGCGTCGTTCCGGTGGAATATCATCCGGAGAATCGCACAGACCGCCTTCGATTGGCACCAGGCGCGGCAGCACTGCTGGCACCTTGACGCGCGCAAAGAGTTCGCCCTCATCCGGATCGTGGATCACCACTGCAAGATTCAGGCTCAGGTTTGAGATATGCGGGAATGGATGCGCCGGATCGATGGCCAGCGGCGTCAGAACCGGAAACACCTCACGCTCAAAGTATTCGGCGCATGCTGCACGTTGCGCTGGCGTCAGTTCGTGGTAATCGAACACATGAACGCCCTGCTCATGCAACTTCGGCTTGATGTCGTCGAGCCAGCAGGACCGATGCTGCTCAAGAAGCGGAATAACGACGCGGCGAATGGCGTGCAATTGTTCAGATGGGGTCAGCCCGTCCGGTGAGCGACTGGCGACGCCGGCGGCGATCTGTTGCTTCAAGCCCGCGACACGGATCATGAAGAACTCATCGAGGTTGGTGCTGAAGATCGAAAGGAACTTCACGCGCTCCAACAGCGGATGGCGCTCGTCCATTGCTTCTTCCAGCACCCGGCGGTTGAATTCGAGCCAGCTGAGCTCACGATTGAAGTATGGCGAAGCAGCGCTCAGAAGTGCCATATCATTCTCGATCGTCTCAAAAGCAACACTCGTCATCGCAACATCCTTGTTGCGTATACTTCTCAATGATACGCAATCGTCTCGATCCGGTCGCCATTGGGCGTTGAGGTTTTGATGATCCAGTTCAACAGTATGGCGCGTTGTTCGAGGAACACGATAGTGTCAGTATACCATTGTGGATAGCAGGGGCGCAACCGTGAGATTAACAAAGTGGCGGAATACGCCATAACAACGCGCCCCCCGGCAGGGCAGGCAAAGGCGACCCCTTCGTTTGCCCTGCTTCCACGTGATCCCCGGTTGCACAGGACGCCGATTCGTGGTATAGTAGCAGCGTACAGAACATGACTCTGTAGCTCAGCGGATTAGAGCGCTTCCCTGCGGAGGAAGAGGTCGGGCGTTCGAATCGCCCCAGAGTCGCCAGCACAAACAGGGGCGGCTGCGCCGGCTGGCGAGCCGCCCTTCATCTAGCCCTTAAGATGGGGAGGTGACGGAGCGGTTGAACGTGCTCGTCTCGAAAACGAGTTGGGTCTGAAAGCCCACGTGGGTTCGAATCCCACCCTCCCCGCCAAGAACCGAGAGCCGAGAACTGAGAACCAAGAACCAAGAACCAAGAACCAAGAAGCGAGAACTGAGAACCGAGAACTGAGAACTGAGAACAGGATCAGGGGTTATGGGTTAGATCGCTTGATGGAATCTGCAACCCGTTTCCTGTACAGTCCTCACTTCCTCGACCTCTGTGTTTAACCTTCAACCTTCAATGCTCCACCTTCAACCTTCAACGTTCAACGCTCCAACCTTCAACGTTCCACCTTCAACGCTCCCGCCTTCAACGTTCCACCTTCAACGCTCCACCTTCAACGCTCCACCTTCAACGCTCCCACCTTCAACGCTCCCACCTTCAACGCTCCACCTTCAACCTTCAACGTTCAACGCTCCCACCTTCAACGTTCAACGTTCCACCTTCAACGCTCCACCTTCAACCTTCAACGTTCAACGCTCCCGCCTTCAACGTTCCACCTTCAACGCTCCCACCTTCAACGTTCCACCTTCAACGCTCCCACCTTCAACGTTCCACCTTCAACGCTCCCACCTTCAACGTTCCACCTTCAACGTTCCCACCTTCAACGTTCAACGTTCAACGTTCAACCTTCAACCAATGTGCCAACCTTCAACCTTCAACCCCCTAACCTCTCCCACTATCCCTCGACCGTCGTGGTCGACAGGCGCGCCGGTTGTGCGACGGTGCGCGGCAGCGCCAGCAACGCGATGCTCAACCCGCCCGTGAGCGCAACCGTTAACCACATGATGAAATCGAACGTCACGTGGCTCGCCAGCGGCGGGTGATACCCCAACCCGTAATCGACGCCAAATGCCAGGACAAACCAGCCAATGACAGTGAGTCGTTGCGGAAACGATACATCGCCCAGGCGCGTGGCGAACAGTACCCCCTCGCACAGCAAACCAATATGGGTGACGAACAGCACCATCTCGAACGGATCGATCACGCCTGATCCTGTCCACTGACGCAACCAGAATACCAGCGTCCAGATGCCGTAGTGTATGCACGCGAACGCTGTCAGCGTATAGAAGAGAGTCCAGCGTCGTCCTGCACGCATGCCAAAGAGCGCAATTGTGCCGAGAAACGCTGCGAGTGGGCAATCGGGAATGAAGGGCCATGCCCACAGCGGCGATGCCGCCAGCATCGGACCATACCAGACCGCTGCGCCCCACACCGCGCCGATCAGGTTAGCGACGACGCAGCACCAGAAGATAATCGGCGTGCGCAGAATGAACTCGAAGAGCCAGTGTGTCAGGCGTATCATTGTGATGAACCCTTGAAGTCAGAACTCAACTCCCGCGCTGCGCCCAGGGCAGGCGTTCAACTTTCAACCCACAACCTTCAACCTTCAACCCACAACCTTCAACCTTCAACCTTCAACTTTCAACCCACAACCTTCAACCCACAACCTTCAACCTTCAACCTTCAACTTTCAACCCACAACCTTCAACCTTCAACCTTCAACCTTCAACCTTCAACTTTCAACCCACAACCTTCAACCTTCAACCTTCAACCTTCAACCTTCAACCTTCAACCTTCAACGTCCACCGTTCAACATTCGCACCGGCACTCCGCCGACAAACGCTCCCGGCGGCACATCACGGTTCACCAGGCTCATCGCCGAGACCGTCGCGCCATCACCGATCACGACACCCGGCAGGATCGTCGTGTTTGCGCCGATGGTTACGTCCCGTCCGATCCAGACCGGTCCGCGGCGCCATTCATGACGGGTGAATTCGTGACAGAGGATGGTTGAATTGTAGCCGATGATGCAGTTGTCGCCAAGGGTGACATCCTGCGGGAAAAAGATATCGAACATAACCATCAGACCAACCGAGACGTGGCTGCCGACCCGCATACCGATCAGGCGGTAGAGTGCGTTCTTGAGCGCCAGTGATGGCGTGTATCGGGCGATCTGAATGATCAGCGCATTACGCGCGACGCGCAGGTGACCGCCGGTGACGCGCGGAAAATACCAGAGCGCGTTGTGCGGTCCTGGCGATGGTGCGATGTGCAATCGCGCCTTACGCGCCGCACTGCTTCCCAATCCATCGGGACCGGGCGCCGGGAGCGACGGCGCGTTGATGCCAGCGACTGGCGTCAGAGGCGGCATGATCGGGTGTGGCAGGGCGGATGTTTGTCCGGCAATGTCGAACGATTCGTCCATGCGCGGCTACAGAACCTCGATGGTTACATTCAGGATCTGGTCCCCCTGGCGGATAGCGTTGACAACGTCCATCCCGCTGGTGACTTTGCCGAAGACAGTGTGCTTTCCATTGAGGTGTGGTTGCGGCGAGTGGGTGATGAAAAACTGGCTGCCGTTCGTGTTTGGTCCGGCATTCGCCATCGATAACACCCCGGCCTCGTGTTTCAGCAGGTTTTTCTTCGGATCGACCTCATCCTCGAACGTATAGCCGGGCCCGCCGCGCCCTGTACCGGTCGGGTCGCCGCCCTGAATGACGAAGTTGCTGATGACACGGTGGAAGACGACGCCGTTATAGAACCCCTCGTTTGCCAGAAAGACGAAATTATTGACCGTCTTCGGCGCATACCGGGCAGCCAGGTCGATGACGATTTCGCCTTTGGAGGTCATCATCCGTGCACGGTACTGGCGGTTCGGGTCGATCTGCATCGGTGGAGGGGATGCCCATTGTTTTGGCGGCATGATTCTGTTCCTTGTTCAATCGAAAGAAATGGCGATCATCTTGCTGCTGATGTACGTGGTGGCAGAAAAAATTATAGCACAGGTCACTGTGATCGGAATGGTATTATGGTTCACTGCGCATGCGCGCAACTGCGCGACGAACCGCGCGCGCCGGATGAGCGGCAAGCATGTCCAGCGCCGTCTCCCGCTCCGGCGCCGGGAGGATTGCATGCAGCGCCCTGACAATGGCGAGCGCTTGCACGACATCGATGGGATGCGCCAGGGCGCATTCGGCAAGCGGAAGCGCAGCCCGCGGGTCGCGCCGGTTACCCAGCGAAATAATCGCGCCCATGCGCACTTCCGGGTTAGGATGTCGGAGCGCATGGATGAGGCGTTCGGTATAGTCGCGGCGCTGCCACTCCTCCGCGCGAGCGCCGCAGACGCGGCACGGCGCATCACGCTCATCAGCCGCGACCTCGGCAAAACAGACAGGACAGTAGAACTGCACGGCAGTGCTCACGCTCCATACTATGGTCGGTTTGTCAGCACCAGCGTCTCGGCTGGCGGCAGGTTGCGAATTTCAACATACGACGTTCCATTCCGCTCTCTAACCGTCAATTGCCGTCCTTTGGGATACAGACCGTCATAGCCGTCTGGATCAGCGGCCTGGGCGGTATTCAGGATGACCGTCATGGTATCACCGGGGCGGTTCAGTGCGGCATCGACCACTACATCGCCGCCACGTGCCGCCAGACCATTCGGATTGATCACGCACAACGCCTCCTCGTCATCGAGGATGCGCGACCAGGCGACGATTTCTCCGGCTGGCGGGAATGCGAATGGCTGGTTGAAGTTTGAAATCGGGCGCAGATACTGGCGACCGTGGCGTAACACCGGGAAGGCGGCGCGCAGGGCTGCCAGCGCCGCGATGCGCAGGTAGACTGGAAAGCGCTCGTCGAAGCAGTGATGCCCGGCAGTGCCAAAAGGTCCAAATCCTGGCAACGATGTATCGAGCGCCTGGGGGTCGATCCCGGCGCGACCGGACGCGCGCGGGTGGAGTGGACCGAACATCGCCTCGCGCAGGTAGCGGTCGGCGCGTCCCCACTCCGGCAACCACTGTCGCTCCGATGGTTCAGGACCGCCGAGCGCCTGTTCGGTGCCGTAATAGATGCATGGAATGCCGAGCGTGAAGAGTTGCAGTGCGACTGCTGCCGCCGCATGATGCTGCGACATCACATCGGTTGAGAAACGGAGTTTTGTTCCAAAAACGTGGTCGTGATCGTCGAGGATTGAGATATGGCGACTGCCGAGATTGCGGTGCGACCCCATGATTGCCAGCCCCGGCACGAACCCGTCGAAATAGGCGCGCGCTGGCGCCAGCCCCTTTGCAACATCTCCGAGCGCCAGGCGCATTTCGCCGATATCGAGTGCGGCATTCAGGTTGCGCTCCAGCGCGTCGAGGTAGCGTGTTGCGGCAAAATCGCCCCCGGCGACTTCGCCGACCAGGAAGAAGTTCGCTTTGCCCAGGTTGGCGGCGAACTCCTTGATCGTGCCGCAGAAATTGCGCGCCTGCTCGAATGAGACATGTTTGAGCGTATCGATTCGAAACCCATCGCAGTCGGTCAACGCAATCCAGTATTTGTAGCACAGCGCCAGATCGGTGAGCGCGCCCGGCGCATCGAGATTGATGTCGCGCAGCGTGAAAAAGTCCGACCGTTTATGCTCGGCATCCGGATCATCGATAGCGCCAGCGCCCAGATCGCCGGCGCCAGCGCGCGTATAATAGTCGATCGTGCGCATCTCTTCGGGCCAGGCAGCATCGTTCACATCAGGAATGCCCACGAGCGGCGCACCCGCAGCATCGACCCAACTGCCGAACGGGTAGCGCCCGCTCGTATAGCGCGGCATGTCTGCGCCACCGGGAACATCGGGCGGGTAGCGCCAGTTGGGACCGGTGTGCTGGAACACGATGTCGAGCAATACCCGCATGCCACGCTCATGCGCAGCGCTCACCAGATCGACCAGGTCCTGGCGCGTGCCGAAGCGCGGATCGACATCCAGAAAATCCTGAATGGCATAGCCGTGATAGGTGTCGAGGTGGACGCGCTGTTTGCAGACCGGGCTGAGCCACAGGGTGGTGATGCCGAGCCGCTGCAGATAGCCGAGTTTCGATATGATTCCACGCAACGTGCCGCCCTGAAATCGTTCACCGCCCGACAACGCCCAGCGATCCCAGCGCCAGGGGTCGCCGTTGGGCAGCGCCGGTCGCGCTGCCGCCAGGTAGCGCCGGTCGAGCAACGGGCGGGTATCTTCCTGTCCATCGCTGAAGCGATCAACCATCAAAAAGTAGATCACCTCGTCACGCCAGTCGACCGGTGACGGGTAGTATGCAACCCGACGCGGCAACTGAACATCATGCCTGATGCGTGGCGGGCGTGGTCGGCTTAACATATCGCGGACGAACGTCATGGCATGTCCTTCCCTGATGAATCGCGCCATTCCTGGGCGCGGAACCGGTGATGATGTGCGCTGCGGCTATCGTTTTCTGCGGATGCAGGTTTCCCACGTCTCTTCCCTGCCGAAATGATGCCCGTTGTGATAGCCCTCGCGCATCTATGCTTCCTGCGATGGGAATGTGCGTCTATGGTACCATACCCGGCAGCCGACAGGAGCGCGCGCAATGTCTGAGCCATTTCTTCACTCCCTGTTCAGCCTGGAGGGGAAAGTTGCCGTGGTCACCGGCGGAAGCGGTGCGCTGGGTGCGGCGATGGCGAAAGGTCTGGCGCAAGCCGGTGCGCGCGTCGCCGTTCTTGCCCGACGGATCGAACCGGTGACCGCAATCGTCGCCGCCATCGAAACGGGTGGCGGCACGGCGCTGGCGCTCAGCGCCGATGTGCGTGAGCGCGCCCAGGTCGAACGCGCGTGTGCCACCATCGTTGATCGCTGGGAACGGGTCGATATCCTGGTCAATGCCGCTGGCGGCAATATGCCTGGCGCGACGCTGGCGCCTGAGGCTTCATTACTTGATCTCGACCCTGAGGCGTTTCGCGCCGTCGTCGATCTGAACCTGATCGGTGTGCTGCTGCCGTCACTTGTGTTTGGTGCGACAATCATTACTGCGCCGGGGCAGGGAACGATCATCAACATCTCATCAATGGCAGCGCAGCGTCCACTGACGCGGATCGCCGGCTACAGCGCCGCCAAAGCTGCCGTCGAAAACCTGACGCGCTGGATGGCGATTGAACTGGCGCGGCGGTACGGTTCTGGATTGCGGGTTAATGCCATTGCACCCGGCTTTTTCATCGGTGAACAGAACCGTGCGTTGTTGCTCAATCCTGATGGGTCGCTCACCGCGCGTGGTGAGCACATTCTCGCGCATACGCCCGCCGGGCGCCTTGGCGTCCCGGAAGACCTGATCGCAACCCTGATCTGGCTCTGTAGCCCGGGTGCGGCATTCGTCAACGGCGCCGTCATACCGGTGGACGGCGGCTTTTCAGCGTTCAGCGGCGTGTGACATCGTCCAATCGGGGCAGGTTCGTTCCCCGCGTGTAGTAACTTCTTCTCTCTCTGTTCGAGAAACATGAACTATACTTCTGTCTGGAAGGAACGATTTTCCTCCAGAGATGGCGGCTGACAGTCCTCGTGGTCAGCCGGGAGACAATTGCGCCGGACCTCGAACATCGCCTCGCCTGCTTCCATCTTCATCCGCTATCCGCCGGCGCACAGCGCGATGATGCGCAGAAAGGACGCTACGATGCGACGCATAGTGTTTCTCACTCCCCTTCTGATCATTGCAATACTGGCGGCAGCAATGCCCGTCTCAGCTTCGGCGCCACCCTTCGGCAATGACGCATTCCGTCGAGTCTGGGAGCGCCAGGATCGTCCGGTCGCGGAACAGATCAGTGGTCGGTCGTGGACGTGGGGACCGGCGCCGAACACTCCGGCGCTGCGTGAACCGTTGCTGGAAGGGTATGAGGGTATGCGCGTGGTGCAGTACTTCGACAAGAGCCGTATGGAGATCAACGATCCAACTGCGAACCCATTTTCGCCCTGGTACGTCACCAATGGTCTCCTGCCCATCGAGTTGATGACCGGGCGTATGCAGGTCGGGTACAATCTGTTCGAGTGGCGTCTGCCAGCCCGGATCAGCGCTGTCGGCGATCCGGATCAGTTCCCGACCTATGCCGATCTGCTCCGCTTCTATCAGAATCCCGGCGCGGTCAATCCCAATGACCTGTATCGTCCGGCGACCGGATTTATCAACCCGGACGGCAGTATCACCGGCTTCAACGACTACGTGAACGATCCGGCGACGGTGCTGCTGCCCGGCGATAATAATCACGGCGTTGCGCGCGCATTCCTGGACTTCATGAACCAGTCTGGTCTGGTATATGAGAATGGGCGCTATGTGACGGCGAAAGTGTACGATCCGCTGTATGTCTTCGGGTTGCCGGTCACCGGTGCATACTGGGTCAAAGTCAGGGTTGGCGGCGTTGAGCGACCGATCCTGTTCCAGGTCTTCGAGCGGCGCGTGCTGACCTACAACCCGGCGAATCCGCCCGCGTTCCGCGTCGAGATGGGAAATGTCGGGCAGCACTACTACTGGTGGCGGTATGGACGTTGAGCCGGAAATATCGGGGAAGTCGTCCGCATTCCAGAGAGACGCAGGGTGGAAGGGAGTGGTATACTGTTTACCATGATATGAGGCTTAATGATCGGGGGACGTATGCCGCGCCGACGTAACTGGATCGCAGGAGGGATTCTGGTCGGGTTGCTGGTTGGATGCGGACAAGCGGCGCCGCTCAGCGTCCAGACAACCAGCACCCCGCTGGCGCCCGCGCGTGCTACGGCAGCGGTCGTGCTGACATCGGTTGCAGAAGGGGTTGAGGTGCGGATCGAACCGGCAACTGCTGGACAGTCTGGCAGCATCGGCGACGTGACTGCAACCCCGGAAGCGCTCGTACAGGCGACGTCCGAAGGCGCTCCGGCGGCGAACATTGCTGCCGCCGAGCAAACGGTGCGCGCCTACTTTGCTGCATTCGGCGGGCGGCGCGCAGCGGAAGCCTGGGCGTTGCTGACGCCCGCCATGCAGGCAATCACCCCCCTCGACATGTTCGAGAGCACAACCCAGGCGGTGCAGTCGCTCACCCTGACCCGGATCGATTCGGTCGTCGCCGCCGACGGGCGATTGATCTACGGCGTCACGGTTGATGCTGAGCCGGTTCCCGACCTGCCGACGCGCTGGAAGCGCGGGTCTAATCAACTCTACGTGGTGGTGATCAACACGCCGGAAGGATGGCGTATTGCCGCAATTACTGAAGAGCCGCCGTCGCTCTGATGGCTATGCCACCGTTTCGTCCGGTTCGTGCTCCTCGTAATAGCGCGCCAGCCCGCTGACGAGCATCTGCACCAGCAACGGCGTCGCTGCATCGCTCATCACCGTCATATAGCAGTTGTGTTCGATTGCCAGCGCTTCTTTATACTGCCCGGCAGCCACATACTGCGGCAGGAAGCGGCGCGCCTGTTCCGCCATGGTGCGTCGCACGCGCGCAGAAGCGACGACTCCCAGCGCTCGCAGCAAATAGTTGGTGAACGATGGATCGCTGTCATCCTCAACGACCGGCGGCTCACCAATCTCTTCCAGGATCATCTCGATCATGTCGTCGCTGAAGTGCAGCGGCGCAAAGCGTTCATCACGAAAGATTTCGAGACTGAACCGGTTGAACGCATCACGGTCGGCGCCGAGTTGCAGCGCCTGCATACGGAAGCGGCGCAGGATTTTGCCAGCGGAGTCGATCTTCGCCTGCTCGTCGGCGTCTGGCGGACGCTCGAGCCATGTCCCCTCGCAATTGCTGACTGTTGCCAGATATGTTGCATGTTCGCGGCGTTCGCGCTTGATGCGTGATTGCTTGCCCATGGCGGAATTGCTCCTCTTTCAAACGGTTCTGAATCGATTTCTCATCGGAATGACAGGAGTGATCGGCATGCATCAGTATGCACCTGTGTCGGATAATGGCGTGCTATACTGTATTGTACCCGAAACTTGATAAAAGGCAGCATGCCTGCCGGGAGACGCGAATGAACCCGCGCGTGCTCGAAAATCTGCGTAAAGTCGAGATCTTTGCCGGTTTGAGCGACGATGAACTGATGCAGGTTGCGGGAGTGTGCAGAGCGATCCGCACGCCTGCGAGCCAGACGGTTTTCAATGAAGGCGACACCGGCGACGAGTTGTACATCGTGCACGAAGGTACGGTGCGCGTCATGATCACAACGCGCCTGTCGGATGGGACGGTAGCGCCATCGACGATCAACACCCTGTATCCGGGTCAGTGTTTTGGCGAGCAGGCATTGCTCGGCGGTGCAGCGCGCACCGCAACGGTGATGACGAATGAACCGACGGTGCTGATCGTTATTCGGGCGCTGGATTTTGATGCGCTGGCGGAACGCAGCCCGCGGATCGGCTTCGTTGTGATGCGCAATCTGGCGCGCGACCTGGCGTATAAACTCAATGCGTCCAACCTGCTGTTGCGTGGCAACATCCGCTGGCGTGGCGATGAATTGGGAAAGCGGATGGGCGGGTAACGCCTCCCTGTACCCTCGTCTATGCGAACCTGCGAGGCATGCACTACGGCGCCATAGAGGACGTAGAGTCCACCTTCAACCTTCCCGCCTGCGTCCTCCAACCCTCGCGCCTCTGGTCCATCCCGCCTCATCCCCTCTCACCTCTCGCCTCGCTTCACCTTCCCGCCTGCAACGTTCAACCTTACAACCTTCAGCGTGCAACAATCTCCGGCTCCGCAATCGTAATCAGGCGATGGGTCATTTCAATGCTGCCATCGGCAATGATCTTGTCGCCAATGCACGAAATCATGGTCACCATCTCGCGTCCCTGCGGCAGCATGTAGTGAACCTCGTCCGGCGTGGCCCATACCTGGCGTGTCACGGTATAGCGATGTTCGACACCGCGTTCGTCGATCAGAATCACGGTCGCTCCAGGACTCAACTCCCTCAGACGCGCGAATGGCGCAGGGATATGCGGCGTCTTGCGGAAGCGCAATACGTGTCCCCAAAGCACGATATTATCACCCTGTCCCGGCATTGCGCCGAGTCGGTACCATCCCACATCGTGATCGGGCACCACCGGGACACGGTTCGCATCGAGACCTACCGGGATCAGGACGCGATCCAGATCAATGGCATTGATGACTAAACGCGCAGGCGGCACGGCTTGCGGGCGGGCAGTTGGAACCGGGGAGGGCGCCGTGGTTGGTGGCAGCGTCGGTGCGGGGGTAGCAGTTGGAATTGCAGTCGGTACAGTGGTTGCGGTTGGCGCCAGGGTTGGCAGGGGCGTCGCAGCAACCGGCGGCGCCGACGCGGTGGGCAACAGGGCTGCTGGAGATGCAGCGCGCATATTGGACGCGGACGACATCTGCGCAGGCGGCGCGCCACAACCGGCGATGAGCACTCCCATCAGCATCACCAATATCCATCGAATAACGTGTGTCATGCAATCTTCTCCCCCTTGCGTCGTTGAATAAAAGTTCCTGTACGACCTCTGTGTCTGGTGTGATGCAGACGTTGCGCTCTCGGATCCTCCGTGGTGCGATCATCACCTCACTGCCGAGATTATACTGGAACGTAGCGAGAAACCTTTAAACTCTGACGTCGCGGCGAACTTCTGGATACGCTCGTGCAGGGCTGGATGACTGTGTATAATGGGTTCAATCCCAGGCGAGCATCAGCGCAGGTGAGAACTGCATGGACCTTGACGACAAACTTGCCATCCTGTCGCCAGCGGCGCGTTTTGATGCGTGTGATCGCTTCCTGGGGAAGCGGCGCGCCACGCCGCGCACGGTGCTGTGGGACGATCGTGCAGTTGCTGCCGATACCGACAACGCGGGGCGTGCGCTGCCAGTCTTCCGCCTGTTGCTGAGCAATCGCTGCGAATGGAATTGCGCCTACTGTCCGCTGCGCTCCGGAAACGACATACCACGCGCGGCGCTGACGCCCGATGAACTGGCGCGCGTCTTTCTTCCCCGCGTCGAACGTGGTGCAGTGCAGGGGTTGCTCCTCTCCACCGGCGTCGATGGCAATCCGGCGGTTGCGACCGGTCGGATGCTCGATGCTGTCGAGATGCTGCGCACGCGCTACGGCTACAGCGGGTATGTGCATCTGAAACTGCTGCCCGGCGCGCCAGCCGCTGAAATCGAGCGTGCTGCGCGCCTTGCCAACCGCATCAGTCTCAACCTGGAAGCGCCGACTGCGGCGCATCTGGCGCGTATTTCGCCCGAACGCGACTGGCTGCGCGACCTGATCGCACCGCTGGCGCTGGCGCGTGACTGGAGTCGAACGGGCGCGATCGGTGCAGGGCTTGCGACGCAGTTCGTTGTGGGTGCAGCCGGAGAGAGCGACCGCGATCTGCTGGTGACGACCACCTGGCTCTACCGCGACCTGGCGCTGCGTCGGGTCTATTTTGGCGCATTCCGACCGGTGACCGGCACACCGCTGGAGAGTCGTCCGCCGACGCCGTTTGTGCGCGAGCAGCGTCTCCGTGAAGCAGACTGGTTGCTGCGACGCTATGGCTTCGAGCAGCAGGAACTCCCGTATGATCCTGATGGCAACCTGCCGTTACACCTCGACCCGAAACTGGCGTGGGCGCTGGCGCATCCGGAACGCTTCCCGGTCGAACTGAACCGTGCCGACCGGGACGAACTTCTGCGCGTACCGGGGTTGGGTCCGGTAAGCGTGGCGCGCATTCTCCGCCTGCGCCGCGAAGGGCGTTTCCGCTATCCGGATCATCTTGCAGCGCTGGGTGGGGCGCTCGCGCGCGCGCGTGACTTTATTACGCTCGATGGGCGCTTTTTCGGACGCAATGAACGTGATCGCCTGCGACACTATGCGCGCCGGTCGCCGATCGCCGAACAGTTAACGCTGTGGTAGAACGGTGCAACCGGCAGGCGAGACTCAGTAAGCAACCGCGCATCCGTCTTTGCGCGGATCAGAACCGGCATGGCGCACTCCGGCTTCATCGACAACAATAATCTGCCCGCCGCCAAAGCCGAACATGCCCTGACGATCTACAATGGAGTGCCCACACTCCCGGAGCGCTTCCGCTACTGCCTGGTCGTGCTCCAGCGCGACGGCATCCTGGTTGAGATAGGGATCGATCAACTCAAAGCGCGGCGCATCAAGCGCCTCCTGCGGATTCATCCCGAAGTCGATCATGTTCACCAGCATCTGCACATGCCCCTGGGGTTGCATGAAACCGCCCATCACGCCAAAACTCGCCCACAGCCGGTCACCGCACGTCACCATGCACGGAATAATCGTATGGTACGGTCGTTTGCCAGGAACGACACAGTTGGGATGCTGCGGATCGAGCACAAACCCGGCGCCGCGATTCTGCAGGCAGATGCCGGTGTCTCCCGCCACCACCCCGGAGCCGAAGCCCATGTAGAGGCTGTTGATGAACGAGACCGCGTTGCCATCGGCATCGACCGCCGTAACATAGACGGTATCGTGCCCGCCGGGGAGCGTGCTGGCATGAACATGAGGCAGAGCGCGCTGCGGATCGATCTGTGCGCGGCGTTCGGCGGCATAGACGCCGGAAAGCAACCACGTGGTCGGCACATGCGCATGCGCCGGATCGGCGACATATGCCGCTGCATCAGCAAATGCCAGGCGTAACGCTTCGATCTGGAGATGCAACGCTTCTGGCGAAGCTGGCGTATATGCTGACAGGTCGAACCCTTCGAGGATATTCAGCGCCATTAGCGCAGTGATGCCCTGACCATTCGGCGGACACTCATAGACGGTGTAACCGCGATATGTCACACTGATCGGCGTGTCCCATGTCGAGTGATGCGCCGCCAGGTCTTCCAGGGTCAACACGCCGCCATCGCGGGCGCTGGTTGCAGCGATTGCGGCGGCAATGGCGCCGCGGTAAAAGGCGTCGCGCCCACCTTCAGCAATCAACCGCAACGAGCGTGCCAGTCCTGGCTGGCGGAACAGTTCACCGGCACGCGGTGCGCGACCCTGCGGCAGGTAGGTGCGCGCCGTGTCGGGGTGAGCAGCCAGTTTTGGTTCTGCCAGTGTCCAGCTGCGCGCAATGATCTCGCTTACAGGGAATCCATAGTCGGCATACTCGATAGCTGGCGCGAGAACCTGCGCCAGCGGCAACCGTCCATATGCCGATAACAGTTCAACCCACGCATCCACCGCACCGGGGACGGTCACAGGCAGCATACCGGTCAACGGAATGCTGGTCAATCCACGCTCAACAAAGAGTTCACGCGACAACGCCGCAGGCGCTCGCCCGCTGCCGTTCAATGCCCGCACGGTGCGGGTCTGCGCATCGTACACCAGCGCGAACGCATCGCCGCCGATGCCGGTGCTCATCGGCTCGACGACGTTGAGCACCGCAGCAGCGGCAATGACCGCGTCGGCTGCGCTTCCGCCTGCAAGCAGCATTCTCAACCCTGCCTGCGCTGCCAGCGGTTGACTGGTTGCTACCACGCCCCGGCTGGTCATCACGACTGAACGACGCGAGCGAAAGCGTTCGCCGGTGATGGGAGGGAGATTGAGATGAGACACGAATTCTCCTTTGATGACAAAACTTAAACTTGACAGCCTTGCTCTGCCTTTTGCTATAATAGTTCGTAAGTTCCCAAACGGCAAGTTGCATCTCCGTCTCAATGCATCGGTTCTGCCCCGCCAGCGTCTCCTGAGGGGGGTATCATATGAGTCGCTCCAGTATTCGTGTCGCCAGATCCGCAGTGCAACTGCGACGTCCAATCGGGTTGGCGCTGCTGTCTGGTACAGGCGTGGTGTGTGGTCTGGCGCTGACCGTGCTGGCGATGGCGTTGATTGCGTACAAGGCGTCGCTTGGGATCCCGCTTGCGGTGCAGATCGTCGAAATAACGCTCGCAATTCTTGTGCCGTTCACCATCGTCTGGTTCTATTGGGGTTTGTGGGACGTCATGCAGAGTGCGTGGTGGTCGCATGTCCTTGGCGGTCCGCTGGCAATTGTCGGACTGGGGGCAGCATTTATGTGGCGCAATGGTATCATTGGCCTGCTGGTGCGCGGTCTTCCTGTCGCTGTGCATCCGCTGGTGGCAACCAGTTTTGCCTGGTTTACGCTGGGGCTTCTGGTTCTCGAGGTTGCTACCGTGGCGTACCTCCTCACTGCATGGAAAGCGTTCGGTATCGGCGCACCGAAGCCGTTATGGGAACGTCGCAGATAGTCCGGTGTTGCCATGAACGATGCCATCATCGATGCACACCTCCATTTGTGGGATCCGACACGGTTTCGCATCCCCTGGCTTGATGGCAATGATCTGCTCAATCGGGTGTACGACCTGCGCGTGTTCCAGGAACATACGGCAGGTCTGAACATCACGGCAATGGTGTATGTGCAGGTGGATGTCGCCCCTGCATATGCACTGCTGGAGGCGCGGCATATTGCGCAGATAGCGGCAGACGAGCCGCGCCTTCAGGGTATTGTGGCATGGGCGCCGCTCGACGATGGCGCCTGTGCACGCTCGTTCCTCGATGCACTGGTTGAGATCAGTCCGTTGATCAAGGGGGTGCGGCGTATTCTGCAGGGTGAGCCAGACCCTGCACACTGCCTGCGTCCTTCATTCGTGCATGGCGTTGAGATGCTGGCAGAGTACGGCTTGTCGTTCGATATCTGCATCTATCATTATCAGTTGCCAGCGGTCATTGAACTGGTGCGCGCCTGCCCGGATGTCAGTTTCGTTCTCGACCATCTGGCGAAACCGGATATTCGCAGTGGCACGCTCGATCCGTGGCGTTTGCATATGGAGACGCTAGCGCGTTTACCGAATGTGGCGTGCAAAATCAGCGGCGTGGCAACCGAAGCAGACCATCAACGCTGGACGGTCGATGACCTGGCGCCCTACATCCGTCACGCACTCGAGGTATTCGGCGAAGATCGCGTGTTGTTCGGCGGCGACTGGCCCGTGGCGCTCCTGGCAACCAGTTATCGCCGCTGGGTCGAAACCCTGGCGACGCTTACGGCGGATCTGACGCCGGAGGCGCAGCGCAAACTTTGGGTCGAGAACGCTCGTCGCATCTACCGTTTGTCCCCGTAGTTGCGCACTGGCGAACTCCGTGGTATCTTGCGCCTATGTGGGCGCATCTGAATCTCCATCTCGATCCGGAAGATCCGGCATATTCCGACCCTTTGCGTCGTGTTATGGCGCGTCTGGGTGATTATGCCGCCTTGATCGTTGAACCGCTCAAGGCGCGCCTGATCGATGCAACCCTCGTGCGTGCCACGAACCAGCGCATCGAGGTGCGCCTGACGACTGCGACCCGTCATCTGCTGCTGGTCATTGCGCCTGAAGCAGATCTGGCGCACGAGGTCTTTTTCCTGCGCTCACTGGCAGCATACGACCTGCCGGCGCCGCGTCTGATTGCGTATGATCTGAGTTGCGTGAACGTTCCTTTTACCTATGCGATCGAAACCTATCCCGGCAGTCTGACGCTTGATCGTATCAACGATGCAACGCTTATGCGCATCGCCGGGCGACAGACTGGACGAATGCTTCGGCGGGTGCATCGTATCGAGGCACCCGGCTATGGCGCGCCAACACCAACCGGTCGCTGGTCGGCGCGAACGTGGCGCGAAGCGCTGGCAGGCTGGCTTGAGCAACGCAGTTTCGATGACCGGGCAGAAGCGGTGCTGGGCGCCGATATCACCTCTGCTCTTCGGGCTGCCACGCTCGATCATCCCACCCTTGCCTGCACCCAACCACGTGTTCTGCATGGCGCCGTCGAGCCTGCGCGCATCGTTGTCACCGTGGGCGAATCGGTGCAACTCGAAGGTCTGGTTCAACCTGCTCAACCAGTAGGCGGCGATCCCCTGTTCGATCTGGCATATGCCCTCGCTTCGCGTCAGTCGGCTGCGTTTCGGCGGGGAGTTATGGAAGGGTATGAAATGGCGGGAACGCTGACCGCAGAACAGCATACGCGGATTGATCGTTTGCGTCTGCTGATCGATGTGGCGCAGGCGCTCGAGGAGGGCGATCCGGCAGTGCTTGCCGGTCTTCCTGCTGCGGTTATGGCGCGTCTGGAGGCGCTGGGTGAGGGTATTGTGAACAGAGCGACGGTCAGTCAATGACGACATCGTTTACAGGCGGTCTGGCGCTCATTCTCGTCGGGCATATGCCATACCTGCGTGCAGCCGGTCGCCGTCCCGACGGCGAAGACCCGCTGCACGAGATGATTGCGTTTTCGATCGTGCCGGTGATGAATGTGTTGTACGATCTGCGCGAAAGCGGTATGCGCCCCGCTGTCTCGCTGGCATATTCGCCGATCTTGCTCGAACAACTGGCAGATATTGTTGTCCAGAAGCATTTCGTGGTCTGGATGGAGCGCTGGCTGGCACGGTGTGAAGCGGCGCTGCGACGCTGGCAGCGTCAGCGACAGGGACATCATGCGTACCTGGCGCGCTTCTATCTTGATTGGGGACAGGGCATCCTCCGCAGTTTTACTGAGCGCTACGGGCGCAACCTGGTGGCAGCGCTGCGCGAACTGTGTGCGGATGGAACCGTCGAGCCATTGGGAGGCGCCGCAACGCATGCCTATCTGCCACTGCTTGCACACGAGGAGTCGGTGCGGGCGCAACTCGGCGCGGGCACACTCACAATCACGCGATTGCTCGGTCGTCGTCCACGCGGCATCTGGTTGCCGGAATGCGGATTTCGGGTTGGAGTGGAACACGCACTGCGTTTCAACGGTGCGCGCTACTTTATCATCGATCCGGCGAGCGTGGCATCCGGTGCTTCCGTGACGCACCTGCGTCCCCGCTGGGTTGCTTCCCGCCGTCTGATCGTCTTCCTGCGCGCAGTCGATGCATCACTCCAGATCGTTTCACCCGGCATCGGGTATGTCGGCGATCCGCTCTACCTGGCAACCCGACGCGAGCGCTCCACCCATCTGCCGATCTGGCGCAACGGCATGGGGGATGCCATCATCGAGCCTTATGATCCGTATCACGCCTTTCGGCGTGCACAGGAGCATGCCGTCCATTTCGTCGAATGGGTGACAGCGGAACTGCATGAGTTTGCATCCCGTCACGATCGCCCCGGCATTGTCGTCGTGCCGCTCGACGCCGATGTGCTTGGGCGACGGTGGTTTGAGGGACCCGCCTGGTTGCGCGCATTGTTCGAGACGGTGCTTGAACGACAGCCATTTGCATTGACAACCCCTTCACCATACCTGCGCGCGTTTCGTCCGCGTCAGACTGTCGTGTTGCGGGATGGATCGTGGGGACCTGAAGGCGATCACTCAGCCTGGAGCACTCCGGCAAGTGACCGCCTTCGTGCTGCTGTCGCTGAGGCGGAGAATCTGGTGGTCGAAGTTGTGCGTCGCTTTCCTGATGCCCATGGTGATAGGGAACGCGCGCTCAACCAGGCTGTGCGCGAATTGATGCTGGCGCAGTCGAGCGACTGGTTGCTGTTAACTGGACGAAACGATCCCGGCGAAGCGTACCGTGCGTGGATGCACCTGACGCGATGCTGGCACATGTGCGAACTGGCGGAGCGCGATATGCTCGATGACGCCGATCAGTCGACACTGGCTACAATCGAAGAGATTGATAACCCGTTTGCGTATCTGAACTACCGTGTGTTGACGGCGGAAACCGCCTGACACCAGATACGGTGCGCATCGCTGCATGGCCTGGGTGCGCGGGCGTCTCGCCCGCCTGCGTGCAGCGGTATATCGACGACGACGGCTTTCGGTGGTTCTCGCCCAGTCTCGCCCGTGTGCCTACAGCAATGCGACCCATCGCGGGAGTGCGGGCGCCTTGTCCTCGGCCGCCCTCGCTCCGTGGCGAACAGCGCACAGTGGAAACGAACACTTGCGGACCGCACACAGGGTTCTACCAGATGGGATATCACATAACCAGCGGCAGTCCCGCCCGCGCCCATGCAATGATCCCGCCGCGCAGGTTGAGCACATTGCTATATCCGGCGCGGCGCAGCAGATCGGCGGCGACGCCGCTGCGATTGCCGGAGCGACAGATAGCGATGATCGTCGCATCTTTGGGAATGCTGCTCAGTTTGCGCGATAGTTGCCCCAACGGAATGAGCACACTGTCGGGAATGTGCGCTTCGGCGTACTCTTCCCGTTCACGCACATCGAGCAGGTAGAGTCGTTCCCCCTGCGCGAGACGCTGCTGCACCTCGACCGGGGTGATTTCGTCCTGTTTGGGCTGCGCTCGAAAAAAGTTGAACATGGTTCTCCTTTATTCTTTGTTCCGATCTTCACCAGGAATATGATGCATCGAGCGGCGTCGAGGTTACAGGCGCCCGCGCCACCGGGAGGGTGAACCAGAAGCAAGCCCCTTTGCCCGGTTCGCTTTCGACACCGATTGCGCCCCCGTGCGCCAGCACAAGTTGCCGCGCGATTGCCAGTCCCAGTCCTGCGCCGCCCTGCGCCCGCGCGCGTCCGCGGTCAGCGCGCCAGAACCGGTCGAACACATGCGGCAGGTCGTCGGCAGGAATGCCGGGACCGGTATCGATCACGCGAGTGCAGATCATATCAGTATCCGACGTGGCGCAGCCTGCCTGCTGTGCGTGTGAAGCGACGATGCGAACGATGCCATCGGCGGGCGTGTGGCGCAGCGCGTTCGACAGGAGATTGTTGAGCACCTGGGCAATCCGGTCAGCATCAGCCAGAACAGGCGGCAGGTCCGGCGCACAGTCCATCTGAAGCGTCACCCGTTTTTCATCGGCATGCGCAGCGAACAGCGTCACACTCCGGGCGATGATCGCAGTCACATCGACCGGTGTTCGATACAGGTGCAGCTGCCCGGCTTCAGCCAGCGTCAGTTCACGCAGATCGGCAACCAGGCGACTGAGCAACAGCGTTTCATCGTAAATGGTCGCAATTTCTTTTTTTTCGAGCGGAAAGACATCATCGAGCAGAGCGCGCAGATTCCCCTGGATAACACTGAGCGGTGTCCGTAGTTCGTGCGCAATGTCGGCAATCAACCGACGACGCGCCTGTTCCGCCTGCTCAAGGCTGGCCGCCATCGTGTTGAACGCTTCGGCGACGCTGGCAACCTCTGACGGTCCTGCGACCGGTGCGCGTTGGGTCAGATCCCCTTCAGCCAGGCGTTGCGCAACATATGCCAGGCGATTGAGCGGCGCAGCCAGCCTGCGTGCCACGATGATCCCGGAAATCAACCCAAGCGCTCCTGCAATCAAACCTGCCTGGATCAATGCCTGATTGAACTGATCGAGGAAGAGGTGAGCAGCGGATGAAAGTGCAGTGTCGCGTTGAAGTTGCGCTACCAGATATCCAACTGGTGCACCCTGAACCATCACCGGCATGGCGCGGCGCAATTCGGCGCTGCCGAGGCTACCCTGCGTCATGTTCGCCGTGGTGCTGCGATAGACAATCCGGCCATCAGCATCGGTAAGGATCAACGCAAGCGGTCCGCGCATCATCCCCGGTCCCCCCGGTCCCATCCCACCCGGTCCCATCCCGCGAATGCTGGCAAACACGGTTTCGACGCCGCTCCAGTCTTGATGAGCCGCATAATATTCGGCAAGACGCGGTATCAGGTCGAGTTGCTGCACCTGGTTCTGCGCCACGAACGTGCGAAACTCATCACCGGCGCGCATATTCACCACGAGCGCTGCCGTCAGCACGCTCACGATCGTCACAAGCGCAAATGCCAGAACGAGTTGGAACCAGAGACGCCGGATCATACAACCACCGCCAGACGATACCCCACGCCGTAGACGGTCTCGATCCTGACGCCAGCACCGGCGGCATCGAGTTTCCGGCGCAGGTTTTTGATATGACTGTCAATAGTGCGTTCCATGCCTTCATAATCGTATCCGGGACCCTGTTCGATCAGTTCTCGCCGTGTGAACGCATGCCCCGGATGACTCAACAAGATGCGCAGCAGCTCGAATTCGGTCGGTGTCAGGTTGATCGTCCGATCCGCCACCCGTGCTTCGTGCCGGTCGAGGTCGAGACGTAATCGTCCGGCTTCGAGGATGACCGGCGGCACCGGTGATCCGCCGCCGGTGCGTCGCAGAACAGCCCGCACCCGCGCCACCACCTCGCGCGGGTTGAACGGTTTGGTGATGTAATCATCGGCGCCGAGTTCGAGACCAACAATCCGGTCAGTATCATCGACCCGCGCTGTCAGCATAATAATCGGCATGGAGGCAAGGTGGGGATCGGCGCGGATCGTGCGGGTCAGATCGGCGCCATCAACATCCGGCAGCATGAGATCGAGCACCATCAGATCGGGGCGCTCGGTGCGCGCCAGGCGGAGCGCCGCCGCGCCATCATACGCGGTCAGGGTCTGAAATCCGGCATGCTCCAGATAGGCGCTGACCAATCGCACGATCTGACGGTCGTCATCAACGACCAGAATACGCTGAGGCATACCATTCCCTCACTGTCCGACTTGAACCGATTGTACCAGAAGCAAGCCCCACGTCGTTGTGAGGCTTGCTTCGGCGGTTCTGGCAGGCGAGCCCGCCAGGGGTCATTGGTCACGAAACCTTGGGTGTGCGTGATCGGAAGAATATACGCATATGCTCACCGGTTCCACCGCGGACCGCGCCCGCCGGGTTGCGTGGTCGGTCCCAATCCCGCATGCGCTGGCCGTTGTCCAATGATCGGATCGTGCGCCTGGCGCACCCAGCTGTCGATGGGTGAACTGACCAGCACAGTAATGTGAGTGCGCATGCTCGTCTTTGCCTCATCAGCCTGTTGCTGCGTGATCACGCCGCTCTTGACCAGTGCGTCGATGCGGACGAACTGTGGTGCAACAAAGGTATCGACGATCTTCAGTGGATCAACCTTCTTCGCCTGCGCGACATCCGCAATGGTCTTTCCGCTTTGCAGCTCGACCAGCAGGTCCTGTCGCGACATGTCTAACACATCGGCAGCCACGCCGATCAGTCCGCCATTGCGCCCCTGCACCGGCATGCCGCTGCCTGTGCGGAGCGCCAGCGGCGTCCCCATGGGACACACGCCGCCGAATGGACAATTCCCCGGAGAACCGGGACCGTTCTGCGCTGCAACGGTCGGGATGCCGAACATTAACGCTCCGACGGCCAACGCACCAACAATGAACATGAAGATCCGTGATGTCATGGCTTTATGCTCCTTTCGAGAAACGTGCTTGCTGTTGATCGCATCTGAAGTGTAGCAGGCAGAGATGGAGAACCGATGGAGAAACCTTGCAAACATTGTTGAAGCAGCGCAGCAGGTTAATGAAACGTTGCATAATGTAACTCTCTGTGATACACTAAAGTTGCTGTACGGTCCAGTAGCTCAATGGATAGAGCACCAGTCTTCGGAACTGGGTGTTGGGGGTTCGAGTCCCTCCTGGACCGCCACTTTATTTATGCCTCATCGCCGATGATGCTCGTTCCTGCAATTCATTGCAGCAGATGTTCTTGCACAAACCAACCCTGCCTGCAACCCCGGCAGCAAGACAGGGCTATGCATGCAGGCAACATCGCGCTTGCAGCGCTGGTATCACGAGAAGGCGTCCGTTGTCGCTGTGACCCATGCCCTTCTTTCTGACGAATACGAGGCGCTATGAATGATGAGACGCCCCTCAGAGTGCTGTTGATTGCCCAGAATGATGATGTTGCAGGCAGGATACGGTCAGTGTTCGGTGATCTTGCGATCACGCTCGAACACGTCTCTCCCGAACAGGCGTTGCAAACATTGCTCGTCTCCCGCACCGATGCAACCCTGCTCGACATCAGCCCGTTTCCCGAAGTTCCCCTGGAACTGATCGCCTCGATTGTAGCGGTTGCCCCCCACGTGCCAATTCTGGCGCTGGTGGTCGACGATGTTGATTCGCGTGCATCAGCGGCGCTGGCTGCCGGTGCACATGATGTGATCAGGTCTGACGCTGCAGCCAGTGTGCTGGTCAGCCGCCTGCGCAGCGCGGTGGCGCATCATCTGGACGTGCATCGAGATCAACCGGTTTCACTCAAGGAGTTGGTGCTGCGGAGCAGCAATCCAGCGCTGCTGATCAATCGTGACGGGCGGATTACGCAGGCGAACCCGGCGGCAGTCACCCTGTTCGGCGATCTGACCGGGCAGTTGATCGGCGAGCCGTTTGGGACGCCAATCGTCTCGAACCTGGTGACCACAATCGAGATTCCGCAGCGCAACGGTGCGCCGATTACGGCAGAGCTGTTTTTGCTCCATGTGCTCGATGAGCATTCGGACGATGCCTACCTGGCGATCTTGCGCGCCGCGTCGCGGCAGCATCGCCTCGATGTCGATCTGCGCCTGATGATGGCCGCCATTTCCAGCACCAGCGATGGCATCGTCATTGCCGATCTCGACGGAATCCCGCACTATCAGAATCCCGCTTTTCAAGCCATGGTCGGCCTGACGCTCGATGATCTGCGAGCGGCTGGCGGTTTGCAGCGCCTGTATCGTGATCCCGGCGTGGCGCGCGCGGCGCTGGCAGCGGTGCGCAACGGTCAGTCGTACCGTGGCGAGATGCGCCTGATTGATCATCGTGGCAATGCGCTCAATGTGCATGTGAATCTCGATCCGGTGCTGGATCCCTCAGGGCGGGCGATTGCTCTGATCGCTGTGCATACCGATGTGACGCAGCGAAAGTTGACCGAAGCGCGCCTGGCGTATCTTTCATCACACGATCCGCTCACCGGTCTGGCAAACCGGACGTTGCTGCTCGACCGGTTGCAACAGGCGTTAGATCGGCGGAATCGGGAGCGGTCGTTACCGTGCGGCGTCCTGCTGATCAATCTGGATCGTTTCAAACAGATCAACGATAGTCTGGGGCACGCCGTTGGCGATGAGGTGTTGATTGCCGTTGCAGGACGATTGAAGCACATTACCCGACCAGGTGATACCGTGGCGCGCTTTGGTGGCGATGAGTTCGCGGTGGTGATCGACTCGCCGGGATCGGTAGAGGATATCTGGCGTGTTGCGAAGCGCGTTCAACACACGCTGAACCATCCGGTCACGGTGCAGGATCATTCATTGACCGTCGGCGTCAGTATTGGCATTGCGGTCGATGATGGTCGGGCGAAGGATGCGATGACGCTGCTGCACAATGCTGATACGGCATTGCATCAGGCGAAAGCGCGTGGACGGTCACGGATTGTCATGTTCGAGGAAGCGATGCACACGGAGGCTGCACGGCAGTTGCAACTCGAGATCGAGTTGCGCCAGGCCGTACAGCATCAGACGCTGGAGATGCACTATCAACCGATTGTCGATCTGTGCAGTGGTGAGTTGTACGGCTTCGAAGCGCTTATGCGCTGGCAACACCCGTCCCACGGACTGCTGTTCCCCGATAGTTTCTTGCCGATTGCGGAGGAAGCCGGCATCATCCCGACGCTTGGCAACTGGAGCATCGCCGAAGTCTGCCGTCAGGCGCGCCGCTGGCGCGACCGGTTTGGCGCAGCCGCCGATGTGCCGATCAGCGTCAATATCCACAGCCAGCACCTTGATCAGGCGGATCTGTTTGCGCAGGTCGAACAGGTGTTGCGTCAGCAGAATCTGCCCGGTGCGGCGTTGACCATCGAAATCACCGAGAAGGCGGCGCTGAACGATCTCGATCTGGTTCTGTCACAGTTGCTTCCGCTCAAGGCGCTGGGTGTGCGTGTGATGCTGGACGATTTTGGCACCGGGTATTCGTCGCTCAGCCATCTGGCGCGTCTGCCGGTGGACGGGGGCAAGATCGATCGGTCGTTTGTCCAGTCGATGATGCACGATCCGCACGCGGCGACGATCGTGCGCGCTGTTATCACGCTTGCCCGGGAGTTGCAGTTGAACGTGGTCGCCGAGGGGGTGGAAACCGAAGAGCAACGCGCAGCGCTCCTCCAGCTCAGGTGTCCGTATGCTCAGGGATGGTTGTTCGGTCGCGCCGCCGATGCCGATACGATGACCAGAGTGCTGGCGGCGCGACCACATATGTCACGGTCATGCGTTGGATGAACCGGCTGCCGGATCGGACGCTGCCAGACGGCGCTCCATCCACGCCGTAACACGTGCTAACGCCGCCGCATAAGGAGCGAAACGTAGTACAGCATTTGCAGGATAGCAGTGGCGGCAGCAGCAACATACGTCAGCGCAGCCGCGTCGAGCACCGCTTTGACACCTTCCGCTTCCTGTCGGGTAACCAGACCATACCGTTCAAGCATTGCGCGCGCGCGGGCGCTGGCGTCGAACTCCACCGGCAGCGTCACCAGGCTGAAAATGGCGCCGCTGCTCATCAGCAGCACGCCGATCCACGCAATTGCCAGCCCTGCCCGCGAAAATGTGCCGAGCACCAACCCGGCAATCAGGAGCAGACCGCCGAGTTGTGAGCCAGCATTGACAATGCCCACGATGCCGGAGCGTACCCGCAACCAGGCATACCCCTGCTGATCCTGGAGCGCGTGCCCCAACTCGTGGGCGACGACCGCCATCGCCGCAACGGAAGGGTGGGCGATTGAACCGGCAGAGAGACGCATCACTTTCGCGCGAGGGTCGTAATGATCGGTCAATTCGCCGCCGATCTGCTCGATGCGCACATGATCGAGACCTTCATTGCGCATCAGCACGCGCGCCACGTCGAGACCGGTCATGTTGCGCACATTGCGCACCTGCGCATATTTCTTGTACGTGGACTGTACCTTCCACTGCGCCCATAGCGTGATGCCTGCGCCCAGCAGCATAACAATCAGATAGAGCGGGCTGAACATATTCGTTTCCTTCTAGCGTTATTTTGCCTGTTGATTGCAACCGGCTTCCTGTTCTCCTGTCGCAGAATCGGCGACGATAAGGTGACGACCTGACTGGCGACTCTTCATCGTGCGTGGACGCGGGTTGTTTTCAGAAATCGATCCATGTGGACATTATGCGCGACGGAACTGTCGCTGCGTCAGGAAGGTCACCAATCCAAACGTTGCTGCCGCAATGATCCCCAATTCAATCCAGACCTCCGGATCGGGCGGAATGCCGCGGAGCATCACATCCTGGAATCCTTCAACCCCATGGCTCATCGGAATGAGTGCGATGATCGGCGCAACCCATGCCGCAAAACTGTCGCGACTGATGAAGAACCCGCTAAAGAAGATCGATAACAGCAGACTGATCATCGCAAACTGGATCGCCTGGCTATCCGATCCGGCGACGGTCGAGATGAGAAACCCAACCCCCAACGATGCAATAGTGAGCAACAGGAGCAGGAGCGCAAACAGGAACCAGTTCCCCAGGAGCGGCACTCCCAGCAGACGCATTGCTGCCGCGAGCGCAACTGATGCAAGGGCGATAAAGACGGTATAGCCGAGATATTTGCCGATCAGCAGTTGCACCATATTGGCGGGCGAAACGCGGAACAACTCGAACGCTCCCATCATTCGTTCGCGCACAAGCGCCAGCGCACCGAGCGACACTGCCGTGTGCTGCACCAGGAGCGCCAGGACGCCTGGTGCATAGTATACCACTGCCGGATAAGCGCCGCTTGCCTCACCGCTCGCTTCGGTGCGAATGTTCTGATACCGCTGTTGCACAGGCGAGACGATCGTCTCAGGCGCGATGCTGATAAAAATCGTGATCTGCTGGTTGAGCAGGGTCAACAATTCCTTTGAGTCGCGCAGTTCCTTCAGTCCCTCTTCGATGTTTCCCGACGCCAGGACTGCGTCAACGTCGTCGAGCGCGCGGATCGCATCGTCGGTGCGCGTGCGCACCTGTTCGATATCCTCGCTCCGACCGGCAAACAGGTTCTCCGGCGGTATCGTTGCGCGAAACTGCACCAGGAATGCGCGCAGGGCGCGCAATTCCTGACGAATCGCTTCCTGTTCGGCGCGACTCACCTCGCGTTCGAGTTCGGTCAGACGGTTCGCTCCAAGCGCAATGCGCACCCCTACTTCGCGCGCCTGTTGTTGCGCCAGACGGGTCTGCTCGGTGAGCAACGCTTTGTTGATCTCGTTGACCTGCGCGTATGCCAGGTACTGAACCCATCCCTCGACCAGTGGATTGATAGCGTTGGAGTAGACCAGGATCGTTGGGTGTTCGCCGCGCTGCAGTTTGCCAGATATATCATCGGGAATCACCTGCACCACATCGAGATCGCCCTGCTCCAGGGCAGTGCGCGCCTCGGATAACGTGTAGGCGCGGTTGGTGATCTGAAAGTTGAGACCGATCAGGCTCACCAGTCGGGTGCGCACATCGTCCGGCAGATCATCCGGCATGATGAGCGCCGTCCGCAGCACCGGATTGCTGTTGACAAACCCGATGCCAAACAGAACCAGCACCAGCAGGGGACCGGCGATCAGGCTGATGATCAGGAGCGGTTGACGCCGGATTTCGCGGATTTCTTTCAGAAAGCAGGCGCGGATGCGAATGAACCACTGCGATAACCCGTCGGATGGACGCGATGTGGTATGAGAACGTTGTGTTGGTCGTACCGGCGATGCACTATCCATGCTGTTCTCCCCCGATGATCGCATCTGCGGTTTGATCCTCCGGTTGCGCTTCCCACTGTCGAATGATGCGGATGAAGACATCATCGAATGTCAATGCCAGTTCTTCGGCGCTTTCGACGACGATATTGGGACCCTGCGGGTCTTCCAGCACATTGAGCACCTCCGGAAGCCAGTCGCCAGCATCATCAACGGTGACGTAGAGTTCACGATCCGAATCTGGCACATGCCGCACTTCTTTGACGTGTGGATAACGGCGTAGCGCCCCAATCGCCTTTGCCAGATTCGCCGGATTCGCCAGCGTCAGGTGGATGATCTCGCCGCCTAATGCGCGTCGTTTGAGGTTCTGGGGCGTATCAATCGCAAGCAGGCGCCCTTGCCGCATGACAGCGACATAGTCGCAGTACATCGCTTCGCTAACGATCTGGGTTGTAATCAGCAGGGTGCGCCCTTCGTCACGCAGGGTGCGGAAATACTCCCAGAATCGCCCGCGCAGCACCGGGTCGATGCCTGCCGTCGGTTCATCGGCAAACAGCAGATCGGGGTTGTGCATCAACGCGCC
Organism: Roseiflexus sp. RS-1; assembly: GCF_000016665.1. Taxonomy (NCBI): domain Bacteria; kingdom Bacillati; phylum Chloroflexota; class Chloroflexia; order Chloroflexales; family Roseiflexaceae; genus Roseiflexus; species Roseiflexus sp. RS-1. The sequence goes on from NC_009523.1 coordinate 4,682,177, forward strand.
AACCAGCATCAAACGGCGCTGCATTCCGCCCGATAGCTGACGTCCCAGACGGTTGCGTGCAGCAGCGAGATCAACGAATTCGAGCAGTTCATCGAGTCGCCTGCGGATCTGATGACTGCGCATGCCGTACAGGGATGCGATGAACTCTGCATTTTCCGCAACGCTCAGATTGGGGTAGAGCACGAACTGTTGCGGGATGTAGCCGATGCGTGCCCGATGTTCGGCACGGAATGTCGCCGGGTCGGCGCCAAGGACGCGAATGGTTCCCTTCCGCGGTCGGTAGAGACCCAACGCCAGGCGAACGGTCGTGGTTTTGCCGCAGCCACTCGGTCCAATCAAGCCGAGGATCGTTCCTTCAGGCACACGGTACGTCTGATCGAAGACGCCAGCATGCTCACCAAAAACCAGACTGACATTCGTGGCTTCGATAGCATTCGCGTGCGTCGATGTCATCATACGCTCCTGCACGGTGGCACACCCCCTGTCTATTGTACAGGATGGCGAATGCGGCAAAGAACGCAGTATTGCTCCATCACAAACCGCCCCGGATCGTATGTTCTCGCGGGTATTGCGGTATAATACCTGTGCGCAGGTCGCGGCGATACACACCCCCGGCGCGACGTTCCGGTCCGCGTCGGCGCTCCATCGTTCAAACCACAACCGCCGGGGAAGCCAGCATCAGGAGTCATTCTCATGGCAAGGGGCGACAGGCCAGAGCACGAGTGCGGCATCTTTGGCATTTACGCGCCGCACGAGGACGTGGCGCGCCTGACATTTTTCGGTCTCTATGCGTTGCAACATCGGGGTCAGGAGAGCGCCGGCATCGCTGTATCCGACGGACGACGCATTCATCTCCATAAGGAGATGGGTCTGGTTGCGCAGGTGTTCAACGAAGAGAAACTGCGCCCGCTCAAGGGGCATATTGCCATCGGGCATACCCGCTATTCCACAACCGGCTCTTCACGCCTGCAAAATGCGCAACCTTTCGTTGTCGAGAGCGCCCTGGGTCCTCTGGCGGTCGGTCATAACGGGAATCTGACAAATGCGCCGCAATTGCGGCGCGAATTGTTGCAACGGGGCGTTGGGTTGACCTCGTCGAGCGACAGCGAAGTGATTATCCAGATGCTGGCTGGCGGCGAGGGTCGCACGTGGGAAGAGAAACTGCGCGTCTTCATGATCCGTGCCGAAGGCGCCTACTGTCTCACTGTTTTGACGCGCGACACCCTCTATGCCGTGCGTGACCCATGGGGGCTGCACCCGCTCTGCTACGGGTATCTCGGAAATGGCGGATGGGTGGTGGCGTCGGAGAGTTGCGCGCTGGCAACCATTGGCGCTACCCTGGAACGTGAACTTGCGCCCGGCGAGATTATGGCGTTCGATGAGCGCGGTCCGCGCACGATTGCGCATTCACCTGCGCCGCAACGGGCGATGTGCCTCTTCGAGTATATCTACTTTGCCCGCCCCGACAGCGTCATCGATGGTCAGACACTGCATGCCGCGCGTGTGGCTGCCGGACGCGAACTGGCGCGCGAAGCGCCTGCCGACGCCGATATTGTCATTCCGGTTCCGGATAGCGCGGTTCCTGCTGCAATCGGCTATGCGCAGGAGTCGGGCATTCCGTACCAGGAAGGGTTGATCAAGAACCGCTATATCGGGCGCACCTTTATTCAACCGGACGACCGCCTGCGCAAACTGGGCGTGCAGTTGAAGTTCAATCCGCTGAGTGATAGCCTGGCGGGGAAGCGCGTCGTGCTGGTGGATGATAGTATTGTGCGCGGAAATACGTCGGGTCCGATCGTGCGCCTGCTGCGCGATGCCGGTGCGATCGAGGTGCATATGCGCGTCTCATCGCCGCCGATCCGCCATCCCTGTTTCCTCGGTGTCGATATGGCGACGTATCCAGAGTTGATCGCCCATCGGATGACGTTGCCGCAGATTCGCGATCATCTGGGGGTCGATAGTCTGGCATATCTCAGCCTGGAGGGCCTCGTTCGCGCAACAGGAAGCGTCAACAAGGGGTTCTGTCATGGGTGTTTCACCGGTAAATACCCCGTTGATGTGCACTTCCTCGAAAAAGAAGCATTTGAGGCGTAAATATGGAGATTGAAAATTAAATCCGCTATACTGCGCTAGCCGTGGGGCTGAAGCCCTCGGCTATCCAGGGCAAAGCCCGCCTGCGCGGGCTATACCGGATTATTTATTCAAAGACCATATAAGCGCCGCACGAGCCGATCATATGTGAAACAGTCGCGCACCTCCATCACATCCAGGCATGATCGAACGTCTACCGCCAGATCCACGCATGATTGCGCTCCCCACCGAACTGCGCAATGCCATAGCGCAGGCGCTCAATACCGTACCGGAAACGCGCTGGTTGAACGCTGCGCGGGCGTTGAGCGAGCAGTACCGCAATCTCCAGAGCGCCGACGCCGCTCCAATCGTGCGCACCCGCCTCGATGCGCTTGGCTATGCCGCTCTGCTTATGCCGGCTACGTATGCGCAACTGTATGGCGCAATGCACGCCGCTGCTGCGCTTGTGCCGTCATGGCAACCGAAGACCATGCTCGATATGGGGAGCGGTCCTGGCACGGCATTGTGGGCGGCGATCGTGTGCTGGCAATCGCTCCACGACCTCACCGCCTGGGAGCGCGAACCGATGCTGATCGCCCTGGGGCGCGATCTTGCGCGCGCGAGTGCGAATCCTGCGTTGCGCCATGCGCACTGGGTTCAACGGAATCTGAGTGCTCCCATCGAACGCGGGATCACGTTCGATCTGGTTGTTCTCGGACATGTTCTTGGCGAGATTCCGCCAGAAGAACGTGGCGCCGTGGTCACATCCGCCTGGCGTATGGCGCGCGGTATGCTGCTGATCGTCGAACCCGGTACGCCTGGCGGGTTCAGCGTTGTGCGCGCCGCGCGCGACCGGTTGCTTGCCGATGGCGCTGTCACCATTGCGCCGTGCGCCCACAATCTCCCCTGTCCGCTCAACGATGACTGGTGTCACTTCCCGCAACGATTGCGCCGCCCTGAGTTCCAGCGGCGCGCGCGCGGCGCGCCGTCGCCGTGGGAGGACGCAAAGTACAGTTATGCCGCACTTGCTCGTTTTCCTCCCGAACGACCAATCTGGGGGCGCGTCATTCTTGAGCCGTCCTTCAACAAAGCCTATGCCGAAGTCCTGATCTCGTCACGCGACGGCATTGTGCGTCATCGCGCACTCAAACGTGATCGGGACGCCTTTCGATGGGTTAAACATCTTGAATGGGGACAGACACTTGAGGAGAAGCCATGAAAGCTATTCTGTTCGATGCTCCCGGCAGCCCGGAAGTTTTACGGTATGACGATGCGCCTGACCCGACCCCCGGCGCTGACGAGGTGTTGGTGCGGGTGCGCGCCACGGCGGTTAATCGCGCCGATCTGCTCCAGCGACGCGGGGTGTATGCACCGCCTCCGGGTGCGTCACCCATTCTTGGGCTGGAACTCGCCGGCGAGGTGCTGACGCCTGCCGGTCCTTGGCGCGTCGGTGATCGGGTGATGGCTGTGGTAACTGGCGGCGGCTACGCCGAACTGGCGGTCGTGCCCGTCGGCATGGTCATGCGTATACCGGATTCCCTTTCGTTTGAGGAAGCGGGCGCCATTCCGGAAGCCTTCCTGACTGCGTTTCTCAACCTGTTCACGCTAGGGCGGTTGCAGGCGGGGGAGACGGTGCTGATCCATGCTGGCGCCAGCGGCGTCGGAACCGCAGCCATCCAGCTGGCGCGTGTTGCCGGCGCACGTGTCTTTGCCACTGCCGGCTCACCGGAAAAATGCGCGCTCTGTCGTGAACTCGGCGCAGAGCTGACAATCAATTACCGCGAAGAGTCGTTCGCGGCGCGAGCACTCGATGCAACCGGCGGTCGCGGCGTTGATCTGGTGCTGGATTTCGTTGGCGCTCCCTACTGGCAGCAGAATACTGCGGCGTTGGCGCTCGATGGACGATTGCAGTTGATCGGATTTCTGGGAGGATCGGCGGGGCAGATCGACCTGGGACCGATCCTGGCAAAACGATTGCATGTGACCGGCACAACCCTGCGTCGTATGCCTTTGCCGCAGAAAACCGCTCTCACCGCTGATTTCGTCGCATTCGCCCATGATCGCCTGGCGAGCGGCGAGTTGCGTCCGGTTATCGATACCGTCTACCCGTTGCACCAGGCTGCAGAAGCGCATCGTGTCATGGAAGCGAACCGCAACGCTGGAAAACTCGTCCTGCGCGTGGAAGAGTCGGTTACCCAACCGTAACGTGACGATACGCGCTGTGCTATACTATTCCCTATGACAACCGCGACGCCACAACCGGTTCCCCTCACCGACGATGACGCCGACCCGTTCCGCTACGGGTGGCGCCTCGTGCCGCGTCCCACCCCCGATAATCCCCATCACTTCGAACAGGTTCCGCTCACCCTCGACGACGTGCTCCATCCTGAAGTGGGAGACTTCATCGTGCACAGCGATTTCCACGAGACCGACCGGATGTATCTCACCGCCGTGCTGCGCGCGCGCCTGGAGCCGTCCCGTCGGGCGATTGTGCTCAGCGATGTGCGTATCGCCTGGGACATCCCCGATCTGCGCGCGCACGGACCGGACGTGATGGTCATCCCCGGCGTGCGCAAACGGCGCAACTGGAGCACGTTCGAGGTCGTGGTCGAGCGAGCGCGCCCGGCGCTGATCATTGAGATCGTCTCGCCGGATGCGCGCGAGAACGATGTGGTGATCAAAGTGGAGCATTACGCGCGGGCGGGGGTGGCGCAGTACGTGATTGTGGACGATACGGGGCGCGGCGGGGTGCGGCGGTTGCGCCTGCTCGACTATCGTCTGGAAGGTACGGCATACCGGTTGCAGGAACCGGACGCCGACGGGCGGGTGCATCTGGCGATTGCCGACGTATGGCTCGGAATACGACGCGACCACGTGGTCTGCTATGATGCGACGGGGCGGGAGATCGGGGACTATGTGACGGTGGTGCGGCAGGCGGCGAAGGCGGAGGCACGGGCGAAAGAAGCGGCAGCACGGGCGCGGCGCGAAGCAGCAGCGCGTGCCGAAGCGGAGGAGCGCGCGCGGCAAGAAGCGGCGGCGCGGGAAGCCGAAGCGCGCGCGCGGATGGAGGCGGAAGAGCGTGCGCAGCGTGAAGCGGCAGCGCGGGAAGCCGAAGCGCGGGCGCGGGCGGAAGCCGAAGCGCGTCTGCGCGTGCTACGTGAGCGTCTGCGAGCGCTGGGGATTGAACCGGAGGATGAATTATAGTCCAAAGGCAATGGCGTCTTCCTGCTGGAAAGAGATACTCGTTCCTGATCGAGAGATACCAAAACCTCAGAACGTCATCAGACATGCTACACGCGGCTTGACAGAGGTGTCAGCGCACGGGCAAACACTCTTCCAGGCGCGCCGGAACATTGCACGTCCCTGCACTGCCTGAAAGCGTCAGCTTCTCGCCTGCATGCAGCAGTGTGACCTATTCATAGGATCGAGGACATCCCGCCCTTGATCGCCCTGCAAGGGCAGGATGCCTTCGCTCCGTGGCGAATGTCGCGGATGGTGAACGGCTCGACAACGAACTGAACGCGGTCAATGCAACGTGAACGATATGCAGCGCCAGATACCCGGTGAACGACGAACCTCGAAGCCGCGCACCGATCCGGTGAACTGGCTGCTGGGCGAATCATTGTCGTTCGACTGGAATATCGTTGCGATCAGCGTTGTCAGCGTCTCACTGCTGGTATTTGACAGATATTACAGCATGACGCCGTATAAGTACTGGGATCGGGTCATCCTCTACCTGTTTGTGCCACTGTTCGTCATCATCATTATCTGTCGCGAACACCCACGCATTTACGGCTTTACCGTTGGCGACTGGAAAGCTGGCATTGTTCTCACGCTGCTCGGCATTGGCGTCATGACGCCGCTTCTGTACGTCTTCGGGCGGCACGATCCGGCGCTCAACGCCTACTATCGCGGGCTAACGACGGGTTTGCCGTGGACAACCCTGCTTGATCTGATCGGCTGGGAGTTTCTGTTCCGTGGATGGATCCTGTTCGGCTACGCGCGTCGATTCGGTCCCGAAGCGCTGTGGCTCCAGTCTGTTCCGTTCGTCCTGGTGCATATCGGTAAGCCGGAACTGGAGACCTTCTTCACAATCATTGGCGGGTTTGGCTTCGGCTGGCTGGCGTGGCGCACGAAGTCGTTCGTCTGGCCCTTCCTCGTTCACTGGTTCGTGGCAACGTTTCTCATCCTCGTTGCTGCATCACGATGATCCTGCGCGCGATCGGTGGGCGCAGGTTTTTGTGCGCAGAGTCCGTCACTGTGCTTCACTCCATCTGGTGGAAGCGGTACTGGAGCGCCTCGGCAATATGTTGCGCAGTGATTCGCTCAGCGCCGGCGAGATCGGCAATGGTGCGCGCCAGTTTCAATACCCGGTGATACCCGCGCGCCGACAGGTCGAGCTGCCGCATTGCGCTCTGTAACACCAGTTGACTCTTATTGTCGAGCACACAGTACCGATGCACCTCCGCAGGTCCCATATCGCTGTTGGTGAGCGCGCGTGTGCCGCGAAAACGGCGCTCCTGGATCTGCCGGGCGGCGATGACCCGCTCGCGGATCGTTGTTGATCCCTCGCCAGGTTGCAGGCTGTTCAATTTCTCGAAGGGCACACGTGGCACGGTGACAAAAATATCGAACCGGTCGAGCAGCGGTCCGCTCACGCGCCGCTGGTAGCGCGCAACGGCGGATGCTGTGCAGGTGCATGGACGCTCCGGATCGCCGTACCAGCCGCACACGCAGGGGTTTTGAGCGGCGACCAGCATGAAGGATGCCGGGTAGGTAATGCTGCCGACGGCGCGGCTCAACGTCACCACCCGATCTTCCAGCGGCTGGCGCAGCACGTCGAGTTTGCTGCCGAATTCCGGCAATTCATCCAGGAACAGCACACCCCGGTGCGCCAGTGACACCATGCCGGGTTTGACCCGCACGCCGCCGCCGCCAACCAGCCCGGCGAGCGAGGTGGTGTGGTGCGGTGCGCAGAACGGTCGCTGGCGGATCAGCGGCGTGTCTTTGGGCAACTGCCCGGCGACACTGTAGATTTTTGTTACTTCGATGGCTTCGCTCATCGTGAGGGGTGGCAGGATCGAGATCAAGGCGCGTGCCATGAGGGTTTTCCCCGCGCCCGGACTGCCGGTCATCAGCACATTGTGTCCACCGGCTGCAGCGACCTCCAGGGCGCGCTTGACGTGTTCCTGTCCGCGTACGACGCTGAAATCAACCGGATATTCAGGTACAAGTTCGGTGTGTACGGGTGCACCGGTATACTCCGGCAACTGTCGTGCGCCGCTCAGATGCGCCGTCAGATCTTCGAGGCGCTCCACCGGCACAATCCGCACGCCGTTGATAAGCGACGCCTCGGCAGCATCTTCCTTCGGCACGAAGACCTGCCGGATACCACGCTCGTGCGCTACGGCGACCATTGGCAAGACGCCATCGGTGTGGCGTACTGCGCCATCGAGTCCCAATTCGCCAATGAAGACTGCATCGCTCGCATCGCCCTGGATCTGTTCTGATGCAAGCAACAAGCCGATGGCAATCGGTAGATCATACGCTGGACCTGCTTTGCGCAGGTCTGCCGGCGCCAGATTGACCGTGATCCGCTTCATCGGAAATGAATACCCGCTGTTGCGCACCGCTGCACGCACCCGTTCGCGACTCTCCTGCACGGCAGTATCGCCCAGTCCGACAATGGTAAAAGCCGGCAATCCCTGGGCAATATCCACTTCGACCTCGACCAGCACCCCCTCGAGACCAATAACAGCGCTGCTGTAGACCTTCGCCAGCATGCCATGCCTCCCATCTGCCACGGCTTCACAGGTATACCGCGCCGGTGACAGATGCGGATCGGGTCAGGGATTGGGAACAGGAAGAAAATCTCGCCAGAATGACGATTCTGTGCGTCTATGGTGAAGCTGACGGCAATGTTTCTGGTATACTGAGCCTGGATCAGCGATGAGGTATGCGTGATATGATGCCGGCTTTTCGATGGATCTTTGCTCTGTTGATCGGTGTGGCGCTGTTGGCTGCCTGCGAGACGGTTGAGGGCGGGCGTAAGCCCGGCACACCTGTTCCGCGCCCGGTGGCGCCGGCGCCGCCGGTGATTCCAACTGCGACCGCGCCAGGCTCGTCGTATCCCTATCCGTCGCCGTAATAACGAACGGAGTTTGCGCCCATTCCGCGAAAATGGTATACTATAAACCACGAGTTCGCGGTTGCGTCGAAAAGTGGGCGTCCCCCACTTTTCTTGTTGTTAGCGCGATCATCGGGCGGTTGAGCGACCGCGCAAGCACGACGCTGAGGATACGATGAAAAGCGACTTTTATGCGGCAATCTCTCAGATTGCCTCCGAACGCGGTATTCCAAAGGAAGCCATCGTCGAAGTGATGGAAAAAGCGCTGGCGACTGCCTATCGTCGGACACTGGGACCGAACCCGCCGCCAATGGAGATCTCGGTCCGGCTCGACCCTGTCACCGGTATGGCGCGTGTCTATGCCGAAAAACAGGTCGTCGACGATGTCTTCGATGAGCGCTTCGAGATCGACCTGGAGAGCGCGCGCAAGATCAAGCCCGACGTCGAATTAGGCGAGTCGGTTGTGGTCGAGGCAACGCCCAGGGATTTCGGGCGGATTGCCGCACAAACGGCGAAGCAGGTCATTCTTCAGGGAATCAAAGAAGTCGAGCGCGAGCATATCTACGGCGAGTATATGGATCGCGAGGGCGAACTGGTGACCGCGACGGTGCAGCGGATAGCGAAGGGCAACGTCATCCTCGAAATGGGGAAAGCCGAGGCTATTCTGCCGCCGAAAGAGCAGGTCGAGACCGATCGGTACTACCACGGGCAGCGCCTGAAAGTCTATCTGATGGAAATCCGGCGTGAGGATCGCGGTCCGAAATTGATCGCGTCGCGTGCGCACAAAAATCTGATCACGCGCCTGTTCGAGATGGAGGTGCCGGAGATTTATAATGGCGCGGTTGAGATTAAGTCGATAGCGCGCGAGCCGGGCATCCGCACAAAAGTGGCAGTCGCCGCGCGCCAGGAGGGAATCGACCCGGTCGGCTCTTGCGTCGGTATGCGCGGGATCCGGATCCAGAACATTGTCAATGAACTAAATGGCGAGAAAATCGATGTGGTTCAGTGGTCGTCCAATCCGAAAGAGTTCATTGCCAATGCACTGTCGCCAGCGCAGGTGGTTGAGGTGCAACTGCGCGATGATGAACACGCGGCGACGGTGATTGTGCCGGATAAGCAACTTTCGCTGGCGATCGGCAAAGAGGGGCAGAATGTGCGCCTGGCAGCAAAATTGACCGGATGGCGCATCGATATCAAGAGTGCATCGGCGTTGCTCGATGAAGAGCGCGCTGCTGCCGAAGCACGCGATGCTGCGGAAGCCGAGGCGCTGGCGACTGAAGCAGCGCTGGCGACGGCGAAAGTCGAGACGCGCAAAGTCTATGCCGATGGCACGATCGTCTATCGCAAGCACCGCTATGGTCCGCTCGGCGATGATCTGGTCGGTGAAACGGTTCAGTTGCGCGCGACGCCGCAGAAACTGTACATCTATCGCGGTGACCGCCTCGTGGCCTCCTATATTCTGGTTGAAGAAGACGACGACGAAGAGGATGAAGACGAGGAGTAGTGGCTGATAGTCGTGAAGGGTGCATCGCGCCCTGATCGGAGTACAGCAGTGACGCAGACGGCAAAAAAGAAGAAAGGACCGCGTCAGAAGCATGTGCCGCAGCGTACATGCGTTGCCTGTCGCCATACCGATGCCAAGCGCACGCTGATTCGTCTGGTGCGCGACGCTGACGCTCGGGTGCATATCGATCCGACAGGAAAACGAAATGGGCGTGGCGCTTATCTGTGCAACGATCCGGCGTGCTGGGATCAGGCGCTCCGACGTCATGCACTGGAACGTGCACTGCGGGTAAGTGCACTGCATCCTGATGATCTGGCGGCGCTTGAGGCATACGCACGAACCCTGCCGTCGGTGACGGGTGTGAAGTAGGTCGGTTGCTTCCTCCGCCAGAGCCAGAGCGAAGCACTGCTGATAGAGTACAACAGAGCGTACCAACCGCGGGCCTGGCCTGTAGTGAGGAGGAACGACAATGAGTGACATGCAAATCTCCGGTTATCAGAGCGCTATTAATGCGCGGCATTATATCCAGTTCGCTGGCGGCGGGCGCGGTCCGGGCAATCCGGGTGGCGGGCGCGGTCCGGGCAATCCGGGCGGCGGGCGCGGTCCGGGCAGTCCAGGCGGCGGGCGCGGTCCGGGCAGTCCAGGCGGCGGGCGCGGTCCGGGCAGTCCGGGTGGCGGGCGCGGTCCGGGCAATCCGGGTGGCGGGCGTGGTCCAGGCGGCGGGCGCGGCGGTGGGCGCGGCGGCGACGGTCGCCGCCGTGATGAGAGTTTTGTTGAAAATGAAGGGGGGCGCGGCAATCGGAGCGGACGTACGACCAGCACCGCGACAACCGCGCGTACTCCGGGCGGATTGGCGCGTCCGACAACCACTGTGCGCGCGCCTGTGCGCCCGAAAGGACCGATCGCGCTGCCAGTGACAATGACGGTGCGCGAGTTCTCGGAGGCGACCGGCGTCGGCGCTTCTGAGATTTTGAAGGCGCTCCTCAAGGCTGGCGTGGTCGCTAATATCAATCAGCAGATCGACTATGAAACCGCTGCGGTGATTGCTGCCGATTTCGGCATCGAGACGGTCGAATATGTGCCGCCGCAACTGGAAGGGGTCGTTGAGAATATCCGCGATGTGCTGGCTGCACAAGATCCGAAGGATATGAAACCGCGCCCGCCGGTTGTCACCATTATGGGTCACGTTGACCACGGGAAGACGAAACTGCTCGACGCGATCCGTTCAACACGGGTGGCGGAGAGCGAGGCTGGCGGCATCACGCAGCATATCGGCGCCTATCAGGTTGAATTGCACGGACGGAAAATCACCTTCCTTGATACGCCAGGGCACGAAGCGTTCACTGCAATGCGCGCGCGCGGCGCCCAGGTGACCGATATCGTGGTGCTCGTGGTTGCTGCCGACGACGGGGTGATGCCGCAGACGCTGGAGGCGATTTCACACGTGAAAGCGGCGGGCGTGCCGATGATCGTGGCGATCAATAAAATTGATGCGCCCAACGCCAATCCGGATCGCGTCCGCCAGCAACTCGCCAACGCCGGTGTGATTGTCGAGCAGTTCGGCGGCGATGTTCCATCGGTTGAGGTATCTGCCAAACTGAAGAAGAATATCGATGGGTTGCTCGAGATCATTCTGCTCGTCGCCGACCTGAATGAGTACAAGGCGAACCCCAACGCGCCAGCAGTCGGAACGATTATCGAAGCCGAAATGGATCGCACGCGCGGTCCGGTGGCGACCGTGCTGGTGCAGAACGGGACACTGCGCCTGGAAGATAATGTGCTGGTTGGAAGTACGACCGGCACGATCCGCACAATGTTCAACGATGCGGGAAAGCGTCTGCGTTTCGCCGAACCGGCAACGCCGGTGGTCATTCTTGGTCTGCATGATGTGCCGCAGGCGGGCGATATTTTGCAGGTCATGCCCGATCTGGCGGTGGCGCGCGAGATTGCGCTGCAACGACAACGCAAGCAGCGCCTCGAAGCCATGGCAACCTCGCGCGGCGTCAGCCTCGATGGACTGTTCAGTTCCATCCAGCAGGGAAAAATCAAAGAACTGAACATCATCCTCAAGGCGGATGTCCAGGGGTCGATTGGCGCAATCGAACATGCCCTGAGCCAGCTCAACACCGATGAGGTGCAGATCAGGATTATTCATCGCGGCACCGGGACGATCACCGAGAGCGATGTGAACCTGGCGATTGCCTCCCATGCGATCATCATCGGCTTCAATGCCCGCCCCGATCCGGCGGCGCGCCGGCAGGCTGAACAGTACGGCGTCGATATCCGGTTCTACAATATCATCTACCAGTTGACCGAAGACATCAAAAAGGCAATGATCGGTATGCTGGAACCGGAGTATCGTGAGGTGACCGAAGGATTCGCTGAGGTGCGCAATACCTTCCGCCTCCCAACCCGTGAGATTGTGGCGGGTCTGTATGTGACCGAGGGGAAGATTTCGCGCCAGTACAATGTGCGTGTTCTGCGGAACGGCGTTGTTCTGCACGACGGGAAGATCGCCAGTCTGAAGCGCTTCAAGGATGATGTGCGCGAAGTGCAGGCGGGCTATGAGTGCGGCTTGATCGTTGAAGGGTTCAACGATATTACGCCCGGCGATACGATGGAGTTCTATCGCAGGGAGCGTGTGGAACGAACAGTATGAGTAAGCGCACCGAACAACTTGGTCACGAGATCCAGCGGATCCTGGGAGAGGTCATTCAGTATGAACTGAAGGACCCGCGGGTTGGGTTTGCGACGGTTGTGGGGGTTGAGGTGACTGCCGATCTGCAGATCGCGCGGGTGCGGATCTCGGTGATGGGAACGCCAGATGAGCGGCGGGAAACGATGGCGGCGCTTGAACGCGCCAGAGGCTTCCTGCGCCGGCGCCTGGCGGAAGAACTGAACTATCTGCGCTTCGTGCCAGAATTGCGGTTGATCCTCGATACGTCTGTTGATTACAGTCTGCATATCGATGAACTGCTTCGGCGCGCCGCTGAAGAGCGCGCCGACTCCCCTCCCCAGCAACCTGAAGATGACAAACCGGCGGAGTAGCGGGTTGGTTTGCGATTGCCTGCGTCTGGAAATGGATGCGCAATGACGACGGTTGCGACCCCGGTCGATGTGTATTACAAAAAGCGGATTCCGTACACCTGTCGGGGACAGACGTTCGCGTTCGATGTGGCGCACACGCTTTTTTCGTCCTATCAGGTCGATGAGGGGACTGATTTGTTTCTGCGCACGATTGCGCCAGACTCACCGCAGACGATCCTCGATCTGGGATGTGGGTGCGGTGTGATCGGGATCGTTCTGGCGCGCTGGTTCCCGCAGGCGCGCGTTATTTTAGCCGACCGCGATCTCCTGGCGGTGCGTTATGCCCGTCATAATGCTGCACTCAATCAGACCCCCAATGTCGAGGTGATCGGCAGCGTCGGGTTCGAGCATATTCCCGCGCTTCCCTTCGATCTGATCGTCTCCAACATCCCGGCAAAAATTGGCGATGAGGCCATCGAACGCGAGTTCATTCTCGATCCGCTCGACCATCTCCGTCCCGGCGGCGACTACTGGTTTGTGGTGGTCAGCGGACTCAACCGCCTGATACCGGCGCTGGGGCGTCGCCACAACCTGCGCCTGAAAGAAGTCAAGAAGCGTGCCGGACATACGGTTTATCACATCCACAGGGTGCCTGCATGATCTACAACGATCCAGCTCTTGCAGCAGCGCCGCTTGCTGAACGTATCGCTGCCGCGCAGCACATTCTCATTCTGACGCATATCAACCCCGACGGTGATGCGGTCGGGGCGACGCTGGGCATGTGGCACGCGCTTGGCGCCCTCGGCAAACAGCGCACGGCGATCCTCATGCCGCCTGTGCCGGGGTATACGCAGTGGCTCCCCGGCGTCGATCAGATCATTCTCTATCAGTCAGGGATGGCGCTCCCGCCGGTCGACCTGGCGATCCTTGTCGATACAGCGCATCTGACCCGCATCGGATCGATCTACGATGAGCATGCGGCGTTCCTGGCAACACTGCCGGTTGTGGTGATCGATCACCACGTAACGAATGATGGCAGTGCGACGTTCAACCTGATCGACCCGGACTCCGCCTCCACCTGTGACCTGCTCTATCGGCTGTTCTGCGCCATGGGAGTGGATATCGACAGGACAATCGCCACCTGTCTGCTGCTCGGGCTGACGACCGATACCCAAAGTTTCCAGACGAACGCCACCCGTCCGGCGTCGCTGCGCGCTGCGGCTGCGCTGCTCGAAGCCGGCGCCGACCATGCGCAGATCATTCGGGCGGTGTACTATGGGTTGCCCGCAAGCAGCGCGGCGTTGATGGGACGTGCGCTCGCCGGATTACGCTGTGAGGATGGCGTCGCCTGGGTGACGGTGAGCAGGGAGATGTTCGCGGCGACCGGCGCTGAGGAGGAAGCGGCGGACGAAGTCATTCGCGTGCTGCAACGCATCGGCGAGGCGCGGGTGATGGCGCTGTTCAAAGAACGTCACGATGGCACGACGAAGGTGAGCCTGCGGGCGCGTGCGCCGCTGAATGTGGCGGATATTGCGCAGCGCTGGGGGGGTGGCGGGCACGCGCAGGCAGCGGGCGCCAATATCCCAATGACGCCAGCAGATGCCGCCGATGCCGTGGTTCCGCTGCTCAAGGCGCTGGCTGCGCGCGATCTGCCCTGACCCGGGTTATCAACATGCACGGATTTCTTAACATTGATAAACCCGCCGGTATGACATCGCACGATGTCGTCGCCCGGATTCGTCGCCTGAGCGGGCAACGGCGCGTCGGGCATGCAGGCACGCTCGATCCGGCAGCGACCGGAGTGCTGGTTGTTGCGCTCGGCGGGGCAACCCGGTTGATTGAGTATGTTCAGCATCAGACGCTGAAACAGTATCGGGCGACCGTGTGCCTGGGTGTGACCACGACAACCGATGATGCAGACGGCGAGATTATTGCCCGGCATCCGCTTCCGCCGCTGGACCGGGAAACGGTCGAACGCGCACTGGCGCCGTTGCGTGGAACGATCTGGCAGACGCCGCCCATGTATGCGGCGCTGCACCATGAGGGACGACGACTGTATGAACTGGCGCGCGCCGGTGTGACGGTCGAAACGCCGCCGCGACAGGTGCATATTGAGCGTCTCGACCTGGTCGCGTTCGATCCGCCGCTGCTGACGCTCGATGTGGTGTGCGGCAGTGGAACGTACATTCGCGCACTGGCGCGCGACCTGGGGGCGGCGCTGGGGTGTGGCGCGCATCTCGCTGCGCTTCGCCGCACCGCAGTCGGCACGTTCCGTATCGAAGACGCACTACCGCTGAGGGTTCTGGAAGAGGAGGCGCAAGCCGAAGCGCTTCCGACAAGCGACATCGTGCGCCGACATCTTCTGCCGCCTGACATTGCCGTCGCCGACTGGTATGCCGTCCAGGTCGATGAAGCGAGCGCCCGACGCCTCCGGCACGGCATGCCGCTCGTCGCACCATCCGGCGCAGCGCCACGCGCACGCGCTCACGCTCCTGATGGGACGCTGATCGCGATTCTGCGTTTTGATGGCACATACTGGCGTCCGATAAAAGTATTCGATTGGACTGACGCATGAATATTGTTTACGGCCTTCCACAACCGATCAACGAACGACCGACCGTGCTGACCATTGGCGCGTTCGATGGCGTGCATCGCGGGCATGCCCACCTGATCAGCACGACCGTGCAACGCGCGCGTGCGTTGGGGCGTCAGGCGGCGGTGCTGACCTTCGATCCGCATCCGGATGTTGTTGTTCGTCCGGGGAAAGAGCGTCCCACGCTTACGACCGTCGTCGAGCGGGCGGAATTGATCGCTGCGCTTGGCGTTGATCTGATGGTCATCATACCGTTCACGAGAGAACTGATGGCGCTGACTGCGCACGAGTTTATGGCTCGCCTGTGCGGAGCGCTGGCAATCCGCGAACTCTGTATTGGCTGGGACTTTGCACTCGGTCGTGGTCGGGAGGGCAATGCTGAGCGTCTGGCGACAATCGGACAGACCTTCGGCTATACGGTGCATCGCGTTGAGCCGTTTCTGCTCGATGGCGAGACGGTCAGTTCAACGCGCATTCGCGCTGCGCTCGGTGATGGTGACATTGCTGCCGCCAATCGACTGCTCGGCTACCCGTACAGTCTGCGTGGTCCGATCGTCGAAGGTGATCGGCGCGGGCGAACGATCGGTTTCCCAACTGCCAACATCCATGTCGATCCGCGGCGTATGCTGCCAGCGCACGGGGTGTATGTCTGTCGTGCGCTGCTTGGCGGCGTCACCTATGGCGCAGTAACCAACGTCGGCGTGCGCCCGACCTTCGATGGATCGCGGCGAACGGTTGAGGCGTATCTGCTCGATTTCAGCGATGAGGTGTACGGCGAAGAATTGCGATTGATGTTCCTGCACCGTCTGCGCGGTGAGCAAAAATTCGATGGCATTGCAGCGCTGGTGGCGCAGATCAGCCGCGATGTCGCGGCTGCGCGCGACTGGTTGCAGGTACACGATATCGGCTGACCTGATGCCAACGGCACAACAACCATGAACCTGCTCGAAACCATCCGAATCGCGCTGAACAGCCTGGCAGCCAACAAGTTGCGCTCTGTGCTGACGATGCTTGGGATCATCATCGGCGTCGGCGCAGTCATTACGCTGCTGGCGCTCGGCGGCGCCATTCAGACGCTGGTCACCCGCGAGTTGCAGGGGTTGGGGTCGAACCTGGTTTTCCTGTTTCCCGGCACCAACGATCCTGAACAGAACCGGCGTGTTCCGCCGCGCCTGACGAATGAAGATGTTGCTGCGCTCGCCGATCCGCTCAATGTTCCGGCAGCCGCAGCGGTGGCGCCCCAGTTGACCCGTGGTGCGCTGATCGTCTATGCCGGCGCCAGTTTCGATGGACGTGTCGCGGGGGTGACACCAAACTATCCGCAGGTGCGCAACGCCAGAGTGATGAGCGGGCGCTTCTTCGATCAGACGGAGACCGACCTGCGATCACGGGTGGCAGTGATTGGTGCGGATGTGCGCACATCGCTCTTCCCCAACGAAGACCCGATCGGGAAACGCATCCGCATCAACGATGTCAGTTTTGAGGTGATCGGCGAAATGGCGCCGCGTGGCGGCAATTTTGGTCCCAGTGAAGATAATCTGGTGTTTGTGCCGATCACGACTGCGCAAACGCGCCTGTTTCCGCCGCCGTCAGGATCTGTGAGTCGGATTGATGTGAGCGTGGTCTACATTCAGGCAATCGATGAACGCAGCATCGATGCAGTGATCGATCAGGTCACCGACGTTCTGCGTCGCCGGAATGGATTGACCTATCAGGACAACAATTTCACGATCGTGACGCAGCAGGACCTGATCGCCTCGTTTGGGACGATCACCGGTGCATTGACGGCGTTTCTCGGCGCAATTGCAGCAATTTCACTGCTGGTCGGCGGGATCGGCATTATGAATATCATGCTCGTTTCGGTCACCGAACGCACCCGCGAAATCGGGTTGCGCAAGGCGGTCGGGGCGCGGCGGCGCGACATTCGTTTTCAGTTCGTTGTCGAAGCGACAACCCTGAGTCTGCTTGGCGGATTGCTTGGGATCGCGCTGGGGTATGCGCTCTCGGCGCTGGGAACGGTCTTTCTGCGGGGGGTGGCGGAAGGCGCCGAGGCGCGCGTGCAACTCGATGCGATCCTGCTTGCGACGCTCACATCGATTATTGTCGGGTTGATCTTTGGTATCTATCCCGCTATTCGCGCTTCGCGGCTCAACCCGATCGATGCGCTGCGGTATGAATAACGCTCAAATGCAGCAACCTGGAGCGGTGATCCGCAGTATCGGCGAATCATTTCCAAACGACCACGGATCTGCTCTTCCACAGTGATGATCGTCACTGCTACGCTGTCGTCGTTACCAAGTGCCTGATGGTCTTTGAGTAATTATTCCGCTATAGCCCGCGCAGGCGGGCTTCGCCTTGCCTGGCCAAGGGCTTATGGTCTTTGAGTAATTATTCCGCTATAGCCCGCGCAGGCGGGCTTCGCCCTGGCTAGCCGAGGGCTTATGGTCTTTGAAGAAATAATCCGGTATAGCCCGCGCAGGCGGGCTTTGCCTTGGCTAGCCGAGGGCTTCAGCCCCACGGCTAGCGCGGGATAGCGGATTTATTTCTCAATCTCCATCAGCCCCACGGCTAGCGCGGGATAGCGGATTTATTTCTCAATCTCCATAAGGCGTTGCATGATCACCGGATGAGCACGTTGCTGGAGCGAAATGTGATCGGTGTCGAGGATGTAAAGCGTCATGCAGCATGATCCTGAGGTAATTCCGGAGAGTCTTCATCGTCGTGCTCACGCCGATACCCGGACATAAGTTCGTCAAATTCAGCGGCAAAGGGGTCATCCTTGAATACTCCAGCAGTTTGAAGCCACGTTCGCTCTGTTTCAATGTCAAGAGGGACAATTCTGGCGTCTTTGAGGTGCGACGCGATCAATTGACGCAATGCATTCATCGCTTCGACTTCTGTATTGCCCTGAACCGTCATCGAGGGCCAACCAATTAATGAGGCAGTGACTCTGCCTGTCGGTTTGTTCTCAATCAGCACATACATTGTCATTGCTGCGCGTACCTTTCATATCTTCGTCACTTTCTATTCTAGCACAAGAAGCGCACAACAGGTCACGTTTATCCCCCTGATCGCACCAGCACCACCGTCTCCTCGTCTGCGTACACTTCGCGCCACACGTCGGCGCGGGTGCGGGCGTATTCCAGCAGCGGCGCCTGTTCTTCGATGCTCAGCATCATGCCGTCAATGCGGTATTTTGCCAGCAGCGCCTCAACTTCAACCCCCTGCCCCAGCAAGATGTAGTCGCGCCACTGCTCGAACGGATAGAGCTCGATGCGCGGATCGATAAAGACCTTCTGTTCCGGCGCTGCCCAGATCAGGTACGAACCGTAACTCATGGCATGAAACAGTCGCTGCGGGCGTTGCGGCAATTCCTGGAGCGCACGTGTCGCCGCAACCGGCGTGCCCTTTGCAATCAAGGCGCCGGTTTCCGGCGGCAAGAGGGCAGGCTTGACCCACGGCGAGCCGATCAGCAGGAGCAGCGCCAGCAGACCGATGAGCGCAGCATTCATTGCCGGGACGCCCTGGAACCGGCGTTGTGGCGGCGGTGGCAGCAATGTCGTCGCCTGAACCGCCAGGAGCGGCGTCGCCACAAATCCCAGCCACACGATATTGCGCGTGGCGCCGAGTGCCAGCCAGAGAAACGCGCCAAACAGCACCAGATCGGTCAGGTCGGGTCGGGTGCGCGCATAGATCAGTGTGAGAGCGGCGACGATCAGAAACAGGAAGAAGATGGCGCCGTTGATGTCCCGAACAGTCGGCGGCGACCACTCTGTGACCAGATCGGTCACCTGACTGCTGCCGATCAGGTTTGTCACATACCCCAGCACCTCAACGCCGCGCGGGTTGAGGAGCGTTGCGGCTGCGGTTGCCGCCCCCCACACGATGAGCGGTACATCCAGACGGGGACCCGGCGCGCCACGCCAGCGCTTGATGGTTTCGCCGGCGAAGACGATGCCGATCAGTCCTAAACCGAGCACAAACGAGCCATGCATATTCACCCACAACGCCATGAGGATCGGCAGCAACCACAGGCGACGCGCCATTCCAAGACGATACCCGGTCAGCACTGTTAGAAACCCGGCAAACAGCGGGAATACATACGTTTGCGGGCGGACCGTCCAGTTATCGAACGACAGTGGCATGGTCACCAGCAACAGGATCGCCACGCACGCCCGAATCCGATTGGTGCGCAGGATGCAGAGACGAAGCAGCAGCCCATATGCCAGCGCCAGCACCAGCGCCTGCACCACGATGATCAACGGCAATCCGCCGATCCGATGGATCAGCGCCATCAGCAGTTGCGCCAGCCATCCCTGATTGAAAAACGGCTCGCCAGCGCGGGTATAGGAGAAAAGATCGTTCTGCGGGATCGTTCCGGTCTCCAGGATCACGCGCCCGGTCGCCATGTGCCACCAGAAGTCGTGCGGCGGAATAGGGGTCAACAGGGGGCGCAGCACAATCAGCATCAACGCAGCTATGATGTAGACCTGATCGAGCGTCGGGCGCAGGCGGGTCTGCTGTTTTGCGACGGCGTCAAGCGTTGAAGGCGAGGTCATAGTCAGAGTGCTACCTTTCTCCGACACGTCGGTACAGAATACTATACCGATCCTCGTACTCGATAACCCAGGAAGGATCGGCAGCCAGTGCAGCGACGAGCGGCGCCTGCCGTGATCGACTGAGCAGCGCCCGATCAATGCCGTACTGTTCGATCAGCGTGCGATACGCACGCGCTTCGCCGAGCGCCAGGTAATCTTCCCACAGCGCCAGCGGGTAAAGTTCGACGCGCGTATCGACGAACACCTGTGGCGCAGGAAGCGCCCAGATCAGGTACGAACCATACGCCATATCGTTGAACAGCCGACCGCCGGGATGATCACGCAGGTATGCCGCCGCGCCGATCGGCGTATCGGCGCTGTAGATCAGCGGCGCGCCGGGCACATCGGCGAACAAACCCCGGTAGGAGTCCGGCAGGTTGAGTGACGACTTGAACGGTGGTTGCAGCGCGCCGATCCCAAGGATCAGGGCAAGCGCCATGATTGCGGCGAACAGGTCTCCGCGTTGCGCAGCGACTCGCGGCGCAGGACGCGCCAGACACTGCGCCAGCATCGGCATCGCCAGCATGCCGAACCAGACCACATAGCGCATGCCGCTCCACGCCAGCCACAGGAAGGCGCACAACAGCAACGTATCGGTCAGGTTCAAACGCCGCCGACCAAGCGCCAGCGCAGCGATCAGCAGTAACGTCGCCAGAAAGAACGCCTGACCTGCCAGGCTCCGCACGGTCGGCGGTTGCCACTCGTTCACCAACCCCTGGCTCGGCGGATCGGTCAATAATTTCACTACATATGCGAAAATATCGACGCCGATCGGATTGACGAGCGTGGCGGCCAGGGTTGCCAGCGCCGCTGCCGCAAGTGCTGCCAGGCGGCCGAGATCGGGCGCATCCGGTTGTCGCAAGAGCGCTCGCGTCCCCTCGCCGATGCCGTACAGCGCCAGCAGCGCCAGCCCCAACACGAATGAGCCGTGCGCATTCACCCAGAAAACCATCAGCGGTGGCAACGCCAGCAGCGCACGCCATCCCACCTGCTTTGTCGCATATGCGCCAAGAATGATCGCATACGCCATAAACGGCGCCCATGCCCAGTTTTGCGGGCGCGTCGTCAGATTGTTAATCGTCATCATCCCTGCCAGGAAAACCGCCAGCCCGGCCAGGCGCCACGAACCGCTGCGTCGCCAGGCTTCCAGCAATACCAGCGCAAACGCGAGCGTTCCCAGGATATTGCGCGCCAGCACCGGACCCTGCAACCCGCAGAGGAGATACATCTGATAGAAGAGCCAGTCGCTGAGCCAGGCAGCATAGACGAACGGCTGATCGGGCGGAACAGTCCAGGCAAACATGTTGGTGCGCGGCACACCCGTTTCGGACACAAGCCGCCCCACCCGCAGATGCCACCAGAAATCGTGCGGATCGGTTGGCGCCAGCGCGATCAGCGCTGCCACCACAGCCAGGGGGATCAAGCCATACAGATGAATGAGCGCAGGGAACGGCGCATTGCGCACGAGTCCCCCGACGGCATGAAGCACAGACGTGTTCGCGCGACGCACAACCGTATCAATCGTTGCTCTGGGTCCATGCCGAGTGCGCCCCGAAACCAGCGAGGAGCGCTTCCCGGCAGACATTTTGTTGCCATTTTGCTACCTTCTCGCGTCACGATTGTGATCGCGCAGGAAGCGATGTGACGAGTATAATGGACAGGCGCTGGTAGATCAACCGCGCCGGTTCCGGGTCTTTGTGCGCTGGCAAGGAGATCGCATGACGTTGCCGCAACCGATCACGCAAAAACGAGCGTCCGTGGATGTCGCACTGGCTGACTGCACGGTTGTTATTCCGACGTACAACGAACGCGAGAACATCGCGGAACTCATCCAGCGCATCCTGGAGATGTCGCGCTTCCGGGTGCTGGTCGTCGATGACAATTCGCCCGATGGAACCGCTGGCATCGTGGCGGATATGGCTGCCGATGAACCGCGCGTCGGACTGTTGCTCCGACCGGAGAAGCGCGGATTAGGCAGCGCCTATGTTGCCGGTTTTCGCCGCGCGCTTGCCGAAGGCGCAGCGTACATCTGTGAAATGGACGCCGATTTCTCACATGATCCGGCATACCTGCCGCAGTTGCTGGCAGCTGCCGAAACGCGCTACGACCTGGCGCTTGGCTCCCGCTATGTCCCTGGCGGCGGCACGACCGACTGGGGGATCGTCCGGCAGATGATCAGTCGCGGCGGCAACCTCTACGCCCGCGCGATCCTGGGATTGCCGGTCATGGATGCAACCGGCGGTTTTCGCTGCTATCGGCGTCGGGTGCTGGAAACCATCAATCTTGATGATATTCAGTCGAACGGGTACGCTTTCCAGATCGAACTGGTCTATCGCACCATGCGCGCCGGTTTTCGTATTGGCGAACTGCCGATCATCTTTCCAGACCGGCGCGTCGGGCGTTCGAAGATGTCGAAGCGTATCGTCCTCGAAGCGCTGATCAACGTCTGGCGGCTTCGGTTCCGCTCCCTATGACGGCAGGCGTCGAGGGTGGTATAATACCCGACGATTGCCCTTTTGTTCTGCCAAAACTGCGCTCTGGAGGCTGTTGTGACGGTGAATGATACTGCGCCATCCCTCAAAGAACTCTACGATAAATTGAATGCCGATCTGGAAAAAACGCGCCGGGAACTGATCGAGATCGAAGCGCTTCTGCGGCAGACATCCAACGAGGTCGAAAAACTCCAGCAGCGCGAACTCACCGTCTCGAATCGCCTGCGCGATCTGGATGTCAATGTTGATCGGTACAGCAAGGCGGACATTAAGAATTTTTATGCTTCGGCGCAGGAGGTGCAAATGCGTCTCCTGACGATGCGCAGCCAGCTTGAGCAGTTGCAATACCGTCAGCAGGCCGCCAGGCAACGGCAGAGTCAGGTGTTTGAACTGATCACCGCGCTCGAACCGTTGCTGGGTGTTGCTGCACCTGCCGGCGGCGCTCCCGGCATGATCGGAAGCGACCAGTTGATTGCCGATATTATTCAGGCGCAGGAAAAAGAACGCTTGCGCATTTCGCTTCAGATGCACGACGGTCCGGCGCAATCGATGAGCAACCTTGTGCTGCGCGCCGAAATCTGCCAGCGTCTGCTCGATCGCGATGTTGAGATGGCGCGCGCCGAACTTGGCGCCCTCAAAAATGCCATCAATGCCACCCTCCAGGACACGCGCCGCTTCATCTTCGATCTCCGCCCCATGATCCTTGATGATCTCGGTCTTGCGCCGACGTTACGGCGCTATGTTCAGCAGGTGAGCGAAAAGAACAAACTCGACATCAACCTGATGGTGCAGAATCTTGATATGCGCCTGCCTTCCCACTACGAAGTCGCCATTTTTCGCTTCATTCAAGAGGCGCTCAACAATGTCATCAAGCACGCCAATGCCACCCAGGCGCGTGTGCTCGTCAGCGTGCGCGATGATGTCGGTGGAACGCGCATGATCCACGTATCGGTCGAGGATGACGGCAGCGGATTCCACGTCAGCGACGTGCTGGCTGATGACAGCGGACGGCGCAACATGGGAATCGCCACGCTCCGTCAACAGGTCGAAACGCTGCTCCGCGGCGAGTTCGGCATCGAAAGCGCCATCGGGCGTGGTACGCGCGTCGAAGCGTTGATTCCCCTGCCGATGTAGGAATGCCAGAGAAAAGAACATCGCCTTGAAGCCAGCGGACTGTCCATGCCGTGTGGTCTTCTGATCG
The DNA here is from genome assembly GCF_000016665.1 of Roseiflexus sp. RS-1. Classification (NCBI taxonomy): domain Bacteria; kingdom Bacillati; phylum Chloroflexota; class Chloroflexia; order Chloroflexales; family Roseiflexaceae; genus Roseiflexus; species Roseiflexus sp. RS-1. The sequence continues at coordinate 4,705,789 of NC_009523.1, forward strand.
TTTTGCCAGGTTCTGCCTGTTATCGCTTCTACCCGTTATCGTATTGCCCAAAAGTCCTAGCCGTTTCCTAAGAAAGTATTCACAGAGTACCGTCTTTTTTTTGGGACTGATAGCCTATTGAGAATCAGGGATCGAATATCTATACTATAGACGTGGTTCATTTAGTTCGACCCAATTTCTAAGGAGGTTTCGCAATGGTTCGCAGTTTCTTCGCCAGGGAAGAAGGCCAGGGTCTGGTTGAGTACGCGCTCATCCTCGTGCTGATCGCCATCGTCGTCATCGGTATTCTCACCCTGCTCGGCAGCCGCGTCAGCCAGGTCTTCAGCCAGATCAACAGTGGTCTGACCCGCTAGTATCGGTTCGTTCTCGTCGGTCGCCGCCCCTCTGGGTATCCAGGGGGGCGGTTTCGTTGTTGGTTCGAGGTCGCCGCCTGCGCCCATCGGGTGACTGCCATACCGAATCCGGCATAGTCGTTTCGATTGAGAATGAAACATGATGCAGAGCCGTTATCTGCTGAACAGGCTGCGCGCCAGCGCACGCGGATGTGGAATGACGATGCTGTCCCGCAGAGCTTTCTTGGGCTACAGCGGGGCTTATAAAGAAAGATTGAGAATATAGACCGGTATTTGCCTCTTGCCGTGGGGCTCATGGAGATTGAGCATTATAGCAGTTCTCATAGAGGTTGAACCTCCTCAGACGACTGCGGCACGTGCGGGCTCAAGCCCTCCCTGAGCGCATAGAAGCCCCTGTGGGGCTGGCGTTTCGGTTATCCTTGCCGTATTCCGGGGGGACCGGGGTTGATCCAGCCCGCAGGGCTTGCCCGACCTCAGCCAGGGATTATGGAGATTGAAAATTAAATCCGCTATACTGCGCTAGCCGTGGGGCTGAAGCCCTCGGCTAACCAGGGCAAAGCCCGCCTGCGCGGGCTATACCGGATTATTTATTCAAAGTCCATCAGCCCGCCGGAGGCGAAGATGGAACGCTCCAGAAATCCAGTCAAGGGTTCAGCGTATCTGAGAACTGCTATAAACCCGGTATACTGCACTATCCGTCGGGCCCATGGAGATTGAGCATTTATAGCAGTTCTCACAAAGTTTGAACCTGATGGACAGGTTAAACGCTCCTGGGAATAGCGCACCCCACAAGGCGACCGAAATGAATTTCGGTCTACGCTCTGCCGGAAACGGGCGTCGCGCGCGACACGGCAGATATGAACGGTGTCAATGTATCTGAGAAATGCTGTAATCCGGTATTCGCCCTTGCTGTAATCCGGTATTCGCCCTTGTCGTCGAGCTCATGGAGATTGAGAACTATAGCAGTTCCCATAGAGGTTGAACCAATTGGACAGGGTTGAACACTCCCAGAATCGCGCTCCCAACACGGTGACCGAAATACATTTCGGTCTACGCTCTGCCGGAAGCGGGCGCCTCGCGCGATGCGGCAGACCCGGACAAGGGTCAACATATCTGAGAATTGCTATAAATCCGGTATGCGCCGCGCGCTGTCGGGCTCATGGAGATTGAGAAATACATCTGGTATGCGCCCTTGCCGTGGGGCTGAAGCCCTCGGCTATGGAATGCAAAGCCCGCCTGCGCGGGCTATGGCGGATTATTTCCTCAAAGACCATCAGCCCTCCCTGAGGACGGGGAAGCCTCTGCCTCACAGGGGTAGATTTTTCGGCAAGCCCCTGCGTGCCATCTCTTGTTTCAGCCATCAGGACGCCCAAACTCCCCCTTCTCCCCTTGTGGGAGAAGGGGGCAGGGGGGATGAGGGGCAAAGGCGCACGGGAATGCAGAACATCGCTCACCTCTCCCAAAAACTCTACATTTGAGAGGAAGCCCCTGCGGGGCTTGCTGCGCGCCGACGTCCCTGGGCCGCACCCCAGGGGATGGTCATCGAGACAGGCCATGCAACCCGCTGCCGCGCCGTCGGCGCTCCCGTTCGTGATGCTAACGCGGCGGTGCGCCGGTGCACCCGGATGCGGCATGACGGGATCGCATCGTGATCGCTGCGGCGCCGGATTGCGGCAATGCCCCGCCGCTGTAGCGATGGAGATGTCGGGGCACGGCATGCCCCGCCGCCGTAGCGATGGAGATGTCGGGGCACGGCATGCCGTGCCCCGACTCCGGGCAATGATTGCGCTGCCGCAGCGTCAGCCGGAAATGCACCTGAAGCCGTTGCTTCACTGAGCAAGTATGGCTGTCAGCGCAGCGCCGGTATCGGTGAGATCGGGGAGCACCACATCGGGGGCGTGCGTGCGCAGTTCTTCGACGCCAAACGGACCGGTTGCAACCGCCACGGCGCGCGCACCGACAGCGCGCGCGCATGCAATGTCGTTTGGCGTGTCTCCAACAATAACAATGTCGGGTCCGGCGAAGACACGTCCATAGCGTCGGGCAGCGCGCTCTGCCGCGATCAAGGGAAGATCCGTGCGGCGCGGACTGTCGCTGCCGTATGCGCCGCTCTCGAAGTCGAAAAACTCAACCAGACTCATCATGCGCAGTTTGAGGCGCGCTACCGGCGCAAGATTCCCGGTCAGCAATGACTGGACAACCCCCCCGGCACGCAGTTGTTGCAAGATTTCAATTGCGCCCTCCAGGACGCGCCCACGGGTGCGAAATGCGTCTTCCCACGCGCTCAGAATGTCCAGGTAGGCGGCGGTAAACTCATCAAGCCGACTGAGCAGTTCCTCCGGTGAACGTTCCGGGAAGGTCTCAAGGATGATCTGCTGATCCGTTTTGCCAGCGTAGGAGCGCCGTTCATTGTCGGATGGACGACCATAGACGCGCGTCATTGCGGCGCGCATCGCTTCGCCTGCAACGCCGCCACTGTAGAGCAGCGTGCCGTCAATATCCCAGAGAACAAGTTTATGTGCCGTCATGGTTGCGATGATGGTTGATAGCGTGGCGCTGGCGGCGCAGGCGGAATCGGGTCGAGTCCCAACACCGGCGCAAGGGGACCGACCAGGCGATCCACCAGCCATCCCAGACGCTGGAATTGTGGACCGAGTTCGGTGTCCTTGAGCGGTATTTCAACCGGTACGTTGAGGCGCACCGGAATGGTGACGTCATCGAGCGGAATATCCATCTTCAGCGCAATGCGCAGCGGCGTGCCCGCAGGCAGCGTCAGACGGATATTGTTGGCGCGCAGCCGGTTGCCGTTGCCAAGATCGATGTCGGCGCCGCTCAACTGCAACGGTACCGGTTCGACCAGGGTTACCGTCGTCTGCTGATCGACCGGCACGATCACGCCGGCGCCTTTCAACGGCAGCGGTTGATCGAGCGGGATTGTGGTGCGAATCGTCGCGCCCTGCAATCCGGCGACGATGCTGCGCAGTTCGGCGACATTATCGGCGGCAAACCCCTGTCCGAGCACGGCGGTCGATGTGATCTGCTGTCGCCATTGCACAATGAACCCGACGAGCAACAGCACCACTGCCAGCAGCACAATGTTGATCACAAATGATGTGATGATCAATGCCTTCCAGAAGGACGTCAGACGCGAACCGCGCGACTGCGGCTTGCTCTCTGCCTGCGAACGAACCTGACGGCTCCACCCGCCAAACAAACTTCTGGATCGGTGCGGTGCGGCGATCGCAGTGGACGATGAGTCTGGCGGACGAGAGTCTGAAGCGGCGCGACGGGTCTGCGTGTTAGCCATCTGGAAGCCTCCTTTGTGTGCATGATCGTGACGGTGGCGCAAACGCATACCGTCGCAAGTATATACCACTGTGTGTGGTAAATCAAGATTCAGGATGCCTCACCTGCCGCCGTGTCGCAATAAAGCCATCGCCTTACTGCTTCTGCTGCAACTTTTTGACCAGTTTCCAGCAGTTGTACCCGCCGCGCGTGCGATGGTAGCGTACTACATCGAGCGCTGCATACGCGATGCTCAATCCGTACCCGCTCTCCGGCAGGTCGGCGATGTCAACACTATCATCGGGCAGGTTCGTGGTGCAGGGCGCTGAACGGTACGGCTCGCCCTGATCGATCAGGAGCGCCTCGACGCGATCCGGAAAAAGGCGCAGCCGCAACCGCAACGGGCGCTCAGGCGTCTCGGGGGCATACGCATGGCGCAAACCATTCGCCACAACCTCCGCCAGCGCCGTCGTGAACAGGTGTCGCCACGTTTCAGAGGGCAGACAGTCGATGCGTGCTGCGTCTTCCCAGAAGCGTGCCAGCAGATGGTGCATGGCATCGAGACCCTCTGCCATCGTCTGTGTGGCAACCTGTGCTTCAATCAGCAGCGATCGAGGTGTAGCCAGCGCGAGCCTCCTCGATAGTTTCGTAGGGTCGCAACACCCGCTCAAGGGTCGTCAATTTCAGCAATGTGCGAATCTGCTCATTGGCGCGCGCGATCCGCAGATCGCCGCCCACCTGTCGCGCAGCCTTCAAGCCGCTGATCAGCGCGCCAAGCCCGGAACTGTCCACAAAACTGACCCGTTCCAGGTCGAAAATCAGCCGTCGCCGACCATCGGCAACCAGGTCGGCGAGATCACGCTTGACATCGGCAGCTGTCAGCAGATCCAGGCGACCTTCCATACGCACGATTGTGACCCCATCATCGCCCTGTTCGCTCTGGAGTATCATGATTCGGGTCTCCTGCAAATATTTCACCGCAAAGGCGTAGAGCTCACAGAGAAAAAATCTCTACGGCTGGTTTTCATCACGTTACCCCCAGCACCGATTATGAGAGGAATCCGCCATATCAGGCACCGCTATGCTGCCGACGCAGCCACCGGCATCGATTGTTCCTGTTCGTCCGGTTGATAGAGCGCCGCGTCGATCACCACGCTCAACATAAGCAAATCATACCCGATCCAGAAGACATTGACCAGTGTTGGAACGCCTTCAATCTGCCAGCCCAACGCCAGTCGCGTCAATCCCCAGACGGCAGCCAGCGCCAGGAGCGCCATGGTGATGAGCTGGATCCGCACCAGGCGCAATACGCCCCAGAGCGGTGCGCCTCCCTGTCGCACTTTCGGCGTCACCACAAAACCAAGCGGTCGTCCGGCGTACACATTGCCGATGGCGCTGATGACCGCCTGGATCCAGAGTGGGAAGAGCGCCAGACTGTACTGCCTTCCGCGCCAGGTGGGCAGTTTCCAGCCAGCCGCTGCGAAGACCAGTTCGTTTGTGATCAGGTAGGGCACGAGGCGCCAGAAAAACTCGTCCGCCTGCGTGCGCACCGGCAGCATGCCAAAGATCAGGTAGAAGATCGGCGCGGACAGGTAGATGACGCTGAAAAAACCGGAAAGATAACTCCACATGGTGGCAAAGTACATCAGGCGCTGTCCCCAGCGCAATCCCGGTATGAAAAGCGGATTTTCGCGCAGCATCACCTGGATCGTTCCCTGCGCCCAGCGGAGACGTTGCTGAAGCGCCGAGCGGAGATCCTCCGGCGCCAGACCGCGCGCCAGGATTTCGTGATGGTAGACGGAACGCCACCCTGCGGCGTGCAGGCGCATCGCCGTCGCCATGTCTTCGGTCACCGAGATCGTTGCCAGCGGCATCACCGGTTGCGCTTCATCGGCGCGGTCGATATCGACTGCCAGCAGCAACTCGCGCACGGTGGCGATGGCTGCCAGCGGCGAGCGTTCGCGCGTCGTCAGCGTGTGCAGGATCGCTTCGTCGTCGAGCGATCGGCTCAGCGTGGTCGTGAGATCATCATCCCCTTCGAGTCCTGGAATGGTCGTCAGTTCGTCGCGCAGGCGCGCCAGGTCGTCGGCGACGATCGGGCGCGCGGCGGCGGCGGCGCGTTGCTGGAAGTACCAGGTGACTTCCTGGATGGGGTGTCCCTCACGCAACATGCGACGACTCGTGCGCACCGCGGCATGCAATTCGTCAATGGCCGCCTGAAGCGCCTGGTTCCCGTTGGTTTTCACCTGCTGCGCAGCCTTGTGCAGCAGGGTATCGGCGGTGCGCAGGGCGCGCTGCACCCGCAGTTCCAGGTCACGCACATAATTGGCGATGCCGATCTGCATGAGCGCCTCGCGGCGCAGGACGGCGTTCGATCCGCAGAAGAACGCAGCGTTCCAGCCATCTTTCCCCTGCATGATCGGACCATAGAAGAGCGGCGCCTGACTGCCGAGCGGGTCGTCCGGGGGAACGTTGTAGAACCATTGGGGTGTTTGCACCAGCGCCACACGCTCATCAGCAAAGTATCCAAGCGTGCGATCAAGGATATGGGGTGATGGAATCTGATCGGCGTCCAGCACCAGCACGAATTCGCCATTGGTGTGGCAGAGGGCGTTATTCAGGTTGCCTGCCTTGGCGTGACGCTGTTTTCCTTTCCATTCCTCGGAGCGCACCAGATACCCGATGCCGATCTCTTTTGCCATTGCCCGCATCGCTGGCGAATTGCCGTCGTCGAGCAGGTAGGTGCGGTGCGGGTAACGAATATCGCGTGCAGCGATCGCCGTTTCGCGCACGATCTCGACCGGTTCGTTGTAGCAGGTGATGAAGACATCGACGGTTGCGTTGGGCGGCGGTGGCGGCGGTTCGCCGCGCTGCTTCAGTTTCCAGAGGGTCAGCCCAAACAGCCATGCGTCGATATAACTGTATGTTTCGGCAATCACCAGACCGATGGCGATGGGCCAGGCGGCCCAATTGATCGTTGCGGTGTAGCGCCAGCTCAGATACAGGAAGCCGAGGAGCAGATTGGCGGCAACGAGCACGCGCAGCAACCCCAGGCGCAATTCTGCGCGCAGATCGGGGTCTTCAGGCAGCAGTTTCTGGACGAAACGATTCATGGCGTTTTCCGTCGGATTCGTCGCCGCACCTGAATAGTCAGCAGAATACCAAGTGCGCTCAAAAACGCGCCGAGCAACACGGCGCCTGCGATCTGCCAGCCGGGCAAGCGCTCCAGCAGCGGTGTTTCGATCTGCGGCGTGAGACTGATCGGCGGGGGAGCGATATCTGATGCGCCAGCGCTGTTCTGGGGCGGCGCATCGGTGCGGATCAGCGCAAGCGGACCGCGCAGACGCTCGATGGTTTCACGGCGTTCAAATGCAGCAATCCCGATGATCAGATCGTCCGGCGTTGCACCGTCGATCAGGAGCAACGCAGCGTCGCGTTGCCAGGGCGAAGAGGTGAGTAGCAGGCGACATTGCCGGTTGTCGTCGGGACGGTAGACGACTGCCTGGGGTGGCGCCAGACGATCCGGTTGGCGGGCTATCGCTTCGGCGCTGATAGGATTGCGTTCCGCGCTGCCGATCAGGACGAGATGCCGCCCATTGCGCTCTTCCAGACGATCAGCGGTGATCAGTCGTGGCGCCGGAACGCTGTCGGTGTCCGCCCATCGACCTGATGCCGCTATCAGGCGCAACGCTGTGGCATACTCCGCTGTGTTGGGTTGTTGCGGCAACACCACGGTCAGCGGCAGACGGGAATCGATGCTCAGCATGGGTGTGGGAAACCGACCGAGATCGAGCGTCGAAATGACATCGTGCGGCAGACGCCACGCCGAGGTGGGGAGCAACGTCGCGCGCAGACTATTGCCATCGACGACAACGCACCCCTCCTCTGGCGGATCGAGGAACAGGCGCACAGTCAGGTCGAGGGTGCGTATCGGTCTGCCGTCGAGGGTTGTGGTGAGCAGATCGGCGGGCAGGGCGAACGAATACCGCTGAGGGCGATCCGTGTCGAACCGCAGCGGCTGCGCTCCCAGATCGATGCCATTGACGCTGGCGGCAATCCAGGACGTTTCACGGCGCACTGCCGGGGTCACTTCCATGTCGAGCGTCAGAGTGCTGCCGTCGCGTAAACGCCACCCGGCGGGGCGGGTGAACGCCAGGTCGATGCGGTGCTCACCAGGACCGTTCACAACCCGCTCCGGGACATTGAGTTGAGCGAAACTGGCCGCGCCATTCACCCAGGGCGCCGGCGTCGCTGTAGAGACGGGCGCGTCGGTGATTGCTACATACGCACCATCCAGCAGGGCGCGTCGTTCCGGCGCGACGAGAGTACGTGCAGCAAGGCGGACTGCCGCCGGGGTTGCGCCGGTGACGAGGAGGCGCGGCGTTCCGTCGTTCGCCAGCGCAAGGGCGCCGTGATCTGTCGGGATGGCAATACCGTTGATAGTCACCGCAGTTCCGTTCCAATCGATGGCGCCCCATGGCAGCATCCCTGCCAGTGCAGGCGCACTTCCAACAACGATGCTGGCTGTATCGGTCACGGTCGTCGCAACGACGAGACGCGGGTCGGCGCGAACGGCAGCCGCCCAGCGTCCCAACTGAAACGCAATCAGCCCTGCGGCTTCCAGTTCTTCAGGCGATGGTGATGGCGGGATAACCAGCGTCAGCGGTGGACGATCATCGGGCGGGGGGCGGAACAGGCGGTCAAGATGCTCCAGGCGGTATGTCCTGACCGGTCGCGTCGGCAGCACGAGGAGCGAGTCGCCGTGGATGGTCGCCCACAACGCCGGATTGCGGGTCTCCTCACACTCGTCGCGGGTCAGGCGCATCTGAAAACGTACCTGCACAAAGAACCCCTCGCCGCCGAACATGTCTGGCGGCAGCGGCACGGTCAATGATGCCCTCGTCCGGGTTTCTGGCGTCAGTCGGACGCTCTGCACCGACAGACCATTGACGATGATGGTCATGGTCGAGCGTTCCGGCAGCAGCAGCGGCGAGTGGCTGTAGATCAGTTCCAGGCGCGCGCCTTCGAGCGGTTCTTCACCGGCGGGAACCGGAAAGAAATAATCCAGACCGCCATACATCGTTCGCGCCGTCCGGTCGCCGTAACCGAGATCGGTGAAGCGATACGTCCCTGGTTCAGACGGCAATCGTGCCGCAGCCGCAGCGCTGGAGGGATCAGCGCTCATCACAAGGGCGCCCAGGAACAGAAGCGCCCATGCCAGGCTCACGCGTGTACAGATGCGGTGATGGTAACAGGAGAAGTACATTGGTTTCTCGTATTTATACCGAAGGTACGTCGTGACGTTGTAGTTAATAAGCGAAGCGTCTCATCCCTGATCAGTTTTCCGATACACTACCAGCAGTGTCATATCGTCGGGCGGCGTCTGCACCGGCGCCAGCAGCGTCACCAGGCGGTCGAGCATCGCAAGTGCACTGGTTGCGCCGTGGAGATGACGCGCAAGAACATGCGGCGTCAGATCGAGATCGACGCGCGCATCGACCAGCCCATCACTGTAGACGATCAGAGCATCCCCCGGAGCGAGCACTGTTTCGCGCTGATCATACTGCTCATCGGGAAGTACGCCAAGCGGCAGACCTCGCCGGTCATCGAGCGTCTCGACCGTTCCGTCAGCGCGTCGCACAAAGGCTAACCCGTGCCCGGCATCGATCGAGGCGAGGCGTCCGCTGCGGGTATCGAGTTGCGCCAGGAAGAGGGTGACGAATCGTCCTGACTGCACCAGGTCATCGATGAGCGCATGGGTCACGTAACGCATTGCCTCGGCGGGCGGGCTATGGCGCACAACTGCGCGCATAACAGCGCGCACCGTCGCCATGAGGAGCGCAGCATCAAGCCCCTTCCCCATAACATCACAGAGCCAGAAACTGAGCAGATGCGGCTGAGGTTGCTGCCAGTCGTAAAAGTCGCCGCCGACATCACGGGCGGGGATGCATTCGGCGGCAAGTTGAAACCCGGACAATGCTGGCGCTGTTTGCGGCAATAACCGCGCCTGCACCTCGGCGGCGCGCGCCAGTTCGCTCTTCAAACGGCGGTGATGCGCTTCCAGGTGCTGGCGCAGCACCCGGTTCTGGCGCTCAAGTTCGAGCCGCTGCACGGTGCGTTCCAGCACGCGGCGAAACTCGTCTGACTCGAACGGTTTGCGCAGATAGTCGTTGGCGCCCTGACGCAATGCCTCGACTGCGATCTGCTCCGAGCCAAAGGCGGTAGTCATAATGACGGCGGTATCCAATCCGCGCCGACGCACTTCTTCCAGTGTGTGCAAACCGCTGATGCCGGGCAGGGAAATATCGAGAAACACAATATCGGCAGGTGTTTCTGACAGGAGTTCCAGCGCCTCTTCACCGCTCGCAGCCGTGGACACCTCATACCCGCGCGCTGTCAGGCGAGCGCGCAGCAGACGATTGATGTCCGGGTCATCATCAACCACCAGGATGCGTCGCACCGGTTGCGCGCCGGTATCAACCCATAGCAACGGTTCATCCATCACGCTCTTCCTCTCCATCGGTCCACGCTGCCGTCAGGGCGTTGTCGTGCTGATCCGCATACTCCAACAGCGGAACATAGACACGGAATGTCGAACCTTTCCCCGGCTGGCTTTCGACGGTGATGCGCCCATCATGCAGTTCAACGAGAGAACGGGTGATTGCCAGACCGAGTCCTGTTCCGCCGGTTTCACGAGTTGCGCGGTTGCGTGCGCGGTAGAAGCGGTCGAAAATATGGTCCTGTTCTTCGGGCGTCATGCCGATGCCGGTATCCTGGACGGTGATGCAGAGCCAGGGTGGTTCTGCCGTCAGGCGGATCGTCATCTCGCCATTTGGAGGAGTATACTTGATTGCGTTGGAGAGAAGATTGGTCAGAATCTGATGGAAACGCGCTGCATCGCCTGCGATGAGCGGAGCTGAACCATCCGGTGGAGTCTCCGGCAGATCGAGGGTCAGGCGTTGCTGTTTCGCGTCGAGATGTGGTCGCATCGTGGCGGCGACCTGTCGGATGAGCGGGCGGAGATCGAGCGGGATGCGGTGGAGCGACAGTTTCCCTGCTTCGATCCGCGACATGTCGAGCAGATCGTTGATCAGCAGCAGCAGTCTATCGGCGTTCGATTTGACAATGCGCAGAAGTTCCTGGTGCTCATCGGCAAGCGGTCCGGCATCGCCGTCGAGCAGCATATCCACATACCCTTTGATCGAGGTCAGCGGTGTGCGCAACTCGTGCGACACCATCGCCACGAATTCAGATTTCATCCGCTCGACAGCGCGTTCGTGCGTGACATCGCGAAAGACGAAAAGGCGTCCAAGGTGCGTCTGGTTGGCCGTCCACACCGGCGAAGAAAAGATCGCCAGTTCGCGCTGCTGTGGTTTGCGCTGCGACACCCGTTCGCGGAAGATAGTCTGAGTGTCCTGAAGGGCGTGGCACATGCGAACGTACAATTCGTCGGCATCGTCAAAGATCCACCGGATGGCAGCGCGCATATCTGACAGGCGATGTCCGAGCGCCTGTTCTGCGGTCGTGCCGAACATGTCGAAGAAACGGCGATTGACCGTCAGGAACGTACCATCAGGCGCCAGCAGTGCGATCGCTTCGCTGGAAGCGTCGAGAATTGCGCGCATCTCGCTCTGGGCGCGATCTGCTGCCTGGTATTGCGCTTCGAGCGCTGCCAGTGTCGCACGCAGTTCTTCCTCCGCCTGCCTGCGCCCGGTCACATCCTCCGAGATAGCTGCAATGCGATAGATGACCCCTGCTTCGTTCATCACCGGGAAAGCGCGGGTCAGAATCCAGCGTGGCTGACCATCATCCCGCCGAATCTGGAATTCGATACTGTATCCACGGTGATATTCTGCATTGTGGAGTGCAAGAACGCGCTCGCGATCCTCCAGAACAATCGCCTCGAACAACGACGCCGGTTGCGCATACAGACTGTCGCAGGATCGTCCCCAGATGCGTTCATACGCTGGATTGACATACAGAATCTGATCAAGCGCCGGGGTACAGATCCAGAAGACCTGGTTGACATTCTCTGCTAACTGGCGGAAGCGTTCTTCACTGGCGCGCAGAGCGGCTTCCGCCAGACGCTGCCGCGACATGTCGCGGATAGTCGTCACGCGCGCCGTCCGTCCATGGTAGGGGATGTTCCGTCCGGTTACCTCGGCGGGAAAGAGGGTTCCATCAATGCGGCGGGCAAGCACCTCATAGGGACAATCATAGCCGGTGGCAAGCGCGTGAGCGACTTTTTCTCGCCCTTCAGGAGTTGTGAATTCGAACACCGATCTGCCGCGCAGTTGTTCGAGCGGGCAACCGAGCAGCGTGCTGGCAGCCGCGTTTGCGTCAACAATGATCCCCTGCTCACTGATAATAACCCCTTCGGTGGTGACGCTTGCAAGCAGAGCGAAGCGCTCCTCGCTCTCGCGCAGCGCGGCTTCGGTTTGCAAGCGTTCTTGTTCACTACCGATCCATTGCGCCATAAGGCGAATCAGATCGTAGTCTCCATCCGTGAATGGCGTCTGACGGGATGTGGCGCTGGCAAAGCAAAGGGTGCCGACCGTCACGCCCCGCATCCGCACCGGTGCGCCGATGTATGCTTCCATGCGCTGAAGCGCGTAGCAGCGATGATCGCGCCAGGCAGATTGTCCGGCGTGGTTGATGCCAACCGGCGTGCAGGATTCCAGAACGGCGGTGCAGTAACTGTCGGCGCGCGCAAAGCGCTGACCGGGCGCCAGGTGCTCAGGAGGTTGATGCGCTGCAACGACCTCCAGTTCTTCACCGTCGATCCGGGTGAGCATGCCGGTAGTCATGCGGAAGTAGTCGCATCCCATGGCAAGCAACGCCTGCACCTTCTGAAGATGATCCATCTGCGTGGTTGAGGTTATATCGTACAGGGCGCGCGTCACTTTTTCGCGCGCGCGCAGGCGCGCTTCACTTTCGTCGCGCTGCGCGATGTACTGCTGCGTCTGTCGCACCATCGGTCGCACGATGAAGACGCCTTCCAGCATCAGCACTATCAGCACGATGCCAAAGACGACGGCATGCATGGCATCCATTGTGGACAAAAGGGTGCGACGCTCGTCGCTGTACAGACGGGTTGCCGTGTCGAAGAGGTGCGGCAGATCGTTCAGCGCTGCCTGCCGGATCGCCAGCAGATCGGAGCGTTGCGGGTTCTGATCGTCGTGCAGGCGCTGCGCATGCTCCAGATACTCCTGCACGCGCGCGTCGAGCGCCGTCGGCGGATCGAAATAGAGACGACGGATCGCCTGTGCATGTGGGTCATCAGACGGCAGCGATGCGACAGCGCGGATCAGGTTCTGATGCTGCTGCGTCATCTCATCGATTGCTTCGCTCAGCGCCACGCGCGCCCGGGCAGTATCTTCCGGGTCAGACGTATCCATCAGGCGCTCAGCCGACAGTGCGATACGCTGTGACAGGGCGTGTTGTCGCGTGCTGGCGACAACCAGATCCACACGCTCCCGTTCAGCGGCAAAGAGGAGTTGTGTCCAGCCGTAGGAGATCAATGCAATGACGGCGATCAGGCCGATTGTCAGGGTGAAACTGAGTATGATGCGCCGTACAACGTGCGTCGATTGCGGGGGATCAGCAGCATTCATTGCAGTGCCCGGAGTGGAGTGACGAATTTCCAGTCTGGATTTCGTGCGCACTGTCGTGTTTCGTTATCCGGTCGAGTATTGTAGCGAACGCGGAAAGGAGGGTCAATCCTTCTTCAGTCCTGCGTCACACGATGACATCTCGTCATCCAGGGTCATTTTATGATGCGCTAAAATAGCGCAATGCCAGCCGCACACGCTCTTCAAGGTCAGGCGGGGCGTCCGATGGGAGCGCTGCAATCGCGGCTGCCGCTTCTGCGTCGGTAAATCCCAGACTGATCAGCGCCTCGCTCAACTCGGCGTTCGCCGCCGCGACTGCCGGAGTGACTGCGGCGCCGGTCGGCAGCCCCTTGACGTTGATTTTCCCTTTCAACTCCAGCACCAACCGCTCTGCCAGTTTCTTGCCGATGCGCGGCGTGCGCGCCAGCCGCGTCACATCGCCGGTTGCAATCGCCAACCGCAGTTCATCGGTGGTTCCCGACGAGAGAAGGTTGAGCGCCGCCTGTGGACCAACGCCGGTCACACTGAGCAGTGTCTCGAATAACTGCCGTTGTTCGACAGTTTCAAAGCCATAGAGGGTGAGCGAATCTTCGCGCACCAGTAGATAGGTGAACAGGCGTACCGTAGCGCCGATGTCACCAAGCGCAGCGATCACCGGGCGCGGCGCGTAGATCATCCATCCGATGCCGCCGGTCTCCACAACGACATGATCCGCTGCGACTGCGATGAGTATTCCGCGAATCGATGCGATCATCGATCTGCTGCTCCGTGATTCTGCGAACGCCTGCGCAGCACATTTCGAGCGCAGGCGATGATGTCACGAATGCGCTTTCGTTTGACCCGGCGGAGCGCTGCCGCGGGGGTAACCCAGCGCACACGCTCAATGATCTCGCCGGAGCGCCCTCCTGGTGTGGCGATGGCGTCCGGCGCCACCTGCACGAGATAGTATGTCACAATTTTACGCCGTGGCAACCGTCGTCGTGGCGTGATATACATGACCTGCGCCACCTGATCCTCGACGACGCCCGTTAGATCGGTCTCTTCCCATAGTTCGCGCAGCAACGCAGAAGCATCGTCTTCAGTTGGAGCGACCTTGCCCTTCGGTAATGTCCAGTAGCCCCGACGTTTCTTGATCAACAGGATTTGAAGACGATTCCGCGCGTCATACCGGTAGGCGACTGCGCCAACCGCATGGATCGGTTGATGGTGAATGAGCGATTCCGCGTTGCGGGTCAATCTGTATTTTCCTTACTCGTAGAATGAACTTGCCTTCTCCCATCCTTCAACGTTCAACCCTTACAACCCCCAGCGCCCGCCGCAGCCTGAGCGAGTTGGTCACCACGAAGACCGAACTGCACGCCATTGCGGCAGCAGCCAGCATGGGACTCAGTTGCCACCCGGTCAGCGGGTAGAGCGCGCCGGCAGCAATCGGGATCAGGGCGATGTTATATATGAACGCCCAGAACAGGTTCCAGCGAATCGTGCGCAAGGTGCGTTTGCTGAGATCGATTGCCTGCGCCACACCGCGCAGATCACCGTGCATAAGCGTAATGTCAGCAGTCTCCATCGCCACATCGGCGCCGCTGCCGATCGCAATGCCAACATCAGCCTGCGCCAGCGCCGGTGCGTCGTTGATGCCATCACCAACCATCGCCACAATCCGGCGTCCTTGCTGTAATTCATGAACGATGCGCGCCTTGTCTTCCGGGCGTACCCCGGCGTAGATCCGCGACGGATCGATGCCTGCCTGACGGGCGATCGCTTCCGCTGTCCGGCGATTGTCGCCGGTGATCAGCCACATATCAATCCCCTGACGGTGCAATGCCTCGACTGCTGCGTGCGAGGTCGGCTTGATCGTATCGGCGACGGCAATGATCCCCTGTACCACGCCATCGATGGCGACGAGCATGACGGTTTTTCCCTCGTCTTGCAGGCGTGTCACGTCGCTGTCGAATGTCGATGGATCGATGCCGCGTTCGCGCAGAAGCGCCAGGTTGCCGACTGCCACGCTGCGCCCTTCAACGGTGGCAATCACTCCCTGCCCTGCAACGGCTTCGAAGCGTTGGGGTTGAGCCAGCGGGATACCGGCTTCCCGTGCCGCACGAACGATTGCCTCGCCAAGCGGATGTTCGCTGCGCACCTCGGCGCTTGCCGCCCATCGCAGCAGATCGTTGCGCTGTGCATCGTCTGTCGGAAGAGGGTCGCCGTTGGTGGCGAACGAAGCCGGGTCTGCGCCGTGGTTGAACGGAACCGGACGCAGCGTTTCCTGGCGATCACTTGCATTCAATCGGAGTGCCGGTGCGTTGCTGGCAACCGTCGCACCCGAAAGCGGTAGAACGTCGGTAACCGACGGCTTTCCGACCGTGATCGTTCCGGTTTTATCGAGCGCAACTGCCTGAACCTTCCCGGCGCGCTCCAGGCTTTCGGCATTTTTGATCAGAATGCCGTGCGCGGCGCCTGTGCCTACTCCCACCATAATGGCAGTCGGCGTCGCCAGCCCCAGCGCGCAGGGGCAGGCAATCACCAGCACTGCCACGGCAAAGATCATCGCCTGGGTAAAGCCCGTCCCGCCGATAAAGAACCAGGCGAGAAATGTGACCAGCGCAATCACCAGAACAACAGGCACAAAGACGGCAGACACCTGATCGACCAGGCGCTGCACCGGCGCGCGGCTTCCCTGCGCCTGCTGCACCAGCGCAATGATCTGCGCCAGCGCCGTCTCTTTGCCGACGCGCGTTGCGCGCATCTGGAAACTCCCGCTGCGATTCAGCGTCGCGCCGATGACGGTATCGCCTTCGCGCTTTTCCACCGGCATGCTCTCCCCGGTGATCATACTTTCGTCAACCGCAGACGCGCCGGAGATGACAATCCCATCGACCGGTATCTTCTCGCCGGGACGCACGATGACGATCTCGCCGCGACGCACATCGGCGGCAGGGATGTCCACTTCCTGTCCGCCACGCACCACGCGCGCCGTCTTCGGTTGCAACCCGATCAGCGCCCTGATCGCCGCACCGGTCTGACTCTTTGCACGCGCTTCCAGATATTTGCCGACCAGGATCAGGGTGATGATGACGGCTGCCGTCTCGAAGTAGACATGCCCCGCCAGACCGGTGAGCATGAGCGCCAGGCTGTAGAAGTATGCCGCCGACGATCCGACCGCGATCAGGGTGTCCATCGTCGCGGTGCGGTTCTTCAACGCCTTCCAGGCATGGATATAGAAATCGCGCCCGGCATAGAACTGCACCGGCGTGGCAAGGAAAAGAAACAGCCAGTTGAGCAGATCGTCGCGCGCAGCGATGTGTTCCATCATCGCGTGGATCGGTCCGCTCATCGAGCGCGCCATGTCCGCCCCCGCGCCGATCAACCAGGGAGCGATCAGTCCAAAATCGCGCCCCATCGACAGCAGGAAGAGCGGGGTGGTCAACACCACTGCGACCGTGAGCGTGCGGCGACGCACTGCCAGTTCGCGCGCGCGCGCTGCGGCTTCGCTGTCTTCACCGGATGCGGCTGTGCTGCGTTCATCGATCACGCCATAACCGGCGCGTTCGATGGCGGCAACCAGGTCGCTCCATCCCGCATCGGACGGCGAGAACAGCACCGTTGCGCGTTCACTCGCCAGATTGACCGTTGCCTCGATCACGCCGGGAACCCTGCGCAGCGCCTTCTCGATCCGCGCCGCGCACGATGCGCAGGTCATACCAGTGATTGGAATATCGATGTGCTCGGTAATCACCCCGTACCCGGCTTCCTCAACTGCTGCAACCAGGCGATCCGGCGTCACCAACGCCGGGTCGAAGCGCACTTCCGCCTGTTCGCTCGCCAGGTTGACCGTCGCTTCAGTAACGCCAGGCGCCTTCTTCAGCGCCTTTGCGACGCGCGCCGAACAGGATGCGCAGGTCATGCCGGTGACTGCAAGATGAATCTGTTGATCGGGCATATGATCTATCTTCTTTCGTCAATGAACATGACTGAATGATTATTGTACCCTGAAGATCGCAGTATGGGCAAAAGCAGAAGGAGCGCTGGCGCAGGCATCCCCATGCTGCAACGTGTTATAATGAAAAAAAGGCACAGGTAGAAGGGAGACCACACGATGGAGTATGAACTTCCCGAAGATCTCCGGTTGTTGCGACAGACCGTCCGCGAGTTTGCCAACAAGGAGATCGCCCCGATCGCCCGCGAGATCGACGAAGAAGAGCGGGTTCCGTTCGAGATGTTGCGTAAAGCCGCCGATCTTGGTCTGCTTGGCGTTCCCTTTCCCGAAGCATACGGCGGTTCCGATGCCGGGATTACGGGGTACTGCGTCCTGCTCGAAGAAATAAACCGCAAATGCGCATCGACAGGAACGATCCTGGGTGCGCATGTCCAGCTCTGTTCGATGTCGATCCATCTCGCGGGGACGCCAGACCAGAAGGAGCGCTACCTGCGCCCGCTGATCGAAGGTCGCAAGTGGGGCGCGTGGGCATTGACCGAACCGAACGCTGGCAGCGACGCCGCCCATATTCGCACCACCGCCGTGCGCGATGGCGATTTCTGGGTGCTCAACGGCAGCAAGATGTGGATCACCAACGGCTCGTTCGCTGATGTGATCGTTGTCTTTGCCAGCACCGATCCGGGCGCCGGTCCGCGCGGCATTACCGCGTTCATTGTTGAGAAGGACTTCCCCGGTTTCAAGGTCGGCAAAGTCGAGCCGAAGATGGGATTGCGCGCATCGCATACCGCTTCGATCTTCTTCGAAGATTGTCGCGTGCCGGCGTCAAACGTGCTCGGCGAAGTCGGGCGCGGGTATGCGCTCGCGCTCCAGACGCTCGACATCGGGCGCTGTGGGTTGGGCGCCGCCTGTCTTGGCGCAGCGAAGGAAGCGTATGAACTGTCGCTCAAGTACGCTGTCGAACGGCAGCAGTTTGGTCGCCCAATCGCCGATTTTCAGGCGATCCAGTTCAAACTGGCCGACATGGCGGTAAAAATCTACACGATGGAGCAGATCGTGTACGATTGCGCGAAGAAGGTGGATCGCGGCGAAACCGCGCGACTCGAGTCAAGCATCGTCAAACTGTACTGCACCGACTCGCTGGCATGGATCCTCGACGAAGCCATCCAGATCCACGGCGGCATGGGCTTCTCGCGCGAACTGCCGCTTGAGCGCATGTACCGCGATGCGCGCGTCTTCCGCATCTACGAAGGCACCAACGAAATTCAGCGGTATGTCATTGCCAGCGAACTGCTGAAGACGGTGGGTTACAAGGTGCGCCTGTACTGAGCTGTCTCCGCCCCGATTGCCCGCACCACTCTCGAATAGCACGATGACATGGAGCGGCGCTGGTTTGCAGCGCCGCTCTGTCACCGCCAGGTTCAGCGGGCTATCAGGGGGAGATAACGGCGTGCTTCGTTGACGACTGTCTGGCTTGCGGTTGCGCCGAGAGTGGGTGTCGCACTGCCGATCTGCGCCCGGTAATCGGTGATGCGGAAGACGCTGCCAACAGCTCCGGCGCGCACATCCATACCCAGAAACACGGAACCCCCCCCGCTTAACCCTGAAATCTGCCAGCGCGCCTCGTCGCCAACGATCGATCCACTATTGATAGCCACAATGCCGGCGCCAGGGGGAATCTTTGCGCGCACATCTATGGGCGTTGTCACGCCCGCTCCATTACCCTGCCCAAAATTGACCAGCAGGAAGAGTTGTCCAAAGACCGATCCGACTTCCACCTCTGATTCAGCAAATGTGCGAAGGTGCAGCCGCGGTGTATTGATCAGCGTCGTGATCGGCAAACGCCCGGACGACGTTACCGTTGTTGAGCCGCTGATCGCCATCACCCCATACGGACCGGTCGTGACGCTTGTGGTGGCAGAGACGACATACGAGCGCTCGATCACCTCGCCGGGCGCCAGATCGGTCGCAGTCCAGGTGATAACAGGATCTGCGACGATTCCACCGTCGTTAATGGCGATCAGACTGGCGCCGCCGGGCAATGTGGCAGTAATGGTCAGCGTATCGAGGACCTGCATACCGGTGTTGGCGACCCGTAGCGTATACGTAAACGGCTCGCCTGGCGCAGCAGTCGAGATATGGAACAACGTGGGGTCGGGAACATCCTCACCGGGCCAGATAGGATACGGACCCTCCTGTATGACATCAACGTGCGGTTGGTCGTTGATGACCGCATTGATCCAGCCAGCATAGGTTGCTGTGCGCGCATAAACGCCGGGGAAATGGGGCCAGGCGCACCCCTGACCAAAACTGACAATACCGGCGTGGATCAGGGTGCTGCCTTTCACTACCATAAGCGGACCGCCGCTGTCGCCCTGACAGGTGTCAACGCCGCCATCCGGCATATTGCCCGCGCAGAGATGCTCACTACCCAGCGCGCGATCATACCGCGCATTGCATGTGGCGTCATCCACGATCTTGACGACCGCCTTGTGTGCAATGTCCGGTTGCTGAACGCCGGTCTGCGGCAGGAGATTGCCCCACCCGGCGATCTGCGCATCGACGCCGGGTGCAAAGAATGCAGCATCAGCGGGAGTGGCGACAGGCAGGGTGTTCCCCACGTTCACCGGTGCAGCCAGGCGGAGCAACGCAATATCGTTGACAGGCGCATATCCGTAGATATAAAGCGGATGCACAATAATGTCTGCAACCGGATGCCGTTGTTCCGGCTGAACCTGCGTCAAATCAGGCTGACCGGCAAGCACCTCGATCGCTGACGGCGACACAACCTCACCGTTAATAACCAGACAGTGCGCTGCCGTAAGCACCCATTGGGAACTGGCGGTCGGAGCGCCGTCGTCGATCAGCGCACCGCCGCAGAAGACGGCAGCCTCATCCTGCACGCTGGCATTGAGCAACCCGACGAGCCATGGGTAATCCCCCGGTGCAACCGGTGTGCCGCCGACGACATTCGGCGGAATGGTGGATGGCGGTTCTGCAGCGCGCGCCCCTATGGCGGACAAAACAAAACCAGACAGCGAGAACAGACCAATGATGAGGATGATGTGTTGAAGACGTGTGTGCATAGATGCCTCGATGACTGATGTTGCGTGTCGGTATGGGCGTTTTCGATCTTTCCCTTTCCGACGTTTGCTGGATTAATATCGTTATCGCTTTTGATAATAACTCAAACTGGTGCGCCTGTCAAGCCGGAGATACACCCGGAACAGTCCAGACACTGCTTCAATCGCCAGACAGACCTGGATGAATTGCGCGCCGACCTGCAGGTCCAGACCCGGCATTGGTAAAGCACGAGGTGGTCAGGGCGCCGCCGCGTTCTGGCGAACAACACCGATAACGACATGCGATCGTAGGCGACGAAGTTTTGCAGATCGTGCATATTCTGCTTGATATGTGGGAATAAGTGGTATATAATCACCGTCAGGTGGGGAAATGTGGGGCAAAGTGGGGAAATGTGATGTTCCGTGGGTTGTGGATTGAAAACAAATGTTCTATTTTGAAATGTGCTTGAGTGCAATTCACGACGTGCAGCACGATTGGCAGGCTAATCGCATCATCAACCGGTTAGTTCAGGCGAACAATTGTGTTTCTGGGTGAATATGAACATACCATCGATGACAAGGGTCGTCTGGCGATACCGGCCCGGTTTCGAGATGCACTCAACGAGGGGGTGGTAATCACGCGCGGTTTTGATAAATGTTTGATGGGATTCCCGCGCAGCGTCTGGGAAGAACTGGCGCGCCAGGTGAGCAGTCTGCCGATTGGCAGCGAAGAGACACGCCAGTTGCAGCGCATGTTGTTTTCGGGCGCCGCCGACATGACGCTCGACCGGCAGGGACGCATTCTTATTCCGCAGAACCTGCGTGAGTTTGCCGAACTCGGCGATCAGGCGATCATCGCCGGTCTGAACCGGCACTTCGAGATCTGGGCGCCGCGTCGCTGGCAGAATGTGTTGAGCGCTATGGATGCAAATGCGAGCCTGTTCGCGCAGAAACTGGCGGAGTTGCGGTTTTGAAGGGTTGAAGGTTGAAGGTTGAACGTTAGAAGGTGAAGGTTGAAGCGTTGAAGGTTGAGGGTTGAAGGTTGAGTTTTGAACGTTGAACCTGGTTTTAGTTCTCAGTTCTCGGTTCCTGGTTCCTGGTTCTTGGAATACCATCACACACCAGTATTGCTTGCAGAGGTGGTCGCCGGGCTGTTGCCGCGCCCTGGCGGTCGATATATCGATGGAACGGTCGGCGGCGGCGGTCATGCTGCGGCGATCCTGGAGGCATCGTCGCCCGACGGTCGTCTGCTGGGGATTGACTGTGACCCGGCGGCGCTGGCTGCGGCAGCGGCGCGACTGGCGCCATACGGTGATCGGGTGACGCTTGTGCGCGGCAGCTTTCGGGAGATCGGACAACTGGCAGCGACATCCGGTTTTGTGCAGGTGGAGGGTGTGGTGCTCGATCTGGGGGTCTCATCGTATCAACTCGACACGCCAGAGCGGGGATTTTCGTTTCAGGCGCACGCTCCGCTCGACATGCGGCTTGATCCCGACGCGCCGGTGACGGCAGCGCATCTGGTCAACAACCTGCCGGAACAGGAACTTGCCGACCTGATCTTTCGCTATGGCGAGGAACGCGGTTCGCGCCGCATCGCACGCGCAATTGTCGAAGCGCGGCAGCGCAAACCGGTGACGACCACCGATGAACTGGCGGCGATCGTCACTCGGGCGCTGGGCGGGCAGCGCGGCAGAATTCATCCGGCGACGCGCACATTTCAGGCGTTGCGGATTGCGGTCAACAACGAACTGGCAAGCCTGGAAGCGGCATTGCCGCAGATTATCGACCTGCTGGCGCCAGGCGGGAGAATGGCAATCATTGCATTTCACTCGCTGGAGGATCGGATTGTGAAGCACACGCTGCGCGCCGAAGCGCAAGCCGGGCGTCTGCATATCATCACACGCAAGCCGGTCGAAGCCAGTATTGAAGAACAACGCGCCAACCCGCGCAGTCGCAGCGCCAGGTTGCGAGTAGCGGAACGGGTGTCGTAACACAGAATGCATGCTGTTCCGGTGCACGATTGAGGGAAAGAGGGGATGTCGATGGCTGTCACACTCAAACCGCTCTATCCAACGATCCGCGAAGCGAAAGAGCGGCGCATTGAACTCGCGCGCTATCTACGGCTCGACGGCGGGCGACGGTTGATCGCCGCCGCACTGTGGCTGGCGTTGATGAGCGGGTTGACGCTTGCGCAAACCGGGCATCTGGCGACCCAGGGGCACGCAGTCGCTCAGTTGCAGCGTCAGCAAACGCTGTTGCTGCGCGAGCAGAGTAATCTGCGTTTGCGTCTGGCGCGCGCTCAGTCGCTCGCCGACATCGAGCGCCGTGCGCTCCGGATGAACCTTCGCCCGATGCGACCGGAACAGGCGCGGTATATCACCATCGGCACAACCGCTGACCGTGAATCGCCGTTGCATGATGGCGTGCTGCTGAACCCATAGAAGGAACGTCGTATGGCTGTCCGCACCACGCGCAGCACGGTTGTCAATCGCACGCCAGCGCGACGCAGCGCCACACCGATCCGTCCGATCACGATCAGTCGCTGGCGGCTGAACCTGATCCTGCTGATCGCTGTGCTGATCATTGTGCGCGTGGCGGTGCATCTGGGCAGCATTCAGACCGGGCAGGTGCGGGTTGGCGGACGCACGCTGGCAGAGATGGCGCGCGCCGAGGTGTACCAAAGCCTGCCGATCCCTGCGCCGCGCGGCGTTATTCGCGACAGCAAAGGAAACGTCCTGGCGCTCGATGTCGATCTCCAGAGTCTGTATGTCGTACCGTCGCTGATCGATCAGAAGCAGGCGCCGCGCCTGGCGCTGACCCTTTCCGGTCTGCTGGGCGTTCCGTCGCCCGACATTCTGGCAGCGATGCAGAACACATCGCGCTATCAGGTGCGTATCAAACGCTGGCTCGAACCGGAGATCGCCGAACGCATCATAGCGCTCGACGAACCTGGACTGCTGCTCCAGTACGAACCGCGCCGCGTCTACCCGCAACAGACCTTCGCCGCCCACGTGGTCGGCGCAGTCAATTTCGAGCATGTCGGCATCAGCGGCATCGAAGGGTACTACGATACCCTGCTGCGCGGCAGCACCGGCGTCATTACGGCGGAAGTCGACTCGCAGCGCAACCCGATCTGGATCGCGCCGCAGGAAGTTCAACCGGCTACACCGGGCGTCGATCTCCAGTTGACCATCGATCCCACCGTGCAGCACATTATCGAGACCGAACTGAAAAAAGCGGTCGATGACCACAACGCCGACGGCGGCGTGGTGATCGTGATGGACCCGCGCACCGGCGCGATCCTTGGCATGGCCAGTTATCCGACATTCGATCCGAACCGCTATGTCGAGTACGCACCGGAAATGTACAACCTGAACCCGGCTGTCGGGACGCAGTACGAGCCGGGTTCGACCTTCAAGATCTTTACGGTTGCCGCCGGGTTGCAGACGCGCGCGTTTACCGCTGATACGGTCGTCGATGATCCCGGTAGCGTCTATCGCTATGGATGGCGGCTGTCGAACTGGAACGGGGCGGGGAACGGTCCTGTCAACCCGGAAAAGGTGCTCTACTACTCGAGCAATGTCGGTGCGCTGCAACTCGCGGAACTGATCGGCGCCGATCGCTTCTACGCGATGCTGAACGAGTTCGGTTTTGGACGTCCCACCGGTATCGACATTGCCGGTGAAGCGGCGGGCATGGTGCAGACGCCAGCGCGACAGGGCTGGAGTCCGCTGGTGCTCGATACCAACGGATATGGTCAGGGGATTGCCGTGACGCCGCTTCAACTGGTGCGCATGGTGGCTGCGATCGGCAACGATGGCAAACTCATGCGCCCATACGTGGTCGAACGGCGCTGTCGCGGCGATGATTGCGTCATTACCCAGCCCAAACAGATCGGGCAACCGATCGAGCCGGGAGTGGCATGGACGGTGCGCCGCATGCTGGTGAAATCCGCCAACCATTATGCACCGGTTGTCTGGGCGGGCATGACCGGTCACTACCGTGATACATGGCTCGTGCCCGGCTATGAAGTATGCGCCAAGACCGGCACATCGTCGATCCCGGACGGACGCGGCGGGTATGTCGCCGATGCGACGATTGGATCGGTCGCCGGGCTTGCGCCAGCCGAGCATGCACGTTTCGCCATTCTGGTGAAAGTTGACCGCCCGCGCGATGATTACTGGGCGGTGCGCACCGCGATCCCGCTCTTCCAGTCGATAGCGACGCAACTGCTCCAGTATGCACGGATCGCCCCCGATATGGGACTGGTCGATCCAGGGCAGACGGTGGGCGGGCGTCTCAACCGGTAGGCGCAGGAAGCATGCTGCGCCGTTGTTTCCGGTCGAATCAGGTTATGTTACAATGCCGCCGGATTGGTTCCTGTGATCAATGAAGGGCACGGCGGTGTTGCAACTGGACGAAGTGCTGCGTGGCGTGCAGGCGGAAGCGGATCGGCGCAAGCCGTCGCTGCCGCCCGCACTGATGCAGGTCGCCTTCAGCGAAGCGGTGATCGATTCGCGGCAGGCGACGTCGGAGTGCCTGTTCGTCGCCCTGCGCGGCGAGCGGGTCGATGGCCACGAGTTTCTGGCGGACGCGGCAGCGCGTGGTGCACGCGGCGCCCTGGTGCGCCGCGACAAACTGTCGAACCTGTCGCTCGAACGTCCTTATGCGGTGATCGATCCGGTCACCGGAGAAGGACTCGAACAGGCGACACCCGATAGTGTGCTGCTGATCGCTGTCGATGATCCGCAGGCGGCGCTGAACCGACTGGCAGCCTATCACCGGGGGAAGTATCACCCCGTCGTGATCGGCGTCACCGGAAGCGTGGGTAAAACCTCGACGAAAGAGGTGACTGCCAGCGTGCTCCAGCGCAGCTTTCGCACCTTAAAAAGTCCAAGAAGTTACAACAGCGAGGCGTCATTGCCCATCGTGCTGCTCAAACTGACCGCCGACCATCAGGTGGCAGTGCTGGAAATGGGCATGTACGGTCCGGGTGAGATCGCGCATCTGGCGGCTCTTGCCCGGCCACGCCTCGGAATCGTGACCAATGTCGGACCTTCGCACCTTGAGCGGATGGGGAGCATCGAAGCGATCCAACGCGCCAAAAGCGAGTTGCCGCAGGCGCTGCCCGACGATGGGTTTGCAATCCTCAACATCGATGACCTGCGGGTGCGCGCAATGGCGGAGGTGACGCGCGCCCGCCCATTCTTCTATGGTCTCGACCCGGCAGCGGATCTCTGGGCGGATTCGATCGAAAGTCGTGGGTTGCAGGGGATCAGTTTTCGGGTGCATTATCAGGGTGACGCTTTCTATCTGACGCTCCCGTTGCTGGGACGGCACAGCGTTCATACGGCGCTCGCTGCGGCGTCCGCCGGGTTGCTGCTCGGCATGGAGTGGGAAGCGATTATTGCCGGGCTGCGCGACGAAAGCGCCCAACTCAGGCTTCTGGCTGTGCCCGGCGTCAATCAGACAACGCTGATCGACGATACATACAATGCATCGCCAGCCTCGATGCTGGCGGCGCTCAACCTGCTGGCGGAACTCGAAGGGCGGCGCATCGCCATTCTGGGCGATATGCTCGAATTGGGAAGCGTCGAAGAAGAGGCACACCGCAGGGTTGGAGCGCGTGTTGCCGAAGTTGCCCGGTTTCTGATCACGGTTGGACGGCGGGCGCGCTGGATCGCCGATGAGGCGCTTCAGGCAGGTATGGCGCCCGACCAGGTGTGGAGCGTGGACGATAACGATGAAGCGGCAGACCTGGCGATGTCCTGCCTGGCGCCCGGCGATATCGTGTTGATCAAGGGGTCGCGCGGTATGCTGATGGAGAGTATTGTGGCGCGATTGCAGCAGCGTCGTCCGTGACGCTCCATCGCTCTGTTGGGTCGATATCCATCATCCCGGAGAGCAATGACGTAGAGGAGACACACGTGCGCGAAACGCTCCAGGCATTACTGGTGCAGGATATGGCACGAGCGCTGCTGCTGGCGGCAGCCGCCTTTATCCTGACCCTCGCAACGGGCGGATACTGGATCCGCTTCCTGCGCCGCCATCGGATTGGTAAGCAGATTCGCCTCGAAGGACCGCAGAGTCACCTGGTCAAAACCGGTACGCCAACGATGGGCGGGATCATCATCCTGCTGCCGGTCATCGTTCTGACCGTGGCGTTCAACCTGATCGATCGCTGGTCGATCCTGCTGCCGCTTGCAGTCCTGGTTGCGTTTGCCATCCTCGGCGCAATTGATGATTATATGTCGCTGGTTGGGAGTCGATCGAAGACCTATGGGTTTACGCCGCACACCAAAATGGCGTTGATGCTGCTGATCTCCTTTGGCGCTGCGCTGGCGCTCTACCTGCCGCCGCCGTTCGGTCTGGCAAACTTTGGGCAGGTGCGCGTTCCGTTTGTCGGGCAGTTCGACATCGGTCTGTGGTTCATTCCGTTTGCCATGCTGATCATTGTCGGTACGAGCAATGCGGTGAACCTTACCGATGGTCTCGATAGTCTGGCAGGCTGGAATCTGACGCTGGCATTCGCTGCCTATGGGGTGATCACCTTCCTGAACGGCGAGTTCATCAACCTGATGGCGTTCTGCTTCACGCTCGTCGGTGCGTGTGCGGCATTTCTGTGGTACAACGCGCATCCGGCGCAGGTGTTCATGGGTGATCTGGGTTCGCTCTCACTGGGGGCGGTGCTGGGCGTGATTGCCCTTCAGTCGCAGCAGTGGCTGCTGTTGCCGGTCGTCGGTCTGGTGTTCGTCGCCGAAGCGCTCTCGGTCATCATCCAGGTTGGCTATTTCAAATGGACGAAACGGCGCACCGGCGTTGGACGTCGGGTGTTCAAAATGTCGCCGCTGCACAACCACTTTGAACTGCTCGGCTGGAGCGAAACGCAGGTGATGCAGCGCTTCGTGCTGGTAGGCATGGTGGCGGCGCTGGTCGGCATATCGCTGGCGCTGACGATCAATGATGCGCAACGGGCGCGGATGACGGTCGAACGTCCGGCGGTGACGGTGGAGCGGTAAAACAGTATGCAACTGGCAGGCAAGCGCGCGCTGGTTATGGGGCTTGGCGTTCACGGCGGCGGAACAGGCGTGGCACGATTCCTCGCCTTGCAAGGCGCCGATGTGACGGTCACCGATCTGCGCGGACCCGATGACCTGCGCGCGTCGCTCGATGCGCTCGCCGGTCTGCCAATCCGTTTCGTGTTGGGCGAACACCGTGACGATGATTTTCGCCGGGCGGAGATTGTAGTCCGCAACCCGGCAGTGCCGCCCAACTCCCGCTACCTCCAGATTGCGCGGGCGGCTGGCGCAACTATCGAAATGGAGATGACCATCTTCTTCCGGCTCTGCCCCGGACCCATCCTCGGCGTTACCGGCACCAAGGGCAAAACGACAACAACCCTCCTGCTCGGCGCTATGCTGCGCGAGCAGTTTCCGGATACCGTGATCGCTGGCAATCTGCGCATTTCGGCGCTCGAACAGCTGCCCACGATCACCGCCACGACCCCCGTGGTGCTGGAACTCTCGTCGTTTGCGCTCGAAGGGTTGGGTGAAGCCGGGCTAAGCCCGAAGATTGCCTGTATCACCACCATTGCGCCAGATCACCTGGACCGGCACGGGACGATGGAAGCGTACATTCTGGCAAAGGAGCAGATCTGGCGACATCAACGACCCGGCGATGCGGTGGCGCTGAATGCCGACTCGCCGATCATCCGCGCGATGGCGGTGGTTGAACAGCGCCCTGACGATGTTGTGTGGTTCGCCAGCGCCGCCCATCCGGCGCTGGCACACGCAGGGCGGGCAGCCTTCTGGCAGGGAGACGAGTTGGTCTGGCGTGATCATCGTGGCGGAAGGCACGTCATCTGCACCCGCGACGACGTGCAACTCCGCGGCACGCACAATCTGGGGAACATTGCTGCGGCAACTGCGGCAGCCTGTTCCTTTGGCGTTGCGCCAGATCATATTCGACGCGCCGTGCAGACGTTTCCCGGCGTCGAACATCGGTTAGAGCTGGTGCGTGAACTTGATGGTGTGCGTTATGTCAACGACACCGCAGCAACAGCGCCCGAAGCAGCGATAGCCGCCCTGCGCACCTTCGATGATCCAATCGTGTTGATCGCTGGCGGCGCTGACAAACAGTTGCCCTTCGATGATCTTGCGCGTGAGATTGCCGGGCGCGTCAAAGCAGTTGTGCTGGTGGACGGAACCGCCACCCCGAAGTTGCAACGGGCTCTGCGTCTGGTTGATCCGTCGGTTGACGTGTGCGGACCATTCGACGACTTTGAGCGAGCGGTTATCGCAGCCCGTCACATTGCTGCACCCGGCGACATTGTGCTGCTTTCGCCAGGATGCGCCAGTTTTGGCATGTTCCGCAACGAATTTCATCGCGGTGAAGCATTTCGCCGCATCGTCGAGAGTTTCACGTGAGCGATAACGATAACGATTATCAGCGTATCCTGCGCAACCTCGAAGCAGCGGGGCGCCCTCCGGAAGAACCGGCGCCCGCAGAACAGGCTGAAGCAGCATCGCTGCGCGTGCGTGTTCCGCTGTTTACGCCCTGGGCGGCGCGCATCCTGCTGACGATCAACATTCTTGTCTTCGTTGGTCCCTGGTTGCTGGACGTGATCGGCATCCGTATTGCCGGCGTCGTGAGTGTGTACGAACTGACTCTGATCTGGGGCGCGAAAGAAAATGCCGCGATTTCTATCGGCGGGCAGTACTACCGTTTTCTGACCGCAATGTTTCTTCATGGCAGCATTGCGCACCTGTTCTTCAACTCGTTTGCGCTCTATTCGCTGGGCTTCGAAGCCGAACGCATCTTCGGCTCGCAACGCTTCCTGGCGCTCTACCTGATTGCCGGTCTGGGCGGCGGAGTGATGTCGTATGCGTTCAATCCCAACCCCTCAGTTGGCGCGTCGGGGGCGATTTTCGGGCTGATTGGCGCGTTGATCGCCTTTTACGTCGTTGCGCGTTCGGTGCTGGGCGGCATCGCACGCCAGCAACTCGGCAGCCTGATATTCGTGGTGATGATCAATCTGGCGCTCGGATTTACATCGCCCTACATCGACAACAATGCACATATCGGCGGGTTGCTGACCGGTGCGGTGATCGGATGGTTGCTGGCGCCGCGTTTTGCGCTCGACCCGCGTTCCTATCCGCCGACAGTCGTGCGATTGGGTCTGCGCGCTGGATGGCCCCTGACAATGGCAGTGCTGGCGGTGCTGGTCGTGCTGGCGCTGATCATCACGCCGCCGCTGCAAACGCTCTCGCCGTAGATGCAGTCCTCCATGTCTTCCTGTAATCTGGAGTAGCGCAGGAACGCGGTCACACGGCGTTCCCCATTCATACCTGGTGGCATATGGCAGTCATGCTTCAACGCAAACCGGACTACCCCCTGCTGACGGCAGTCGGGGTACTGATCCCGCTTGGACTGGTCATGGTCTACAGCGCATCGTTTATGCGCGCGTATGCTGATACCGGCGATCAACTCTACTACACCTGGCGGCAGATGATCGCTGCGCTGATCGGCACGGCTGGCTTACTTGCGGCGCAATGCGTCGATTACCGCGTCTGGCGGCGCTTCTCGGTGCATCTGATGGCGGGTGCGCTCTTCCTCCTCCTGTTGACGCTGATCCTGCCAGCATCGATGACCGAAGCCAACGGCGCACGCAGCTGGATCCGCATTGGTGCGTTCAGTATGCAACCATCGGAGATCGCCAAACTGGCGCTGGTGATCTACTTCGCCGACTGGCTATCGCGCCGTGGCGAGAAACTGACCAACGTCACCTACGGACTGGTTCCGTTTGCGCTGATGCTCGGCGTGGTGTGCGGGCTGGTGATGCTGGGGCGCGACCTCGGAACGACGATTGTGCTGGTGATCATTGCCGGGATTGTGTACTTTGCCGCTGGTGCAAACCTGCTCCATGTCATTGGAGCGGCAGTCGTCGCGGGTGGCGCATTCTGGGGATTGATCAATATTGCGGCATACCGGCAGGAGCGGATCGCCGCCTGGATCGATCCGTTTGCGCACTACCAGGGCGCGGGGTATCAACCGGTGCATGCACTCTACGCCCTGGCGAGCGGCGGACTGTTCGGCGTCGGCATCGGACAGGCGCGCCAGAAGTTCTTCTGGTTGCCCGAAGCGCACACCGACGCCATCTTTGCCATTATCGGCGAAGAGTTCGGTCTGATCGGAACCCTGTTCGTCGTCACCTGCTTTCTGGTGATCGCCTACCGCGGGATGCGCATTGCCGGACGATCGTCCGATCCCTTTGCGGCGCTGCTCGCAACCGGCATCACCGCCTGGCTGGTCTTTCAGGCATTGATCAACATTGCCGTGGTGACGACCCTTATTCCGTTTACGGGGTTGACCCTGCCCTTCATCAGTTACGGCGGAACGTCATTGACCGTATGTATGACGGCGGTTGGCATACTGCTGAACATTTCGCGTTATGCTGGCAACCCATCTCCTGGTGAGATCGATGAAACAGTCACGGATACCGCGCGATCCAGACGGGCTGCCTCCTTTGCGCGCCTGGCTGGTTGGTGGCGGAACGGGCGGGCACGTGTATCCGGCGTTAGCCGTCGCCGCAGCACTCAACGCGCATGGGGCGCAATTCGTCGTCGCTGATACAGACGGTGGACGCAACCGGGCGATGTCGCGCCACACCCGCTGGTCGGCGCTGTATGTCGGCAGTGTCGGCGGCATGGAAGCCGCGCTGGTGGCGCGTGAGAGCGCCCTGCCATTCCACGCGCTGCCGGCGGCTGCGGTGCGGGGGCGGAATCCGTTGACCATGGTGCGCAACCTGATAACCCTGGCGCGTGGAACCGGAGCAGCGCACCGTCTGATTGCCCGTGATCGCCCTGCGGCAATCCTGGGAACGGGTGGATATGTGTGCGTACCGGTCTTTCTCGCAGCGCGGCTGGCGTGCGTGCCAACGGTGATCTACCAGCCTGATGTTGTTCCTGGGCTGGCTGTACGTTTGCTGGCGCGCCTGGCAAACCTGGTCGCCTGTAGCGTGGCGGACTCCGGGCGCTATCTGGGGTTGACCCCGGTGGATTTTGAGCGTGCCGTGCCCCAACTGGAAACGCAGAACCGGACAGTCCGCCTGATCGTGACCGGTTATCCGGTGCGGCAGGAATTGTTTCACGCCGACCGGCGCGCGTGCCGCGCGGTGTTTGGGTTGAGCGACGACCTGCCGACACTGCTCGTCGCTGGCGGCAGTCGCGGGGCGCGCAGCATCAATCGCGCTATTGCCGCCCTGCTACCATCGCTGTTACCATTGATGGAAATCATTCATGTGTGCGGTCGTGAAGGCGACGCGACATTTCTGCGCGCGGCGATCAGGGTATTGCCAGAGAACCTGCAAAAGCGGTATCATCTCTTTGAGTATTTGCATAGCGCGCCCGACATATCAGGGCAGGAGGGTTTGCCTTCAACACCGACGATGATCGCCGCGCTGGTCGCCGCCGATCTCGCGGTCTGTCGCAGCGGCGCATCGATACTTGGAGAATTGCCAGCGGTCGGCTTACCGGCAGTGCTGGCGCCGTACCCTTACGTTCACCAGGACGAGAATGCCGATTACCTGGTGCAGCGCGGCGCGGCGGTGAAGGTAAGCGATGCAGCATTGGCGGACACGACGGAAAAAGGATCGCTGTTTCGCGCAATTTACCGGCTCCTCAACTGTCCAGAAGAGCGTCGTGCAATGGCGGAACGCGCGCGGGCGCTGGCGCAACCGGACGCAGCACAGAAGCTCGCGTTCCTGCTGGAGACGCTGGTGATCAGGAGACAAACGGCATGATAACGATCGATCTGAGCGGTCCGTTCGTTACCTATTCGATCCTTGCGACGCTTGGCATCCTCGGTTGGATCTGGGGGTTTCGGTACATTGTCAGCCTGGGGTTGCTGACCACAATTGCCTATGTGGTGTCAGTCCAGGGCGGCAATTTCATCGTTGACCTGATCAATCGAACGTACAGCAACCTGCCGCGCCTGGCTGCCTTTCTGACCGGCGGCAGTACTGCCGATGTTGCGCCGCTCGGTCCGATCATCCCAGAAAATCTCGAAGCGCCACTCCTGCTGCGGGTACTGCTTTTCATCGCGCTGGTTGCCATCGGTATCGGATATTCGTTCCCATGGAAAGGCAAACCGCTCGGCGGATGGGGCGGCAAACGACCGCTGCGTATTCTGGGGGCGTTGACGGGTCTGTATACCGCCGTTCTGCTGACCAGCGCCGTATCGATCTTCTGGCGAGAGTTTGCGCCAACCGTGGAAGTTTCGCCAACTGTCGCAACAGCATTGAATAGTTTGCCAACCTGGACCGGCATCATTCCTTCGACCATCACCGCATTCGTTATCACGCTGCTGATTGTGACGGTGATCCGCTTCAACCGTGTCTGGGCGGTTGATGGCGGCGGCGGCGGCGGTGGCGGCGGCGGCGGCGGCGGACCAAAAAAATAACCGGTTGAGCAGAAAACCATGCATTATCACATTATTGGCATTGCTGGCGCGGGAATGAGCGCAATCGCGCATATCCTTCTGGATCAGGGGCACACGGTCAGCGGGTCGGATGTGCAGCGCAACGCGCTCACCGAAGCACTCGAACAACGCGGCGCGCTGATCCACGATGGGCACGACCCCGCCTGGATCGCAGGCGCCGATGCGCTCGTGGCAACCTCCGCCGTGCGGGATGATCACGTCGAACTGTCAGCGGCGCGTGCGCGCGGCATCCCGGTGCTGCGACGCGCCGACCTGTGGCGCGAGTGGTCGCAGCAGCGGCGCGTGGTGGCAGTCGCCGGCACGCACGGGAAAACCACAACAACGGCGCTGATTGCGCTGATGTTGACGCAGGCGGGCGGCAATCCCGGTTTTCTGATCGGCGGGGAGACGCCCGATCTCGGCATACACGCGCGGTGGGGCGATCCGGCAGCGCCGCTCGTGGTCGAAGCCGATGAGTACGACCGAACGTTTCTGGCGCTGACGCCAGATGTGGCGGTGATGACCAATGTCGAATGGGATCACGTCGATATCTATCCATCACCCGACAATTACGAAGCGGCATTTCGTTTATTTACCAGACGTGTGGCGCAGCCGCAGCGCCTGATCGTGTGTGGCGATGATCCGGGCGCGTTGCGTGTCGCCAATCACCCTGATGCGCAGCAGTATGGCATTGAAGAAGCGATTGCCCGCAACCCGGCTTCGTGTCGCCTGGCGCCAATGGACTGGATGGCGGCGAATGTGCGCTACGACGGAGCGATGACCAATTTCGATCTCTGGCGGTATGACCGGCGCACGTTTGGCGCCCGGCTCGACGGCACATATACCATGCGCCTGGTCGGTGATCACAATGTGCGCAACGCACTGGCAGCAATTGCAGTCGCAACCCTTCTGGGGGTTGAGCGTGACGCAATTGCGGATGCGCTTGCCGCCTATCGTGGAGCACGTCGGCGTTTCGACATCAAAGGCGAGGCGAACGGTATCACGATCATCGACGACTACGCGCATCATCCGACAGAAGCGCGTGCAACCCTGGCAGCGGCGCGAGCGCGTTTTCCACAACGCCGGCTCGTCGTCTATCTGCAACCGCATACCTTCTCGCGCACACAGGCGTTACGTGATGCCTGGGCAGATGCATTCGATCACGCAGATGTCGTGCGGATCGGCGATGTGTACCCGGCGCGCGAGACCGGAGATCCGCGCACTGTTGCCCATGCGCTTGCCGGATGCATCAGGCACAACGATGTTCAGGCAGTGGGGAATGTCGTCGAGGCAGCGGCAACCATTGGCGGGCTCTTGCGTCCCGGAGACGTGCTGCTGACCCTGGGCGCCGGCGATGGGTATCGCGTGGGAGAATTGATCATCGACACTCTTCGACAGCAGAATTGAGCATGGCGTGACAGACGAAAGCACAAGTGCATTTCACCGTCGTGTTGCCGAAGAACTGGCTGCACGCTATGGCGACGACGAACGCGCACCCGAAGGCTGGCGCGAGATACAAACCTGGCACTGGGAACAGGCGGGTGTCTATGCTGCCGCCGTCGAAACGGCAATGGCGGTTGCCGAGACGCGTATTGCGCGTCTCGATTTCAGCGGTGCGCGCCGCTGGACCGAGCGGGTACTGGCGTTGATCGAGCGTCTCGATGTTGCGGAGCAGCGCTCCTACGAACTGCGCGCCTGCGCCCTGGCGCTTGCGGTGCTCGAATTTGGCGGTCAGTATCGCGAAGGTCTCGAATACGCCCGTCGCATGCTGCGGGCGGCGCAACGTCTCAAGAATGCCGAGGCGGAAGCGCGCGCGCTGCTGGGGATCGGTCGCATGCATCGGGAATTGGGGCAACTGACGCAGGCAGAGGCGGCGCTGAACCTTGCACGTGATCGCGCTGCCCGCGACGATCTGAGCGATCTGGAAGCCGAAGCCCGCTTGCATCTGGCGAAGGTGCGTCAGTTGCAGGGGCGGCATCTGGAAGCGTTGCAGGAACTGCAACTGGCGCGCGAGGAGCACGAAACCGGCGACGACAAACTCAAACTGGCGCGGGTGCTCACCAGTATTGGTGATGTCTATCGGGTGTTGGGATCGAGTCGTGAGGCGTTCACGTTCTACACCCGCGCTCTGGCGCTGGAGCAGGGGCGCGGCAGCCTGATCGGGCAGGCGATACTGAAGGATAAACTCGCCCTGACGTTACTCGATCAAAACAGAGCTGCCGATGCGCTGGCGTCGGCGGAAGAGAGTCTCGAACTACGTCGGCGGATCAACGATATTGTCGGTCAGGCGCGCTCGTATACCGTTATTGGCGCGGTGCTGAGCCGGCTTGGGCGTCACGAACAGGCGATGGAGTCGTACAAGCGCGCCTGTGAATTGCAGGAACTGACGCAGAATCCGCGCGGTCAGTGCATTGCGCTCATCCATCTTGGCGATGCCGCACGCGCACTGCGTCAACCGCAAATTGCAATTGCACATTACGAACGTGCGCTTGTCCTGGCGCGTCGTGACCGCGACTGGATTGGCATTACGCGCGCGCTTGAACGTCTCGGCGACCTGCATGCCGCTCAGGAAGATCGCACGCAGGCGCTGGCACGCTGGAACGAGGCGCTCCACATCCGCGAGACTCTGCGCCACGTTGATGAAGCGGCAGCGCTGCGCATGCGCATTCGTTCACTACAGACGACGGCATAAACGTATGCGTTATCTCGAAAACGAACCGCTTGCACCGTATACATCCTGGCGGATTGGCGGACCAGCGCGATACTTTGTGCAGGCGACAGGCGCTGCTGATCTGGCTTCCGCCCTCGCCTGGGCGGAACAGCGCAACCTGCCTGTTTTCATCCTTGGCGGCGGCTCGAATATCCTGGTTCGCGATAGTGGGTTTGATGGGCTGGTCATTCGCGTTCGCGGGCATGAGGTGCGCCTGGAAGCCAATGGCGACACAGCGAGCGTTATTGTCGAAGCCGGTGCGCCTATGGCTGGCACAGCGCGCCGGCTGGCGCGTCAGGGGTGGTCCGGGCTTGAATGGGCGGAAGGGTTGCCGGGAACCATCGGCGGTGCGCTCTATGGCAATGCCGGATGTTACGGCAGCGATATTGCGACCTCCCTCGACCGCGCCTGGGTGCTGGTACGTGGCGAAACCCAGGAGTGGTCGGTTGATCGCTTCGCCTTCGGCTATCGGACGAGCGTCCTTAAGCAAATGCGCGCCGCTGGCATCCGGTGGCAGGATCAACCGATCGTGCTGGCGGCGGCATTTCGCCTCCACCGTGATGATCTGACGGCGCTGGCGCAACGCATGGAGCGCACATCGAACGAGCGGCGCAGCAAGACGCCCTGGGGCGCGAGTTGCGGCAGTGTGTTCAAAAATCCTCCGGGTGACAGTGCGGGGCGCCTGATCGAAGCTGCGGGGTTGAAAGGAACGCGCATCGGCAACGCAGAAATCGCGTTGCGTCATGCGAACTATATCATCAACCTGGGCGGAGCGTCGAGTGATGATGTGCTGCGGTTGATCGACCTGGCGCGCGAACGGGTGCTGGCGATCAGCGGCATTGAACTCGAACTGGAAATTCAGATCGTTGGATGAAACCGATGTGCTGATACGGAGAAGACCAGAGATGACGCACAAAGTGCGAGTTGGCGTGCTGTTCGGCGGTCAGTCTGGCGAACACGAGGTCTCGCTGGTCTCGGCGCGCGCGATCATGGACGGTCTCGATCCCGAGAAATACGACATCATACCGATTGGCATCACCAAACAGGGGCGCTGGATCATCGCCGCCGATGCGCATGCGCGCCTGCTGGTACAGGCGGATCCGTCGAAGTTGCCGGGCGGTTCGATCAGCGCAACGACAACGGCGTCAGCCGGGGTCGGCGATCAGGAGACGACCGATCCGGGAACGCTGATCGTTGCCGGTGAATATTCACCGCTCAAAACACTCGATGTGATCTTCCCGGTTCTGCACGGTCCGATGGGTGAAGATGGAACGGTGCAGGGTTTGCTGGAATTGATAGGCGTCCCGTATGTCGGCTGCGGCGTCCTGGCATCGGCAGTCGGCATGGACAAGGCGATGACGAAGGTTGCCTTCTCCGGCGCCGGGTTGCCGGTATTGCCCTGGTTGCTCGTCCGGCGCCGCGAATGGGAACACGAACCGCAACGGGTGCTCGACTGGATTGAGAGTCGGTTGCATTATCCTATGTTCGTCAAGCCAGCCAACCTGGGATCAAGCGTCGGGGTCAGCAAAGTGACCGATCGCGCGACGCTGGAACAGGGCATCGCCGAAGCCGCTTCCTACGACCGGCGGATTATCGTCGAACAGGGCATCCCCGCGCGCGAGATCGAAGTCAGTGTCCTGGGCAACGACGAACCGGAAGCCAGCGTTCCCGGAGAAGTCATTCCGTCCGGCGAGTGGTACGACTACGCAGCAAAATATCTGAGCGGATCGTCGCAGATTCTCATTCCAGCGCCGATCACACTCGAACTGGCAGCGCAGGTGCGCACGCTTGCCGTTCAGGCATTCAAAGCAATCGACGGCGCGGGTCTGGCGCGGGTGGATTTTCTGCTCAATCGTGAAACCGGCGATCTGTACCTGAACGAAATCAACACCATGCCCGGTTTTACACCGGTCAGCATGTATGCCATGATGTGGGATGCGAGTGGTCTCCCTTACACACATCTCCTGGATCGCCTGATCGATCTGGCGCTCGAACGACACGCGAAAGGGCGGGCATGAGAAACGACATTCAGTACAACCAACCGAACACGCGCGCCCGCATTGCTGCACGCCGCAATCGCCGGCGCAGCGCACTGCCAGGACCGCGCCGCGCGTTCGGCGACTGGCTGGCGAGTGGTCGGATTGCCAGCCTGGTGCTGTTTCTGGCATCGCTCGGCGGATTGGTTGCCATCGCCGTCTCACCGCAGTTCGTTGTGCGCACGGTGCAGATCAATGGAATCCGGGTGCTCGATGCCGCCGATGTCGAGGAACTGGCAGGCGTGACCGGCGCATCGATCTGGCTGGTGCAAACCGATGATGTTGAGGCGCGTATTGCCCGGAACGCCTATGTCGAGCGCGTCCAGGCGACGCTGATCCTTCCCGACATGCTGGTCATCGACCTGGACGAGCGGCAGCCCGATGTACGCTGGCAGGTTGGCGAGACACGCTATCTCGTCGATGCCGAAGGGCGCGTGCTGGGACCTGATGCATCCACATTCCTGACCGAAACGCTGGTCATTGAAGACCGCAGCGGACGGACGATCAGTCCAAACGACCGGATTGATCCCGACATCCTGTACCTGGTTCGCGCCCTGGCGCTGCGCCTGCCAGAGGAAGCTGGCGTGACGCCATCCGGCATCAGTTGGGATGTGGAACACGGCGTGACGATCACAACCATCGATGGTCGAACGATTATCTTTGGACGCAAAGACCATCTGGAGGAAAAAATACAGATTCTGCGCTTCCTGACGCTTCAAGAACCTACGGAGTACACCTGGCTCGATTTGCGTCCGGCGACGCCGTACTATCGTAACGATGCGCCGCCACAACCGCAGGCACAACGAGGCTGATTATGGCACACCGCACAATCGTCGGAATCGACGTCGGCACGACCAAGGTCTGCACCATCGTGGGGCAGGTCTACGACAATGGGCGCATCAATGTGCTCGGAGTCGGTCTGACGCCGTCGAAAGGACTGGATAAAGGAGTTGTCGTCAATATCGACGACGCGGTCAATGCAATTGCAACCAGCGTCGAGAAAGCCGAACGACTCTCCGGCTATCGAATCAATGCTGCATTCGTGGGCATTGCTGGTCGGCACATCCAGTCGCTCAACAGTCGCGGCGTCGTTGCAGTAGCGCGCAGCGATCATGAAATTACCCGTCACGATGTTGCGCGGGCAGTCGAAGCGGCGCAGGCGGTGGCGATCCCTACCCAGCGCGAGGTCATTCATGTGATTCCGCGCGCCTATGTGGTCGATGGCAACGAGGGCATCCGCGATCCGATCGGCATGTCTGGCTTTCGCCTCGAGGTGGAAACGCACATCATCACCGGCGAAGTGATGGCGATCCAGAACCTGATCAAGAGTGTGCAGAAGACCGGCGTTGAGATCGACGATCTGGTGCTGCAGCCGCTGGCGGCTGGCGAAGCCGTCTTGAGCGCCGATGACAAAGACCGCGGTGTGGTACTGGTGGACATTGGCGGCGGCACAACCGATATCGCCGTCTTTGCCCAGGGCGGCATCTGGCATACCAGCGTGATTCCTGTTGGCGGCAACCATTTCACCAACGATATCGTCATCGTTCAACAGACGCCGCACAACACTGCCGAATACCTGAAACTGAAGTACGGCGCCGCGATCGCCGGAGAAACGGAGGAGGAGTCGGATGACGTGATCGACGTGGAAGGTTTCGCGCCTGGTGAACGACAGCAGATCAGTCGTCGCATGCTGAACCAGGTTCTTCAGGCGCGTGCCGAAGAATTGACCGAACTGATCTACAACGAAATCCGACGCAGCGGCTACGAAGGTCTCCTGCCGGCGGGCATCGTCCTGACCGGCGGAACGGCACAGTTGCCGCGCCTCGACGA
The DNA here is from genome assembly GCF_000016665.1 of Roseiflexus sp. RS-1. NCBI lineage: Bacteria > Bacillati > Chloroflexota > Chloroflexia > Chloroflexales > Roseiflexaceae > Roseiflexus > Roseiflexus sp. RS-1. The sequence continues at coordinate 4,745,087 of NC_009523.1, forward strand.
ACTGATGCGCGATATGCTCGGCATTCCGGTGCGGATCGGCACACCCGCCGATCTGACCGGTCTGGCGGATACGCTCAACAGCCCGGCGTATGCGACGGCTATCGGATTGTTGCGCTGGGGCATGCGCCACGGTGCGAGCGGGTTGCATTCCGGCGGCGCACCGCCTGAGCATGGCGGATGGGTCTCGACCTACGAACGATTCAAACGATGGCTGAAAGAGTTTCTGCCATAAATCACCATATGCAAGGAGAGGATTCAATGATCGATTATGCGAGTCTGAGCCAGGCCGCAGAGAACTTCGCGGTCATCAAAGTGGTTGGTGTCGGCGGCGGCGGTTCGAATGCCGTTGATCGCATGGTAGACGAAGGCGTGACCGGTGTTGAGTTTATCACGATCAACACTGATGCGCAGGCATTGCTGCATTCGCGCGCGCCGACCCGCATTCGCATTGGCGACAAACTCACCAAGGGGCTTGGTTCAGGTGGCAACCCGGTCATCGGGCAGAAAGCCGCCGAAGAGACGACCGAGGAGATCTACGAGGCGCTCAAGGGCGCCGATATGGTCTTCATCACGGCTGGCATGGGCGGCGGTACGGGCACCGGCGCCTCGCCGGTGATCGCCAGCATCGCGCAGGACCTGGGGATGCTCACGGTTGGCGTGGTGACGAAGCCGTTCAGTTTCGAGGGCAACCACCGCCGCAAGACTGCCGAACAGGGGATCGAGCAACTGCGCCCAATGGTCGATACGCTGATCGTCATTCCCAACGACCGCCTGTTGCAAACGGCGAGCAAGAACACGTCAATGCTTCAGGCATTCCAGATGGCAGACAACGTGCTGCGCCAGGGCATTCAGGGCATTTCGGACCTGATTACGCAGCGCGGGTTGATCAACGTTGATTTTGCCGACGTGAAAACCATCATGGCGCGTCAGGGGTCAGCGCTGATGGCGCTTGGCATCGGCAGCGGCGATAATCGCATGGTTGATGCGGTCAACGAAGCGATTGCCTCACCCCTGCTCGAAGTCTCGATCGACGGGGCGAAGGGCGTGCTGTTCAACGTCACCGGCGGCGAAGACCTGGGCATCCTGGAGGTGTACGAAGCGGCGGACATTGTGGCGAAGGCGGTTGACCCGGAAGCGAACATCATCTTCGGCGCGGTGATCGATCCGACCTTCCCGCCTGGACAGGTGAAGATCACGCTGATCGCAACCGGTTTCGACGCCAACCGTCCGGCAGAGGCGCGCAAGCGCATCTACATGTCTGGTGCGCAGCAGCAACCCACCCAACCGAAACGCGACATGGCGTATGCGGAATCACAACCGCCCGCAGCGGCGCGTCCGCAACCGCAACAACCGGCACGTCCGCAGAGCGCCAGCATCAACCCCGACGACCTGGACATCCCGCCATTCCTGCGCAACCGCCGCAAGAACGGGTAAGCGCCTATGGCAGCGTCAGAATTTCCGGCTCGCCCTCGGTGATCGCAATCGTATGCTCGAATTGCGCCGAGAGCGAGCCATCGGCAGTGCGTACCGTCCATCCATCGGTCTTATCCAGCACTGCTTCCGGACCGCCAGCGTTGATCATCGGCTCGATGGTGAACGTCATACCGGGGCGCAACCGCATTCCTGAGCCGGGTTTGCCATAGTGCAGCACGGTCGGTTCCTCGTGCAACAGTTGCCCGACGCCGTGCCCGGTCCATTCACGCACCACCGAAAAGCCGTTGGCTTCGGCATAGGTCTGGATTGCCGCGCCAATATCCCCCAGGTGCGCGCCGCCGCGCGCTGCGCGAATACCGCGCCACATCGCTTCTTCGGCGACCTCAAGCAACCGCTGCGCTTCAGGGGAGATCGTTCCGACCGGCAGAGTGATGCACGCATCGCCGTACCAGCCATTGAGCCGCACCCCAATATCGATACCGACGATGTCCCCTTCCTTCAGTCGCTGGTTTCCCGGAATGCCGTGACAGATGACATTGTTCACGGCAACGCAGATTGTGGCAGGAAAGCCGCGATACCCTTTGTACGCCGGGATCGCGCCGTGTTTCCGCACAAACTGTTCTGCTATCCGGTCGAGTTCTCTGGTCGTTACACCGGGGCGCACGTGCTCACGCAATGCGTCGAACGTCGCTGCCACCAACCGTCCTGCAGCGCGCATCAGCGCGATCTGCTGCCGTGAACGTAGTATGACCGACATATGCTGGATGTTCCTGTTGCCTGGATTGGCGCTTGCTGTGAGACACAAAATAGCGCTTCCGTCCGGCGTCGCCGATTGCTATCGGCAATATGGATCAATTGATTGTACATTATAGCACAATGCCTGCACACCGTTGTTGATCCCGGCACAGAGGCGCGAACGTGCAACGCGGGGCTGTATTCTCTGGGTGCTTCGCGCCTCTTCGCACCGGTGTGCATCCGAAGGATGCGTTTATACGTGGCGTTCGCTGGATGATGGGAGTGGGAAATCACCCATTTACAAGTGCCTCTGATACTCTTCGAGCGCCTGGATCGCCTCCTCCCGGCGATGCTCAATCAGATGATCGAGCGGGTGATTGCCCGGCGGCGCGATCAGAGCGTCGAGTTGCGTGTAGATATCATTCAGCAGATCATTCGCCGACTTTGGAGACGGCACATCGAAGACTGCCCGCATCCCGCCCAGGATCATGCGATCCGCAGCAGCGGCAAGTTCCTGCGCCAGTTCAAACTTGATGGTGCGCAATCGTCCCGACGGCGAGTCATCGTGACCGGGTTGATCCTTTGCCAGCGCCGTGTGTGAACCGGCCTCTTCGTTGGCACGGGTCATGCGTTCAATCACGTCGGCAATCCGCCGCAACATCGCAATCCCTTGAGGGGTGGCAATCACATCCCGGAATGTTTCCCGGATGCGGGTGCGCAACCCTTCCATTCCGCCGCTGGCGAAGAACCCTGCAATGCCGCCGATGACCCCTCCCGCAAGACCGCCGAGCAGGCCTCCAAGCGCCGCTCCGATAACCGCTCCCGCCGCTGCGCCTCCCAGCACCCCGCCGCCAATGATGCGACCTGCCGCCCGCAACCCCGTGCCTCCCACAGCCCTGACCCAATCGAGAAACCCCGGCGCTCCTTCGTGTTCGTGCTCATCGTGGCTGTGTGCCACAGGCGGCGCCTCGCTCCCGACATGCACCTGATCGGGGGTTGGATCGACGGTGGTGCGTCCTGCCACACGGTTGACCAGGGGCATTTCGCTTTCGATCTCATCGGCGATTGCCCGTATTTTGTGCGCCAATGAATGCAGTTTGTCGTTGTCGCCGAACGCCCCTGTGCCCAGTTGACCCTGGACTGGCTCGACCTTCCCCGTCGCGGGATTATAGAGAAGGGTCGGCGCCGGTTGCCCAATGGCTAACTCAACGAAGTTCGAGTGAGCAAAGAAGTCTTCGAGCGCATGACCCGCCCGCCCCATGGCATCGGCGACATCAGGTCCCCAGTGTCCGGTCGGTCCGCGAGGAACCGTACCCCGAATCGTCTCAGCCGGCATGGTGATCGTCCGCGCTTCGCGCTCACGCAGCGCCGCCTGACGCTCGGCGCGCACCTGATTCCGAATACGCAACCATATCTGGATGTATGGTTGATCCTCCGGCAGGCTCGGATCGAGGCGCTGATTGACTTTGTAGTTCGTCTGCGCCCAAAAGCGCCGATCCACCTCGGCGTTGAAAGCCGGTCCGCTGGTCGATAGATCGGCTTCTGCGCCTGCGCCATTGCCGGTCCCCCGTGGTGCAGTGATAACCTCCTCTTCGAACGTGATCTCCTGAAATGGAGTATGTTCAACCTGGATCGCGGTTTCCTGCGCCACCGCTGTGGTACGCAGCGCTCCGCGCGCCACAGGCGGTCCCGGCATGCGCTCTTCCAGTTCGGCTGCGCGATCGCGAAACGCCTCCGCAGTTTGCCCTGTTTTCTGTCCATGCATATCGCCACGGTACGACTGAGCGGCGCGGAAGAGTTGCGCCTTGATGTATTCCCGCGAGTCGATCATGTACTTCGGAATGCGTTCGCCCTCCGGGATCACCAGGAGATCTTCACGGTTCACCCTGGCTTCCCCGCGATCACCCTGGAGAGCCGCTTCACTGGCGGGATTATCCATGTGCTCGTAGAAATTGTATCCCCCGTATGATTGAGTATTTGCCAGTTCGCTGACGCGACCGGGGATCATGTCAAGCAACGCGCCGACTGCCCGGTTGAACCGGTCGATTGCCGGATCGAGCGATTCGCGGTTGAAGGCTGCCAGTTTGATCGCTTTCCACGTCAGCACGATATTCGCAAGCGCCGGATGCGCCTGTGAGAAGTCACGTTCCCAGTTGGCCGCGTAGATCTGACCGATCTCTTCCGCCGAAAAGCCGGTTCCGACAAGCCCGTGAACCGTTGCCTGCCGGTGGTACCGCGGGTCGAACGCCTGCGGGAATAATGTTGGCGTTGGCGGCGACAGTGCGCGCAGATGAGTCGAAGAGGCGGAGGGAGCGAGACCGGCAGCGCGATGCGCCACGGCTTCGGCTTGCTGTTCGAGGGTGTCATACTCGTGCGGATCGGCTGCATTGCGTGCGCTATCGTTTCCCTGCTGCGCCACGTGCGCCAGTTCGTGCAGCAGCACATGGGCGCCATGGGGCGTCTCCGGTTGATACCGCCCCGGCGCAACGTGGATCTCCTGCGACAGAGCGAACGCTTCCACGCCGCTGGCAGCAGCAAGCGGACTATTGCGATGGATCGCAGCGTGACTCAGGTCGTAGTTCGTCGCGCGCGAGGCGCGCTCCCGCAGATCATCCTCTGGATTGCGCGGCAGAACCAGAGGTGCAATGAGAGACGGTTCGTCTGGCGCCGTGCGCTGACGCGCATCGCTTTCGATCTGCAACGACTCAAAAGAGTGACCGGCTGGGAAGGCGGCGCTCTGATCGGCGGCATCTGCGCGTTCGTTGCTGGCGGCTGCGTGGGAAGCGGTCTGTCGAGAAATACGCGATAATGGAGCGGCGTCGAATGCTGGCGGTTTTCGTTGAGAAAGGCGGTTCGTTGATCTCATGCACCCACCCTTTCTTTTTCCAGATGGGAGGACCTGTAGGGAGCAACAGCCGGATTGCAGCGCAATGCAAGGAAGAGTATACTTCATCTGTCCTTCACCGGTAAAGAACGATTCTGTTTAAGCAAACTGGCGCAATTGCGGCAGGCGACGTCTCTGAAGTCGAAGCCGGTCATCATCAAGCCATCGAAAGAGTCGATATGTCCATGATCGAAGACGCCATGACCGCGCAACCGGCAGGCATCTGGGTTGCCGGACGACGTATGCTCACTGTTGGTCTGACGCTGATCATCATCGCAACCGCCTTCGAGATGCTGGCGGTCGCTGCAACGATGCCGGCCACGGCGCAAGACCTGGGTGGACTGGCGTGGTATGGTTGGGCATTCAGTGCGTTCATGCTGGCAAACATGGTTGCAGCGACCGTCGCGGGACCAGAGGCGGATCGCCGGGGGATTGCGACGCCATTTATCGCCGGCACATGCCTGTTTGTTGGCGGTTTGCTGATCGCCGGTCTTGCCCCCACCATGCCGCTGCTGATTGTCGGGCGCGCCGTGCAGGGGCTGGGTAGCGGCATCATTGGCGCGGTGGTCTACATCATCGTGGGACGTGGCTATGAGACGGATGCGCGTCCGCGCATGCTGGCGATCATTTCGAGCGCCTGGGTTGTGCCGGGCATGGTTAGTCCAGGAGTGGCGGGAATTATTACCGAAACCATCGGCTGGCGCTGGGTCTTTCTCGGCTTGATCCCGCTACCGATCCTGGCGGCATGCATGGCGCTGCCGTCGTTGCGTCGTCTGGCGCCAGCGCAGCATAGTACGTCTGGCAATCATCAACGTAACCGTGAGATCAGGCTGGCGCTTGTGCTCGCCACAGGCGCAGGAATGGTCATCGGCGGACTGGGGTGGATGAGCGCTGCGCCGCCGACGGGCGTGGCGCTCCTCTCCCTCGGCGCAGTTGCGACAATCATTGCGCTACGTCAGGTGCTGCCCGCAGGAACGCTCCGTGCCGCACCCGGACTTCCAGCCGCCATCGCGGCAATGGGGCTGCTCAACCTGGCATTCTTCGGCGTCGATGCATTCGTCCCGCTGGCGCTTACGACCGTGCGTGGGTTGAGCATCGTTACCGCCGGGCTGGCGCTGACCGCTGCCACCCTGACGTGGACTGCTGGCGCATGGATGCAGGCGCGTCTCGCCAGACGCATGCCACCTGGCTCGATTGCTGTCCTCGGCTTGCTGGTGATGCTGATCGGTATAAGCGCCACGACGGCCACAGTCGCTCCAGTAATGCCAGCACTCCTCAGTATTGGTACGTGGGGTATCGCCGGATGCGGCATCGGTCTGGCGTACTCGGCTCTTTCCCTTGCGGTGCTTCAGAATGCAACGCAGGGTCACGAGGGCCGCGCATCATCAGCGTTGCAGATTGCCAGTCAACTTGGAACTGCGCTCGGCGCAGGCATTGGCGGCGTGATCATCGGCTCAGGAGGAAGCGGCATAACCGTTGCAGCCGAACGCGTCATGCTGCACTTCGTACTGATGATCGTCGTCACCGGCATCGCCGTTTTGACCGCGTGGCGCGTGGAACGGTGAAGATGGAAGGCGGGACGCGCCCTTGATAGTCTTCTGTTCCTCAGTGCTGTGACGAAGGTATCATCACGGTTCCACGAGTCGTGTCCAGGTTTTAGATCCGTGCTACGGGCGAAGCCCCTGCTGGCGCAGATGTGCATCCACCCAGGCGACCTCTTCGGCGGGCAGCGCGACGTCGGGATCGAGACGATAATCGATCAGGTCGCTGTAGGCGCCGTGCTCGTAGCAGCGCTCCAACACCGCCTGCACGTCTAAGACGGCGTCCGGGTCCGGCGGGTGCAGCGGAATGGCAATCCGCGGCAGGCGCTGCCGGATCGTGCGCACATACACCTCGAACCGCTCGCGGCGCCCCGCCCGGCTGATGCAGATGACGTAGTGCCACGGTTGATAGGGGATCAGATAGTGCGGCGGAATCGCCACCGTGGGCAGTCCCTGGCGCAACAGGTCGATCTCCACCAGATGGGTGTCGCTGGCGAGCGTCTCTTCCTGCTTGCGGCGATACGCTTCGTGCCCTTCGCCAGGCGTTTTGTTGGCGGGGCTGAGCACCTCGATCACCGTGACGACGCGCCCGCCCCGGGTCAGGTCGAGAATCTCGATGAACGGCTCGCGCACCTCTTCCGGCGCGACGGCGATGACCACCGGCGCATCAGCCGTCAGCACCGCCACGTCGCGCCCTTCTCCCGGCGCTTCTGCCAGCGGACGCTGCGTGACGGTCACATCCGGATAGATAGACCGGTGCGGCGGGATGACATAGAGGCGCTCCCCGATGCGCGCGTGATAGCGGGGACGGATCTGCGGCTGGAGCGCATCCGCGCTATACGTTATCAGCCGCTGATGGACGTCGGGCCAGAGGTCGCGGCGTTCCAGGTAGGGATCCATTCCGGGAAATGGTCCTGGCATGCGGGTTGCTCCCTTCACGTGCTCGTGGCGCTCAGGGGATGATACCACGTTGTTCATAAGAGTGAAACCGTTGCAGCCGAACGCGTCATGCTGCACTTCGTACTGATGATCGTCGTCACCGGCATCGCCGTTTTGACCGCGTGGCGCGTGGAACGGTGAAGATGGAAGGCGGGACGCGCCCTTGATAGTCTTCTGTTCCTCAGTGCTGTGACGAAGGTATCATCACGGTTCCACGAGTCGTGTCCAGGTTTTAGATCCGTGCTACGGGCGAAGCCCCTGCTGGCGCAGATGTGCATCCACCCAGGCGACCTCTTCGGCGGGCAGCGCGACGTCGGGATCGAGACGATAATCGATCAGGTCGCTGTAGGCGCCGTGCTCGTAGCAGCGCTCCAACACCGCCTGCACGTCTAAGACGGCGTCCGGGTCCGGCGGGTGCAGCGGAATGGCAATCCGCGGCAGGCGCTGCCGGATCGTGCGCACATACACCTCGAACCGCTCGCGGCGCCCCGCCCGGCTGATGCAGATGACGTAGTGCCACGGTTGATAGGGGATCAGATAGTGCGGCGGAATCGCCACCGTGGGCAGTCCCTGGCGCAACAGGTCGATCTCCACCAGATGGGTGTCGCTGGCGAGCGTCTCTTCCTGCTTGCGGCGATACGCTTCGTGCCCTTCGCCAGGCGTTTTGTTGGCGGGGCTGAGCACCTCGATCACCGTGACGACGCGCCCGCCCCGGGTCAGGTCGAGAATCTCGATGAACGGCTCGCGCACCTCTTCCGGCGCGACGGCGATGACCACCGGCGCATCAGCCGTCAGCACCGCCACGTCGCGTCCTTCTCCCGGCGCTTCTGCCAGCGGACGCTGCGTGACGGTCACATCCGGATAGATAGACCGGTGCGGCGGGATGACATAGAGGCGCTCCCCGATGCGCGCGTGATAGCGGGGACGGATCTGCGGCTGGAGCGCATCTCTGCTATACGTTATCAGGCTCTGATGGACGTCGGGCCAGAGGTCGCGGCGTTCCAGGTAGGGATCCATTCCGGGAAATGGTCCTGGCATGCGGGTTGCTCCCTTCACGTGCTCGTGGCGCTCAGGGGATGATACCACGTTGTTCATAAGAGTGAAACCGTTGCAGCCGAACGCGTCATGCTGCACTTCGTACTGAACCGGTAACATTCTGGTGCTCTCTTTGTATATGATACAAAAGAACTTCAATCCTGCCGAAGGAACGTTTCTCAATCGCTGGATGGGGGTATTCAGGTGAATGCCGGTAACGGCATTTTTATACTACGTGGGACAAACATGTCATCCGAAACTATAACCAGGCTTGAAGCTGAAAACGCCGCGTTGCGTCAGCGTATCAACGAATTGGAAATGCGCCTCGAAGCGTATCACACGGGCAACGCCATGCTCCGTACAACCGGTCACACCGGCGCCTTCAATGAGTTTCAAGGATTTCGTACTACGGTCGAGCGTGCATCACAGGGCATTGTGATCGTTCATCTCGAAGGCGTCATCACCTATGTCAATTCTGCATTTTGTGCATTGACTGGCTATCATGCACTTGTCGGCAGGCATATAAGCACGCTCTATTTCGAGTACGATCTCCCATTGCTGGACAGGGGCTTGCAGAAAGTCAGGTACGATGGCATCTGGCAGGACAACATCTCGTTGCGCCGCAGCGATGGCGCTGCTATCCCGGTGCATATCGACGCTTTTCTCATCTGTGATGATGCCGGACAACCGGCGGCGATAACCGTCATTGTCGAGGATCTGACCGAAGAACTCCGGCGTGAGGAGCGGCTGCGCCTGTTCGAGGCGCTGGTCGAAAACGCCCCCGATGCCATCGGCGTCGCTAATGTCAGGGGCAATGTTATCTACGCCAACACTGCGTATCAGACGTTGACCGGCTGTGGCGACCAGCTCATCGGCATGAATGCCTTCGATGGCATCGTAGAACATGATCGCCAGGCAGTGCGCACAGCGCTGGCGCGTCTGGAGGACAATAACGCAGTTGTGCTCGACATTCGCATCCAGCGCAGGGACGGCGGCATTGCGCCGGTGTCGGCAGCGATGTATGCGCAGCGATCTCCGCGCGACGAGGTGTGGCTCATCGGCTTCCTGCGCGACATCAGCGACCAGAAACGCGCCGAGGCGGAACGCTTCGCGCTCCAGCAGCAGGTGATCGAGGCGCAGCGCGCCGCCATCCGCGAACTCTCCACCCCGCTCATTCCGATCAGTGAGACGGCGGTGATTATGCCGCTGGTCGGCGCCATCGACAGCGCGCGGGCGCAGCAGATCATCGACACCCTGCTCGAAGGGGTCGCCGCCCATCGCGCGGACGTGGCGATTGTTGACATCACCGGGGTGCAGGTGGTCGATACGCAGGTCGCCAGTGCGCTGGTGCGCGCCGCACAGGCGGTGCGGCTGCTGGGGGCGCAGGTGATCCTGACCGGCATCAAGCCGCAGGTGGCGCAGACGCTGGTGCAGTTGGGGGTCAGTCTGGAAGGCATCCGCACCACCGGGTCGCTCCAGACCGGCATACGTCTGGCGCTGGATCACGATGCCATCCGGCGAAAGGGCGCCGGACGCTAATCTCTTTTGCGCTCCCGTCCTGCCAGCAAGAGGTATGCGTACAGCGCCGCCCCGCTGAGAACCGCGACCGCCAGTTTGACCGTCAGCGGCAAATCCGACGGTGAGATGAACCCCTCGATCACACCTGCAACGACCAATAGCAGCGCACAACCGAGTATCAGACGTACTGCCCGGCGCGCTGCCAGTACGAGCGCCGTGCGCCGGGTGATCAATCCTGGACGGGCGACTGCCCACCCGAGTTGCAATCCTGCGCCGCCTGCGATGATGATCACGCTCAGTTCGATCACCCCGTGCGCTGCGACGAATCCCCACAGATTGCTGCTGAATCCGTATGCCTGCGCCGCTCCTGCCACAACTCCCAGAAGCAGTCCATTCTGCGCCAGCACGAACAACGTGAGTATACCGAGCAATACCCCGCCAGCAAACGCCAGGATGGCTACACGGATGTTGTTGGTGGTGATCAGCGCTGCCGATGCGGCGCGCCCGTCGTCGTTGATCGACTTCCACCACTCGCGCCCGGCACGAATGTCGTTGATGACTTCTTCGACGCCGGGAATCAGCAATGATCCAGAGGGCGGATCGTTCAGGGTGACAAAAAAGCCGATCAGCGCCGGTATCAAAAACATCAACAGCGACGCAAGCGAGTAAACCCACGTTTCCCGGAATGTCCGCGGCAGATCGGTGGCGAAGTAGCGCACCAGCCCGCTGCTGCGATCCGCGCGTCGCTGATACACTTCTGCGTGAGCACGCGCCACCAGACCGTTGAGGTAATCCACCACACGATGCCCGGAAAAATCGCGGCGCGCGATCGCCAGATCCGACGTCGCGCTGCGGTACAGGCGTCCTAACTCGGCGATCTCTTCATCTTCAAGCGCCGCCAACCCGCCACGACGCGAACGTTCAATGATTGTGCTCAGGCGTTCCCACGACGCTTTTCTCCGATTGATGAAATCTTCGACGAGCATAATCGTTGAGAACCAAGAACCAAGAACCGAGAACTGAGAACTGAGAACCGAGAACTGAGAACCGGGTTCAACGATCAACGTTCAACGTTCAACGCTCCAACCTTCAACCTTCAACCTTTCAACCTTCATCCTTACCACCCTCAACCTTCAACCCGCAACGTTCAACGTTCAACCCTCACCTCTCGCCTCTTCAACATTCAACCACCGTCTGCGCCACTCGTCCTGCGTCCACGCCGCGCTGCGCAAATTCGTATCGTAGCGCATCCAGGTCTGGCACGTATGCCCGCAGTATCCGCACGTCATCCGTCGGCAAGAGGGCGTATCCACCCAGACACGCCGGGATGACAACTGCCTCACCACGCCGCAAAGCGCGGGCGCCGCTATCCCAGCGCAGCGTCGTGGACCCCTCAATGATCGTCAGAATCTCGAACGTCGCTGGATCGACCAGATAGTCGACCGGCGCCGCGATCGTCAGGCGTTCGAGCGCGAAGGAAGCGCACGCGACCAGCAGATCGCGCCCTTCTGCCAGTGACAATGGCGGCACAACGCCGCGCAGCGCAGGCGCGTAGTCGGTCACGTCGAGCGCTTTGTCGATGTGCAATGCGCGCGGTTGACCCGTTGTGGCGTCGATTCGTCCATAATCGTACACCCGGTACGTGAGATCCGATTTTTGCTGAATCTCGAATAGCACGATCCCGGCATTGATTGCGTGCAACGTCCCCGCTGGCACGAAGACGGTATCGCCAGGCGCAACCGGCAATCGGTGCAACAACGGCTCCAGTTCTCCGGCAGCAATCGCCGCAGCGAGTTCCGCACGGTTGCTGAAGCGCGCCAGACCGTACACAACATCGGCGCCTTGCGTGGCGTGCAGGATGTGCCAGGCTTCAGTTTTGCCGTGAAAACCGGTGGCGGCTTCGTATGTGTGCGCATAGGCGTCGTCAGGATGCACCTGAATGGAAAGGCGATCCGCTGCATCAATGAACTTGGCGAGCAGCGGAAAATCGGCGCCATACCTCGCCATGGTGCGTTCGCCGACCAGCGCCGCTCCAAAGGTATCGGTCACCTGTGCCAGCGTCTTCCCTGCCAGCGGTCCCTCGATGATCGGATTCGTATCGTACACCAGCCAGATCTCACCCAGGCGTTCGGGGCGTGGCGGCGGCAGGTCGAGCCATTCGGCAAGGAACGTTCCGCCCCAGATCGGATGCGCAAAGCGCGGACGGGTGATGAGCGGATACAGGTGGGTTTGTGACACAGCAGCACCTTCTGAATACTGGTCAGCGATGGGTTGCCCGACGCACACATTGCACACTTTCGCAGGATAGCCGATAGGCGATAGTCGGTGGCGGTTAGCAATGGGTTGCCCGATGCACCCATTGCAAAAGCAAGCACTGGGGCTGAGATACAGTATACATTGAGACTGCCACACATATTTCACCGCAGCGAGAAAGATTGGTTTGCCAAAACGTACTCTTCACCGCGCATCGCGTCCAGCCTGGTTTTTGGAGTTCTCTGCGCTCTAGTATAATCTAACGGGACACGGTATACCGTTCTGCGCCAGGTTCACGAGATCGCCGCGGAGTGTTGGGTAGCCGTGTCCTTCAACGCGACCAAGCCGAACAGTTATCTGGGCCCTCAAACCCGCATATGCTAGCAAGGCTGGCGCCGTTTTCCTCAGGAGGTTCTGTGTATGGCTTCCCGTGAGTCGCTCTTTATCGGCATTGATGTCTCCAAACAGACGCTGGATGTGGCGTTTGGCGCCGACCCGCACGCGCCACGCGAGACGATACCGTCTACCGACGAAGGTGTCCAGCTCCTGGTCACGCGACTCCAGCGCCTGCAGCCGACCCTGATTGTGCTGGAGGCGACCGGCGGGCTGGAGCGCATGGTGTTCGCCCAACTGCTCCAGGCTGGCTTGCCGACGGCGCGGGTGCAGCCACGCCGCGTGCGCGCCCTGGCGCACGCGGAAGGACGCCAGGCGAAGACCGACCGCCTGGATGCCCGGTTGCTCGCCCGCTTTGCCGAACGGGTGCGCCCGCCGCACCACCAAGCGACGGACGAGCAGCGCGCATCCTTGCGCGACCTGCTGGTCCGGCGGGAGCAGGTGATTCAGATGCGGACGGCTGAGATCAATCGGTTGACGGCTGCCGCGCCGAACCTCCGCCCGGGCATCCAGCAGCATATTGATTGGCTGGATCAGGAGATCCGTGCGCTTGAGCAGGAACGCGACAACGAGGCGGAGCGCACCGACGAGGTGCGCCGGAAACGGGAGCTGCTCGAAAGCGTGCCCGGCATCGGCGCGATCACCGCACTGAACCTGCTGCTCCGCCTGCCCGAACTGGGGACCATCAATCGCAAGGAAGCGGCGGCCTTTGTGGGCGTTGCGCCGTATGCCAATCAGAGCGGCGCACAGCACAAACCCCGGCATATCTCCGGCGGCAGGAGGGATGTGCGCAGCGTGTTGTACATGGCGACCCTGGCGGCCACGCGGCGCCGTCTGGTCAGGCGCGCCTTCGATCAGCGCCTGTGTCAAGCTGGCAAGCCGCGCAAGGTCGCCATCGTCGCTGCGATGCGCAAGCTGCTGACTATTCTCGGCGCAATATTGCGTCAGCAAAAGCCCTGGGATCCGGCTGTGCATACGAGCGCCCCTTGACAAGCAACACAGTTACTCGGCGACTCTGCGGTGTATTTTTACTGTGCCGGTTCGTAGCAGGCACGGCAGCGCGCTTCGTACAGTTCCTGCCCGCCGACAACAATCGTCGGCGCGTCGGCAGGCGCCGGTTTGCCGTCGATCAGGCGTTGGGAACGGGTCGCATAGGCGCCGCACCGCACGCAGATTGCGTACAACTTGTCGACCTGTTCAGCCACTGCCATCAACTGTGCCATTGCCGGGAACGGCTGCGCGCGAAAGTCCTGATCCAGCCCGGCGACGATGACCCGCAAGCCACGGTCTGCCAGTTGCTGGCAGACCTCGCGCGCCGCATCGGGCGGATCATCGAGCAGGTGCAGTTCATCGACCGCCACCACATCGACATCGCTATCAAGGTACGCCGGAATATCGCGGATCGAGTCGATCACGCGCGCTTCGACCGAGAGACCATTGTGACTCACCAGGCTGCCGAGCCGGTAGCGCGTATCGCGGCGTGGCGTAAAGGCGATCAGGCGCTGACGTGCAAGCCGGACATGGTTGAGACGGCGGATCAGTTCTTCGGTCTTACCGCTGAACATACAGCCGCAGATCACCTCAATGCGGCCCCCCAACAGGCGTGTCATACGGATCACTCCTCAAGACCCTGCAACAGCCCGACGACGTTGTCGCCGAGCGCTTCAATAGCGTACCCTCCCTCCTGAACGACCAGCGTCGGCAGGTTGAGCGCAGCGATGTGGCGCCCGATCTGCGGATACACTGCCATACTGAGCGCAAAGCCGCCGCCGTGCCCGGCGACCGGATCGCCTGCAAAGGTATCGAACCCTGCCGAGAGCACCAGGAAACGTGGTGCAAAATCCGCAATCGCGCGCAACGCCTGGTCGAGCGCCAACAGATACTCGCGGTTACCCACGCCAGCCGCCAGTGGCAGGTTCAGATTATACCCCTCTCCAGCGCCTGCACCGCGCTCGTCAGCATAGCCCAGGAAAAAGGGGTACTGGTAATCCGGCGACGCATGGATCGACACGAACAGCACATCGTTGCGTTCGTAAAAGATCTGCTGGGTGCCATTGCCGTGGTGAACATCGATATCGAGGATCGCACAGGTTGCGCCTGCGGCGTTGCGGATGAGATATTCGGCAGCAATTGCGGCATTGTTCAGAAAACAGTACCCGCCGCAGAGATCGCGTCCGGCATGGTGCCCCGGTGGGCGGCAGAGCGCATACACGCAACGTTCTCCTGCCAGCAATCGATCGGCGCCGGTGAGCGCGATATCCGCCGCAGCGCGTGCTGCTGCATAGGTGCCCGCCACGATTGGCGCGCATGTATCGAACGTATAATACCCCGGAGCAGCAAGCGGATGAGTATGCGGTCGGGTCATCCAGCGCACCGCCAGTGTGCCGGGAATGACGGCCTCAGGCGCGCCGCCTGCAACAACCCAGCGGTCGTAGATCGTCTCAAGATAGGTCAGATATCCGTCGTCGTGAACGGCGCGCACCGGTTCGATCCCGAACGATCGCGGTGCAACGATCGGTCCGATGGCGGCACGTTCGAGCGCAGCGCGAATAATCGCAACGCGTGCGGGTGTCTCGAAGATCGGAACCAGCGCGCCATCGAGAAACTCGTGCGGCGGATTGTGCTGCAGGTGGGTGTCGGAAGCAATAACGATCATACGCATTTCCTGGCAGCGAAGTATAGCATACCATACGGACGAAGCGTGCCCTGTTTCAGATCGGAAAGGAAGCGAGGCGATGGGACCGATTTCATGGATCATATTCGGCGCACTGGCGGGTTGGGTGGCAAGTCTGCTGGTTGGCGTTGAGGAACGGCAGGGATGCCTGATGAACATCATCATCGGCATTCTGGGGGCGTTTGTTGGCGGCTTGATCATGGATCTGCTGGGCTTCGGCGGGACGAATTTTGGATGGGATGTGCGCAGTTTTGGTGTGGCAGTACTTGGCGCAATTGTGCTTTTAGCAATTACCGGGCGCACGCGCAAGCAACGGCGTTGACAACGAGTTGGATTAAAGAACCGGAGGCAGGCGGTGTATCGCCTGCCTCCGTCTTTAGACCCAGGTTTCTGTCCAGCGCCCCGGCTCGCACACCAGAGGAAGCGAGAGGGATTTGGAGGAACCAGAGGAAGTAAACGGGAAGAGTACCAGGGAAGGGAGCCGGTATGTTTCCTCTGGACAGCACCTTTTCTGCTTCTAAGCATACGCGATGGCGAGGGTCGCTGCAATAGCACCAACATCCCATTTGCATATGCCCCTTTTGGCGTCGAAGTACCAGAGGAAAGGATGACCTGCCCGCCGATTTTCTGTTCGGCGAAGAGCGCCACAGCACATAGATATAGGCATTTCGACGAACGCATAAAACCCGTTGCCGTGCCGCAGCGGAAACGTCGGGGCACGGCATGCTACGCCCCGACCCCGGGCAATGATCGCGCTGCCGCAGTGGAAACGTCGGGGCACGGCATGCTACGCCCCGACCCCGGGCAATGATCGCGCTGCCGCAGCGGAGACGTCGGGGCGCGGCATGCCGCGCCGCAGCGGAGAGGTCGGGGCACGGCATGCCGTGCCGCAGCGGAAACGTCGGGGCACGGCATGCCGCGCCGCAGCGGAGCCATCGAGGTCGGAGCACGGGGAGCCGCGCCGCAACGGAGCCATCGAGGTCGGGGCACGGCATGCCGTGCCCCGACCCTGGGCACGGGATCAGAGTGAGAGAGATGGCGCAAACATATTTAGAATGACTATACTCTGCCAGCGTACTGGAGGCACGGCTCATCCGACCGTCAATTTTCTGGTATCATGCACGCAAACCGAATGGACAACACCCACACTGTTCTCGATGCCCAGGAACCAGAAAACTCTGTTCGACACGCAGCGCGAAGAGGCGTTGAACCGACAGGCGCCGCTCGCCGCGCGCATGCGTCCGCGCACCCTCGATGAATTTGTCGGGCAGGATCATATTATCGGCGAGGGGAAGGTCCTGCGACGCGCTATCAGCAACGATGCGCTCTTTTCGATCATCCTCTGGGGACCGCCCGGCTCCGGCAAGACGACACTGGCGCGGATTATCGCCGACACAACCAATGCTCACTTTGAGCAACTCTCCGCCGTCTCCGCCGGGGTTGCCGACCTGCGGCGGGTGGTGAAGGAGGCGCAGGATCGTCTCGGCATGTTCCAGCAGCGCACGATTGTGTTTATCGATGAGATTCATCGATTCAACAAAGCCCAACAGGACGCGATTCTGCCGTATGTCGAAGATGGAACAATCATCCTGATCGGCGCGACGACCGAAAACCCGTCGTTTGAGGTGAACCCGGCATTGCGCTCGCGTGCGCGGGTATTTGTTCTCGAAGCGCTGACCGACGATCAGATCGGCGTCATTGTTGATCGGGCGTTGAGCGACACAGAACGTGGGCTTGGCGAGCTCAACGTGCTGCTCGCCGCCGATGCACGCGGCTATCTGATCAATATGTCGAATGGCGACGCGCGCACGGCGCTTAACGCACTGGAAGCCGCAGCGCTTGCCAAGCCGCCCGGCGTCGGCGGGAAACGTCTGATCACCGTCGAGGATATTCGTGACGCGCTCCAGAGTCGCGCAGTGCGGTATGATAAGAATGGCGAACTGCACTATGATGCGATCTCCGCGCTTCATAAGAGCGTCCGTGACAGTGATCCCGATGCAGCGCTCTACTGGCTTGGTCGCATGCTCGACGGCGGTGAGGATCCGCTCTATATTGCGCGACGAGTGGTGCGCATGGCAATCGAAGATATTGGACTGGCCGACCCGCAGGCCCTGCCGTTGACAATTGCGGCGCAGCAGGCGGTTCATTTTCTGGGTCAACCCGAAGGCGATCTGGCGCTGGCGCAGGCGGTTGTGTATCTGGCGCAGGCGCCGAAGAGCAATGCGGTCTATACCGCATACGCAGCAGCACTGAAGGACGTGGCAGAAACGCGCAATGAGCCGGTGCCGCTCCATCTGCGCAATGCGCCCACGCCATTGATGAAAGGGCTTGGGTATGGGCGCGGCTATCAGTATGCGCACGATGACGACGATGCGCGGGTGGATCAGGAACACTTCCCGCCCAATCTGCAAGGAAGGCGCTACTATGAGCCAACCGGGCGTGGCTTCGAAGCAACGGTGCGCGAGCGTCTCGCCTGGCGTGATACCCGTTCATCCGATCCGCGCGCGTCGAGGGTCATGGGAAGTGCGCGCAGCAGTACAGATACGCCGCAGGGCAACGCATCCCCGGCAATTGATCCACAGGCGCTTGCCGGCGAAGAACCGCAGATTCCGGCAGACGATGCCGCCGAAATATCTCAGGTCGCCCGTCCGCCGTCACGTCGTCGATCAAAATAATATCTGAGACAGCGAGACACACATATGCTACCGCAAACCGCTGATGTTGTGATTATCGGCGCCGGGATCATCGGCGCTTCGATCGCGTACCACCTGGCAGTGCGTGGGTGCACCAATGTCGTGATACTGGAGAAAGAAGAGACCGAGATCAGCGGCTCGACTGCCCGGTCGGTAGCAGGGGTGCGCCATCAGTTCTCCACCGAAGTCAACATTCGTCTCTCGCTCTACAGCATCGAGCGCCTGAAACGTTTTCACGAAGAGGTCGGCGGCCATGCCGGGTTGCAACAGAGCGGCTATCTTTTCCTGATCGACAATCAGGCTGACTGGGAAACCTATCGCGCAAATGTTGCCTTGCAGCGCAGTCTCGGCGTGCGCGTCGAACTTCTCGCGCCTGAAGACGCCGCGCAGTTCATTCCCGGTATGCGCATCGATGACCTGATCGGCGCCACGTTCGGTCCCGACGATGGGTTTTGCGATCCACACGGCATCGCCATCGGGTATCTGAACCGCGCGCGTGACCTGGGTGTCCGCCTGGAGCGCGCCACGCCCGTCGTTGGCATCCGGGTCGTCGGGGATCATGTGGCAGGCGTCGAGACGCCGGTTGGGGTGATCAACTGCCCGGTTGTGGTCAACGCCGCCGGTCCCTGGGCTGGCGAGGTCGGCATGCTTGCCGGACTGGAGATTCCGGTGCGTCCATACCGCCGCTGCGTCTATGTCACAGAACCATTCCCGCTGATCCCCGGTCCTATTCCGCTGACCGTCGATGTAGGCACGGGGTTCTATATGCGCAAGGAGCACGAGAATGTGTTGTTTGGCAAATCGAACTATGCCGAACCGCCGGGGTACAACCTGGCGGTCGATTGGGAGTGGCTCGATGTTGTTCTCGAAGCGGGGTTGCGACGCTTCCCGATCCTGGAGCGCGCCGGTCTGGCGGAAAAGCTCTGCTGGGCAGGTGCGTATGAGATTACGCCGGACCACATGCCCATCCTGGGACGGCATCCTGAACTGGAAGGGTATGTTGATGCCAGCGGGTTTAGCGGTCATGGCGTTATGCACGCACCGGCCACCGGTTTGCTTATCGCCGAAGAGATCCTCGATGGTCGCGCCCATACGATTGATATCGATCCGTTGCGCATCAACCGTTTTCGCGGCGTCCTCAAGCGCGAATTGAATGTCATCTAGAACAGTTTCTCGAAGCGATTCTCGGTTCCGGTGCGCAGGCGATGAATATTCGAGCGATGCAGAAACACGATTGCAGCAACCGCTCCCCACACAAAGATGGCATATGCAGGCGGTAGCATGCCCAGCGCCAGCAGCACGGCAGCAGCAATGCCGCACACTGCAGCTGCCGTCAGCGACGCGACCGCCGAAATGCGCGTGATGCCAAACGTTACCGCCCACGCTGCCAGACCGGGCAGCGCCACGAGTGGCGCCAGTGTCAGCACCACGCCACCGCCAGTTGCCACCGCTTTACCTCCGCGAAAACCCAGAAAGATCGAGCGCGTGTGACCCAGCATTGCCGCCGTGCCGACGATCACCACCGCAAGCGGTGAAAGACCGAGCGCCTGTGCAGCAATGGTTGGCAGAGCGCCTTTCAGCATGTCGCCGCCCATGGCAAGTGCAAATGCGCTGAATCCGCAGGTGCGCCAGACATTCGCAGCGCCGACATTGCCGCTGCCGGACACGCGCAGATCGACGCCCCAGGCGCGCGCAACCAGCAGACTGAAGGGGATCGAACCGGACAGATAGGCGAGAAGCACAAGGGCGATAGACGCGATCGTCGGCATCATTGGTCCTCCGTCAACAATGACTGTGCCGACCATCGTACCACAGGTGAACCCGCCCGGAAAGCGCAGATTGCTCGTCCAGCACTCCGGTGCAGGAAACGCCGGATATGGATCAGAGAGGAAGTATCTGGATGGAGAAACGACTCTCGGTGAAACACGCGGTGGAGTACGTGTTCACATGTCTCCTGGGAGCGAGGGTATCTCGCCCTCGTAGACGCGACGAGGGTGGAACGCCCTTGCTCTCAGGCGCGTGTATTACCCCATGCGTGAACAGTTACCAGTGCAGCATCACGCCCTCTGATTCGCCAGAGCAGCGTGTTATACGCACTCACAGACGGCAAGACGCCGCGCCAGCGACTGCAATCCGCGATGTTGCAGCGCTTTCACTGCGCCTTCAGAACGCCCAAGCCGCAGCGCCACTTCCTGCACCGAGAGGTCAGCCATAAACCGCAGATAGATCACCTGCCGTTGATCGTCGGTAAGATTGCACAAATGGCGACGCAATTCTTCGCAATCGAGGCGCGCTGCGACTTCGCGATCAGGACCTTCACAGGCGCCGCTCCAACTCTCCAGCGGCACGGTCTGTCGGAAGCGGCGACGGCGCAGCATATCGATTGTCCGGTCGCGTGCAATCCGGTAGAGCCAGGCAGAGAAGGGCCATCCGCGATCTTCATAGCGATCAAGGCTTTCCAGGGCGCGCAGAAACACTTCGGACCGCAAATCTTCGGCAAGATCGGCGTCGCCGACCCGAAAGTAGATGTAACGGTACAGCGGCTTTGCATAGCGATCATAGATCTGCGCGAATGCCGCATGATCGCCATTGCGGGCGCGTTCAATCAGTTCACGGTCGGAGGATGCCGGATTGGGATCGGGAGAAGCGTGCATGGTCGTGCTTCCTGTGCATCGCGCGTGACCGCGCCGTCAATCAACCCGGATGCAGTGTATCAGGCGCCTGCTACCATGGCATAACCAGTGTGCCCGACCGTGTGAAAACGGGTATAATAAGGGCGGAAAGGAGCGGCAATCATGGATTTTGCCAACGAGCGCCGTGCCATGATCGATCTCCTGGTGCAACGCGGCATTCGCGACCGGCGAGTTCTGGATGCAATGGCGCAGGTGCCGCGTCATGCGTTTGTGCCGGAGAACGAGCGATCGTTTGCCTACAGCGATCAGGCGCTGCCGATAGGAGAAGGGCAGACAATATCTCAGCCCTACATGGTGGCGCTGATGGTCGAGGCGCTCCAGCTTGCTCCGACCGATCGCGTTCTGGAAGTCGGCGCCGGTTCCGGTTATGCGGCGGCAGTATTGAGCCGGATTGTCGCAAAGGTTCATACTGTCGAATGTCGTGAGGCGCTGGCGGAGCGTGCAGTTGCACTGATCCAGGCGCTGGGGTATACCAATATCACCGTCCACATTGGTGATGGGACGCAGGGGTTGCCGGATTATGCACCGTTCGATGCGATTCTGGTATCGGCGGCCTCACCCTGGGTGCCAGCGCCACTCCGTGAGCAACTGGCATCATCAGGTCGCCTGGTGATCCCGGTCGGCGGGCGTCAGGCGCAGATCCTGCTGCGCTTGCGGCGCGAAGGCGATACATTGCGCACCGAACGACTCTGCGATGTGCGCTTTGTGCCGTTGATTGGCGGGCACGCCTGGACGGCGGAGCGGTACCCTGAACGTTGACCTGTTGTGCGAGATGGAGTCTGTATGTTTTCGACGCCCGATGAAGGTATTTTTGCGGGGCGCAGCAACGATACAATCGAGTTGCTCAAGGCATGGGGCGGCACAACCGTCGCCTTTGCGGTCTTTCAAACCGGCGCCGCCAATCTGGCGAGCAGTCGGTTTCTGGTCAACCTGTTCATTGCTGCGGTGGTGTGCGGTCTGGGGTTTGTGCTGCACGAACTGGCGCACCGTATCGTGGCGCGGCGATTTGGCGCGCAGGCGCATTTCGTCGCCAATGTGCAGATGCTGGCGATCTCTATTGTGGTTGCATTTCTGCCGCTTGGTTTGTTCTTCGCCGCGCCTGGCGCCGTCTGGCATCGCGGCTACCTGACGCCGCGCCAGAGCGGGCTGATCGCACTCGCCGGACCAGCGACCAACATGGCGCTTGCGGTGATCTTCCTGATTGCAGCGCCGTTCGTGTTCCTCGTCGGTTTGCGCGACAACTGGATTGTTGGACTGTTCTACACCGGTGTTGCGCTCAACGCCTGGTTGGGGCTGTTCAACATGATCCCCGCCGGTCCATTTGACGGCGCAAAAGTACTGGCGTGGAGTCCAGTCGTTTTTGGCGTGACTGTCGGCATCGGTATTCTGCTGGCATTTGTGCTCCCCGGTAATCTGCTCACTATCTGGCTCTTTGTTTTGAGGCTGCTCGGCAGCTAGAGGAGGTTCCATGCGCACGCCACTCCTTGCAGGCAACTGGAAGATGTACAAAACAACCGGTGAGGCACGCGAACTGGTCGAGGGATTGTTGCACGGGCTTGGTGATGTCAGCGACCGAAAGGTCCTGGTTTGCCCGCCGTTCACTGCGCTGCACACGGTGCGTGATCTGGTGCAGGGCACGCCGATTGCTCTGGGGGCGCAGGATGTCTACATCGAGCCGCAGGGCGCCTTTACCGGCGCGATTTCACCGGTGATGCTGCGCGATCTTGGATGCACGTATGTGATTGTCGGTCACAGTGAACGACGCGCCATTTTTGGCGAAGGTGACGAACTGATCGGAAAGAAGGTCCGCGCCGCGCTGGCGCATGATCTCACGCCCATCCTGTGTGTCGGCGAGACCAAACCGCAGCGTGACGCCGGTGAAGCCGAGACAATCGTTGTGGCGCAGGTGCGCGCGGCGCTTGCCGGTATGACACCGGATCAGATCGCTCGAATTGTCATTGCCTATGAGCCGGTCTGGGCGATCGGCACCGGCGATACTGCCACTCCTGCCGATGCACAGGCGATGCATGTGACGATCCGGCAGACGCTTGGCGAACTGGCAGGGTCCGATGTGGCGGATGCGATCAACATCCTGTACGGCGGCAGTGTCAAGCCCGACAATATCGATGACCTGATGGCGCAACCCGATATCGATGGAGCACTGGTTGGCGGCGCTTCCCTCAAAGCCGACAGTTTCCTGCGCATCGTCCATTTTCTCCCGATCCAGGGATGAGACCCGTGCAAGGGTGAAATCAACAGTATTCTGAGTTCCCGTGCGCTTGTGCCCTCATCCCCAAGAACTGAAATGACACCAGCGCGAAGAGCGTGCTGAGTGTTTTGTGTTCTCGTGCGCTTTTACCCCTCATCCCCCCAACCCCCTTTTCCCACAAGGGGAGAAGGAAGAGATGGGGTGTTCTGATGGCTGAAACGGGAGATGGCACGCAGGGGCTTGCCAAAACATCTACCCCTGTGAGCAACCCCCTTTTCCCACAAGGGGAGAAGGGGGAGTTTGGGCGTCCTGAAGCCTGAAACATATAAAGGTCAGGAGTATAAACCGGTATTCGCCCTTGCCGTGGGGCTGATGGAGATTGAGCATTATAGCGGTTCTCATAGAGGTTGAACCTCCTCAGACAAGCGCAGTCACGCTCTCCCTCTCAATGCGGCGACCGCCGTGCGTGGCGGTCGGAGAGAAGCCATCCGCCATCATCCGTCGTCGGGCGCGACTCTGCTCGTGCGGGCTAACGGAGATTGAGAATATAATCCGGTATGCGCCCTTGCCGTGGGGCTGATGGAGATTGAGAATTTATTCCGCTATGCCGCGCTAGCCGTGGGGCTGATGGAGATTGAAAATTAAATCCGCTATACTGCGCTAGCCGTCGGGCTAAAGCCCTCGGCTAACCAGGGCAAAGCCCGCCTGCGCGGGCTATGGCGGATTATGTATTCAAAGACCATACACCCTCGGCTATGCGAGGCGACGCCCGCCTGCGCGGGCTATGGCGGATTATGTATTCAAAGACCATACACCCTCGGCTATGCGAGGCGACGCCCGCCTGCGCAGGCTATGGCGGATTATGTATTCAAAGACCATACACCCTCGGCTATGCGAGGCGACGCTCGCCTGCGCAGGCTATGGCGGATTATGTATTCAAAGACCATACACCCTCGGCTATGCGAGGCGACGCTCGCCTGCGCGGGCGAGAGCGGATTATGTATTCAAAGACCATACACCCTCGGCTATGCGAGGCGACGCCCGCCTGCGCGGGCGAGAGCGGATTATTTGTTCGAAGACCATCAGCCCGCCGGAGGCGTTCTCCTATGGGTTATTGTCTATCGGCTATTCCTCAGCCCCACGGCAAGCTCTCTTATCGGTTATTGGCTATCGGCTATCAGCTATCGGCTATGGAATGCGAAGCCCGCCTGCGCGTAGCGCGAACTCCAACGATGACCCTCTCGCCTCTCGCCTCTCACCTCTCACCTCTCGCCTCTCGTGCAATGCCATTTCAATGACACACTGCTGCAGCGCCTATCGACCGGCAGCGCTGTAGCCTTCTGTTCTCCGCGCAATCCTGGCGCCGGTTTCACACGATTATCGAGCGATGCGGAGAAGATTATGAACTGGCGGAGGGATTGCCCAGGTCGTTCGCCAGGCGACGCAACAGCGACAGCGGAACAGGCTTGGTCAGAAAATGATCGACCCCCAGGTTCTGCGCTGCTTCCTGTAACTCCGGCGAATAATATGCCGTAATCAAAATAATGCGTGCGGGCAGAGCCCGTTGACGCACATGCGCAATCAGCGCCAGTCCGTTTGCCGACGGCATGTTGTAATCGGTGATGATCAGATCGGCGTTGTGTGTATCGAGCCACTCGACTGCTTCTGATACTGAAGCAGCAGTAGCAATCTCACGCTCATCGTTCGTTCGCAGCGCCTGTGTGAGCATGAGTCGCTGATTGGCTTCATCATCGACGATGAGAATGGTGTGTTGCGCCATCATGCATGCCTGCTTATCGCTGGGGCGGCGGCGCCGCCTTTCCGTGAGACGATCATACCCGCTGAATGGCGAATCGTGGCATGCAAGATGTGATCGAAATGTTGGCGTATCTGTAACAGAAGACAGTGCAGGCGCAACTTCGAAGGGATTCATTCGTTGTATACTATGGATAAGCCTCCAGGGTTCGTCCGTCTGACTCTCAGTCACCGTTCATATACCATGTGGTAGGATTTGTGGTACCATGAATGCAAACGAGAAATAGTCGAGCGTGCGCCTTGAAGCGCACATAACATATCTTGAGCGGCGCAGAAGTGCGTCAGTCCCGCAGAATAACATTTGCGGACAGATTGAGGAAAGACCTATGGGAAAAACGATTGAGACCTCCGATTATGACCTCCCGCTGGTCATTCTGGGAGAGATGGTGATCATGCCGCACATGACGGTGCCGCTGCAGGTGGGGCAGGGAAAGTCGTACCGTGCGATGGAGCATGCATGGGATCGCGACCATCTCGTCTTATTGATTTTTGTATCTGAAAGCGAGATCGAGACCTACAAGAGCAGCCAGCCGCAGCAGTTGCCGCCGGTCGGCGTGATCGCGCGTCTGGAAGAGTTTGTGAGGTTGCCCGACGGTACGGCGCGCATTATTCTGGAAGGCATCAGCCGCGCGCTGGTGCAGACGTTGTTGCAGAGTGAGCCGTTCTATCGGGTACGCTGCCATGCGATCAGCGACCCGGAGCCAAAGGGAATCGAGATCGAAGCCTTGATGGACTCGGTCAAACAGCAGATCGATGAGTTTGTCGATCATCTGGGTGAAGTGCCGCAGGACGCTGTTGCGTTCGTCCATCGCATCGACAGGCCGGGGCATTTGGCGGATATTGTGACGTGGGCGCCGGCATTTGAGTTTGAAGAGCGCCTGGATATTTTGAACGAACTCGACCCGGTTGAGCGGTTGCGGCGTGCGCATCGCCTGCTGGCGCGCCAGCTCGAGTTGCTGAAGCTGCGCCAGAAGATCCAGCAGGATACTAAAGAGGTGCTGGATCAGAGTCAGCGCGAGTACTTCTTGCGTGAGCAGATGCGCGTGATTCGCCGCGAGTTAGGCGAAGACGACGATATCGATGATCCCATCGATGAGTTGAAGCGCAAGATTGCGCAACTCGACGCGCCGGACTATGTCAAAGAACAGGCGATGCACGAATTGAAGCGCCTGGCGCAGCAGGGGATGAATAGCCCGGAGGCAGGGGTCATCCGCACGTACCTCGACTGGATCCTGAACCTGCCCTGGGCGGAGGAGGAGTTGCCTGAGATCAGCCTCCACGAAGCGCAAAAGGTGCTCGATGAGGATCACTACGGGCTTGAGAAGGTGAAGGAGCGCATCCTGGAGTACCTGGCAGTGCGCAAACTTGCCGGGAATCGGATGCGTTCCCCCATCCTGTGCTTCGTCGGTCCGCCTGGCGTCGGGAAGACATCGCTCGGTCGCTCGATTGCGCGCGCCCTGGGACGCAAGTTTGTACGCACCAGCCTGGGCGGCATTCGTGACGAGGCTGAGATCCGCGGTCACCGCCGCACCTATATTGGGGCGTTGCCGGGTCGAATTATTCAGGGGATGAAGACGGCAAAGTCGCGCTACCCGGTATATGTGCTCGATGAGATCGATAAGGTCGGGCAGGATTTCCGCGGCGATCCGACCTCGGCGCTGCTGGAGGTGCTCGATCCTGAGCAGAATAATGCGTTCTCCGATCACTACCTGGAGATTCCGTTCGATCTCTCGCAGGTGGTGTTTATCGCAACCGCCAACCAACTCGATACGATCCCCAGTCCGTTGCGCGACCGTATGGAGATTATTGAGATTGGCGGGTATACGGAGGACGAGAAACTGGGTATTGCGCAGGGGTTCCTGGTGCGCAAGCAGCGTGAGTTCCACGGGTTGACGCCGGATCAGTTGATAATCACCGACGATGCGATTATCAAACTGGTGCGCGAGTACACGCGCGAAGCCGGTGTGCGCAACCTGGAGCGCGAAATCGCCAGCCTGTGCCGTAAGACGGCGCGTAAAGTGGCGGCAGCCAGCGATGGCGAGCCGATTGAGTTCCCGATTGTCATTGATGCGCCCGACATCCCGAACTACCTCGGTCCTGAACGGTACACTTTCGGTCTGGCGGAGGAAAAGGACGAGGTGGGCGTGGCGACTGGCGTGACCTGGTCGCCGACTGGTGGGGATGTGCTCTCGATTGAGGTGCTGCCGGTGCGGGGCAAAGGCGGTCTCCAGTTGACCGGACAACTCGGCGAGGTGATGAAGGAGAGCGCTCAGGCTGCGATGAGTTATGCGCGTTTCCGCGCTGAGCAGTTTGGCATCGATCCAAGTTACTTCGACGAGCATAACATCCATATTCACGTGCCGGAAGGAGCGGTGCCGAAGGATGGTCCGTCCGCCGGGATCACCTTGACGACCGCCCTGATCTCGGCGATGACCGGTAAACCGGTTCGGCGGGATGTGGCGATGACCGGTGAAATTACGCTGCGCGGCAAGGTGTTGCCTATTGGCGGCTTGAAGGAAAAGACGCTGGCGGCGCATCGCGCCGGTATTCGCACCTTCATTCTGCCGAAGGATAATGCCAAGGATATCGCCGAGTTGCCGAAGAAGGTGCGCGAGGAGTTGCAGTTGATCCCGGTTTCGTCGATGGACGAGGTGCTGAAGATTGCACTCGCGCACTAGCGCCACGGTTGCGCCTGCCGGTTGCGCTGGCAGTCATTCGCACGGTATACGGGCACGTTCAGAGCAGATACGGCAGGCGCCTTCCCCTGCATCATGCGCCAGGATCGTTCTGAGAAGCGAAGCCATCCCCTGGAAGGGAGATGGCTTCGCTGTTTCTGGCGTAGCGTAGCGTAGCGACGCATATCAATACAGGTCCAACCTTTGTGAGAACTGCTATACACCGGCGGGAACGCTCGTAGCGTGCGCGTATAACGCCCATGCACCCGGCATGCATGTGGCTCGATTATTCCCTATGTCACTTCATTCCGGCGTTACATGGTCTTTGAATAATTATTCTGGTAGAGCCCGCGCAGGCGGGCTTCGCCTTGCATAGCCGAGGGCTTATGGTCTTTGAAGAAATAATCCGGTATAGCCCGCGCAGGCGGGCTTCGCCTTGGCTAGCCGAGGGCTTCAGCCCCACGGCTAGCGCAGTATAGCGGATTTAATTTTCAATCTCCATCAGCCCCACGGCTAGCGCGGTATACCGGATTTATTTCTCAATCTCCATATGACGCATCTGACGCCACCTGATTCCGACCACCCGCTTTGGCGGTGTAGAGTGCGCGATCGGCGCGCTGGATTAGCGTATCCAGATGTTCATCTCTGGTGGCAGGATGGAGCGAAGCGCATCCGACGCTGATGGTCGCACGAATGGATTGCCCGTTCAAAGGCACAGGGTTGGCTTCGATTGTTGCGCGTAACCTCCCGGCGACCCGCAACGCACCGGTCAGGTTCGTTTCGGGCAGAAGTGCGATGAATTCCTCGCCGCCGAAGCGCGCCAGAATGTCGGCGTCACGCAGTTCACGCCGCATGTGATCGGCGATGTGCTGCAACACCGTATCGCCAGCGACATGCCCGTAGGTGTCGTTGATGGTTTTGAAATGATCGACATCGATGATCAGCAGCGCGACATCGTGCCGGTAGCGCCGCGCCCGTTCCAACTCGCGCGGCGCAAGTGCAAAGAAGTGGTAGCGATTGAACAGACCGGTGAGTTGATCGGTGGTTGCCAGGCGCTGCGTTTCGGTAAAAAGTTGCGCGTTCGTGATGGCAATCCCGGTCTGACGCCCGACGATCTCGAGCATAGCGCCGTCTCGTTCGCTAAAGTGGCTGTGGTCGTGCAGATGATAGACTGCCAGCACGCCGAGCATCCGGTCGCCAGCAACGACCGGCGCTCCCAGAACGGACGGGATCGATTTGATTTCACCGGCATGCGCATAAACCACACGATGCCGGATGATGATCCGCTGCCGCTCGATTGCTTCCCATACCGGCTCGATACCTTGCTTGAGCGTCATCAACGCCTCTGGCATGTTGAAGGTGTGTGTTCTGGCAAGGATTCGGTGATCTGGGGAGAGCAACCCCAGCGCGGCGGCATCGGCGCCGACCAGTTCAACCGACAAACGCACAACACTATCGAGAATGACGTCGATGTCGAGCGCACTGCTGATTGTGCGCGTCAGATCGCCCAGACGACGCTCACGTTCCAGCGCCTCGTACGCCTGGGCGTACAACTGTGCGTTTTGCAGCGCAAGCGAAACGCCCGATGCCAGCGTCGCCAATCGACGCGCGTGTTCAGGGCGGAAGGAATAAGGGGTAAAACTATCGACGCAAATGAAGGCGACGGTCTGCTGGCGTACAATGACCGGCGCGCCGAGCCATGAACGGATCGGGAATGCCTGCTCGATACGCACCCAGGCTGGATTATTGAGCGTTTCGTGGATGATCCAGGGCTGACCGGTCTCGATCAGACGTCGCAGTGTTGGTGTACGCGCAATCTCGAAGGTCACCTGGTGGAGCGCGCGTCCTGTCTCATCGCTCAGTTTTTCGTAGCCATACACCCGCACCACACGCGCCTGCATTCCTTCGACCAGCATGACCGAGGCGCCATCACACGGCATGAGGGCGACGATCTGATCGAGGACGTGATCGAGCACCTGTTCGACATCCAGCAGAGCGCTCAGTGTTGCCGATGCCTGCCGCAACACCTCGGCGGTGCGCTGTTCTTCACGCACCGACTCGAAGAGGCGCGCGCGCTCGATCGCCACGCTGAATTGATTGGCGATGGCGGCAAACATGCGTTGCTCAACAACCCCAAACGAACTGCCAGCAGGCATGACCAGGTTCAGTATCGCCAGTGGGCGATCACGGCTATAGATCGGGATGCTGATATGCTGCGCAGGTTCCTGATCTGCGTCGTGCAGATGCGCGAGACGAGGGCAGGTGATCGGATGGGCAGCCGAAGGGAACTCGTGATGGATCAGGCGCTGCAGACACTCGCACGGATCGCCGGGGGCGCGCGGCGTGAGGTCGATCTGGAGTTCACGTGCGCCCTCGTGCGCCAGCAGGCGGGCAGAATCGCTTCCCTCCACTCCCCAGAGCCACGCCGCGCGCGCGCCCGTTTCTCGAACCAACGCACGTAATCCAGCCTGTAATTGACGCTGCGGTTCAATGATCCGATTGAGCGCCTCAAGGACGCTCTTCATCACCTTGAGTTCGTGTTGCGCGCGCTCCCGTGAGGTGATGTCGCGAAACAGCCAGATCCGGACGGTGCGTTGCGGATCGAGGCGCATTCCGCAGGTGTAGCGCTCGATGATCCGACCGTCGCGTAACGTCAGCCAGTCAATCACCTCGAGATTGGGATCGGCGTACAGTTCTTCGACGCGGACGAGAAACTGTTCTCCATCGCTGACCAGGGTTGCCAGATGCTGCATGCGGTCACGCGAGGTGATCGTCTCCAACCACCCTGGCGTCAATCGCCACAGATCCTCGAATCGTTGATTCAGCAGCAGGATCTTTCCTGTGCCATCGGTGACCAGCACAGCTTCGGAGGTCGTCTCGATCACGGCTTGCAGCAGTGCAACGGTGTGTTCATCATGCGCGAGGAACGTCATATTATGCGGCCACACAACTGGCTTTCCGGCATTCGCCTGGGAATGCGCACAACACGCTACCTGTTATCATACACGAAACAGTGACACGGCTATGCAACCGGCAATGTCAGGTAAAACGTGCTGCCCTCGCCTTCGATGCTGGTCGCCCAGATGCGCCCGCCGTGCCCTTCGACCAGATGTTTGGCGATTGCCAGTCCTAACCCTGTGCCGCCAGCATTGCGCGTTCGCGCACGATCAACCTTGTAGAAGCGCTCGAAAATCCGCGAGAGGTCGGTTGCTGGAATGCCGATGCCGTTATCGGTGACTGACAGGAGCAGCCACTGACCTGGGGCATGCGATGGTGGTAGTCCAGGCGGCGGGGGGGAACCGTCGCCGACCGTAATCACTCGGGCGGCAATCGATACGCACCCGCCTTCGGGGGTGAATTTCGAGGCGTTGTGAAGCAGATTGAGCAGCACCTGACCAACACGATTGCAATCGATCAGCGCCTGGGGCAGATCATCAGGGACATCCGTCGTCATCTGTAAATGTTTTCGGTCCATTTGCGGGCGGATGCGCTCAATGGTGCGCGCTACCAGCGGTGCCAGCGGCGCGGGTACTAACTGGAGTGCCACGCGCCCTGACTCGATCTGCGCCAGTTCGTGCAGCTCCTCGACAAGTTGGGTAATGGCATCAACTTCCTGCGCGATCTGATCCAGCATGCGTTTCGCCACCGGCGGCGGCGGGTCTGATTGCAGCGTTTCGACCAGGAGTTTCATCGACGCCAGCGGTGTGCGGAGTTCGTGAGAGACGTTGGCGACCAGATCGCGCCGCGCGCGTTCCAGCAGGCTCAGTTGCGTCACATCGCGCACCAGCAGCAACGCGCCGCGTGCGCCGTCGTCGAGCGGAATTGCGCGCAGGCGCAGCGTTCGCTGGCGCCCAAGCGGTTGAAAGATACTTTCGCGGGGTTCGGCGGACGCAATCGCCTCTTCGACCATAGCATCGACCTGGTAATCACGCGCAAGCGTGATCAGTCCCTGCCCGATGCTGATGGTATGACTGAGGTTCAACAATTCTTCGGCCTGCCGGTTAATGTAGCGAACGCGACGATCTGCATCGACCAGCACAACTCCATCATCGAACGCATGGGCGGCGGCGTGAAAAAGCGGAGAAAATGAATCATGCTGTGGAGGGGGCGGCGGCGATTGTAATGCAATCTGCCGCTGACGCCATCCCCAGACGATCGACAGTCCGAGCGCAATCACGAGGGTGGCAATGATCCATTCCATCGAAGCGCTCGCCCTTGCTCAGCGCCGGATCATCAGTCTGGCGCCTCGAAACGATAGCCAATGCCGCGAACCGTCTGAATATAGGTCGGCTTGCCGGGGTCGGGTTCAACCTTCTCGCGCAACCAGCGAATGTGCACATCGACCGTCCGGCTATCGCCGAGGAAGTCGTACCCCCAGACGCGCTCGAGCAGGACATCACGCGACAACGCGATGCCGCGGTTGCGCATCAGGCATGCCAGCAGATCGAACTCTTTCTGGGACAGGTTCAGTTCGACATCATCGCGCCAGGCGCGCCGTGAGCCGGTATCCAACCGGATCGCGCCAGCGTCGAGCACCTCACGCAGCGCACTGATGCGGCGATCTGAGCGGCGCATAATCGCCCGCACCCGCGCCAGCAGTTCTCCGAGGCTGAATGGCTTGGCAACGTAATCATCGGCGCCCAACTCCAGCCCTGCGATGCGATCAATCTCGTCCTGTCGCGCCGTCAGGATCAGGATGGGAACTTCGCTCTCCTGGCGCAGAATGCGACAGACGGAAAATCCATCCAGACGGGGGAGCATCACATCGAGAATGACCATATCGGGTTGATCGCGTCGCGCCCGTTCCAGACCGACAACGCCGTCAGGAGCGTTGATGACCGCGTACCCTTCCCGTTCCAGATTGTAGCGTAACGTTTCTGAAAGGATCGGATCATCCTCTACCAGCAGAATGGTGGACATATGCATGTCGTTACTCACAGTTCAGAAGCTCCGTGCGCAATTGTTGGCATGTCAGAAGAAGATGATATGCTGAATGCATCTGGCATGCCATGCTCTCATTCCTGTGGACGTGCATTGTCCATGACGCGCCCAACTCCGTCGCTGGCGCGACATACATAGATGGTTGCCGTTCGACCGGTCGCATCGTGGTAAGCCTGTGCCAGGTCGTGGCGAAACGTTTCCACACTGCTCCGCTCGACCAGGCTGACAGTGCATCCGCCAAACCCGGCGCCGGTCAACCGCGATCCGTAACATCCTGCCAGACTCTGCGCTGTTGTAACGAGAAAATCAATGTCTGGCAGGCTGACCTGATAATCATCACGCAGGCTGGCGTGTGATTCATTCATCAGTCGCCCAAATGTGGCTATGTCGCCGGCTTCGAGCGCCGCAGCGCCCTGGAGCGCGCGCCGGTTTTCGCTGACGACGTGCCGTGCGCGAGCGCGCAGTGGTTCAGGAAGTTCGTGCTGATGCGCTGCCAGTTGATCTTCGCTCACGTCACGCAGCGCGCGGATGCCGGGATACCACTGTTGCAGCGCCCGAACTGCGGCATCGCACTCCTGACGGCGCTGATTGTACGCCGATGCCGCCAGCGTTCGCGCGATATGACTGTCACAGACAACGACTGCAACCGATGGCGGCAGAGGAACTGCGCGATACGTCAGGTCGCGGCAATCGATCAGCAACGCATGATCGGCGCGCCCGAACACAGCGATCAACTGATCCATAATGCCGCACTGCACACCGACGAAGGTATTTTCGGCGCCCTGCGCCAGCAGCGCCAGTTCTTCGCCGAGAATGTTGAGCCGGTTGAGCACCTGAAACGTGTATGCGACGGCCACCTCAAGCGCTGCCGATGACGAAAGCCCGGCGCCGCGCGGCACATCGCTGGCGATCAACATGTCGGCGCCCGACAGCGTATGCCCCGCGGTGCGCAGCGCCAGCACGACGCCACGAATATAGTTGTGCCATGCCCGGTTGCTGCGTTCGATCTGGTCGATTGAAAAGAGATCCTCATCATGGAGATCCGCCGCCATGACGCGCACTATTCGATCAGTGCGCGGACGGGCCGCGACGCAGGTGGCGCGATCAATAGCGACCGGAAACACAAACCCGTCATTGTAATCAGTATGTTCGCCAATGAGGTTAACGCGCCCTGGCGCACGAACGATGACATGCGGATGTATCCCGTAATGCTGCTGAAAACGCTCGCGCAGTTCTCCGGTATCAAGCATACGTGGCCCGTTGACTCCCGTGTTGGTCGTATCGCAATGTCGCCGCCCGGCATTATACCATGTGGGAGCGTTCCCTCAAATGGTAAACATGCTCCGCTGGCACGTTGTTCTATAAGGGGTGCTGCGAGTAACGTGACTTTTGTCCGGTTGCAGCGGTTCCTTTCGAGAGTCCCGTGCTATCGCCCATCGTTGTGCTATGATGAATGATGAGGATTGCGAGGAGAATGTGTCGTTATGCATCTGATGATATTGTTTGCGCGTCTGTTTTCCTGGGCGCTGGTGGTCACGCTGATGATCGGAAGCATGGGTGTGGCGCATGCGCAGAGTACTGAGCCGCCACAACCGGATGATCAAAATGTTGTTGCGTTTGAACGCCTGGGAGTAACCGATCAGACGCTGAGCGGCGTCTTTGACGGAACACGTTATCTGTTCAACATTCCTGCGAACTGGCGACTGGCATCGGGGGCGCAGGCGCAACTCGATCTGTCAGTTTTCTTTCCGGTGGGCAGTGCACAGCAACGGTTGGGGGGATTTCTGGAAGCGCGCTTCAATCGGGTGTTGATCGGCACGGTTGAACTGACCCAACCGGGTGACCGGCGTGTTGTCTTTGATATTCCTGATCGGGCGCTCACACCGGTACGCAGCGATGGTCGTCATGAGTTTGAAGTGGCGTTGGACAATCCAACGGGGTGTGATGTTGCTCCAAGTGAGCGCACGGCAGTTGTCATCCGTTCGACATCGCGCTTTGTTCTGCCGCACACGCTGGCGCCGCTCGATACCGATCTGCGCAATCTGCCGCGCCCCATTTTTCAGGGTTCATTCGAACCCGATCAGGCGACGATCGTCATCCCTGATACTCCGTCGATCAGCGATCTTCAGGCAGCGCTGACCGTTGCCGCCAGTTTTGGGCGGTTGACCGAAGGGCGTTTGCAGATCGATCTGACGACCGTGCAGCGGCTGTCGCCACAGGCGCGCACCGGCCGTCATCTCATTCTGGTTGGCAGTCACACGGGGCTTGCACCGCTGGCGCGCAATCTGGATCTGCCCGCAACGCTACGGGAGAATGGTTTTGCTGCTCCCGGCGCCACACCCGACGACGGCATTCTCCAGATGATCGTATCGCCCTGGAACTCGGAGCGTGTCGTTCTGGTGGTGAGCGGTGCATCGGAGGCGGCGGTTGTGAAGGCGGCTCGCGCGTTGAGCGCCGTGCCTGTGCGGATTAACAATCGCCCGAATGTCGCGGTGGTTCGTGACCTGCCGGAGGCGCCAGCGGATGTGGCGCTGGCAATCGATCAACGCCTGAGCGATCTGGGATTGGAACCACGCGTCATTCGGGATCGCACGGGAACATTCGATCTGAGGTTCACCCTTCCGCCGGGGCAGCAAATCGATGAGGGAGCGTACTTTGATCTGACATTCAACCATGCCGCAACGGTCGATTTCGGTCAGTCAAGTCTCTCGGTCGGGTTGAACGGCATCCCGATTGGCAGCGTGCGCTTTAGCGACGAAACGACGCGCGTGACAACCGGTCGGATCACTATTCCGCCTTCCGCAACCCGTTCTGGTGCGAATGTGCTAACAATTCAGACGAACCTTGTGCCGCGCTCGTTGTGCACCGATGTTCGCAATACCGACCTGTGGGTGACGATCTGGCCCGAGTCGGCGCTGCATCTGCCGATGAAACCGGTGACTGCCGAACCGCGTCGCACCTTCAATCTCAGCAGTTACCCGCTGCCATTTACCCTGAATCCATCGCTCGCCACGACTGCATTCGTCGTTCCACAACGCGCTCCTGCCGCCTGGAATGCCGCTGCTTTACTGGCCTTCCAGATGGGACGGCAGACCCGTGATGCCATCCTGCAACCGCTTGCAGTTTTCGCCGACAATGTACCGACGGATGTGCGCGAATCGTATCATCTGCTGGTGATCGGACGACCGGGCACCCTGCCGATTCTGGTCGAACTCGGCGATGCGCTGCCAGCGCCGTTCGATGCTGGCAGCGATGTGCCGCGATCAGTTGATACGCCCGTTGTGTATCGCGTGCCGCCTGACGCCAGCGTCGCCTATCTGCAAATGGTCGCTGCGCCGTGGAATCCAGAGCGGGTGGTTGTTGCTGCGCTGGGGAGCGATGATTCGGGTATTGAACAGGCGACAACTATGCTGATCGATCCGCGTCAACGTGCGCGTCTGACCGGGACGCTGGCGATTGTCGATCCGCAGCAGCGGGTGACCCTGGGCAACGGTCGCGCGGTTCTCACGGGATCTGCGCCGACGCCGGTTGCGACAGTCACGCCGGTTGCCGTTCAACCGACGCAACCGACGCCGCAGACGGTTCAACCAACGCCTGCACCCTCCAGGAATGCGTCGTCGAACAACTCGTGGCTTGTGCCGGTTGTTATTATTGTTGCTGTCATCGGTGCGAGCGCGTTGATCCTTTGGCGCGCACCATGGCGACGTCCGCCAGGAACCTGAGCGTGTGATCGGCAGTCGGCGTGGTCAGGCTCGCCTCTCGGTGGAAGAGTTCCGGAGGAAATGAGCGGTTTTCTGCATTCCTGTTTGCAGGAGACCCATTGAGTGCATCGTTTCTGATTACATGCTATGGACAATACCGCCGATTCTGGCGTATACTCTTGGCTATGCTGATGCGTCGCGCGTTTGCCAGAGTCTTGCAGTTTATTCTGAGCCTAATGCTGCTCCTCGCGCCTGTGCTGGCAGTGCAATCGGCGCAGGCGCAGACCCCGCTCCCGCCGCTGGTGTTTGTGGCGCGTAGTCGTCTGGCGACCGGCGATTACCTCTTCCCCCGCGATGTCGGTCCGGCGGGGCACATGATTACCGGTATCACAAAATTCGCTCCCGGCTCGAAATTGCTCATCCGCGATCAGAGCGGGCAATTGCGCGTGCTCGTCGATACCGCGCGACCGGCTGGCGATCCGCTGAACCCGCTGGGACTGCGTGATGTTCAGTCGCCCGATGTGTCGTTCGATGCGCGCCGCGTCGTCTTCGCGGGAACGTTCGGACCAGAAACGTTCCGCAATCAGCCCAATGGTCGTCCCGCCTATTCGTGGCGATTGTTCGAGATCGGCGTCGATGGTCGCGGTCTGCGCCAGTTGACTCGCTCCGACCGCGAGATCACCATCCCTGATGGTCCGGGGAACGCCGAGGCGTATGCGTTCTACGATGATCTTTTCCCGGCATATCTGGCAGACGGCAGGATCGTGTTCAGTTCGTCGCGCTATCCGGCGCGTTCCCCCTACGACGGTCGACGGGCGTTCAATCTGTACATCATCGACGGGGATGGCGGCAATATGCGGCGTCTCACGACCGAACGCACCGCTGCATTCCATCCGGCGCCGCTCCCCGATGGCAGGATCGTGTTCAGTCGCTGGTGGGTCAACTTCAACCAGCCCAGCGAACGCGGCATCTATAACCGGATCGACAATCGCGCCGGCAATGAAATCGCCCGGGATCAGAGCGGGCGTCCGATTGTTGTCGAACGGCGCATCCAGGTCACTGCAACAGCGCAACCGGCACAACCGCCGCAACCTGCTGCACCCCCGCCGACACCAACCATGCGTTTGCCTTCCTTTGTCGAAAAGATCGACCCGGCGACCGGCAGCATCGTTCGCCTGACCAAAACGCCGGCACCGCCAACGCCAACGCCGCGCGTCCGCCCGACCGCGACGCCCGTTCCTGCGTCGCAGGGTGGCGCAAGTCGCACGATTATCGTTGAGCAACCGGTTACCGGGTATCGCCTGCCGGATGGCACGCTGGTCTATTCGAACACGAATGCGACCTTCAACCCGGCGCGTGGGCGTCTGGCGGATGGCTTCCCCATCCGCGACGCGCCCAACACCTGGCATCTGATGGCGGTTGAAGCCGATGGCAGCGGCATGAGCCGTTTTGCCTGGACGCCGCGCTACCCATCGGCGCTGACGAATGATGGCGGTCTTGATACGTACAATGCAGTGCAACCGGCGGTGGTGCAGTTCGGTGGTGAATTGCTGGTGGCGTACACCACGCAGCGCGATCAGACGATGGCGCATTCGACGTTGTACACCGGCATCCGTGTCGCACGCCCCGGTATCGAGAACATGGCGCTGAACACGACCGAGTCGATCGCCGGGTATCGCTGGGATGACGGAACCAGTTTTCGCCCGCCCTATGCGCTTGCGCCCGCCGGATTGCCCGACGGTCGGATCATCTTCTCGCAGACGGCGGCAACGACGGCGCCTGCACGCACCGGCGTCTACACAGAGACTCGCAATGGTCGCACCATCACCCTGCGGTTGCAATCGTCGTCACTGCGCTACGAATTGCGCACCATCTACCCCAACGGCGCACAGAACGAGAGCGTGCCGCTCCCCGGACTATCCGATGAGTATGACGCCATGGAAGCCAGACCAATTGTTGTGCGTCCGGTGGGAGACGGACCCGGCATGTGGCGACTACCGCGTGGTACACCGCCGCCGGTCAGCGACGATCCGTTGCAGAGTAATGTGCCGTTTGGGTTGCTCGACACGTCTGGCAACCCGGCGTACAC
Source organism: Roseiflexus sp. RS-1 (assembly GCF_000016665.1). NCBI lineage: Bacteria > Bacillati > Chloroflexota > Chloroflexia > Chloroflexales > Roseiflexaceae > Roseiflexus > Roseiflexus sp. RS-1. The sequence continues at coordinate 4,783,309 of NC_009523.1, forward strand.
CTGGAGCCGCCGCAGCATCCAGAGCGTGGAACTGGTTGCGGTGCGCAATGCGAATGTCTACGCCAATCCACCGCTTGAATTCCCGTTTATCAATAATTCGCCGCCGCCGGGAAGCGTGGCGTTCGCCGATATCTATATCGATGCCAATCAGTTCGGCGGGGCGACGTCGCGCGCGCCGAACCCGGACGACCAGGCGCGCGCGGTCAAATGGTTGACGGTGCCGGTGAACCCGGACGGGTCGTTTATCGCCTCTGCGCCCGCCGATGTGCCCACCTTCATTGTGCTGCGCGACCGGAACGGGCGCATTGTGCGCGGCGGCAACCGCCATACCCTCAGCATCGCCCAGGGCAACTCAGCCGGGCGTCCCGGACAGCCGATGTTCTGTGTCGGCTGTCACATGGGGCACGCCAGCGGCTCGATTGTCAACCGGCAACTCGCGGAACTGGGCTGGACGAACATTGCTCCGGCGGCATCCATTGCCGCCTCTTCATCAGTGGAGAATGGCAGTCCGACACGGATCAACGACCGTCGCGGGTATGTTGCCGCGCCGAATGGAACCTTGATCGACCGGACGCCGCCGTGGACGGCGAAGGGCGGGGCGGGGCAGTGGATCCGGTTAGAATGGCAATTCCCGATGGCGATCCTCGAAGTTCGTCTGGTGGGAGCGGAACCGGGTCAGGAAGGACGCAGCGATGACTACCAGGTCAGCGGCGAACTGCGTTTCTACCTGCGCGGGCAGGAAGTCGCCGTCGCCGCCAGAACCGTCGAGGCGGTTGCGCCCCTCTCGCGTGGCGGAACGCTTATGCGTCTGGCGCAACCCATCGCTGCCGACCGGGTCGAGTTCACCGTCACTGCGGTGCGCGGGACGCAGCGTGGCGCACCGGCGTCGGCGGCGCTCAGCGAAATCGAAGTGATCGGGCAGGGCGCGACGCCGGATGCGTTGGGGGTTGGGCGTTGAGTGGAGTGCTACGCGCCAGCGAAAAACGCCCGTAACGCGGCGTATGTTTCGTCCGGCGCCTCTTCGGGAAGAAAATGTCCGCCGGGAACCACGTGTCCGCGCACATCGACCGCGTACTGTCGCCAGACTGTCAGCAGATCGTAGTGCCGCCCCACGAATCCCTGCGCTCCCCAGAGCACCAGCAGCGGGCAGGTGATCGGCGTGTGCTGATCGGCTTCATCATGCTGCAGATCGATGCTGGCTGCCGCCCGATAATCTTCGCAGGTCGCGTGAATTGTCTCCGGGTTACTGAAGCAACGCACATATTCCGCAATCACTTCCGGCTCGAAAGCTGACGACGTGCGCCCCCAGTGGGCAAGTTTCTTGCGCAGGTAATACTCCGGGTCGGCGCCGATCAATCGCTCTGGTAGATCGCAGGGCTGAATGAGCAAGAACCAGTGGTAGTACGCCTCGGCAAAGATGCGATCCGTGGTGGCGTACATGTAATGCGTTGGTGCGATGTCGAGCACGGCTGCGCGGATGACGGCGTGTGGGTGATCGCGGCAGAGTCGATGCACAACGCGTGCGCCGCGATCATGTCCGGCGACCATGAAGCGTGGGAAGCCGAGCGTCTGCATCACCTCGACCATATCCTGCGCCATTGCGCGCTTGCTGTACGCCGCGTGATCATCGCCGCCAGGAGGCTTGCTGCTGTCGCCGTAGCCGCGTAGATCGGCGGCGACGATAGTGAACTCGTCAGCCAGTCGGGGCGCAACCGCCCGCCACATCAGATGGGTCTGCGGATATCCGTGGAGGAGCAGGAGCGGCGGACCAGAGCCGCCGTGCACGCCGTTGATCGTCGCACCCTGCGTCTGAATACGGAAGGGTTGAAAACCGTGAAACATATTTCATCCCGGACTACTGCCTGGATGTTGCGCAATATACGGCATGATGTATACTGGCAGGTGAATGGCGTGTGCGGCACACTGCGCCGTACAAGCGGACAGTATGCACGGGAACGTCAGTTCATGGCGACATCGCGCACCATCGTATGGACAGAGTACATGCGATACAGAGCCGGACTGCGCGGTTTTGATCTTGCCAGGATTGAAGACATCGTGAGGCATTCCCCAGAACAATACTTCGATATCGCCACCGGTCGTCGGGTTGCGGTGGGACGCCACGATCATCTACTGGTTATAGTGCCGTACGAAATGAGCGAAAGCACAATAACACCCATCACAGTCCATACTACTACTCGTCAGCAAATCAATTTCCGTCTCAGAACAGGGAGATTCGTCTATGAACAATAACCTTCTACGCATGGTGTATTTCGAGCAGGAGGATATTCTGCACCTGACGCTTTCGGCAGAGCCAGAAGCTGGATGCGTCGAAATCAGTCCGCACATCACCGCAGAACTCAATGAACAGGGTGAGTTGATCGGCATTGAAATCATGAATGCCCGCGCATTTCTGCGGGATGTCATCCTCGAGACGGTGCAGGCGAAGTTGCTGCAACTGTCCAGAGCGCCGACTGCTTGACATTGCTCATACACGGTCGTCATGGTGTGTCTGCGCACGTAGCGCTGCAACAGAACAGGCGTCCCCTGGTCGAATATGATCTTCATGCCGTCGTGTTCGTCGTCAGTATCTGAACTTCGTAGTTCAGAACCGCTTCTCCTTATGCTGAGCGCAATGCCACGTCTTGTCCGCGTTGAGACCCTTCGCGTCGCCCGGAGTGACAGCCCCTCGTGTCATGCTAAGCGCCGCGACGCATCTCTCACGCCCACGGCGGTCGCCGCCGCGCTTTGAAGGCGGCGATTCCCTCGCGTGCCTCGTTGCCGGTGCGCACCCGTGCCAGCATTTCGACGACGAAACGCTGTGCGGCAAGGCGTTCGCTCTCCCATACCACGTCTACCACCCGCTTGATGGTTGTGATGGCGTCGGGTGCGCTCGTCAGGCAGCGCTGTGCGATCTCCATCACCGTGGCGTCGAGTTCTTCCGGCGGCACGACGCCGTGGATCAACCCGATCTCGAAGGCGCGTTCGGCGCTGAAGCGTTCGCCGGAGACGAAGAGCGCGCGCGCCTGGCTGACGCCGATCTTGGGAACAACGTACTGCGCGATGACCGCCGGTACCAGTCCGATTTTGACTTCGCCGAAACCGAAACGCGCCGTGTCGGCGGCTATCGCCAGGTCGCAGCAGGCGGCCAGTCCTGCGCCGCCGCCGATGGCGGCACCGTTGATCCGACCAAGCACCACCTTCGGGCATGTCCAGATAGTCTCGAACATCGCCGCCAGCGCGCTGGCGTCCGCCATATTGTCCTCGAAGGTCAGCTCCATCGCGCTCTGCATCCAGCGCATATCGCCGCCAGCGCAGAACGACTCGCCTGCGCCGGTCAGGACGATGACACGCACATGTTCGTCACCGGAGAGGGCGTCGAACGCTGCCCGCATCTCCACGATCATGGCGGCATCGAAGGCGTTATGTACTTCAGGACGATCAAGCGTGACCGTAGCGATCGGTCCGTTATGCGTGATGTGAAGGGTCATTGTGGTTGCTCCTCGCCGCGCAGGTAGCGCAGCAACGCACGACGCCGCTCCAGTCGCTGCTGGCTTTCCGGGTCGCCGCCGTGCAAGACGTCATCGAGGGTTCGTTGCGCTTCGGGGTGGTCAAGCAGATCGCGGTGGGTGTGGAAGACGCTCAACGCTGCTGCGTCATCTTCGGCGTTCAGAAACGCAAAGATCGCCTTCCCCTGCGGCGTTTCGGTCCACGTTTCGCGGTAGACGCGCAGTTGCGCCAGACCGACCAGGCGCTGACGCAATCCATCAGCAATCTCTGCGTGCCCGGCGTCGGCGAACTGTTGCGCCAGATGTTCAACCGCTTCGGCAAAGGCGTCGGTCAGCGTCAGTGGCCAGTGATCGACAACCTGCCGCAATTCGTCAAGAGTGGTCGCTGCCACTACTGCCTGGAGTGCAGCCGGGACATCCTGCTCTGCCTGCTGACGGAGTTCTGCCAGCCATTGCAGGCGCTCACGCAGGATGGCGGCGGCGGGATCGGCGGCGGCTGCCTGAGCAGCGGCAAAGAAATCATCGCTGAGAATGATCGGTGCGCGCTCGACCAGTGCGGGCAGATCTGCACGGTCTGCCAGTCCGGTCAACTGCGTCAGCGCGGATTGGACGGCATCATGCGGTATCGGATGTGCGTCTGTCATGCTGCACCTGTCACATGCGGAACACGCCAAACTGTGTTGTTTCAACCGGGGCGTTGGCTGCGGCGGCAAGACCAAGCGCCAGCACCGTGCGCGTGTCGGCGGGGTCGATCACCCCATCGTCCCACAAGCGCGCCGTGGCGTAGTAGGGGCTGCCTTCGCGTTCATAGGTTGCCAGGATTGGCGCCACAAACGCCTCGCGCTCGGCGCTGCTCATATCGATGCCGCGTGCGCGCAACGCATCGAGGCGCACCGTCAGCAGCACGCTGGCTGCCTGCTGCCCGCCCATCACCGAGATGCGAGCGTTGGGCCACATCCAGAGTTGTCGCGGCTCATAGGCGCGCCCGCACATGGCATAATTTCCGGCGCCGAATGATCCGCCGATCACGACGGTGAACTTCGGCACACGCGCATTTGCCACCGCCATGACCATTTTGGCGCCATCCTTGGCGATGCCGCGCTGTTCGTACTCTTTGCCGACCATGAAGCCAGTAATGTTTTGCAGGAAGACGAGCGGAATGCCGCGCGCGCAACACAACTCGATAAAGTGCGTTCCCTTGAGGGCGCTTTCGGAGAACAGCACGCCATTGTTGGCAATAATCCCCACCGGTGCACCGGCGATATGGGCAAAGCCACACACCAGCGTCTCGCCGTAGGTTGGCTTGAACTCGTGCATGCGGCTGCCATCGACAATGCGGGCAATCACTTCGCGCACATCGTAACTGGCGCGCGGGTCGTGTGGAATAATGCCGTACAATTCGCGCGGATCGTAGAGCGGTTCTTCCGGTTCGCGCCACTCCCACGGCGCGGGACGCCGCGGACCAAGGTTCGCCACGATCGAGCGCACAATTGCCAGAGCGTGAAGATCATTCTCTGCCAGGTAGTCGGCAACGCCGGAGGTATGGGTGTGCACCACGGCGCCGCCGAGTTCCTCGGCGCTGACTTCTTCCCCGGTCGCTGCCTTGACCAGCGGCGGACCACCGAGAAAGATTGTGCCGGCGCCGCGAACGATCACCACCTCGTCACTCATCGCTGGCACATACGCGCCGCCAGCCGTGCACGATCCCATCACCGCCGCAATCTGAGTAATGCCTTTGGCAGACATCCGCGCCTGATTGTAAAAAATGCGCCCGAAGTGGTCGCGGTCGGGGAAGACGTCCGCCTGGAGCGGCAGGAACGCGCCGCCGCTATCGACCAGATAGATGCAGGGGAGATGGTTCTGTTCGGCGATTTCCTGAGCGCGCAGGTGCTTTTTCACCGTCAACGGATAGTATGTGCCGCCTTTGACCGTTGCATCATTGGCGACGATCATGACCTCGCGCCCGGCGACGCGCCCGATGCCGGTGACGATGCCAGCGGAAGGAACCGGTTCATCGTAGACCTCGTGCGCCGCCAGGGCGCCAATTTCGAGAAAGGGGGTCGCCGGATCGATCAGGCGTTCAATCCGTTCGCGCACCAGCAATTTGCCACGTGAAACGTGACGCTCCCGCGCTTCTGGAGGACCGCCAGCGCGCGCCTGTTCCAGGCGGGCGCGCAGATCATCGAGCAGTACGGCATATGCCTCAGCGTTGGCGCGAAAGGTCGGCGAGCGGGTATCAACGAACGACTTAATCACTGTCATGGTTGGTCGACTCGTCGGGCAAAACGACGTTACGCAGGAAGCGCGCGCTTTCTTCAGGCAGCGCCGTATTGATGAACATGCCGGTGCCCATCTCGAACCCGGCGGTCTGCGTCACCCGCGGGATGACCGTCACATACCAGTGGAGATGGCGCGCCATACGCTCACTCTCCGGCGCCGAACGAACAATGTAATTATAGTCTGGATCGTTCAACCCGTAGTAGATACGGCGCAACACATCGCGCAGGACATGCGCCAGGTCTTCGATCTCTTCGATGGTGGCATCGAGGAAGTGGGTGGCGTGACGGCGCGGCACGATCCAGAGGTGGAAGGGCGAATAGGCAGCGTATGGAATGAAGGCGGTAAAGTGCCGGCTGGAGACGATCACCCGATCCTGTTGCTGCTCCTCGTCTTCGCGCATACGGCAGAGGACGCACTCGCCGTAATCGTCGAAGTAGCGCCGCGCCTCTTCGTTGCGCACCCGGATGTCGTGCGGGACGACCGGCAACGCGACTGCCTGCGCGTGGGGGTGGAGCAGGGAGGTGCCAGCCGTCGCGCCGTGGTTCTTGAAGAACACGATGTGCTCGATGCGCGGGTCGCCGCGATAGATCGTAGCGCACATTTGAAACGCGACGAGCGTATTGATCAACCCCTCGACCGGTTCCAGCGCGGCGCAGGTGTTATGGCGGCGTGATTCGACCACAATGTCGTGATAGCCGAACCCCGCCAGCGCCCGATTGATGCCGTGAAAGTGACGCTGATACCGGTCATTCTCCAGCAGCGCCGGATAGCGGTTGCGCACCACGCGCACCTGCCAGTCGCCAGTGGCTGGCATACGGAACCGCTCAAGGTCCAGTTCTTCATTGCCGGGGCAGAACGGACAGTTCGGATCGTGTTCGGGACGGTCGAGGATGCTCCCGCGTGATGGCAAAATGAACTGTTCTGGCCGACGTGCCCGCTCAGTCGCAATGATAACCCACTCGCGTGTTGCCAGATTCTGTCGGATCTCGGGCATGACGCTCCCTGCGACCGAACATCGCTTGCTCGCATCAATTATACCCTTGAACCCGGCGTTCGAGATCAGACAATGCACGGGCAAGTTCCACGACGATCGGATGATCGCCCAGGCTGATCGTCACAGCGGCAAGGATTTCGCGGTAGTACCACAACGTCGGATCGGGACCGCGCTTGAAGCGTTGCCAGACCGCCGGACCAACCAGCGCAAGATCGGCGCTGATCGACCGGATATTGTGCAGCGCATCCGCCGCTTTGAGCGCGGCAACGTGTGGTCCGCCGGTCTGGAGATGAGCGATTGCTTCGGTCTTGCGTTCTTCCCACGAGCGTTCGACGCCGCCGATCCGCTTTCGCTCCGAGACTGCTTCGACCAGGCGCGCCACCTCTGTGCCAAACAATGTCTCCAGTTGTTGGGGTGAGACGCCGCAATCCTCGATCACATCGTGCAGCAATCCGGCGATCACCACGTCTTCGTCGAATCCATGACGCAGCAGAATGACCGAAACGTGCACCGCGTGCACGATGTAGGGAATATCGGTCCCTTTGCGCACCTGCTGTCGGTGGGCAAGGGCGGCGAACTGGAGCGCCTGTTCGTACTTTGGGGAAAAGGCGGCACTACTCATAGCCTTACCGGTGCATCACCGCGTCGAACCGGCGCACCAGCGCCCCGATGCCGACTGACTGATAGATCAAGGCGACCAGCGCGTACATCCACACGTCAGACTGTCCGGACTCTAGAAGCCAGTAGACTTTCATGAGCCAGTAGGTCGGAAGCAACCCAAATGCCAGTTCCCAGGGCGACTGAATGAAAAAGGCGAAGGTCGGGAGCAGCAGCACAATGCCGGAAAGTTTGATCAGCGCAAAGCCTTGAACCTTGTTCTGGGCGAATGCCGCCAGATAGAGGGCGAACAACGGTGCAAGCGGGGCGGCAACGATGCCGATGATCAGGATATGCGTCAGCGGCAGCGCGCTCAACCCGGAAAGCGGGAAGATCACGAGGATCATGACGGACGTTAACACAACCGGGATAGCGATGCGGTAGGCGAGATACTGGTTTGTGGAGAGCGGAGTCACCTGGAGAGCGATCAGCGTCTGATCGTCTTTTTCGTCGAGCAGCAAAAATCCGATCACCGTGCCGAAGATAACCGGTGTCATCACAACGAAGAAATACGCCAGCAGCGCCGGGTAGTACAGCGTCAGATCGAAGGCATATCGCTCGATCAGGCGCGCAGTGAGGGGCGGCAACCCCCAGCGCAACACAAGCGCCCCGATCATCGGTATGACGATCATCCACGATAGAAGACCATCGCGGCGCACGCCGCGCGTATCTATCGGACCCAGAGCGCGCAATGTCTGAATGATGCTCATGGTTTTCGAACTCCTTCCTTCGCTATCACGAAGCGATAAAAAGCGCGCTGACCGGCAATAGCGCCAATGCCGACCCATAGAGCAGTGTACAGGATAGCATACGCCATCTGCCAGGCAGGCAGGGGCGTATAGGCGGCGTGGATCAGCAACAGCGGCGCCTGCAACGGGTGCAGATAGAGACTCCAGTGTCGCCACAGATCGAAATAGGAGAGCAGGGGCAGCGAGAATCCCAGCGTCCACAGCGCGGAAGGCATCAAGAATTCCGTGATGGAGTCGTAGCGTGAGACGACGAAAAAGCCGTAGAACGCATAGAGCGCCACGAAACCGGCAATACCCAGCAGCATCCAGAACCAGTTGAACGCGGGTCCGCTGACGATCAGGATCAGCGCCAGCGACTCAATCACCGAAAGCACGAACAGACTGACGACTTTGGCAAGCAGGTACTCCTGATCGCGCAGAGGGGTCACAATTTGGGCTTCGAGCACGCCTTCACTTTTTTCGAGCAGAACGATGCCTGCCATAAAGTAGAAGGCGTTGATCACCAGGTTTTCAAGCAGAAGGGGCGGCCACCAGATCGACCAGTCCACTTCACCGATTTGACGCAACACAAGCGCCATCAGTACCACGACAAAAGCCGAGACCAGATAGAAGCCGTTACGGTACTGGCGAACCATGTCCCAGTACAGGGTATGAGCGAAGCGTTTCATGCGAGACTCCGTCCCGTCACCTGAATGAAGATATGCTCCAGGGTCGCCTCCTGGGTATGAATCGTCTGCACCGGACAACGCAGGGTGGCGAGGAAATCGGGGTTATCCGCCAACCCATCGATGGGAAAATCACAGGTTGCAGTGCGACCGTTCACCAGATATTCCACCCGCACCTCTTTGCGCCCGTAGCGCAGTTTGAGGGCGCGCGGCGAATCGATCAGGCTAATGCGCCCGTCTACGATGAATGCCACCCGGTCACACAGTTCATCGGCAATCGCCATATCGTGCGTTGTCAGGAAGATCGTTCGCCCGGCGGCCTGCTGCGCCTTGATCAGGTCTTTGATGCGGCGAGCGTTGACCGGATCGAGACCGGCGGTCGGCTCATCGAGAAAGAGGAGTTTCGGATTGTGCAGCAGCGCCCGCGCCAGGTTCAGACGGATTTTCATGCCCTTGGAAAACTGTGAGACCAGCAGGTTGCCATCTTCTTCCAATCCCACCATCTCCAGCAATTGTTCTGGCGGAACGGTCGGATTACGATAGAGACGGCTAAAATACCGCAGATTTTCGAGTGCGGTCAATTTGCCATAGTGGTTGGGCAGTTCGAAGCTGACGCCGACATACTCGTAGAAATCATTGTTCCAGGTGCGCAGGTCTCGTCCGAGAACGTCAACCCTGCCCGAAAAGTTGCGCAACAGGCGGATGAGAATCTTCTGCGTTGTGGATTTTCCCGCGCCACTGGGTCCGAGAAAACCGAAGATCTCGCCTGCCTGAACGTCAAAACTCAGATCTCGAATGGCGGGCGTGTCAGCGCCGGTGTAGGTGAAACTCAGATGTTCGACGGTGATCATAAGACATCATCAAGATTTAGTGATATACTATTTTTGTACAATCTGAAAATGGAGAAAAACGATGTGTAAGTATCGATCCATTATCGAAAATCCGGAGAAATTACGCTCTATGACCGGACTGACCGTTGAAGAGTTCCACGCGCTGGTTCCGATCTTCCACGCCGCATTTGAAGCGTATATGAAACGTCGCACGATTGATGGCCGCGTCCGATATTGTCGTCGCTACGTCTCGTATGCAAACTCGCCGCTTCCGACAACAGAAGATAAATTGCTCTTTATTTTGACCTACTTAAAACAAAACCCAACGCAAGTGATGCACGGACACCTCTTTCAAATGAGCCAATCAAACGTAAGCAAATGGGTGCATCTTTTGCACGGAGCGCTGAACTATGCGCTTTCACAGCAAAATCTCCTGCCTGCGCGCACTGCCGACGACCTGGCGAGGCGATTGCAGGAAGAACCGTCGTGTGAAGAACCGTCGTGTGAAGAACCGTCGTGTGAAGAACCGTCGTGTGAAGAACCGTCGTGTGAAGAACCGTCGTGTGAAGAACCGTCGTGTGAAGAACCGTCGCATGCGACAAAAGCGCCCCCCTTTTTATCCATGACGGCGTAGAACGTCCCATTCGCCGTCCAAGCGACAAAGTCGACCGGGAGTTGTATTACAGCGGTAAGAAGAAACGACATACGCTTAAGAACGTTCTCATCATTGATGAGTTTGGCTCTATTCACTTTTTGAGTGACACCTACGAAGGAAGGGTCCACGATAAATGTATTGCGGATGAAGCGGGATACACCCTTCCAAACGCGAGCATTCTCTATCAAGACGCCGGATTTCAAGGATTTACCCTGCCTGGCGTCCAGATTATGCAGCCAAAGAAGAAGCCGCGCAATGGAACCCTCACGCCGCAGGAAAAGGAGGAAAACCGGCGTATCTCATCCGTTCGCGTTCGTATTGAACATGTTATCGGCGATATCAAGCGGTATCGAATCATTCACGACATTATCCGCTTCAGTTGTTCCGAATTTCGGGATATGGTCATGGAAACATGTTGCGGGCTGCATAACTTCCGAATTTGGCTGAAACGCAAAAAGCAGTCCAAAAATCAAAACGAATCTTGATGAAGTCTATAGGTTACTTCTTTCGCAGTCCTGTTTCCAGGATCGTGATGACCTGAAGGATGATCTGACGAATTTCGTCCTGGTTGAGAGCATCCGCACCTCTGGCGAGCAGTTGTGACGGAGAGATGTCAAACCGCTGCATCAGGTATTGGCCAAGTTCCGTGAAGACGGCATTGAGCACAAACGCAGCAGTATCGACATCGATCTGAGGATCGAATGTTCCGTCGACGATGCCGGATTGCACCAGATCCCGGAAGTAGGCATAACCTCCACGTCGGATCATGGTCAGCGTCTCCTCCGGCAGGGGTACATCATCGAACAGAGCTTTGTACGCGATGTGCGCCAGTCGCGGATTATGGAACTGAAATTGCATCCCCGCGTCTACCAGCCAGCGCAGATGCGCAAACGTGTCAACAGGCGGTTCAGGCGGCGGTTGACGCAGGAAGTTGGTCTTTTCCTCGATTGCCAGTTGCATGAGGTACAGATAGCAATCTTTCTTATCGGCAAAGTACTGGTAGAAACTGCCTTTGGCGATCCCGGCGCGTTCGGTGATCCGTGCAATAGAAACATTGTCGTAGTCGTTCTGCGAAAATTCGTCGAGCAGCACGTCGAGCAAACGAGATCGCTTCTCCTCTGGCAGGTTGAAAAATGTTTCGGTTGGCATCGGCTACCTCAACAGCAGCATGATCCCGGCAACCAGGGCGATGAGACCTGCCGCGTTTAGCAGGATGACTGTGCCGCGCTCGCCGAGGAGTTGCACAAAACCTTGCAGTTTGCCCGTGCGCCAGATGGCGACGGGTTTTGCCAGCGCCGTTGCCAGGCACAGGAGACCGTACAGGATCAGAATGGCGGCAAAGATATGCAGCGCGTTCATTCGTGGCGCCTTTCTTCTAAAGTGACCGAATGGTCATATGACCATTCGGTCATGATTATACTCCGCTTTCCAGACATGTCAACTGCCATTCTTTCGAGATGCGGTTCGGGCATTATGGCGCTCACAGGTGCAGTCAAGCGTCGGAGTTATCGCAAGAGGTCCTCGATTCGGAGTGGTGTCGCAGAATATTGGCAATATATTCACGTATGCGCTACCAGTGAACACGATAGGACGGCGGGGAGATTCTGGGGCTGACTGGAGAAAACAAGCCTGAATTCACATCAGGAACAATACTTGATCGGCAGGCGCGCTGTCGAGGCGGTCGCCAGCGCGCAATGGCGATGGTCACGCCAGCGGCGTTTCCCCATGCAGCATGCGCTCTTCGATCTGTTGCACGGCACAGGGCAGATCCCAAACGCCTTCGATCACCAGGTGCGCTCCGGCTGCCAGGAGTTGCTCACCGATCTGCGCATGGATACTCGCTCGTTGCTGCGGGGAGAGCGCTTCCACATCGGAGCGCGTCTTTCCCAACAGACTCCCGGTGAGCGTCACTCCTACCGTCCACATTCCTGCGTTCAATCCCTCTTCGATGTCCACAGGCGTATCGCCGACCTTGATCAGCGCAGCCATGGGGTACACTCCCAGGCGCATGGCGTTCATAAAGCACATCCATGGCGCAGGGCGTCCGGCAGGAACATCATCGGGGCAGACGATGCAATCGGGGTGATAGCCGTGCGCAGCAGCAATCGGGGCGAGGGTCGCCATCATGACGCGCAGGTAGCCGGTTGTCGAGCCGATCTTGATTCCGCGTTTGCGCAATTCTACTGTGGCTTCGATCATGCCGGGGATTGGTTCGGCGTACTCTTTCAGGACCGATGTTTGCAGCGGAATAAACTGTTCGAACAGTCCATCGATGTCAGGTTCCGAGGGTGGTGCGCCATGCACCGATTGCCACGCAGATCTGACCGTCGGGCGGGCGAGGATGGTGCGCAGGTGGTCTTTTTTCATCAATCCCATGCCTGCCCGCGCATCTTCCGGTGTTATCACAACACCATGACCGGCAAACAGGCGTAGAAACACTGCGATCGGCGCAAACGAGCCGTAATCGACGGCAGTGCCTGCCCAGTCGAGAATGATGGCGCCAATGGCGCCACGATAGCGGCGAGCGATAGTGGGCAATGCTGGTATCTCCTGGTGCGGCAGTTGTGGTCTGGACGGTATCGGGTGTAATGATACCACACCCTGGGTGGGTTGTTATCCGGTCTGCCGGATGTTCTGGAGCTGTAATTTATAGCAGTTCTCAGATATGTTGACCCTTGTCCGGGTCTGCCGTGTCGCGCGAGGCGCCCGCTTGCGGCAGAGCGTAGACCGAAATTCATTTCGGTCACTATGTGGGGAGCACAATACTGGGAGTGTTCAACCTTGTCCAATTGGTTCAATCTCTATGGGAACTGCTATAAGTGCGCCCATGCGGGCGGGGACGCCCGCGCACCAGGTGCGCATGCGGTTCGATAATTCTCCACGTCGCTCTTGTAAGCATCCTGCTGTGGTATGATGACCGACGTAAACGTCTCCGCTCTGTGAAGAAAGCACACTTGTGTGGTAAATGACGATGCAGACTGACGCTTTTGTGGTTCGCCCTTTGACGCTGGATGATCTTGATGCGCTGTTGCCGCTGGTTGAGGCGTTGCACACCGGCGATGGCGATCCGTTCGATCCGCAACGCACCGTCGATGCCCTGCAATTGGTGCTGAGTCACCCGGAGTATGGGGTTGTCCATGTCGCTGTGGTTGGGGAAACCATCGCTGGCTATATTGTCGGTTCGCTGGGGCTTTCGATTGAGGCCGGCGGGCGGTTTTTGCTGGTCGATGAGCTGTACGTCTCGCCTGCGTGGCGTGGGCAAGGTCTGGCGCGCGCGCTGCTTGCGAGTCTGATCCCGTATGCGCAATCCCATCATTGCCGCGTGGTCGAACTGGAAGTCGGCTGGGAGAATGATCGCGCCCGGACGTGGTATGAGCGTCTCGGTTTTGAGCGTCACCGTCGTTTCTTCTGCTCGATCGCGCTGGAGGCGCTGGATCGGCGATTGGTGCAGCGGCTCGCGCGTTAGAACGAATGAGGCGGGTTCGGCGGGGCGATGCCAGGCGCGCTGTTCTGTATTAAGCGGCGAGACATGCGGCGATGCTGGCAGTGATGCCCGGGCTGTCTTTCTTTCGTAGCGCAAAAGCGTTTCAGTGCTGGGAAGATGTTGATGAGCAACGTTGCCATTCTTCACGATAAACAAGAGATCGGCGCCTATCTGTGGCGTGATCCTGCGCTTCACCTGTACGCTATTGGCGATCTCGACGATTTCTTCTGGTCCTCGACGGTCTGGTATGGTTTGAAGGAAGGCGAGAACCTTCTGGCGGTCGCGTTGCTCTACACAGGCGGCGATCTGCCGACGCTCCTGGCAACGGCGCGCCAGCCGGCGACTGCACTTGCGACCCTGCTCAGCAGAACAGTGCATCTGCTGCCGCAGCGCTTTTATGCCCACCTCTCCCCTGAAGCGCGTGACGCACTTGCCGCTGCCTGTCTGCTGGAACCGCGTGGGCTGCACTTCAAAATGGCGCTGCGTGATCCGGGGCGGCTCAATGATATCGATATTTCAGGGGTCGAACGATTGACGCCGGCTGCAACCGATGAGTTGCTGGCGTTCTATGCGCATAGTTATCCGGGCAACTGGTTCGATCCGCGGATGGTCGAAACGGGGCAGTATGTGGGGATTCGTGGCGAAAACGGCAATCTTCTGAGCGTTGCTGGCGTGCATGTGTACTCTGCGGAGCAGCGGGTCGCCGCTCTGGGCAATATCACGACTGCGCCTGCCGCGCGTGGGCGTGGGCTGGCGACTGTAGCCACAGCGGCGCTCTGCCGGTCGTTGCTGCAAACGGTTGATCTGATCGGGTTGAACGTTCGCGCCGATAATGTCGCTGCGATTGCCTGCTACCGGCGTCTGGGGTTTGCGTTTGTCGCCGAATATGAGGAATACATGGTGCGCTTGAAGCCATTCTCTGGTAATTGTTGAAAATCATATCAAAGCGCAGATCAATTTCCTCCAGTGTTGGGTCAGGGCGAATCTGTCTGCACCCGCAGCGCCTCGCGTGCCTGCTGAAGCGTCGGGTCAAGCGTCAATCCATCGAGGCGCTGGAGGTCGGCGCGGGCGGCAGCGGTGTTGCCCTGCGCCGCGTATGCCGCTGCCCGTGCAATGAGCGCTTCGGGGTATTCGGGCTGGAGCACCAGCGCCTGACCGAAATCGGCGATTGCGCTGCGTATGTCTCCCTGAGCGTGGCGGATCAATCCGCGCACATAGTAGGCGTTGGCAGCGCGGGGACTCAGACGCAGCGCGGCGTCGAGGTCAGCGAGGGCGGCATTCAGGTCGCCGTCGGCGTAGTGCAACAGTGCGCGTTCGTAGAGCGCATCGACGTGCTGCGGTCGGGCGCGGAGTGCAGCGTCGAACGCTTCACGCGCCGCCAATCGGTCACCCAGCCGCGCCAGGATTACCCCCTGTCGATACCGGTACATCGCTTCTGCTTCAGGTATCAGTTCCGCGAGTTTGCCGTAGTCGTCCGCCAGTTGTTGCAGCAGCGTCTCGTCTGTCCTCTCAACGACAAGTTGTTCCAGCAGGCGCACCCGATTCTCGTAGGCGCGCCGGTAGGCGGGATCGAGACGAATAGCCTCGGCATAATCCCGCAGCGCGGCGTTGTCGTCCCCCAACAGTGCATACGCCAGACCACGATTGTGAACAGCGCGCGACAGAGAGGGGTCGAGCGCGAGCGCCCGATCGTAGTCGGCAATGGCGGCGGTGTAGTTCTGCTGATCGAACCAGACGTTGCCGCGCTCATAGTAGGCTGTGGCGCGCGCCAACAGATCATCGCCCGCCTCAGCAGTCGCAACGATGGCGTTGTACCGGTCGATCACCGCTGTCGGCGTGCGCGGCGGACGCGGTTCGACCAGCGGTTCGGCGCATGCCGTGAGGAGTATGGCGAGCGCCACGCATGCCACGACCCGCTTCGCTACCGACACCCGCCTGATCACACGACCGTTCACGGCGTCACCTCCAATGCCGCAGCCAGCACCTGGCGCGCCACCGGCAACGCCGACCGGCTCCCCTCGCCGCCGTATTCCACAATGACGGCAATCGCATATCGTGGTTGATCCGTCGGCGCAACCGCCATGATCCAGGAGTGCGGCACGCCGCGCGGTGTTTCGGCAGTGCCGGTCTTTGCGCCAACAGCAACTCCCGGCAGCGCAATCGGCTGCGCATACCCGATTTCGACCGATGTGCGCATGATGTCGAGCATGCGCCGGGAGGTTTCCGGCGAAACGACCTGGCGCACCATCTCCGGTTGCGCCTGATAGATGATGCGGTCGCCGGTGCGCGCCTCCGCGACCAGGTACGGACGCATCAGGCGTCCTTCGTTTGCAATCGAGGCTGCGAGTTGCGCCATGTCGAGCGGGGTGACGAGCGCCTGCCCCTGACCGAATGCGGTGTCCGCCAGTGCCGCAGGACGTTGCAAAAACGCCGCTTCATTCGCAATTGTGCCAATTTCTGCCGGAATATCACGGAGATCGGGGGTCCCTGAGCGCGTGTCGGTCGTCTGCAACCCGAAACGGCGTGCATACTCAAGGAAGCGGTCGGCGCCCAGCGCCAGCCCGATCTGCGCGAATGCGGTATTGCACGAGAAGGCGTAGACGCGCACCAGATCGGAGGGGTCACCGGTGCGCCGGAAGAGATTGTCCACGGCATTGCGCACCGGCGGCGCGCCCGCTTCGGTCGGCAGCAGGTTTGGGCAGGTGACGGTCGCCGATGGGTCCCCCAGCACGCCGCTATCGAGTGCAGCGGCGGCGGTCAACGTTTTGATCACCGATCCAGGCGGGTAGCGTCCCTGGGTCGCCCGGTTGAGCAAAGGGGCATCCGAACGCGTACTCAATTCAGCCCATGCAGCCTGCACCCGCTCAACATCCGCCTGTGTCGCCGGTTCGGGAAGCACCAGCTGATTGGGATCGAAGCGCGGGTAGGTAACCATCGCCAGGATCGCGCCGGTTGGCACGTCGATCAGCACCACGGCGCCCGCGCGCTCGCCGAGGGCCTGCTGCGCCGCTGCTTGCAGGCGACTATCCAGGGTGAGGATCAGGTCGGCGGGGGTTTGCTCAACCGGCAATCCCAACAGGCGCGCTTCGAGAATGGCGGTCGGCGAGAGGGTAGCCACGCCCGATAGTTGCGCGTCGAAGCGCGCTTCCAGCCCGGTTGTGCCGTAGAGACGGCTCTGGAAGCCGATCAGGTTGCCGATCTCTGGGTTGGGATAGGTGCGCCGTCCATCGACCGTTTCCGCAAGCACGGCGCCGTTGCGGTCGAGGATGCGCCCACGCACGCCGGGACTGATCGCCACCGGGAATGTACGCCCGCTCCCCAACGAGGTGCGTTCGGCAGGATCAGGCTCGGCGATGACGGGAGTTGGTTGTTGCGCACCGGGCTGCGTCAGCGACGCCACGGCGCGCCGGGTTGCTTCCGCCTGCGTCACCTGATAGCGAACCAGGTGCAACCCAACGGCGGCAAAGCCGAGAACCGCGATCAGCATCAGTCCGCGCAGGGTGCGAGCGGATATGTCGCCCTGGTTCTTCATCACGCGGCGTACCGGCAGCGAGATCAACCAGAGTCCGGTCAGGAGGTGCAACCGCCAGAGATTGGCGTCGGGAATGAACAGACCGCTGCCGATCACGATGATGCCCAGGACGCCAGCGATCCAGGCTATGATGGTGCGAACCCGATCAGGCATAGTAGAACCGAGAACTAAGAACCAAGAACCAAGAACTGAGAACTGAGAACCGAGAACCGAGAACTGAGAACTGAGAACCAGGAACCGAGAACCAGGAACCGAGAACCGAGAGCCGGGAACTGAGAACCGAGAACTGAGAGCCGAGAACTGAGAACCAGGAACCGAGAACCAAGAACTGAGAACCGAGAACTGAGAGCCGAGAACTGAGAACCGAGAACCAGGAACCGAGAACCAAGAACTGAGAACTGAGAACTGAGAGCCGAGAACCGAGAACTGAGAACTGAGAGCGGGAACGCTCAACGAATAGGCGGCATGTGCCGGTTGTGAGAACGTATTCGTTATTCATGCATCGGGGTTCAAGAGCTTTGCGTTCGCGGGCGACCTGGAAAGCGTGTTCCAGATCATAGCGCTCAAAACCTGTACATCGGTCGCTGGCTGGCATGCGCTCAAGCACAGGCATATGCCGCTCATCACTTACCTGCCCGAGCGCACATTGTGCAGAACGGCGTCAGGTGGATGCGCGGGTTGGGCGCCAATGTCCGGCTCGGCAAAGCAGCGTTCATTCAAGTCGCATTTCTGGCGGCAACAACGAAACGACAAACCTGTACAGCCCCTCTGCCGCTGACAGCGCCTGGTCAAACTGCTCTCGGCTTGGCTCTGTGGCGTGTCCAGGGTAACGATAGATGCGAGCATACGGCGTCAATTCTATTCCCGCGTCAATCCAATCTACAAACTCAGGAGCACACGACATCGCAGCCCGTATCAACATTTCGATGTCATGGACACGCTCAAACTCCTGGTCACAGAAAACCAGATAGCCTTTGACAGCTTTCTCCGCTGCTTGCTGACAGTGATAAATCGCGGTGTCCAGCAAAGGCGGGGCATTCGCTGCCAGGACACGCGCCGAAGCCAGGTCATGCTGCGCTTTGGTGAGCCAACCCCGCACGAGTTGAGCTTTGGCGTCGGTCATACAGGACCTTTCCTTGACGAGCGATTTTGTATTCCAAAGAAGCGCGTACATCTCGTAAGAAATCGAACTCGGCCCGAGTCTTCACGATAACGTCTTTGGCGATATTGAGTCCACTCAAGCAGCGGTGTCCCAGCACAGCGCGTTCGTAGTCCGACAAGTCGCTCTGTGTGACAATCACCATCACGTCCACGTCACTGTCTGCTGTTGGCGTTCCCCAGACATATGACCCAAACAGGATGACCTGCTCCGGTTGAAACAGTTCAACCAGTCGTCGTGTTATCTCTTGGAGTAAATCTTCGTTTATTGTTCTCAAGGGTTCGACCGCCATTTGTCCGCATCTTCCCGCGTGTGCCATAGTAAACGGATCGTTGTCCGCCCATTCCTGCCTGTGCTATGAGAGACGGACAGCTCACTCCGGGTATCACGCCGTGGCGTGTTCCGCGTTCCGTTGTCCGCCAGTGATCGCCGGGACGGGTTGAGACCGTGACACCGCATGTTCTGAAGCATTGGGTGTGACGAGACCACATCTTTTGCGGGAGTCGCGCAGTCTCTGGTGATAAGGGAGCATATCCCAACTCACAGGTGATGTCAAGGGATTTCCACATATGTCACCCCCAGTCAGTCGCCAAACCCGATCAGATGTGCAGCGCGCTCCGCTGCAACCTCTCCTCGATCCGCACCGAAACAGCGCGCTCCGCTCGCCGAAGCGACGCCTGTGGCGTTTGGCGGTGACCAGCATCACCTCATCACGCGCCAGGGCAGAGATGCAAAGGATCAGGCGATCCTGCCGCCGGGTCGTCTGCATGCCCTGCGCCATGCACCCGGTTGAACGGTATGCGGTTGATACGCGCAGAATCGCCACGCGGGCTTCCGCGAGGTCTGGCTTCCTGACATATGTGCGCAGACGTTGCCAGATGCCGGTTATGCCTGGGGATGGGAAAAGTCGTTCGTGGGTTCACCCCTTTGTTGCGCTACGGGTATGTCTTCCGCCTTCACCCTCAACGTCACAACGTCTGCGGAGGTTTTCGCGCGGCGGAAATACGCAGCAGCAGCCCGACCATCGCAAAGTTGATCAGCGTCGATGAGCCGCCGTAACTGACGAACGGCAACGTAATGCCGGTGAGCGGAATAAGGTGCGTCGCGCCGGCCATGATGATGAACGCCTGTGCAGCGATGGCGGTCGTCAGTCCAACGGCAAGCAGTTGCTGGAACCCATCACGCGCCTGCATTGCGATCAGGTACCCTTTGAGCGCGAAGATCGCGTAGCACACCGTCAGGGCGAATGTGCCCGCCAGCCCCAATTCCTCGCCGATTGCCACAAAAACAAAGTCGGTGTGACTCTCAGGAACCATGGTCGGGTCGCCCGCGCCGATGCCAGTTCCCGCCCAACCGCCGTTCGCCAGCGCGTGCAACGCGCGCACCATCTGGAAACCGATGCCGAACGGATCGGACCAGGGATCGATCCAGGCATTCAGACGCACGCGCACATGACTGAAGAGCGGGTAGAGCGCTGCTGCCCCAAGCGCGAATGCGAACAGTCCGACAGCGGCGTAGCGCGCCTGTCCGCTGACGACGTAGAGCATCGCCAGAAAGATCACGAAGAAGAGCAGCGCTGCGCCCAGGTCCTTCTGGACGATGATCAAACCAATCGTCGCCCCCCACATGATCACAATTGGCGCCAGGTACGGGAGTGGCGGCAGTTTCAGCGGACCAAGCCAGTAGACGCCGCGCCCGATCAGTTCGCGGTGGTCATCGAGGTAGGTGGCCAGGTAGATCACCAGCAGCACCTTCAGCAATTCAACCGGTTGCAACTGGAAGAACCCCAGGCTGAGCCAGAGACGCGCGCCGTTGCGTTCCACGCCGAAGAGCGCAGTGATCGCCACCAGCGCCAGACCCAGGAAGAGCCAGGTGTAGCGGTAGTGCTTGAGCCATTGCAGGCGCCAGGGAACGAAACTTGCCAGCGTGAGCACGGCTGCGCCGCCAAAGATCCAGATCACCTGTTTGAGGGCAATGCCGCTGTACACCTCGCCGTAGCGCTGTACCAGGTCCGGTTCCAGGCGACGCGCCATGATCATGCCGATGCCTGCCAGCAGTGCAGCGATCGGCAAGACCATCTGATCCTCGCCCCAGTCGCGCAGCGCAAGCGCCAGACTGATGGTGAGAAAAAGACCGGCGAAAGCGCAGATGATCGTCAGATCGACCCAGCGCACCCGACCGCTGGCGGTTGCGATCAGTGCGCCCAGGCTGACCGCAACGAATAGAAATGCGGTGATCAGGAGTTCGAGTTCGCGCACCCGACTGCCGAGCCGCGTGCGCAGGCGTGTGATCGTCGCCATTGCCGGTCCCTATCTCTCCAGTTCAATGCCGTAGGCGGCTGCAATTGCGTCGATCTGTCGCAGCGCCTCACGAGTCAACTCCGATGGCAGTTTGCCGCTCCGTTCCGCTTCGGTCAGATCGCGCCGAAGTTCGCGCAATTTGTCGCGCGCGCGCCGACTGTTGCCTTTGCCGATCTCGCGTTCGAACTCGTCCAGGGTGCGGAGCCACTTCTGTGCATCTTTTCCGGTGCGTCGGTCACCCGTCATCGGTTGCAGCAGGGCGCGCAGGTTGACGAGTGCATCGCCTGTAGCTGCTGGCGGCGCTGGTGGCGGCGGCGGCGGCGCGTCGGTGGGGGCGGGTGCGGTCGGCGGGGCTATCGGAGGCGCTTCCGTCGGCGCTATGGCGGTAGCAGGGGCGGCTGTCGGCGCGGGGAGCGCGGCGCTCTCATCACCTGCGGCGGATGGCGTCGCGGCGACAACAGGCGTCATCGGCGCGGCGACGCCGTCCTGCCCGGCGGGAGATGCGCCGCTGCGCATCGCCAGGATGGCGCCGACGATCAGCAGGAACGCGAACAGCCCGCCCAGCAGCGGCAGCAGCGATATGCTGCGACCGCGCGTTGCTTTCCCAGATGCGCCGGTAGAATCCGGCAGCAGCGGATCGTCGTGGTGCGACCCGGATGCAGGTTGCGGCGTTGCAGCGCCGGGTTGCCACGCAACCGTTGCCTGGCGATGGATGTCGGTGGTGGCAACCGGTGAAGAGCGCAGCGCTGCTGCATTTGCGCTCGCGAATGCGCGTTCCAGTGCATTGGCGAACTGCTCCGCCCGCTCGAACCGCGCCGTCGGGTCTTTCGCCAGCGCGCGCAGCACCACCGCTTCGACGGCGGGCGGGATGTCGGGACGCAGCGCGCGCAGGGGCGGCGGCGGCGTCTGAATATGCTGGATAGCGATACTCATTGGCGTATCGCCATCGAACGGAAGCCGCCCCGCCAGCATCTCGAACACCACCACCCCCAGGCTGTACAGATCGCTGGCGGGCGTCACCGGCAACCCCTGCGCCTGTTCAGGCGACAGATACCCCGGCGTGCCCACGACCATCCCGACCTGCGTCTGTTGAGACGGCGCCAGGGTGCTGCGGGCAATGCCGAAATCGGTCAATACCAGTGCTCCAAGCGCGTTCCACATGGCGTTGGCAGGCTTTACATCGCGGTGGATGACCCCGGCGGCATGCGCAGCGTCCAGGGCAGCGGCGAGTTGACGGGTGATTGCAACCACGTCGTCGGGCGGAAGAGGTTGACCGCTGCGCACAGCGTCAACGATCCGCTGTTCGAGCGTCGGTCCCGGCAACAGTTCCTGAACCATGTACGGTGTTCCGCTGTGGACGCCAAAATCGTAGATCTGGACGATATTGGGGTGGCGCAGATTGGCGATCAGGCGCGCTTCCTGCCGGAACCGCTCAACGAAGCCAGGATGGGCGCGCGCCTCTTCCGACAGGATTTTGATCGCTACAGCGCGCCCCAGGTTGTGATCGATCCCACGGTAGACGGTCGCCATCCCGCCTCTGCCGATCAGCGCCTGAATCTCATAGTTGCCGATGGTTGTTCCGATCAGGTCGAGCGGTGTGGTCATACATTACGACATGATGAAATGCGCCTGTACGCTCTCACTTTACCATGGAAAGAACGACACAGCGCTGCGCTTCTGTTACAATTTTGATACGCTTTGGTTAAGCACGAAAGGAGCGCGCCGGTGCGTGCCGTCTTCTCGCTTCCAACCGACGTTGCGCCGCGTGGTCTTCCGCCGGTGGCGGAGACGTTGCCGCCCGCGATTGAGCGACTGATTCGTGAGATCAACCCGGAGAAGATCATTCTGTTCGGTTCGTATGCGTATGGTCGCCCCACGCCCGATAGCGACGTAGACCTGCTGGTTGTTGTGCGATCCGATGAACCATATCGTACACGCTATATGCGCGTAGCAATGGCGCTATATCCGCGCCTTTTTCCTCTCGATCTGATCGTAAAGACGCCGGAGGAGATCGACGAAGCGTTGCAAACATGTTCTCCTTTCCTGCAAGAGATTTACACGCGGGGAATCTGTCTGTATGAACGAAAGTAACCCGCTGGATTGGGCGGCGAAGGCTGAAAGTGACCTCGATATGGCGCGTCGTGCATTGCGCGGCAAGATCAAACGCACCGATGCGGCAGTGTTCCACGCGCAACAATGCGCTGAAAAGTATTTCAAAGCTCTGTTAGTCGCCGGAGGTGTTGCATTTCCGCGAACACACGACTTGATCATCTTGAATCATCTTTGCTTGAGTAATGGCGTTTCGACCAATTTTGATGCACAACAGCTCGAATTTCTCTCGGGATTTGCTGTGCTTGCGCGTTATCCAGGCAGGGAACCCTCGTTCGAAGAGGCTCGCGAAGCCATTGCCATCGCCAGAAGCGTTCGTGCATTCGCGCGCCGCCGGTTGGGGGTGAAATAATATACAACGTTGAACGTTGAAGGTTGAACGTTGAACGTTCAACCTTCAACCACCCGCGCCAGGCACTGACCGGTGTACGATCCTGGCGTTCGCGCGACCTGTTCAGGCGTGCCGACGGCGACAACACGCCCGCCCTCCTCGCCTCCCTCCGGTCCCAGGTCGATCACCCAATCGGCGCATTTGATCACATCGAGATGGTGTTCGATCACCAGAACGGTGTTTCCCGCGTCCACCAGGCGCTGCAAGACGCGCAGCAACCGGTCAACATCAGCGACGTGCAGGCCGGTCGTCGGTTCATCGAGGATGTAGAGGGTGCGCCCGGTGGCGCGCCGACTCAGTTCGGTCGCCAGTTTGATGCGTTGCGCCTCACCGCCGGAGAGGGTGGTCGCAGGTTGACCCAGGCGAATATACCCTAACCCGACGTCGATCAGGGTTTGCAACTTTTCGGCGATGGATGGGACACGCTCGAAAAATGCCGCCGCTTCTTCAACCGTCATGTCGAGCACTTCGGCGATGTTCTTGCCCCGGTAACGAATGTCGAGCGTTTCACGGTTGTAGCGCGCGCCGTGACAGACATCGCAGGTGACGTACAGATCGGGAAGGAACTGCATTTCGATCTGCATCAATCCTTCGCCGTTGCAGTGCTCGCACCGTCCTCCGGGAATGTTGAACGAGAAACGACTGGCATCATAGCCGCGCGCGCGCGCTTCAGGCGTTTGCGCGAACAATTTGCGGATCGGGTCGAACGCCTTGGTGTAGGTGACCGGGTTGGAGCGTGGCGTGCGCCCGATGGGCGACTGGTCGATGTCGATCACCTTATCGATCTGTTCGATGCCATAGATTGCGTCGTGGGCGCCGGGGCGCGCGCGCGCGCCATGGAGCGCCTGCGCCAGCCGCGGGTAGAGGGTGTCGTTGATCAGGGTCGATTTGCCAGACCCGCTGACGCCGGTGACTGCCACCAGACATCCCAGCGGGATGGCGACGTCGATGTTCTTCAGGTTGTGCTCGCGCGCTCCCCTGATCATCAGGAATGCGCCGTTGCCGGGTCGTCGGCGGCGTGGCACGGCAATCGTGCGTTTGCCGGAGAGGTACTGTCCGGTAAGTGAGCGCGGCTCTGCCAGCACTGCATCGAGCGGACCGCTGACGATCACCTCGCCGCCGCGCTCTCCCGCACCGGGACCAATGTCAACGATCCAGTCGGCTGCGCGAATGATCTCTTCGTCGTGTTCAACAACCAGCACGCTGTTGCCCAGGTCGCGCAGTTGACGCAACGTGTTGAGCAGGCGCGCCGTATCACGTGGGTGTAACCCGATGCTCGGCTCGTCCAGCACATAGAGCGCACCGCTCAGCCCGGCGCCGATCTGCGTCGCCAGGCGAATGCGCTGCGCCTCGCCGCCAGCAAGGGTCGTCGCAGTGCGGTCAAGCGTGAGATACCCCAGCCCGACTTCATTTAGAAACCGGAGTCGGGCGCAGATGTCATTCAGGATTGGCGCCGCGATCTGACATTCGCGCACCGTAAGAGCATAGATGGACGAGCGCAGGTCGCTTTCGCGCGTCTCACGCCAGCGGGCGACCACCTCGTCAACGTCGGCAGCCAGTGTTTTCGCCCACGACCACGCTTCAGCGACAGGGAGCGCCGCCACCTGCGCAATCGTGTATCCGGCGACGGTGACGGCGAGCAGTTCGGGACGCAGTCGCGCGCCGTTGCATGCCGGGCATGTGCGCGGGGTCATAAACTGCTCAATCTGTGCGCGTTCGGTTTCATCGGTGCATTCCGCCAGACGACGGCGCAGACCGGGGATAACCCCCTCGAACGGCGCCTCAACCATGCGCTCTTCGCCGCGTATGTGGTAACGGAGTGGCATCACATCGCCGTTAGAACCGTAGAGCAGCGTAGCGATCACCTCCGGGCGCAGATCGCGCACTGGTGTGTGCAGTGAAAAACCGAGGTGCCCGGCGAGTGATGTCAGCAGATCGTCGAAGTAGCGGCGCTGCGCGCGACTGACGTTCGACCAGGGCGCGACGGCGCCTTCCGCAAGTGAACGGGATCGGTCGGGGATCACCAGTTCAGGGTCGAACTCCAGCACGCTTCCCAGACCATCACAGGCAGGGCAGGCGCCCGATGGATTGTTGAATGAAAAATCGCGCGGTTCGAGCGCCCCGATGGAAGCCGGTCCGTGCACCGGGCAGGCGTAACGCTGCGACAGAGTGAGTTCATCACCGCCGACGATCTGGACGATCACCACGCCGCCGCCGACCCGCAGCGCCGTTTCGACCGAATCGGCGACGCGCACGCGAAACTGCGTCTGTTGCTGCGAGGGATCGGCTGATGGAATGACCAGCCGGTCCACAACGACCTCGATCGTATGCGGACGATGACGGTCAAGGCGCAGGTCGTCGCCAAGATCGCGCACCTCGCCATCGACGCGCACACGGACGAACCCCTGCTTGCGCACCTGATCGAAGAGGGTCTGATGGTCGCCCTTCTGATCGCGAACGAGGGGCGCAAGCAGCAGCACGCGGCTGCCACCCGGCAGACCGAGGATCGTATCGATCATCTGTTGCGCCGACTGGCGCGTGAGCGGACGACCGCAGTGGATGCAGTGCGGTCGTCCAATCCGGGCAAACAGCAGTCGCAGATAATCGTAGATTTCGGTAATGGTGCCGACGGTTGAGCGCGGATTGCGCGCCAGCCCTTTCTGATCGATGGCAATGGCAGGCGACAATCCTTCGATGGCGTCAACGTCCGGCTTGTCGATCTGACCAAGGAACTGGCGGGCATAGGCGGAAAGCGATTCGACATAGCGACGCTGACCTTCGGCAAAAATCGTATCGAACGCCAGCGACGACTTGCCGGAGCCGGAGAGACCGGTGATCACCACCAGCGCATTGCGCGGCATGGCGACCGTGATATTCTTAAGATTATGGACGCGCGCCCCGCGCACCACGATCCGATCAGCAGACATAGCACTCGCGCCAAGACACAGGATCAGACGTGGGATGGTAGCACGGAACCGCGCAGCGATCAATGCCGCCTAGGCGAACTTTTCGCCACGCACCACCTGCACATCGCTTACATAGGCAATGACGGCATAGTTGGGAAAATAATGGTCTGCCATCGCATCCATAATGCGGTCGGCGACTTCAGGCGAGACCAGCGTTTCGATCTTGATATTGCCGCCCTGCCACTGACTGGCGTGAATCCCGCGCGTACCCTCGCCGTGCACCTCGGAGATGGTGTAGCCATGCGCGCCAAGCGCATGGATTTCGTGGATCAACCGATCCTTCAGCACCGGTTCGGCGATGATCGTCACCAATCGTACTGTCGTCAGTTTCATACACTCGCTCCTTTCAATGCACTCCATCGTGCCGCATCACATCCGTCCGAGCGTCGCGCCCAGCCAGCGTGCATATTCATAATACAACGGCAAGCCAAGAATGAGATTCACCGGGAGGGTAATGCCAAGCGATGATGTCAGATAAATGCTCGGATTCGCCTGCGGGAACGTGGCGCGCACGGCGGCTGGAGCGTCGATGTACGATGAACTTGCGGTAATGACTCCCAGAATGAAGGCGCCGTTAGGAGAAAGCCCCGCAAGCAGACCGAGCGACACGCCGATAATACCGTGGATCAGCGGCATGACCGTTCCAAAGACCGCCATAAACGGACCGACTTTGACAAAATCGCGCAACTGCCGACCGGCGAGCATGCCCATTTCGATCAGGAAGAAGACCAGCACACCGCGGAAGAGATCGCCGTAGAGCGGCTTGATGCGCGCAAACCCCTGCTCGCCGATAATCATGCCGATCAGCAGCCCGCCAAGCAGCAACACCACACTGCGCCCGGTGAGCGTATCACGGATGACCCGACCAAGATCGCTCTGTTGCGCCTGACTCACCCCCAGGCGCCAGCGGCCGATGAAGAGCGCCACAATGATGCCCCACTCCATCAGCGCCGCCAGCGCCGGGATGAACGCCTCGAATGTGTTCTGCCCTTCCGGCAGACGCTCGACAAACGAGATTCCAGCAACAAAGGTGACCGATGAGACCGAACCGTAATGCGCTGCAATGCCGGCGGCGTTGGGAATGTCGAACCTGCCGGGACCGCGCAGGATCAGAAGCACCAGGTCGGCACGGCGATTGCCAGAGCGATCGTTGCCAGCGCTGGCAGGATGAACGCGGACAGCGGTGTTCCTGCCAGTTCGACACCGCCATTCAAGCCGATTGAGAACAGGAGATAGACCGAAATGGCCTTGATGACCGGTTCGGGAATCTCGACTTCGCTCCTGATCAGCGTTGCAACAATGCCCAACACGAATGCCAGCACCAGCGGCGACAGCAGGTTGCTGCGGATGATCTCGACCGTATCCATACTCCCCTCAAAGATATATAAAGATAAAACGGACATCTCAGAATATATCAAAAAGCGCTATTTGCGTCAATATAGAGATTACAAAGATATAAAAAGACTATACCTTTAACGGATCAGGTTCCATCGAATGACGGGGAGGCATCAATCGGTATCGCGGCGCAGCATATATCCCTGGCCACGCACGGCGATCAATTTGCGGGGATGTTTGGGGTCGGGTTCGATCTTGTCGCGGATGCGCTCGATAATCTTCTGCAGCGCACTGTCAGACGGCGGGGAGACGGGCCAGATAGCGCGTTTGACTTCATCGCGGGTGCAGACGCGCCCGGCGTTTTCGCGCAGGAACGCATAGACCTCCCCTTCGAGGTGGGTAAAGGCGGGCGGCGTTGCCGGCGCTGCGGCGGGCGGCGGTGGAAGCGACGTCGAGGGCCTGTCCGGTTGATCCGACAGCGCCTGGGCGAAGATGGTCGAAGCGATACGCCAGCCGTGCCGGTCGCGCTGCGCCAGCCCACGGGCGTGGAGCGCCTCGAAGATCGCAGCCTCGTCGGGGGTTGGCGCACGGTTCTGATCGATCAGCGACTGGCGCGCGTCGACGGACGCTGTATGCGTCTCGGTCAACTCGCGCCACCAGGAGCGGCAGAGCGGGCGCGCCTCTTCGATGGCGGCGCGTTCGACGTCATCGGGGCTGCCGGTCGGATGGAGCCGCCACTCGTACACGTGCGCGGCGGCGATCAGGATCAACGTCAGATTGGCGCCGCCAAGCCGTCGGATCCAGGCGCGATCAGCGTCATTCAACTCTGGCGCACGTCCGAGCAGCGCAGCAATGTCGGCGTCATCAAGCCCCCCAATGAACAGCTCGCTGGCGAACAACCCCCAGAAGGAGGACGGCTCGCGTAACTCGCTCACCGGGTAGAGACGACTCAATGGTGTACTGGAAGTGACGACATAAGCGACACGATCGCCAATGTCGGGGTCCTGCGTCAGCGAGCGCAGGAAACTTGCCGTGTGGCGCGGCAGGCGCGCGATGCCTTCCACATTGTCAATCAGGAAAATGAAGGTGTGATCCCCCGTGCGACGGATGATGTCTTCGACCGTGCACTTAAGAGCATACACCGTATCAACAATGGCCGCTTCGGCGATGCCCTGATCGGGAAGGGTGGGGAGATCGTCGGGCAGGGCGAGCGCCTGCGCTGTGGCGCGCGCCAGATCACGCCAGAAATAGAGGGCGCCGTGGCTCTGAGAAGCGCCGAGATCGGCATAGGGACCCGCGTTGACGTAGGGGAAGACAAACCGTGTCGCGTCGGCGCAGATTGGGCGTGCTGCCGTCGAACTGCGCAGGTAGTAGAGCAGCGAAGTCTTCCCGCTCCGCGCATCGCCAACCACGGCGCAGCACTGCGGCGGCGCAGCCGTCAGACGCTCGCAGACTGCGTCGATGAGACTGCGCCGCCCGATAAAGAGACGAGGATCGATCACCGGTTTGCGGTTGCCGAATGGGTTCATACGCACGCCTGCGTTCTGCGACATTGCTGACAATAACTATACCACACTTCACGCAGGCGTGTCGATATATCGACTTCAGAAGACCAGCGTTGTTGCGCCGATGCAGAAATCCGCCATTTCTGCGATGCTCAGCACACGCACGCCTGGGAGCAGACCCTGATCGACGCTGAGCCAGTAGCGCTGGAGGCATGGCTGCGACAGGTACAACGTTCCGCCTGCTTTACGATACGCATCGCGCACTTCGCGCAACGGCGGGTATCCTGCTTCGTGCAGAGTGGCAGCCCAACCTTCCGCCGTTGCACACAACACTCCTTCACCGCGCAGTAGTACTGCTGCGTGACGTCCAGCAGTCAGCGCGGCGCTTGCCGTCAGAAATCCCAGGGTGACGGCGCCGGGATCACGCCCGGCATGGGTGATGATGATGACCAGTCGCGGCGCGGTCGTCATATCGGATCAGCATTCCTCCCATTGCAAACCGCCAATATACCTGTGCGTCACCTTACCGCTCGCGTCGAGCGCAAACAGGTAGAGCCAGCCGTTGTCGAGCAACTGCCGCACCTGCTCGTGCCTGGCAATAATTGCGGTCATAGCGTCGATCGGCGCTTCGATCATAACGTGCAGCCGCATCGGCTCGTGCACATACTTTTCGCCGTCGTGCACCGATTGCCACGGCAGTCCGACGCGCAGATCGCCAGCGTTGCCTTCGAGCACGCCGAGCGTTCCGACGACATTGTGCAGCGTCTTGTTGCCGCTGCCGAAGACCCGGTTATCCACCGTCGAACCGTAGTACTGGAGATTGATCCAGCTGGCGACGATCATCGGCGCCGTCATGATGAGTTCCAGCACGCCGAAGCCTTCGTCCTGCCGCCATTCGTAGGAATGCAGGAAGGAACGTCCATTCATCACCACCCCTGCATTACGATCGCGCGGGGCGACGATAAACGCTGCACACCCTGCCAGCCCCCATTCCGGGCGCACCTGCGACCAGTCTTTGCTCCGGCGACGAACCGCGCTATCGATATCCGTCTTTGTGCCGATTTTCAAGAGCATTGATCGCTCCGCGCGCGCCAGCCGTCCGGCTGCGGCAAGATCAGCTTCGAGCCGCTTGAGGTCGGCAGTATGACTCGCCGGAATATGGGCTTTGTCGAAAATCGTCACATCATCGGTGGTGGTGTCGTGCAGACCGGCCAGGAACACGGTGTCATCGGGGATGATGAGACCACGCTCTTTCAAGCCGGCACGCACGGCGGGATCGTTCAGAATCCGCACCGCCACCCGCACATTCGCCTCGCCGGTATGTCCGCCGCATGCACCGCAGTCCAGACCGGTTGCATGGGGGTTGTTGACGGTCGTTGAGCCATGCCCGGTCAGCAACACCAGACGTGCGAAGTTGTTCGTCAGCGACATCGCTTTGAGCGCCCCTTCGGCGGCTGCCACCCGCTGTTCCAGCGTCATGCCGGTTGTGCGCCCTCCAAGGGTACGCGGTTCGAGACTGGGCGCGACGCGCTCGCGCGTGTGCGCATCCAGCCCAAACGTTGCCGGATGTGGCACAGGACGGGTGATCCCCAACGTATCCAGCGCCAGCTTCCGCACGTATGCCAGACCGACCGGACCGACGAACCCGAAGCAGGAGATTGGTGCGAACTTGAACATTCGCCAGGCTTTGGCAACCCGCTGGTTCTGTGCGCGTTTCTCGATAGCGGCGTTCACGTCGCGCTCAGACGCGCCGTCGACCGATTCGGCAATAACGAACTGCGGCGTCAACAGAACCGGGCACTGCGCGCCGCCGCGGGTCTCTGCCAGCGGCACATACTCGATCGGGAAGCCGAAGAACCCTGCGAAACCGATCGTCTCAATCTCGTCGGTCACCGTCTCAAGCGCGCGCCGGAAAATTTCAGAGCGCACATCGATGCAAAATGCCGCCTGCACCCGCTTGCGTGCAGCGACTCTGGCCGGCGTCGTTGCGCCGAGCTGTGCAAAAAACTGACGCTGATAGGCTTTCTCAAAGGCTCGCTGGAGCAGGAGATCACCGGCGAGCGCGCGCTGGAGCGCCGGGTCAGGGCGATCGTTGACATATTCGCCTGCCATTGAGCGCCATACGTCAGCCACTCCCTTGCGCGCGAAGCTGTGCCAGAGCGCCACTTCCCAGACCAGCCGGATCGCCAGCAGATCGGTCAGCGTGTGGTCTTCACCGCCGTAGAGTTCGGCGTCCCAGCGAAGATAGCGGGCATACGCCGCCCATCCGTGAATGCTCAACAGGAGTCGGTGCAGATATGCTTCAAGCCCATTGATCGGAATGTTCAACTTCTCCACTGCGGCGACAATGGTCTCCATTGCCGATTCCGGCATTTCGCGCAACGCCTGACGAAAGCCATGCACGCCGCGCGTCTGTGGTGTGCGGTCGTGCGCAGCCTCGGCGCGCCACGCAGCATACGGCGGCAGATGTTTCCACGGCGACCGCCAGTAGGACTGACCCAGGTCGAAATAAGCGCCAGCCCAGGTTGAGATCAGGTCGGTTACGACATCAGCCCAGTTGATGCCGGTCACCTTGCGGGCTGCATCGGCGACCGTCGGCAGGATCGGGAACGTCGGCTCCGGCTCATCGCCCAGGGCGAACGCCTTGAGCGCCGCCACGTTTGCGGGAGCGCCGGGAAATGGGCTTCCCCCGGCTAATGCCGCTTCGAGATCCGCATCGGTGATGCGGCCGCTCCGGATCGCCTGCGCGTAGAAGGAGCGCGGGGCCGTCATCCGCGCACCCGCCCGCCGTGCCAGGATGTAAGCGGCAGACTCGAAGGAATGATCGATCAATCCCAGGTATGGATTGACGGCGACAAAATAGCGCAGGGGCCACAGGGGAGCGATGCGTTGTTCGGCGCGCCGCACCGCCTCTTTGATCGTGTCAATAGCCGGAGCGTATGTCGGCGCGGTGCGTGCAGGTCGGGTCTGAACGTCAGCCATTTGCATATTCATGGGTGCTTCCTCCAGATAATCATTTCATCAATCAGCGAGCCAGTCGAACTGCGTCCATGAACCGGTCGAACAGAGCGTTGGCGTAGAAGCCGTTCTTAAGGTGAACATAGAGCGCCTGCCAGACGGGGCGGTTGACCAGCGCGGGCAGCCAGGCGCTGAACGCCATCACGATGCCGAAGATGACGACTGCCACCACGATTGCGATCATCGTTGCCATATTGAGCGGCGGGTAGACCGCCACTGCTCCGCCGAGCAACGCTTCTGCGGTCACTTCAAGGGCGAAGAAGGCGAGGGTCACCAGCGCCGCCATCAGCATCGTGCGACCGATCACAGGAAGAGGCGCCCTGGCAGTGTTGCCCTTCACCAGCAAATAGGCGACAGCGATCATGAATATCGTGATCATCGCAGTCTCACCCGGACGCTTGGTGATGTCGATGCCGAGCGCAGTCGCAACTGCCAGAAAGATCGCGACCGCTGCCGCCATATTCACCAGGAAACTGAGCGGATGCGGCGGTGTGTCCAGTTTCTGGGCGCCGGTATTCCGCACATACTCGATGATGCTGCCGGATGACAGGAAGGCGTGCGCCTTGTAGCAGGAATGGGCGATGAGATGCATCATGGCGACCGTGTGCGCGCCGAACCCGCACAACATCAACATAAAACCCATGTGCGCAGCGCTCGAATAGGCAAGCGAGACTTTGACGCTGCTCTGGGTGATCATTGATGACGAGGCGAAGATGGCAGTGAAACCGCCGATCACAATCAGCATGATCAGCGCCGGGGTCGACAGAAAGACCAGTTCGCCGAACCGCACCACCAGAAAGATGCCTGCGTTGAGCAGACCGGCGTGTAGCAGCGCCGACACCGGGGTTGGCGTTTCCATCACTTCGAGCAACCAGCCGTGAAATGGGAACATCGCCGATTTCAGTGAAGCGGTCACCACGATCAGTATTGCGGCAGCAGCAACGCTGGCGGGAACGTTTCCATCCGCAAGCGCTGCAGCCGCTGCTGCACGGATCATGCCCAGATCGGCAGTGCCAAATGCCTGCACCAGCAACACCGCAGCGACGATCAGACATGCATCGCCAATCCGGGCGGCGATAAACTTCTTGCGGGCGGCCCGGATCGCACGCGGGCGCTCAGGATAGAACACCAGGAGTTCGTGCAGCGCGAGGCTCATGCCGATCCACGCCAGCACTAATTGCCAGAGATTGCCGGACAACACCATCAGCAGGACGGCGCCGACGGTCAGGTAGAGGCGGATGAAAAAGAGTTTCTGGCGCGGATCGCCATCAAGATAGTTGCGGCTGAACTGGATCAGCAATGTTCCCAGCAATGTCACCAGCCACGACATCATGACACTCAGCGCATCCAGGCGCAGCGCAATGCCCGCTTCGCCGACGCCGATCAGCGGGCTGACAATTGGACCGGACGTGAAAACAACGATCCCGATTGCAATCAACAGCAAGAACGAACCTGCGCTGACAGCACGCCCGAGTTGGAAGGTCAGATCAACCGACCGTACCAGGTTGATCGAAGCCATGAGCGCCACCACGAACAGTGATAGCGGCGCAAGATACGCGATAAGCGCCAGATTGCCGATCATCAAACCGTCCATACGAAGTAGTCCCTCCCTCCTGTCTTTTCACTCTTGTCGGTAGCCTGAAACGAAACGGCGCTCCCTGGCGGAAGTCGCCGGGTGTGTTCCTGTGGCGTGATCTGCGAGAGGTGCATTGCGCTCAACAGTCTGGAGATGAAAATATCAGAAATTATCGTAAATGTCAATATAAAGACATATTGACATCCAAAAAACTCTTTTTTTGGCGGATGTTCCCCGACCTATGGCGGGGAACGTCCCCTCTTCGCAAGGGTGGCGTTCGTGGGAGCGATGAGTAATGTTCTACGTGCGTAGTGACAACCCGTACATCTCTTCGTATAATGGGACGAAGGAATATGCAGGGCGCATCGCGCCGGAGCGTCGATATGTCTGATCGAAAGCGTCAGAGCCAGCCGCCAACACAAGGAGGAACAGGAGTGAACATCGCAGGACGAACTGTTGCTATCGTGTTTGTGCTGCTGATCATCGCCGGGTTGGGTGCGGCAACCGCGCGGTTTGTGCAGGTTGACGAAGGGCAGCGTGGCATCATCGTGACCAGCGGCGCCGTTGAGGGGATACAGGAGCCAGGGATCTTTTTCCGTCCCTTTGCGCCCTTCACCCGTGTCGAAATTGTCAATGTCCGTCGTCAGACGGTGACACTGAGCCAGAATGTCGCCAGTAGCGACAAACAGTTGTACGATATCGACATCCAGGTCGATTACAGCCGCAAAACCGATCCGGCGTTGCTGCGGCAGATGTATGCACGGATCGGCACCAGCGACGACCTGCTCCGGACACAACTCGACGGATTCATCGCCGATGCGCTCAAGAGCGCCAGCACGCAGTTCTCGCTCGACCAGGCGCTCTCTGACCGTGGCGGTTTTGCGCAGCGCATTCGCGCCAATCTGACGACGCCGCCGGGTCCGGGGCAGGAGAGTCCTGCCGATCAACTGTTCGTTGTGATCGAGGCAGTCAAGGTGCTCGATATCAAGGTCAGTGAGGAGTACGCCCGTCTGCTTTCCGAAAAGGCGAATCTGGAGGTGAAGATCGAAACTGAGGAGCGTCGTCGCCAGCAGATCGAGGCGGAACAGGCGAACAATCTGTTCCAGGCCGAGCAGGAAGCGCGGGTGGCGCTGACCCGCGAGAAGGGAAAGACGGCAGCCGCACTCGAGGAGGCGAACCGCGAGGCGCAGGTGCGCGCGATCCAGGGACGCTACTGGCGCGAGAATCCAGAACTGTTTGAACTGCGCATCCGTGAATTGATGGTCGAAATGTTGAAGAGCGGCAATGTCTGGTTCATCGACCCGAATACCAACCTCACCCTGTTGCTGAATCAGATGGCGACCGGCACAACAGTCGTGCCCAACCCGTCGTCGGGGCAGCGCACCTCGCCGCAACCGACGCCATCCCAGCCAGCGTCGCCTGAGCAACCATCGGCGCCAGCGACGACGCCGTAAGTGCCATGGCATATCTGATCTGGACAATCACAGGCGTGCTGGTGGCGGCGCTGCTCGGCGCGGCGCTGTCGCACTCTATGTACGGGAACATCGCTCCATCGACGCTGGCAGGCGTCTTTGGCGCACTCCTCGGCGGCATCATCGGCAGCGGCATCGTCCACGCCGATCATACGGTGACGCTGCCGGGCGCTCTGGGTGCAGTCATCGGCGCGTCGCTCTTCGTCCTGATGAGTCAGGCGCAGTCAGGCGCTGTGAGTCGGCGGGTGGGGCGAGGCAACCCGCCCACGCCTGATGATTGATTGGGTGCTGGTGATGTGCATGCTGCCGTCCATTTCTTGAGCACGATCCAGAGTGATATCGTTGTTTCGATGACGAATCAGACAGAGTCGGGGCACGTCATGCCGTGCCCCGACATGTTCGACAAAGCTTAGTCATCGTGTCCTATCGAAAGGATGCGGTGTGTCTCATATTTAGAGCAGTTCCCACAGAGGTTGAACCAATTGGACAAGGTTGAACGCTCCCAGAATCGCGCTCCCCCCACAGCGACCGAAATGAATGTCGGTCTACGCTCTGCCGGAAACGGGCGCCTCGCGCGACACGGCAAGCGGGCTTCGCCCTGGATAGCCGAGGGCTTATCGTAGGCGATAGGCACAGGCGATAGGCGATGGGCGATAGGGTCACCGTTGGAGTTCGCATTACGCGCAGGCAGGCTGTGCCTCGCCTGGAAGAGGGCTTATGGTCTTTGCAGAAATAATCCGTCATAGCCCGCGCAGGCGGGCTTCGCCCTGGATAGCCGAGGGCTTTAGCCCGACGGCAAAAGGCGCATAATTGCTATAAATGCTCAATCTCCATCAGCCCGCTCCTTCGCGCGGCGTCAGTGCTCCAGATGGTAGGGCACGCTGGTCACAACCTTGCCTCGGCTGAAGAAGAGCGCAGCTTTGAGTTGTAGCCCGGTTTGATTGTGCAGGATGTACTGCCACCATTTCGACGGTACGAATTCCGGCAGGATGATCGTCAGCACATCGTCGTCGTAGCGCGCCTCAACCTCATCGATGTACTGGAGCAGCGGTTGCATCAGTGAGCGGTACGGCGATGGCAGAATGACCAGCGGAATGCCGCATCCCCACTCGTTCCACTTGCGCCTGATTTTTTCGGTGTTTTCGGGATCGAGATCGACATACACCGCCGTCACATTGTCGGGCGCGATCGACAGCGCGTACTGGAGCGCCGGAAGCATGCCGCGATGGACGCCGCTGATGAGCACCAGCGCGGTGTGACGGCGTACCGGCGATGGACGGGGCGCGTCCGCCAGCGAGAGTTGCCGGGCGACCGCCTGATAGTGTTGGTGAATGTTCAGCAGCACTGTCACCATCAGCGGGATCAGCAGCAGCACTGCCCAGGCGCCTTCGCGGAACTTCGTGATTGCCAGCACCAGCATCACGATGCCGGTCATCACGGCGCCAGCGCCGTTGATCAGCGCGCTGCGGCGCCAGCCTGGCGTCCGGAGTCGCCACCAGCGGCGCACCATGCCTGTTTGTGAGATGGTGAAGGAAATAAACACGCCGACGGCGTAGAGCGGCAACAAAGCCTGTTCGCGCGCGTGGAATGCGACTACCAGGATCGATGCGATCAGTCCAAGCACAACGATGCCGTTGGAGAAGACCAGTCGGTCGCCGCGCTGGGTGAACTGGCGCGGGAAGTAGCGATCACGGGCAAGGAAGTATGCCAGCCGCGGGAAATCGGCGAATGCGGTGTTCGACGCCAGCACCAGGATCGCCATGGTTGCGATCTGGAGCAGGAAGTAGAACGGAGAGCCGGCGCCGAAGATTGCGCGCGCCAGTTGCGAGTTTGCCGTTTCCGGCTCGCTGCTGCCGTCGGGAATGATGTGGTACGCATTCGCCAGCACGGTGATGCCGAGAAACATAGCGATCAGCAGCGCCGCCATGATTGCAAGGGTGATCGCAGCGTTGCGCGCTTCTGGTTTTTTGAAGGCAGGGACGCCGTCGGCAATGGCTTCAATGCCGGTCAGCGCCGTGCATCCGGCGGCAAATGCGCGCAGTATCAGAAACAGGGAGAGCGCTCCGACGCCGTCAGCCAGGTGCGGCGTCGCTGGCGGCGGCGCGGGGGTCACATGCCCGGTGACGATGTTGAACAGCCCTGTGCCAATCAGAAGGAACATGCTGGCAACGAAGGTGTATGTCGGAATGGCGAACATCGCGCCCGATTCCTTGACGCCGCGCAGGTTTGCCAGGCTGACCAGTCCGATCAGTCCGACTGCCAGTTCGACGCGGTATGGTTCAAGCATGGGCCAGGCTGATGTAATCGCCGCCACGCCCGCCGACATACTCACTGCGACGGTGAGAATATAGTCGATCAGGAGCGCCGAGGCTGCGGTGAGCGACGGGATCGTTCCCAGGTTCTCACGCGCGACGATGTAGGTGCCGCCTCCCTGCGGGTACGCTTTGATCGTCTGCATGTAGGAAAATGCGACCGTCATCAGCAGGACGGCAATGCCGAGCGCAATCGGTGTGGCAAGCCAGAGCGCGGCTGCACCGGCCGCCGAAAGCACGATCAGGATCGCTTCGGTGGCGTATGCCGTCGATGAGAGCGCATCGGAAGAGAAAACCGCAAGCGCCAGGCGCTTGGGCAATCGTTCGTGG
Organism: Roseiflexus sp. RS-1; assembly: GCF_000016665.1. Taxonomy (NCBI): domain Bacteria; kingdom Bacillati; phylum Chloroflexota; class Chloroflexia; order Chloroflexales; family Roseiflexaceae; genus Roseiflexus; species Roseiflexus sp. RS-1. The sequence continues at coordinate 4,821,134 of NC_009523.1, forward strand.
ACTAACTGTTCGTTGGCGAGCGGCTGGCCAACGACCAGACGTTTGAGTTCGGCAATCATATACTTTTTGTTGCCCTTCGCTACGGAGTGCGATGGGATTGGGTTCCGACGTGAGTTGTCAAATAAAAACGGTCTGCGCTGCGGGGATCTATCGTCGCCGATCACCGCGCGCCGACCGCGCTGTTTACTTTCCGAATACTGGTTTGGGCGTCAGGGACGCCGAAGGTTGCTTCCTCGCTTCAATGTTTTATGATAGCGCCAGAATCATAGCACGCAGGACGCTCCCTATCAAGAGTGGAAACAGATCCTGCGCAGTGTTGGTATCGCTACTCTTCGAGAACGTCAGCCAACACCCCGGCAAGGTGATCGGCGCGTCTTCCGGTTCCATCGGCGATCTGCTGGCGGCAACTGGTTCCCATCGCCACAATCGTCGCGTCGGCAGGCAGCGAACGGATAGCCGGGAAGAGCGCGCGCTCGCCGATCTTCTGTGAAATGACGTAATGTTCCACTTCGTAGCCGAATGAACCCGCCATGCCGCAGCATCCGCTATCGACTTCATGCACCTCCGCGCCGGGGATCATGCGGAGGAGCGCCAGCGCGTGCTGGCTGCCGATCAACGCCTTTTGGTGGCAATGACCGTGGAACAGATACCGGCGCGGCGCCTGATCCGGTTGCTTGAAACGCAGCGTCGCGCGACCGGTGCGAACCTCACGCGCCAGGAATTCGTCGAACAGGAACGACATCTGCGCCAGTGTTGCAGTGCGGGGATCGTCCAGCAGGTCGGGATACTCATCGCGGAAGGTCAGGATGCAACTCGGTTCAAGACCGATGATCGGAATCCCGGCGGCGGCATACGGTCCCAGGGCGTCGATCTGACGCTGCGCCAGCGCCCGTGCTTCCTTCAGCAACCCCTTCGAGATCTGCGGACGCCCGCAGCAGACGCGGCGCGTCGGCAGGAGTACGCGGTACCCTGCCGCCTCCAGCACGTGCACCGCAGCCTGCGCAACGTGCGGGTCGTTATAGTCGGCGAATGTGTCAGGGAAGAGGACGACCGAAGGACGATCGGCGCCGACCGGCGTCGGTCGTTTCTCGAACCAGCGATGGAACGGCTGATCGGCGAATGGCGGCAGACGACGGTGGCGGCTGACGCCGATCAGCCGTTCGGTGAGCCAGGGGACGAATGGCAGCGCCAGTGCGCGGTTCGCCAGCGGCGCAATCCGACTGCCGAGTTCATTGATGGTGCGAATGCTGCCGAACAGTCGTGATCGCAGCGGAATGCCGTGGCGATCATAGTAGATCGAGAGCCACTCGGACTTCAGACGGGTCATATTGACCCGTGACGGGCATTCGCCGGTGCACCCTTTGCACTCCAGACACAGGTCCATCACTTCTTTCATGCGTGCGCTGGTGAGCGCATCGAGCGGAAGCGCTCCGGAGAAGACCATCCGCAGCGCGTTGGCACGCCCGCGGGTCGAGTGTTCTTCGTCGCGCGTCACCATGTAACTGGGGCACATCGTGCCACCCGCCACTTTGCGGCACAGACCGTTGCCGTTGCACAACTCGACCGCACCGACAATGCCGCCGGTGTCGCTGAAGCGAAAGTGGGTATGCAACTGGATCGGATGATACGATGCGCCATACCGCAGGCTGGCATCCATCGGCGGCGCTTCGACGATCTTGCCGGGGTTGAGAATGTCGTAAGGGTCGAACGTATGCTTGATCTCGCGAAAGGCTTCGTAGAGGGTATCGCCGAATAACTCGCGGTTGAACTCAGCCCGCAGCATCCCGTCGCCATGCTCGCCGGAGAGCGCCCCGCCGAATTCGATCACCAGGTCTTTGATCTGTTCGGCAATTGCGCGCATCTTGCGCACATCCCCCGCGTCCTTCAGGTTGAGGAGCGGGCGGGCGTGAATGACGCCAACGCTGGCGTGCCCGTAAAAGGCGACCCGCACCCCGTGCGCGTGGCAGATGTCGCGGAACCGGCGCAGGTAGATGTTCAATCTCTCTGGCGGAACCGCGGAGTCTTCGACAAACGTTTCGGGTTTCAGGTCGGGTGAGAGCGACTGGAGCAGCGGCAGCCCCGCCTTGCGCACTGCCAGTACTGCGCGTTTGCGCTCAGCAGTGAGCACAGGGGTCATTGCCTGGTAATGCCCCCGCAGACGCTGTTCCAGGCGATCCAGATGCGCGCGCACGTCATCGCCGGTCTCGCCGAAGAACTCCACCTGCAACAGCGCACCCGGCGTTCCCTGCACGAACATCGCCAGATACTGCGCGTATTCGTGCGACTTGCGCGTCAGGTCGAGCAGAATATCGTCCATCAATTCGACGGCGGCAGGTTCGCACTCCAGGCAGGGAACCACTGCATCGAGCGCAGCGTCGAGCGTGGCAAACTCCAGAATCGCAATCGCGGTATGTTTGGGACGGGGAACGAGGCGCAGCCGCGCCGCCAGCACGATTGCCAGCGTGCCCTCCGAGCCGACGATCATGTTCGCCATGTTGAACCGTCGGTCGGGGGAACGCGAACCGAACATAATACCGTAGCGGGTCTGTCCCTCTTCGACGACTGGCACGAACGCATCGAGATTGTAGCCGCCGACGCGCCGCAGCACTTTGGGATAGCGACGCGCAATCTCGTCGGCATGGTCGTGCGCCAGACGCGCAACTGCGCGGTAGATCCGTCCTTCGAGTTCGGGGTTGCTCAGCCTGGCACGCAATTCCGTTTCATCGAGCGGTCGGAAGGTGGTGATACTGCCATCGGACAGCATCACCTTCAGTTCCAGCACGTGGTCGATGGTTTTGCCGTAGACGAGTGAATACATACCGGACGAGTTGTTGGCGATCATCCCGCCGATGGTTGCGCGGTTCGACGGCGAAACATCGGGTGCAAACATCAAACCGTGCGGCGCCACTTCTGCATTCAACTGATCGAGGATGATCCCCGGCTCGACCCAAGCCCACTGTTCGGCGACGTTGACCTCCAGCAGGCGGTTCATATAGCGAGTAAAATCGAGGTGGATGGCGCGCCCCACCGCCTGCCCCGCCAGGCTCGTACCGCCGCCGCGCGGCAGGATCGGGAGGCGACGGAGGCGCGCCAGGCGCACGACCGCTGCAACGTCCTCTTCGTCCCTGGGTAGCACCACCCCCAGCGGCTCGATCTGATAGATGCTGGCATCGGTCGCATAGATAGCGCGCGAGATCGCATCGGTGTGCACATCACCCTTGACGCATTCACGCAATTCAGCAGCCAGATCGGCGTAATTCATCAGGGAGCATCCTTTCCGGTTATGCCCGGCAAACTGTTCAGGATCGCCAGAGGCGTCGATGGGGCGACAGATGTGCCGCGCTGTGCGCGGCGAGCGTGCATCGACGCATCACGCTTCCTGAAGTTGCTGTTGCAGAAGATGTTTTTGCACCTTGCCAAGTGCGTTGCGCGGCAGCGTTGCAGCAAAAATGACCCGACGCGGTTTTTTGTAACTCGCCAGGCGCGCGCGGCACCAGTCGATCAACTCCTGTTCCAGCCCGTCGCGCGGTTGCGCTGTCGGCACAACCACCGCCACCACCTGTTCACCAAACTCCGGGTCGGGCAACCCGACAACGGCGACTTCGGCGACGGCGGGGTGGTCGAGCAGCACTTCCTCGACCTCGCGCGGATAGATATTGTACCCGCCACTGATGATCAGTTCACGGGCGCGCCCGGTGATGACAAAATAGCCATCGGCGCCTCGCCAGCCCAGGTCGCCGGTGTTGAACCACCCATCGGCATCGAACGCTTCGGCGGTCGCCTGCGGGTTGCGCCAGTATCCGGCGAACACATTCGGACCGCGCACCTGAATTTCGCCAATGACGCCATCGGGGATCGGTTGACGGGTGCGCACATCGACAATCCGCGCTTCCTGACCCGGAAACGGCATGCCGACTGTTCCGGGGCGACGTTCGCCATCGTAGGGGTTGGTCAGATTCATAATGGTTTCGGTCATCCCGTAGCGTTCCAGGATGCGTTGACCGAACAGTTCCTCGAATTCGGCGAAGGTTTGCGGGGTGAGCGGCGCCGAACCGGAGACGAACAGGCGAACCGTATCGACGCGAAACGGCGCTCCTTCTGCCAGTCGCCGCCGCGCCTCGGCGATCAGGCGGGTATACATGGTCGGTACGCCAAAGAACATGGTCGTTTCGCCGCGCGTCAGGGTGTCGATCACGTCGGTCGCATCGAAACCGCGCCGCAGATCGACCGTGCTGGCAGTGAAGAGGGCGCCGTTCAACCCCACCCCAAGACCATGAATGTGGAACAGTGGCAGTGTCAGCAGCAGCCGATCCTGTTCGGTCCAATGCCAGGCGCGTGTAACCGCCGCACTATTCGCCATCAGGTTGGCGTGGGTGAGCATCGCTCCCTTGGATCGTCCGGTTGTGCCCGATGTATACCCAAGGAGCGCAATATCGTGCGGTGCGGGCGCAGACGCCCAATCCGGCATATCGCCCGTTTCCTCCAGCACAACCGCGTCGGCGCGAATGGTTTGGGCGTTTTCCTGCGCCTGGCAGACCAGATCGGCGTGGGCCTGATCGCCGACAATGATCACGCGCGCCTGGGAGTCGCTCAGGATATGGCGCAGTTCGGTGTGACGATACTGCGTGTTGATCAATACCACAATTGCGCCGATCATATGAGCGCCCAGGTATGCAGCCACGAACGCCGGGCTGTTCTCCAGGTAGAGTGCGACGCGGTCACCGCGTTCAACCCCAGCGGCGCGCAGGCGGGTCGCCCAGCGGGAAGCGGCTGCGGCAACGGTAGCATAGGGGTAAGCGCGCCCTTCAAACAGCAGAAATGGACGGTGCGGCGCATGCGCCACCGCCCGTTGCAACGCCGCGATGGTTGTTAAGATTTCTGTCATACACCACTCGCGCTGAAACGATCAGGTTCCGGGTGTCCGTGAACGGACTGTCAGGTTGCGTACCATGCGGCATGGTATAATACTACGCAACAAGAGACATCGCCAGAAACTGCGCCATGGTTGCGCTTGTGGGGAACATATGCCCCTGCCGCTCGAAGGATTGCGCGTCCTCGATCTGAGCCGCGCACTTGCGGGTCCTTTCTGTTCCATGATGCTCGGCGACCTTGGCGCCGATGTGATCAAAGTCGAACAACCGGGTATCGGCGACCACACACGCGCCTGGGGACCGCCATTCGAAGGCGGTGAGAGCACCTACTTTCTCAGTGTCAATCGCAACAAGCGCAGTCTGGCGCTCGACTTTCGCGACGAGCGCGGCGCTGCAGTTCTTCGCCGCCTGATCGCCAGCAGTGACGTGCTGCTGGAAAACTTCGTTCCCGGCACACTGGACCGGCGCGGGTTCGGTTACGATGCGTGCCGCGCCATTCGTCCTGATCTGGTGTACTGCTCGATCTCCGGTTTCGGTCAGGTCGGACCGGACCGAGAGCGCGCCGCGTATGATCAGATTGCGCAGGGGTTGGGCGGCCTGATGAGCCTGATCGGTGAACCCGGAGGACCGCCGATGCGGGTTGGGATTGCAATCACCGATATTATGGCAGGAATGTTCGCGGCATATGCCATTCTGGCGGCGCTCTACCACCGCGCGCGCACCGGCGAAGGGCAACGGGTGGATACGTCGCTCCTGGAAGGGCAACTGGCGATGCTGACCTATCAGGCGGGCAACTATTTCGCCACCGGTCGCGCACCGGAACGACCGGGCAATCAGCATCCATCGATCGTGCCGTATGGGGTGTATCGCGCCGCCGATGGCTATTTTACGCTCGGCGTCGGCACCGATGATCTGTGGCTGCGCTTCTGTGATGCGCTCGATCTTGCCGACCTGCGTGATCATCCCCGTTTCCGCACGAATGTGGCGCGCCTGGCGCATCGCGCCGAACTGAATGCGCTGCTCGAACCGGTGTTTGCGTCGTTGCGCGTTGCCGACATCGAGCAAAGATTGAATGCCGCCGGTGTGCCGTGCGGCGCGGTGCACGACCTGGCGCAGGTGTTCACCGACCCGCAGGTGCAGGCGCTGGGGAGCGTCGTGACCATCGAGCACCCGACCGCTGGCGCGATCCGGGTCGTTGCTCCACCTTACCACTTCTCAGCGACCCCGCCTGCGATCCGTCGTCCGCCGCCGCTGTTGGGGCAGCATACCGACGAGATCCTGGCGGAAATTGGCTACGAACAGCACGAGATTGCGACGCTCCGTTCGATCGGCGTGGTCGCATAGCGTATCGAAAGGAGAGGACGATGACCGAGCGACAGGGACTGTTCACCGTGCAGACCAGCCTGTACCTTTCGCCTGAGAATCGGGCGCGCCTGGAACACCTGGTGCGGGAGCGTCGCAGCAATCCCCCCGATGTTGTTTCGCAGATCCTCGCGGAACACCCCCTCTCGCAGTTGTCGTCGGATACGGACGGCGCGGATGGAGAACCGATCCATATGCGCATCTATCTCACTCCCGAACAGCGGCAGGCATTCGAGACCTACCTTGCCACGCATAAAACCACACTTTCCGCGCTGGTTTCGCGCATCGTCGCCGATCACCTGGCAACCCTGCCCGTGCCGCCGCCTGCGCCGCCGCCGCCCCGCCCCAAGGCGGACCTGGCGAAGCGCCGCGCGGATCTTGCGCGCCTGAAAGCCCGGCGGGACGAAGCCGGGAAGGATGCGCCTGCCTGGTTGCACGCCTACATTGCGCAAATGGAGGCGGAACTGCGTCGTCTGGAGCGTGAGGCGTAGTGGCAAAGAAGGTCCGGCTTGATCATCTGCTGGTGCAACGTGGGCTGGCAGAGACGCGCGCCCGCGCGCAGGCGTTGATCCTTGCCGGTGAGGTGCGGGTAGATGGCGTCGTCCGCCTTAAGGCCGGCGAACTCGTACCTGAGGATGCCGGGATTGAACTTGCTGGCAAACTGCCGTATGTCAGTCGCGGCGGGTACAAACTGGCGCACGCGCTCGATGCCTTTAATCTTTCTCCGGCGAATTTCACTGCACTCGACGTCGGCGCTTCGACCGGCGGCTTCACCGATGTGCTGTTGCAGCGCGGCGCGGCGCGTGTGTATGCAGTGGATGTCGGGTATGGCTTGATCGATGTGCGGTTACGCCAGGATCCGCGGGTGGTTGTGATCGAACGCACCAACATTCGCTACCTGGAAGCGTTACCCCCCCTCGAAGGCTCGTCTGACCCGGTCTTCGCCGATTGTGCCACAATCGATGTATCGTTCATCTCACTGAAACTGGTACTCCCCGCTGTGCAGCGCCTGATCCGCCCGGATGCCTGGATCGTCGCACTGATCAAACCGCAGTTCGAAGCAGGACCGGCGCAGGTCGGGAAGGGCGGCGTCGTGCGCGATCCATCGGTGCATGCCGACGTGCTGCGTCAGGTGTTGACGTTCTCTGCTGCGATTGGCGTGCAACCGCATGGTCTCACGCGCTCACCCATCCTGGGACCGGCAGGGAACGTCGAGTTTCTGGCGTGGCTTGGCGGTACAGGACCAGACCTCGATATCGAGCGAGCGATTGCAGCAGTGCTTGAGAAACCATAACCTGTCGAAATGACGAACACGCTCCCGTAGATTGCCGCATCTGCGGGAGCGTGAATGTGCTTATGGCGCGGTTGACGCCACCCACGTCGGATCGGCGCTGTCGGCGTTCGCCGTCGTGCCAAGCGTCAGGTTGTAGCCATTCCCGGAAGCATCAACCGTGGTCTGCCCGCTCCCCTCGTTGAAGCGGTAGAACGCGCGCGTATTTGCGTCAGTCGTCAGGCTTGTAGACGACGGTGGCGTAAACGTGCTGGTGTAGCGCACGATATTCGAGATGCGCACATCATCGACATCGCCGTTGAAGAAGCCGTAGCCGGGAAAGCCGCCGATGCGGAAGGACGGTCCCTGGGTGATCGCGCCGATGGTCGCCGCCGGTCCGGGGGCGCCGTTGACGAACACCCGCGCGGTTGTCCCGTCGTAGGTCACGGCGACGTGGTGCCAGGTATTGGCGAGCAGCGCCGTCGGGTGTTGCGCCGCGCGCCAGCCAGCGGTCGAGGCGACCCACCAGGTGGCGCGCCCGCCGTTCAGTTCCAGCGCCCAGCCGATGACATCATCGGTGGTGGCGAGGATGACGCTATCCTGCCCGCCGGTCGTCGGGCGCACCCAGAGTTCGATGGTCTGCGCGCCGCCCAATCCGGCGATCTGCCCGCCGCGCACCTCATCATTCGCCCCGTCAAAGCGCAGCGCGCTGTTCGACGGCGGGACCGGCGTGGCGGTCGGGGTGCTGGTGGGCGGGACCGGCGTGGCAGTCGGTGTACTGGTGGGCGGGACCGGCGTGGCAGTCGGCGTGCTGGTGGGCGGGACCGGCGTGGCGGTCGGCGTACTGGTGGGCGGCGCTGGCGTGGCGGTTGGTCCTGCGGTCGGCGTACTGGTCGGCGGAAGCGGCGTGGCGGTTGGTTCCGTGGTCGCCGACGGCGGGACCGGCGTGCTGGTGGGCGGGACCGGCGTGGCGGTTGGCGTATTGGTGGGCGGCGCTGGCGTGGCGGTTGGGGTGCTGGTGGGCGGGACTGCCGTTGGCGTTGCCGTCGGCGGCGGCGCAATCGGCGCGGTCGACGCCACCCACTGCGGGTCGGCGCTGTCAGCATTCGCCGTTGTGCCGAGCGTCAGGTTGTAGCCATTCCCGGAAGCGTCCGCCGTTGTCTGCCCGCTCCCTTCGTCCAACCGATAAAGCGCGCGCGTATTTGCGTCCGTCGGGTGTGCTGCTGATGGCGGCGTAAACGTGCTGGTGTAGCGCACGATATTCGAGATGCGCACATCATCGACATCGCCGTTGAAGAAGCCGTAGCCGGGAAAGCCGCCGATGCGGAAGGACGGTCCCTGGGTGATCGCGCCGATGGTCGCCGCCGGTCCGGGGGCGCCGTTGACGAACACCCGCGCGGTTGTCCCGTCGTAGGTCACGGCGACGTGGTGCCAGGTATTGGCGAGCAGCGCCGTCGGGTGTTGCGCCGCGCGCCAGCCAGCGGTCGACGCGACCCACCAGGTGGCGCGCCCGCCGTTCAGTTCCAGCGCCCAGCCGATGACATCATCGGTGGTGGCGAGGATGACGCTATCCTGCCCGCCGGTCGCCGGACGCACCCAGAGTTCGATGGTCTGCGCGCCGCCCAATCCGGCGATCTGCCCGCCGCGCACCTCATCATTCGCCCCGTCGAAGCGCAGCGCGCTGTTCGACGGCGGGACCGGCGTGGCGGTCGGGGTGCTGGTGGGCGGGACCGGCGTGGCAGTCGGCGTGCTGGTAGGCGGGACCGGCGTGGCGGTTGATCCTGCGGTCGCCGACGGCGAGACCGGCGTGCTGGTGGGCGGGACCGGCGTGGCGGTCGGGGTGCTGGTGGGCGGCAGCGGCGTGGCGGTTGGGGTGGCAGGCGGCGGCGTGCCGTTCATCATCACCTCGCCATACTCCAGCACCTCACGCAGATCGAACGTCTGCACCAGCAGCGGCGCGGTCGAAGGAGGCGGCGTGGTGAGGCTGAACTGCACCGTCTTTGGACCCACAGGCGCGCCGTTGGGCAGGCGAACGAGGAGCGCACCGCGCGCCGCGCCGCCGGATGCCGCATCGGTGACTGCCGCCGGGTCCGCCTCCAGCGTTGCGCCCGCACCGAAACCGCTGATTGCACCAGGAGTCACCTGTGCGAAATCGACCTCCGGGGGGAGGGTGATCAGAACGCTGCCGCCAGCCGGAATGAAGGATGCGGTCGTAAAACTGAGCGTATACAGATCGCCAGACGCATTCAGCGCAATCGAGCCAAGCGGCGCGCCGGGGGTCATTTGCGCCAGCCCAAAGCGTTGAGCGTTCGGTCGTGTGCTGACCGTGTAATACTTACGGTAACTGCTGCCCAGTTTGAGCGCCCGTGCCGCCCACACGCCGTCCGGCGAGAATGTGCCGGGATCATTGGCGCCGGTGAAGACCGGATCGTTCGGTATCGGGCGCACCCAGTTGATGCCATCGGTTGAGACAACATACCCGGTCGAGAAATCGGGCCTCGCGTATGATTTCGCCTCATACCACATGCGGAAGAACGCGCCGTCCTTGATCACGGTAGGAACGCCGACACTGTTGCTGTCGAAGTCGGTGAAGTTGTTGATGCGCGCAAAGACGGCGCCGCCGCCACTGCTGCCGGGCACCCGCGTCCAGTTGATCCCGTCGGGCGACACGGCATACCCGATGGCGAACGTATAGGCGCCAACATTATTGACACCCTCGTACCACATCCGGTAGCAGCGACCGCTGGTGCGCCCATTTTCGCAGGGCAGGGCCGGGGTTGCTTCATCGATCAGCACGGAGGGCGCGACAATGTAATCCTGATCGAAATCACCGGCGCCGCCGCGTTCGACGAGAACGGCGTTGCGGTTCGGCGGAGCGGTTCCGGCAGTGCCCGGCACCCGCGTCCAGGTGATGCCATCCGGCGACGTTGCATACCCGATGCCCTCAATCGCACCGGTGTTGCTGAAGCCGCTGTACCACATGCGGAACGTATTCCCGTCACGCACGACATACATCGTCGTGACGCCATTGCTATCGAAGTCGCCGGCAACGCCCGACGGTCCGAAGACGCTTCCGCCGACTCCTGAGCCGATGTAGCGCGTCCAGGTGATGCCGTCCGGCGACAGGGCATGCCCGATACGGCGCGTGCCGCTGCCGTCCACACCAACGTACCACATGCGGTAGCAGATGCCGCTGGTGCGCCCATTCTCGCACGGCAGCGATGGGGTGGCGTTATCGCGCAGCACCATCGGCGGGAAGATCTCCGACGTGTCAAAACTCGTTCCCGCACCGCCGCAGTTCTGCCCGGCAATCGTAAATACTGCGCCCTGGGCAGATGCCGGGCAGGTTCCGGGAATGTGCAACCACGGTTGGCGGTTCGACGGATCGGCAGTTAGTGCAGGCGTCGCAGTTGGCGCACTCGTTGCCGTCGGCGTACTGGTTGCCGTCGGCGGTTGGGGTGTACTGGTTGCCGTTGGCGTACTGGTTGCCGTTGGCGGCTGTGGCGTATTTGTCGGCGTCGCCGTCGGACCTTCGGTGGCGGTCGGGGTGGGCGTCACCGGCGTGGGAGACGGCGGAACGGGCGTTGGCGTCGCCGTCGGACCTTCGGTGGCGGTCGGGGTGGGCGTCACCGGCGTGGGCGAGGGCGGAACGGGCGTCGGCGTCGGAGTCGGTCCGACATCCGTTGCCTGCGACAGATCAACCGTTGCATATTCCAGCACTTCGCGTATATCGAAAGTCTGCACGGTCATCAGCGCCGCACTCGATGGCGGGTTTGCCAGGGTGAAGGTGATCGTCTTCGGACCAGCGGGAGCGCCGTCAGGCAACCGGATGACGAGCGCGCCGCGCGCCGTCCCCTGCGCCGCAGCATCGGTCAACGCCGTCGCTTCAGCCGCGAATGTCGCATTTGCGCCAAAGCCGTCAATCGCGCCTGCTGTCACTTCGGTGAATGGAATGCTGGCCGGCAATGTCAGCAAGACACTGCCGCCTGCCGGAATCGCCTGGGTCGTCAGCGAGAGGGTGTATTCGCCGAGATTACGGGTCAATCCAGGCGCAGGCAGCAGCGTTCCGGGGGTCATGGTCGCATGCCCGATGCGTATGGCATTGGGGCGGCTGCTGATGGTGTACCACATGCGGAAGGAAGCGCCTTCCTTGATGACGAACGGCGTCCACACGTTGTCGGGTGAAAGGGCGCCGGGGTCGTCAGCGCCGCGGTACACTGCCTGGTTTGGCTCAGGCCGCACCCACGTCACCCCATCGGTCGAGACGACATGCCCGATGCTCTGGTTGGATGCCTGGCTGTTGTACCACATGCGGAACAGTGCGCCATCCTTCACCACCACCGGTGCGCCGACGCTGCCGGCATCCCATGTGCCGCCAGCGCCTGTGCCGAGCACTGCGTTACCGCCAGCGGCGCGCGTCCAGTTCACGCCATCCGGCGAGAGTGCATACCCGATGCGAAAGACATTCGCCGCATCGGTTCCCTGATACCACATGCGGTAACAGATGCCGGTGGTGCGTCCATTTTCGCAGGGGAGTTGCGCAGAGGATTCATCGCGGATCACGCTGGGAGCAGCGACAATCGACTGGTCGAACGTGGCTGCGCCGGTTGGACGCAGCACCGCGCCCTGGGACAACGGTCCTGTCACGCGCGTCCAGTTCAGCCCATCGGTCGAGGTGGCGAAGCCAATCGTAAAGACCGAGCCGTTGAAGCCGTTGTACCACATTTCGAAGGTCGCGCCGTTGCGGACGACATAGGGGAACGATACCCCGGCGCTATCGAAGTTCCCCGCCGGTCCCAGACCGAGGACTGCACCACCGCCGGCGCTTCCCGGCACGCGCGTCCAGGTTGTTCCATCTGGCGAAACGGCGTATCCGATGCGCCGGACGCCGCCGGTGTCGAAGCCGGTATACCACATGCGATAACACGTCGCCCCTTCGGCGATGCCGGGACAGGGTGCCGCAGCCGTGGCGATGTCGCGCAGAATGACCGGACCTTCGACGTTGTTGCTATCGAATGTTGTGCCACCTCCGCCGCAGTTGTCTCCGGCACGCCCGAACACCGCTCCTTCCAGCGCCGGTCCGCACGTTCCCGGCGAATGCGCCCATGTCTGGCGATTGGGGATCGTCGCCTGACTCGCAGATGGCGCTGCCAGCGCAATCAGCACAATCAGCACGCCAAAGATCCCGCCAACCCACATCTGAATCCGCATGGTTCACCAATCCTGAACGTTATGGCACACATACAGGCATGCTGCCCGGCGCGCGAGAGAAGTGCAATGGGACAGGCAGGACAGGACGCTTTCTGATAGAGAGTATAGGTTGCAATTATGACGAAGTGATGACAGGAAAGGTGCGTGCAGGTACACAACTTATCAGGTAGCGCATAGCCAGACGCAGGCGTTGCAACGCCCTGCATCCCCGGCGCAGCGGTCTGATACAATAGTGTCGCTCACCTTCCCGCAAGAAAGGCACCGACGATGCGCATTGACGATCTTGACACTCCTGTAGCCATCATTGATCTTGATCGCCTGGAGAGGAACATTGCACGGTTTCAGACATACCTCAGCCAGCACGGCATCGCCAATCGCCCGCACATCAAAACCCATAAAATCCCGCAGATCGCCCGGATGCAGATGGCTGCCGGCGCAGTTGGCATCACGTGCCAGAAACTCGGCGAGGCGGAAGTGATGGCGGATGCCGGTATCGACGACATCTTCATCCCGTACAACATCATCGGCGCCGCCAAACTGGAGCGCCTGACCGCCCTTGCCCGTCGGGTGCGGTTGAGCGTTGCAGCCGACTCGGTTGCTGTCATTACCGGGTTGGGGAACGCCATGGCTGGAACCGGTCTTGAACTGACGGTGCTGGTTGAATGTGATACCGGCATGGGGCGTTGCGGAGTGCAGACTCCCGCCGAGGCTGTTGAACTGGCGCTGCTCATCACACGGACGCCGGGTCTGCGGTTTGGCGGCTTGATGACCTACCCCTCAAGCCCGGAGATCGGTCCGTTTATGCACGAAGCCGTGCGTCTCCTGCGTGATCGGGGGATCGCCGTCGAACGGGTCAGCGGCGGCGGAACTGCGGGGATGTGGCGCGCCCACGAGCACCCGCAGATCACCGAATACCGCGCCGGTATGTACATCTATGGCGACCGATATACCCTGCGCGCGGGCGCGATGCAATTGGAGGAGTGCGCATTGACCATCATCACCACCGTCGTCAGTCGCCCGACGCCGGATCGCGGGGTTATCGACGGCGGGAGTAAAACATTTTCCTCCGATCTGCTGGGGCTGGAGGGGTACGGTTTGATCCTGGAGTACCCGGACGCGCGCATTGTCAGTCTCTCGGAAGAACACGGCGTCGTCGATTTCAGCCGGTGCGCGCAACGCCCGGCGGTGGGCGAGCGGGTGAGCGTGATCCCGAATCACTGTTGCGTGGTGAGTAATCTGTTCGATGAGATGGTTGGTGTCCGACGCGGCGAGGTCGAAGTCATCTGGCGCGTCGCAGCGCGGGGAATGGTGCGGTAGGACGGGGATGCAGGTCGCTGCGTGGCACGCTCACAATGGTGCGCGGCTCGAAGCGCTGTAGGACGCCGATGATCCGAGTCGAAGCGCCGCTCAATGCGCGCTACGCCCGTCCTGCACGCAAAAGCGAGGAAGCATCGTCTTTCGAATAATGCAGCGCCCGCTCTTTGCCAGCTATCTCCTCATGACGCAGTTCGTTCCACGCACCCGCTGACCGGCACAGGCTCGACCAGTGCGCGGAACACAGGGCAGAGGCGCTCCACTTCCGCCCGGATCTGGTGCAAGGCGTCGTCGGACACATCTCCCGACACCCGGGCGACATACGCCAGACCGGATGGGGCAATCGGTGCGTCGGGGGTGACTTCCAGAACGCCTCGGAAGTCGATCTGCGCGGTGACTTCGACTTCGAGCGTTTCAAACTGCGCTCCGCGATTGGCAGCGACGATCAGATACGTATGCGCCAGGCAACTCGCCAGTGATGCGAGCAACAGTTCCGGTGCGGTTGGTCCCAGATTGTACCCTGCCAGCGCCGGCGCCGAGTCGGTGACGATGGTAAACTCGCGGATACTCACCGGGCGTACCCCTGAACCGCCAGCGACGCGCGCCACTGCGCGCAGCGGTGCGGGTGCAGCATCGGGCGCTGCCAGCTTCTCGCGCAGCGCGGCCATCCGTTGCGCCTTGAAGTTCAAATACTCGGGAAGGGTTGTCATAGATCCTCCGTTTGATCCAGGATACCGGTTCTTGTCAGCCGGTCCGGGCGCCGCAACGCTGCGCCTACGTCGCCGCTCGCCGCGCCCCTCTCCCCTCGCACCTGACATCTGTACGGGCAACCATTCGAGACGGTGCGATGCAACGTTTCTACGGGCGACGTTCAACGTTCAACCTCCCAACCTTCAACCCCTCGCGCCGCGCGCCGCGCGCCCCCGCCATAGACCCTGCCCTGGTACAGGCGCAGCGCCGCTGCGCCCCTCCGTCGCCGCTCGCCTCGCCCCTCTCCCCTCGCACCTGACACCTGTACGGGCAACCATTCGAGACGGTGCGATGCAACGTTGCTACGGGCGACGTTCAACGTTCAACCTCCCAACCTTCAACCCCTCGCGCCGCGCGCCGCGCGCCCCCGCCATAGACCCTGCCCCGGTACAGGCGCAGCGCCGCTGCGCCCCTCCGTCGCCGCTCGCCTCGCCCCTCTCCCCTCGCACCTGACACCTGTACGGGCAACCATTCAAGACGGTGCAATGCAACGTTTCTACAGGCGACGTTCAATGTTCAACCTTCCAACCTTCAACCCCTCGCGCCCCTCCCCTCTCGCCTCACCCCTCTCGCCTCATTGCATTACTGCCCGGATCGGGCGATCAACCGCGCCAGGTGCGGCAGGAGAGCTGGCGCAGGCTCGCGCAGCGCTTCAAATGCCAGCACGCCGCCGAGCAGCAGCATGCCGTAGAACTTGTACGATACGCCCGCAATCGTCAGAATGCCGTGGATCGTGCCATCGTAAAAACTCCACTGGTTGCCATAGGCGATGAGCGCAAAACTGAGCGCCAGCAGCGTGGCATACGGTAGTGACACGCTGCGTTCGTGCAGATGGAGAACCAGCGCGCCGAATGGCACAACCAGGAGTGTCTCATAGTGCATCCAGGCAGCCGGTGATGCCAGCACCATGAGGAGCAGGAACATACTGTACTGGAGCGCATATCCGGTGCTGTCGCGCGATGTCGGACGCAGCGCCAGCATACAGACCGCGAGCGATACAACAGCAGAGAGGAATGTTCCCAGCAACCGCACCATTTCATTCTGATAAATGGTTGCGCTACGCGGTGAGTCGGTCAGGCGCGCAAGAAACCCGGAAATGGTCTGGTTTTCGACCCACGAAGTCGTACCGCCGATGTTCGGCAGCACCCGGGTCAGGTAGGTCAGATGTTCATCCCAGCCAATGACGGCGACAGCAATGCTGTTGCACACTGCCATCCCCACGACAAAGCCAATGAGCGCGCGCCAGTGTCCCTTCACCACAAAGAACGCCAGCAGCAGGATCGGATAAATCTTGAACAGTGTTCCCAGCGCCACCAGCGCGCCAGCGGCGGTATCGCGCCCGCTGCGCAATGCCCACAACGCCAGCGTGAGCAGGAACAGCAACACCAGATCGATCTGCCCATACGCCAGCGTATCCGCCAGCGGACGAAAATTGAACACGATCAGCAGACCGGCGGCGCTCAGCGATACGAAGGGTATACGCCACATCCGCAGCCAGATCAGCGCAGTGGCAACGATCAGGAGCGTATTCATGATCCGGTGCCCCAGGAGCACCGTCAACCCGTCCATCGTCACAAAAGGAACGAACAGCATACCGTAGAAGGGCGGCACCTTGAAGACATGACCAAAGTGGTTGGTCAGCACCGCTTCGATGTCGTACATCGAGCCACCGCGGGTCCACTCACGCGCACCGCGGAACAGGATCCAGAAGTCGGGCGCCTGGCGGGTGTAGGCGAACGAAATACTGTACATGAGATGTGCAAAGGCGCCGAGCGAGAGAACGATAAGAACAGCGGCATATACGTGGTCCCGTGGGCGTTGGTGCATAACGAGGTGGACGATCAGCAGCATTACGATTGTTCCAGCCCCGATCCATATCACCGGTCGTGGCGGAAAGATAAGCGGTGCGCCATCATTGCTGATCAAACCCTGCGCCAGCGGCAGCATCCACCACGCGGTCGCCAGGAGAGTCGGGATATGGGCGCCAGAGAGGCGCGGGGCGCTCTGGTCACGCTCGTTGGTGAGCGGAATAAACAGGTGGAGCAGCAATCCGCCGGTGCATCCGGCAGCCAGTATAAATGCGAAACGCTGCAGGAAGGGGAGTGTTTCAAGAGGGCGAAGGACTATGATAAGCGCAATCAGCGCTGAAAGCCCCAGACTGACAGCCAGGGCGCTACGCCATGCCAGACCAAGAACACGCGGCTGTGTATATCCCAGCCCGCCGATGAATAATGCACAGAGCGCAACCCACAGGGAAGGCAGGATCACAGGTGTTCGCAACGGCGCCAGTATGACGGTATCGACGACGATCCCCAATGCACGTGTATCGGTCGGCGTGCTGATCGCGTCACTGATCATCCCGATCCGTAGCGCCCAGTCGAGGTGTTCATCGGGTGGAAGGATCAGACGGTAGATGCGGGGACGATAATCAGGAGGAGTGAAGGAGACCAGTTCACGCCCATCGGTTGTCAATGTTACGTGAGGAAGCGGAGCATCGGTTGGACGACCATTTGGCAGTCGAAGGATCAGTGACGAAGGCGTCAGCGCCGGTGGTCGTGGCAGAGCAACCGTCGAGTCGCCATCGCTCCAGCGAAAGCGTATTGCTGCATCGACGTCGGTTTCCGGGTCATGGAAGCCATGCGCAAAGCGTGCATCACGCCCGCCGATATCGATAACCAGGGGCCAGACGGACGCGTTGGCGATACTTATCGTCAGAAGGGCGCAGAGCGCTGCAACCAGAGCGTGTGCGACATCGCGATAGAGACGATTATGATTCATCTGAAGCATTCAACCTTCAACCTTCCCTCCCTCGCGTCGCGCGTCTCACCGCCGTTGCAACCGCGCGCACCTCATCATCGGTCAACTCAGGGAACATCGGCAGCGAGAGGATTTCCTGCGCCAGGCGTTCGGTTGTGGGGAGACCGCCGGGTGGCGCAAATGGGGCATAGACCGGTTGCCGGTGGGTTGGCAGCGGATAGTGAATATCGGTTCCGATGCCCTGTTCGCGCAAGTGCGTCTGAACCGCATCACGCTCTGCAGTGCGAATGACATACAGGTGAAACACGTGATCACCTTCCGGCGGCGCTTCGGGCAGCATAAGTCCGGTGTCCGCCAGGAGGTCGTTGTACATCCCGGCAATCGTGCGGCGGCGGGCATTCCAGGCGGGCAGATGCCGCAGTTTGACTGTCAGGATCGCCGCCTGAAGTTCATCGAGGCGCGAGTTGAGTCCCCCTGCGTCGCGGGTATAGTATTTGCGTTCCCAGCCATACTGCCGCAACCGCCGAACCTTCTCCGCCAGCGTCTCGTCGTTTGTGGTGATCGCGCCGCCATCGCCAAGAGCACCGAGGTTCTTGGTGGGGTAGAAACTGAAGCACCCCAGTGCGCCGATGCTACCGGCAGGCTTTCCACGCCAGGTCGCCCCATGCGCCTGAGCGCAGTCTTCGATGACCGGAATGCCGTAGCGGTCGGCAACCGCCATAATCGCGTCCATATCCGCCATACGACCGTAGAGATGCACTGGCATAATTGCCCTGGTACGCGGTGTGATCGCCGCCGCAAGCGCCGCCGGATCCATCGTATGGCTGCGCTCGTCTACGTCCACAAAAACGGGACGCGCCCCGACCGCCATAATCGTGATTGCCTGATACACGCTGGCATTCGCAACGGTGATCACCTCGTCGCCAGGACCGACGCCAAGCGCAGTAAGCGCCAGTTGCAGCGCCTCGGTGCCGTTGGCGACGCCGATGCAGTAGCGCGCAGCGCAGAATGCAGCAAACGCCTCCTCGAAAGCGCACACTTCTGGTCCCAGGATATACCAACCACTGTCGATCACGCGGGTGACTGCCGCATCGAGTTCGGCGCGGATAGTGTCATGCTGACGTTTCAGGTCGCCAAATGGAACGTGCAGGTGCATCGTTCACCTCATTTCTCGTGATCGGACACACTCATGACCAGTAGTATTCGCGCTCGCGCCGGTAGAACTCAAGCGTGCGGCGCAATCCCTCGCGCAATGGCACTTTCGGTCGCCATCCCAGCCGCCCCTGGATCAGACGATAGTCAGCGTAGTAATCGCCAATATCAATCGCTTTCCGATCCGGCGGGAACGGCACGATCTCAAAACTGCCGCCGCCGTTGATGTCAATCAGTAATGCTGCCAGATCACGCAGATTGATCGTCTCATCGCTGCCCAGGTTGAAGATGCCGCCGTCTGCCGCCGACGAAGCGCCTGCCAGCAGCAACGCCTCAACCACATCGTCTACATAGTTGAAATCACGGATCTGCGAACCGTCGCCGAAGACCTGGATAGGTTCCTCGTCAATCAGGCGTTTGATCCAGATGCCGAGGAAGGTTTGACGGGCATCCTTCACGCGCATACGCGGACCGTAGGTGTTGGTCAGGCGCAGCGCGCAGGCGCGAATGCCGTAGACATTGTTGTAGAGAATGTGGTACCACTCACCCGCCATCTTGTTGACGCCATTGACATCAACCGGATGGAGCAGGTGGCGCTCATCGACCGGCAGATAATCCGGTTTGCCGTAGATCTGGCGCGTTGAGGCGTACACCAGTTTCAGGTTGGGATTATGCTTGCGGCAGGCTTCCAGGATCGACAGTTGCGCCCGGCAGTTGATCTCCAGATCGGTGTAGGGATCGGTCATCGAGTCGAGGTGCGAGGTCTGACCGGCGAGGTTGAAGAGATAATCCTGCCCCTGCACCAGATAGTTCATCGAATATTCGTCGCGCACATCGGCGATATTGACGCGCACACGATGCTCGATGCCGGCAATGTTGCGCTGGTTGCCGCCATAGATTGGGATCAGCGAATCGACGAGCGTCACCTGAGCGTCGAGTTCAACCAGGCGATGCGCCAGGTTCGAGCCGATGAATCCCATGCCACCGGTGATCAGCACCCGTGATCCGCGATATGCGCCAGCGTACTCCTGTATGCCCGGCATGCGCAATGCCCTCCTTGCCTGCATGTCCGCATCACATCCCGCCGTTCAGTGTTCGACCGGCAGTTCCTGCTGCTTGCGCCGTATCTTGATCCGCCGCATATGGTCGCGTCTGACCACCAGTTTCCACCAGAGACCGAGCAGTTGAATACCGGTGCGCCAGAGGCGGGGAAAATTGAAGAACTGGCTCTTCCCATAGGTGCGATGGTAGTGATGAACCGGCACTTCGGCGAAGCGGTAGCCAGCGTCCTGTAATTTCTTCACCAGTTCCAGGCAAATGGTGCCGCTGTCGGATTCCAGGTCGATCGTATCGAACACATGCCGCCGGATCAGGCGAAAATCACAATCGACATCACGCAGTTTGAAGCCGAAGAGAAACTTAACCGTGTGATGGTAGATCCGCCCGATGATCTTGCGGTGCAGCGGATCACTCCGGTCGATTTTCCAGCCGTTGACAATATCGACATGATCTTCCATCGCAGGGAGCAACAGTTTGAGTTCGCGCGGATCATACTGCGCATCGCCGTCGGTGTAGAAGATCAGGTCTTTGGTGCAGGCGGCGAATCCGGCGCGCAGCGCCCCGCCGTAGCCAAGCGGCTCACGGTAGGAATAGTAGCGAAAGCGATCAAACCGCCGCGCCAACTCTTCCAGCACCTCGACAGTGTAATCGGTGCTGCCGTTTTCCACCACAATCACTTCATAATCGTCGGTCAGTTCTTCGAGCGTGCGAATTGTGGTGACAACCAGACTTCCGATGGTGCCGCCGTCGTTGTACGCCGGAAAGAATGCCGAGATGCTAGGTCGTCGCTGCTCCTGTCTCATTGCTTTCCTTGTCGTATTCCGTGCGCGCGAGTGAAAGCCGGGAAATTATAGCATATCGATTCTCAGGCGCCGATGGCGCCTTCGCTGCGATCGGTGCGTCGCGTTCGGGTCACACTACGATAACCGATAGCATCAATGTGCACACGTGTGAAAAGATCGTAATTGGAGTCGGATCGTTCCTTCGCCTATACTCAGCGTAGTGCGTACCTCGAGTGATGCGGCAACGTCGCGCGTTCTGCCAGGAGTGTCGTGATAAGTATCGAGAGCGTTTTCGCCCGTCTTCGTTATCCGTCGGAGCGTTCTGGAGAACGAACCTATGCGCTTCGTAAGGTTGCCAGTTGCCTCAGTCATCGTGCTGGTCGTCGCCATTGCATCCCTCATAGGTGTGACGTTGCTGCTGCCGGGCAACGTTGCGGCGCAGCAGGGATACTCGCTGCGTTTCTACGGAACCGGCGCTCGCGATGTGGATCGTGTCAAGATTCCGCTGGACGCCCCGCATCGTTCTGTCGATGTTGGTGCGACTGATTTTACAGTCGAGTTCTGGATGCGAGCGCTGCCGGGCGCCAATGCCAGCGGTCCCTGCGTTGCCGGACAGGACACGTGGATCAACGGCAACATCATGTTCGACCGTGATATCTTCGGCACAGGCGATTACGGAGACTATGGCATTTCACTCTATGGCGGGCGCATCGCGTTCGGCGTTGCGACATCGACTGCGAGCCGGACAATCTGTGGTGCGACGAATGTCGCCGATGGGCAATGGCATCATATTGCCGTAACACGGCGCTCCAGCGATGGACAGTTGAGCATTTTTGTGGATGGAGTACTTGATGGACAGGCGCCCGGTCCGGTTGGCAATATCAGTTACCGGGATGGACGCGCCGCGCAATGGCCCAATGAGCCGTACCTGGTCATCGGCGCCGAAAAACATGACTACGACCGCGTCGCCTATCCATCATTCAATGGCTGGATCGACGAGGTGCGCATTTCAAATACGCTGCGATATACTGTATCATTTGCCCGTCCAACGCAACCGTTTACACCCGATGCGTTGACGGCTGCACTCTACCATTTCGATGAAGGCGCCGGATTGATTGTCAATGATACATCCGGCGCGGTTGATGGACCTGCCAACGGAACTCTCTTTGTTGATCCACTGTCAGGCGGTCCTGCATGGTCTGCAGAAACGCCACCCTGGACAGGAAATCCACCAACCAGCACGCCCGCACCGACGGCGACCGATACGCCCGTGCCGACGGCGACGAACACGCCCGTGCCGCCGACGGCGACGAATACGCCTGTGCCGCCGATGGCGACGAATACGCCTGTGCCGCCGATGGCGACGAACACGCCCGTGCCGCCAACGGCGACGAACACGCCCGTGCCGCCGACGGCGACCGATACGCCTGTGCCGCCGACGGCGACAAATACGCCCGTGCCGCCAACAGTGACGAATACGCCCACTGCCACGCCGGTTCCTCCCACGGCAACGCATACACCGCTGCCAACGGCGACGAACACGCCCGTGCCGCCGACGGCGACCAATACGCCGCTGCCGACGGCGACGAACACGCCCGTGCCGCCGACGGCGACGAATACGCCTGTGCCGCCGACGGCGACCAATACGCCGCTGCCGACGGCGACGAACACGCCGCTGCTGCCGTCAAACAATGCGCTGCGCTTCGACGGGGCGAATGATGAGGTGCGCGGCGGACTGCTCGCCGGACTGGGCGGCGTGCAGACCATCGAACTCTGGGTGCGTCCGGCGACCGGCGGGCAGGATAGCGTCATCATCGCCCATGGCGACGACGATTCTGGTTGGGCGCTGGAACTGAACGGCGGTCGCGCCACCTGGTGGGTCGCTTCGACCGCCGGCTGGCGCGCGGCGCAACACCCGACGGCGCTGCTCGCCAATACCTGGTACCACATCGCCGTGACCTACGACGGCGCAACCGCGCGGGTGTTCGTTAATGGTTCATCCGGGTCGGCGGTGACCATCGGCGCGATCACGCAGGGACCGTTCCTGCGTATCGGTGGGCTGGCAGGGTACGGCTTCTTCAACGGCGACATCGATGACGTGCGCATCTCGAATGTCGTGCGCTACACCAGCACGTTTACACCGCCTTCAACAGCACATCCGGCGGATGCGAACACGCGCGCGCTTTACCGGCTTGATGAAGGGAGCGGGCAAACCACAGCAGATGCTTCGGGGAACGGGTATCACCTGACCCTCGGCACAACGGTGAATGCTGACAGCGCCGATCCGACGTGGGTGGCGTCAACCGCACCGATTGCGCCGCCGCCGACGGCGACCAATACGCCACTGCCGACGGCGACCAATACGCCCGTGCCGCCGACGGCGACCAACACGCCTGTGCCGCCGACGGCGACCAATACGTCGCTGCCGACGGCGACCAATACGCCCGTGCCGCCGACGGCGACCAACACGCCTGTGCCGCCGACGGCGACCAATACGCCCGTGCTGCCGACGGCGACCAGTACGCCACTGCCGACGGCGACCAACACGCCTGTGCCGCCGACGCCCACGCTAACACCCACAGGCGAAGGTCCGGCAGAAAATCTGTTGCGGAACGGCGGATTCGAACTCGACGCCAACGGCGATACACGCCCCGATAACTGGACGTCGAATACGCGCGTGACCAGAAGCGCAGCAGTGGTGCGTAGCGGCAGTTATGCCATGCGGCACTACGCGACTGATAACGCAAACTATACTATTTCGCAGACCGTTGCGGGCGTAACTGCGGGGACGAACTACGTCCTTGTCGGTTACGTCACCATTCCCCCCACCAGTGACACGTTCACGTTCAATGTGCGTGTGCGCTGGCTGCGGTCCGACAGTACGATCATTCGCACCGATACAGCGCGCAGTTTCACTGGCAGCATCAGTGGATGGGAGATGGCACGCGGCGTCTATACTGCGCCAGCTGGCGCCGTGCAGGCGCGGGTCGAAATGAATGTGTCCAGCCTGAATGCAACGGTGTACGCTGACGATTTTGCCTTCGGTCCTGTGTCGCCAACTGCAACGCCAACGAGCACGTCCGTTCCGCCAACGGCGACGAACACTCCCGTGCCGCCAACGGCGACACAGACCCCGGCATCACCGACTGCAACCTCCACACCGTCGCCCACTGCCAGCGCCAACGGTGCACTGGCGTTTGACGGCGTCGATGACGAAGCGGGCAACACGGCATTTTCGATGAGCGGCGGATTTACGGTCGAAGCCTGGGTGCGTCCTTCGAGCGGCAATCAGAACTCGATTGTGATCGTCACCGGTGATGGGTCACGCGGCTGGTCACTGGAACTCAACGATGGTCGTGCAACACTGTGGGTTGCAAACAACGCAGGCGCCTGGTCGTTTGTTCGCAATGATAGTGTCGTGTTGCAAGCCAATCAGTGGTACCACATTGCAGCAACGTATGAAAACGGCAATGCGCGCGTGTTTGTCAACGGCGTTGCGGGAACATCAGGGACGGTTGGCGCAGTGAGTCACATGCCGGTCCTGCGCCTGGGCGGATTGACTAGCTACGGCTTCTTTGCCGGTCAGATCGACGACGTCCGCATCTCGCGGATCGTGCGGTACACGGGCAGCTTCACACCACCATCGATGCCGCTGCCAGCGGATGCCAATACTATCGCGCTCTACCTCTTCGATGAAGGGAGCGGGCAGACGGCGTATGATGCGTCGGGGAACGGGTATCATCTGACGCTTGGACGAAGCGCTGGCGTGGACAGCGCCGATCCGCAGCGCGTTGTATCGAGTGCGCCGGGCAGATAAAAGCAGCATATGTTTGCCGCAGAGCGCAGGCGAAGTGTGGTACGATAGCAGGCAAGACAATCCACGTTCAGGACGATTGGGAAGAGAGACATGCCAGCATCGATCACCGGGTTACTGCGCCCCGACATTGCCGCGCTCGAGCCGTACACGCCAATTGTGCCGCTTGAGACCCTCGCCGAACGCCTGGGGTTGCCGGTCGAACGCATCATCAAACTCGATGCTAACGAGAATCCGTATGGTCCATCTCCGCACGCGCTCGCGGCGCTTGCCGCCGTCGAGCGTGACGCGCCGCATCGCTACGCCATCTACCCCGACCCGGATCACGTCCGTCTGCGGGCGGCGCTCAGCCGGTACATCGGTCAACCGCCAGAGCGGATCATCTGCGGCGCAGGATCCGATGAGTTGATCGACCTGCTCATGCGTGCGACGCTTCGCCCTGGAGACACGATGATCGATTGCCCGCCAACCTTTGCGATGTACAGTTTCGACGCTGCGTTGTACGGCGCGCGGGTGGTTCCGGTTCCGCGCACCGACCAGTTCGATGTCGATATCGAAGGGGTAGCGGAGGCGGTCGAGCGCGAGGGTGCGAAACTGCTCTTCCTGGCGGCGCCGAACAATCCGACCGGTACGCCGCTTGCGCGAAGTGATGTCGAGCGCCTGCTCGACCTGCCGATCATCCTGGCGATTGATGAAGCGTATGCCGAGTTTGCCGGAACGAGCGTTGTCGATATGGTTGGCGCCTGCCCGAACCTGGTCGTTCTGCGCACCTTCAGCAAATGGGCCGGGCTTGCGGGGCTGCGCATCGGCTACGCGGCGATGCATGAGGATGTGGCTGCATATGTATGGAAGATCAAACAACCGTACAATGTGAATGTCGCTGCCGAAGTTGCTGCGATCGCCTCGCTCGACGACCTGGAGGAGCGCATGGCGACCGTTGCGCGCATTGTCGCCGAACGCGAGCGTCTGGCGGCGGCGCTTGCGGCGCTGCCTGGCTTTCGCGTCTATCCCAGCGCCGCGAATTTTCTGCTCTGCCGGATAACGGGCGGCGCTGCGCGTGCGCGCACCATTTGCGACGGTCTGGCGCAGCGCGGTATTCTCATTCGCTACTTCAATCGCCCTGGTCTCGATGATTGTATTCGTATCAGCGTCGGGCGTCCTGAGCAGAACGATGCGCTGTTGCACGCTCTGAGGGAACTGGTGTAGCGTTGCGCCCGCGCTCCTGGGGCGCAGCGCTGCGTGCGGGCGCGACGCGCGCGTTCAGCGGAGGGTAGACCGAAATTATGGTCTTTGAAGAAATAATCCGCTACAGCCCGCGCAGGCGGGCTTCGCCTTGGCTAGCCGAGGGCTTCAGCCCCACGGCTAGCGCGGTATAGCGGAATAAATTCTCAATCTCCATTATTTCGGTCATCCGTGAGAATCGCTATAGAACGACGAGAGGGCGTCGCGCTTGCGCTCCGGTGATGGGGCGCGGCGCTGCGTGCGGGCGGGGACGCCCGCGCACCCAGGCGGGCGGGGACGCCCGCGCACCCAGGCGCCCGCGCACCCAGGCGGGCGGGGACGCCCGCGCACCCAGGCGCCCGCGCACCCAGGCGGGCGGGGACGCCCGCGCACCCAGGCGGGTCCGATGCGCCAGGGACATTGCTGGTCGAAAGGCGAAACCAGAGAGATGGGGTCTCGGACCGACCCCATCGCGTCGCCCGGCGGATCGTTTCTTCCGGGCAAACCTACCCTGTCACGGGCCAATCCTGCTCCTGGCGCCTCTGTCGCACCCGCACGAAGAG
The DNA here is from genome assembly GCF_000016665.1 of Roseiflexus sp. RS-1. Classification (NCBI taxonomy): domain Bacteria; kingdom Bacillati; phylum Chloroflexota; class Chloroflexia; order Chloroflexales; family Roseiflexaceae; genus Roseiflexus; species Roseiflexus sp. RS-1. The sequence continues at coordinate 4,847,260 of NC_009523.1, forward strand.
GCGCACCAACGGATTTGCGCCGGTCTGCAGATGGTCAATGACGCTCAACAGGATAAATCCCGCCACCGCGATCGCCAGGGCTGCCCAGAATTCTGTTGCCGCGAAATCAGGCAGAATGTTGCGCTCACGGATCGGCATCGGCTCCCCGTGACGATCAAGCATCGTCTCGACGACTTCTTTCCAGGGCCAGATTTTGCGCAATGAGCCGACCATAAAACCCATCAGCACCGCCACCATCACATTATGGTAATGCCGCAGCAGCCAGCTCAACAGGCGCACAAAGCCGACCAGACCCACCACCGCCCCCAGAGCGACCGGAATAATCGCCAGCAGGTTCAGGTCGGCCACAGCGTCGAGCACGTAGGCATACTGCCCCAGGATGAGCAAAATGAACGACCCTGAAATGCCGGGCAGGATCATCGCCATAATCGCCACGGCGCCGCTGAAGAAGAGTGTGACCGGATCATGGGGCATGGTCAGGGGAACCAGCCCCACAATCACGTAGGCAGCCACAGTACCGCCTGCCAGGGCAACCACGGCGCCGGGAGTCCAGCGAACCGCAACGCCGACGGCGATGATGGACGCGACGATGAGACCGAAAAAGAAAGCGAAGAGGTACACCGGGTGGTTTTCGAGCAGGTAGCGCATCACCCGCGCCATCGAAATCACCGCCGCACCGATTCCAAATCCCAGCGGGATGAGAAATCCCCAGGGGATGCTGGTCAACGCTGCACGCCAGCGCCCCTGACCGAGCAGACGGAGCACCTGCACATTGAACGACTTGATTGCCGACAGGAGATGCTCATAGATGCCCAGAATGAAAGCCATTGTTCCGCCCGACACACCGGGAATCAGATCGGCGATCCCCATTGCTATTCCGGTAAGAAAGAGGCGTATCGCCGAAAACGAACGGGTTGCGGTGTCTGGTATGTGCATGATCCAGGCTCCGTATACAGGCAATGACGATGCGTATCCCCAGGAAGAGACACTGCGGCGAGTATACCCCACGCATATCACGGCGTCAATGAAAGAGCACGGGTCATAACATAACATCATCGTCAGGTTGGGGTACAGGTGTGCACCGTCGAGCCGTGGGGTTGATGAAGATTGAAGATGATAGCAGTTCTCAGATATGTTGAACCCCTGTCGGTCTGCCGCATTGCGCGAGGCGCCCGCTTGCGGCGACAGGTGCAGCCCCGTCCAACTGGTCTTGTGAGCGCTGTGCTCCTTCTCTCTGCGCCCTAGTATAATCTAACGGGACACGGTATACCGTTCTGCGCCAGGTTCACGAGATCGCCGCGGAGTGTTGGGTAGCCGTGTCCTTCAACGCGACCAAGCCGAACAGTTATCTGGGCCCTCAAACCCGCATATGCTAGCAAGGCTGGCGCCGTTTTCCTCAGGAGGTTCTGTGTATGGCTTCCCGTGAGTCGCTCTTTATCGGCATTGATGTCTCCAAACAGACGCTGGATGTGGCGTTTGGCGCCGACCCGCACGCGCCACGCGAGACGATACCGTCTACCGACGAAGGTGTCCAGCTCCTGGTCACGCGACTCCAGCGCCTGCAGCCGACCCTGATTGTGCTGGAGGCGACCGGCGGGCTGGAGCGCATGGTGTTCGCCCAACTGCTCCAGGCTGGCTTGCCGACGGCGCGGGTGCAGCCACGCCGCGTGCGCGCCCTGGCGCACGCGGAAGGACGCCAGGCGAAGACCGACCGCCTGGATGCCCGGTTGCTCGCCCGCTTTGCCGAACGGGTGCGCCCGCCGCACCACCAAGCGACGGACGAGCAGCGCGCATCCTTGCGCGACCTGCTGGTCCGGCGGGAGCAGGTGATTCAGATGCGGACGGCTGAGATCAATCGGTTGACGGCTGCCGCGCCGAACCTCCGCCCGGGCATCCAGCAGCATATTGATTGGCTGGATCAGGAGATCCGTGCGCTTGAGCAGGAACGCGACAACGAGGCGGAGCGCACCGACGAGGTGCGCCGGAAACGGGAGCTGCGCGAAAGCGTGCCCGGCATCGGCGCGATCACCGCACTGAACCTGCTGCTCCGCCTGCCCGAACTGGGGACCATCAATCGCAAGGAAGCGGCGGCCGTTGTGGGCGTTGCGCCGTATGCCAATCAGAGCGGCGCACAGCACAAACCCCGGCATAGCTCCGGCGGCAGGAGGGATGTGCGCAGCGTGTTGTACATGGCGACCCTGGCGGCCACGCGGCGCCGTCTGGTCAGGCGCGCCTTCGATCAGCGCCTGTGTCAAGCTGGCAAGCCGCGCAAGGTCGCCATCGTCGCTGCGATGCGCAAGCTGCTGACTATTCTCGGCGCAATATTGCGTCAGCAAAAGCCCTGGGATCCGGCTGTGCATACGAGCGCCCCTTGACAAGCAACACAGTTACTCGGCGGCTCTGCGGTACGTTTATTTTTCTCACCGTCGGGGCGCAGAGTGCGCAGAAAGGATTTTTACTCCGTGCCCCCGGCGTCTCTGCGGTGCGTTTCTTTGTTCACCGCCGACTGCGTCCTCAGCGTCTCAGCGGTGCGTTTTCGCTACCGCCAGCATACTTCAAACCACGCTCGCAAATGTGTCAGAACATTGACAGTTTCATGCCAGTTCTGTTACGGAACGATCACGACCGCACCGCCTGAAGGAAGCAGTGCGCTCCATCTCCCGTTTCAGGCATCAGGACGCCCAAACTCCCCCTTCTCCCCGTGTGGGAGAAGGGGGCAGGGGGATGAGGGGCAAAGGAAGGAGATTGGGGGGATGAGGAGCAAAAGCGCACGGAGCTTATGCGACAACGCCTGACATCTTCTCAGCCATGCCATTACACAAACCGCTCAAATACCCGATTGCCGATCATCCGTCCGCGGCTGGTCAGGCGCACGCCGCGTTCGTCGCGCTCGATCAACCCCAGTTCCGCCAGTTCCGCCAGTTCCGCCCCAAACACGGCATCCATCTCCACCCCGCAGCGATCACGAAAATGGGTCGCGCTCACCCCAACATTCAACCGCAACCCCATGAACATCGTCTCTGCCGCCAGATCGCGCGGTGTCAACGCCGTGATCTCCGCCACCGGCGACTCACCGGCGGACACGCGCGCAATATAGTCGTCGATCCCCATCACGTTGACATACCGCTGCGGGTAGCGATGCCCGTGAGCGCCAGCGCCAGCTGCCAGATAATCGGCGTTGAGCCAGTATGCCAGATTATGGTGACAGGCGTGCGTCGGCACAGGCGACGACGGATCATCGGTGCGCGCCCAGTTGCTGATCTCGTACTGCACATATCCGGCAGCGGCAAAATGCTCAAGCGCGCATTCGTACATCACCGCCGTGACATCATCGTCAGGAACCGTGACCCGCCCACTGATCACCTGCGCGTAGAGTGGCGTGCGCTCCTCCAGAATCAGCGCATAGAGAGCGAAATGATCGGCTCCCCAGGTCACGATCTCGCGCAGCGTCTCCTCCCACTGCTCCACCGTCTGCCCCGGCAATCCGAAGATGAAATCCAGATTAATACTCTCGAACCCGGCAGCGCGCGCATCGTTGAACGAGGCATACGCCTCAGCCGCAGTATGGATGCGTCCCAGCACACGCAACGTCGGATCGTGGAGACTTTGAACCCCCAGGCTGATCCGGTTCACCCCCAGATCCCGCAGGGCGCGCAGATAATCGCGCGCCAGCACCGTTCCCGGATTGCATTCGACCGTCACCTCGGCGCTGTCCAGCGGCACAATCGCGTCGGCAGCGGACAGTATGCGCGCCATCAATGCGTCCGGCAGCATACTGGGTGTGCCGCCGCCGAGGAAGATCGTCGGACGCAGCATCGCGCGGGTCAGATCGGCAGTCATCGGAAGCGGCGGAGCGACGGCGCGGCTCAGCGGCGCGTGTGAGCGCAGTTCGGCGCAGAGCGCTGTCACATACGCCTCCATGCGGTCTTCCATATTCGCATACGTGTTAAAATCACAGTACGCACAGCGGCGATGACAGAACGGAATATGGATGTACAGGTGGCGCACGTCTGCGCCGGGTTGATTATTGCTCATCACGATAGTATCACTCGATCATCGTCACGTTATATTCTCATTGTAGCATCACCCTATGATCTGGCACGGAGACGGGGCGCGCGTGTACGACACAGATTCATTGGTCAGGGGTACGATCCAGTATCGCACCGGGCACATCACTCGCTCGAACCGACTCGCTCTGGTAACGATCTTCAGGTAGACTGGAGCGAGTGATTGATCAGCATAGTATCTGGAAAGCGATCTCTGTCTTGTTCTCCGCCCACTCCGAATCCTTGCGCGTTACAACGCTCAAGATTATTGCTATCGCGCTGGTCATCCTGCTGGCGTTGCAGATCACCGTTTCCGAGTTCATCATCGGGCGCAGTTTCTACGAACTCGAAGAACGCAGCACCCGCAGCGCCATGCAGCAAACGCTCAAAACGCTCCAGAACGAGATCAATGTGCTGTACGGCAATGCGAAAGACTATGCTGTCTGGGATCCCACCTACGAGTTCATCGAACAACGTGATGTTGCCGGGTATGTTGATGTTCACATGACGACGGAAGCGTTGCTCGCCATTCGCGTATCGTATGTTGCGTTCGCCACTCCTGCCGGCGAGATCATCTATACCCGTCGCTTCGATCTGCGCGACGGTCGTGATCTGCCGACGCCAGCGGAATTTGCTTCGTTTGACGGCGACAATGCGGTGTTTTTGCGCACCGCAGCGCAGACCGAAGGCATCAGCGGCGTGGTCGTGGCGGATGGGCAACCAATGCTCATTGCAGCCCATCCAATCCTGCGCAGCACGGGTGCGAGCGAACCGCGCGGCGTGCTGATCCTGGGACGCGACTTCAACGACGATGAACTGGATCATCTCAGCGATCTCACCGGTTTCCCGGTCTCGTTCACGCTGACCGCGAACGCCGCAGTTGCGCCAGATTTCGATCTGGCATACCGGTTGATGACTCCTGACACGCCGATCATTGTGCGCCCGATGTCATTCTCCGACGACCGGGTGTACGCATACGCACAGATCAACGATCTGCGCGGCGGCGAGGGTATCATCCTCCGCATCAACGCCCCGCGCGATATTGTTCAGTATGGGCAGTCTTCATCACGCCTGTACATGCTGATCATGCTGCTGGTCATTGGCGCATTCGCCGCCGTCATGATCCTGCTCCTGGAACGCAACGTCCTGTCGCGCATCATCGCCCTCAGTCTCCAGGCAGGGCGGATCGGGCGCACTGGCGACGTGCAGGCGCGCCTGGCGGTGATCGGTAACGATGAGGTGGCGCAGCTCGGCAGAGCGATCAACGCCATGCTCGACGACATTGCACAGGCTGCCCGACGCCTGGCGGAAAGTGAAGCGCGCTACCGGCAACTGGTCGAAATATCCCCTGAAGCGATCATCGTCCACGACGGCAAACGGATCATCTACACCAACCAGGCAGGTGCGCGCCTGGTTGGTCACACCGACCCATCGCAGTTGATCGGCGCTGACGCCACACCCTTTTTGCCACCCGCACTGCACCTGGAAACAGCAGAGGGAGTCATGCGGTATGAGCGCGATCTTACCATCGCTGACGGAACAGGCATATCCCTTGAACTTGTCGCAGCCCCGTTCCTGGCTGAAGGTAAACCCGCGTGGCAGATCGTTGCGCACAACATCACGGTGCGGAAGCAAACTGAGGAGGCGCTGCGACAGGCAAAAGAATGGGCGGAAGAGGCAAACCGCACAAAAAGTCGCTTCCTGGCGAATATGAGCCACGAACTCCGCACACCACTGACGACGATTATCGGGTATGCCGACCTGATTACGATCTCTGTGCACAGCGGGGAATTCGATCAGGTTGCCAGCGATATTGCGCGGGTACGAGATGCAGGAAAACACCTGCTGGCGATTATCAACGATCTGCTCGATCTGTCGAAAATCGAAGCCGGACGGATGGAAATCCACAGCGAGCGATTTTCGGTGCGTGCGCTTGCAGAAGAAGTGATTGCCAGCATGCGCGTATTTGCGCAGAAACGGAACAATGATCTCACCTTGAATATCGACCCGACCGTCGAGATGATGCACTCCGATGACGTGCGCGTGCGGCAGATCCTGTACAACCTGGTGCACAATGCGTGTAAATTTACTGAAGATGGCGCCGTGACTCTCGATATCGCCCGCACGGTGAGTGACCATGATCACGCCGCACTCCTCGTGTTTACTATCAGCGATACCGGCATCGGGATGACCGCCGATCAGATCGCCGGTCTGTTCCGTGAGTTTACCCAGGCAGACTCATCAACAACGCGCAAATACGGCGGAACTGGACTGGGGCTTGCGCTGTGTCGGCGCCTGACTCATCTGCTTGGCGGTAAGATCACGGTCACCAGTCAGCCGGGCGTTGGAACGACATTTGTGGTCACACTTCCCGAACATCTGGCGTCTGCAACTGCATCCGAGCCAGCGCCGGTCGATGCAGCGCCTGCATCAGACACGCCGCCTGCTCCTGAATACAGTGAGGACACCAGGCGTCTGGTGCTGTTGATCGACGATGATCCTGCTGTGCGCGATCTGCTGCCGCGCATGCTGGAACGCCCCGATCTCCATATCGAGACTGCTGCGGACGGAACGAGCGGGCTGGAACTGGCGCGCCTGCTCATGCCCGACCTGATTATTCTGGACATCCTGATGCCGGAGATGGACGGGTGGACCGTGCTCCGTGAGTTGAAGGCGTCGAACGAAACCGCTGCCATCCCTGTTATACTACTTACGATAGCAGACGACAGAGAACACGGGATGCTTCTGGGAGCTGCCGAAATGATCCATAAACCGGCAGACCTTGATCGGCTTGATCAGCGCATTCGTGCATTAACCCGGGGGCGATCGGCACAGGTGGAAGCCGGTAACCAGCAGATTTTGATCGTTGAGGATGATGAGACAGTGCGCCAGTATCTCCGCCGCACTCTGGAGCGCGAATGTGAAGACTGGATTATCATGGAAGTCGCCGACGGTCAGACGGCGCTTGAACGTTGCACAACCGCCATGCCGGACGTTATTGTGCTCGACCTTATGATCCCCGGTATCGATGGCTTACAGTTCATCGAAGCATTGCGCGCGCTTCCCAATGGATGTTCGACGCCAATTATCGTTGTCACTGCCCAGGATCTGACCGCTGATGAACGCGAGCGTCTCTGTCACTCAGTCACCCGCATTCTCTACAAGGGTTCCTTTCACTGCCACGAATTCGCGCGCGAGGTGCGCGCAGCCATTGCCACGTATGCACAGTTATACCCCCTGGAGGTTTGAGCACATGCCACGTATTCTGATTGTTGAAGATGATACCGCCATTCGTGACATGCTGGCGCGCCGGTTAAGCATGGCTGGATACGAAACCGTGTTCGCTGAAGATGGCGTCCGCGCACTGCTGGCATCGGTTCAGGCTGCACCCGATCTGATCCTCATGGATATGGGATTGCCGATCCTGAATGGATGGCAGGCGACCGAACGGATCAAAAAGCGTCCTGAAACGCGCCATATTCCGATCATTGCCCTTACCGCATATGCACTGAACGAAGATCGGTATCGGGCGATGAACATCGGTTGCGACGACTTCGAAGCCAAGCCGATCGATTTTGACCGGTTGCTCCAAAAGATTGCGCGACTCCTGACAGGGACGTATGAACAGCGCGAAGCCGCTTCCTGAAAACGTCTTTCGTGCTGACCCCAGCGACACAATGATTGCGATGCACAGACAACCCGGACATTCATGCCACCACACATTCTGGTTATTACCGACGATGATGACAATCGGGCGCTGCTCATTCGCCTCTTGCAGAGCCAGGGGCAACAGGTGGCGGTTGCCGTCGACGGGCAAGAAGCACTGGAACTCCTTTCCCGTCAGGTGTTCGATCTGATCCTGCTCGACCTTGACGCCGCCGATCCAGATATGCGCGAGGTCGAGACGCTGCGACAACTCTGCCAGTACGCGACGGTTCACAGCATACCGGTGGCAGTCATCGCCGACGCTGGCAATCTCGATCTGATTACGCGATGCATTGAACTTGGCGCAGATGATTATCTGCTCAAACCGTTCAACGAGACGTTGCTGCGTGCGCGTGTCCATGCTCTGCTCGAACGAAAGGCGTGGCGCGACCGCCAGCGCGCGTTGCCGGAGGAATCGCCGCGTGCGCCCGCTGACGCAGCGGCAGAGGTTGCACCGTCTGCTGGCGGTCTATGGTTCGCGCTGCTCGATGCTCTGGGGCGCGCCTGGCGCGATCAACGCCGCATCACCACCGAACTCCAGGCGCTCGAAACACGGATCGCGGAATATAGTGCGACTGTTGAGGACACTGCGCTCGCGCTCCGGCAACAGACGATCACGCTCCACGCGATCCTGGAGAGCCTCAGCGATGCTGTCGTCGTGATCGATCGTGAAGGAAATCTGGTGCACGCCAACCCGGTAGCGCATACTCTCTTTGGCGACCGTCTTCTCGATGTAACGCCCCAGGCAACCGCACCAGCGCTGCTCGACACGGATGGCGTTCCGTGTGCGACCGATCAACTGCCGCTTGCCATTGCGCTGCGTGGCGTGGAGGTCGATAGCAGCGAGTTTCTGCTGGCTTCGGTCGATCCTGATGCTGTGCGTCGCATCAGGGCAACTGCCCGTCCGCTGCGCGACAGCAATGGCGACATAATTGGATCAGTTGCCATCTTCCGCGACATCACCGTATCGTTTCAGATGGCGCAGGCATTACGCGCCAGCGAAGAACGGTACACGCTGACCGTGCAGGCAACCGGCGACGGCGTATGGGAATGGGAACTGCGCACCGGAATAATGACATTCTCCCGGCGTTGGAAGGAAATGCTGGGCTTTCAGGATCAAGAAATCGGAAACCTTCCTTCAGAATGGTTCAACCGGGTGCATCCCGATGATCGCGATGGGCTGGATGTGCGCCTGACCGCCTATCTCCGACGGCTGATCACCAGTTTCGAGCATGAATATCGCATATTGCACCGTGACGGCGCCTACCGCTGGATGCGCTGTCGGGGCATTGCGATCTGGGATGCTGACGGAAATGCGGCGCATATTGTCGGCTCGCAAACCGATATAACCGATCGCAAACTGGCGGAACAACGTCTGTGGTACAACGCCTTCCACGATAGCCTGACCGGTCTTGCCAACCGTGCGCGCTTCATGGATCGTCTGGGGCATGTGATTGCGCGCGCGCGACGCAGCGCGTCCCCCCCCTATGCCGTTCTGATCCTCGATCTCGACCGGTTCAAACTGATCAATGACAGCCTGGGGCATCTCGTCGGCGATCAACTGCTGATCGCCATCGCCCGTCGTCTTGAGCAAAGCCTGCGACCGGGCGATACCCTGGCGCACCTCGGTGGCGATGAGTTCGCCGTGCTGCTCGAAGATCTGAGCGAGCCGCATGCCGCTGTGAATGTTGCAGAACGCATCCTGCATCTGTTCGAAGAACCGTTTCATTTGAACGAGCACGAGGTGTTCAGCAGCGCCAGCATCGGGATTGCGCTCAGCGACAATCTGCGCTACCACTCACCATCCGATATGCTACGCGACGCCGATACGGCAATGCACCATGCGAAAATGGAAGGGCGGGCACGCTATGCCGTTTTCCATCCGACCATGCATGACCGCGCGCGCCCCCGCCTGCAAATCGAGATCGATCTGCGTCGCGGCATCGAACGCAACGAGTTCTTCGTCGTCTACCAGCCGATCGTCGAACTCAGCACCCAGCGAACGGTTGGCTTTGAGGCGCTCCTGCGATGGCGGCATCCACAACGCGGCATTGTGACCCCTGCGGAGTTCATCGCCATCGCCGAGGAGACGGGACTGATCGTGCCCATCGGTCAGATGGTGCTGCGTGAAGCATGTCGTCAACTGAGTGCGTGGAAGCAGCGGCATCCTGAACGAACACTGGCGATGAACATCAACCTGTCGCCCCGTCAGATTGCCGATCCTGATCTGGTTCATCGTACCGCAGCGCTGATCGATGAGTATCGCCTCGATGCGGATGCGCTGCGCCTCGAAATTACCGAGACGGCGATCATCGAACATGGGGATGCCGCCGGTCGGGTGTTGCAGCAGCTGCGTGCGCTGGGGGTGCAGATCTGCATCGATGACTTTGGCACCGGCTATTCGTCGCTCAGTTATCTTCACCGCTTCCCGATTGCAACAATCAAAATAGATCGTTCCTTCGTCAGTCAGATTCATCGCAGCCACGAGAACACCGAAATTGTCCGCTCCATCATCTCGCTGGCGCGCTCGCTGGGAATGGCGGTCATCGCCGAGGGAACCGAAACCGAGGAGCAGTTGCTCCGCCTCCGCTCGATGTCGTGTGCGTATGGGCAGGGATGGCTGTTCGCACACGCGCTCGAACCGGCGGAAGCGACCGCAATGCTCGATCGCGAGACAGAGTAATACCAAATTCCGACTGACACGATGCCTTCCTGGGTGCGCGGGCGTCCCGCCCGCGTGACGTAGACGGTGCGACCCTGGATGCGCGGGCGTCCCGCCCGCGTGACGTAGACGGTGCGACCCTGGGGGCGCGGGCGTCCCGCCCGCAGGCAGCGGTGCATCGAGTACCGTCCTGGGAGTGCGAGCGTCCCGCCCGCACCGGGTGCGCAGGTGCGCTGCCGTCCTGGGTGCGCGGGCGTCCCACCCGCAGGCAGCGGTGCATCGAGTGCCGTCCTGGGAGTGCGAGCGTCCCGCCCGCAGGCAGCGGTGCATCGAGTGCCGTCCTGGGTGCGCGGGCGTCCCGCCCGCAGGCAGCGGTGCATCGAGTGCCGTCCTGGGTGCGCGGGCGTCCCGCCCGCACCGGGTGCGCAGGTGCGCTGCCGTCCTGGGTGCGCGGGCGTCGCGCCCGCGTGACGTAGACGGTGCGACCCTGGGTGTGCGGGCGTCCCGCCCGCAGGCAGCGGTGCATCGAGTGCCGTCCTGGGGGCGCGGGCGTCTTGCCCGCACCGGGTGCGCAGGTGCGCTGCCGTCCTGGGAGCGCGGGCGTCTTGCCCGCACCGGGTGCGCAGGTGGAATACTCTGGCGCCGTGGCAAACAGCGCAGATCGGGAACGAACATCAGAAAGCAGGCATCGCATGAGACGCCTTGTGTCGCGCCTGGCAGGCGCTCTCCTGATCATCGCCGGTATCATCGGATTGGGTCTCAGCCTGGCGGGATTGATTGTCGGGCTGCCAGCGTTGGGCGCCGCCGAACAGACGCTGGATCGGCGGTTGACCGATCTCGACCATGCATTGAGTGCTGCGGCAGACGGGCTTCGCATCGCTGACGATTCGCTGTCCGGCACCGCAGGAACCATCACCGCCATCGAAACAACCGTTCGCAGTTCCGGTCAGGCTATCAGCGATACCCTGCCGACCATTGATCGGATTGGCATCCTGATCGGCGAAGACATCCCACGCACGATCCGCTCAACCCGACAGACGCTGGAGTCGGCGCGCGAAACAGCGCGTGTCGCCGATGCCATCCTCGGCGCCATCAGCCGCACCGGACTGCTCGGCAATGTCTACAACCCGGAAGTGCCGCTCAACCAGGCGATTCAGCAGGTCTCCGACAGTCTCAGCCCGCTGCCAGCGTCGCTCAGCAGCGTGCGGGATCGCCTGACAGTCACCGGCGCGAACCTGCGCCGCATCGGTGCGAATACTGAAGAGGTGGCTGAGCAGATTGCCCGGATCAACGCCAGTTTTCGCGATGCGCGCCGGGTGATCGATCAGTACCAGACGCTGGTGACCGATCTGCGCACCGATCTGACGGCGCTGCGTGCTGCGCTGCCGGTATGGTTCGGCATCGCGCGGATAATGCTGGCGATCCTGGCGCTCTGGTTTGCGCTGGCGCAGATTGCTCTCTTTGCGCAGGGATTGACGCTGTGGCGCCGATCGTAGGTGCATGTCTTATGGTCTTTGAGTAATTATTCCGCTATAGCCCGCGCTGGCGGGCTTCGCCTTGCATAGCCGAGGGCTTATGGTCTTTGAATAAATAATCCGCTATCCGAGACCGACATACTGTAAAAGCTTTGACGAGCCGGTTGCAAACGACGCGAAGAAGGCATCCAGGTGGTTGCGCAACTGATCGAGATCCGTCGCCCAGCGATGCACGCGGGTGACCTCCTGACGCATCCACCGCCACAGCTTCTCGATCGGGTTACACCACGACGCATACGTCGGCAACGGCATCAGTTGGATGGGCAGGCGGACATCTCCAGCCCGGCGCACGGCCCGCACACTGGGGGTGGCCGGCCAATTGCCAGGACGGGAAAACGCCCAGCGGGTTGTTTGCGGCTCAAGCGCCACCAGGACATCCGGATGAAAATGGACCGGCCAATTATCCAGAATGACATAGATGCGCTCAGCCTCAGGATAGGCAGCGCGCCGGTCCGGGAAGCACGGCGCCAGCGTCGCCAGGCCAATCGTCTTCGCCCGCCGGGTGACCACCTGGCCCGTCACAACGTCCAAACTGCCCACGATGCGCAGTTCGCAATCGGTCGCCAGACTCCGTTCCGCCCGCACCTGATCGGCGCCCGCCCGCCCATACCCGTTGGCCAGGGTCGGTTGCCGGGTGACCGTGACTTCATCCAGATACACGGTCACCACCTGGTTGGGGTGCGCGCGGGCATCCTCCACCACGTCTGCGATCTCCTGCAGTTTGGCCTGATCGTGGGGATCAGGGCGATGCACATGACTGCGGGCGCGCTGCCAGGTGATGCCCAACCGATCCAGAATACGGGCGATCCCGCGCAGCGAGGCGTCGCGCCCCCACGCCAACTGGCTGCGGATGGCGTCCAGGGTCCAGCGCGTCTGGGTCAGCCCGCACTGCCGCGGGTCACGGCGGACCAGATGCTCTCCCGCAGTAGCCGCCGTCTCAGGGTCATGGTGGTCAGGGGGAAAAAGCGGGCGTGCGCCCGCGTCCGTCCCGGATGGGGAGGCTATCGATGCCCTCGGCTTCCCAGCGATTCAGCCAGAGATAGACGGTTTCCGGATGGCGCGGACGCAGCAAGCGTTCGCGGGCCACGACGGCAGGCGGTACGCCAGACGCGATGAGCAGTAATGCCGCCGCCCGTTCGCGCACATAGGGCTTGGGGGCGTGATCGCGCAGGTCTTCGAGGGCCTCCCGCTCCTCGACGGACACGTGAAGGGTCCGGCGTGCCGGCATCGCAACCTCCTGAGAAAGGCTTGACACGGATGAATATTAGTATAACGGAATATTTATTCAAAGTCCATTAGCCCGACGGCTCGGGCGGGCTAGCGGATTATAGCAGTTCTCACAAAGATTGAACCTGATGAACAGGGTTGAATACTTCTGGGAATAGCGCGCCCCACGCGATGACCGAAATATAGCAGTTCCCATAGAGGTTGAACCAATTGGACGGGTTTGAACACTCCCAGAATCGCGCTACCAAACACGGTGACCGAAATAAATTTCGGTCTACGCTCTGCCGGAAACGGGCGTCTCGCACGACACGGCAGACCTGGACAGGGGTCAACGTATCTGAGAACTGCTATAAATTCCGGTCTACGAGAGAAGTACGCCGAAATTATGGAGATTGAACATTTATAGCAGTTCCCATAGAGGTTGAACCAATTGGACGGGGTTGAACACTCCCAGTATCGTGCTACCAACACGGTGACCGAAATGAATTTCGGTCTACGCTCTGCCGGAAACGGGCGCCTCGCGCGACACGGCAGACCCGACCAGGGGTCAATGTATCTGAGAACTGCTATAAACTCTCAATGTCCGTCAGCGCATTCCGTGTGGCAGGCAGGCGCGGCATGATGGTTCGCTCGCCAGCATCTGCTTGCGATTAACGCTCATCGTCGAAATCGAGATCCGCCAGCAGTTCGCGCGCATCGGTTGCCAGCGCCGCCAGAACATACACCTTCACCATACTGAGCGGTCCCTGGATCAGACCATAGACGCCAGCGACCGCTTCACCCGCAAGGTGCGCCGGAATACCGGCATCCTCCAGGTAGGAGCGGATAATCTGCGCGCGGATCAATCCTTCGACCTCGGCGATACACACCGGACCGACGCCATCGCCATCGCCGCCACTGCGCTCTGCGGTCGTCTCCCGCTTTATAACTAGCAACCAGCGTAACACATAATCACTCATATTCGGTATTGTACAATAAACATGAAATGACCCCACTGCAAAAACGCACCGTCGAGACGCAAAGAGCGCAGAGGTTTCCATCAATCGCTCTCTGCGTCCACTGCGCCTAGTATAATCTAACGGGACACGGTATACCGTTCTGCGCCAGGTTCACGAGATCGCCGCGGAGTGTTGGGTAGCCGTGTCCTTCAACGCGACCAAGCCGAACAGTTATCTGGGCCCTCAAACCCGCATATGCTAGCAAGGCTGGCGCCGTTTTCCTCAGGAGGTTCTGTGTATGGCTTCCCGTGAGTCGCTCTTTATCGGCATTGATGTCTCCAAACAGACGCTGGATGTGGCGTTTGGCGCCGACCCGCACGCGCCACGCGAGACGATACCGTCTACCGACGAAGGTGTCCAGCTCCTGGTCACGCGACTCCAGCGCCTGCAGCCGACCCTGATTGTGCTGGAGGCGACCGGCGGGCTGGAGCGCATGGTGTTCGCCCAACTGCTCCAGGCTGGCGTGCCGACGGCGCGGGTGCAGCCACGCCGCGTGCGCGCCCTGGCGCACGCGGAAGGACGCCAGGCGAAGACCGACCGCCTGGATGCCCGGTTGCTCGCCCGCTTTGCCGAACGGGTGCGCCCGCCGCACCACCAAGCGACGGACGAGCAGCGCGCATCCTTGCGCGACCTGCTGGTCCGGCGGGAGCAGGTGATTCAGATGCGGACGGCTGAGATCAATCGGTTGACGGCTGCCGCGCCGAACCTCCGCCCGGGCATCCAGCAGCATATTGATTGGCTGGATCAGGAGATCCGTGCGCTTGAGCAGGAACGCGACAACGAGGCGGAGCGCACCGACGAGGTGCGCCGGAAACGGGAGCTGCTCGAAAGCGTGCCCGGCATCGGCGCGATCACCGCACTGAACCTGCTGCTCCGCCTGCCCGAACTGGGGACCATCAATCGCAAGGAAGCGGCGGCCTTTGTGGGCGTTGCGCCGTATGCCAATCAGAGCGGCGCACAGCACAAACCCCGGCATATCTCCGGCGGCAGGAGGGATGGGCGCAGCGTGTTGTACATGGCGACCCTGGCGGCCACGCGGCGCCGTCTGGTCAGGCGCGCCTTCGATCAGCGCCTGTGTCAAGCTGGCAAGCCGCGCAAGGTCGCCATCGTCGCTGCGATGCGCAAGCTGCTGACTATTCTCGGCGCAATATTGCGTCAGCAAAAGCCCTGGGATCCGGCTGTGCATACGAGCGCCCCTTGACAAGCAACACAGTTACTCTGCGGTGACATGACTTTTTTGCAGGAGACTCACATTCGCACCTGCTGAACGCATACGCACAAGAAAGCGAGCTTTTGTGAACCTTCACATTCCGATCTTCGACGGTCATAACGATACCCTTCTGCGTCTCTTCGCATCGAAACACAATGATTCGTTCTTTGAGTCGTCCCAGGGGCACATCGACCTGGCGCGCGCCCGCGCTGGCGGTTTTGCTGGCGGCTTCTTCGCGGTCTTTGTTCCTCCTGCGCCAGGTGAACAGCCAGCGAACGACGACGACCTTCCTGAGCGATTACCGTTCGCCTATGCGCTCGAAACAGCGCTGGCAATGACCGCCCTGCTCTTCCGGATCGAAGCGCAATCCGCTGGTCAGGTGCGGGTCGCACGCACGGTTGATGACATCGAGCACGGCATCCGAACCAATACGCTGAGCGCGATCCTGCATTTCGAGGGCGCCGACGCGATCGATCCTGAGTTTCACACACTCGAAGTGCTCTACCGGGCTGGTCTCCGCTCCCTGGGGATCGTCTGGAGTCGCCCGAACGCATTCGGATGGGGCGTACCGTTTCGTTTCCCGCACGATCCCGATATTGGTCCTGGTCTGACCGAAGCCGGACACGAACTGGTGCGAATATGCAACCGCCTCGGCATCATGATCGATCTGTCGCATCTGAACGAAGCCGGCTTCTGGGATGTGGCGCGCCTGAGCAGCGCACCGCTGGTCGCAACCCACTCGAACGCATATGCCCTCTGTCCCTCGCCGCGCAACCTGACCGACCGCCAGCTCGACGCGATCCGCGAGTCGGACGGGATGGTCGGCGTCAATTTCCACGTCGGCTTTCTTCGTCGCGATGGCAGGCGCGATGCTGCGACGCCGCTGGATGCTGTAGCAGAGCACGTCATCTACCTGGTCGAACGGTTGGGAATTGATCGGGTCGGTTTCGGCTCGGATTTCGACGGCGCGCTGATGCCGCACGAGTTGGGAGACGTCGCCGGACTGCCACGCCTGCTGGAGACATTGCGCCGTCACGGGTTCGATGAAGCATCGCTGCGCAAACTGGCGCACGAAAACTGGGTGCGTGTTTTGAAAAAAACATGGCGCAGGTGATTCATCGAGATGTCATCAGGGGGGCACATAATGGCGATGACGGATGCACGGCGTGAAGCCCGCCGAATGAGAACCCGCAGCAGGAAGGGGCAAACCGCCGGGCAACAGGCTGCGCAATGGAGAACGAACGTTGATGAAAGCGTTGATCCTGGCGGCAGGCGCCGGCACACGCCTCCGCCCGCTCACCGATACCTGCCCCAAGCCGATGGCGCCAATTGCCGGGAGACCGCTCCTTGCCTGGACGCTGGAATGGTTGCGGCGCTACGGTGTTACCGACGTGGCGCTGAATCTCCACCATCTGCCGGATGTTGTGCGCGAAGGGCTGGGAGACGGCTCTCGCTTTGGCATGCGGCTCCACTACGCCGTAGAAACAGAGTTGCGCGGCACAGCTGGCGCACTGCACAATTTCCCCGGTTTTTTCGACCAACCCTTTCTCGTGATCTACGGCGACCTGCTGCTCGACATCGACCTCGACGATCTGATCCGGTTTCACCGACAGCGTCGCGCCCTCATGACCCTGGCGCTCAAACGTACCGACCATCCCCAATCCCAGGGGATGATCGAAGTTGACGCCACCGGTCGTGTGGTGCGCTTCGTCGAAAAACCGGTCGTGTGGGATGGCGGCGATACGGCAAATGCTGGCGTCTACGTCTGCGAACCCGAAGTTGTAGACTGGACGCCGCCCGGATTCAGCGACTTCGGGCACGACATTATTCCTGCCATGCTGCGCGCTGGCGCGCCGGTGTATGGTCGCCCGCTGCGCGGCTACCTGCTCGATATCGGCACACCGGCGGCATACGCGCAGGCGCAGCAGGATTGGAGCAGGAGACAGTCCGGGGTTGAAGGTTTGCCTTGAGTGCGGGATGGTCGTTCATAGAACGTTCCTGGCACACTGGAACGGTACGCGACCCCGCACTACCTGCTCACAGGGATGGATTTTTTGGCAAGCCCCTGCGTGCCATCTCCCATTTCAGGCATCAGAACGCCCACACTCCCCCTTCTCCCCCTGTGGGAGAAGGGGGTTGGGGGGATGAGGAGCAACAGCGCACGGGAATGCAGAACATCGCTCATCTCTCCCAAACACTCTACACTTGAGAGCGCACTGCCTGGGTGCGCGGGCGTCCCGCCCGCATGCAGTAGCACAAAGGTACGCACTGCCTGGGTGCGCGAGCGCCCCGCCCGCATGCAGTAGCACAAAGGTACGCACCGCCTGGGTGCGCGGGCGTCCCACCCGCACGCAGCAGCACAAAGGTACGCACCGCCTGGGTGCGCGGGCGTCCCGCCCGCACACAGCGCTATGACCTACTCCCGTTTCAGGCATCAGGACACCCGACCCCCCTTCTCCCTTCGCGGAAGAAGGGGGTTGGGGGGATGAGGGGCGAAACCGCCTCCTCCGCTGCGCCTATGGCATCACCACTTCGACATACTGCGGCAACTCATTCACAGCACGCGGAATGAAACCATCGCGATTGTCATCGGAGCAGTAGTATGTCGCCGGTCGTGTCAGGTTTAACTGGTCAGTGCAGATAGCCGTTGCACCCGGTGGAACCTGGAGATTGTAGAGTACCGGGAAGTCGGCGCGCGGCACCCAG
This sequence comes from Roseiflexus sp. RS-1, assembly GCF_000016665.1. Taxonomy (NCBI): domain Bacteria; kingdom Bacillati; phylum Chloroflexota; class Chloroflexia; order Chloroflexales; family Roseiflexaceae; genus Roseiflexus; species Roseiflexus sp. RS-1. The sequence goes on from NC_009523.1 coordinate 4,865,349, forward strand.
AGAACGTACAACCGGTTGCGCCCCTTCTCGAACGTCAGCACCTGAACACTCCTGATCTGATCGGGAGGCGGTTCAACCGGCGGCGAACCGATGTAGCGCGCCCCGGCGAGCAAACGCGCCGAATTGCGGAAGGCATAGAACGATGGGCGCGGCACCAATCCATTGTCGGTTTCATCAACCAGGTGGCTCTGCAGAAAGCCTTCGCCGCGGAACGAAATCGGATACCAGAACGCCCCCAGCAGGTTGAGCGCCAGCGCCTGTGCATAGATCCGCGCCGCGTAGTTTGCCTGGCGGCGGAGAAAATCCGGCGGGCACTGCGATGGAGCAGGGCAGGTCGCAGCAATTTCGGTCGCCACCATCGGTTTTGCACGCAGCCCATGCTCATCGAGCAGGCGTCGCAGGCGCCAGTACTTGAACAGGAGACGATCACCGGCGCCCCACTCGCCATAGGCGTGGAAACTGAGCGCATCGAATGACTGTGCCGCACCGGCCGCCAGCATACCACGCACGAATCCGAGCGTGTGCGTGTCATCGGGCCAGCGATGCATCAACGCCCCGCCCCACACCTGCGCATTTGGATTGCCCGCCTTGACCGCAGGATAGACCGCACGCAGCACCTGACCGTAGTAGTCGCCGCCGTAGTACGGAGCGTTATACGTCGCCCAGCAGCCAAACCCCTCATTGCCGACCACCTCGTCTGGACGAAAATCAGGTTCGTTCCAGATCTCCCAGTGATCCACACGCAGATCGCCGCTGGAGAATCGCTGAGCGGCCGCCCGCATGAATGCCGCAAATTCAGGGATGGCGTCTGGACGCGGCGCACTGCACAATTTGCCGGGGATGCTCTGCGCCCACGAGGGCGACCACTGAACGACCAGCGTTGGCTCGATCCCCCTTGCGCGCAGGCGCCGCACATTGCGCTCGACATCAGCAATTGCCTCCCAGCGATACCCGCCGCCACGCACCGGCTCCACCAGCGCCCACAGCACATCACCTGCGCGCGACCAGCGTGGACTGGCTTCCGCCACCAGCGGCATGACGCTATCCGGCGCATAGGTGCGCACATCGAAACCAAAAGGGCTGGGTGGCGTCGGTATGCTGATGAACGGGAGAAAAGCAAGGTATGTTGACGACTGCGTATCGACAGTCATTGCCTGATCGGAGGCATCAACCGGCGCTACCGAAGAGGTCTCTCCTACGTCGGCATTGTCGCCAGCGCCTGGTGGAGAGGGCTCCTGCTGCGCACCTGCCGACATCACCGGCATGACAGCATACATCAGGATGAGTATCAGAAAGAAACGGCGCAAACGATCCATGAACACAATGCACGATGTCATGCTTTTCGCCCATATTATAACCGGAATACGATGGGAAATACACACAAAATCGATACGATCTGGCAACAATTTTGTAGCATTCCCGGATTCAGCATCCACTGTCGTACATGCCGGGGATGCCTGCTGTAACTCTCACACGTATGCTGAACATGCGGAAGGGAGGCTGTGCAATGACGGAATACATCGAAAATCGCACCTTCGACGAAATCAAGATTGGCGATCGGGCGTCGCTGACGCGCACCCTGACCAAAGCCGATATCGAACTGTTCGCGGTTATGTCGGGCGACGTCAATCCGGCACATCTGGACGAGGAATACGCGCGCAGCGACATCTTCCACAAGATCATCGCCCACGGCATGTGGGGCGGCGCCCTGATTTCGACGGTTCTCGGCACGATGCTCCCCGGTCCAGGCACGATCTACCTGAGCCAGACCTTGCGCTTCCGTCGTCCGGTGACCATCGGCGACACAATCACAGTGGCAGTGACCGTAACGGCAAAAGACCCGGAGAAACGCCGCGTGACCCTCGACTGCCAGTGCATCAACCAGCACGGCGAAGTTGTGATCAGCGGTAACGCTGAAGTGCTCGCGCCAACCGAGAAAGTCAAGCGTCAGCGTGTCAGCCTGCCAGAGGTGCTGCTGCACAAACCAGGGGCGAACTACGAAGCGATTATCAAACGCGCATCATCGCTCGGACCGGTGCGGGCGGCGGTTGTGTTTCCCTCGGAGCCGATTGCGTTCCACGGCATCGTTGAGGCAACTCAGGCAAACCTGATCGACCCGATCATCATTGGTCCGGAGATGCCGCTGCGTCGTGTTGCAGAAACGCTGGATATCAACCTCGACGCCTTCCATCTTGAACCAACCAGCGATGGACGCACCGCAGCCGCACGCGCTGTCGCCATGGCGCGCACCGGCAAAGTTGAGGCAATCGTCGATCCTGGAGTGCGCTATTACGGGCTGTTGCACGAACTGGTCGCTCACGAAACCGGCATCGTCGATCATCGACGATTGAGCCACGTCTATGCTATGGACGTGCCCAATTATCCGCGTCTGCTGTTCATCACCGACGCAGGTATGAATACCGACCCGACCCTCGAAGAAAAGCGGGCAATCGTGCAGAACGCCATAGACCTGGCGCTGGCGCTCGGCGTGGAACAGCCAAAAGTCGCCATTCTCGCAGCGGTGGAAACGATCAACCCCAGATTGCGCTCAACGCTCGATGCAGCCGCGCTGTGCAAAATGGTCGACCGCGGGCAGATCGTCGGCGGTCTGGTGGATGGTCCGCTGACCTTCGAGAACGCCGTCTCGCCCGAAGCGGTGCGTCAGGCGAAACTGACCTCACCGGTCGCCGGGCAGGCCGACATTCTCGTTGCGCCAGACCTGGAAGCAGGAACAATGCTGGTGCAGCAACTCGACCGTCTGGCGAACGCACAGTCGGCTGGCATTGTGGTTGGCGGGCGTGTACCGGTGGCGCTGCCCGAACCCAGCGGCAACCCGCAGAGCGTCCTGGCTGCATGCGCCATGGCAGTGCTGGTCGCACGCTCTGCCGGTAAACACGACTGAGGGAATGCGCGACTCACGTTTCCCGCCGCTGTTCGGGCATCCATGCGCTCAACGCAGCATGCACGAGCCAGGGAACCATCGCCAGCAGCAGAAAGACGATCAGCAGCGGATAGAACGTCAGGTACAGCATCACCGGCGGCAGAGAGAAGGGAAGCGCGATCAGCATGGCGCGCAGACGCCCAAGCGCCACCGCCGGACCGATCAGCAACGCCGTCGAGATGACAATCCACATCTCTGTTTCGCTCAGAATCTCAGCATCCAGCATCCCCGGAGACCACAGCGCGTCCCCTGCCAGCAATCGACGACCAAAGAACGCTATCAGGCCAGCGATCAACACCATATAGCCGCGCGTTACCCGATGCATGAACATACGCTTCACCCTTTCCAATGTTTTTCTTCGGCGGCAACCGCCTGCCGCCGCCATTCCCCCCGCTGCCGGTACGGGCGCAGCGCTGCTGCACCCCTACGCGCCCCTCCCGCTGCCACCGCTGCCGGTACGGGCGCAGCGCTGCTGCGCCCCTATCGCGCCCTCCCGCCGCTGCCGCCGCTACGGGCGCAGCGCTGCGGCGCCCCTACGCGCCCCTCCGCGCCCCTCCCGCCGCTGCCGCCGCTACGGGCGCAGCGCTGCTGCGCCCCTACGCGCCCCTCCCGCCGCCGCCGCTGCCGGTACGGGCGCAGCGCTGCTGCGCCCCTATCGCGCCCTCCCGCCGCTGCCGCCGCTACGGGCGCAGCGCTGCTGCGCCCCTCCGCGCCCCTCCCGCCGCCGCCGCCGCTACGGGCGCAGCGCTGCTGCACCCCTACGCGCCCCTCCCGCTGCCACCGCTGCCGGTACGGGCGCAGCGCTGCTGCGCCCCTCCGCGCCCCTCCCGCCGCCGCCGCCGCTACGGGCGCAGCGCTGCTGCGCACCTCCGCGCCTCTCCCGCTGCCGCCGCTGCCGGTACGGGCGCAGCGCTGCTGCGCCCCTATCGCGCCCTCCCGCCGCTGCCGCCGCTACGGGCGCAGCGCTGCGGCGCCCCTACGCACCCCTACTCGCCCCGCTCGCCGCTGCCGGTACGGGCGCAGCGCTGCGGCGCCCCTACGCGCCCCGCTCGCCTCAATAATGATATAATACCACTCTCATTCGCCCCTCGATCTGGAGGCGCATCAGACATGCCCACGCTGTCCCGCTGGCGCACCGGACATGCTCAGCCAGCAGACATCCAGAAGCAGAATGAACGGAGCGTCCTGATCGATGGCCTGGGGGTCGGCATCGTCACCGGCGTTTCAACCTTCCTCAGCGTCTTCCTGACCCGCCTGGGCGCATCTCCGTTCCTGGTCGGACTGCTCACCGCACTCCCCGCGCTGACCGGCATGCTCCTCGCCATTCCTGCCGGGCGGTTCCTTGAACGCCAGCGCAACATGGCGCCCTGGTACTCGTGGCCCCGCGCAATGGTGCAGGGATCGTTCGTTTTGATGGGGTTGATTCCCTTCTTCGTCAGCCAGCAGATCACGGTGTATGCTGTCATTGTCATCTGGGCGCTGGTCACGATCCCGCAGACGATTGTCAATATTACTTTCACCGTGGTTATGGGCGCGGTTGCAGGACCCCGCCGACGTCAGTATCTGATGAGTCGCCGCTGGTCGGTGCTTGGCGCAACTACGGCGATCACTGTCGCTGCGATCGGCGCGTTTCTCGACAACGTCCCATTCCCGCTCAACTACCAGATCGTCTTTATCGCATCGTTTGTCGGCGGGGCGCTGAGTTTCTTTTTCTCCCGACGATTGACGATTCCGGACAATCCGCCGCCCCAACGTGATGTTGTCCAGCAATCGTTAGGCGCGTATCTCAGCGATATGCTGGCAGTGTTGCGTGAACCATCGCCGTTCAGCCGGTTTGTCATCAGTGCATTCGTGTTCAACCTGGGCATGATGATGGCGCTGCCGCTCTTTCCGCTCTACTGGGTGCGCCAGCTCAACGCCTCCGATTTCTGGATCGGCTTGATCAATACGACCAACAACGGCGTGTTGCTGGTCGCCTATTTTATCTGGACGGCGCTCACCCGCCGCAAGGGGAACGTGCTGGCGCTCCGAATCTGTGTGTTCGGACTGGTGCTGTATCCGCTGTTGACTGCGCTGACGCCGCGAGTCGAACCGCTGGTGTTCTACGCGGCGCTGGCGGGCATCTTCGGCGCGGGGTTAAACCTGGTGTTGTTCGATATTTCACTTTCCACCGCGCCGCCTGAGCGCACAGCGGCATATATCGCGCTGTACCAGTTGACGACCTACATCGCAACGCTGGTGGCGCCACTGGTCGGCACTCTCCTGGCAGACCTGTTCGGATACACGCCGGCGCTGCTCACCGGAGCTGCATTCCGTCTTGCTGGCGCGATCCTTTTTGTATGGTTAGGCGTTGGCGTCACTTCCGAGCGTCCACGCGCGGTGCAAACTGCATGAGGAGATCACAATGGCAGATCGGCGCCAGATCACCATCGCAGGGACAACGCTGACAGTGCTTATCGAACGCAAAGCGGTCAAGAACATCAATGCCCGTCTCCGTGATACAACGCTGCACATCAGCGCACCGCACGCAGTCGACGATACGGCGCTTGATCGGGCAATCATCGAACTCGCGCGCCGCCTGATTCAGCGCGTTCATAAGCGGCAGATCAACAACGAAGAAGATGCGCTGGCGCTGGTACGCCAGGTTGCCGCGCGCTTTCCCAACCCGCCGGTCATCGAGCACGCAACGTTTACCCTCACCGAAGCGCGCTGGGGGAGTTACAGCGCCGCTACCGGCACAGTGCGCTTGAACGCGACGCTCCTGCGCATGCCGCGCTGGGTGCTCGAAGCGGTTGCCGCCCACGAAATCGCGCATGCCTTCCATCCCAACCATTCGCCAGCATTCTGGCGTCTCCTCCGCAGCGTCTGCCCTGATACTGATCGCGCGCAGGCGTTTCTCGCCGCAGTCGCCTGGATGGCGCGTTCGTGGGACGGTATGCCGCCGGTGGAACGCGCGCTGCTGGCGCAGGTGCACGACGAGGTCGGTGACGTGTGACCGCGCCTGACCAACCCTTTGACAGCAAACGTCGGCTATGCTAGAATCGGCATAGACGGCGACGTAGCCAAGTGGTAAGGCAGGGGTCTGCAAAACCCCCATTCACCGGTTCGAATCCGGTCGTCGCCTCCATCATTCTGCGTGGCGCTGGCAAAGAACCTGTCAGCCCACGCTCATTCCGCCAGCACACAGAACGTGCGCCGTACACCTGCAAGAGCGCACGAAGGCGACGACGCTGCAACGCCAGGCAGTGGCATAACCTGCCTGGAGATTTTCCGGTTGTCCCTTGCCAGGCGTAACTTAAATCGACTGCCACGAAGCCGGGAGACTCGCGCAACGGGAGCGCGACGGCTCCAGCGTGCCTGATGACCGACAACATTGTACCATCCAGCTCTTCCGGTCATTGCGTAGTATGAGGCATGCACTGGCTCGATGACAGGATATCATCGAATTGTGAATATACTGTCACACAATCGTTCACGTTGGTGGTAACAATCCCTGCTATCATGAGGGTGGGTTCGCCGGGAAGCGACCCACGCGCCAGTGGTATATCAACCGTTGTGGCAGGCATCTGCCACAACATGAGAAGGGCGGATGTCGTCTCGCAATGATGCATGGCGCCGATAAACGCGAAGTGCGCGACCGCTCCTGGAAAGGACGCATCGCTATGGGAACGCCCATCGATATCGACCTGGACGCGCTCGATGTTCCGGAACTCGAACGTCTGCGCGATGCCATTAATCGCCGCATTCTGCTGAAGCGGCGCACGAAAGGGTTAACGCTGCCCGAACTGTTGCGTCTCTTCGAGGAAACAAAAGCCATCCTCGCCGAGCATCACCGCGAATGGCGCTCGCTTGAACGCTGGCAGTGGATGGACGGTGAGATCAAGTTCTGGCTCAATCCGGTCGATCAGGAGTCATACCGCGCCGGATGGTACTCGATCGATGACCTGATAGCATGGGTGTACAACCAGGGTCCGATTGTCATTCATCCCGACGAAGAAGACGACCATCCTGACGATGAGTGGGATGCGCGCGATGATGTCACCATCCACTGGTTGCCCGATAATGACACACGCGCATTGACACGTCGGTAAAACGCTTACGGTTCACCCAATCCGCAGACCGCAGTTCGGGCAAAAGACGGCGGTCTGCGGCATCTGGAAGCCGCACGAAGGGCAGGTTTTGCTCCCGGCAACGGGCGGCGCTGGCGGCGGCGGCGCCGGCGCTGGCGGACGGGGCGGTTCGACGCTTATCGGAACGTTCTGCGCGCGTGTTGTCGTCGGCTCGATAAAAACCTGTCCCTGAACATGACGCAACTCTTCTTCTTTCAATGTCAGGCTGGCCTGCAATGCTTCGATCTCTCGCAGAATTGTCGCCAGCGTTGGCGACTGGATGGCGCCAGCTTTGAACAGTTCGAGCGCCCGATCACCAAACTCCAATCGCTTGCCATCGATCTGTCGCCGCAGCGTGCTGATCTCACCCTGAATGGCAGTGACGCGTTGGAACTTTTCGGCTTCGAACCTGGCGCGATCAACCCCTTCGGCAAGCTTGCGGCTCAGTTCATCCAGAAAACCCATTGTCTTCCTCCCGATGCATCCTGTATCATAGCAGGAAGCGTGATTGTCACAAACGAGGTTCCATGTCCGATCAGCCTGAACGACGCGTGACGCGCGGGTGCATTGGCATTGGCATCGTTGCGCTGAGCGCGCTCTTCGTGAATGCCTGGCAAACCGGTTGGAGCGTCGTCACGATCGCCCTGATCATTGTCCTGATCGCCGCGATCGTCGCCGCGATCGCCATCAATATCGTTGAGCGCAAACGATAGCGCACGAACGCGCTGTGTTTCCCTGATAACCAGCCGCTGCAACCGGCGTATGCCTCGCGCACCGGTAACCTGTATGCGCGAAGGTTGCTGGCTACGGCGTGGTCGGCGCCGGAACCAGGACGAACCCGGTCACCGAGGCACGATACTTGACCCCATTGGCATCCTCGCCAATCTTCACCGGTTCACCGCCAATGTACGATAACGGCACACTTGTGTGGATGCGCGCTTCCGGACCGAACTGTTCCTGCACGATGCGCGTATACGCGGCGACGAATGCCTGCCGGACATCACCGCCTGGCGGAACGATCACCTCGATGTTTTCGACGGTGAAGGGTTGCTGGATCAGGCGCTGAGGCGTCGGTGTCGCCAGCGCGGGAATACTCTGAAGAACCCGCATCGTAAGGTTGGGAAACGCCAGCGCCAACGTCGCCGTCAGCAGTGCAAGAACGATAAGGACAAACACAACATTTCCGAAACCACGTGAGCGACGCGCCTTCGGCGGCGCTTGCGGTTGAGCGCCCGGCTTCGCCGCAGGAACGGATGCTGGCGGCGGCGGAACAACGGGGGTCACGCGCTTCGACGATGGCGCAACCGAACCGGAAGGCGCGGCGGTTGTTGCGACCGGTTGGGATGGCGCCGACGCAGCCACCTGTGCCGGGATCGCCTGAGTCGCCGGTACGACCCGCACCTGCGCTGGCGCGCGTTCCGGCAACAGCGCGCGCCGAAACTCCGCCACGCTTTTGTAGCGCTCCTCCGGTTTCATCTGCAACGCTTTCTGGATTGCGTCGGATGTGCGCTTCGAGATATTGGGGCGCAGGGCATAGACCGGCGGGAACGAAAAGGGTGGCTCGTCGCGCGGATCGCGCCCGGTAAGCATGTGGTGCAACGTAGCGCCGAGCGAAAAGATGTCCGACTCCGGAGTGGCAATGCCCTGGTACTGTTCTGGCGGCGCGTAGCCGGGCGTGCCGATCTGGGTGCCGCGCTGCGATGGCTGAAGCACTTTAGCGATGCCGAAATCGATCAGTTTGACGTTGCCATCCGGCTCGATCATGATGTTCGACGGTTTCATGTCGCGGAAGATAATTGGCGGCTTCTGTTGATGGAGATACTCCAGCACATCGCAGATCTGATCCGCCCATTGCAGCGCACGCTCTTCGGGAATGTACCGCTCGCGCCGGATGATGTCTTCAAGGTCGGATCCGCGCACGAAGTCCATCGCCAGGTAGTGATACCCTTCGTCTTTGAAATCGGCATAGACACGCGGAATACGCGGATGCCGCAGGCGCTCCAGTATTTTCGCCTCCGCCTCGAAGCGCGCAATCGCCTCGTCACGTTCACGTGGATCGGTGAACCGATCAAGCATCTGCTTGATCGCATAGATGCGCCCATCATCACCGATTGCCTCGAAGACCGCCCCCTGCCCGCCTTCTTTGATGACGCGCGTGATGTAATAGCGCGGTCCGGCGTTGTTCAAAATAACATCGTGACCGCAATGCTGGCAGAACCGGGCGCGACGGAGGTTCGGCTTGTGACACTTGGGGCAGAGGATCTGCTGTACGTCGGTCATAGGCGGACCTGCACTGGATGCGACAGGCATCATTGGCGCCTCACTGGTAGGGTAGCACACCTGCGCGGAAACGGCAACTGATCTATCCGTTACGTACTACGCACCAGAGCGGGTAAGAGTTGCGGGGATTGAGAAGTGGCGATCAGCGGATAACGTCCAGTACTGCCAGCGACTCGAGATGCGGCGTATGGGGAAACATATCGTACCCTCGCAGCGATGTCAGGCGATACGCCTCCGTCAGCATACGCACATCGTCGCGCTGGGTGAGCGGGTTGCACGAGATATACACAATGCGTTGCGGGCGCAGCCGCAGCAATTCGCGGCATACGTCGGGACCCAAACCGGTGCGCGGCGGATCGGCGATAACGATATCGAACGCGCCCCGTGTTCGTTCGCGGAGCGCATCGGCGACATCCGCCTTAACAATGGCGATATGCTCAAAGCCGGCGCGCGCAATGTTTTCTCGCGCCAGACGCACACTTTCCTCAACCGATTCGACACAGACAATCTGATCGGCAAGATCGGCGACAAACAGCGCTATTGTGCCAACCCCGCCATACAGATCGGCAAGCGCACGCGCACGTTCGCCTTCCCCGGCAACCGCATCACGCACCGCCTCGAGCAGGGGCATAAGCAACCAGACATTATTCTGAAAGAAGGTGTTCGGTCCGATGTCGAGCGTATGCGCCCCCACACGCATCGGCAACGTTGCGCGCCCCCAGAAACGCGCCGTTTCCCCAAACGATATATCAGTACGGGTGGGGTTGATCAACCAGTGAACGCCGACCACGCCATCGTACTCGAGCGCCGCCTGCGCCACCTGTTCCACCTTCCCGGCATACGTCCCCGCCTCGTCGGGAGCGGCAGTGATCAGCGCCAGCAGCACTTCGTCGTCAGGGCTGCGCCGCACTGCCACGTACCGCAGAAAACCGGCATGCGCGCGCAGGTCGTAGTCGGGCAAACCCAGACGCATCGCGTGATCGTACATTGCGCGCGCGGCAGCGAATGCGCGCGCCGGTATGAGATGGCATTCCTTCAGGTCGATAATATAGTTGAACCTGCCGCTGCGTCGCAGACCAAAACGTTCCTTGCTCGCCACAAAGTCCATGCGCGTGCGATAAGCGAAGGGATTGGGCGAAGCGACGACATCAAGCGTGGTGAGGAGCGTTTCCGGTAGATCGCCTTCCCAGAGATGACGAAGCGCCGTGCGCTTTGCTGCCACCTGCACCGGATACTCACGATCCTGGAATGCGCATCCGCCACACTGACCGGTCGGCGGGGCGTGCAAGCAACGCGGCAAAACTGGCGCTCCCGACCGTACCGCTTCAATCATCTGTCGCCGAAAAAGTTTGTTCGATATGCTCATTGTTATGCACGAAAGTGAAGTATTGCAACTTTACGCGCACCGCATGCGTATCATAACAGAAGCGATATGTGGCACACATCTGCGCGTCGGACGCCTGAAAGGGACAAACCCATGACCGAAACAACCGTTGTTTGTCCGCATTGCCGTGCCAGCGTCCCTGCTGACGCCCGGTACTGCATTGATTGCGGCGCGCCAATTGACAACCTGGTCATCGAGCAGGCGCCGCCTGCGACCGGACCGACGGTGCAACTGCCAGCGCGCCCTTCTGACTCTGCGCCTGTCCCTGTTCCTGCACCGCAGCCGCCGACGCCGTCGCAGACCGAATGGTACGACGACCTGATGATTCCGCTGCTGCTGATCACCGCTGCGGTAGCGATGGTCTCGCTCCCGCGATTCATGACGTTCATTATCATCGCTGTTGGCGTTGTTGGACTGTTGCTCAGCGTCTTGCGCAGCATCGCGGTACGCAGAATGGTTGCAGCCGCAGCCCTGGCGGTCGCCGTCGGATTTTTCTTCAGCCGCAGACTGTTCTGGGCGCCCCTCATTATCGCACTCATTGCGGCATCGTTGTTCAAGAAGCGCCGACCTCGCCTCTGGTAACCTTTTTCAGTCTCCCTGCGTTCGTGAGACGGTCATCTGCGTTTCCTGCAAAAAGGTCGTTGTACCGCGCATATATCAAATCTGGTAGAACCCTATTGACCGTTGTTCCTATCCGTCGTGTTGCGCGAGGCGCCCGCTGCTGGCGGAATGTAGACTGAAATTCATTTCGGGCGCCGCATGGGGGGCGCGATTCCGGGAGTGTTTAACCTCGTCCATTGGGTTCAACCTCTGTGAGAACTACTATAGTTCTCAATCTTCAAAATGCCCTCGCTCCCGTACCCGGTCACCCTGCTGCCTGCGGGCAAGATGCCCGCGCACCGGCGAGACACCCGCGCACTATGCCCTCACTCCTGTAATCTGTCGCACTGCTGCCTGCGGGCAAGATGCCCGCGCACCGGCGAGACGCCCGCGCACCATGCCCTCGCTCCCGTACCCGGTCACCCTGCTGCCTGCGGGCAAGATGCCTGCGCACCGGCGAGACGCCCGCGCACTATGCCCTCACTCCCGTACCTGGTCACCCTGCTGCCTGCGGGCAAGATGCCTGCGCACCGGCGAGACGCCCGCGCACTATGCCCTCGCTCCCGTACCCGGTCACCCTGCTGCCTGCGGGCAAGATGCCCGCGCACCGGCGAGACGCCCGCGCACCGGGATTGTGAAGGGACGTCATCTTGCCTCGCCACGAACCGGGAGACCGAACGATCCCACAGTGCCATACAGTGGAGCGTTTGTCAATCCTTGTGCTATACTTTCGCCATGCCATTCCCAATCGATGACTACACGCCGCATGGCTATCTGAATACTCCAACGCATACGCGCAATCTTTCGCCGCGAGGTGTGCTGCGCTCGCATGGTGCAGGCTTTCGCTGGCATTACCCGGCGCATGCTGGCATGTATGGCGGTCGGCGCGAAACCTACCGCGCTGGCTTTCGCTTTGCGCTGGGTGGGGCGCTCGAATTGAGCGAGTTCGATGTGGTTTCCAGTCCGTACCACTCGATGAACCTTTTTTCTCTCGATCTTTCCCACGGCGGCGCGACCCTTCACGCGACCTTCCACCTGGTCGGTGAACATGCCCTGTGCGCTTCGGCAACCATTCAGGGCGAAGCGCGCCTTGCAGTGATCGTCGAGTATACGCGCACCATCGCTGCCTGCGGCGAATGGGGCGAGTCCGGGCTGGTTGGGCGGATTGTCGATGGCGACCTGGTGGTGCAGAGTTTCGAGGATGGTGAGGCGTTTGTGGTGCATGCAACGCGCCCCTTCACCGATCTCGGCATCACAACCGATCCAGCGCAGGCAGCTGTCTGGGCATCGTCACAGGCGCCTGGACTGCCGGGCGAGGGCTTCGTGACGGTCACCGGTCGGCGGGGTGACACCGTCGCGCTCTTCGCCACCCTTGGGTTCGGAATGCCATGTGAACAACTCGACCTGTATATGACGCGGGGCAAGACGTTGCGTATGGCGCAACACCGGCAGCGCGCCGTCCGACGCACAGCGGCAGCGGATCGCGCGCGCAAGCAGGCGGAGGATGATGCGTTCTGGGCGCGCGCACCGATCCTGGAAGGCGACTGGTTCCCCCACTGGCGGCGCGGGTTGGTGTACGACCTGGAGACGCTGCGGATGATGGTGCGCGCGCCCGCCGGCATCTATCGCCATATCTGGGACGCCATGCAGATCCAGGCGCCGCGCGTGGTGCTTGCCGAAGCGGCAATCGATGCGCTCCTGCTTGCCTATGCCGATCCGTCGCTGGCGCAACACCTTTTGTTGGGCACATTCGTTGATGCTCCTGAACCAAACGTACCCTGCTCACGCGAAGATGGCAGTTACAATATGGTTGCCGCCGATGGAACCGTGTGCGGCACTGCCCCTGAATGGGGCTACCCCTGGCTGGTCATCGACTGGCTTGCCAGCCTGCATCCCAACCGCGAGTGGCTGGCAACTCTCTATCCTGCGCTGACCGCCTACCTGCACTGGTGGCTGGAAAACCGACGCGACCCGGATGGCTGGCTGGTCTATGCGTGCAGTTGGGAATCGGGGCAGGACGACTCGCCGCGTTTTGGGGATCAACCGCTTGGCGGCGGGCACCCGGTGCGCCACGTGCGCCCGGTCGATCTCCAGGCTGCTTTTGCCCACGCCTGTCTGGTGATGAGCGACATTGCGCGCGACCTTGGACGCGCCGCCGATTCCCACGAATGGCTGGCGCTGGGTGAGGAGTATGTGGCGCGCACCGATGCCTTGTGGCAGGATGATCTCAACCGGTACGCCGATTTTGATACACGTTCCGGAAAACCGACCACGGTGAACGATGTGATGTTGCTGGCGCCGGTTGCGCTGGGTGTTGCCCGACCGGGGCGGGGGGAGGCGCTGCGCCAGGAGATCGAGCAGATCGATCCTGCCACGCTGACATGGCCCATGTTTGCCTGGACAGCAATCGAGGCAGCATTGCGCGTCGGGTTGAACGATCACGCCGCCGGACTTGCCGCAGCTGTCATTGACCGCGCCTACACGTTTTGGGACGCGCACCAGGCGCATCCCGACCGCACGCTGCCGGGGATAGCGTGTGAATACTGGCCCCCCGATGGGCGTTGCGGCGGCGAAGGATATGGATGGGGGGCATTCACCACTCACCTGTTGCTCCACGTGTTGATCGGCATCACCCCGGAGCGCGAACGGCTCGTTGTGCGTCCGAACCTGCCGCCTGCCTGGCGCTTCGCCGGGCGTATGTACGGGGTGCGCCTGCACTGGCGCGGCACGCCGATCTGTCTGCATATCGAAGCACACCCCGATCACGCCGTCGTCATTGCCAACGAACAGCGCACCGATGTTTCATGGGGAGCAGCGGCGATATTCTCGTGGGAAGCGTTGAACCTCCAGCACTGAACCGGCGCCTCGCCGATCCCCGCCCATCCAGGGCATCGAACAGCGTGGCGCCGGTCTTCCTTGAGCGGGCAGGCAGGCGGAATGCCCGCGCACCCAGGCAGGCGGGACGCCCGCGCACCCAGGCAGGCGGAATGCCCGCGCACCCAGGCAGGCGGGACGCCCGCGCACCCGACGGATCATGCTTCAATTCTCAACCACGCCCCCTCGCTCCTCCAGTCGCAGATCGAGCCAGGCGCACTCCTCCGGCGTCAGACGCACTTCCAGCGCAACCAGGTTGGCGGCGAATTCCTCTGGCGTGCGGCATCCAACCAGCGCATAGATGTCGAGCGGCTGGCTCATAACGTAGGCCAGCGCGATCTGCGGGATGCTCAACCCTTTCTCTTCAGCCAGGTGCTGCACGCGCTCCAGACGGCGAAAGTTCTCTTCGCCAGCGTAGGAATAGACCGCGAGTTTGTCGAGATAATCCTCGAAGGTGTCAAGATTGTCGCGTCGCAGACGACCTGAAAAGAACCCGCCTGCCAGACTCGACCAGGTGAAGAGCGGCATGCGCTGTTCCGCGTACCAGGCGCGCGCTTCTTCGTTCTGCGGTCCGCTGATGCTGATGCATCCCTCCCACGGTTCACGGTACTGCTCCGCCAGACTGAAATTCGGGCTGCTGGCGACGAACGGCGTCAAACCGTGAGCCGCAGCATACTCGTTGGCTTCCGCAATGCGTCGATGGCTCCAGTTCGACCCGCCGAACGCTCGAATACGACCGGCAGCCAGGTGCTCGTTCAGCACCTCGACAATTGGACCGACCGGAACCGATGGATCGTCGCGGTGCAGCAGATAGAGATCGATGTAATCGAACTTGAAGCGCGCCAGTGAGTCGAACAGATCGGCAGTGATGTCGAACGGGGTGACCCGTTTGCGATCGGCGTTGTGGTGGGCGCCCTTACCGATGATCACCACCTGATCACGAATACCGCGTTCATGCACCCAGCGCCCCATTGCACGCTCATTGTCTCCCTGCCCGTACACATGCGCGGTGTCGAACGTATTGCATCCCAGAGCGAAGATGGCGTCGAGCAACCGGAAACTCCCTTCCAGATCGCGCGTCGAGACCATGACCGATCCCTGAACCAGGCGCGACACCGGTTTATCGATGCCAGGAACGTGGCCGTACAGCATTGTCGTGCTCCTCTGTGGTCCTATTCCATTGGATACTTCAGTCCCCACTGTGCGCGGATGGCATCCATTGTGCGCATGATTCCAAGCGTTTCGTCGAGCGGCATGACCTGGCTCTCACTGAGACCGGCGCGCAGGCAGCGCATGGCTTCCAGCGCCTCGAACTGATAGCCATTCCCGTTAAAGGGGAGATGGATCGCCTCGTCACCCTGCCCGCTGCGATGCACCGTCAGCGAGGTGGCGCGCCACCACTGCGGATGAATGCGGATCATGCCTCCGGTTCCCATGATTGTCGTCTCGTGCGGCGTCTCGGTGCGAATGGCGCTCCACAGCACTGCCATCCGCCCACCGCTGTACCCCAGGATCATCGCCGCCTGCTCATCGACGCCGGTAGATCCGAGATCGGCGAGAGTCGCCAGACGCTCCGGTTCACCACCCAGCACCATCGATGCCAGTGAAACGGTATAGACTCCCACATCAAGCAGACTCCCGCCGCCGAGCGCCGGATCGAACAGGCGGCTCTGCGGATCGACGCCGGCGCGAAAGCCAAAGTCGGAAGCGATCATGCGCACCTCGCCGATCACGCCCTGCGCCAGCAATTCTCGCAACCGCACGATTGCTGGCAGAAAGCGCGTCCACATCGCCTCCATGAGAAACAAGCCGCGTTCACGGGCAACAGCAACGACCTCAGCCGCCTGGCGCGCGTTGATTGTAAACGGTTTCTCGCACAGCACCGCTTTTCCGTGGTTCAGGCAGAGCAAACAGTTCTCATAGTGCAGCGCGTGCGGCGTCGCATTATAGATAATGTCAACATCGGGATCGGCGGCGAGTTCCTCATACGATGCGTAGCGGCGCGGAACATCGAAGCGGTCGCCAAAGGCGGCGGCGCTATCGGCGCTGCGCGACCCGACTGCAACCAGGTGCGCGTCATCGATAGACTGGAGCGCCTCGGCGAACACGCCTGCAATACGTCCTGTGCTGAGAATGCCCCAGCGAACGGGTTGGTGGGTCATACGATTCCTTCTTTCCTGGATGTTATGGCGGAAGCACTGGATGATCGAACCACGCGCGTATATCGCGCCCGTCAATCGTGGCAACTACCGTAATGCGCCAGTCTCCTTCCATCGAATACAATGTGCGAACCCCGTATTTTCCGGGACCAAGCCGGTCGGCGATGGGCTGATGCACCCCCATTTCCATCTGCGGCATCGTAAAATCGAAATAGACCAGCGTCGCTTCGACCGGTTGATCGCCAGCGTCGGTAATCGTCGCCACGAACGCATAGTCGCGCAGTGCAATCGGTTGCGCCGGTCGTTCGAGCGAGATCGTCAACCCATCGACCACACGATGCTCGACGATGGTCGGCGCGGCGCCACAGGCAGCAAGGGCGATGAAGATGATCGCACGTGCGGATGCCCGCCAGAATGCAAGCCAGAAGACGCATCCGGCATGAACTGGCGTGACGTGGTGCGGCGATTTCATGTCTCTGTATGTTGAACCTTCAACCTTCCAACCTTCAACCTTCCAACCTTCCAACCTTCAACCTTCAACGTTACAACCTTCAACCTTCAACCTTCAACCTTCCAACCTTCAACCTTCAACATCGCCTCCACCGGTTTTCGTCACGTCCGATGGCGCTTCACCGAGCGGATAGCGCAGCGAGACCAGGAATCCGATCAGAATGTGCTGGATATTGATGAGCAGGAACAACGCTGACAGGCTCAGCGCGATCTCCGCAGCGTGTCCATGGCGCTGCAGCATGGCGATCAACACGGCATCACGCACCCCGACGCCTGCAAAACTGATCGGCAGCGCCTGGAGAATGGCGATCAACCCGGTGGCTGCCAGGATTTCGAGCAGCGGAATATCACCCAGCCGCAGCGCCAGATACATCAGGTAGATCCGCACGAATGTCGAAGTTGCCGAACCAATCGTGCTGATCAGGAGCAGCAACAGCGGCGTGAAGCGCAGACTGAGCGGCGCGAACTGGTCGCGCAGGCGTTCGAGCGCCGCACGCAACCGCGCGGGCGCCAGCGGGATCGCCAGACCCAGCGCCCACTCGCGCGGCGCCCGCGCCATCAATCCTGGCGTGGCGATCAACACCGCAGCCGCAAAGCCGACGGTCGCCAGTTGCACGACGCCGCGCGTTTCAGCAGGAAAAACATCGATGAACGCCGCCAGGCTCAGCACTGCCATCACTGCCCAGATCACAAAATCAAACAGGCGGTCGAGCAGGATGCTCAGCAGACCGGGCGCCAGCGGCACGCCGCGTTCGCGCAGATACCAGGCTTTGATGAAATCGCCCGACTGACCGGGCGTGATGCCGCCAGCGTATAACCCGATTGCGTACAGCGCCGCCAGATCGTTCAGCGACGGCGGCGTGTGCCCCTGCTCACGCACGATGATACTCCAGCGCCATGCTTTGACCCAGATGAACACGGGCATCAGCGCCAGCGAGAGGATCGCCGGACCGGGATCGATACCGACCAGCGCCGCAACCAGCGCAGCCGGGTCGCTGCGCCAGAGGAAGAAGATCAGGAGCGCAGGACCGATCAGACGAAGCAGCCAGCGGAGGGAGTGTTTCACAGGTCGCGCCGTTGAAAACGAAGCCCGGCAATCTGCTCAGCCAGCAAGCCGAACATGAAAACGACGATCGCGCCGACGAACAGCCCGACAGAAGAGTTGGGCACACGGAAACGCCCGATGTCGGTGATGAAATAACTGATGGCGAACGAGAGAAGGCTCAGCGCAAACATTGCCAGCGCCACCGGAAAGTAGACGCGCAGCGGCGCAAACATCGAGACCATGCGCAGCATGATGAGAATATTGCGCACGCCGTTTTTGAACAATTTCTGGCTGCTGCGTCCACCCTGGCGTTTGTTCATCATCACCGGCTCGAAGCGGATGTGATACCCCGCTTTGGCAAATGCCATCGCACTCGTCATGGGCCAGCCGAATGTATTCGGCAACAGGTGCAGAAACTCCAGCATCACCTCACGCCGCATCGCGCGAAACCCCGACGTCAGATCCCGCATCGGAAAGCCAGAAAGATAGGTGCCAAGCGCATTCAGGACGCTGTTGCCAAACCAGCGCACCAGGTTCTCGTGACTGTCCCGGTCGGGTCGTGTGGCGATCACCATATCGTACCGATCAAGGTGGCGCAGCAACCGTGGAATATCGGCCGGGTTGTGCTGCCCATCGGCATCGATCACAATCACAACATCGCCGCTCGCTGCGCGAATGCCGGTGCGCACCCCTGCGCCATTGCCCAGGTTGTGCGGTCGGCTGATGACCCGCGCCCCGGCTGAAGCCGCCTGCGCCGCCGTATCGTCGGACGACGCATCATCGACGACGATGATCTCCGCATCGGGAACCTGCGCACGCACTGCGCGCACGACGCTTCCGACCCGCGGACCTTCGTTGAACGCCGGAATGACGACGCTGATGCTGAAGGGCCAGTGGCGCGGGGCGTCGGGTTCCGCATCGGTATCGGGAATTGAGAGCAGCTCAGCAGTCATAGCGGTTGAAAGTTTGAAGGTTGCAGGTTTAAGGGTTGCAGGTTTGCAGGTTGCAGGTTGCGCAGCATCCGCATGCTTCACCTGATCGATTGAGCGACACATCCTGCGCATGCCTTTTGAGCGCTTATACTCGATCCGCACATGCGCTCTCACTACTCCCTCTCTGTTTCCCGCTCGACGAACGCCAGAAGGTCATCGTAGCCACGCAGCACCGGGAAGTGCGGAAAATCAGCGACGACATTCTGCGGCGGATCGAAGAGCGCGCCTGCATCTGCCGCTGCCAGCATGCCAACATCGTTGTACGAATCGCCGACCGCCAGCACCCGAAAATGAATATCGCGCAGCGCGCGCACCGCAGCCGTCTTGCTGTCCGGCATACGCAGGCGGTAGGCGGTGATCATACCCTGGTCGTCAACATCGAGCGAATGGCAGAAGAGCGTCGGCCAGCCAAGTTTCGCCATCAACGGCATGGCAAATTCATAGTACGTATCCGAAAGGATGATCACCTGCACCTGCTGACGCAACTGCCCCAGCGCCTCGACTGCGCCGGGCAACGGGTCGATGGCGCCGATGACGCGCTGAATATCCGCCAGCGTCAGGCGATGCTCGCGCAGGATTGCCAGCCGCCCGCGCATCAACTCGTCGTAATCGGGAATGTCGCGCGTTGTCAACCGCAGTCGTTCGATGCCGGTTCGCTCGGCGACCGCGATCCAGATCTCTGGAACCAGGACGCCTTCCAGATCGGTGGTGAGAATAGTTGGTTGCGTCATATCACCTCGTGATACGTGAGACACACAGGATTGTACCATGACCTGCGCGCGTCGGCGTCAGAATGACAGGAGAAGCCGATGATTGGCAGGGTGATCCCCTTCTGTGGCGCCGCGGTGGATGAAGATTAAGAATGACCACATTGCTGTGCTTTTGCCCCTCATCCCCCCTGCCCCCTTCTCCCACAAGGGGAGAAGGGGGAGTTTGGGCGTCCTGATGCCTGAAACGGGAGATGGCACGCAGGAGCTTCAAAAAACCTACCCCTACAAGCCCGCTGGCGGGGGACTACATGGCGAAGACCGAATGCTGCACGGCGCACATTGGCGCGAAAAGGATGGGATTGCGATGATACGCTGCTGCATACACAGGCTTTGCCGGATTTCAGTGCTCTTCTGTGAGCCGAATGTTCCAGAGATTGTTCTGGCAGTCGGCTATGGTATACTGAAAAGTGAGGTTTTCATGAACGACATGCGCTCCCTCGTCAAACGTGCTATCAAGAGTGTACAGTCCGGGATTCGATGGCGACACGACAGCGCAGCACAACACCTGGTGAAACGCAAGGCTCGTCGGCAGTTACCCGCGAACGCAACACTGGCAGCCTATGAACAGATCATCACGACGATTGTGCACGATCCTCAAGCGCGTGTATTCGTCTACTGGCACGACCAACGCGCCTATCCAACGGTCGTGAGCGTCATCGGTGGTGAGCACTGGCTGGTCATGCTCGATGAGAGTGGTTCACTGGAAAGCGCTTTTGTGATTGATCGCCCTGAGCGCTATCTTATGCGACCACAATTCCAGGAAACAGGCGTATTGGAAGAGATTCTACGATGATTCATGAGGAAATTGAACGCCTACTGACGGCTTACGAAACCGATGTGCGATTCCCTGAGGCAAGCGGCATGGAGTTGCTGGACATGCTCCTGAAGCGAAGCGAGATTGCGCAAGCTGATCGTGAGCAACTTCTCACCGTAGAGCAACGTCGTCGTCTCGCAGCTGCGGATCGCGTTCTGGCGTTGCAGGCGCGTCATTTCTACGCGTCGATCCAGCGCATCGCTGATCTGGAAGTGTGGCGTCAGCACGAAGGTGCGCCGCCGGGGGAATGGTGGTGGTATCTCGACGTGCTGGCGCATACGCCGGTCGTTGCGGCAGACGACACGCCGGTTCCTGCGTGATGTGTATAGTCTTCCTGCGGCATCCATGAAAAACCATAGACCGTCGTATCGCTCTGGCTATTGTGTCTCCAGATTGGCATCCACGAAAGGTCGAGCAAGACCTGCTCAGCAATCCATCTTCTGGTTATGGCATGAGGATTCAGTCTTTCCACATAAAAGCGGACCAGATAATCGAAAGCGGTCCCTACCAGGGAGTAGCGGTTCGAGAGAGGAGGGGCAAGCAGTTCCCTTTTCACTTTCATTCCGGGCATGGCGAATTCTTGACGAAACCGATCCCTGACATCCTTTCTCTCCAGAAATGAAGTAAGGCTCATAGAGTTTCCTCCATATGTGTTTGAAGAACACTCTTGCGATCAGCGCTCCGCCACAACCTGTGCCGTCGGGTTTTCCGTATCACGGCTGTGACCAATCCTCGACCGTCAACCCCGGCACACGCGCGAATTCCCGCACATTGTTGGTCACCAGAATGAGCCTGCAGCTGACCGCCTGAGCCGCGAGCAAGGTATCAATCGCGCCTATCGGTGTTCCTTGCGCTTCAAGAAAGGCGCGTATCTCTCCATAGGTCATCGCAGACTTCTCATCAAAAGGCAAGATCGTCAAGGGCAACAGAAAGTAATCAAGCGCCTGTTGGTTTTGGGCAACATATCTGCTCTTCGCAACGCCATACCGGAGTTCAGCGACTGTAATCGCTGAGACGGCCACATCGGTCAGGGGCAGCCGTGTAAGTCTCTGTAAGACGGCCTGCGACTTTTGTCGAATAAGCAGGATACAGATGTTTGTGTCCAGCAGATATTTCATTCAAACAGATGTTCACGTACCTGGATGGGAGGCTGATCGCGTTCAGCCATAAAGTCGTCGGAGAACATGGACAGACTCTCGATGAGCGTTTGCCATGAGTCGTACTCGGGAAGAAGCACGACTGCATTGCCCATGCGCTTGAGATAGACTCTGTCGCCGCGGAACCGATACTCTTTCGGCAGACGGATGGCCTGGCTCTGACCATTCCGGAAAATCCTGGCGGTGTCCATTGACTGTACCTCACTGTGCAAGTATATATTCTCAGTATACACTAACTCTTGACCTGTCGCAATCTATGCAGATGATCATCTCCTACATTCCTCACATCCATACGCCCGTTATGGCACGGCGCTGGGCGAACCGCGTCAGGACCCACCCGCTTATCTTATAGAGGTAGGTTTTTTAGGGAGCCCCTGCGTTCCTTCTCTCGTTTTGGGCTTCAGGACGCCCAGACTCCCCCTTCTCTCCTTGTGGGAGAAGCTCACAGGGGTCGGTTTTTTGGGGAGCCCCTGCGTTCTTTCTCTCGTTTTGGGCTTCAGGATGCCCAGACTCCCCCTTCTCCCCTTGTGGGAGAAGGGGGTTGGGGGGATGAGGGGCAAAAACGTACAGGAATGTAGAAAGCCGCTTCTCTCCCAACAACTCTTGAGAGGGATCCACCATCCTGCCTGCGTGTTAGCGCACCTGCACCCGTGAGAGTCGCAGACTCAGCGCGCGCGCATCGTTGCTCGCCGGATCGAGCCGCGCCGGAACGAAGGTCGGCGCGCTCAGTTCGATCACAATCCGTTGATCCGTCACGTGCTCCGATGGCACGAGCAGATGATACCGACGCCACTCCCCGCGCACCACCGGTACACTCCAGGCGGCGCCATCTCCGATGCGCACGGTCAGCGGCGTTGTCGCCTCCGCTTCGCCGCCGGTCATTGAGAGAAGCAGAACCGCGTCGTCACGCAGCGGTTCCGCCAGCGGCAGAACGAGAACCCCCTGCCCTTCGAGCCAGCGAAAACCGCCGATTGCGCCCTGCTCGGCAGGGGAGAAACCGGCAAGGTATCCTATGTCGAGACCATTTCCGACTACCAGGATATCCACCGGCGGCGGACGGAGCCACTCCAGCGCCCACTGCTGAATAGCCTCTCCTGCCGTCATTTCGATATAGGTCAGGATGGGCGCCGCCTGCATCGGAATACCGATTTCGCGCAACAGCACGCCGAAAACCAGTTCAGCACGCCGTGAACTTTTACGCTGCAAGCTGGCCAGCGCCTCTTCATAACGCCCCTGTGCCTTCAGCGCCAGCGCCAGATGCACCTGAGCATCGACAAAGTTTGGCTGAGCGGTGAGCGCAACGCGAAATGCGCGTTCGGCAGCGCTATAGTCACCCGACCGGTAGGCGGACATGCCGGTGATCATGGCACGTTCGCGCGCGATGCCGCTGGCGATAATCGCCGGGTAATCGCGGTAGGTCAGCAGCAACCAGAAGAATGCTGCAACCACAACGACCTGCACTGCAAGGTGCGGCGTCCATCGCACCCTATTCCACGGCGCCCCGAGCATGCCGGCGCCGTACAGAGCAATCATCATCCACAGCGGCAACAGATACCGTGGTTCGACATGGAAGATGAGCACGGTCAGCAACGAATAGCCGATCCATGCCAGGAAAAAGAGCCGGAAATGAATCCCCTCACGCACACGCCCTGCCAGCCCGACAAATCCGGTAACGGTACATGCCAGCCACATGAGATCACCGATTAGACCAAGAGGCGCTGTTTCACGCAGCGGTCGGGTGAAAAAACCTCGCTTGACGAAGTAATCCTCGATGAACTGCGCTTTCCAGATGTGACGGAAGGTGTCCCACATCGAGCGAAACGGACGCAGCGGATCCGCAGCCAGGATTTCGCGCGCGCGTTCGAGAGCGTAGATGTGGCGCTCCGACTGCGGCAGAAGTTGCAGCGTATCGATATTCGCATTCCGGCGCGCCATATCATCCAGATCGAGCCACAGATTGATCTGCCCCAGCGTATCGACCGGGATCAGATGTCCGTAGGTCAGGTAGTTGCGCGCCGTCCACGGTGCAACTATCGCCAGACACGCCGCCACGACGAGCAGCGCCGGTTTCAGCGCCCCTTTCGTCGCCTGCCAGCGCGACGCCGCGCCGGACGTCGCCGCGCGGACGACCAGCCATCCCACCACGAACACGACGGCGTACAGCGCCGGTGAGCGTGTCAGCGCCGCAGCGCCGAGCGCAGCGCCCGCCAGCGCCAGATCACGCAGTCGCTCCTCCTGGTCGTAGCGCACCAGCAACCACAGGTGAAGCAGGAAGAAAAACAGATACAGATGTTCGCTGAACAGCACGGTCGTCTGTTCGATCAGCGGATACCAGAGCGCCAGAAAGCCGGCAAACAACAATCCTGCACGCATACTGGCAAACAACCGTCGCGCCAGCCCGAACCCAATGAGCGTCATAACCGCCGCCAGCGCCGTCTGCGCCAGTTGAATGAACAACAGTCCGAGTTGCGGAACGCCCAGGATCAACGCCACCCGTAGCCAGAACGCAAAAAAGAAGACATGCAGCGGCGGGCGGATGAGCCAGGCATCATCAACATATGCACCCGTCACGGCGAATCGGAGCGCGCGACGGTAGTAATCGCCATCGTCGGCATTGGAGTAACGCGGATCGAGCGGGTTGACGCTGATGAACCACAGGCGGAGAGCAATACTCGCAACGACAAGGAGCGCCAGAGTCGCGTATGTCGCTGTGATCGGCGATACACGTGATCCCGCCATATTGGTTAACTCGCGGGTTATCATCCAGGCGCGTGGATCGAAACGCCGCGCCACTATCTGATGCCATTTCATGGTCTGACCTGTACGAGGGCATATTTACCGGCAATTGCTATCACCGCACCATCAGGGATCGCTCCGGCTTCGGCGCTGTGCAGCAGATAGCGCGTCGCCCGATCCGGCGGCGCAACGCGATGGGCAATCGCAGAGTACTTTCCGACCGGATCGCCCGGCGCCAGCACAACACGCAACGACTCTTCCGGCGGCAACGTTTGTTGCACCAGTCGCACCGCTGCCACCTCATCGGCGGGTTGCCGGTCGATCACGTCGCGCACACCGAGAGCGAAGCCGGACTGCAAGACCAGCAACAGGATCAGAATCACGCCGATCTGAAGCCGCACTGGGGTCAGCGCCCGCTGACGCGCCAGCGCACGGACGGTTATGAGCAGCGTCCAGGCTGCGGCAACCGCATAGACCGGCGCGAGCGGCAGGAAGAAACGCTGCAACGGCAGACCAACGGCCAGCGCAAGGGTGTGCAGCGTCACCCATATGAGGAGTGGAATGGCGAACAGTGGCAACGCTGGCGGAAATTCCTCAACGCCGTGTGACCGGAAGAGCGCCTTCCTCCCATGATAGACGAGTATTACCAGCCAGCCGGCGAGTCCGATCACCGCCAGCCAGTTCGCCGGGAACGCCAGCAGGCGCAACTGTGACGCCCGACCAGCGTCATCGGCGGTCTCGGCGCCGCTGCCGATGAATGCGCGCAGATGCGTCCACCACGCGCCGACAAAGCGACCAGGATCCTCCAGGATGACGTCGGTGAGCGATACATCATTGCTCACCTCATTCCAGCGCCCCCAGTCACTGTCGCCGTAGACCGCCAGCCAGACATTCTTCGCCTGCTGATTGTAGAGCGGGTGACCTGTGTCGCGCAGGTTGACGACCACCTGCGGCGCGGCAGCAATCGAAAAGGCGAAAGCAAAAACAAGGGCGTGGAAGGTTGAAGGTTTGCCTCTCGCCTCTCGCGCCTCGCGCCGCATCCACAGCAAGGCGAACACGCCGAAGGGCAGCAGCAGAATGCCGGGGTGTCGCACCAGAAACGCGCAACCGGCAACACCCCCGGCGAGCGCAGCCAGCCAGAGACTCCCCCGTATCCGGTGACTCGCCAGTAGCGCCAGCGCCAGCGTGCAGAGTGCGGCGAAGGGCATATCGCTGCCGACATACAGCGCATATTGCACCACAAACGGGTTCAGCCCCAGCACCACGAGCGCAGCCAGCGCCGGACCGCGCCCCAGCAGACAACGCGCCAGCCACCACGTTGCGCCGAGCATAAGCATCCCCGCGAGCGCAGCGATCAACCGCGCCGCGAGAAACGGATTCCCAGCGGTCAGCGGCGCGAACAGCCAGATCAGAAACGGGTACCCCAGGTTGTAGAAGCCATCGGCACGCAGAACCAGCGCCAGATCGACGGCGCGCGTCGCAAAGACGCGAAAATCTTTCTCGACCCCTGGAACCGACAGGGTGACGTGATCCTGCGCCGCCAGCAGGACTGCCATCGTCCACACGGCAATGCCACTCACTGCCAGAACATCCGGCAGCACGGGCAGGCGCGCGGCAAGCGCCGGACTGTACCGCAATGTCACAATTGCGCCAAGCAGAGCGCAGACTCCAGGCAGCAAGCCGCGCAGTGGATAGGGATACGCCAGTTGCAACCGATAGAAGAACAGATACAGCACCCCGATCAGGAGCATACCGACAAGCCAGGCGCGCAACGGGGCAACGAAGCGCAGCCATCGAACCGTTCCACCGCCACGCACCCCCGTCAGCGCCAGAAAGAGCAATCCCCCGGCAAGCGCCCCCCACGCCATCTGCGCCGGGTACGGCTGCAACGGAGGTTGAGCAGTGCGATAGACTACTGTATCAACAAGTACGCCAGCCAGGCGCGGATCGCCAGCGCTTATCGGCGCCACATCCGACCGAACGGTAATCAGCACATCTTCCGGCTTCAGCGACACACGGCGGAGTGGGATCCGAACCTCCTGCCACTCACCGGTGGTTGCGCCAGCGTACATCTCATGCCCATCGACCAGAATAGCGAAGTCTGGCAGCGTACCACCAGCGCGCCACCCGCGCAAACGGATCGTCACCTCCGCAGGAAGACCCGCCTGCGGCAACAACAGATAGGACTCGGCGCGTGTCCAGCGTGCACTGCCGTCAGAGCCATGCAGGTAGGCGCGCGCCTGCGGCAGATCGAGACGCTCCGGATCATAAAATCCACGCACATACGCAGCATCGAACCGTCCAACATCGATATGATGTGTAACCGGTATCTGGCAAAGGATCATCACCAGCGCCATGCCCGCCAGCGATGCCGCAATCGCGCGCACTGCCCACATCAGGGCAGCCAATGATTGCATAGCCGTCTTACCGCCTGCTGCGGTTCTCATATACTGACGCATACGCTGCGGGAGTGTATCATACTCCATACTCATCGGCAAAGCATGAGCTATGGTATACTACAATAATATCGACATGAAATCATATGTTGACTTCGAAATTGCCCTTACTCCGGCGGAAAGTGGTCGTTTCTTCCTGAAAGCGCGCGGTCCGCGCGGCGAGGAAGGCGACGGCGAATTACTGCTGCCCGACGCCGATCCGCAGATCCAGGCGTTATTGACACGTTTGCGTCTGCTGGATGTCGATGAGGCGACGCTCGTGCAGTTGGGGCGTGCGCTGTTCGACGCGCTCTTCAACGGGGCAGTGCGTGATGTCTATGTGCGCTGCCGCGGTGCACTCGCCAGCGATGAAGGGCTGCGTCTGCGGCTCAATATCCCTCCTTCGGCTGTATCAGCAGCGCTCCTCCCATGGGAATTCCTCTACGACCCGGATCGCGGACCGTTGAGTCTGCTTGATGCGCCGGTCGTGCGTCATCTGCCGCAACCGGATCGCATCCCGCCACTGACGGCGCCATTGCCGCTGCGTGTGTTGCTGACCGCCGCGCAGACGCC
This sequence comes from Roseiflexus sp. RS-1, assembly GCF_000016665.1. Lineage (NCBI taxonomy): Bacteria > Bacillati > Chloroflexota > Chloroflexia > Chloroflexales > Roseiflexaceae > Roseiflexus > Roseiflexus sp. RS-1. The sequence continues at coordinate 4,892,728 of NC_009523.1, forward strand.
GCCGCCGACTGCGGTCGAACGTGAATTGACGGCAGTCCAGTCGGCGCTCGAACGCTTCGGCGATCAGGTGGCAACAACAGTCGAACCGCATTTGACTGCGACCATTTTGCAGAACCGTTTGCGCGAAGGGTACCATATCTGGCATTTCGTCGGTCATGGCGGCTTTACATCCGACGGCGCCACTGCGTGTCTGCTGTTCGAGGACGACCTCGGCGATCCGGAACCGGTCAGCGCGCTGCAACTCGGCATTATGCTCGATCGCAGCAACCTGCGGTTGGTCGTGCTGGACGCCTGCTCAACCGGGCAACTGGCAACCGACCCGATGCGCAGTATTGCCCCAGCCCTGATACGCGCCCAGATTCCGGCGGTCGTCGCCATGCAATTTCAGGTCCCGGAAGAAGCCACCTGCGCATTTGCCAGAGCATTCTACCACGCGCTGGCGGACGCTTTCCCGATCGATTTTTGCGTTACCGAAGGGCGGCGTGCGGTGATGAACATCACCGGTCTTGGGCGCGCCGACTGGGGTATTCCGGTGATCTATACCCGCACTGAAGATGGGCGTCTGTTCAACCCGCCCACTGCGCCGCCACCATCTTCGGTGGCGGCGGTAACGGCTCGTTCCGTCGGAACCGGCATGCAGGCGCTGGAGCATCTCATTCAGGCTGGCAGCGATGTGCGCGAAGCGGTGATCGCGTTTCGCGCCGATCTCCATGCGGTCGCGCGCCAGATCGACATGCTGGCGGATTACAAAGATGTGCACGATCAACTCCATTCGCTTCAGTTCCACTGCTATAACCCGATTGTCATCGATATGCGTCGTCTGCCCGACGACGACCTGGCATGGGAGAGCATCGCCAATTACGATGTGACCCTGCAAAGCATCGTGCGCGACCTGGATCAGATCGTCAGGCGCGGCAGATTGCCGGCAAGCGAATTATCGTGGGTGAACGACGTGCAAAGCGCACAGGTGGACATTGCTGGATCAATCGATGCTGGCGATCTGAAACTGTTGAAAAAGGCGGTTCGTCTGCTCAACCGGGCGCTGACTACTCAACCATCACTGATCAATGCCCGACTCAGCACCACAGCGCGTACCCTGCGACTTGCTTCGCTCGTCGAGGGTATGACTGCGGTGCGCGACCGGCTCGCCAGCACGGGGTACGACGCCGCCAGAGTCAGCCAGATTGAACTTGGCGTTACGGCGCTTGCCACGCTCAGCGCCAGCCTGGCCAGTCTGGTCGATGATCATGATCGCTGGCAGATCATCGACCTCGAACTGCGGCGCATCGAGCAGTTCATCGATCAGGACATCACCGAACTGGAACTCTCGTGGCCCGAGGTTCACCAGCGAGTGGCGCCATTCTACCTGGAGAACGCTGAGCCATGGGGCGCTGCATTGAAGAACGACGCTGACAAACTGACCAGCGCGCTGGAAGCAGCCGATCCGACGCGCGTGCGGCAGTTCTTTCGCCGTTTTCGCCGGCAGGCGGGTGAACGCTTTTTCCGCGTCGATATTGAACTTAAGCGCGTGTGTGACGAATTACGACTGATCGGCGAGTCGCTGACGTCTGTCCTTAAGGTACTGACTGTATGAGTATGACCGATCATCCGCCGCCAGAACCGTCGCGCGACCACGAAGTGCTGGCATTTCCTTCATTTGCAGCGCTGCGTGCAGCGCACGCCGAGATGCTGCGTCGCCTCCACGAAGAGGGATTGACGACTGCACTGCTGAGTCGGGCGGCTGAGATGATTGCGCGCGGCAGCGCCACCGGCGTGATCCTCGACGATGAAGACGAACGCACCGCTGCGCAGAGTTTGCTCGATTATTGGGCGACAATCCTTATCCGTAAGGGATATGAGCCTCCCGACGCCACTCTCGATGAGTTCGATCCTTCCCTCGCGCCGGAATTGGACGACTCACAATGCCCTTACGTCGGGCTGGATCCATTCCGTGAAGAGGATGCAGCGCGCTTCTTCGGCAGACGCCGCCTGGTCGAGTTCCTCGTCGCTCGCCTGACCGAACACCGCATGCTGGCGCTGGTCGGTCCTTCTGGTTCCGGCAAATCATCCGTCGTGCGCGCCGGTCTCATTCCGGCGCTGAAGCAGAATGCTATTCCTGGCAGCAGCGCCTGGCGATACATACCCATCATTACGCCTGGCGAACAACCCCTGTTCCACCTGGCGCATGCGTGGCGCCGGTTGAATGGTCAACCCGACGACCAGGCGCAGAGTGAAGAACTTGCGGAACGGTTCCGCGATCCGCAGCAGGTGGTCGCTGCATTCGACGGGACTGAGGCGGTAGTGCTGGTGGTCGATCAAATGGAGGAATTGTTCACCCTCACCGACGACGAATCGGAGCGTCGCGCATTCGTGGCGGCGATGGTGGCGCTGGTCGAGCACCCATCACCCCGGCATACGGTCATCACGACGCTGCGCAGCGACTTCGAGAGTTTTATTGCGCTCGAACCGGCGTTGCAACAGTGGATGGAACAGGCGCGCGTTCAGTTGCTGCCGCTCAGCGCCGGTGAAATGCGTGAAGCGATCGAACGCCCGGCGGAACTGGTCGGTCTCAAGTTCGAACCGGGCGTCGTCGAAGCGCTCCTGCACGATACGCTCGGCGAACCGGCAGCGTTGCCGCTGCTCCAATTTTCGTTGCTCAAACTGTGGGACGCGCGCGACCGCAATCGGGTGACCTGGCAGGCGTACCAGCAGATCGGCGGCGGGCGACAGGCGCTGGCGCGCAGCGCCGATGCGCTCTACAACAGCCTGATCCCGGAAGATCAGGTGACGGCGCGCCGCATTCTGCTCCGCATGGTGCGTCCAGGCGAGGGGTTGGAGATCACCAGCAATCGCATTCGACGCGATCAACTCTATCGCGCAGGCGAGGCGCGTGATCGTGTTGATCGGGTGCTTGAACGCCTGGTTGCTGCACGCCTGGTGCGGCTTACCCCCGGCGATACTCCCGGCAGCGCACAGGTGGAAATCGCCCATGAAGCGCTTGTGCGCAACTGGCCCACGCTGGTTGGCTGGCTCGAAGACGAACGCGCGGCCATCGCAACACGTCGGCGCCTGGAAGCAAAAGCGGCGGAATGGGTACGGCTTGGCGGCGGCGCAGCGGGTCTGCTTGACGAGGTGCAACTGGCAGAAGCCGAACGCTGGTTGAACAGCGCCGAGGCTGCCTACCTGGGATTCGACGAAGCGCTGCTCGATCTGGTGATCGCCAGCCGCACAGCCATCGATCAGGCGCGCCACGCACAGGAGGATCAGCGTCGTCGCGAACTCGAACAGGCGCAGGCGCTGGCGGAGGCGCGTCGCCTTCAGGCAGAACAGAACGAAAAACTGGCAATCGAGCAGGGAAAGCGCGCCGAAGCCGAGGCGCGCTCGGCGCGTCGGCTGCGTCTGATTGTGGCGACGCTGACAGTCGCCCTGATCGGCGCGATCATGTCGGGCATTCTGCTCCTTCAGCAGCAATCACAGATCCAGGAACGCACCTTTGAACTGGCGACGCAGGTAAGTATTTCCGACCAGGCGGCTGCAACCGCTCGAATTGCAGCGGCGAACGCGCAGGCAGCCGCTGCAACCTCGCAGGCTGCCGAAAGCCTGGCGCTGTTGCGTGGCACCCAGGCGGCGCTGGCAGCAGCGCAGGAATCTCAGGCGCGCCAGACTGCCGAGGCGCTGGTTCCGGCGCTCGAACGGCAGGCACGCCAGGCGCGCGCCGGTCAACTCGCGGCACTGGCGCAGGCGAAACGCGACGAACGACCGATCCTTAGCCTCCTCCTGGCGATTGAGGCGGTGCATATCACCCTTCAGAAAGGCGAAGCGCCGGTTCCGGTGGCTGACGCAGCGTTGCGCGACTCACTCACGCGCATCGGCGGCATCGGGCTATTGATCGGTGAGCCGGTGGTCGCTGCGGCAACCAGCGACGACGGCAGGGTTGCTGTAGCAATGACCGCAAATGGAACCCTCAGCATCTGGAATCTGACCGATCCTGGCTTGCCGCCACGGGTCGTCAACACGCCCGGATCACCAACGCTGCTCGTCCTCTCACGCGATGGCGCGCGCCTGGCAACCACTGGCGCCGATCCGACGAGCGTCCGTCTGTGGGATCTTTCGGGAACAATGCCGGTCGCACGCGAACTGGCTGCGCCAGGCGGCATCAATACTGCGCTCGCCATCAGCGACAATGGTCGTCAACTGGCGATTGGCGATGATCAGGGCGTTGTCCTTGTGTACGACCTGACCAACCCGTCAGCGACGCCGCAGCGCCTCAGCGGTCTCGGCGGGCGCAGCGCCGTTCGCTCGCTGGCATTCAGCCCCGATGGTCAACTGCTGGCAACCGGCAACGCGGATAGTCAGGCGCGGTTGTACAATCTGGCGTCCGGCTCTGGATCGTACACGCGCGAACGCACACGCGGCGCACTGACCTCGATCACCTTCAGTAACAACGGTCGCTGGATTGTCTATGGCAGCGCCGATGGACAGGTGCGCCTCTGGCGCTTAAGCGGAGCACAGTTTGACTCAGCCTATGTCCTGCTCGGATTGACAGCCGAAGTGACCGACGTGCGCATTGCCCCCGGCGACAGGCTCATCATTGCGGGCAGCGCCGATGGGACGACATGTATCTGGGATCTTGAAGCGCGGAGCGACAACCGCGCCCGTGTGGTGCTGCGCGGTCAAACTGCCAGGATCACCGGACTGGCATTGAACGGCAACGCCAGTCGCCTGGCAACCGCTGGCGCCGATGGGCGGATTGCGCTGTGGAACCTGACCGCAGCCGATCCTGGTGTGAACCCGCTGATCATGCGCGGTCATGATGGCCCGGTGAACGATGTGGCGATACCGGCGCGCACCTCCCTGATGTTGACGGTCGGCGCCGACGGCATGGCGCGTGTCTGGAATCTCGATGCGCCGCTGTATGCGCTGAAAACACTGCCGCAAGAGAGCGTTGAACTGCTGGAAGTCGCCTGCCGCGCTGCCGGGCGAACACTGTCGGAATCCGAATGGAGCGAATACGTCGAAGGGCTGCCGTACAACCCGTTCTGCAAGTAAGGGAGGAGCATGATGCCTGACACAAACGACATTGTGATCATCGGCGCGGCGCGCACACCGATCGGGAAATTCCAGGGTATGTTTCGCGCCATCTCCGCCACCGACCTGGGTGCACACGTCGTTCGGGAAGCCGTTGCGCGCGCAGCGATTGACCCGTCGCAGGTCGATGAGTGCATTCTGGGAAATGTGGTCAGCGCCGGGCTTGGGCAGGCGCCTGCCCGTCAGGCGGCGCTGCGCGGCGGTCTCCCGGAATCGGTCGGCGCGCTGACGATCAACAAGGTCTGCGGCAGCGGTCTCAAGGCGGTGACGCTGGCTGCCGCGCTCATCCGCTCCGGTGAAGCGTCGCTCATCGTTGCTGGCGGGATGGAAAGCATGTCGCGCGCACCCTACCTGCTGCCCCAGGCGCGGAGCGGGTATCGCCTGGGAAACGCTGAACTGATCGACTCGCTCATCCATGACGGGCTATGGTGCGCATTCGAGCACCACCATATGGGGCATGCCGCCGACTGGACGGCGCAAACCTACGGGATTGCCCGTGAGCAGCAGGACAGCTACGCCGCCGAGTCGCAGGCGCGCGCCGTTGCGGCGCAGGATGCCGGGGCGTTTACCGACGAAATCGCGCCGTTCAGGTTGCAAAGCGGTGACATCCTGACCACTGACGAACCGCCCCGTCGCGGCGTGAGTCTCGCCACGCTCAGCAAACTTTTGCCTGCCTTCTCACCGGATGGAACCGTAACCGCTGGCAATGCCCCCGGTCTGACCGACGGCGCGGCTGCGCTGGTCGTCACCAGCGCCCGACGTGCTGCCGAACTCGGCGTGCGCCCGCTGGCGCGGCTGACCGGCGTGGCGCAGGCGGCAGTCGCGCCACGCGAGGTCTTCACCGCGCCGGTTTATGCTATCCGTCGCCTGCTGGCGCAAACCGCGACCACCCTCGACCATTACGACCTGTTCGAGATCAACGAAGCATTCGCGGCGCAGATCGTTCAGAACATCCGCGCCCTGAACCTCGATACCGACCGGTTGAATGTGCACGGCGGCGCAATTGCCCTGGGGCACCCGATCGGCGCCAGCGGTGCGCGCATTCTGGTGACGCTCATCTACGCCCTGCTGCGTCGCGGCGGCGGGCGCGGCATTGCTGCACTCTGCCTGGGTGGGGGCGAAGCCGTGGCAGTGGCGGTCGAGGCAGCACCCTGATAGGCTGACATGGGCAGGTTTTTGGGGAAGCCCCTGCGTGCCATCTTCCGTTTCAGGCATCAGGATGCCCAAACTCCCCCTTCTCCCCTTGTGGGAGAAGGGGGTTGGGGGGATGAGGGGCAAAAGGCGCGCGAATGCAGCAAACCGCGCATTGCTCCTGATAACTCTACTCTTGAGAGCCCTGATAGGGTTGCGGGCGCCCACCCGCACTCCGGCGACGCAAATATTGCGAAATCGGTTACAAATTGTTACGAAATCGTATCATTCCTGCACGTCATCAGTATTATCATGGCAGGTACAATATTAAGTTGTCAGGAAAGGAACCGCCCACTATGGCTTCCCGGCAAGAACAGATCACAGCCATCATCGACCAGTTGATGACCAACACCGGAACCGATGTCGTCGGCGCTGCCGCTGTGGGGCTCGATGGCATCGCACTCGCTTCGCGCATGTCATCGGAAGTCAGCAATGAGCGACTGGCAGCCGTGGCCGCCACCATCATGGGCGTTACGCGACGGGTTGGCAATGAGTTACGAATTGGTTTTGCTGAAGAGATTATCATTAAGGCCAACAAAGGGTTGTTTATGGTGTTGCCTGCTGGCGACCAGAGCCTGCTCGCCATCAGCCTGCGGCAGGACGCCAATCTGGGATTGGTGCGCCTGGAGGCTCGTGATGCCGCGCGCTCAATCGGTCAAATCCTCACCATGGTATACTCCCCAAATTGACGCTCACGGAACACCCCATCCACGTTGATGGCGATGCCCCCACTTCGTTTCGTGGCTCGCTTCCCCGCCGAAAATAGCGCCGTCGCCCCGTCTCGCGGTTCATCGCCACACGCGAGCATTCTGGCTCGCACTCGCTGTTTATCATCCGACATCAGGAGGGATCACTATGTCTGTCGATCGATCGAGCTGGCAGATCAAAGACGAAGCGGTACTGGCTGAACTCGTCCAGTTGATGAACCTCAGCGCCGATGAAGCCGCAATTCTCAAGTCGCTGCACGATGCGGCGCAGAAGCAGGCGCCAGCAATGCGCGAGGATTTCTACAAACGACTGCTCGCACATCCGCAGACCGCTGAGTATTTCAGCAATATCAATATGAAGCACATGTATGAGACGCTTCAGAACTGGTTTGTTGAATTGTTTAATGGGGTCTACGACGAAACCTATGCCCGGCGTCGCATTACTATCGGCAGGGTGCATGTCAGGATCGGGCTGCCGGTGCGCTATCCCATTGCCATGCTCGATGTGGCGATGGCGCATGCCGAAGCCGTTGCGCGCACCCATCCGCAGCCGGACGCGGCGATGGCAGCAGTGCGCAAGGTGATCGCGCTCGATGTGGCAGTGTTCAATCAGGCATACGAAGATCGCCAGATTCAGATCCTTGCCGACACGGTCGGAAATGAACGACTGGCACGGCGATTGCTCTCTGAAGAATAGAAACGCAGCACAATAAGGGGACAGCAATGGCGCTCGAAGGAACCCTCCGCGACATGTCACTCAGCGATCTCTTTCACGTCTTTCGGATGGGACCAAAAACCGGTGTGCTCCTCCTGGCAAGTGCCAGTTCGCGCGCCATTGTGTATGTCGCCGCTGGAACCTTGATCGACGCAGCAGTGGTGCGTCTCCCTGATCGTGTGGTGGTCGCTGCTCAGGATGAGGCGGTGATCCAGATGTTGCTCTGGGATGACGCAACCTTCGTCTTCCGCCACGATCCAGCAGTCGCACAACGTCCGGTACGCATTCGACACGATGCCGAGCACCTCATTCTGGAAAGTATGAAGCGTCGTCAGAACCTTCAGGCAGCGCTTCCGTACCACCACATCACGCTCGATACATCTTTGCAACTATCACCATTGACTTCCGGGCGCGAAAGCAATGTGATTCTCAGCGTGGATCAGTGGCGGCTGCTGAGCCAGATCCCGCATTGTCCGACTGTCCGCGCCATCAGTGCTGCGACCGGCATCCCCCCTGACCAGACGATCCGCCTGGTGCTGGAACTCATGGCCATCGGTCTGATCGAGATCGTTCCCACCAGGCGACCGGCATCGCCCTCTGCGCATCGTCGCGAGATGTTTGCAACCGAGACCGAAGAACAGGCGGCAATCCCGCAGTTGATGATGCAACCGGGCAGCCATGCCCAACCGGTCGCCCACGAACGCCGAATGCCGGTCCGGCGCAGCCTGATCGACGCAGTGATGCGTCGTGTGCGCGCACTGTAGCGGAGGGAGCGCGCGGCATGCAGATCGTGAAGATCGTTATCACCGGCGGATATGCGGCGGGTAAAACCCGGTTCATTCGCACCATCAGCGATATCGAACCGGTATCGACCGACTACGCCGTCACGACGGAGGAGGAGCGCGCACTCAAGCACGAAACGACTGTCGCGCTCGATTTTGGCGTCATTGCGATCAACGAGCATCTGAGTCTGTACCTGTTCGGCACGCCAGGGCAGGAACGCTTCGATTTTATGTGGGAACACCTGGCGTTTGGCGCGCTTGGGTATGTGGTCATGGTCGATAGTTGCCGCCCGGCGCACTTTGCCGAAACACAGCGGTTGATGGATCGATTCGCGTCGATCACTGACGTGCCGTTTGTCGTGGCGGCAAACAAACAGGATGATGAGACGGCATTGCCACCGGCATATATTCGCCGTCGCCTGGGTGTTCCGGAAGACGTGCCGGTGCTGCCGTGCGTGGCAAGTGATCGCAGCAGCGTCAAACGGGTGTTGCTGAGTCTGCTGCATTTGATTGCTGAGCGGGTTCAGGATTAATTCAGGTTTTGACTTTGCTGCAAAAGCGTACCGCAGAGACGCCGGGGGCGCAAAGAACCCTGAAAACGAACCACGATGGATGCATGGCGCAGCATGCGTGTGCGCGATGCGCGAGAGAATCTTCCTCTGCGAATACCGCGTCTCTGCGGTGACATACTCCTTTTGCATTCGCGTACCCCCTGCATTGGCGCAGCGACGTTGTGCTTTTTCTCCCACTGCGCCGCAGGGCGCGAAATGGTATAATGACAGCAGTTCGTCCTGGATCAATGCAACGCCTATGAGTCACACTGTTCACGAACAGATTGCGCGATCCGCAGTCCCGTCGGTCACGTGCGGCATTATCACAATCAGCGACACACGCACCCCGGAAACTGATACAGGCGGCGCCCTGATTCGCACAATGCTGGAGGGTGCGGGGCATCAGGTCGCGCGTTACATTGTCGTCAAAGACGAACCGGATCAGATCGTCGCGCATGTGCGCGAGTTTGCCGACGCCGGGTGCCAGGTCATTATCACCAGCGGCGGCACCGGCATCGCAAAGCGTGATAGCACCTTCGAGGCAATTGATGCGTTGCTCGAAAAACGCATGCCCGGCTTCGGCGAGATCTTTCGCGTGCTGTCGTACCAGGATATCGGTCCGGCTGCCATGCTCTCGCGTGCAACCGCAGGCGTGTTCCAACGCTCGCTGATCTTCTGCCTGCCCGGTTCACCTGCCGCTGTGCGCCTGGCGATGGAGAAACTCATTGTGCCGGAACTCGCGCATCTGGTATGGGAAACCATTCGATAGGCGCGACACCCGTCGCGTTTGAGGCATAACGTGATCCGCTGGATACTGCTCAAACTCATCCGTTTCTATCAACTGTTCATCTCGCCCGCGCTTCCGCCGAGTTGTATTTACGAGCCGAGTTGCTCGAAGTATACCTATCAGGCGATTGCAAAGCATGGTGCGTTGAAAGGAACCTATCTCGGCATTCGTCGCATCCTGCGCTGCCATCCATGGGCGCAGGGCGGGTACGACCCGGTGCCGGATGAAGTGATCTTCGCCTTTCGCCCCGTGTCGCCTGCGGATGTTCCCGGCATGCTGCACCGCACCCGACGACACCCGGCAGCGTCTGCTGAAGAGCAGTCTGATGCTGAACGAACGACCGAACCGGCCAGGCAGGTCGTGCGCGAATGGGCGCAGACGGTGACGGAACGCTACCCGGAGGTGCTGCGCGTCGGGTATGTCAGCAATCCGGCAGATGGCGATAACAATAACAATAACAATGGACATAACAATGGACATCTGGAAGTTCTGCTGATTGTCGCGCAGTCGGACCTGCCCTTCGATCAGCGCGCCGCTGTGTGGGAAGCGGATACACCGCCCGTTCCAGGGAAGCTGAACGTCTACACCCTCAACGAGTGGTCGCGCCTGTCGCACCAGGTGCAGTGGGTCTTCGAGCGCGAACAGGCGCTCCGGTGAGGCTTTCGCCATGCCCGATCGGTCGCTGGATTGGCTCAAACAGGCGGAACGCGACCTCGATCAGGCGCTCGACTCGCAACGCGCCGGTCGGCATGAATGGGCATGCTTCGCCGCTCATCAGGCGGCGGAGAAGGCGGTGAAGGCGCTGCACCTGCATCATAAACAGGAGGCGTGGGGACATATCATTGCACGTCTGCTGACCGACCTGCCGATCAATGTTGCTGCCGATCTTGTCGATAAGGCGCGGGTGCTCGACAATTTCTACATTCCGACCCGTTATCCGAACAGTCATCCGGAAGGCGCGCCTTATGAGCACTACGGCGCACTTCAGAGCGATCAGGCAATCGCCTATGCCCGTGAAATCATTACATTCGTCCGTCATGAAATGGCCTGATGCTCAGGCAGTCGATCGCGCGCTGCGAGAATGGGCGCATGCGCAGGCGAACCACCACCCGGAGATATTGCGCGTCGGGTACATTGGCTCCTATGCGCGCGGCGACTGGGGCGTCGGCAGCGATCTTGACGTGCTGCTGATCGTCGTGCAGTCGGACCTGCCCTTCGAGCAGCGCGCCGCCGCGTGGCATGTTGATACGCTCCCCGTACCGGCAGACCTCATGGTCTACACCCTCGATGAGTGGCTGCGCATCCCGCGTGATAGCCGCTTTGCACAGGCGGTGCAGCGCGAGGCGCGGTGGGTGTTTGAACGTGGGAAGGCTGAAGGTTCAGGCGTTTGAACGATGTTCCAGGTACACCGGGTTTTCAGTGCGCACATGGGCAGAGACACCCGCATCTCTGAACGTAGACCGAAAATTGAGTCTCCTGTCAATGCACCGCTTCCCCACCGCTCAAACGTGCGGAAGCATCCCCCAACCGCTCTCCGCCGCTCAACCGCAGACCACGGCGCCAGTCGGCGGCCGGCAGCGGGCGTTTGCCCGCCGGTTGCACGGTGATCAGCGCCAGCAATCCGTTACCGGTCGCCACTGCCGGTCCATCAGCGGTATCGATGAGTGTACCGGGCGGCACATCAGCGCACCGGTCGGCAATAACCCGCGCCGCAATGATTTTGAGCGGCGCACCGCGCCACATCGTCGTTGCGCCGGGCCAGGGATCGTAGGCGCGGGTCATACGCTCGATCCGGACGGCGGGTTGAGTCCAGTCGATGATTCCATCATCGCGGGTGAGGAGTTTCGTGAACGTCGCGCGCGCATGATCCTGCGGTTGCGGCGTTATGGCGCCCCTGGCATACGCATCGAGCGTTTCAACCAGCACATCGGCGCCGATCGTGAAGAGTTCCTGCGTCAGAGGACCGGTGCGCGCATCGGGAGGCAGCGGAACAGTACGCTGCGCCAGGATAGGACCAGAGTCCATCTTTGCGTCGATCAGCATGATTGTTACGCCGGTTTCGGCGTCACCGTTGAGGATCGCGCCTGCAACCGGCGACGGACCGCGGTAGAGCGGCAGAAGCGACGGATGGATATTGACGTAGCCAAGCGGCGGGATGGCGAGCACATCGCGCCGCAGGATTTCGCCATACGCGGCAACGACGCCAACATCAGGGCGCAGTGCTGCCAGTTCGGCCACGGCAGCCGGATCACGCAGCGTTTCGGGTGTGAGCACCGGCACTCCCAGACGAAGCGCCGCCTGTTTGACCGGTGTTGCAACCGACGCCCTCCCCCGTCCTGCCGGACGATCAGGTTGCGTCACAACGCCCACCACCTGGTAGCGCGCATCTGCAACCAGACGTTCGAGCGGGGCGACGGCAAACGCTGGACTGCCAAGAAACACGATCCGCAACGGCATGGATCACCTGTCTGATATTCGAATGCGACGGCGCACGCCGCGATTTGCCTGTATTGCACGGTTCATGACCAGTGTAGTATAATACAGCAATGTGACACCAGTGCGGCACGGGATATTCCTGATCAAAGAGCCTGATGCCGCGTGCATGACAGAGTGCGAGTCGCCAATGCACGCCATTGTGTACGATGGCAAACTGCGTCAGGTCGACGACTATCCTCGACCAGTCCTGCGTGCTGGCGAGGCGCTCATACGTCCCTCTCTTGTCGGTATCTGCAACACCGATATCGAGATTACGCGCGGCTACATGAATTTTCGTGGCGTTCTGGGGCACGAGTTTGTTGGTGTCGTGGTTGCGTGCGAAGACGCCGCCTGGATCGGCCAGCGCGTGGTTGGCGAGATCAACGCCGCATGCCGTTCGTGCGCCGTCTGCCGACGCGGTGATGAAAGTCACTGCCCCAATCGCACAACGCTCGGCATTGATCGGCGCGACGGCGCGATGGCGGAACTGTTCAGCCTGCCGATCGCCTGCCTGCATCGCGTGCCGGATCGTATGCCAGATGCGGTTGCCGTCTTCACCGAACCGGTTGCGGCAGCGCTTGAAATCCTTCAGCAGATACACCTGCACCCGACGGATCGGGTGGCAGTCGTGGGAGACGGGAAACTTGGGCTGCTCTGCGTTCAGGCGGCGCGATTGCCAGGATGCGATGTGACCCTGGTTGGGCGGCATCCAGAGCGCTGGGAGTTTCTGGATGGTCTGGCGATCCACGCCATGCATGTGAATGAACTGGATGAGGCGCATATCGCCGGTTTCGATGTCGTCATCGATTGCACCGGTCACCCGCACGGCTTCGGCGTGGCGCGCCGGTTAGTCCGTCCTCGCGGGCGCCTGGTGATGAAGAGCACATTCGCTGCCGAATCGGAGTGCAACCTGACGATGCTGGTCGTCGATGAGGTCCGGTTGATCGGTTCGCGCTGCGGTCCGTTCGCAGCCGCGCTCCGCACCCTGGACGGCGGGTTGATCACCACGGCGCCGCTGATCGCAGCGCGGTTTCCCCTGTATGACGGCATACGCGCCTTTGCCGCCGCAGCGGGTCGATTGAAGGTGTTGCTGGAGGTGTAGATGGCGTCAAAGAACCTCTTTGGACGGAACGATCAATCGGCTCGCTACGCTGCCGCTTCACTGGCGCTCGGGTTGATGTTCGTGTCGCTCGTCGTGATCTATCTGACGGTGCCGCAGAGCGATACGGTCACCTTTCTCTGCGTCGTCATCATGGCGGTCAGCCTGATCATCGCACTCAACGGCGACTGGAACGAGATCGGCATGATGGCGGCGCTGGCAACGGTGACATCCCTGATGGCGGCGTATTTTCTGGGACGCGACGTGCTCGGCGATGTCGGCAGCGTTGTGTTTCCGATAGGTTGGATCGCCGTGTTACTCTACATCTTCCGCTGGATCTCGCAGCACACCGTCGTGGTGCCGGAGGATCACGCCATTATGGTTGCGCGGTTCTACAGCGGTTCGCTCTACCGCCTTCAACCGCCGCTGGCGCCGCCGCTGATCCCGCTGCTGGAACGACGGGTGGCGACCATTCCGCTCTACGAACTGAGCCATGATGTCAGAGTTGTCAAGATCAACACTGGTGGATCGCACAGCATCGATGAAGTAGAAGTGCATCTGCGCTATCGGGTGCAGAACCCCGAGTTCGCGCTGGCGAACATCCCCAATCGCGGACAGATCCAGAACGAGGTGGCGCGCGAGATGGGACGCGACCTGGAACAGGCGCGCCTTGACGTGGCGTTCTGGGAGAAACTGCTGGCGCGTCAGTTGCACCACGAGGTCGATGACATCGTCCGCGAGGTGATCTTTGCCGAAACCAAGAGCGCAGTAGTCGCGTATCAGGAGCGACAACGCATCTCACGCGAAGTGTTTCGACGCCTGAACGAACTGACGCATCGCTGGGGCGTGGTTGTCACCCGGGTCGATATCGATTATTTCAATGTGCCGGAGGATCGCTTCCGTTCCGCCAACCCCGATGCCGCAATTGAACGGGAAACGCGAATGCGCGAGATCGAAGCCGAACGTGAAGCGAAACGCATCCGAATGATGAGTGAAGCGGAAGCGCAGGCGGAAGCCGAGCGCATTCGTCGTATTGTGCGGGTATTGCGCGAGGAAGGCATCGAGGTGTCGCCCGAAATCGTCAACGCGATTCTGCTTCAGGAATGGCCCGAAACCGATGCTCTGCTTCCATCGCCTGCGGATTCGAAACCATCAGGCGATGCGTCGAAGGATGGAGAGAAGAAACCGGGACATGCAAACAAACCATGACAATTCGGGCGAACCTGTGGTTGTCGTCGGCGCGGCGTGTCTGGACATCAAATGTCGGCTGCGCGGCGATGTGCTCGCCAGCACGTCGAATTCGGCGGATGTGCGCATCAGTGTAGGAGGATGCGCGCGTAATGTCGCCGAAAACCTGGCGCGTCTCGGCTATCCGACGACGCTGGTCACCGTGGTGTGCGACGATGATTTCGGTCAGGCGATTGTGCAGCAAACGGCGCGCGCCGGGGTCAATACCGACCATATCATCAGGGTGTGTACGCATCACTCGCCAGCGTATGTGGCGTTGCTCTCACCGGAGGGACAGTTGATCACCGGCGTCGATGATACCGAAGCGGTCGAGGCGCTGACGCCAGCGGTGATCACCACGCACCGGGCGCTGTTCCAGCATGCGCCAATGGTGGTGATGGACGCCAATGTTCCGGTCGAAAGTGCGAAAACCTTGCTCGACATCTGCGCCGCAGCCGATGTGCCGGTCGTGCTCGATCCGGTGGCATACGAACCGGCGCTGCGCTACCGACCATTCATCGGCTCGTTCTTTATGGTCACGCCCAACGCTATCGAAGCGGAAGCATTGTCCGGCGTGCAGGTGACGGATATCGCACAGGCAATCACTGCCGCTCGCCGCCTCACCGCCGAAGGGGTCGGAATCGCAATTGTGACCCTCGCGGAGCAGGGGTTGGTCTACGCAACACCTTCATCGAGCGGTCATATTCCGGCGATTAACGTTGAAATCGTTGATCCTACCGGCGCTGGCGATGCGCTCACGGCGACGGTGGTGTATGCGCTGTTACACGATATTCCGATCGACGAAGCAGTGCGCCTGGGAGTAAGCGCTGCAACGTTGACGCTTGGATCGCCTGATACGGTGCGCCAGGATCTCACGCTGGAAATCCTGTACGCCCAACTCGTGATTTGATGCGGGTGTTTCGATCAACAGGCGTCACGGTAGCGACTGCCTGCGCGGCCTGTGGTATGCAGCATATTCCATGACCAAACGCATCCTGATAGCAGATGATGAACCGGCAGTGCGCCAGCTGCTTGAACTGGTGTTGCGTTCTCAGGGGTATGAGGTGGTGGCGACCCAGAACGGCGATCAACTCGTTCGCACGGCGCAGGAGTGGATTCCGGACCTGGTGATTATCGATCTGATGATGCCGCAAATGGACGGGTATGAGGCGATCCGCCAACTGCGCAACGATACCCGCACCGCCCACGTGCCGATGCTCATCCTCACCGCTCGCTCAACTGCCGAGGATGTGGTGACCGGGTTCGATACCGGCGCCGATGATTATGTGACCAAGCCGTTCAATATCCCCGAGTTGCTTGCCCGCATTCGAGCACATCTGCGTCGCGCAGCGCAGACTCCGGTGCACAATCCGCTCACCGGTCTGGCGGGGAATGTGCTCCTGACCGAAGAGTTGAAGTACCGCTTGAAGAATGATGCACCATTTGCCCTGTTGTACGTCGATCTCGATAACTTCAAGGCATTCAACGACACCTACGGACCGGCGCGCGGTGATCGGTTGATCAAACTGGTTGCCGGGGTGCTTACGGATGTGATTCAGGAGAAGGGCGCCGCCAGCGATTTCATCGGGCATATCGGCGGCGACGACTTTGCAGTGCTCACGTCGCCCGAACGCCTCGATGAAATCTGCCAGGGCATTATTGCCCTGTTTGATATGCGGGTGCGCGACCTCTACGACCCGGAAGACCTGGCGCGCGGCTATTTGCGTGGCGTTGATCGGCAGGGGGTGCCGCGCAATTTCCCGATCACGACGATTTCGATAGGGGTGGTGACCAACCGCCGCCGGCATTTTACCGATTACGAAGAGATCAGTCGCGTGGCGGCGGAGATGAAGCAGTATGCCAAGCAGTTGCCCGGCAGCACCTATGCGGTTGACAGTCGCAGCACCGATGAGCAGGTTGTTGAACGTGATCGCCGTGGTATGCCACTTCCACCGGCGCTCATTGTTTCCGCCGATGTCATGCTGCGCAGCGTCATCGTCCCGATGATCGACAAAGCTGATCTGCGTGCGCTTGATGCGCCGACCGTACTCGATGCCGAACGGTTGCTTGCCTACCATCCCGAAACAGCCCTGGTGATCGTCGATATGCGGATGGGGAAACAGTTGCGCGAGTTCTGTCGCAACCTGGCCACCCATCAACCGAAACTACCGATCATTGCGCTCGCCGATGGAGACAGTTCCGGCATCGTCGCTCCGGGCACAGTCAGGCACATCCTCTCGCTACCGCTCGATCAGGAACAGTTGCACGCGAAGATCGTCGAAGTGCGTAGCCTGTCGCAAAAGGCATCGTAGCGTATGCAGGTCGCAGTCATCAGTCTGGCGCTCCTCGCCGCCATTGGTGCGGCGGTTCTCCTGATCGCACCGGTGCGCGCGCGGTTGCAATTCTGGTTGCGGCAGTTCTGGGCGTCTGTTCGAAGACGTGCCAGGCTGGCGCGCAGTGCAACGGTTATCAGCAGTTCCGGCGAGGAGATTGAACTACCTGATGCTGTGCTTGCCGATATGCCCTGGACTGGACGAATACGCGAGTCGTTGTTCGATACACGCCTTCGTGTCGTTGGCGCCGGTATCCTTCTGGTGGTGTCGATTCTGCTGGTACTGCCTCGTCTGCTCCCCGAAACCCGCGCTGATGAACTGACGGTGCTGGTGGCGCCGTTCCATGAAACCGGCGGCGTTTCGGGCGCAACAGGACGCAGGGCGGCGGTTGAACTGGCGGATCTGCTGGCGACGACTTCTGGTCCGGGCGTTACGGTTCGATCAGTTGACGTTGCACCCGACGATCTTGCCGCAGCGCAGGCGCTCCTACAAACATACCGTGCCGATCTCCTCGTTTGGGGAGAGATAACCACCGGCGGGATGATCGATGCCCCAACGCTGACCCCTATCGTCATCTATGCGCCGGAAGGGATACAGGCGTCGTACAGTCTCGACGGTTTTGTCGGGCGCTTCGCATTTCCATCGGTCTATCCGCTTGCGACGCAACCGATCAATGGGCGTGTCGTCATTCCGCGACTGGTGCGCGCGCTGGCGGATTACAAACGCGGAGCGTACAGCAACGCCATCGCCACGTTCGACGAACTCGAGCGCGATTACCCGGCGTTGCGCCCCGGATTGCTGCGGACACTGCGCGCTGTGATCTGGTGGGCGCGCGGTGACTATGAGCAGTCGGTCGGGGAGTTCCAGCGGGCAATCGCTGCCATGCCCGATGCGTCGCCTGCCGAACTGGCACGATTGTACGCCTCGCTCGGCGCAGTTCAGTACGACATGGGCGACCCGGCTTCCCGTGAGTCGTTCAATCGGGCGATTGCGCTGCTGCAAGACCAGGATCTCGGCGTACTGCGGTACAGTCTGGCGCTGGAGGAACTGCGGGCTGGCGATCCGGCGGATGCGGCTGTGTCGCTCGAACAGGCGCGCCGGTTATTGCCGCCATCCACGCCGCTGTTGGTGACGCTTGCCAGAGCATACCGTCTCGATGGGCAACTGGAAGCAGCGGCAGAGATACTCAACGCCGCTGCCCGCCAGATCGACGCCGATGATCGCAATGTTCCCTCCGATCTTCGTCCGCTTGTGAGTGCACGCCTGCGCGCGTCAGTCCAGGGTGAGCGTGCGCTTTTGCGTCTGGCGCAACTGGTCGATGCGCGCGGTCCGCTCCTGTGGGAACTCGATGTCACCCCTCCGCCCTGGACGCAAGATAAAACAACGCCGTCCCCAGAGACAGAACTGGAAGCTATTCTCGGCGACCTTTCGCTGGCGCTGCGTGAAGCGACAACGCTCAACCAGGAGTGGAATAAACGTGCCGCAACCGCCGATACCGAACAACGGCGGGTCGATAGCAGCATCGCCATCCATCAGGCGCGCCGCGCCGATCTCGTGCTGCGGCAGCATCGTTTCTGGCTGGCTGCGGTCGAAGTCGAACTCGCGCGGTTGCGCGATACGCGACCACCGACGGGCGTTGCGGCAATCTGGGCAGGTCTGACGCGCACCTGGTCGCCGGCTACCGATGCGCTTCGACAGATCGACATCCTTGAAAAGACACAGCCAGGCAGCGCCGAACTGACCCTTCTGCGCGGAAAATCACTGGTGGTGAATGATCGTTTGGATGAAGCGCGCACAGCGTTCGAGACGGCGGCGCGACTGGCGCCCGACCGACCGGAGCCGCTGTTCCATCAGGCGTTGCTGATCGTGCCGCAGAACCGTGAGCAGGCGCGACAACTGCTCGCCATGGCGCTGGATCGCGATCCGAACTACTTCCCGGCACGCATCCGCCTGGCGGAACTGGCGGAAGAAGATCAACGCTGGCAGGAAGCGCTTGGGCATCGTCGCTGGCTGGCTGAACATCACCCCGGCGATGATGAGGCGCTGGCGCTGGCGCGCACGCTTCGTCTCAGCGGACCGGAAGGGTACGCTGAAGCTGAACAGACGCTTTTGCCGCTGGTGGAGCGCAACGATGCGGATGCCATCATCGAAATGAGCCGGCTTTACCGGGCTGCCGGGCGAAACGATGCAGCACGCAGCGTGCTGGAGCAGGGGCGCCAGAATACTGCGCGCAGCGCGCCAGCATTCGCCGACCTTTCGCACGAACTCGGACAGGTGCTGCTCGAACTGGGGGACGTCCCGCTGGCTGAGCGCCAGTTCGAAGCGGCGGTCAATTCAAACCCGCGTCACGTGCCTGCGCACCTGGCGCTGGCGCAACTCGCCCGACGCGCAGGGAATGACCGCGCGGCTGCGCGGCGTTACGAAGCGGCGCTTGACGCTGGCGCAAGCGATCCTGCCGTGCTGGAACAGATAGGGATGACGCTGCTCGAACTTCGTGAGTACAATGCCGCAGTGATGGCGTATGAGCGTGCGATTGCACAGCAACCGGCGAGCGCAACGCTCCGCTATGGCGCGGCGCTGGCATATCTGGGCGTGGGGCGCCTCGATGCCGCGTATGAGTCGGCGCGGCGAGCGCTCGAGCGGCGCAATGTCTATCCGGAGGCGCTGGCATTGCTGGGGGACATCGCACTGCAACGCGGCAAACTGGCGGAAGCCGAACAGCAGTATCGCGCGGCGTTGCAGCAGAACCCATCGCTGGCGGCAGCGCACATCGGGCTTGGTCGAGTGGCGGCGACCGGCGGCAACTGGTCGATTGCAGCGGGGCATTTCCTGAATGCAGTGCAGGGTGAACCGCAATCACCCGATGCCCTGCTCTGGCTTGGCGAGGCGCGGCTGCGTACCGCCGATATTGATGGCGCTATTGCGGCATACAGCGAGGCGCTGCACCTGCGCGACAATTTTCCGGAAGCATATTTCGGGCTGGCGCAGGCGGAGTATGGCGCAGGACGCATCGAGGATGCGCTGCGCAATGCCACCCGCGCGCTGGAATTGCGACCACGCTACGCCGAAGCGGCGTTGCTGCTGGGAAAGATCTATGAACGGCAGGGGTACAGTATGCGTGCGCTCGAAGCCTATAAACGGGCGATCGATATCAACCCACGCCTGGCGGAGCCGCACTACCGCCGCGCGCTTCTGCTCATCCGCGCCGATCGGTTGAACGAAGCGCGCGAAGAACTCGAAGTCGCAACCCGCCTCGACCCCAACTTTGCCGAGGCGCATTACTGGTTGGGACGGGTCTATTTTGCGCAACGCAACATTCAGGCGGCGCTCAACCGGTTCCGCGAAGCGGTCAACCGGCAGGGCGGCGCATATCCCGAAGCGCGGTATTATCAGGGACTGGCAGAAGAACAACTCGGAGATTTGAACGCAGCAATCCGGTCATTCGAGACGGTCGCCAATCAGAGTGACGATACGCCCTGGGCGGGCGAAGCGCGCGCAGCGCTGGCGCGAATGAGTGACCGCTAGACAAAGGAGTCCTGAATGACAACCATACCTGCAATGGCGCTACTCGAACAGACAGCGTATCTGTCACCTGTCTGGGCGCGCTACAGCGATATACTCGTTGAGCGCGGCGAAGGGGTCTATCTGTACGATGTCGAAGGGCGACGATACCTGGATTTCACCTGCGGCATCGGTGTAACGAACACCGGGCACTGCCATCCGCGCGTGGTGCAGGCGATCCGCGACCAGGCTGGTCTGCTGCTGCATGGGCAGGCAAACATCGTCTATCACCGCCCGATGCTCGAACTGGTCGCCGAACTGCGCACCATCGTTCCTTCAGAACTCGACAGTTTCTTTTTCAGCAACAGCGGCGCAGAGGCGGTCGAGGGCGCGGTCAAACTGGCGCGTCAGGCGACGGGACGCAGCGACATCATCGCGTTCGATGGCGGCTTCCACGGGCGCACCGCAGGCGCGATGGCGCTCACCAGCAGCAAGGGAAAATATCGCCATCGGGTCGCACCATTGCCTGCAGGGGTGCATTTCGCGCCGTATGCTGCATGCTACCGCTGCGCCATTGCCCGCGCAGCCGGCGCCGACACGGCAGCGATCTCCGGCGCAGCGCCCGACGACCTGGGGTGCTGCGGCAATCCGCTGCATCAGATCGAACACCTGCTGCATACCCAAACGACACCGGAGGACGTGGCAGCAATCCTGGTGGAACCGGTGCTCGGCGAGGGCGGCTATATCGTTCCGCCGGTCTCATTTCTTCAGGGGTTGCGGCGCATCTGCGACCGCTACGGAATACTCCTGATCGTGGACGAAGTGCAGAGCGGATTTGGGCGCACCGGTCGTTTCTTCGCTATCGAACACTTCGGTATCGTTCCCGACATAATGACGGTTGCCAAAGGGATTGCATCAGGACTTCCGCTTTCTGGTATTATTGCACGGCGCGCCATCATGGAACGCTGGCAGCCAGGATCGCATGGCGGCACCTACGGCGGCAATGCAGTCGCGTGTGCTGCTGCGGTCGCCACGATTCGGGCGATGCGTGAAGAGCGCATGGTCGAAAACGCATCGCGTCAGGGCGTGCTGTTGAAAACAGAACTGTTGCGGATCAAGGCGCAGTCTCCATCGATTGGCGATGTACGCGGAATAGGGTTGATGGTTGGCGTCGAACTGACGGCGGCGGATGGCACACCCGATACTGCGCTGGCGAAACGCACTGTGGCGGCATGCCGCGATCGGGGGTTGCTCCTGTTGACCTGCGGACCATACGACAACGTCATCCGTTTCATTCCGCCGTTAATCGTCGAGGAACATCAGATTCGCGACGCCGTGCGCATCTTCGAGGAAGCGCTGGCGTCTTAGCAAGGCGTGGAGTTCTGCTCCGCGAACATCTGGTACCATGCCACACCGTGCACCGTATCGGGTTGCGCTTCAGGCATTGCAATCCGACCGACTCCGCCGCGATTACGCGGATCTCGCCTCCGAACCGCAGTATCGGTTGGTTGGCGAGTTCTTTTTTACCGAACTGTACGGTCCACGCGATTTCAGTGCGCGCGATGCGCAGGCGCGCCGTCTTCACCTGCTCGTCCAGGGTTTCCCTGGTGTGGTTATTCGTGATGTCGAGCAGGTGCTCGAACTGCTCGACCTGACAAACCGCCTGGACGAAGAGGTTGTTGAGCAGTTGATCGCCATCGGGGCGCCGCTGGATTTCGATATGGAGACGTATGAACGCGCCTATCGTCTGGCGGACAATTATGCTGATCGGGTCCGCCAGATCGAGCTGGTGCGCCAGTCGCTCTACAACGTCGCGCGCCTGACGCGCAACCCACTGATGGGCATCGCGCTAGACCGCACGCGCGGGCTTGCAGATATGCTGGGCATGAGCGACATTCACCGGTTCCTTCGCGTTGGCTACAAGGCGGTCTTGCCGGTACGCGATATGCCGCGCTTCATCGAGACAATCGCCGTGCGTGAGATGAACCGGCTTGATCGGATCTATGCCGATCAGTTGAAGCACACAAAGAAATAGGGCGCAACGAGCGAGAGGTAGCCGCACAGCGCCACTCGTTGCCCTCGACCGCAGCGCCCTATTCCTTCAAGCTGCGCAACATGCGGAGGTCAGCCTCGACCATCATCTCAACCAGTTGCTCGAAGGAGACTTCCGGCTTCCATCCCAGTTTCTCGCGGGCGCGGGATGGGTCGCCGACCAGCAGATCGACCTCGGCGGGACGGAAAAACCGCTCATCGACGACAACATAATCGCGATAATCCAACCCCGCATACGCGAACGCCAGTTCACAGAACCGCCGCACCGAGTGCGTCTGTCCGGTCGCCACAACGTAATCGCCGGGTTGATCCTGCTGGAGCATCAACCACATAGCGCGCACATAATCGCCAGCGTATCCCCAGTCGCGCTGCGCATCAAGGTTGCCCAGGCGCAGTTCCCGGTCGAGACCGAGGGCGATACGTGCGACGCCATGCGAGATTTTGCGCGTCACGAATTCGAGACCGCGACGCGGCGATTCGTGGTTGAACAGAATGCCGCTGCTGGCGTGCATGCCATAACTTTCGCGGTAGTTGACCGTGATCCAGTGCCCGTAGACCTTCGCGACACCATACGGCGAACGCGGGTAGAACGGCGTTGTCTCACGCTGCGGCGTCTCGACGACTTTACCGAACATCTCGGAAGAACTGGCCTGGTAGAAGCGTATGTCAGGATCGACAATCCGAATAGCATCGAGCAGGCGCGTGACCCCGAGCGCCGTCACTTCACCGGTAAAGACCGGTTGTGAGAATGATGTCTGGACAAAACTCTGGGCAGCCAGGTTGTAGACTTCGGTGGGGCGATGCTCGCGCAGCATATGGATGAGCGAGACTTCATCGAGCAGATCGCCCGGAGTCAGTGTCACCCGATCCTGGATATGTCGGATGCGCTCGAAGTTGACCGTGCTGGAACGCCGGATCATGCCAATGACGTCGTACCCCTGTTCGAGCAGGAACTCCGCCAGGTACGACCCGTCTTGCCCGGTGATGCCGGTAATGAGAGCACGCTTACGCGCCATGAACGAGCCTCGTATGGTACACTAACGATGCGATACATAACCACAGCATGGATCACGTGGCGAGCGTCTGGATACACCACGTGACCTGGGCGTGTATGATACCACATCCCGCCCTCTGCGCCGACGGGAAGAACAACGATGTCAGTTATTAACTTCAACACCGCCAATATGACGCTGCGGCAGTTGCTGGGAAACGGCCTGACCTACCATGTGCCGCTCTTTCAGCGCGATTATAGCTGGACGCAGGACGAATGGGAAGACCTGTGGCAGGATATTCTCAACACCCTGAATGGCACAGAACCGGCGCACTACATGGGATACCTGGTGCTGCAAACGCAGGATCAGAAGCGTTTCAATATCATCGATGGACAGCAGCGCCTGACAACGTTGAGCCTGCTGGCGCTTGCAGTGCTGAAATGTCTCGATGATCTGGCGCGACGCAACATTCAGCCGGAGGATAACCGTCGTCGTGCAGAACAGTTGAGGAACAGTTTCATCGGCTATCTTGACCCGGTTACGCTCGTTCCGCAGACTAAATTGACGCTCAATCGGAACAACGATGCATTCTACCGTGATCGACTGGTTCCTCTACAACCATTGCCACAACGTGGATTACGCTCGTCGGAGCATCTATTGCGGCGAGGTTTTGAGTGGTTCTACGGGAAGATCACTGATGAATATGCTACACGGCAAGATGGTGCTCTTCTGGCAAAGTTTTTGAGCGATGTAGCCGACAAACTTTTCTTCACAGTTATCACTGTCAATGATGAACTCAACGCCTTCAAGGTTTTTGAAACACTCAATGCACGTGGTGTTCGCCTCTCACCCACCGATCTTCTCAAAAACTATCTCTTTTCAGTGATCTACCAGAGTGGAGCGCACGAAACGGAGATAGAAGCACTGGAACGGCGCTGGAACCGAATGATCGACCAACTGGGAAGTGAGAGCTTTCCTGCCTTTTTACGAACGCACTGGAACAGTCGTGAGCGTCTCGTGCGCGAGTCAGAACTCTTCAAAGTCATTCGCTCGGTAACGCCGGATAGGGGTCAGGTGTTTGATCTTGTGCGGCGTATGGAAGTTGACGCACCTGTCTACGCTGCGCTTGCAAACCCGGAAGATCGTCTATGGACTGATCCACAGCGCCGATATGTGCGAGAACTCCGAATGTTCAGTGTTCGCCAGCCATGGTCGCTCCTGCTTGCCGCATATCGCGTGTTCGATGAAGGAGATTTTACCAGCATCCTGCGTGCTGTCAGTATTGTTTCGTTTCGTTACAACGTCATTGGCAATATGTTGACCCATGAGCAGGAGCGAGTATACAACGATATTGCTCAGCGAATAAGCAATGGGGAATTGAAGCAATCTTCCGATGTCATACGCGCTCTCGCACCGGTGTATGTCGATGATGAAACATTCCGTAACGCTTTCGCCAACAAGGTGCTACGAACAACTTCTTCGCGTAATCGACAGGTGGCGCGCTATATTCTTTTTATGCTTGAAGAACAAATATCAAACAATCACTATGATATGGATAATCCTGCATACTCGTTAGAGCACATTTTGCCGGAAAATTCGTCGGATGGGTGGGAACATTTCGACGATGAATCGATTGACGAATGGATCTACCGTCTCGGCAATCTGACCCTGCTGGAAACATCCCTCAACCGCCAGGCAGGAAATAAACCCTTCGCTGAGAAGAAACCGGTGTATATGCAGAGCGCCATTCAGTTAACGCGCGAGGTGGCGGAGCAGAACGAGAACTGGACCGTTGATCGTCTGGCGGAACGTCAGCGGCGGATGGCGCGTCTGGCGACAGCAATCTGGCGGTTGCCGCAGATGGATGTGCGCCCGTCACCGACGTGATCCGGTCGAGACGTGGCATATCACGTCTCGACCGCAAGACAACCCCGAATTACCGTGATTGCGCCGCCTGAACCGCCTTCTCCGCCGCTTCCGCCAGCGTCGCAGCCGGTATCAGCGCCGATTCTGCCAGAATGCGCCGACCTTCTTCCTCGTTCGTGCCGACCAGTCGTGCAATCATGGGAACGTCGGTGTTGACTTCTTCGAGGGCGGCGATAATGCCTTTTGCCACTTCATCGACACGGGTGATACCGCCGAAGATGTTGAACATCACCGCTTTGACGTTCGGATCGGAGAGGATGATCTGGAGGGCGGTTTTGACCTTCTCTTTGCCTGCGCCGCCGCCGATGTCGAGGAAGTTGGCGGGTTCACCGCCATACAGTTTGACCACATCCATCGTCGCCATCGCCAGACCGGCGCCGTTCACCATGCAGCCGATATTGCCGTCGAGTTTGATGTAGGTAATGCCAGCCTCGCGGGCGCGCTGCTCGGCTTCCGGTTCATCCGACGAGTCGCGCATCGCTTCGAGATCGGGATGGCGAAACAACCCGCTATCGTCCAGCACAATCTTCGAGTCGAGCGCCTGAAGCGAACCGTCGGCGCGCACAACCAGCGGGTTGATCTCCGCCAGAGACGCATCGACATCCATGTAGGCACGGTAGAGCGCCGTCGCAATCTGAGCAAACTGGCGCGCCTGCCTGCCGTCAGTCAATCCAATGCCATACGCAAGGTCGCGCGCCTGAAAGTCGAGCAACCCCATCATCGGGTGCGCCGCCACTTTGACGATCGCTTCCGGGTTGGTCCTGGCGACTTCTTCGATTTCAACACCGCCTTCAGCTGATGCCATCATCACAATTCGTCGTGAGGCGCGATCCATAATCGCGCCCAGATAGATCTCGCGCTCGTAGGTGATGGCTTCGGCAACCAGCACTTTCTCAACGGTCAATCCTTTGATGTTCATACCCAGGATCTGGCTGGCGACCTGTTCCGCCTGTTCCGGGGTATCGGCGAGTTTGACGCCGCCCGCCTTGCCGCGCCCTCCTACAAATACCTGCGCTTTGACAACCACCCGACCGCCAATCTGCTCCGCAATTGTGCGCGCTTCCGCCGGTGTTGTGGCGACACCGCCACCGGTCACCGGTATGCCGTAGCGCGCCAGGATGTCGCGTGCCTGATACTCGTGCAGCTTCATCGCCTGTTCCTCTCCCTGCTCGTGCGTGACTTGCGCAGAATGGTAGCATTTTCGCTGCACTGCGTCAACTTTCGAGCACCACCCAGGCGCGGCGATCACGCTTGTTCAGGATCGGCGGATGCTCAATCGGCGCAACGTCGCTCAACCAGATGAGCACGGCATAGCGACTGTGCTGCACCCGGTCAAGCACATCGTCATCCAGGCACAGTCCGGCGGCATGCTGATCGATCAGTGCCGCGACGCGCGCTGGCGTCAGGTTATCGTAGAGCGCCACCTTCGCCACCCGCGCAGTCGCTGTAATCGGTCCACCGGAACGCTTCAGAAGCAACCGATCGTCAACAGCGACACGACCATACGGAGCGGTGCGCATTCGCAAAAACCGCGACTCGATGGTCTTGACACCCATCAGAATGCGGCTCAGGTAGGGTTCGCGCAGGATGGCGAGATGGGTCGCCATGCAACATTCACCGTCTCAGTCGCGTCGTAATGAGCGGAAAGGAGCGCGCAGGCTACGGTTCGAGCATGGAAATTGTACCGTACTGCGTGGTGATGGATGATGGAAACTCGACCACTTCGACGCATACGCAGTGAGCGCATTTTCGGCGGCGTCGCCGCCGGTGTGGCGCGCGCGATGAACATCGATCCGGTGTTTGTACGTCTGGGTTTTCTGTTTCTCGCACTGCTGAACGGGTTTGGCACGCTATTGTACCTGGCAATGTGGATCCTTGTGCCAGCCGAGGATAGTCAGGAGATCGACCCCAGAGCGCAGATCCGTGAAAATATCGCCGATATACGCGCGGTCATTGAGGAATATGTGGCGCGGGTGCGGAGCATGTTCGCGGCGTAAATGGACGCGCTCTCGCAGATCGCCGGGTCATCCGCCACATGCTGTGCAGCGTGGACAGGATCGGCGCCGGTGTATCTATCTTCCCACGGATGACCGCAATCACTATCGCGCGCGGCACGCGGCGACCGAAAGATTGAGAAATAAATCCGCTATCCCGCACGAGCCGTCGGGCTAAAGCCCTCGGCTATGCGAGGCGAAGCCCGCCTGCGCGGGCTATAGCGGGTTATTTTTCAAAGACCATCAATTTCGGTCTACTCAACGCCCGACGTTCCACTGCAATGCGCCGCGATCATCGTGCTGCACGACCAGGAGCAGTCCTTCGCGCAGTGAAACAAATCCGGGCGGATCGATCAAGATGTTGCTGACGCCACGCGCGCGTTCGAAGTGCAGTGTCGCATCGTGGAGCGCGTAGAACAAACCGCGTGTTGTGATCCCGTGTACCACTGGCGTTAGTGGCAGGAGCGAGAGGGTGTCGCCGGGGGAACCGTCGAGCGTCGCCTGATCGCGCACCAGGAAGAGGCGTTGCCGCTCGTCGATCAGGCGCACCTGTCGCCCGCACAGTTCTGGCATTGCCAGCATGGCGACATTGGCGAAGGTATGGTCCCAGCGCCCGCCAAGGGCACCGAGAACGTCGATCCGCTCTGCACCGATGGCAGCAGCGTGCAGCAACGCCAGTTCCAGGTCGGTCTCGTCCTTTTCGCGCGGGAAGCGGCGCAGTTCGACGCCGTCCGCCGCCAGCGCTGCCAGCCGCGCATCGTCGAGCGAGTCGAGATCGCCGATCACCAGCGATGGGCGAAGGTGTGCTTCTACCAGCGCGTTTGCACCGCCATCGGCGGCAATCACCACATCAGCATCGGTGATCAGCGAACGGTAGGGATCGAGCGATAATGACGGAGCATTGGCGACAATCACCACATACATGGCTTTCCTATGCGACGCCAACAATCCGATTGCGCAGGATGCCGATCGAATCGATCTCTGCTTCCATCACATCGCCAGGGCGCATGTACTCCGGCGGTGTGCGACCGAGTCCGACACCGGCGGGGGTGCCGGTTGCAACGATCATGCCCGGTTCCAGCGGCATACCGAGTGACAGATGCTCGATGATCGCCGGAATATCGAAAATCAGGTCTCCGGTGTGCGAGTCCTGGCGTGTCTCTCCGTTCAACCGCAGTCGTATGCCGAGTCCGGCAGGGTTAGGGATCTCATCGGTCGTCACGATGCACGGTCCCATCGGGCAGGCGCGATAGAGACTCTTGCCTTTGAAGAACTGCTGATGCCGGCTTTGCAGATCACGCGCCGAAATGTCGTTGACGATCGTGTATCCGAAGACGTACTCCATTGCCTCATCGCGCGGGACGTTCATCCCGGCTTTACCGATGATGAATGCCAGTTCGACTTCGTAATCCAGTTCGTTTGTCACTTTCGGATCGAGCGGAATATCGTCGTCTGGTCCACACACGGTGTGCGCCGCTTTGGTGAAGAAAACCGGGTACTCCGGCATTTTCGGCTCTCGCCCGCGTGCGCGGTACGACTCGATGGTGTGCGCGACGTAGTTCATGCCCAGACAGATGACATTCTGCCGCGGACGCGGGATGGGGGCAAGGAGGGTGACAGCGCTCAGCGGTACGCCTGCACCGCGTTCCACTGCTGCGCGCGCAGCTTCCAACCCGGCAGGACCGGCATCGATCAGACTCAGCATATCGGGCGCTACATCGGCAAGCGACACGACCTCGTCGCCGCGTAATGCACCCAGGTGAACGCTCTCGCTATCGCGGTAGGTCACCAGACGCATCGTTATCTCCTCAAAAGCATGACAGGCGGATACAGTATTCTGTATAGTACCACAGAATAGAGGCAAGGGGCGAGAGGGGCGAGGCGAGAGGGTTGAAGGTTGAAAGTGGGAAGGTCGTTGCACGTTGAAGGTTGAAGGTTGAAAGTGGGAAGGTCGTTGCACGTTGAAGGTTGCAGGTGGGAGGGGGCAAGGGGCGACGGAGGGGCGCAGCCGCGCTGCGCCCGGACCGGCAGCGGGGGCAAGCGCGAGGGTGAGGCGCGACGGAGGGACGCAACCGCGCTGCGCCCGTACTACCGTTGCCGGTCGCGCTGGTGCAGTTGCCAGGCGGTGAGTGCCAGACACACAACCATGTAGCCCAGGAGGATGCCCCAGCGTGAGAGCAGATGGGTTGGAGTGAAGGTGTACTCCTCTGGTGGATTGGGCAGGCGCAGCATCCCCGGTTGCAGCGGCAGGCTGTTGATATTGACCGAGGTGCCATAGGCATCCATCGCCCAGCGGCTGATCGTCAACCACGAGAGGACGCGCTGAACCGTGATGCCATCCCCAAGACTGAAAATGACCCCAGCAAAAATGATCTGCGGGATGAGCGCCAGCGGCACCAGCGAAATCGCGCGATCCGGCGTTGCCGCGAATGCCGAGATTGCCAGCCCCATCGCCATTCCAGCCAGCGACGTCAATACAGCGGTGATGAACAGTTCCAGCTGGATCGGCAGCATCACCCCCTGCTCAGGGAATTGCACCTTCAAGCCGACCAGTGCGAGCAGCACGGCGCTCTGGAGAATCACCAGCAGGAGCAGCACTACCACCTTCGACAGGACATACGGACCGATGCGCAGATTTGCCAGACGTTCACGCCGGTATATCGGCGCTTCTTTGGTGATCTCGCGCGCAGCATTGATGATGCCGAACCAGACGCCGACTGTTGCCAGCATGAAAAGCACCTTTTTGGCTTCGTTCGCAAAGGCGTTCTCGCCAACGATAGCATCCGCTTTGGCGACGAGCATCAGCAGAAGACCGATAATCGGCGCCTGGAGCAGCAGGATCGCCAGATTGCGCCGGTCTTGCAGGGTCAGGTCGAAGTACCGGCGCACCAGGATGCCAAATTGTCGCAGTGATGAGACGCCCGGTCGTTTGGTGGCGCCATCGTCCCCGGCGCTGCCGGAAACTGGACCCGCCGGCGCCTCCGCCAGTCGTCCAGTCACATACGTGGCATACTGCGGCGAGGCGCGGAACTTCATTTCCCACAATTCCGCGAGCGTCGGAACCGTCGGTTTGCTGTTGCCTGATGTCTGCTGATGATGGTGCTGCCAGGCGGCATACTCCGCCTGGAGGTCGCGTTGCACAATCGCCCACCGTTCGGGGTCATTCGGGTCAGCCAGCCCGTCGATGCGGGTGTAGATGTCGGCAAAATCGCCGCTTGCCACACCGAAGAACTTGAGCGCCTCGG
This sequence comes from Roseiflexus sp. RS-1, assembly GCF_000016665.1. Taxonomy (NCBI): domain Bacteria; kingdom Bacillati; phylum Chloroflexota; class Chloroflexia; order Chloroflexales; family Roseiflexaceae; genus Roseiflexus; species Roseiflexus sp. RS-1. The sequence goes on from NC_009523.1 coordinate 4,923,393, forward strand.
CTGGCGGACCGAAAAACACCATGCGCCCGTCCGACATGAAGGCGACGTGGTCGCAGACATTGATATTGGCAGTTGCGTGGGTCACCAGGATAATCGTTCGACCGCTATCCGCCAGGCGACGCAGGGTGTACATCATCTTCTTTTCGAGACCGGGGTCGAGACCGGAGGTGGGTTCGTCCAGGAAGAAGAGCGAAGGATCAGCCAGCAGTTCGGCGCCAATACTGACCCGTTTGCGCTGCCCGCCCGACAGATTTTCAATCGGTTTTTCGCGGTGCGGCGTCATTTCGACGTCGTCGAGCACCCGGTCGATGCGCTGACGGATTTCTGCTGGCGCTGTATCGGCGGGCAGGCGGAGTTCGGCTGCGTACCCGAGCGCGCGTTCGACTGGCAGCGTGCGGTGGAGGATGTCGTCCTGCGGCACGTAGCCAAGCACCGCGCGGTAGGCGTCGAAATTGCGGTAGTAATCGTCGCCGTTGACCAGGACGCTGCCGTGGGTTGCCTGCACGAAGCCGGACAGGGCGTTGAGGAGGGTGCTCTTGCCGGTGCCGCTGCCGCCGACGAGCGCAACGAACTCACGCGGTGCAATCGAAAGCGATACATCCTTCAGAATCATGCGGGTTTTGCCGTCGCGCGACACTTCGCGCCACAGGTTGCGCGCGTCGATGCGCAACGCGCCGCGCTGGTCGTACTGATCGAGGCTTTCACCGGTGTAGACCAGTTTGAATGCACCGATCTGAATGATGTCGCCTTTGACCAGTGTATGCTCGGTAATGCGTCGCCCGTTGACGAACGTGCCGTTAGTGCTCCCCACATCGCGCAGAACGTGTTTTCCGTTCACACGGTCGATGACCGCATGTTTACGCGACACCTGCGGGTTGTCGAGCAGAATCTCGCATCCTTCACGACCAATCGTAATCTGCGGGTCGGTCGGGTCGAGGCGGTAACTGCGCGCCACGGCGGCAGCCTGCTGCACTTTCGGCGCCTGGGGGTTGCGGTAGGTCAGGGTGACGAAATTACCGGTCGCCGGATCGCCAATCCGCAGGACATCACTGTCAGCCAGCACATGTGGCGTATTGGCGGGAAGTCGCTTTCCCTCAAAGAGTAAACCATTGGTGCTGCCAATATCGACGATCTGGTGGGCGATGCCATGCGGTTCGATCCGCGCGTGACGACCGGAGACGAACCGCGAGGTGATGACAATATCATTATCGGGTGCGCGCCCGATGGAGAGCGGTTGCTGACCAAGTGCGACCTCGAACGTTTGTCCGACATCCTGAACGATCAGGAGCGGTCCTGAGAGCGGTGCGCCGCCCTGCGATGCGCCTTCGCCGCTCGTAGCGTAGGCAGGCGGCGCAGACGTCGATCCCTGGCTCGTGAATATCTGGGTTTTCTGGGAGGCGCTGTCAGGTGAAGAAGCCCCAATCGCCGATGTTGACGTGACCGGAGCGGCCGTCTCCTGCGGTTTACCGCAGCGGGTGCAAAACTTTGCACCGGGACGGCTCAACGGCGCACCGCAGTGGATGCAGGTTGCAGACAGTGACACGATGCCTTCCTCGCTGTGCTACTGATAACCACGCACTTCGATTGTAGCATGCCGCGCAATGTTTGTGCGACGCTGCTGCGTTCCCCAATACGCGCAATCATGTGCGTCGATGGATCACAGCGCTCCTGCGAGGTTGTTGCTCCAACAACAGGCGTCCGTGCCGATACTCCTGCCCTGATGCCCCGCTTATGTCCGACGGGGTGAACACGCCGTCTTTGTAGATTTCGATGACCGTTTCGGTCTCTACCTGCCCTTTACACTGTATCACCTGCTCTTCCGGCGGCTTATCGCTGAAAGGGTCTGCTACCTTGGTGGTAATGGTCAGATCGATGCTGGTTGTTGCTGTTCCCCCGCTGATGCGCCAGATCGGCTCGCCCGGTACATCACCCTTGCCGATGTATTCGAGCTTTGTGAGCGTGTAGTCGGTCTCGACGCTGCCGGTGACGCCGATACCGACGCACCCGGCAAGCAGGGCGCCGGTCAGCAGCAGAACCAGCGCCAGGATGATGCGCCGGCGCGAACTCCACACCAGCGCCCCGATCAGTGGAAACGCCAGTGCCGCCGTCGCCGGGTGTGCGCCGCTCACTGCCGGATCATGAATGGCAAGGCGCTGCCTGCCCCGAATGTTGTCGGGACCGATTACCACCGACCCTTCCAGTTCGAAGGGTACGGTTGTGTATTCCGGGGGAAGGGTGGAGGGGTCCATCGTAAAGATCAGTTTATTGGGTCCATCCCACTCATACACTCCTGTGGCAGCGAGAAAGGCATCGGGAGTTCCCGATGTATCGCTCGTGGGAGAGCCGCCGTCGGGGGTGCAGACCACCGCGTTCCTGATCATCTTGCCCGGGATCAACACCCAATCCCCCTGAAGATCGACGATGCGCACGGTTGCTTTGAAGGTGTTCGACTCATTGCGTCCAAGCGCCACGACTCGCACTATCGGGTAGCCCATTGTTCGGTGGATGGGACCCAGAATGAGTTGATCCTGTCCGTCGTGATGCTTCACCGGCTCGTCACCCTGACGGTAGAATAACTCGATGCCCGGTTCGATCAAGAGCATCACGGGCCAGCCGGGGTGTCCGCGCTGAACACTTTGACCACTGATGACCTGGAGCGGATAAACCCCTCCCTGTTCAATAGCAGCATTGATGTGGTATTCAGGGGGGCGACCGTCGGGCGTTTCCTGCACGATCTGCGGCGCGCTCGAACTGGTGCTCAGCGAGAATTCGCTTTCCGGCGTGCGCGAAATCTGAATGATGTCGCCAAACGCATCGCCAACACGGACGGTTTCGTGGAGCGGGATGGAGGTGTTCGTCCGTTCAGGCGCCGCGCCGAGCAGGTAGCGCGCGTAATCGTCCAGATTGGCGCGGATTTTTGCCTGAGTGTCCGCATTGTCCAATGGGTATCTTCCCCGATTGATCGCCCAGATCATGTCCCTCTCGCTGATCGGGCAGCTGTACTCGCACATATTCACCCTGAGTAGCTGGGCATGAATGTAGCGCGCCTCATCGTTCCGCCCCCAGGTGAACGGTGCCGCCTGAAATCCAAGCATTGCCCCATTGACAGTCGTCTGACCGTAGTGGTGCAGGTTGTACTCCAGCGCCCCGTTGTCGATCAGGAAGACACCATTTTCGGCGGTCGTCTCCAACCACCACGTCTTCGCGCCGGAAAGTGCGGCAGCGGTCATGGCATATGCTTCGTCCTGAATCCAGTGGAACAGTTCATGCGCCAGTTCACGTCGCGCTTTATCGCCGGTGATCGAAGTAGCGCTATCCAGCGGAAGATAAATGACCTCGCTCCTGATACTGTACTGGGGGGCTGAAACGGACCGATCCACAACGATCCAGAGAGAGGCGTTCGACCCGGCGGCAGTGAATCCTTTGTCTGCATACGCTTTCATGATTCCGCTCGTCTGGGCAATGATCGCATCAACGTGGGTTGTTTCCAAAAGCGCTTCGCCCAGCCACATCACGTAGACCCTGCCATCTGTGCGGCAGCGTTGACTGCTGCGGGTGAAGAGCGCCAGGCATGACATATATACCTTGATTGCTAGTTGACGACCACCGACACCTCTGGCACGATCGCGGTTGCCCAACCAACATCATCGCCAGGAGGAGCCGATGGACGCTCGCCCGATAATAGCCGCTTTTGTCGTGATTGACACGTTGATGGAACGCCTGGGGCATCGCAGTGATGTGCGGGCGCAGGTCCCCGACTCCGAGATTCTGACGATTGCCGTCGTCGCCGCCAAGTATGTTGGCAATCATCACGAACGGGCGGTGCAGATCATGCACGGGTGCGGCTATCTGTCGGGGCGGATCAGCGTCGCGCGCTTCAATCGTCGCCTCCATCAGCTCGCTGATTGGATGGTCTGGATTCCGGACGTGTTGGGGGAGGTGTTCACCACGGGCGACGTGTTCATCATCGATAGCCTCCCCCTGCCAGTCTGCCGTCGTGTGCGCGCCCGGCGCGGTCGGAAGGCGCCGGGGCGCGAATGCTGCGGGTAGTGCGCGGCGAAACGGGAGAAGTTCTTTGGATGGCGTGTGCATCTGGTCTGCCGCCCGGATGGCGTGCCCGTGCGCGTTCAGATGCTGCCCGCAGGGGTGCATGACCTGACACCCGTGCATGAACTGGCGTATGGCCTGCCCGCTGGGGCGCGGCGGTTGGGCGTAGCGGCGAATAATTATTCGCCGCAACAGCGCCGCTGATGCGGCGAGCATCCTGGCGGAGACGGGGGTGCGCCTGGTTCCAGTGCGCCGGGCGAACATGCGTCCGCACGCCTGGTTTATGGACGACATCGAATTGCGCGCGCATCGTCGTGGCATCGAGATGACGAACGGTCAACAGTCAACTGGAGAAGATGGGCGCTGGACGCTTGACGGCAGGCGCCAATGCCGGGTTTGAACTGAAGGTGCACGCAACGCTCATTGCACTCATCTGTACGAACATGAACTAGCAATCAAGGTATATATGTGTTTGTCTGGGACGCTTCAGCAGCATAGGCGCGGCGCGGCGCAAGGTTCAGCCCCAGTGCGCTGCCCGTGCCGGCAGGCGATGCAGCACTGCCAGACTTTGCGCGGAGAACGACGTAGTGGATCGAGCCATCGCGCGTTGTGCCGGGCGCCGGTGTATCGGGCAACGTTTTGGGTGTCACAGCGGCTTCGACGTGCAGTACGCCGTTGACCGGCTGCGTATCGAGGATCGCCAGATAGGTGGTATCGATCACAACCGCGACACGCGAATCAGGACTGGCGGCTGGCAGTGTCAGCGACGCGCGCCCGCGCCCGTCGTTGTCGGCAACGATGGCGTAGAAAGGCGTTTCGATGGTAAAGTCCTGGCTCAGCGCATCAGCGAGCGTTCCCTGGGCGCTGCTTGCGATCAGTTCGACATGCGCCGCTTCCTCGAGGATGTCAGATGGCACGATCAGGCTGGCGCCATGACTGTCGGTGTGCGGTTGACCATCGGGAGCAACGATAGTCTGTTCCTGCGGCGTGAGGGTCATGGTCAGCGGCGCCGGCTGTTCTTGATCAGAAGATGGGGGCGCGACGGGTCCAAGGGGGCTGCGCCACGGACCGAGGATCACCACGGCTGCGCCTCCTCCGATCAGCAGAAACACCGCCACAATGCCGAGGATGATGCCGATGTGTGATGAACGACGGGGCGGCGGCGACACCGGGATCTGCGCCATTCCCGGATATGGCGGCGCGGCAGGTGTCGCTGGAGGCGGCGGAAAGCCAACCGGTTCCTGACGATACGGCGGCTGGTAAGGCGGCGCGGCAGGTTGCGCAGATGCAGGTGCAGGCGACTGATAGGGCGGCAGCGCACCAGGTTGCCCAGACGCAGGCGATTGATAGGGTGGCGGTGTGACAGGTTGCCCATATGCGGGTGGTTGATAAGATGGCGGTGCACCAGGTTGTGCAGATGCAGGCGGCTGATAGGGCGGCGGTGTGATAGGTTGCCCATATGCGGGTGGTTGATAAGGTGGCGGTGCAGCAGGTTGCGCAGATGCAGGCGGTTGATAGGGCGGCAGTGCAGCAGGTTGCGCAGATGCAGATGCAGGTGGCTGGAGATGGGCGGGCGTGGTCGGCGTCTGCGGCACAGAGGGCGCCTGTTCACGCGGAGGCGCCAGCACGGTTGCTGTGCCTGACGCGATCTCCAACCGCAGGATGGTATCTCCAATCGAAAGCGTGTCTCCCGGACGCAGGATCGTCGGGCTGCGCAACGGCATGCCGTTCAGAAGCGTCCCGCCGCTGCTGCCGACATCTTCAGCGACGAACGCCGCGCCGTTCCAGGTCAGTTGCAGATGGCGTCGTGAAACCTTTGGATCGCTGATCAGGATGGTGCTGTCGTGCGCCCGACCGATGGTAACGGTTGCGGCGGGGATGGGTACGCGCATCGGTGGGGCGTTGTTCTGGGTAACCAGCATCTCGAATGTCTGAGGCGGTTGGGTCAGCGGATGACCGCAGCGTGAGCAGAATCGGGCGGCGCCCGGCTGAGGCGCGCCACAGACAGGACAGAGCGACTGCGTCTGATGGGATGCGGGGTTCATATGACCTCCATGGAACGCGCGCAACGTTGATGCGACCGGGCGCTACCACCGTGCCGCAGAGACGCCCGATCGCTTGCTTCTCTTATACCGCCTGTATGAAACCGTGTATGTGGGATGTTCAACAACGACGGGTTGAAACAACGCAACTATCACCAATTGGGACTGGTTTGACGCTTTGTGCACGCTGTGCTATACTACAAGCGCTGTGGTGCCTGTAGCTCAACGGCAGAGCGCCTGACTGTGGCTCAGGAGGTTGTGGGTTCGAGACCCATCAGGCACCCCACACCCATATATACTCTTGCCTCGTTGAAGAGGCTTTTTTTGTTTCTGCGATTGCACACGCGCATTCCTTCGTCGCTGACGGTGCGATATTCGGAGGGCGCCTGTGCTTATGGTGTCGTGCACAGCGGAGGCGCTGTGGAATACCTTGTCGTTTCGGACAATCACACGTTCATCATCAGCCGTCACGATGGCGATATTCCTGTCGAGGATACGCCGTTGGGTCTCTATTTCTACGATACGCGCCATCTCAGCGCGCTCCAGGTGCGCCTCGACGGTCAACCGCTCGAGTTGCTATCCTGGAACGATGAGCATGTCTATCACGCGGTCTGTTTGCTGACGAACGGCGCACTGCGAAGCGCAGAAGGCGGCATTGACCGTCAGACGATAGCGGTGCGACGCGAGCGGGTGGTGCGCGATGCGGTGTTCGAGCGGCTCACGCTCACCAACTACAACCGCACGCCGGTTGCGTTTGATCTGACTATCGAGATGGCGGTCGATTTCGCCGACATCTTCCTGGTGCGCGGCTTTGCCGGCGGTCCTCGCGGAACGATTGAACCGGTCGATTATCAGGGTGATCGGTTAAGGTTCGTCTATCGCGGCGCCGATGAGGTTGTGCGCGTCACTGATATTGACCTGAGCGCGATCCCCGATACGGTGGACATCCTCGGTGCTGAGGCGCCGCCGCCTTCGCGTGGTCCGCAGGGTGAAGGATCGCGGCGTCTGCGTCAGTTGCCGACGCCGGCGCGCGCACAGGTGCACTGGCGGGTCGAACTGGCGCCCCACGCCACGTGGAGCGTGACACTGACGATGACGCCTTCGATCCACGCAACCGGACATCCGGGAAGTGAACGTGATCTGACATTTGAGCAGGCGCTGGACGAGGTGCGTGCTTCGTACCAGGCGTGGGACGATGCCACGGCGATGGTGATGACCGATCATCCGACGCTCAACCGGTTGTTGCGGCGCAGCAGTTATGACCTCCGTGCGCTGACCGCCCGTTTTGGCGATGTTCTCCTGCCGGTTGCCGGCATTCCCTGGTTTGCCGTGCCCTTTGGACGCGACTCGCTGATTACCAGTCTCCAGACACTCTGGTTTCACCCTGATCTTGCGCGGGGAACGTTGCGTTACCTGGCAGAGCATCAGGGGACACAGGATAACCCCTGGCGCGATGAGCAACCTGGCAAGATTCTCCACGAGATGCGCTTCGGTGAGCTTGCCAATACCAATAGTGCGCCGTTCAATCCGTACTACGGCAGTATCGATTCGACACTGCTCTTTTTGATGCTCTTCGCCACGACCGTGCGCTGGACCGGCGATCAAGCGCTGTACCATGATCTGCTGCCGGCTGCGCTGCTTGCACTCGACTGGATGGACCTCTATGCCGATGCGGATGGGGATGGATACATCGCATTCGAGCCACGCTCATCAGCCGGGTTGCGCATCCAGGGGTGGAAGGACTCGCGCGACTCGGTGGTGCACCCGGATGGGACGCTCGCAACGCCGCCGCTGGCGCTGGTGGAGGTGCAGGCATATGCGTATGCTGCCAGAACGTGGATGGCCGATCTGCTGGAACTGATGGGAGATCACAATCGCGCGGCGGAGGTGCGCGCCGGCGCCGCCACCCTGAAAGAGCGCTTCAACGTCGATTTCTGGCTGGCTGAAGAAGGCTTCTATGCCCAGGCAATCGAGGTCGGCAAGGGTCCTGTCCGCGAGGTGACCAGCAATCCGGGTCATGCGTTGCTGTGCGGCATTCTGACGCCGGAACGCGCCGCGCAGGTTGCAGCGCGCCTGGTTGCGCCCGATATGCTGTCGAGTTGGGGGGTGCGCACGCGCAGTGCGGCAGACCCGAATTACAATCCGATGAGTTATCACAACGGCAGTGTCTGGCCCCACGACAATTCCCTGATCCTGTGGGGTCTGGCGCGCAGCGGGTTCCGTGACCAGGCGAACGAGATTGCCGGTCGTCTGCTTGAGGCTGCATCCCATGTTCATCTGTGCCGCCTGCCTGAGTTGATGTGCGGGTATGACCGCGAGCCAGGCATGTTCGATAGCCCTGTTCCATATCCGGTCAGTTGCCGTCCCCAGGCGTGGGCTGCTGGCACAGGCTTGCTGATTGTGCAGAGCATATTGGGGCTGGAGGTCGATGCGTTCGCAAATACGCTGCGGCTTGCGCCGCACCTGCCCCCCTGGCTCTCGATGGTCGAGGTGCGGAACCTGCGGGTCGGCGAGCGGCGGGTGGATTTCCGCGCGACCCGCGCCGGGGTGGAGGTCATTTCGGATGGCGGGGTCAATGTGCAGGTCGAGCAGTGACTACTGACGTGCACAGGCGTCGGCGCGCTGTTGCATCGCTGATGCGGTTTCGGCGGCGGTGCGTTTGCCAAGCAAAAACGGGGAGAGCGCCGCTTCGATAGCATCCCAGGCGCAGCGGATCGGGCGGTCGGGCGGGATGCCGGGTGCGTTTCTGGCGTACTGCGCTGCGGCGGCAAGCGCCGGATCGTCAGTGACCGCCGGGTCGCTCAGTGCAGCGATGGAAGCCGGGAGCATCCCTGTGTCGCGGGCAATGCGCGCCTGCCATGCCGGTTCGCGCAGGGTCTGTGCAAGCGCTTCCGCCTGTGCCAGGCGTGAGGCGTCGAGCGCGGCGCCGTACATCAGGTAGACGCCGGTCAGCGGCGCTGTCGCTGGCGTTCCGCGGCTGGTCAACGGCAGCGGCGCAATGCCCAACTCCAGCGTCTCGGTCAATCCGCGATAACTCTCCAGCGCCCAGTCGCCGTCGATTGCCAGCGCTGCCCTGCCGCGACGGAACAACCGTGCGCCTTCGTCATAGGTCGAGGGGGATGTCGGTCCATACCGTCGCATGGTGCGCAGCAGATCGAGCGCTGCGATAACTGCGGGTGTGTCGAGTAGCGGCATCCCATCAGCATCAAGCATCGTTCCACCGGTCATATCCAGCCACAACGCAAACCAGCGCGCTTCGGTCCATCCGGCGACCAGTCCGACCCGATTGCCGCCAGTGTTGGCACGCGCAGTGGCGATCAGTGAATCGACGGTGCGCGGCGGATGTTCCACGAGTTTCCGATTGTAGAGCAGCAGCAAGAATCCCTGCGCCGCAACCGGCTCACCCCACTGTTGACCGTCGGTAGTGGCGCCGGTGATGACAGCGGGCAGCGTGTCGTTGGGAGAAGCCGTCCGACGCGTCGCCTGAATCAGCCCCATCGTGCGCAGGATTGCCAGGTCATTGCCGTTCCCCCAGATCAGGTCTGGCGGCGGGCGCCCGTCGAGTTGATCAACGCGCAACCGGGCGATCATGGCGTCGGGGCTGCCGCTCATGATGCGGACCGGAACGCCGGTTTCGGCAGCGGCGTCGGTGAGCAGGCGGGTCAGTGCGTCGCGGTGCGCTTCGTCAGCCGCCACCCACACCGTCAGCGGTTCGGGCGCCGGAGTGGGTGTGGGTGGCGGCGTTGCGGTCGGTGGAGCGGTCGGCGAAGGCAGCGGCGTTGCCGGCGTTGTCGGCGCAACCGTTGGAGCAGGCGCCGGTGTTGGCGGCGCTGCACCGGGTTGACTGCATGCCGCCAGCAGCATGATCGCCAGCGCACAGGCATACCGGCGGATGGTCAGGGCAGGAGTTTCCATGTCGTCTGCCACGCGCCACCGTACCGGTTGTCGAGTTCGATGATCAGGGGAACCATGCCGTCGAGGATGCGCGCGTTGTGCAATCCGCCGCAATCGACCGGTCGGAATCCAAGGTCGGCGATCAGACCGGCGACGATTCGTTTGTCTGCTTCATCATCGCCGGCGTAGAACACATCGCGCTGGATGCCATCGGCGTTGAAGGGCGTCAGCAGCGTGGTCGAAAAATTGGTTTTGAATGCCGCCACGACCCGTGCGCCAGGACCGATGGCGTCGCGGGTGATTTCAGCGCCGGCAATGCGATTGTCGGGCAGATTGTCAAACGGGTTGGAAATGTCGATCACCAACCGTTCACGCAGCATCGCAGCGTGGCTGCGACAAAACGGCGCCACTTCACGGTAGGGCAGCGTGATCACGACAACCGTTGCGTCCTCCAACGCCCCGGCGTAGTCAGTCACCCGGGCGCCGGGAAGATCTGCGGTCAGGTGCTGTTTTTCGGCGGGTGTGCGTGAGCCGAACACGATCTGATGACCGGCGCGCGCCCAGCCGGTTCCCAGTCCGGTTGCCATTCTTCCCGTGCCGATCAGTGCAATGACGGTCATTGCGGTATTCCTCTCTGAAGCATATCGAACCGGTGATGCGCTTCCGCCAGCAACCGCTCACGGAGCGCAGGCGGCGTTGGCAGACCGGCAGCATCGAACGCCAGCAGGACGCTTCCCGCCACAGGCGGCGCTTCGAGCAGCACAACACGTACCGCCGGAGACTCCAGGCGCACCTGGCTGGCAAGCGTTTCGATCAGGAGCGTATTCCGCGAACGAAAGACGCCGCCGGCGAGCACCAGGTCGAATGGTTCAGCGCCGAGACCGAGTTTACGCACGACCGCTGCCGCCGTCTGTCCCAGGTCCTCACCCGCCTGACGAACGATCCGACAGGCAACCTCGTCCCCTGCATCTGCGGTTGCGAAGATCAGCGGCGCGAGTCGTCCATCGGGGTGCGGCGCCGCGCCGCGCGAGACCCGTTCAACCAGATCGAGCAGACCGGCAGCGCCATACGCCTGGACAAAAGCATCGGTCAGCGCCGTCGCCGGTCCGCGTCCGATCCAGGCGTGCCCGATGGCGCGGGTTGCTTCCCACACCAGCCCGGTGGCGCCGTGAAAGTCGCCCCACACCATTCCCAAACCGAAGGTGCGAAAGGTATCGCCGCGACGATTTCGTCCGGCGACGGTCGAACCCGTGCCCACGATGACGACAACGCCGCATCCATCGGCAGAACCGGCGCGCAGGGCGCCAAACGCATCATTCACCAGGATGAACGGACCGGGTACGCCCAGGCGCGTCACCACCGGCGTGAGACGATCATGATCACTCTCCCAGTCGAGACCTGCCAGCGCATATCCGGCAGCGATCAGCGCATCGCGGGAAATGCCCGCCACCTCCAGCGCCGCATCGACTGCCTGTGCATACGCCGCTGCAGCGCCGTCGAGACCCACACCCTCCCAGTTGCCGGGTCCGCTCTGCCCCCAACCGACGACACGCCCTTCCAGATCGGCAATCAGTGCGTGGGTTTTGGAACCGCCAGCATCAATGCCCAGAACGTACCCGTGGCGCATACACCCTTCCCTGCGGAAACAACCGCCTCAACGGAGGAACAATTCTACCACCGGCACCGTTACCCTGGGTTTGGCCACCGGCAATTCCAGTGTCAGCGTATCGGCGGCAGTTTCAGCGATGCTCCATTCACTGTGCCTGCCCGGCTCGAGCAGTTTCACCTCGCTGGCATCGTGGAGGAGTTGCGCATATTCCACCCTGCCTGCCATGCTGTCAAGATGCACATGGCGGAAGGGCCAGGAAAAGATGTGCAGGTAGAGCCGTTTCCCATTTTGCGTCAGGCGGCAGTCGGTCGGTGCGGCGAACTCGCTCTGCGTGCAGCCATAGATCGAGCGGTTATGCAGGCGCATCCAGTCGGCATAGACCTTGAGCGCGGCCATTGCCCGGTCGTCGAACGTGCCGCGCGCGGTGGGACCAACATTCATCAACAGGTTTCCGCCGCAAGCCACCGAGTTGATCAGCATCTGAATGAGTTGTTCCGGGCTTTTCCAGGTCATCTCGTCGCGGTGGTAGCCCCACGAGCCGCTGAATGTCTGGCACGTCTCCCACACCACCGGTTCGCCGTTGACATGCACCCATTCACGCGGTTGAAACTGTTCAGGGGTATGCACATCGGCGAACTCGGTTGGCAGATCGAGACGATTATTGACAATAATATCCGGCGCCAGTTCGCGCACCAGCCGCAACAGCGCCTCACTCTCCCAATCGGCGCGTCCTTTGCCCGGCAGACCGTTGTACGCGCGGTTGGGGTAGGAGAAGTCGAACCAGATGATGTCCACCGGTCCGTAGCCGGTAAGAAGTTCGCGCACCTGATTGCGCATATATGCGGCATATCGTCGAATGTCACGACCGGCATTCAATTCGGCGACATTGGGGTGGTCGCGGAGGGGATGGTAGATATCGATCGGAAAATCGGGATGATGCCAGTCGATGAGGGAGTAGTAAAAGCCGATGCGCAATCCTTCGGCGCGGAACGCCTCGACGAACGGTTTCAGCAGATCGCGTTTTGCCGGGGTATTGGGCGCCTTATACGCCGTATAGTGCGTATCCCACAGGCAGAACCCCTCGTGGTGCCTGGTCGTGATCACCACATACTTCATCCCCGCCTCGCGCGCGGCGCGCGCCCACACGCGCGGATCGTAGAGATCGGGATCGAAATGGTCGAAGTAGCGCTGATACGTTTCGTCGTCGATCTTCTCGCGGCTTTTGACCCACTCATGGCGTGCTGCAAGCGCATACAATCCCCAGTGAATGAACATGCCGAAGCGATCACGGACGAACCACGACGTATCGCCGCGCGTTGGCGTTGGAGTGAGCATCATCGGCTCCTGTCGCATTGAGAGATAAACGGTGCAACCTCAGTATCCCGCCTGTTTATCCACCACATTCAGCAGCGGTTCGCCGCGCAGATAGCGGTGCAGGTTCTCACAGAATATGTTGATGATGCGTTCGCGGGTACGCGGTGACGCATACGAGATATGCGGCGTAATCCAGGTGTTGGGCGCCTTCCAGAGCGGATGGTCAGGCGGGAGCGGCTCGATGGGCAGCGCGTCGAGCGCCGCGCCGGCGATGCGGCCACTGTGGAGCGCGTCCAGCAGCGCATCGGTATCGACAATCTGACCGCGCGCGATATTGATCAGGTAGGCGTCCGGTTTCATCCGCGCGAAAGCGTCGGCGTCGAACATACCACGGGTCGCAGCAGTCAACGGTGTAGCGAGCACGACGAAATCCGCCTGCGGGAGCAGATCGCGCCAGCCGTGCTCACCGACGATCAGATCGACATCGGTGGTTGGTTGAGGGCGGCGACGACTGGCAAGCACCCGCATACCGAAACTGCGCGCCCGTTTTGCAATCTCCGCGCCGATATGCCCATAGCCGATGATCAGCAGCGTGCGCTCGAACAACTCATCGCACGGAATGGCTTCGCCACGCTCCCACTCATCGGGCGCCAGCGCCCTGAGGTCGAACGCGCGTTTGACATGGTTCAGCATGTACATCATGACGAACTCAGCGATCGGGATGGCCTGGGCGCCTGCCGAGTTCGTCAGGACAATGTCGCGTTCCAGGATTTCGGGAATGAGCAGATGCTCAACGCCAGCGCTCGGCGTATGGATCCAGCGCAATCCGGGGGCTGCCGCAAGCGTCGTGCGCAGAACACTCATCGGCGTCCACCAGCGAACCAGGATGGTCGCATCGCTGATGTCGCCATCCGGTTCGCCCTGATCATCAAAACGCACCACCGACAGGTCAGGCGCGATCTCCGCCAGGCGTGGTTCGAGCAGAGGAGCGAGCGCCTGCGGAATAAGCAATTTCATGCAAACCTCACAAACGGGCGAGCCACGGTCATCAACTGACCGATTCGCCGGGCTTCAAATCGATGACGGTGACGTTCACGCCGAAGGCATTGCACTGCTCGCGCAGTTGATCCGGCGTCCCGCGCAGGATCGGGAAGGTGCCGTAGTGTTCGGGAATCGCGAATGTTGGACGGATCAATTTCAGCGCATACGCCGCCTGCATGGGATCCATGGTGAAATGATCGCCAATCGGCAGGATGACCAGTTCGGGATGGTACAGGTCGCCGATGATCTGCATATCCATGGTCACGGCAGTATCACCGGTGTGGTAGATGGTGAACCCATTCTCCATCCGCAGCACGTACCCCGCTTCGGTGCCCATCGGCACGATCACGCCATTGTCAGTAAACGTGCTGCTATGGGTCGCGTGGGTCATCGTGGCGCGGATACCGGCCACCTCGACGGTGCCGCCTTTGTTGAACCCGACCAGGCGATCCTGGCTGACACCCTTCGATGCGATCCAGGAAGTAATGTCGAACTGCCCGACGATGGTTGCGCTCGTTTCGTTTGCCAGCGCCAGAATATCGGCAATGTGATCGAAATGCCCGTGGGTCAGGAAGATAACATCGAGACCTTCGCTCCGCACGCGCTGTTTCCACTCGTCGGGGCAGGACGGGTTGCCGTCAACCCAGGCGTCAATGAGCACCTTCTTTCCTCCGGGAGTCAGAATGTGAAACGTGCCATGTCCAAGCCAGCTGATCGTCGTCTCGCGACCGATTGTTGCCATCGCGCTCCTCCTTTTCATCTTTTTGGATAGCCGAAATAGAACACGGATCGGCACGGATGCGACGAGTTGCCCTGGATAGCTGAAATAGAACACGGATTGGCACGGATGTTGGTGAGTTCCGAAATCAGATTCAACATCTCAGGCGGGCTGAAGCCCTGCCTGAGATCGGGCAAGCCCTGCGGGCTCGATCAACCCGACGCACCTGCTGCAAGTGACGCATAACAAATGCCCCAGCCCCGCAGGGGATTTCACACCCTCAGCAAGGGCTTCAGCCCGCACGCGCGGGCAACGCACGGCGCATGCCCCAGCCCCGCAGGGGCTTTCACGCCCTCAGCAAGGGCTTCAGCCCGCACGCGCAGGCAACGCACGGCGCATGCCCCAGCCCCGCAGGGGCTTTCACACCCTTAGCAAGGGCTTCAGCCCGCACTTCAGCCCGCACGCGCGGGCAACGCACGGCGCATGCCCCAGCCCCGCAGGGGCTTTCACACCCTCAGCAAGGGCTTCAGCCCGCACGCGCGGATGACTTTCACACCCTCAGCAAGGGCTTCAGCCCGCACGAACTCAACCTTCACCAACCCCACGGTCAGAACGTTCAGCAATCGATCAACAGAAACCCTGGAGGCAATGTCGTCTGGCGCGAAATAGTATAGCACAGGTTGTGGAGCGTTGAGCGTTGGAACAGCACACCCCCCGGAGCGCGCAGGCGACCCCTCCGGGCACGGCATGCCGTGCCCCACCACGCCCCGGGGAGCGCGGGCGACCCCTCCGGACACGGTCTGCCGTGCCCCGCCGCCCCCCGGAGCGCGCAGGCGACCCCTCCGCGCACGGCATGCCGTGCCCCACCACCCCCCGGGGAGTGCAGGCGACCCGTACGGGCACGGCATGCCGTGCCCCGCCGCCCCCCAGGGAGCGCAGGCGACCCCTCTGGGCACGGTCTGCCGTGCCCCGCCACCCCCCGGAGCGCGCGGGCGACCCCTCCGCGCACGGCATGCCGTGCCCCGCCACCCCCCGGAGCGCGCGGGCGACCCCTCCGCGCACGGCAGACCATGCCCCGCCACCCCCCGGAGCGCGCGGGCGACCCCTCCGCGCACGGTCTGCCGTGCCCCGCCACCCCCCGGAGCGCGCAGGCGACCCCTCCGCGCACGGTCTGCCGTGCCCCGCCACCCCCCGGAGCGCGCGGGCGACCCGTACGGGCACGGTCTGCCGTGCCCCACCACGCCCCGGAGCGCGCGGGCGACCCCTCCGCGCACGGTCTGCCGTGCCCCGCCACCCCCCGGAGCGCGCAGGCGACCCCTCCGGGCACGGTCTGCCGTGCCCCACCACGCCCCGGAGCGCGCGGGCGACCCGTACGGGCACGGCATGCCGTGCCCCACCACCCCCCGGGGAGTGCAGGCGACCCGTACGGGCACGGCATGCCGTGCCCCGCCGCGCCCCTGGGAGCACGGGCAACCCCTCCGGGCACGGTCTGCCGTGCCCCGCCACCCCCAGAGCGCGCGGGCGACCCGTACGGGCACGGTCTGCCGTGCCCCGCCACCCCCCAGAGCGCGCGGGCGACCCGTACGGGCACGGTCTGCCGTGCCCCGCCGCGCCCCGGAGCGCGCGGGCGACCCCTCCGCGCACGGTCTGCCGTGCCCCGCCACCCCCCGGAGCGCGCAGGCGACCCCTCCGGGCACGGTCTGCCGTGCCCCGCCACCCCCCGGAGCGCGCAGGCGACCCCTCCGGGCACGGCATGCCGTGCCCCACCACCCCCCGGGGAGTGCAGGCGACCCGTACGGGCACGGCATGCCGTGCCCCGCCGCGCCCCTGGGAGCACGGGCAACCCCTCCGGGCACGGTCTGCCGTGCCCCGCCACCCCCCAGAGCGCGCGGGCGACCCGTACGGGCACGGTCTGCCGTGCCCCGCCACCCCCCAGAGCGCGCGGGCGACCCGTACGGGCACGGTCTGCCGTGCCCCGCCACCCCCCGGAGCGCGCGGGCGACCCGTACGGGCACGGTCTGCCGTGCCCCACCACGCCCCGGAGCGCGCGGGCGACCCCTCCGCGCACGGTCTGCCGTGCCCCGCCACCCCCCGGAGCGCGCAGGCGACCCCTCCGGGCACGGTCTGCCGTGCCCCGCCACCCCCCGGAGCGCGCAGGCGACCCCTCCGGGCACGGTCTGCCGTGCCCCGCCACCCCCCGGAGCGCGCGGGCGACCCGTACGGGCACGGTCTGCCGTGCCCCACCACCCCCCGGGGAGTGCAGGCGACCCGTACGGGCACGGTCTGCCGTGCCCCGCCGCGCCCCTGGGAGCACGGGCAACCCCTCCGGGCACGGTCTGCCGTGCCCCGCCACCCCCCAGAGCGCGCGGGCGACCCGTACGGGCACGGTCTGCCGTGCCCCGCCACCCCCCAGAGCGCGCGGGCGACCCGTACGGGCACGGTCTGCCGTGCCCCGCCGCGCCCCTGAGAGCGTGGTCGAGCCGCTCGCGTTCCCAGGAGAGACGCGAGCAATCACGTAACATGACCTTTTTGTGGTAGATTCTATGCATGCGCACACAGCGCATCCGTTCATCACAGCGATTGATCGGTAAGGTCTTTGCATGTTCGACACGCTCTTCGCTGCCGTCGCTGAAGCCGTATTCAACCTCCTGCTCCAGGAGAGCGGGCTGACCGAACGGGTGCGCGCGGTTCTGCGCATCGATCCCGAACGGCATGGATTTCAGATCGCGCTGGCTCGCGCCTGTACCGATTTCACGCAGCAACATCCGGCATGGGCTGCCGCGCTGTTCGATCAGCACTTTTTGACCCAACCGGAGGTCGTTGAACTGCTGTCCCGGCTGCTCGCCCGGCGGGGGCAACCCGATCCGGCGCGCATGGCTGCATTGTGGGCAGCGCAACTGCACCGCGCCGACCCGACGCACCACGCCCAAGCCGCGACCGTCGCCGCCGACTTCCTGCGCATGCTGGAGGCAGAACTGGATGCGCGACCGGAACTGCGGGCGCTGAGCGAGAGTCGCGATATTGCGGCAGTGAAGGACAACACCGATACGATTGCCGCTGAGATAACCGCGCTCCGCCGCGATTTCGCTGAGGCGTTGCGGTTATTGCAGGCGGCGCTGGCTGCGTTGCCCGCGTTACCTGCCACCCCCAAGCCATCACTCGCCGGGGTGATCGAGCGCTTCATATCCGGCGTCTACACCCCTGCCGATCTCGACCTGCTGCGCGAAGCGTTGCGTGCCGGTCAGATCGCCATTGCAACCGGCGAGCGGGCGGTGAGCCTGGGCGGCAGCGCCGATGGCGCGGTGATCGTGACCGGCGACCACAATCGGATTATCATCCTTCAAGGTCATGCCGCGACCGTTGCCCGTGAACTGACCGCATCACCGCCAAACCCGCCAGCAGTTTACCCGCCCAACCCCTTTACGCCGCTCAGCGGGCGGATCACCGATCCCACGCGCATCTTCGGCCGCCAGCGCGAAGTGCAGCAGGCGCTCGACTATCTCAGATCGGGGAGCAGCGTTGCCTTCATCGGCGACAGCGGCGTCGGTAAGTCGTCGCTGTTGACGCTGCTGAAAGAGCGCGCCGAAACCGAACTGGGGCGAACACCGATCCTGCTCGATATGCAGAAATTGCACAGCGAAGATGACTATTACCAGGCGCTCTGCGAAGAGGCAGGGATCGCTACGGTGAAAGGTGGCTGGAAGTTAGAACGTGCGCTGCGCGGGCGACGCCTGTTGCTCTTACTCGACGAAATCGAAAAGATGACCTGGGACGGCTTCAGTCACAATCTGCGCGCCGAACTGCGCGGGCTGGCTGAAGGCGAGTGTGCGCCCTTCAAACTGGTGCTGGTGGCCCGCTCGCCGCTCGACCGGCTCTTCCCCGATAGCGAACTGAACACCTCGCCGCTGGCCGGTATCTGCCAGCAGATCAATGTGAAGCCCTGGAATAATGCTACTGCGCGGACGTTCATTCAGCAGCGGCTGAGTGGCACGCCGGTGCACTTCAGCGATGGTGAGATCGAGCTTCTGGTGCGCAGCAGCAATGGCCTGCCGTTGCGCCTGATGCAGTCCGCCTTCAACCTGTACCGGACGAAAACAAGTGGTGACGTATGAGCGAACCTGTGCCCCGTCTCGACCTGGCGCCCCGCCTCCGGCGCCGACTGCAACCCTGGAACCCGCTCGATTACCTGCGGCTGTTGTATTGGATCTTCTTCTTCCCGCAGGCGCTGCGCTGGTATGAGCAGACCTTCGCCGATCCGCAGCACCGTGACGTAACCGGACGCGAGGTATGGATGGTCATCCAGCGTGATTCGGTACGGCGCGATCTGGCGCTAATGGGGCTGTTTCTGACCCTGTTCATCCCACCGGCAGTCGCGACTGCGCTGCAAGGGATGGGCGTGTCGATATCCTGGTTCAGCGTGGCGGGCGGCGTGGCGGGCGGCGTGGCGGGCGGCGTGGCGGGCGGCGTGGCGGTCGGCGTGGCGGTCGGCGTGGCGGGCGGCGTGGCGGGCGGCGTGGCGGTCGGCGTGGCGGGCGGCGTGGCGGTCGGCGTGGCGGGCGGCGTGGCGGTCGGCGTGGCGGGCGGCGTGGCGGGCGGCGTGGCGGGCGGCGTGGCGGTCGGCGTGGCGGTCGGCGTGGCGGGCGGCGTGGCGGTCGGCGTGGCGGTCGGCGTGGCGGTCGGCGTGGCGGGCGGCGTGGCGGGCGGCGTGGCGGTCGGCGTGGCGGTCGGCGTGGCGGTCGGCGTGGCGGGCGGCGTGGCGGGCGGCGTGGCGGTCGGCGTGGCGGGCGGCGTGGCGGTCGGCGTGGCGGTACTGCGCCTGCCCGATTACCTGCTGCTGGCGCTGCCGACGTGGTTCATCTGGTCACGGCACACCGTATCACCGCGACCGTGGCTGCCGCGGGTGACGGTCATCCCGATCCCCGGTCTGCGGGCGCGCCTGGAGCGCTGGCTGATACGCGACTGGAGCGTCGGCATCCACAATATCAACCAGATTCTGGCGTACAGCCTTCAGTTCATCCCGGCGGCAGCGGCGGTCAATCGGGCCATGGTCCGCTTGCCGGCAGCGCAGATCATCCCGGCAGCCGCCGAGCTGGCCCGCGATCCTTTTGATTGGGATCTGGTGCGGTTCGGCGCCGTTCCACTGCGTCGTGCGCTCTGGCGTGAAACAATTGATGGCTTTGTTTTACTGCCTTCTCGGATCAAACAGCGCTGGATGGATCGTTTCTCGCTGACCCCAGCGCTGGACACCCCGGCGCGGGCGGTCTGCGCAGGGTTCTGGCATCTTGCGCAGAAGGACGCGCAGCGGGCGGCGCAGGCGTTTGCCGTGGTGCGCGATCTGGCGGGCGGTGAAGCCTGTTACCGGCTGGCACGTGCGCTGGCGCTGGCGCAGCGGTGCAGCAGTTTCGGTGATCTGGCAGCACTGGGCGTAGACGAATCATTCCTGACCGCCACCCAACCGCCGGACGGCGATCCGCTGGCGCAGCGTGAGACGTGGCCCGCACTCGAGCGCCTGCGGCGGGCAGCGCAAGAGGCGCACACGGTGCAGACGAGCGTGTCGCGGGTGGTGCGTTCGCAGGCGCTGAACCGGGCGCTGGCTGAGGTGAACGAGGTTCTGACCGGAATCGAACAGATCCCACGGGCGGAACGGGAACTGGTGCGCGCGATTGCCACGACCTGGCGCGACCTGTTGCTCCATACAACCGCCGAGGTTGGGCAGGCGACGCCGACGCAGCCGGTGCGCAACCCCTATATCATCGGTGATCCGGTGCCCGGAAATAGACTGGTAGGGCGCGACGATGTGTTGCGCTGGCTTGAAGAACTCTGGTACGGCAGCGCCAACCCGCCGTCGGTGGTGATCTTCGGGCACCGGCGCATGGGGAAAACGTCGATCCTGCGCAACCTGGATGGGCGGTTGGGGAGCCGGGTGCATGTTGCGTATGTCAATCTTCTGTTGCTCGGCGATCTGCGCAACGGCGCTGCTGATCTGTTTGTGAAACTGGCTGACAGCATCGCCGATACCCTCCAGCACAAACAGTTACCTGCGCCCCCGATTGACGACGCGGCGTTTGAGCAGCGGCCCGAACTGGCGTTTGAACGCTACCTGAAGCAGGTCAGCGCAATACTAAACGAGCAGCGCCTGATCATCGCGCTCGACGAGTTTGAGCAACTGGAAGAGTGGATCACCAACGACAGACTGCCGACCGACATCCTGAAGACGTTGCGCGGCTACATCCAGATGGACGAACGGATTGCGTTCGCCTTTGCCGGGCTGCACACCCTTGAAGAGATGAGCAGCGACTATTTTCAGCCGTTCTTCGCCAGTGTCATTCCGGTCAAGGTCAGCTTCCTGAGTCGTGGCGCGGTCGATCAGGTGCTGGCGAACCCGCCCGACCCGGAGTTTGCGCTGGATTACGAGCGTGAGGCGCTTGACCATATCTGGGAACTGACCGGCGGGCAGCCGTACCTGGTGCAACTGATCGGGCATCGGCTGGTCAGCCGGTTCAACACACTCTCCTTCGAGCAGGGCAAGGCGCAGGAGCCACGCTTCCGGCGCGCCGATGTCGAAGCAGTGATCACCACCGATTTCTATCACCAGGCGCGCTACTACTTCACCGGTGTGTGGGGGCAGGCGCAGCATGGCGCGCCGGAGCAGCACACCATCCTGCGTTGCCTGGCGCCGCACCCCGATGGACTGCCGCATGCCCGGCTGTGCGAGATCAGCGGGTTGCCGGAGCGCACGGTCGATCAGGCGCTCCAGACACTGCGCCGCCACGATGTGGTGCACGATCACGATGGGCAGTGGCGCTACACCGTCGAACTGTTCCGGCGCTGGGTGGAGATGGGCAGAGGGGGGTGATCTGTTCCCGCGTATGAGGTACAATAGGGCAGCGCTGTTTCCACGTTCCGCCGAGATGCCGGGTGCGCGGGTCTCTGACCCGCCTGTGACGCGAAGGGCGAAGACGTTTGTATACCCAGGGTGCGTTGCGCTGCCATGAAACGCAGCGGCGCAAGATGAAGGCAAGGGCGCAGCGCCGCCATGCCGCTACAAATGTTTTTCATCTCAGGACACATTCTACAACGCCCGATGAAAACGGACCGGGAGCGCGGGCGGCCCACACTTGTCGCGTCTACACAGGCAAGATGCCCGCGCTTCCAGCCTTCCCAGCCTGTTTTCACATCAGGATAACCGACAGGATCACCCTATGAGCCTGGGCACAATGTTGAACACACGCACGATCAGTTATCTTGAACTGATCGGTAACGGGAAACGCTACCGCGTGCCGCCGTACCAGCGCGACTATTCGTGGAATGAGGAGCAGTGGGACGATCTCTGGAACGATATTATCGACCTGCACAACAAGCCCGACAGCTGCCACTACATGGGTGCGCTGGTTGTTCAGGAGGAGAGTGATCGCGATCTGCTGATTATTGATGGTCAACAACGCATGGCCACCCTGAGTATTCTGGCGCTGGCCATCATTGCCCTGCTCAACGAGCGCGTGCACCAGGGGATCGATCCGGATCGCAATCGCGAACGCATGCGCGAGCTGCGCAATCGGTTCATTGGCGAGCGTGATCCAGCCTCACTGATTGAGAGCAGTCGGCTGACGCTTAACGAGACCGACAATCCACTGAACATCGGGCAACGACGCCATCCGACATCTTTACCCTTTTGAAGCCAATCTATGTCGCCGATCAGAAATTCCAGAACGATTTTGCCACTCTTGCCATTCCCACCGGTGGACAACGAAAGAAGATCGTCAAATATATCCTGACCAGACTCGAAAGTCAGCTATCAGGTCGGTTTTGCGATCCTGAAACCGATCCGGCGTCAATCGAGCATATTTTGCCCGAAAATCCAACCCAGGAATGGGAATCATCGTTTCCGCACACGCAGTGGGAAGCGGCTGTTTACCGCCTCGGCAATCTGACGCTCCTTGCCCCCTCGGACAACCGTCGGGTGGGGAATGCGCCCTATCACGAAAAGCGTGCCGTGTACAGCCAGAGCGCCTGTACGCTGACTCGTCAGATTCCCGATATGGCCCCTGAAGAGTGGACACCAGCCCTGCTCGAACGTCGTCAGAAAGAGATGGCGCGGAAGGCGGTCGAAATCTGGCGCATCGACGCAGCAGGGGATTGAAAGTGTGGCGGAAGGGGGCAGGGGAATGTTCACAGGGATAGATTTTCTGGCACGCCCCTGCGTGCCATCTCCCGTTTCGTCCATCAGGACGCCCAAACTCCCCCTTCTCCACGTGTGGGAGAAGGGGGCAAGTGGGGATGAGGGGAGCGTGCCAGATGAGTCGCAGGATTACGCTGCCGCCAGCGCCTCGCGCAGTTTGCCGAGCAGCATCCCTTCCGGCGCCGCGCCTTCGATGTGCACCACATCGTCGATGACAGTGCGGGGAACTCCCATCACTTCGTAGCGCTCGCCGAGTTCCGGGAACTCGGTGACCTCGATGACATCGGCGGTGATCAGCGGGCTGGCATACGCCAGGCGGTGCGCCAGCACGCCAGCGCGCGGGCAGTAGGGGCAGCCAGGTGTGACAAAGACCTGGAGGTGCATCGGTTGCTTCAGTTCGTTCAGGAACGCGCGCGTCGCCGCTTGCAGTTCCACCGAGTCGCTGCCGACCATGCGCAGGGCTTCGAGCAGGGTCACGAATTCGTAGCCGCTGGGAATGCCGTAGAACCGCACGCCGTAGTTCTGCTGATCCTCGCCGCCAAGCACAACAATCGCCGGCGCCTTATCGACCCCCAGTTCCGCCGCGCGCGCAGCGTCCGCCTCCAGATCATAGGTCGCTACGCGCAGCAGCGGGTGAATGCTGGCGACTTCTTCCACCAGCTCGCTGGTGACATCGCACAGTTCGCAGTTGTTCTTGCTGCTGAAAAACGCCATCGTCACCGGTCGCTTCAATCCTTCGTCCAGCTGCTCGCGCACGATCTTCCGATCTTTATCGTTCAAGAGCGCCATGATGCCTGTCTCCTTTTTATAGATGCCGATTTGTTCTGCGGGTATGATGCAACGGGCGCAGGAAACGTTACATCACCCGTGCAACGCTGGCAGGAACACGGTTGGGCTGGAAACGAGCAATGGGCTGTGACTCTTGAACGCCTCGGCATACGCCACGCCGAAAAGTCTGCCGATGTAGGCGTCTTCCGCTTCGTAGAGAGTCAACAACCGGTCATGCCCTTCGACCTTGAAGATCGAACCGTACTCCGCCAGCGCAGCGCGTTTGCGGTCGTAGGTGGCGCTGACATCCACTGCAAAGGCGAAGTCGCGCCCCCACGGCGGTTCCATCTTGCAGTGCGGGTAGAAGAGTCGATCAATTGCCCACGGCGCCGTATCGCCGAGCACGTCACCACCCGGCACACGCTCCCAGTGATCGAGACGCGCATAGAAGACGGCTGCGCTGACCAGACTCCCAACGGCAGCGTGATCAGGGTGGATGCAGGCGTCGGTTGTGGCAAAGACGAGTGACGGACGATGGATGCGGATCAGGCGGGCGACTTCGAACCGCAGGTGAAGCGTGTCGGTGATCAGTCGATCCTGCCCGTCGAGAAAGATGCGATCCGCCCCCAGATGCGCTGCCGCCCGTCGCGCCTGATCGACACGCACTCCCGGCAGCGCAAAATCGCTCGGTTCGCCGTCGCAGAGATCCACCAGCAACACCCGTTTCCCCTGTCCGGTGAGCAGCGCAATCGTGCCTCCCATCTGCACTTCTGCATCGTCGGGGTGTGCGGAGATGACCATGACATCGTATGACATGGCTCGCCCCTTTCCTGTGAATGCCCTGTCTGGTTAAGGTACGATGCAGCGCAAGGTGCAATGGTTACAGCGTGGTATAATGGCGCTTCCTGTCCGGGAGGAGTGAACGGAAAGGAGGTTCGGCGATGGGTGCGTGGTCGGAACTGGATGCAGCGTATCCGCCTGGCGCGCTGACCCCCGGTGCGGCGTTTGTGGCGGCGCTTGCACACCTGCACGGCGCGACGAGCATCTACGACAGTACAGGCGCGCTGATGCGTTTTGTGCCGGATGCCGGTCGTGGACTGGCGCTGGACAACGATCTGATCGAACGGGTCGAGCGCTCATTGAGGCATGTTCCGCTCGATGATTTTCTGCGCGAAGCGCGTGAACGGCTCAACCACGCGCAACGCCGCTGCCTGGCGCTGAATTTGCTCGATGCGACGCTGGCGGCAGGCGCAAGCTCCGCAGTACGCGAGCGCTACCATATGCTGATAGAAGGTCTCGGCATACCGGCTGAGATGATCGAACCATACCGTCCTGCCCTGACACTGAAGAACGATCTGAGCATCTTTCCGCAATAAATGACCATTCCATCGTTGCAGCGCAGCACATTTGCCGCAAGGACGTTCGCGGCGTTACGCTACCGTAACTATCGTCTCTGGTTCTTTGGTCAGATGGTGTCGCTCTTCGGCTCCTGGATGCAGACCACTGCCCAGGGATTCCTGGTGTTCCAGTTGACCGGTTCGCCGGCGTACCTGGGATACGTCGGCTTTGCTGCTGGCGTGCCCGCCTGGGCGTTGACCCTGTATGGCGGCGTGGTTGCCGACCGTGTGCCGCGGCGGACGCTCCTGATTGTGACGCAGATAGCGCAGATGGCGCTGGCGTTCATTCTGGCAGGGCTGGTCTTCAGCGGCATTGTTCAACCCTGGCACATTATCGTTCTGTCGCTGTTGCTGGGGGTCGCCAACGCCTTCGACGCCCCGGCGCGCCTGGCGTTCGTGCGCGAACTGGTCGATAAGGAGGATCTGACGAACGGTATTGCACTCAATGCGACAATGTTCAACCTGGCGACCACGACCGGACCGGCAATGGCGGGCGTCATGTACAACCTGGTCGGACCGGCGTGGTGTTTCATGCTCAACGGTATCTCGTTTCTGGCGGTCATCGGCGCACTCTGGCGGATGCGAATCGCGTCTGGTCCGGTTGCGCCGCGCAATGCCTCCGCGTGGCGCGATCTCCGGGAGGGTCTGAGTTACATCCTGCACGAGCCGGTGGTGCGGACGCTGATCGTGCTGGTTGGGGCGACGAGTTGCTTCGGTATTTCGTTTGCGACCCTCTTCCCGGCGTGGGCGGTGCGCATTTTAGGCGGCGACGCAACAACGACCGGGCTGTTGCAATCGGCGCGCGGTCTGGGCGCGCTGATGGGCGCGTTGCTGATTGCATCGCTTGGTCGCTTTCAGTTCAAAGGGCGCCTGCTCACGGTCGGCACGTTCGCCTTTCCACTCCTGCTGATCCTGATGACCTTCACCAACCGGTTGTGGCTGACTCTGGCGATCCTGGTCGCTTCCGGTCTGGCGGTCATCCTGATCATGAATCTGGCGAATGCGCTGGTGCAGACGTTGACCCCTGATGCGTTGCGCGGTCGGGTGATGGCGGTGTACAGCATGGTTTTCTTCGGCATGATGCCGGTAGGGGCGTTGTGGGTCGGGGTGGTTGCCGAGCGGGTGGGAGAACCGGCGGCAGTGATCAGTGGGGCGCTGGCGGTGCTGGGTGTCGCAGGAGCGATTTTTGTCGCCGTGCCGCAAATTCGGGCGTTGCGGTGATGTTGCACGTTTGACGCTCGAATTCGTCTTTGCGCCTTTGTAAGCATATCGGTCGTTCCGTCGATGACAAAACCGTAAGATCACACCAGGATGATCCATACTATGATAGAAATGGGCGCATTCCTCTTCGCATCACTGCCTCGCCTCCTCGACGTCGCCTCAATCGAAAGGAGGGACTGATGAGACCCGTTGCTCGCATGGTTCTGTTGCTGCTCGTGGTCGTCGCTCTCACGATGTTCATGCCGACGACTCCCGCACAGGCGACCACGACTGCCTCATCACCCCGGATCACGTATGTTGCGCTTGGCAACTCGCTCGGGTTCGGACTATGGGATTTCAGTCGTGGAGGGTACGTGTATCGGTATGGGGCAGCACTGGCTGCCGACACCGGCGCGACCGTTTCGTTGATCAATCTCAGCGTGCCTGGATGGACGAGCAGCGACCTGTTGAATGCGCTGCGCAATCGCTGGACATTTCGTCTGTCAGTCATGTCGGCGCAGGTGGTGACGTGGGACATCGGCGGGAATGACCTGTTGCGCGCCCGCGATCGGTACATCGCCGGTACGTGCGGCGGTCTGGACAACCAGGAGTGCCTGCGTGAGGCAGTGACAACCTTCAGGAGCAACTGGCGCGCTATTGTGCGTGAGATTGCGACGTTGCGCGGCGGGCGCCCGACAGTCTATCGCACGATGGATCTGTACTACCCGTTTGTTGCCCAGGACGCTGCCAGCGGTCGTCTCCCGGTGTTGCTGCCTTATCTCCGGCAGACGAACGACATCATTCGTGCGACCGGATGCGGTGTCAGAGTCGCCAATGTCTACGCAGCATTCAATGGCAGTTATGACGCTCCCCGGCAGCCAGCACTGTACCTCTCATTCGATGGCTATCACCCGAATGCAGCCGGTCATGCGGTCATTGCCGGTCAGCTACGGGCGCTGGGGTACGAACCAGCCATAGCCATACCCGTGTCGTGCTCGTAAGCGTTGCCAGATAGGGGCGTAAGGTGATGGACAGGCGAAGGCGCTGCCTTCGCCTGTCATTGTGCGCTCCGCCAGGAATGAGGCGATCTCCTGCGCAATGATTGCATGCGCACGGAAAGATTTGCGTCGATCGCTGCGCTTCCTCGCAATCATACCACACGCTGCGCTCCCGCACAACGAAAGCGTACTGATAAAGTCTATTGACAATTCGTTGTTGCTATGCTACTTTGCACTGGCGTTTCATCGCATTCTGACGGTATCTGGAAGGGCGGTATGGCGAAACTTGCAATCAACGGAGGCGCACCGGTGCGCACCCGTCCCTGGCCCCGCTGGCCGCAGTGGGATGCGCGGGAAGAGCAGCGAGTGCTCGATGTGCTCCGCAGCGACGATTGGGGCGGGTTCGCGCCGGTGGTTGAGGAGTTCGAGCGCGCGTTCGCGCAGCACCACGGCGCCACCTTCGGCATTGCGGCTGTCAACGGTACGCAGACCCTCGTAGCGGCGCTCATGGCGGTCGGCATCGGTCGCGGCGATGAGGTGATCGTGCCGCCGTACACCTTCATCGCCACAGCATCAGCGGTGCGTCTGGTCGGCGCAACGCCGGTCTTTGCCGATATCGAGGCGGATACCTACAATCTCGATCCGGCTGCGGCGGAAGCTGCAATAACCTCGCGCACACGGGCGATCATTCCGGTCCACTTCGCCGGTCAGGCGGCGGATATGGATCGCCTGACGGCGCTGGCGCAGCGTCACGGTCTGATCCTGATCGAGGATGCCGCCCACGCGCACGGCGCATCCTGGCGCGGTCGGATGTGCGGATCGCTTGGCGATGTCGGTTCGTTCAGTTTCCAGAGCAGCAAGAATATGACCGCTGGCGAGGGTGGGGCGCTGACAACGAACAACCGGGCGCTCGCCGATGCCATCCGCAGCCGGGTCAACCAGGGGCGCGCGATTGGCGGCGCCTGGTATGAGCACCCGAATCTGGGCACGAATATGCGTCTGTCTGCCTGGCAGGCGGCTGTGCTCCTGGCGCAACTGGAGCGTCTCGATGAACAGACCGACCGGCGCATGGCATGTGCGCGCCGTCTGAATGCGTTCTTCGCCGAAGTTGAGGGCATTCAGCCGATGCGCTGGGACGAACGCGCGGACCGGCACGCCTTTCATCTGTACATGGTGCGCTACGATGAACATGCCTTTGGCGTGCCGCGCGATCTGTTCGAACAGGCGCTGGAAGCCGAGGGTATTCCGTGTTCGACGGGGTATCCCTTTCCGCTCTACCGGCAACAATCGCTGGGAGCGGAGTTTGCGCGCGCCACTCATTGCCCGAATGCCGAACAGGCGTGTCGTGAGGCGATCTGGCTGCCGCAGTGGCTGCTGCTTGCCGATCCGCACGAGATGGAAGATGTCGTCGCTGCGGTGATCAAAATCCGCGATCATCGGGATGAACTGCACTATGCTGCTTCCCTCTGATCAGTATCCGAAACTGCGCGCCATCGATATTCGCCAGGTGATGCACGACGGTCAACCGTCGCTGTTGCTGCGCGATCCGCTCCAGATTTCGGATCGCTTCCTGGTGATCTCACACGGTCTCGGTCCGGCGCTGTTGTTCTGCGATGGAAAGCACAACCGTGCGGCGATTGCCGGTAAGTTGCGCTCTGTCTTTGGTCTGCCGGTCGATGTGTCGCTGGTGAACAATCTGGTCGATGCGCTCGACGAGGCGTTGCTGTTGGATAACCTGCGCTTCAAGACGGCGCAGGCGCGCGCGCTGGCTGCCTATCGCGCCGCGCCGTTTCGCCAACCGGCGCTCGCCGGACAGTCGTACCCCGCCAATCCGGCGGACCTCCGGCGCCTGCTCGATGGCTATGTCGCTGCGGTTGGTCAGGTGACGCCAGCGCCGCCGACCGGTCGCGGCGTGCTCAGTCCGCACATCGACTATGAACGTGGCGGGCGGGTGTATGCGCAGGTCTGGCAGCGGGCAGCAGAGATGGTGCGCGCCGCCGAGATTGTGATCCTGATCGGCACGGATCACTACAGCCCTGAACCGATCACGCTCACACGCCAGCGCTATGCAACTCCGTTTGGTGTGTTGCCGACCGATGCTGCAATCGTTGACGCGCTGGCGCATGCGCTCGGTGAAGAGGCAGCGTTTGCGGGCGAGTTATACCATCGTGTCGAACATTCGCTCGAACTGGCGGCGGTATGGTTGCAGTATGTGCGCGGCAATCCGCCCTGCCCGGTCATTCCCATTCTTGTCGGTTCCTTCGCGCGCTACATCGGCGGCGAAGACCCGGCGACCGATCGGCGTCTCGAAGCGTTGATGACAGCACTGCGACAGGTTATGGATACACGCCGCACGCTGGTGGTGATCTCCGGCGATATGTCGCACGTCGGTCCGGCATTCGGCGGCGCGCCGCTGAGCGAGTCCGATAAAGCGGCGCTCCGTCGCTCGGATGAACAGGTGATCGACCGCATGCGCGCCGGTGATGCCGCCGGTTTCTTCCGGGTCATCGCCGATACGGGCGATCGTCAGAATATCTGCGGGTTGCCGCCGACCTATGTGGCGCTTCGGTTGATGGGCGCGGTCGAAGGTGAACTGGCGGGCTATGCGCAGTGCCCGGCTGATGACGAGGGAACATCAGTTGTGTCGATCTGCGGGATGGTGTTTGGGTGAGAGGGTTGAAGGTTGGAAGGTTAGAGGTTGGAAGGTTGCGGGTTGAAAGTTGCGGGTTTGGCAGGCATTGCGCGTTGTATGGTACAGGTGGAAAATCAGTTCCTGGTTCCCGGTTCTCAGTTCCCGGTTCTCGGTTCTCAGTCCTTGGTTCTCAGTCCTTGGTTCTCAGTTCTTGGTTCGCAGTTCTTGGTTCTCAGTTCTTGGTTCTCAGTTCTTGGTTCTCGGTTCCCGGTTCCTGGTTCTCAGTTCCCGGTTCTCAGTTCTCGGTTCTCGGTTCTTAGTTCTTGGTTCTTAGTTCTTGGTTCTTAGTTCTTGGTTCTTAGTTCTTGGTTCTTGAAAACAAGATCGATGCGGAACATACGACCCATTATCTGGATCTCTGCTCTTCTCCTGGCGTTGACGGGATGTGCCGGGTTGCCGCTGCCGGGGATCGGCGGCGCGCTCCCTACGGTTGAACCACTACCGACTCTTCCCCTGACCGACACGCCTGCCATCGAGGTGACGCCGGTTGCAGCGCAACCCTCGCCGGAAACGACGCCCACCGCCGAAGCAACGCCGGTTGCAGCGCAACCCTCGCCGGAAACGACGCCCACCGCCGAAGCAACGCCGGTTGCAGCGCAACTCTCGCCGACAGTCGCCGAACCTGTTGCGGACACCGTCACACCCCTGCCTTCGCCGATGGCGACCGACATGATGCCCACTGCCACCGCTGGTCCGACGGAAGAGCCGCTCTATCTGCAACCGTCGCCGATCCCTGGATTGCCGACCGCAGCGCCGCCAACTGCCACACCAACGCCAAGCCCGACGCCGACTATGACGCCTGTTTCCCCGCCAACCCCCGATGTATCACCAACCTCCACGGCGACCCCCACCTACCCGCCGGTGCCGATCGTGTCGTCGCTGCGTGGCACGGTGACAAATCCTGGCAATGTGCGCGCCGATCCGAATGTGAGCGCGTCACCCGTTGATCGGGTGAACCAGGGTGAAGAGGTGCAGCTTCTTGGACGCAGCGACAATGGACGCTGGTATCTGGTGCTGACGGTACGCGGGGTGGCCGGTTGGGTGAGCGCTGCGCTTCTGAGCGTACCGCCTGAAACTGCGGCTCAGGTTCCGGTCAACCCCGACATCATCCTGCCAACCCCGCCCGGCGGTGCGCCGTAGGAATACGGGCGAGGCCGCCTGGCGACTGAAGTCGCGGCTGGCAGGCAGGAAGCCCGCCTGCGCGGGCTTCAGGGGGCGCATCCCGTTCGCCGATAGATAAGCCCGCCGGGCTTCCGCGCGTGGGGCGGCTGGATGGGTGAGCGCTGCGCTTCTAAGCGTACCGCCTGAAACTGCGGCTCAGCCGGGCGACTGAAGTCGCGGCTGGCAGGCAGGAAGCCCGCCTGCGCGAGCTTTAGGGGGCGCATCCCGTTCGCCGATATGCAAGCCCGCCGGGCTTCCGCGCGTGGGGCGGCTGGATGGGTGAGCGCTGCGCTTCTAAGCGTACCGCCTGAAACTGCGGCTCAGCCGGGCGACTGAAGTCGCGGCTGGCAGGCAGGAAGCCCGCCTGCGCGGGCTTCAGGGGGCGCATTCCGTTCGCCGATAGATAAGCCCGCCGGGCTTCCGCGCGTGGGGCGGCTGGATGGGTGAGCGCCGCGCTCCTGAGGCCGCCGGGCGACTGAAGTCGCGGCTGGCAGGCAGGAAGCCCGCCTGCGCGGGCTTCAGGGGGCGCATCCCGTTCGCCGATAGATAAGCCCGCCGGGCTTCCGCGCGTGGGGCGGCTGGATGGGTGAGCGCTGCGCTTCTGAGCGTACCGCCTGAAACTGCGGCTCAGGTTCCGGTCAACCCCGACATCATCCTGCCGACCCCGCCCGGCGGTGCGCCGTAGGAATACGGGCGAGCTGGCCGCCGGGCGACTGAAGTCGCGGCTGGCAGGCAGGAAGCCCGCCTGCGCGGGCTTCAGGGGGCGCATCCCGTTCGCCGATAGACAAGCCCGCCGGGCTTTCACGTCTTAGCACACCGAGTCGCATCACTGTTTCGAGTATCGGAACGACGAACATTCCCCCTCTCGAGCACTGCTGGAGAGGGGGAATGGAGTGAGAGAAAGGCTTCAGGATGTGATCAGATCGTCGCCGTCAATTCCGGACGAACCGTTTCGTACTTTTTGGAGTAGTCGCTCATTCCCTGGGGAGCGATGTTGACAAGATCGGAATACCCCAACCGTTTCAGGAAACTGACGACAGCGCTGGCGCGTGTGCCGCTCTCACACACTGCCACGATAGTGCGATCGGCGGGCAGTTCACGCCAGCGCTGTTTGATCTCGCTCAGCGCAATCAGGCGGACGTCGGTGCTGCCGTTCGGAATTACGCCTTTTTCCCACTCGAACGGCTCACGCACGTCCAGGATGACCGCATTGTGGTCTTGGACGTAGCGATGGAGCGTGTCCAGATCGCCAGTTGCAATCTGTTCGACTGGCAACCCGCTCGACAGCCAGGCGCTGACCGGTTCCTGAACATACCCGGCGACGGTTATTCCTTCCTCAACCAGCATCTGCGCCGCTTCCTGCGCAATCAGCGGAATATCACCGATAATGATCAGCGAGTCATCAGGAGCAAACAGTTTTCTGGCGCGCTCCACCAGGTTACTCTTGTTGAACATGAGATTGATCGCACCGGCTGGATGCCCTGCGGCGAATGCAAGCGCCGGTCGTAGATCGACAATGAATGCGCCGCGCTGCGCCGCCTCGAATGCCTGCTGGAGCGAGAGCGCCGGAACTTCGGTAAACTGGCGAAGACGGTGACGCCGATCACCGGTCGCAATCTCCTCAGGAAGAGGCAACACACCACGATTCGTATTGCGGTGGATCAGGACCGACTCGACCGCTTCACGCGGCACAACGCCGCTGAGAGATATGAACTCGTGCACATCGCGCGCCTGCAACATCCAGTTGAAGCGACGCTCGAACCCGATGGTGCTGACCGGCTTGCCGCTCATCTGCTTGCCGCCGCACGCCGAGCCGCCGTAGTGCGCCGGATAGATCTCGCAGTAGTCGGGCAGTTCGAGCAACCGCTGAATGCTGGTGTAGATCACCTCCGGTCCTGCAAGCGGCAGGTTCACCAGGTCGGTGCGCGCCACATCGTTGATGAACAGCGAGTCGCCGGTCAACACCATCCAGGGTTCACTGGCGCGCGGTGTATCGATCACCGCATACGCCATATGCTCTGGTGTATGCCCCGGCGTATGGATCGCCCGGATAATAATGTTGCCGATCCGGATCTCATCGCCGTCGCGCACGCGCGTGTGCGGGTAGTGGACTGAAGCGCCGGTGATGTCGTTCTCAATGTCGTCGCGGCTCGGCGCATAGATCAGCGCGCCGGTCAATGCCGCCAGCGCCCGCCCGGTCGAAAAATAATCGGCGTGGAAGTGCGTCTCGATAATCGCGGTAATGCGGAGTCCCCGGTCGGCGGCTGCTACCAGATACTCTTCAGGCGGCAACCCCGGATCGACGATCGCACACTCGCCGCTTTGAATGCACCCGATCAGGTACGACGCCGCCGAGATCGACTCGTTGAGGAACTGACGAAAGATCATGGCATCCTCCTTGATGTCTCACATGCGCCCGCGCAGCATGCCGTTCCAATACATAGCCGGTAAACCATAGGCTTTCAGCGCATACATGCTATAGCGTTCCTTCGACTGATCGAACGGGAACGACTCCTTCGGCGTCAACTGGTAGTCGAACTCGGCAAGGATCAGGCTGCCATAGCCGGTCACCAGCGGGCAGGAGGTGTATCCATCGTAGACAGCCTCGAGTGGTCGCCCATCCATTGCTGCGAGCAGATTTTCCACCAGCACCGGCGCCTGTTTGCGAATAGCAGCGCCAGTCTTCGATGTTGGCAGGTTGCTGCAATCGCCAAGCGCGAAAACATTGGGATAACGCACGTGCTGCAACGAGAATTGATCAACCTCGACCCAACCGGTCGAAGCGGCGAGTTTGCTCTGCTTGATAACATCCGGGCTGCTCATCGGCGGCGTGACGTGGATCATATCATAGCGCACTACGGTGTGATCGCCGCTCGCCAGATTCTGGAAGACCGCTTCCTTCCGGCGATGATCGATCTCGACCAGCTCGTGCTGGAAGTGCGTTTCGATCCCTTTGCGGCGGCATACGGCAGAGAGGGCGTCGGCATATTTTTTGACCGAGAAGATGCCGCCGGTTCCGGAGTAGAACTTGATAGTGCTTTTGTTGCGCACGCCAGCGCGGCGGAAGTGATCATCGGCGAGGTATGCGATCTTCTGGGGCGCGCCGCCGCACTTGATTGGCGTCGATGGTTGGGTGAAGACCGCAACGCCTCCCCTGAACGAGCGAATGTTGTCCCAGGTGCGATCCACCGTTTCGTAGGAGTAGTTGCTGCACACGCCGTTGCGCTCCGCCAGCGCCTCGCGCAAGCCCTTCACTCTGTCCCAATCGATCTGGATGCCGAGCGCCGCCACCAGGTAATCGTAGGTGATGGTGTCGCCATTCTTGAGAACGACCTGGTTCTGATCCGGATCAAACGCAGTGACGTACTCCTGGATCCACGTCACGCCAGCCGGAATGTAGTCCGCTTCCTGACGCATCGACTCTTCCTTGGGGAAAACCCCGCCACCGAACGAGTGTCCAGAGCGGCTGGTAGAAATGGTGCGCGCTCGGCTCGATAAGGGCAATCCGGGATGGGTCAATCGCACTGACCAGGTGGGCGGCGACGGTCAATCCTGCTGTGCCGCCGCCAGCAATCACGATGGGGTAATGGGATGGCATCGGGGACCTCCTCAGACACTGGTTTTGCAACGGCTTCCAAACGACTTCGC
Organism: Roseiflexus sp. RS-1; assembly: GCF_000016665.1. NCBI lineage: Bacteria > Bacillati > Chloroflexota > Chloroflexia > Chloroflexales > Roseiflexaceae > Roseiflexus > Roseiflexus sp. RS-1. Next base: position 4,958,101 of record NC_009523.1, read on the forward strand.
AAAAGCAAGGAAAAAGCCGAGGGCGCGCTGGACGTCCGGATCGCCCATAGCGCGAATCAACCCAAAGAGCGAAGTGGGTCGAGCAGTACAGACGCTCTCTTCCAGCGATTGGGCAGCGTTGCTGATAACTGCAACTGCCGCGTCTTCGAGGACGTTCGAGTCGATCAGCGCCTTTGCCGCGTGCAATCCTCTTCGTCCCAAATGCTCGATATCGATGCCCGCTTCACGCAGACGCATCACCAGTTCGTCGCCGGTGTCCACCATTGCGGCGACAGCGCCCGGCGCCTGCCGGACAAGCGCACCCAACGTGGGCAGCATCTCCACCAGCGTATGGAGCGTCTCCATCGATTGCGGCGCAGTCAGTTCGGCGAGGAGCCGGAGCGTCTCTTTCGTCCGCTCGTCGATATTGATACCGGATCGCGTCAACTCGTGCATCCATCCATCGACGGTGTCGGTCATCATGCCCACCATGGGCAACGTCTGCTGAACGAGCGCTTCGTAGTGGTCGAAGCGTTGCTCCATACGTTCAAGTCGGTCCAGGATGAGTGTGAGCAACTCAGTCGTTCCCTCGCCATTCGGTGTCGAGGTATGACCGTTGCCCGACGGCGCTGTAGCGCGTTGTGTGTGGCTGGTCAGGGTTTTCATCGCTCCGGTGCTCCTTTGCATGGTCTGGTGAGGCCAGCAGCCTCGCCGGTTGCAGTGCAGCGCACCGGCGACACTCTGACACGCAGGTGTCCGCCGGGCGCGCGATGCCGTCATCGTCGCAAGGGCGACAGGTTCTGACGGCGCCGGGTTCTGATCGTCTTCGTTCGCCGGATCGCCTCGCCGTTGTCTGTGTTCATCGTTCTATGTCTGGCATTCTGTGCGGAGAGCAGCGTGTTTAGTATACAGAACGGGCGCTATCTCTGGTATACTTTTCTTATTATTGTTTGCATAGGTTAAAGTTATGATTTGCCTGTGCAACGACTATCGCGCGGATTGCCGCGTATGCGTGCGCCGCAACGCATCCTTACCTTCAACGACGAGGCGCGCCTTTCTCTTCTCCGCAGCTTCGTATTTCGTCAGGTAGCCCATGTTGACATTGCAGAAACTCGAACTCTTTGTCTATGTGGCACAGGCAGGGAGCATCAGTAAGGCAGCCGACCATTTCCTGATGTCACAGCCGAACGTGAGCCAGCATATTCAGGATCTGGAAGCCGGATTTGGCGAACAATTGCTGATCCGAAAGCATCGGGGAGTTACGCTCACTCCCGCCGGAGAAACGCTCCTCCAGTATGCGCAGGAGATCTTCAGGTTAGTGGCAGAGGCGAAACTGGCGATCACCAATGTGTCACAATTGAGCAGCGGCAGTCTGGCGCTGGCGGCAACGCCTGGCGTTGGCATTTATGTGCTGCCGGAGTGTGTGGAACAGTTCCGCGTCCGTTATCCTCAGTTTACGGTGTCGATCAAGACGGGTACGACTGCTGAGGTGATCAATCTCCTGACCGAAAGCCAGTGCGAGGCGAGTTTTATCGAAGGCGAACTGGACGGCATTCGTCTGCCGTCGCGCTTCGGGGCGCTGGTGCTGGATACAGTGCAGCAGTACATTGTCGTCGGTCAGGCGCACCCGTGGTGGACGGTCTCATCGCTGAGCATTCAGGCGCTCCATGATCAGCCGGTGATCCTGCGGCAGATCGGCAGCCAGAGTCGGGCGTGGCTCGATAAACTGCTGAAGGAGCGCCATATTCGCCTGCGATACGTGGGTGAGTTCGACAATCCGGAGACGATCAAACGCGCGCTCCTTGCGGGAAGCGCATTTGCCATCCTGCCCGCCTATGTGGTGCGTCACGAAGTAGACCTGGGGGTGCTGCGTCTGTTGCCGCTGACCGATTGCGAGTTGCAGCGTCAGTTGAAACTGATCTGGAACAAAGAGTGGCCCCTCTCACCGATCACCTACGCCTTTTTGCAGCACCTGACCGATCAGTATCCTGCAATTCACGCTGCGCTCACCATCTCCAGGCGTCATTTGAGGGCGAATAGAACACTTGGGCGATAGTGGGAAACCGGCATCGGGGCGCCCCGCTCACAGGAATAGATGTTTTGCCCCTGCGTGCCATCTCACGTTTCAGGCATCAGGACGCTAAAAACCTCCTTCTCCCTGTGTGAGAGAAGGGGCAGGGGGGATGAGGGGCAAAAGGCGCGGGAATGCAGAAAACCACATCATCATGCGGGCCCCGGAGTGGCGTCCATCGCCTCTTCCTGGTTGAGCAGCCCGCCGGTTGCGTCGAATGCGGGCTGAAAGCCCGCGCACCCTGGCTCTGGCGAGCAGCCCGCCAGTCGTGCCCGATGTGGGCTGGAAACCCGCGCACCCTGGCAATTCAGGCAGGATGCTGGGGGAATAGAGAGTAGACCGAAATTCATTTCGGTCGCCGTGTGGGGGGCGCGATTCTGGGAGCGTTCAACCTCATCTAATTGACTCAACCTCTATGGGAACTGCTATAGATGCGAGATGGCATCCAGATCTGGCATAAGAACGTGCTACGATCGTCTCCGCCGCAGCAGGAGAATGCCGGGCTATTTCAGCATCGCTGCCAGCGTGTAGATAAAGCCCATAGCGCCGAGCATCGTAAAAAAGCCTCCAAATCCAAGTAAGGCATATGGTACCACCCATGCTTCCCACGAATCGATCAATGCCAGCTGTGGCGTTTGCGGGTCGTAACGTACCTTGACGACATCACCGATGCGGTGTATCGGCGGATTGCCGCCAGACCTGCCCTCGAAGCGAATAACGTCTCCTCTGAACGTGCGAAACTCCACGACCGGGTAGTAGATCGTTTCTTCTTCGTTATCGTCATCTGAGGTTTCAGTACGTGCGATAAAGTCGACTACCCTGCCCTCCGTTAGAAGCATTGCGGCGATCTGGTTCTGGGTCGAGTTATACACATACGTTCCCAGGAACAGGAAACCTGATCCAATGACAAGCACAACCAGTCTGACCAGAAGATCGCGGATGCGATTGGTAGAGCGTGCTTTCGCGTTCAATTGCTTTCCTCCGTGCTGTGGTACAGCGGCATCTGGCGCTCACACAAGAAAAGCCTGCGGAAGAAACCGGTAAGGGCGGGGCGCGGCGGCGCTCTCATTTGTCGGGCGCTCAGGCATCGGTGTCAGGCGTTGTTGAAGATACAACCGGCTTCTGCTCCGATGCGGCTCCGCTACCAATCGTCGGCAGGAGAACCGATGCCGCTCCTCCTTCCTGGATTATTATCGCAATGGCAGGAATACGTGTCAACGCAGATCCGCAGCTCGAGCGCGCCGCGATGGTGTGTGCTGGCGAGGTGGAGCGTCGGGATCGCGCTGGCGCAGTGCTGTGATTGGCCGGTGTTGTGGCAGCGCTGGCTGTCCATCGGCACAGTGTGAAATCCCTTCAGGAACAGGTTGTTTGAGAAGCCCCTGCGTTCCTTCTCTCGTTTTGGGCTTCAGGACGCCCAACCCTCCCTTCTCCCCTTGTGGAAGAAGGGGGTAGATGTTTTGGCACGCCCCTGTGTGCCATCTCCCGTTTCAGGCAGCAGGACGCCCAGACTCCCCCTTCTCCCCGCGTGGGAGAAGGGGGCAGGGGGGATGAGGGGCAAAAGCGCGCGGGAATGCAGCAAACCGCGCATCGCGCCCAAGAACGCTGCCCTTGAGAGCGCACGCGGGGGGCGGGGGGGTCTTTGAGTAATTATTCCGCTATAGCCCGCGCAGGCGGGCTTCGCCCTGGCTAGCCGAGGGCTTCAGCCCCACGGCCAGCACAGTATAGCGGATTTATTTCTCAATCTTCATCAGCCCGCACTTCAGCCGCGAGCCGGCGAAGTGAGCGAAGCGGTCGGTTGGCAGCATATGTTGGGCGGCTTTGTAAACCTGCCGTGCCCGCTGGCAGATTTTTGGCGGCAAAGCCTGGTAATGTTGCCAGAATGAGAGGGTGGTTTGCGATTTCATGAATGTTCGATGAAGTTCCCCTGTTCGTCGAACATTGGCACTACTTTACCCTCATTGATCTCGACTTCGACTGCTGCCACCAGTGCTGCCAGCTTATGATCGTCGGTTGACGCAAATTTGGACACAACGACCAATCAATCCAAAACACCCTTGCCCACAACACGCCCTTTTTGCATCTCGCAATACTACTGCATTCCATTGTAGCACGACGGCGCCCAAACCTGGACAAACCCCACGCCGCTCACTGTGGATCGACGCCGGATCAACCCACCCATCCACGCCGTCGCGTTCGCGGTGGTGGTGAGAACCTCGCGCATAGGTGGACTCATCGTCTGCAAGGACCCCGCAACACCCCTCATCGGTCAATCTCCTTCCGCCAGGGGATCGCGCCCGGTCCGACCCCTTCGACGCTCCGTGCGGCGATGCATGCGGCGAAATGCGCCGCTTCGAGTGGATCGCCGGTTTCATCCAGGCGCACCAGCAGCGCAGCGGCGAAAACATCACCGGCGCCGGTTGGATCGCGCTCAATCGCCGGGCACGCCTCGATGTGGTGCGGCTGACCATTGAGAAACAGCGTCGCCCCTGCCGCGCCGCGGGTCAGCGCCACCAGCCGGCAGTGGCGCGCATAGGCGCGTGCGCGTTCCTCGTCGAACTGGAGATCTTCGATGCTCATGATCAACGCATCGATCCGCTCGAGCAGACGCGGCGACGGCGTCCAGGGTCGGTACGTAATGCGCGCCGGAAGCGGCGCACGCCAGGCGCGCATCATGCCCTGCGGCGTCATGCCCAGGAGCGCACCAGGGAACGCATCCACCAGTGGTTCGGGAGTCTCCGCCAGGATCGGCGCAAGATGCACAATGCGCGCCGCACGCCAGGCAGGCGGCACGTGCTCGATCGTCAGCACGCTGGAGACGGCGTGCAGCGTCTGCACTCGCCCCTGCGGGGTGTAGCGATTCTCGAACACCGGCGTTTCCATCGTCGGAACGAACGCCACCTCGATACCGCCATCCCAATCGCCGGGGATCGTCGCCTGCGCCGAGACGACACCCACCCGCCGCCCCAACCGATGCGCCGTGAGGGCGGCGTAGAGCGCGGTGCCACCCGGCGCAAACCCGCCATCAGGCAGCAGGTCGCGGGTCATATGCCCGATCAGGAGATAGTCTGGCGTTTGCATGGAAAGAAAAAAAGCGGGAAAGCGCAACCGGCGCTGAAACCGGCGCTCGCTCCCGCTCCTCGCTACCGTGTCACTGTCACGACCGTTTTGCCGGATAGATCACAACCTTGCGGTTCTCCCCCTCGCCACTGCTCTCGGTATACACCGTCGGGTCGGAACGCAGCGCAAGATGAACAATACGTCGCTCATAAGCGCCCATTGGTTCGAGCATCAACGGGCGTCCACTCTGTCGCACCCGTTCCGCCATGCGCCGCGCCAGCCCTTCGAGCGACTCCTGGCGACGCTGACGATAATTCCCCACATCAACAACGATCTGCGGCCATTTTTGCACCCGACGACTGACCAGGAGATTGACCATGAATTGCAGCGACCGCAGCGTCTCGCCGCGCCGCCCGATGAGCAGGCTCATCGCCTCCTCATCGGCGCCCTCGATGTGGAGCGTAATCGTTTCTTCAGGTTCACCGTGCTGATCGGGAACAGTGCTGACGACCGCCGTGACGTAGGCATGGATATCCATGCGTTCAAGAATGTCCTCCAGAATCTGGCGGGCGATCTGATCAACCGGACCGGTTGACGCTCCACGCGACGCTGCCGGCGCCTCATCGGCTTCGTCTTCGACGACGGTCACGCGCACGAGCGCCTCATCGCCATTGCCGCCCGGTTCGAGCACCTCGATAGCCACCTCATCGCGATCTTTGCCAAGTTGCGCCAGGGCGAGACGAATTGCTTCCGCTACTGTGCGTGCGCTGATTTCGATACGTTTCATGGAACCCTCGGTTGGAGTATGGCATCCGCGCGCCAATGCGATCCGACGGATCGAATACTATTTGCGCACTCTCCGGCGTCGCGGCGCCGCCTGTCGCACCTCCGATGGTGCAGCGCTTTCAGTCGATTGCGCTGGTGACTCACCTGCCCCGCTGCGCGGCTCGGTCAGCGGACGGAGAACTTCCCAAAAGTCGACTTTTTGCGCTGGCTCATCTGTCGCAGATGCGCTTCCACTGCCGGTTGAGGACGCTGCCGCCTGCACCGACGGCGGCGGAACAGGCGGAAAGAGACCGCCGTCGGTTGGCAGGAACTTGAGATAATTGGCGAGCGATCCCCAACCAGAAATAACGTACTGCTGAATGATCGACAGGATGCTGCCGACCACCCAGTAGAGCACGGCGCCACTTGGGAAGATGAACCCAATATACCCGAACACAATCGGCAGGATCAGCATCGACTGCATCATCGCCTTCTGTTGCGGATCCTGCACCCGCGGCGTCGCCATCAACTGCACAATGAGTTGAAAGATGACCGACAGGATCGGCAGGATGTAGTACGGGTCGGTCTTCCCCAGGTCGGGCAACCAGAGGAAACTGCCCGCCAGTTGCGGTTGACCGAGGGTTGCACTGGCGACACCCACTGCAATCCCCTGCTCATTGAGCACGCGCAGCATGGCGCTGCCGGCATGTTCGGCGGGCGAGACGCGCGTCAGGTTGATGACTGCCTGATAAACTCCCAGGAAGATAGGCAGTTGCAGCAGCATCGGCAAACACCCGCCGACCGGGTTGACCTTATACTCGCGGTAGAGACGCATGGTCTCTTCCTGGAGTTTCTGGGGATCTTTGCCATACTTGCGCTGCAGCTCCTTCATATGCGGCTGCAGTTCCTGCATTTTGCGCGACGACTGGAGCGACTTAATCGTCAGCGGCAGAATGACGATGCGCGCAACAATCGTGAACAGAATGATGGCAAACCCGGCGCTGCCCGTCCAGCGATAGAAGGTCAGCAGCACCTGCTGAAGGAATTCGACGAATGCAAGCCAGATCGGCATAGCGATGTATCCTTACCACACGCAACTGCACGTAACGTGTGTATTCTAGCGCATTTTTGAAGGTCTGTCAGTAGTGGGCGCGCATGTCATCCCATGTCGGACTGACCGCTATCGGACGCCTGCAACACGCCAGCGCGCTGAAGCGCCTGCTGCACCAGCGCCTGGAGTTGCGGAAAGGCTATCTCTGCAAGCGCGGGTGAGCGTGCGATGAAGACAATATCCCAGCCTGGAACGATCTGCGGATACAGGAGGCGCACCGCTTCACGCACCCGACGACGGATCCGGTTGCGTGTCACTGCGCCCCCCAGTCGTTTGGGCGTCACGAAACCGCAGCGTGACAGGCGACGCCGGTTTGGAGCGGCATTAAGCATCAGCATCCCCGCGTCCCAGGTGCGACCATCGCGGCGTACCCGCTGATACTGTTCCGGCGTGCGAAGGCGATAGGCGCGTTTCATCACAGGCTGTGGGCGAGTGATTTGGAGAGACGGGGTCATACCCGCTGCCCACAGATCGACGGGACTACCGATGCCCGCGACGGATCTGACGACGCTCATCGCTGACAGTCAGGCGGTAGCGCCCCTGCAAGCGGCGGCGGCGGAGCACTGCACGACCATCTTTGGTTGCCATGCGCGCCAGAAAGCCGTGCTTTCGGCGGCGCGGAATGCGTTTGGGTTGCCATGTTCGTTTGGGCATCGGTATCAACCTCACACAATACAACCGCAGTATGCGCATCGATCAGGCATACCGCATTTCCTGTCATACGCTACTGCCGCGCAGCATGCGGCGCAACACTTGACCGGCGCGGCAATGCCGCGCCGGTCCTGGCAATTATACCCGCTCAGGAAATGGCATGTCAAGAATGACTTCGCTGCAAACACGCACCGCTGAGACGCCGAGGGCACAGAGAACTCTCCAAACGAACCATGATGGATGCACGGCGCAGCATGCGGGTGCGTGACTCGCGATGAAAGTCGCCGCTGCAAACGCTGCACCGCAGCGGTGACCTGCCCTTATTTGCAGCGGACTCAAGAATCCTACTCATCATCGAGTTGCTGCAACGTGCGCCGGATGGCATCGCGCTGACGGCGAAGGTGACGATCGTCCATATCATCGTCATCTTCCTGGCGACGACGGCGTTCGTTGCGCCGTGATCCGCCGAACTTCGACATCAAATCCTCGATGGTTGCATTCCCGCTGAAATCGTCTTCATTATCAGCCGAGCGGTATGTTTCAGGCAGGCGTTCCCCAGTGCGCCGCGACTGGCGTTCTTCACGCGGCGGACGCCCTTCCCCACGTGGACGCTCCCCGCGTGGACGCTCCTCACGGGGACGTTCCTCGCGGGGACGCTCCTCGCGGGGACGTTCCTCGCGGGGCGGCAACTCACGCGGCGTATCCTCCAACCGCAGACTCAGGCTGATGCGCTTGCTCTGCGGATCGACGTCGAGCACCCGCACCTGCACCCTGTCGCCAACCTTGACGACATCCTCCACCCGCGCCACGTGCGTGTTCGACAGTTCAGAGATGTGCACCAGACCGTCGCGCCCGACGCCAATATCGACGAACGCACCAAACGGCGCCAGACCGCTGATTGTCCCTTCCAGAATCTGCCCCTTCTCCAGTTGCTGGAGTTTCTGCCCGCGCTGCGCCCGCCGCAGGCTCAGGCTGATCCGCGCGCCGGCTGCATCGACTTCCAGCACCTTGAAGGTGTAGGTCTGCCCGACCTGAACCACATCTTCCGCCTTTTCGACACGCCCTTCCGCCAGCTCCGAGACATGCACCAGACCGTCTTTGCCGACGCCGATATCGACGAACACGCCAAACGGCGCCATCCCGGTCACCGTCCCTTCAACATTGTCACCGACTCGCAGCGCAGCCAGCTTCTCGTAATCGACTTCCGGCTTCTTCTTGCCGCGGCCGCTGCGCGGTTCGGCGCTGCGCTCTTTTGTGCGCATCGTCAGACTGATACGGCGCCCGTCGGGTTCAACACTTTTGACCCGTACTTTGACCGTATCGCCAATCTTGACCAGGTCGCTGGGTGACTCGATCCGCGTATCGCTCATTTCTGAAATATGCACCAGACCGTCTCGCCCGACGCCAATATCCACAAAAATGCCATACAATGCAATAGACGTCACCCGTCCTTCCAGTTCCATACCCGGCGCCAGGTCTTTCACCCGTCGTGGTCGCCCCGGAGTTTCCTCAGCCGGCGCCTGATAACTCGCTTCTTCGGCGGGAGGCGCCGCCGCGCTTGCAGACCCGGCGTCGTCCGTCACCGGCGAGGCGTCAGCGTGATCGGTCTCCTCCCCTTCGCTGCCGTCAGACGATGCGACGCCTTCATCCGCTGCATGCCCCCCGGCGTCACCTGCTGTTTCGGCAGTTGGGGGCGATGACGCGACACCTCCGTCCGCTTTGCGCCCCCCGGCGTCACCTGTCGTTTCGGCGGTCGGGGGCGATGGCGATTCTATTGCTTGCTGCTGAGGAGGCGCTTCTGCCTCAACCACTGCCACGCCTGGTGCAGCAGCCGGCAGATCCCCCGGCAGTTCATTTCGCTCTTCGACGGGGCGCTCCTGATCGGTCATGACCAACCGTCCTCCTGGTTTAGTTGCCTGTACTTTACCTTATCTCAACCACACACTATCGCGCGTGGTCACGTAACTCCGCTCGAACCAGATCGGCGAGACCGCGTTCCTGCACATCTTCGAGCCGGTAGTACCTGCCCTTCAGGTGATGCGCCAGCTGGCGCGCCAGCCCGCGCTCGAAGATCGGATGCTCGGTATCGATCACGACCGCCGGTATCGACTGAGCTGCAATGAAATCGGCGAGCGCATAACTTTCCGCCTGCGGCGGCAGGTCGCCCATCGCTACATTCGCCTGCCCATCGGTCAGCAACACCAGCAGCGGCATCACTTCCGGGTCCTGACGGCGCGCACGCTCCAGCACTTCGTACCCCATCAACAGACCGCGCGAGAGCGGCGTTTTGCCGCCGGTCGGCATCTGCTGCAACCGGCGCTGCGCCAGTTCGACGCTGTTGGTCAGCGGCAGCAGCAGCGTGGCATAATCACGCTGGAACGAGACCAGACCGACCCGGTCGCGCCGCTGATAGGCATCGCGCAACAGTGACAGGACTGCCGCTTTGGTTGCGCGCATCCGCTCTTCCGCCGCCATGCTCCAGCTGGCATCGACCACGAAACAGACCGCGTTGCGCGTCTTCCGCACCCGCACCTTCTGGCGCAGGTCGCTCCGATGGACAATAATGCGTCGTTTGCGCTCCGCAGCGCTGCGCTCCTCCCGCCGACGACGTTGATGTGGCGCCGCCTGGCGCAGGGTTGCATCCAGCGCCAGGTCGGTAATGCGATCCGCCGGACGACTGGTGATGTAGCGTCCCTGCTTGCGTGTTGTACGGGTGCGTGTACGCCTGCCGGGCGACCGGCGCTGCAATCGGTCGCGTGCGCCTTCGATCCTGTGCGGCTGGAACATCGGGTCGTTTGCGAATGTCTTGCCGCCCTGCCCCCTGTCACCGCCACCGGAAGCAGCGTCAGCATCGGTCGATGCAGGCATTGCAGGTGGTGCATCGCTCTCCTCGCCAGACCGACGCTCGCCATCCGGTTGACCGTTGTTCAGGCTGTCAACTTTTTTTTTACGTTCCCGGCGGATGGCGCTTCATCGCCCATCTCGCCCTTCACACGCTCCAGGATCTGCCCGACGCGCGCTTCGTCGAGTTTGACCTCGGTAAACGGTTGGCGGCGCATCCGGTGAGGCAGCGCCAGTTCCGCCGCCAATCGGATATCCTCGACCGTCAGACGGGTGCGCCCCGCCCAGGCAGCGTGCGTGCGTGCCGTTTCAAGGATCGCAAGATCGGCGCGATGTCCATCGACGCCCAATTCGAGCGCCAGCGCCGCCACCGCCGCCATATCGCCGCGCGAGATTGTGACTGCCGGCAGCAGGGCGCGCGCCGCAATGATACGTTGCGCCAGCGCATCTTCTTCATGCTGCCACTGCGTCACAAAGGCGTCGGGGTCGCTCTCATACGCCAGACGACGCTCGATGACCTCCACCCGCCCGGCAATATCGGTCAGCCCGCTGATTTCGACCACCAACCCGAAACGGTCGAGCAGCTGCGGGCGCAATTCCCCCTCTTCGGGGTTCATGGTGCCAACCAGAATGAAGCGCGCCGGATGCGAGACGCTGATGCCCTCGCGTTCGACCGTGTTGACCCCCATTGCAGCAGCATCGAGCAACACATCGACCAGGTGATCATCGAGCAGATTCACTTCGTCCACATACAGCAGCCCGCGATTCGCCTGGGCGAGCAATCCTGGTTCAAAACGGCGCTGCCCTTCGGTCAACGCATGCTCAAGGTCGAGCGAACCGACCACGCGATCTTCCGATGCGGCGACCGGCAACTCAACCAGGCGCGTTGGACGTTCTTCAACCGGCAACTCCTCGCCACGGCGCAATCGCGCACTACACGTCTCACACATCATTGCCGGGCGATCCGGCGGACAACTGTACGGGCAATCGGCAACGACGGTAATGTGCGGCAGGAGGCGGGCAAGCCCGCGCACTGCGGTCGATTTCGCAGTGCCCTTTTCACCACGGATCAGAACGCCGCCGATCCGCGGGTTGATCGCATTCAAGATGAGCGCGCGTTTGAGACGTTCCTGACCGACCAGCGCGCTAAACGGGTAGATTGGACGTTCTGATGGCATTCGATATGCGTATCGCTTGCGCAACACAATGCGCTTGCGGTCGTTATCGACCGAAGCGCGGTGCTTGCGTTTGTTCTTCTAACGAGCGCACGACCAGTGGCGAGTGACGATCTGTTCGTGTACCGGACGCGGTCATTGTCGCACAAACAACCGTAAAAGTCAAACCGTGCCAAACCATCTTTTCACCCTTCTCTTGCGCGCGATGCACCGCGCATGATTGTGGTATAATGCTCATTCAGCGCAGCATCGGCGCTTACGTCGGGCTGCGCATTGCGTGTTTCGATCTCAAACAGTCAGGATCGACGGCATGATGGATGGAAAGAACATCATCTACGGGGAAACCGCGATGGACAAACTGGCGCAGCAGGTGCGCGCCACCGGGCAACCGCAAGACCTGCAAAGCCTGACGGAACGTTATCTTGAGATTCTGCGCGAGCTGGTGCTCGCAGGAGAACAACAGGCATGATCGAGCGTCCGACGTTTACCGGCAACGAAGAGCAGCGATCGCTGGCAGAAGAGATCTTTCACCTGATGACGGCGCAGGGGCGGCTGTTCGCGCTCGATACGCCTATTCATCAGACGTTGCGCAACCTGGCGGATTTTTATGCCCGACAGCGGCAGATCGACCCTGAGGAAGCAGCACGCCTGATCGACGAGGCGCTGCGCGTGAACAGTCAGGTGTTCACGCGCCAGGAAAACAACGGCGATGTCATTTTCATAACGTCACGGCGCGGACGATACGTTCCACCGCAGGTCGATACCGTTCATACGTTCAAGCAACGTCTGCACGAGCCTGAGAATCCGCTTCCTGTGGACGATATCAGCGTCGTGGTGACGACGACGCGCCCTGCGCTGACGACGGTCGAGCCGGTGTTCATCTCTGAGTACTGGCAGCAACAGGCCGGGTTGATCCCGGTGACCGTCGAGGCGCCCGTCGAAACTCCGGCGACCGCCGTCGATGAGACGCCGCCGGTGGAAGAACCGGTCGCATCGGGGCCCGTCGCCGGGGAAGAGCAGGTCACCGCTCCGCCGGTTGTTCCGCCAACCGGGCCTGCCCAGGTCAATACGGTGATCGTCCTGCCCAATGGTCTGCAGATCGATCTGCGCCGTCCGGTCGAAGAGTTGATGGCACAACACGGTCAGACGCTTATGTCGCAATTGCGCGCAGCAATCGAGAATGATCCGCTCCGCCGACTGGTGCTGTTCGGCAATCAGGCCTTCCCCGAAGCGGCGCTGGTGAGTTTCGGCAAAAATGACCTGCGGCGGATCAGCGACTATATCAAGGAGGTGGGTGAGCCGCTCCTCGATACGCAGATCATTGCCGACATCTTCTACCACAATCCGCGCCAGAGCGATTACGAAATCTTCCGCTTCGCGCTCAACTATCGGTTGAGCCGCGAAAAGGATTTCGAGTTCGTCGGTGTGGAAGGCGCGCGCCTCTGGTCGGTGCGGAACCTGCCGGCTATCGGCACCAGGCGCGTCAAGGCGAGCGAGATGGGGCAACTCGCCGGGTATATCGAAGAAGGGTTCGACGATAGCCTGGCGGAACAGAGCGTCGAGGCGATCCGCAAGACCGGGCAGGTCAACCACGTCTTGACATTCTTTGAGTGGGAGTACGGCATCCTGCCGCTGACCCGCGCGCTGTCGGCGCTTCTGCCGCAACCGCTGCTCGCCGATCAACGCAGCGCCGTGTTGCGCTTCGAGCTGCCGCAGCACTATGTGAGTGCGCTGGTCGAACTGCGCTATCCGACAGGGAACCGCGGCGGGTGGTTGCAGGGGCTTGAGACACTGTTCCACGATTACCTGGTTCCCGGCGCGCTGATCACGCTGATGCGCACCGATGATCCACGCACGTTCGCCATTACCTACGAAGAACAGGCGGAAACGCAGGATCGCCTGCTGGTGCTCGACGAAACCAAGAAGACGCCGAAATTCACCTTCGCCAATATCTCGTTCGCCTGCGTCGTCGATACCGATATGCTGGTGAACCAGCAGCAGTACGGGCGTCTGCGCAATCTCAAAGCCTTCCCGATGAATGAACGACGCAAAGCCGACCTGATGCTCGAACATGTCTTCGAGGTGATCGGCACGCCGGTCGGCACGCGCACCGAGCCACAGTATGCAGCGCCCTTCGATGCCCTGTTCGTCGCAATGAATGTCTTGCGCCCGGTGTCGCGCGAGTATCTGACCCACCTCCTGACCGACGGCGACAACTTCACTCCCGATGAGGGTCGTCCGGGATGGTGGCGCTACACGCCGCCGCCGTCGCTGGCGAAGGAAGACGAGGACGACAAGACGGACGAAGAAGATTTCGACGACGAGGAGTGAGAGACGATAACGATGGATCTTGCTGCTCACCTGCGCGCCCTTGCGTCGCGCGAGCATCTTTCGATGCGTGAATTGCGCCCGCTCTCCGGGCTTGGTCCTGACGCCTACGATGCGCTGTGGGAAACATGGCAGCGCATCCCCGTCAGGCGGCGCACCGAAATCGCACATGCGATGGTCGAACTCGCCGAAGACAATATCGACCTCGATTTCACGATGATGTTTCGGTGGCTGCTTGATGATGCCGACCCGGAGGTTCGCGCCAGCGCCGTGGAAGGATTGTGGGAGTGTACGGACGTGCCGGTCATGCGGCGGTTGCTGGCGCTCCTGTGCGATCCCGCCGATCAGGTGCGCGCCGCCGCTGCTATGGCGCTCGGTCGCTTCGCCTATATGGCGGAGATCGATGAACTCGATGAGGAATACGGGCGACAGGTGCACGATGCGTTGCTGACGCTCATTCACGATGCGTCGCAACCGACGGAAGTGCGCCGTCGCGCTATCGAGAGCGCTGGCTATTTTGCCGCCAGCAACGATGTGCAGCGACAGATCGAACTGGCATATGCCAGTAGTGATCAGTTGATGCGCGAAAGTGCGCTGGTTGCCATGGGGCGCTCGATGTTGCCGCGCTGGCTGCCCATCGTCAGCCGTGAACTTGAGAGTCCGTCCCCGGCGCTTCGCTACGAAGCGGCGCGCGCAGCCGGCGAAATGGCGGATATCGCGCGCTCGCTGGTGGCGCGCGTTGTGCGCCTGTGCAGCGATGCGGATACTGAAGTGGCGCTGGCAGCGATCTGGGCGCTCGGCCAGATCGGCGGCGAAACGGCGCGGCGCACCCTGCAACATATCAGCGGCAGCGAAGACGAAGCGCGCAGTCAGGCAGCCGCCGAGGCGCTCGACGAATTGACGCTCGAAGAGGGCTTCTTCGAGAGCGAATGGCGGAACAACTAGAACCAGATGAACACCCGTCCAACCGATCTTGTGAACCGCGTCGATCTGGCACGCTATACGCGGGTGTATCTCTCGCCGCACCTCGATGATGCGGCGCTCTCGTGCGGCGGAACGATTGCTGCGTCGCCAGACCGGGCGCTGGTCATCACGCTGTGCACAGCGCCCCCCTCTGAAACAAACTTCAATGCGGTAGCGGTCGAGTTTCACGCTGAGTGGGGGCTGGCGCCTGATGAGGTGCTGCGCGTTCGGCGGGCGGAGGATGCTGAAGCAATGACCATCCTCGGCGTCGATTATGTCTATGCCGACTGGCTCGACGCTATCTACCGCATGCCCGAGGCGTACCACAGTCGCGCCACCCTCTATCGCCATCCGCTGTCCGACGACCCGTTGCTGCCGCAGGTGCGCGACCTGCTTGCCCTGCTGATCGCGCACGCACCGCAGGCGACGATCTACGTGCCACTTGGCGTCGGTCATCACGTCGACCACCTGGCGGTCTTCGAGAGCGCGGTCGCCTTTCCGCCTGATCGCCTTGCGTTCTACGAAGATATCAACTATGCCCTGTTGCCTGGGGCTGTTGAACAGCGGTTGGCGGAGATCGGACCGACCCTTGTCGCCGAATATCTGGCGTTTGGTGCATCCTCATTCCAGAAGAAAATTGCGGCAATCGCCGCCTATCGCAGCCAGATGGAGGCGCTGTTCGGAGGAACTGTGGCAATGGAAGCGGCAATCGCTGCATACCACGCGATGCTGGCGCAGGAACGCGATGGGTATGCTGAACGCATATGGCGGATTGCGTGATCGAGCGACATCCAGAACGCGTATCCCTAACCGTTGCGATGACGGTTGTCACTCCTGATCCGGCAGCCTGGGATGCTTTCGTGGCGGCGCATCCCGACGGTCATCTGCTGCAATCGTCGCGGTGGGGAGCGCTCAAGGGACGGTTTGGCTGGAAACCGCACCTGCGCGCAGTCGTTGCTGGCGAAACTATTCAGGCTGGCGCGCTGGCGCTGGAAAAACAGCGACTCGCGTTGAGCGCATTGTACGTCCCGCGCGGTCCGCTCTTCAGCGGCGACCCGTCCATCGATGCGCTGCTGCTCGACGATATGATCCGGTTGGGACGGCGTCGCCGCGCGGTCTTCGTGCGCATCGAGCCAAACATCACAGAAGACGACCCGCGCGCCGCTACACTGCATTCCTTCCTGCTAGACCGCGCGCTGCAACCGACGCCTCCCATTCAACCGCGCAGCACCATCCATCTCGACCTGACGCCGGAACCTGAACGTCTCCTGGCGGGAATGAGCAAAGGGCATCGCGCTGACATCAAACGCGCACTGCGCGAAGGGGTCGAGGTGCGCGAAGGCGGCACACCCGCCGATCTCGATGCGTTCTATGCCATCATGCAGGCAACGAGCGCACGCGCCGGGTTTGCCATTCACTCGCCCGCCTACTATGCGGCTGTCCTGGAACTCTTTGGCGATGCAGTGCGTTTATGGCTGGCGGAATATCGCGGTGCACCGGTGGCGACTGCGATGACGGCGGTATGGGGCGCGATGGCGATCTACCTGTACAGCGGTTCAACGACCGACGGGTTACAATGCGGCGCCCAGCATGCCATTCAGTGGCGCGCGATCCAGTGGGCGCGCGCGCGCGGCGCCGCACGGTACGACTTCTGGGGCATCCCCGACGCTATCGGGCAGGCTGCTGGAACTGCCGATCCAGCCGCGCGCGCGCGCCTCGACGCAGCAGCGCAGCACGACCCATTGTACGGCGTCTATCGCTTCAAAAAGGGATTTGGCGGCATCACAACCCGCTATCTGCCAGCATACGATCAGGTGGGCATGCCGCTGCTGTACGCACTCTGGCGACGGCATGCCATAGGGTAAGGACGATGGAACCGGACGAGAACCTGACACTCGATGAGGCGCGCCGCCTGATTGCCTACCTGCAATCCGAACTGGAACGACAGCGCGCCCTGAACGCTGAGATGCGTCGCGCCGTCGCCGATATGGCGCGTGCGTTCCAGGAATCGCTGGCACGCTCGCACCAGGCGGCGATGGATGGCGACCTGGAACGGGTACGGCAGATCGTCATCGAAAACCGGCGCGTATGGCAGGACTGGTTACGTCAGATCATCGAAGCGGCGGGGAGGAAGCAATGATACGGGCAGTCATTTTCGATATGGGTGGAACACTGCTGCAATACCCGCGCCCTGGAAACGGCGCCTGGCGCGAGTTCGAGGAACGCGGCATTCGCGGACTGTACCGCTACCTGGTAGCGCAGGGACATCCAATCGCCGACGGAGAAGAAGCGTTCGTGGCGCGTATGTTCGAGCGCCTGGCGCAGGGATGGGAACAGGCGACCGGCGGACATATCAACCTGCGCGCGGTTGACTGGATTGCGGCCGGAGCGGCCGATCACGACCTGGATCTTCCGGAGAGCACACTGATCGAGGCAGTCCACCACTATGCCCGCCCCTTACGCGATGGCGTCTCCGCTATGCCCGGGGCGGCAATGGCGCTGGCGGAGTTGCGCGCGCGCGGCATTCATACCGGTCTGATCTCCAACACCATCTGGCCCGGCGACCTGCACCGCGAAGACCTGATGGCGCTGGGGCTGTGGTCATCCATCGAGTACGCCGTTTTTTCGGGCGACCTGGGCATCTGGAAGCCCCGCCCCCAGATTTTCCTCCATGTCCTCGAACATTTCGGCGTCAGTCCGGCAGAAGCCATCTTCGTCGGCGATAGCCCCAAAGAAGACATTCGCGGCGCACAACAGGCAGGTATGCGCGCCTTCTGGGTGCGCAGTCCCGAATTTCCGCTCCCGCCAGACATTCATCCTGATGCCATTATCGAAAACCCCGGCGAAATCGTGCCGCTACTCGAAGCCTCTGGTCAACTTCCGCCGCGCTCGAGCGTTTCTCGTAAAGGTTGATTCGATGCCAGACGCACCGGAAGCCACAGTTGACAAAAAAGCTGCGGGCGTCAGCGATGGTGATGCTGGACAACGAGACGCTCACAACCTCGTCCAGTTCCTCGACGCTGCGCGCTCCGGCTTTGCGCCAGCCACGCTTCAACCTGGCGAAAGCCGGTTCAATCGGCGGGAAGGCCGGCGAATAGCCTGGCAGAAAACGGAGCGTGCAGACGCAGGCCCGTGATCGGTTGCTCCACCCGCTTGCTGTGATGAGCGCTCAGGTTGTCTATGATCACGATATGACCAGGGCGCAGGATCGGCGCCAGGACGTGCTCGCCAGTCAACGCCGGGCTGGTTTCCCATTGGAAAGAATGGCTGCGCACATTTGTGGTTGATGAATTCAGATTATTCTCGTGAACTCATCTCACCTGATGCGCCGCCGTCGGCGCAAGTGACCGTTCGCGCACCAGGAATGCCCAGCCCAGCGGTTCGAGCGCGATGCTGCCGTCGTCGTTTTGGGTGAATACTGCGCGTTCGAAAACCTGACGCATACGCCGTCGTTCACCGGCGGCGGCAAACTCGTCGCTGATCGGGAAGCCAAAGGTCTGCAATCCGCCGTTGCGTTCCCAGAAGGCGGCGAATGATCCACGGATGGCGTGGGGCGTTTCTGCGAAACGACGACATCCAGGCGGAGCGCAGTCGTCGGTTGGCGCTGCGCCGCCCGGCGGCGTCCAGGTACGTCCAAGCGGCGCCACCTGCACCAGGTAGGGCGTGTCCGCCTGATCGGGGTGGAGTTCCAGTACCGCACGCTCGAAGACCTGGCGCGTGATGCCCCCCTCGACAACCGCTGGCGCCAGCGGCGCGCCGAACAGATCGTTCCCGCCATGCATCTTCCAGTAACGCCAGAGGAGCGCCGGTACAACCACCTCGTTTTCGCGCCGGTCTTCCGGGGCTGGCAGGAGTTCCTCTGCGGCTGCCAGCACTGCCCGGATGCCTGCCAGATTTTCGTCGAACTCCGGTTCGTCGCCGGTGACCAGTTCGGGGACGATCGCGGCAATCCCCAGACTCGCCGCCCAATCGTGCATGCCGCCGGTAATGGTGTATGCGTCCCAGAAGCGCGTGTAGCGATAGCCTGCGCCGGTCGCATACGTCTGCGCCAGTTCTATCGATGGCGCGTGTTCACAGAAAGCGGGGAAAACGTTGCCAGCGGCAGAGTGCAGGAACATAGCACCCCAGGCATCGAGCAGGAAACTGCGCAGCACCCGACTTTCGACCTCTGAGTCGGGGTATGGTCCGCCGGTGTCGGAAATGATGCCGTATGCGCCGAACACCCTGGTGCGCCAGTCATTTTCGGGGCAAACGTCAAGGTTGGTATTCATGTTGCGGTTGAGATCGATGCCGCGTGCGTTGAAGCGTGTGCCAAGCGCCAGTCCATCGGGGTTGATCGTGGGGATGATATAGAGGCGCACGGCGGATGGAACCTCGTGCGGATTGGCGCGAAAATGGTCGGCGAGCATGGCAGCCAGGGTGTAGGTGTTGGCTTCTGGGGCGCCGTGGGTGTTGCCGACAATCACCAGTTTCATCGGTCCGTCGCCGATGCGCAGCGCGGTGATCGGGCGCCCCTGGGTGGAGAGACCAATCGTGAGGTCCTGCACGGTCGATTGGCGTGAGGGTGCAGCATGGAGCGGCGCTGCGAGGAGTAGAAACAGGATCAGGAGGATCAGGGGTTGAAGGTTGAAGGTTATAAGGTTGAAGGTTGAAGGTGGTTTTGTATTTGCGCTTTTGCGCCTGCTACCTTCGCACTTGCCACCTTCGCACCTGCCTCCTTTCACGTTTGCATCTTGCTGCGCTGCTCGGAAGAAGCGCCTGAAACCCTGGACGCCCTGGCGCCTGCCGCCTTTCACCTTTGCACCTCGCTGCATGCTCACGCCTGTGGCGGTGCAGGCATCCGGCGATGTGCACCTGCCGCCTTTCACCTTTGCACCTTGCCGCCTTCGCACCTGCTATCCTACCACAGAGCCGCAGAAGACACAGAGAGATGCGCGATTGCATCTTCACGTTTGTAACGTTTCTTTCCGCGAGACTTTTGAGGATGCGCTGCGTTTATAGCAGTTCTCATAGAGATTAAACCTCCTCGGACAAACGCAGTCACGCTCACGCTCCCAGTGCGGCGACCGCCTTGCGTGGCGGTCGGAAAGAAGCCATCCGCAATCGTCCGTCGTCAGGCGCGCGACTCCGCTCGTGCGGGCTCAAGCCCTCCCTGAGCGCACGGAAGCCCCTGCGGGGCTGGCGTATCCGTCACCCTTCCCTCTGCCGGGGGGCGCCGGGTTGATCCAGCCCGCAGGGCTTGCCTGACCTCAGATAGGGCTTATGGTCTTTGAACAATTACTCCGGTATAGCCCGCGCAGGCGGGCTTTGCCCTGGTTAGCCGAGGGCTTCAGCCCCACGGCTAGCGCGGTATAGCGGAATAAATTCTCAATCTCCATCAGCCCGTCAGAGATGCATGGCGATGGAACGCTCCAGCCAGGCAAGGGTCAGCGTGTCTGAGAACTGCTATAATTTCATCAGGCGCTGCGGTTGCGCTGACGCTGAGAAGCCCAACGCGCCTGTGGGTGGTCGGGTTGCACGGCTGCATACCGCGGACGCGCCCGTGGGTGCGCGGTCCACGTGTCTCTCCCACCTGCGACTTTCAACCTTCCCACTCTTCTCACCTCACCCAAACAGCGCCTCGACATCTTCGCGTGTGAGCGCTTTGAGCATGCTGGCGTCCGCAGTGATGAGTTGTTCAACAAGTTCACGTTTGCGATTCTGGAGATGCAGAATCTTCTCTTCAACCGAGTCGCGGGTCACGAGTTTATAGACAAAGACCGGTTTTTCCTGACCGATGCGGTGGGTGCGGTCGGTTGCCTGCATCTCGACTGCCGGGTTCCACCAGGGATCGACGTGGATGACATAATCGGCAGCGGTCAGATTCAGCCCGACGCCGCCAGCTTTCAGGCTGATCAGAAAGAAAGGGAGGGTTTCATCGCTCTGGAAGCGGTCGACCTCCTGCTGACGCTGGCGGGTCTGCCCGTCGAGATAGGCATACGGAATGCGGCGTGCGTCGAGCGCCTCGCGGATGAGGGTGAGCATCTGAACGAACTGGGAGAAGACCAGCGCCTTGCGCCCTTCGGCAGCCAGCGTTTCGAGCGTTTCGATGAGCAGTTCGAACTTGCCCGACGATCCGCGAAAATCTGGCTCGATGAGGCGGGGATGGTTGCAGATCTGGCGCAGGCGCAGCAATCCTTCGAGCACCTGCATGCGAGCGTTGTCGATCCCGGCGTTATCGATCAGCCCCAGCAGCAGTGCGCGATAGTAGTCGCGCTGTTTGATGTACAGGCGGCGCTGCGCCGGTTCCATCTCGACTTCGATCACCCGTTCGCTGCGCGGCGGCAATTCCGGCGCCACCTGGTCTTTCGTGCGGCGCAGAATAAACGGGTAGACCAGTTTGCGCAGGAACTGGGCGGCATCGGCGCTCTGCTTCTTTTCGATGGGAGTCACGAACGTTTCACGAAAATAATCCAGGTTGCCGAGCAGTCCGGGATTGAGAAAGGCGAACTGGCTCCAGAGTTCGAGCGTCGAGTTTTCGACCGGGGTGCCGGTGAGCGCCAGGCGGCGTTGGGCGTTCAGCAGGCGCGCCGCTTTTGCAGTTTCCGCCAGCGGATTCTTGATCGCCTGCGATTCGTCGAGGATGACGTAGCGAAAGCGATAACGACGCAGCAGTTCGATGTCGCGCAGCATCGTGCCGTAGGTCGTCAACACCAGGTCGTACCTGTCGAACTGCGCCGGGTTGAGGGACCGCACGGCGCTGTGATGGACGGCAACGCGCAGATCGGGCGTGAAGGTCGCAGCTTCACGTTCCCAGTTGAACAGCAGCGAGCGCGGCATAACGATCAGACTGGCAGGACCGTCGGGATCGCGCTCTTCGAGCGATTGCAGGAACGCCAGGGTGCAGACCGTCTTGCCGGTGCCCATGTCGTCCGCCAGGCATCCGCCAAAGCCGTATTCGTTGAGGAAGTGGAGCCAGTTGTACGCTGCGCGCTGGTAATGACGCAGTTCGCCGCGGAATCCGCGCGGCAGCGGTTGATCCTGGATGCGCTCAAAGGATCGCAGGCGCTCCCGCTGGCGCTCAAACTCCTCATCGGTCTGGACATGGTCGGATTCGGCGAGGAGTTGGTCGAGCAATGTCAGGTGCCCTCTGGTCAGGCGGACACCCGTTTCGGTATCTTCCCCCAGTTCAAACAGGTGACGGTAGCGTTCGATCCACTCATCGGGAATGACGCCGATCGCGCCATCCGCCAGGCGCACATAGTTCTGGCGGCGGCGAATGGCGCGGCGCACCTCTTTGAGCGACGCTTCGAGATCGCCAAAGCGAACCACCGCTTCCAGGTCGAACCAGTCGATGCCGGAACTAACACGGAACGAGATCTGCGGTTGGTTGCGGTTGACCCGCGCCGCTTTGATCTGATCCTCGCCAAAGACCTCTACACCCTGCCGGGTGAGCATCGGAATGCGATGGATCAGAAAATCGAGCGGATGCACCGCCTTGCGCAGTTCGAACCGACCGATCTCTGCGCCTTTCTTCAAACCATATGTCGGACTGCCGATGTCGCGCAGCAATGCGGCTTCTTCTTCAGGGCGGCGCCGGATGCGTATCAGGGTGAACGTGTTTGCCTGCCGGCGAACGACATACGGCGGCGGGTTCACTTCAGCCGGTACTTCGAACTCGCCGTAGGCAAAGCGCAGGTCTGCCAGAAGCGCGCCGTTCGTTTCGCTCAGATACAGGCGCGGGGTTGGCGAGACATCGATCTCTTCCCAGCGCAACAGATCGCCACAGAGCGTCATCCGCTCAGCCAGCGGCAGCAGATACTGATCGAAGAACTCGTCCTGCTCATGCGCAGGGATCGTCAGGTCGGGGTGATTGATAAGCAGAGCGGCGACGCCGTGAGGGTCGCTCACCGGGATCAATCGGTCATCCACTATCAGCCAGAGCGGACTGTTGCTGAATACATAGGTTGTGCGCGGATCGAGCGGGATCGATTCACCGGCGACGTTCAGGTGCAGTCGCATACGGATCGCATCCCGGTCGTTCTGCTCGATCCGGAGTTCGACCGACGCCGGATCGGTCATGATGCGGATGCGATGTTGCAACGGATCGCCCTCATCGCCAAGGTACGCCAGTTGCCCCGCAAGGAGCAGTAACAGCGGATCGTACACTGCACCTGACTCATCATCGCTGGTATAGTGGTACAGGAACCCTTCAGCAGTGGCGAGCGCCATATTGACGGCGATAATCGTCTCGAAGGATGCGTGGGGATACGTCTGCCGGGAGATGCGTGAGCGGATCAGGCGCGCCTCGTGCGACAGGTTCAGCGCAGCAATGGCAGCGGCGAGTTCTTCCTGATCACCCAGGGCTTCCGGTGGCAGGCGCCGCAGCGGGATCGCATATGGAACGATTGTCCAGGCGGTCGAAGCGTATTGCAGACTGAAGACGATGCATGCTGGCTGCGCAGTCGGCTTGCGTTGGGGTTGCGCTCTGACCGCCTCGCCGATCACGGCGCGCCAGATGCTGGGGGGATGGGCTATCAGGTAATCACGGAGCGCCAGAATCGCAGCGACGCGATGACGGCAGAACGTCCAGTAATGCCGCTGCGGGCAGGTGCAACTGACGAAGATCTGGCGGTTGTGCAGACGAAGAACGACCTGATGCGCCACTCCCGGCGATTCGAAGACATTGATCAGCGCGCTATCGGTATCGACGCGCTCGACTTCCACCTGCCCTCGTTCGTAATAACGCCGACCCTGTTGAACAACCGTTTGTGAGGTCGATAGCAGAATGTGATCGATGTCCAATATGTCAGCCGAGAGAATATTCCACATATGTGCATATCTAGTATCGATACATGCTATTCCGCACCGGCGCCCGGTTCGTCGTGTTCCTGAGGCGCCTGTTGCCGGGAGCGCAGGATTTCTGTGAAGACGGGTGCATTGTGAGGATTATACCATGCGCTTTTGGTATAATGGGGGAATAGTTGAACCAGACAGTCGCCTGACAGGAGCACGCTATGAGTACACGTTCGCAGCGCGGTCGAGCGGTTCAGACAAAGAAGAGCGGCGGCGCTTCCCGCGCACTCTATCTGGTGATGGGCGCTGCTGTGCTGCTGGTCATTGCAGTTGCCGCAACGATTGCGCTGCAAAACCGGCAGTCCGCCGCTACTGCCACACCGGGGCGCGACCCCGCGCGACCGGCAACCGGAGTTGCGACAGGGGTCGGCGCCGATGGTTTCTTCTTCAAAGGGAATGCCGATGCGCCGGTAACCGTCACCGAGTTTTCGGATTATCAGTGTCCTGGATGCGCCTACTACGCGACGATACTGGCGGCGCAGTTTGAGCAGGAGTACGTTGCGACCGGCAAGGTCCGGTTTGTCTACCACGAGTACCCCTTGAACGGGCATATCAACGGCGTGCCGGCTGCAATCGCCGCGCGTTGTGCAGGTGAACAGGGGGCGGATAACTACTGGGCGATGCACGACTATCTCTTCACCAACCAGCGTCAGTGGAGCGGTCAACCCAATCCGCAGGCGCAGTTCGTCGCCTATGCGCGGCAGATCGGTCTCGATACTGCTGCCTTCGAGCGTTGCTACACCAGCAACCGCTTCCGTGATGCGATCAATCAGGCGAAGGCATCCGGCGATGCGCTGCGCATCCCTGGCACTCCGTCGTTTGCCGTGAATGGGCAACTGGTCGATACGACCGGTGCGAGCAGTGTGGAGGAGATCTACGTGCGTATGCGCCAGGCGGTGGATCGAGCGCTTGCGGGGCAGTAGGGTCATTGCAGGGGTGGGTTTTTTTGGAAAACTCCTGTGCGTCATCTCCTGTTTCAGGCATCAGGATGCCCAAACTCCCCCTTCTCCCACAAGGGGAGAAGGGGGTTGGGGGGATGAGAGGCAAAGGCACGCGAGAATGCAGAGAATCTCTCATCTCTCCTGAGAAATCTACCCTTGAGAGGGAGAGAAAGCCGGGGAGATTGCACACGGCGCCGGGTGGTCGTGTGCAGCCAGCGCTGGCTGAATTTGGAAGCCTGAGCATGCTCGTACCTTTCTCCGTGTCACCTGCAGCGTGATTGCCCTGTGCGCCGCCGGGTTGTTCGAGCAGGCACTCATTGACAGCCCTTTGCCGCATGGCTATAATGCCACAGTCTGACGCGCCTGCTGCGTCGATGCGGATATTCGTCCTGCATCATCATAGATTATCGTTGCACGAATAAAGAGAGATGGCGTCGTGCGTAGTCGAGATATTTACTCGTTGATCTTCATTCTGCTGATTGCTGGCATTGCGCTGTCAATCGTCTTCGCCCCGGAAGGGCGCTGGTTGTTCAACCGCGACGTCAGCGTTCGCCTGGGGCTGGACTTGCGTGGCGGCATCCAGGTGCTGCTGCGCGCTGCAGAGCCGGTTGAACGCAGCGTGATGCAAACAGCAGCTGGTGTCATCGAGCGCCGTATCAACGGTTTAGGGGTTGCCGAGTCGGTGGTTCAGCTGTCGGGGAATGACCGGATCATCGTCGAGATACCCGGTATTGATAACCCCGAACAGGCGATTGAAACCCTGCGCGGCACCGGTAAACTGGAGTTCATCGACACCAAAGGCGAGTTTCTGGCGCCAGGCACGATTGTGCGCACAACCGGCAGCCCCAATCCGGTTGCGCTGCGTCCTACCGCCACGGTGACCGGCACAGAGGAGATAACGCCGACCGTGCCGGAGGGTCCGATCTACGAGAGCATTACCGACGGCAAAGATCTGGATCTGAACGCGGTGCAACCGCCGCAGATCGCCGGTCAGAGTCTGACGAACCAGTTTGCTGTGCCGTTCGCCTTTACCGGAGAATCGGCGCGTCGTCTGGAGCAGTTCACCGCCGCCAACATTCAGCGCCCGATGTGTATCGTGCTCGACAATCAGGTCTTCAGTTGTCCGGTTGTTCAGGCGGCGCTGATCGGCGGGCGCGGCGAAATTACGACCAGCACGCGCCAGGACGCAGAGCAGATCTACACCCAGCTCAAGTATGGCGCACTGCCAGTTCCGTTGCAGGTCGAATCGAGCCGGACGGTCTCGGCGTCGCTTGGGCAGGGGTCGGTCGATGCCAGCATTGTGGCGGGTCTGGTCGGGTTGCTCACAGTGGCGTTGTTCATGATCCTGTTCTATCGCCTGCCCGGTTTTCTGGCGACTGTGGCGCTTCTGCTCTATACGGTGATCAGTTTTGCGCTGTATCAGTTGATCCCGGTGACGCTGACGCTACCAGGTATTGCCGGTTTCATTCTGTCGATCGGGGTGGCGGTTGATGCGAATGTGCTCATTTTTGCGCGACTGAAAGAAGAGTTGCGGCACGGCAGATCGCTGAATGCGTCGATTGACGCTGCTTTCGTGGAAGCATGGCCCGCCATCCGCGACTCGAGCGTGGCAACGTTGATCACCTGCACCATCCTGTTCATGTTCGGCAATACCTTTGGCGTGAGCCTGATCAAGGGGTTCGCGCTGACGCTTGGGCTTGGCATTTTGCTGAGCCTGTTTACAGCGATGGTCGTTACGCGCACATTCCTGCATGTGATCAACCCATTGCCGTTTGCGCAGAACCCCTGGCTGTACGAACTGAGGGATGCGCCGGGGATGCGTCACGCGCGCGAGGCGGCATAATCAAGAGAAACGTATGGATAAACTCGTCAAACTCCGCTACTGGTGGTTTGCGCTCTCGCTGGTGATTATTATTCCTGGATTGGTGTCGCTGGCGATCTTCGGGTTGCGCCTGGGCATCGATTTCAGTGGAGGCGCGTTATGGGATATCCAGTTCGTCGAACGCGCGCCGGGTCAACTCGATACTGAGCGGATTCGCGCCATCTTTGCAGCGCAAGGGTTCGAGGGCGCCCTGGTGCAGTTGACCGAGTCGCAGGTTGATGGGCGTACGGTCGCCAGCGCTGTGGTGCGCACCCGTTCGCTGAGCGAAACCGATCCGGAAACGCAGCGGCAGCGCGTGCTCAGTGCGCTCAGCGCAGAGTATGGGACGGTCAATCAGCAGGCGCTGCAATCTGTCGGTGCTACGGTGAGCGCCGAATCGACCCGCAGTGCAGTGATTGCGGTGATCGCAGCGTGTGTGGCGATTCTGGTCTATCTGACGCTGGCTTTCCGCCGCGCG
Source organism: Roseiflexus sp. RS-1 (assembly GCF_000016665.1). Taxonomy (NCBI): domain Bacteria; kingdom Bacillati; phylum Chloroflexota; class Chloroflexia; order Chloroflexales; family Roseiflexaceae; genus Roseiflexus; species Roseiflexus sp. RS-1. Next base: position 4,985,157 of record NC_009523.1, read on the forward strand.
CCGCATCCGGTGCGTTATGGCATCTGCGCCATCCTGGCGATGATCCACGATGTGCTGCTGGTGCTGGGTGTTGCGTCGATCCTGGGGGTGGTGATCGGCATGGAGGTGGATGCGCTGTTTCTGACGGCGCTCCTGACGGTGATCAGTTTCTCGGTGCACGACACGATCGTGGTGTTTGACCGCATCCGCGAGAATCTGGTAAATCGCCGCCCAACCGAAACCTTCGACGATATTGTCAATCACAGTATTGTTCAAACACTGCCGCGTTCGGTCAATACGCAGTTGACGACATTCTTTACACTGATGGCGCTGATCCTCTTTGGTGGCGAGTCGATCCGCAATCTGGTGCTGATCCTGCTGATCGGGCTGGTCAGTGGCACCTACTCGTCGATCTTCAACGCGGCGCAGTTGCTTGTGGTGTGGGAGAACCGCGAGTGGAGCCGCTGGTTCCGCCGGAGCGCTCCGCCAGGCGCGGAAGCGCCAGCGGCGTAGCTGCTGTGCCGCTTCGCATTCCGGTTGATCTCTGCCCTCTCGCGGCGAACGATGCTGCGGGAGGGCGTTATTATCTGCGCAATGCTGGTTGCGCGCTACTTTGTTACATAGTATGTCTGCCACTGGTGGGGGGCGGATGGCGGTGAGTCCTTCTGGACGTGCAGAATGCGCGCTCCAGAGTCCTGCATACGCTCAAGAACGTATGTTTCAGGCAGGGCATGCACTTCGTGAGGATAGAGCTTGAGGCGATGGTACAGGATTGCGGGCGGGACGCCAACAGTGCGCAGCAGTGCGTAGGCTCGACGACGTGGCTGCAAACGGTACAACGGCTTGATCGTGTCCAGCGTGCTGAAGATCAGGAGACCATCTGGCTTCATTACCCGAACAAATTCGGCGATGTAGCGTAGCGCTCGTGCGCGATTCCGGACATGCTGGAGCACGCCCCAGCAATAGACCATATCGCAACTGTTTGATGCGATGGGAAGCGTATCACTGGCGCTGACGATAAAATCGGCGCATGTGAGCGTCGCGTGAATCTGGCGGGCTTTGACAATCAGGCTTTCCGAGATGTCCAGACCGACATAGTGTTCGAATCGCCTGCGGAACGCTGCGGCGAGCCGACCGACGCCGCAGCCGAAATCGAGCACCGTTGACCAGTGCGATGGTCGATCCCAGTGCTCAATCTGCTGCATGACCTGAGCAACCTGCTCCTCTCCTGTCTGGAGAAAGGCTTCAACATCCCATCCGCCGAACCGGTTTGTGCCGGTCATGCCCCAGAACGGATCAACCTGACCGAGATCTTCCCATTGACGCTTGTTCGTTTGCAGGCTCATATATTGCTCTTTTGAAACGGGCTGGCAACGCGATCTGGATCTTTCGCCAGGCAATGTACACCCAAAGATATACATTGCATAAGGGGAAAGCATCCCTGGCAGTATGGGAAGCAGTTCCTCTGATGACGACTGTCAGTCGGGGAGAGATGGCGCGAGGTATCTACCCATCCAGGGCAAGGTTCGGCTGGACATCCAGGTCCCATCCGTGCTGAATGCCGGCATCGAAGCGATAGAAGGCGGCAGCGCCGATCATCGCAGCATTATCGGTACACAGGGCGACCGGTGGGACGCGCACAGGAACCGGGGCGCGCCGGTTGAGTTCCTCGCGCAGGCGAAGATTTGCCGCCACGCCCCCGGCCAGCAGAATCTCGGCAGCGCCGAATGCGCGCGCTGCTTCGACCGTCTTCGTGACCAGCACATCGACGACGGACTCCTGGAAGGCGCGGGCAAGACGCGCCACGACTGTTGGCGGCAGGTGGGGCGTAGCGGTCGCTTCAGGCGGCGTGCTGGGGGCGCCGACGCCGCGTTTGCCAGCGCTCTTCCCCGTGCCGGGTTGCAACGCTGCTTCACGCGCCTGATAGTCGCGGATCTGATGGAGGACCGCCGTCTTCAGCCCACTGAACGAAAAATCGTAACTGTCGCGCAACCAGGCGCGCGGCAGCACCACCCCGCCCGGTGCGCCTTCCGCCGCACGCTGAATGGCAGGTCCGCCAGGAAAGCCAAGCCCCAGCAAACGCGCAACTTTGTCGAACGCCTCGCCAGCAGCATCATCGCGCGTCTGTCCGAGCAACCGGTAGCGTCCGTGCCCTTCGAGCAGCGCCAGCAGCGTATGCCCGCCGCTGACCACCAGCGCAACGACGGGGAATTGCGGCGCTGGCGCTTCTGGTTGTGCATCGGTCAACAACCAGTTTGCGTAGATGTGCGCCTCGATATGGTTGACTCCGACAAACGGTAATTCGCGGATCCAGGCGATTGCCTTGGCGACATTCAGCCCGGTCATCAGCGCGCCTGCCAGCCCCGGTCCATACGTCGCCGCGACCGCATGGATGTCGTTCCATCCGCTGGGCAGCGGGCGTAACGCTTCGTGCAGCACAGCATCAATCGTCAGGATGTGCTGGCGTGACGCGACTTCAGGGACGATGCCGCCGTAGCGCCGATGCTCATCGATCTGCGATGCCACGACATTGGAGATGATCGTGCGCCCGCCGCGAATAACCGCCGCTGCCGTCTCGTCGCAGGACGTCTCGATTGCCAGAATGGTGACTTGCCTGTTCATAGCGCGTATTGTACCATTTCCTTGACGCGCTCGTTGCCGGGCGGGTATAATGTCAATGGTTTTAGGTCTACCTAAATTATCTGAACCATGCCACTTTCAGAGCACACCGAGTCCGTCCAGGACTACCTGAAAACCATCTTTGACATCCAGCGCGAGCAGGGGCGGGTTTCCACCACGGTGCTTGCCGAGCGTTTGAGGAATTCGCCGGCTTCGGTCACCGGTATGCTCAAAAAACTCGCTTCACTCAACCTGATCGACTACGAACCCTACCAGGGAGCGGTGCTGACGCCAGCCGGCGAGAAGATCGCGCTGGAAGTCATCCGCCACCACCGCCTGATCGAGCGTTACCTGGCGGAGGCGCTGGGTGTCCCGTGGGACCGGGTGCACGATGAGGCGGAAAAGTGGGAACATGTGTTGTCAGAAGACCTGGAGGACCGGATCGATGCAGTGCTTGGCTACCCGACGACCGATCCGCACGGGGCGCCGATCCCGACGCGCGACGGCGCGCTGCCGCCGCCACATGCCACCCGCCTGAGCGATCTGCAAACCGGCCAGTCGGCAACGGTTGCCGAAGTGAGCGACCACGACCCGGCGATGCTGCGCTATTTCGCCGAGTTGGGGCTGCGCCCCGGTGTTGATGTGACCGTCGTCGCCGTTGCACCCTTCGGCGGCCCGCTGACCGTGCGGCTGGAAGATGTTGAGCATGCGCTGGGACGCGAGGTGGCGGGGTATATCGCCGTGTGTGATGTGACGCAGGCTGAGGCGGGGGAGGAAGCGGACAGGGCAGGTCGTGTGACTTAACCTCGCGGAAATGTCGGCCTGGTCGCCTCGCGCGTCAAAATATCCGGCAACTGATTCAGTTGATCGCCTGTGACCACCACAATCTGGCGCGCCTGTGCCTGCGCACGGAAGGCAGCGAGCGCCTGTGCATCAGCTTTGTGCTGGCTGCGCGCTGTGATGAACAATGCGCCCACGAATGAGCCACCAATCATGCTGGTGATCGCGCGCAGTTGATCGAGATGCTCGGTGCGAAACGGTCGCGCCTCTGTCTTGCATTCGGCGATCAGGAGCGAGGCGGCATGGGTGGCCGCGAGATCGATCTGATTCATCGGCGAAAGCCCGCCCTGCGCAGGTATTTCGATGCCAGGACAACAGTCATCGAAGCAACCGGCGCGTTGCGCTGCATCCCAGGCGTAGATCTCCAGCCATGCGCCGTTGACGAAATCCCAGAATGCGCCATCTGCCTGAAGTATCTCGTGATGGTTCGAGTGCTGGTGTATGGCGGAGATGAAACCGGCAGCCTGCGCCTGTTCGCACCACTGAACCATTGTCGGCGTCAGGGAGAGCACTGCAAGACGGCGCGGTTGTGTGAATCTGGCGTCGGCGTTCGCACGGCGTAGTATCTCACGAAATTCAATCGCGTCATCAGGCGCCTGCGCCATCTGTCGTGCAAGTGCCACCCACGACACCGGTGGAGGTGGCGTCGGTTGAGCCGCACGATTGTATATCTGGAGATAGTTCTCCACCGAAAGCCGGTATGGATCGCCGTCCGGCGGTTGACCGGCCAGCGTCACAACGCGCCTTCCGGCTGTGTCGAAATACCAGACGCTGGCGTTGCGCATCCGTCCCACCTCATATGCGCCAATGCTCATGATCGTGGTGGCGCAGGTGATATTGCACACCCAACGGACATCGGGAAAGCGATCCATCGCCGCAGCGCATTGCTCGCGAATATCGTTCAGATCGAACGCATCGACGGTGTGCGGGTCAAGCACCCGTGGACTGAGTTGCTCAAGGACGCGCCTGACCTTCTCCCATGCTTCGCCTGGACGCATCGCCTCGCGTGAAGCAATCGGCGCAATAATGTCGGGGCGCAGGAACTGGGCGCTGAGCACATTTGGCGTCTGCCTGCCGCCGATCAAGATCAGTAAGGCGACGGGTATTTTGACGGATGCCATACCCTGGCTCTCCTTACCCGGCAAGCGCAGCATTGTGTGTCTGTCTCACTCCGCCGCTTCCGGTCGTGGCAGATCGGTGGTGATGTCGCCATCTTCGGCGACCTGGACAACGCCGGGCGCCTGGGAGAGTTCGTCGAGGGCGTGTCGGGTGGCGACAACAAAGAGCGTGTTGAATGCGGTCGGCTCGCTCACCTGGAGCACTTCTTCACTGAGACCGTGCTCGTCGATCCAGTTCAGGAGTTGGGTGCGCATCTGCCCGTTATGTTCCCGCAACCGGCGATATTTCTCTGCGCGATTGCAATGCGCCAGCGCTTTGGCATCCGGGCGCTCGATGGTCACAACCGAACGGACGAGGCGCTTCAGTCGATTCTTCAGTTCCGGCTCAGACTTCTTGTTATTCTGTTGCTCACTCATACAACAAACCTCGCCAGCCCGGCGCCGACCCGTTCGGCGGGCGCCGATAACGGCAGCGCCGTTTCCAGCAATCGCTGACGCAGCGCCGCTCCCTGCAATCCGGGATTTGCCGAAGCAATCAGCGCTGCGATGCCCGCCACGTATGGCGCTGCCATGCTCGTGCCGCTCATCCTGGCGTATAGACTGCGACGTTGAAGATCTCGTTCCAGGCTCGACAGAATGTTGACGCCAAAACCGACAATATCCGGCTTGTGGCGTCCGTCGGGCGTCTGCCCGCTGCTGCTGCCGGGCCAGGGGTTGAGATCGAAATCGACTGCGCCGACCCCCAGCGCTTCGGCATACGATCCGGGTGCGCGAATGACGCCGGGACCGTCGTTGCCAATGGCGACGATCGGCAGCACGTCGAAATCCTCCACCAGCGTGCGCAGCAACAGTCGCATCCCATCGGTCACCGTTTTGAACGCCGGTGCGCTGATCCATTCCGGGCGGAAACCGAGCGACATGCTGATGATCATCGGTTTGTGCTGGTTTTCCGCCAGACTGAAATGGGACAGCATCCAGTCCAGCGCGACGACGATCCGTTCCAGACTGGTTTTGACCGTCTCGCTTTCGATCACCGCCGCTGCCAGCAGTTCGACACCCGGCGCGACGCCGACGTTGCGCCCGGCGATAATGCCGCACACGTGGGTGCCGTGACCATGGGTGTCGAACCCGTTGACTGCGCGCATACTTTCGGGCGTTGGCACGAATGGCACATACCGGAACTCGATCCGTTTCCCGGCAAACTCGTTGTGGTCGGCGTCACAACCGGTATCGAGTATGCCGACAATCACCTGTTCGCCGGTAATCCCTCTGCGATGCGCTTCCTGGATCCCGCTCACGTCGGGCCACTCCGGTGCGCGCGGACGGCGAAACCTGGTTTCGGCGCCGGTGCGCGCAACCGGCAGTGAGAGCGGCACATCGGGAACGATCAGGTAGTCGTCTGCGAGTATCTCGCGCGCCTGTTCAGCCTGTCGATCGGTTGGCGCGTTGACGATGTAACAACTCACGTGTCCCAGCCGCTCGAACCCATGACCGACCGGTTTCCGCTGACCCGGCAGGTGGGGCCTTAATCCGAGACGGATCAACTCCATCATGCGGCGCGATGTCTGCGCATCGCGCATGATCTCCGAGCGCTTTTCCGCAGTTGCGACATTGTGCAGCGCAAATGCTGCGGTTCGTGTTCGCTTGCGGACGGCAATAAATTTTTCCACGACTGACGAATGCCTGCTTCGGCGTAATACCACGTCTCGAATGATGTTCCCGGTACTGCACAGTATAGCACAGGGTGGAGCGACGCGCAGCGCCGACGCATAGAGTGACCGCGCTGCCTGCTGGTGAGCCTGTGACGGCGCTTGCTACCCCCCTTCGTCCCATACGCCGATTTCGATTCCTGCCAGGTTTTCCAACGCCTTGATCAGGGCATGGTTCCCTTCGTGACCAAGACCACGCGCCTGCAATGTGCGGTAGAGTTGGTGGATCAGCGCTGTTCCCGGCAACGGTACGCCGAGGCGGTCGGCTTCCTGCAACACCAGACGGAGGTCTTTCTGCTGAAGGTCGATGGTAAAGCCGGGGCGCCAGTCGCGCACCAGGATCTGCGGTCCGCGGTTGCTCAACATCCAGCTGCCCGCCGCTCCGCCCGACACTGCTTCCAGCGCTTTGCGCAGATCAACGCCGCCAGCCTGAGCGAACAGCAGCGCCTCGCTCATCGCCAGTGCGTGCCCCACCACCAGAATCTGATTGACCAGTTTGGTTGTCTGTCCGGCGCCAATCGGTCCGAGGTGCGTGATGGTTGTTCCCATTGCCTGGAAAACCGGCAGCGCCCGCTCAAACTGGGTGACATCGCCGCCGACCATAATGCTGAGGGTCCCGCGTGCCGCGCCCTCCGATCCACCGCTCACCGGCGCATCGAGCATATGAATGTGACGTTCTGCCAGGTGCGCCGCGATCCGCTGTGTCGCCCGCGGGCTGATCGTGCTCATGTCGATCACCAGCGAACCGGGGCGTGCGCCATGAATGACGCCGCCTTCGCCGAGAAGCACCTGTTCGACATCGGGAGTATCGCTGACGCAGGTGATAATGATGTCGCTGTGGAATGCCAGATCGCCGGGACTGCTGGCGGGTCCTGCCCCTTCCGCCGCCAGTTCGTCCATGCGGCTGGCAGTGCGATTCCATACCCGCAATGGGAACCCTGCCTTCAAGATATTGCGCGCCATGCCGCGCCCCATGATGCCGAGACCAATGAATCCAACACGTTCACGCTGATCCATACGCCTGTCTCTCCCCACATTTCAGTACGGAACCATTGGCGCTCATTGTATCACGCACGTCTCAGGCATCTGCCATGTTTGCGTAACGGTTGCGTTATCTGCGGGGATTGTCCGCACACTGATGAGAGATTACAGTGACAGTAGTCGTTCATCGTTTCGTGTGCGCAGGAGGAGTGGCATGGGTACGCGCTTCACCATCATTGCAATCCTGATCTCATCACTGCTGGCGGCATGTGTCGCAACCCCGGCGTTTGTGACGGCGCCGCCGCCAGATGGTGCAATGCCGACTGCGGCTGTGCGTGCGCCGACGCTCGCGTCGTTGCAGGTGACGCCTGCTGGCATGCCAGCGTTTTCGCAAGCAAATGTGACTCCATCACCAACGCTGCAACCGGTTCCCACGACGCTCCCAACACCCATTCCGCCAACCATGCAACCGCTTGGTCCGGGCGGTCTGCCGCATCCGTTGCGCGTCCGTCGGTTGCAGTTCGGCGTTCATGCCCATCTATTCTGGACTGATCGCGCTACGCCGTTGCGCCTGGCGCGGGATGCAGGGTTTGGCTGGATTCGCCAGCAGATCCACTGGAAGGACCAGGAGGGTCCTCCTGGCTTCTATGCCTGGGGCGCGGAACTCGACGCGCTGATTGCCGATGTCAATGCGTACGGGCTGAAACTGATGATCTCGGTCGTCCGGTCGCCGCACTTCTACGGGCGCGGCGGCAGCGATGGGTTGCCGGAGAATCCCGAAACGCTGGGGAACTTCGTGGCGGCGCTGGCGCAGCGGTACAAGGGGCGCATTCACGCCATTCAGATCTGGAACGAGCAGAACCTGGCGTATGAGAATGGCGGATATGTCTCAACCGAAGACGCACAGCGCTATGTCGAAATCCTCAAAGTGGCGTACACCCGTATCAAAGCGATCGATCCGACGATCATCGTTGTGAGCGGCGCGCCAGCATCAACAGCGGTTGACAGTCCTGGGATTGCCATTTCCGACATTCGCTACTACAGTGCAATGTTCTCCTATGAGAACGGCATCATTCGCAACTATGTCGATGCGCTTGGCGTGCATCCTGGCGGCTCCGCCAACCCGCCGGAGACATTCTGGCCCGACGCGCCGAGTCCGGCGCAGGGGTGGACCGACCATCCAACGTTCTACTTCCGCAATGTGGAACGTATTCGTCGGTTGATGGAGGAGTATGGTCTGGCGGACCTGCCGGTGTGGATTACGGAGTTCGGTTGGGCGACGCGCAACAATACGCCCGGATTCGAGTTCGGCAATCAGGTATCATATGAGCAGCAGGCGCAGTATATCGTCGGAGCGATGGAATGGACTGCCGAACGGTACCCGTGGGTCGATGCCATGTTTCTGTGGAACCTGAACTTCGCTCCCCTGCGTGCGCGCAACGGCGAACCCTGGCACGAACAGGCGTCGTTCAGCATCATCAACGCCGATTACTCGCCGCGCCCGGCGTATCGGGCGGTTCAGCAGTACATCATGCAGTATCATGCCCGTCGTGAATGATCAGATGCAATCGACCTTTTCGCCGGATACCTCACGGATTGCGGAGAGAGCGGCGCATCGGCGCACGCCGCTCGCCGCTTTTTTGTTTCTGCTCGCGCTCTACCTGCTGACGGCGAGCGGTCATCTCTATTCGCCCGACGAAGAGGCGATGTACTATGTGACACGCGGACTGGCGACACGCGGCGACATCGCTATCGAGGGGGACGATCTCGTGCCGATGCCGTTGCGGGAAGGGCGCGATGGACGCATGGTTTCGCCGTATGGCATCCTTCCTTCGCTGGCGGCGTTGCCATTCTTCGCCCTCGGCGCGCTGCTGGCTGGCGGTGCGTCGGTCGAGGTCTACGAGTACCTCACCCGTTTCACGGTCAGTCTGCTGAATGCACCGGTGACTGCTGCTACCGGTGCGGTTCTGTTCTCATGTGTGGTATCTCTGGGGTATGGCAGGCGGGCAGCATGGCTGGCAGCGGGTGCGTTCGGCGTGGCGAGCCTGGCGTGGCCCTATGCCCGCACCTTCTTCTCCGAGCCACTGGCGGGACTCCTGCTGATCCTGGCGGTCGAACGGGCGTACAGCGCGTCCGTGCGTCACAACCGACGAGCGCTGCTGATCTCCGGCGTTGCGACCGGTTTGCTGCTCGTCACGCGCATCGCTGCGCTGGTTGCTGTGCCGTTTTTGATGTTGTATGTGGCGGCAGCAACGGTTTCCTGCCCGGGTGCGTCGCGTGGAATGGTGGAGCGACTCCGTGTGATGGCGGCGCACCTGGGTCTGTGGAGTTTGGGGTTGGTTCCCGGTGTGGCGCTGGTTATCGGCTACAATCTGGCGCGCTTTGGTGTACCGCTGGCGAGCGGCTATGGCGATGAAGCGAGCGCTTTTACCACACCGCTGCTGACTGGATTGACCGGGTTGTTGCTCAGTCCTGGCAAAAGCCTGTTCCTGTACGCGCCGGTTGCGGCGCTGGCGCTGGCGGGCGCGCCGTTGCTGTGGCAGCGCTGGCGTCTGGAAACAGCGCTGCTGCTGCTGCTGGTCATTGTGCATGTGGTGCTGTATGCGCGCTGGCATGCCTGGGATGGCGGCGGGGTTTGGGGACCCCGATTGCTGCTGCCGATCGTGCCGTTGTTGGCGGTGCTGGCAACGCCGGTGTTCGAGCGCGCAGCCGCAGGTGGCGGCATCGGGATACGCCTTATCGTCAGCGCGATCCTGGTGTTTGGAACAATCAATGCACTGGCAGGCGTTCTCGTCAACCCGGCGATCTACCTCAATATGGAGATTCCGCACCGCCGGATCTATTTCGAGGCGGCACACTCGCCATTGCTGGCGCACTGGCGCATTGCGGCGGAACGCTGGCAGGCGCGGTATGGCGGCGGGCAATGCGTGATCGGCGACGGGTTTTACTTCCCGGAGATGCGCGATGCGCTACTGCCGCGCATGACCGGCGCATACGGAACACTATCCTGCCGGAGCGACAGACCGACACTGCTCACACTCCGCATCAACGATGATCGTCCGACCGGCGCGCCGCCGGGTAACCCGACGCTCGACATCGCCGGTCGTCAGGTTGCGTTGCGTGATGGCCAGGGAAGCCTGTTCTATGTGCTTGCACCGCCGGGCGCACTGCTGGTACTGCGGGCGCAGCCGTTTGTGCAGACGATACCGGGAACGGAGCGGCAGCGAATGGTCGGGTTGCGGATCGATGCGATCACCGCCGTCGATGACCGTGGCATTCGATTGCCGCTCTCTGATGCAGCCATCGAACCGCCGCCGGCAAGTCCGCGCTACCGCTGGGGGTGGTATTTCGTTCCAACCGTTCGCCACACGACCGACCTGTGGATCGGGTATCTGCTGCGCAGCGAGATCGGTTTCATTCGTGCGCTGGCTGTCGCCGGGTTGCTGGTCAGTACGGCGCTGGCGGCAGGTGTGGCGGGGGGGAGGAGGTTGGGCGTTGAACGTTGAACGTTGAACGTTGAACGTTGTAATGTTGGGCGTTGAACGTTGAACGTTGAACGTTGAACGTTGTAATGTTGGGCGTTGAACGTTGAACGTTGAACGTTGTGATACTGAGAGAAGCGGCACACTATCCGTAAGGAGCAAATACCATGCATCACCATACTATGCTGGCGCTGATCCTGGTGCTGCTGCCCGTATTCCTGGCAACGCACGACTATCCGGCAGCGCGCGCCGATCTGTCGTCTCCTTCGTCGGACAGGCGAGTCTATCTGCCGCTGATTACGCGCCCTGCGACGATCGATCTCGTTCTCAATCAGGTCGAGATAACCCAGTCGGTGCAGAATAGCAGCAACACTGTGCCGATGGTTGCGGGTCGTCCAACAGTAGCGCGCGTGTATGTAACCGTATCCGGCGTTACGGAAGCGTCTAACGTGATTGTTGAAGCTTCAGCATCGCGCAACGGCATTCCCCTGCCCGGCTCGCCGCGCCGCTCGGATCCACGCACGGTGACAACCGGTGTGTCGCGTGGAAACTATGCCAGCAGTTTCAACCTGGCTTTGCCCGCTGAATGGTTGTCGGGCAATGTGCGACTCAGCATCGTCGTTGATCCCGACAATCGGATCACCGAAGTGAACGAGACCAACAATAGTCTGACGCAGACGCTGGAGTTTCTCGCCGTACCGCGCCTCGATCTCACGATTGTGCCGGTTCAGTACACCCACACCCCCAACGGGCGCACCTACCCGGCGCCGACCCGCGACACTGTGAGCGATTGGGTGATGCGCGCCTATCCCATCCCTGGCATCAACGTTCGACTGCGTGCGCCGATTTCCTTCACCGGTGATTTGCGGAGCGGCAATGAATGGGAACGTCTGCTCGATCTGATAACGGATGTCAAATTGAGCGACGGTGCACCGTCTTCGCGGGTCTACTACGGCTTGATACCGATCGCAAATGGGAGTGATCGCTGGTTCAGCAGCGGGATCGCCGGGATCGGGTGGGTCGGGTTGCGTGCATCGGTGGGGTTGGATCTGACGGGTTCCACCGATGCCGCCGGTCGCCTTGCCGCCCATGAGATCGGGCACAATCTGGGTCGCTTCCATGCGCCGTGCGGCGTCAGTGGCGATCCACGTCAACCTTTTCCATACTCGAATGCTTCGATCGGTCCGGATGTCTATGGTCTCGACATCAGCCGGGCGCGCGTCTGGAGTCCGGTTGCACCGGACAATACGAAGGACCTGATGAGTTATTGTCAACCGCAGTGGGTTTCGGATTTTACGTATCAGGGATTGCTGAATAATCAGCGCATCTATGGCGCCAGCGTGATGCAGAGCGGCGCCGGGTATCTGGTGCGCGCCGTGCTGACGGACGACGGCACCACACTGGAACCGGTGTATGCGCTCGATGGCGTGACGCCGGATGCTCCACAGCGCGGCGAATACACGGTCGAACTGCGGGACGCTGCCGGAGCGTTGCTCGCTTCCCATACGGTCGCTGCTGTCGAAGCGGAAGGACCATACCGCTATGGCGAAGAGTCTGTCGCACATGATCATGATCATGGGCATATCTATCGTCGCATTACCACAGTTGTGCCGACGCCTGCTGGACCGGTTGCCAGTTTCCGTTTGATCCGCAATGGGGTGGTCATTGCGGAACGGGCAACTGACGCTGTGCCGCCAGCAGTCGCAGCCTCCGCAACCATCGCCCGTAACAATGCGACATGGACGCTCTCCTGGTCGAATACATCTGTTCCGGCGCTGGTGCGTTACACCCACGACGGCAGACGCTGGACGACGCTGGGAGTCGATCTGGTCGGCGGACGTCTGTCGCTCAATCCGCAGATGCTTCCCGGCGGCGGGCATGGCAGGTTCGAGATCGTTCTGGCTGACAGCCGTGGCATCATCGTTGTTGACGGAACACCGGCGGCTGCCGATGACGCCCAACCACAGGCGTGGATCGATGGTCCTGCGACGCTGCCGGTTGGTGCGCCGCTGCTGCTCTATGGAAGGGCGTCGGATCGCGATGATGGCGCGCTCGACGATCCTGCCTGGCAGGTCAATGGCGTATCGGTAGGAACGGGACAGACAGTATTTCTCGACAATCTCGCGCCGGGCGAGTACCATGTTCGTCTGACGGCGCGCGATAGCGCAGGGAACGTGGGGTACGCCGATCATCTGGTTCGAGTCGAACAGCGTTGAGGATGGTGGCGTAACCGGCAAAGGTCTTTCCAATGTCTGCAACCTCCTTCGAGCAAGCGCTGGAACAGTACGGTGATGACCTGTACCGTCTGGCGGTGTTGTTGTCCCCCGATCAGGCGGCAGCGAATGCGCTGCTGGTGCGTACTGCCCGGCAGTTTCGCAATCACGTCGCTGCAGATGTGCTCACGATTGCAATCGCGCTGTACGAGCAATTGCCTGTGGAACGCGGTCTGTTCAGGCGAAGAGGCGTTCCTGCCTGGGTGACGGCAGGAATGGTGCGAACCGAAGATGCGCCGCTGGTTACAGCGATCGCACGCCTGCCGCGCGCGCAGCGGTTGGCGTTGGGGCTGGCAGCGCTGCACGCTTTCACGACCGACAATCTGGCGCCGATCGGGCAGGAGTGGCGTGTTCGGGTGCGAGACGCGATCAGGGCGCTGTTGCCAGTTCTCGATCCCGACCTTGATCCGACATTGTTCGATCCGGATCAGGCGCCGGAGGAGTGTCGTATGGCGCGGATGGCGTTGCTTCTCGATCCGACCGTCGCACAGACCAGTTCCGATGTGCGCGGGCATCTGGCGCTCTGCGAAACATGCCGTGCTGCGCTGCGCGAGTGGCGCCGCCTGACGGTGCAGGTGAACGAGGTGCTGCGCGATGCGTTGCGCCCGGTACGTCTGCCAGCGGACGTTGCAGCGCAAACAGTTGCAGCAGCGCACCCGGATACACGACCGCCGCTGCGTCGCCTGATGGAGAGTCAATGGACGCATCGCGCGATTCTGCCGCTGGCGGTGCTGCTTCTGACGATGCTGATCGTCTGGCCCCGCGCGCGCGACGAACCTCCGCCGCCAGCCGTCTCGCCCTACTCGCTCCGCGAACTGGTCGAGCGTGCCGGAGAAACCCTGTACACTCCCCCGCCGGGTGAAGGCGTCTGGCGGGGAAGCTACCTTATTCGCTGGACCTTCGCTGATCAGACCTATGCGAATCTACGGGGTGATCTCTGGATCGATCGGGAGAATGGTCAGCATCGTATCCAGTTCGTGCATCAGCAGGGAGGCGGTCCCTACGAGTTTCAACTTGCTGATCGGCGTGGCCAGGCCTGGTATGCGATAACGCCCGCCTATAGCGCGACAATAGGAGTTCCGCTTGATCGTGAGGATGTGTCCGGGGTTCGCTTTCCTGCTGATGCCGATCGGCGACATCGTTTGCTAAAGGCGCGACTGGAAAGCGGGGCATGGGCGTTGCCCCGACGTTACCTGGCACAGGCACGTGCTGCCGAATTGCAAAGTTGGGGACAACGCCAGATGGATGATGGAACACAGGTGGAAGTTGTTGGGTTTCGCGGTGTCAGCCTGCCTGGCTTTCCACCCGATGCGCCGGATGCAGGCGACGCCGATGCCACGATCCTTCTCGCCATCGATAGTGCGACCGGACTGCTGCGCGAAATTCGTGAGTTGATCGGTCCCGTCGAAGGCGAACAGGTGAGTCGCACCGTCTGGGCATTCGATGGCGGGCGTGAAGTCGATCCACGTGAAGAGACGCGAACGTTTGGCATCGCATTTGCCTGGAATGGTCAGGGAACCTTTCTCAGCCTGGACGACATTGCCACGCCGCATATCCCGCTGATCCCGTCCGAATCGGTCATTCCGCTTGATGATGCGATCGGCTCGTCCATCCTGTTGCCCGATCCGCCACCCGGTACGGTCGAGGCAGTTTTGGTGCGCGATGGGGAGACAGCCGGAGGGTACGTGGCGCTCTACCATGCGCCGGGGCGTCGATTAACGGTCAGATTGGTCCCGTTGTCCGATGCGCAGGCGGACAGAACGTCCGATGACCCTGATGAAGAACGGATTATTGTGAAAAACTACGCTGTCGTGCTGCATCCCGGTCTCCAATGGCGCTACCGGGCGATTGTCGATCTTTCACCATACCAGGCGCGCTATGCGCTCCGGGTTGAGTCGCAGGGGTACACGCGCGCTGAATTGGTAGATGTGCTGACGTCGATCGATGTTGTGACGCCGGAGCGGTACGAGGAGCAGGCAACAATGTTTATTGCACAGGTGGACGGCGCAAAGCGTCGCTAAAGATTGGGGAGAGGAACGGCGGCGTGGGAAGACCCTCACCGGTTCTCTTCGCGGCGCTGGAGTTGTTCGGCGCTCTGACGCTGAACCCAGAGCGGCGGTATGCCGTAGAAAGCGCGTTCGGCATCGGTAACATTCGGATCCACAGCTCCGACCGTCCAGCGCCCGTTTTCGCGCACAAACTGTGTGCCGAAACGTTGCGGCAAGCCACGCGCAAGCAGCGCACGATCCCACGCCGCAGCGATGATCGACCAGGCGCGCGGGTCTCCCAGACTGGCAGCGCGACGGGCAAGGGTACGCGCCAGTTCCCAATGCGCCAGTTCTTCGCCGTAGAGCATCACCAGCGCCGCGTGGTAGAAGTCGCGCGAACTCTGGAGTTTCCCCTGAGCGTACAACGTTGCCACGCGAGCGCGACGCTGCCGTCCTCGACGAACACGATCCGTCGCGTCAGAGTCGAGGTCGGTGATCTGCTCTTCAGCCAAACGCTCCAGCTCGGCGCTGATGTCGTCTGGTGTGGGTGAATCCATACCACGCTCCTGCGATGTGATGCTGCAAAGTGCATTATACCACGTTCACCTGCAGGGCGCAGGGTATGCAGCGATACGCGCAGGGCTTTTAAACACGACGTGGGACATTCGTTATCCGAAAATGTGGGTGACCTGGAGGGTAATACCGGGCGCTGCCACAGACGTGATGCTGTCGCCCCGTCGATATTCCCGCCTGGTCAGATACTGGCACCCTATCGCCTGCGTGTATTGTACGACGATTTCCGCTTCCACATCCACGATCCAGGCTTCGCGAATACCGGCCTCCGCATACCGTGGGAGTTTTTCGTCCCGATCATAGTCAAGCGACGTATCTGCCACTTCTATCACGAAGAGGACCGCCTCTGGCGTGGGATGGTGCTGCGCGTAATAACTCGCGTCGTACCGCAGAATCGCAATGTCCGGTTCGGGTTCACTAACGTCATTGAGTTGGATCGGATCCTGGACACTGATCAGCATCAAGGTGCCCATATGGGGCATCAACAAGGTGTTGAGGCGTTTCACGATCGCGGCATGCAATGGGACAACAGGACTCATACGCCGCACCTCTCCGTCGATCAGTTCCACCCGGTCATCTTCGGTCAGGATGCCCGCTTCCCGCATCCGATGATAGTCATCAACCGTGAACTGCCGACGCGCGATATGGATGGCCATTGTCGCGCTTCCTTTCTACGGGTCCTATCTGGCCAGTCACGTTGATCATACCATACAGAATAAGAATGCGACAGCATATGTGTCAGAAACGATGTCCTGCTTTGGTCGCGACAACCGTGTGTGATCAATGCCCCAACGTGAGCATGACCCGCGCGACGGGTCAAGGTCGAGTCGCCTGCTCTGCCAGCATCGATGCGACCAGGACTCGCCGGAATTGCGAGGCGGAAGCTGCGTCGGGCGGATGCAGTGTCAGACGGCGCTTGACGGGTGAGGGAACACTCTTTGTCAGGGTGTCAAGGTCGATGAGGCAACTGAGTACTGCTTCAAAGGCACGGGCATCGCCGAGAGCACCCAGCGCCTCCACGCCTGCGTCACGGATTAATGGGTCAGGGTCGGTAAGGCTGGTGAGGAGAAGGTCAGGGTGAGCGAGACCTGTCCAGGCAGACCAGATCACTTTGCGCCACTTCTGTAAACTCTCCCTACTGACGCAATGGGTTTCCGCACCGCCGCTCAATGGCTTGCGCATCACCCGCGCCAGGCGCAGCGAAACGGCGTCCGCTGCGGCAAAAGGTTGGACGGCTTATCTGACCCCGTAAACACGCACTGACAAACTTGTCGAACAGCCGGGGGCATTTCGTCAACACCTGAACAGGGCTAAGGAGAAGCGTAGAAAGGCAGGAAGGGGAGTTGCAGTCCGGCGGCTCGGCAAGCTGCGCTGCGACCTGGCTGAACCTCCCTCGCCTCAAGACACATTACGACAATGAAACCCACACCAATCCAGGGTCACAATAGCGACGTCGGTCTCACCCGATGTTGGGCAGCTTACTCAAAATACTCACCGTGAGATGCAAACCAGTACAGAATGTAGGCTGCTATTGCTAATCCAAATACTGCCACGATAAGAACAAGTCCCGAGGAGTTATTGGGTAGCTGGGACAGAATGCCCAATACGCTTAAGACTTGCAGAACAATGACGACGATGCGCGCCCAGTTTCTCAGCAACCAGAGTCCTCTGGCAATCACGAAATACAAGGCGGCTATCACGGCGGCGAACACTATGGAGGACAAACCCTGTATCCCGTCCCTGCTGTTGGCAAGTAAAAAAAAGCCAGCCATGCAACTTACTACGGCGGCGATGCCAAGAAGGATAGCATAGGCGGTCACGCAACCGGGCCGTTCATACACGGCTTCTCTCCTTTCACCTTTCGCCAGACCCAAACCACCGTTGCTAAAATGGCAACCGCAAGATACAAGGTGCGTATTTCCGGGTACAAAATAGGTGAAACCTCTTGCGATTGGATAAGAACATCATAGGTTCCACCAACTCCCAGAAAAAACGGAAAAATCAACAAAGCGCTGTTACCTAGCCGATATGTGGTAGCGTAAAGCAAACCAACGAAAATCAATTTGCCATATTCTGGTTGGAATCCTATATGATGAAAAGCGTAAAACAACGCCGTCATGATAATCGCAGGCACGATGCCAAAAGCTTGCTCGAAGAAAGTCCGCAGAAAAGCGTAGAAGAAAACCAATTCAAAACATAAGGCCAGCATGACGTAAGCTGCTGACCATACAGTTGACGCACTGAGACGGAAATCTGCCGGAGGCGGACTCCCAGACAGAAACGAGAAGAACAAAAGCACTCCAAGGACAAGGTTGATTAGAAGAAAGACAGGCCACTTCTTTGAGCTAAAGCCAAACTCGGCCCAGTCTTTGCCAGAACGTTGAATGTATGCTAGAGGGAGAAGAATACCCACGAGGAAGATCTGCCCGACATCGCGAATCGCAATCCTTACCCAGGGCCAGTTCTCGAAAAGTAGCATTGCTGCTGACAAACCAACAACAACCGCCCCAGCAACCAGTACTATAAGCGTCTCACGGGAAGGTTGCCAGCGAAAGAGCTTTGGAATGACGTTTTTCATTAGACTCGACGGCTTCTTGTACAACGGGCAGATGTATACCGCTCGGCATTAAGTCACTCCGGCTTATCGGGTCTCTGGTATACCAGTCAAGGACTTCTTTCGTTTTCTCAACAATACTTTCTGGAGAGACTACAGAAACTTTTTTACACACATGTCAAGAAAAACGTTCCGAGAATCAGCCACTTTAGGCTTAATATATACTTAAATCTCTAACCTTTACGGATATTGTACCACAAAAAAACATTGTCAGCAAGGGGAGAGCAATAGCAATATGCGCAGGAGAAAATCACCGATCGCCTCTGCAAAAACGTCTGCCTGCGCGGCTATTCCATCCGCACTGAGAAAGCCTCTTTCTACCGGTGCGTGCACTTCGTCTGCTTCTACAGCCATGACGAATGCTTGTACGTCCTCGCTAAACCTGGCAGCGCGCTTTACCTTGTCACCTGCCTTCTCTGCGGCAGCGGCCTGCTGCTCGAAGCACTGCGCCTGCGTATCCAGGACTTCGACTTCGAGAACTCCCTCATCACTGTCTGCGACACCAGGTTCAACTGCGACTGCCTGACCTGCCTGCCCGACGACCAGGAGTTCCTCCAACGCCTCCACACCCACCTTGGTCAGGTCCCCCGTCTCTACGAGTGTACGAACAGTTGTCATGCCGTATAGCGGGTACGATGTGAATCCACACCCACCTCGGTCAGATCTCCGTCTCTACGAGTCTCACCTCGATGTCTTCAAGAGTGGACAGAAAACATGTGCGATATACATTTCGAGCAGCATCAGAACGTCCTGGCAGGCGGGTTTGGAACCCGCCCCTACCGATGCAGTGCGCAGGGTATGTGCCTGGACAAAGGCTACGATGATAAAGACGTGCGTGCAACCTTGCGCGAATGTGGCTGTACCGCGCCCATGCACAGTCGCAACGAGGAAGCCGGGGAGATCGCACGCACAGCGTCGGGTGGTCAGGCGCGGTCAGAGCTGGCTCAATCGGTTTCGCCGCTTGCTGGTGCGCTGGAAGAAGAAACCCAGGCAGTATCTTGCCTTCCTTCGCTTCGTCTGTAGCGTGATCGCCTTGCGTGCCGCCGGGTTATTCGGATCGGCTCTTATAAACTTCACGACGATGCCTGACAAAGCGCACAATAATCTTTTGCTTCTCCAAATCGCTGGTGTACAGCACTCGATAATCTCCAACACGCAATTTGAATACGCCTTGCCACTGACCTATGAGTGCTTCCGGGGTGACAACTTCAAGATTTTCCGCCAACCAACGCAACTTTTTCAGCACTCGTTGCGCTATAGGCTTGTCAAGGCGGGCCAGATCACTTTGCGCCGATTCCGTAAACTCTACCTGAGCCATGTTTCACCACGTCAGACCAAGTCTGGCGGCAACCTCCTGAGCAGAAATTGTTTTACCTGCTTCATTTGTAGCCAGAGCACGTTGAAGTTCGAGCTTAAACTCATCTCTGAGTTCGAGACCTTCGTCAGGATCGCCCAGCATTTCAGACAATGTCTGAATAACTGTTTCGCGGATGAGCTTTCTCAAGTCGTCCACAGTCATGTCGGCAATTGTTGTATGCGCCATGTTTCTCTCCTTAATTTGCGAAGACATATCACACAATGCGCTGGCTAACAGCTTGCGCTTCAACCGCGCCGGACAAGCGGTGCGAGCGTTGCGGGTCGGCTTGATGCGTGTGCTCGCTGGCCCGTTCGTGGGAGAATAAACCTGCCCTGCCTGAAAAGGTTGACATGGTGGCTGAAACCCGGCGCCTTCTTGCCTTTTCAGTTACGGTTACCATTCAATTTCTCCGCGTGCCAGACGATTTTCATAGTCTTCAAGTCCGGCCAGGTAATCGGAGAAACCCGACTCGGAAAGTTCCAGTGCTTCCGTAAACTGATTCCACAGTTGCCAGCGAGTAGCGTCTTGTCTCATCAGTAAGAAATCTACGAAATCGCTCACTTCCTGGATAAGCGATTCGGGCAACTGACGAATCTTGGTTACAGTCATATCATAGACACTCATGCGTTTGCCCCTTCTTGACGCTGCGCCCAACTTTATACAGATTCCGCTTTCTCCCCTCCAGGGCGCCTTACACAGATTCCGTATCATCCGCCTCCAGGGGTGCATGTGCAGAGATCATCCTGTATCGTAACCCCTGGCAACGGCTATGCTCATCCATACGCACAATACTCCACCATGTTACAACACAAGAATTGCCATCTGTCAAGGAGTCAGGAATGCGCCTGTTCTCTCGTGTGCAGCCCATCCCTGACGCGCGTTCACATCATTCATTTTGGCGGCTGTGCATGGCGAGACCTCCCTGCGCAGGATGGGGCAACGGGGAAGCGGCGCGCGGCGCTGCTGATGAACGATGCGCTGTTCGGCTGCCGGGCGCATGTGCGCGTTCCGATGCCGTTCGCCTGCCGGTGCGTGGTGAGCGCACTCCCGCCGGGGAGCGTGGAGGAGTGCGCTGCGCCTTCGCTGTTAGGATGACGACGGGGCGCCAGGCTCACAGATAGAGCGTTTTCTGGCGCCTTCTGGTCTCGCACTCCTTATGTGGAGCATCAGGAAGCCCAATTCCCCCCTTCTCCCGCGCGCAGGAGGAAGGGGGTCGGGGGATCTCTCAGGGGTAGATGTTTTGGCAAGCCCCTGCGCGCCATCTCCCGTTTCAGCCATCAGAACGCTCAAACTCCCCCCTTCTCCCACAAGGGGAGAAGGGGGGAGGGGGGATGAGGGAAAAAGGGCGTCGGGATGTGGCAGCATGCTCCTCACATGCCGGTGCGATCATCACTCCGGAACGGGCGCTCCTGATCCGTCCCCAGCGCTTCGAGCAGCAGATCGGCTTCCTCTGGCGTGATCCGCCCATCGGCGACCATGCGCAGAATGGCGGCGCGCTGATCTTCGAGCGTCGCACCGGAGGACGGCGCAGCCTGCTCAGGCGCCGTCGCCTGCGCCGGTTCATCGGCGGGTGCAGAGGCATCGGGCGCCTGCGTGACGTTGATCCGGATCGTTGCGCCGGTCGCCGCTTCGGGCGGGTGCGGCGGTCCGGGCGGATGGGGCGGGTCATTCACGATTTGTTTACTTTTCACACGTGTGATATACTGTGAGCAAGCAGTATCCCACGACACTATCCCGACTACGCCACGCTCGCACCGTCTCTGCGGCATCAGCCTGCCAGTTGTGCTGGCGTCGCACTCGCCAGGAGGCCACCCGTGGAACATCGCCCCAAAATGCCCGATTTTGAACGGATGGCGCGTGATGCCGGATATCGAGTTGTGGAGATCGAGCGCCTCCGCAGCAATCGCTGGTTAGTCACGCTGGTGGACGGGGATGGTCACCCAGTGCTTGTGCTGGCGCAGGCGCGTCCGTTGATCGGTTCTGCCGATGTGCAGGACCTGGCGGAATTCGTGCGTTTGCGGAACCCGACGATGGGGATTTTGCTCGCCATCGGCGGCATGTTCAGCGCCAGCGCACAGCATACCTGCGCCGAACTGCGCGACCGGCGCCTGCACCTCTGTACCGCGCTGCCGCCAGCGCCCGCCGCAGTTGCCGAAGAACCTGCCGTGCGCAATGCACTGGCATCACCGCGCTGATCGCCGCTTTCCTCACGAGCAGCACGCGGTCAGTGCGACAGCACCTGTGACAGGAAAAGTTTCGTGCGCGCTTCACGTGGATCGCCGAAGATCTGCTCTGGTGTTCCGCTCTCAACGATTTGTCCCTGATCGAAAAAGTACATTGTATCGGCGACGGCGCGCGCAAACCCCATTTCGTGCGTCACGACGATCATGGTCATGCCGCTCTCAGCCAGTTCGACCATCACATCCAGCACTTCTTTGATCATCTCCGGGTCGAGGGCGGATGTCGGTTCGTCGAAGAGCATGATCTTCGGCTGCATCGCCAGGGCGCGCGCAATGGCGACGCGCTGCTGTTGACCGCCGCTCAACTGCCCCGGATATTTGCGCGCCTGTTCGGGGATGCCCACTCGCTTCAGCAACTGCATCGCCACTTCTTCCGCCTGCGCTTTCGTCCATCCACGCACCCAGATTGGTGCAAGCGTGATATTGTCGATCACCGTCAGATGTGGGAAGAGATTGAACTGCTGAAAGACCATGCCGGTCTCCATGCGGATGCGTTCGATGTTGCGCACATCATGGGTCAGTTCGATGCCATCGACGATGATCTGTCCGCGCTGATGATCTTCCAGGCGATTGATGGTGCGGATAAAGGTCGATTTCCCCGATCCGGATGGACCAAACACAACCACGACTTCGCCGCGACGCACTTCCATGGTGATCCCGCGCAGGGCGTGGTAGTTGCCGTACCATTTGTGAACATCGCGACAGATAATTATTGGGTCGGCTGTTGACGGTACGTTCGTGCCCATACGCTCGCTTCGCGCTTCAGCGTCCGGTGTGCAGTTTTGCTTCCAGGCGCTGACTGAACGCCGACATCAGGTAACAGAAGATGCCATAGATGAATGCGACGAATGTGTACACTTCCGCCTGCAATCCAAGGAAATCGGGCTGTGCCAGGACAGTTCTGGCAATGCCCATGAGGTCGAGCAGACCAACGATCACCACCAGCGAGGTATCCTTAAAGAGCGCGATGAACTGCCCGACCAGGATGGGAATGACCGCTCGGAGCGCCTGTGGCAGAATGATGAGCAGTGTCATCTTCCACGGGTTCAACCCCAGCGCGCGCGCCGCTTCGTACTGACCGCGCGGGATCGACTGCAAGCCGCCGCGCACATTCTCGGCGAGATAGGCGGCGCTGAAAATGACCACGCCCGCCATCGCGCGCACGACCCGGTCGATGGTGATGCCGGGAAGAAAGAGTGGCAGCATCAACTGCGCCATGAACAGGACGCTGATGAACGGCACTCCGCGAATGAGTTCGATGTACGCCACGCAGAGCCATCGCACCACCGGCAGACTCGACTGCCGCCCCAGTGCCAGCAGGACGCCAAGCGGAAAGGAGAAGACGATGCCAACTACCGAGAGCAACAGCGTGAGCAACAATCCGCCCCACAGATTGGTCGGTACCGGTGGAATGGGGCTATCGTCGGCGCCGACCCCGCTGACCAGCACGAAGAGTATGGGAAAGTAGAGGATCCAGCCGACGATGCTGATCCGTCGCAGTGCGGCGCTCCATCGCCAGCTCAGCGCATACCCGACGACACCGGCAATCCCGGTGATCAGCAGCGCCAGGCGCGCTGTTTCGTCGGACGTGATGATTGCCAGGATAAACGGCAGCGCCCCAAACGCAATCGCCCCGCCGCGCTGCGCTCCGCCCCAGATACTCCACGACATCCCGATCAGCAGCGCCAGCAGCGCAACACATGCCCAGATGCGCCAGAGCGCCGCAACCGGATACTGCCCGACCATAAACAGGCGCAGGTTGGCGGTGATCACCTCCCAGCGCGCCTGGGTGAATGCCCACTCCAGCACGCCACGCACGATCAGCGCCGCCAGAAACAGCATCACCACCGTCAGCAGCGCGTTGTACCAGGTGCTGAACAGGTTCTTGTGCAGCCAGCGAACAATGCTGGAGCGTTCGGTTGGCGGCGGCAGCGCCTCCGCCGTTTTAGAAACTGTTGGCGTATTGGCACCCATGCATCAACGCTCCACCAGACGTACACGACGGTTGTACCAGTTCATCACCAGCGACGTGATCAGACTCAGCATGAGATACACCGCCATGACCACTGCAATCATCTCAACAGCGCGCCCGGTCTGATTGATGATCGTTCCCGATATTGCGAACAGATCAGGGTATCCGATGGCGACCGCCAGCGTCGAGTTTTTGGTGAGGTTCAGGTACTGATTGGTGACCGGCGGAATGATCACGCGCAACGCCTGCGGAAACACGACCAGCCGCAGCGTGCGCGATGGGTTGAGACCCAGCGCCCGCGCCGCTTCGACCTGACCTTTCGGCACCGCCTGAATGCCGGCTCGCACCACTTCGCCGATAAATGCTGCGGTGTAGATAACGAGACCGATCAGGAGCGCCATAAATTCGGGTGAGAGCACCTGACCACCGCGAAAGTTGAAGCCGGCGATCTCCGGCAGTGAAAGCGCAAGCGGCGGTTGCGGCAGGGCGAACCATCCGATCAGCGCAATCAGCGTCATCGTCAGCAGTGATGGCACAACCTGCGGACGCGGACGACCACTCCGGTTCTGCCACCAGCGCATTGCCAGACCCACCACTGCACCGGCGATCAGGGCGCCGATCAGAACCGAAACATAGAGCGACCAGGTGTCGGTCGGCTCGCCCCAGGGTATCGCCACCCCACGATTGCTCAGGTAGATCGGACCGAGGCTCACCGCCTGCCGCGCGCGGGGAAGTTTCAGAAAGAATGCCGTGTAAATGAACACGAGCAGCACCAGCAGCGGCACATTGCGCATCACCTCGACAAACACCCACGCCATGCGGTTGACGAGCCAGTTGCTCGAAAGACGCGCCACCCCAACCACAATGCCGAGCAGCGTTGACAGAACGATGCCGAGCACACTCACCAGGATCGTGTTGAGTAACCCGACCTGAAGGGCGCGAGCGAACGTATCGGTGCTGCTGTACGGGATTGGAGCATCACTGATATCGAACCCGGCGCCGCTGTTCAAAAAGTCGAACCCCAGCACCAAACCCTGCTGCTGCAACGACGTCAGCATGTTGCGCAGCGCAATCGATCCCACCCAGATAACCAGCGCCAGAAACAGGATCTGGGCAGCGACCTGGATGACGCGCTCATCACGCCAGAAAGCGCGACTCAACCGCATTGGGGATGTCGAACGCGGAGGGTGTTCCATGGCTCTGTGTGTATGTGCTGGAAGACGATCTCGCAGGCAGGAAAAACCTGCGAGATCGCATCGTTCGGCTTACCGGAACGGCGGCGCGTAGAGCAACCCGCCCTGCGTGTACAGGTTATTAATACCGCGCGGAATCGCCGTCTTCGTATTCGGTCCCAGGTTGCGGTCGTAGATTTCGGCATAGTTGCCGACCGACTTGATCACATTCGCAGCCCAATCCTTGCTCAAGCCCAGTTTGGCGCCCAGGTCCACATTCGGATCGGCGCCGAGCAACCGCCGCACTTCGGGGCGCGTATCGCTCTCCTTCGCCTGATCGACATTCCGTGACGTGATGCCGAACTCCTCGGCGGCGAAGGTGGCAAACACCGTCCACTGCACAATGTCGAACCATTGATCATCACCCTGGCGCACCATTGGACCGAGCGGCTCCTTCGACAGGGTGACATCGAGGATGACGTGATCATCCGGGTTCGGCAGCACCGACCGGCGCGATACCAGACCGGATTTATCGGTTGTCACCGCATCGCAGCGCTCTTCTGCATATGCGGCGAAGGTGCTGTTGGCGTCTTCAAAGACGGCAGGGGTGTACTGAAGTTTACGCGCCGCCATCTGATCCGCCAGGTTCAACTCTGTCGTGGTCCCCTTCTGCACACAGATGGTCGCACCGTTCAGATCTTCGAGTTTCGTGATGTTCGAGGCTTTCGGTACCATGATGCCCTGACCATCGTAGAACGTGGTAGCGACAAAGTTGCCGCCGTTATCGGTATCACGGGTGAGCGTCCAGGTGGTGTTGCGGATGAGCACATCGATTTCACCGCTCTGGAGTGCGGCAAAACGCTGCTCGGCAGTCAGCGGGCGATACTCCACTTTGCTGACATCGTTGAAGATCGCTGCTGCCAGCGCCTTGCAGTAGTCGATGTCGAACCCGCTAAACGCACCGGTCGGGTCAACGAAACCAAAACCGGGCACCTGGCTGTTGACGCCGCAGATCAGTTTGCCGCGCGCCTGGATCGCCTTGAGCGTCTCACCGAAACCGGCTGGCGCGGCAGGCGCCGGAGCGGGAGCGGGGGTTGCTGCCGGTTGAACCAGAGCCGCTCCGCCTGCAGGGGTGACTTCAACGACGCGGGTGACTTCGACAATGCGGGTGACTTCGACGGGTTGCCCCGTCTGTGCTGCCTGCTGACCGCATGCTGCCAGCAACAGCGGAATAACAAGCAGCCATCCGAGCGCACGTTTCATGGCTCACGTCCTTTCCTGTCCTCTGGAGAATCTGTTTGCGGATTTTGCATGATATACCATCTTTTTCGCTCTTTGTAAAACGGCGCGTGCCGGAGTGAAAAGCGTCCGAACATGTCACAGATTCGCCTCGCCCTGTCCCTTCAGTCCCATGCGCCTCCCACCCGTTTGACGCGCTGCAATTGGATACAATGACCTCTTTTATGGCAGGGGGATGCATGCTATCCTGCTCTCCGCAAGGAACGGCGCCTGTCCGCTTCTGAGTTCCGCGTCAAACAGTTCGCCAGAAACAGGGGAAGACCAATGAGATCTGCCAGCAGTGAGACGTCCGATTCGTTGATTGCTGCGCTGCTGCGCGCGCTGGAACCGGCATCCGCGAGTGACCCGCCAGACGATGACAGCACCGGCGCACCCAAAAATGTTCCTCAAACCTTATCGGTCGAGCGGCTGGCGGCGATTGCTACAATGCTGGCAACGGCGCCATCGATTGTGGCAGTCGTTCCGCCCGGTGTCACCAAAGGGCGCATCGCAGCGCTGTTACCGCCAGATGAACGGCGCTACGCCGGGACGGTGATGGAAGCGCTCGACCGCGCCGGAGTGCTGGTTGAGCCACGCGCCGAAGCGTTGCGCTGGCGGGAGCCGCGCCCGTTTTGCCGGGACGACTGTGACTGGATCGTAGCGCAGGTGCGTTCGAGCCGCATGGAGGACCAATGAGCCGCGTTGCACTCCGTCCCTCGCCTTCAAACCCGCCGCCGGCGACCCGTCCGCCGCGTCCCGACCTGCCGTTCCATCTCGTGCGCGCGCTGGCGTTGATCTGCATTGTGCTGGCGCTTGTCCAACCGCTGGCGCTGCCGCAGGTTGCCGACTCGCCTTCATTCCAGGCGATCCTGTTACCCCGTGTCTTGCACGAGCCAGGAGTCGTTGCGCCAGCATTGCTGCGGCGTGCATTCGAGCCGCCGCTGTTCCCGATGATCAGCGCCGTGGCAGTGGCGTCGCTGTGCATCCTTGCGGGGGAACTCAGCGTGGCGCTGATCGCGGCGATCCTGGCGCGCCACGCTGCACGTCGCGCTACGCGCTCGACGATCTGCCTGCGGGTTCGCCCCGCGCATACCCTCGCCGGGACGAGCGCATCGGTCGCCAGACCAGGCGCGCTTATGCGTATGATTCATGGCGGCATGGCGAAGCGTTTCTGGATGCATCCTGCTCCACCGTATACCCTGATCATCAGCGGCGCGCCAGATCTCCCCGCAGAACTGGGGGCGCTGATCAGCGGCACGCCAGACGATCAACAACGCGCTATGGGTGTGCTGGACGGCGCAGTACGCAGCAGCGCTCCGGGCGCACAGATCGATGCCACCGATGATCCGCTCATTGCAGCGGCAACTCCTGGACGCTGGATCGCCTGGCAGCGCTTCGGTCTGGCGCTGCCGCCAGCCTATCCGCTCCATACACCGGCGCTCGTTGTTGAACATGAACTGGCAGGAGTATTGCTGGCGGCAGTCCGACCCCACGGCAGCGTAGTGCACGCCGGGCTGGAGATCGCCCTGCGCCCGCAGGGTGGCATGACCGGATGGGCGCTGGGGAGGCAATGGCGCGCACGTGCGATGGCGTTGAAACTGACGCTTGAACAGCGCCAGGATTATGCGCTTGCGCCGGATATTGCCGCCATCGAGGCAAAACTGGGCGATGCCGCATTCGAGGCGACCATCGTGGCAACCGCCGTCGCCGGGCAGCGTGATGACGCAATCACTGCGCTCCGCGCCATCGGTGATGCGCTTGGCGCATTCCAGCAACGCACCGCAAGCCGCTTGCAGCGTCTCGTCCCGCTTGCCCGTGCGTCGGTCCGTCAGATAACCGTGGGTCAGGAGATGCAGATCGTATCGCACCTGCGCACGCCGCCGGTCTCACATCCCCCCACGCTGCTACTGCCGTTCCGTCTCTGGCGTGGACCGGACATTTTGAGCGCCGGAGAAGTGGGGTATCTGTGGAATCTTTCCAATCCTCAGTCGAACGGATTGATGCGCTGTGATCCGTGCCGCCGGATTGCAGCGCCGCCTCACGCCTTCTGCGCCGACGATCCGGAGCGTATCATCGTCGGATACGCCGCGCATACCGATGGACACAGCGCACCGGTTGGACCGACGCTGCGCGATCTGCGTCAGATTCTGCACCTGACCGCCGGTATGGGCGCCGGAAAGAGTCGTTTGCTGGCGAACCTGTGTCAGCAACTGATCCCACACGGATTCATGCTCATCGACGGCAAAGGCGATGATCGTGGCGGTAGTCTGGTTGATGTCGTGCGTCAACTGATTCCGACGGTGGACGAAGGACGGTTCATCCTGCTCGATCCGCTCGACACGGCATGGCCCATCGGACTGAACCCGCTCGCGGGCGCCGATGTCACGCAACCGGGCGGCGCCGATCTGGCGCTGGGGCAAATCCTGGCAACCTTCGCGCGCATCGATCCTGATACGTGGGCGCGATCGCCGGGCATGCAGCAGTTCGCGCGTATGGCAGCGCTGCTGGTGCTGGAGGGCGAAACGCATCCCACACTGGCGCACGTCAAACAGGCGCTGATCGACGAAGCGTACCGCCAGGAACTGCTCCGGTCGGCGCGGAACATCGAGGTCGCCAGTTTCTGGCTTGAGACATACCCGCGCCTGGGTGAGGGGCAGCGATCCAGTTGCGACGCGCTGTTGAGGCGTTTCGATGCGCTGTTGACCGCTGAAACGACGCGCTATCTGGTGGCGCAGGCACGCCCCACGCTCGATCTGGCGCAGATGATTGCCGACCGGATGATCGTGCTGGTTCCGCTTCCCGATGTGGCGCTTGGCGGGCTGGCAGGCGCGGTCGGCATGCTGATCGCCCAGGCATTTGTGCGTGCCGCCTTCAGCCGTAGCGGCAGCGACCGCACCCGCCACGATTATCCGTTGATCATCGATGAACTCCAGGTGCTGATCGGCAACAGCGACACAACCGATATAGCGACTGCCATCACGCGCCTGCGGTCGCTCGGCATTCCGACGATCTACGCCCATCAGGCGCTGGCGCAGTTGGGTGATCTCCGCGACCTGATGCTGATCAATGCCGGGAACCGCATCATGCTGCAAACCCAGGAACCCGATGCCAGCATCTATGCGCGCGCCTACGGCGCCAGCGGTCTCACCGCCGCCGATCTGAGCGGGCAACCGCCGAACGACCATCAGTACGCCGTCCTGCGCTGCCGGGGCGTGGTGGCCGGACCTTTTTCGATGCAACCGCTCCCCTGGCCCGCTGTGCACGACGAGTCGCCGCCGCCATACCAGGGACCGGCGTGGCGCGACGTTCTGCCCGACGACGCCGATCCGGCGGACCGGTTCATTGCGCGCGTCGTCTACGATGCCGGTACAGGCGCAACTGCCGCCAATGAACTGGCGCACCTCAGCGACGCCGACTGGCAGCGACTTCTGCGGCGGTGGGAGCGGATCAGGCACGTTCAACGGCAGCACATCCTTGCGCATCCCGGTTGTATCGCCGACCGACTGGAACGTCAACGCTGGCTATCGCGTCTCTATGCGGCGCGTCCGCGGGTGCTGGCTGCCGCCGAATACCTGCGCGGGCGTCAGAAAAGATCGCATCAGCACGCCTTAAACTCGACGTGAAAAAGTTCAGAGGCATTTTGCAGCGTCCTGATGAGGAACCCCACTTGACAAACGCAGTATACTGCATATTGAAGAGGAAAACGCTTCATCATCCTCTGGAGGAAAGGATAGAACCGGTATGCAAAAGACTGACTTCATCAAAGCGGTCGCCGAGCGGGCGAACCGGTCGCAGAAGGAAACCAAGGAGATCGTCGATGCGGCGCTGGAAGTCATCACCGAAGCGCTGAAGCGCGGCGAGAAAGTCACCCTGACCGGCTTCGGCACATTCGAAGTGCGGCAGCGTCAGGCGCGCGAAGGGGTGAACCCGCAGACCCGCTCAAAAATCCAGATCCCGGCGACCAAAACCCCTGGCTTCAGCGCCAGCAGCACGTTGAAGAACGCGGTGAAGGATAGTTGAGTCGCACAGTTCTGACCACGAATGCACACTGTGCCGGCGAGGCATTCGCCGGCATCATCATTTGCAAAGGAGTTTTGTCACGCGCGAGCCGCATGGGGTTGCACGTCCGGGAGACTCAACGTATGATGGCCGGGTACAGTCGCCTGCTATCCGTTCATGATCGGTGCATGCAGAACATATGATACAACATTCTTTCATCTTCGAAGACCAGGAGGATGTCGTGATCTTCCGTGATCCGGCATTCGAGCAGAACAAGCGGCATGCCATTCATCGTTGGGTTCCGTGGATTGCCGGGTTTTCCGCTGATTTCGTCGTCGATGCCTTGCGGCGCTATCTTCCGGATGGAGCCGGAAGAAACACGTGCGTCCTCGATCCATTCGCTGGAGTAGGAACAACCCTGGTCGAAAGCATCCGTCACGGACACAACGCGATTGGATTCGAGATTAACCCCTTCGCAGCGCTTGCCGCTCGCGTGAAATGCACAGCGTTTCTGCTCGATCCCGCGTCGGTACGAGCGCATATCGTGGCATTTGAACAGCGCGCCAGGCGCATAACAGAAGCGATTGATCAAGCGTGGGCGTGCGGCGATGACCTCGCACGGCTTCTCCCTGCGCCTGCGTCCCGTCCACCGGCCGCTTTTCGATCCCGTGTTCCCTTCTTCAGTCCGGCAGTCGAACGCAAAGTCCTGCATTGTCTCGATCTCATTCACGCCGTACCCGATCCGCAGGTGCGTGATCTGATGCTGCTTGCATTCGGTTCCATCCTGGTTCACGTATCGAACTACTCATACGAGCCGAGTCTCGGATCACGCTCTGCCGTTGGGAAAGCTGATGTCCTGAACGCAGACGTGGCCGGTCTGCTCAGCGCCCGGCTTTACGACATGGAACACGATATTATCGTCTATCGCCGCGACATGATGCAATTTCAACCGTTTCCCGAGGGAAAGGTCATCAACGACGACTCACGACAGGTGCGTCATATACTGCCTGATTCGAGCATTGATATCGTTATCACATCACCTCCGTATCTTAATCCTCTCGAAAAAATAAATCTTGCAAAAAGCATCGTACAAGAACTTTTGTCACAGAATATCCATCCGCTACCGCCTCCTATCTTTGAAGGAGCGGGAGTATATGCCCTATACTATAGTGGAAGTCATGACTTGTATGCATCTCTGGCTCTATCTTCTGG
The DNA here is from genome assembly GCF_000016665.1 of Roseiflexus sp. RS-1. NCBI lineage: Bacteria > Bacillati > Chloroflexota > Chloroflexia > Chloroflexales > Roseiflexaceae > Roseiflexus > Roseiflexus sp. RS-1. The sequence continues at coordinate 5,016,563 of NC_009523.1, forward strand.
AAAGGAAGAGAAACCCATCTATGTAGGAAAAGCCGTGCCCCCTGGCGCCAGGATCGGCGGATATGGGCTTAACACTCCACCGGGTGCTGTTCTCTTCAATCGCCTGAGAGAGCACGCTCTCTCAATTGAACAGGCGCAAGACCTCGATCTGACAGACTTCCGATGTCGATATCTGGTTGTTGATGATATCTGGATTCCGCTGGCCGAGACGTTGCTCATCGAAATGTACCAGCCGGTATGGAATACGATTGTCCCCGGCTTCGGCAATCATGCCCCCGGAAAAGGGAGACATAAGCAACCTGCAACCTGCAACCTGCAACCTGCAACCTGCAACCTGCAACCTGTAACGTGCAACCTGCAACCTGTAACGTGCAACCTGCAACCTGCAACCTGTAACGTACAACCTCCAACCTGCAACCTGCAACCTTCCCGCTCCCTCTCCATTTCCTGCGCCACACTTGCATATCTAAACGTTATCAAGTATACTTCTCACATCCCCCTCTTAATGGTCAACAGATGGTTCTGAAGCAAGGAGCAACGAAAGCATGCGACGACGAGTGTTTCTTCGCAGCGTCGCGGCGGGCAGCGCAGCCCTGACAGCAGCCACACTGGCAGCGTGTGGTCAGGCGCCGCAGACGCCAGTTCAGCAGGCGACGACCGCCCCGGCACAGCAGGCGACGACCGCCCCGGTACAGCAGGCAACGCAGGCGCCGGTCGCCACTGCGCCACAACCGCAGGCGCCAGCGCAAACGAGCGAGATGCCCTCTCTTGAGTGGGATATGGCTACCAGCTGGCCCGTGGCGCTCGACACGATTTTCGGCGGAGCGAAGACAGTTGCTGACCGTGTGGCGGCATTGACAGACGGTAAGTTTAAAATCACGCCACGCGCTGCGGGCGAACTGGCGCCTGCCTTGCAGGTGCTTGATGTGGTGCAGCAGGATGCCGTGCCGATCGGTCACACCGCATCGTACTACTATGTCGGCAAGAGTCCGGTGACCGCGTTTGGCACTACGGTGCCCTTCGGTCTCAACGCACAGCAGCAAAATGCCTGGTTGTACGACGGCGGCGGGCTGGAAAAATTGCAGGCGGTGTACGCCAAACTGTTCAATGTTATTCAGTTCCCGGCGGGCAATACCGGCGTCCAGATGGGTGGGTGGTTCCGCAAGGAGATCAACACCGTCGCCGACCTTCAGGGTCTCAAGATGCGCATCCCCGGTCTCGGCGGGCAGGTGTTGACCAAACTGGGAGTCACCGTTCAGGTCATTCCGGGTGGTGAGATCTTCCAGGCGTTGCAGACCGGCGCGGTCGACGCGGCGGAATGGGTCGGGCCGTATGACGATGAGAAACTCGGACTGAACAAGGCGGCGAAGTTCTACTACTATCCGGGCTGGTGGGAGCCGGGTCCTACACTCGAGGTGCAGGTCAACCTCGACAGGTGGAACGAACTGCCAAAAGTCTACCAGGAGGCGATTAAGACCGCATCCGCCGAGGCGAATATCACGATGCTGGCGCGGTACGATGCGCGCAACCGTGAAGCGCTCAAGCGCCTGGTGGACGGCGGCGCGCAACTGCGCCCGTACAGCAAGGAAATCCTTGCCGCAGCCGAGAAAGCCGCCTTCGAACTGTACGATGAGTTCGCCGCGAAAGACGCCGACTTCAAGGAAATCTACGAGGAGTGGAAGGCGTTCCGCGAGGCCATCTATGAGTGGAACAAGGTGAACGAAGCCGGGTACACCAACTACGCCTACAATAAGTGACACGCTCCCCACAACCAGCAGCAGGAGAGATCACAACAGGGACGCGGCGTGCCGCGTCCCTGTTGTTGAGGGCGTGATGCCTTGCTCCTGTGATGCGTCACAGCGCGGCTCGCACGCGCGACGCTCGCGCACACAGGTGGTGCAGGAACGCGCACTTCCGCCCCTTGCTTCTGTGATGAGGCGCAGCGCGGCTCGCACGCGCGACGCTCGCGCACACAGGCGGTTCGGGGACGCGCATCGTTCCAGCGCGCCAGGAACATTCCAGAACGACCATGGGGCGTCCTGGCAGGAATGTATCCTATCGATCACGTTTGATATTATGAGTCCACTGCAAAAAGGGCAGGTCACCACTGAGGCGCAGCGTTCGCAGAGGCGGACTCCAGAGCGAGTCACGCACACGCATGCTTCGCCATCCATTCATCACGGTTCGTTTTTAGGGTTCTCTGCGCCCCCGGCGTCTCAGCGGTGCGTTTTTGCAGCGAAGTCATTATTCGTTTCGCCATCGCATCACTGCATGACGTCCGAGAGTTTTCGCACCTCGAAGCCCATCGCCGCAAAGCGGTCCAGGATGTCCGGCAGCGCATCGGCGGTTGCATCACTGCCGCAGTGCGCCAGAATAATTGCGCCGCGCAGGTCGTCGGGGCTGAGTTTTTGCGTCACCCGCGCGATGAGGAACTCTGGCGTCTTCGGTTCCCCAACCGAATCCAGACTATCGAGCGACCAGTAGACCGGCAGGTATCCTTCTGATAGCGCCACACGCAGGACCCGCTCGTTGTACGCGCCATACGGCGGTCGAAAGAAGGGGCGTATGACGGCATCCGGCGCGATGTCGTGCAGGATCGCCTCGGTTTCGCTCAGTTCGCGGCGAATCGCCTCGTCGTCCAGGGTTGTCAGATCAGGATGGTTCATCGTATGGTTGGCGAGTTCGTGCCCATCTGCCACCATGCGGCGAACCAGACCGGGATTGTCACGTATCCAGCGCCCGGTCAGGAAGAAGGTGATAGTGATCCCGCGCACGCGCAACGCATCAAGGATGCGCGGCGTTGGCGCTGCACCTGCGCCAGCGTCGAGGGTCAGCGCAACCCACGGGCGCATCGGATTGCCACGCTGGACCAGCAGCGCTTCGCCAGCATCGCCCGGTTCGATCAGCGGCACGACGAGTTCTCTCCCGGTGCGCAGCGGCGCATTGATCATATTGTACGCTTTGATCAGTGCCGGGGAGGTGCGGTAGCGCGCTGCGATCTGTTCCAGGGTTTCACCAGCAGCAGCGCGATGCCCCACGTAGCCAATGACCTGCGGTTGGGGGGATGCGGTAGGAATTGGCGGGATGGCGGTCGCCAGCAGAGGCGTCGCCGCAGGTGGCGGTGAAGGGACCGGCGATTGGGGTGCGATTGTTGACGATGGAACCGGTGCGGTTAGTACAGATGTTGCACGAGCGGTCGCCGTCGGCGCTTGCGTCGGGGCAACCGCCAGCGGCGCTGGCGGTTGCCGCATCAGGTCGTTGAGCAACCATCCCAGCGCAATACCTGTCAGCAGGGTGAGAAGAATGAGTGGAAGGCTTGTACTGTTCTTTTCCATTCCCCCGTCCATGGTTGCGCTGCGCGCGGATGTTTCTTCACCGGCGCAGGCAAGCGTTGCCAGCAGCGCAGTCGCGCGCGTCTTTTACCTGTTCTGCGTCGATGGACGAATCTTCGCCCGCAGAAGTTCCCGAAATGCGTCGATTGCCTGCGGACTGGCAAAGGCGCGCTTCGGCACGACTGAATACGCCCAGCGACCGTGGATCAGAACAAAGACGCGATCACTCTCGACAAACGACAGGTATCGATCCCACGGGCGACTGACGCGCTCCGTACCGAAACGAAAGTGGGCGCCGCGCTGGTCGAACATGGCTTCAACGGTCTGGCGCAGGGGCGGGCTGCTGCGGAACGTGGACCAGACGATGAGCAGCGGCACAGGATCGAACCAGGTGAACAACCCCAGTGCCAGCAGCAACAGCGCTTGCGGGTTAACGCCGGACGTTATTGCAATCCAGACGCCGCCAAAAATCGCCAGAAAACCGATACTGCGGTAGATCAGATGCTTACGGGTCGAACGCTGGTAGAGCCGGCACGCATGGAGTTGTTCGTCCAGCGTGTGGGTATAGTTCAGCGTGAAACTGCTTGCAGTCGTCGCCGTCATGGAATGATCAACTCCTGTCCAACACGCAGATTATCGGCAGCGGCTGGCGTCAGATTGTTGGCGCGCAGAAGCGCCTCAACTGTCACGCCGTTGCGCTCGGCGATTGCGCGCAACGTGTCTCCCGGTTGCACCACATACCGTCGTGAACCCGACTGTGGCGCCAGCGTCGCGGTCGGTTCTGGCGTCACCGTCGGTTCCGGCGTCACTGTCGGTTCCGGCGTCACCGTCGGTTCCAGCGTTGCCGTCGGTTCCAGCGTTGCTGTCGGTTCCGGCGTCACTGTCGATTCCAGCGTCACTGTCGGTTCCAGCGTCGCGGTTGGAGTCACCGGTGGAACATTCACCGTCGGGGCGATTGCCGGCGGTTGCGACGCGGGGGCGACAGGCGGTGCGATCGGTTGCATAACCGTCAGACCGGCAATACGCAGGCTGGATATATCGCTGCGCGCCAGGACGAACACTGCACCGAACGCTGCACCGAACACAATGATTGCCAGCGCGAGACGCTCCCGCTCCTCCAGGCGTTGCCGTGTTAACCGTAGCGCAATTGCGCCAATGAATGGCAGGATAAGCGCAACAACGATCAGCGCAAACAGCATCCACTGTGGCATTCAGGTCACCGTTCCTGCAGGCGCACAATCGTAACGCCCTCACCGCCTTCTGTGGCGCTTGCGCTGCTGAACGACGCGACCAGTTTGTGGTCTTTGAGCGTATCGCGTACTGCCTGACGCAGCGCGCCGGTGCCTTTACCGTGAATGATACGAACCCACGGCAGGCCAGCCAGGTAAGCGTCGTTCAAATACCGGTCGAGTCGTTCGCCGACATCAGCCGCGCGCCATCCCCGCATATCGAGTTCGAGCGACACGTCACGCGGCGCCGGAAGCGATGTGCCACGCGACTCATAGGCGGGACGGGCAGGTTGACCGCCACCGTTCCCGGCCGCACGCTTTTCGCGCGTCAGTTCGGCGAGATCGGCCTGCATCCGAAAGCCTCCAACCTGCACCTCGGCTGTCTGATCTTCTTCGTTGATCGAGAGGATTTCTCCGGTTAACCCGACCGATCGCACGCGGACGACATCACCGGGTTGCAGACGCGCGACCTGTTCAGCAGCGGGCGCCGGGTGTCCGGCGGGTTTACCGGGCGGAACAGCAGGCAGGCTTGCACGCGCTTCCTGCAAACGCCGTTCCGCCTCTTCGAGCCATCGGCGCGACGCCGCTACCGAGCGAGACTCGTCGCGCAACCGGCGCACCTCGTTGCGCACCTGGCGCAGTTCTGCCTCGATCGCTTCACGCGCAGCCTGCCAGGCCTCATCACGCTGCTCCTCAAATGCGCGCAACTCAGCGGCAAGTCGGTCACGATACTTCTCGGCATCGGCGCGCACTTCCATTGCTCGCTGCAACTCTGCCGCCGCAGCATCGCGCTCACGATGGATACCCGCCAGCAGATCTTCGACCTGCACATCCTCTCGCGCCATTGTTGCACGGGCGCGCTCAACCAGGTCGGGGGCGAGTCCCAGGCGCGCCGCAATCGCCAGTGCATTCGAGCGCCCTGGTAAACCGATCGTCAGTTTGTAGGTTGGTGCAAGTGTTTCGACGTCGAACTCGACCGACGCATTCTCAACGCCGGGTGTGGCATAGGCGAACGCCTTCAATTCAGCGTAGTGCGTCGTTGCCACACCCAGCACACCGAGTTCGAGCAGTCGCTCGATGATCGCGCGCGCCAGCGCCGCACCCTCGACCGGATCGGTGCCGGCGCCGAGTTCATCGAGCAGCACCAGCGCTGGCATGCGCCCCAAGCGCTGCGTGTCAGGAGGCATTGTTTGGGTTGAGCCGGAGACGGATGTTTCGGCAGGCGCCACGTCCGGTGCGTCTTCAAGCGCACGCAGAATGCGGATGATATTCGTCATATGCGACGAGAAGGTCGAAAGGCTCTGCTCGATGCTCTGCTCATCGCCAATGTCGGCGAAGATTTGCGCGAACACCGGCAGGCGCGACGGTTGGGATGCAGGGATGTGCATCCCCGCCTGCGCCATTAGCGCCAGCAGACCGGTTGTTTTCAGCGCCACGGTCTTGCCGCCGGTATTGGGACCGGTGATCAGCAGCAGGCGAAACCGACCGCCGAGGCGCATATCGATCGGGACGACCTTTTGCGGATCGAGGAGCGGATGGCGCGCAGCGGTCAGCAGCAGCAACGGTTCATCAGGCGGCAGCGGCGGATCGACAATCTCCGGCATTACGCAGCGCATCGCCGCCGCATACTGCGCCATTGCGAACGCCAGATCGAGCGTCGCCAGCGCCTCGACGCCAGCAGTGATCGCACCGGCATGATCGCCGACGAGCGCAGAAAGTTCCGCCAGAATGCGTTCGACCTCTGCCTGTTCGGCGAGTTGCAGTTCCCGCCAGGCATTGTTCAGTTCCACGATCGTCAGCGGCTCGATGTACAGCGTCGCGCCGCTGGCCGACTGGTCGTGCACCAGACCGCGAATGGCGCGGCGGTGTGTGGCTTTCACCGGCACAACATATCGCCCGTTGCGCACAGTGATGATCGGTTCCTGCAACACATCACCGTGCGTCATGATCAGGTTGTGCAGTTTTTCCTGGAGGCGGTTGAACGCCGTGCGCACCTCAGAGCGCAATCGCGCCAGTTTCGGACTGGCGCTGTCGAGCACCTGACCGTCCTCGCCAATTGCGCGGGCGACGGCATCCTCAACCTCCGGCAGCAGCGGCAGATCGACGGCAGTCTCGTGCAGCAGCGGGAAGGATGCTGCGTCGAGTTTCCGCAACGTGGCGCGCAGACGGCGGGCGCTTGCAAGTGTGGCGGCGATTTCGATCAGCGCCTCCGGATCACACACCCCGCCGCGTCGCGCCAGACCAACCGCTGGACGCACATCTCGCGCCCCGCCAATACTCACATCAGGCATCGCGTCGAGCAGCCGACGCGCCTCATCGGTCAGGCGCAGACGACGACGCACCTCGAAGGGATCGACCGACGGCGTCAGATTGAGTGCGAGTTCACGTGAAGCGGAGAACGCCGTGTACCGCGCGAGTTGCAGGCGCACTTTGGGAAACTCGAGGGTTTCGAGCGTCTGGAGAGCGATAGCCACGGAAATGACCTCAACCGTGCCGGCAGGAAACGTTCCGCCGGGATTATTTATCGGATGAGAAAGATGATCTCGGTTTCACGCGGCAAAACTGGCTTCACCGTTGCGTAGATCAACGGCAGAATATTATTGGCGAAGAAACTCACCAGCGTTGAGCCGCGCACACCGCTCTGAAATGCTTTTACAATCGGAAATGTCACCGTGCCCGCAGTATCGCGGAAGACAAACAGTTGTTCGAGCAGAATCGCAAGCATTCCTAAAAAGAGCGCCCCAAGCACCAGACCAAGCAATGTTCCGACGATTTTATCGACGAAATCGAGACTGGCGGGCATTTTTGCATAACGAAATGTATAGAGACCGGCAGTTGTTATCAACAAAAAGGCAACCAGCAAAATAATGCCGAACGCAACAATCTGCGCTACATCGAATGTTGTGCCAAAACGCTCGCGAAAGAAACGCCCGAGTGACTGGAAGTAGAGACTTGCCAGGATAATGCTGATATAGAACGAAATAATGGCTATTGCCAGCCTGATGGTTCCCTGGAAGAATCCAAGGGCAAGACCGCCGAGCACGCCAAGCAAAAACAGAATATCGATCAGATTCATTGCGCCCTCCTATCCGCTATCCGACGGCGCGTGCTGCATTATAGCATATCGGCGTGCGCTTCTTCCTGAAGGTCAGACACGCATGTTGCCCGTGCGTGCGACCCATTGCTCGTACCTGCACGAATACGAACACATTTCGCGTGACGTGCGAACCACCAAACGACACACCGGGAATAACGCGAAGAGGCGGGGGAATCGCACCCCGCCTCCTCAGCCGAAAGCGCTTCGCCGCAGACGGAACGGTTGATGCCTCACAATTCAACGTCAGGCGCCGCCTCTGTCGGGCAGAAACATCGAGACCGAAGACGTACCATCCGGTCATCCATATCGCTGTTCCTGTCTCGAAGCCGTTGGAACCCCCGGCGCCTCCAGACGGTTGAGGAACAGGGAGGCTGCCAGCGCGGCGACCAGCAGCGAAAGAAGCGCATACGCTGCGTCCAGTTCAGAAGCGACGAACAATGCCAGCGCCGGTAATGCCCCGCCCTCATACCCGGCAATGATCAGACCAAACAGATTATTGACAGCATGAATGCCCAGCGCGTAATCGAGACTTCCGCTGCGCAGCGTGATGAGTGTAGCAAAAAAGCCGAAGACAAACCAGTTCAGACCTGCCAGCACAGCATTGCTTTCCGCCTCTGGATTGGCGAGGTGCGGCAGGGTGAACACCACGCCGTTGATGACGCTCAACATCCACACGTTGCGCGTCAGACGACCGGTGGCCTGCAACAGATACCCGCGAAAGAATACCTCTTCAGCACTGGTCTGAAGGGGGATCAGGAACAGCCCCACCAGGAGCAATGACAGATTCTGGAAGAAAGCCGGGTTCAACATGTATTGCCCGGGACGGAGGAGGGCATCAACCAGGGTTGCCAACCCCGCCAGCACAAGCCAGAGCAACGCGCCGACACCAATGCGTCGCCAGTTGAGGCGCCGCTCCGGACCCACCAGCGTCGCAACCGGGCGTCCATGAAGCCAGCGGGTCACCAGCATCGGTCCCAACAACATCGGCGCGAACGTCAGCAGCGCAAGCGCCAGACCAAAGGGCGATGCTTCACTGACGATCTGGAGCGTCACCGGGATGAGGATGATCGCCGTGCCAATCATCCACATCATCAGCACCAGCAGCACTCCCAGTACATAGCGCCACCAGGCGTTTTTGCCCGTGGCGGCAAGTTCAAGAAACGGGTTCGACATCTCCATGCTCACTTTCCTGGTTCATTGTCGTGGTCAACATTGGATGAGCAATAACGAACATGCGCCGTTGCGTGCGTCCCGGCGCAGGCGGTTGTTGTTCCATCTCCTGCAGCAAAGCGTAGATTGCCTTGCGCAAACGGGTAAACTCCTCCTCGGTGGCATAGAAAATATAATCGCGCGCTGCAATGTTGGTCAGATCAGGAACACCGCGCCGGATCACATACTGCGCCAGCGCCTGCGCAACCACTGCGCCATACGTGCTCACGTGCGCGGCGAACTTTTCTATGCCGCCTGGCTTTTCAAGTTCAGCCGGATCGATCAATCCTTCAACGGATGTATAAAAGCGCTCCTCGATGCCATTGATACGCCGGGTCGCGGCTACACGGATCAGTCCTGATTCCTGCAACTTTCTGACGTGGCGGTACAGGGAGGGCCTGGGCACGTCGGTCAGCAGGTCGGCGATCTGATGGATGGACAGTTGATTGCCGTACAGCAACTGGAAGATGCGCATCCGTACCGGATGGTTGATGGCATCGAACTTTTGTTCATACATGGCACCCCCTTATTATCAATTATGATAAAGATACTAATTATAATACTCGCTCCAACGGCTGTCAAGATCGCTCTACCGGAATGCAGGAAATGACAACCGGCAGCGTCTGTGGGTATAATCAGATTATCACCCTCATGTTCCCCGAACCGCAAAGGAGGCGCTATGAAACTACGCGGCTTCAACTCCGCAACGTGGGTCAGCCTGGTTCCCAATGGGCTGGGGCACGTGAAGCCGAACCATTACTGGGAGATCGTGCGCACCATCTGGGAGAACCGCGACAACCTGGGCACGGCGTGGCGGATCCTGCGCGATGGCGTGTGCGATGGGTGCGCCCTCGGCACAACCGGACTGCGCGATTTTACGATGGACGGCATCCACCTCTGTACGGTGCGCCTGAACCTGCTCCGGCTCAATACCATGCCGCCGCTCGATCTGCGCCACCTCGACGATGTTTCCCGGTTGCGTTCCCTGAACAGCCGACAATTGCGCGCCCTCGGTCGGTTGCCCTATCCGATGCTGCGACGACGCGGCGACGCCGGATTCCGGCGCATCTCGTGGAACGAGGCGCTCGACCTGATTGCTGCCCGCATTCGCGCAACCGATCCGCGACGTATTGCGTTTTACCTGACGTCGCGGGGGATCACGAATGAGACCTACTACGTGGCGCAGAAGGCGGCGCGTTTTCTCGGTACGAACAATGTGGACAACGCCGCGCGATTGTGCCATGCTCCCAGCACGACGGCGATGAAGCAGACGCTCGGCGTGGCGGCATCCACGTGCAGTTACCGCGACTGGATCGGAACCGATGCGCTGGTCTTTATCGGCAGCGACACGCCGAACAATCAACCGGTGACGACGAAGTATCTCTACTATGCGAAGCAGAAGGGCACGCGCATTTTCGTCATCAATCCGTACCGCGAGCCAGGGTTGGAACGCTACTGGGTGCCGAGCGTCTTTGAAAGCGCGCTGTTCGGCACCCGACTCGCCGACCGCTTCTTCCAGATACATACCGGAGGCGACATTGCCTTTCTCAATGGAACGCTCAAACATCTGATCGAAAATGACTGGATCGACCGCGCGTTCGTTGCGGCGCATACGAATGGCTTTCCAGAGACGAAGGCGCATCTGGAGACGCAATCGTGGGATATGCTGGAACACGCCAGCGGTGCAAGCCGCGAAGAGATGCGCACATTTGCAGAAATTCTGGCGCAGGCGAAAAGCGCCGTCTTCGTCTGGAGCATGGGGATCACCCAGCACGAGTATGGCGTCGAGAATGTCAAGACAATCCTGAACCTGGCGCTGGCACGCGGGTTCATCGGGCGCGAGTTCTGCGGCGTTATGCCCATCCGCGGGCACAGCGGCGTTCAGGGGGGCGGCGAGATGGGATGCACCGCCACTACCTTCCCCGGCGGTCGTCCGATCACTGTTGAGCACGCGCGCTGGTTGAGCGAGCAGTGGGGCTTCGATGTACCGGCGTGGAAAGGACTTACCTGCGGCGACATGCTCGACGCAGCATATGCCGGGGAGATCGACGTGTTCTATGCCGCAGGCGGCAACTTTCTCGACACGCTGCCCGATCCGGAGTACATCCGCACCGCACTGGAGCGTCCGGCGTTGCGGGTGCACCAGGACATCATCCTTTCTTCACAGATGCTGGTTGATCCGGCGGATACCGTGCTTCTGCTGCCCGCTGCCACCCGCTACGAGCAGCGCGATGGCGGAACCGAGACCAGCACCGAGCGCGAAGTCATCTTCTCACCAGAAATTGTACCGCCGCCTGCGGAAGCGCTCAGCGAATGGGAAATCTTCATGCGCGTGGCGGAACGGGCGGCGCCGGATCGCGCACCTCTTATCCACTATGTGAGCGGGCAGCAGATCCGGGAAGAAATAGCGCGCATCGTGCCGGAATACGACGGCATCCAGCGGCTGCATCGCACCGGCGACCATATGCAGTGGGGCGGGCGCATCCTGTGTCGCAACGGCATCTTCGCCACACCCGACGGTCGCGCGGTAATGACGCCGCTCACGCCGCCAGACCCGACGTTGCCCGATGGAGCATTCGTGCTCAGAACCCGTCGCGGGAAACAGTTCAACTCGCTCATCCACAGCGAGCGCGATCCGCTCAACGGGGCGCGACGTGATGATCTCCTCATCAACCCGGACGATGCGGCTGCGCTCGGTGTGCGCGAAGGCGATCCGGTGCTCATCCGGTCGGAGGCAGGGGAAATGCGGGCGCGGGTGAAGTACGCGCCGATGAAGCCACGCAATGTGCAGGTTCACTGGCCCGAAGGGAATGTGCTGATCGCCCCTCGTCGCCGCGATCCGGGTTCCGGCGTACCGGCGTACAAAGCGGTCGTCACGCTGCACCCGATCCGCATTGCGAACCAGACCACACCCATCGTTGCTGGACCGCAGGGCGCGAGCGCCGGAGACGCGGAATCGCACAGGGAACAGTGAAACGCAGCGGCGCGGGGAAGAGCGGATCGGCAACGACAGAAAGGAAGAACCCTTGTTGACGCAGCCAAACGTGCAACGGCGCACCATCGTCAAAGTGCGCGACAAACGGTGGCGCCGTGAGAAGGACGCGCTGGTCGTTGAGGAACCGCTGGAGATCCGCCTGACGGTCTCCGTCGCCGATGGTCGCCAGACCATCCCGCTGACCACGATCATGCGCACGCCGGGCGAAGACTTCGAACTCGCCGCCGGGTTTCTGTTTGGCGAAGGGATTGTGCGCGAACGGCGCGAGATTGCGACGATTCGCTACTGCAACGATGCGACGATCAGCGATGAAGCGAGGTTCAACACCATTACCGTTGATCTTCACCCCGATGCCCACCCCGACCTGACCGGCGCTCAACGCATGTTCTACGTCTCATCTTCGTGCGGCGTCTGCGGCAAAGCGTCGCTGGAGACGCTGCTTGCGCGCGGTTGCGCCCCGCTGTCCGATGATACGCTGCGCGTCGGGCTGCCGGCGCTCACAGGCATCGACGCTGCGCTCCGACAGGCGCAGGCGCTCTTCCACAAAACCGGCGGTCTCCACGCGGCTGCGCTGTTCGACGCCGACGGCGCGCTGCTGGCGCTGCGCGAGGATATTGGACGGCACAACGCCGTGGACAAACTGATCGGCGCGCATCTGCTGGAGGGACGTCTATCGGCGCTCACGCAGGCGATTCTGCTGGTCAGCGGACGCGCCGGGTTCGAGATCATGCAGAAAGCGTTGACGGCGCGCATACCGGTGGTGGCTGCGGTGGGCGCGCCCTCGACACTGGCGGTCACACTGGCGCAGCGTTTCAATATGACCCTGATCGGGTTCCTGCGTGGCGCGTCGCTGAATGTGTACGCCGGTGAACAGCGGATCGAATGGGTGGGGGAGTAAGCGCGTCCCTCATTCCCTCGACCCCCTTCTTCCACACGGGAGAAGGGGGAGTGTAGACGTCCTGCTGCGTTTACACCCTCTCATATTGCCCCGATTTGATAGAAGGTGGGGCTGCCGAAAGGGCTGTGATGAAGAAATGCTCACGACTCACAAGCAGTGGGGGCGGAAAGCCACACGCAACGCGGGTTGCTGACATGACCTCACATCGCTTTCTTTCCATCAAAGTGGGTCAGTATCAATAGTATAATTGATGTATGTCGTCCATCACTGCCGAAGAAGCCAAAGCCCTTGCCCCTGACCTGGCTTCGCTTAAAGCCGCTCAGGAACTGGCAGATATTTGTCATTGGGTCAGCCTGGGCGCCAACGAAGCAGCCTTGTGGGGTGAATGCAAGGGCAGTGCACAAAAGCCATACAAGGTGCAGGTAGATCTGTCCAATCGCGGCTTTGCCTGCACCTGTCCAAGTCGCAAATCTCCCTGTAAACATGTCCTGGGATTGATGCTGCTGGCATCGGCTTCGCCAACCATATTGAAAGATGCCACACCCCCTGCCTGGGTCTCTGAATGGCTGGAAAAACGCACCGACCAGACGTCGGATCACGCGGGACAGGCTGAACCCGACACTGCTTCGTCGCAGTCGCGTCAGAAAGACGCTGCACGCCGCGCCGCCAGACGTGAAAAACTGGTTGCTGCGGGTCTCGAAACGCTCGACCTCTGGCTCAAAGACCTGATCCGCCAGGGCCTGGCTTTCGCCCAGAGTGCGCCGGCTTCGTTTTGGGAACAGCAATCTGCCCGCCTGGTAGATGCCCAATTGCCTGGTGCGGCGCGGATGGTACGCGAGATGCGGGACATTCCCGGCGCCTCCCCCAACTGGACGGAAATTCTGCTCCTGAAAATGGCGCGACTCCACCTGCTCATCCAGGCCTACCGTCGTCTGGAAAGCCTGCCCGAACCCTCACGCACCGATGTGCGCACCCTGCTCGGCTGGACTATCAATCGCAAGGAGTTGATCCTCTCTTCTCCCGCCCTGAGCGATGACTGGCTGGTAGTGGCTCAGACCCTCGAGGAAGACGAGACAAGTGGGTTGCGCACCCAAATCAACTGGTTGTGGGGCAAAACCAGCCGCAAACCTGCTCAACTTATCCTCTTCGCTTTCAGAACCAGACCCTTCGAAGATCACCTTTTCCCTGGCCTGACCTTGCGCGGTGATCTGGTTTACTTCCCCAGCGCATACCCCTTGCGAGCCGTTTTCAAAAGCTACCGGAGGCTGGAATCCACTTTTGTTCCTGCTGGCTTGCCGAATTTTCTCGCCTTTCTCGATGCGTATTCTACCGCGCTCGGCCTCAACCCATGGTTAGAGCATTTTCCTGTCGTGTTGGAACATGTGACCATTGAAAGGTTGGAAACAAACTGGCTTTTGTGTGATGGTGAGAATCAGGCAATCCCCGTATCCTCCCGTTCCCACTGTTGGGAACTTCTTTCTCTTTCTGGCGGTCACCCTCTCACCGTTTTTGGCTTGTGGGACGGATTCTCATTTTTCCCCATGACGGCCTGGGAGAACGAAAGGTTTGTTCGCCTATGACTACCCTCAAGTCCCTTGCTCAATCTGCCATGCTGGGTTCGACCGACGAGTCGCTGCTCGCTTCGGCGATCCGTGTGGGGATCGCTGAATTGGGAGGATATGTCCCGGTAGCTTTTACAGGAGAAAGGGCAATCTGTGGCACAGAAAGCCGGCCGCGAATGCCGGAGAGAGCGGGGAGATTGTTCAAACGCATGCTGGAAGAAGAAATGGATGAACTGCTACCGGAGTTTTTGCAAGGGGCCGCCGAACGCGGCTATATCGTTCCCCCCGAAACCTTGCCTGCGCTCCTGAGTCCTGGCAGAAACGCATGGCATTCCCTGATCCTCCCCGTCATCGGTGAACGCGGGAGCTGGCTGGCCGCGCACAATCCAGCCTGGGACTATGCTCGCAAACGTGAGCCACTAGAAGCCTGGGAAAACGGAACTCGCGCCGAGCGGGTCTTCGCCCTGGAACGCATACGTACCACTGACCCGGCCAGAGGGCGCGAATGGGTACAGACCTGTTGGGAAACAGATTCACCCGAAGACCGTGCCGCGTTCCTGGCTACCTTTGCGATCGGATTGAGCATGGACGATGAACCCTTTCTCGAAGCCTGCCTTGATGACAAACGCAAAGAAGTGCGCCAGGCGGCGCGCAGATTGCTCCTGCGGCTGGAAACATCACGCTTCGTGAAACGGATGTGGACGCGGGTCAAGCTGATCGTTCGCGTCCGCTCCTCTTTTCTAAACAAGGGAACGTTGGAAGTGACTTTGCCCGAAGAACTGGATTCCGCTGCAAAACGGGACGGTGTGGGTGAGCTTGCGTTGCCCAAAAAGATGGGTGAAAAAGCCAGCAGACTGGCGCAACTGATCGCACTGACCCCGCCAGTGTTATGGAGCCGTGAATTTAACCGTTCACCTGACCGATGGATCGCCATGGCGCTCACCTGCGAATGGAAAGAGCCGCTCCTTCTCGGCTGGCAAATGGCTGCCATCGGAACAGCAGATGCAGACTGGGCCGAGTCGCTGATCCTGCTATGGATGACACAGGAGGAGGCACAATCTTTCCTGGATATGAACGCGCTTTCGGCACTGGTTCCTCTCCTGCGCGCCGAAAAAATTGAGGGGTGGGTCACCTCTATCGAACCCGGTGTCAGCGATACCCGCAGCACAAGAGCAATCGCGTTGTTAGAAATGTACCATCGGCCATGGACAGCAAACCTCTCGCGCTGGGTCGTGAAGAGCGTACAGCAGCAATCCACCGTTTTCCATCAGCGCTTACTCCAGGCGCTACCCGGCTTTGCCCGCTGGATGCCTCCTGAACTGTCCGATGAATTTTCGCAGGGTTGGGAAGATGAACCTGGAAGCGGCTGGAACAAGAAAATCGGGTCCTTTTTGCAAATCCTGAAGTTCCGTAACGAGATCAAATCCAGCCTGGAGGAACAATCATCATGAACCTGATTGTACGCGAACATGCCGAACAACAATTTGCCGAAGAACTGGCAGAACTGGCAAAGGTCGATACGCGCCCGCGTCCTCCAAACTGGAAACTCTCCCCGTGGGCAGTAACCACCTACATCCTGGGAGGTAAACTGGAAAATGGTTTTACCATTACGCCGAAGTATATCGGTAGCCGTCGAATCATCGAGGTGGCCGTAGCCACGCTGGCCACCGACCGGGCGCTGTTGCTGTTGGGCGTACCGGGCACAGCCAAGAGCTGGGTCTCCGAGCACCTGGCAGCCGCCATTTCCGGTGATTCAACCCTGCTCATTCAAGGAACAGCCGGCACAACAGAGGAAACTATCCGTTATGGCTGGAACTATGCTCGCCTGCTCGCAGAAGGTCCGAGCGAGAAAGCGCTTGTTCCCAGCCCGATTATGATCGCCATGCAAAGGGGCAAACTGGCGCGTGTCGAGGAACTGACGCGCATTCCCTCGGAGGTGCAAGACACGCTGATTTCGGTTCTTTCAGAGAAAACCCTCCCCATTCCGGAACTGGGGAGCGAAGTGCAGGCAGTTAAGGGCTTCAACTTGATTGCCACCGCCAACAACCGTGATAAAGGGGTGAACGATCTTTCCTCTGCTCTGCGACGGCGCTTCAACACCGTGGTCATGCCGCTGCCAGCCACGCTGGAAGAGGAAGTGGAAATCGTTCGCTACCGTACAGAGGCGCTTGGACGTGCTCTTGAACTGCCGGCTGAGCCACCCGCGCTGGAGGAAATTCGCCGCATCGTGACCATTTTCCGCGAACTGCGCGCCGGAATGACCGCAGACGGGAAGAGCAGGCTCAAATCGCCAAGTGGCACGCTCTCCACAGCCGAGGCCATCTCCGTCGTCATCAATGGCCTGGCCCTCGCGGCCCATTTTAGCGATGGGAAACTTCGCGCCGGAGACGTGGCCGCCGGGCTGGTCGGCGCTGTTATCAAAGACCCGCTCCAGGACCGAATCGTCTGGCAGGAATATTTGGAGACGGTGGCAAAAGAAAGAAAAGACTGGAAGGACCTGTATCGAGCCTGCAAAGAGATGGAATAGCCTCTATGGTCACCCTTCTCGGCATTCGTCACCACGGGCCTGGCTCTGCCAGAAGCGTGCGCGCAGCGCTGGAGAAACTGCGTCCCGATTGTGTCCTGGTCGAAGGACCTCCCGAAGCTGACGCCTTGCTGCCCCTTTTCGCCGACCCGGAGGCGATTCCGCCGCTTGCTCTGTTGATTTACCTGCCAGACAACCCACAATATGCCATTTTCTACCCTTTCGCCGAATTTTCTCCCGAATGGCAAGCCATTCGCTACGCCCTGGCAAACAAGATCACGGTGAGGTTCATGGACCTGGAACAAAGGCATCTCCTTGTTGCTCACCGTCCTGATCCAGAACAATCCCCGACGCCTGTTTTCCCGTCTTCAGATCCTTTTCAAATCCTGGCTCAGGCCGCTGGCTATTCAGACAGCGAACGCTGGTGGGAACGTTTCATCGAACAGCGACGCACCACGGAAGGCATTTTTAGCGGCATTCTCGAATTGATGAGCGCCCTGCGCGCCGAAGCGGAAAGTTTGGGACAGAACGAACCCCAGAACCTTGTCCGCGAAGCGGCGATGCGAAACATCATCCGTGCTGCCCAGGTCGAAGGCTACGAGAACATTGCAGTGGTTTGTGGGGCCTGGCACGCTCCGGCTCTTACCCATCTCGATACGGACCAGGCAGATGAGACGCTCCTGGCTGATTTTCTTCGTTCCATTGTTCCCGATCGCCGGGCCGGTTCATCCACCGGTCAGCCGGCGGTAAGCCTCATTCCCTGGACATATGACCGCCTTGCCCGCCGCTCCGGGTATGGCGCAGGGATAGATTCCCCCGGCTGGTACGAGCATCTCTGGCAGAGTGAAAGCAACATCGTCGAAGGCTGGATGGTCAAAGTGGCGCAACAGATGCGCGCGGAAGGGCTGGAGGTCTCGCCTGCCCATGCCATCGAAGGGACACGCCTGGCCGAAACGCTGGCTGCGTTGCGCGATCTTCCTCTCCCCGGCTTGCCCGAAGTGGAAGAAGCCATCCGGGCCGTGTTTTGTTTTGGCGACGATGTTCCCTTGCGCCTCATGTATGAGAAGTTAATCGTGGGTCAGCGAATGGGCAAAGTGCCACTGGCTGCACCCACTGTTCCCCTCCAGCGCGACCTCTTCGCCGCCCAGAGACGCACCCGTCTCGAACCCTCCGCCACACCTCAAACTCTTGACCTCGATCTGCGCAAACCGCTTCTGCTCGAACGTTCCCGCCTCTTGCACCGGCTCACCCTGTTGGGCATTCCCTGGGGCAGATTACAATCGGCGTCTGGGGGCAAAGGCACCTTCCACGAGATCTGGCACATTGAATGGAAGCCTGAATTTGCCGTCAACATCATCGAAGCCAGTATGTGGGGGAATACCCTCCTTGAAGCCGCGACCAACAAAGTCCAGGACGAAGCTGGCCGTGCCACCGAGTTGCCAGCGATCACTCGCCTGGTCGAGGTCGCTCTGCTGGCTGACCTGCCCGAAGTGATCCCACCCCTCCTGGAGCGCACCCAATCCCTCGCTGCTTCCAGCACCGACCTCTCACATCTGATGGATGCTCTCCCGCCACTCATCAACATCAGTCGCTATGGCAACGTTCGCCAAACCGACACCGCTCTGGTTCGTCACATTGTGGATGAACTGATCACTCGCGTTTGCATTGGCCTGCCCGCTGCCTGTTCTGCCCTCAATGAGGATGCCGCCCAGAAGATGTTCGCGCGCATTAGAGCGATCAATCGGGGTATTGATCTGATAGAGGGGATGGGGAACGGCGATCACACACAAGCCTGGCTGCGCACCCTGACGACCCTGGCCACACTGTCGGCCGGGCACGGGCTTATTCGTGGACTTGCCTCCCGCCTCCTCTACGATGCCCATGCTGACGATGAGACGATCATCCGCATGAGCCTGGCACTCTCCCCTGGCGCACCCGCTGCCGACGCTGCCGCCTGGCTGCAGGGATTCCTCCATAGCGGCGGTCAGGCTCTGATTCACGATCCTGCCCTGTGGCAATTGCTGGATGAGTGGGTATTATCTCTGTCCGAGGCTTCCTTCATCACCATTCTGCCGATCCTGCGCCGTACCTTCAGCGCCTTTTCTGATCCGGAACGTCGCCAGATAGGTGAGCTCGCCAGAAACGCAGGAAGCCGCCTCTTTTCGACCAGCGAGATGAAACTCGACCCCGTCCGTGGAGAGAAAGCTCTGGCACTGGTCAATGTGATTCTGGGAGCAACGAACGATGAGGAGCGATAACCCGTCTTCTTTTGATCCCGCTCAGGAAAGGTTGCGCCGCTGGCGTCTCATCCTGGGCGGCGAGGCGGATGGCACCGGCTTTTCTCTGAGCAACGAAACCGACCTGGGTATGGATCAAGCGCTGGCCGCGCTCTATTCCCGCGCCGAACAGAAGGGGCGAGGCGGATTAAGCGCTTCCGCTCCCCACGTGGCGCGCTGGTTGGGAGATATTCGCACGTATTTTCCCGCCCCGGTTGTCCATATCATGCAAAAAGACGCCCTGGAACGGCTCAACCTGCGTCAAATGCTACTCCAACCCGAAATGCTGGAAGCCGTCACCCCCGATATTCATCTCGTTTCAACCATCCTTTCACTCAGCAAAGTTATCCCCGAACAGACCAGACACACCGCCCGTCAGTTGGTGCGCGCCCTGGTCGAACAACTGGAGAAAAAACTGGAAGGACCCCTGCGCCAGGCTATTAGCGGCGCTCTCCACCGCGCTGCTCATCATCGCCGTCCGCGCTACGCCGACATGGACTGGAATCGCACCATCCGCGCCAACTTGAAGCACTACCAACCGAATTACAAGACCATCATCCCCGAAAGACGCATTGGCTATGAGCGCCGAAAGTCGGCCTCCAGATTGCGCGACATCATTCTGTGCGTGGATCAGAGCGGCTCCATGGCTTCCTCAGTGGTTTATGCCTCGATCTATGCGGCAGTCATGGCCTCGCTCCCGGCTATTAAGACCTCATTGGTATTGTTCGACACAGCAGTCATAGATCTGACTCCTGAATTGCACGACCCGGTGGACGTATTGTTTGGCGCCCAGCTGGGGGGTGGAACAGATATCGGGCAAGCCTTGACCTATTGTCAGAGCCTTATCCACGTCCCGAACGACACCATTTTGATCCTCATCAGTGACCTGTACGAAGGCGGTCATCCTGATCGTCTCCTGCGCCATGCAGCTTCACTGGTCAATGCTGGCGTCCAGGTCATCACCCTGCTGGCTCTCAGCGACGAGGGCCGCCCTTCTTTCCATCACCAGATTGCCGCCAGACTGGTTGCACTCGGCATCCCTTGTTTTGCCTGCACTCCTGATCAGTTTCCCGGTCTGATGGCTGCAGCCATCAAACGGGAAGACCTGCACGAATGGGCGGCAGGTGAAGGAATAGTCGCCGTTCGCGCCGGAGGCACCCCGTTTTCGAGCTAGTGTCCCTTGCTATCGCTGACAAACTGGCTCGTCAAAACCTCAAAAGCGTGTCATAATTTGCGTGATCGTGTGGTGGAAACCTGCTGCACTTGTTGCGAAGGCGTAGTCCGAAGGGGCGGCATTGCAGTGAGGTTTTGGCAAGAGGCGGCAAGGTACACTCAACCTTTCAACAGGCGATTGGTATAATGACCGGACAATAACCACATCGGGCAGCACAGCATGAATCCTGTGCCACGGGAGGCAACCATGCTGCTGGAACCGCTCTTCGCCGCTATCGCCGAAGCCGTCTTTGTCTACCTGCTCCAGGAGAGCACCCTGACAGAGCGCATCCGCGCCACCCTTGGTCTTGACCCAACGCGCCGCGCCTTCCAG
The DNA here is from genome assembly GCF_000016665.1 of Roseiflexus sp. RS-1. Lineage (NCBI taxonomy): Bacteria > Bacillati > Chloroflexota > Chloroflexia > Chloroflexales > Roseiflexaceae > Roseiflexus > Roseiflexus sp. RS-1. The sequence continues at coordinate 5,037,231 of NC_009523.1, forward strand.
ACCGCGCTGGCACGGGCATACACTGTCTTCGCCCGCCACTACCCGGAATGGACGACAACCCTCTTCGATCAACCGTTTCTCACCAGTCCAACCGTCGTTCCGCTGCTGGCTGAACTGCTCACCCGCCGCGGTCAACCGGACCCGGCGCACCTGGCGCGTCTGTTCGCCGCACACCTCGGGCATCCCGACCCCGACCGCTGGGAACGGCTGGGTGATGCCACCCGCGCCGCCGCCGACTTTTTGACCTGGCTGGAGGGCGAACTGGCACGCCAGGACGCTCTGCAACCCCTCTTCGACAGCCGTGCGCTGGAGCGCATTGCCGAACACACCGGGGCCATTCGCCGGGCGCTAGAAGCGCTGGCGCACAACCGGCAAACGGCAGCCGACCTCGATCTCCTGCGGCAGGCGCTGCGCGATGGTCAGGTCGCTCTGGCGACCGGCGAGCGCGCCGTGGCTCTCGGTAGCAGCGCCGACAGCGTGGTCATCGTTACTGGCGACGGCAATATCGTTCAGGTGCTGAATGTCCAACAGCGCACCGACCTGGAGCGCCTGCTGACCACCCGCCGTTATAACCTCCCCTCGCTGCCGGAGCACTATGTCCTGCGTGAAGCAGACCTGGAACGGCTGCGGCAGGCGCTGCTGAACAATGGCGCCGTTGCCCTGGGCATTGTCGGCGTGAAGGGCATGGGTGGCATTGGCAAGTCGGTGCTGGCTGCTGCCCTGGCCCGTGATCTTGCCGTGCAGGCCGCCTTTCCCGATGGCATCGTCTGGCTGCCCATCGGTCGCGAGCCAAACCTGCCCGCCCGCCAGGAAGAACTCTACCTCTTTCTGACCGGTCAGCGCGAGAACTTTCGCGACGCGATCCAGGGCCGCAGCTTCTTGAGCGTTGCACTGGAGGGCAAGACCTGCCTGGTGATCCTGGACGACGTCTGGGACTCCAGCCACGCCGAAGCCTTTCCCGTGGTGACCGGTTCGGCGACCCGTTACCTGATCACCACCCGTAACGCCGAGGTCTTGCAGACGCTCAACGCGCCCCCCGTTTCGCTGGACGTACTCAGCCCGGATCAGGCATTGAGTCTGCTGGCCGATTGGACCGGGCAACCCGTTGCGAATCTGCCATCGATAGCCTGCGAGGTAGCGCGGGAGTGTGGCTACCTGCCGCTGGCGCTGGCGATGGTAGGCGCCTTCGTTCGCCAGAACCCCGAAAGCTGGGAGCGGGCGCTGCACCGCCTGCAGACCGCTGACCTGGCGAAACTCCGTCGCCTCTTCCCCGGCTACGAGCACCCCACCCTGCTGGCGGCGCTCGAGGTGAGCGTCGAGGCGATGGCAGCGACCGACCGCGCCCGCTACCTGGACCTGGCCGTCTTCCCTGAAGAGGCCGCGATTCCGCTTCCCGTCCTGCACGCCTTCTGGCAGCCGCTGGGGCTGGACGAAGATGACGTAGCCGACCTGGCGGAGACCTTTGTGAACCGTTCGCTGGCGCGTCGGGACGAGGATGGACGCCTGCGCCTGCACGACCTGCAGCACGACTACCTGCGCGCCTGCGCGGGAGCGAACCTGCCCGTCCTGCACCGTCGCTTCCTGCTCGCCTGCGCCCGGAGTTTCCTGGGCGCCTCCGGTGAAACGCTGGAAGGGCTGCCCTGGCATCGGCTGCCATCGCAACCCAACTACCTGTGGGATCGGCTGGTCTATCATCACCTACAGGCTGGCGCCTGGGACGCCATCTATGCCCTGCTGACCGATTTCGACTTCCTGGAAGCGCGCTGCCGGGCGACGACCGTCTTCGAGCTGGAAGCCGATTACCGACTGGCGCTGAACGCCTGGCCGCAGGAAGATACCGCACGGCGCGAGGTGCTGTCCGCTTTCGAGGAGCGCCTGCGCCTGGAAGCCTCGCGCATTGCCCAGGCGCCCGAATGGTTCTTCCCCGCTCTCTACAACCATCTGCGCTGGCTAGATGCACCGGATGGTGGTCCCCTGCATCGGCTGTGCGAAACCGCTGCATTCCACCGCACGAATTACCTGCGCTCCCGCCTCGACCCGCGGCCCGAACCGCCGCTCTGGCTGCGCTCCCTGGAAGGCCATACGCATTGGGTGCTGGCCGTGGCGGTCAGCCCCGACGGGCGCACCATCGTCAGCGGCTCTCATGACCGCACGGTGAAGGTGTGGGAGGCGGAAAGCGGGCGCCTGCTGCGCTCCCTGGAAGGCCATACGGGTTCGGTGCGGGCCGTGGCGGTCAGCCCCGACGGGCGCACCATCGTCAGCGGCTCTCATGACCGCACGGTGAAGGTGTGGGAGGCGGAAAGCGGGCGCCTGCTGCGCTCCCTGGAAGGCCATACGGGTTCGGTGCGGGCCGTGGCGGTCAGCCCCGACGGGCGCACCATCGTCAGCGGCTCTCATGACCGCACGGTGAAGGTGTGGGAGGCGGAAAGCGGGCGCCTGCTGCGCTCCCTGGAAGGCCATACGGGTTCGGTGCGGGCCGTGGCGGTCAGCCCCGACGGGCGCACCATCGTCAGCGGCTCTCATGACCGCACGGTGAAGGTGTGGGACGCCGCAAGCGGGCGCCTGCTGCGCTCCCTGAAAGGCCATACGGGTTCGGTGCTGGCCGTGGCGGTCAGCCCCGACGGGCGCACCATCGTCAGCGGCTCTCATGACCGCACGGTGAAGGTGTGGGAGGCGGAAAGCGGGCGCCTGCTGCGCTCCCTGGAAGGCCATACGGGTTCGGTGCGGGCCGTGGCGGTCAGCCCCGACGGGCGCACCATCGTCAGCGGGTCGTGGGATAACACGGTGAAGGTGTGGGAGGCGGAAAGCGGGCGCCCGCTGCGCTCCCTGGAAGGCCATACGGGTTCGGTGCGGGCCGTGGCGGTCAGCCCCGACGGGCGCACCATCGTCAGCGGCTCGGATGACCGCACGGTGAAGGTGTGGGAGGCGGAAAGCGGGCGCCTGCTGCGCTCCCTGGAAGGCCATACGGATTGGGTGCTGGCCGTGGCGGTCAGCCCCGACGGGCGCACCATCGTCAGCGGGTCGCGTGACCGCACGGTGAAGGTGTGGGAGGCGGAAAGCGGGCGCCTGCTGCGCTCCCTGGAAGGCCATACGGGTTCGGTGCTGGCCGTGGCGGTCAGCCCCGACGGGCGCACCATCGTCAGCGGCTCTCATGACCGCACGGTGAAGGTGTGGGAGGCGGAAAGCGGGCGCCTGCTGCGCTCCCTGGAAGGCCATACGGATTGGGTGCGGGCCGTGGCGGTCAGCCCCGACGGGCGCACCATCGTCAGCGGGTCGTGGGATAACACGGTGAAGGTGTGGGAGGCGGAAAGCGGGCGCCTGCTGCGCTCCCTGGAAGGCCATACGGGTTCGGTGCGGGCCGTGGCGGTCAGCCCCGACGGGCGCACCATCGTCAGCGGCTCTCATGACCGCACGGTGAAGGTGTGGGACGCCGCAAGCGGGCGCCTGCTGCGCTCCCTGGAAGGCCATACGGATTGGGTGCTGGCCGTGGCGGTCAGCCCCGACGGGCGCACCATCGTCAGCGGCTCTCATGACCGCACGGTGAAGGTGTGGGAGGCGGAAAGCGGGCGCCTGCTGCGCTCCCTGGAAGGACATACGGGCGGAGTGAACGCGGTGGCGGTCAGCCCCGACGGGCGCACCATCGTCAGCGGCTCGGATGACCGCACGGTGAAGGTGTGGGAGGCGGAAAGCGGGCGCCTGCTGCGCTCCCTGGAAGGCCATACGGGTTCGGTGCTGGCCGTGGCGGTCAGCCCCGACGGGCGCACCATCGTCAGCGGCTCGGATGACCGCACGGTGAAGGTGTGGGAGGCGGAAAGCGGGCGCCTGCTGCGCTCCCTGGAAGGCCATACGGGTTCGGTGCTGGCCGTGGCGGTCAGCCCCGACGGGCGCACCATCGTCAGCGGCTCGGATGACCGCACGGTGAAGGTGTGGGAGGCGGAAAGCGGGCGCCTGCTGCGCTCCCTGGAAGGCCATACGGATTGGGTGCGGGCCGTGGCGGTCAGCCCCGACGGGCGCACCATCGTCAGCGGGTCGTGGGATAACACGGTGAAGGTGTGGGAGGCGGAAAGCGGGCGCCTGCTGCGCTCCCTGAAAGGCCATACGGGTTCGGTGCGGGCCGTGGCGGTCAGCCCCGACGGGCGCACCATCGTCAGCGGGTCGTGGGATAACACGGTGAAGGTGTGGGAGGCGGAAAGCGGGCGCCTGCTGCGCTCCCTGGAAGGACATACGGGCGGAGTGAACGCGGTGGCGGTCAGCCCCGACGGGCGCACCATCGTCAGCGGGTCGTGGGACCACACGATCAGGGCCTGGAATCTGGAAAGCGGCGAGTCGTGCGTACTCTTCTGGAACGACGCTGCCATCCGCAGCCTGGCCCTTTCCGGCGATGGTCAACTGCTGGTATGCGGTGATGTGTCTGGGCGGGTGTGGCTGTTTGATGTGGTGGGGTAGGGGCGCGGGGGCGGGGGCGACGAGGCGCAGGGGTGCGGCGACGGGGGCGCAGGGGCGAGGGCGCGTGATCACTATTCTGCCGTTCTCCACTTCGCCTGTGGCTTGATCGCCCTCCGTGCCGCCGGGTGATTCGGATCGGCGCTCAGCACGCAGAAGACCGGCATCCGGCGTTGCGTCACCTGTCAAGCCCGTCGGTCGCAGCTCAAGCGTGCACACGACCAGCCGCGATGCAGCAACAGCGCCCATCCAGAGAGCAAAACAGGCAATGCGTATCAGGAGAAGAAACTGGTACATCTCCCACCTTCAACCTTCAACTTTCACCGTCCCACCTTCAACCTTCAACTTTCACCGTCCCACCTTCAACCTTCAACTTTCACCGTCCCACCTTCAACCTTCAACCTTTACCGTCCCACCTTCAACCTTCAACTTTCACCGTCCCACCTTCAACCTTCAACTTTCACCGTCCCAACCTTCAACCTTCAACTTTCACCGTCCCACCTTCAACCTTCAACCTTCACCGTCCCACCTTCAACCTTCAACTTTCACCGTCCCACCTTCAACCTTCAACCTTTACCGTCCCACCTTCAACCTTCAACTTTCACCGTCCCACCTTCAACCTTCAACTTTCACCGTCCCACCTTCAACCTTCAACCTTCACCGTCCCACCTTCAACCTTCAACTTTCACCGTCCCAACCTTCAACCTTCAACTTTCACCGTCCCACCTTCAACCTTCAACCTTCACCGTCCCACCTTCAACCTTCAACCTTCACCGTCCCACCTTCAACCTTCAACCTTCACCGTCCCACCTTCAACCTTCAACCTTCACCGTCCCAACCTTCAACCTTCAACTTTCACCGTCCCACCTTCAACCTTCAACCTTCACCGTCCCAACCTTCAACCTTCAACTTTCACCGTCAACCTTCAACATCCAACCTTCAACGTTGAACGTCCAACGTTGAACGTTCAACGTTCAACCTTCAACCGGTATCATCACCGTCTCAGTCGTGGTTTTGTACGGACGGAACCCGCGCGCCTGGTAGTTTGCCAGCGCATAGCGACCATCAAGGGTGCACGTATGAACCCATACGCGCCGCGCACCATCATCAAACGCGCGCTGCGCTCCCACCGACAGCAGATGTTTCCCCAACCCACGCCCGTGGAACATCGGCGCCAGCCCAAAATAGGCAACCTCGACATCCGGTTCTTCCGACTCCGCGTTGAGTTCGATGTACCCCGCAGGTGTGCCTTTGACATACATCACCAGCAGGGTGACCGACGGGCGGGAAAGATAGTCGTGCAACTGTTCATCGCTCCAATCGAGCCGCATCGTCCAGTGGTACGTTTCGCCAACCGCCCGATAGAGAAAGCGGTAGAATGCCGGAAACGGAATATGGGACTCGACAACGGTGACATCCGGGTCAGTTGTCCACCAGGGACGAAATGCCGCCCGGTCTGGCAGTTCGAGATAGGTGGTGACGACGGGAACAGGTTTTGCAACGGTTGTCATACGTATCCTCACTGTGCAGACCCGGCGGAAGATACCGATGTAGAACCTTCGTCCGCAAACACCGGGACGGATCGGGCGCTATTCTACCGCATACTTCTCAGGAGCATTCGCCATCGTGCACCATCTATGGCGCCTGATACGAAACCAGATATGGTACAATATCATTGTGACACATTGCACGTATCCTGTCGATGAGTCCACTGTTCGCCAGCGTCCCTTGCCAGCAGGTTGTCAACAGCAGCGACGATCCAGAACGCAATCCTCATTCGATGGAGCAACCATGAGCGCGACACCCTCTTCTTATGCTGATACCGCATGGGCGATCCTGACCGATGGACGCGCAACTGAGCGTGCGGAGCGCGGAGCGCTGATCTACGCGCCTGACTATGTCGCCGATCATCTGTATGTGCTTCAATCGGGCGCTGTCAGCCTGCAGCTGCGATCCGGCGAAGGGCGGGCATTGACGCTGCGCATTGTCGAAGCCGGGCAGTTGTTCGGGCATGCTGGCGCCGGTGATGACACGCACTACGATACATTTGCCGAAGCGACCGCACCGGTGCGCTACGTCCGCATTCCGCGCAGCGAACTTGCCAGCCTGCTGGCGCGCACGCCAGAACTGGGCATTGCGCTGGTGGAAGATATGGCGCAGCACCGTGCCGTGATCAGCCGTCGCCTCGACGAAGTGGCGTTCAAGTCGGTGCCAGCGCGTCTGGCTTCATTGCTGCTCGATCTTGCCCGGCGCCACGGCGGACCGCAGGCTGCCAGCATGCCGCGCCATAGTCATCGCCAGCTGGCGGAAATGATCAACGCCTACCGCGAAACCGTCACCAAGGTCATCAACCAGTTTCGCGATGCGCGTCTTCTCGAAATCGACCGCTCCAGCATTACGCTGGTGAATGTGCGCCGCCTTGAAGAACTGGCGCAGAGTTGACGAGCATGCGCTCGCTTATCTCCCACAAACGCGCCGCTGCTGCCATGTCCTGCGCCTGCGGCGCGGGCGAAGTCTCGCGTGATTTGACAAAATACCTGCCGCTGATTGCCGCAACCTCAGGCGCTGTAGCCAGGTAGATCGACGTTTGCGCACCTTCTTCTGGAGTGATAGCGAACAGGCGCTGCATCAGCGCCATCAACCCGCCCCAGATGATACCATTGTTATGTGCGAAACGGGTGGCCACAAATCCGGGATGGAGCGCGTTCGAGGTCACGCCTGTGCCTTCCAGACGACGTGCCAGTTCGTTCGAGAAGAGGATATTCGCCAGTTTTGACTGTGCATAAGCCGCCCAGCCATTGTAGCCGCGGGTGAACAGGAGGTCATCCCAGCGCATGACGCCGCCGCGGTGCGCGTCTGATGAGACGTTGATCACCCGTGCTGGCGCGCTGGCGCGCAGAGTGTCGATCAACAGATTGGTCAACAGAAAGTAGCTCATATGATTCAGCGCCCATGTCAGTTCGATGCCATCGGCGCTGACCTGGCGCGAGGCGAAAAAACCGCCCGCATTATTGATCAGCACATCAAGGCGTCGATGCCGTTGCAAAAATGCTTCCGCAACCGAACGGACACCAGCCTGTGATGACAGATCGGCGATCAGCGTCTCGATCTCAACGCCGGTCGCCTGTTTGATGCGCGCAACCGTCGCAGCAACCCGCTCCGCGCTGCGCCCGACGATGACAACATGCATTCCCCGGCGCGCCAGTTCACGCGCGGTCACTTCGCCAATGCCCGACGTCGCACCGGTGATGAGACAGATAGGTTTCTGGTTCATGGATGTTCCTGTTCTACTATACCTCTCCCGCCGGTCGGGAGTCATATTCGATCTACGACTCGGATACGCTTCAGCCTGTACTCTGGATGATACCAGGGTTTGAGGGCGGAGGTTGCCGGAAGTGTCAACCCTTTTTTCTCAATCACCTCAAATTATGTCGAATATATCGAATACATTTTATTATCGTATGTCGAAGATATGCCGATAGATAATCCAATTTCTCGAGCAGATATTGACAAGAGCGCAGAGCAGGTGTATACTACGGAGGAAATAGAACAGAAGTGTGATGCGCCTGACCGTGTCAGATACGTTTCCCTTTCACGCAAGGGACGTTCAGAACCGGAAAGGCGCATCGTCACAGCAAAAGGGCGTAAACGTGCAACAGCGACTTCGGGAGGGTGGAAGCCGAAGTGCATTGTGCGCCTGTGTTCGGCTGTGATGCTCGCCAGGGAAAACCTGCCTCGCAGGGCGAACCTGGCCGTTCACGCGCGTTAAGCGTTTCGAGTGAGCAGAACGCGACCGTGTTCTGCTAAGCGGGGTGGTACCGCGGGTTGTGGTCAACCCGTCCCGGCGCGGTCTTCAACCATGCCAGGACGGGTTCCTTACTTGACAGGAGGATCCGATGGCCACAAAACTGCTTGCTGATCGACCGGCACGCAGCACAGGTCAGAATGGCGCTGGAATCTACCGTAACGGTTCGCTTCCATTTCCAAACATCGTTTCCTCCGATCCGGAAGTAGCCGCATTGCTTGATCGCGTCCTTCCCATGGTCGAAACATGGCGCGAGCATCTGACCGTCAGCATCGGGCGCGCAACGGAACTGACCGGTCTCAAAGACACCCAGATTCGCTACTTTGAAGAATTGTACAGGCAGGAGCGCGATACCTCCACCCCTGCCGGCGCGACACGCTCCTATTCGCTGGCTGACCTCCGCCGGCTGGCGGTGTTTGCCGAACTGCTGAAGCAGGGGTACCGCCCGGCGCAGGCAGCTGAGGTTGTACGTTCATGTGCGCACTTAATCGACCGGGGAGCAACGCGCAACATCGCCGATGTCCTGCGTCGTGAAGGGGATGCGATCACCGACGGTTTTCTCCTTTCGCGCCTGGCGAGTCAGGTTATTTTTGCTGCCCAACTCGAACTGCGCGAGCGAGCGCCGAAAGCTGGAATTACGGCGATGTTTGTCGTCGAGCAGGTCATCGATCCCGCTTCGACCGCTGATGTGACCCGCATCGGCAGGGAACTCGCGGCAGATGCCCGGGATATGCTCGTCGCTCTGGATCGCGCGACCATTGTCGGTGAACAGTCTGAAAGCGGCGACAGTCTATGGTCTGACGATGAAAGCAGCATTGTGCTGTTCTACAGCCGCGAGTCGTGGAGCGTTCCCCTGCCGGACAACACGGCGTTTTGTTGCTATCGTCCGCCGTCGGCGCCTGAAACGACGGTCGTGTTTGCAGTTCAGCAGGTTGAGTCGGAAATCATTCCGCCAGCGCTCAATGTCGCACTCCCTGCACGCGCCCATTTGCTCGACTGGATGGTGCGCATGTGTCGCATCATCTTCCCGGAATTTCGCCAGGCGACCCATGCGCACGGGTATCGTTACCGCTCCGACGGGTATCGGCTGGCGCACACCCGCGATGCTCTGAATCGCCTGATGCAGCGCATGCGCAGCTTGATTTTCGGCGACGATGCAGACGCAAGTATGGCTTGTTTGCTGCTCCCCAACGATCTGTACAAGCCCTCGCACCTTTCGATCCTGGCGCATGCCGGCTACTCCGAAGAGATCGCGCGCCGTGTGCGACTCAGTCTCTCCGGCGAAGGGGAGGGGTTGAGCGGTCGGGCATTTCTGACGCGTGAGCCGTTTCTGACGCGTGATGCTGCGCACGACGAGCGCGTGTACGGCGCTCAGCATGAGGATTGCAAAGTGGCGCTGGCTGTGCCGCTCCTCTCCCACTGGGATACCTATCCGTTTGGCGTGCTCTACCTGGCGTCGCGGCGTCCTGCGTCGCCTCTGCTGAGTGAAACGGCGTTTGTGGCGCTGGTGTTCAGCAATATCCTTAGTGAGTTGCTTGGGCGCTGGTGGCTCACCCGTCTGCGTCGCAAGCACGATACGTTGCTGCACGACTATGTGACCGAGTACATCCGCTGGTTCAACGGGATGGATCTGCACGGTCCTGAGTTCGAAGAGGGTGTGGAACAGATCGAGCATATCTGGGAACGTGCTGCTGCAATGAGCGAGGCGGGCAGCGGACGCGCGGTTGTGGAACGTATGTCGCGTCAGTATGTGACCCTGGCAGTGCTCGATATTGATCGCTGCCGCAGTTATCACGATCGAGGGGATGAACCGTTCCTGCTGGCGGCGCAGCGTCACGTGCAAAAAGCGGTTGAGCAGATTCTCCCCGGTGTGCGGGGATACTGGTTCAAGAATGATCATACCCTGCTGGTGCTCGATGGGTGTTCGCTCGACGAGGCGGTTGTGCTGATCAGGCGGATCGCCAGCCGGGTGCAGATGGTGCCGGTTGTGATCGCCGGCAGGTCTGAACGCACCACGATCACGATCAGCGCCGCATTGAAGACGCTTTCGTATCAGGAACTCTACGACCTTTCGCACCACGATCGGGATGTGCTGAAGTCCAGTCTGATCTCGATCATCGATACGCTGTACGAGCAGACCCATGGATGGGAACGAACTATTCGCGTGTTCCAGAATGGCGTCTGGGAAAATGTCTCCTGATCGTTGCCGCTCGTTCTGCTCCCGCTGATAGCGCATCGACGTTATGCGAGCGCGACGTCCGCGCTCCCGGGATGCGGCGCCTCGTACCCCGACAGGTGAACGCAATGCGGTCACCTGTCTGCTTTTTCATTTTTGCGTCCACTGCAAAAAGGGCAGGTCACCACTGCGGCGCAGCGTTCGCAGCGGCGGATTCCATCGCGAGTCACGCACCCGTATGTTGCGCAGGCCTGCATCATGGTTCGTTTGGAGGGTTCTCTGTGCCCTCGGCGTCTCAGCGGTGCGTGTTTGCAGCGAAGTCATTTTTGAAACATCGTCTATCCTGATGTTAATGGAATTACAGCGAACGTGTGAAGGCGGACAACGTCTCGTCGATCTCATCCGGTTTTTTTAAAAAATATCAACTTGACATTGGTGTTTCCCTGATATACGATAGAAGTGCGTAGATAAGCGCACAGTACTCCGGCTCAATTCCTGGTTTTCTCCGACGAGGCGAACATGATACGGGTAAAGTTCGAGGTTGTCCGTATCCTCCCATCACTATGGAAGGAGCCTCATCGTGGACATCCCGTTATTGATCCATGTTGGCGGAAGTGTCGTCAGTTTTTGGGTCGGTCTGTTTCTGGGTAATCGCACCGCGTATCATCCCTCGACGCGATGGTTGCGCCTGACGTTTGTCCTCACCGGTTGCTACTTCCTCCTCAGAGCGATTGAATCCTTTCCCGATCATCATGCCCAACTCCTCGCACAAATACAACTGGCGCTGGCGCTGGTTGCGCTGGCATGCTGGTACGGCTGGGTGATCGGCGTGCGCGGCATAACGCGTGCAGAGCGTCGGGCTCGCTGGATCTCTATTGCTCTGGCGGTCGGATGTGCGCTGATCGCTGCGCTCACCCTTGTGCCATCTGTGATCATCATCGGCGGGTACCTCGCCGTCACGCTGGCGAGCGTCTGGTTCAGGACCTGGCGACTGTACCGACGCGAAACGATCCTGCCAGCGCAGCGGGCAGCCGGAACGTTGCTCGTTGCGACCACAATCATCTGCATCAGTGTGGTGACGCTGGCAGCAGTCGCGTGGCTGCAATCAACGCCGTCGGAGATCGCCGGGATGTTGGTGCAGGCAGGTGAAGGGATGCTCTGTGGCGGCATTGCGCTGCTGGGGTATGGGGCGCTCATCTACACGCGTCGGCACGCAGGGCGCAACAGCGGTCGTGATTATCTGGTCAGCGGACTTGCCAGCCTGGGTATTGTGACAGTGTACGAGCTTATCCTGATTGCCTTTCACTACGTAACCCGGAGCGTGTTGACAGCGGAACAGGCGCTGGCGTTAGGGATCATCCTTGTGCCGGTGCTCATTGCCACCCACTTCGGGTTCGATCAACTGCGGGATGCGCTCGACTGGTTGCGTTTCGATCCGTCGTCGCGCCTGCTGCGCAGTATGATGCGTTCCTTCACCAGACAGATCGGCACGGAAAAACCGTGCGATCAGGTGGTGCGGGAGTGTCTGCAAACGCTCGCCTGTGTCGCCGACGTATCGCGCAGCGCGTTGTTCTGGTTCGAAGAGGACGAAGCGCGGTTGCTTGCATCATACGGGCATACACCGTCATATGCGCCCAAACAGAGCGATCTTCTCGCCGTGCGGATGCAACCGTTCGATCAATGCGCTGACTACACCTATCTGCTGCCGCTCCGTGTGGCTCGAAAGCAGCGTGGCGCGCTGTTGCTCAGCAGTCCCGGTTATGGGCAATGGTCGCCCCGCGAGCGCGAGCAACTCAGTACACTCGGCATGTTGCTGGCGGCATATATCGATCACTCCCACTCCGAGCCGGTGACCATCCCGCAGCGCATTCACCGCCTCGAGGAGCAGGCGCGCGATGTGCAGCAACTGCACGCCGCATTGAGCGATGTGCAACCGCCCCTGGTGGTCATAACAACGCTGGGACGCTTCGAGGTTCAGGTCAACGGAACATCGGCGCAGTACCGGCGTATGCGCATTGGGCGGCATATGTTCCAGGGGATGTTGATGTATCTCGTCGCTCACACAGGGCGTCCCGTTCGGCGTGATGTGCTGGTCGAGGTGGCGCTGGAGCATCGCCGTGGACGCAAACACGAAGATGATTTGCCGGACGAATCGCACTACATCTCCGGATTGCGCACAACCTTGCAGCATTGGGGGATGGGCGATGCACTGGAGGTGACTGCCGAAACTGTCACGCTGAAACGCCATCCGTCCTGGACGACCGATACCGATCAGGTGCTGGCGTTGAGCAACAGCGCCCAACAGGATATCGCGCAGGGTCGGATTGAGGCGGCTGTGGCGGCGCTCGAAGAAGCGCTCAGTTTCTTCCACGGCGATTATTTGCCGCAGTACGACGCCCCTGACTATCGCATTGATCACGAACAACGAAGGTGGGAGCGTGAACGGGTGCAGATCGAGAAGTTCCTGCTCAGGTCTTACCTGCGCCTGCCAGACCTCTCCGCCAGGCAGCATGCTCCAAATATTGCAGACGCTATTCTGAGTCGGAATGAAGATGATCCAGAGATGGTGCGCCTGGTACTGGATGTTGCGCAGCGTCTTCAGGACAATCATCTGCTTCAGCGCTGCCGATCCGTCCAGGGATGATCGCTTACCCTCCTCCTTCTAGAAACATTAGAAAATCTTTGTTTATCTCTAAATTTTCGAGATCACCGATATTTCTCGTCCGTATCTCAGTCATTTCTCAGCAGCATACCTAGAATGAAACTGTCACCGCAGGGGGCATTGCTCGTTGAGCAACGCCGTTCCGGTGGCAGAGAGGGGGCTGCGATGACACCATCCGCACATTCCTTCGCTCGTGATCTGGTCTTTCGTCCACATCCGCACATTGTCGCCAGCAAGATTGTTGCGCTCCTGGGAATTGGCGGCGGCATGCTCCTGGCGGGCATCATTCACGCTTCCGTACTGACGCTGCCAGCAGTGATCGTCGCGCTGGCGCTGGCGCTGCGCATCGCGTATCTGGAACTGGCGACATGCCTGATCGTGCGGGGCGACACACTGTTGCTGCGGTCTGGTTGGATCCTCCGCCGGGAAGAACGCATCGCCCTCTATCGCGCCGACGTGATGACAACGCAGAGTCTGGCAGGTCGCCTGCTGGATTACGGTCACATCACGTTTACCTGCGATGATCGAACGGTTGAGGTGCGCAACATTGCTCAATTTCGACGGTTGCAGGAGGAACTCGCTCGGTTACAACGCATTCCAGCCCTGTGGAGGTCCTCATGAAGCGATTTGTGCAAGACCTGGCGAGACAATTTGCGTTCGCGTTGATAGTGGTGGCGTTGATCGTGCTGGTGCTGGGCGAGGAGGCGCGGCGCGCAGCAGATTTCGCGTTTCTGCTCGCGGTCGGTCTCGGTCTGCTGGGGATCGAGTGGATCGTCGCACTGTCCGACCGCATCCGCTGCAATGTGTCGTCCTGTCTGGTGTCTGACGTCTGTACGCGCGCGTCGAGTCGCTCAACGCCTTCACCGTGCGCGTTCAGGCAGCGTGGTCGCCATCAGGCGTCGGAGGGAGTGACCGTTCCCCTCTTCCGGCGTGCGTCGCAGGCGGCGCTCCAACATGCGTCCGTGTCGCGTCGCTTGCCGGAGTACCGTGAGATGACGCATCTCCGCCGAACAGCGCTGCACGAGGTGCTGATGGCGCGCAATGCACATACCGGGCAGCGCGTGGTCATCAAGCGGGTGCTGCCCGGCGTTGCAAATCGTGATCTGAAACGCGAGGCGGGAATGCTCGTCTGGCTTGAACTGGAGCGTGTGCCGATCCCGGCGCCGCGCTATATCGATTACCAGGAGCGCGATGGGCGCAGCACCCTGGTGATGACGTACATCGAGGGACGCACGGTTGAGGAACTGTCGGCGACCGGGACGCTTTCCGCTCCGGTGATCGTCCGGCTGCTGGCGAGGATGTGTGTGGCGCTCGACGTGCTGCACCGCGCCGGGTATGCGCACCAGGATATCAAACCCGCCAATCTGATCCTGGAACCCGGCGGCTCGCTGGCGGTCATTGATTGGGGTTCGGCGCGGCGCATCCATATCCCCTACGATCCGGGCGCGATCACCTGCACGCCGGAATTTGCCAGCCCGGAGCAGTTGCGCGGACTGGTGCTGCCGGGCAACGACCTGTACGCTGTCGGGAAGACGCTGGCAGCCGTTATCCCGGCGCCGCCGCCAGCGCTGGCGCAGGTCATCGCCCGCGCGACCGGTCCTCTGTCGCGCCGGTACGCCACCGGCGCCGATCTGTCCCGCGCGCTGCTGACGGCGATGCGCATCGATGCAGCGTGGCAGGGCGGGGCGGCGTAATCGAGGGGCGCAGGGGAGCATTGCTGACGGCGATGCGTATCGATGCAGCGTAGGAGGGCCGAGACGCTATTTCGCGCAGGTGGTTCTCTCAACTCTGTGGCATCAGTTGCGAGAACCATGTCGCGGCGTAGTACGTGCTGATTGGAAAGGAGCGGGTCAACTCCTGCGAATGTTTATGTGCCAGATCATCGAGCGAGATCCGCATCTTCCTGATGGATGGCATCCCGTTGGGGGCGGTGGATTCGATGACCTGAGCGATCCCCCCTCGCCAGGGCAAATGCTCCAATATGCATATGGAACTGGCAGCGCGGGGCCTTTTGCTCTTGTGTACGGCTAATGGAGATTGAGAAATAAATCCGCTATATCGCGCTAGCCGTCGGGCTAATGGAGATTGAGAAATAAATCCGCTATCCCGCGCTAGCCGTGGGGCTGAAGCCCTCGGCTAGCCAGGGCGAAGCCCGCCTGCGCGGGCTATACCGGAATAATTATTCAAAGACCATCAGCCCTCGGCTATGGAATGCGAAGCCCGCCTGCGCGGGCTATAGCGGAGTAATTACTCAAAGACCATTAGCCTCTCTGCCCGGATACACACTAGACTTCATCAAGATTCGTTTTGATTTTTGGACTGCTTTTTGCGTTTCAGCCAAATTCGGAAGTTATGCAGCCCGCAACATGTTTCCATGACCATATCCCGAAATTCGGAACAACTGAAGCGGATAATGTCGTGAATGATTCGATACCGCTTGATATCGCCGATAACATGTTCAATACGAACGCGAACGGATGAGATACGCCGGTTTTCCTCCTTTTCCTGCGGCGTGAGGGTTCCATTGCGCGGCTTCTTCTTTGGCTGCATAATCTGGACGCCAGGCAGGGTAAATCCTTGAAATCCGGCGTCTTGATAGAGAATGCTCGCGTTTGGAAGGGTGTATCCCGCTTCATCCGCAATACATTTATCGTGGACCCTTCCTTCGTAGGTGTCACTCAAAAAGTGAATAGAGCCAAACTCATCAATGATGAGAACGTTCTTAAGCGTATGTCGTTTCTTCTTACCGCTGTAATACAACTCCCGGTCGACTTTGTCGCTTGGACGGCGAATGGGACGTTCTACGCCGTCATGGATAAAAAGGGGGGCGCTTTTGTCGCATGCGACGGTTCTTCACACGACGGTTCTTCACACGACGGTTCTTCACACGACGGTTCTTCACACGACGGTTCTTCACACGACGGTTCTTCACACGACGGTTCTTCACACGACGGTTCTTCCTGCAATCGCCTCGCCAGGTCGTCGGCAGTGCGCGCAGGCAGGAGATTTTGCTGTGAAAGCGCATAGTTCAGCGCTCCGTGCAAAAGATGCACCCATTTGCTTACGTTTGATTGGCTCATTTGAAAGAGGTGTCCGTGCATCACTTGCGTTGGGTTTTGTTTTAAGTAGGTCAAAATAAAGAGCAATTTATCTTCTGTTGTCGGAAGCGGCGAGTTTGCATACGAGACGTAGCGACGACAATATCGGACGCGGCCATCAATCGTGCGACGTTTCATATACGCTTCAAATGCGGCGTGGAAGATCGGAACCAGCGCGTGGAACTCTTCAACGGTCAGTCCGGTCATAGAGCGTAATTTCTCCGGATTTTCGATAATGGATCGATACTTACACATCGTTTTTCTCCATTTTCAGATTGTACAAAAATAGTATATCACTAAATCTTGATGATGTCTACTGTAGAAGCGGTGTTTGTCAATGGCGATATTCTACAAGACGACGTAGCCGATAATGTGTTTGACCTGCTCCCCCCTCGCGACACCTTTCCATGTGAGCTACGCGCATTTGCTCAGGACGGTCATATGTTGTGCCAGTTTGGACGATGGAGGCACAAATGAAAATCAGACATGTGATTACCTTCTTTTCTGTTATTCTGATTGTTTATTTTGCTCTCGGTCTTGCTTTTCATGTCAGGTGGAGTAATGAGCTGGTAAAGTGTAATGAAGTATTGAGAGAACAAGGTGAGTTCGTAGAACCGGAGATGTTTAGAACCGCAACGGGATTTATCTTTAACGTGACATTTTGGCCTGTTTATTCTGCTGCCAATATCTATCATGATGGGACACCTTTTGCAACGCCATGCACTCACTCTTGATATCTCATCACATTGACAAACTGTTGATTTGTATTGCTACACAGCTTAGAGCGTGATCAAAAACTAACATCTCGGATAGAGCCGATTCAGGAGCATTGCAATAGAACCGAGATAAAGAAAGGCTTCGCTTGATTCTGGGTTGCGGTTGTTGCGGCGAATAATTATTCGCCGCAACAACCGATTGCGTCCCGCCCACGCAATCGAGCGTTCCACCACCCATCGCTTCGGAATGACCGCAAATCCCGTTTGTCCAGGCGGTTTTTCAATAACATTCAGGCGTATCGCCGTGTTCTGTTGCAGCCATTCATCTAACCCTTTTTTGTATCCCTCATCCACGCGAATCTCGCGCATCCGGGGAAATGAGTGATGATGCGCGGCGAGAAGCCACTCGGCGCCTTCAGTATCCGAAATATCGGCGGGATGGACCAACACGCGCAACAAGAACCCATTTGTATCAACCCAGCATTGCCGTTTGCGCCCGTTGACCTTTGTTTCCCCCATCGTCGCCGCGTTCTCCGCCTGCTTCGGTCGTTGTGACGGATGGGGAGTCCAGGACGCTGATGGACGGCTCCGGATCGCGATTCAACGCCTGTCGCGCCAGTTTCCGCAGCGTATCATTGATTTTGATGAATGTTCCATCACGATTCCATTTGTCGAAAGAGTACCGAACGGAACTCATTGGCGGAACATCTTTCGGAAGCATGCGCCATTGGCAGCCCGTACGATTTTTGGAGAGCAGCGCGTTGACGATCGCGCGGCGATCAATTTCGGTCGGACGCCCGCCGTTGGGCGACGGCGCGGTGACGAGTGGCGCGATAGCGGCCCACTGTTCATCGGTCAGATCGGTCGCATCCTTGGTTGGATAGGATCGAAGCGCACGTCGTGGCATACGAAATTGCTCCTCATCAGAACGGCATGGTCGCCATCATGATACCACAAATCCGGTTTTCTGATCGCCCTCTTACACGGGTTTCTGTCACACCATACATACCGTATTCGATTTAATCAACTGAAAGCCAGAAATGTCATGTATCGAACTCAATGGATTACAGTTGCACTGTCGATCCCGGTGGGGCGGCCGCCCTTCGGTGAGGTAGTTGTGACGATTGGCGCAATGGCAGCCCATTGCGCATCGGTCAGATCAATCGCATCCTGCGTCGGATAGAGGCACGCTCACGTTTCGGAAGGATGTGCTTCTCCGCATCAGAAAGCCATATTCACCATCATAATACCACAGACCCGAGTCTTTGATCACGCTCTCAATGAAACCCTGGAGGCAATTGGCGCGTCCTATGGCTGCCGGTTTGCTACGTAGAACGAAAGGGGCGCCGGATGCACACACTGACATTGCGCGCACGGCTGATCGCCGCTGGCTGCGCTGCTGCCGCACTCTGGGGAATTGGGGCAGGCGCATGGGCGATCAGCCAGTCGCTGGCGCCCCTGATCTTCTTCGGGTATCTGGGAACGATTATCGCACCGGGAATACTGTTCTACCTGGGTCTGCCACCGGCGAAACGCAGCGCTGGACGTCGCCCGCTGGTGGCTGCTATTGGCATAGGGATGCTCGCTGCGGCGCTGGCGCGCGTTCTCGCACAGCACTCGATTGTGGCAGTCGAGGGGTTCTTCTTCGAGTTGTTCAGCGGTGCCGCGTCGCAATCGCGCTCCAGCGCCTGGTGCAGCGTCGTGCGCAGCGTCAGCAGTTCACGCACTTCCTGCACCTTGCCGCCAGTCGCCGTCGCCATATACCATCCGACCGCCCACGGCGCTGCGCAAAGCGTCCGCCACTCCTCTGGCGTTACCTGTTCCTGGATCATTGCACATCCCACTTTCTGTCATTGCTGTGCACTTCTATCATACACCCAACATTCAGTTCCTGGATTTCCCGCACTCCCATGTCTCGCTGTCGCCGTTCATCGAAGCAGGTGAGACAATCGCGCCCCGAACGCCGAGCCTGTACGTTCCCGGTTCCTGGTTCCTGGTTCCTGGTTCTCGGTTCCTGGTTCTCGGTTCTTAGTTCTCGGTTCCTGGTTCTCGGTTCTCGGTTCTCGGTTCTTGGTTCTCGGTTCTCGGTTCTTAGAGCCTATCCGAATAACCCGGCGGCACGCACGGCGATCACGCCACAGGCGAAAAGGTTCCAGTGGTTCGGATAGGCGCTGAGCACACCGGGTTGCATGACGGTTTCGCGTGGCGGAACGACGAACCTGGTGCGACAGGGTGGTTCCGCTCGCCGCCTGGCGACTGAAGTCGCGGCTGGCAGGCGGGAAGCCCGCCTGCGCGGGCTTGCGGGAGCGCATCCCGCTCGCCCGTAGACAAGCCCGTCGGACTTCCACGTCTTAGAGCCTATCCGAAGAACCCGGCGGCGCGCACGGCGATCACGCCGCAGGCGAAAAGGTTACCGTTGTTCGGATAGGCTCTTAGTTCTCGGTTCTTAGTTCTCGGTTCTCGGTTCTCGGTTCTTGGTTCTTGGTTCTCAGTTCTTGGTTCTCGGTTCTTGGTTCTCGGTTCTCACCATACACTACCCCAACTTCTGGTATCCTATATCTTGATGAAAGCACTGATCCTTTCCGATGTTCACAGCAATGTCATCGCACTGGAAGCGATCTGGGCGCGCGAAGGCGATGCCGACGCGATCTACTGCGCTGGCGACCTTGTGGATTACGGGGTGTATCCGCGCGAAACGCTCGCCTGGATACGCGCGCACAATGTCGTGTGCGTGCAGGGCAACCATGATCGTCAGGTCGCCGAGACATTTCAGGAACCGGCGCTCTGGCATGTCCCTGAGAGCGCGTTGCAGTGGCGCCATCACAACGCCCGACGATTGAGCGCATCCGACGTTGATTTTCTGATGTCGCTGCCGGAAGCGGTGACGTTTGAACTCGACGGTATCCGCTATGGCATGACCCATCTCTACCGCAATTACGATCTTATTCTGAGTCGCCACGCATATCGATCATTCTGCCGCACCCGCTTTCCCGACAGCGCGATTGATCGCCTGATCCTGGGGCATACTCATCGTCAGGGTATGATGATCCTCGGCGAACGCGAAGTCTGGCTCAATCCCGGCAGCGTTTCCTACCGTCGGCAGGACGATCCGGATCGGGAGGCGCACTATATCGTCATCGAGGATGGCGCCGTCTCGTTGCGCAGCGTTCCTTACGACCACGACGCTGTCTATGCCGAGGTCATGCGGCAACGGGTGGCAGCCGATGAAATGCGCGCTGTGCAGTGGTGTTTCGGTCCACGGCATGAATAGCGGCGGAACAGCGACGTTTCGCCTGTTTGCAAGGAGGCATCTATGGCAGAGCGCAAACCGGAAGGATACCTGAATGGACGACCGCTGCACCCTGAAAGCCTGATGATGAGTTATGGCTACCGACCCGAATGGTCAGAAGGCGCCGCCAAGATCCCGATCTTCCAGACCTCGACATTTATCTTCACGTCTGCCGAAGAGGGCAAAGCGTTCTTTGAACTGGCGTATGGTCTGCGGTCACAACGCGATGGGGAGCAGATGGGGCTGATCTACAGTCGCCTCAACAACCCCGATCTCGAAATTCTCGAAGACCGCCTGACCCTGTGGGACGACGCAGAAGCTGCGGCAGTCTTCGCCAGCGGCATGGCAGCGATCACCACCACGCTGCTGACCTTTCTGCGTCCGGGTGATGTGTTGCTCCACAGCGAGCCGGTGTACGGCGGCACTGATTTCCTCTTCAAACACATTCTGCCGCAGTTTGGCATCCGCGTGGTTGGATTTCGCGCCGGTACGCCGCCGGAACAGGTGGAACTCCACCTTCGTCGCCTCGGGCTTATCGAACGCCTGGCGCTGATCTTCATCGAAACGCCCGCCAACCCGACGAACGACTTGGTCGATATTGCTGCTTTCGCTGCGCTGGCGCGGCAACTGAGCAGTGCACGCCGCATCCTCACCGCCGTGGATAACACCTTCCTGGGTCCGCTCTGGCAACAACCACTCAGGTACGGCGCCGACCTGGTGCTCTATTCCGCCACCAAATACATCGGCGGGCACAGCGATGTCATTGCCGGCGTCTGCCTGGGAAGCCGCGAATTGCTGGCGCAGGTCAAAGTGCTGCGCACCATCTTCGGCACCATGGCCGGACCGCATACCGGCTGGTTGTTGCTGCGCAGCCTGGAAACACTCAAGTTGCGCATGACCGCGCAGATGAAAACCGCACGCCATGTAGCCGCATTCCTGACCGACCATCCAAAGGTGGCGCGTGTCTATTACCTGGGCAATCTGACCGGGGACGACCCGCAGTACGCGGTGTACCAGCGTCAGTGCAGCGCTCCGGGCGGTATGATCTCGTTCGAGGTCGTCGGTGGCGAAGCAGAGGCGTTTCGACTGCTGAACGCGCTCAAACTGATCCGTCTGGCAGTCAGTCTGGGAGGCACTGAGTCGCTTGCAGAGCATCCGGCAACAATGACCCACGCCGATGTCGATCCGGAAGAGCGACTGGAACTGGGAATCACCCCGGCAATGATCCGCCTCTCGGTTGGCGTCGAGCATCCAGACGACCTGATTGCTGATCTGGCGCAGGCGCTGGAGGCAGTGTAAATGGTCACGTGCACACCGGTTATGTATTGGTGATACAATCAGGTGTAATAGCGGCTGATCGCCTGGTCTGCGATCAGTACGCTGACTACGCGGTCAAGATATTTGCCTGAAATGGCAAATGTCTTGGCCTGTTGTGTTTGGGGGTCATCGATGGTCTGGTTGCTGCCGGTTTTTGTTTCGCTTCTCATTGTCGCAGCCCTGATCGAAGCCGCAGTTGCGCTGTACGCCTGGCGTCAGCGCATGACTGCCGGGGCGATGCAACTGGTGGCGCTGATGGCAGCGGCCATTATCTGGACGCTGGCGTATGGTCTGGAACTGGTCAGCACGTCGCTGGCGATCAAAATGGTCTGGAACGGCATTGCGTATCTTGGCGTCGCATTTCTGCCCATTCTCTACCTGCGCTTCATTATCGCCTACACTCAACGCGCAACATGGCTCCTGCGCTGGCGTGGCGCACCCTGGTACATCATTCCGATAGCCACGATTGCGCTCAACTGGACGAATAGCGCCCATGGTCTGTACTATCAGCAGGTCACACTGGTGAACGAAGGACCGCTTGTGCTCCTCAGCGTTACGCCTGGTGCGTGGCTATGGGTGTTTGCTCTGTATTGCTACATCTCGATAGCACTTGGCGCTGTTCTGTTCTGGCGTGCAGCCCGTGATACGTCGCCGTTGCAGGGCGGACGCTCCGTCATGGTTGCTATCAGCACATTCGCGCCATGGATCGCCAATCTGCTGCAACTCTTCGAACTCCATCCCTTCATACTGCTGGACATCACTCCGCTTGCTGTTGCATGTTCAGGGCTGGCGATTATGTGGGGTATGTTTCGCTATCGGCTCTTTTCGCTGGCGCCGATTGCGCGTGAGCATGTTGTCGAGATGATGAGCGATGCGGTCATCGTTGTCAATGCGCGCAACCGGATCATCGATCTGAACCCGACGGCGCAGCACCTCTTCGCTCCTGATGGCAGTTCACTCTTCGGTCAACGGATCGAGACGCTGCTGGCGCCGTGGCCCGTGCTGAAGCAGGCGTGCCGCGAGCCGGTCGAACAGGTGTTAGAGGTCGAATATGACCGATCAACCCGGCAGCTCTTCGAGGTCAAAATCAGCCCGCTTGTCGGTGACGGCGGCAGGATCAACGGGCGGCTCCTGATCTGGCGCAATATCACGCAGCGCAAGCGCAATCAGGCGTTGCTCCGCGATCGGTTGCGGTTCATTCAGTTGATCCAGCACGCCGCCAACGATTTCGTGCGCTGCGAAGTGACGCAGATCGACGAACAGATCGTCGCCATGCTGCAGAAAGTCGCTGTCTTCACCGGCGTCGAGCGCAGTTATATCGCCCTGATTACGCCAGAGGGCGACCGCGCGACCATTGCCTATGAGTGGCTGCATCCGGCGGCGACATACAGCGATGAACGGTTGCAACCGGTTGTCCTGTCGAAGTTCGCCCGCTGGGTCGAACAGTTGCGGCGGGGCGAAGTTGTTGCGCTTCAGTATGCCGATATTCCCGAAACACCTGAGTATGAGGTGCTGCGACAGGCACTCCATACACTCCAACTCAAAACGATGGCGGCTATTCCGCTGTTTGTTGGTGCAACGTTCATCGGGTGGATCGGCTTTGACACAATGAGCTACGCATATGAGCTCTCTGAAGCCGCAATAGAGGCGTTTCAGTTGACCGGCCAGTTAATCGCCAGTGCCATTCATCGCCAGCGCACCGAAATGGCGCTTCGCCAGCGTGAGCAGTACTTCCGTTCGCTATTCGACAATATGCTGGAAGGGGTGGCGCTGCACCGGCTGATCTACGATGAGCGCGGCAGGGCCATCAATTATGAGATCATCGATGTCAACCATCAGTACGAGCGCATCCTCAATCTGCGCCGCGATGATGTCGTCCATCGCCTTGCAACCGACGTCTACGGCACATCCGAACCCCCCTACCTGGCAGAGTTCAGCGCTGTGGCGGCGACCGGTCAACCGGCGCATTTCGAGGTTTATTTTGCGCCAATGCAGAAACACTTCTTCATCTCAGTCTCACCGCTTGGACCAGACCAGTTCGCAACGATCTTCTTCGACATGACCGCGCGCAAACAGGAAGAAGCCGAACGAGAGCAATTGCAGATGCAGTTGATGCAGGCGCAACGTCTGGAGTCCGTGGGGCGGCTGGCGGGCGGCATCGCCCACGATTTCAACAATATCCTGACGGTCATCAGCGGTAGCGCCGACCTGGCGCTGGCAATGATGCCTCCCGACTCTCCGGCATATGCAGATGTGCAGACGATCCAGCAGGGGGCCAGACGTGCTGCGAATCTGGTGCGCCAGTTGCTCGCCTTTGCCCGACGTCAGCCCGGTCATCCCCAGACGGTTGATGCAAACGAGGTGATTGAAGGGATGCTCCCGCTCGTGCGGCGCTTGATCGGCGAGGATATTCGCTTCGTGTGGGCCCCGGCGCCGTATCCCTGCGTAATCATTATCGATCCACATCAATTCGAGCAGGTGGTGATGAACCTGATTGTCAATGCGCGCGATGCCATGCCGGATGGCGGTGCACTGACGATCACCACATCCGTCACCGAGATGGCTGCCGGGGATGAAGATTCGGCAGAGACGCCGTTTGTTTGTATTACGGTTGAAGATACCGGCGTCGGCATGGATGCGGAGGTCATGGCGCATATTTTTGAGCCGTATTTCACAACGAAAGCCCCCGGTCAGGGTACCGGTCTTGGTCTGGCGACCTGTCTGGGCATTGTCCAGCAGTATGCCGGCTTCATCCGCGTCGAGAGCGAACCAGGGGAGGGTAGTCGGTTCGAGGTCTTTCTCCCCTATGCTCCTGGTCTGACGACACAGGTGGACGAGAGCCAGAGCGATGCCCAACCGGAAGGAGGACTGGAAACAATCCTGGTTGTCGAAGATGAACCGACGGTACGGCAACTGGCGGTGCGGATACTGCGTGATTATGGCTATACCGTGTTCGAAGCGGGCAACGGGCACGAGGCGCAGCAGGTTGTTACCACGCTGGCTGGCGCACCTGTTCATTTGCTGTTGACCGATCTGGTCATGCCCGGCATGAGCGGCGTTGAACTGGCAACGTGGTTTCAAACGCGCTATCCTGGCGCGAGTATTTTGTTCATGTCCGGGTATGCGCGTCAACTGCCGGATGGCGTCGACAATCCAACCATCGCCTTCTTGCAGAAGCCGTTCAGCCGCCATACCCTGTTGACCCAGGTGCGCCGCCTGCTCGACGCGGTGGCGACACATGTTTCCGCCTGACAGCATTCGGTTTCACTCAGGAGATGCATCGCTCCCATACGTGCGGAAGCGAGAACGTCTCTTACCTCATGTGAAGACATGACCGGTTGTCCTCGTCCTGACACGCCTGTATCCTGCGTCTTGTCTGATCCCCAGGATGGCGCTGTGAACCTGGGAGCGCGGGCATTCTGCCCGCGTGGGCTCTCAAGGGTGAAGTTCCTGGAAGAGATGAGCGGTTTTCTGCATTCTCGCGCGTTTTTGCCCCTCATCCCCCCAACCCCCTTCTCCCACAAGGGGAGAAGGGGGATTTTGGGCTTCCTGATAACTGAAACGAGAGAAGGATCGCAGAGGCTTCCCAAATTCGATACCCTCACCCCCATGACACGGTCGCATCGCTGCATGCGGGCGAGACGCCCATTCACCCAGGCGATGCAGAGACGCGCGCTGTTCCAGCGCGCCAGGAACATTCCAGAACGACTCAAGCAATGAATCACACGTGTATCAGCCAGCTTCTATCGGTAAATGTCTCACGCTCGACTATAATAGTGGCGGTCTGCTGACACCGTTGCCGGCACAGTCAGCAGGATGCTCAATGGCAGTCTTTCGTCTGGATCGAAGGAGCAAAGCAGTGAAGATTCCTCTCTCCTGGCGTCAGGTAGCGCTTATTGCGCTGCTCGGCGTGCTGACGCCACTCTTCGCCGCGTGCGGCGGCGCGCCTGCATCACAGGGAACCACGCTGCCGACCGCGGTTATCAATGCGCCAACGTTGCCGCCTGTGGCGGCGACGGTCAATCCTATCTCTCCAGTGCCCACCGCAACCTCAGATAATCCAGCGCCGACGCCTGTTCCTCCATCGCCCACGGCAGCGCCGGTTGAGTTGACATTCCCGCTCCGCTTGCCGCAGCCGGAACACGGAGTCGTGGCGCACCTCTACTACACCGATCGTGAGCGGGTGTTGACGCTCACCGAAATTGCCGGGTATACCTGGGTGCGCCAGCAGATCCAGTGGAAGGACATCGAAGGACCGGAACCGGGCGATTACAAGTGGGGCGAACTCGACAACATCGTCGACGACGTTGCCGCGCGAAACCTCAATCTGCTGATCAGCATCGTCAAGGCGCCATCGTTCTACAATCCGACGAACGGCTTGCCGCGTGATCCGGTGACTATGGGGAACTTCGTCGAGGCAATGGTTCGACGGTATGGCACAAAGATCAAGGCGATCGAGATCTGGAACGAACAGAATCTGGCGGTCGAAAACGGCGGCCGCGTGACTGTCGAGGATGCCGGGCATTATGTCGAAATCCTGGTCGAATGCTACAAGCGGATCAAAGCAGTCGAGCCGCGCATTTTTGTGCTGTCGGGCGCACCCTCGTCAAGCGGCGTTGACGAGCCGTCGCTGGCAGTCTCCGACGAGCGTTACTACCGGGCGATGTATGAATATAAAGGCGGGCTGATCAAGGACTATTTCGATGCCCAGGCAGTGCATCCCGGCGGCGCCGCCAATCCGCCCGACACCCTCTGGCCCGAAAAGCCGAGTTACATCCAGGGATGCAAACCGGCGCCAGATCGCTGCTGGAACGACCATCCGACGCACTACTTCCGCCATGTCGAGAATGTGCGCAAGTTTATGGTCGAGGAGGGGGTTGGCGATCATCAAATCTGGATTACCGAATTCGGATGGGCGACGCCGAACAATACTCCCGGCTATGAGTTCGGCAACTATGTATCGCTTGAACAACAGCGCGACTATATCATTACTGCAATGAAGCGCATCGATGAACTCTATCGCGCGCCGGACGGCAAGCCGTGGGTGGGGGTTGCATTTCTGTGGAATATGAACTTCGCAGTACTCTGGGGAGCGCAGGGCAATCCGGATCACGAGCAGGCGTCGTTTGGCATCCTGAACCCCGACTGGAGTCCACGCCCCTCGTTCCTGGCGATCCAGAGTTACCTGGCGGAGCGCAAACGGCGGTGAGGCGGCAGCGGGTGAGAGAACCGGAAACGTAGAACAATATATTACGTTGACCATCGTCCAGGTCCGCCGTGTTGCGCGAGGCGCCCGCTTCCGGCAGAGCGTAGACCGAAATTCATTTCGGTCACCGTGTGGGGAGCGCGATTCCAGGAAAGTTCAACCTCGTCCACGGGGTTGAACCTCTGTGAGAACTGCTTAATGGAGATTGAGAATTTATTCCGCTATCCCGCGCTAGCCGTGGGGCTGAAGCCCTCGGCTATCTAAGGCAAAGCCCGCCTGCGCGGGCTATATCGGATTATTTATTCAAAGACCATAAGCCCTGGCTGAGGTCGGGTAGGTCCTGCGGGCTGGATCAACCCGGCGCCCCCCGGCATAGGGAAAGGTGGCAGGTACGCCAGCCCCGCAAGGGCTTCCTATGCGCTCAGGGAGGGTTTGAGCCCGCACGAGCGGAGTCGCGCGCCTGACGAAGGACGATGGCGGATGGCTTCTCTCCAACCGCCACGCAAGGCAGTCGCCGCACGGGGAGCGTGAGCGTGACTGTGTTTGTTCGAGGAGGTTCAATCTCTATGAGAACTGCTATAATTCTTCAAACTCATCAACGTGAACATATCAGACTGCTGAGCTCGCAACGATGCGCTGCCATCTGATCGTCGAGCAGACGCTCAGTGCAGCACGTCGCGCACAATCTGTTCGAGCCGGTCGAGGGGAAAGGGCTTGGGCAGGTAATAATCGACGCGCTGCTCACGGGCGCGCTTCTCCAGTTCGGGGGTGGCGTATGCCGTAATGAGCACGACGCGCGTATCGGGAGATGTTTCTTTGATCGCAGTGGTTAACTGCAACCCATTCATCCCCGGCATATTATAGTCGGTGATAACCAGGGGCACCGGACGCAGCGCGATTTGCGCCAGCGCTTCGGCGCCGCTGCTGACCGTTACAATATCATATCCTCCGGTGAGATCGCGCATCAGGCGATGAAGGATGATAAGAATATCAGGCTCATCCTCCACCAGAACAACTGCCGGATTTCGGATTGAATAATCAGGCATGGTGCGATCTCCATCGCTCTGCGTCAGGATTGCAACGCCAGTCTGCCGAAAACACGACCGCGAACGACTCTCGTCTCACAACTGGCGCACACGATTGACAGTACGGCTATTGTATCACAGGGCGCGGAGTCGGGCAATATGCCGAAACCGTATGGCTCATGCATAGTAGCCGTATTCGCCGTCAAACCGCGCACTGTTCAACACCACGCCAATAATGTTGGCTTTGACCTTCTCCAATATCTCCCGCGCCCGTCGCGCCCGGTCGCGGCGCGTGCGTCCGGCTTCGAGCACCAGCAGCACGCCATCGACGCGTGTCGCCAAAACAGCGGCATCGGTGACTGCGATGACCGGCGGTGTGTCGAAAAGGACCATATCGGCCATCCCGCGCAACCGCTGGATGATTGCTTCCATCCGACGTGATCCGAGGATATCGGCGGGGCGCGGCGGGAGAGGACCGCTTGCCAGCAGGCTCAACCCGGGCACCCCTGTTTCCTGGAGCGGCGGCGGCGCATCATTGTGCGCCAGGATCATATTGGTCAGCCCGATGTCGTTCGATAGCCCAAACAGGGTGTGGAGCGAGGGTCGGCGCAGATCGCAGTCTACCAGAATAACCCGCTGTTCCGCCTGAGCAATCGTTACCGCCAGGTTCGCCAGCGTAGTCGATTTCCCTTCATCGGGTGCAGTACTCGTCGCCAGCAGGGTTTGCAGCGGCTTGTCGAGGCTGGAAAACTGGATGTTGGTGCGCAGCGTCCGATATGCTTCGGCTGCGGGCGAACGCGGGTCGCGCAGCGCGATCAGCGGAGAGTCGGCGTATCCGTTGGTGTGATTCATCTGTTCACTGCACTTCAGTCGCCTGTGCGCCGGGCACGCGGCGTTCTTCCGAAACCTGAGCGCTTTCTTGCGTTGTGTCTTGCCCCGTTGATGTGGGCAACATACGAAACCTGGCTTCCACAACGCTCATCGCATAGTGCTGCGCTGTCAGACCGACAATGCACGCCGATCCTTGCGGCACGCAATCGTTGTTGCTACGGAACAACTTCCAACTCTTCATTTTTGCGCGCACGTCTCGCCGTGAATGTCGCTCCTCTGGAGTCGCTGCTCACTGCAGGAATAGCGCCGAGCGTCGCCAGTTGAACATACCGTTCGACATCAGACGGCGTTTTGATGGTGTCGTCGAGCGCCTCCAGCACAAATGCCAGCAGCACGCCGAGCACCAGACCAAGCACTGCGCCAGCAAGCATATTGACGCGCGTCTGCGGGCGGTGGAGCACCGGCGGCGTTGCCGGTTCCAGAACCGTCATGCTGATCCGATCCGTTCCTTCAAGAAAGTTGTTCCGTGCGCTGACCAGCGCAACCATATTGTTGCCGATCGCGTCCGCCAGTCGCTGCGCCGTTGCCGGATCGGGGTAGTCGACCTGCACAATCATCTTGCGTTCGTCCGGGCGCGGCTGGATCGCAACACGCTTCAGCAACCATTCGGGCGTCCGGTCGAGTTTGAGTTCGTCGCTGATCTTCTGCAACTGCGGTCGCGCCAGCGCCATCTCGCGGAAACTGCTCATACTGTTCTGGAGCACAATCGATAGCCCATTGTCGATCCGGTTTGGCACGACCAGGTAACTCGCCTCTGAGCGGTAGATGCGCTCCTGGAGGCGACTGAATATCAGCGCGCTTGCCACTGCCACCACCATCGTCAGCAGGATAACCCACCAGCGACGCCGCAGCACGGCAAGATAATCAGACAATTGCATGTCATCCTCCTGTTGCCCGGTCTGACGAGGCGTGCGCGATTTCCCGCCAGTACGCGCCGAGAGCGATCAGAGCGCCAACTGCCAGCCCGGCCAATCCGCGCAATGCCGCCGAGACGACGCCTGCACGCCAGTCATTGGTTCGCACTGCCGGACCGGGCGGTTCGAGCACAACCACGTTGACCAGGGTGCGTTCGGGTGTCGCCGAGGGATCGCCCCACAGCGCCAGTCCACGTCGCTGCACCACTTCGACCGCTGCTACGGTCAGTGCTTCCGACAGCGCCGGATCCCCGGTTTCCGCCCATATCTGCACCACACGCCGCCGGTTTGATGCACCCAGCGCCGCGCGCGCCTGTTCCGGCGAAAGTACGATACCGGCGCGCGCTAACGCGCTACTGATCTCGATGCTGAACGGCACACCCTTAATGATTGCAGGTAGATCATACGCCAGAGCGTCTTCGGTGTCAAAACGGCGATCCTCACTGCGCGTGATCAGGAGATCGGCGGACGACCGGTAGCGCGGCGGTTCGATAAACGCCACGCCCAGGCTGATCACTGATGCGATGATCGCCGGAGTGAGAACCAGCAACCAGCGATGCCGCAGAATGGAGATGTAGGTTGCAACAGGCATAGAGAACCGGGAACCGGGAACCAGGAACCGAGAACCAAGAACTGAGAACCAAGAACCGAGAACCAGGAACCGAGAACCGGGTTCAACCTTCAACCTTCAACCTTCAACCTTCAACCTTCAACCTTACAACCTTCAACCTTCAACCTTACAACCTTCAACCCCCAACCTTCAACCTTCAACCTCCAACCTTCAACCCCCAACCTTCAACCTTCAACCTTCAACGGTTATATGCCTCTGCAACGAACGACCGCATTCGCGCAAGAAACGCTTCCTTTCCGAAGCGCTCGGCGTGGCGCCGGATGGCGTGTGGGTCGTGGCGTTCCGTCAGCATCGCGGCGACTGCGTCCATCAGCGCCTCGACTGTGTGTTCACGGAAGAAACGACCAGTTATTCCCTCAATCATCGTTTCCAGCGCACCTCCGGCGGCGTAGGCAATCACCGGACGACCGGCAGCCATCGCTTCAAGCGGTGCAATGCCAAAATCTTCCTCACCCGGAAAGACGAAGGCGCGGCAACCGCTGAACAACGCACGTCGTTCTGCTTCGCTCACGCGCCCCAAAAATGTGATATTCGGTCCCGCCATTGCCTGCAAGCGCGGGCGATCACGCCCATCGCCAAAGATTTTGAGCGGCAAACCCAGCCGCGTGAATGCCTGAACTGCAAGATCGAGCCGTTTATACGGGATCAAGCGTCCACCCGCCAGGAAGTAAGCGCCAGGCGGCGTGTCGCAAAATGGCGGCAGATCGACCGGCGGCGGAATGACAACCGCCTCGCGCCCGTAGTAGCGCCTGATACGTCGGGCAACGGCGTGCGAGTTGGCGATGAAGGCATCCACCCGTTGTGTCGATACGACGTCCCACAGGCGCAGCAGCGTAAGCGGCAGGGTCAGCGCCGCGCGGCGTGCAGCGCCGAATCCTTCGCGCGCCAGGTAATCCGGGGTGCGCCAGGCGAATCGCATCGGTGTGTGGCAGTAGCACACATGGATCGCATCCGGCTGCGGGATCACGCCTTTGGCAAAGGCGCTGCTGCTGCTGATCAGAAGATCATAAGCGCTCAGGTCAAAACTCTCGAACGCCAGCGGATAGAGCAGGACATACGCGCGAAACAGGCGACGCCAGGCGGGGAGACGCTGCATCCACGACGGACGAATATCCCACGTGCGGTAGACGTCGGGCATCGCAGCGGGATCGTAGATCGACGTATACACCGGCGCTTCGGGAAACAGGTCGTGCAGCGCCTCAAGTACCCGTTCGGCGCCGCCGTACTGGTTCAGGTAATCGTGAATAATCGCAACGCGCATGGTTCATCTTTCGCTTTTCTCAACAGGGTGCATTATATATGCGACAGAGAGTTGCTCTGTGCGATCCCTGCGGTCGGGATGACAGGCGGCGGATGGTGGTATGATGCTTCTATGGATATTGTTGAGTTTTCACCAGACATACGGATTGGTGCTATGAGCGACACTCCCAATGATGCTGCCCGGATGTTCGCTCTTGCGAGCATGGGACATGCCGCATACCATCTCTGGGCGGAACAGGCGCGTCGGGATCGCTGTTTCAACATTGCGCGTCTGTTCGAGGCGTTGAGCGCTGCGCGTCTGGCGCGCGCCGGGAACGCCTTCCGCCGTCTGGGGCTTGTGCGTTCGACGGCGGAGAATGTTGCCAGCGCTTTTTCCGGTGCAGGCATCGGCGACATTCCTGCCGACCGGATCACCGGCGTGACGCCGTTTGCGCGGGAACTGCTGGCGCGGGCGCAGCGCGCCGTGGCTGAAGGGCGCGATCTGCGCGCCGGCGAACTGGGTGATCTCTTCGTCTGCACCACGTGCGGCGAGATCCGCGAAGGTGCGCTCGAAGGCGCGTGTCCGCGCTGTGGCACAGTTCCTGAAGCGCACAAAGCGTTCCGCGCCATCGAAGCAATGGGAACGCTTGGTCCGCACGCAATTATGACCTTTCTGGAACATACGGAGGAGGCGATCCGAACGCTGGTGGCAGGGCTGGACGAGGAGATGCTCTCCCGGCGCCTGAATGAAACCACACCGTCGTTGAAAGAGGTGATCGGGCATCTTGCCGATATGGACGCAATCTTTCGTCAGCGCGCCTGGTTGCTGCTCGAGACCGTGCGACCGGTTCTTCCGCCAGCGCATCCTCCAACCCTGGAATCGGCGGATGTGTATCGTGACCAACCGATTGACCGGGTGATGGAAGCCTATCACGCAACGCGGGCGCAAACCCTGAACCTGCTGCGCGGATTGACCAGCGCGGCGTGGCATCGGGAAGGGGACCACGAGGTGTATGGAGTGATCAATCTGTTGCATCAGGCGAACTGGCTTATATCGCACGAACGTGCGTATCTCGTTGAAATGGCGCAGATCCGTCATAACCTGATCGCCGCCGATCGGCGCTATTGCGAAGCGGAAGTGACCGATATCGTTGTGACCGGCTCGCACGAAGGAGAGTGAGCATCTCAGTTCTATGGAACGTGAAGGCAAGCCATACGATATCGAGGAGATTGCACCGGGACGGTTTATCGTGCGCGACCCGCGTGCAAATACCATCCTGAAACGTGAGGGCGATCTGGAAGGTCAATTCTTTACGCTGCGCTCGTGGCGCCGCGAGGGATTGCTGGCGCGGTTGCGCGGGCGCGGATTTCGCGTCCTGACGCTTGAAGATCGCATCCGTCGCCTTCCGCCGCTTCCGGCGCCGCTTCCAACAGGATCTTCGTTCTGGCTTCCACTGCCGGACGACGAACGCTGGAGCGTGTTCGATCCGCAACACCTCGACTGGACCCCTGTCCCTGTCGAGATGCGCGACGGGATTGCCGGTTGCGTCATTCGCCAGGGACAGGTGATCCGGAGGCGGCGCGGGCGCGGCGTCCCGCGTTATGCGCTGGTTGCCGCTGGCGCGACGCTGCGCACCATCGACGAGACTGAAGCGCTGCTACACGGGTATGCCAGGGCGACCCCGGCGCGCCTGACGGCGCGACGCGACGGGGAACGCATCGTGCTTCCGGCGCACCCGCTGCCGCCGCCACACCGTCGTCTGCTGCGCGAGATGGCGATCGACACACTGGACGACTGCCTGGTGATCGAAACCAAAGCCTGGGCGCTGGCACAGGAAATATACGCCGGGTTGGGCATCTTGCTCACCCTGGAGAAGCAGGCAGAAGCGAAATGACCGCCCGCGGCGCCCGGATCACGTGGAGCGGCAGGAGCGCCCGTCCCGCTACTCTGATCGTCGTCCGAGGACGCGACGGGTCACTTCATGCGCCGCCGCCTCTGTGCCGCTGCGCCACTGCGTATCATACGCCGAACGTACAATCAGGTCACGCACCTCATCGACCGAGTCGCTGACAATCAACAGATCGATGTCGGCAGCGGCGATCTTGCGCGCCGGGAGCACCGTTTCGCGCATCCAGTTCAGCAGCCCGTTCCAGTACGTGCTGTTGAACAAAATGATCGGAAAGTTGCGCACCTTCCCGGTTTGCACCAGCGTCAACGCCTCGAACAACTCATCGAGCGTGCCGAATCCGCCAGGGAAGATCACGAACGCCTGAGCATACTTGACCAGCATCATCTTGCGCACGAAAAAATAGCGGAACGTCACCGATGTATCGACATACGGATTGAGATGTTGTTCAAAGGGGAGTTCGATATTGAGACCGACCGACCGCGCTCCCGCTTCGCGCGCGCCACGGTTGCCCGCCTCCATAATGCCGGGTCCGCCGCCGGTAATAATCGCAAAACCCGCCTCGCCGAGCGCCCGCGCCACGTCCACTGCCGCCTGATACATCGGGTCATCAACGCCGACGCGCGCCGATCCGAAAATCGTGACCGCCGGACCGACATCCGCCAGCATCTCGAAGCCATCGACAAACTCCCCCATAATCCGCAGCACCCGCCAGGTGTCGGTGCTGAGGAAATCGGTGTTGGCGCGGGGACGCGCCAGCAAACGCTCATCTTCGGTTTGCCGTTTATTGCGTCGTGTCCGCCCCCTGGTTGCATCGTCCTTTGTTGCGTCGTCCATGGTATGGTGCTCCCTGGATTATGAATCCTTTGTAATGTTTTGGTAATAGACCGCCGTATACTGAACCGCGATACGGCGATTATTCATTTGGGGAGACCATTATTGCACAATGGAAGGGAGAAACCGATGGAGATCCTGGTGGCTGACGATGATCTGGCGAGCGTCAAACTGACGTCCTTTCTGCTCGAAGACGCCGGGTACAAGGTCATTAAGGCATACGACGCCACTGGCGTGTTGCAGGCGGTGGAACAGCGTTCCCTCGACCTGGTGCTGCTCGATGTGGGTATGCCGAAGGTGAGCGGCTTCGACATCTGCCGCCAGATCCGTCGCATATCGGACGTTCCGATCATTTTTGTCACCGGCAGCGGTCAATTACAGGATCGCGTGACCGGGTTGCAGATCGGCGGTGACGATTATCTGGTGAAGCCCTTCGAGCCGGCGGAACTGCTGGCGCGCGTCGAAGCAGTGTTGCGCCGACGCAACAGCGACCTGGTCAACCCGGTGACGCGCATTTCGCAGGGTCCGTTGACGCTCGATCCAATCGAACATACCGTGCTGTTTGAAGATGGGCGGAGCGTCGTCCTTACCCCGATCGAGTTTCGTTTGCTCTACTACCTGATGCAGAACACCGGGCGCGTGTTGAGCGCCAGTCAGATTCTCAGCAAGGTATGGGGGTACGACTACGAAGGCGAAAGCAATCTGGTCGCCGTCTATATTCGTCGATTGCGCGCCAAGATCGAACCCGATATCGATGCGCCGCGTTATATCATCACTGTACGCAACCTCGGCTATAAATTCGTTGTGCAGGATCGCTAGTCTTCATTGATCAGGAGCGCGTGGGAACCATGCCATACCCATACGAACTCGCACAAACCTATGCGCCGCGTCCCGATTTTGCAGAGCGGATCGCAACCGTCGCTCCGACGCCGGTTGAGTTTTGCCGGCTTGCTGGTCTGCCCTACGCCACGTATATGCGCGTCTTGCGCACGAAGCGGACCAGCAAGCGAACTGCGCTGCGGATCGCCAGAGTCTATGCCCTGACCCACGATCATCTGACGATCCGCGAGGCGCTCGACACCCTCTTCGAGCCACGACCGAGGGTTGTGATGGAGCCGGTACCCGGCACGAACCGCTATCGCCGCCGTGCCGACGCATCTTCCAGCGGTGCGCATCCCGCAGGCAACGGTTGCGCCGCCGGTGAATGATCACGGCGATAGGGGAAACAGCGCCAGGATTGCGGAGCGATTGTCTCCTCATTGATTCTCGTCAGGGCTGCACCCGCAGCAGCAGCAGGCGTTTCAATCGTTCATGCTGTTCCCACAGGTGCGTCCAGGGAGAACCGGTGTTTTGCGCTCAAAATCCCACATCGCCGGTGTGAATCGTATGGAGGACGCCAGCAGCATCACGCAGCAGCAATGTGCCATCTGCTGCCACGTCCTCTGCAATGCCACGCAACTCGCCGTTGGGCAGGGTCACCGTCACCGTTTCTCCCAGGTACGCCAGACGCGCGCGCCAGTCGGCAAACAGTGTCGCACGCTCCCCTGATCGCAGGAGCGCGTAGCGTTCATCAAGGCTCGTCAGCAGCGTTTCCAGCAATGCAGTGCGGGAAATACGCTGACCGGCCGCCGCGCTCACACTTGTCGCCGTCTGCTGGAGATTGCGCCCATTGACAGCGCCGGTTGGAGCCTGATTGACGTTCAGTCCAATGCCGATGATCGCCCATTCGATAGCATCACCGGCAACGCTGATCTCGGTCAGGATACCGGCGCCTTTGCGCCATGCGCCATTGGCAAACAGGAGGAGATCGTTGGGCCATTTCAACTGCGCGCGCACCGCCGCAACCTGCTCAACTGCTTCACACAACGCAACACCTGCCAGCATCGTGAGGGTAAACGCTTCGCCAGGCGGCAGCCACACCGGTCGCAGCAGCACCGACATCAGCAGCGCATCGCCGTAAGATGCCACCCAGTTGCGTCCCAGGCGCCCGCGCCCTGCCGATTGTTCTTCCGCCAGAACAATCAATCCTTCGGCAGCGCCGCTACGCGCGCGTTCTCTGGCGATGTCGTTTGTTGACGCGACACGCTCGTAGCGCATCAGCACATTGCCGATGATGCGGGTTGCAATACGGCGGCGGAGAGTGATCAGATCAAGATCTTCGGGAAGCGCATCCATACGTCATTCTGTCCTTCACCAGAATAGTTGCCAGTATATCATACGTACAATTCGGGATACGCGGCGACTCCTGTCGTTGCGCAACGTCAATGGGGACTGGATGCCCGTTGTTCGCAACCGCGTAGTGTGTGGTCCTTTGAATGGATGCGATCGGGCTATGCAACCAGGGCAATGAGGGCGATTGCATCTTCCATTCCGAGCACACGTTCGAAGGAGGTGTCATTGAGTGCGGCATTACCCTATCTGGCGCTCCAGCGCAATCAATGTAATCGCCCTGGGAGATACAATAAGAACTACTTGACAACCCGTATAATCGGCGCTATGATTACCCTCGCTATGAATCAGATGCCTGACAGTCTGCGCACATTGCGTCGCTTCCGTCGTCCGGGATGCACCGGTCTGGAGGGTTAGCCGCGCGTGCGCAGCACACGAATGCATCGGGCAAACAGCGTCAGCGTGATGATACACCCTTCGGACACACAAACCAGTCCGAAGGGCTTTTCTTTGGAGGGTGCATGATTCGCGTCGGTGTTTTTGGCGCCACCGGGTATGCCGGTTACGAATTGCTGCGATGGCTGCGACGCCATCCAGAAGCGCGCGTGGTGTTCACAGCGTCCGAGTCGTCAGCCGGGGCGTCGCTCGCCGATGTTGTGCCGGGTCCGCTCGACGCGCCATTGATTGCACCCGATGAAGCGCCGCTGGCGGATGTCGATCTGGTTTTCCTTGCGCTACCGCATGGCGCTGCCGGGAAGATGGCGCGACGCGCACGCGCCGCCGGGGTGCGGGTCATCGATTTCTCCGCCGACTTTCGCCTGACGACGCCTGAAGCGTACCGGCGCTGGTATGGGCATGAACACCCGGCGCCTGAGTTGCTGCCAGCGCCTTATGGTCTGCCGGAACTCAATCGCGCCGCTCTGCGCAACGCGCCGCTAATCGCCAATCCTGGCTGCTATCCGACCGGTGTGCTGCTCGGTATCGCGCCGCTGCTGATGATGGGCGCGTTGACCGATCCGCTGATCATCGTCGATGCCAAGTCAGGGGTGTCGGGAGCGGGCCGCGCGCCGAAACAGAATACGCACTTCGTCGAGGTGAACGAAAACCTTGCGCCGTACAACATCGGTCAGGTTCACCGACACGTCGGCGAAATGATGCAGGAAGCACAGCGCATCGCCTGCGGCATAACGCCGGAGATTGTCTTCACGCCACAACTTCTGCCAGTGAGTCGCGGCATTCTGAGCACAATCTACCTGCGCATACCGGACGACTGGAGCGAAGATCGGGTGCGGGCGCTGTACTGCGAACAGTACGCTGACGAGCCATTCGTGCGGGTGCTGCCGACGGGCGCGCTGGCAACCCTGGCGCACACGACACATACCAACGTCTGCGCCATCTCACTGACCCTGGCGCGACCCGGGTTGCTCATCGTGGTCTCCAGCGAGGATAATATGGTCAAAGGCGCAGCCGGGCAGGCGATCCAGAACATGAACCTGATGTTCGATCTGGAGGAGACGACCGGGCTGATGGGTTGAACGTTGAACGTTGAACGTTGAACGTTGACCCCGGTTCTTGGTTCTCGGTTCTCAGTTCTTGGTTCCTGGTTCCTGGTTCTTGGTTCTCGGTTCTCGGTTCTCGATACAGGGGAGAGAGGAGATGACAGACCCGGCACACCACGATGATCGACCGACACTGGTCATCAAAGTTGGCGGCAATGATCTCGACGACGCCACATTCGTTGCGGAACTGGCGCGTGTCGTGGCAGCGATTCGCCCACTTCCCGTCCTGGTGCATGGCGGCGGCAAGGAGATCGGAATCCTGCAAGAGACGCTGGGCAGCACACCACGCTTCGTTGGCGGGTTGCGTTACACCGATGCCACTGCGCTCACAGCGGCCGAGATGGTTCTATGCGGTAGTGTGAGCACGCGCCTGGTGGCGGCGCTCATTGCTGCTGGCGCTGATGCGCTCGGCATCTCCGGCGTGGATCGCGGACTGATCCGGGTCGTGAAACAGGAGCATCCGGCAGGCGATCTGGGGCGCGTCGGGCGCCCAACCGCAGTGCGTGGCGAGGTGCTGCGCGACTTGCTTGACCACGGCGTTATACCGGTGATTGCACCCATTGCGCTCGGACCCGATGGACCGTACAACGTTAATGCCGACGAAGCGGCCGGCGCCGTTGCAGCAGCACTTGGCGTCAGCGAGGCAGTATTCGTCACCAATGTGCCTGGCGTGCTGGTCAAAGGCGATGTCATGCGCTATTTGACGCGCAGCGAGATCGAACGGTTAATCGCTGATGGCACGATCAGCGGCGGCATGATCCCCAAAGTGCGCGCTGCTCTCACCGCACTCGACGCTGGCGTACATGCCGCGCGAATCACCAATCTGGAGGGATTGCTGAACCAGGGAACAACGATCATCACGGAAAGGGAACCACACGAATGACCGTCCACGTCCGCGAGTCACAGGTTTTTGTCGTACCGCCGCGCACACCCGAAATCATTGTGCGTTGCGCCGAAGAGGACGACGTTGCTGCTATCGTCGCTATTGTCGCCGAACATGCCCGCCAGGGGCACCTGCTGCCGCGGAGCGCCGATAATATCCGCGCCACCCTCTCGTCGTGGCTGGTTGCAGAGGTGGATGGCGCCGTGGCGGGCATCGGCTCGCTGGTGCAGATGAGTCCAACACTGGTCGAGGTGCGTTCGCTGGCGGTTCTGCCGCAGTATCGCGGGTTGCGCATCGGACAGACCATCGTGCGCGGGCTGGTCGATGAGGCGCGTCGGCGCGGATTTCCGAAAGTGTTCGCATTGACGCGCGCGGTTCCGTTCTTTGAAAAATTGGGCTTCCGGATCACATCGAAGGATGATTTCCCGGAAAAGGTCTGGCGCGACTGTGCAATCTGCCCGCTCCAGCATGCCTGTGACGAGACGGCGGTGGTGATAGAGGTTGAATGTTGAACGTTTCAAGTTCCACTCAATCAAGAGGTTGCTTCATGACGACACGGACGCGCGCACTGCTGGCGCTGGAAGATGGCACGATCTGGCATGGATATGCGCTGGGCGCGATTGGCGAACGGGCTGGTGAAGTGGTGTTCAACACCTCGATGACCGGCTATCAGGAAGTGTTGACCGATCCGTCATACTATGGTCAGATCGTGGTGATGACCGCGCCGCATATTGGCAACACTGGGGTCAACCGGGAAGACGAGGAGAGCCGTCACCCGTGGGTTGCCGGGTTCGTTGTGCGCGCTGCCAGTCCATACGTCTCCAACTGGCGCGCCGCGCAGTCGCTCCACGAGTATCTGGCGGATCATGGCATCGTGGCAATGACCGGCGTCGATACGCGGGCGCTGGTGCGGCATATCCGCACCCAGGGCGCAATGCGCGCGGTCATCTCGTCCCAAGACCCGGAACCGGATCGCCTGATCGCAGCAGCGCGCGCTGCGCCGTCGATGAACGGTCTCGACCTGGTGCCGTATGTCACCTGCGCCGAACCGTACCACTGGGTCGAGGGCAATCCGGGAGAGTGGGGTAGGGGCGAAACACCGGCGCAACGTGGCGAGCCGACGTTCCACGTCGTCGCCTACGACTTCGGCATCAAGCGCAACATTCTGCGCCTGCTGGCGGAACATGGGTGTCGCGTCACCGTTGTGCCAGCCACCACGCCCGCTGCTGACGTGCTGGCGCTCGAACCGGACGGCGTTTTTCTCTCGAATGGACCAGGCGACCCGGCAGCGGTGACGTATGGCGTGCAGGCTGTGCGCGACCTGCTGGGCAAAACACCGGTGTTCGGCATCTGTCTCGGTCATCAGATCCTCGGTCTGGCGCTTGGCGGCACAACCTATAAACTGCACTTCGGTCACCGGGGCGGCAACCAGCCGGTGCGCTTCAGCGATACCATGCGGGTGGAAATTTCGAGCCACAACCACGGCTTCGCCGTCGATGCGTCATCGTTGCCCGATGGTGTTGAAATCACCCATGTCAACCTGAACGATGGATGTGTCGAAGGATTGCGTGCGCCGGACAAACAGGCTTTCAGCGTACAGTACCACCCTGAGGCGGCGCCGGGACCGCACGACGCGCGGTACCTGTTTCGCCAGTTTGTCGAACTGATGGCGCAGGCGCGGAACCGTCATCAGGCATCGAGCGGTTGAATAAATGACGGAAACAAACCATAAGCGCCTGAGGAAAACGCTATGTCACTCTATCAGCGCCTGCGTCCCCTGTACCACCGATCACCGCAAGAGCGTATTCAGGTGATGCAGGCGGAACTTGCTGCACCGCTCGATGCCACACGTCGCGCCCTTGACCGATTGCTGCAACTGGACGCGGAACAGACAGCACCATTGATGCGGGGACGATACGATGAACTGCTCGACGTGCTGCGTGATTCGATGGCACGCCTCGAAACGCTCGTCGCTGAAGGAAGCGCACGCGCAGACGGCAGCATAAGCGACCGCGACCTGCACGTGTATCGACACGATCTGCTGACCCCGCTCGGCAATGTGCGTGGTGTCGCCCGCCTGCTGGTCCGTATCAATTCACCTGACCTGCCGCCCGGTTTCACGCAGGTGACCCGTGATCTGGACGATGCCTCCCGCGACGTGCTCGATGTCATCGATGCGCTGACGGCATCACAGGAGCGAACAGAATAAGATGCAGCAATTCCGACCAATCGCCCGGAGAGACATCAAAGAGACGCCGAGAAGAGAGAGTTGAACGATCAATGCCGCGACGAACTGATATTCATACCATTCTGATCATTGGCTCCGGTCCCATCGTCATCGGTCAGGCATGCGAGTTCGATTACTCGGGTGTTCAGGCATGCAAAGTGCTACGCCGCGAGGGGTTCCGCGTTGTGCTCGTCAATTCCAACCCGGCGACGATCATGACCGATCCACAGATGGCGGATGCCACCTACATCGAACCACTCACCCCGGAGATCGTCGAAAAAATTATCGAACGCGAGAAACCGGATGCCCTGCTGCCGACGGTTGGCGGGCAGACCGGTCTCAACCTGGCGATGAAACTGGCGGAGAGCGGGGTGCTTGACCGGTACGGCGTTCAGTTGATCGGCGCTTCTCCCAGAGCCATCGCCCTTGCCGAGGATCGCGAACTGTTCAAGCGCGCCATGATCAACGCCGGGTTGCGCGTGCCGCTGGGCGAAACGGTCTCGACCGTCGATCAGGCGCTAGACGTGGCAGCGCGGATCGGGTACCCGGTGCTGGTGCGCCCTTCGTTCACCCTCGGCGGCAGCGGCGGCGGCGTGGCGTACAATGAGGCGCAACTGCGCGAGATTGCGGATCGCGGCTTGCGCGCCTCACCGGTCACCCAGGTGCTCATCGAACAATCGGTGCTTGGTTGGAAGGAGTACGAACTTGAAGTGATGCGCGACCGGGCGGACAATTTCGTCGTGGTCTGTTCGATTGAAAACCTCGACCCGATGGGCGTCCACACCGGCGACTCGATCACCATCGCTCCCGCCATGACCCTTACCGACCGCGAGTATCAGCGGTTGCGCGAAATGGCGAAGATCATCATCCGCACCGTGGGCGTTGAAACCGGCGGATCGAATATTCAGTTCGCTGTCAATCCGCGTGACGGCACACCGCTGGTGATTGAGATGAATCCGCGCGTCAGCCGCTCATCGGCGCTGGCGTCCAAAGCCACGGGTTTCCCCATCGCCAAGATCGCCGCGCTGCTCGCCGTCGGCTATACGCTCGACGAGATCCCCAACGACATTACCAGAGTGACCCCCGCCTCATTCGAACCAAGCCTGGATTATGTCGTCGTTAAGATCCCCCGCTGGGCATTCGAGAAGTTTCCCGGCGTCGATCCAACCCTGGGACCGCAGATGAAGAGCGTCGGCGAGGTGATGGCGATCGGTGCAACGTTCAACGAGGCATTGCAGAAGGCGATCCGCGGATTGGAGATCGGCGCTGTGGGGTTTGGCGCGTTTGCCGGAAGGCGCCTGAATACGCAGGAACAACGCGAGCCATCGGACGATGACCTGCGCATTCCGACGGCGCAACGCATCTTCCACGTCGCCGATGCCCTGCGCGCTGGCTGGGACATCGAACGGATCGCTGCGCTGACCGGCTACGATCCGTGGTTTGTTGCGCAAATGCGAGCAATTATCGATCTTGAAGCGGCGCTGGCGCGTCATTCGCTCGATACGCTCCCTGCTGACCTGCTGCGCGAAGCGAAGGAACACGGCTTCTCCGACGCGCAGATCGCGCTCATCCTTCAGCCCGCTGCGCGCGATGCCGCACCCCACTATCCAACCGAAATGGACGTGCGCGCTCGCCGCAAAGCCCTCGGCATTCTGCCGGTCTACCATCGTATCGATACCTGCGCCGCCGAGTTCGAAGCCTACACCCCCTACCTCTACAGTACCTATGCGACTGCTGACGAATCGGCGGTGACCGACCGCCCCAAAGCGATCATTCTTGGCGGCGGACCGAACCGCATCGGGCAGGGGATCGAGTTCGACTATTGCTGCGTCCATGCCAGTTTTGCGCTGCGCGACCTCGGTTATGAGACGATCATGATCAACTGCAACCCGGAGACCGTCTCGACCGACTACGATACCAGCGACCGCCTCTATTTCGAGCCGTTGACCCTGGAAGACGTGCTGAACGTCTGGGAGAACGAGTCGGGAAGGAGAGGCGACGGCGAAGAAACACCAGTGCCGATGCTGGTTCAGTTCGGCGGTCAGACGCCGCTCAACCTGGCGAAGGGACTCACAGCTGCCGGTGTGCCGATCTGGGGCACCTCTCAGGACTCAATCGACCTGGCGGAGGATCGCGGTCGCTTCAGTGAACTGTTGCGTCGGCTCGACATTATGCAACCGGAGAGCGGCATGGCTGCCGACCTCCAGGCGGCGCGCAAGGTGGCGCAGCGGATCGGATACCCCGTGCTGGTGCGCCCCAGTTATGTGCTCGGCGGGCGGGCGATGGCAATTGCCTATGATGATGAAGGGCTGGCGCAGTACATCCAGGAAGCGACCCGGATCAGTGCCGGGCAGCCGGTTCTGATCGACCGTTATCTGGAAGACGCCTTCGAACTGGATGTCGATGCCGTCGGCGATGGCGAGCGCGTGGTGATCGGCGGCATCATGGAGCACGTTGAGGAAGCAGGGGTTCATTCCGGCGACTCGGCGATGGTTATGCCGCCCTACAAGGTGAGCGCCTATCATCTTGCCATCATCCGCGATGAGACGATCCGGATTGGTGAGGCGCTGCGCGTGAAAGGGTTGATGAATATCCAGTTCGCCATCAAAGACGATGAGGTCTACGTTCTTGAAGTCAACCCGCGCGCTTCACGCACCGTTCCGTTCGTCGCCAAAGCCTCCGGCGTCCCGCTTGCGCGCATCGCGGCGCAGGCGGCAGCCGGGAAGAAACTGAGCGAACTGGGATTCACAAAGGAACCGCCGCTCAACGGCTTCTTCGTCAAAGAAGCGGTGCTGCCGTTCGACAAGTTCCCTGGCGCGGCGGTCTTTCTCAGCCCCGAAATGCGCTCCACCGGCGAGGTGATGGGGCATGCCTCGACATTCGGGCACGCTTTCGCCAAAGCCGAAATGGGCGCCAACCAGCGCATTCCCACCAGCGGCGGGGCGCTGCTGACGGTCAACGACTACGACAAGGGCGCCATTGGGCGTATCGCGCGCGACCTGGTGAAACTCGGCTTTACGATTTACGCTACCCGCGGCACCGCCAGCTGGCTGCATCAACTCGGATTGCCGGCGATTGTCGTCAACAAAGTGTCCGAAGGCTCACCCCATACCGTCGATCTGATCGCATCGGGCAAGGTGGGGCTGGTGATCAGCACGCCGCTCGGATCGCGCGCT
Source organism: Roseiflexus sp. RS-1 (assembly GCF_000016665.1). Classification (NCBI taxonomy): domain Bacteria; kingdom Bacillati; phylum Chloroflexota; class Chloroflexia; order Chloroflexales; family Roseiflexaceae; genus Roseiflexus; species Roseiflexus sp. RS-1. Next base: position 5,081,398 of record NC_009523.1, read on the forward strand.
TACGCCGACGGTCAGGCGCTGCGATCGGCAGCCATCCGCTACGGCGTTATGCTCGTCACAACCCTCACCGGCGCAGCGGCGACCATCAGCGCCATCAAAGCGCTGCGCCAGAAGGAATTGCGCGTCCGCTCATTGCAAGATCACTACCGCATGACACGGACATCGGCACAGAACATACCCACCGGTCTATCTGCAACTGATAATGAGGGCGTATTATGAGCGCAAAAGTCAACAAAGTCGTTCTGGCATACTCCGGCGGTCTCGACACCAGCATCATCGTTCCATGGCTGAAGCAGAACTACGGCAATCCCGAAGTCATCTGCTACTGCGCCAATATCGGTCAGGACGATGAATTGAGCGGTCTGGAGGAGAAAGCCATCGCCACCGGCGCCTCGAAGTGCTACGTCGAAGACCTGCGCGAAGAGTTTGTGCGCGATTTTCTCTTCCCGCTGCTCCAATCTGGCGCCGTGTACGAGCGCACCTATCTGCTCGGCACATCGGTAGCGCGCCCACTGATCGCCCGTCGCCAGGCGGAAATCGCGCTCCAGGAAGGCGCCGACGCCCTCGCGCACGGCTGCACCGGCAAAGGAAATGATCAGGTGCGCTTCGAATTGACCTACATGGCATTCGCGCCGCACCTGAAAGTGATCGCCCCCTGGCGCGAGTGGAATATCCGTAGCCGCGAGGACGCGCTCGACTACGCCGCCGAACATAACGTTCCGGTCACCGCCACGCTCAAATCGATCTACAGCCGTGACCGCAACATCTGGCATATGTCGCACGAGGGTGGCATCCTGGAGGACCCGTGGAACGAACCGGAAGAAGCGATGTACACCCTGACGACGGACCCCGAAGCAGCGCCAGACGAACCGGAGTATGTTGTGATCGGGTTCGAGCAGGGAACGCCGGTGAGCGTCAACGGTAAGCGCCTGGGACCGGTCGAACTGCTGCTGACCCTGAACGACATCGGCGCAAAGCATGGCATCGGACGCGTCGATCTGGTGGAAAACCGGCTGGTCGGCATGAAAAGCCATGGCGTCTATGAAACTCCTGGCGGGACGATTCTGCGAGTGGCGCACCAGGGGCTTGAGCAACTGACGCTCGACCGTGATACGCTGCACTACAAAGACGTGATCGCCCATCGCTACGCCGAACTGGTTTACTATGGGCAGTGGTACACACCGCTGCGCGAGGCGCTCGATGCATTTGTGCGCGTCACCCAGCGTAACGTCACCGGCGAGGCGCGCCTGAAACTGTATAAGGGGAATGCAACCCTGGTCGGGCGGCGCGCAGCGAAGAGCCTCTACAACCCCGACATCGCCAGTTTCACGATGAGTGACAGTTATAACCAGAAGGACGCCGAAGGGTTCATCAAGATTTTTGGGCTGCCGGTGAAGGTGCAGGCGCTGCTGGAGGGGCGGTCAAGGGGTGAACGTTGAAGGTTGAAGGTTGAAGGTTGAAGGTTGCACGTTGCGCGTGGCACGTTGCACGTTGCGCGTGGCACGTTGCACGTTGAAGGTTGCGCGTTGCGCGTGGCACGTTGCACGTTGAACGTTGAACGTTACACTACATTTTCTGTCAGTTCCTGGTTCCCGGTTCCTGGTTCTCAGTTCCTGGTTCTTGGTTCCGGGTTCTCAGTTCTCAGTTCTCAGTTCTCGGTTCTCAGTTCTCAGTTCCTGGTTCCCGGTTCCCGGTTCTCAGTTCCTGGTTCTTGGTTCCTGGTTCTCGGTTCTTGGTTCCTGGTTCCTGGTTCTTGGTTCTCGGTTCCTGGTTCCTGGTTCTTGGTTCTTGGTTCTCGGTTCCTGGTTCTCAGTTCTCACAGCATATGCAGACAGACACATTCTCACTTGCGCGTGGTTTTACTGCCACTGCAACCGCCTGCGGACTGAAACCGAACGGTGCGCTTGATATGGCGCTGATCACCGCCGATGTTCCATGCAGCGCCGCCGGTCTCTTCACGACCAACCGCGTCAAGGCAGCGCCGGTGATCTACGACCAGGAGATTCTGGCGACGAATGCCAGCGCCATTCGCGCCGTGATCGTCAATGCGGGGAATGCCAACGCCTGCACCGGACCGCAGGGCGCTGCGAGCTGTCGCGCGATGGCGGAACTGACCGCCGAACGGCTCGGGTGCCGCGCCGATCAGGTACTGGTGCTCTCAACCGGCGTCATCGGTCGGCAACTCGACATGACAAAAGTGGCGCAGGGCATTGCCAGTCTGACCGGACCGACTGCTCATTCGGGCGCCGGCGCCGCCGCGCGCGCTATGATGACCACCGACACACACCCAAAAGTCGCTTCACGCACCATCACCGTTGCCGAACGCACGGTCACGATTGCCGGGATGTGCAAAGGCGCCGGCATGATTCATCCCAACATGGCGACGATGCTGGCGATTGTGACCACCGATGCGCACGCGCATCCTGCACAACTCGACCGCGCCCTGCGCATTGCCGCCAATCGCAGTTTCAACCGTGTCAGCGTTGATGGCGACACCAGCACCAACGATACCCTGCTCCTCCTGGCGTCTGGTGCGTCTGGCGTCCCCGTGAGCGACACTCCGCTCACGGATGGGCTTGCATTCGACGACTTCACTGCAACGCTCACGGATGTGTGCATCGACCTGGCGAAACAGATTGCGCGCGATGGCGAAGGCGCCACACGCCTGGTCGAAATCACGGTCAGCGGCGCGCAGGACGAGCAACAGGCGCACCAGGTGGCAAATGCCATCGCGCGATCCCCGCTGGTCAAAACCGCGATCCACGGCGGCGACCCGAATTGGGGACGGATCCTGTGCGCCGCCGGGTACAGCGGCGCTGCCATCGACCCCGACCGCCTGGCACTCTGGTTTGGTCCGCCAGAAGCGTCGATCCAGCTTGTGGCGCATGGGTTGCCGCTCGACGCCGACCTGGCGGCAGCATCGGCGCTGCTGCGCCAGGACCCGGTCTTCATTACGCTCGACCTGGGGCTGGGCGACGCACGAACCACTGTCTGGACGTGCGATTTCAGCAAAGAGTACGTCGAAATTAATGCCCACTATACAACGTAGGGGAATAGCAGTTCTTCTCCTCAGTCTGAGTGCGACGATCTTCCTCTGGCGTCCACTCATTGGCGGCGAGGTCTTCCTGCCGCTTGATGCCCTGTTGCACCTGCATCCCTGGCGCTATTCGTATGAACGTGTGCCGGTCAACAACCACGTCTGGACTGACCCGATCCGTCAGATCTACCCCCGACGCCTGCTGACGAACGCGATCGTTCGCCAGGGAGCGTGGCCCCTCTGGAACCCAACGATTCTGAGCGGTGTTCCGCTGTTCGATGACGGGCAGATCGCCTTCTTCTATCCGCCGAACCTGATCTTTCTCATCATGCCGCTCGATAAGGCGTTTGGCATCTATGCCTGGGTTCAGCTGATCATCGCCGGACTGGGAAGTTATTCATTTGCGCGACGGATCGGGCTGGATATGGGACCAGCGCTCCTGGCAGGGGTCTGCTACATGTTCACCGGGCATATGCTCACCTACCTGCCCTTCCCGGAATTGTCGGGCGCGACCGCCATGCTGCCATGGTGCTTCTGGGGCGTCGAGCGGGCGTTGAGCAGCGGCGCCTGGCGGAGTTGGGCAGTCGCAGCCGCGATGCTGGGACTCGTTGTGCTGGCGCAGATACAACTGGCGTTTTACACATACGTGGCAACCGGATGCTACGCGCTGTTTCGCATCATGCAGCACGATGAAGGGCGCACGGCAGCGCGCTGGCGCATGCTGACCGGTCTGGCGCTGGCATATGCGCTGGGTCTCGGATTGAGCGCCGTGCAACTGTTGCCTGCAATGGCGCTGTCGGCGCAGGGGCAGCGGAGCGACATCGGGTTCTCGCTGGCGCCGCCGGAAGAATATTTCGGCAGTATGCTGCGGCTTGTCTTTCCTGCGCTCGGCGGCTTCGAGCGGATAGGACCGCCACCCGCATGGGGACCGCCAACTTTCCAGGTGCCTTACCCCTACGTCGGGGTGACACCGCTGGCGCTGGCGATCATCGGTCTGGCGATTGCGCGTCATCGTCTGGCGGCGTTCTTCGGCATTGTCGCCGTAGCATCGTTCGCACTGGCAGTGCGCACACCGCTGCTCCAGGTCTTCATCGCCCTGATCCCGCCGTACCGTCAGTTCGAGGACCACACCCGCTGGTACATGGTGTGGGGCTTTGCGATAGCGATCCTGGCGGCAATCGCGGCGCAGCGGCTGTATGCGCCTGCCAACGTCAGCGCCTGGGAGAACACGCCTTCCAGGGCAGACTGGCGCGCCCGCCTGCCAGCCGCTCGCCTCCTGATCCTCATCGTTGGGGTGTTCATCGTCGGGTGGTCGCTCCATCATCTGGCGCTCTTCACGCCGCAGTCGCGGTTTGGTCATTATTTCACCATGATCCGCACCCAGCAACTGCTTCCGCTGCTCGTCTTTGGCGGCATCGGGCTGATAAGCCTGGCATTGCTGCGGTTCTACCGGCGCAATGCAGCCATCGCCTTCGCGCCGGTGATTGCCGTTGCTGCGCTGGATATGTGGTGGTACGGCGCAGGATTCAACACCTCGGTCTCACCGTCTATTGCGCGACCAACGACCGACCTGACCCGTGAACTGGCAACCTATTCGTCCGATCTGCAACTCTTCCAGGTCCTCTACCCGCCAACCCGCCAGATTGCGTTCCTGCAATCGCAACCGCGACCGTTCCGCATCCATGGTGGCGACTACGACGCGCTCCCGCCCAATATAGCGAGCGCCTACGGTCTTGAAGATGTGCGCGGCTACCATTCGCTCTATCCGGCGCGCTACAACCGCCTGGCGCGGCTGATCGACGGTAAGGACTATCGCCGCACGAGCGAGGGCAATGTCAGCCTGCGCGCATTTCTGACATCGGCGTATACACGTCCCCGCTTGCTCGATATGCTCAACGTCAGGTACCTCGTGTTCCCGCCAGGGAGCACGACTGCTGCGCGCTATCCGGGACTCGAACTGGTGCACGAAAGCGACGAAGGACGTATCTACCGCAACCCGAATGCACTTCCACGCGCCTGGTTTGTCTACCGTGTCGCAATCATCCCCGACGATGACGCACAGCTCGACTATATGGCGCGCCCCGATTTCGATCCCGCAACCGTCGTTGTCGTGCCGACGCCAGTTCCCACAACCGGTCCCCCGCCAGCTGTTCCGGATCCAACACCCATCGTGACGTACACGCCAGACACCGTCACCGTCATTGCCGCGCCCTCAGCGCCAGCCATCCTGGTCCTGGCAGACGCCTGGTATGAGGGATGGGACGTGATGGTCAACGGCGAACCCGCGCCGATTCTCCGGGTCAACTATGCCCTGCGCGGCGTCTGGTTGCCCCCTGGATCGCATACCATCGAATTCGTCTACCGCCCGCGCCCATTCCTGATCGGTGGACTGATCAGCATGGCAACGCTGCTTATCCTGATGATCATCGGCGGCATCGGACGACAGCGCGAACGCCGCTGAGCCTTCACGTGCGCACACGGTCAGACACATTCCTTCTGTTGGAAACAGCCGCTACGACATGTTGCCGCTCCTGCACCCCATCTCTCACCCCGGCGTCAGTGCCTTCAGTTTATCTGGTGAATATGATCAACTTATCACCACAATCCACCAATAACTATTGATTTTCTATATCCAATGTGGTATTATCTTGTAGCAAACAGGCATATAGTAACAAAGCGATTGAAAGGAGGTGACCTCCATGCTGCACTCACTCGATTGCCTGATCATGATGGCGCAGGAGCGTTACCAGACACTCCTGACCGAAGTCGCGACCGAGCGTCTGATACGGCGTGCACGCGATGCGATCAACACGGCCACAGGCATACCAGGGGGCAGCGGAAGTGGCACGCTCCTGACATCGAGAACAAACGCGCATCTGCGCACTGCCTGATGGTCAGACGCACCTGAATCAACGAGGGACGCGCTTATGAATCCACTCCTCACCACATGCCCGGTTTGCGGCGAGGCGCTGCACGTCATCCGGCTGGAGTGCGACGCATGCCACACCGCTATCGAAGGGCGCTTCACCCTGGGACGCCTCGGACGTCTATCGCGCGAGCAACTGGAGTTCGTTGAACTGCTGCTGAAAAACCGCGGCAACATCAATGGCGTCGCTGGCGACCTGAAAGTGGCGTACAACACTGCCCGCAGCCGCCTCGATGAGATCGTCGCCGCGCTCGGGTACGGGCCGCCAGCTGCAGATGCGCGTCCCGACCGGCGCGCCATCCTTGATCGCCTGGCAGCGAAGGAGATTTCCGTCGAGGAAGCGCTGCGGTTGCTCAAATCGTAAGGAGTGACGTATGGCGATGACCGATGACCGCCTGCGGATCCTGCGCATGGTCGAAAAGGGGCAGATCTCCGCCGAGGAGGGCGCCCGGTTGCTCGACGCCATCACCGACGATGCCGCCCGCATCCGCGCCGAGGCACGCTCGCGTTCGCTCCGCATTGTTGTCACCGATCTCAACTCGCGCAGGCAGAAGATTAACGTCACCATCCCCGCCAGCCTGGTCTCCGTCGGTCTCAAACTTGGCGCGCGCCTCTTTCCGCGCAACGCCGGTGTGACGAACGACGATGTGTTGCGCGCTATCGCGCGCGACACGCCAGGACGCATCTTCGAGTTGCAGGATCTCGAAGAAGGGGAGCGTATCGAGATTTTCGTAGAATAGGAGTCTGCTGCAATGCCAGTTCAACAGGTATCTGTCGGTGAAACGCCCCACGTGCGCTTTGGTCGTTGTGCCGGTTCGTTGCGTGTCGAACCCGGCGAAACCGGCATCGTCGAGGTCTGGACCGAAGCGGACGAGGGGGTTGTGCTGGAACGTGACGACCAGGGTGTCGTCATTCAGGGGATGATCACCGGAGATTGTCGGTTGCGCGCGCCATCGGCTGCAACCGTTTCCGGCGAAGTCGTGGAGGATGGTGTCTTTGTCGCGGGAATGATCTCATTTTCCCTGAACTCCGCCGGGGATGATGTGCGGATCGAGGGAGTCAGCGGAACGGTCACCATTGGTCACGTCGAAGGGGATCTGGTCGTTACCCGCGCCGCAACACTGCGCGTCGGCAATGTGGAGGGGAGCGCGCAGATCACCGCTGTGGAAGGGGCGGTCGTCGTGCGCCGCGTCGAGGACGATCTTACCATCAACGACGCTGGCTCTGTCGAAGTTCAGTATGTCGATGGCGACCTGCACCTTTCCGGCGTGCGCGATGATGCACTCTTCGAGCGCATTGACGGCGATGCCACGATTGAACGTGTCGAACGGTTGCGCGTGACTGACACCATCGACGGTGATGTGAGGATCAACCGGTCGGGCGTGATCGTGCTGAACGATGTCGCCGGTGATGTCGGCGTTGATGAGGTGCAAAGTCTGACGGTCGGCGCAATCTCTGGAACGCTGCACGCCGATGGCGTGGCGGAAGTGGTGCGCTTCCGTGATCTGGACGGCGACCTGCGCCTGCGGCGCAGCGAGCGCGCTGCCGTCGAAGGGGGCAGCGTCAGTGGCGATGTGCGTATCGAACAGACGCGCGCGGTGATGCTCGGGTCTGTCGGTGATAATGCGGATATGCGCGCTATCAGCGGCAATGTCAGCATTGGCAGCGTTGGGGGCGACGCAACATGCATCGACATCGGCGGTGTGCTCAATGCGGGCAGCATCGGCGGCGACCTGACGCTCCGCAGCGTGAGCAGCGCCACCCATATCGGGAATATCGGCGGCGACCTGACGCTGGCGATGCGCTTTGCACCCGACAGTACGATGAAATTGAATGTCGGCGGCGATGCGCGGGTGGAACTTCTCCCTGACGCCAGCCTGACCCTGCGAGCGACCGTCGGTGGAACGGTGCGCGGTCCCGGCGTGGCAGCCAGCGGTGGCATGTTCAGCGCAGTGTACGGTGAAGGCGCTGCACTCCTCGAACTGCTCGTCGGCGGCGACCTGTCGTTGCGTGGCCCGGCGCCGCGGCGGATGAGCGCGATGGGTGAAGGCGCATCCCAATCCGCCAGCGCTGGACAACCGCCCGACGACGATATTGGGCGCTGGGCGGAGCGGTTTGCCGAAGAAATGGGACGCTGGGGCGAGCAGTTCGGGCGAGATATGAGCCGCTGGGCTGAAGAATTCAGCCGGGAAATGGGGGGACGTGGCGACGAGTGGGCGCGCCGCTCTCAACGCAAGGCTGAGCGTCTGCGTCAGCGGATCGAGCGCGACATGCGCGAGGCGGCGGAACGCGCCCGCGAGCGTGCACAGCGCGAGGGGCATCCGCGCGAAGTGCATGTGCGCATCAATGATCGCGAGTGGCGGTTTGATGAAGAGCGTCTGGAACGCATGAAGCGTGAAGCGGCAGCCGCTGCCCAGGCGGGAATCATTGGCGCAATCGAAGCGGTCGAACGCGCTCTCGAAAGTCTGGGCATCCCGCGATCCCGTCCGCCGCACCCGCCCCATCCACCCCATCCACCCGGACCACCACACCCGTCCCAGCCGCCGCACCCGCCCCATCCACCCCATCCGCCCGGACCGCCACACCCGTCCCAGCCGCCGCATCCACCCCATCCGCCCGGACCGCCGCACCCGCCCGAAGCGGCGACCGGCGCAACGATCCGGATCAACGTCACGCAGGCGCCCGATGCCTCTGCACCCGCCGATGAACCGGCGCAGGCGAAGGCGCCTGAGCAGGCTGCGTCACCTTCCGGTGCAACACTCGAAGAGCAACGCGCCGCCATCCTGCGCATGGTCGCCGATGGGCGGATCACGCCTGAGGAAGCCGATCTGCTGCTCGAAGCGCTGGGGACGGATCAGGAGCGCCCGTTCCGCAATGATGATCGCACTGGCATGTAAGGAGCATGCTGCCACATCCCGACGCCCTTTTTCCCTCATCCTCCCTACCCCCTGCTCCCACACGGGGAGAAGGGGGAGTTTGGGCGTTCTGATGGCTGAAACGGGAGATAGCGCGCAGGGGCTTGCCAAAACATCTACCCCTGAGAGATCCCCCGACCCCCTTCCTCCCGCGCGCGGGAGAAGGGGGGGAATTGGGCTTCCTGATGCTCCACATAAGGAGTGCGAGACCAGAAGGCGCCAGAAAACGCTCTATCTGTGAGCCTGGCGCTCCACCATCGCCCGACCGACGATAGAGGGCACGCAGTAATCTCCCTGACAGCCGAGGAATATCGCAAGTTTCGTCGGTGATTCCCGGAGCGTGATTGGGCACAACGGGATCAGCAGATCGAGGAAGACTCCTCGTCCGAGATGCGAAAGCCGGTCGTGGAAACCTCTGCGTGCCCGGCGTTGCGGCGGGGCGTTGTTGCCGCAGAGTCATTGTGGAAAGGCCCTATCACAACCACGCCTGATCTTGACCAGAAGTGCGGCATGACGTATGCTAAACAGCAGTGGGGAATAAGCAGGGGCTGTGGGAGGTGAGACGCACACGCAACGGTCAGAAGGAAGCGCATGGGCTGCGGGTCCTTCCCCGCAGTTGACGAGGTGGAGGTTCCCTGTCGCGCGACAGGGCTAACGTCGGCGTTACCGGCGGAACATCGAGAGATCAGCGGATGCCTCCCAGGCGTGCTGCCGCCTGTAAGCGCTCCGGGAAACCCATCCGGCGACGGATGGAAACAAAGCGCCTTGCAGTCAGCACCCCTTCCTGCAAGACGCATCGAAGACTGTGGATGCCCCGCGCAGTCAGGCGTCATGCCCATTTCACGAGCTGGTTCGGAACCGGTTGCGCGGCGTGTCGCGCAGCGCAGCGACTCTTCGTGCGTGCAGAAAGGAAACGCGCATGTGTGGGATTGTTGGCTATATTGGACCGCGTGAAGCCGGTGAGGTTCTGCTCCACGGTCTGGGGCGGCTCGAATATCGCGGGTATGACTCGGCGGGCATTGCCGTTGATGACGGGCGACAGTTGCAATTACGGCGCAGTGTTGGCAAACTGGCAAACCTGGCGGCACAGTTGCGCGAACAACCGGTCGCCGGGCGTTGCGGCATCGGGCATACCCGCTGGGCGACGCACGGCGGCGTTACCGAGGAAAATGCGCACCCGCACCGCGACGCCTCAGGCGAGATTGTCGTGATCCAGAACGGCATCGTCGAAAACTATCTTGAACTGAAGGAGCGCCTGATCGCGCACGGTCATCAGTTTGCATCGCAGACGGATACCGAAGTCATCGCCCGTCTCCTGGGCGAATACTACGACGAAACCGGGTCGCTCGAACAGGCGATGCGACGCACGCTCGGCGAGTTGCGCGGCGGGAATGCGGTGGTGGCGATGACGCGTCGTGAGCCGGGGCGCATCATCGCCGCGCGCCTGGGGCATGCGGGCGGGATCGTTATTGGCGTGGGCGATGATGAAATGTTCGTTGCGTCCGACGTACCGGCGATCCTCGATTATACCCGGCGCGTCATCTTTCTCGACGACCGTGAGATCGCGGTGATCGACGCCGGTGGCGCAACGATCTCACGGCTCGATGGAACGCCGGTTGCCCGCCCTCCTGTGACCATCCCGTGGGATCCGGTCTCCGCCGCCAAAGGCGACTACAAGCATTTCATGCAGAAGGAGATCTTCGAGCAACCGCGTGCGCTGACCGATGTGTTGCGCGGGCGGATCGATCTCGACCACGGCGCCGTTCTGCTCGATGAACTTGCCTTCGATGAGCAGGAACTGCGGCAACTGGAACGGATCTACGCGGTAGGGTGCGGGACGGCGTGGCACGCGGCGCTGGTGGCGAAGTTCGCCATCGAAACGCTGGCGCGATTGCGCGTTGAGGTGGATTACGGCTCCGAGTTCCGCTACCGCGACCCGCTGATCGGTGAGCGCGCCGCCGTTCTGGCGATCACCCAGAGCGGAGAGACCGTCGATACGCTGGCGGCGATGGAAGAGGCGCGGCGGCAGCGGGCAAAGAGCATCGCCATCGTCAACGCGGTCGGCAGTCAGGCGGCGCGGCTGGCGGATGGCGGAGCGATCTACCTGCACGCCGGTCCTGAAATCGGCGTCGCTTCGACCAAGGCATTCACTACGATGCTGGTGGCGTCCTACCTGCTGGCGCTGCGGCTGGGTGCAGCACGGAGCGTGATCGCTACCGACGAGGTGCGTCGTTACATTCAGGCGCTGATCGAACTTCCCGGCAAGGTCGAGCGTATTCTGGAGCGCCAGGAGATCTACGAGGAACTTGCCGAACGCTACCACAACGCGCGTGATGCACTCTATCTCGGCAGGCAGGTGAACTATCCCGTGGCGCTGGAAGGGGCGCTGAAGCTGAAGGAGATCAGTTACATCCACGCCGAGGGGTATCCGGCTGGCGAAATGAAACACGGTCCAATCGCCCTGATCGACCGCGATCTGCCGGTGGTGTGCATCGCTATGCGCGACAGCGTCTACGAGAAAATGATCTCGAACGTTGAACAGGTTCGGGCGCGCGGCGGGCATGTGATCGCCATTGCCGCCGAAGGTGATGCTTTGATCGCATCGAAAGCGGATTATGTGATCGAAGTGCCGCAGACATTGCCACTGTTGACCCCGGTGCTCACCAGTGTGCCGATGCAACTGCTGGCGTACCATGTCGCCGTGCGTCGTGGTTGCGATGTGGATCAGCCGCGCAATCTGGCGAAGAGTGTGACGGTGGAATGATGGGGGCAACGGAGCGAGGTTGACAATGAACCATGAAGACATCCTGCAGACCGGCGTCCTGGTTCTGGAGTATGGCGAACCGGCGACGCTCGACGATATTGTCCCTTACCTGACGGCGCACTACCACGGGCATCCGCCGTCCCCGGAAGATATTGCATATATGCGCGAACGGTGCCAGCGCGTGTGGAGCGGAACAAGCGGCGACTCCGCTGCCCGGCGACTTGCCGCCGCACTCGATGACGAACTGCGCCAGCGGTACGGATCGCGCTTTCAGGTCGTTCTGGGCGCCCGTCACTGGCATCCGACGGTGGCTGATGCGCTGGCGCACCTCGTCCAAACCGGCATCCAGTACGTGCTTGTATTGCCCCTCAGCCCCGTCGCCTCACAGATGAGTCTGCGCAGTTACCAGGAAACGCTCGAACACGCGCAAACCGAAGTCGCCCAACCGGTGCGCCTGCACCTGATCCCCGACTGGCCCGATCTCCCCGGCTATCGTTCGGCGCTGACGATCAATGCGACCCTTGCGCTGGAACGTCTGCCGGATTGTGATCGCAGTCGAACTGCCCTGCTTGCGATTGCTCACAGTGTCGCCGAAAGCGCGCGCAAACCGGAAACGGAATACCAGTGGCGGCTGCGGCAGACGATGCAACGCCTGGTATCCACGCTCGGCTGCGGCGCCGGATATCTGGCGTACTACGGCGCCGGGGGTCCCGGTCAGTGGCTTGGTCCCGATGTGCTGTCGGCGCTGGATGAGATTGCCCGTGCAGGGCTTCGGCATGTGCTGGCGGTTCCCATCAATACTGTCTACGACAACGTCGAAGTGTGTTACGAACTCGATGTGCGTATGGCGGAGCGCGCCGCCGCGCTTGGGTTGGGGTACGTTCGCGCTGCCATCCCGAATGCTGTGCCAGCGCTCATCGCCGACCTCGCCACGCTCGTCGCGCAGACGGCTGCCGTTTTCCAGAACTGATCCGGGCGATCCGGCAAGGCAAGGGTGCGAAACTGTTCACATCCGGGGTAACACACGCGCCTGTGAGTGAGGACGTCCCGTCCTCGTCGCTTCTATGAGAGCAAGATGCCCTCGCTCCCAGGAGAAATGCGAACACTTACCAGGGCGCTTGTGGCATACTTCCTGCATGCACGACTCGCCAGGCGGCGCTGGAATTACAGTGCAGTACGATGATCTGGAGCATCCTGGCAAGCCAGGAATTACTCGCTTGCATTTTAGCAACACATGTGCTATATTACACGGTAACGGGTTTAAATCAGAGCGCTCGCGGCAGGTATGATATAATGTCCGCTGCCAAACGCCTGTCAGCACGTGGAGTATGCACAATGTCGGACACCAGGATAAAAAAGAAGCGGGTGGTTCGAAATGGGGTTGCCACCTCTAACGTTATCCAATCAGCGCATGTCGGTGGAAATGAGGATGTGTTTCCGCTCATTCTTCAACTACACGTTCCCAGGGGATCGATCGTTGCTGATGTTACATGGGGAAAGGGTGTTTTCTGGAAGAATGTCCCAAAAGATGATTACGACGTTCGAGCGACCGACATTAAGATGGGTGTCGATTGTCGAAATCTGCCGTACCGGGACGGTGAGATTGATTGTGTTGTCCTGGATCCGCCGTATATGGAGAGTTTGCTGCGAAAAAATGTCGATCACTTCGGTGGTTCAGGAACATACGCTGCTTTCAGAGATTCTTATTCCAATGGTAAGGTTGTCGGGGATAGTGAAGCAAAATGGCATGACGCCGTTCTGGATTTATACTACAAAGCTGCGGACGAGGCTTATCGCGTCTTGCGAAAAAGAGGCATTCTTATTGTTAAGTGTCAGGATGAGGTGAGTGCCGGAAAACAGCGACTGACCCATGTTGAAATCATTAACGAGTACGAACGCAAAGGATTTGTGGTTAAAGACTTGTTCGTTGTTGTGCGCAAAAACAGCGCATCTGTGAGTCGTATCGTAAGGCAGCTCCATGCGCGAAAAAATCATTCGTATTTTCTCGTTTTCATAAAGCGATGATTCAAGTCTTGCTCTGCCCAAGGTCTGAATCTGAGAGCAGGCTTAATAAGTCGTATGTCCATCCGCTGACCTCAACAGGGTAAGTTATAGGTTCTTGCGTCGCAAGAAGATACTTCCTTTGTTCTTCAGTGTAGCGATGATATTTCGATTTACTAAGGTCTTTGTTCTTCTTAAAGACAAATTTCCAGCTTCCTGTAAAAGGTTGCACGGTTGACACAAGAATATCATACTCTCCAGCAACATAGCAAGTGGTCTCTATCTCTTCACCGTTTGGCAACTTTACCTTACGACGATCACTGGCGTCGTTTTGAACAACGGCGTGAAATATGCCGTTAACGAGTTTTATCGAATTGGTTTGTAAGCATTTGATCTGAACACTATACCTTCTGCCGTGATATGTAAAGTTCAGGTCGGATTTTGTCTTTTTGTGATCATCATCACGGTGATAGTCCTTTATCCTTAAGTCTTCTCGCAGGTAGCGCATAAATTCGTATTCTGCCACATAGCCATAAACAATGCCCCGAAGACTCGGCGTCTTGATGATTTCCATCAGCACTTCAGGAGTGGCCCAACGAACAGGGTCGAGCACATTTGCAAGAACCTCTTCACGTGTCACGTTTCACCTCCTGGGATGTTGCAAAGAAGTTAGCGTGTGATCGCTCTGGCGCCACAGCATTGCGACGGTATGCTGCAAGATTATATTCGTTTCGCCACGTTCGATGTGTTCGATGAAGGCAGGTTGTCATCCGGCAAGATGCACTGGTGCTTCAGGAGACGCGATCTTCCTCGGAGACGCACCTGGTGAACATGGAGATTGAGAAATAAATCCGGTATGCGCCTTTTGCCGTCGGGCTGATGGAGATTGAGAATATAACCCGCTATACTGAACTAGCCGTGGGGCTAAAGCCCCCGGCTATCCAGGGCGAAGCCCGCCTGCGCGGGCTAGAGCGGATTATTTCTTCAAAGACCATAAGCCCTCGGCTATCCAGGGCGAAGCCCGCCTGCGCGGGCTAGAGCGGGTTATTTCTTCAAAGACCATAATTTCGGTCTACACTCCGCCGGACGCGGGCGCCTCGCGTGACACGGCAGACCTGGACAGGAGTCAACGTATCTGAGAACTGCTATAATTGAGGAGAACAACGCCGGTGACGGCGTTTCACAGTGATTTCTATGATGCAATGCGCCGGAACTATAGAGGAAAAGAATGGCTACAACCACTGCGCGTCGATGGCCCGGTCGGCGCGCTCTCGTCACTGCTGTTGGACTGGTGCTCATCGTGGCAGCGTGCGCCGCAGGCGTGTTTTTCCTTCGTGGCGGGCAACAAACGCCCGTGCGCTCCTACGGATTGGTCAACCCGCGGTTTGACAGACTGATCGCAACGGTGAATGCCACCGGGCAGATCGCCCCCGTTCAGACAGTCAATCTCAGTTTTGCGGTCACCGGGCGGGTCGCTGAGGTGCTGGTGCGTCCCGGCGATCCTGTAGAAAAGGGGCAACCGCTCGCCCGGCTCGATACCCGCGAACTGGAATTGCGCCTGGCGCAGGCGGAAGCGCAACTCGCCCAGGCGCAGGCAAATCTCGACCGGTTGCTCGCCGGTCCGTTGTCTGCGGAGATCGCCGCTGCCGAAGCGCAACTCGCCCAGGCTGCCGGGCAACTGCGGCAGGTCGAAGGAAGCGTGACGGTTGCGGATATGCGCGCTGCCGAGGAACAACTGCGACAGGCGGAGGCGCGTCTCAACCAGTTGCTCAACGGTCCGCGCGAGTCGGACGTGCAGACCGCCGAAGCCCGCATCCGCGAAGCGGAATTGAACCTCGAACGTCAGCGCACGCAGCTGTCCACCGCGAAAACCAATGCCCAGATTCAACTCGAACAGGCGGTCAATCAGTTGACTCAGGCGCAATCGCGCTATTCGACGGCAAAGCAAAACTGGGAGTATGTGCGTGAAACCGGCGCCGACCCGATTGTGCGCACTGTCGCCGATCCGAACCGACCGGGGCAAACGCGCCCGAATATTCTGAACGACTCACAGCGCCAGCAATACTACGATGCCTTTGTCCAGGCGGAGGCAACGTTACGCAGTGCTGAAAATGCCGTTGCTCAGGCGCAGGTGAACTACGACAATGCGCGTCTGGCAGAGGCGAACGGCGTCGAACTCGCCGAGGGGCAACTCGCGGTTGCGCGCGCCAATCGTGATCTCCTCTTTGCCACTCCTGAGCCGGATGTGCTGGCTGCGGCGCGTGCGCAGGTCGCCAGCGCGCGGGCTGCACTCGACCGGATGCGCGGCGATCAGCGCGGCGGTCAGCTTGAAGCCGCGCGCGCCGCCTTCGAAGCCGCAAAGGCGAATCTGGAACGGTTGCGCGCCGATCCACGCCCGGCAGACCTGGCGGCAGCCCGCGCTCAGGTGGACGCTGCGCGAGCGGCGCGCGATCTGGCGCGACTGACGCTCGACGAAGCAGTGCTCAAAGCGCCGTTCAACGGCGTCGTTGCCGAGGTGAACCTGAAAGTCGGCGAAGCGCCGTCGCCGGGACGCCCTGCCATCGTCCTGGCAAACCTGGAACGCTTCTACGTGGACGTAACGGTGGACGAGATCGATATCATCCGGGTGAGCGTCGGTCAACCGGTGACGCTGACACTCGATGCGCTGCCGGAAGTGACCCTTGCGGCGACGGTCGAGACGATTGGACCGCTGGCGCTGCCGCAGGCTGCGGTAACATCGTACCAGGTGCGGATCGGGATTCCCAACACCGATCCGCGCGTGCGCGCCGGGATGTCGGTGGGGGCGGATATCGTCGTTGCGGAGCGCGACAATGTGCTGCTTGTGCCGCGCCGCGCCGTGCGCAGCGACCGCGGTCGTCTGCTGGTTGATGTGGTGCGTGATCCTGGATTGTGTGCGCTGCCGCCGGAGCAACGTCCGGCGCGTCCGGATCTTGAAGCGCGTGAGGTGACGGTCGGCTTGAGCAACGACCAGGTTATCGAAATCGTCAGCGGTCTCGATCCGCAAGCCTGTGTCTATGTCGAAGGGGTGGATCAGCGCTTCACATTCTTTACCGGACCGCCGCGCACGCGCTGACGATCATTCGTCGTTGACCGGTGTGCAACTTTATTGCCCATCTTGACGTACCTCTGGTTGCTGGCATACACTATGACAGGCAGGCATCGGCGGTCGTCGGTGTCATATCACGAAAGGAGCGTTTCCTTCCATGACTTCGTATGAGAGCAACCGTCTAGACCTTCCCGATCCGGTCGTAACAGCGCGGGGACGTGGCGTGACCGGGATGGAGTATCAGATCATCGGCACGACCATGCAGGCAGTCATCCTCGAACTTGACCCCGGCGAGACGGTCTACTCCGAGTCAGGCGCGATGTCCTGGATGTCGGGCAACATCCAGATGGCGACCAACACCCGCGGCGGCGGGCTTGGCGGGATGTTCAAGCGCGCCATCTCCGGCGAGAGCCTGTTCCTCAACGAGTTCACCTCGGTCGGCGGCAAGGGCATCGTCGCCTTCGCATCCGATTTCCCCGGCAAGATCGTGCCGGTCGCGCTTGCCGAAGGGCAGATGATGATCGTCCAGAAGCAGGCGTTCCTCTGCGCCGAGAAGACCGTCGGGCTGGACATTCACTTCCGCAAGCGCCTGGGCGCGGGGTTCTTCGGCGGCGAAGGGTTCATCATGCAGAAGTTGACCGGCCCAGGGATAGCATTCGTCTGTCTGGACGGCGAGATCGTCGAGTATACGCTGGACGCGGGGCAGGTGCTGAAGGTGGACACCGGGCACGTGGCGATGTATGAGCCGACGGTGGAGTTCGACATCGAGATGGTGAAGGGGTTCAAGAACATTCTGCTGGGCGGCGAAGGGTTGTTCCTGACGACGCTGCGCGGACCGGGGCGCGTCTGGTTGCAGACGATGCCGACCGCCAATCTCGCCAAGGCGATTGCGCCGTACATCGTGACGAGTTCATCATAAAGGTAAGGAAAACCGGGGAACCATTGGGCGATGCTTCTGGCGAGAGAAGCATCGTCTTTGTGCTTAACCGGGTCAATCTTCATTGACCACGTGGACGGTTTGGGTGCTTCCCAGTTCAAACAGGATGTAAAGAAAGAGCAATCCTGCCGCGATAATGAGCGCAATCATCCCGAAGAAGGCGAGAAGCGCAGCAACTCCGATCTGTACCAGCGTTATGAGTATGGCGTAGAACAGGTTGGTTTTCCAGATGGTGTATGCTATCAGTCCAACGAAGATGATCCCACCTGTCATCATCAAAATCAGCCCGTTCAGCATATCTCCACCGCTTTTCGTTGCCTCGTCGTACCAGTATGATCCGCCAAAAACAAGCAGAACGGCTGCCAGCATAACAAGGGAGGTTCTGAAAAAATTATAATAAAATCTTTCATCCAGATGCGCCGCAAATTTCAGAATGAGGAATACAATCAGCAGAATAATTGCAATGATAAAAAGAATGCACGCGATAACGCCGAGAATTGACAGTACCAGCATTGTCGTACTCCTTATGTGAACAAGAATGCTTTCCGGGTCGTTGGATGCATTGCTGCATGCGAGGTGCGGTGCGCCGACGTCATAGTGCTAACCGCACGTTGAAGCGGAGTGTCTACGGTCACTGGTGAATAAACAGGAGAATCTGCCCATCATGTAGCCGATTCTGGGATGGAATGCTTCCAGGATCGAGGTGAGTGCGGGCTGATAAAGATTGAGCATTAAATCCGGTGTAGAGAACTGGCCGTGGAGCTGATGGAGATTGAGAATATAAACCGGTATGCGCCTCGCGCCGTGGGGCTGATGAAGATTGAGCATTATAGCAGTTCTCAAATACGTTGACCCTCGTCCGGGTCTGCCGTGTCGCGCGAGACGCCCGCTTCCGGCGGAGTGTAGACCGAAATTCATTTCGGTCGCCGCGTGGGGGCGCGATTCCGAGGAGTGTTCAACCCTGTCCAACAGGTTCAACCTTTGTGAGAACTGCTCTAAATTCGCTCTACCGCACGAGCCGTCGGGCTAATGAAGATTGAGAATTTATTCCGCTATCCCGCGCTAGCCGTGGGGCTGATGGAGATTGAAAATTAAATCCGCTCTACTGCGCTAGCCGTGGGGCTGAAGCCCTCGGCTAGCCAGGGCGAAGCCCGCCTGCGCGGGCTATATCGGATTTATTTATTCAAAGACCATAAGCCCTCGGCTAGCCAGGGCGAAGCCCGCCTGCGCGGGCTATACCGGATTATTTATTCAAAGACCATAAGCCCTCGGCCAGACGAGGCGAAGCCCGCCTGCGCGGGCTATGGCAGATTATTTAAGACCATAAGCCCTCGGCCAGATGAGGCAAAGCCCGCCTGCGCGGGCGAGAGCGGAGTAATTGCTCAACAACCATGAGCCTGCATAAGGCACGCGCTGTCCTGACGAATTTCTGAAAACTCAACGGCTTCACCGAACCCGGGACAGTTGCTGTGCATAACCATCAGCAGATAGCGAGCCTCTGTGCTATACTTAACACGCAATGGCATTTGCCAGAGGAAGCATTCCCCGAGGACAGAGCACATGAGACTCGAACGGTTTACCGAGAAGGCGCAGGAAGCGTTTCAGGATGCGCAGGAAATCATGCACGATCAGCACCACACCCAGCTGGACGTTGAGCATATTTTCCTGGCGATGTTGCGGCAGCGCGACGGGCTGACCGCGCGTGCAATCGCGCGTCTTGGCGTGGATGCCGACATGGTCGCGCGGCGCGTCGAGCACGAGCTTGAAAAATCGCCCAAAGTGTACGGTCAGTACGGGTATGGCAATCAGGTATACATTACGCCGCGCACGCAACGCCTGGTCAAGCGCGCCGAGGAAGAAGCCAATCGTCTGAATGACCAGTATGTCGGCATTGAACATCTGCTGATTGCGATCAGCGGCGAGCGCGAAGGGGCGTCATCGCGCATTCTGAACAGTTTCGGCATCGATCAGGAACGCATTTATCAGGCGCTGATGGATATTCGCGGGCATCAGCGTGCCGATAACCCCAGCGCTGAGGCGCGTTATGAGGCGCTCTCGAAATACTCCATCGACCTGACCGACCTCGCGGCGCAGGGGAAACTCGATCCGGTGATCGGTCGCGATGCCGAAATCACGCGCGTTATCCGCATTCTCTGCCGTCGCACGAAGAATAATCCTGTCCTCGTCGGCGAAACCGGCGTCGGCAAAACGGCGATTGCCGAGGGTCTGGCGCAGCGTATCGCCAGCGGCGATGTGCCGCTGCCGTTGAAGAACCGCAGGTTGCTGGCGCTCGATCTGGCAGGGATGGTTGCCGGCTCGAAGTTCCGCGGCGAGTTCGAGGAGCGCCTCAAGGCGGTGATGGACGAGGTGCGCAGCAGCGAGGGACAGATCATCCTGTTCATCGACGAACTGCACACCGTGGTCGGCGCAGGCGCTGCGGTCGGATCGATCGATGCCTCGAATATGCTGAAGCCGGCGCTCTCGCGCGGCGAAGTTCAGGTGATCGGCGCCACCACCATCGATGAGTATCGCAAGCACGTTGAAAAGGATGCGGCGCTTGAACGGCGCTTCAGCCCGGTGTTCGTGGAAGAACCCGACGTTGAAACAACCGTCGAGATGCTGCGCGGTCTGCGCAAACGCTATGAAGAGCACCATCAACTGACGATCAGCGATGAGGCGTTGCAGGCTGCCGCGCGCCTGTCGAGTCGCTACATTACCGATCGTTTCCTGCCCGACAAGGCGATTGACCTGATCGATGAGGCGTCCGCCAAACTGCGCATCGACATTTATTCCATGCCCAAGGCGCTGCGCGAACAGGAAGCCGAACTGAACCGCCTGCGTCGTGAAGAAGAAGAGGCGGGCGCGCGCCGTGAGTATGAACGCGCTGCCATGTTGCGGGCACGCTATCTGCAACTCGAAACCGAGTTCGAGCACGCGCGCAGCGAATGGCTCAAGAGTTCGAACCTCGATGAGGTGGTCGATGAGGAAGATGTCGCCGCCATCGTCTCGACCTGGACGGGCATTCCGGTCAATCGCATGCTGGAGACCGAGCGCGAGAAGTTGATCGACATGGAGGCGCGCCTCCACGAACGGGTGATCGGTCAGCATGAGGCGATTGTTGCGCTTTCCGATGCGATTCGGCGCGCTCGCAGCGGTCTGAAGGACCCGCGGCGACCGATCGGCAGTTTTATCTTCGTCGGTCCAACCGGCGTCGGTAAGACAGAACTCGCCAAAGCGCTCGCCGAGTTCCTCTTCGACAGCGAAGACGCAATGACGCGCGTCGATATGTCGGAGTTCCAGGAACGGCACACCGTGTCGCGTTTGATCGGCGCGCCGCCTGGCTATGTGGGATACGAGGAGGCGGGTCAGTTGACCGAAAGTATTCGCCGCCGCCCCTACCAGGTGGTGCTGTTCGATGAGATCGAAAAGGCGCACCCGGACGTGTTCAATACGCTGCTGCAACTGCTCGACGATGGTCGCCTGACCGATGCGCAGGGGCATACGGTTGATTTCCGCAATACAGTCATCATCATGACCTCGAATGTCGGCACGGAACATGTGCGTCAGCAGAGCCTCGGTCTGGTGCGCACCCACGACCGAAATGCCGAGGAGGCCGCGCGCGAGCGGGTGTTTGAGGCGCTTCGACAGGCGTTCCGCCCCGAGTTCCTCAACCGTATCGACGAGATTATCGTCTTCCACGCTCTCACCGAACAGGAGTTGATGCAGATCGTCGATCTGCTGGTGCGCGAGGTCGATGAGCGTCTGCGTGAGCAGGGGTTGACACTCGAACTGACCCCGACAGCGAAGAAGTTGCTGGTGCGCGAAGGGTACAACCCGGCTTACGGGGCGCGCCCGCTCCGTCGCACGGTGCAACGCCTGGTCGAAACGCCGCTGTCGCGCAACCTGCTGCGCGGTTTGTTCAAACCCGGCGATACCATCCTCGTCGATGTCGATCCGCAGACCGATGCGTTGACCTTCACGCGACGCGAGACGCTCGATCTGGAGGTGAAGAAGCCGGTCGAGCCGGTGAGCGGGTAAATAGTTGTGCATCGTGTGGTGCGCTGGTTGGTGGCATAGTGAATTGTTTCACTGTGCCACTGCTATACTATGGCAGTTCTCACAAATTGAACATTCCACCGATAACCGCAACCACGATCGTGCGCCGCACGCGGTGACCGAAATGAATTTCGGTCTACACTCCGCTGGAAGCGAATGTCTCGTGCGACACAACAGAGGTGAACGATAGTCCACGTATCTGAGAAATGCTGTAAATCCTGATCGAATGTCATGCTTATGGTCTTTGAATAAATAATTCCGTATAGCCCGCGCAGGCGGGCTTCGCTCTGGAGAGCCGAGGGCTTATGGTCTTTGAATAAATAATCCGGTATAGCCCGCGCAGGCGGGCTTCGCCCCGGCTAGCCGAGGGCTTCAGCCCCACGGCTAGCGCGGGATAGCGGATTAAATTCTCAATCTCCATCAGCCCCACGGCTCGTTCGGTATAGCGGATTTAATGCTCCCATCTCTATCATCAGCACCCTCGCCTGTAACCTGACCTATGGTGCGATATATCTTCACCGGAAAGCGTCTGATTGCCACCTTCCTCGTTCTGATCGGCGCAGTGGCGCTGTGTGGATTGGGGATGTGGCAGCTTGACCGTCACTCTCAGCGTGCTGCATTGAATGCGCGCATTGCCGCAGGGCTGGCGCAACCCCCGGTGGCGCTGGAAACGGTGGACGATCTCCAGTCGCTCGACTACCGCCCCGTTACTGCGCGCGGCGCGTTCGACCCGACGCACGAAGTGCTGCTGCGAAACCGTTCGTTCAATGGGGTGACCGGCTATCACGTGATTACGCCGCTGCGCCTGAGCGGTCGAAATGAAGCGGTGCTCGTTGATCGGGGATGGATTCCGTTGACCGAAGCGTCTCCAGAGGCGCGGCGCAAATTTGCTCCCCCTGCCGGCGAGATGGTCGTGACCGGCATTGCCAGACAGCCTGAAACGTATGTCGGCGGACCGCAGGATCCTCCGTTGAGTCCGGAGCGACCACGCCTCGATGCCTGGTTTCGCGTCGATGTTGCGCGGATTCAGGAACAGACGCCTTATCCGCTGCTGCCGCTGTTCATCGAGGTGCAGCCGATCCCCGGCGCAGAACCGACGCTGCCGCAGCCGGTTCCGCTGCCTGAACTCGACCAGGGACCGCACCTGGGATATGCCATTCAGTGGTTCGCATTCGCCGGCATTCTGGTGGTCGGCTATGTTGTGTTGCAGCGGAATACGTTACGGGGCGAAGGGTGAACGCTGCGCGTCGGGTATCGACGCAGGCGCCCGACAGGTGTGGAAGGTGTATTATGCACCACAGGACATATCACGATGGAACACTTCACTTCGCATGATCTCCACCTCAGCGATGTACGGTTGCATCTCTACCGTGGCGGGCATGGTCCCGCAGTCGTGCTGGTGCACGGGTTGACCGACCATGCGCGCTACTGGGCGCCGCTGGCGCGCGCACTGGCTGGCGAGTACGACGTGATCGCCTACGATGCGCGCGGGCATGGGTTGTCCGATCCTTCGCCCAACGGCTATCACCTCGACCTGCTCGCCGCCGATCTGGCTGCGCTGGTCGAAGCCCTGGGATTGATGCGACCGGCAGTTATCGGGCATTCGATGGGCGCATCGACAGCGGCGATTGCCGCAGCAACCCATCCCGGCATGTTCCGCTGCGTCATTCTGGAAGACCCGCCCTGGCGCAGCGCATTGCCTGCCGATATGCCGGACGTGACGACGACGCGCGCCACGTGGCGAGAAGACCTGCTGGCGATGAAAACGATGGACGATGCAGCGCTGCTGGCGCGGTGTCGCGCCGAGTCGCCGGGGTGGAGCGACGAAGACTACGCACTGTGGATGGAGTCGAAGAAAGCCGTCAACCCCGATGCGCTTGACGTTCTTCCATCGTTTGTGCGTTTGTGGCCCGAAGATGTGCGCCGGATCGACTGTCCGCTGCTGATCCTGACCGGTGAGCCAGAACGGGGGGCGCTTTTTGACCCCGGCGCCGAACAGATCGTCCGGCAGGTGCGTCCTGATGTACAGGTCGTACGCATCCCTGGTGCAGGACATCAGGTGCGCCGGGAAGGGTTTGTTGCGTATCTCAATGCCGTGAAGCGTTTTTTGAAGGATGCGGCGTGACATTAGCGCGGTTGCCAGAGAAGTATATGATTATATGATCGCGTATCACACGGTGTCATTCGACGCGGATCAGGAATGACACTACCGCTGCAACCTCGCCAGACGCGCCAGCGCACGCAGACGCCCCTGCCACGAAATCGGCAGACGCCAGAAGAGCGGATGCACCAGCGACGACAGCAACAGCGACGGATAATACCGGCGGATGAGCGCCAGGTACCCCAGATACGCCAGCAACCAGTGCCACGGCGACCGCAATTTCCCATCAACGCTCCACGCCGGTGACGTGACTCGTCGCGCCCAGGCAAGCGCATCCGGCTCATACAGGCGCCAGTGATCGAGAAAAATCCGCGCGCGCAGTTCCAGATCGTAGCGCCGGGCAGTCGAGAGCATACTCCCGGCAGTGCGTCGGTAGCGCAGCAATGGTTGCGCGATATGCAACCCCTCCCAACCGGCTTCCGCCAGACTGACCCAGAAATCCCGATCTTCGTATCCCTGCACAGGCTTGAACGTGCGAAAACCGCCGACCTGTTCCCACGCCTCACGCCGAAACAGGGTCGCTGGCATCATCAGGTTCTCGAAACGCAGATGGTCCAGGCTGTACGGTCGTGTACGCAGGATGTTGTTCTCAGCGCCGAAACGCCGCACATCAGTATAGACAAAACCGACTTCCGGATGCGCATCGAGCGCCGCGACCGTCTGCGCCAGCATCTCCGGTTCAAGCATATCGTCTGCATCGAGCGGCAGGATGTAGGGTGCGCGCGCAACCCGGATACCGGCATTGCGCGCCTCCGCCAGACCACGATTCTCCTGGCGGATCAACCGGATGCGGCGATCAGGGTGCGCGGCGATCAGGCGCTGCGCAACCGCTGCCGTATCGTCGGGGCTGCCATCATCAACAATGATAATCTCCCAGTCGGTGAAGGTCTGCGCCACCACGCTGGCAACCGCCTCGGGCAGAAACTGCGCCTGCCGGTAGCACGGAATAACAACGCTCACCCGCAGTGTGTCGGCAGCGTTAACTGTTGCGTTCTCTGGTTGTGTTTGCGGATGGGACATTAACGACGCCTTTCGTAAACCACGCCTCATTCCCTCGCCCCACCGCCCTCCTGTGCGGGCGCAGCCGCGCTGCGCCCCTCCGTGCCTGCTGCCCTGCCCCCCTGTACGGGCGCAGCCGCGCTGCGCCCCTCCGTGCCT
Organism: Roseiflexus sp. RS-1; assembly: GCF_000016665.1. Taxonomy (NCBI): domain Bacteria; kingdom Bacillati; phylum Chloroflexota; class Chloroflexia; order Chloroflexales; family Roseiflexaceae; genus Roseiflexus; species Roseiflexus sp. RS-1. The sequence goes on from NC_009523.1 coordinate 5,106,420, forward strand.
GCTGCCCTGCCCCCCCTGTACGGGCGCAGCCGCGCTGCGCCCCTCCGTGCCTGCTGCCCTGCCCCCCTGTACGGGCGCAGCCGCGCTGCGCCCCTCCGTGCCTGCTGCCCTGCCCCCCCCTGTACGGGCGCAGCCGCGCTGCGCCCCTCCGTGCCCTGCCGCCTCGCCCCCTGTGCGGGCGCAGCCGCGCTGCGCCCCGACACGCCCTGCCGCCCTGTGCGGGCGCAGCCGCGCTGCGCCCCTCTGTCGCCTCGTGCCTCATCCCTCCTCACCTCACCGATTATACGCTCTCCCCAGCGCGCGCTTGATCCGCCACATAACCTCCCGGCGCAGCACATAGATCCGCCGATCAAAACGGTCAACCCACGCCCGCATCCGCATTAGACGCGCCAGCCGGAGCCAGGCGGACGACCAGCGCACTGCACGCGCCCGGCGCACCGGCGCAAGCCGCAGCAATGCCTCACGGAACTGGAGATACTCGATCGCCAGCGACGCGCTCGCCAGCCCCAGATCGCGATCAACCAGCGGGCGCGGCGCGGTGCGCGCCAGCGTCTCCGCCCGCTCGATCCGCGCCAGCATGCAATCAATCATCTGCCGCCGGTCGAACCGTTCCACCACCCGTGTGCGCGCCGCCATCGCCATCGCCGCACGTTGCGACGGATCGGCGATCAGACGCTCCAGCGCAGTGACATACTGTGCAACCTGATCGCCTCCCGGCGGGATCAGCACGCCGCACTCCGGCGTCACCAATTCGCGCTGCCCGCCAACATCGGCAGCGACCGGCACAAGCGCCATCGCCATCGCTTCAAATAGCACAAATGCGATTCCTTCACTCTCCGACGGCAGCACCAGCAGGTCGCCAGCAGCCATCATCTCACGCACCCGCGTCGACGACACCGAACCCAACAGGCGCACACGACCTTCAAGCCGGTGTCGGCGCACGAAGCGCTGCATCCATCCCCTGTCGGGACCATCCCCGATCACCAGGAAGGTGCAGTGGACGCCACGCTCCACCAGCGCGCGCGCAATCTCCACAACCAGGCGCGGGCGTTTCTGCGGAACCAGGCGCCCGACAAACAACACGACCGGTTCATCGACGCGCAACCCCAACTCCGCGCGCACCCGGTCGCGCAGCGCAGGATCGGGCTTCCAGCGCTGCGTATCCACATTGATCGAACAGACATCGACCCGTTCTGGATCGGCGCCGTGTGCAACCATCCACTCGCGCACCTGATGCGACGCCGCAACGTGCAGATCGATCAGTGAACGGTACTCCAGCGCCGCGCGCGGGACGCCGCCGTGGTAATGATCCTGCACAATATGCAGAAAATCGATCACCGTCACCTGTGGACACCAGGCGCGCAGGAATGGCAACAAACGATAGGCGAACAGATCGTTATGCACCACCACCGTCGTGATGCCGCGCGACTCGACCAGGTACCGCAGAAAGCGCGGATAATCGGCAAACGCCAGAAACAGCGGCAGATCGAAGACCTCGTGCGCCGCCATGATCAGTTCATGCTTCCACGGATTCGCCGACGGGCGCAACAGGCACGCCGTCACGCGGCAATTCCGCGCGCGCAACCCATCCGCCAGATCGATGCTGAAGCGATCCGCTCCCCCTACCTCGACCCAGGGCAGCAGCAGCAACACCCGACGCTCACCCCGTGGCGCCAGACGATTCTCGAACGGCGGGTCGGGCATGATCAACGGATGCGGTTGCAGGATCGGCGACGGCTCACCCGGCGGACGCGGCGGACCGTCGCGGAACACACGCGGATAGCGCGCGCGCAGGGCACGGCGCATACGTGCCAGCGCCGCGCGATCAGTCTGAAAGTTCCAGCGATACCCGCGATACATGTCTGCCGACTTGCGACGGATCCAGACCAGCGCCTCGTGGATGTTGCATCCCCACATCCCGGCGTCCGCCAGGCGCACCCAGAACTCATAATCTTCCAGCCCATGGCGCAGACTCTCATCGAACCCGCCGATGCGCTCGAACGCCGTGCGGCGCAGCATCACACTGACCGTCAGCGGATTGTCGTGGGGAAACGTATGGCGCGACGCAAACCCACGCCGTAACAGGCCCTGCATCGCGCCAAAGAGCACGTACCAGGTTGTGACTGCGGCAACCTCCGGGTGCGCCGTCAGCGCCCAGGCGAGTTGCTCCAGCGCCGTCGGCGCCAGCAGATCGTCGCTGTCGAGGAAGAAGAGCAGCGGCGCGCGACTGACTGCGACGCCAGCATTGCGCGCTGCCGCCGGACCGTAGTTCGGCTGATCGACCACCCGAATCCGCGGGTCAGGCGAGGCGCGCAGCGCACCCAGCACCCGCAGCGTCGCCGCATCATCCGACCCATCGTTGACGATGATCCACTCCCACTGCTGCAACGACTGGCGCAGCACCGAGGCGATGGTATCGAGGAACATTGCCCCTGCGTTGTAGCAGGGGGTCACAATGCTGACCACCGGCTGCGCCGATGGATCGGCAGGTGCGTAGCCATAGACCGGGCGTGCCGGATCGAGGGGGTGGGGGGGGAACCTCACAGGGGTAGGTTTTTTGGCAAGCCCCTGCGTGCCATCTTCCGTTTCAGCCATCAGGACGCCCCAACTCCCCCTTCTCCCCTTGTGGGAGAAGGGGGCAGGGGGGATGAGGGGCAAAGGCGCGCGGGAATGCAGAACGTCGCTCATCTCTCCCAAAAACTCTACCCTTGAGAGGGGGGGAACAAGGGCATGACTAATTTTCATTCTCTCGTCTTATGCACAAAATACTCACTCGATCGAATATGTCAGGGATATCCTACCAGCCACGGCGGTAAACTTCTGATACCAGTCGTTCCTTGAGGGGCACGAGCCATCTCATATTGCGACTCACGCCCCAGCGGTAGAGATGTGCAACCTGAGCCCAGACAAATCGCAGCACCCTGCGGCGAAAAGATTGACGCAGAGGGATTGCCAGCGATGGATGGGGACGCGGATTGGAACGCCAGCTTTCTCGCTCCGCCCATATTTCATCAAGCGACATCTCCTGACGGGTATATTCAATGATTTGAGCTGCCCACTCACGCGCCAATTCGATAGGTATCACAACACGCGGCGCCGTATGGTGCAACTCCCACGCCTGCTCTAATAGCGCCTCCATACGAGGTCCAAAATCACGTAACGCAAAGTGCCGCTCGACTCGTTTGCGAGCTGCCTGCCCCATACGTCGTCGCATGTCCGGATCGTCGGCGAAACGTGCGAGCACTCGTGCATACTCATCAACCTCATGAGGTCCATGAGGAATGAGAACACCACAGTCTGCCGTAATCAATTCGCCCTGACCGCCAACATCAGCGCTTACCGGTACGACCCCCATCGCCATAGCTTCCATCGTCGCCACCGAAACGCCCTCAGTCTGTGACGGGATCAGGAACACATCAGCAGCTGCAAGATAACCAAACACTTCATCGTCATTGACACGTCCCAACGCGCGCATAACATCACTGAGGCGCAACTCTCGTATCTGACGTTCAACCTGGCCTCGCAACGGACCGTCACCTAACACCAGCGTCAGAAAACGAGAAGCTGTTTTTTTTCGTAATGCCGCAATAATCGGCGCAAAAAGGAGAGGGCGTTTTTCGCTTGTCAACCGACCAATCAGCACAATCAACAGATCATCTTCCTCAAGACCAAGACTTATCCGCATTTCTGCACGACGTTGCGGATCAGGGCGCCAACGATCAACATCCACATTGGTATAACATATGTGAATTCGTTCTGGATCGGCGCCACGAGCCACCATCCAACGCTTGACATGACCACCGGTTACAATGGTCAGATCGAGTTGGGATTGATAACCGACGCTGGCGCGTGGATAACCTCCATTTTTCCACATTTCTTCGTAACTGTGCAAAAGATCGACAAATACCGTTTCCGGGAAGTGCGAACGTAAAAAAGGAAGCAATTGATATCCAAGATAACTGTTAGCAACAATGACGGTATCAATGCCGCGCGAGCGGATCAAATAAACGATGAATCGCGGAAATTCAGGGAGACGAAGAAAGAGATCAAGGATGAAAATATCGGGTGTGAAACGCTCAAACTCAGACAACCAGGGATGTTGCTGTCTGATCAGGGTCGTTACAATACTAACTTCGAACCCTTTCTGCGTCAGATACGATATCAGGTTGAGGTTAACTCGCTCTGCACCACCAACTATAAGCCAGGGCACGATCATCAAGATACGCTTCGTTGTCGTGCTTTTTGCCAGGTGATTCGCAAGAACCGGCGCATCACTGATTGCTTCAAATGGCGTGGCATCAGTCAATCCGACATGTGGAAAGCGACCATGCAACGTACCATACCGCGCCCGCAATCGGTCACGCTGTATCGTATGGTGTGAAGGATCTCTTGATTGAAAAGGGGGCATCGAAAGTGGATAGAGAGAGAGAATAAGCGGCTGGGGAATAGTAAAGCCCCACTTTCCCTGATCGGCGAGTTGCAACCATATTTCCCACGCGTCATCGTTATTGATTGGGAGCGGCAATCCTGTCGCCAGCAGATCTTCCTTGAAGAACAATGCAGTTGCCCCAGCATAGTTCGTATCAAGGAACCGATCTCCCTGCTCGAAACCATATGACCAGAGAGCGCCGCTCTCATCGCGGGTATATGCGTTACAACACGCCACGTGGGGGTTCGTCGCCAGGAACCACGCCGCTTTCTCCAGGAACGTAGGATCAAGAGCAGTATCGGCGCTCAAGGTACAGACAAACCGGCACGATGACGATTGCACGAGATGACGCGACGCTGAAGCAGGGTGCATCTCTGGAATAACCCGCACACGCGGATCGGTTGCGAGATGCAGCAATCCCTCCGCCAGGGCAGGCAAACAGACAATGACCCACTGCCAGGATTGCAGTGACTGAGCGCGTAACGCCATTTCCTGGCGCGCAAGATCTGTGACCGATACAACCAGTGTAACCACCAGCACATCGGGATCAGCGGACGGATCGGCAGGGGCGTAGCTATAGCGTGATTGATAATCGGCGTTCATTGACACGCTCAGGATGCAAACGTTGCCAGCAAATCGCGCAGACTTGCATCGAGATCAAAACGAGGTCGCCATCCTGTTGCCGCCGTCAGTCGTGCCGCACTGCCAGCCTGAATCAGGATATCGCCAGAAGTATGTGCTCCTGTTTCCTCGACAGCGGCATCGATCCCGGCTAACCGTAATAATCGTTCAACAATATCACCAACAGGAGTCGCTGTGCCAGAGCAGACATTGTATACTCCGCCGGGTTCGCCGCGCTCCAGCAGCGCCCAATACGCCGCAACAGCGTCACGCACATCGGTAAAATCGCGACTTGTAGCACGGTGTCGCATACGCACAACCGGTGGTTGTTTCCCTGCAGCAATGGCGGTAATCTGTGCTGCAAGCGTACTGGTCAGCATGCCTCGTGGTTCGCCGGGACCGACGAGATTGAACGGTCGAGCACGAATCACCTGCAACCCGTACTCAGAAACATAGCGGATTGCCAGAAGTTCCTGTATTGCCTTACTGACCCCATACATCGTCGCAGGCTGTACAGGATGATCTTCAGTGACTGGCAGGCGATCAAGGGGAACCTGACCATACACTGCCGATGAACTGACGATCAGCACCTTCGCCCGCGGGCAATGAATACGTACTGCTTCGAGCAGATTAAGCGTAGCGACCGGCGTGCCGGTCAGCCATTCCTGCAGTGGCAACTGCGGGCAATTGGCTGGAGTATGCGCAGCAAGGTGGATGACGGCTTCAGCTGCTGCTGCCTTTACTGCATCTGCCGTTGCGCTGGCGCTATCCAGATCCGCCACAAACAATTCAGCACCGGGTACCGGGCGCATCGTCCGGTTAATGCCAACCACAGTTGCACCCCGGGTAACGGCATAAACTGCCATATGGCGTCCAACAAAACCGCCGATGCCGGTGATCAACAAACGCATTACTCTAACTCAAATGGCAAAAAACGCTCGCGGCGCTGCTCAAAATCCTCAACCGCCTGCTGGTAATCATCGACCCGTCCAATATCCAGCCAGTAACCGTCGTGGAGATAGCACTGGATTTTTTCCCCTTTCTGCATCATGTCGATCAAAAGATCGGGAAGATCGAGACGATGACCGCGCGGAATGTACGTACAGGCGCGTGGATCGAAAATATAGATCCCCATGCTGACCCGGTAATAATGTGTTGGCTTCTCAATATAGCGAGTCAGCAAACCATGCTCATTATGCTCAATGACCCCAAGATCGATCTTGACACTTCGCGGATAGGTGGCAATTGTGGCGATTGCACCGCTTGATCGATGAAATGCCATGAGTTCACTAAAGTTCAGGGTTGTCAGCACATCGCCATTCATTACAAGAAACGGTTCATCCAGTCCATCAACCAGTGCAATCGGTCCGGCGGTGCCAAGCGGTTGCTCTTCACGCGAGTATCGAATAGTAACCCCAAAACGATCACCGTCACCGAAATATGCCACAAGCAACTCGGCAAGATAACCGACTGCAAGTGTAATATCGGTGAACCCATAGTAGCGCAATTGGCGAATGACAATATCCAGAATCGGCTTGTCACCAATCGGCATCAACGGCTTGGGAAGAATGGTTGTATATGGCGCAAGGCGTGTACCACGTCCACCTGCCAGAATGACTGCTTTCATCGCTACACCTGGTAATGCAATGGATCGTACCGGTCGATATGCTGCGCAATCCAGTCGATTGTGCGTCGCAACCCTTCGTCAAGACTCACCAGTGGCTTCCATCCGAGCAACTCGTGCGCCAGACGATTGTCGCCGTGCAAACGAAACACTTCGCTGGTCTCCGGACGCAACCGGGACTCATCAACGTCAATTGTAACCTGACGACCGACCAGTGCAATAATCTTTTCTGCCAGCTCGCCAATACTGATCTCATCATTACTCGCCAGATTAATGGCCTGACCTATCGCCTGGTCTCGTTCTGCAGCCGCCAGAAAACCGGCGACCGTATCGCTCACATAGTTGAGATCACGGGTTGGACGCAGATCACCCAGACGAACAACCGAACGGGTCAACGCCTGAGTGATAATGGTCGGAATGACCGCCCGCGCTGATTGACGCGGACCATACGTGTTGAACGGACGTACCGTGACCGTTGGCACGCCAAACGATAGATGAAAACTCTCAACAAGTTTGTCTGCGCCAATTTTACTGGCTGAGTAGGGCGATTGACCCTGCAATGGATGCTCCTCGGTAATCGGGACGAAACGTGCCGTGCCATACACCTCGCTGGTCGACGTATGCACCACACGACGAACCCCGTGAGCGCGCGCTGCCTCCAGGACGTTCAGCGTGCCGATGATATTGGTTTCGACAGTTTCCCGCGGATGCACATATGAATAAGGGATGGCGATGAGCGCTCCCAGATGAAAAATCGTATCGACGCCGCGTGTTGCTTCATGAACCGCATGACTGTCGCGCAGATCGCCGAAAATGATCTCGATCTGCGCGCGCATGTCGGATGGCAGGTCGCGTAACAACCCTGGATCACCGCGCCCATTGTAGCGCACAAACGCACGCACACGGAAACCACGAGCAACAAGAGCTTCGACCAGATGACTGCCGATGAACCCGCCTGCGCCGGTAACGAGGACAGTGTCTGTTGATACCATGATGAATACTCCGATCCAGCGCTTGTCTACTGGCTTCGCAATTATACTCGATCAGTCATGATTAACCTCCTGCCGTATAGTGGTCGTCTCCTCACGAAGACGACGGAGCGACAAACCCGAAGCAGCAAGACGCCATAGACCGAAACCTCCCCATATCATAACCATCAAATACTGAACCAGTTGAAACATAACAATATACGCAATCGCATCGTCTGGTGAGAAGCCAAAGGGAGTAAGCATTGTAACTGCGACAAATTGAAAGACACCGATAGAGCCAGGAGTGGATGGAACAACACTTGCAAGACTGAGAGCGCATAGCAGCAGCAAACCTATTGCGCCCCCGATGGGGAGACCTAGTGCCTGTGCTATCAAAATGGTGAACCATGTCTCTAAAAACCATATCATCATCGTAACAACCGCGAGTCGTGCAACTTGCATAGCATCCCGTAATGTGCGAAAACCACGCAACACTTGCTGGAAAGTCTGGATAACACGTTCACAACGAGGGTGATGTACAGGTGTGATAGAAAGGCTCCTTCCAATCCTTTTTCCCACATCCGGTACTAAAAACAGTATCGCAATGCCAACACCAGACAGGATTGTCATTAAGCGTGCAGCCATATTGATCCAATCAGGCGCTCCCTCTGTTACGCTTAGCACTAATAGACTGACCAGAGCAATCCCTGTAACCTCGGCAATGCGCTCAACAAACACGGAGGCAAGGACGAAGCTCTTACTAACACCCGTCCAATAGCTAACAGCAAGTGCTCGAATAACATCTCCGGCTCGAGCTGGTAGCAGGCTATTGTAAAGATATCCAATAGTCGTAGCCCAGAACACGACTCGCGGTTTCATGTTACACTCATTTTCGAGGAGCATATACCATCGCAATGCACGCACCACATATGATCCGCTAAATACTATTCCTGCCAAAGCGAGCAAACCTGGATTCGCGTGCTGCACTATGGTAAACGATCTGCAAAGATCGACATCTCTTAGCGCCAGAACGAGTGTAGCTGATGAGATAATGAACGCTAGCGACAACCACCAGGAACGATGAAATAAAATATTTCGCATAAAATTGGAATTCAGCATCTCCGAGCAATCACAAACATAATATCATATAAGTTAATATAGAAATCAAATCGACTAAGACCGGATTTTCTGATAATATTATAAATATATGGTTTTTTTGGCGAAGTATAAACAAGTTATAGAATATATTATCAATACTCCTAAAGAAACCACAATAACGGTTATAAACGATTTCAAAGCCATATTGACGCAATAAACGTTCAATTGTACGCCTTGAGAAATAGTGTATGTGAGTTGGCGGGTGAATCATGCGCCAGCGCTCCCGCTGAAGCCTTGATAACAGACTCTCAATATCTCCTGTAGTTAGAGCCAGCAGACCACCTGAAGACATGACTGAGGATGCCTTTTCGATATATAGATGTGGATCACGAATATGCTCTATTGTATCCCACATGCAGATAACATCAAATATCTGAGGGGAGCAATCGTAATGCAAAAAGTCGACCTGATAAGCATCAACCCCAAGTTCTTCACGTGCATAACGAACACCATCTTCAGATATATCCAGTCCAACGGCAATTTTGAATTGTTTTCGAACCAGATCGAGAAAGAATCCATAAGCACAGCCTATTTCAAGCAAGCGACTATGCTTCTCTGGATTGATAAATCTCCGCAAAACTGAAAGTCTTTTTCGGAAATTCTTTTGAATAACTCGCTGGTCCGCAACATAATCACTATATTCCTCACCAAAAAAATAATCTCTTCGATAAATACTCCACAGACGTTCATCGTCCAAAGTAACATCAGCAAAAACATGACCACACTCTGAACAACGGAGAATTCCTTCATAGAACAGAAGGTGCTGTGTTGAACGACAAACTATGCAAGTAGGCATGATATAAATCTTCCTGAAAATAGAGTGTAATTATCTCAGTTTTCCTCGGTGTTTTCGTTGAAGTTTATCAATTCGTCGATAATGTAGTGCGGTCTCGCTTTGACTTCATCGAAAATTGCACCTATGTACTCGCCAATAACGCCCAGAAAGACAAGCTGAGTACCGCTAAATATCGACATTAGTACTACAAGAGTCGTCCATCCAGATGGAAACGAACTGAATATGAAATATTGAACAGCGGTAACGAAAGACAGAAGGAAACCGAACAAAGCAATCAAAAGACCAAAAACTGTTGCAGCTCGTAGCGGTTGCTTACTGAACGATATTACACCATCAAGCGCAAAACGAAACATGCGAGTGAAAGAATACTTACTGAACCCTCCGGCTCGTTTACGAACTTTGAACGGCACTGCGATGCTTCGAAAGCCCATCCATTCAAAAAAACCACGCAAGAACAGATTTCTCTCGCGGATACGTTTTTGAAACACCTTGACTACGCGTCGGGATATCAACCGAAAATCAGCAGCATTTTCGTTGATAGGAACCTGAGATATCTGATTTAAGAGGCGGTAGAATAATTTAGAAGCTACACGTTTAGCAAAATGAACATCATTCGTATCTTCACGTATGGTGTAGACAACATCGTAGCCCTCTTCGTAATAGCGTAGCATAATTGGAATGAGATCTGGCGGATGCTGTAAATCACTGTCAAGCATAATAAGAACGTCGCTGTCACTATAATCTATGCCAGCTAGCAGGCACATTTGATGTCCAAACCGACCCGTCATTGCTATTACACGCACACTTCGATCAACTCTTGCGATGTCCCGCAATATATCGAGCGTCCCATCAGTGCTGCGATCAACCACAAAACAGATGGTCGATTCATACGAATCTGCGATTGCATCAAGCACCTTCTTCAATTCGGCGTAGAAGGTGGTAATTATCTCGCACTCGTTATAAACGGGACTGACAATGGTGATTGTTCGTCTCATAGAGTATCATCAATGCGTATGACCAGATCATGAATTGCTGGAGATCCCATTTCTGATATCTTTTGCGCTAACGGCAGATCAAACACATAATGCTTACCACTTAATGTTTGGAGAGTCACACGTGTAATAATGTACACCTTACCATCCCTATACTGATACATCAGAAGATTATTAACTGGAACTGGTCGACCTTGTATTCGTAACCGATGATCCGGATCGGCCTCAAGATCAACAGAAAATCGCATTGGAGCCCACCGATTTGCAACCAACGGCATTAGATCGTTACGTTTATAGATCATTCGCAAGGCTTGATATGCACTCCACGGAGTCTCCATCACTCCAAAGACATACATCGAAAGACCATCATTACGTCCAAAAAGACGCTCATCACTAAGATAAGGAACAATAAAGGTGCCCAAAGGCAGCATTTCGGAAGGAGCAGTACGTCGAAGCGTCTCAAGCTGCAGTTCATCAAGTCGGTTACGTTCCGCGTAGGTTCTTGCGAATCCCAAGGTACAGATTGAAGCCAAAAGTAGCGTCAGGGCACCTCCGGCAACTACTACTTGTTCCAGGAATCTTTTTCGTATCATACTAATTAAAAGAACAGTTACACCAGATAAAGTGGTTGCTACACCGGCAGTCGGTTGGTAAAAAAAGCGGCGTTCGTATACTTGATTTGGGGCAAGTGCATATGGAAGACTGAGACTACTCAGAGTCCACACTACCCCCAATAAAACTAATATGATTGCAGGGATAACGATATTTCTATCGTGATATTGTTTGCTTTTCCAGGTCAAGATGCTCAGGAAAACAAGTCCAACAATACAGCCTAGAGCCAAAGTAGCAAACCATGAGTTACTAATCTCTGTAATACCCAGCGAGAACGCCTCGCCATATAGACCAAACGTTATAAAGATCCAGTAGATGGACGGGATATATCCAATGACGCGCTGAAGTATGCGTCCTGGATTAATATCCAATCCTCCTCGATTTTGAACAACTGCTGATGATGACGCAACAAAGGTGACATAGAAAACAGTTATGACTACAAATCCCATAAACACGACGATAGCGCGTTTAACTGCACATAAATACGCTGATTGCCGTAGTATGGCAATCAATACAAATATTGGCAGCAATATCAGAATATAGCCACCATTCTCGCTAAACATGTATGAAGATAGTAGCGATATAACGCTGATTGCGATCCATAAATAAGGATGACTAGATTGCTCCAGGCTGAGCCATAGCGCAATTAATGATATCATTATAAACATTGTCGCAAGTAGATAACCCCCTGTACCAATCCAGAAAGGCACTTCGTTATGTGGATGCACCAGGAATCCCCATCCTGCTATGGTGCCCCCAATCCATGAGGTGGTCATTTTGTATACGAGAAAACCAAGCAAAAATGCATTGATCCCGGTGATTAGCGCCATAAGTATTCGTACAATCAACTCATGATCTGGAACGAGAGCTGCTATCTGTGGTAAGACAATCCAGGTTAGAAGACGCGCTGGAAAATTAGGATTCGATTTCCAATCAAATATGGGTCTGCGATCACCTGTGATCAGATCCACAGCTAAATTCTTGAGACTATAGTCATCAACATACAACCCCCGTTGCCACACCAGCAGATAACCCAGCCAGAGACACGCCACTCCAACCAGCAGATATCCATAGTTCGAAAAGAACACCGATACGCGGCGAGACGCGCTGACGATCTGTGGCAGACGCCCCGCAAACGCCAGGGTTGACACAGCGAACACCACGATCAACGCAAGCGCAACTCGATCGAGCATACTGTTCCATGCCGGCCTGACAACCGCTTCTGTGACCCATACCCGGTCGCTATCGAATGTTTTACGCGTCTGTACATCCACCACAAGGCGCTCTGAGTCTGGCGGAAGATTCAGCACGACATTGTGCCAGGCCCGTTGCTCAGGGATTGCCGGTGGATCGAGCGCAATGTGGCGCTCCAGGAGCGTTTCCTGCTCGCGCTGTACGCTGATTGTCACATCAACGCCGTCGACATTCGGCCCCGGATTGCCGGTCGCCGGGTCGATCACCGCCCAGGATGGCTGTGTCAACCAGAGTTCCACTCGCGCCGGTCGCATGCCTGCGATCTCATCCAGCGCCGCTTCAGCCCGCCAGACGCCATACAGCGTTGCATTGGAATCATCGGTTGCGTGCAGCTCAATGACTGAGCGATTGACCCCATCCCAACTGGCGCCGGAAAACACCGGCGCCGGAGCGCCAGCCTGCTGACCAGCATCCCAGTGCCACGTGAGTGTATGCGGCGCCGGAGCGGGCGTGGAAAAGAACACAACAACCATGCCGCCTGCTATCAAGCCAATGATAATATGACGCAGAGATGGATCGCAGACTTGCAGTTCCTGCGCCAACCTGGGAAGGATAAACACCAAAACGCCGGATAGCAGAGCGGTTGCGATCAAGCCCGGCAATAGCGCATGCAATAGACATCATCAAGATTTAGTGATATACTATTTTTGTACAATCTGAAAATGGAGAAAAACGATGTGTAAGTATCGATCCATTATCGAAAATCCGGAGAAATTACGCTCTATGACCGGACTGACCGTTGAAGAGTTCCACGCGCTGGTTCCGATCTTCCACGCCGCATTTGAAGCGTATATGAAACGTCGCACGATTGATGGCCGCGTCCGATATTGTCGTCGCTACGTCTCGTATGCAAACTCGCCGCTTCCGACAACAGAAGATAAATTGCTCTTTATTTTGACCTACTTAAAACAAAACCCAACGCAAGTGATGCACGGACACCTCTTTCAAATGAGCCAATCAAACGTAAGCAAATGGGTGCATCTTTTGCACGGAGCGCTGAACTATGCGCTTTCACAGCAAAATCTCCTGCCTGCGCGCACTGCCGACGACCTGGCGAGGCGATTGCAGGAAGAACCGTCGTGTGAAGAACCGTCGTGTGAAGAACCGTCGTGTGAAGAACCGTCGTGTGAAGAACCGTCGTGTGAAGAACCGTCGTGTGAAGAACCGTCGTGTGAAGAACCGTCGCATGCGACAAAAGCGCCCCCCTTTTTATCCATGACGGCGTAGAACGTCCCATTCGCCGTCCAAGCGACAAAGTCGACCGGGAGTTGTATTACAGCGGTAAGAAGAAACGACATACGCTTAAGAACGTTCTCATCATTGATGAGTTTGGCTCTATTCACTTTTTGAGTGACACCTACGAAGGAAGGGTCCACGATAAATGTATTGCGGATGAAGCGGGATACACCCTTCCAAACGCGAGCATTCTCTATCAAGACGCCGGATTTCAAGGATTTACCCTGCCTGGCGTCCAGATTATGCAGCCAAAGAAGAAGCCGCGCAATGGAACCCTCACGCCGCAGGAAAAGGAGGAAAACCGGCGTATCTCATCCGTTCGCGTTCGTATTGAACATGTTATCGGCGATATCAAGCGGTATCGAATCATTCACGACATTATCCGCTTCAGTTGTTCCGAATTTCGGGATATGGTCATGGAAACATGTTGCGGGCTGCATAACTTCCGAATTTGGCTGAAACGCAAAAAGCAGTCCAAAAATCAAAACGAATCTTGATGAAGTCTAATGTGTCGAGAAACACAATGTGCTGGAGCGCTGCTGCAACCACAACGCCGCTCACAAGCAGTGACGGGAATAGTAGCAAGATTCTGATCCAGGCAGCACTCATCGCCTGCCACAGAATCGGTGTGTGGTTGGTGCTATCGCCACTCATAGTACTATCACGGTTTCCGCAAAAATACGGAAAAACTCCCGATAGTTGCATCAAGATCGAATCGACTCGCTACTTCTGAGGCTATTTCCGGCGTATCACGAATAGTATTACCATAGTAGTCATTCGTCCGCATGACCAGCACTTGCACACCCGGACGATCAAGATAAGGTCTGGGATCGGCGTACAGTTCGATATACCGCCATCGATCCTGCAACCTGTAACCTACATCTTTCGGGGCGATCACGATCGCACCGTCGGGCAAACTTCGTCTTAAGTAGTCAGTTACATCATCAATAGATTGTTCGCCGTACATATACGTTGTCGAATAAGAAACTCGCATCTGATGTGTCACTACATTGATCTGCCATCCCAATACAACAACAAGCGCACCGACAGCCAGAAAACCGAGAATATCATCCTTCATAAAAAGTGCAACGATAACTGATACGATCAAGGCAACTATCAGAGGTAATATTTGCCATTGATACACAAGCGGCTCTTTGGGCCATTCAGTGTATAAGGTGAGAATAAAGTCCCGACCGCTTGTTACTGGATTAATCTGAATATACACCTGATGTACTATAGTTCCTACGAATAATAGCAACAAGACAACAAAAAAGCGTCGCCTGTTATCGAAAGACATCAAAAAGTCGGCGATAAGAAGAGAAATAACCGGAATCAGCGGTGGCCAGTATTTCGGGAATACAAAGGGCGCCGGACGGAGAATAAGATACAAGAGGAGTAAGGAAGTAAAGAACACTAATAGAGCAAAACGCTCGGATCGACAAAAAAGCCCCTTCTGTGAATTGCGCAGTTCAATAACCGTCACGATAAAGACAAATAACAGTACGGGAATTCCTATCCATGTTACAGCATAACTGAAATGAGATCTCATATCACTAATAATCGTAAAAACGACCGAACCCAGTCCACTTGATCCAGCGAAATTCAAGGGATTATTTGAAGAATAACTGAGATAGAAAAAGGGATTTCTATAATCAACACCCCAGATATTCGCAATAACAAACCAGCTTGCAACAAAAAGGGTAAACGAAACAAATATGGCAACAATTACCCAGAGAACTCTTAATAAGACGCTATACCAGCCCGAATTGACCAAGAAAAGGAATGCAAAGAGATGTCCATTCATCCGTTTTAAACGACGAAATCGAAAATTGAACAATCTTTTTTCGCCTATTACATTCATGATCTCAAAAACGATAAGTGTTGGAATCAACAAAAGCAAGGTGGAAATTTTTGCATAGATTTGAATTACTACGCCAAACACGAGAAAAACCAGATAAACCCAATCGAAATGCCTAGTACGGCGCATTTCAAAGACAAACAAAAGAAAACCCACCAAAACCAGAGGAAGAACTTGCGTGTCGATATCAGGAAGAGTAGATCCTTGAACAAATAACGGAGATGTCGCGGCAGCGACAATAGCAAGAAATAGCGCTAATGGCCACACAAAAAATGGAGAAGAGTTTCTTTGAAATTCCCATCTTCTCAATGTAAACACAAACATAATAAAAAATAAGATGATAGCGTTAAATGCGCCAAAAAATCGGGCGGACTGCACAGAAGAACCGAAAATATTGAACCAGAATGCATACCATGCTATATATAGAGGAGGGTGCCAAAGACCAATATTCTCGGGCGTCAATTCACCACGGTAATAAACAGGCTTCCCAGTTTCTAAAATCGCTTGAGCGACGGAAGGATACTCCATTTCGTCCATAATATATGGTTTACCGAGAGATGGGACAGCAAAAAAGATCATGAGCATCGATGCCAGAAAAAAGAGTAAAGAAGATACAAGCCACGCATAAGAGCGCTGCTTGACATAACTTTCTTCAAGAACGCTATTCATATGCTCCGTTCCGTGACCCCTCTCTTAAGAACCGATATACGGATCATGACTTGTATCAAGTTCCACACTTTTGGGAATTTCTCGACGTAGTATGACATGAAGCAGGTAAAAACGAAGCGTAAAAGCTATCATCGTCACACCCAGTACTACTGCTTTTTTAATATCCCCGGTGACAGATGAAACACCCACTCGCTCTAAATAATTAACGCTGATCTCAATAGTGCGAAATTTCTGCATAAAAATGATAAGCATCATCTCCACCCCAAAGTGGGATGTCCCTACTGAAAAATATGGTCGTATTTGCTGGTAAACGTGGCGATGAAGCAGTCGAAACGTACACCCAACGTCACTCAGGCTCGTCGTATTAAAGAGAAGCATGATCATTTTTGCAACCGCCCAATTTCCCCATCGCAAGAAAAAGCCCATATTAGCGCGTTCACCAATAAGCTCTCGTGTTGTTCTGGTGCCAAGAACAACATCAAATTCATCAGCGTATGATAAGAAGCGAAGAATATCTTTAGGCCGAAATGTACCATCAGGTTCACAGATTACCAGTATATCTCCTCTTGACTCTTCAAGACCGCGTTGAATGGCATAACCATATCCCTGCCGTTTCTCGAATACCTGCCGTGCTTTAGTATTCATCACTTCTTCCGCTGTTCCCGGAACGGCGTTATTGTTCACAACCACCACCTCATCAACGAAACCTGTAGCAAAAAAATCCTCAACACACTTACGAATTGAGTCCTTCTCGTTGTACGTCGGCAAGATAACTGAGACCGTCTTACCTTCCCACATGGACTCTTCCTTTCACTAAGTCGGTAGTCGATATACCAGAGCGACATTGTGAGCCGCAAGATTGCGAATGAGAGGTATCTGTTCAAGAATCTGTTCCATCCATCTCCACACTGGCAAACCCCACTCTGGGGCAAAATCGGGGATGAAGGTCATGCAACGCCATCGGACGTTGAGAGGATACATTCCACTGATATCACTGAGTGCTGCTGCTATTTCACGCCGCGGTATAAGGCGTTCATCACCAGTATCCTGCGGTACACGGCGCATAAGTAGGGGCCAGTATGGGTTCAACGGATTGTGGTCCCAAATAACAGCAAAGCCGCCTCTTCGAAGAACTCGTATGATCTCCACAATCGTCTGCTTTACTGCCACAGGATCAGCAATATGATGCAGTACTGCTGCACAGAACACAACGTCAAAACTCTCATCTGCATAAGGAAGAGCAGTACCACTGGCGACACAACACCGTAACGAAGCGTCCCTATGATAAGCAGTCCGAATCATGCCAGGCGATACATCTATACCAAACCGCTGATACACATCCGAGGGGAGAGCGCTCAAAAAGCGTCCCGTGCCGCAACCAACATCCAATACACCACCAGCAGGCAACACCCGTCGTACAAGATTGACACGACGCCTAGTCAAATGCCGCATGATGTGCTCCGGGATGCTCTCATCGTAGACACTGCCGGCAATGGCATCAAAGTGTTCTGCGTTTTGAGTCAAACGACGACTATCCACACCGTTTCTTGTGATCAGAAACATAACGATACCCTGTCATTATCACCAACACACACCTGTTCCTAGAGGACCTTTCTCCACGATACGCGCTGCAGGTATGGCGACAGTTTTCGCCGCAGAACTCGCAGCCCTCCTTTTGTCAGCGCCTGCATCCGATGTATGGGATCGGGATGTTGCGCCAGGACTCGCTGCACGCGCCCGATCTGATATCTCCACCATTGGCGACGCTGCTCCCGGACGGCCCAATTCCGGTCGTATCGCGTGATCATTTCCAACCGCTCCTGTGCCACCTGCTCCCAGGCGCAGCGTTGCTCTTCGAGCCAGTGGGTATAGGCAAGTTGATGGGCAAAGAGCAGATCCTTCAACGCCAGCACCTCTGCGCGATACTGTTCATACAACCCGGCGTGGCGTGCGTAGAGCAACTGGAGACGCTTCTGGTATAACTCTGGTTGACGAATCTGCGAAAGATTAGAGTTCGAGCGCACACGATACTCGAAGAGAATATCGGGCACGACTTCACCCCGATACCCTCGCTCCAACATACCGATCCATAAGTCCCAATCTTCAATACTATTCAACTCCGGGCAGTAGCCGCCCACCTCTTCCCATACGCAACGACGAAACAGGGATGTCACCGGCGCGACATTCTCAACCAGCATGTCCGGTAAGCGATACGCTGCTGGCCGATACTCGGACTGACGCAAGCCAAACGTTCGATAGTGACACCCGACGAACGCAACTCCGGGATTGGCGTCGAGAATTGCAGCCGCACGCGCAACATACTCCGGCAGAATACGATCATCGGCGTCAAGCGGCAGGACATACGCCCCTGTCGCCAGGGAAATGCCATAGTTCCGGGCGCGCGCCACTCCCTGATTAGGCGTGCGAAAAACACGCAGCTGCGGGTGAGGTGCAAGTTGATCGATGGTTCGTATGGTTGCGGGATCGGTTGAACCATCGTCAACCAGAATCACCTCAAGATCGGCATGCGTTTGTTGCAGTGCGCTATCGAGCGCTTCCTGCAGATACTCGCCAAGGTTGTAGCATGGAATAACAATACTGACGCGAGTCATGTGGATCTTACTCGTTTGCGTTGCATCAACCGGCGCCATACGGCACGACTGCGCGGCACACGGATGTAGCCGCGCTCCAATTCCGCTATCCACGCCCCACGCTCTTCCGCCACATGCTTCCAGTTCGCCGCCTGCTGCGCGTGGTAGTCGCGCGCCGCTTCCAGTTCCGCCATCCACGCCGCGCGCTCTTCCGCCGCACGCTTCCAGTTCACCGCCTGCTGCGCGTGGTAATCGCGCGCCGCTTCCAGTTCCGCCATCCACGCCGCGCGCTCTTCCGCCACATGCTTCCAGTTCGCCGCCTGCTGCGCGTGGTAATCGCGCGCCGCTTCCAGTTCCGCCATCCACGCCGCGCGCTCTTCCGCCAGGCGCTTCCAGTTCGCCGCCTGCTGCGCGTGGTAATCGCGCGCCGCTTCCAGTTCCGCCATCCACGCCGCGCGCTCTTCCGCCGCACGCTTCCAGTTCGCCGCCTGCTGCGCGTGGTAATCGCGCGCCGCTTCCAGTTCCGCCATCCACGCCGCGCGCTCTTCCGCCGCACGCTTCCAGTTCGCCGCCTGCTGCGCACTGTTGCTCCTGATCTGCGACGACAACCGTCCCTGTCCTTCAGCATATGCAGCAAGACTGGCGTGTTCACGAGCGTACAGAACGACCACATCACGCCACCAATGCTGGTAGAGGGACGCATGACGCTCAACTATTTGCCCGACAAGGCGGGCATAGTTCTCTGGCTGGCTGGTCGTGGCATACATAGAGCCGGGACGTACCCGATACTCGAACAGTATCTCAGGCACGACCTCTGCACGGTATCCTGCTTCGAGGATGCCAATCCAGAGATCCCAGTCGTGCATTCCGCTCAATTCTTCGCAGTACCCGCCAGCACGCTCCCATGCTTCCCGACGGAACAGTGACGTGACTATCGCTCGATTGACGACCAGCATATCGGGTAACGCGCAGGTTGAAGGCGCCACCACTCCTGATCGTCCATCGAATTCACGGTAGTGACCGGTGACAAATCCCACCTGCGGATCAGACTCCAGTAATGGCAATACTCGCTCAAAATACGTGGGAAGCAAGCGATCATCGGCGTCAAGACAGCAAATGAATGGACTGCGAGCCATGCGAATACCCGCATTGCGCGCAGCGGGCAGCCCGCAGTTCTCCTGGCGGATGACGCGCACCTGCGGATGGTCGATCGTGTCAAGAACCAGACGGGTGTAGTCGTCGGTCGAGCCATCATCGACAACGATAACTTCCAGCGGTTGCAATGTTTGTTGCAAAGCCGAAGCCAGCGCCTCGTAGAGATAGCGCCCCAGGTTGTAGCAGGGAATGATAACACTTACCCCTGGTTCAGTCCCGGTATGGCGTTCGGGTGCAGGGAGCGGACGCATCCATATCTTCAAGCGTGCCCGCTCATTATCGTCCAGTCTATCGGTTGATCGATGATATCCCAAAGCCGGCCAACGCCGAAAACGCCACAAAGGCAAAGAAGGCGTATCATCGGGAAACCAGTGCCGGATCGTACCCAGGGCAACGAGCCGCGCCAAGGACGACCAGACATCGCTCGAACACACACGGCTCTCTGCTGCGCCCCAGCTACTGAAGCGATAGACCTGATCATCGCTACGAATTGCGTACCCGAATCCTCCATCTTCGTTTTGCGCATTCCACAACGCCCAGAAAGCGCGTATGGCTGCTCGCTTCACCTCCTCAGCCCGGTAGCGGCTGTAACGTGCCGCAACCGCGAGCACTACGATGGCATCGAGGTCTTCACATGCTCCACCCCCCAGTCCTGAACCAAACAAGCCATCCGATTGCTGCAACGCAAGTGTTGTATCAATCAGTTGATTGATACACTGAATCGGACGACACACATACTCATAAAATGGCAGAAAATGGTAAGCGGCTGCCATCCCGTTGAGCAATGACGCACCATGACGTGTTCCCCACACGCCAGTTTCGCGGTCCTGTGTTGCATCAAGCCAGTCGAGTGCGGCGTGATAGATTGACGCTGCTTCCCGTTGATTGCACTGTTCGACGGCATGCACCAGGAACGCCAGCGCAAACATCACCCGATTGCTCTGCAACCAGGCATTCGACCAGTCCAGACGTTCCATCCAGGCGATAAATGCCTGTGGATTGGGCCAGCGCTCTTGAACCGATACCGGATGAATCGGGGCGCTACCCAGCGCATCAAGCGCCTGCAAAGCAAGATAGGTTGTCTGATCGAGCACATACGCCTGATCGTGGATTGCGCTCTCGATCGGGAAACGTTCCAGCAACGGATCAACGAATAAACCATCGGTGGGGCGCTGACAACTCTGGAGATAGGCGATCCACTGGTTGCGCAGGGAGGACGACACATCCTGCAAGCGATCTATTCCTTCAAGTATCAGCACTGCGCAACTGGTCGCAATAATACTTTCTTCGCCACCGGCGGTAAAACGCACTCCGCGCTCTCCGGTGAGCGATAGCACCCAGTCGTAGACGCGATCGAACATCAACGATGAAGCCATCCTGAATGCTCCAGCATTAATAACCGCCTTACGCTGACCGACAAAACGCGCTTCCGGTCCATCGCCTCCCTGGATAATCTCCCAGTGGATGGGGATGAAATAACGCGAAAGCAACGATTTCAGCTCAGCAGCGACAAATTCGTACAGATGGTAAGGGTTCGATGAATGCCTGCCATTGTTGAGCAATGGCGCCGTTACTACCAGGATGCCATGCTCGCGTAGAACCCGGTGCGCTTCATGCAAGAAGCGCTGTGCATCGCTCAGATAGACATGCTCTAACCCCTCAAGGCACACAACCGTATCAAAACTGGCATCCTCAAAAGGCAACTGGCACATCGAACCTTCAATAAAGCGAATACCGGCATAATGCTTTCTCGCGTAGTCAATAGCGTCGTGATCAATATCAAGACCGGTGAGAGAAACATAGCCGGACAGCAGTGAACTGCCCCATCCTGTCCCGCAAGGAACATCAAGCACATCTCGACCATGGACAAACGGCAAGCAAAAGGCATAACGCTCACGAAGACACGCTTCGTAGATCGTTCCACGAAAGGCTGGATCGTCAGGATGAGCGCGCTCAGCCATGCCATCACCTCACTGCAATAAACATCCAGGAACCGATAATGACCGCATTACTGAAGTACCGGCGAAGAAGCATCAGCATCTCATCAGACGTAAAAATATGCAGATGCGCAGGATTGTTAGCCTGCGCAGCCAGCGCCTCATCACGACTCACAGGAAAATATGAAGTGCCGATAAAAACACCTCCAGGACGCACCACGCGCGCCGCTTCAGCAATATACCGCTCGCCATCATCACGGGAAAGGTGCTCAATAACTTCCATACCAAGCACAACATCATAGCGCATGTCGGTCAAAAACGAGAGGTCACACATATCACCGACAGACCAGAGAATGTTTTGCGCACGCCAGATTTCCCGGCAAAAAGCAACAAGTTCCGGCTCTCTATCAAAAGCAGTTACCCTTCGCGCGAAATGCGACACCAGAAATGCGCCCCATCCCAACCCGCTTCCTGCGTCAAGAACTTCGGCGCCACGACAAAACATTGCACCCGCGAACGCATACCGACCGAGCATCATTCGATAATAGCCTGTCGATACGAATTGTGGATCGCCGGGCAAAGCGCGCTCTTCAGTTGCACCACTCGCAATACCCCTTTCTCGCACTGATTCATTCGTATGACTCATAATCTCGTCGATAACAGGTTGGATAACAGGATCTGCGAGAATCGATTCGTATATCGTTTTGATGTCATTGAGGGTGTAATTGAGAACGTGACGCGGAAAACGGTATGGCATGACCTGATCTGACAAGGATTCTGAAATGTCCGGCTTTTTTGCGACAAGGTACACGTACCAGTGCTCACGCCACCCGCCAAGTTCATCTACCGGCACCCCATCAAAGCGACAATCTTTGCGCCGATCGTCCAGATCATATCCTGTTTCAACGATTGTAAGGCGCGGAAAGAGTTGCATAAGCCCCGCAGTCGAAAAGCGCCAGTAATCATCAAAGCCCGACGCCGTGTGATACCGCCAGGACCATACGGTTGAGAGTAACAAGATACCGCCCGGCGCCAGCAATCGGGTTATTTCGGCGGCAGCGGCGAACGGATCGTACAGATGCTCGAATGTCATTTTACATACAATCAGATCGAATGCGCTATCGACATAAGGCGTCGGACGGCAAATATCGCCGGTTGGAAAATTCAGCGTCGTCAACTGACGATCCCGTTGAGCAAGAAACCGCGCCAGTTCCGCGCCCTGACCACCGATCTCCAGAATACGACGCGCATCGGGCGCATATTTTTCACAACGCTCCAGCGTCCACTCCTCCCACGACTTCCACGCCATACTCTGCCAGGATTGAACTGGCGTTCTGCCACCACTCCAGAATAGCGGACGTGTATGGATCAACCCGTATCCGAGCGGCTTGCCAGCCACCGTCACCTTCATCAGGTTATTGCGAGAGTCAAGGTTGGTAAAGTCATAATCGCTGCGGAAATCAGCAATACCGATATTGAGAAGATAGTCTCCGGGATTGAGGAGCATGATCTGTTCACAACCGATCTCCAGACGCTCACCGGCATCGTGCGGACCGAAATTAACACGGTGCTCTATATAGGAGTGCATCCCCATAAGGTTCTGCCCCTGCGCGTTACGAAACATAATACCAATCGCAATATTCTCGACATGATCATAAAACTCAATCGTCGTCACCACCCGAAAAGGTTTGCCGACAAAAAGAGAGGCCGTCTCGCGACCTTCCGTATCCAGCACACAATAGTCCACAATTCGTGCTGCGCCCGTACCAAACCGGTACTCGCCTGCACCAGTCTTTCGTTTGATCTCCTCCTCGCGGCGACGCAGTTCATGCTGCACCTCTTCGGCGTCGCCAGGTGACGCCATCAGGCGCTGGCGGGCATGCTCACTCTCTCGCATCAGTTCGTAGTACTGCATCGCAACCTGGGCAGGTCGACCGCTGCTAAACAGCATTCCATGGTGAAGTAGATATCCATAAGTGCACAGGTTCTGAAATGTCCCGATGTCATGCGTAACAAATACAATCGTAACACCACAATCGGTCAGTTGCTTGATCTTGTCAAGACAGCGCGACTGAAACGCAATATCCCCCACAGCCAGCGCTTCATCGACGATCAGGATATCGGGAGAGACATGCACCTGCACTGCAAACGCCAGCCGCACCACCATGCCGCTGGAGTAGAACTTCACCGGCTGATCGATAAACTCGCCGATGTCCGCGAATGCGGCAATGTCATCGAAGCGTGCATCGATCTCCTCCCGGCTCAACCCCAGGATCGCACCGTTGAGATACACATTCTCGCGCCCCGTGAACTCCGGGTTGAAGCCGCTCCCCAACTCCAGCAGCGCCGCCACCCGCCCCTTCACCTGCACCTCGCCTTCAGTCGGCGCCAGCGTGCCGGCGATGATCTGCAACAGCGTGCTCTTGCCGCTCCCGTTCCGCCCGATGATCCCCACCATCTCACCGCGCCGCACCTCGAAACTGACATTGCGCAGCGCCCAGAATTCGCGCCCGTAATGCCGCCCGAAACGCCACAGCAGCATGTGCTTGAGTCGGTCCTGCGGATGGTCGTAGATGCGGTACATCTTACCGACGTTGCGCACACTGATGACGACATCGTCGGTCGGAGGGGAAATCGGCATCGTTTCCTGAAATGCAATCTCTGGAGCAGAAACTGTCATGCTGCCTGCGTCTGGTCAGATACCCATCATGTGCACGTGTGTTATGTTTGGTTTCTTCAGCGTGCGCGATAGTAGCACGACTCAGGTCAGATGTCAAGATATGATGAAGAGGTACGCGCTCACATTTCTCCCGGGAGCGAGAGCATCTTGCCCTCGGAGACGCGACGAGGGCGTGACGCCCTCGCTCCGTGTGCGTGTGTTACCCCAGGGGTGAACAGTTCCATGAAGAGCAATGGAATGGCGGATGAAAGCCCTGCTGGCTGACGGAGCGCTTCCCGGCGATGCGTTTTTCCGGCATGCCCTGGCGTCCCATCTCTGGTTCAAGGCATCAGGATGCCCCACTCTTTACAGGGTGGTTTTTTGGAAGCCCCTGCATTCCTTCTCTCGTTTTGGGCTTCAGGACGCCCAAACTCCCCCTTCTCCCCGTGTGGGAGAAGGGGGTCGGGGGGATGAGAGGGCAAACACGCCCAACCTCCCCCTTCGCCCCGTGTGGGAGAAGGGGGGCGGGGGGATGAGGGGGCAAACACGCCCAACCTCCCCCTTCGCCCCGTGTGGGAGAAGGGGGCAGGGGGGATGAGGGGGCAAACGCGCCCAGAATACAACCAGACCATCAATCCCCGTTGCCTGGCGACTGCGTGCGCACTTTCGTTTGAACCAGGCGCAGAGTTTGATCCGCCAGCCGCAATGCTTCCTCTGCCGACGCTTGCGTATACACCCGTGCGGGGATGCTGTCTGGCAGCCCATTGGGATAGCGAGTAGGAATATAGTAGCCGTCCAGCGAGGCTACCTCTTCCCGCAATTGCTCGAAATCAGCGTCAAATTCGGCAGCCCAACGGCACAGCGCTTCCACAGAATGTCCGATCACCAGTTCCTCGCCCTGGGTGTAAATAAAGGCTTTGAGCGCCTTCTCGGCAATCTGCTGAGCTACAAAACAGGCCAGATGATAACTTGCGCCGTCAAAGAGCAACTGAGCGCCGTACCGATCCGCCTCCGCCTGTTCCAGCCAGCGCAACCCTTCCTGTCGGGCATCACGCTTCATATAGCACCCGTCCTTCCTGTAGAGCCAGCCGCACCAGCGGGGTTTGGGACATCCACGTCATCTCGACTGGAGTATAAACCAGCAGATCGGTTGCGACGCGGGGTTGAAAACGGCGATACAATTCCACTGTGCGTTCCAGAAAATCGAGCGGCGTATCCCACACGATCAGCAAATCCAGATCGCTGGTCAGACCGTCCTCATCCCGCGCCAGGGAACCGAACAGGATCACGCGCTGAACGCCCAGCGCGGCAGCGCACCCCGTCAACCGCTCGACTTCCTGCCGAAGATGTGCCCGGTGCGTTTCTCGTCGCTGCCGCAACAATCGCCGAATCCGCAACACATCGCCCTGATCCATACTCGCTGCACTCCGTGCTGAAAAGACTGCTATGATGGTCTTTGAACAATTACTCCACTCCAGCCCGTGCAGGCGGGCTTCGTCTTCCATAGCCGAGGGCTTTAGTCCCCCGGCCAGTTCGGCATACTGGATTGTAGCAGTTCTCCCAGAGGTTGAACCCGATGGACAAGGTTGAACACTCCTCGGAATCGCACTCACCACGTGGTGACCGAAATGATGGTCTTTGAAGTAATAATCCGTCATACCCCGCGCAGGCGGGCTTCGCCTTCCATAGCCGAGGGCTTATGGTCTTTGAAGAAATATTCCGCTCTAGCCCGCGCAGGCGGGCTTCGTCTCGTGTAGCCGAGGGCTTATGGTCTTTGAGTAAATAATCCGCTACAGCCCGCGCAGGCGGGCTTCGCCTTGCCTAGCCGAGGGCTTCAGCCCGACGGCTAGCGCGGGAGAGCGGATTTAATTCTCAATCTCCATTAGCCCGACGGCACGCGACGCATACCGGATTTATTTCTCAATCTCCATTAGCTCGACGGCACGAGGCGTATACCGGATTATATTCTCAATCTCCATAATTTCGGTCTCCATGCCGCCGGAAGCAAGCGCTTCATGCGACACGACAAATAGCATCCCTACTCGCCCTCAACCCGGATCAGACCATCCAGGAATGCCAGAAACTGCTCAATGTCAGCCCGATAGATGCGCTCTAACACCCGTGCTCTTCGATACGCCAGCGCTAACCGCTCAGCATCCAGACGCATCCGGTAGGCGCTGCGGAAAAGATGCCGAAAACGACGCAGTTCATCCAGGCAATCATACGACTGATCGCTCAGCAACCGGGGACGCACCCCATCGATATCGAGCGTCATCCGTCGTAACAGCCCGGCATGCCACCCGCTCCGGTCGGCAATCTGATTGCCAAAGACACTGGCGACACGCTGAAAGATGCTCTCGAAGGCGCAATACAGATTGTGCAGGTAGTACGCCAGAACAATGACGCGCTCATCGCCGGTCAGCCTGGTGTCGTATTCAGTAAGTGCATCGTAGATCTCAGCGATCGCCTTCAGGTCGGCAGCAATTTCGGCTTTCAACGTCTGAATCTGAACGTTCATAGATCAGCGCTCCCTGTTCGCGTACAAAGTCTGCGAAGCGCACCTCCTGATCCAACTCCACCAGATCGACCGTCCATTCGCTCAGCTCGTTTTCCAGCGCTCGCCAGAGGGCGAAATACTCTTCGGCGCTCAGTCTCCCTTCAAGAGCAATGTCGATGTCCGACCCGGCATGCATCGCGCCGGATCGCAGCACTGAGCCAAAAACATACGCTCGCTCAACGCCGGGGAAGCGCGGCAAAACCAGGCGGGCAGCACGATACACCGCGTGCAGCGCCGCCTGCCGCAACTGCTCCGCAACCTGATATGCTCGTTGCTGGCGGGATATGAGATACGCTCGACTGGCTGCCAGATCGAACGCGAATTGACCGCTCATGCTGCGCCTCTACAAGAAGCATTTCCTGTTTGATCGTACCACGCGCAGGCGCGATTGACAATCAGTACAGGCGCAGGGGCGCTGCGCCCCTACGCGCGATACACCCATCGCACCACCCAATCGCGCACGGTCAGGACGCCGCGCCGCAACCGACTGTCGTCGTGCGCGGCGAGTCGCCGGTACCACGGTCGCAGATGCTTCCGCGCGCTGCGCACAATCCGCAGCGCAGCACGACGCGCTGGTGACAGATCAATGTCACCGGCATACCCGCCGGTCTCCCACAAACGCGCAACATTGCGCGCCTGGCGCGCAAGCTGGATCGCTTCGATCGCGCTCCGCTCAGCTTCTTCCGGCGTAGGGATGGTGCGACCCGCGCGCGCTGAATGCTCGACTGCATGCCGCATGAAGGCTTCCATCCGGTCCCCCATCAGATCGAGCCGGAAATGATCGACGATCCGTTGGCGTGCACGCGCCCCCATCGCGGCACGCTGCGTTGGATCGGTCAGCAAACCGATGATCGCGGCGGCATACGCGGTGGTTTCATCGCCCGACGGCGGGACAAGGATGCCGCAGTCGGGGGTGACGAGTTCGCGTTGCCCGCCAACATCGGCTGCAACAGGGACGACTCCCATTGCCATGGCTTCGTAGAGCACTATTGCGATTCCTTCACGCGCGGAGGGCAGGAGCAGGAGATCGGCGGCTGCCAGCGCCTCGCGCACCCGCTCCGGGGGAAGCGCCCCGGTCAGTCGAACGTTGCGCAGCACCGGATCGTGCAGCATGCGTTCCAGCACCGGACGTTCAGGACCTTCGCCGATGATCAGCGCACTGAACGGAACACCGCGCTGCGCAACATCGCGCAGGATTCGCATCGCCAGGCGCGGTCGCTTTTCTGGTGCGAGACGCCCGACGGAGAGGATCAGGGGCAGATCGAGAGGCATGCCAGACGCCTGGCGAATGGTCGCCCGGTCAAAGTGCGCCGGATTCCACACGTTCACATCAATGGCTGCCGGGCTGACAACGATCCGCTCCGGATCGCCGCCACGCGCAATCATCCAGTCGTGCAGATCGCCCGATACCGTGATACTGAGGTCGATCCAGGCGCGTTGCTGGAGCGAGAGTTGCGGATATCCGCCATCGAGCCAGTGCGGTTCCACTGCATGCAGCAGATCGAGGACAACAACATCAGGACAGTGACGGCGCAGGTAGGGCAGCAGCACATAGCCGAACTGACTGTTGCTGATCAGCAGCGCCTGGATGTCGCGCGAACGGATCAGATCACGCACAAATGCAGGTTGCTGCTCAGGCGCAATCATGGGATGGAGCGTCACAACATCGGGAGTGATCGACTCGAACAGCGGACGCCACTCGTGCGCATGCGGCAGGGTCGCAACAACGCTGAACCGGAACCTGCGCCCGGTGAGTTGCCGCACCACATCGAGATTCAACCGGTCAGCCCCGCCAATAGTGAGAAACGGGGTCATCAACAGGATGCGCATGCTATGTCCTTATACAACGGTTTGCCGACGTGTGTTTCGGCACGGGTCGTATGCCCGATAGCGATAATGGGTGACCGAAATGATGGAGATTGAGAATTAAATCCGCTATACCGAACTAGCCCTGGAGCTGAAGCTCTCGGCTAGGCAAGGCGAAGCCCGCCTGCGCGGGCTGGAGCGGAATAATTACTCAAAGACCATAAGGCACGACGTGCACAACAGAACCGGAAGCGAATGCAGTTAAGGGCGACAGCGAAGCCGCACCTGAAATACCAGCCATGATCGAGAGCAAGAGGAACATGCGCCAGTTGAGGAACTTCGATTTCATGAGCACCTCACGACAATAACTTGTGTGTCGATGGAGAGACTACAATGAGCATAATTGATCCCTTCTCCACATCTCTGCGCATCCGACCCTTTGTGTGCCTCACAACGCCTTTGCCCGCAACATTAGACATCATCAAGATTTAGTGATATACTATTTTTGTACAATCTGAAAATGGAGAAAAACGATGTGTAAGTATCGATCCATTATCGAAAATCCGGAGAAATTACGCTCTATGACCGGACTGACCGTTGAAGAGTTCCACGCGCTGGTTCCGATCTTCCACGCCGCATTTGAAGCGTATATGAAACGTCGCACGATTGATGGCCGCGTCCGATATTGTCGTCGCTACGTCTCGTATGCAAACTCGCCGCTTCCGACAACAGAAGATAAATTGCTCTTTATTTTGACCTACTTAAAACAAAACCCAACGCAAGTGATGCACGGACACCTCTTTCAAATGAGCCAATCAAACGTAAGCAAATGGGTGCATCTTTTGCACGGAGCGCTGAACTATGCGCTTTCACAGCAAAATCTCCTGCCTGCGCGCACTGCCGACGACCTGGCGAGGCGATTGCAGGAAGAACCGTCGTGTGAAGAACCGTCGTGTGAAGAACCGTCGTGTGAAGAACCGTCGTGTGAAGAACCGTCGTGTGAAGAACCGTCGTGTGAAGAACCGTCGTGTGAAGAACCGTCGCATGCGACAAAAGCGCCCCCCTTTTTATCCATGACGGCGTAGAACGTCCCATTCGCCGTCCAAGCGACAAAGTCGACCGGGAGTTGTATTACAGCGGTAAGAAGAAACGACATACGCTTAAGAACGTTCTCATCATTGATGAGTTTGGCTCTATTCACTTTTTGAGTGACACCTACGAAGGAAGGGTCCACGATAAATGTATTGCGGATGAAGCGGGATACACCCTTCCAAACGCGAGCATTCTCTATCAAGACGCCGGATTTCAAGGATTTACCCTGCCTGGCGTCCAGATTATGCAGCCAAAGAAGAAGCCGCGCAATGGAACCCTCACGCCGCAGGAAAAGGAGGAAAACCGGCGTATCTCATCCGTTCGCGTTCGTATTGAACATGTTATCGGCGATATCAAGCGGTATCGAATCATTCACGACATTATCCGCTTCAGTTGTTCCGAATTTCGGGATATGGTCATGGAAACATGTTGCGGGCTGCATAACTTCCGAATTTGGCTGAAACGCAAAAAGCAGTCCAAAAATCAAAACGAATCTTGATGAAGTCTATTATTCGTTGGACGCACAACCTTCAACCTTCAACCTTCAACCTTCAACCTTCAACCTTCAACCTTCAACCTTCAACCTTCAACCTTCAACCTTCAACCCTTCCCCCCTCACAACACATCCGCAAACCCTTTTCGTGTTTTCATAAACCACGCATACCCCAACATCATCACCACGCCGGTTCCCAGGATCCACCAGAGCGTGCCGGGGAAGCTGGGCAACTGCCCCCACAGCAGCACCCGGCGGAAATTTTCGGTCACCGGCGCCATCGGGTTGAGCAGCACCAGCGTGCGAAATGGCTCCGGGATTATCTCGATCGAATAGAAGATCGGCGTCAGGAAAAACATCACCTGCAACACGATCCCGATTGCCTGCCCCACATCGCGAATGTAGACCCCCAGGCTGGCGACAAACCAGGCGATGCCCAGGGCAAGAAAGATGAGCGGCAGGCTGACGAGCGGCAGAAGAATGACCGTCCACGGCATGCCGCCGCCAAGTGCCAGGTGTGCGACCAGCAGCACGCCGATGCTCACCAGCATATGGAACAGCGCCGCACCGAGAATGCTGACCGGCAACACTTCCAGCGGAAAGATCACCTTCTTCACATAGTTTGGTACGCTCACGATTGACCCGGCGGCACGACTGACCGTTTCGCTGAAACAGGAGTACGCCGACAACCCGGCAAACAGAATCAGCGCAAAATCTGCCAGGCTGTCGCTGCGCGCCTGGGGCCAGCGACTCTGAAAAATGACGCCGAACACCAGCGTGTAGACGGTCAGCATAAGCAGCGGGTGCGCCAGCAACCAGAGGATGCCAAGGTATGCGCCGCGATAACGCCCCTCGATCTCACGGCGGGTCAACTGCACGATCAGGTCGCGATGTCGCCACAGCGTGCGCGCCAGATGCAGCGGATTCAAAAGCGCAAAAATGCCCTCGGTTCGTGTAGAGACCAGAACTGCCATAGCCGTGTACCTCGCTCAACGTTCCAACGCTCCAACGTTCAACGTTCCCACGTTCAACGTTCAACGTTCAACGTTCCAACGCCCAACGCTCAACGTTCAACGTTCAACACCCAACCTTCAACCTTCAACCTTACTAACGTTCAACGTTCCAACGTTCAACGTTCAACGTTCAACACCCAACCTTCAACCTTCAACCTTCAACCTTACTAACGTTCAACGTTCCAACGTTCAACGTTCAACGTTCAACACCCAACCTTCAACTTTACCAACGTTCAACGTTCCAACGTTCAACGTTCAACCTTCCAACGCTCAACGTTCAACCTTCCAACGTTCAACCTTCAACGCCCAACGTTCCCCTCCTCAAACCTGAACGCCGGACGTTCCAGATACTCCGCCAACCGCATCCCTCGTCGGTCGCGCTGCGAGAGAATCGGTTCGGTCACGGGCCAGTCGACCCCAATATCAGGATCGTTCCAGGTGATGACTCCTTCGGCGGAAGGCGTATAGTAGGCACTGCATTTATACTGAATCTCAGCAACATCGGAGAGGGTGAGAAAGGCATGACCAAAACCGACCGGAACCAGCAACTGCAACATATTCTCCGCCGTCAATTCGACCGCATGCCAGCGCCCAAACGTGGGTGAACCAACCCGGAGATCGACAATAACGTCGAGAACGCTGCCGAGCGTGCAGCGCACCAGCTTGACCATGGGTGCGGTCATATCCTGGTAGTGAAAACCGCGCAGGACATGCTTCACCGAGCGCGAGTGGTTATCCTGCACAAAGTCGATGGTAATGCCGTGCGCTGCAAAATCGCGCCGGTTCCAGGATTCCAGAAAAAAACCGCGTTCATCGCGGAAGCACGCCGGTTCGATGATGATCGCACCGGGGAGCGGTGTTGTGTGAAGCGTGAATTGCATAATCGTGTTGATTGCAACCTCTTGTGCAAAATGCTTGAGCCTGGGTCATATCCTCCGCACTGCGTTCATGCTACTCCGATGTTTCCCACTGTTCCGCTACGGCGACAAACAGCGCGAAATCGTGAAGCGCTGGCGCAATACTGGCATGAAGGACGGCATAATCGATTGTTTCGTACAGATGTACCAGAATATTGCGCATCCCCGCCGCCTGCTGTAACCGTTCCGCCAGATCGCCTGGAAGCAACCCTTCCTGCGCTGCCAGACGAAACGACTCTCGATCCGATGTCGGCGTCAGACCGCGTTCAGCCAGGATGTGAAAGGTTAGATCTGCTGCGGCGCCAACCAGCAATTCCAGAATACGCTCAACCGTATAGTGCTGCTTCTCTATCTCATCGCGACTCATCTGCGCAAATGGCGCAAGATCGCGCAACAATCGCCGCAGGTACGCCAGTTTGCGTAAGAGCACGTCACGCGCCATGGCGCACCTCTTCAGCATAGGACCGCAACGACTCGGCAAGAGCGCGGCGAAAGGGCAATGCATCATTGTAGAGATGCCACAGACGCGCCCGCTCACTCATCCACAACCCGCGATCGCGCTCGTACAGAAGTTTTCCGTCGCGCGCAATCTCCCACCCCAGCACCGGGTCGGTCGTTGGCGTGAGCAGCACCAGGCTGACATCTGCACCTAACAGGTTCTCAATCTCGACCTGCCATGCGACGCGGTCGAGCGGCGCCGGCGGATGACCGGGTTTGAGCGCCAGATCGTAGTCGCTATTGGGGCGCGCCTGACCGCGCGCGTGAGCCAAACAGCACACAGAGCGCAATGTCGTGTGTTTTGCACCAGGCAACGAGCGCATCGAACTGTGGCACTGTTTTCACAGTCATTCTTCCTCGCCGCGCAGACGGCGCAGTTCCGCTTCCAGCGCGCGCACACGCGATTCAGCTTCAGCACGGAACGGGTCGGCGTCCGATGCTGTCATAAGACTGGTCTGGATGGCGTCGGTCGTCATAGCCTCAGTATATCACGAGTGCAGGCGACGAGTGTCGGCGGTCACGCGCCGTGCGCCTGTTCGTACTCGATGACCGTGCGGATAATATCATCGAGATCGAGCGTCGGGCGGAAGCCGGTCAGCGCTGTGAGACGCGAAATATCCGGCACGCGCCGGCGCATATCTTCAAACCCGGCTTCGTAGGCATGCTCGTAGGGCACCAGCACGATCGGTGATGAACTCTGCGCCAGGCGCACCACACGCTGCGCCAGTTCGAGAATGCTCACTTCCTGCGGATTGCCAACGTTGAAAACCTTCCCAACCGCGTCTGGATGGTCGAGCAGGGCGATCAATGCGCGCACTGTATCGCCGACGTAGCAGAAGCAGCGCGTTTGCTGCCCATCGCCATACACACGCAACGGCACATTACGGAGTGCAGCCCGAACAAAGCGCGGCACGACCATCCCGTAGCGCCCCGTCTGACGCGGACCGACCGTGTTGAACAGGCGCGCAATGATCACAGGCAGGTCGCGCTCTTTGTGGTACGCCAGCGCCAGAAACTCATCGAGCAGTTTGGAGCAGGCATAACTCCAGCGGTTTATTGTGGAAGGACCAAGCACCAGGTCATCGTCTTCGCGGAAGGGGGCGCGCTCACTTTTGCCGTACACCTCGGACGTGCTGGCAATCAACACAGTCTTTCCCTTCTTCGCCGCCCAGCGCAACACCAGTTCAGTGCCGTTGACATTGGTTTCGATGGTGCGCACGGGGCTTTGCACAATCAGTTGCACGCCGACCGCCGCCGCCAGATGCACCACCGCATCACTCTCGTCGATCAGTTCCGCCAGCACCGCTTCATTGGCGATGGTATCGAGCGTATAACTGAAGTTCGGATGTCCTTTGAGGTGGCGAATATTCGCAACCGCGCCGGTGGAGAGATCATCGATGATCGCCACCCGGTCGCCGCGCTCGATCAGGGCATCCGCCAGGTGCGAACCGATGAACCCTGCGCCGCCAGTGATCAGAATGCTGCGCTGTGCCATGTTCCTCACCTGTAGGGGTTAGATGTACGCTTCCCACCCGCAACCTTCCCACATTTGACGTTCATGCTCCCAAGACCCGTGAAGGTAGACGACGTGTGTGCAGCACACGAGAGTCGCCCCGCTGCCGATAGTCCACCGCAGAGCGAGGTTGGCGGCGAAGACCACTCAGTATATCCACCTGCAACGTGCAACCCTGCAACGTGCAACCCACCCTCACCGACGCGCTTCGATCAGGGTCATAATCGCCTGACGCACCCGCGCCAGACGGATATCCATTCCCTCCGGGCGCAGGTAGAGATCTTCACGAATGCCGCCGACATCGGAGCGAATCTGTGAAATCGGATCGCGATCGGCTTCAGCAGCACGCACATACGCCTGCGCCAGCGCCTCGTCGATCGCCGCCAGCGTTTGCTCGACACGCGCAAAATCATTCGCCCGCAGCGACCTTTCGGCGTCGTCAAGATGATGGAGCGCGCGCATCAGGTACATTGCCGCCCACAACCGCTCGTCCTGAGCGCGCAGGTCAATCAGTTCCTGGCGCGTCAGGGCTGCAGCGAGCGGCGCTTCGGTCGATTGCGGTGACGGAGTAGCGCTGACAGTGGACGTTGGCATTGGGGAAGAGACCGGCATGATCGACGCAACCTGGGGCGTCACCAGAGGTTGCCCGGATGCTGCTGGCAACAAGAGGCGTTGAATACTCAACGTCAGCGCAACAGCGACGAGTGCGGTTAGTGCATGTGGCAGCGCGGCGCGCAACAGACGCGCCGCGCCCGACTGATGTGCGCCCGGCGGGGGAGATTCGCCCGACCCGGAACTTATCACAGGTTCAGCCACGAATGACCAGAACTACTTCTCGATCTGCGCTGTCAGCAGAATAGCCTGTGCAATTTCACGCATCGACTTGCGCGTATTCATCGAGAGTTGCTGGATCTTGCGGAAGGCTTCGTGCTCCTTGAGACCCTGCGTATCCATCAAAACGCCTTTGGCGCGTTCGACCAGTTTGCGCGTCTCCAGCGTCTCTTTCAGATCATTGATCTGCTTATCCATCTCGCGAAACTCATTGTAGCGCGCCAGGGCGATTTCGATGGCAGGGAGCAGTTCCCCCTCGTGAAATGGTTTGACGACGTAGTTGACCACGCCAGCTTCGCGCGCCCGATCAACCAGTTCACGATCCGAGTATGCGGTCAACAACAGCACCGGCGCGATCTTCTCTTCGGTCAATACTTTGGCTGCCTGAATGCCGTCGAGTTTTGGCATCCGGATATCCATAATCACCAGATCCGGGCGTAGTTCACGCGCCAGATTGATGACGCTGACACCATCACCTGCTTCACCAACGACCAGATAGCCCAGATCGACCAGCGTCTCTTTCAGGTTCATACGGATGATCGACTCATCATCCGCGATGACCAGGCGTAGTTGCTGGGACATAGGATATCTCCTCTATATCCATAGCCGTTGCACCCCTTTTGATAAGGGTGAACAGCATGTTGATCGCTCACCACAGGATGCTTGTACAGTGTCTGAGTATAACATACTGCCAGAGCGACGGTCAAGAACGGTCAAAGTATCTTGACAATCCGATAAACATAGTGCTACACTTCACATACTTCTACAGTATCCCAATGTGGCGGATCATTGAAGGCGATGTCGTACACATGGGCATGGATGCGCCCGAATATATTCACTGACAATGGCGCATATGAAATGCTGACGCCATGGCGAATCACCCTGCACGGAGGTCTACGTGGATCGGATGGAAGAACCCCCTGACGTTGTCATCCGGCGATTGCCGTTGTATGCACGCAGTCTTCGTTATCTGCTCCAGGAAGGAGTTGAGTCTGTTTCCTCGCAGGAACTCGGGGACCGGATCAATGTCACCGCTGCGCAGATCCGCAAAGATCTCTCGTACTTCGGCGAATTTGGCAAGCAGGGCATTGGTTACAACGTTCGGAAACTTCTCCAGCAGATCGAAGACATTCTTGGTCTGACGCGCGAGTGGCCCGTAGCAGTGGTAGGCATCGGTCACCTTGGCGAAGCGATTGCCCGCTATGAAGGGTTTCGCCAGCAAGGCATCCGTATCGCTGGGCTGTTCGATAGCAACCCCTCGAAGATCGGCACGGTCATTGATGGCATGACGGTTCAGAGTATCGAGGAAGCCGATCGCATTATCAGGGAGCAGGGTATTCGCCTGGCGATCATCGCGGTTCCAGCACGCAGCGCGCAGGAAGTGACCGATCGCCTGGTTATGGCGGGGGTGCGCGCCATCCTGAGTTATGCGCCAACGGTACTTCAAGTGCCGGATGGGGTCTGGGTACGCTACATCGATCCGGTCGCAATTCTCCATAGTATGACCTACTATCTCGCACGCGACATTAACAGTGCGCGGCACAACAGTCCCGAAAGTTAGGTGGGATCGTTGCTCCGGCGCGCCGTCGCCTGGCAGCGCGCGACAACGACAGGCAAACCGGCAATCGCCGCGCCGATGCGGGCGCGGGCGCGGAGTGTTCGTTTCACCGGCGTCCTCAATGCGACGCGGGATAGTGCGCAGGAGCATTGCCTGAACGCAGCACCGGTGAATAGACTCCACGGGTTGCTCTAACCTCCAATCCTGTAACTGCCCTGTAACTACGGTGCGCTACGCTCCCCTCGATTCGCTATGATGCGACATCGCTATGGTGCGGTTTCTGCTCACCAGGTACACCCATCCAGCGTCTGAATCTCTCATCTTTGAACATATGCATGCCGGTAGATCCTTCGCCGGATGCCCTGCGCCTGTGTGCACCGGGTATGCGTCGAGTCTATTCTGCGTGCAGGCGGGCGTTACCTGTCGTTCCCGTTCCTCGAAAGCGCGCGGCGGTAGTGACTGGGATGACGATTCGCCGCAACCCACGATGATGTCCCGGTCGTTTGAACACTGGCACGATGGTGTCTGTCCACTCCGGCAAGACCAGCGCTCCCGCTGGAGCGAACGGTCAGTTACCCGATTCCGGGCACAGGTGTGGATCGAGTTGTAACCGTGCCACTCTTCCCTTCGCGCCGGGATGAGCGATTCTCGAAGGAACTGCGGAATGCACGAGGTCAGGTTCTGTGTTCCGCTTTCCTTGATAGGAGGAAGATGTTTTCGAAGGAGGCCAGTATGAACCATGTTCGTCTGCTTACGGTTCTCATGCTGCTGGCAGCGATAATCCTCGCAGCCTGCGGCGCTCCGGCGGCTACGCCGCCGACGCAACCGCCTGCGCCGACGCAACCGCCTGCGCCGACGCAACCACCTGCGCCGACGCAACCACCTGCGCCAACTCCAGCGCCGACCGAAGCAACGGCAGCGGCACGCCTGACGTGCACTGAACCGGTGAAGGTGGGATTGATTACAGATGTCTCTGGGACTCTTGCCATCTATGGCGCGCATATTCTGCGTTCGTTCATGCTCGGCATGGAGTATATGGCTGGCGCACCAGGCGCAGCAGGCGAGAAGTTCGATTTCAATACTGCCAAAGAGAATACCTTCAAGGTGGATGACTGCGAGATTCAGGTCTTTGTGCGCGACGATGCCAGCAACCCGCAGAATACTGCCACTATCGCACGTGAACTGATCGATGTGAACAAGGTCAACATCCTGGTCGGCACTGTTTCGTCAGGTGCGACGGCAACGCTTCAGGGAATCGCCTTCGAGAACAAGATCCCGCTCATTGTTGCTCCGGCTGCCGCCAATGACATTACCGGCAAGGATTTCAATATCTATACCTTCCGCGTGAGTCGCAACAACTATCAGGATGCAATGAACGTCTGCACGTATCTCACCCAGAAGTACAAGAAATTCGTGCAGATTGCGCCGGATTACGCCTTTGGTCGCGGATCAGCGGCAGCTTTCCGCGATGCGTGCGGCAAACTCGGCGGTGAGTTCGTTGCCGACGATATTTTTGCACCGGCGGATACCACCGACTTTACGCCTTATATGGAGCGGATTCTGAACTCAGGCGCGGAGGCGTACATCGTCACCTGGGCTGGTTCTGGCTTTGTACCGCTCTTCCAGGCTGCGAACGATCTCGGTGTGAACGATAAGATGAGTCTGGCATCCGCTTTCATCGATAATGCCCTGATGCCGGTCTTCTACGGCGGGGCGGTTGGCTCGACCAGCGGCATTGTTTACCACTACACCGCGCCGAAGAATCCGGCGAATGATTTCCTCGTCGCCAATACCAAACCACGCTATGGCGTCAACCCCGACATTTTCGACGCCGACGGCATGAATGCCGCCATCTTGCTGGTCGAAGCTTTACGCAAGACGGGTAGCGATGTCGGCAGCGAAGCGCTCATCAAAGCGATGGAAGGCATGTCGTTTGAAGGACCGAAGGGAACGGTTTACATCCGTCCCGAAGACCATGTGGCCATTCAGGACATGTACATCCTCAAACTGACCAACCTGACCGATCCGGACGCGAAGTTCTATGAGTATGTCGCCACAACTCGCCCGGAGCCGCCCTGTCTGCTGCCCGAAAATCTCAAGGAACGATGCGGCAGCCTTCCCTATGGCAGCCTGAGCGGTCAGTAACCAGGTTGGGACAGGCGCCGGACTGTTCGACACTCCCTGCGAAGGTAAACCGGAGGAGAGCGGAACGCTCGCAGGGGCGGGTTCATATCCCGCCCCTGCACATGTGAGCAGCGCGAGGTCTCGCAGCAGGCGCTACAGGTTGCAGTACAATTCCTTCAGAGATTGGTGAAACGCATCATACGCCGGACTCCGGCATGGATACCGATATTGTTCTCGAAACTCGCAGCCTGACCAAAGCCTTTGGTGCGCTGGTAGCGGTGGATCGTGTGAGTATCAGGGTTCGCAGACGTTCGCTGCATGCCATTATCGGTCCCAACGGCGCGGGGAAAACCACGCTGTTCAACCTGTTGAGCGGCAACCTGGAACCGACCAGCGGACAGGTTCTGTTCAAGGGGCGCGACATCACCCGTCAGCCAGTCCACCGAACCATTCATCTGGGCATCGGTCGTTCTTTCCAGATTACCAACATCTTTCCCAATCTCACCGTTTTCGAGAACATCCGTCTGGCAGCGCAGGCGACGGGCGGCGACAACTTCAAGTTCTGGCGTCCAGCAGCGCATTTCAAAAGGTATGAAGCGCGCGCCTGGGAGGTGATCGAGAAGGTGGGGCTGAAAGAACGCGCATTCGCACCGGCGCGCACCCTGCCGCATGGCGATCAGCGCAAACTGGAACTGGGCATGATCCTGGCGCCTGATCCGGAGGTGCTGCTGCTCGACGAACCGACCGCCGGAATGGCCGCCGAACAGGTGCCCGAACTGATTGCGCTCATCCAGGACATTCAGCGCAGTGGCGAGAAAACCGTCATGCTGGTGGAACACAACATGAACGTGGTGATGAGCGTTTCCGATACCATTACGGTGATGCATCAGGGGCGCGTGCTTGCCGAAGGAACGCCTGCTGAAATCGCGGCGAATGAAGAAGTGCAAACTGCCTATCTGGGTGGACTGTATCAGTTGAGCATGTAACCTGAACTCATGACGCAGATTCTGGAACTTCACGACATTCATACCTTTATCGGGCAATACCATATTTTGCAGGGAGTGAGCTTCACCGTTCCCGTGGGATCAATCACTGCGTTACTCGGGCGTAACGGGGCGGGCAAAACCACCACGCTCAAGACGATAATGGGATTGACGCCACCGCGTATCGGCGAGATTCGTTTTGAAGGTCGCAGAATCAACGGCATGCGCCCCTTCGAGATTGCTTCGCTAGGGATTGGTTTTGTGCCGGAGCATCGCGCTATTTTCCGCGATCTGACCGTCGAGGAGAATTTGAAAATTGCCGAACGCAAAAAAGGCGATTATGTGCGCAAACAGGAGATGATCTTCTCCCTTTTCCCCGATCTCAAGCGCCTGATCCATCTGCGTGGCGCCAATTTGTCGGGCGGGCAGCAGCAAATGCTGGCGATCGCGCGTGCACTGGTCGCCGATAACCGTTTGCTGTTGATCGACGAACCAAGCGAAGGGTTAGCGCCGGTCGTCATCGAAGGACTGATCGGCGCCATTCGCCATCTGGCTGCCGACAGCACTGTTGTCCTGGTCGAACAGAACTTTCTGGTCGCCAGTCAACTGGCGGAGTATTATGTCATCATCGAAGAAGGGCGATCGGTGCAGAGTGGCCGTATGCAGGAGTTGGTGAACGATAAAGCGGCGATTCACCGTTATTTAGGGGCAGCGTAAGAGGCGGCTCATGGAACAGATACCGGCGATCATGCGCAAAAACCTGGTGTTGATCATCACCCTGGCAGTCATGCTCATGCTCTTTGTTGCAGCCGCAAGCGGTATGAGCTGGCAGGATTTCGTCATAACCCTGTTGCGTGGTCTGGCAGTGGGAGCGTTGACATTCCTGGTGGCGTCCGGTTTTTCGCTTATCTTTGGGTTGCTCGACGTGCTCAATCTGGCGCACGGCACACTTTTCATGGTTGGCGCGTACATTGGCTGGACAGTGTATGTACGTCCTGATACATTTGTGGATATTCTGACGCCGCTTGCGCTGATCATCAGTGGATTCACGCTGGGGGACGTATGGAGACTGCTGGCGCGGCGCGTACCGCAGTCGGGCGTGTGGAGGCGGGTGTTGCCGTGGGTGGCGATCATGCCCGGTGTGCTGATCGGCTTTGGGGTCATGCGTGGCTACCCGATTGCGTCCTGGAGTCTTGAGAATTATGCTGAAAGTCCCGTCACGTTTTCATTTCTCGCCAGTCAGGGGCAGCGCGTGATCCCTGCGCCTGCCACCTTTGGTGATGGCTCTCCGCTGATAGCATTCGGCGGGTTGATCCTGGCAAGTATGCTGGTAGCGTTTGGACTGACGCTGCCAGGGCAGAGCCACATCCATACAGCAGCACATGTATCGTGGCGTCATGGTGTGCCCTTTGCCAGTCTTATTGCGGGAGGGCTGGTTGTGTTTATCGTCAATGAGCCGCTCACCGCGTGGTTGTTTGCACTGGATACCAACTGGTTGTTCCTGATCGCAGTGCTGGCGGCAGTGTTGAGCGGTATGGGGCTTGGTGCACTGATGGAGTCGACATTGATCCGACCGCTGTATGTGCGCCCGATCTATCAGTTGATGCTCACTCTGGGGCTGAGCGCAATCGGGATTGAGATAGTGCGCGCGATCTGGGGGCGTCCCGAGTTCACCATGCCCAAACCGGCGCTGTTCGCCGGAAGCGGCGAGGGATGTCCGGCAGAGTCGCTCTGGCTGGCGCTGCAGAATAGTTGTTCGACGATGCTGTTCCAGGGTGGGCGCATTCGCATCTACAATGAGATGTTTATCCCCCTGGTCGGGCTGATTGTGTTGATTGCCGTGTGGCTGTTGCTCAGGCGCACTCGCCTTGGCATGATCATTCGCGCTGGCGTGCAGGATCGTGAGATGGTCGAGGCGCTGGGGATCAATGTGCGACGGGTGTTCACAATGGTGTTTGCGCTGGGCGTGGGGTTGGCGGCGTTGGGGGGTGTGCTGGCGGCGCCGTCGATCGGGCTTTCCAACACGATGGGCGAAAGTTTTCTGCTCAATGCGCTTATTGCGCTGGCTATCGGCGGATTAACCAGTTACCCCGGCGCGGCAATCGGTTCGTTGTTGGTCGGAATGCTTCAGCAGTTCATCATCAAGTACGGTCAGATTGGCATTGCCATCCCGTTGACCGGGATTGTTTTCAAACCTTCGCCGCCGCTGGTGCCCGCATCGACTATTCTGCTCATGGTGATCATTTTGCTCATTTTGCCCAACGGTCTGCTTGGCAGGAAGGAATAAGCGATGACAACGTCCGGTTCTTCCTTCGTGCAACGGTATCGCATTGCACTGCTAACGCTGCTGGCGTTGGTTCTCCTGCCATTTGTTATCGGGCTGTTCGAGGGCGCGTCACCCTTCGAGGTGTGGTCGAACCAGAGCGGTATGTCCAGATTTATTCAGGGATTGGCAATCGAGATCTTCATTCTGGCGCTGTATGCCCTGAGTTATGACCTGATCTTCGGTTTTACAGGCCTGCTGTCGTTTGGGCACAGTATGTTCTTTGCGGTTGGCGCCTACCTGACCGGTATCGCGCTTAAGAGTTTCGGGCTGAACCTGTGGCAAACCTTTGGCGTATTGATGCTGGCAGCTCTCGCGCAGGCGCTGTTGTTCGGCATTGTGCTGCCGCGCGTGAAGGGGATCACCTTTGCGCTGGTCACGCTGGGTCTGTCGAGCGTGTTCCATATTGTGGTCATGTCGCGTGAACTGGGCGATTACACCGGTGCAGACGTGGGGTTGCAGGGGGTCATCATCCCTGATTTCATCAGCCCGGCTACGGAACGTCTCCGTCTGTATTTTGTGACGCTCACGATACTGGTCGTGTTCTACCTGATCTACCGCCGATTCGTGGATTCGCCCCTGGGGCGGGTATGCAAAGCGATCCGCGAGAACGAAGGGCGCGCGCAGATGCTGGGGTATAACACGTTCCTGTTCAAACTGGCGGCGCTGATCCTCTCGTCTCTCACCGCTGCAATAGCTGGTGCGCTGCATACCATCTATCAACCGATCGTCAGTCCCGACATCGCCGGGTTGGGTTTCACCGTCACTGCCCTGCTGATGATCCTGATCGGAGGCGTGGGCACACTCCACGGCGCGCTGGCAGGCGCAGCGATCTTCCGCCTGCTCGACTTCGGACTGCGGCGCTACCTGGGAGAGAGCGCCAGTTTTGTCAACGGCGCGATCTATGTGCTGATTGTGCTCTTTCTTCCCTATGGAATTGTCGGAACGTGGCAACTCAAGGCGTCTCTCTCCATAGCGCGCATGCGCCAGGGTTGGCAGCGCTTACTGGAAATGGTCGGTGTAAACGTCGAACGTCGCGCATCCAGAGAGTAGCGGCATGATAAAGCCATC
Organism: Roseiflexus sp. RS-1; assembly: GCF_000016665.1. Classification (NCBI taxonomy): domain Bacteria; kingdom Bacillati; phylum Chloroflexota; class Chloroflexia; order Chloroflexales; family Roseiflexaceae; genus Roseiflexus; species Roseiflexus sp. RS-1. The sequence continues at coordinate 5,149,758 of NC_009523.1, forward strand.
CGGTCAACATCCGAATGAGAGAGCATAAGAGAGCAAGAAGGCGAATGATCCTGCGACATCAGCATGCTCATGCCTGTGCTTGCCTGTGACGACAGACGATGTCGCGCCACCCTACTGCAACCGGCAACCTTGACGACTATTCTCGAACGTGATACAAATGGGCTATCGTAATAGGGTGCAGAAAACAGGCATGTGTGGTAGAATGTTTACACGTTTTCGTGTTCTATCTTGAGTCCGACCATGACCAATCTGACCTTCTACGAGTTCTTTGCTGGCGGCGGTCTTGCCCGCTTTGGTTTGGGCCGGCAGTGGACATGCCTGTTTGCCAATGACATCGATGAGAAGAAAGCGGAGGTCTACCAGCGCAACTTTTCCGGCGCTCCAGAGATGGTTGTCGAGGATATTCGTCACATCACGACTGCGATGCTTCCCGGTCGCGCCACGCTGGCATGGGCATCATTCCCCTGTCAGGATCTGTCGCTTGCGGGGAAGGGCGGGGGGCTTCGCGCCGAACGCAGCGGCACATTCTGGCCCTTCTGGAACCTGATCACGGCGCTCAACCGGGAAGGACGAGGCGTTCCTATCATTGCCATCGAGAATGTTGTTGGTCTCCTTACCTCAAATAACGGTCACGATTTCCAGGAGTTGATAACTGTTATTACTACGGAAGGATACCGCCTGGGCGCGATGGTTGTCGATGCGGTTCATTTCGTTCCCCAATCGCGACCAAGGCTTTTCATCATCGCCGTCAAAGACCATCTGCCGATACCGGATGAACTCACCATGTGCACGCCGCACCCCATCTGGCATCCGATTCCGGTCGTTCGCGCGTATCGTCGCCTGTCGCCGTCGATGCGCGAAGGGTGGATCTGGTGGAATCTCCCTGTTCCCGATCATGCGCGGCTGCGGCTGCAGGACGTGATCGATCCAGAGCCGATCGGCGTGTCCTGGCATAGCCAGGAAGAAACGCTCCGTCTTCTGACACTGATGTCCCCGGTCAATATCGCCAAAGTACGTCACGCTCAGGCAACCGGTCGCCTGCACATCGGCACGGTGTACAAGCGAACGCGCACCCAGAATGGCGTCAAGCGCCAGCGCGCAGAAGTTCGGTTTGATGGCATCAGCGGTTGTTTACGCACGCCTGCTGGCGGTTCCAGCCGACAGACCATCCTGGTCGTCGAGGGTGATACCATTCGCTCCCGCCTGCTTTCCGTGCGCGAAGCGGCGCGGCTTATGGGATTACCCGACAGCTACTGGCTGCCGGAACGGTATAATGATGGGTATCACGTGATGGGCGACGCCGTTGCGGTGCCGGTTGTTTCCTGGCTGGAGACGCATATTCTGCGTCCGCTTGCAACAGGACGTGTTGAGAGCGCAGAGAGTGATAGATATGTCGACAAAAGAAATCATACCTTGTGTCTTATCTGATGAGACAAGGCGTTTGATCGATGCGTATGCGCAAGCGCTCAAGAATCAAGCGCATATGATCGGCGATCATGGTTTGAGCGAGGAGGAGTTTTGGGCTTCGGGACTTTTTCGTGGCGCTATCGAGCGTCTTCGCGGACAACAGGCGGCTAGCATGGCTCAGAAGCGTCGATTCATCGAACGAGTTCTTGAATACCTGAAACAGAACAAAAGAATAGAGAGATGGGATTTCAGGGGCACTAGAGAGCGCCACGATTATGAAGTTCACATCGACGGTCGTATTTGTGTTTTTGAAGCAAAAGGATGTCTTGATGGCAATAACACAAATATCTTCGAAAGACCCGCGAATGCAGACGAATTCATTCTCTGGTCACTCTGCCAGAATCCCGGCGCAGATCCGCGTCACAATGCCTGGTCAGGCATACATACCCGGCTAAGTGCAGAAATTATTAAAGAAGAAAAGCGTGTGGATGGATTGATTATATGGGATATGCTCTGTGGAACAAAAGGTCGCATCTGCCCGAAGTTGTCTCAAAATCGTGCGAAAGTAACTAATATAGGCGATAGTTTTTATGTTCCACCACCGTGTTTGTATCTCTTCCCTAGAACTGTACCAGAGGTTCGCACAAATCCTCGTCCAAACGTTTGGAAGATTGAGGAAGTTGCGTTTCTTAAGGTTCTTTACGATACATTTTCTTGCCAACCTGATGATGTGGTGGGGTTGAGTATAGAAGTGAGACAGAACGAAAATTATGTAGAAAGGCGCACAATTTTTGCTCGTAATGGAATAGAAATTGCTTCTTCAGATTGGACGAAGATAAAGCGCTAAGTTATGCCAGATGTATTCAATCCTGAAGAACGCAGCCGCATTATGGCAAAAGTTCGTGGCGAGAATACATCGCCAGAACGTCTTGTGCGATCGTTAATTCATAAAATGGGGTATCGATTTCGATTGAATGTCAAAGATTTACCTGGAAAACCTGATATTGTCCTTAAGAAGCATAAGAAAGTTATATTTGTGCATGGGTGTTTCTGGCATCAGCACGAAGGGTGTCCCCATGCTGCGCGACCATCGAGCAATACCGAATACTGGAATAAAAAACTGGATCGGAATATGCTTCGTGACCGGGAACATATGCACAAACTGGAATATCTGGGCTGGAATGTGCTGATCGTGTGGGAATGTGAAACAAGAGATCGCGAAAAACTGGTCGACAAACTGAAAGGCTTCCTGACCTCCTGATGTCTCACCGCCTGCATCCCATTCCCGCAATTGTCGAGGCGCCGTTGCACGCGCTGGTCGATCAGCGGCGCATTGCCCGGATTGCCAGTGGACCGGCGCTTGCCGCCGCCGTGCATGCCGGGTTGCATCTGCCGGTCGTCTGGAGCGCCGAGCCGCGCGAAGCCAGCGAGATGCACTTCGAGGAACTGGCGCGCACCGTGCCCGCCGAAACTGAGGTGATCTACGGCATCGGCGGCGGTCTGGCGGCGGATGCGGCGAAGTACGTCGCCTGGCGCCGCAGTCTCCCGCTGGCGTTGATTCCGACCGCCCTCTCGGTTGATGCCCACTTCACCTGGGTCAGCGGCGTCCGACGCAACGGATGTGTGGCGTATCTCGACACCGGTCCGGCGCAGGTTGTGTACGCCGATGACGGGTTTCTGGCGCACGCGCCGCCCCATCTTCGCGCCGCAGGCGTGTGTGACCTGCTCTCCATCGCTACGGCGCTCCACGACTGGCGGTACGCGGAAGAGCGCGGCATGAATCCGCCAGAGCAACGGTATACGCCGTGGGTTGCCATGGCAGCGCAGGCGATCCTCAATGGCGCGATCACTGTTGCCGAAGCCGCAGGGCGCGGCGACCCGGAGGGCATCCGTGAATTGTTGCGGCTCCTGGCGCTCGAAGTGCAGCTGTGCAATCTGATCGGGCATAGCCGACCGGAGGAAGGTTCAGAACACTATCTGGCGTATGCGCTGGAAGCGCATCCGTCGATCGGCAGCGGTCACGCCCACGGCGACCTGGTGGGACCGGCAATCCTGCGCGCTGCCGCCTGGCAGGGGCAGCATGTCGCTCCGCTGGAGCAGGCGCTGATCCAGGCTGGCGTACCGCTTGATCGCGTGCCGGAAACGGTCATGCAAGAGGTGATCCGGGAGTTGCCGTCGTATGTTCGACGCCACCATCTCGCCTTCAGTACCGCTCACGACCTGTAACCTGCGCGCTGCCCGGTGGTACAATGCGGGGCAGTCCTCTGGATGCGAGGTGAAATATGAAGATCGTTGTCATCGGCGGCGGCAGCACCTACACCCCTGAACTGATCAAAGGTCTGATCGCCCGGAGTCCCATCCTGAATCTGCACGAAGTGTGGTTGGTCGATCCTGATGAGGAACGCCTGCGGATTGTCGGTTCGTTCGCACAACGCATGGTCAGCCATGCAAACGCCGGATTTCGCGTCGAGTTGACCGCCGACCGGCAGCTGGCGCTGGAAGACGCCGATTATGTGGTGACTCAGTTTCGTGTTGGCGGGCAGCAGGCGCGTCGCAATGACGAACTGCTTGGACGACGGCATCGTCTTGTCGGGCAGGAGACGACCGGCGTCGGCGGGTTTGCCAAGGCGCTGCGCACCATTCCGGTGGCGCTCGACATTGCGCGCGATATGCGCGCAATCGCACCGCAGGCGATCCTGCTCAATTTCACAAACCCGGCAGGTCTTGTCACCGAGGCGGTGGCGCGTCATGGCGGCGTGCCGGTGATCGGGTTGTGCAACAATGCGATCAATGCGCAGCGCGCGATTGCCCGCATGGTCAATGTTCCACCCGAACAGGTGTTCATCGAGCAGGTCGGGCTGAATCATCTGAACTGGATCCGTCGCGTGACGATCAACGGCGACGATGCGACTGATGCCGTACTCGAGGCATATGTCGAGCATCTGCGCCACGACGAGGATCCGATCCATTTCCCACCCCGATTGATCCAGATGCTGCGCGCCATTCCTTCGTCGTACCTGCGCTATTTCTACCTTACCCCGCAGATCATTGCGCAGCAGGAGAGCGGTGCGCCAACCCGCGCCGACGTGGTGATGGATGTCGAGCGACGGTTGCTCGCGCGCTACGCCGACCCGACGCTGCGCGAGATGCCGCCGGAACTGATGGAGCGCGGCGGAGCGTACTACTCCACAGCGGCTGCGGCGCTGATCGAATCGCTCCACACCGGCGACAACGCCATTCATGTTGTGAATACGCGCAACAACGGCGCTATCCCCAACCTGGACGATGATGTGGTCGTCGAGATGCCATGCACGGTCGGGAAGCATGGCGCAACGCCTATCCCCGTTGCGCCACTAGAGCCGATCTTCCATGGTCTGACCTGTCAGGTGAAAGCGTATGAACTGCTGACCGTGAAAGCGGCGGTCGAGGGCGACGAGGATGCAGCAATGCTGGCGCTGCTCACCAACCCGCTCGGACCGGATGCAGCGCGCGTTGAGACGGTGTGGGAGGATATCAAACGAACGAACCGGGGTTTGCTTCCGACCTTCGAGAGGTAACGTATGAATGCGTCTGCCCTGCTCGCTGGCGCCGCGATGCGCCGGATTACTCCACAACTCGATGCCCGTCCGGTTTTTCTGGCGGGATTTCAGAATAACCGTCGCGCTACAGCGATTGACACCGACCTGTATGTGCGCGCGCTTGCGCTGCGCCTCGATGAGCGGATTGCGGTAATTGCCGTGTGTGACCTGATCGGTCTCGACCGCAGCGATGTGCTCGATGTGCGCACTGCGCTCGATGCGCGCGGCATCGATCCGTCCGGTCTGGTTGTCGCCTGCACCCATACCCACAGCGGACCGGATACGCTGGGATTGTGGGGACCAGACCGGTACGTCAGCGGGGTGGATCCGCTCTACCTGGCAGCGGTCAAACAGGCAATCGTCGATGCGGCAATAGAAGCGCTGACATTCTGCTGCCCGGCGCGCATGCGCTGCGCAATGACCCGTCTGCCGGGATATATCGCCAACTTCCGTGATCCGGGCATTGTTGATGATGACGTGGCGGCGCTCCAGTTTGTGAAACTGGATGGCGAAGTGATCGCCACTCTGCTGAACCTGGCGTGCCATCCAGAAGTGCTGGACGGCGACAGCACGCTGATCTCGGCGGACTATGCCGGGTATGCGTGTCGAGAAGTGGAAACGCGGGTCGGCGGAGTGGCGTTGCATGTTTCTGGCGCGCTGGGCGGAATGCTATCCCCCGACACGCGCGACCGCACCCCTGCCTGGGCGGAGCGCATGGGGCGCGCCTATGCCGATGCAGCACTGGCGGCACTGGAGGCGTCGGCGGTGATCAATGCTGATCGCCTGGAAGTGCGGCGCACCGAATTCGACCTGCCGCTGGTCAATCCGCTGCTGCTCATGGCGCAGCAGATGGGAGTATTGCGGGTGCGCCAACCGGTGAACGGTGCGATTACAACCTCGTGCACCTTCATCGATCTCGGTGCAGCGCAGATCATTACCGTTCCCGGCGAACTGCTGCCACGGCTGGGGTTCGCAATCAAAGCCGCAATGCCCGGTCCCTGCAAGATTCTCGTCGGTCTGGCGGACGATGAAATCGGCTACATCCTGCCCGATGACGAATTCGTGCCCCCCGCCGATTACCTGAACCCTGGCAGGCAGTATGAAGAGAGCATGTCAGTCGGACCGACCACTGGCTCACGCATCCTGGCAGCGGCGCGGGAGTTGATCGGAGATCATCCGTGAGCGCGTCTGCCGGGGGACGCGCCCGCGGTTGACGGGCAACATCTCAGCAGTCGATGAACTCAACCACCCGCTTCACGAACTCTGACGGGCATTCGAGGTGCGGCGCGTGCCCGGCGCCCTCGATGACATGATGGGTCATCACCGGGCAGCGCGTGCACATGTCGCGTGCGATTACCGTAAACTTCTCATCCAGCGCACCGGTGATCAGCAGGGTCGGTATCGAAAGGCACGGCAGGTCGTCCCAAAACGACGGTTGCGCGCCCGTCCCCATGCTGCGGAGACTGGCTGCCAGCCCTGCCGGAGTGTTGCGCAGGCGCTGTGCGCGTAGCCGCTGCTGTACCGCTTCCGGCAGGCGCCGTTGACTCTCCCACAGCGGCAGTCGCTCCCATTCTTCCACAAATGCAACGATTCCGTTCTGCTCAATGCGAGTCGCCAGCGCCTCGTCAAGCGCACGCCGCGTGGCGCGTTCCACTTCAGTCGCCAATCCCGGCGATCCGCTTTCCAGGATCAACGTCCGCACCGCATACGGGTACAGCAACGCAATCCCCAGCGCCAGGCGCGCACCCATCGAATACCCGACCAGATGCGCTGGCGTGGCTCCGAGGTCGCGCAGCCGGGCGACAATATCGCCAGCGACCAGCGGCAACGTGCAGCGTGCCGGGTCCGGCGGCGCAGGCGTGCGTCCGTGTCCCGGCAGATCGATCCGGATCACCCGAAACCGGTGTGATAATTGATCGGTCACCTCCGCCCAACTCTCGCTGCTGCCGGTAAAACCGTGGAGCAGCACCAGCGGATCGCCAGCGCCGGTCTCAGTGACGTGATAGGAAATATCGGTCGCGGGTGAGGTTTCGATTGTGCTGCTCATCTGCGGGTTGTGAATTGCCATGTGACGTTGAAAGGTCGACCATCATAGGTTCCGGTGACCGTTGCTTCAATGGTCGTAAATGGCGGCAGCGCCTGAGCGGGTATGATAGCCACGCCTTTGTGACCGGCAGGAAGGTTCGTTGTTGCAGAATGGGGCAGTGACATTCCTGACCCTGTGCGCAGGCTTACACTGCTGATAACAGGCGTCGGACCAAAGTATGGCCAGAACAGGGTAATTGGCAACTGTATCGGAGGGACATCCTGCTGATCGCCTCCAGGATACCGTACTGGCCAACCGGGGAAGGTCGTATCCTGATCCAATCGAGCATGTGTCAGAACATCCAACCCGGCAGCGCTGACCCCTCTCGTTTGGTAAAATCCGAACCCAAAGGTCGGAGTCGTTGGATACAGCAACCAGGCCCGATGTCCAACCGACATCATCCAGCCATCTATCGCGTCCAGCGGTTTCCAGACGTTGCCCGAACCCAGCCAGACATTTCCTTTCTGGGCACATGTCTGCCCTGCTCCAGAAGCCCAGGGAAGCGACGGATTCTGGTCATGGGTCAGCACTCCGTTTTCCGCCATATAGCGCGCATGTTGAACACAATTGTCATTCAAAGTCGGATCGGCAGTGACCGGCGGAACACCAGCACGGGCGCGATATGCATTGACCTGTGCGAGCCAGTCATTCGATGGGAGGGATGGTTGTTGCGATGCCTGCCCACTGTGCCGAGTTTCATTGCCCAGCAACCCCAACAAGACATGGTAAGGAGGAGCAAGTTCCGGATGCAACTCGAATCGCGCACGCTCGAACCACTGCACCTGATACGTTTTGCCATCGCTCAGTGTTTCTGAAACAAGATCGCTCAACGGCAAACCGAAGAGCGCCAGACTCTCAGCCTCGGTCGTACCACGCCGACCATCGAGTTCAAGTCCATTCGCCCGCCATGCAGCAAGAATATCCCCACACACATTGTGACCTGTCTCTGGAAAGAAACGGCATCCTGGTTGTGGCTGACTCTGCGGAAAGGATTGCCAGTCGCGTCCCATTTGAGAGAGACGCTCGGCGCCCAGTCTTCCCAGTAAGACATCGTAGGGCGGACGATTGCCTGGATGCAGTTCGAGGCGATTGCGCTCAAATTGCTGCGCGCGCACTATACGCCCTTCAATAGCCATGCCTTGCTCAGGTCCTGTGGGAAAACCAAACACCGGTAATCCGCCGTTCTGTTCCCAGAATGATCGTATGCGTCCTGAGATGCAAAAGCCGGTTTCAGAGAAGCAGCGTTCAGCACTCCGACCCGTTGCGTGAGGGACCGTCGAGAAAAACGCCATTCCCGTCATGAGAAGGAGCAGAAAATATCGCATACGCAGATGTATACCTCCCTTTCTGTGCGCATTATATCACTGCGAAATCAACTGCCGAAGCCCTGTATCCCGACGCTCACGCTGCGTGAAGCAACGACTACCCCAAATTGCGCAGGACGCGCTACAATAAGAAAATAACAAACACACTATGCGCCACCGCAATGTCGCGGCGGATGAGAGCGTCGTTGTTCTCCACAGCATGGGTGCAGCGGCGCTGCGCCCTCCCGGCGCCAATCGCCGCCATTCCGGTGGCGTGCGGAGGCGCCTGCAATGCGTATCAGGGTTAAAGAGTTTCCTCCGCTGTTCCGCGACCGACGCGAGGCAGGTATGTTGCTGGCGCGTCGGCTCGCGGCATTAGCCAACACTCCCGATCTGCTGGTGCTGGCGCTGCCGCGTGGCGGCGTACCGATTGCGTATGAGGTCGCGCGTGCGCTTCACGCGCCGCTCGATATTGTCCTCGTGCGTAAACTCGGCGTCCCCGGACATGCCGAACTGGCGATGGGCGCCATCGCGGAAGGCGGTGTGCGCGTCCTGAACCACGCAGTCATCAGAGAACTTGGCATACCGTCAGACATCATCGAGCATATCACCACTGAAGAACAACGTATTCTCGAACAACGCAGACGCCTCTACCGCGGCGATCGGCGTCCGCCGACGGTTGAAGGCGCGCGTGTCATTCTCATCGACGATGGTCTGGCGACCGGGATGACCATGCAGGCTGCGATCGAAGCGGTTCGGCGGGGTAGTCCGGCCGGGATCATTGTGGCAACGCCGGTTGCTGCTCCTGAGAGTGTCGCGGAAATCGAACCGCTGGTGGATGAGGTTGTTGCGCTGGCGACACCTGAATTGCTCTACGCAATTGGCATGTGGTACAGCGACTTCACGCCAACCAGTGATGAGGAGGTGCGCGCGCTCCTCGCCGAGGCGTTTTGCGGCTATGCACCGGCGCCTCGTTCCGATGAAGCGCTGGAACGAGGCGCCACCTGATGCGATCCATGATGGCTGAATGGCTCGAAATCATGCGTCATCGTGGAATTCAGGAGGAACGTATGAATGTTCTGCTCAAAGGAGTATCACGCGAAGAAGTACGAGAACTGATCGAGCAGGGTGGGACGCCGTGGGTCTCGTTCTTCCTGGCGCCCTATCCGCCGGGTGAAACGCTTCAGCGTGCAGTTCAACTCGAAAATCTGTTGCGGCGCGCCGAAGCGGAACTGGAATCCGGTGGATATGAACGCGATGATATGCGTGCGATGCTGGCGCCGGTGTGGGACATGACCGATGCGCGAGCACTCGAAGCATACCAGGATGCGGGTCTGGCGATCTATGTCGCTCCTGGTCAGGTTCACCTCTACCAGTTGCCGCATCGTGTCAGCGATGCGGTGATGGTGGGGCAGCGTCCATACATCAAACCGTTGCTCATCCCGCGCCCGGCAACCGACTCGTTCTATGTGCTGGCACTGAGCAAAAGCCGCGTGCGGTTGCTGCACGCCACACCGTCCGGCATCACGACAGTTCCGCTGCCCGACGCCCCCGAAGGACTTGAGGATCTGCCGCAAACCGACCCGACTGGTCGTCAGGCGCAACGCCACGTCACCCGTTTGATGCGTGGCGGTGCAAGCGGCGCCATGTATCCGGGACATGGCGGCAACATTTTTGACGAAAAAGCGGAGGTGCATCGCTATCTCCAGGCAGTAAGCAATGCTGTCGAACGCGCCATGAATCGCACCCGTGATCCGCTGGTGCTGGCGGGTGTGGAGTATATGGTCTCGATGTATCGCTCGCTGAACGGATATGCGCACATTGTCGATGGTCATATCAGCGGCAGCCCGGATCACCTGAGCGACGAAGCGTTATGTGAACGTGGCGCAGGTGTCCTGATGGATGACCTGAGTCGTCGCGCCACCGATGAGCGTGACCGCTTCGAAGCGCTGCTTCAGTCCAATCCGCCGCGTGCCAGCACGAATTTGCGCACCATCCTGCCCGCAGCGCACATCGGGCGTGTAGAGCGCCTCCTCATCGCCAGCGACCGGCAGGTCTGGGGGCGCTATAACCCTGATGAGGAGACCGTCTCACTGCACGACGAGCCACTGCCCGGCGACGAAGACCTGCTGGATGTCGCCGCTCACCAGACGATCCTGCATAGCGGCGAGGCGATTGCAGTGGCGGCTGCCGAAATTCCCGGCAGCAACGGGATCGCAGCGGTCTTCCGCTATTGATGAAACCGGATACCAGCGCACGCCAGGTCGAAAGAAAGATAGTGAGAGACACAGGTCGTTCTGGGGTGTTCCTGGCGCGCTGGAACGGTGTGCGTCCCCGCATGCGCGGGCATCTCGCCTGCACGCAGCGATACGACCCGTCACGGGAGCGAGGGCATCGTGCCCTCACCACTCCACGAATGCGGGACGCCCTCGCTCTGTGGCAAACAGCGCAGATTGGGAACGAACATCACCGTATCGCGCGTCGTGTTCTACCAGATGTGATGTCATCGGCGAGTCGCCAAACGAGCGCTGCTACAGGACAGAACCTTATCCTCTTCACCCCCGGTTCAGCAGAATGCTCTGCATCGGTGGAGTTCGTTGAGCGCCCACGGGGGCGCGCGCCAGCGCCGACAGAGAAGTGCGAAGCACTGCTCTCATCATCTTTTCATCTTCGACGCATCCTGCCAGCGTTCTACCACGCATCTTCCATTCCTCGTATGCGCGCACAGGCGTAGACTCGAGGTGAACAGCGGCATATTGACGCCGCTGAAGAAAGGAGAAAACCATGAAACGCGGGATCCTTCTGGTCACCCTTCTGCTGGCAATTACCGGTGCGCTTGTTGCAGCAGCGCCAGCAAGTGCGGCGGAACGGCAGCGATGTTTCCCGGAAACCGGCTACTGCGTCTCCGGCGCGATCCTGCGCTACTGGGAGCGCAACGGCGGTCTGCCCGTATTCGGCTACCCGATCAGCGAACTGCGGATCGAGCAGGTCGAGAACTGGAGCGGACCGGTGCAGTGGTTCGAGCGTGACCGTCTCGAGGATCACGGCTCGATCGGCGTCCTCGCCGGTCGGTTGGGCGCCCAGGCGCTCGAATACCAGGGACGTTACTGGCAATCGTTGCCGCGCCCGACATCGATCCCGAAGGAATGCCGGTTCTTCCCGGAGACCGGACACTCGCTCTGCGGCAAGTTCCTTGAGTACTGGCAGCGCAACGGCGGCTTGATGCGCTTCGGTTATCCGATCAGCGAACCGATGACCGAAACGCTGGCGAATGGTGATGAACTCTGGACCGGCACGGTGCAGTACTTCGAGCGACGACGGATGGAGTACCATCCCGAACTGGCAGGAACGCGCTACGAGGTGCTGCTTGGGTTGCTGGGGCGCGATATATACACCGCCGTTAGCGACCGCTGCGCTCCACCGGCGCCGTTCCTCGGTCCTACCACCCGCGCATATCCGAACATTCTTGGGTGTCCATCGCCATTCCCGAAACTGGCGGTTCCGGCAGCATCGCAGCGCTTCGAGCGCGGCGCCATGTACTGGGTTGCCAACACGGGTGACATTGCGTCCTGGCAGGCTGGCAATATCTGGGTGGTCTTCTACGACAACGCGCGCGGCTCGCTTGTCTGGCAACTCCACCCCGATTACTGGCGTGAAGGGGAGCCGGTGAGCGGCGGGATGACGCCTCCGCCGGGTCTGTTCGAGCCGATCCGCGGGTTCGGCAAACTGTGGCGCGAGAACCAGTTCGTCCGCGAGACGCTCGGTTGGGCGGTTGAACCGGAAAGCGCCGACAAAGCTGTGGAGCAGTACTTCCGGGGCGGAGCGTTCGCCATCTATCGCATGAATACTGACCGGATCTACATTATGAAGCCGGATAACACGGCAGAGGACATTCAGCGCATTCGCTGAGCGGGAGTAGTCAGGAATCGGCGGGGGGGTGGGCGTCCGACGTGATGCTCGCCCCCTCTGTTCTCATGCAGACGGAGCGTCCATACTCGTTACGCAGTGGTAGCGGTGCATTGCGCATTCACCATACCGTAACCTCATACGCAGCCTGAAAGATGTATAATTGAAGTGATACAACGTCCTGGCGCTGAACGAAGGGCGAAGAGCGTTATGAACCGGCGACTGCACCACCCGCACCTGATCATGACCGGCATCGCAATCCTGATCGCAACAGCCATTGCCGCGCCGATCGAACTGCGCGCGCGGCAACGTCCCGCAGTCGCCGATTTCGCCCCGCCGCTCCCGGCTTCCGAGGCGCAGGCAGTCGTCGCTGCCGCGCGCGCCGCCGAACGGATGCAGCAGCAAAGCGCAGCGGAAGCAGTTCCGCTGCCGGCAGTACAAAATATGTACTTCGCGTCCTCCGGCTTTCACATCAGTGATCGCACCGGTTTCCTGAGTTTCTGGCGCAGGAACGGCGGTGAACTGATCTTCGGCTACCCGATCAGCGGCGAACTGATTGAAGACGGGCGGATCGTGCAGTACTTCGAGCGTGCACGCTTCGAGTACCATCCAGAAAACCTGGGCACCGAGTATCAGGTGATGTTGTCGCTCCTCGGCAACGAGATCACCCAGGGGTACGATTTCCCCGACGGTCAACCGACGCAGGGGCGGCTCTACTTCCCCGAAACCCGCCAGACGCTTGGCGGGAAGTTTCTCAGGTTCTGGCAGAAACGCGGCGGTCTGCGCATCTTCGGCTACCCGATCAGCGAGCCGTTCGAGGAAATCAGCCCGATCGACGGTCAGGTGCGTATCACCCAGTATTTTGAGCGCGCCCGTTTTGAATATCATCCCGAACAGTTGCCCGCGTTCTACCGTCAGATGGAACGGGCGAACGGGATCATATTATCCGGGCTTCACGAAGTGCAGCTGGGCGATCTGGGACGCCAGGCGATGCAGCGCCGTGGCCATACCCCGCATGCGGTCGGTCCCATGCCCGGTGCGCCCGCCTGGTCGCCCAAACTGTTCGAGCGCCGGATCGAAGTTAATCTGACGCAACAGATGCTGACCGCTTTCGAGGGGGATGTGCCGGTCTATCGCGCTCCCGTCGCAACCGGTCGCGATGGCTTCAACACGCCAGCCGGATCGTTTGCCATTTACTACAAACTGCCGAGGCAAACGATGACCGGTTCGGCTGGCGGCGAGTCGTGGTATGTCCCTGATGTGCCATGGGTTCAGTATGTCGTTGGCGGCGTGGCGCTCCACGGCACCTACTGGCACGATGCCTGGGGCACCGGAGTGCGCATGTCGCATGGGTGTATCAATCTGAATATCGATGATGCGGAATGGCTCTATCACTGGGCGGACATTGGGACGCGCGTGGATGTCGTGTATTGACGCACGATCGCTGCCTTGACAACCCTTCTCCTTCGTGCTACTCTGACTGCCACTATCCCGTCGGCCCTCTGCCGCCGCGTCGCAGGGCAGCACTATGGACTCACCAGCAACACTCGCGGTGAGCAGTGGCGATGTCGCCACCGACTCCTCTGTTCGTTCAACGCGCCGTACTAGTGCCGCGCCGCAGCCGCCGCTGCGTCCAAATCCCGAGTTTACCCATAGCCCGGTCGCCGATGAGCTGGTTGCGCGTCTGAAACTCTACCAGCGCCAGCCGAACGGCAGTACCGATCGGATGGCACGCAGCGAGGAACTGGTGCGCAATGCGTATGCCGTCGCCTGTGAAGCGCACGGCAAACAGAAGCGCGACTCGGGTGAGCCGTATATCGATCATCCGGTTGCCGTTGCGCATATTCTGATCGACCTGCAGCTCGATGCAGCGTCAGTTGCTGCCGCACTGCTCCACGATGTCCTGGAAGATACCCTCGTCTCCAAAGAACAACTGACAGCGTTGTTCGGCGCCGAGATCGCCAATCTCGTCGATAGCGTCACCAAACTTTCGGCGCTGGAAGCGCGCACCCGCGAAGAAGCGCAGGTCGGCACGTATCGCAAAATGTTCATTGCAATGGCGGACGATCCGCGTGTGGTGCTGGTCAAACTGGCAGACCGCCTGCACAACATGCGCACTATCGGCTCGCTCTCCGAAGAGCGCCAGAAACGCATGGCGCTCGAGACGCTCGAAATCTACGCCCCGCTGGCGCATCGCCTCGGCATCTGGCAGATCAAGTGGGAACTCGAAGACCGCGCCTTTGCCGTCCTCAACCCTGAAAAATATCAGGAGATCAGTCGTCAGCTGTCATTGCGGCGCGATGCGCGCGAGCGCCTCGTCCACCGCGTGATCCAGCGTCTGCGCCAGGTGCTCGAAAAAGAAGGGATCAAAGCGGATATTACGGGGCGACCCAAGCACATCTATTCGATCTATCGCAAGATGGAACGCAAGGGCGTCAGCCTCGACCAGATCTACGACCAGCTCGCGGTGCGCGTGATTGTCGATACGGTTGCCGACTGTTACCGCGTGCTCGGTCTGGTGCATGCAACCTGGCCCCCCGTGCCCGGCGAGTTCGACGATTATATCGCCATGCCGAAGGAAAGCATGTACCAGTCACTGCACACAACCGTGCTGATACCTGGTGGTCAACCCTGCGAGATCCAGATCCGCACCCACGAGATGCACGAAGTCGCTGAACGCGGTATTGCGGCGCACTGGCGCTACAAAGAAGGGTTTGGACGCATCGACGCATCGTTCGAGAGCAAACTGGCATGGTTGCGCGGCTTGATCGAATGGCGGCGCGATCTCACCGATGCCCGCGAGTTCGTCGATTCGTTCAAGACCGATGTGCTCGAAGAGCAGGTGTATGTGTTCACTCCCAAGGGCAAAATCATCGACCTGCCGGTTGGAGCGACGCCGGTTGACTTCGCCTACCGCATTCACTCCGATGTCGGGCACAGTTGCGTCGGCGCAAAGGTGAACAACCGGATTGTTCCGCTCGATTACCAGTTGCGCAACGGCGAAATCGTCCATATTATGACCTCGAAGACGCCGCGCGGTCCGAGCCGCGACTGGCTCAACTTCGTCAAGACGAGCGGCGCGCGCAACCATATTCGCCGCTACTTCAAGCGTCTCGACCGTACCGAAAATATCGCTGCCGGGCGCGAATTGCTGGAAAAAGAACTCAAACGCCTCGGTCTGTCGGTGCCCTTCGAGGAGATTGTCGCCATCACCGGTCTCAAGTCGATCGATGATGTGTTCGCCCAAATCGGCAGCGGCGATATCACAGCGCGTCAGGTTGCGCAAAAGATTCTCAGCCACCGCACACCGGTCGGTGCAGACGACCTGGCAGACATCCCGCAGGTCGCTCCGACAACTGAACGCCCCAACGATACCAGCATCATCCGTGTACGCGGCATCGAAAACACGCAGGTGCCGACCCGCCTGGCGCGCTGTTGCAATCCGGTGGCGGGCGAACCGATTGTCGGCTTTGTGACTCGTGGCAAGGGAATTACGGTGCATCGCGCCGACTGCCGCACCATCCTGAACGAACGCGACCGCGCGCGCCTGGTGGAGGTGACCTGGGGCGCCGGCGTACCAAAGCAGGGATACCCGGTGCCGGTACGGATCGAAGCCTGGGATCGCGTTGGGCTGTGGCGTGATGTCTCAGGCGTTATCGCCGATGCGGGCATTAACATCGACGCGGTCGAGCAGGTGCCAACCCGCCGCCCCGGTCGCGCGGTGCTGACCGTCACCCTCCGCATCCAGAGCATTGCGCAGCTGACCGCCATCCTCGACAAACTCAACCGTCTCTCCGATGTGATCGAAGCGCGTCGTGAGCAAAATGCCGCCCCGACTGCTGAAACGCCCTGAAGAATAATGTTGACGTTCGAAGTGTGAAGTGCAGTCTCGCGCGAATGTGCGTGTACGTTGCGCACCTGTCTCGGCGACATCAGAAAAGGAGTTGTTCATGCGTATCATCTCGTTCCAGAATGCAATCATCCTCTGCTTCATGCTTACCGCAGCGGCATGCGGTACTGCGCCAATCGTGGCGCCGACGTCGCTCCCTTCCGCCCCCACAGCAGCAGGAATGAACCACGGCGATCACGGCGGGGCGACCGCGTCGCAACCGTATGACGCTTTGTTCATCGACAGCATGATCGTGCATCACGAAGGCGCGATTACGATGGCGCGCCTGGCGCTGCAATCCGCCGATCGACCGGAGATCAGACGCATGGCGGAGGAGATCATTGCCGCGCAACAGGCGGAAATTGAACGCATGCGCGCCTGGCGCGCCGCATGGTACCCCGACCTGCCGCCCACCGCAGGCATGACCATGGATATGGGACCGATGGAGGTTGCGCCCGGCGAGACCCCGTTCGACCGGCGGTTCCTGGAAGCAATGATCCCGCATCACGAAGGCGCGGTTGCGATGGCGCGCGATGCATTGCAGAAGGCGGAGCACCGCGAGATCGGCGAACTGGCGACTGCTATCATTGCAACGCAGGAAGCCGAGATTACCCAGATGCGTCAGTGGCTCAAAGAATGGTATGGCGTCGAACCGTGAGCCTTTGACCGGATTGCTGGTATAATCCCTCTGGGTCTTGCCGCGAAGCGTGCGGTTGGAAAGGAGGGAAGCATGCAGATCGCGCCTGGCATTTTCAAGGCGTATGATATTCGCGGGATCTATCCGACGGAATTGAACGAAGAGGGCGCGTATGCGATTGGTCGCGCGTTTGTGACATTCCTCCAGGCGCGCGAGGTGATCGTTGGTCACGATATGCGCCTGTCAGGACCGGCCATCTTCGACGCAGTCACGCGCGGCATTATGGATCAGGGCGCCGACGTGGTGAACATTGGGTTGGTCAGCACCGACCAGTACTATTTCGCCTGCACCAGGCTCGGCTTGCCGGGAATGATGGTCACGGCGTCGCACAATCCGAAGCAGTACAACGGCTTCAAGATGGTGCGCCAGATGCCGTATCTGCTCAGCGGCGCCGAAGGCATCCAGGATCTGCGGCGCATTGTTGAGAACGATGCTTACGCGCCGACGACGCGCACCGGCAGCATGCGCGCCCTCGATCTGTCAGACGAGTTCGTGACATTCGTTCTCGGATTGATCGATAGCGACATTCTGGAACGCCGACGACTCAAAGTCATCGCCGATACCGGCAATGGCACAGTTGGACCCATCCTCCAGCGCGTGTACGGGCGCCTGCCGATCGATTTTATCGGAATGTATCTGGAACCGGACGGCAACCTGCCGAATCACGGTCTCGACCCGCTGATGCCGGAGAATCGCGCCGAACTCGAGCGGCGCGTCGTTGAAGAGGGGGCGGATGCCGGGTTTGCCTTCGATGGCGATGGCGATCGTTTCTTTGTCATCGACGACCGCGGGCGTTTCATTTCGGGCGACTTTCTGACCGCACTCCTGGGGCGCTACCTGCTCCGACGCGCACCCGGCAGCAAGATCGTCTACGATGTGCGCGCATCGTGGGCAGTGCGCGACCTGATCAGCGCTGCTGGCGGTGTACCGCTGATTGAGCGTGTCGGGCATGCGTTCATCAAGCGCCGCATGGCGAACGAGAACGCCCTCTTCGGCGGCGAAGTATCCGGGCACTACTACTTCCGTGATTTCAATTTCGCCGATTCGGGCATCATTCCATCGCTGCTGGTCATGGAAATGCTGGCTGGCAGCGATCAGTCACTCTCGGCGATGCTGGCGCCGCTGGAAGAGAAGTATTTCATTTCCGGCGAGATCAACTCGACGGTCGCCAGTCCGAAGGAGCGCCTTGAAGCGCTGGCAGACGCATACGCCGACGGCGTCATCGAATGGATCGACGGCATCTCGGTCACATACCCGACGTGGCACATGAACGTGCGCGCATCGAACACCGAGCCGCTCATTCGTCTGAATCTGGAAGCCACCACACGCGAGGAGATGGAACGCCGCCGCGACGAGGTGCTGGCGATTCTTCGGGGATGAGCAGGGGTGTTGAGCGTTGAAGGTTGAAGGTTGAAGGTTGAAGGTTGAGCGTTGAACGTACCGTTCGCTTATTTTTTTGACGGATGGCTTCCTGATGCGATCTGCGACTTGACAAATAACGACCTGGCTGCGAGGACGCTCCCGTTTTATGGCATCAGGAAGCCTTGCATGAAAACAAGCGAACCGAGGGTTGAAGGTTGAAGGTTGAGCGTTCCAACGTTCAACGTTCTAATCCGGTTGCATCGCACGCCAATGATTGCTACAATTGAGAAGGGCGCTCTTTGCTTCATGGGGACGTGGCGGAACCGGCAGACGCGCAAGTCTTAGGAACTTGTGGAGCAATCCGTGAGGGTTCGAGTCCCTCCGTCCCCACCAGGCTCCGTTGAGATTCGACAACCGGAATGCATCCTCGTTGGCGTGAATTCGCGTTTTTCTGCATTGAAATGCGTTATATGTCAAAGCGGCAGCCTGACGTTCGCGCTTGACTCGCCCTGTTGAACTCTCTATAATGCTAACGACCAGTTAAGATTGTGAAAAACGTCGCGGCGTTCGGTGAGGGTTATCAGCCATGCGAATCGAAACGCCAGTTGAATATGAAAGCGTAAGCGGCACAGCAATGTATCACGCTGTGCCGCTTTCATTTGTTATGTTCGATAGATGCGGATGCCAGGCGCTGCAGTATGGGTGCGCCTGCCTGTACTAGATGAGGAGGCGGATATGCATTCGGACCTGATCGGGAAGATCGAAAAAGCCCGGCGTTACGCGCAGGAACCGGAGCGCATCGCACTTGACGAATTGACCGTTCGTTTCCACGGCGGCAACAACGATCACATCGTTCAACTTGCGAATGGACGTTGGGCTTGCGACTGTGATGTGTTTCGTTTGCGCGGTGTGTGCGCTCACGTTATGACCCTGCAAAAGGCGCTGGCGCCGATGCTGTCGGCTGAAGCGCGCGAGCCGGGTCCTGTGATTATCCATTCTGAATTGATCAGCATGATCGAGAAGTCGCGCCGCTACCTGCATGAACTGAATCGTATCGAGATTCTGTCACTGCGCGCGCGCTTCCGTGGTAATAACAACGACCACGTGCTGATGTTGACCGACGCCGGCTGGTCGTGCGATTGTTCAACGTTCCGTGTGTGGAACACCTGTGCGCACGTCATGGCGCTTCAGCGTATTCTTGCGCCAATGCTGCCTGCCATCGCCCGTGAGCCGGGCACGGTTGTCGTCGAAGAACATCTGGTCAGCGCCTTAAGTTGACGACGCGAAGCCGGTGATGTCATCCCCGCCCATACCGGGCGGGGATTTTGTTGTGAAAGGAGCACGAATGACCCTGGTTATCGCTCATCGCGGCGCATCAGCTTACGCGCCGGAGAATACACTGCGCGCATTTGAACTTGCCGTGCGTCAGGGCGCCGATATGTGCGAACTCGATGTGCAGCGGACGGCGGACGGCGTGCTGGTGGTGTTTCATGATGATACAACAGACCGCTGGGAGGCGCAGGGACGACCGGTAGCGCACTGCACCCTCGCCGATCTGCGGCGACTCAATATTGGCGGCGAACGTGTCGCAACCCTGGCTGAGGTGTGCGCATTCGCCCGGGAACGTGGTATACAGTTGAATGTCGAGATCAAAGGCGTCGGCATTGGCGGCGAGGTCGTGCGTCTGTTGCGCAACGAACGGGTGATCGACCAGGTGCTGATTTCATCATTCTGGCCCGCAGCGCTGGCTGAAGTGGCTGCGGTTGCGCCCGATCTGCCGCGCGCCTGTTTGATGGGCATCCCCACCTTTCGCCCTGATGTGCGCCTGCGTGAAAGCTGGCCCTTCCTCGACCTCAAAAAAGCCGGGGTTGTGGCATGGCACCCTGCGTATCAGATTCCATTGCTTGATCACATCCTGCCGCTCGTGCGTCGTGCGGGGTATCGCGTCAATGTCTGGACGGTCAACGACCCGGAAGAGATGCGGCGCTTTGTGATGCTCGGCGCCGATGGAATCATCACCGACGTGCCGGATGTGCTGCGGTGCGTCCTGAAACAGACTTGACGTAATTGACGTTATCGTTTATATTCGGTAAACGGCGAGTGTATGTTCGCTGATTGGTATCATTTCTGTAACGACGTAGTAACCAATGGCGCACCATTCGTTTGCAATTTTTAACGCCTTATGGTACACTCGCCCCATCGTGCCATCCGCTAACGATATGCTCTGTTTTGTGCGTGGTTCAACCGGTCCTTCAGGACCAGGTTGCTTCTGGCGCATGGTGCAGGGCATACCGCCAGGAGATGCTCCATGATTGAGCAAAGTCATCGGGGTATGACGTCGGACCCGTACAGCCTTGAGTCGCTGCAACGACGAGCGCTCGCCAGACGGCGACAACGAACATCGTTCACCAGCATCTTTGCAACTCGATGGCAAACAGTTCGGTCTACCCGATTCGCTCATCCCGCTTCTCTCCTCGCACGGCTTCCCTCTCGTGTTGCGCTGCATGCGCTGGTTGCTCTGCTCCTTCCCGTGGCGATGCTGCTGTCGCAACTTCGCCCCGGCGTGCTGACGCCAGCGGTTTCTGCGCCAGTTGGGTCACAGGAGGGGAGCGAGTTGACCGTACCGCTTGCGCCGGTCGATCTCGACGCTGCGATTGGCGATCCGCCGCTCGAAGAGACTGCCGATCTCCCGGTGCCGCTGTCGCTGATTTCGCGCAGCGAGGCGCTGGCGCCGATCGTCGTCCCGGCAACGATTGCGGTTGAGCGCGCATTTCTGCGCAACGGTCCCGGAACCAACTACGATGCAGTCGGACGTATTTCGGGTGCAACGCCGGTGCAGGTCATCGGTCGCTACGGCGACTGGTTCCAGGTCCGCGAACGGGTTGATGGTCCGATCTACTGGATTTCGGGTGAAGTGCTCGCTATCTCGGAAGCGGCGTCATTCACGCTGTTCGAGGTGCAGGAGAGCGCCATTCCGCCGCCGCCGCCGCCCAAGATTGCAACCGTGCGCGAAGACGGTCTGCAACTGCGCGATGGTCCTGGGACGCATTATGTGCCGATCACCAGTCTGAAACAGAACACGCAGATCGAACTGTACGAGATCTATCAGGACTGGTTCCACGTTGGCGCCCCCGGCGGGTTGGATGGATGGGTCAAGGCGGAATTCCTGAATGTCGAACCGTCGGTCGTCAAGCGTCTGCTTGTTGCTGAAACGATCCCGGATCCGAATCCGGCGCTGGTGGGTGTGATCGCCGAGAATAGCGTCAACCTTCGCAAAGGTCCCGACTCGCGCTATGACCGGGTTGGTCGGATCGATGCCGGCGTGCAGGTCGATCTGATCGGAAAGTATAAGGACTGGTTGCGGGTGCGGTTGCCCGACGGCACGAAAGCCTGGGTCTTCCGCGATCTGATCACCACAACAGCGCACGTGCTGCGGCGGGTGCCGGTCAGCCGTGACTTCCCGGCGCTGCCGGTGAGTGGCGGGCGCCCTGGCGCCAGTCCGGGTCTGGCAAACATTGCCGCCAGCGGTGATGTCGCCAGTTTTGCAGTGCAGTTTGTCGGAGCACGCTACCGCTGGGGCGGCTCAAGCCCATCGACCGGCTTCGATTGCAGCGGTTTCACCAGTTATGTCTATCGTCAGTTCGGCGTGAACCTGCCGCGCAGCGCCGCTGCACAGTTCAACACCGCGTATGGCGCATCGGTCGGCTCGATGGAAAATCTGGCGCCGGGCGATCTGATGTTCTTCCGCAATACCGGCGGGCGACGCGGCATCAGTCACGTTGCTATCTACATCGGCGGCGGGCGTATGGTTCATGCCATGACACCCCGCTACGGCGTGCAGGTGTCGGGCATCTGGGGATCGTACTGGACATCGCGCTACTATGGCGCCATCCGGGTGCGCCGGTAACATTCCCATTGCGATAGTGTGATCGACGCCCGTGCACCTGTTGCACGGGCGTTTTCATGAGCGTTGTCACTCGTTGATCACATCGCTGCGGTACAATGCGTGACGGTGGCTCGCAGCATGCTGTGTGCTGCATTCGCTCGCACGCTTGTATTGTTGGGCGATGCTGTGGCGATCTGGCGCACCACGCCCACATTATTCCACACACGAGGAAACAAACGTATGAAAGGATTGATACTCAGCGGCGGCAAAGGCACACGTCTGCGCCCTATCACCTACACCAGCGCCAAGCAACTCGTTCCGGTCGCCAATAAACCGGTGCTCTTCCGGGTCATCGAGACGATCCGCGACGCCGGAGTCGAAGAGATCGGTGTCGTGATCGGCAGCACCGGACCAGAAGTGCGCGCAGCCGTCGGCGATGGCAGTCGCTGGGGAGTGCGCATCACCTATATCGAACAGGACGAGCCGCTGGGTCTGGCGCACGCTGTCAAAATCTCGCGCGATTTCCTGGGGGATGAACGTTTTGTCATGTTCCTGGGGGACAACTGCATTCAGGGGGGGATTGCGCCACTGTTGGAGCAATTTGGCGCAAGCGACTTCAACGCGCAGATCGTTCTCAAACAGGTCTCCACACCCGAACAGTACGGCGTTGCCGTGCTCGACGAGCGGGGGCAGATCGTGCGCCTGATCGAAAAACCGCGTCAACCTCCCTCAGACCTGGCGCTCGTCGGCATCTATATGTTCGACAAGAGCATCTGGGAAGCGGTCGAGGCGATTCGCCCATCGTGGCGTGGCGAACTGGAAATCACCGATGCGATCCAGTGGCTGGTGGAGCATGGTCGGCGCGTCTTTCCCTACATCCACCACGGATGGTGGATCGATACCGGCAAGAAGGATGATATGCTGGAGGCGAATCGGTTGGTGCTGGAAGAAATGCCGGTATCGGTCGAAGGGTTCGTCGACCGCGATTCGCACCTGATCGGGAAGGTGATCATCGAGAAGGGGGCGGAAATCATCAACAGCACCATTCGCGGACCAGCAATCATCGGTGAGCATACGCGCATCATCAATGCCTATGTTGGTCCCTTTACCTCGATCTACCACCACTGCCTGATCGAAAGCGCCGAAATTGAGCACTCGATCGTGCTGGAACACTGCACCATTCGTGATCTCCCCCACCGCCTGGAAGACAGCCTGATCGGGCGGTATGTCGAGATTACCCGATCGCCGCGCAAACCGAAAGCCTACCGCCTGGTGCTTGGAGATCACTCGAACGTCGGGGTGCTGTAAAGGGCTGAACGTTGAACGTTGAACGTTCAACGTTCAACCTGTTCCTACCGGGCGTGAACATAATCGACGCCGGAGATGCGCATAAGTTTCGTCCAGTCGTGGCGTGACTCGATGAAGCGCACCGTGCCGGAGACAGCGCGCATCACAACCGAGTAGGTGCGTGCGCCGCCGCCGAAATACCGCACGCCACGGAGAAACTCGCCGTCGGTGATTCCGGTAGCGGCGAAGAAGACATTCTCGCTGCGCACCAGGTCGGATGTGCGATAGACCCGTTCGAGATCAATGCCACTGGCAGCAGCAAGTGCGCGTTCGTCGTCGTTGCGGGGCCAGAGTTTGCACTGGATCTCGCCACCCAGGCATTTCATCGCGCAGGCGGTGATCACCGCTTCCGGCGCGCCGCCGATCCCCATCAGCATATCGGCGGGCGGATCTTCGATAGCGGTCATAATACCGGCGGAGACATCGCCGTGGAGAATGAGTTTGATGCGTGCGCCAGTCTCGCGGATCTGGCGGATGAGTTCCTTGTGACGCGGTCGATCAAGCACAACGACGGTGATATCCTCGACTTCCTTCTTGAGCGCGCGTGCAACGTTGCGGATGTTTTCTGAGACCGGCGCATTGATATCGATCGCGCCGCGCGCCTGCGGTCCGACTGCCAGTTTGTCCATGTAGGCGATGCCCGCCCAGTGATACAGGGATCCGCGCTCGGCAACGGCGACAACGGCGATTGCACCGGGCATCCCTTCGGCGAGGAGCGTCGTTCCTTCCACCGGATCGACGGCGACATCGACCTCGGGCGGATCGCCAGTGCCAACCTTCTCGCCGATGTAGAGCATCGGCGCTTCATCCTTTTCCCCCTCGCCAATGACCACCACACCATCCATCGGCACAGCGTCGAGCGCAAAACGCATGGCATCGACGGCAGCCTGATCGGCGGCGTTCTTGTCGCCGCGTCCCATGAGGCGAGCGGCGCGTAACGCCGCCGCTTCGGTGCAGCGTACCAGATCCATTCCCAGATTTCGTTCGAGACGCATCCGCAGCCTCCTTGTGCAGTGAGATCCCGGAAAACCGCGCATTGTACGTGGAGAGGAAGTTGTCTATGATTGTAGCATGACTGCACCACTCTGCCTAGCGCTTCGGTGACGCAATGCGTCTCGATGGTCTCATTATGTCTACTGGCACTCTTCCCTTTTGAGTGCTAAAATGGGACTTGACAAAAACAAACGCTTTCGGTAGTATAGAGAGCGGTTAGCACTCTTCCGTCGAGAGTGCTAACCGCTTCAACTGTCTCACCTGATCGATAGTGAAGGAGGTTGCACAGATATGGGCACGGATTTCCGCATCCGGCCGCTCGCAGACCGTGTTGTTGTCAAGCCGGTCGAGCGCGAAGAGAAGACCAAGGGCGGCATTTATCTGCCGGATACGGCCAGCAAAGAGCGCCCGATGGAAGGCACGGTGCTGGCGGTCGGCGAGGGGCGCATCGATGACAACGGCAAGCGCATCCCGATGAATGTCAAGCCCGGTGACCGCGTGATTTTCGCCAAGTACAGCGGCACCGAATTCAAGGTCGATGATGTCGAGTACCTCATTCTTTCAGAGAAGGACATCCTGGGTATCATTCAAGAGTAACGCTGGTTGTATCGTATAGTCGTCAGGCGATCATCAGTCTGATCAGGAGGATAGAACTCCCATGCCAAAGCAGTTGTATTTCAACGAAGATGCGCGCCGTGCGCTCAAACGGGGCGTCGATATCGTCGCTGATGCGGTCAAGACGACCCTCGGTCCTCGCGGGCGCAATGTCTCAATCGATAAGAAGTTCGGCGCGCCGACCGTGACCCACGACGGTGTGACGGTTGCCAAGGAGATTGAACTGAAGGACCCCTTCGAGAACATGGGCGCGCGCCTGCTCGTCGAAGTCGCCACCAAGACGAACGATGTCGTTGGTGACGGTACGACGACGGCGACAGTGCTGGCGCAGTCGATTGTCAACGAGGGGTTGAAGATGGTTGCTGCCGGCGCCAACCCCATGCTGATCAAGCGTGGTCTCGATAAAGCGGTCGAAGCGGTTGTCGCCGAGTTGAAGAGTGTCGCTATCCCGGTGCGCGACCGCGCCGATATTGCGCACGTGGCCGCGATTTCGGCTGCCGATAGCGAGATCGGCGATCTGATCGCTGAGGTGATGGAGAAGGTCGGCAAGGATGGCGTGATTACGGTCGAGGAGAGCAAGGGAATCGCCTTCGAGAAGGAATACACCGAAGGTATGCAGATCGACCGCGGCTACATCTCGCCCTACTTCGTCACCAACCCCGAGCGCATGGAAGCCGAGCTCGAGGATCCCTACATTCTGATTACCGATAAGAAGATCAGCAGCATCCAGGACATTCTGCCGGTGCTGGAGAAGGCGTTGCAGGTGACCAAGAACCTGGTGATCATCGCCGAGGATGTCGATGGTGAGGCGCTGGCGACCCTGGTGGTTAACAAACTGCGTGGCACGATCAACGCCCTGGCGGTGAAGGCGCCCGGCTTCGGTGATCGCCGCAAGGCAATGCTCCAGGATATTGCGATTCTGACTGGCGGCACCCTGATTTCGGAAGAGATCGGTCGCAAACTGGATAGCGCAACGGTCGAAGACCTGGGTCGCGCGCGCCGCGTGGTGTCGGATAAGGACAACACGACGATCATCGAGGGTCGCGGCGATGAGCGTGCAATCCGCGCCCGCATTGAGCAGATCCGCGCTCAGATCGAGACGACCACCAGCGACTTCGACCGCGAGAAGTTGCAGGAGCGTCTGGCGAAACTGGCAGGTGGCGTGGCGGTGTTGAAGGTCGGCGCGGCAACCGAGCCGGAGTTGAAGGAGAAGAAGCACCGCGTTGAGGATGCGCTCTCGACGGCGCGCTCGGCGGTGGAGGAAGGCATCGTGCCTGGTGGCGGCGTGGCGCTGCTCAATGCCATCCCGGCGCTCGACCGCGTCCAGGTGACGTATGAGGACGAGAAGTATGGCGTGCAGATCCTGCGCCGCGCGCTCGAGGAGCCGATGCGCCAGCTGGCGCGTAACGCTGGCGAGGACGGCGCGGTGATCATTGATACGGTGCGCCGCTTGCAGAAGGAAAAGAATGACAAGAATATCGGCTACAATGTGCTGACCGGTGAGTTTGGCAGCATGATCGAGATGGGTATCATCGACCCGGTGAAGGTGACCCGCTCGGCGGTGCAGAATGCGGTGTCGATTGCCGGTCTGCTGTTGACCACCGAGGCGCTGATCGCCGATATTCCGGAAGAGAAGCCGGCGACGCCAACCCCCGGCGGCGGCGGAATGGACTTCTAAACCCGTCGGTGGGTTTTCCGCAAAAGGAAGGGGAGGCGTTGTCTGGCAGCGCCTCCCCTTTTTTCGTCCGCGTCATTGCGGCGACGGTGGCGCCTCTCTCGTTTTATCGCCACGAACTCAACCACTCGCTCAGTGACACGCGCGGCGCCAGACGCGGTGCAGCGTCACGGGACAGCGCCAGGTCGCGTACAATTCGGGCGATTTCAAACGCTGCCAGTGGATTTCCGGCGGCACGCGCGGCATCGGCTGCTGCCCGCCGGGCTTCCGGTCGTTCGATCCAGCGCTGTATTCCGGCGACGAACTGTGTCGCATCCGGTGTGTACTGCGCGGCGCCACGGCGCACGACATACTCCAGATTGCCGGCTTCCTGTCCGGGTGCAGCGCCATAGATCAGAAGGGGACGTCCCACCGCCAGCGCTTCGCTAATGCTCAAACCGCCAGCTTTGGTGGCGACGATGTCGGCGGCATACATCATGTCCGCCATGGGAACAAAGCCATAGATGTGGGTTGGATTCTTCCAGGTGCGCGCGCGCAACGTCGCAGCAAGTTCGCGGTTGTGACCTGTAACGATGGCAAGCTGGATGTGTTCATTTGCCTCATCGGCAGCAATCGACAGTTCCGCCAGTGGACCGACCCCGGCGCCGCCGCCGGAGATGAGCACGGTGACCAGATCGGTGCGCCAGCCCAGATCGCGCCGCACATCCTCCGGCGCAGCGCGCGGCGCTGCAAACCGCGGGTGGACTGGAATGCCGACAATCCGTACCTGGTGCGGCTCAAGACCACATCCCAGCGCGCGTGTGCGCACCTGCGCATTTGGAACGATGCACAGGTCGTCGACTGGCGAAAACCAGGTGTGGTGCACATGCCCCAGATCGGTCACAACCGTGATCAATCCGGGACGACCCCGCACCCCGCGATAGGCATCGGCGACCAGTGCAGTAAAGAGCGGATACACGCTGATGACGACATCGGGCGCATGACGCACGAGCAGTCGTCGCAGCGCATCGCCGATAGCCAGCCCCATCGCGCTGCGCAACAGCACGGCATATGCCGCTGCATCGGTGAGCGCGTGCGCGCGGTCATACCGTTCCGGCGCGTGCTGGATAGTTGAAAGGTAGAATGTTTCTGCATGCCGGAGCAGCGAGGGACTCGATGGTTCATGCAACGGGTTGGCGATGGTAACCTGCACGCTCTGGCTGTAGTTGTGCAACAGCGCCGCCTCGATCGCCTGCGCGGCGCTCCGGTGTCCGCTCCCCGCGTCGGTTGTCAGTATCAGGATGCGCACATTGCGCATAAGCGTTTCTCCTCCTGTGTGTTCCTGGCAGTTGGTTAGACGTTGATGAAAGGTTAACTGTTTCACCCAGCCGTTCCACTGCCAGTGCATCGATGTCACAGACGGGTATGCAATGCTGCCAGGCGCTCGGCAGCCGCATCGATGGTTTCCAGGCGCTTGGCGAAGCAGAAACGCGCCAGGTTGGGCGCGCCCGTCGGGTCACTGTAGAACGCTGAGGTGGGAATGGCTGCCACGCCAATGTCGGTTGTTAGCCACCGGCAGAAGGCGCGGTCGTCGGCATACCCCAGTGCGCCGATGTCGGCAGAGATGAAATAGGCGCCTTCAACCGGAAGCGTCGGTAATCCAGCTGACTCGAGCGCCTGCTGCAACCGCGTGCGCCGTTCGCTATAGTCGCGCAACAGGTCGCAGTAGTATCCGTTGACCGACGCCTGTTCCAGCGCGACGGCAACTGCTTCCTGCAATGGCGACGATGTGGCGAACGTCACCCACTGGTGCGCCTGGCGCAACGCCTGGTTCAGATGCGCCGGTCCAACCGCGTAGCCGATCTTCCATCCGGTGACGCTAAAGGTTTTTCCAGCACTGTTGATGGTGAGCGTGCGCTCCCACATGCCGGGGAGCGTCGCCAGCGGCACATGGGCGCCACCGTCGAAGACCAGCCGGTCATACACTTCGTCGGTGATCGCAAGGGTGTTGTGATCCTGACAGAGTTCGGCGATGAGGCGTAATTCGGCGCGGGTGAAGACCTTGCCGGTCGGGTTGTGCGGCGTGTTGACGATGATGAGCGTCGGATTGCGCCTGAACGCGGCGCGCAGTTCCGCCTCGTCGAACCACCACGTGGCGTGGGTGGGATCTGGCGGGTAGAGACGCACTGGTAGAGGAATGCCGCCTGCCAGGGTAATGTCGGGTACGTAGGCATCATACGCTGGCTCGAAAATGATGACCGCATCGCCCGGCTCGATCAGCGCCAGCAGCGCATCGCACAACGCCTCGGTTGCGCCGCTGGTGATTGTGACTTCACGCTGCCAGTCCACTGCACGCCCGTAGTCACGCTCCCACTGCGCAGCGACCGCCAGACGCAGGCGAGGCAATCCGGGCATCGGGGCGTACTGGTTGATGTCGGCGGCAATCGCGGCTGCCGCCGCTTCCTTGATGAATGCCGGACCTGGAAAATCAGGAAAGCCCTGTCCCAGGTTGATCGCGCCGCGCTCCAGCGCCAGCGCGCTCATTTCGGTGAAGATGGTTGTGCCGAAACCCGCCACACGGCGGGCAAGCCTGCCGGTCATGCGTTCACTCCCTGAGTGCTGTTTCCACGTCTTCTGCTTCGCCGATACTGTATCGTACCATACCTGACGTCCTCGTGCGGAAGCGGTCAGTGGGCAGTCTTGAATGACATATTTGACCATCCGCTTACTTCGGGTATACAATGCCCGCACTATCGAGGCACAGTCGAAGCGCCTGGAAAGGAAGCGGTCATGCTGGCACGCAATCGCTTTGCAACCTATGTGTGGGGAGTGTTGATCTACAACCTGCTAGTCATTCTCTGGGGTGCGTTTGTGCGGGCAACGGGGTCGGGCGCAGGGTGCGGCAGTCACTGGCCCCTGTGCAACGGCGAAGTCATTCCACGCGCCCCGGCAGTTGAAACCATCGTCGAGTTCACCCATCGATTGACCAGCGGCGTCGCATTACTGATGGTGATTGGAATGCTCGTGTGGGCGTATCGCGCATACCCGCGAGGTCATATCGTCCGGCGCGGCGCGCAACTATCGATGGTGTTCATCATCACCGAAGCGCTGCTGGGCGCCGGGCTGGTGCTGTTCGAACTGGTGGCGCACAATGCGTCGCTGACGCGCGCCGTTTCGATGGCGGCACACCTGTTGAACACATTTATTCTGATCGCCTGTATTGCGCTGACCGGATGGTGGGCGTCGGGCGGCGAACCGATCCGTCTGCGCGGTCAGGGCGCCGTCGCATCCTGGCTGATCACCGGTATGGTCGGGTTGATCCTGGTCGGCATGAGCGGCGCAGTCATCGCTCTGGGGGACACCCTCTTCTTTGCCCACACCCGCGCTGGCGGCAGTGAGGAAGCCCTGGCGCCGCTGGTGGCGGCAATCGTCTCGATCCGCATGATGCACCCTGCACTCGCCATCGGCGTTGGCGCGTTCGTCGTGGTGGCGGCATGGTACACGAGCACAGCGCGACCGGGCGCAACGACGCGCCGCCTGGCGATTGTGCTGACCGTGCTGTACGCGGTGCAACTGGTTGCAGGGTATGTCAACGTTGCGTTGCAGGCGCCCGTCTGGATGCAACTGGTGCACCTGTTCCTGGCGGATGCAGTCTGGATTGCGCTGATCCTGCTGGCTGCGTCGGCGCTGCGTGTGAGCGCTCATTCATCCGAAGCGCAGCCTGCACCGTCGATGGCGCGGGCATAACCGGCGGCGTGTCGCTTTCGTGCCGAATTCTATGGACGCCCTATGACAAACGTACCGACACAACCGGTTCCTCCTACCGATGCTGACGCTGACCCGTTCCGCTATGGCTGGCGCTTCGTGCCGCGCCCGACCTCCGACGATCCTCACAACCTGGAACAGGCGCCGCTCACGCTGGAGGATGTCCTGCACCCGAAGGTGGGCGACTTCATCGTGCGCAGCGATCGCCACACCACTGACCGGATGTATCTCGCTTCCGTGCTGCGCGCTCGACTGGAGCCATCTGGTCGCGCTATCGTCCTCAGCAATATACGGATCGCGTGGGACATCCCCAATCTACGTCCCCACGGACCGGATATCATGGTTATCCCCGGTATTGCAGAGCGGCAAGACTGGAGCACGTTCGAGGTTGCGGTCGAAGGGGCGCGTCCGGCGCTGATCATCGAGATCGTTTCGCCGGAGACGCGCGAGAATGATGTGGTGATCAAGGTGAACCATTACGCACGGGCGGGAGTGGCGCAGTACGTGATCGTGGACGATGTAGGGCAGGGCGAGGAGCGACGACTGCACCTGCTCGACTATCGTCTGGAAGCGGGGGCGTACCGGTTGCGGGAACCGGACGCGAGTGGGCGGGTGCATCTGGAGATTGCCGACCTGTGGCTGGGGGTGCGGGGCGACGGCGTGGTATGCTACGACAGGCACAGCGGGGAAATTGGAGACTATGTGACGGTGATGCGCCAGGCAGCAGCGGCGGAGGAGCGCGCCCGGCGGGCAGCAGCGGCGCGCGAAGCGGCGGAGGAACAGGCGCGTCGCGAAGCAGCGGCGCGGGCACAAGCCGAAGAACGCCTGCATGCACTGCGTAAGCGTCTGCGAGACATGGGAATCGATCCCGATGATGTCTCACGCGGGCAGTAGGGCGTCTTCCTGACGAAGGAATGTGTCATGCGCACTGCTGGCCGCGTTGCTCGAAGACCGGGCATGTGCGCGATGTCACCTGGCTCCTGATACTATGGATTATTATCGGTTGGCGGGTGATAGGCAGGCAAACGCAGGCGCCAGATCAAAAACCCCATCAATCCGGCCGGACCGGCCATCAGGGTGGCAAAGAGGGAGGGAATGCGCACCCGGGCTGGCGCGTTCAGGCGGCGGCACTCACGATAAATCCACGCACCGCTGAACAGATCGAGCGCGAGCATGTGCGCCCAGGCTGCTGCCGCACCTTCCGGCGAACTCAAGCCCTTGCGAATTCCCTCAAGTGATGTAAAATCAAGCGAAGCGCCCTCGCGTTGCCCGCGTCGCACCGCCAGCGCCAGCGCCACAACATAGTTCAAGCCAGCAATAAACAGCGCACCAGGACGACTCATCCGCTCGGTCAATGGATGATTGGGGGCAAACATCATTGCCAGCCAGAGTGGCATGGGAAAGATGTTCAGATACTGAAAGAAACGCTCCATCAACTCTTCCTCCACACGTATGCGCGATATTGCAATCATTGGCGTGCCGCTCGACCTTGGCGCAGGACGGCGCGGCGTCGATATGGGACCAAGCGCCATGCGGTATGCAGGTCTGCGTGAGCGGATCGCAGCGCTGGGCTACCGGGTGCGCGACCTTGGCAACCTCGCCGTGCCGCTGGCAGAGCAGATCGAACCTCCGGTTGCGGATGAACCGCTGCGCTACCTGCAACCGATCGTCGGCGTTGTGCGCGACCTGGCGCAACAGGTGCGCGACGTCATCTCCAGCAATACGCTGCCGATCATACTCGGCGGCGATCACAGTCTGTCGATCGGTTCGGTTGCGGGTGTGGCGCACAACCGGCGCATCGGCGTTATCTGGCTCGACGCCCACGGCGATTATAATACACCAGAGACGACCCCTTCGGGAAATATTCACGGCATGGGTCTGGCAGTTCTGACCGGACGCGGGCATCCAATGTTGACCGGACTGATCGGACGGATCCCGGTTCTTCGTCCGGGAGATGCAGCGCTGGTTGGAGTACGGAACCTCGATGACGGCGAACGTGAACTGCTGCGCACCTCCGGTGTGCGTGTCTTTACCATGCACGATATTGACCGGCGTGGCATGGCGGCAGTAATGGAAGAAGCGATCCTGCACGTTAGCGCTGGCACGAGCGGTTTTCATCTCAGTTTCGATCTCGACGTGCTCGACCCGCACGAAGCGCCGGGGGTTGGAACGCCGGTGCTGGGCGGCATCACCTACCGGGAGGCGCACCTGGCGATGGAACTGATCGCAGCGTCGGGGCGGTTGATCAGCCTCGATCTGGTGGAGGTCAATCCCATTCTCGATACCCGCAACATGACGGCGCTGCTGGCGGTCGAGTTCGCGCTCTCGGCGCTTGGCAAGACGATCTACTGACGTCGCTCGACGGCGCAGACGTTCGGTTGTGTAAGGACTGACCGGGATTAAGACATTGTCGCTCAAATAAGTACACAATGGTCGTTGTGCAGGTTTTGTCTAATGAATGTAGATAAAATGTCCTTCAGTTAAGATTTCTTCACTGTTTCGGCGGGTTCATCATGAAACTGACTGTAACCAGTTGTGATATTATTAACCAAGGTTGCATGATGCCGTTCAGCTACACCGACAACGTGTCAGACGCACTATTGCAGTTCGTCTCGCTGCCGCATCTCACAGATCCGAAAGCAGAACTGGAAGAGAGGGTGCAACCAGGCAATCTCGCCCCTCCTGGAAACCCACGTCGATGTATGTGCTGGCTGGAGCACGCTATCCGGTCGTCATTTCAATCAGGTCCGTGGTGACCGTAAGCCGTGCAGGTCGATGGCTGCGCGCAGTGTTTGGCGTGCCTGTTTTCGCGGAGCGTGATAACTGTCTGGTGTGGTGAGTTGCGCTGGTAAGTCGCTCTTGCGCGTTGTTCTGGCGATGTCCTGCTGATAAGCGTCCGGTTGTCAAGAACGTTCTGACTTCTAGAAAGGCGCCACATGGCCCAGATATTCGATCGGAGAGCCAATACGCTCGCCAGGGTGAGTATCTTTGCCGGTATTCCGCTGGTGCTTGCCATCCTCGGGGGAGTCTGGTGGCTGTTTGGTTGGTCGGACTGGCACCGGGATGTCGGGGTGCCTGTCGAACAACCGGGGGGTGGGTTCAATCACCAGTTGCACGTTGCCCTGGGGATGGATTGTCGCTACTGCCACACGGCGGTCGAAGTCGCCGCCCATGCCAACATTCCCCCGACCGAAACGTGCATGGGATGTCACTCACAGATTATCAGCCGCAGCGAGAAAGTCGCATTCCTCTGGCAGAGTTGGGAAACCGGGAACGCGATCCAGTGGAACAAGGTTCACGATGTTCCCGATTTTGTCTACTTCAACCACAGCATCCATGTCGCCAAGGGCGTCGGCTGCTCGACATGCCACGGGCGCATCGACCAGATGCGCGTCGTCTACAAGACGCAGCCGCTGTTCATGTCATGGTGTCTGGATTGCCATCGTAACCCGGAGAAATATGTCCGTCCACGCGAAGAAATCTATAACATGGCGTGGACGCCGCCGGCCAACCAACTCGAAGTCGGACGACGTCTGGTGCAGGAGTACAATATCCGCTCGTCGTGGGAATTGACGAATTGCGCCATTTGCCACCGCTAGGAATTGAGCGTGACTATGAACACCAAGTCCCAGGATGTGAACGCATTGCGTGCGCGCCTTGCGAATGCCGAGGGGCGCGAGTTCTGGCGCAGCCTCGATGAACTGGCTGATACGCCGGAGTTCAACGAACTGCTGAAGCGTGAGTTCCCGCACGGCGCCGCTGAATGGCGCGACCCGGTGAGCCGGCGCAATTTTCTCAAGTTGATGGGTGCGTCGCTGGCGCTCGCGGGTCTGTCGGG
This sequence comes from Roseiflexus sp. RS-1, assembly GCF_000016665.1. Lineage (NCBI taxonomy): Bacteria > Bacillati > Chloroflexota > Chloroflexia > Chloroflexales > Roseiflexaceae > Roseiflexus > Roseiflexus sp. RS-1. Next base: position 5,184,085 of record NC_009523.1, read on the forward strand.
GTGTCAGTTCGCGCTGAAGCAACCGCAGGAAAAGATCGTTCCCTATGTGCGCCAGCCGGAGGAGATTATTCACGGCAAACCGCTGTTTTTTGCCACCGCGGCGACGTTCGCTGGCTTTGGCACGGGGGTGCTGGTCGAAAGCCACGAGGGGCGCCCGACTAAGATTGAGGGGAATCCCGACCATCCTGCGTCGCTTGGGGCGACTGACCTGATCACGCAGGCGATGATTCTGACCATGTACGATCCGGATCGGTCGCAGGTGCCGACAAATGCCGGGCAGGAGGCGACGTGGGAGTCGTTTGTTGCTGCTGCAACTGCTGCGATTCAGGCGCAGGCGGCGAAACAGGGCGCCGGGTTGCGCATCCTCTCCGGGGCGATCACCTCACCGACGCTGATTGCGCAAAAGCAGCAACTGCTGACGCAATTCCCGCAGGCGAAGTGGTATCAGTACGAACCGGTCGGTCGTGAGAATGTCAACGCCGGCGCACGCCTGGCGTTCGGCGAGGATGTGCAGACGATCTATCGCCTCGATGCGGCGAAGGTGATCGTCGGTTTCGACTCCGACTTTACGGCGCCGTCGCCGACCGGCGTGCGCATGGCGCGTCAACTCGCCGATGGACGTCGCATCCGCAAGGGGACGAAGGAGGTCAACCGGTTGTACCTGGCGGAAAGCACGCCATCGATCACCGGTTTGCTTGCCGACCATCGTTTGCCGGTGCGCTCGTCGCAGATCGAACATCTGGTGCGCGCGCTGGCGATCCTCGTCGGTGTCCCTGATGTGGCTGCGGGCGCTGCTCTCAACGAGGCGGAGAAGAAATGGATCGAGGCGGTTGCAAAAGATGTACAGGCGCACCGCGGAGCGTGCGTCGTGCTGGTCGGCGAAAATCAACCACCGGTCGTTCATGCGCTCGGTCACGCGATCAACGCGCAACTCGGCAATGTTGGGAGCACGGTGGTCTACACTGATCCGGTGGAGAGCGATCCGTCGGGCGGTATTGCCGCCCTCGGCGCGCTCACCCAGGAAATGAACGCCGGTACGGTCGAGATGCTGGTAATGCTCGACAGCAACCCGGTCTACAATGCGCCAGCCGATATTCCGTTCGCCGAGGCGCTGGCAAAAGTGCCGTTGAGCGTTCACGTTGGACTGTACCGCGATGAGACCGCGCAGCAGAGCACCTGGCATATCAATGGAACGCACTTCCTCGAAGCGTGGGGGGATGTGCGCGCCTTCGACGGCACGGTGACAATTGTTCAACCGCTGATTGCCCCGCTGTACAACGGAAAGTCGGCGATTGAGACGCTCAATGTGCTGCTCGGCAAGCCGCAGGAGACCGGCTACCAGACGCTGACCGCGTACTGGCAGACGCAGGATTCGAGCGGCAATTTCCGCGTCTTCTGGAATCAGGCGTTGCATGATGGCATTATTCCCGGCACCCAGGCGCAGGCACGCCAGGTGACGCTCCAGCGCGGGTTTGCCAGCGCTGCGCCATCAGCGCCAGCGCAGGGGCTGGAAATCGTGTTCCGCCCCGATCCGTCGATATGGGACGGTGCGTTTGCCAACAATGCCTGGTTGCAGGAAGTCCCCAAGCCATATACCAAACTGACGTGGGATAATGTCGCTATGATGAGTGCGCGCACCGCGAATGCGCTACGCCTCAAGAATGGCGATGTCGTGCGGTTGACGTACCAGGGGCGCTCGGTGGATGCGCCGGTGTGGGTGCAACCGGGCCACGCCGACGACTCGGTGACGGTGCATCTCGGCTTCGGGCGCACGGCTGCCGGGCGGGTCGGCAATAATGTCGGGTTCAACGCCTATCGCCTGCGTACCAGCGCGACGCCCTGGTTCGGCGTCGGTCTGGAAGTGGCGAAGGTGGGTGAAAACTACAAGCTGGCGAGCACCCAGGGTCACTTCCTGATGGAGGGACGCAAGAAAGACCTGGTGCGGTACGGGACGCTCGCTGAGTATGTGGAAAACGAGAAGTTCCTGCAGGTCGAAAAGAAGGAGCCAATCTCGCTCATCGGCGAGTATGAGTACAACGGCTACAAGTGGGGTATGTCGATCGACCTGAATGTGTGCAACTCGTGCAATGCCTGTGTCGTTGCCTGCCAGTCGGAGAACAACATTCCGGTCGTCGGCAAGGACGAAGTCTGGCTTGGGCGCGAAATGCACTGGATCCGGATCGACCAGTACTACGTCGGCGACGAGCACACGCCAAACGTCTACAACATGGTCATGCTGTGCCAGCAGTGTGAACATGCGCCGTGCGAGATCGTCTGCCCCGTCGCTGCCACAGTTCACGATGCCGAAGGGTTGAACAACATGGTGTACAACCGCTGCGTCGGCACCAAGTACTGCTCGAACAACTGCCCGTACAAAGTGCGCCGGTTCAACTTCCTGCAATATCAGGATGTGCCGTACCGCTCGCCAATCGATGCGTCGACCGAGAACGACAGCATTCCGGTGCTCAAGATGATGCGCAACCCGGATGTGACCGTGCGTGCGCGTGGTGTGATGGAAAAATGCTCGTTCTGCGTCCAGCGCATCAACGAAGCGCGCATCGAGGCGCGCAAGGAGAATCGACGCATCACCGACGGCGAGGTTGTGACGGCATGCCAGCAGGTCTGCCCGACACAGGCGATCGTCTTTGGCGACCTGAATGATCCGCAGGCGCGGGTTGTGACCTTGAAGGATCAACCGCTGAAGTACACATCGCTCGATAAACTCAATACAAAACCGCGTGTGAGTTATCTGGCAAAGATCAAGAATCTGAACCCCGACCTCGCAGAGGAAAAGAAGGCATAGGCGCGGCAATGTCGAGATACGGGGGGTGGTCTGCTGACGTCTCCCGTCTAGGACACACGGAGTAGCACATGGCTTCACAACCCGCACAGAAATCGGCGTATGGCAAGATGCTTGAGGAGTTGCTGGGACCGAAGCAGAGTTATGAATCGGTCACCAGAACCATTGGCGACATTGTGCTGACGCCGCTCAAGCGAACCCCGTGGGGTTGGGCGTTGGGGTTCGTCCTTGCAGCCCTGGGATTGCTGATGTACCTCTACTCGCTGGCGGTGCTGTTTACCGTCGGCGTTGGCATCTGGGGGATTAATATCCCGGTTGCCTGGGGCTTCGATATTATCAACTTCGTCTGGTGGATCGGCATCGGGCACGCCGGGACGCTCATCTCGGCGATTCTGCTCCTCTTCCGGCAGGACTGGCGCACCTCGATCAACCGTGCTGCCGAGGCGATGACGATCTTCGCCGTTGCGTGCGCCGGTATCTACCCGCTGGTGCATACGGGCCGCCCCTGGCTCGATTACTGGATGCTCCCCTATCCTGGCACGCTCGGTATGTGGCCGCAGTTCCGCAGCGCTCTGGAATGGGACGTGTTTGCGATCTCGACGTATGCCACGGTCTCAATCCTGTTCTGGTATGTCGGTCTCATTCCCGACCTTGCTTCGCTGCGCGATCGGGCGACGAATAAGTGGGTCAAGATCTTCTATGGCTTCCTGGCGCTCGGCTGGCGCGGCGGCGCCCGCGACTGGCATCGCTATGAGATGGCGTCGCTCATTCTGGCAGGGCTTTCGACACCGCTGGTGCTGTCGGTGCACAGTATCATCAGCCTGGACTTCGCCATCTCACAGTTGCCCGGCTGGCACGTGACGGTCTTCCCGCCCTACTTCGTTGCCGGTGCAGTCTACTGCGGCTTCGCAATGGTGATCCTGCTGCTGATACCAATGCGCCGTTGGTACAAACTGCACGATCTGATCACGATGAAGCACTTCGACCTGATGGGCAAGGTGATGCTGGCGTCAGGTCTGGTGGTGGCGTATGGCTATTTCGGTGAAATGTTCTATGCCTGGTACAGCGCCAATATCTACGAGTACTTCCTGATCACGAACCGCACGATGGGTCCGTACGCCTGGAGTTACTGGGCGCTGATCGTGCTGAATGTCGCCATTCCGCAACTGTTGTGGTTCAAGCGCTTCCGCGTCAGCCTGCCCTGGCTCTTCTTCATCTCGATCTGTATCAATATCGGGATGTGGTTCGAGCGCTGGGTGATCATCGTGCTTAGCCTGCACCGCGACTTTATGCCAGCGTCGTGGGGCTACTACACGCCGAGTGTGTGGGATATCTCACTGTACGCCGGTTCGTTCGGATGGTTCTTCTTCCTGTTCTTCCTGTTCATCCGCTTGTTGCCGGCGATCTCGATCTTCGAGGTGCGCGACCTGGTGCATAAGATCGAGGCAGAACAGCACGCGCCGGTCCAGGTCGGCGGCGCCGGACACGTCAGGGAGGCGTAGCGACGATGCTGAAGCGAAATGCGATGCGCGCGAAGGCGCCAAAGGTTTCAACCGAACCGGGTCTGTATGGGTTGATAGCTGAGTTCGACAGCGCGGATGCGTTGCTGGCGGCAGCTGAAAAAACCCGTGATGCCGGGTATAAAAAGTTCGAAGCGTATACGCCGATCCCGATCCATGGACTGGATGAAGCGGTCGGCTACCGGGGCACGCGCCTGCCATGGGTTATTTTTGGCGCGGGGCTGCTCGGTGCGAGCGGGATGTTTGCTCTGCAAACGTGGATCAATGTGGTGGAGTATCCGATGAATGTTGGTGGACGACCGCTGTTCAGCTGGCCCGCTTTCATCCCGGCTACGTTCGAAGGGATGGTGCTGCTGTCGGCGTTCGCCGCCGTGTTTGGGCTGATTGCGGCATGCGGTCTGCCGCGTCCATACCATCCGGTCTTCAACGCGCCCAACTTCGAGCGAGCGTCAGTTGACCGGTTTTTCCTGTGTATCGAGGCTGCCGACCCCAAGTTCGAACTCAAGCGGACGCGCCAGTTTCTGGAGAGCCTGGAGCCGCTGGCGGTCTCTACCGTAGATAACTAGGGGAATTGCGATGCTGAACGAACGACAATGCCGCCGCCAGAGCGCGTGGTTTGGGCGGATTCTCCGGGCAGGCTGGCTAATCGCTGCGGCGTTGCTGATGACTGCCTGCCACCTCGAGATGTACGATCAGGCGAAGTTCAATCCGCAGCAAGCGGCAAATGATCTCTTTGCCGATGGCGCGGCAGCGCGCCCGCTGGTGGAGCATACGGTAGCGCGCGGTCGGTTGCGCATCGATGCAACCAGTACCGGGCGCGTCGCTGGTGACCCGAACGGTGCGTATCTGACGACCATTCCGATTCAGGTTTCGCCGGAATTGCTTGCTCGCGGTGCAGAGCGCTATCGCATCTACTGCGCAGTCTGCCACGGCGCCAATGGGAACGGTCGCGGTCAGGTCGGTCTGCTGCTCAACCCGCGCCCACCGTCGTTTTACGACCAGCGGTTGCTCGAGATGCCTGATGGTGAGTACTACGATGTGATTGTCAATGGCAGGGGAACCATGTATGCCTATGGCTATCGCATCCAGAGCATCAGCGATCGCTGGGCAATCGTTGCGCACATCCGCGAGTTGCAGAAGAATCCGCCGCAGCAGAACTGAGAACCAGGAACCAGGAACTGAGAACTGAGAACCGGGAATCGGGGATTGAGAAGCGAGCGTAAGGTTATCGCTGGCTGGCGTTCACAGCACGCGATTGGATGTTCAGGAATCGCGCCGATCATAATCGAGGAATGTCTCACCTCCGAAAGGGATGACCATGATCGCACAAGAACCGGCTGCGCTTCGTCCTGCACTGGGGCGTTTTCAGCAAGTCGCTCTCATTGTCGGTAGTGTTGCGATGCTGCTGGCAGTGGCGGGGGCGTTTTTAGGAGCAGCGCAGTTCTTTCATTCGTACATCTTTGCCTATTTCTTCTGGTTTGCCCTGTCGCTCGGCGGGTTGCTGGTGCTTATGATCAACCATCTGACGCAGGGTGTGTGGGGGTTGATGCTGCGGCGCCTGCTGGAAGCGGCGGCGATGACCCTGCCGTTGATGGCGATCCTGTTCCTGCCAATTGCTATCGAAACACTGACCGGAACCCACTATCTGTTCCCGTGGACGAATCCGGAAGTGGTCGCAAACGATGAAGTGGTGGCGCTGAAGACGCCGTACCTGAATGTGCCGTTCTTCCTGGCGCGCGCAGTGATCTACTTTGTGCTGTTCGTTGGTATGGCGTATCTGCTGCGTCAATGGTCGCTGGAGGAGGATGCGAAAGGGTTCAGCGAGGATTTGCGCGGTCGCTTCCAGCGTCTGAGCGGTCCCGGCATTGTTGTGCTGGTGCTGGCGTGGACGCTCGCCGCAACCGACTGGGGGATGTCGCTGGAGCCGGAATGGTTCTCGTCGATGTACCCGGTGACCTATATCGCCAGCATGCTGATCCTGACGTTTGGCGGCGGGATTATTGCGCTGGCGGCGCTCAAAGCGCGCAATTTGTTGCCGTTTGGCATCCCAACCGACCGCCTGCACGATCTGGGCAAGTTTCTGTTTGCCTTCGTGGCTGTCTGGGCGTATGTCAACTTCTCGGAATATCTGATCATCTGGTCGGGAAATGTGCCGGAACTGACGCCGTGGCATGGGCATCGCTCGGCAGGCGGGTGGGAGATCCTGGGGATCGCAATGATCTTCGGCCACTTCCTGCTCCCGTTTATGCTCCTGCTGAGCCGCTTTGCCAAGCGTCGGATCGCAAATCTGACGGCGATTGCGGCGTATATGTTTGTGATTGAAATTGTCTGGTACTTCTGGAAGATTATGCCAGCGTTTCATCCAGACGGGTTCCATATCCACTGGCTCGATCTGGTGACCCTGATTGCGATTGGCGGACTGTGGCTTGGAACGTTTGCGTGGCATCTGCAGCGGGCGCCGTTGCTTGCACCGAACGATTACCGCGTGCCGTTGTTGCGTCGCCAGGAAGCGGGTGGTCATGGGCACGGCCACCACGGGAAGGCAGCAGTGGAGCATCACTGAGGATCATCAGGAGACGTAGTTCGTTTCCGCGTCGTGACGCGGTTGCACCCTCGTCACACCGCCCCCCGGTTTCCCTCTCAGGAGATTTCTTGGGAGGGATGAATGATTTTCTGCATTCCGGTGCGCTTTTGCCCCCTCATCCCCCCTGCCCCCTTCTCCCCTTGTGGGAGAAGGGGGGGATTTTGGGCGTCCTGATGCCTGAAACGGAAGATGACACGCAGGGGCTTCCCAAAAAACCCACCCCTTCTGAAAAAAAAGCGCCGTGCGGGTGAGATCACCTGCACGACGCCGTTCAACCGTCCCCCAATGATCAGGCAACCAGTTCCTCTTCCGTAGCGTACTCGCGTACTGCCGGCGCCTGCCGCGCCCGTCGGCGCGCGCGATATTCGACAACCGCCAGCAACTCGTCCGGCGTCACCGATGCCTCAGCGGCGGCAATATCCAGCGGCATCGTGTTGGACGCACTGATGTGATACGCTCGCAACACGTGGCGCGCCTCCGGCACACGACCGGCAACTTCATTGATGGTCTGCTCTTCGTAGTTCCTGGGCTGCATGGTTCTCCTCCTCATATGCTTCACTGCCATAACTGCCTGGAGGGCGTCGCGTTTTGCCTCTCTCAGGTTGTCCCGCGTCTCTGCGGTTCAGTGACTTCAGTATACCATACAATATGGTCATTTTCAACAAATGCAAGGGTTTTCTATTTGGTTATTTTGCACAAATTTGAAGGGCGAAGCGGGGAATATGGTATGATGGGAAGAGAATCAGGCGCGTCACACAAAGGAGGCAATGGCATGGATTTCGCCCTCAGCGATCAGCACGAGATGTTGCGCCAGACGGTGCGCGCATTTGCTGAGCAGGAGATTCGTCCGACGGCGGCAGCGCGTGACGAGGCAATGGAGTTCCCGGTTGACCTCGTAAAGAAAATGGGGCAACTTGGCTTGATGGGTGTCGCCGTGAGCGAACAGTACGGTGGCGCCGGGCTTGATTACATCTCGTATGCGATTGTCATCGAAGAACTGTCACGGGTAGATGCATCGCTGGGCGTTATTGCGTCGGTCAACAATTCGCTGGTGTGTTACGGCATCGAGACGTTCGGCACCGAAGAGCAGAAGCGTGAACTGTTGACGCCCCTGGCTTCAGGACGAATGCTTGGCGCGTTCTCGCTCTCCGAGCCGGGCGCCGGTTCGGATGCCGCCGCTCAAAAGACAACCGCAGTGCGCGATGGGGATGAATACGTTATCAATGGCATCAAAAACTGGGTGACGAACGGTGACTATGCCGATACGATCATTTTGATGGCAATGACCGATCCATCCAGGGGGCATCGGGGGATCACCGCCTTTCTGGTCGATCCGCATGCGCCGGGGTGCAGCATTGTCAAGGTCGAGCACAAACTGGGCATCCGCAGCGCCCATTCGTGCCAGATGGCGTATGACAATTACCGCGTGCCAGCGTGGCGAAGGTTGGGCGAAGAGGGGCAGGGATTCAAGATTGCAATGACCATCCTGAACGCCGGACGGATCGGGATCGCAGCGCAGGCGGTCGGCATTGCGCAGGGTGCGTATGAGGCGGCGCTGGAGTACGCTAAAATCCGCGAACAGTTTGGCAAGCCGATCATCGAGAATCAGGCGATCGGGTTCACCCTGGCAGATATGGCGACGCGGATCAAGGCGGCGCGACTGCTCACGTATGAAGCGGCCTGGCGCAAGGATCAGCATCTCGATTTTGTCAGCGCGGCGTCGATGGCGAAACTGTACGCCTCGGAAACCGCTATGTGGACGGCGACCAAAGCGGTTCAGGTTTTTGGCTCGAATGGCTACTCGAAGGAATACCCGGTCGAACGCTACTTCCGCGACGCGAAGATCACCGAGATCTACGAAGGAACCAGCGAAATCCAGCGCCTGGTCATTGCACGCGAGATCGCACGGTAGCAGGGCTATGCATCATAGAGCACGTCTGACCAGAATGGGTGCACTGCTCTGCGGCGCGCTGGCATGCCTGCTGAGTCTGCAGCTGATGGGACTGGCGTCGGTCGATCCGCCGCAGGGCGCGCGTTGGGCGGAAGCGCGTGCCCGGTGGAGTGCGCGGGCGCCCGACTCCTACTACATCGCAGTGCGTATCGAGGCGTTAGGGCGGGTGTGTGCTCAGCGCCTCGAAGTGCGCGGCGGGTGGGTGCGTCGGGTGCTCGAAAATACCTGCGATACGCTCTGGGTCGATCCGCTGACTGTCGATCAGTTGTTTGCGCTCAGCAGCGATATTGAGAGCATCCCTGCCTCGCGCTGCGTGCCGTCGCCGCACGACTGCCCCTGCCAACGCGTCTTTACCCTGCGCCGCGTTGAGTATGATGCGGAGTACGGCTTCCCCAGCGCAATCATTGCGCGCTCTGAGGTGCAGTTCCATCCGATGCGGCGTGATTTCTGGGAGTATCTCTGGACGGAGGGCAACCTGCCGGCGTGTCAACCGGCGCGACGCCGCTTTACCGTACAGGTGCTGGCGCTTACGCCATTGCCGCCAGAGAGTCCGGTGCAGACAGCAGAGTTCAAGCAGGTGCAGTAAGAGAATTGCTCATGCCACTGCCCGGATGTATGGCTCTCAAGGGTAGCGTTATTGGGAGAGATCAGTGATCTTCTGCGTTCCGGTGCGCTTTCGCCCCTCATTCCCCACCTCTCAAGGGTAGCGTTATTGGGAGAGATCAGTGATCTTCTGCGTTCCGGTGCGCTTTCGCCCCTCATTCCCCCTGCCCCTTTCTCCCACAAGAGGAGAAGGGGGAGTTTGATCGTTCTGAAGCCCAGAACGAGAGAAGGAATGCAGGGGCTTCCAAAAAAACCCGCTCCTGTAAGCGGATGCGTGGTCGTCACACCCGATACGCAGCAATGTGACTATCACAGCAACGAGGGCATCGTCAGTCTTAGAATTATCGTCAGTCTTAGAATTATAGATGGTCTTTGAATAAATAATCTGGTATAGCCCGCGCAGGCGGGCTTCGCATTCCATAGCCGAGGGCTTATAGTCTTTGAGTACATAATCCGCCATAGCCCGCGCAGGCGGGCTTTGCCCTGGTTAGCCGAGGGCTTATGGTCTTTGAGTACATAATCCGCCATAGCCCGCGCAGGCGGGCTTTGCCCTGGTTAGCCGAGGGCTTCAGCCCCACGGCTAGCGCAGTATAGCGGATTTAATTTTCAATCTCCATTAGCCCGACGGCAGGGGTGAATACCGGTTTATATTCTCAACCTTCATCAGCCCCACAGCAAGAGGTTGATCTGCAACAAACAGCGTGGATTGGGAACGAACTCTGGTGAATCGCACAGGGCGTTACCAGACGTGATATGAGATGCCCTGGGCGAACCGGCGGACACCCTTTGAAGGTTCACTGTTATCCGAACCGACCGGTCACATAGTCTTCAGTTCGCTTATCCTTCGGATTGGTAAAGATTGCATCAGTCGGTCCGAACTCAACCAGTTCGCCTGCGCGCGTTTCGCGATCCATCAGCATAAAAGCGGTCATATCAGAGACGCGCATCGCTTGCTGCATGTTGTGGGTGACGATCACAATGGTAAAATTCCTGCTCAGTTCGTGGATCAAATCCTCGATTTTCATTGTCGCAATCGGGTCGAGGGCGGAACATGGCTCATCCATGAGCACCACTTCCGGCTCCACTGCAATTGCACGAGCGATGCAGAGACGTTGCTGTTGACCTCCAGAAAGCGCTGTGCCGGATGACTTATGGAGGCGATCTTTCACCTCATCCCAGAGCGCTGCGCGTCTAAGCGCCATTTCAACCTTCTCATCAAGCACGCGTCGGTCTCTGACGCCCTGTACCCGTAGACCGTAAGCAACGTTTTCGTAGATCGATTTGACGAACGGGTTTGGTCGCTGGAACACCATGCCAACCCGGCGCCGCAGTTTGACCGGATCGAGATCGCCGTAGATATTGAGACCATCCAGGATGAGTTGCCCTTCGCCGCGCGCGCCCGGAGTACGATCATGCATGCGATTGATAGCGCGCAGGAAGGTGGATTTACCGCATCCTGAAGGACCGATAATTGCAGTCACCTGGTTCTGCGGGATGCGAATGTTGATGTTGCGCAACGCCTGAAACGTCCCATAGAAGAAGTTGAAGTTGATCGCTTCAATCTTCGTTTCCTGCGTTGTGGATGTTGTATGCTCTTTTGCACGTGCAACGGTCTCAGCAAACCTGCCGGACAATCCTGTTTGTCGCACTGTTTCGTCCATAGATTCCTCGATATCAGGTGCTATCCTACCCGACCGCTGATATAGTCTTCGGTCCGCGGATCGTCCGGTTGGGTAAAAACCTTTGATGTTGGATTGTACTCCACCAGCACGCCAGTTGGGACGCCGTCATCGGTATCGACCATGAACACGGCGGTCTCGTCGGAAATGCGCGCTGCCTGCTGCATATTGTGCGTGACGATGACAATCGTATACTTCTTACGCAGATCGAGGAGCAAATCCTCGATCTTCATCGTCGAAATCGGGTCGAGCGCGGAACATGGCTCATCGAACAGAATGACCTCCGGTTCGACGGCAATCGTGCGGGCAATGCTCAGACGCTGCTGTTGCCCGCCAGAGAGCGCCGTTCCCGCCTGGTTCAACTTATCCTTCACTTCGTCCCACAGGACGGCCGCGCGCAGGCTCGCTTCGACCTTCTCCGCCAGCACTCGTTTGTCGTTGATCCCTGCCAGGCGCAGACCGATGGCGACGTTCTCGAAGATCGAACGGGTGCGCAGCGCGATAGGCTGCTGAAACACCATGCCGATTTTGCGTCGCACCAGGATTGGATCGACGTCCGGTGCGTAGATATTCTCATCGTTCAGCAACACCTGACCTTCAGCGCGCGCACCGAGGATCGTCTCGTGCATCCGGTTCAGGCAACGCAGCACAGTGCTCTTGCCGCATCCGGAGGGTCCGATGATTGCAGTAATTTTGTTCGGCTTGATCGTCATGGTCACGGGCCTGACGGCAAGACGTTTACCGTAGTATGGCTTCAGGTCGCGGATCTGAATTGTGGATTGTGACGTCATAACGGGTATTGTCATTGATGGCGCCTTTTCCTGAGTGTGAACATCATCCGCTGCTTAGCGCATGCGCAGGCGATTGCGTGTGGCGATGCGCACCAGGATATTGACCAGCAACACCAGCATCATCAGCACAAAGGCGCTGCCCCAGGCGAGCGTGTTTTCGCTCGGGAACGGCGACTCGGTGTAGCGATACGTAATCAGCGGCAACGCTGCCATTGGCTCGAAGAGATTGGTCATCAAAACGTTGCTGCCGAGCACCGTCATAATGAGCGGAGCGGTTTCACCCGCGCCACGAGCAAACGCGAGCATCACGCCGGTGACGATGCCGGAGAGTGCGGTTGGGATAACGACGGTAAATGTCGAGTACCAGGTCGTGGCGCCCATTGCCAGCGCCGCTTCGCGGGTCGCCTCTGGCACCAGTTTCAACACTTCTTCCGTTGTGCGGGTAATGGTCGGCACCATAAGAAACGTGAGCGCAATCGAACCGGCGATCCCGGCGAAACCAAGCGGTTGACCATCGGCGCCTTTTGCGTTCACAATCAGAATGTACGCTGTAACGCCAACGATGATCGAAGGAGCGCCAGACAATACATCGGAGGCGAAGCGCACGGTTGTCGCAACTGAGTTGTCGGGGAACTCAGACAGGAAGATTCCCGCCATGATACCGATCGGCGTGGCAATGATCAGCGCCACTGTCGTAATGAGCAACGTACCGACAATCCCGTGAAAGACGCCGCCACGAGCGGGCGCTTCGAGAATATCAGCCCCTTTTTCATCGTTTGCCCCCTCCTGTCCAGTTCCGGGTTCGCCGCCGACGAGTGATCCCAGGTCGAGATTGGCAAACGGATCATTCGGGTCGATAGGACCAAGATCAGGCATTGACACTTGCATCGGCGGCTGATAGATATCGGTGAAGAACTCCCAGTTCAAAGCTCCGCCGCCGATGACGATAACGTACCCGATGATCAGCACAAGCGGCACGATTGCAAGTCCTGTTGCCACGAAGACCAGACTGCGCATCATCACGTCGATGGCTTTGCGACGGGAGTAGTTGGGCGATGCACTCGATTTCAGGCTCATGCGCGTGTCCTCCCGACGGGTCCGCGGTTCATATACCAGATCAGCAGACGTGCAGACAGATTCAACAGCAGGGTAATCGCAAAGAGCGCCAGTGCAATCAGCACCAGCGCACTCTCGTGGATCAGTGTCTGCGAGTTGACCAGTTCACTGGCGACCAGAGCAGCCGCAGTTGTGGCCGGCTCGAACAGCGTTTCCGGCACCTGCGGACGATTACCGACCAGCATGGTGGCGGCCATAGTCTCTCCCAGCGCACGCCCCAGACCGAGCATCACTGCACCGATGATACCGGCGCGTGCATAGGGCACGACCGATAGCCAGATAACCTCCCATCTGGTTGCGCCTAACGCCAGCATCACCTCGCGTTGCGTATTCGGCACCAGGGTCAGCACATCACGGGTAATAGCCGCAATCGTCGGCAGGATCATGATCGACAGAATAATCCCGGCAATAAGCAAACCGCGACCAGACGCAACGTTTCCACCGAGCCACGGGACGATCTGTCCTATGGTTTCAGACATCGGTCGTGCGATGTTCTGAGTAAAGAACGGTGCAAAGACCATCACGCCCCAAACGCCATAAATAACGCTCGGAATGGCGGCCAGCAATTCGACCATGAATGAAAGCGGGGTACGGATAGCAGGCGGACACAATTCTGCCAGAAAAATCCCAATGCCAATCGCTACTGGCGCTGCCAGTATCAGTGCAATCGCCGAAGAGATCAACGTACCGACGATGGCCGGCATTGCTCCGAAACTGACCGGGTTGACCTCCGTTTCAACCGGATTCCATTCTCCCGATGTAAAAAACGCCAACCCAAATCGCTCACGCGCCAGTTGAGAATCGCTCCATGTGACCCACAGAATAGCAAACACCAGTGCAATAACGAGCAGCGCAAAAAAGAGTGTCAATCCCCAGAAAATACCATCCCCGTGCTGTGTGCGTTTCGCAATGCGTTCTCGAAACGTTTCACGAGCTGCCTGTGCCTGTGCCATACTCATTTCTCCATAGTGTTTCGTACCACACATAATGCTGTAGCAGGGAGATCGGTCCCTGCTACAGCATCGTTCTCTGAAATCGGTGGATCAGGATTAGCGCGGCGGTGTCGTAAACACCTGCTCGCCACGGACACGCACTTTGTTCAGTTGCGCCATTGCCTTCAGGCGCACTTCTGTCGGCAGTTGGACATAACCGAGACGGATGGCAGCCCCCTGCCCTTCGGTGAGACACCAGTAGAGAAAGTCGGTGAGCGCCTGCGCCTTTGGAACGTCTGTGTAGGTCTGTGAGCGGATCAGGATCCAGGTCAACCCGGCAATCGGGTACGAGTTTGCACCCTGCGGGTTAGTGATTGAGAACCGCAGGTCTTCGGGAATAGTCACACCGGCCGCTGCCGCAGAGACGGTTTCTGGTGTAGGCAGGACATAGTTGCCCGCTGCGTTTTTCACGGCCGGCACCGGCAAACGGTTGCCGATTGCAAACGCCTGTTCAACATACCCGATGGCGCCCTCTGTGCGAACCACCGTGCCGGCGACGCCTGCATTGCCCGGTGCTCCAATACCGGCGGGCCAGCGGACGGTCGTACCGGCGCCGACGCGAGTGCGCCAGGTTTCACTCACCTTCGACAGGTAATCAGTCCAGATCGACGTTGTACCTGAGCTATCCGAGCGATAGACAACCGTGATTGGCAGGTCTGGAAGCGCAACGCCAGGGTTGTCAGCAGCGATCCGCGGATCATTCCAGCGTGTAATTTCACCCAGATAGATGCCGCTCAGCGTTTCTGGCGAGAAGCGCAGCACTGTACCGGCGGGCAAGCCAGGCAGGTTGTAGGTCGGCACGACTGCGCCGATAACCATCGGCACGTGCAGCGCGTCCGGCGCTTCGGCAGCGATGCGATCCGCCGGTAGCGCCGAGTCGGTGCCGCCAAAATCGGTCAGATAGCGGATGAAGTCGCGCTGACCCTGACCAGACCCCACTGCCTGATAACTGATGGTCACCCCAGGAACAACATTCTTGTACACGCTGATCCATGCCTGATAGAGGGGGTTCGGGAAAGTCGCTCCTGATCCCTGCAACACGACGCCGCTAATCTGACGTGGCGCCCACGCCGCAGGAGCAGTCGGTTGAGCGGTTGGAGTAGCCGCCTGTGGTCGTGGAGTCGGTGTCCGTCGGGGGCGCGGGGTTGGCGTTGCGCGGGGGCGCGTTGGCGTAGCCTGTGGTCGTGGAGTCGGCGTCGGCTGAGTTTGCGCCTGGGTCTGCGCCGTGATCACGAACGTCGACATGAACAGGACGAATGCTATCATCAACAGAACCGGGCGGACAAGATGCCGTTGCATACAGTGACTCCTTCCTCTCCTCTTCTGTCTGCCCCTTCCACTTGACGCATATTGACCCATCAGCCGTATCTTTGTCAGAGACAATGCTAGCCATGCTCCAGATATGCTGCGCATGTGTCAGCGCATCACGTCCGGCAACCGGGGTCGGCTTGCGCCAATATGGTTTAGGCAAATCTGCGTCCCGTGATACTGAGTCTATCAAACGATCATTAAGGATCAACTCGTGCCGTCTTAAGGGAATTTTGTCCATAAATATAGACTTCTTAATAAATCTTAAATCGCGTATTATCTGGACAGGTGATCGTTCAGCGCGATGAGTCGCCCCACAGCGCAGTTGGAAAACCGCAATAACCCCGGTTTGATTGCAATTCTCACCGAGGTTGAACCCAATTGACGAGGTTGAATACTCCCGGAATCGCTCCCCACGCAGCGACCGAAATGATGGAGATTGAGAAATAAATCCGGTATGCGCCTGGCGCCGTCGGGGCAACCTCCCGGCTATGCGAGGCGAAGTCCGCTTGCGCGGGCGAGAGCGGAATAATTACTCAAAGACCATAATTTTGGTCTACACTTCGCCAGCAGCGGGCGCTTCGCACGACACGGCGGATAGGAACAATGGTCAATGTATCCGGGCAATGCTATAAGAGGCGCACGGCAATCGAGGATAGTTGGGGAAAGGAACGCTCACATTACGCGTTGAGCGACTCGTGCGCTGCGGTAGCCAGGTAGACGGTGCGTTCGGCGATATTTGTCGCTCGATCGGCGACACGCTCGAGCGCACGGGTGATTTCGAGCGATGCAAGCGCTGCATCAAAGAGGGCGGCGTCATTGAGCGCCATCTGGCGCACCGCCTCGAGAATAGCACGGCGACGTGCATCGACCTGATCATCGAGGGTGGCGATTGCGCGCGCTGTTGTGGCATCTTCCGAGAGGAATGCCGCAATACTGGCAGTCAGGATATGTTCGGTCAGCGCCCCCAACTCCTGGAGATCGGTCGTGAGCAGCGGGGTGTACCCGGCTTCCCTGGCGCGACGCACCTGGAGGGCGATCTGTTTGGCGTAATCGCCGATGCGTTCAAGTTCGCCAGCAACCATCAGCAGGGTAAGCACACGACGTAGATCGCGCAAAAGTGGCTGCCAGCGACTGATGAAACGGGCTGTAAGGTCTTCGATATCCTGCTGAAGGGCGTTGATATCGGGATCGTCATGAATGATCTGTGACGCACCGATGGCATCGAAGCGACGCAACGCCTGAAGCGCCTCGTGCATCGCCTCCTTGACGCGCTGCGCCATACCGTCGAGTGCGTGGCGCAGACGATCATAATCGTGCTTTATACCGTGCAGCACGCGCCTGCTCTCTTCCACCAACGCCTGGCAGCCGAACGACTAGCCGAACCGACCGGAGATATAATTCTCGGTGCGTTCGTCGTGAGGGTTCTGAAAGATCTGCGTGGTCGGTCCGTACTCGATCAATTCGCCAGCACGTGATTCGTTCATGAGAAAGAAGGCGGTATAATCCGAAACGCGCGCCGCCTGTTGCATATTGTGAGTCACAATCACAATTGTGTAGTTCTGGCGCAGTTCGAACATCAATTCTTCAATCTTGAGGGTCGAAATCGGGTCGAGCGCCGAGCATGGCTCGTCCATCAGAATGACTTCGGGTTGCACGGCGAGCGCGCGAGCGATGCAGAGCCGTTGCTGCTGACCGCCGGAGAGTGCGGTACCGGGTTGGTGCAGTTTATCCTTGACCTCGTCCCAGATCGCGGCGCCGCGCAGCGCGCGCTCCACCAGTTCGTCAGCCTGCTGCTTCGTGCCGCGCCAGCCATTGATGCGCGGACCGAACATGATGTTTTCGTAGATACTCTTGGGGAAAGGATTCGGCTTCTGGAACACCATGCCAATCCGCCGCCGCACCTCGACCGGATCGACGTCCGGGTCATAGATATTCTTGCCGTGAAACAGGATCTGTCCCTCGAGACGCGAACCGGGGATCAGGTCGTTCATACGGTTGATTGCGCGCAACACCGTACTCTTCCCACACCCCGACGGTCCGATGAAGGCGGTTATTCGCTGTCGCTCGATCTGGAGACTGACGTTGTTGACCGCGCGAAAGGCGCCGTAGTAGATGTGGGTATTTTTCAGTTCAACGGCATACTTGCCGTTTGATTGCAGCGTATTGACTGAAGAGAACTCGGCGGTTGCCATCAGTAATTCCTCCTGAGACGATTGCGCAGCAGAATTGCAGTTGCGTTAAGCGCCAGCAGCGTGACGAGCAGCACGATAATTGCCGCTGCCGCGATGCTGCGGAATTGCGCACCGGGTTGCGAGGTCCAGTTATAGATCTGGATCGGGATCACCGTAAATTTATCGAAGACGCTATCGGGAAAGAACACAACGAACGTTGATGCGCCGATAACAATCAGTGGCGCCGTTTCACCCATCGCGCGCGAGACGCTGAGGATCGTGCCGGTCAGAATGCCGGGAAGCGCATTTGGCAGTACGTGATGCCAGACCGTCTGCCACTTTGTCGCTCCCAGACCATACGATGCCTGACGGAGTGACTGCGGCACGGCGCGGATCGCTTCGCGGGCATTAATGATCATCAGCGGGAGAACCAGCAGCGCCATGGTCAGCCCGGCGGACAGGATGGTTCGTCCGTTCGAGTCGGTGACGCCAAACATCGCGCCGCTGGTCAATGCTTCGAGTGCGCGCACAAAGACTGCCAGCCCCAGAATGCCGTAGATGATCGAAGGCACACCCGCAAGGTTATTGATGTTGGTCTCGATCAAACGGTAGTACCAGGTATCGCTGGCATACTCTTCCAGATAGACGCCGCCAAGAATGCCGATGGGAATGGCGAGCAGCATCGTGATTGCAATCACCCAGAGCGATCCCAGGATCGCATTGCCGACACCCGCCAGAAGGGGAACACTGCTCATCGGGCGGGTGAGAAATTCGCGGTTGATCCACGAATGGAACTCCAGTTTAGCGCGCGGGAAGCGCTCGCGAACAGTCGCTTCGATCCGCTCGCGTTCGAGCAACGACTCGGTCAGTTTATACGCAGCGACCACCTCACGACCAACCACGCGCTCTTCGACCAGTTGCAGAACGCTCTCTTTCGAACGTTCACTGAACGGCTCATCACGGTCGAAGCGTCGGAACAGTCCGGCGGAAACATTCGCGCGCAGGATTTCGATCAACTCTTCCTTTGACAACTCTTCGAGCGGTCTACCGTCCGTCAATTCCTCCAATTCCTCAGGGTCGATCTTTGTTTGCACTGCAATATAGCCAAACGTTTCGTCCACGATGGTATAGATCAACGTCGCCAGCGCCAGCAAGCCGATAATCAACGATGAAACGAAGATTGCCTGCCAGATAGCGCCGCGGAGACGGCGCGCCGCGATATTGCGATTAATATCCGCACCTTCCGGCAGATAACCGGTTGGCCTATCGCGCTGATCCATCGATTGTGCGCTCATTCATACACCTCCCGGAAGCGACTCACAACCCATCCGCTCAACAGGTTGAGCAGCAGCGTCATGAAGAAGAGCACCAGAGCGATGGCGAAAATGCTGGTGTACTGAATGCTGGCGTAACTGATGTCGCCGCCGCTGATACGCGCGATATGCCCGGTCATGGTTTCGGCTGCCTGCAACGGATTGAAGGTAAAGCGGGGTCCGGCGCCGGCTGCCAGTGCAACGATCATCGTTTCACCGACCGCGCGCGACATTGCCACAATCACCGCTGCCAGGATGCCCGACAGCGCCGCCGGAACCACGATACGCAGCGATGTCTCGAGGCGGGTTGCGCCAAGACCATATGCACCTTCACGCAATGCACGCGGTACGGCGCTCAGAGCGTCCTCGCTCATCGATGCGACCAGCGGCAGGATCATGATACCCATTGTCAACCCTGCCGACAGCATATTGTAGATCTCGACATTCCCCTTGCCCAGCAACCCCTGAAGGATCACCGGCGTCACGAATGTCAGTGCAAAGTAGCCGTAAACCACGGTTGGCACTCCCGCCAGCACTTCGAGGATCGGCTTGAGGTAGCCACGCGCCTGGGGAGATGCATATTCACTCAAATAGATCGCAGCGCCCAATCCCAGCGGCACGGCCACCATCAGCGCAATGATACTTGTAATCAGCGTCGATGTCATCAATGGCCAGATACCGAAGCGACCGGTTTCCGGCTGCCAGGTGGTTGTGCCGAAAAACTCTACCAGATCAACCTCTGGCGAACCAAAGAACATCCAGGCTTCCTGGAACAGAACGATAACGATTGCTGTGGTTGTAAAAATAGAAATCGCGCCACAAATAAAGACGATGATCTCTATAACGTTTTCGCCGAACCGTGGCTTGCCGCGCAGATTGATCGGACTGATGCTCAATGGTGTGGAGCGTTCAACGGCAACACGCGCTTCCTGTTCCATGAGATGCAATCTCCTCGATTATGGCACTGAATAAATGTCGTTTTCGGCAGTGCAGTATAGCATAATTCTCCTGTCGATAATGCCAGGGCGTTCGTGACGCCAATCCGCCCGTCGCTTGCGTACAACACCTCGTCATAAGACAATGGAGACCGAGCAGACCTGCCGTCGATCGTGCACGAATGCAGGTCTGCTCCTGTTACCGAAGCGTTATGGCTTCATCGCTGCCAGCCAATTCAGTTTGGCGACGTTGATCGCCTGCTGAGAGGCAGGGAAGTAGCCGACGTCGAGCACCTCATCGTTGACGAAGGTCAGATAGAAGTTGATGAAGGCGGCGACCTGCGGCTTCTCCTTCATAATCTTGGCGTCGGAGTAGATGAAGAGCGGGCGCGCCAGCGGATACTGCCCGCTCTCCGCCGTCTGGTCATTCGGCTCGACGCCTTCGACCTTCACCGCTTTGAGGCGATCCTTCTCGGCGATGAAGTAGGCGTAGCCGAAGTAGCCGATGGCGTTGGGGTCGCCTTCCACGCCCTGCACCAGCACGTTGTCGTTCTCGCTCAACTGAATGCCGGGAGCGTTCAGGATGGCTTCCTTCCCCTTCTTCTCAAACGCCGGGTCCATCACCACTTCGACGAAGAAGTCGAAGGTGCCGGAGTCGGTGCCGGGGCTGAAGAGTTTGATCGGATTGGCGGGCCAGTCGGGGTTGACGTCCTTCCAGGTCTTGGCTTTGCCGGAGAAGATATCGGCGAGTTGCGCCTTGGTCAGGCTGTCGACGAAGGTGTTGGCCGGGTTGACGACCACTGCCAGGGCGTCGGTGCCGACGCGGAACTCGACCGGCTCGCGACCGATGGCGCGGCAGTTCTCGACTTCAGCGGCTTTGATGGGGCGGCTGGCGTTGGAGATGTCGGTTTCGCCCGCCTTGCAGAAGCGCTCGAACCCGGCGCCGGTGCCGATCGAGTCGATCGTGATGTTGCCAGTGTACCCCTCGTCCTTGAAGCGCTCCGCCATCCGCTGGGTCAGCGGGAAGACCGTCGATGACCCGGCGGTGACGATATTCCCCGTTACTGCTCCCGGATCGACCTCAGGCATCTTGACTTCCATTCCCATCGCTGCCAGCCAGTTTGCTTTGGCGACGTTGATCGCCTGCTGGGAGGCGGGGAAGTAGCCGACGTCGAGTACCTCATCGTTGACGAAGGTCAGATAGAAGTTGATGAACGCGGCGACCTGCGGCTTCTCCTTCATAATCTTCGCGTCGGAGTAGATGAAGAGCGGTCGCGCCAGCGGATACTCGCCGGTTTCGGCGGTCTTCTCAGTAGGCTCGACGCCTTCGACCTTCACCGCTTTGAGGCGATCCTTCTCGGGAACGAAGTAGGCGTAGCCGAAGTAGCCGATGGCGTTGGGGTCGCCTTCCACGCCCTGCACCAGCACGTTGTCGTTCTCGCTCAACTGAATGCCGGGAGCGTTCAGGATGGCTTCCTTCCCCTTCTTCTCAAACGCCGGGTCCATCACCACTTCGACGAAGAAGTCGAAGGTGCCGGAGTCGGAGCCGGGGCTGAAGAGTTTGATCGGATTGGCGGGCCAGTCGGGGTTGACGTCCTTCCAGGTCTTGGCTTTGCCGGAGAAGATATCGGCGAGTTGCGCCTTGGTCAGGCTGTCGACGAAGGTGTTGGCCGGGTTGACGACCACTGCCAGGGCGTCGGTGCCGACGCGGAACTCGACCGGCTCGCGACCGATGGCGCGGCAGTTCTCGACTTCAGCGGCTTTGATGGGGCGGCTGGCGTTGGAGATGTCGGTTTCGCCCGCCTTGCAGAAGCGCTCGAACCCGGCGCCGGTGCCGATCGAGTCGATCGTGATGTTGCCAGTGTACCCCTCGTCCTTGAAGCGCTCCGCCATCCGCTGGGTCAGCGGGAAGACCGTCGATGACCCGGCGGTGACGATATTCCCCGTTACTGCTCCCGGATCGACGTCGGGAAGACCATCGTAATCGATCTCCGCCGCCGGTTCGGCAGTCGGTTGCGTGGGCGCGGCGGTCGGTTGCGCGGGCGCGGCGGTCGGTTGTCCTGGCGCCGGGGTTGCTTCCGCGGGCGCGGCGGTCGGTTGCGCGGGCGCGGCGGTCGGTTGCGCGGTCTGACCGCCACAGGCTGCGATGATTGGCGCGATCAGCGCCAGCATCAGCAGCGACGCGAAAAACCGTTTCCTGATGATGTGCATACGTTTCTCCCTCCTGACAATCTACTGCTTCTTTTCCGAAGTTCCCAGGCATGAATTGCTCGCAATCCGGCGGACAAACATACGCTGAGAACCTCTGTACATGGGCAGGGTAGAGTATACCTGCACAAAGTTAAGGGCAAAGGGTCGTTGTGTTAAGTTTAGGTTAACCGTTACTGAACTGTATCGATCCCGATCCTGAATTGTTGTCTTTGGTGATCAACAGGCGTGGTATAGTGAAGAATAACGTCATCTTTGCCGGCGCCATGTTGCGTATCCGGCAGGTCATGCAGCGGAGCATATCACGTGCGTATGAACATCACATCTGCATCCAGGCACTCATCACGCAGCCTCTCGCTGTTGCTCGCTCTTGCGCTGATCAGCCTGAGTGTGCTGTCGCTCTCGATCAGCAATGCGTTGCAGGTCGCCTCGAACTGGCGGGTGCATCAGCGTGCGCTTGCTGCTCAGCAGCAGTCGCTTGCTCACGGGGTAGCCGTCGAGACGCAAACGTTCCTCGATGCACGCTGGAATATGTTGAACACAGCTATCAGGATGTCCAATCTGGCGACTGCGCCGGTGGCGCATCGTATCGAGGCGCTGCAACGCCTGCTCGCCCTCGATCCGTCGTTTGAACAGTTGACGATCCTGGATGATAGACGCTTTGTCGTCGCGGCGGTCAGTCAGAATCGCCAGAGGACGCCCAACTTCCTCGATACAGCGCTGGTCGAGGAGATCATGCACCAGACAACGCTGCGGAATCGCTATGTCAGTTCACTGCGGATCGATGGTGCGACAGGTGAACCGGGTATCATCCTGGCGTTGCCACTGGTCGATTCATTTGAAAACGATCAGGGCGCGCTGATAGCGACGGTCAACGCCAGATTTCTGTGGGATGCCCTTAAGCGGCAGTTGCCCTTCCGTGAAGGGATCGCATATATTGTCAACCGGGATGGCGATCTGCTGGCCTGCACCGACACTGCGCGCGTGCTACGCGGCGACACCGCCGTTGATATCCCTGTGGTGCAGGCAGCATTTGCCCATGACCGCTCCGGCTCGTTCCAGACCCTGCACTATACCGGTCTCACCGGCATCGAGGTTGTTGGCAGTTACGAAGCGCTCCGAGAGCCAGCGTGGGCAGTAGTGGTCGAAGTGCCACGCACCGTCGCCTATCGTGATATTGTGAACGATATTGGCGTTTCAGCGCTTATTCTCCTGAGCGCGGCAGTCGTGTCCGGCGGTATTGGCGTCTACCTGGCGCGCTGGTTGTCGGCGCCGTTGCACCGTCTGACCCGCCTGGCGGAGCGTATCGCAGCGGGTGAGCGCGATCTGCGGGTTGCTGTGCGCGGTCCGCGTGAGGTGGAGATACTTGCGCGCGCGTTCGATACCATGACCACGCAACTCGAACAGAACCTGGAGACGCTGGAACATCGGGTTGCGGAGCGAACTGCCGATCTGCAAGCAGCGCTTGCCAGGGTTGAGGCGCAGGCGCAGGAGCAGGCGCGGTTGCTCGAAGAAATCGCGCAGCAGCGCCAGGCGATTCGAGAATTGAGCGTTCCGGTGCTGCCGGTGACCGATCAGGCGCTGGTGATGCCGCTGGTCGGCGCGATTGATACCGAGCGGCTGGCGGATATTCAGGATCGGGCGCTGCACGCATTGCAGCGGTCGCACGCACGCTATCTGCTCGTCGATATCACCGGCGTGCCGGTGGTCGATAGTCAGGTTGCGCAAGGTTTGCTTGCGATCAACGCCATGTGTCGGTTGCTGGGCGCCGAAATGGTGTTGATCGGCATTCGCCCCGAAGTGGCGCAGACAATTGTGGGCCTGGGGATGAACCTGTCGTCGCTGCGAACCGCCGCCGACCTGCAGACGATACTGGGTGAGATCACCCGCCGGGATCAGGGTCGTGCAACGCGCAATGGCGCCGCGAACGGCGGCATCGCACAGAACCATGCGTTCTTCGATCTGTTCAGCAGCCGCGATTGACAGTCCGTCATCGAGCAGGTACAATCCCCATCGGCGACATGCGCCGTCTGTGACGATTGCCAGTATCGGGTCTCCTGCAAAAAGGTCATCATGACCATGCCGGCGAAAGGTTCACGTGCATCCGCTGCTCCCCGTGGCGCTATCGGGCGCATTCGCGGTTCTGCCGGCGTCGCCGAAGAAGCCCTGCGTGGTCGCACCGAGCGGATAAAACGTCTGACTCCGCCACCCCCTCCGCCGTCTCCAACGTTTGAGCGTCTCCTGACCATTGGAGGTCTGCCGTTCCTGCTCGTGCGCCTCTTCTGGTACAATCTGCGTGAGGTGCGCTTCTGGTGGCCCCTGGTTCTGCCGTTGCTGGCGTGGACAGCGTGGCGCACCTATCACCGGGAGCGTGCAAAAAGCGTCCAGCACGACAGAACTGCGCAGAGTCGCGCTTGACAACCCTTCTCCTCGATGTAAGAATAGTGTGATATATGGCGGGTTACGCCAAAATGTGCACGTGTCCTTTCGGCACTTTCGGGTTGGGTTGTTTGCTCTTCAGCGCAGGCGCAGTCATTTATGGGCGCTTCTGTACAACTGGCGATCCAGAATAACTTGAACGCAAGCATTCGTGACATTGCGCTGAACCTGTGCGCAGCGACCGGTGCAAAAGCATGCTACCTGACGTTGCGTGAACGACCCGGCGCCTATCCCCGTTTTATCGGCGCTGCCGGTGTGCACGGCGATCCTCCCGATTGGAACGACATCGGCGGCGCCCACATCCTGCGGCAGATCGGGTATGGCGGGACGATGGTCATGCCGGATTGTATGACATCGGCAATGGCGCTGTCGCTTTCTTCCGGCGGGCGCGATGTCGGTGTCGCCATTCTGCTGTTCGATGGCGAACCGCCGTCGGTATCAGATACGATGGTCGCCGCAGCGCGCCTGGCAGCGCAGGCGATCGATGCGTCATGGCAACTCGCCATGCTGCACGATCAGGCGGAGCAGATCGCCG
The DNA here is from genome assembly GCF_000016665.1 of Roseiflexus sp. RS-1. Classification (NCBI taxonomy): domain Bacteria; kingdom Bacillati; phylum Chloroflexota; class Chloroflexia; order Chloroflexales; family Roseiflexaceae; genus Roseiflexus; species Roseiflexus sp. RS-1. Next base: position 5,209,033 of record NC_009523.1, read on the forward strand.
AGCGCACCCGCCTGCGCGAGATTCAGTTGAGCCGCAACCTGATCCGTGGGGTTATCGACAGTGTGCCGATGGGACTGGTGCTGATCGATCCAACCGGGTATGTGCTGGCGGCAAACCGTGCGCTCGCAGGGCGTTTTGGGCTTGAGCCGGCGATGCTGGTCGGCAGGTTCTACGATGATGTGCTCGGAGCATGGAGTGAGTCGGCTGCATCACGCACCTTTGTTGAACGCCAACCGCAACGCCTGCGCCGCACGCTTCAGCGTCCCGGCAGCAGTGATGCGCTGATCGAGATTGCGAGTTTCCCGCTCTTCGACGCAGCCGGAGCAGTGTATCAGGTGGTCGAAGTATGGGAAGACATCACCGAGCGCGTGGCGCTGCAAACCCAACTCGTACGTGCCGAAAAACTGGCGGCGATCGGTCATCTCGCCGCCAGTATTGCGCACGAAGTCGGCAATCCGCTCCAGGCTATTCAGGGATTTCTGGCGTTGTTCCTGGAACAGTGCGCTCCCGAAACGCCCAATCAGCACTTCCTGCGCCTCGCGGAAGAAGAGATCGAACGGATCGTGCGGGTGCTGGAACGGTTGCGCGACCTGTACCGTCCGCGCGCCGATGTTTTCACGAACGTCGATGTCAATGAGTTGATCGAGAGTGTTCTGTTGCTGACCGGTAAGCAACTCGAGCGTTCGCGCATCCGGGTGGTGCGCGAACTGACCCCCAACCTCCCCACGATCCAGGGTGTCGCCGATCAACTGAAGCAGGTGCTGCTCAATCTGGTGCTGAACGCTGCAGAAGCCATGCCCAACGGCGGCATATTGCACGTGCAAACGCACCGCGCTCATCTGGCGTCGGGTCAGGAGGCAATCGCCATTGCGATCACCGATACCGGGGTTGGCATTCCGCCGGAGCAGTTGACCCGCATTTTCGATGGGTTGCATACCACGAAAGAGCGTGGCATGGGATTGGGGTTGTATACCAGCAAGGCGATTGTGGAACGTCATCTGGGGAGTATCAGCGTGCAGAGCATTCCCGGCGAGGGAACAACCTTCGAGATTATGGTACCGATCAGGCATAAGGAGAGCCGCCATGAAGCAACCGGCGAAAATCCTGGTCGTTGACGATGAACGTTCGGTGCGTATCATGCTCGAAACGGCGCTCCGCGCCCATGGATATCGGGTTGAGACGGCGGAGAACGGCGCTACTGCCCGCATGCGCCTTGGCGGAGAAGAGTTCGATCTGCTGTTGCTTGATCTGCAATTAGGCGATGTCGATGGCATTGAGATCCTGCGTGAAGTGAAGGAACAGTCGCCTGCAACCGAGGTTATCCTTCTGACAGCGCATGGTTCGATCAATAGTGCGATAGCAGCACTACGCTATGGCGCTTTTGATTATCTGCTCAAGCCGGCGCAGATCACGGAGATTCGTGAACGGGTTGAACGCGCGCTGCACCATCGTCGGGTCAATCTCCAGCGCACGGAACTGCTCCAGCGCATCAGTGAGAGCGCCCGCGCGCTCGGTTTGATCGAGGGCGGCGGCAATCCGGTTCCTGCGCCGACCGCTTCGAACGATTATCTGACCGTGGGTCCGCTGGTGCTCGACTTGCGGCGTCACGCTGCGTATCTTGGCGAACATACGCTCACGCTCACCCGCACAGAGTTTGCATTGCTGACGGCGCTGGCGCAGAATCCCGATACGGCGCTCAGTTACACGACCCTCTCCGAGGCGGTGTATGGACGCGCACAGGCGGAAGAAGAGGCGCGTTCGCTGCTCCGCCCGCATATTGCACGGCTCCGGCAGAAACTCGATGCAACCAGAACGCCGGGCATTGCGCTGGTCAGCATTCGCAGCATGGGGTACATGCTGCAAACGGAGGATGCGCCAGCACCCGGATCGGCGCTCTGAATGGGGAAAGGCGAGAGCCACACGCGCGGACACAAGGAGGTGACGATGAACGCTCTTCCTCGCTTTCCCGATCATGTATCCATCCGCGAAGTCGGTCCGCGCGATGGCCTGCAAAATGAGGATGTCATCCTCACCACTACCCAGAAAGTTCAGTTGATCGACCGTCTCGCCGACACGGGGTTGACCCTGATCGAAGTCGGCGCATTTGTTCGTCCCGCCAACGTGCCGCAGATGGCGGATACGGCGGATGTCTTCGCGGCGATCTCCCGTCGTCCCGGCGTTGTTTACAGCGCTATCGTTCCCAATGCCATCGGTGCGCGACGGGCTGTTGCAGCGCAGGCGGATGCGCTCCAGGTCTTTCTCAGCGCCAGTGAAAGCCATAACCGCAGCAATGTCAATATGTCGATTGAGCAATCGCTGGCACAGGCTGCCGACATCGCGGCTATCGCCCGTGAAGCAGGCGTGTGTTTCGAGGCGGTAGTGTCGGTTGCATTCGGGTGCCCGTTCGAGGGGGATGTGCCGCTGGATCGAGTCATGGATCTGACAGCGCGCCTGTTTGATCTGGGCGCCGAACAGGTGACGTTCGGCGATACGACCGGCATGGGGCATCCGGCGCTGGTGCGCGATCTGGTTCTGGCGTTCTATGAGCGCTTCCCGCAGGCGCATCCTCGTCTGCATCTCCATAGCGCTCGCGGTGCAGGATTGGCAAATGTGCTCATGGCGCTGTCGCTTGGAGTAGACCGGTTCGATGCCAGTGTCGGCGGGATCGGCGGTTGCCCGTTTGCACCGGGCGCACCCGGCAATATCTGCACCGAAGACCTGGTGCACATGCTCCACGAGATGGGTATCTCGACCGGTATTCGCCTGCCAGCGCTGCTCGACGTTGCGCGTATGCTCGAAGGGATGCTGGGGCGCACGGTGCCGGGGCAGACGATCAAAGCTGGCATCTGCAAGCATTTGCCGCCGGATGGCGCACCGCGTCGGTGACTGCGTGCGGGGTATCCCGACGACCGGTTTGCCAGCATCCCGCTATCTTCTCCGCACTTTTGCCCCTCATCCCCCCTTGCTCCCTTCTCCCAAACTGGGAGAAGGGGGAGGTTGGGCGTCCTGATGCCTGAAACGGGAGATGGTACGCTAGGGCTTGCCAACAAACCTGCCCCTGCAAGGGCGCGCGCACCTGAGGTTTGCGCCGGGTCGGGGGTGCGGGCGTCCCGCCCGCGTGCGCGCCGGAGGCGCGCGCACCTCTTAAGGGGAGCGTTCCTGGGAGAGATGCGCGGGAATTCCCGTGCGCGTGCGCCCCTTCATCCCCCCGCCCCCCTTCTCCCAAACTGGGAGAAGGGGAAGGTTGGGCGTCCTGATGCCTGAAACGGTCACGTCGCTCCACGAGAGACGCGCAAAGTGCAGCGCTTGTTGTGATCAACGTGTAAGATCACGCATTCCATGCCGGTGCTACGATAGGTGAAGAAAACAGACATTGGGAGGAGGTGTGCATGTTCAACCAACCACGCACCCGAACGACCGGCATCATCCGTCGGATCGCCAGACTGATCGGAATTGTCATCCTGGCGATGGTCACAACTGCCAGTCTCTCGCCGTTGGCGGGATACGCCGAACAGGGCGACACCAGCGCAGGTACAACGATCTACCTTCCGCTGGTGGCCAAAGCGAGTTGCTCGGCGGATCTCCCGCGCATCAACGCGCCTCGATTCAGCGGCGCCATTCCTTTCGCGCAGACCGCTATCGCCTGGTTTGGCAAAGTTTCACCAACACAGAACTACACCGACATCCGGGTAGGGTACAACGCGAATGAACTCTACGTGTACCTGGCAATTTTCGATCGCCACCTCTGGTACGACGATAATCCCACACCACAGACTCTGACTCAGTGGGATGCAGTGACGCTGCTGCTGGACACCTCTGGCGGCGCTGTACTTTCACCTGCTTCCTGGAAGATCGTGGCGCAGTTGTACGGCGATCCGAGTCCACAACGTCGCGCCGTCTATCGTGGCAGCGCAACAGGCTGGCAGGCGACCAGCATCTCCTTCAACGCCGTCCCAGGCTGGCGCGGCAATGCGCTGAACGATAACAGCGACACCGACCGGGGATGGGCAATGGGGTTCACCATTCCGTTCAGCAGTCTGGGGCTTTCATCCGCCCCACTTGATGGAACGTCCTGGCGTATGGCAGTGATCGTTCATGACCGCGACACGCGCGCCGGTCCGCCAATTGGGGATCAGTTCTGGCCCCCGCAGGGTTCGCTCGACTCTCCCGGTTGCTGGGGCGTGTTGAACTTCGGGTTGCCCTCGTACCAGAGCAATGTAACGCCAACCGGATCGGTGACCATCCGGCGTCCCACCGAGCGCAGTCCGCTCGTCCCGGATGCCGATGTGGGCGGGGCGATCACCAATCAGTGCCCGGGTGACGAGAACCATATCTGGAATGAGTGGGGTAATCGCAATTATGGGCGCGCCCCCGATTTCAACATCCAGAACCAGTCTGACATAGCCGACTGGCCCTGTTTTGCGAAGTATTACGTCACCTTTCCCCTCGACAGCATACCGCCCGGCAAGGTGATCGTTTCAGCCACGCTGACGCTCCATCAGTTCGGGAACTCTGGCGGGATGGATGTTGCGAAACCTTCGTGGATTCAGGTGCTGACGGCTGCGGGAGACTGGAGCGAGGATACCATTACCTGGAACAACGCGCCAATTGCCTATGAGAATGTTGGCGGAAGTTGGGTCAATCCCACCACCCTGACCGGCTGGCCTGGCACTCCGCGTACCTGGGATGTGTCGTATGCCGTGGCGCGGGCATATGCGCGGGGTGAGCCGTTGCGTCTCATTCTCTACTCCGCCGACTCGGACTATCACAGTGGAAAGTATTTCGTCTCTTCCGACACCGGCGACTGGAATATCGCAGGGCGACCGCGCCTTGACGTGCGGTGGGGCGAGGCGCGGTAGGGTTGTAGTTGGCAGCAAGCAGGTTCGCAGTGGCAGCGATGTCGCAGCGCAACGTCTCCACGACAACATTCGGGGCAGGTGAAGGTATTGCCTTCACCTGCCCCGTTGCCTCAACCGAAAGCCAGTGCATCAATGAAACTGCTCTTCTTCGGTCGAACCGGCGAGCGCCGTTGTTGAGGAGAGACCGCCAGAAATGATGGTGGACACCTCATCGAAATAGCCGGTTCCCACCTCGCGCTGATGGCGCGTTGCGGTATACCCATGCTGCTCAGCCGCAAACTCCGCCTGCTGCAATCGCACATACGCGGTCATTCCCTCGGCAGCATACGCTTTTGCAAGTTCGAAGGCGTAGTAGTTGATCATATGCCAGCCAGCCAGCGTGATGAACTGGAACTTGTACCCCATTGCTGCAAGTTCGCGCTGGAACGTTGCGATGGTCGCTTCATCCAGGTAGCGTTTCCAGTTGAACGACGGCGAGCAGTTATACGCCAGCATCTTGCCGGGGAATTTCGCGTGGATTCCCTCGGCGAACCGCCGTGCCTCGTCCAGATCGGGATGCGCCGTCTCACACCAGATCAGGTCGGCATAGGGCGCATACGCCAGACCACGGGCGATTGCCGCATCCAGCCCGCTCTTCACCCGGTAAAAGCCCTCCGGTGTGCGTTCACCGGTGATAAAGGGGCGGTCGTACTCATCGGCATCAGACAGGAGCAGCGTCGCTGCCTGCGCATCGGTGCGGGCGATCAGCACCGTCGGCACGTCCAGCACATCAGCCGCCAGGCGCGCCGCCGTGAGCGTGCGGATAAACTGCGATGTCGGCACCAGTACCTTCCCACCCAGGTGCCCACACTTCTTCTCCGACGCCAGTTGATCCTCGAAGTGAACTCCCGACGCGCCAGCCTCGATCATCGCCTTCGTCAACTCGAACGCATGCAGCGGACCGCCAAACCCTGCCTCGGCATCAGCGACAATCGGCGCATACCAGTAAATATCGTTATGCCCTTCCGATGCGTGGATCTGGTCGGCGCGCATGAGCGCGTTATTGATCCGACGCACCAGCGCCGGGACGCTGTTCGACGGATAGAGGCTCTGGTCGGGGTAGGTCTGTCCCGCCAGGTTCGCGTCGGCAGCCACCTGCCAGCCGCTCATATAGATCGCCTTGATCCCGGCGCGCACCATCTGGGTTGCCTGTGCGCCGGTCAGTGCGCCAAACGTCGCCACATACGGTTCGGTCTGCAACAGATCCCACAACCGCCGGGCGCCCACATTCGCCAGCGTGTACTCGATCTTGAGGGTGCCGCGCAACCGCACCACATCGGCGGCGCTGTAGTCGCGTCGGATGCCCTGCCAGCGCGGGTCGGTCGCCCAGCGCCGTTCCAGCTCAGCGATCTCCTGGTCACGATTGACAGCGGACATAACACACACTCCCTTGTGGTTTCAATCCAGACGACGGTAGCCGGGGATGGTCAGGAACTCGACAAAATCATGCGACAGTGTCAGTTCATCGAGGAGTTCGGCAGCCTGCGCGAAGTGATGATCGCCGGTGCGGGCAGTGACGAGTGCGTGCAATTCTTCATCACGGATCGTCTTGTACATGGTCTCATCGACCGTGCGACCATCGTTCAGTTTCGCGTTGTAGCGCACCCACTGCCAGATCTGCGAACGCGCAATCTCAGCAGTCGCCACATCTTCCATCAGATTGAAAATCGCAACCGCGCCGCGACCGCCAAGCCACGCCTCGAGGTATTGCAGCGCCACATTGATATTGTTGCGCAACCCGGCTTCGGTGATGGTTCCCTGCGGGATGGTCAGCAGATCGGCAGCGGTGACGTGCACCTCGGGCACATAGTGGATCTGATGATCACCCGGAAACGCCGTGTTGAAGACTTCGAGCACCGTCGGCACCAGGTCGGGATGCGCCACCCAGGCGCCATCGAACCCTTGCTTCGCCTCGCGCTCTTTATCGGCGCGCACCTGCGCCAGGGCGCGTTCGGTAATCTCCGGTTCGCGGCGGTTCGGAATGAACGCCGACATGCCGCCGAGCGCGTGGGCGCCGTGCTTGTGGCACGCATAGACCACGAGTTCCGCCGCTGAACGCAGGAAGTGGGTCGTCATCGTCACCTGTGCGCGATCGGGGAAGATCCAGTCGTCGCGGTGGCTGAACGTCTTGATGAAACTGTAGATATAATCCCAGCGACCCAGGTTCAAACCGCTGCTGTGTTCGCGCAACTCGTACAGAATCTCTTCCATCTCGAACGCCGCCAGAATGTGCTCGATCAGTACGGTGGCGCGGATCGTACCGTGCGGGATGCCGAGCCGATCCTGCGCAAAGTTGAACACGTCGTTCCAGAGCCGCGCTTCCAGGTGGCTCTGCATCTTCGGCAGGTAGAAATACGGACCGCTACCGCGTCGGATCAACTCGTGCGCATTGTGGAAAAAGTACAACCCGAAATCGAAGAAAGCGCCAGCCACTGGCTCATCATCAACGTGGACATGCTTCTCGACAAGGTGCCAGCCGCGCGGTCGCACCGCCAGGGTGGCGGTTGTGTCATTCAGGCGATACTCACGCCCCTCCGGGCTGACGAAGGTGATCGTCCGGCGAACGGCATCACGCAGGTTGAGTTGCCCCTGAACGATGTTTTCCCAGGTTGGGGCGTTGGCATCCTCAAAATCCGCCATAAAGACCTGTGCGCCAGAGTTGAGCGCATTGATCACCATACGCCGATCAGTAGGACCGGTAATCTCAACCCGCCGATTGGAAAAGTCAGCGGGAATGGAAGCCACCCTCCAATCGCCGCCGCGAATGTCAACCGTCTCAGGCAGGAAATCGGGCAGTGCGCCGGATTTGATGTCCGCCCATCGCTGATCACGTGCAGCCAGCAGCGCGCGCCGGCGATGCTCGAACTGACGCGCCAGTGAGGCAACAAAATCGAGCGCTTCAGCCGTGAGGATCTCTGACCATTCCGGCCTGGTCGGACCAAGAAGTTCGACACGATACGGTGTGTCCACTACTTTCCTCCTTGAAGTGAACAGGCAGTCCTTCTTATATTAGTGACGCCAGTTACAATCTTGCCGTGCATGTCCGGGACGCTGCTGTAACGACGCCGCTCCTCAAGGCGAGGGTTCCTTCAGTATACCCGATGTTCCCTTGCACCACGTGCACAACCTTCAACCTTCAACCTTCAACCTTCACCCCACACTCCGAAATCCGCCATGCGGCGTATCCCGGCATAGCCGACAGGCAGACGCACACGGCTGTGCGTCGCGCTACACTCGCAGCAGCAGCGGCGAAAAGCGCCGCCAAAAGGAGGAGCATAGTATGGCAATTCGTGTCCCGATGGCTTCCCCCGATATCAGCGATGCAGAAGTGCAGGCTGTCGTTGAGACGCTGCGCACCCCAACGTTGAGCATCGGTCCGCGCCTCGAGGCGTTTGAACGCGCTGCCGCTGCTGTCGCTGGCGTTGAGTGGGGCATTGGCGTCAATTCCGGCACGAGCGGGCTGCACCTGTGCATCATCGCTGCGGGGGTTGGTGATGGCGATATGGTCATTACCACGCCGTTCTCGTTCATCGCCTCGGCGAACTGCATTCTGTATGAGCGCGGTGTGCCGGTGTTCGTGGACGTTGACCCGGCGACGGGGAATATCGACCCGCACCTGGTTTCATCTGCTGTTGCCGATCTGACACGCGGCGGTGTGAGCGCTGATCGCTGGTTGCCGCCCGCCCTGCGCGGCATCCGCCGACCCGCCGGACGGTTGCGCGCGTTGCTGCCGGTGCATGCCTTTGGTCAACCCGCCGATATGGATCCATTGCTCGACACTGCCCGCAATGCCGATCTGGTGGTGATTGAAGATGCCTGTGAGGCGATTGGCGCGGCATACAAAGAGCGACCCGCCGGATCACTCGGCGATGCAGCCGTCTTTGCCTTTTATCCGAACAAGCAGGTCACCACCGGCGAGGGAGGCATGGTCGTGACCAACCGCGAACCATGGGCGCATCTGTTGCGCAGTCTGCGCAATCAGGGGCGTGATGTCTTCGATGGCTGGCTCAACCATACGCGCCTGGGGTACAACTATCGCCTGGATGAACTGAGCGCCGCCCTTGGTCTGGTGCAGGTGAGTCGCCTGGAACAATTACTGGCGAAACGTGCGCGCGTCGCCGCCTGGTACAACGAACGACTGGCGAGCCTGGAGTTGATCGAGACGCCACGTAATGTGCCGACGACCACCCATATGTCGTGGTTTGTCTACGTGGTGCGCATTGTGCCGCCTGCCCGGCGCGATACAGTGGTGCACCTGCTTGCAGAGCGCGGCATTCCCAGCCGCCCGTATTTCACTCCCATTCACCTGCAACCGTTCTACCGCGAGCGGTTTGGCTATCGCGGCGGTGAGTTTCCGGTCACCGAGCATCTGGGTGCAGTGTCGCTCGCGCTGCCATTCTCGGGAGTGATGACCGAAACACAGGTCGATGAGGTGTGTGAGACGCTGCGCGATGCTGTCGAGCGCAGCATCGCACTGCCAGCGACCAGAGGAGTGTCACGATGATGCAGCGACTTCAAAACCGGCATTTTCTCCTTTTCGATATCCTGCTCGTGCCGCTTGCGATCTACCTGAGTTTCGTCCTGCGGCTGGAAATGTTCAATCTCGGCAGTTACTGGCTGGTATGCATGCAGTTCTGCCTGACGGCGGTCGTGACCACCCCCCTGGTGTTTCGCGCGCTGGGGATCTACCGTCGCTACTGGCGCTACGCTTCGTTTGAAGAACTGCTGCTGCTCTGTAGTGCAACGTCGATTGCGCTGGCGCTTGCCACGCTTGTGTTTACTCTGATCGATGCGCTCTTGCCGGTGGTCGCAACGATGCCGCGCTCCATTCCTTTTATCGTTCCGCCCATCGCAGCCACGCTTATCAGTGTGCCACGGTTGCTGGTGCGCATCGGTGCAGCGCGCGAGCGTCGGCGTCGTGCAACTGACCGACCGGCGCCGGTGTTGATCATGGGCGCTGGCGATGCTGCGTCGATTATTGTGCGTGAGATTCAACGCAATCCAAAACTCGGCATGGAGGTTGTCGGGCTGCTGGACGACGATCCGGCGAAGCGTGGGCTGCGGTTGCACGGCGTCGAAGTGATGGGTGACCGCCACGCTATTCCGACACTGGTAGCCCGCCACAAGGTGCGTCAGGTAATCATTGCGATGCCAGGCGCGCCTGGTAAGGCAGTACGCGAGATTATGCATATTTGCGAGTCTGTTGGTGTGACAGTGCGCATCATGCCCGGGGTTCACGAACTGATCGACGGAACGATCAGCGTCAGCAAACTGCGCAACATCCAGATTGAGGACCTGCTGCGCCGTGCGCCGGTGCAAACCGATACCGCGGCAGTGCGCGCGCTGATCGCCAACCGACGGGTCCTGGTAACCGGCGGCGGCGGTTCCATCGGCAGCGAACTGTGCCGCCAGTTGATCCGCTGCGGTCCATCGCACCTGATTGTGCTTGGTCACGGCGAAAACAGTGTGTTCGAGATCTGCAACGAACTTCAGCGTCTGGCAGAAGCGCACGCCGGTCAATCGCCGCACATTGTGCCGGTGATCGCCGATATTCGTGATCTGGAACGCCTGCGCGCGGTGTTCGAAATGCATGCGCCGGAACTCGTTTTTCACGCAGCCGCACACAAACATGTTCCACTGATGGAGGAACATCCGGTCGAAGCCATCAGCAACAATGTCATCGGCACGCGCAACCTGCTCGACGTATCGCTCGAAACCGGCGTCGAACGGTTTGTGATGATCTCATCGGATAAGGCGGTCAATCCGACGAGCGTGATGGGCGCAACCAAGCGCATTGCCGAGATGCTGGTGCTCAACGCTGCGCGGATCAGCGGACGACCCTACGTGGCGGTGCGTTTTGGGAATGTGCTGGGCAGTCGTGGCAGTGTCGTGCTGACCTTCAAACGGCAGATTGCCGCCGGTGGACCGGTAACGGTCACGCATCCGGAGATGCGTCGCTACTTCATGACCATTCCAGAAGCGGTGCAACTGGTGCTCCAGGCGTCGGTACTGGGGCGCGCCGGCGAGATTTTTATGCTGGACATGGGGGAACCGGTGAAGGTGGTCGATCTGGCGCGCGACATGATCCGTCTGTCGGGATTGGAGGTCGGGCGTGATATTGATATCTGCTTCACCGGCATACGTCCGGGTGAGAAATTATTTGAAGAATTGTTCGCCCACGGTGAAGAATATCAGCCAACAGCGCACAGCAAAATCTTCATCGCCGCTGGCGCCAGCAACAATATTCCGCCCGACTTGCGCACGGATGTAGCGCTGCTCGAACAGGTTGCGCGCGCGAACGACGATGCCGCCGCACGACGCATGCTGCGCCACATCGTCCCGGAGTACTGCCCGCCGTTGCCTGCCCCGCCGATACCTGTCGCTGAAAATACGCCCTATCCTGTGCTGGTGCGTCCATTGCAACCGCTGATCGGGGGTGGACGATGATGAGCGATATGATGGTCAATACACCCGCGCCGGATAACGCCAGCGTCCATCTGATGCGCAGCGAATGTCTGCCCCAGGGTGCATCGCTGTCGATTGAATCGCTGCTGACGCTGGCTGCCGCGTCGCCGGCAGCAGCGGCGGAACTGGCGCAACAGTGTGTCAACGCGGTTGATGCCGTTCAACTGTCAGCCGATCCGGAGACTGCCATCGAACTTCTGATGCGGGTAACGGACGTGTGCGCCGGAACGCTGGGCGAAACCCATCCGGCGACGGGCGCGCTGCGCTGCCGGTTGGGTGATCTGTTGCTGGCGGAGCGACGCCTGGAACAGGCGCGGCAGCAGTACGAAATCGTTCTGGCAGCGCACCGTCCCAGTGTGTTTGGCGATAGCGACGCCATCGCCCGCGCTCTCAGCGGTCTGGGAGATGTGCTGCGCACCGAACGCAAATACGTTACAGCGCTGATATGCCTGCAACGAGCGCTGCGGCGTCAATCCGAAGCGCACGGCGTCCACCCCGCAACCGCGCAGACGCACACCCGTCTCGGCGCGCTCTGGTTCGAGCAGCAACGCTACGCCACGGCGCGGTTTCACTTCCAGGAAGCGCTGGCAATCCGCGAAGCGACCCTGGGACCGCGCGATCCGGCAACTGCCCAGAGTCTGCATAACCTCGGCGTCACGCTGGCGGCGCTTGGTGATCTGCGGAGTGCGCGGGTATGCCTGGCGCAGGCGCTGGCGATCCGCGAGGATCGGTTGGGGCGCACCCATCTGGCGACGGCGCAAAGCCTGGAGGCGCTCAGTCGGGTGCTGGCGGATCTTGGTGACGACGAGAGCGCACAGTACTGTCTCGAGCGCGCCGCCGCGCTCTATCGTGAACATTCAGGGGATCGCCGTCCGGTCAGCGCAACGGTTGCGGTGCAGGTGAATCGTCGGCAGCGCGGCGGCGCGCGCTGGATGAATCTGTTGCGGAGGGAACCATGAAACGCATCTCAGCGGTGCATGTCGGGCTGTTTCTGATACTCTGCCTGCTCTTCAGCAGCGCAATGGCGGAAGACCGCCCGACAACTGCGCCGCCGTCAACCGAACCGCTAACCGTACTGGCAGATGTCGAAGGGTTGGGTCATCGTATAACCGGGGCTTATGTCATCCGCCGCGCAACCGATGGCAGCGGCAGGGTATTCTGGAGATTTCGCGGCATGCTCGACGGGGAGTTCGAAGAGGTCGATGGCGAAGCGTTCGAGCGCTGGTCGCTCGATGGCAGCGTGACGGTCGAGTTGACGCAGTTCAATTATCCTGATTTCACACTCGATCAACTGCCTGCGCGTCGCATAACTCTGATGCCGGGGTGGGATGGGTTGATCGTGATCGCCGGCGTGCCGCTGGCGGTCAAGGGTGAATTCAAAGCGCCGACAGCGGGCAGTTCGCCGGTGCTGGTGGTGACCAATGCCGGTCGCGGTGCACGCGTCATTACTGAATTGCCGAATACAGCGGGATCGCCCGATCGGGAAGGAGCACAGCAGCCATGAAGAGTGGGAAAATTTCGACATTGTGGCATCACCCGTTCGTTATGGTTGGACTTGCAATCGCGCTGATTCTGCTTGGGATCGGTGCAGCGTACATGGTATGGTTGAATATGCTGCGCGATCAGGAACGGCTCAACCCTTCCACCGAACGCCTGCTGGAGGTCAGCGACGGTCAACGCATTCCTCTGGCGCAACCAGACCCCACGCCGGTTCCAACTGCACAAGCCATTCCTGTTGCAGCAACCAACCCGGAGAGTACGCCAGCGCCATCCGCCACGCCGGAAGTGTTGCCGCCAGAGCGCCTGATCATTCCGCGTATTAATGTCGACTGGCCCATCACACCTGCGGATGTTGATCACCTGCCGAAGTTCCGCGGCGTTGGATGGATATTTGGCAGCGCTTTCCCCGGCATGCCCGGCAATATGGTGCTGACCGGGCATGCTGGCGGACCATACGCGACGCTGACGCGCCTCCACGAGGTGCAACCGGGCGATGACATTCTGGTGCAAACAGAGACAGCCACGCATCGCTACCGCGTCCAGACGATCTACGAAACAACCCCGGACGACGTTCTGGCGATGGCGCCCAGCGATAAGACGATTGCCACGCTCATCACCTGTAGCGGCGACTGGATTCCAGAACGCCAGACGAACGCGCGACGACTGATCGTTGTGGCGGCGTATGAGGGGATGGCACGCGAAGGCGCTGGGGGCTGAAACGTGCGAAGTGCGCCGGTTCCTTGCCTCTGCCTGATGGCGATGAGTTTCAAGAACTGAGACATTTCTCGGATACGTTGACTATCTTCGCGTCTGCCGTGTTGCGTGAGGCGCCCGCTTCCGGCGGCGTGTGCAGCCCCGTCCAACAGACCTTATGAGCACGGTGCTCCTTATCTCCGCGTCTCCGCGTGAGCCGGTTCAATGCATGCGGCCAACAGACCTTATGAGCATGGCGCTCCTTATCTCCGCGTCTCGGCGTGAGCCGGTTCGATGCATGCGGAGACGCGGAGCACACGGAGCGTAGACCGGAATGTATTTCGGTCACCGTGTGGGGTGCGTCATTCCCAGAAGTGTTGAACCTTGCCCGACAGGTTCAACCCTGGTGGGTCGGCAGCGCAGGAAACGCCTCAATCGCTCCCCAACCGACTACATCGTGATGTGGTCCGTTTTCGCCTGCCCGGAGATACACTGCGGGCAAACGAAAGGAGTTGCCATGACCACCACAAACTCTCCGTCCCGCCGCCGTTTTCTCAAGGCTGCCGGACTGACGATTGCCGGCGCGACATTGACCTGCGCCGGTCTCGGTGTTGCCGCGACTCGTCCGCCTGCCGTCGAGTTGCCCGACAGAACGCTGGAAGGAGAACAAGCCGTGAACAACCGTATCCTCGTGACCTACGCCACCCGCGCCGGTTCAACCGCCGAGATCGCGACCGCCATCGCCGAGACCCTGGCAGCCCGTGGGTATTCTATCGATCTCAAACCGGTGAACGAGAAGCCCGACCTGAGCGGTTATGCCGCCGTGGTGCTCGGTAGTGCCATCCGTATGGGACGCTGGCTGCCCGAAGCGGTAGATTTTGTCAAAGCGCATCGGGACTCCCTCAACGCCGTGCCGGTTGCGCTGTTTACCGTCCATATGCTCAACACCGGCGATGATGAATCCAGTCGGACGGGACGCCTGGCATACCTGAACGACATTCGACCGCTGCTGCCCGGCGCGGGAGAGGTCTACTTCACAGGTGCGATGGATTTCAAGCGCCTGTCGTTCCTCGATCGCCTGATTGCGAAGATGGTCGGAGCGATCGAAGAAGACCGGCGCGATTGGGGTGCGATCAAACAGTGGGCCCGCACCGTCGAGGTGGGATGATGCACTCACCCGACCGGAGCGCCAGAGCATGGGCAATCTCATCTTGGGCTTCAGGACACCCACACTCCCCCTTCTCCCACAAGGGGAGAAGGGGGTTGGGGGGATGAGGGGACAATGCGCCTTCCCTCCGGCTACCCCATTCGCCGCGGCATCAGCACTGTGTAATCGAAGTCGAGCACCACCGACGGATCGTAGGCGCCGTCAGGATTCTGGTAGGGAAAATCGTGGCACGGGCGATCCTTGGCGGCGACGGTGCGCACCCGCAGCGCGCCAATATCGGTACGACCGGGAATTTCCATTTTCGCCAGAATTTCCGACCAGGCGTAGATCGTGTCGCCGGCGAAACTCGGGTTGGTGTGACGACCACTGTTGATTGCAGCAATGCTCAGCGCATTTGCCAGTCCGTTGAACGAAAGCGCACGCGCCAGACTGATGATATGCCCGCCGTACACAATCCGCCGCCCGAACCGCCCTTCCTTCTCGACATGCTGGTTGAAATGCACCCGCGCCGTGTTCTGGTAGAGGCGCGTCGCCTGCATGTGCTCGGCTTCTTCGATAGTCACGCCATCAACGTGGTCGATCTTCTCGCCCACCTCATAATCGTCCCAAAGATAGGGACTTCCCGCATACGCCAGGTTGTATGCGCCCGGCTGCACCCGGTAGGGTGCAACCAGGTCCTCGACCGCGACCGATTCGGGGAGCGTTGGCACAACCGTCTCCGGCGCCGGCGCGTTCGGGTCTCGTTTGCGCACCATAACCCAGCGGGTGTACTCAAGCACCATCTCGTTGCGCTGATTGACCCCTACCGAATGCACATAGACCACGCCGGTCTTGCCGTCTTTGTTCTGCCGCAACCCGATGACGGTCGATGTTGTTGAAAGGGTGTCGCCGGGATAGACAATCGCCCCGAAACGTCCGCCCGCATAGCCAAGGTTGGCAATCGCATTGAGTGAAATATCGGGCACCGTTTTGCCGAAGACGATATGGAACACGAGCAGACTGTCGAGCGGCGCGCGCTCCAGCCCCAGCGTTTGAGCAAAAGGAGTCGACGAGTTCAGCGCAAAGCGTGTGCCGTAGAGTGATGTGTACAGCGCCACATCACCCTCGGTGACGGTGCGCGGCGTGGCATGCACGATCTCCTGCCCCAAACGAAAATCCTCGAAGAAATTGCCGGGATTCGTCTTGACACTCATGCCTTCCTCCCGCATTCAGAAGCCATACGCCTGCGCCAGGTCGGGGTCCTTCTTCGCAATCATGCGCGCCAGATCGACAATCACTTTCGCCTGCTTCCAGGTCGCGTCGTCCTGCATCTTCCCGTCGATCATAGCGACGCCGGAGCCGTCGGGCATGGCGTCGAGGATGCGTTTGGCGAACAATACCTCGTTGACATCGGGGCTGAAGACGCGCTTGGCAATCGGAATCTGGTTCGGCGCCAGCGACCACGCGCCGGTGCATCCCAGCAGGAACGCATTGCGGAACTGCGCTTCACACGCCGCTTCATCCTTCAGATCGCCGAACGGACCGTAGAAGGCGCGCAACCCGTGCGCCACGGCGACATCCACCATGCGCGCAATCGTGTAATGCCACAGGTCTTGCTGGTAGAACGGGCGATGCTCCTGACCTTCCTGCGGGTCGGCAAGCACGCCGTAGAACGGATGCCCGCCGCCGACGCGGGTGGTCTTCATCCCGCGCGACGCCGCCAGGTCCGCCGGTCCCAGGCTGAACCCGTGCATGCGCGGGCTGGCGCCGGCAATCGCCTCCAGATTCATCATACCCTGGGCAGTCTCCAGCAGGGCGTGGATCAGGATCGGCTTCTGAATCTGGTGTTTCGCCTCCAGCAGCGCCAGATACTGATCGACGAAGTGGATGTCCCATGGTCCTTCCACCTTCGGGATCATCATGACATCGAGTTTGTTGCCGACAGCCGCGACAATTTCGGCAATGTCGTCGAGCACCCAGGGGCTGTTGAGGGCGTTGACCCGCACCCACAGCGCGGTGTCGCCAAAATCGGTCGCGCGGGCGACCTCGATGAAACCGGCGCGCGCCGCTTCTTTGGCATCCATTGGAATGGCATCTTCCAGGTTGCCGCACAGAACATCGACCTGCTTTGCCACATCGGGAATGCGGGCACGAATTTTTTCGACATGCGGCGGAAAGAAATGGATCACCCGCTCAGGACGCACCGGCAGTTCGCGGATCGGTTGCGGTGCGCCAACCGCTAGCGGCTTGTAAAAGTGAATGGGGAGTTTCATTGGTCCTCCTTATGCTTCTTCAGGTCCGGCGACAATCCCTTCATCGTGCAGTTTCCCGACTTCGCCTTCGCTCAAGCCGAGCACCTCTAGCAGGATCTCGTCGGTGTGCGCGCCGAGGCGGGGCGCCGGTTGCGGCGGCAACCGCGGCACAGTGCTGAAATCGAGCGGCGAACCCGGC
Organism: Roseiflexus sp. RS-1; assembly: GCF_000016665.1. Taxonomy (NCBI): domain Bacteria; kingdom Bacillati; phylum Chloroflexota; class Chloroflexia; order Chloroflexales; family Roseiflexaceae; genus Roseiflexus; species Roseiflexus sp. RS-1. The sequence continues at coordinate 5,226,187 of NC_009523.1, forward strand.
ATCAGGTAGGCGCCGATGCCGGGTTGATCCACCAGCGCGAACATCGGGTTGTCCGTCGAACAATCAGGGTCATGGGCGATGGCTTCGCGCACGGTGCGGTAGGGTCCCCACGTCACGCGATGCTGCTCGAAGATGCGCTGCACGTCGGCGAAGGTGCGTGCGTGGAACCACGGTTCCAGCAGTGCGGCGATCTCACGTCGCGCGCGGAAACGGTCTCCCTCATCGTCCATGTTGAGACCCAGACGCTCACCGAGCGCATTGAAGGCATCGGTCAGCCCCGTCGCCTTGCCCAGCGCCTTCCATTGCAGGTCGGTCAATCCCACCACCATCACCCGTTTGCCATCGAGGGTCTCGAAATCGCGCCCAAATGCGCCATACAGGTAATTTCCCTGTTTGGGGCGATCGGTGTCGTTGACCATCACTTCGGCGATCATGCCGAGATTGCCGATCATCGCCAGCCCGACATCCTTCAACGCCAGTTTGACCAGTTGCCCCTCGCCGGTGAGCCGCCGGTGGCGTTCCGCCGCCAGCAAACCGAGTGCAATCATCTGACCGGTGACGATGTCCCATGCTGGCAACACGTGGTTGACCACTTCAGGCGATGAGAACGGACCGGTCATGAACGGGAGTCCCAACTGCGGATTGACGGTGTAATCGACTTCTGAGCCGCCATCCCGTCGCCCCAGCAGATTGACCATGATCAGGTCGGCGCGATGCGCTTTCAGCGCGTCGTAACTGAGCCAGCCGCGCGCCGGGAAGTTCGTGATGAACAGCCCTGCATTGTCGCCGGGCGCGCAGATCAGGTGCGTCAGTATCTCCTGCCCACGCGGGTGACGAATATCGACGGCGATTGATCGTTTCCCTTTGTTGAGACCAGCCCAGAACAGGCTATGCCTGCCGTCCAGCGTCACGGGCCAGCGCTTGTAGTCGAGTCCGCCGCCGATGGGATCGAAGCGAATGACATCGGCGCCAAGTTGCGCCAGGGTCATGCCGCCGAGCGGCGCCGCCACAAACGCCGAACCTTCGACAACGCGCATTCCGCTGAGAATACCGTTCATTGTACGTTTCTCCGAGCCGAGAACCGAGAACCGGGAACCGAGAACTGAGAACCAGGAACCAGGAACCGAGAACTGAGAACCAGGAACCAGGAACCGAGAACTGAGAACCAGGAACCAGGAACCGAGAACTGAGAACCAGGAACCGGGTGAGGGGTCAGGGAACCTTCCCATGTTCAACGTTCTCAAAGAGTGAGACGTTCAACACCCTCCCACGTTCCACCTGCAACCTGCAACGCGCCACCTGCAACGCGCAACCAGCCACCTGCAACGCGCGACGTTCAACCTGCAACCTGCAACCTGCAACCCGCAACCCGCAACCCCACGCCGGGTTCGGTCAGATCACCCGTCTGGCGCGCAGTTCGCCGATCTCGGCATCGCTCATACCGAGCAGATCCTTGAGCACCTCCTCGGTATGTTCGCCAAGCCGGGGTCCCAGGCTCTTGATCCGTCCAGGCGTTTCCGACAGTTTGGGCACAACGTTCGGCACGATGATCGTTTCGCCGGTATTGTCAACGTCGATGGCGACCAGGTTGCGGCGTGCATGGAACTGACGATCGCCGAAAATGTCGGCAATATCGTTGAGCGGCGCAGCCGGCGTCGCCGTTGCATAGCAGCGCTCCAGCACCTCGGCGCGGGTCAACGAACTGCACCAGTCGCGCACGATTTCGTTCACATCATTCGCGTGCTGGAGGCGCACCTTCTGATCGCCGTAAATGCTCGACGACGCCAGTTCGGGGCGTCCCATCGCCTTCGCCAGGCGCGCAAAGAGTTTGTCAGTCGCGCACGAGATGGCGACCCACTTGCCATCTTTCGTCTGAAAATGCCCGTGTGGGCAGGCAAAGTCGTTGTGGTGCGGACCATGCCGTTCGCGCACTTTTTTGTACATGCCATACGCCGGCACCAGTTCGTCGCTGCAACGGAATACCGATTCGTAGAGCGCCGCATCGATATACTGCCCGCGCCCGGTCTTCTCGCGGTAGTGCAACGCGATCAGCACGCCGATGCACCCGTACAGCCCGGTCATATAGTCGCCCAGCGTCGTCGAACCCGGCGTCACCGGCGTTCCCTTCGGCATGCCCGCCAGATACGAGATGCCGCCCACCGCGTGAGCGATGCGGGCGAATCCCGGTCGATCTTTGTACGGTCCCGTCTGACCATAGCCGGTCACCCGCAGCATGATCAGCCGCGGATTGATCTGACTCAGGACATCCCACCCCAACCCCCACTTTTCCAGTGTGCCGGGGCGAAAGTTCTCGCACAGCACGTCAGATTTTGCAGCCAGTTCCTTGAAAATCCGCGCACCATCGGGATGCTGAAGGTTGAGGGTCACCGAGCGCTTATTGCGCGCCTCGCTGAGCCACGTCAGCGTATCGCCGTCGCGGAAGGTGGGAGTGCCGAAGCGACGCAGCGCGTCACCACCGAGCGGATGTTCGACCTTCAACACATCGGCGCCAAACTCGCCCAGCAGCGTGGCGCAGAAGGGTGCAGCGACCACCGTCGCCGCATCGATCACGCGAATGCCTGCCAGCGGCAGGTTGCTTTCGTGTCCATCCATACCAGATCACCTCATTCCACATCGCTCTGCGACGCATCAGATAATCTTGCGACTGCGCAGGCGCTTGATCTCGTCGGCGGAAATGTTCAACAGTTCGCGAAAGACCTCATACGTGGCATTGCCGAGCGGCGGACCCAGATTGGTGATACGTCCCGGCGTTTCAGAGAGGGTGGGCACGACATTGGGCACCACCACCCCGCCGACCCCTTCCGCCTCGACGCAGGCAAGGTTGCCACGGGCGCGAAAGTGCTCATCTTCAAAAATATCGGCGATGCTGTTCAGCGGACCGACGGGCACCTCCTTTTCGAGACAGCGCCGCATGACTTCCTCGCGCGTCAACGAGCCGACCCACTCGATCGTGATCTGATTGACCGTATCGCGGGCTGCCAGACGCTTACGCTGATCGCCGTACAGTTCGGGAGAGGCGAGTTCAGGACGTTCCATCGCTTCCGCCAGACGCTCGAACATCTTATCGGTCGTACAGGCGATCGCCACCCACTTGTCGTCTTTGGTGCGGAAGTGCCCGTGGGGTACGGCGATAAAACTCCCGGAGCCTTCACGTTCGCGAATCTTGCCGAACAATCCGTAAGCGGGGGCAATTTCGTCGAGCAGACGAAACACCGCCTCGTAAATCCCCACATCGATCACCTGACCGCGCCCGGTTTTCTCTTTGTGGCGCAACGCCAGCAGAATGCCGATCGCCCCGAACAGACTCGCCATATAGTCACCAAGCGGCGCCGTGCCGGGCAACACCGGCGTTTCGCCGGGGAAGCCGGCCAGATACGACAAACCGCCAAATGCGTGCGCGATATGCGCAAAACCGGATCGACGGCGGTATGGACCGGTCTGCCCGTACCCCGACACACGCAGCATCACCAGACCCGGATTGGCTTTGCACAGCACATCCCATCCCAGCCCCCACTCCTCCATCGTACCGGGGCGAAAGTTTTCGATCAGCACGTCCGACTTCGCCACCAGTTTGAGGAACAGTTCGACCCCTTCCCGCTGACGCAGATCGATGGTCACTGACTTGCGATTCCGTGCTTCGCTGAGCCACGCAAGCGTTGCGTCGTGACGTGTGGTGGGGGTGCCAAAACGCCGCATCGGGTCGCCGCCAATCGGGTGTTCGACTTTGAGCACCTCCGCGCCGAACTCCCCCAGGATCGACGCTGCATACGGACCGGCAAGAAAGTTGCCCACGTCGATAACCCGAATACCGCTTAGCGGCATGCGATCAGGATTCTCCAACGATCGTTCCGCGAATGGCGCTTCTGCAAACGACGCCGCCGGAAAGGGGGAGGACTGTTCTTGTCCCATCTCGCCCATGCTGCTTGAATCCGCCGCTGGCGTCGGAGGCGTTTCGCCTGATCCTGAGGACTGTTCTTGCCCCATCTCGCCCATGCTGCTTGAATCCGCCGCTGGCGTCGGAGGCGTTTCGCCTGATCCTTCTGTGTGATCCGTCTCAGGTTTGGTCTGATTCACCGGTTTTGCCGAACGTGTTCCTTTTGTCATGAGCCTCCCTCCGCATCATTACGAAATCTACGGCTTGCTGCAGGTATGCACTGATCGTCGTCGGACGGATAATGGTCTTTGAATAAATGACTTCGCTGCAAAAACGCACCGCTGAGACGCCGAGCGCACAGAGAGTCAAAAAAACGAACCATGATAGATGTACGGCGCAGCATACGGGTGCGTGACTCGCTATGGAATCACCCCTGCGAACGCTGCGTCGCTGCGGTGACATCCCCTTTGTGCAGTGGACTCATAAATAATCCGGTAGAGCCCGCGCAGGCGGGCTTTGCCTTGTCTAGCCGAGGGCTTATGATCTTTAAGAATTAAGTCCGGTAGAGCCCGCGCAGGCGGGCTTTGCCTTGTCTAGCCGAGGGCTTATGGTCTTTGAGTAAATAATCCGCTACAGCCCGCGCAGGCGGGCTTCGCCTTGGCTAGCCGAGGGCTTCAGCCCCACGGCTAGCGCGGGATAGCGGAATAAATTCTCAATCTCCATCAGCCCGACGGCAAAGGGCGCATACCGGTTTATATTCTTCATCTCCATCAGCCCCACGTCTCGTTCGGTAGAGCGGATTATATTCTCAATCTCCATCAGCCCCACGGCACAAGGCGTATACCGGATTAAGTGCTCAATCTCCATCAGCCCCACGGCACAAGGCGTATACCGGATTAAGTGCTCAATCTCCATCATCCATCCTGAAGCTCGCTGTCACGCAAAAAGAAGCGCATCTCTTCGTGCATACGATGTGCGCGATGCCCCATGGTATCGGGTATGCCTGGCGGACGTGCAGCGCTGTGCAGGAAAGTCGTGGGATCATGTTCGCAAGATACGAAGAATAGTGTACCATATGAGGAAAAGACGGGTAACATCAGGTATAGAATTGTTAACCATCCCCCCGGCATTTCTGTACGATACTTTTCCACAAGCATGCTCGTTTTCATCACCAGGTGACAGCAACCGTGTGGCTCATGGATAGGGCGCTGCACCATGCGCGCAAATACACGCGCCAGGGTTGCATCAGCGTACATCAGAGCACGGAAGGAGGCGCTATGACATCAGAAGACTGGACAGCCTGGATCGGTCGGACGGAGCAGGTTGAGGACGACATCAGCCCGGCGCAGGCGGCAGCGGCGGCGGCAACGCTTGAACCACCCCCGCCGTTACCAATGAAAGGCTCGGCGCTGCCACCGCTCTGGCACTGGTTCTACTTCCTGCCTCGTGCACCGCAGTCACAACTCGGCATAGACGGGCATCCGCAACGTGGCGGTTTCATCCCCCCTATCCCTTACCCGCGTCGCATGTTTGCCGGCGCGCGCATCCGCTTTCACCATCCGCTCATCATCGGGCAACCTGCCCGACGCGAGGGGGTTATCCGCAATGTCACCCTGAAATCGGGACGCAGCGGTCCACTCGCATTCGTCACGGTCGGCTACGATATCTACCAGGAGAACACGCTGTGCATTGAAGAGGAACAGGATATTGTGTACCGCGAGCCGGGCGCTGCCGTGCCTGCGCCTGTGCCGATCGACCTGCCGCCGCCGCCGGAGGGTGCATGGGTCCGTACCGTTACGCCGGATACGCGCCTTCTTTTCCGCTTCTCGGCGCTGACGTTCAATGCCCATCGCATCCATTACGACCGACCCTACGCCCGCCATGAAGAAGGGTATCCGGGGTTGGTCGTCCACGGACCGTTGACCGCTGTCATGCTCATGGAACTGGTGCGCCACAACACCGCTCGCCCGATTGTCGGCTTCAGTTTTCGCAGCCAGGCGCCACTGTTCGACCTGGCGCCATTTCGGTTGATCGCCCGCCCCGATGGGGATCGCGTCGAACTGGAGGCGCAGGGACCCGACGGCGCAACGGCGCTCAGCGCTGTGGTGGAACTGGGGGAGAGTTGAGGGTTGTAAGGTTGAAGGTTGAGGGTTGAAGGTTGAAGGTTGAAGGTTGAAGGTTGAGGGTTGGACGTTGAATGTTGAACGTTGAACGTTCAACGCTGTAGGAGCGAGGTAGTGAGGAGCAGGGTAAAGGAGAAGGCAAGCGATCAAACCCCTGACTCCTGCTATGGTTGTTGAGCAATTATTCCGCTATAGCCCGCGCAGGCGGGCTTCGCACTCTATAGCCGAGGGCTTATGGTCTTTGAAGAAATAATCCGCTACAGCCCGCGCAGGCGGGCTTCGCACTCTATAGCCGAGGGCTTTAGCCCCACGGCCAGTTCGGTATACCGGATTTAATTCTCAATCTTCATCTATGGAACTCGATGACAAACTCAAAGCGGAGTTGATTGCAACCGCTCGATCACTGAAAGGCAGTGAGCGCCGGATGTTTATGGCGCGCACGGTCAAAATGCTCGGTCCTGGCGGGCAGCGCCTTGCCGAACGCGAACTCGGCTGGAACCGCGCCACCATTCGCAAAGGCATGCGCGAACTGGAGCGCGGGGTGACCTGTCTTGACGGAACTCGCCTTCGCGGGCGCAAACCGGTCGAGGCGCGCCTGCCCAATCTGCTCCACGATCTCCGCGACCTCATCGAAACCTGGCGCCGCGCCCATCCCGAATGTCGCAACGATGCCCGCGCACCCTGCATGAGCGCGGAAGATGTGCGGCGCGCGCTGATCGAACAGAAGGGGTACTCCGACAGTATTCTCCCCTCGCTGCAAACCATCGCCGCCCGCATGCGCGCACTCGGCTATCGCCCGCGTCGCTCGATCCGCTACCTGCGGCGCCGACGCGACCGGTAGTAGCGGCGTGGGATGCACAAAAAGTATAAACTTGATCACATCGCAATTTTCGGTAACAATCTCTCCACGCATAAACAGCCGCTCATCTGCTACACTCTCAACCACAACAGCGGACCTCTTCTCTGCACAAGATCCCGGTCTACAAAAATCACGGATCAATGACGAGGCGATTGCAGCGGCGACAGCTGCGATCACAGTTGGCGTTTCCGGCGGAAGTGACCGCTTCACGCTTCTCTGAACGTCACATTCAGTCGGAAGGAACATGTCGGTAGAGAGAAGGCTGCTGACCTGCATCCTTTCCAGGTTCCACGTACCCAACCCATCCGTCGCTATCCGAATGTTAGTGGAGGGAGATCATCATGGAAGCGGAAATGCGCGCCTTTGTCGACTCATTGCGCAAGAACATCACTGCCGAGGATGTCGTCAATCTCGAAGCGTGTCTGAACTGCAAGATGTGTGGTGAAGCATGCGCCTGGTATCTGGTCACCGGCGACGAAAAACTGCATCCAACCCACAAAACCGGTTTTATACGCCAGATTTACCAGCGCTACATGACGGTCGAGGGACAGGTTGGAGGCGCGCTCGGACTGGTTCCCACACCCACGGTCGCCGATCTTCAGGAGAACATGCGCTATTTCTGGGCATGCACCGCCTGCGGACGCTGCACCCTCGCCTGTCCGACGGGCATCAGCATCCGCCGGATTGTGCGCCTGGCAAGGGCAGCCTACTCCGACTCCGGATTGAGCCATGCCAACCCTACCATCCGATCGATTGTCGAAAACACCGAGCGCTACCGCCACAGTTTCGGCTTGACCGTCCCCCAGGTGATCGGGCGAGTCGGGCTTTTCCTGCGCAGCGAAGGAATCGAAGTACCGGTCGATGTGCACGGCGCCGAGATGCTCTTCGTCTGCCCGGCAGCCGGTAACACCAAAATCCCCGATTACGGCATCAAATTGATCAAGATCCTCAATGCTGCCGGGGTCAGTTACACGGTCTCACCGTATGTGATCGACACCGGCACCGAGATCGATCATATTGCCGTCCACCACAATCTTTCGCGGCAAATGCTGGAGGAGTGGGAACAGGAGGCGGATCGGTTGGGTGTCGAGAAGATCCTGCTGGTGGAATGTGGCTGCGATGCGCGCACGCTCTACGCCGAGGCGTCGGAGACGCTGGGACGTCCATTCCGCTACCCGATCATCAGTGTCGATACGTTGATGCTCGATCTGATCAAACAGGGGCGCCTGCCGGTAGAGAAGATCGACACCAAGATCACCCTGCACGACCCATGTTACGCCACCCGTCTCTCCGGTCTCGGCGACACCTTCCGCGAACTGTTGAACCTGGTCTCCAACAATTTCATCGAAATGACCCCCAACCGCGAGCACAACTACTGCTGCAACGGCGGCGCAGGCGGCATGCGTCTGCCGGAAAACACCGAACTGCGCCGCAAGATCTCGGTGCTGAAAGCCAATCAGATCCGTGCAACCGGCGCGGAGTATGTCACCTCGCCGTGCGTCGTCTGCACCCTCTCGCTGGAAGACACCTGCCACACCTATGGACTGGCGCAACCCGGCGAACGCATGGCGCTGGTGCTGTTCGAGGTGGTCTACGATGCGATGGAACCGGCACTGGCGAAGCGCGGCGAACTGGATCGTATGTATGTCCCGGCAGAACTGCGGAACCGTGACCACGACTTCTTCCTGGCGCACAGCATCGAAGGGCGGATGGCGGCGCTGATGCAATCACCGGAGTTCCCGGCGCTGCTCGACTGGCTGGAGCGTGATGAGATCGTCAAACGCTTCAGCACGACCCATCCGCAGGTGTATGAGCATTTGCGCTCACTGCGTGAAATGACAACGCCGTCGATGCCGGCGATGCGTGCGCGTGCAGTGGCAGGTCAGTAGCGCTTCGTGTGAAACAAAGGGAGGTGTGCCATGATGATCATCGATGTGCTCAATATCGTTGCACCGGTTGCACTGGCGGTTTTTCTGATCGGCGTTGGCGTGCGCATGGGGCGCTTCGCGCTGGCGCTGGTGACGCGGCGTCGGTTTCGCGGCGTGACGCCGACATTCGAGCGTGCGCCACGCCGCCTGGGGTTCTTCGAGGCGCTCCACGCCGTGCTGTTCGGACCGTACCGTCATTTTTACAGGCGCGCCAACCCAACCTGGGGACGCGGCTATCTCTTCTACCACGTCGCTATCATTACCGAAGTGATCGGCTACACGCTCTCAGCGATCATCGTATTCGCGCACATCCTGTTCGGGCGACCGGTGCCGGATGTGGCGCATCACCTGGAGGGGAGTTTCAACTACACGCCGGCAAATCTGTTGGCGATCATCTTCGGCAATGGTGAGCCGCTTCAGGCGCACTTTCTCTTCGGCGACTTTGCTCCGTATTTCGTGGGCATCACCTGGATCGCCGTCGGATTTGCGGTTGTCGGCAACCTGCACCTGATGATCACCCTGCTGCGAAAGCGGAGCGGCGCGGTCGTAGCCGATATCGACCCGCCAGCGCACGGTTTGCGCACACCAGGACGCCTTCCGTGGGATAGGGTGCTGGTGCGCACAATCATTTTCTGCATCATCTGGACGGAACTGTTTGCGCGTCTGCACCTGTTTCCCGGCGTCGTCTACGTTCACGCACTGCTGGGGATGACCCTCTTCACGCTGCTGCCGTTTACCTACCTGTTCCACATGGTCTACAATTTTCTTGCTGTCTACTATGCTGTGCAGCGACGTATGGCGCGCACGATCGCCTGAATATTGGAGCGGCATGTCGGGACTCTGGAATGGACAACCTCCCTTCTCCCGGCGTGGGAGAAGGGGGTTGGGAAAATGAGAAAAGCAAGCGTCATGCAGACAACCCACGCTGCATTCATGTGCAAAAAGCGTTATAATCTGGTTACAGCATTGATTTGCATCTCTGAAAAGAAGCGTGTATAGTACGCATAGCGCGCTGTGGCGCTATTCTCCGCCTGTACCCTTACCCATCTCCATGACGACGATGGTCACCGGCGATGGCTGAAGCAGAGGAGGCGTCCTTGAACATCAGAAGCGCCGATTTACTCTTTACACCGATTCCTGAGCGGATCGCCCGTCTCCGCGATCTGGCGTACAACCTGTGGTGGACCTGGCATCCAGAAGCCCAGGATCTCTACCGTCATATCGACGCTGATCTGTGGGAAGAGGACTACCACAATCCGGTCGACTTTTTGCGCGACGTGCGGCAGCGCAAACTGGAGGAAGCGGCAGCCAACCCGGAATATCTGGCTGAATACGACCGGGTCATGGCCGCGTTCGACCGGTACATGGCTGCTGAAGACACCTGGTATCGGCGCACGTTTGGCAACGCCAACGACGTGACGATTGCCTACTTCTCGGCAGAATTCGGTCTGCACGAGTCGCTGCCGATCTATTCGGGCGGTCTTGGCGTGCTGGCGGGTGACCACGTGAAAGAGGCGAGCGATCTGGGCTTGCCGTTTGTTGCGGTCGGCTTCATCTACCCGCAGGGGTATTTCCGGCAGCGTCTGGACCAGAGCGGCTGGCAGGAGGCGATCTATTCCAAGTTGAACTTCGCCGACATCGCAGCCACGCAGGCGTTGACTGCCGACGGGCGTGAGGTGGTCGTCGAGGTCGATCTGCCGGGTCGCACCATCTACGCCAAGGTCTACCGCATTCAGGTGGGCCGGGTATCGCTGTTCCTGATGGATACGGACATTCATCCAAACAGTCCGCAGGATCGCGAGTTATCGGCGCGGTTGTACGGCGGCGACCAGGAGATGCGGATTGCGCAGGAGATCGTGCTGGGCATCGGCGGTGTGCGGGCGCTGCGTCAACTCGGCATTCACCCGACGGTCTGGCATATGAACGAGGGGCATTCTGCGTTCCTGGTGCTCGAACTGGTGCGTGAGAAGGTTGCTCAGGGCATGCCGTTCGATGAAGCATGGCGCGAGGTGCGCGCGCAATCGGTCTTTACCACGCACACGCCGGTTCCCGCCGGCAACGACGCTTTCCCGCTCCACCTGATGGAGAAGTATTTCAACCATTTCTGGCCCCATCTCGGATTGACCCGCGAACAATTCTTCGACCTGGCGCTGCAACAGCAGAGTTGGGGACCGACCTTCGCCATGACGGTGCTGGCGCTGAAGGGGTCGCACGCGCACAATGGTGTCAGCAAACTGCACGGTCACGTGGCGCGTGGCATGTGGCACTGGCTCTACCCGAACGTGCCGCAGGACGAAGTGCCGATCACGTCGGTGACGAACGGTATTCACAGCAGCACATGGCTGGCGCCGGCCATGCGTCGCCTGTATGATGAAGTGCTTGGTCCTGATTGGGAAGAGGACCTTGACAATGTTGCGCTCTGGGCGAAGGTGCGAGACATTCCCGACGAGCGGTTGTGGGAAGTGCGTCAGGCGCTCAAAGGTGATCTCGTGGCAATTGCGCGCGAGCGCGTTCGTCAGCGTCATTTGCGCCTGGGATCGCCACCGCAGGTCTGGCCCGTGCTTGAACCGGAGATTTTCACAATCGGCTTTGCACGCCGGTTCGCCACGTACAAGCGCGCAACGCTGCTGTTCCGCGAACCCGAACGGCTCAAGGCGCTGCTCAACCGTCGTGACCGTCCGGTGCAGATCATTTTTGCCGGTAAAGCCCATCCGGCTGACGATCCGGGAAAATTGTTCATCCAGCAGGTTTACCAGATGTCGCAGCAACCGGGGTTCCTTGGGCGCATCCTGTTCCTCGAAGAGTACGACATGGCGCTGGCGCGCGCACTGGTGCAGGGGGTTGATGTCTGGCTCAATACGCCGCGTCGTCCCTACGAAGCAAGCGGCACCAGCGGTCAGAAAGCGGCGCTGAACGGCGTTGTCAATGTCAGCGTCCTCGATGGCTGGTGGCCCGAAGCGTATAACGGCGCTAACGGCTGGGCTGTCGGCGAAGCGCGCGAGTACAGCAGTCAAGACGAGCAGGACTGGAACGACGCACAGCATCTGTACCGCATCCTGGAGCAGGAAGTGATCCCAACCTACTACGACCGCGGTTCCGACGGGATTCCACACCGCTGGCTGGCGATCAGCAAAGAGTCCATCGCCACCATCGCACCGGTGTTCAGCACCCGCCGTATGGTCAAGGAGTATGTGACCCGGTTGTACCTGCCGGTGGCGGAAATGCAGGCATAGTTGTTCACTGCCAGCAGGGGAATGTGCAGAGAAGATCTATGAAAAATCGGGGGTAGAGACGTGGCAACGATCCACGTTCACCCCCGATTGCTTCAGGATCAGAAACCGCTCAACCCTGACCCAACCGTCGCTTCAACTCCTCAAATTCCGCGTCCACAGCAGTGTCGCGCTCCAGATTGCGGAACTTGTTCTCCAGCGTATCCCCTTCGAGTTTCGTCATCGCCTCAGCCCGATCGAGGCGCTCATCGACGCGGCTCTCCAGTTGATCCAGTTTATCCATCGCCGAGATACGCGTCGCCTGACGCACGGTGCGCTGAATGGCTTCGTGGGTCTGCGCACGGTTCTTCTTCGCAATGATCATATCGCGCTTGGCCTGCACTTCGGCGATGCGTGTCTGCAACTGCACCAGCGCCTGCTCCAGTTGTTCGACCTGCTTTTCCTGCGCATCCGACTGATCGCGGTACTGCTCGTAGAGTTTGCTGGCCTGCACTTTGCGCGCCAAAGCGGCTTTTGCCAGCGCTTCATCACCGGCGCGCAGCGCTGCCTCTGCTTTGCGGTCCCAACTTTCCGTCTCTGCCAGATATTGCGCCTCCATACGGTTCAGCCGCGCCAGGTCCGCCATTGCCGCCGCAACGCTGGTTTTCACCTCATATTCCTGGTTGGCCAGCTGGCGCAGATACTCATTCGCCATTTTCTCCGGGTCCTCCGCATTGTCGAGCAGGGCGTTGATGTTGGCGCTCAGAATGTCTCGGATGCGAACGAAGATCGACATGTCTCCAACCTCCCTTGAACTTGTACGTTTTTGTTTTTCCTGAACAGGCGCGATGCTGCTGTCCAGCGGAGAGCGGACGTATCGCCTGTTCATTCTAGCACAGCAGATCGGTGCTGTACACCCTGTATGTACGTTATTGTCGGGGTAATGTTGCACGGATATAATCATTACCGGCAGGCAGCCTGCGACCTGCGCGCCTACGGAGGGTCGTATGGCTGCATCGTCTGCCGAACCATCGCTGTTGCGTCGTTTCGCTCCGCGCATCGGGTTGATGCTTGCCGCGCTTCTGACGCTTGCCTGGATACAGCGTCCTGATGCCCGGCTCCACGTCTTCTTTCCTGCGTTGCGCGGCGATGCCGCGCTGGTGCAGACCCCAAACGGCTTGTATCTGCTGATCGACGGCGGCAACGACCCGGACGCGCTGGTGACGGCGCTGGGGCGTCGCATGCCGTTCTGGCGGCGCGACCTGGCGCTGGTGATCCTCACATCACCGGGAGATGCGGGGCAGGTCGCCGCACTGGAGCGTTACCGTGCGCATCGGGCGCTGGCGCTGCCCTCCAGCGCACCAAATGCGACGCGCGACACCTGGCGACGTTTGCTGGCGCGGGACGCAACGCCGGTGCGCGCACTTCGCGTCGGGCAGCGCCTGGAGATCGACGGAGTAACGATTCAGACGCTGGACTGCGACGATGCCGGGGCGTTAATTCGCCTGGATTATGGCGCCACCAGCGTTGTTTTCGCGCACAATGTCACCCCCGCTATGCTCGAACATCGCTTTACCCGTCGCGCCTCGCTCCTGGTCTACCCCTGGCAGTACGACCCGCATACTCCGCTGGTGGAGTCCCTCCATCCGACGGCAATCATCTTCAGCGACGGGCGCCAGTCCCGGCATCCGCCGCAGCAGACCTACCACGAACGTGCAGTTGGCGGCGCACGCCTGTACCACGAACGGGTGGACGGCGACATCGAGTGGGTGAGTGACGGACGGCGCGCCCATATCATCATATCGGAACGCGCCGGGCAATAGATACGTTTTGCGACCGCGCAGAAGCGGTAGTATACTCTCACTATCCAGAGATTACTATGGTATAATCGGAACATCAGTTCGCAATTTTGTTGGAGGCTATCGATGAACCGTCACCATCCACCTATCCCTGTTGAAATCGAACGGCTTCCCAAACATTTACAACCGACATTTCTCAAACTCTATAGCGCAGATCATCCAGAAAATGGCGGCATGTATTTCCTTGAGCCAGACAACATCTACTGTGGCGATGCCCGCCAACTTTTGCCCCAAATAGAGCCGAACAGCATTGCCTTGAGTGTATGGTCGCCGCCATACTTCGTCGGGAAAGAGTATGAAGAGCATCTTTCCTTCGATGAGTGGAAAGATCTTCTTCGTACTGTGATACATTTACACTTTCCAATTATCAAGCCCGGTGGTTTTCTGGTCATCAACATTGCAGATATACTGGTGTTTAAGGATCCCCACATGCCTCGCATCCAGGCAGAGGCAGTCAACAGGAAGCGATCTCCCGTTACCAGGGAAGATATTCTGCGAGCAATTGAACAACACCCTGACTTTAATCGTTATCAGCTCGCAGAACTTTTAGGTTGCAGCGAGCAGACAATAGACAGACGACTCAACGGCAACAATATCCGCGGCGGTAAATATGACATCCAAACCCGGGTCAAGATCGTGGGGGGTCTTGTTGAAGAATGGGCGCTGGATGCAGGCTTTTTCACTTACGACCGGCGGATATGGGTCAAGGATGCCGCATGGGAAAACTCTCGCTGGGCAAGTCTTTCCTATCGCTCTGTTGACGAGTTTGAATATATTTTCTTTTTCTGGAAACCTGGTGTTACTAAGTTTGACCGGAGAAGATTATCTTCTGATGAATGGCGAGATTGGGGATCGAGAGGAGTATGGCGCATTCCCTCGGTCCGGTCAAACGATGATCACGAGGCAAAATTTCCGGTCGAATTGCCTTCCAGAGCCATCAAACTTCTTACCGATCCGGGTGATATTGTGCTGGATTGTTTTATTGGAAGCGGTACAACAGCAATAGCAGCGATCCGTGCTGGTCGTCGGTATATAGGCATCGATATTCTCCAGAAGTATGTTGATCTGGCAAGAAATAATATCAGGAGGGAGTTACAGCAAATTAGTATGGAGATATAATTATGTTTTTGGATGAGAAATATCTGAAAGAAAACCCGGAAAAGGTAGAAGAGATTGAAAAATCAACCTTAAGGATGGTAGTTCAGGCCATTTACGACTATCGATCCAAAGCTCAAGAGATATTCGAGAAGGAGGTTGACCTTGTATCTGATATTGGCGAAGACATAACCAGAGAAGCTCTAGAGCGTCTGGGTATGCACAGAATCGACCAAAGACTGTTCGGAAAAATCGACTATAAGTGTGCTTGTTATTTGTTTCATCCAGACTACGCGGTAAGGCAGGCTCTTTTTGTTGACTCAAAAGCAGAGGAAGGCGGTTCACAAACTGCGACTCTGCAAATGTCTCAAATTTCGATGCGAGTCAGGCAAAAACGTTCCGGCAAATCCATTGATATTTCAGGAGAAATAGAGCCGCTAATAAAAATAAATGATAATCATTATCTGACAACGACCATATTCGTTAAGTACAATTATAGGGTCGTTCAGTCAAGGAAAGAGTTAACTAGCATCCTCGTTACGGCTGTTCCTAATGGAATTTTACAGGATACATATAATCCTGATGATAACGATACTATCTGGCTTGCCGGGCGGGATGCCCCCACACGAAAGGAGAAGTTCAGAGTTCGTTTGAGTTTCGATCGTCTCAAAAAAAAGGCTGCGTGGCGCGTTCAGGTTATTCCAATGCCTCCTGATGACTTTCATTGGAACGCATAGTAAACCCTGGTTCCCAGTTCCCGGTTCCCGGTTCTCAGTTCTCAGTTCTTGGTTCCTGGTTCTCAGTTCCCGGTTCTCGGTTCTCAGTTCTCAGTTCTCAGTTCTCAGTTCTTGGTTCTCGGTTCTTGGTTCTCAGTTCTCACACCTCATGCTTGCTGCCTTGCAGAAATTCCCCGCAACAATCGCGCGTCCTGTAGAGGTCGTGCGCGGCTATTCTCTCGAGACTCTGCGCGCCGACCTGGTAGCAGGCATAACCGTCGGGCTTGTGCTGCTGCCACAGGCGCTGGCATTTTCGCTCCTGGCGGGTCTGCCGCCGGAAATGGGGTTGTACTCCGCTATCGTCGCTTCAATCGTTGGCGCGCTCTGGGGATCATCGAGCCATCTGCACACCGGTCCGACGAATACGGCATCCCTGCTCACCCTCTCGGTCATCCTGCCGCTCGCCACGCCTGGCACGCCTGAGTTTATTGCCGCAGCTGGCATGCTTGCGATCCTCGCCGGTGCGCTGCGCCTTGCCTTCGGTCTGGCGCGCCTGGGACTGCTGGTCAACTTCGTTTCCGACTCGGTCGCCGTTGGGTTCACAGCAGGCGCCGGCATTCTCATTATGTCCAATCAAATTGCGCCGATCCTGCGAATCGATCTTCCGATGGGTGCAAGTCTGGTCGATACGTTTGTTCTGAGTGCAGCCTCTATCGAACGCACCCACCTGCCGAGTCTCATCCTGGGTGTCGCAACCATCGTTCTCATTGCGGCGCTTCAACGGGTTCAGCGTCGCCTGCCGACCTTGCTCATCGCGCTGATCATCGTGTCCCTGGTCGCCTGGATGCTGCGCCTGGAGGAAGCCGGTGTGCGCACCCTGGGGGCGCTGCCGCAGTCGCTCCCTCCGTTCGCCAATCTGCCGCTCTTCGATCTGAATCTGATTGGCGCACTGGCAAATGGTGCGCTGGCGGTCGCCATCATCGGGTTGGTGGAAGCATCGGCAATTGCTCGCGCGATAGCGACCCACTCGCAACAACGCCTCGACAGTAATCAGGAGTTTATCGGACAGGGGCTGGCAAACATCTGTGCCGGTCTGTTTTCGGGATATCCGTGCTCCGGGTCGTTCAACCGGTCGGCGCTCAGTCTTCAGGCAGGTGCGCGCACCGGTATGGGCAATGCATTTTCCGGAATCTTCGTCCTCCTGGCAATATTCCCGCTCGCGCCGCTCGTAGCGCACTTGCCGCGTCCGGTGCTGGCAGGCGCGCTGGCAATCACCGCCTGGAGCATGGTCGATTACCGGGCAATTGCTCGCATCTGGCGCGCTGATCGCACCGATGGGGCGATTTCGCTCATCACCCTGGCGGCGACCCTTCTCGTTCCACTCCAGTTTGCCATCATCAGCGGCGTCCTCATGTCGCTCGGCGCATATCTGTGGCGCACCAGCGCGCCGCGGGTGCAGAGCGTGCTGCCAGATGCCGACTTTCGCCACTGGGAGTATCAACCGCATCTGCCGATGTGCCCGCAACTGGCGGTTGTCGATGTGCTTGGCGATCTCTACTTCGGCGCCGTCAACCACGTCGAAGAGCAGATGAACGCATTGATGACCCAAAATCCGTCGCAGCGGTTTCTCCTGTTGCGGATGCACAGCGTCCAGCGTTGCGACATCAGCGGCATCAAAATGCTCCAGATGATTGTGCGCCAGTACCGTGACCGCGGCGGCGGCGTCTATTTTGTGCGTGTGCGCCCGCCGGTGCGTCAGATCATGGACGTCTCCGGTTTTACGCAGTACGTGGGGGAAGACCATTTTCTGGACGAAGACCATGCCATCGACTATCTCTTCCATCGCGTGCTCGATCCGGCAGTCTGCATTTATGAGTGTGAAGTGAAGGCGTTCCGCGAATGTCAGAACCTGCCGAAGCGTCCGTTGCCCGCCGAAGCCATTCCGCTCCTGCCGACAAACGTCGCCCCGGCGCCGGGTTCAACCATTGAGCCGCGCGAATTGTGGCGTCAGATCCGCAGTGCATCCCCGCCGCGCGTCATCGATGTGCGCGAGCCGCGTGAGTACCGTCAGGGGCACATTCCAGGCGCGGAGTTGCTGCCGCTCTACGAACTGCTGACCAATCCCGATCAGGTAAGCCGTGACCGACCTGTCGTCCTGGTTTGCCGGAGTGGGCACCGAAGCGAACGCGCCGCAGCCGCGCTGCTGAGTCGCGGGTTTGGTCGAGTGACCATTCTGAGCGGCGGTATGCTGGCGTGGGAAGCCAGTGATCTGCTGATGGCGGTGGAGTTTGGGGGGGAACGTTGAAGGTTGAAGGTTGAAGGTTGCAGGTTGAAGCGTTGAAGGTTGGGACGTTGAGCGTTGAACGTTGAACGTGGAAGGTTGGGACGTGGAACGTGGAACGTTGGGACGTTGAACGTTGAAGGTGGAAGGTTGAAGGTTGCAGGTTGCAGGTTGAAGCGTTGAAGGTTGGGACGTTGAGCGTTGAAGGTTGGAGCGTTGCAGGTTGAAGCGTTGAAGGTTGGGACGTTGAGCGTTGAACGTTGAACGTTGAACGTGGCAGGTTGGGACGTTGGAGCGTTGAACGTTGAACGTGGCAGGTTGCAGGTTGGGACGTTGAAGGTTGGAACGTTGAACGTTGCAGGTTGGGGCGTTGAGCGTTGAGGCGTTGAGCGTTGAACGGATTAGGATGTTGAACGTTGAATATTGAACGGTAGAACGTCAGAAAAATGGAGGCGCGTCGATGATCCTGAGCCGCAATACTGGACTCGACCTGGTCCGCGCAACGGAAGCCGCTGCCATCAGCGCCGGGCGATGGATGGGGCTTGGACGTCGTGATGAAGCAAACGACGCGGCTGAGCAGGCAATGGCGGCGACGCTCGATCTGCTCGACATCGACGGACACATCGTTATCGGTGAGGAAGCGCGCTCAAAGGCAAAATCCGGTCTGGTCAGCGGTCGGCGGGTGGGGCGTGGCGGTCCGCCAGTTGATGTCGTTGTCGATCCCGTCGATGGGTTGCGTCTCCTGGCGCAGGGACGCTCCGGCGCCATTTCGGTCGCAGCTGTGGCGCCGCGTGGCGCCCTCTGGTCGCCCGCACCGGCAGCATATATGGATAAACTGGTCGTCAGCCGTGAAACGGCGCACGCGCTGGTGCCGGAATGTCTTGGCGCGCCCGCCGGATGGACGCTGGCGCTGATTGCGCGCACCCTCGGCAAAGAAATCCGCGACCTGGTGGTTTTTGTGCTTGATCGACCACGCCACACCGACCTGGTGAATGAAATTCGCGCAGCCGGTGCGCGCGTGATGCTGGCGGACGATGGCGATATTGCGGGAGCGGTGCTCGCCGCAATGCCGGGCGGACCGGTCGATCTCCTGATGGGAATTGGCGGCGCCGCTGAAGGCATTATTGCCGCCTGTGCGGTGCGTTCGCTGGGAGGTGCGATGCTTGCCCGTCTTGCGCCCCAGAGCGCCGCCGAACGTGAAGCGGTCGAGCGGAGCGGTCTCGACATACGCCGGGTGCTGACCTGCGAAGATATGGTAGCCACCAACGAAGTCTTCTTCGTCGCCACCGGCATCACCGACGGATTATTGTTGCACGGCGTGCGCTATCAGCGCGACCGCGCCGAGACGAATTCGCTTATTCTCCGCTGTGAAACGCGCACACGCCGTATCATTCATGCTGAACACCTGCTTCATGATGTGCATGCCGTTGTAGGAAAGGAGCGAGAACCGCGATGACCACCCAGGCGAATCAACCAGACACGATGATCGCATCGATGCAAACGTGGCGTTCTTACCCCTATCGTCTCGTGCCCGACGATCCGCAACTGCATTTCCCGCAGGCGGAAGGGTATCAGGATATGGCGAGCGACACCTACTACGCCTCCGGCGTCGTGCATGGCGAACGCACCGGCAAAGGGTATGCGTTCTTCGTCATCTTCGCCCGACTCTCCGGTTTTTCGAGCGCCCTCGGCATCGATATGCATCTGGGAGCGATCTTCGATCTGGCGAGCGGCGGATATACCACATTTGCATCTTATGACCTGCCGCCGCAGCGCTGGGTGCGCAAGCGCCTGACCATCACCCGCGGTGCACTCGGCGTCGCCTGGGATTCGCCGAACTGGAAGAGTCGTTTCTGGGCGCGCTATGATGCCGCTGGCGCGCCCATCCCCTTCGGCTACACACTCGATGTGTACGGGCGCGACAGTCGGGGCGATCCACTGGCGCTCGATCTGATCGTAGACGCCGCCAAACCGCCGCAACCGGTCGGCGGTCCGGTTCACCGGGGCGCAATCACGGTTATGGGGCAACCGCAGACCCGATCCTACTTCCAGAGCCTGCGCTATCGCGGAATACTGCGCTGGCGCGGAGTGGAAGAACCGGTTCACGGCGAGATTGGATGGCTCGACCGGCAATGGTTCCCGGAGTATGTCGGCGCATACTCCGGCATACTCGCCGACCGTTACAGTCATCAATGGGCGCAGATGTCGCTCGACAACGAATGGGAACTCAGCCTGTGGCGGCACTTTGCGCGTCACGAACGCAACCGTGAGATTCCGTTCAGCGGCTTGACCATCACCGATCCGGCGGGGCAGACGCTGTTTACCGATGAGTACCATATCGAACCGCTCAGTTACTGTCGCGACGAAGGGTATGTCACGCCGCTCTACGCACCGATTCAGCGCGCCTTCGGCGTGCGTGGCGACGTGCGCTATTTTCTCGACGCCTACCGATTGCACGTTCCAATACTCAACCTGGTTGTTGTCAGCACTCCCCTGGCGCCTGCGCCAGCCCATCGTATGCCGGTTGATTACCTCACCGGACCAACCCTCCTGGAAGGAACGATGGAGGGCAAAAGGATAACCGGCTATGGGTTCAACGAACGCACCCTGGGACTGTGGCGACCGTGGGAGTTGTGCCAGGCGCTCGACGACTCGCTGCGCCCGCTGATCAACGAAGGTGCAGCGCCGTCCAACCTGACGCAGGTGATGGAAACCGTGCGCATCGCCATCGATGCACAGCACACCGGCGAAGCGCGGCAGATTCTGGAGCGGCAAATGCGCCCGGCGCTCGACCCGCTCGCCGAACCGCAGCGCCAGAGGCTCATTCGTCTCTGCAACGATCTGATGGCGATCCTGTAGAGATGATCGCAGGGCGCTCGCACCTCACCTTCAACCTGCGCCCTTCCACCTGCCCGGTAATGATCTGGTACACCCCTGTGTGTATCATTCAAATAAACGTATTTCAGTGCACTGTCATTGCCATATCAGCACGAACCGGCGCCACGCCAGCGCACTGCGGAGCCGACCATCCTTATCACTCCGAATGGATGGGAGAGCAACAGGCATCTGAGAGATACCAGATCATCAACACACAACGACATGCAAGGAGTAGACCGCAATGACCATGACAAACGGGAAAATCGCCGCGATTGAAGCCGAAAACGCCATGCTGCGTCAGCGCATCAGCGAGTTGGAAGCCCAACTGACCTCCCGCAACGACCATATCGCCCCGTCCAACCATCAAGAGATCGAGGAATTTCGCGGTTTTCGCACGCTCATCGAAACGGCGCCGCAAGCCATCGGCATCATCACCCTCGATGGCGTCATCACCTATGCGAATGCTGCATTCTGCTCACTGATCGGCTACGACACGCTGATTGGCGCACATATGACGATGTTGCACTTCGAGGAAGATCTGCCAGTATTGCAGGCAAGTCTGCAGGACGTGATGCACCACGGCGTCTGGCGCGGCGTCGCGCGCCTGCGCCGACGCGACGGCAGCGCCATTCCGGTGCGGATCAACGCCTTCGTCATCCGCGACGACGATGGGCAGCCAATGGCAATGACCGGCATGTTCGAAGACCTCACCGAAGAACTCCGGCGCGAGGAGCGGCTCCGCCTGTTCGAGGCGCTGGTCGAAAACGCCCCCGATGCCATCGGTGTCGCCGATTTCAAGGGCAACATCATCTACGCCAACGCTGCGTATCAGGCGTTGACCGGCTACGGCGAGCAACTGATCGGAATGAATGGCTTCGACTATATTGTTGAAGAGGATCATCGTTCAGCGCAGATCGCACTGGCACGCCTCGCCGAGGGGAAAGCAGCGTTTCTCGAGACGCACATCCGGCGCAAAGATGGCAGCATTGTGCCGGTGGCATCGACGATGTATGCGCAACCCGCGCCGGGCGGCGAGCTGCGGATCATTGGCTTCCTGCGCGACATCAGTGACCAGAAGCGCGCCGAGGCGGAACGCTTCGCGCTCCAGCAGCAGGTAATCGAGGCGCAGCGCGCCGCCATCCGCGAACTCTCCACCCCGCTCATTCCGATCAGCGAGACGGCGGTGATTATGCCGCTGGTCGGCGCCATCGACAGCGCGCGGGCGCAGCAGATCATCGACACCCTGCTCGAAGGGGTCGCCGCTCATCGCGCGGAGATGGCGATTGTTGACATCACCGGGGTGCAGGTGGTCGATACGCAGGTCGCCAATGCGCTGGTGCGCGCCGCGCAGGCGGTGCGGCTGCTGGGGGCGCAGGTGATCCTGACCGGCATCAAGCCGCAGGTGGCGCAGACGCTGGTGCAGCTGGGGGTCAGCCTGGAAGGCATCCGCACCACCGGGTCACTCCAGACCGGCGTGCGCCTGGCGTTGACCGGGGATGCGACGAAACACCGGAATGGCAAACCATAGACGCATGCCGGAAGGCAGCGTATTTCGTGACGGTCGAGGCGCGGCAAGCCGCGCCTCGATTGGTTTTGCGAACAATGACTTCCTCTCATGTGGTGAGCGCCGTATGCCGGTTTGGGTGACAACCCTTTCCAATGACAACGCTCGCTTCACTTCTGCGGAACGCAGGGTTGGCGTGATTGTTCTGGCAATGATAGCGCTCTGGTTAAGCGAACCGCTGCACGGCATTCACAGTTCACTCTGCGGTGAGCGGGGCGTGGCGCGCGTTTTCGGACCGCAAAAGGGAGCGACTCCGGAACAGGTGGCGATGCTGGAGCAGGGGTTGGAACACTACGCCAGCGTCATCCAGCGCGACATTGGACTGGATGTGCGTCTCAGTCCGGGCAGCGGCGCTTCGGGCGGTTTAGGCGCCGGTCTGCATGCCTTGCTCGGCGCAACGCTGCACAATCGCTACGCTATTGTCATGCAGTATCCTCTCCAAAACTGCTGGGCAGCGGGTGACGGCGGAGCCAAGATCTGGTAGACTACCAACATATGCAGATACCTGACCTCAACCCCGACAGCATTGCCGATCTGGCAACCCGCCAGATCGTGATCCAGTTGCTGAACGTCATCGAGACGCTGGCGGCTGAGAACGCCGCCCTGCGGGTTGAAAACCAGAATCTGCGGGATGAGGTGGCACGGCTGAAGGGACGCTCGGGTAAGCCCGACATCAAACCACCCACGCCGCCGCCCAGCCCGCCGCCTGCGGATCATTCCTCGGAGGCCGAGCGCCGCACGCGCACGCCACGGGGCAAGCCGAAAAAGAACGCGACCCTGATTGTCACGCACGAGGAGCGCTGCGGGGTGGATCCGGCGACCCTGCCCCCCGATGCGGTGCGCCATGGGACAACCGATTCCATCGTGCAGCGCCTGCGCATCGACGTGGAGGTGGTCCGCTTCGTGCGGGAGCGGTGGTACGTCCCCAGCACCAACACGCTCATCACCGCACCGTTGCCGCCCGGCTACCGGGGTGGGTTTTGCCCCACGACCCATACCATCGTTCCCGCACTCGGTCACGGGGCAAACGTCAGTCAGCCCGCGCTGCTGCGCTTTCTGCGGGATGTCGGTCTGAAGATTGGCACGGGCACGGTGGCGCGCATGCTGCTGGATCCGAAGGGACGCTGGGCGGACGAAGCCGCCGCGATTCATCAAACCGGCCTCGCCACCGGGTCGTGGGTCGCCACCGACCAGACCAGTACCCGCGTGGATGGGCAGAACGAGGTCTGCCACGTTGTGGGCAATGCCTGGTTCACGAGCTATCATACCCGTCCCGGCGGCACGCGCCAGGATGTCCTGGCGGTCATCTGGGGCCAGGAACTCCGCTATCGCCTCAATGACGAGTCGCTGGCGTGGCTGCAGGCTCGCAGCCTGCCGCACACCCTGCTCCGCCGGCTGCGGGAGGCCCTGCCCCGCGGCACGGACATGACGGCGGCGGAACTCCAGCAGCACCTGACCAACGCCGGGATCACGCTCACCCCGCAGCAGGTACAGCCGGTCGGCGATGCGCTGGCGCTTGCCGCCTATCACGCCCAAACCCAGGCGCCCGTCCTGCGCTGGTTGCTGAGCGATGATGCCCCCGTGTATGACCACCTCACGACCACCCACGCCCTGTGTTGGGTGCATGATTGGCGGCATTACGCCAAGCTTGCCCCACGGGCGCCCCATCATCAGGCCGAACTCGCCGCGTTTGGGGAACGCTATTGGACGTTCTATCGCGACCTGCTGGCCTATCAACAGGCGCCCACTGCGGCGGAACGCGCACGGTTGGCGGATGCGTTTGACGCCTTGGTGGAAAAAGAGACCGGCTATGCGGCGTTGGATGACCGGATCAGCAAAACCGCCGACAAACGGACCCAGTTGTTGGCGGTGCTGAAACATCCCGACATTCCCCTGCACAATAATGATATGGAACTGGCGGCGCGACGCCGCGTGCGCAAACGCGATATCAGTTTCGGCCCTCAATCCCGAGACGGGGCACGGGCGTGGGATACCTTCCAAACCCTGGCCGCCACCGCCGCCAAACTCGGCGTGGGGTTCTTTCACTATCTCCGCGACCGCATCGTCACGCCGGAGACCACCCTCACCTTAGCCGAACGGGTAGCGCAACGGGCGGGTATCGCTGTGCCTTCATCGGCCTGATCCAGCGCTTTTGGAGAGGATACGTCATGCAGTATCTTGATCTGGATCGCCAGCTTGCATCCGCCGATCTGGTCATCACTGCCGAGGGAACTATCGATGGTCAGACGCCATACGGCAAAATACCGGCTGCAATGACGCGTCGCGATCAACGCTATGGAATACCGGTTGTCGTACTGGCGGGCGCAATTGGCGCCGACGCGGATGCGAACTATCAATACGGGATCACGGCTTTCCAGAGCATTGTGCGAGGCCCGTGCCCAATCGAAGATGCGATCCGCGATGCCGATGCGCTTACCGCAGCATGCGCAGAGGGGATCATGCACCTGATCCAGATCGGGCAAAAACTGGCGAACCGCCAGTATCTGCCTGGTCAGCGAAAGCGTGAGCGCATGCAAACAACGCTTGTGCTCTGATGTTCGCATGCTCAGGACAGCCGATTCAATCGCAGGCGCCTCTGCTTCCTGCAGGCAGTTTTCTGCATTCCCGCGCGCTTTTGCCCCTCATCCCCCGACCTCTCAAGTATTGATATTGGAGCAACTGCGCGACGAGTTGCTCAACAGGTCAACACTCGTTGTGCAATTCGATCGGCGTTATGTGGTATCATCGGGGAGGACCCGATTGCTTACACCTGCGTACCGCATACGGTGACCCATGACGTCGCCTGCACGCCGTCGTTTCCGCGCCATAGCCCAACTGCCTGACGACCAGATCAATCTGGCGGAGGCGGCGCTCTGTATTGCCTGGGAAGATCAGGGTGAGGGCAATCCGTCTGCTTCGTTGCGACGCATTGATGCGCTGGCGGCAACTGCGCAGGAGCGTATCGCAGGAAGGCGTGGTTCGCGCGCAATTGTGGCAGCACTGAATGTCTACCTGTTCGATGAACTTGGCTTTCGCGGCAACTTCTGGGATTACAGTGATCCCGGCAACAGTTTCCTCGATCAGGTGATCGCGCGACGTGTCGGTCTGCCTATTCTGCTGTCGGTGCTCTATCTGGAGATCGGCTGGCGGTTGCATCTGCCGGTAGTGGGTCTGGCACTGCCGGGACATTTTCTGGTGCGTTATGTTGATCAGCAGAACGGCGACCTCTACATCGATCCTTTCAATCGCGGAAGATTGTGGTCACTGGCGGAATGTGAGCGACAGATCGCCTCGTTTGCGGGCACAATCAATCCAGCCCTGGTGCAGCAGATCATGGCGCCGCCGTCGCCGCGCTCAATTCTGCTGCGCATATTGCGTAATCTGAAAGGCGCCTATATTCAGCGCGAGCAGTTCGAACGCGCGCTGGCGGCGGTTGATCGGATGCTGCTGCTCTCGTTCGATGCCGCCGAATTGCGCGACCGCGGGTTGCTACGCGCGCGCCTGGGGCACTGGTCAGGCGCGCTGGCGGACCTTGAACGGTATGCGCATATGGCGCCACAGGCGAGCGATCTGGAGACCATCCGCCGTCAGGTGCGGGCGCTGGCAGAAGCAATGATACCGCTGAACTAGCGGCTGTTCTGCAGCGGATGACTATATTCCCTCGTCCTGCAATCTGCCGCGCTCTGCGCCGTACTCGATGTAAACCGCACTCGTTTCCGTGAAGAAGTCAAGCAGTGTGTTGTGGTGAACCGGCAGATGTGGCTCATTGCCGGTCGTCGGCGCATTAATGTGGATCGACCGGGCGCGAATGTCGTCGGTGAACCGCAGCATACGTGCGCCGTCGCGGGTGTAGAGGCTCGCCGCAACGAGTTGCTGCGGTTGATGGACAAGCGTTAGCGCCTCTGCAAAACTCTCGACGCGGGTGACCGCCAGCACCGGTCCTGGCGCCGCTTCCTGGGCAATGCGCATATCTGGACGCACCCGATCAACAATCGTCGGGCGGAGAAAGAAACCGTGCGCCAGTTCTCCGTCGTGGGCGCGCACGCCGCCACACAGCACCTCAGCGCCTTCCGCCCGCGCCTGCTCGATCAGGTCGAGCGCCTGCTGAATCTGCGCCTCGTCGGTGCATGGTCCCAGCGAAACCTGCTCGTTAAGACCGTTGCCCAGGCGCATCGCACAGACGCGCGCAACCAGCGCTTCCAGAAACGCATCGGCGACGGGATGCACCAGCACGACCCGTTTGGTGGCAGTGTGCGTCTGACCGGCGTTGCCAAACGCGCCAGCGATGACACCCGATAGCGCCAGATCGAGGTCGGCGTCCTCCAGGACGATGACCGGATTGACATCACGGTGTTCGCCCATGAAGCGAATGTCGCGCATATCCGCCTGACGACGCACGCCAGCAATATCGGCATGCGGACCACCGATCCATACGGCGCGAACTGCTGGATGATCGATCAGGGTTGCGCCGGTTTCGTCGCTGGCGCCGTGAACCAGGTTCACCACGCCGGAGGGTGCGCCAGCATCGGCGAAGCAGCGAACCAGCCACTCTGCGGTTTCCGGCGTTGCCAGGGCTGGTTTCACAACAACAGTATTGCCGGTGATGAGCGCCTGCGCCAGGCGTTCGAGCGGCAACGCCAGCGGCGACCAGTCCGGTGTCAGCAGTGCAACCACTCCCAGCGGACGACGGCGCGTGTAGCCGAAGCGTCCGGCGCTGGACAACGGCACGGTTGCGCCTTCGGGCATGGCAGCGGCAGCGCCACAGAACTCTGCATAGGCGATGGCGTGCCGCACTTCCGCGCGCGCCTCAGCAAGCGTCTTCCCCTGCTCACGAACGATCGCGCGCGCGATCGGTTCCGCCCGTTCCGCCAGCAGCTGCGCGGCGCGAAGCACCAGCGCACCCCGTGCCGGTGCAGGAGTGCGACGCCAGGAACGGAGGGCGTGCGCGGCGACTTCGGCGGCGGCGATGGCTTCATCGTTAATCGAGAGCGGCACGTCACCGATGTAGTCTTCAGCATTGGCTGGATTGATATTTGGTGCGTGGCGACGCGCCAGCGATGCTAACCATGCACCCCCGATATAGTTGCGGTAGATTCGGGCGCTGCTTTCAGACATAGATACTCTGGTGAATACGTGAGCAGCATATTCACGATGATGCAATAGCTGCTCCGTCGTTAATTCAGGTCGTAGCGCTGTTCCTCAGGGATGATACCACGACAGGCGCTGTTTTACCAATCGTTGCGCCGGGCTAAGCGCGAACGTGAAGGCGGACCGCGATGATCGGCGCGCTATCGTTCAGGAGATCATGTTTCAATGGAGGTCAACCCGATCGTCTGCGCTGCCTGCTCGTATGCGCGGTACGTTTCCTCGTCGAAAAGCACGAATCGCACCAGCGCGACGCCGGGGTGATTCAGCAGCACATCACGGCAGGTCGCCAGGGCAATCGGCGCTGCCTGATCGAGCGGGTAACCGTAGATGCCGGTGCTGATCGATGGAAAGGCAATGCTCTGCAAGCCGTGGCTGGCTGCCAGCATCAGCGCCGAGCGGTAGGCTGACGCGAGCAATTCCGCGTCACGCGGGTTGCCGCTGTAGCGCGGTCCCACAGCGTGAATGACGTGGCGCGCCTTGAGACGGTAGCCCGCAGTGATGCGCGCCTCTCCCGTGGGGCAACCGCCGATACGTGCGCATTCGTCTGCCAGTTCTGGTCCAGCCGCGCGATGGATCGCCCCTGACACGCCGCCGCCGGGCGCCAGTGTTTCGTTTGCGGCATTGACGATGGCGTCAACGTCCTGTTCGACGATATTGCCGCGGATCAGTTCCAGTACAGCATTGCCGATAGCAAAGCGCATTGTTCTCACTCCTTTGACGCTTGTCGCCATATCGGACGTGTGCTATAGTGATAGTGATGCGGGCGTAGCTCAGTGGATAGAGCAGCGGTCTTCTAAACCGTTGGTCGGGCGTTCGAGTCGCCCCGCCCGCGCCAGATTGCGGTAGTTGCCTTCCATCTTTCCGGTCGCAACATTATGCCCCGCTGCGGATGTTCACCGCCAGAGTGCGGAGAACGCAGCGGGGTTGCCTTTTGTCTTTCCGGTTGTGACGTGCATCGCGCCCCGCAGCGGGTGTGCATTACAGAGGCGCCGGGGGCGGAACGGATATCACGGCGCACTGCCGTTCATCTCTCTCCCGCCCCACAACCTCACCGATCAGATCGCCTTCAATCCTCTCACCAGGTGCGCAAGCTCGGCGGGGCGCTCTTCAGCATACTCGAAACCCGGGAAGCCGCCCCAACGGAAGCAGGTGCGCAGATAGTTGACAAACGTGGTCTGGTGTGGTTCATCGCGCACCGGTGCATCGGCTGCCGGGTTCGGCAACACAATGCGATACACGACAACTGCGCGATGGGGGGCGCTGGCGATGTCCGTTTTGTGGTAGTAATCTGGTGCAAGCGGTGCCTGGTACGGTCCCATCGCCTCGCTACCGTATTTCCGGCATTCCTCGCGCCATATGCTGTACTCTTCGAGCGCCATATCGATCGGATCAACGACCAGCGGATCGCTGTACGCGCTGTTGTTCCACTTTGGATGATAGCCGATGAAGTTGACCGACCCGACAATTTCGTACCAGGCGCGCAGCGCAAGTGGCATTGGTCCGACGCGACGCTCGAGTTCTTCGATGCAATGCTGAACATCCGGTCGCGGCGGTTGAACTGCCTCATCGGGATAAGCAAACCGGTATCCGATGCGTTCCAGACGAGCGTGCAGCACTGCGATGTTCTCTCTGGCGCGACTCATCGTTTCACGCGCAACTGCCAGTGCGTCAGAGAAGAGCGGCTCATAGCGAATATGCTCGCCTGCAGCCATCATCTCCGCCCATACCCGTTCGTGCTCGCCTCTGCGGTATCGTTCGAGCCAGGTTGCCATAGATCGCCACCTCCTTCGAGGCAGACCGCAACTGCGGCAATCGTGCTCAGGGTGGTGTATCCGGGTGGTGCAGCAAAACCGTGCGGGCTGGAACGATGGGGACCTGCCGGGTACGCCACAATGTGGAGGAATGTCCTGCGCCGTTGCAGTCCTCCCTGCGTGTTATGTCCCCCTATTATACCTCGATCAGGTCGCCGTGTGCGGGAAGAACTCCTCGCTCAATGTGATGGTTTCTTGCCAGAGTCTGGTCACACGTCAATCATAACCTGCTCAGGTGTGCGGAAAATTGTCGCAGGGACTGCTGAGACTCTGATAGTTCAGCCAGATCACGGCGCCGGGCAGAATAGCGGTCATCGTGATCGGCCCCGCCCATCCCAAGCCGAAGATGCTCACCAGAGGATTTGTCTCCCGGCTCAGATCGGGCGTGATGGCATAGGTGATCAACCCATCCAGCACTCGTGTCATGATGAGGAGGCTGGCGAGCGTGATGAATTCACGCCGCCAGTCCTGATTATTGGAGGTGTGCTTCACATCATGGCTTCTGTTCCCGTAACCGCTGTTTGACCGCTGCATCGAGGTCGGCAATGGTCACTCCGTAGACGCTCGCGAGCGCTTCAGGCGTCACTTTCCGGCTGAGGTTGCCAAACCGCGAGCCGAAGCCAACCGAAAAAAGCGGCATCTCTTCGATCACTTTTTCCAGCGGTACGCGACTGAAAGACCGGTAGAACTCCCGGAACGAATCGGCGCCATAGGTGTCGATCAGGTAGCGCACCGTTTCGCCTGAGAAGATATATTCGTACCCGACGCTCTGACCGAGCATGTCGTAAGCGCCAAGGCTCTCGGCGCCGGTGAGTCGCTCCAGGCTCAGGGAGTCCAGTCTTCCATCTGCAACCAGGCGACGCCGGAACTCGGGCGGGAGTTGCCCGGCGTAGTACATTGCCGCACCCTCGACGAGCCAGATCGGTGTGAATGGTCGACTCTCGCGCGCCAGCGCCAGGTGCACCAGTTCGTGCCTGATCGTCGCCAGTCGTCCGAGGGGTCCGCCGTCATCGGGTTGATCCTTGAACGCCTCGCCGTTGATGTAGAATGCCCGTCCCAGCGTCTGTATCTCCTCGCTGGCAAGTTCGTACAGCGACAGGGCAGCGCCGAGGGTGCGCGATCCCATGCCGGTCTGCGCCGTGAAATCCTCCTGGGTGGTCGTGAGGTAGGCAACAAACCGCTCCTCCGGTTCAAGCCCGGCAGCCTGAATGTCGCGGTACGCCTGTTCGCATTCCTGCGCCACTTTCGTCAACATATCGCCAGCATCCGGTCGCGTGATGATCAGGAAGTGCGGCGTTTCCTGCACAACAATATCGCCAGACCACCAGAACGGCGGCGGTTTTTCCGGTTCATATGCGCTGACCATCCATTCTGCGTTCTGTCGCTCGAAGGTAGCGCGCACCGTATGCTCGAATGGGTTGTCCTCCGGAGCGCCACGCAACCGATACCGTATGAGGACGGCGATGTTGCTGACACGTCCTCGTTCCAGATCGGAAAGCACCAGCACCGCTGAGGGCGAGACGCTCAGTTGATAGTCGCTCAACGGCAGCATGCGACTGCGCTCGAAGATCGTCTGCTGTTCCTGACGCAACCCTTCCGCGAATGTTGCCAGGTATGCGGTCAGGTCGCCGGTTACCAGCGCCTTCGCCTGCCGTTCCAGCAGGTTCTCCAGTTCACGCAGCGCTGCCTGTTCCGCCGTCGGCGTCGCGGTTGGCGGCGGCGCACCGCCGGTTGCCGAGGTGACCTCAGCGCTCGCAAGCCCGGTCGCATTGAAGCGCAGCGTGGCAGCGGCATACTCAGGGAAGAAGAACCGCACCTCTTCCATACGTTCCGGTCGAGGGAATGTCACCTCCCCAACATACGCCTGTCCTGGCAGCCATCCTTTCGGCGGCGCAATGTTCTCCGCCAGGGTATCGCTCACCCTGATCGGCTCATACGCCGCAAACTCGGCATCGAGCAGGCGCGCATCGCTTCCTTTCAGACCCTTGCCCAGATCGTACCCCCGACGCAGGGTGTTCACAAAAGCGACTTGAACGATCACCTCCTGCTGCGTCACCGTGATGGAATCCAGGCGTAGACGGATCGGCACGAGCGCGCTCCGTCCGCTGTACAGTTCGACAGCAAGCGGATATGTTCCCTCAGGAACCGATTGTGTCGCCGATGGCGCCGGTTGGTCGAGTTGAAACGCGATCGGATTATGGGTCGGGAAGCGGAGTTCGTAAGGCGCGGGTCCTGTCGGCACAGGAAATACGACATCGCCGACATTCGCCTGACCGGGCAGGAAATCACCCGGCGGATTGATGCGTTTCAGATTCTCGCTGAATGTGACCGGCTCATACTCATTGCCAGCGGCATCGACCAGGCGCAGATCGCTGACGTCCACTGCCGCCGTCAGGTAGAAGCTTTTGTCGCTGACGTTGTGGAATCCCACACGCAGGATCAGGCGATCACCGCTCAGCGTCGCACGGTAGAGCACCAGATTGATTTCCTCAAATGCGCTACGAGTACTCGTGGCGCGTCGGTTGATGAGATAGACCCCCTCCGCTGCAACTGGCGCGACCGTCGGCTGCGCTCTGGTGGGAATGACGGTCGGCGGCGTGGCAGGAGACGGCAATGGCGATGGCTGGAGTGCTGCAACAGGCGGTGTGGCAGTTTGAGCGTCAGGGGAAGAGAGACTGGTACAGGCAGTGGTCACAAGCAACAGGAGAACCATCACAAAGGAAGTGAACCGTTTCAGGTTCATGCATCTACCTCCTCAAACGTGAGTCATTCGCCTGGGTGGAGGTCGAGATGGGTGCATGCAGCGCACAGAGGGGCGGCGAAGCAGCGAATGACGTTGCAGGAATGCAGCATATACTGTCAGTTCGATTGTCGATTATCTGCAACTTCGTCCACTCCCAAAGGGAACGCAGGGGTTGCAGGTGATGCGCAGCGGGATGTTCTTCTGCAATGCGTTGAGACTCTATCACACTTCGCTGGATGGGATCAAGCCCTTGATGGTTGAGTATTGTTCACCTCGGAAGAGGATGACTGTCGTCTCTTGCAAAAGGTCATCCTTCCGCCTCTGCCAAAAGTCGGAACCAACGCTGGCGATTCGATAGATGTGCTGTATGCCGCTTTGTGCTATGGTAGCCATGGCAAAGAAAATCACGCGAAAAGGAGTGCGCAATGGAAACGCGATCTTCAAAGAATGCGATGATTATCGGCATTCTTCTGGTGCTTTTTGGTGTGCTGAGCCTGCTGCAGAACCTGGGTATGGCCGGTTTCGTGGGAGAGTTGGTGTGGGGAGCGGCATTCGGCGCTGGCGGCGCTGTCTTCCTCTACTTCTTCCTGAAGCGCGACGCATACTGGTGGGCTTCCATTCCTGCGGGTGCGCTGCTGGGCATCGCAATGACGATTGGAGCAGAGAAACTCCTGCCGTGGCTCCCGGACGGCATCGTCGGGTCGATCTTCCTCGCTATGCTGGGTCTGGGATTCCTGGCAATCGTCCTGATGAATCGGTCGCGCTGGTGGGCGATCATTCCCGGCGGTGCGCTGCTGAGTGTTGCTGCAACCGCAGCGCTCGCCGATGTATTACCCGAAGCAACAGTCGGCAGTGTATTGTTCCTCGGTCTGGCGGCGACCTTTGCGATCCTGGCAATCCTGCGTGAGACCCCCGCCCTGCGCTGGATGTTCGTTCCAGCAGCAGTGCTTGGCGTGATGGGCGTGTTGCTGATGACCCCGGCGCCACACCTGATCGGCTTCCTCGGTCCACTGGCGCTGATCATCATCGGCATCGCACTGCTGTACGGCAGTCGCCATCGAGAGGTCTATCGCTAGCGCTTGAATGTGGACGAATTGGCGGCAATCGGTGTCGCCTGAAGACACCTCACCGCTGTACAGTCGGGTTGACGGAACAATTGATCATCCTGCATCCTGGACGGGCGAAGGTCGCACCTTCGTCCGTCCTTGCGCTTCTGACGAGTTCATCTTCTGGCACGCAAACGCCTGCACGGGCGCTGCTGCATGGCGGAGGGTGAACCACTTACTGGCGCTCATGATTCGGTTCCCGACCGTCATGGCATAGCGAATTCCCTCCTGGAGGGTCGCCTTTGTTTTAACGTCACGGATCTCGGCGCCGATATGCACCAGTGTCTGGGCGATCTCCGGGCTGATACCGGTCAAAACCACCTGTGCGCCCAGCATGCGGACTGCCTGAGCAGCGCGCAGGAGCACTCCGGCGACCTGGGTGTCAACGACTTTCACGCCAGTGATGTCTATCAGAGCGACGTGCGCCTTATACTCGGACACGCCGTTCAGCAAACTCTCCATAATCTGTTGCGCACGAGCCGAGTCGATCACCCCAATCAATGGCATCACCACCACCCCGTCGGCGATTGGCATCAACGGCGTGCTCAGTTCGCGGAGGGCGGCCTGCTGAGCTTGAATAATCTGCTCCTGCATCGCCACCCGTTCGCGCTCGGCGCGACGATGAGCCGTGACGTCGCGAGCCAGCACAAGGGCGCTATCCTGGAGCGGTACCATCCGCGCTTCGTACTCTTCGATCTGTCCCATAAACTCAATTTGATACTCATACACCTGCATTTCGCCGGTGCGTTTGAGACACTCGAGATGGGAAAGCGCCTGGGCTGCAAGCGGCGGTGGAAGCACCTCATTGACGTGGCGGTTGAGAAACGCCTCTGGCGGCAAGAGCAGCTTATCAGCCTTGTAATCAAGAAAGATGCCATCAGCGCTCAGCACGAACATCAGATCGGGTATTGCCGCCAGCAGAGCGCGATTCCGTTGCTCGCTCCGGCGCAATTCTGTTTCGGCTTGCAATTGGGAAGTCATATCACGGTTGACCAGAGCATAGGCGATGAGGTTGCCCTGGTGATCGCACAACCCGATTATTCCCGTATGGACTGTTATCAACGTTCCGTCACTGCGCACGTAGCGAACAATGTCCCATGCCGCCTGACCACGCTCTGCTGTTCTGGCGGCTGTTACCAGCGTCGCGTGATCGTCTGCGCACACCAGTTCGACAACCGACCGCCCGACCAGCGACGGCTCGTCGAGCATGGCATTGAATGCATGATTGGTATACGTCAGTCGAAGATTCTGGTCGACGATCGCAAAGCCGTCAGGCGAGTTCTCAATGAACAGCCGAAAAGCGCGCTGCGTCTCTTCCTGCCGTTTCATTTCAGTGATGTCGTGCGTGATGACAGTTATCGATTGGAGGCGTCCTGTATCATCCCTGTGGAATGTCATTCTCCAGAGCATATGGAAGAGAGCGCCGTGACGATGAACGACTCGAATCTCCTCCGAAAGATGTCGCTGTTGGTTCGCGCTCCGTTCCGAAAACCATTGCCGCACTTTTTCATGATCATCAGGATGGACGAACGCTGTCACCGGTTGACCAGGACACGCGGCTGGCGCCACCCCAAAGTAGGTGGAGGCTGCCTGATTCACGCAGGTAAAGCGACCGCCAGGATCAACTTCGAACATAAGTTGATTACTGGTCTCCACAATACGCTGCAAACGTTCCATCTGCGCCAGGCAGTCGGTGAGAGCAACAGGGTTAGCCGGATCGGGGACGCTATCGGCGATGTTCATTCCTTAACCTCTCCTCTCAGACGTCACAGGGTCATACTTCGGCGCATACGCCAGAAAGAACATTCACGGCATTATTATAGAATCGATTTTAGAAAGTTTCGCAAGCATGCTGCCGCTGCACACGAGAGACTATCGTGATGTGTGTTCTCGCTTGTGAGAACCGCTATAAACGCTCAATCTTCATGAGCCCCACGGCACGCGGCGTATATCGGATGAAACGCTCAATCTTCATCAGCCCGCAGTCTCTGCATGCGGGCGGGGACGCCCGCGCACCCAGGATGCACGTGGTGCGATCATTCTGCAGATCGCTATAAGATATGGAAAGTCAGGCGACAAAGGTCACCTGATCGCGCGCAACCGCGCGGTCAGGTCTTTCTGCATCGCCACGGTCGTGCGCTGCATAGCGGGCAGGTCGCGTGTGAAGACCGGCGCCGGTTGCCCGACCGTGCGGTAGAATGCCGTCACCATCGGTTCGATCTGCGCGACGCTGGTTGTCCAGATTGCCTGGAACCGGCGTGAGACGCGATGCGGCGCACACTGTTCCTCATCGTATGCCACCAGCGCGGCGGCGCATGTCGGTCCCCAGGCGATCACGATCCACTCGTGCACCAGGGGCCACTCTGCTTCCAGCGCAACCGGGGTGACATTGGGCAATTCAGGAGGTGTTTCATCCGGGAAGCCCAGCACAAACGCCTGCGCCAGGCGCGGCGCTATGTTCCGGTAGCGTCGGATCTGGCGGCGATAGTTCGAGAAACGCTGGAATGCCGCGATCAGGTGCGTCCCTGGGGATTGAGCGGCGTAATCTTCGATCAGGAAACTCAACGCCAGCATCATGCTGCGGCTGTGGAGCGTCTTCCGCTGTTCCTCGACGAACGATGCGAAACTGAAGCGGTCAAGGGCGTCGGAGCGTGGCCGATCTGATAGAGCGAGAGGTTGCATTGAGGCGTCTCCTATCGGGTAGATGTCGGTCGTGGACGTGCAGATGTTCCGGGCAGCGTCAGGGCTTGCCGGGACGTCCATCGTTGTGCATTGACTTCGCTGGCTATTGATCTGCATATCTATTATACCCATGTGGGGCGCCGGAGCATTACCAAAAACATTATGCCTGGATGAGAAACGACCGCGTGTCGTGCAGCGCTGCGGTTCCCCTCTGGTATAATGCCCCATCCATCAGCAGAATATGGCTGTGGACTGCTGGACACGGGAGGTGTCTGTGACGATTAAATCCGACCGCTGGATACAGGCGATGGCGCGTGAGCGCGGCATGATCGAACCATTTGTTGCCGAACAGGTGCGCGGCGGCATCATTTCATATGGGCTGTCCTCCTATGGCTATGATATGCGCGTCGCCGATGAGTTCAAAGTGTTCACCAATGTCTTCAACACGCTGGTAGACCCGAAGCATTTCGATCCGCGTTCATTCGTCGATGTGCGCGGTGATTATTGCGATATTCCGCCCAATTCGTTCGCTCTGGCGCGTTCGGTCGAATATTTTCGCATTCCGCGCAATGTGCTCTGCATCGTGCTCGGAAAGAGCACCATCGCCCGCTGCGGCATTATTGTGAATGTGACGCCGCTGGAGCCGGAGTGGTGCGGGTATGTGACCATCGAGATCTCGAACACAACGCCGTTGCCGGCGCGGATCTACGCCAATGAGGGGATCGCTCAGGTGCTGTTTCTAGAGAGCGACGAGCCGCCGCTCGTGTCGTATGCCGACAAAGCGGGCAAATACCAGAACCAGACGGGGGTTGTGCCGCCGCGGTTGTAGCAACTTTCCTTATGAGCAGGATGATGACTGCGATGGGATCAATGCAACGGCGCGCGCGATGATGTGACGGATTTGCTCATAACCGACGCGCTCTTCCGCCTCGTGGGGCGGAAACCATCCCACGGCTGTGATCCCCTCGGCGGCTTCGGGGACGGCGTCGCTGCCATCGGCGTGCAGGAGAAAGAAATCGACGCGCTTCAGGTACGACGCCCCCTTCTTCTGCACCGGGTAGGTGATCGTACCGACAAATGCGCCTGACTTGCCACCCATTCCGGTCTCTTCGCGCACCTCGCGCACTGCCGCTGCTTCGGCGCTCTCGCCTGCTTCCAGGTGACCCTTGGGCAACGTCCATTTGCCATACTGGTCGTGGATCAGCAGAATGAGCAGTTGACCGTGCTCATCGTAGCGATAGACGACGCACCCTGCCGCGTCGGGATGATTGTTCATGCGTTGTTCCTTCTGCGAGATTGTCTACTGCCCAAAGAAGATGCGTTGCACCCACTGCTCCAGGCTGAGCGCCCACTGCGCCAGCGGGGTGCGCTGGGTCCATTCGCTCAGCGCCGTCAGTTGCCCGGTTGCCAGCAGTAACCCCATGAGAACGAGCAGCGCCCCGCTGATCAGGCTGGTGGTGTGCAGGTGGAGGGTGTACCCGCCGATGCTCAGGGTGAATCCGCGCCCGCGCAGCGCTTTCCAGACAGGCGAGCCAGTCCCCAGGCGACTGAAGAAGGTCGCTACGATGATCAATGGCGATCCCAGCCCCAGCGCATAGATGAACGACAGCACCGCACCCTGGAGGATGGCGATCCCCTGTGTTGCCAGCAGGGTGAGCAGCGCTCCCAGGATCGGACCGACGCACGCGGTCCATCCCAGTGCAAAGGTTGCGCCGTACAGATACGATCCGGCGATGCTCGCCGATGGACGCGACAGGATCTGAACGCCGCTGAACCCTTTGCCCAGCATGCTGAGGACTCCGAAGATGATGATGATCACCCCGCCGATGAAGGTCAATGTCTCCAGGTTGCGAAACAGCAACTGACTGAGCGCCGTCGCCGTCGCGCCCAGCAGCACCATTGTCGTCGCCAGCCCCAGAAAGAAGGCGACGGTCATCATCACAATGCGCTCGCGTTGCGCCTGAAACGTGAACGCGAAATAGGCGGGCAGTATCGGCAGCGTGCAGGGCGAAAGAAAACTGAACACGCCCGCCAGGAATGCAGCCGGCGCCAGAATGAGCATGCTGGCGCCACGCGGCGCAACCGGGTTGCTGCTCCCCTGGCTCAACAGCGCAATCGCTGCCAGCGCCAGCGCAATGCCGAGACCGATCAACAATGCGCGCCACGGGAAACGCGCTTCTGAAGATGTGGTTGCCGGGTTTGTGTTGTGAACAGACATCTCTCTACCTTTACATTATGTCATCGGAGCCAATTGGCAATTGTGTCGGCGACCTCCTGCCCACTCCTGATCGCCAGGTGAATGCGTCCAAGCCCAACAGTATAGTCGCCAGCAAAGAATAGCCCGGTTTGGGTCGTGTTCAACACCGCCGGGTTAGCCATTCCATCCGGCAGGGCGTAGCGCCATCCCTGACGATCATACCACAGCGGCTGGCGCAGATCCTCCCCAAGCGCCATACTGACGATCTCGATCACCGCCGACGCCAGTTCCTCAGCAGGCGCATCCCACTGCTGCATGCTGAAGGGTCCTGCCATTTGCGCGATCAGCAGACTGTGACCGGGTGGACAGCGCTCTGATCCTTTCGTGTGCTCAAGCGCCAGCCAGGCCATGGGATGCTGCCGATCAACATTGACCAGGGCGTAAAACGGCCGCTCGATCGGTCGATTGTACGCCAGGGTCATTGTCAGGCAGCGTCGATACGGCACGTGAATCAGTTCGCGCACCAGCATATCGCGCAGCGGCGGGTCAAAATCGCTCATCGCCAGGATTTCTGCGGTCTGCGGCGCCGGCGGTGTCAACAACACTGCATCAGCGGTTCCGACGTGCGCACCCTGCGCGTCGAACAGCATCCAACGCGCGCTTCCCGCTTCCCGACGCAGCGCAGTAACACGCGTGTCCAGGCGCACGTCGAGGTCGGCAGCGAGTAACTTTCCCAACCGGTTGAGACCACTGGCATAAAACCAGGATGGTTCGGCATTGAGTGTCAGGTCGCCCTCAGCGATTGTCCCATCGGTGTGGAAGACATAGACCGGGCGATCCATGCGTCGCAACTCTTCGATGGGAAGTTCGGCGGTCAACAGATGTTCCATACTGGCATCCGGTGCCTTGATGACCTGTGCACCGTGGTCAAAGACAAACCCATCGCGACGCCGTGTGGCAACGCGCCCGCCGAAGCCGCGGCTCTTCTCATAGATGGTGATCATCAGATCGGGTCGTCGCCGACGCATCTCACGCGCTGCGCTGAGACCGGCCATCCCGGCGCCAACGATTGCCAGGTGCATGATCTTCTCCTCTTATAACCGGATATCCGAGGGTTATCGATCTGGCGGGTGATGTCCGAAAAGCGTGATATGCTCTCTGAGAATCCTACCACAAGAATGTTTGCTGTGCAGACGTTGAACGTTGAAGGTTGAAGGTTGGAACGTTGAAGGTTGGAAGGTTGAACGTTGAAGGTTGGAAGGTTGAACGTTAAGGTGGTACTATACTGATGCAGGAATCCGGTCGGTATGTGAGGAAGGCGCATGACGGTCGAAGCGCACGCCAATTCATTGAAAATCACGCGCAGCGACGGGCTGGAAGTCGATCTGGTGCCGCTTCAGGGACTCTGGACCGAGCAGCAGTACCTGCGATTGACCGAACAGACCAACCATCTGATCGAGTTTACCGACGGCGCCATCGAGGTGCTGCCGATGCCGACCAGTCGCCATCAGACGATTCTGTTGCTGCTGTACGAACGTTTCAAGACGGCAGTGCAGCCGACAGGCGGGAAAGTGCTGGTGGCGCCGCTGCGTCTGCGGCTGCGTCCAGGCAAGTTCCGCGAACCCGACATTCTCTTGTTGCGCTCTGCCGGTGATCCCCGGTATCAGGACGCCTTCTGGCTCGGCGCCGATCTCGTCATTGAGGTTGTCAGCCCTGACCGACCGGAGCGCGATACTGAGGAAAAGGTGCGCGACTACGCCGAAGCAGGCATTCCCGAATACTGGATCGTCAATCCGCTCGATGAGACGGTAACGGTTCTTACGCTAGAAGACCAGGCGTATGCGCTGCATGGCATCTTTCACCGGGGTCAGCGCGCAATCTCAAAACTGCTCGACGGATTCGGCATCGAGGTTGATGAGATTTTCGATGCACAATAGCAAGGATATGTCTATGCGTTTCAGATTGCTGATATTTCTTCTGCTGGCGCTACTCCTCGTCGCATGCGCGCAGCAGCCGACACGTTCCGGTCAGGTGACGCCGGTCTTTGCCTTCACCGAAGCGGTTGTGGGTCCGAACCGCATTGCGCTGGGTCTGATTCGCGATGGTTCGCCGGTCAATGATCCGGGTGCGAAGATTCACCTGCGCTTCTTCGATCTGAACGATACCAGTTCACCGGTCAGATTCGAGACCGATGCGATCTACTACGGTCAGGGGCTTCCCGCAGCCATCTACGTCGCCTATCCGACGTTCGACCGGGCGGGGAGTTGGGGGATCGAGGTGCAAACAACCCTCAGCGGTCAATCAGAACCGACGGTCGCACGCCTGCGTCTCGAAGTCAAAGAACGTTCGGATGTACCGAATGTCGGCGATAAGGCGATACCTGTCAAAACGTTGACTGTGCGTGATGTGCCCGATCCGTCATATCTTTCGTCTGGTCGGGTCGACGATCTTTCGATGTACCAGATCAGCCTGGATGCAGCGTTGCAGAACGGCAAG
Organism: Roseiflexus sp. RS-1; assembly: GCF_000016665.1. NCBI lineage: Bacteria > Bacillati > Chloroflexota > Chloroflexia > Chloroflexales > Roseiflexaceae > Roseiflexus > Roseiflexus sp. RS-1. Next base: position 5,266,776 of record NC_009523.1, read on the forward strand.
CCGACGGCGCTGCTGTTTGCGACGCCAGCGTTCTGTCGCACGGCAGTGTGCGCTCCCAGCCTGGGTGTGATGCAGGAGTTGCAGAAAACCTACGGCGATCGCATCAACTTCATCCATGTCGAGGTTTTCCGCCATCCGTTCCGTGAGTCGTTCGAGGCGCAATCCGCAGTCTTCCAGAAACTGGCGCAGGAAGGGCGCGCCCCCACACTCGAAGAGCGCAACGTAGGGCTTTCCGATCCAATGATCGCCTGGGGATTGCAATCGGAACCGTGGTTGTTCCTGATCGACGCGAATGGCACGATTGTCGCCCGGTATGAGGGGGGCATCACCCGTGAGGAAATGACCCCAGCACTGGAGAACCTGATCGCTGGCAGACCGCCGCGGGGCGGGAGTTAAAGGTTGTAAGGTTGTAAGGTTGAAGGTTGTAAGGTTGAAGGTTGTAAGGTTGAAGGTTGAAAGTTGGAACGTTGAAGGTTGAGGGTTGAAGGTAGGAACGTTGAACGTTGAAGGTTGAACGTTGAACGTTCAACGTTCACCCCCCCCGCTGCCTGCACAAATGCCTGGAACACCCGCGACCAGCGTGGATCGGCGCCGTTCCATAGCATCTCCGGGTGGCATTGCACGCCTACGACCCATGCCGATGATCCTGCTTCGACCGCTTCGATGACGCCATCCGGAGCGCGAGCAGTGACGCGCAACGCTGACGCGACGTCGCGCAGCGCCTGGTGGTGCAGCGTATTGACCATCGCTTCGGTTGCACCGAGCAGATCCGCCAGCCGTGAGTCGGAATCGATAAGGACCGGATGCGCCAGGTATCGCATGTCCTGCCGGTCGGTCGACTCATTATGGTTCAGAGCGCCTGGAATTTCTGAAGGGATGTCCTGGTATAACGTGCCGCCACACGCGACATTCAGGAGTTGAATACCGCGACAGATCGCCAGGATCGGCTTCCCATCCTGGAGCGCACGTCGGGTCAGTTTGATCTCGACATCGTCCTGCAACGGATCGGGGTTGCCCAGTCGCGGATGGCGCGGGGCGCCGTAGGATGCGGGATCGATATCTTCACCGCCAGCCAGGAGCAATCCGTCGATCTGCTGGTAGAGCGTGTTCAGCACATCATCATTTGTGGTGAGATGGATGAGCATCGGGGCGCCTCCGGCTGCTTCGACTGCCTGGAGATAATCAATAACGTTCCCGTAGATTTTGGGAAACCAGGCGTCGTCTCGGGCAAAGTGGGCGATACCAACCAGGCATGGAACGCCGATGATCGGGCGGTGCGCGTGAGACACGTGAAACTCCTTGAGCAGTTTTTTATTAGATATATTGTACCATCTCGTTCTGCATTCGGATTTGACACCCGTGCCAGCAGCGACTATGATCCGCGCGCAGTGCACCCGAAGGAGTGAGCCATGCGTCTGGTCACCTTTCAGTTCGTTGATCGTCAGCCGCGGGTTGGCGTGCTGCTCGGCAGTGCCGTTATCGATCTGGCGGCAGCGGCGCCGCTCGTCTTTGAAGATCCGCCCCAGCCGCCCTGGAGTCTGCTCGATGTGCTGGGTGGCGTGCCGGACGGTATGGGGCTCGATGGCGCGGCGGAGATCGTAGCGGCGGTGATCGATCAGATCGGCGGTGTGGATGATGAGCATCTCGTTCTACAGTCCGGTTCTCTGATGATCGGCGGCGTCGAGATGCTTATCCCGCTCGACGAGGCGCGCCTGTTGCCGCCATTGCCGCGCCCTTCCAGCCTGCGCTGCTTTGAATCCAGCGAACAGCACATGGCGGCGCTTGCCCGTCTGCACGGCGGCGGGATCCCCTATTTCTGGTATGAACGACCACTCTTTGCCTTTGGCAATCACGCAGCCATGTATGGTTCCGAAGCATATGTGCCACTCCCACGCACCGTCGCTTTCGATTATGAACTCGAGGTGGCGTGCGTTATCGGTCGCAGCGGACGCGACATTTCCCCTGAAGAGGCGGGCGATTACATTGCCGGGTATCTGCTGCTCAACGACTGGACGGCGCGTGACGTCCAGCGCGAGGAACTGATCGCCGGGTTCGCCTTCAGCAAGAGTAAAGATGCAGCGACCTCCATCGGTCCCTGGCTTGCCACGCCGGACGAACTCCAGGAATATGCCCTCGACGATGGTCAGTTCAATCTGACCCTGATCGCTCGCGTCAACGGCGTCGAACAGTCGCGTGGCAACCTTCGCGATCTGACGTACTCTTTTGCCCAAATGATTGCGATTGCTTCCGAAGGGTGCACCCTGTTCCCCGGCGACATGATCGCCTGCGGCGCGATTGGCGGTTCACTGCTCGAGGCGACCAATGGACAGGGACCCTGGCTCGAACCTGATGATCTGGTCGAGCTTGAGGCTGGCGGGCTGGGTATTCTCCGCAACCGCATTGTCGCCTGAGATCCCCCTTGTGAACAACGTGCAGCGATACGTCTGGTTCCATGGCATTACGCTGATCCTGGCGGCGCTGCTGACGGCTACCGTCGCAACCGCCATCACCCATCCGCCAATGTGCGACGTCGGCGCTGGCGAGGATGTCGGGTGCGCCCGTGGCTTCGAGACGCGCGAGCGCGACGGGTACGGTTCGTTTCGCTGGACAGACGGCGATGCACGTGTGACGTTGATCGCTTCTGGTTATGGTGCGCCGGGCATCGTCGAGATCGTCATGGCAGCGCCTCGTCCTCCTGAAACGCCGTCCCCATCGATTACGCTGTCGGTGGCCACAACATCGGTCGCGGTTACGCCGTCGGATGCCCCTCGCCGTTACCTGCTGCTGCTTCGCCCTGATCCGCTCGCGGGTGAGGCCTTCCACATCACGATTCGGAGTGATACATGGAAACCGCCCAACGACCGCCGCAATCTCGGCGTGCTTGTCTATCATGCTGGCGTGGCATCTTCCCGGTCGCTGGCGCTTCCATCGGTGCAGCATATCCTCGCATTGCTGGCGATCGGTCTGAGCGTCAGTCTGGTTGGGCGCAATGCCATAAGCCTGATAGGGCGAACCACGGTTGCGCTGACAGTCATTGGGGGGTGTGGCGTGCTATGGGTCTGGCTGCCGGCGCGCACCGTTCCGTTTTTCCCGTTCTATGCGGTGCTGTTGGGGAGTGTGGCGCTCCTGTTTGCCTGGCTGGAACGTCGGGAACCGCGCCATGTGCCGACGGCGGATCTTCGACCTGCGCTCCTGGCAGCGTCCGGCGGCGTGGCGCTCGATGCGCTCCTGGTGGCAGGCGTTGCGCGGGGGGAGTGGAGCGTGCCAGTGATTGCAGCGCAGGCGGCGTGCGTCGTGTGGGGCATGTGGCACAGTATCGGACGAACCCTGACGCTTTCCGGGGTGCTGCGGATCGCACTGGTCGTTCGTCTGACGGCGCTGACAACGCGGTTGCTCAGTGGGGAGATCGGCAGCGATCCGGATGTTGAACTTTTCTACAACTACGGACGCGCGACACTGGAGTTGGGACTGCCGGTGGTCGAGTACCCTTCCGGCGCGTTGATCCCCTGGGCGATTCTGGCGCTGCCCGCGAGCCGTGAACTGTTTGCCCTGGCACTGCCGCTCTGCAACACAATCGCCGACCTGGTTATCGTCTTGGCGATCTGGAGCATGAGTGAGCGGCGTTCTTCAGCCAGCGGGAATACCGGGCTGGCATGTTTCTATGCGCTCTCGCCGCTGTTGCTCCCCTTCTGGCACGGCAAATATGATCCGTTGCCAACGGCGTTTCTGGCACTTGGGCTGATGGCATACACGTATGGTCGCATGGTGTGGAGCGGTGCGGCGCTCGGTATCGGCGGCGCGCTGAAGTGGACGCCCTGGCTGGCGGCGGCAACGCTGGCGCTGGGGATGCTCCGCTCGCGTTCTTCGCGCGCTCCTGCATCGTTGTGGGCATTTGCAGCGGGCGGTATGATGGCAGTGGCAGCGACCTCGATCCCATTTGCGCTGATCGACTGGGATCGCTTTCTGGCGCCATACACCCTGCAAGGCGGGCGCGCCATTACCGGTGAAAGCGTATGGTTTCTGGCAGTGTTGATAACTGCACCAGATCATTGGGCGCGTCTTCCGGCGCCGTGGGGATCGGTGGAAACCGGCGGGACGATGATGGGGATCGCCATTGGCGTGCAGGGTATTGTCCTTGCGAGCCTGACCCTGAGCGCACTGCGTTTTCCATCATTGGCATGGCGTCCGGCAGCATTGGCGGCGCTGACACCAGCGGCATTCCTGCTGCTGAACCGGGTATTCAGTCCGCAATACATGGTGACCATCACGGCGGCGCTGCTGATCGCCTGTACCATCGTTGGTCAATCGCCACGCCACACGCGCGGAATTGTTGTGCTGTTGACCATTGCCCAGGCAGCCAATCTGCTGATCTGGCCCAACACGGTTCCGTGGTGGCCCCTGCCGTCGGCGGTGCTGTTTGCGGTTGCTCTGGCGGCGCTGGCGTGGCTTACGGTCATGACGGTGCGAAAGGGACGCGCCGCCGATTGAAGCGGCGGCGCGCCGGGCAATAGAAAGGGAAGAACGAAAGCTGCCTTCCACCTGTCACCTTCCACCGACCACCTTCAGCGTCCAACCTCCAGCGCCATCGGAAATGCCCCAATCTGCAACATCATCGCCGAGCCATCGTAACTCCACCAGGCCTCGGCAATCTTGCCATTGGCAAATCGCTCAATCGTGATACCGTGCAGGGTGACGGCATTGTAGCTGGGAGGGATCGACCCGAAGAACCCGGTGTGCGTCCCCGTCCATTTCCAGCGAATCACAACCCGATCACCTTCAGCAATCAGGTCCTCGATCGTCATGTGCATATCCGGGAACGCGATGCGCAACCGCTCGATCCAGCGCTTGAGCGCTTTCGCGCTGCGCACCTGTTGCGCCGATGGATCGTGGTTGATGAAGTTGTGATCAAAAACGTCGTCGATGACCTCCAGGCGTCCCTGATTCCACACCGCTTCGGCGGCATATCGCGCAATCGCGCGATGGGCTTCGACATACATTGGCAGGGCCTCCTTTTTGTGCTGACATTGCACACCAGCGACGTTGCCGGTGCTCCGCAGGCGCGTCATTGCAACTCTGTCAACCGCCAGAGTATGGTGTTCTCTAACTCTGCGGCATCACCCATCTCGGGTTACGTCAGAGGCATATATGCGTGAGGGATGACTGGCCGCATTCTGGGCGGAGTCATCCCTCTACCATTGTATGATACTGCATGATCGCGGGGCGTGGGTAGAGTTATGATGATAGAATGTAATCATTTCGTAACCATATTGAACCGGGAACGCAGCGCGTGCTGCCGTGGTGCAGAACGCGAGGCTCGCCAGAGAACGACAGCGCGTGTGCTGTGAGGAGCGCCTGAAGCATGAAAGTGATCATCATCGGCGGCGGCATCGGCGGGTTGTGTACCGCCCTGGCTATGAGAACCCAGGGCATAGATGCGGTCATCTACGAACGCGCCCCTGAGCCGGGCGACGTCGGCGCCGGATTGATGCTCTGGCCCAATGCAATGAAGGTCTTGTCTGCACTCGGCGCAGGCGCCGCAGTTATCGCAGCGGGAGCGCGACTGATCCACTCCCGGCTCTGTACGGCGAATGGCAAAACGCTCTACGAAGGGCGTCTCGACGAACTGGAGACCCGGGTTGGTACGCCGGTTGTCGCAATCCATCGCGCCGCCCTGCACCGCATCCTCGCAGAAGCATTGGAAACCGGCATGCTCAGGTTTGCGATGCCCTGTGTCAATGTCGTACAGCACGCCGATTCGGTCACCGTTCAGTTTGCAAACGGCGCATCCGACAGCGCAGATCTCCTTGTTGGCGCAGATGGGATTCGCTCGGCTGTGCGCAGGCAGATGTTTCCCCACATTCAGCTGCGTTATTCGGGATATACCGCCTGGCGCGGCGTTGTGGAGACAACCGATGAAGCCGCGCTGGGTGTGACAACTGAGATATGGGGAATGGGTGCGCGTTTTGGAATTGTGCGTGTCGACCGAAGCCGCGTCTACTGGTTTGCGACGTATAACCAGCCAGCTGGCGAAATCTCCTCTCCAGAAGAGCGCAAAGCAAAACTGCTCAGTATATTCAGAACCTGGTGCGCTCCTGTTCCACATCTGCTGGAAGCCACCCCTGCAGCAGCGATCCTGCACAACGATATCTACGATATCCGATCCTTTGCACCGTGGAGCCGGGAACAGGTTACGCTGCTGGGGGATGCTGCACATCCCACGACCCCCAATATGGGACAGGGTGCATGTATGGCAATTGAGTCGGCGTATGTACTGGCGCGCGCATTGGCGCAAGAACCCGGTCTCCCATCCGCTCTCCATCGTTATGAAGCCGAACGCCGCGCTCGCACGAGGTGGGTGACGAACACATCGTGGTCCATCGGTAGAGGCGCACAAATAGATCATCCCGCCTTGTGTCTGTTGCGCAACTGGCTGGTCAGGTCGCTGCCAGCCAGCATGTTCCAATCACTCCTGTGGCGTGCGGCTGGATACGATGTCACAGCGTCATAGAATGATCGGCGAGTGTGGTACAATGCCTGGAAACGAATCGCTCCTGTTGTTGTACCTGCAAAAACCCAGGTTCTCAGTTCTCGGTTCTCAGTTCTCGGTTCCTGGTTCTCGGTTCCTGGTTCTCGGTTCTCAGTTCTCCACCACCGTGAAACATCATCTCTCGCTCCTCGTTGCGCTGCTTGTGGTCGCCGCCTGTTCCGCCGCACCCGTCGATCCGCCGACGCCATGGTCTCCATCGCCGATCCCTGCATCACCCACCGCCGATGTCTTCACCGACTACTGGACGCGCTCCGATGGCGCGGCTACCCTCGGTGAACCCGTCAGTGCGCCGATTTTCCTCGACGGGACGCCGACAAGAGTATACCGTCGCGGCTTGATCGCAGTGCGTCCCGATGGATTGACTGCGCTTCCCCTGCCGTCTGGTTGGGCGCATGGTCCTCCCGCCGAACTCGGACAGTTGCCCGCCTCACCATGGCGCGCAACGCTGACGGCGCCAGCCGGTGCGCTACCGCTGACCCCTGTCGAGATTCGGATTGCAGCGCCGGGCTACCATGGTCGTGCGGTTCTGTATCTCTACGATGGACGGGCGCGCCGGATCGAACGCCGGGCGATCGACATCGTCAACGGAGTTGGGACAGTTGCCGTACAGCCGGGCGGCGCAACCGGCGCACACAGCGCCCTGCTGATCATCGATGGCGCAATTGCAGGCGGTTCAAGCCATCTCTACACGCTCGATGCCGAAACGACGCTGATAACCGGTCAGGAGCGCTTTGATGCCCTCTACCCCATGATTCGTCGCTTCATGGAACAGTGTGTGCTCGAATACGACCTCGACGGCATACCGGTGCGCGGGTATCGGTCGCCCGACAACCCGTTGCTCTGGTTGCGCGATCACACCTACCAGGCGCGCGGATTTCGCTATTTCGAGAAGGATGTCACCAGCCTGATCGATGCCTTTCGTCGCGCTCAGCGACCCGATGGCAGTTTCCCGGATTTTCTTGCGCGCCCATCAATCGGCGTGCTGCATCCACTGCGCAAAGAGGTCGAGGCGGATGTTGAGTACCTGTTCATCCAGGCGGTGTACGAAGCCTGGCAGGCAACCGGCGATGACGCCTGGCTGCGAACCAATCTCGATGCTATGCGCCGGGCTGTGCGTTATACCATGAACGATCCGCTTCGATGGGACGTACAACACCGATTGGTCAGGCGCCCCTATACCATTGACACCTGGGATTTCGCCTACGGTCCAACCACGACCGATCCAACCACCGGAAAACCGGCGCCGCGGCACTGGATCGACGATCAGACGATCTGGGGCATTTTCCATGGCGATAACACCGGTCTGGCGCACGCGCTTGAATTACTGGCGCGGATCGAAGCGCGGGTCGGCGACCCGGCGCTGGCGCACCAGTGGCGTGCCGAAGCGGATGGAATCATGGAGCGCCTGAACGCGCTGAGCTGGAACGGACGATTCTACACCCACTTTGTGCCGCTGGAACCGTTCGATGTGCCTGGCGTTGATGAAGCCGCTCAACTCAGCCTTTCAAATGCATATGCGCTAAACCGTCAGGTTCTGAGTCGCAACCAGGGGCGGGCGATTGTTGACGAATATTTCAGGCGCGGGTTGCGGCGCGGCGAGACGTTTGCCGAATGGTACAGCATCGATCCGCCGTTTCCGCCAGGCAGTTTCGGGCTTGCCGGGCGTCCTGGCGAGCGTCCCGGCGAATACGTCAACGGCGGATTGATGCCGCTGGTCGGCGGCGAACTGGCGCGCGGCGCGTTCCGCTATGGCGCGGAGCGCTACGCTTTCGAGATCCTGCACCGCTACTATTTTCTGATCAGCACCACCGGCGCGTCCTACCTCTGGTACTACCCCGCCGGTAATCCAGGCATCTCCGGCGAGGACACGCTGCCAACCGATGGATGGGGCGCATCGGCGATGCTCGGCGCGTTGATCGAGGGTGCAGCAGGCATTGAAGACCGTGGCGCGCTGTATCGGGAGGTAACGCTCAGCCCGCGCTGGATCTTCACCGGTGACGTGGATCAGGCGCAGGTGACGGCGCGCTATGCCGCCTCCGACGGATATGTCGCCTACCGGTGGCGTCGGCTGGAGAGCGGCGTCGAGATCCACGTGACCGGGTCAGGCGAGCGCATCCATCTCCGTGTGCCGCTTCCCGAACACGTCACTGCGCCATCCCTGGTTATGTTGAACGCCGTGCCGCAGGACTACGCGATTGAAGATGCGAACGGCAGCCGCTACGTCGTGTTTGATCTGACGGCGCCGTTTGGGAAGGTACAGGTGTTGTGGGCAACCGGGAGCCTACAGCCTATCCGTCTCGGGTGAGCGCTCTTTCCGGCGGAACGGACTGGTTACCACCGCAGTCGCCGCCTCGAGACGCAACTGAACCATTGCCGACATCCAGATAAACGGACGCGCCATCAGTTGCGCCGGACCGCGCAACGGTGTGCGCGCTACAATCACCGTCAGGATCAGAACCCCGGCGGAGATGGCGAACTGCGTCATCTCTTCGATGTGAATATGCCAGACCTCTTCCGCCAGCAACTCCGCGCCGATCGCCATGAGAAGCAGAAATGCGCCTGTCTGCAACGCCGGCTCCCACGAGATCATACGGGTAAAGATCGTGGCAGCGAACCGCATCACCAGAATACCGATCGCCACCCCCAGCATCACCACCCAGAACTCGTCCGACAGCGCCACGGCTGCAATCACATTATCGATACTGAATGCCAGGTCGGCAAGTTCGATTGCCAGCACGGTCGACCAGAACCCGCCACGCACGCGAGACAGTTCCTCCTGCCCTGTTTCGGCGCGGTGTGCATGGTAAAGTTCGGCAAAATGGTGAATTGCCAGGTAGACCAGGTACGCCGCACCGATAATGCGCAACCAGGGCACATGGATAATGATGCTCGCCAGCGCCAGCATCAACCCGCGCCCGATATACGCGCCGAGCAGACCGACCTTGAGCGCTGCCTCCCGCTGATACCCCAATACATGCTGAGACCACTCTGTCAGAAAACGGAGCGGCTGGGGCCAGGGAATCGGCTCATCGTGGGGGAGGTGCGCCACCATTGCCCCCAGCACAGCAGCATTGTCGATCGACAGAATGCCTTCCAGAAAGATGAGCTGAATGATAATCGTTACCGCAGCGATGTCCATGGTCACCTTGCGCTTTCTGTGTGTTCAGACGCGCCTGGCTGGTGCGGCGTCCGCTCATGAGCGTCCGTGGTATGGCGGTTGAATCTGTAAGGTAGCTTTTCGATGCAGAAATGCGCGCAGGATTGAAACTCGGCTATAATACCACACGCAACGGAGAAAGATGCTTTCTCGCGTATCATATCACAGTTTTCGGGTTGCAGAGCAGAAGGGAGCCCGCATATGCCGGTCGTCGCAGTAATTGGCGCCCAGTGGGGCGACGAAGGCAAGGGGCATATCGTAGACGTGCTCGCCGAACGGTCGCGGCTGGTCATTCGTTATGGCGGCGGCAACAACGCCGGTCATACCGTTGTCAATCGCCACGGGACGTTCAAACTCCATATTGTTCCGTCAGGAGTCTTCGATCCCGGGATTGTCAATATCATCGGCAGCGGTGTTGTTGTCGATCCTGCCGTGCTGTTGCAGGAGGTCGCCGATCTGGAAGCGCGTGGCATCACCACAGCCAAACTGTTCGTCAGCGACCGGGCGCACGTGATTATGCCGTACCACGTGCTTCAGGATCAGTTTGATGAGTCGCTCCGCGGCGATGCGAAGATTGGCACCACCGGACGCGGCATCGGACCGGCTTACGCCGACAAAATGATGCGAATTGGCATTCGGATGGGAGATCTGCTGCACGAGGAAACGTTGCTACGTCGCCTCCGTCAGGCGCTGGAAGTCAAGAATAAAATGCTGACGGCGTGGTATGGCGCACAGCCGCTTTCACTGCACGAAACATTCCTGAAGTACCTGGAGTACGGCAACAAACTCGAGCGTCATGTAGCCGACGTGCATCCGATCATTCAGCGCGCGTTGGATCGTGATTTGCCGATCCTGCTCGAAGGGGCGCAGGGAGCGCTGCTCGACATCGACCACGGCTCCTATCCGTATGTCACATCGTCGCCGCCCGGTGCAGCTGGCGCCTGTCAGGGGAGCGGGATCCCGCCTGCCCGCCTCTCTTCGGTTATCGGCGTCTGCAAGGCATACGCCACCCGTGTCGGTGAGGGTCCCTTCCCGACCGAAATCGAGGACGAAACGGCGACCGTCCTGCGTCAGCTCGGCACCCCGTGGGCTGAGGTCGGCACCACGACCGGTCGCCTGCGTCGGGTTGGCTGGTTCGATGCGGTGATGGTGCGGTATGCTGTGCGGGTGAACGGTATCGATACCCTGGCGATCACCAAACTCGATGTGCTCGATACACTGCCGCGTATCAAGGTATGCGTCGGCTACCGGCGTCACGACACCGAACTCGATTATCCGCCAGCCAACCCGTTCATTCTCGGGCAGGTCGAACCGATCTACGAGGAACTTCCCGGCTGGCAAACCTCAACGTCGGGCGTGCGCCATTTTGCGCAACTTCCTGCTGAAGCGCGCGCCTATGTCGCGCGACTGTGCGAGTTGGTCGGCGCGCGCCTGGGGATGGTATCGGTTGGACCAGGGCACGACCAGATCATCGAGGTGCACCGGGTGATGTGATGCACTGTGCGTGAGTGACGGCTTTGCTCACCGGCATCTTCTACGGTCTCGCATCCTGAAAGTCTGTATCATCTCCGGATGTCGCCGGGTCCCCACAGGGCGTTCCACAGGTCCTGAACGGTTGTCTGGACGGTAGCGATGGTCTGGCGGATAGGATCGGGCGAGAGACGCGCGTCGAGGCGTGTGCGCGCGTCTTCGATCACCTCTGTCAGCAGCGCATGGGCATGCCGCCCGTACAGCATTGTCAATTCGTCGGTGTACTGCGCGATCAGCACGTCGCGTTCATCGGTCTGCTGCGCGTCGGCAAGCATCCGCTCGAGCAGGCGGCGCGCTTCAGCGCGAAAATCATCGACTCCCATGGATCACTCCTGTTCACGTAACATTCCACATATGCCACTGAGCGGGTTCGGCGATTGGTTGCGCCTTCGCAAGGACGCAAAAACGACGGGTCATTCCCGGCGCTCATCGTCCCCGGATCAGTTCCTGTTTCTTATAGCGACACTGCACACAATAACTGATGCGATAACCAGCCAGATGGGTATGGTGCAGCGTTTGCCCGCAGTGAGGGCAGGTCTCCGGTGCGTCAGACCGTGTCGGAACGGGCGGTGCAGCGGGCGGCGCCGGGTGTTGCGGCGCGACCGATGGCGGGCGAGCGGGTTGTGGACGCGCAGTAAAACCAAACGATCGACTGATGTGTTCAACCAGCATGGCATAATCGATCGCACCGCGTGAGCGCGGGTCGTACTCATAGATCGTTTTGCCCAGCGCAGGCGCCTCGGAGAGGCGCACATTCACGCGCACCGGCGGCGTCACCCGGTCGCCATAGCGGGTGCGGAGCTGCGCAAGCAACTCGCCGGACTGCCGCACCCGCGGGTCGTACATTGTCGGAATAATCATGCGCACCTGCCCGGCAGCGCCTTTGATCCGCCCGATCTGGAGCGTCAGCAATTCCAGGCTTTTGACCGAAAAATGCTCGACCGTGGTGGGGGCGATCACATCGTGGGCGCAGACCAGCGCATTGACATTCAAGGGCGTCAGCGAACCGGCGGAGTCGATCAGCACAAAATCATAGGCGCTGGCGACCGGCTGAAGCGCCTGCGCCAGTACGCGGCTCCAATCCGGTCGGCGGGCAATGATCGGTTGTGCGCCGAGCAGGGTTGCATCAGCCGGCAGAAGATCGAGTCCGGGACGGGCTTCGACGATGCAACGTTCAGCAGGGGCGCCATCAACCAGGACATCGTAGAGCGTGCGGCGGGGATGTATCCCCAAAGCCATTGCCAGGTTCCCCTGGGCATCAGTATCGACCAGCAGAACGCGCGCGCCCTTCAATGCCAGACCCGCACCCACATTGACCACCGTTGTGGTTTTGCCGATGCCGCCCTTGAGGTTTGCAACTGCAATGACCCGTGCCACATCCCCCTCCGGACCCATCTGCGATTTGTTTATTCAGTGTAGCACATCGGTGGATGGGCGACAAACGACCGGTTCGTAAGAAAAATGTCATAGTCGCTACTTCCTCAGTTTACCGCCGCTTCATTGCCGCGTGCTAGAGTAGCGTCAGCAGTGACAACGGCGGTGTTGTGCCGCCGTCATTCACGTTCACCGGCAGCGACCAGCGCCCTGTGCGTAAGGAGATGAAGCATGCTTATTGCACGCTCACCGGTACGGATCAGTTTTGGGGGCGGCGGAACCGATCTCGCTGCATACTATGAGCGTTTTGGCGGCATGGTCGTCAGCGCGTCGATCAACAAGTACATCTACGGCATCGTGACCAGGAATTTCGATACGACCTTCCAGGTCATTTCCGCCGATTATCGCAGCAGTATTCTTCAGGTGCCGGTGGATGGTCGGGTTGTGAACAGCAACCTGGAAATGCGCATGGGTCAGGTGATCTACGAACACTTCAACCTGCGTGTGCCGGTCAATATCTTCATCGCATCGGAAGTGCCGCCCGGAACAGGGCTGGGATCATCGAGCGCCGTATCGGTGACCCTCTGCAATATTTGCAGCACGCTGGCGGGCAACGCGATGAACAAGCGCCAGCTGGCTGAGACGGCGTATGAAATCGAAACCAGGCGTCTCGAAGCGCCGATCGGCAAGCAGGATCAGTACGCCGCAGCGTTTGGCGGTCTCAACTGTTTCGAGTTCAGCGCCGACGGCGTGCGCGTGACGCCGCTCAATATGAGCGCGAGCAACGTCCGTGCGCTCGAACGTCGTTTGATGCTCTTCTACACCGGCGCCACGCGGCAGGCGCGCGATATCCTGAGCGAGCAGCGCGAACGCAGCGGGCAGGGTGCGGGCAAAACGGTCGAATCGTTGCACCGCATCAAAGAACTGGGCTGGCAGATCAAGGCAGCGCTCGAAGATGGGCGACTCGATGACTTTGGCGCGCTGCTCGATGAAAGCTGGCGGCACAAGAAACAACTTGCGAGCGGCATTTCCAACAGTGCAATCGATGAAGCGTATGCCGCAGCGATCGCTGCTGGCGCTGGCGGTGGCAAGATTACCGGCGCTGGCGGCGGCGGTTTTCTCATGCTCTACTGCCGCGAAGATCGGCAGGAAGCGGTGCATGCCGCACTGACACGCCTGGGGCTGATCCAGATGCGCTTCGCCTTCGAGTTCGAGGGGGCGCGCATCCTGTTGCATACCAACCTGCTCGACTCGCCGTACAACTGGAACGAATGATCGTCCCCGCTGCGGTTGCAGCGCCGTAGTTCGCGTTTCCGAACCTCGCTCAGATGGAAAGGTGCTCCGATGCGGACGATATTTCTGGATCGCGACGGCGTGATCAACGAAAATCGTGTCGATCACGTCAAATCATGGCAGGAGTTCGTGTTCCTTCCGGGTACGCTGGCAGCGCTACGCTGGCTCAACCTTGCCGGGTTTCGCGTCTTCGTGGTCACCAATCAGGCGATCGTCGGCAGGGGCGTCGTTTCGGCGGATGTTGTCGAAGACATTCATGCGCGCATGCAGGTTCAGATAGCGCGGTATGGCGGACAGATCCACGATATTCGCTACTGCCCGCACGACGACCATGTCAGGTGTGACTGTCGCAAGCCCCACCCCGGCATGCTGCGCGATCTTGCGCGCCGGTGGAACGTCGATCTCTCGCACGCCTACCTGGTTGGCGACGCCTGGACCGACATCGCCGCCGGGCATGCGATGGGAATACGTAGTATACTGGTACGTACCGGAAGAGGAGCGCACCATGCGCTGCTGCCGGAGATCCAGAAATATCCGCCAGCGTATATTGCGAACGACCTCCTGGGCGCGGTCGCCTGGGTGATGCGCGAGGAAAACGTTGCGCTGGCGCGGCGCGAAGCGGATCATCCGCTCTATGAACGCTACGCCGGGGCGTCATTGATCTCGTGGCAGTGACAGGATCAACCGATTGACGTATCAGCCAGAAGACGCCATGTTGCTGTCCCACGGCTGCCGCGCCTTACGCGCCGGCAGTTCGATCCACGAATGAATGATGGTGATGTCGAACGGCTTGCAGGAGAAACCGCCAGTGATGATTACCCTGAATGAACTGATCCGCCTGACACGCCCGATTGTGCGCTGGTGGTGGATTATTCCTATTGCGGTTGCGCTCTCTTCCGGCGTCGCTTTCGCCATCAGTCGAACCGAAACGCGCTATTACGTCGCGCGCGCAACCCTCATGATCGGCAACACGCTCGAAAGCCAGCGCCCCGATCCGATCCAGTTGCAGTTGGGATCGTCGCTTGGACGTTTCTATGGCGAACTGGCGAAGCGTGAGCGCATCCTTCGCCCGGTGCAGGAAAAACTGAATCTCCCCTTCTCCTGGGATGTGATCGCCACCTATATGCTGCGGACATCGGTGGTGCCAAGTGCAAACCTGCTCGAAATCTACGTGACCGACTCGAACCCGGTGCGTGCCGCCGCTATCGCCAATGCCATCGCCGATCAGTTGATCGCCTATAGTCCGACATCGCCTGACAAAATTGCTGCCGAGCAGATGACCATCGAACAGCAACTGCGCGAGAGTGAGGCGCGGTTGAACGATCTGCGGGCGCGTATCGAGGAGACGACCTTTCGCCGTCAGCAGGTGGTGTCCGCCAGCGACCTTGCGGAGATCAACCAGACGCTGATGCAGCTCGAAGCGAGCCTGAGCAAGGAACAGGAGACGTACAATCGCCTGCTGTCATTCAAGAACAGCAGTGTTGTGAATGTCCTGACCCCCTTTGAGCCAGCGGAGCCGCCAGGCAGTCCGTTGCCATCGCGCCGTAATCTCACGATCCTCTTTGCCGGTCTCGGCGGGTTCGCCATCGCGGTAGCGGCGGCGTATGTGCTGGATCGGATCGATCCACGGCTGCGCGGTCCGGGTGATATTCGTGATCGCCTCGATCTGTCGGTTCTTGGGAATATTCCGAAAGGTCCCCCGTTACGATTTGTGCCGGAAACCCTTGCGGAGCGCCGATTGGAGGCGATGCGGCAGGTGCAGACCAATCTGATGCTGGCGGCGCGTGAAGAAGGTGTGCGTGCGTTGCTGGTCACCGGAACGCAACCAAACGAGGCACGCAGCGCAGTCAGCGTCGATCTTGCCGATCTGTTCGCCCGCTCCGGGCACCGGGTGTTGCTGGTGGATGCAGAGCCGACTCAACCGCACCTGACCCGCCTGTTCAGTGCTGAGCCTGATCCCGGTCGCCCGTGGACGAAGTTGGGCGCGGGGGATCGTCAGGAATTGCGAGCGCGTCTTCTTCCTTCCGCGATCCAGAATGTGGCGTTCCTCCCGGCAGCGCCGACGCTCGATGCGCAACCGGCGATGCTGAGTTCGCGTCGCTGGCACGAATTGACCCATCTGTTCGGCAGCGTCGCCGATGTCGTTATCTTTGATGGTCCGGCAGTGATGACGGGACCGGATGCGGCGTTACTGGCGCCGCACGTAGACGGGGTTGTCGTGGTGATTGATCCGGCGGTTGACGAACAGGATATGATCGCGCAGAGCAGGCAGCGTCTCCAGAAGGATCAGCGCACGCATCTGATGGGTGCAGTGCTGCTCGAACCGTCTGCTCTCGAGTCGCCTCGCCGCCCGTTGATCGGCGCGTGGCCCTGGCATCGTAAACCGGCTCTCCCCGACCTGTCGGAGAACGGCGCGGATGCGACAGCGCACACCGGCGAGTCGCAAGGTGATGGCTGGTCGTCAGCGCCGCAGGCATCGGTGATTTCCGATATCGATACGTCGCAGATCCCGGAAGCCGAGCACGTCATCATCACGCCGCCTCCCGATGATATGCCCCACAACGACGAGCGCCGCGTGATCGTACCGCCACCGCCAGATGCTGGTGCGCATGTGTCGGATGCGTCTGATGCAGCGCTGATCGGACAGGTCGATCAGCGCCAGGACGTTCGCGTTCCAGAAGAGAGCGTCAATGGCCAGGAGATGCCAGAATCTGGCGCACCACTGCACCCGGCGCAGGTATCTTCGGATCAGCAACCCGGCTCATCACAACGCTCCAATGTGCTCAGAGAAACAAGAACGCCTTCTTCGACTGCAAAAGCGCATCGACCGGGGCGCACCAGAAACCGCAGACACAGCAAACAGCCATGATCGACCAGGTAAACCTCTATCTCTCGCGTCAGTCATCGTCGATACGCCGATATGTATGGGAGCAGGTTGTCCAGGCGGCGGTCGGATGGATTCCGGGTATCGTCGGCATTGGCGTGCGCGCGGTTGCGTATCGCGCGATCCTGCACATGGAGGGCGTGGCAGCGATTGAGGACGGGGTGCGCATTCGTTTTGCCGATCATGTGCGTCTCGAACGGGGCGTGTACCTCGATCACGGCGTCTACCTCCATGCCTGTCCTGGCGGCATCTCCATCGGTCGCGAAAGTTATGTGATGAAGAACGCCATCCTGCACGTCTACAATTTCCGCAATCTGCCGCACGCTGGCATTCATATCGGCGCGCGGTCGCTGATCGGCGAAGCGTGTATTTTGCGGGGTCAGGGCGGCATCAGGATAGGTGATGACGTCTTTCTCGCGCCGATGGTGCAGATGCTGGCGGTGAACCATATCTATCACGATACGACCAGACCGATCAGTCTGCAGGGGATCACCTGTCAGGGCATCATCGTCGAGGACGGCGCATGGATTGGGGGCGGCGCGATTATCCTCGATGGAGTTCGCATCGGCAAAAATGCCGTCGTTGGCGCTGGCGCCGTCGTCACCCGTGATGTACCCGATTATTGCGTCGCCGTCGGCAACCCGGCGCGCGTTGTGCGCAATCTGCGTGAGCAACCGATGGCACCGGTGAACCTGACCGTGTATTGATGTGATTCGTCGGATTGTAAAATGAGATGATTTACTCCCATTATCGCTGAAATGACGCTTCGTCTTCACATCTCATCGTATCGTTTCATCGCGCTGGTTGTTAGCGTACTGGCGATTGGATATCTTCTGTACGCTCATCAACCCCTGTATCCTCCCCCCTGGTTTGATGAAGGATTAAACGCAGGCACAGCCGCTACGCTGGCTCGTAGCGGCTTGTATGCATTGCCAGACCCCGAAAAGCCCCGAGTTCTCGATCCAGCGATCCAGACCGGTCCAACGGTCATTGTTCCGATTGCCCTTGCGTACCGCATATTCAGTCCAGGCGTCTGGCTGGCGCGGATGGTTGTCCTTCCATTTGCGGTGCTGGCGTGTGTTGGATTTATTCTCATAGCGCGACGGCTCATCGGAGATGGCGGCGCCGGTCTGGCGTTCCTCTTTTTGCTGGCAGGCACATATGATATCTATGCCAGTTTTGTGCCGATGGCACGCCAGGCATTGGGCGAAGTTCCTGCGCTCGCCTATCTGCTGATTGGTCTTTCGATCTGGTTCCGCTCGCTGGAACGCAAAACGTATGCTCCGGTCGCCTGGGTATTCAGCGGGATTGCCTGGGGCATTGCCATGGTCACCAAATCGCAGGTGCTCATTCTCGTGCCTGTCGCACTGGGGGTTATCCTGGTGTTGGACAGACTGTACTACCGTAAGGCCAGCTGGCTGGCAGTGATTGTTCCTGGCATCTGCGCTATGGCATGTGTCGCTGGCTGGTATGCGGCTCAGATCGCTCTTGTCGGTAGTGATCGATTCCAGGACAATGCTTCGGTGTTGCGTGACGGATTCTGGCTCCATATCGCAGCGCTCGATCCAGAACGCTGGCGCAATGCCTTGAGCGTCCTCTGGCGAACCGGATGGTGGCTGTGGGGAGTCCTCGCAATCGTATGGGGCGTCTATCAGGCGCGCCGGCCAACCTTTCACGGATTTATCCACGCCGTATTGCTGATCTTTCTGGGGGTCAACCTGGTATGGTTTGCTGCGCTGTCGATCGGGTGGGCGCGGTACGCTTTTTACTTTCTTGTTCTGACGACGATCCCGCTCGCAGGCGCTCTCATCGCGCTCTGGAACTACGCTGCGATCCCCTCTATCCCCCGGAAAGCAATAGTCGTTCTTTTATGTGGTACGTATGTGGTGTATCAGGGTCTGCCAGACAAAGTCTATAACGTCCTCCATCCTTCCGACAACGGCTACCGGCACATGGTGACAGTTTTACAACGTATCGTTCCTGAAGATGCAATCGTTGCATCCTGGGAATGGGAGTTTAGCATCGAGTCTGATCGGCGCATCACCTATCCGTCTACTCATGCGGCGAATGTCTATACTCGTCACCTTATGCTTCGCCAACGATTGCCTGACGATATGCGCGATGTCGTTCCTTCAGATCCGGATTATATCCTCATAGGCAGTTTTGGCTCGTGGACAAAGATATACGACAGATACATCACCTCTCGCAATCTTCAACTGGTCGCCAGGCATGGCGTCTACAGCCTCTATCGGGTCGTGAAATAGCCGACTCCTGACGCACCCCTCACCCTTGATTCCCCGTTACGTCATCCGATTGTCATATCTCCATGCCACGATCTCCAGCAGTGATATGGCGGATCCGTTCCTGCGTCGGGCGCCTGACGGGCGCTGCGCGACAGGTGCGTATGAGATGGAGGAATCAAGCGGTATGACAACACTATCGGTCGTGATCCCGGCGTACAACGAAGAAGATGGCATTGCAGCAATCGTGGAACGGGTGCTGGCTATCGAGTCTGAACTGCCGAAGTATGGCGTCGATACGCTGGAATGTATCGTAGTCGATGATGGCTCACGCGACCGCACGGCGGAGATTGTGCGGCGCTATGTGCCACGGGTGCGCCTGATCCAGCAGCCGAACAAGGGGTATGGCGGGGCGCTCAAGACCGGGTTCCAGGCAGCGACGGGCGAACTGCTCGGATTCCTTGATGCGGATAGCACGTATCCGCCAGAATACTTCCCGCAGATGTGCAAAATTGCGCTCGACGGCGCCGATCTGGTGATCGGCAGTCGGATGGCGGGGGCAACCAGCGAGATGCCGCTGGTGCGACGTATCGGAAATTTCATTTTTGCCAGTTTGCTCTCGCTGGTGGCAGGAGTGCGCATCAGCGATAGCGCCAGCGGTCAGCGGGTCATCCGCCGCGAGGTGCTGCCAATCCTCTACCCCCTCCCCGATACGCTCGATTTCACGCCGGCAATGAGCACACGCGCGCTGCACGAAAACCTGCGCATGGTCGAGATGCCGATCCCGTACAAGGAACGCTCGGGTCGCAGCAAACTCAGCGTCGTGCGCGATGGGCTGCGCTTCTTCAAGAGTATTGTGTGGACGGCGCTCACCTACAATCCGGTGCGGATCTTCGGCGGCATCGGCGCGCTCCTGCTGCTCGCCAGCGTGCTGGTGATGGCGCTGGCGTTCGGCATGCAGGCGTTCGGCGTCGATAGCGCCGTCGCTTTCCCACGCCTCTTCGGGGCGCTGGTGCTGGCGGTCGCCGGAGTGACGCTGTACACCACCGGTACATCGTTCAGTTATATCGTCGCCCTGTTCCACAAGCGCCCCATCCGGCAGGGAATGTTCGGTCCACGCGGCAATGGACGCAAGATCGAAAAACATTACTGGTGGCTGGGCATCCTGGCAATCGTGCTGGGAGTCGTTCTGTACATCGCCGCCGTCGCGTTTGACCTGACCAACCCTGCGTTGCAGATCTCGTGGTTTGCGCCGGTGGTCAGTGCGCTGATGGTGCTGACCGGGGTGCAGCTGGTGAGTGCGTGGAGCCTGGCGCGTGTTCTTGCGGAACTGAGCGTGCGCGAGGGGCTGGCGGCGCGTGACCTGAATGGCAATGCCATCCCATCAGCGGTGACGAACCCCGAAAGTGTGCATCCGGCGGTGGTGTCGTAAGGTGCGATATTCATCAACTCTAAATGTATGAAGCAGCCTGCACAGCGCCCAATCATCACTCGTCGCCGTTTCCTTCAGGCGTGTGCGTGCACCGTCGCAGCTGGCGCGCTTGGCGCAACCGGGTATGTTGCGGTCAATGCGCCGCTTCCGGCGCCGCAGCCAGAGTCGGCGGCGTTGCTGGCGCAGGCTACGGGTCGCCCGCAACCAGATGCGCCGATCCTGCTGGTCACCAATCAGCGGGCGATGCCGTCGTTTGGAGCGTATCTCGGCGCCATCTTGCGCGCTGAAGGGTTCGCCGCATTCCGTACAGCCCGGATCGATGATCTCGACAGCGCATTGATCGGTCGTTTCCCGCTGGTGATCCTGGCTGCTGGCAAGTTGACCTCGCCTGAAGCTGAGATGTTCAGATCATACGTTCTATCCGGCGGCAGGCTCATTGCGATGCGTCCCGATCCGCAACTGGCCGATCTTATGGGTGTACGCCATACCGGGGGCGTGTTGGCGCGCGCGTACCTCTCCGCCGCCGATCATCCACTGGCGCGAGGTATTGACCGACACGCCTTCCAGATTCACACGCCGGTGGAGCAGTATCAACTGGCTGGCGCTGAACCGATTGCCTGGGCCAGTCAGCCTTACGGAAGCGCCACACGTTATCCGGCTGCAGTGGTCAACCGCGCCGGTAAAGGTATTGCTGCTCTCTGGTCCTTCGATCTCCCACACAATATCGCCCTGATACGGCAGGGAAATCCCGGCGCCGCCAATCAGGAGCGCGACGGACTCGACGGGATTCGCACCATGGATCTGTTCGTCGACTGGATCGATCCGGAGGTGATAGACGTACCGCAGGCCGATGAACTGCAGCGCCTGCTCGCCAACATGATCCACGCCCTCACTGACGCGATGCCGCTCCCACGAATCTGGTACCTGCCGCAAGGGGCGACGGCGGTGCTTGTTGCGACAGGTGACGCGCACGGGATTCAGGTGGGACATATTACACCAGGGCTTGAAATTGTCGAACGCTATGGTGGAACGATCTCGGTCTATTACACGACCCCCAGGGTCAGCGCCGCACGGCGCACGGCACGGCGAATCCAGTGGTGGGCCGAAACCCTTCCAGTCGTCGGGCATGTTTTCGAAGAACATTCAGGCTACCCGACGCCCCGCCTTGTTGAAAGCTGGCGCGAACAGGGCCATGGGTTCGGCCTGCATCCATGGGTTGAGGAAGGTGTGGCATACGGCTATAACCGTGCCTGGAACGATTTTGTGAAACATGGCTACGGTCCCGCAGCTCCGACGGTGCGTACCCACCGCGTGCTCTGGTCGGGTTGGGTTGATACCGCGAAAGTGCAGGCGCAGTACGGCATTCATATGAGCCTCGATTATTACCATGCCGGCCCGGCAATGCGCCGACCCGATGGTCGTTATGTCAATGGTTACCTGACCGGCAGCGGCCTGCCGTTGCCGTTTGTCGACGAACAGGGTCGCCTGCTGCGCGTCTACCAGCAGCACACACATATTGTTGATGAGCACCAGATTGCTGCATTCGACCATGGATATGAGATGAATCTGAGTGCGGCGGATGCTGTGGCGTTATCGCGACAACAGATCGATCAGGCGGTCGAACGGTTTCCATCGGCGCTCGGCCTCCAGAGCCACTTCGATCCATATGCATTTTCGCCCGAAAAGGCTGCCCTGGAACGCGACTGGCTCGATGGTATCCTGCATCATGCCGCCAGTCGTGGTGTTGCCATCATGTCTGCTGAACAGTGGCTGGCGTTTACAGAGATGCGTCATGGCGCCGCGATGCGCGACCTGACCTGGAATGACGCCGAAGGGATGCTGACGTTCGAGGCAGAGACGGGAGGGACAGCGCAGCATCATCTGCTGCTGTTACTGCCGGTGGAACACCGGCAACGCCCACTGCGCCAGGTGATGATCGATGGCATGCTAACGAGCGCCGTGCGCAGGCAGGTCGGTGGTGTGACCTATGGCGCAGTGCCGCTCGCTCGCGGGCAGCGTCGGGTACGGGCGTATTATGCCAAATCTTGATTGATACGAAGCATTCCTTCCGGCGCGCCACTTGGTCGTTCCGGGATGTTCCTGGTGCGCTGGAACGGTGCGCGTCCCCGCATGCGTGGGCGTCGCGACGGCGGTCTGGCAAACCTGCAATGGCGTCTGGGTGGGTCCCCGCATGCGCAGGCGTCGCGTGGAGATGTCCTGGGTGCGCGCGCCTCCGGCGGGCGCGTCTCCGCACGTGCGGGCGTCGCGCCCGCATGCAGCCGTGTGATCCATCACGGGAGCGAGGGCATCTTGCCCTCAGTCGCCCTGCGAGAGCGGGACGCTCTCGCTCCGTGGCAAACCGCGCAGATGGTAAACAAACACCAGTACACCGCGCATCGTGTTCTACCAGATTTGACATCAAACCAGAGAGCAACCGTGTATCGTTACGTTTAAGCCGTTTGAGTCGGTATCCTCACAGGGTATAGCGAATAAGAATACGCAGTTTCTATTCCCCGCACCAGCACCCACCTCGGCACAGGGCGTGCTGTGTGCATGCTGGACGTACATCATTGCAGCCTCGGAAGGACAGAGACAGAGTTTCCGTGCACGAATAACTGAGAACAGGGAGTCATCATGGCAGTCGTTCACGTCCACTCCTGGCGCAGGTATGTCGGGCTGGCGCTGGTAACAGCAAGCATACTGGCGTTGCAGATCACGTTCACCCGCGTGTTTTCGATCATGATCTGGCACCATTTCACCTACCTGATCATTGGTGTAGCGCTCCTGGGTGGCGGCGCATCCGGCACATTTCTGGCAGTGCGCGGCTGGAGCGCTGCAACGCTCGAACGTCGATTGGGCAGGCTTGTCATTGGGTATAGCCTGATGGTCCTGCTCAACCTGGCGATCATCGGCGGCATCGCTATCGATCCGCTGCGGGGCAGTCAGATTGTTCAAACCCTCATCGGGCTGGCAATCTACTTTGTCGGGCTGTTCACGACCTTTTTTCTCGGCGGTGTGATCGTTTCCGGCGTTTTCACCATCTGGCACAAAGAAGCGCACCGCCTCTACTTCGCCGATATGCTCGGCGCAGGCGCGGCGACGCTGGCAGTGGTGTGGGTGATCCAGGCGATTGGCGGTCCCGCGACGATTGCAGCAACGGCGCTGCTCACGCTGGCAGGCAGTCTTCTGTTCGGCGTCGGTCTCACGCGCCCCTGGCGCATCGGCGCAGCGGCGCTCGGCGTCGGGCAGGGCGGGCTGATCCTGTGGTTGATCCTCGGTTCGCCGCTGCACCTGCCGGTTCCGGGATCGAAGGAACTCGGATGGGCGCAGCAACACTTCGACGCTCGCCCGGAGTACACCCGCTGGAATCCGGTCGGGCGCGTGGATGTGCTGCCGACCATTCAGGTCAAAGAACCGATGATCGTTGGCGGCATCAGCCGGGTCTATCTGGAGAGCGACGCATTTCAGCAGGCGCCATTGTACGACCTGAAACTGGTCACGCTTGATGGGACCTCAATGACCGGCATGTACCGTTTTGATGGAACCGACCAGGATCTGCAACGCTTTCGCTTTCTCGACCACGCCATCATCAGCGCGCCGTACCATCTGGGGCTGAAACACGACACAACGCTGAAGATCGGTGTTGGGGGCGGGCTTGACATTCTGCTGGCGCGATTGTACGGCGCCAGGCAGATCACCGCTATCGAACTGAACGCCGATGTCGTGAAGTTGCTGGAAGGACCCTACCGCGAGTTCAGCGGCAATCTCGCAGGGCACCCCTCGACACGCATCATCGTTGCAGAAGGACGGAGTTTCCTGACCCGCGATACCAGCACCTATGACCTCATTCAGGGGATCGGTCTCGATAATCTGGTTGCTCTTTCGGGTGGTGCGTATGTGCTTTCGGAGTCGTACCTCTATACTGTCGACTCGTTTGCTTTGGTGCTGAACCGGCTCAACCCGGAAGGGGTGTTTGCCTGGACACGCAACGTCGATCAGCCGCCGCGCGAAATGCTGCGGATCACCGGTCTGGCTGCGGAGGCGTTGCGACAGCGCGGCGTCGCCGATCCTGCGGCGCACATTGCAATTGTTGCGAACGACACCAACACCCAGGCGACGCTGCTGGTCTCGCCGTCTCCGTTTTCGCCGCAGGCGATTGAGCGACTGCGGGCATGGGCGCGCACCAATGCGTTCATCATGCTGCACGATCCACTGGAACGTCTCGACACCACCTATGCAGCATACCTGCATGCGCCCGATCCGCGCGCTTTTGAAGCAGCGTATCAGTTCAACATCTTTCCGGTGACAGACGACAATCCGTTCTTTTACAACTACTTCAGATGGGATCATGTCGCCTTCAATCAGGCATTCAGCGGCAAGATCAACCGTTTTCCGATCGGCAATCTCATTCTGATCACCATGGCTGGCTTTTCGCTGGCAAGCGCGGCTATTTTTATCATTGCACCTCTCTGGCGCCACAACCGGCGGGGTCTGCAACTGCCGCTGGCACGCCCGATGCTGGTGTATTTCAGTGCGCTGGGAGTCGGCTACATTTTTGTGCAGATTGTGCTGATCCAGCGTTTCACCCTGTTCATCGGCTATCCTACCAGCGCCATTACAACGACGATTTTCAGTATGCTGATCTTCTCTGCGGCAGGAAGCCTGCTCAGCCGCCGCCTGATCGATAGCGCGGCGCGGTTGCGCGCGGTGTTGATCGGTGTGGCGGTTGCAATCGGCATCTACATTGTGACGTTGCCGTCACTCTTTCAATCGTTCCTGCACCTGTCGGATGGTGTGCGCGTGGCGTTGAGCGTTCTGATGATCGCGCCGCTGGCGTTGATCATGGGGATGCCGTTCCCCACGGGACTGCGACAGCTTGGTATGCACGGCGCAACCCTGGTGCCATGGGCATGGGGGATGAACGGCGTGTTCTCGGTGGTTGGCTCAACCCTGGTGATTATTATCAGCATGGCGAGCACATTTACGGTAGCAATGGCGTGCGCAGCACTGTTCTATGCGATATCAGCATTCGTTGCCGCCGGTCTCTACCGGCGCGAGGCGGTTCAGACGGCGGCGGCGGTCAATATGTCACCTCTGTAACCTGGCTTCAACCCCTGGTTCAGCCGCCATTCACCCTGGAATGATACCGTAACGGTGTACTATCAGTCCAGCGCGCAGCGTGAGCAGGGGAACCTCGCGGCAGCAGACCCCGCGACCCCCGACGCCCGCAGCGTGTTGACCCACGTGGGAGGAAGAAGACACATGACGGATCACGAGACGAACGCAACGAATGGGAAGCATCTTGCCCCTGGCGACAAAAAGCAGGGCATCAAACTGGTCGCCCCCGCCCGCGCCGATGAGCGCGCTGGCGAAATCAAGTTCGTCGAGATGCCGCGCGAGAAGCAGCCGCGCCTCGACGTTCTGGTGCTCAACCCGCCATCACCTGACGGTGACCTGTTCCTGCGCGACATTGCGCGTGTAGGACGCCGCACCCGTGATGGCATCATCTGGCCCCAGACGGCGCTGGCGCAGATCGGCGCCGTGGTCAAGGAGGCAGGCTACAGCGTCGATGTAGTCGATGCCATCGGTCTGGGCATGACCTGGGAAGAGTTCGAGCGCTACATGTACCGGCACAAGCCGCGCTACATGGTCATCCACGCCACCGCGCCGACGCTGACCAACGATATGCGCACCACCTTCCTCGGCAAGTCGGTTGGTACGATCACGATGGCAATCGGCACCCACGTCACGCCGATGAGCCGTGAGACGCTCGAGTCATACCCGACGCTCGACATCGTGGTGCGCGGCGAACCGGAAATGACCATCCTGGATGTCATTCAGACCATCGACCGTCAGGTGGAACTGGAGAAAGCAACCGACACCGTGCCGGTCGGCAACCCCGACCTGACGGCGCCGTGGCGCAAACTTCCCTTCCCGGATGCGTCGTACCTGACGACCCGCGGACGCTTTCTGGGGGTCTATCCGCAGGTCATTGCCCGCGCTTTGCGCGAGACGCGCGGCGTTGCCTTTCGCAATGAGCACGGCGAGGTTCAGATCAACCCCGACCGCCCATTCATCGAGAACCTGGACAGCCTGCCGCTGCCGCTGCACCACATGCTCCCCTGGAAGAAGTACAAGGTGCCGATTGTCGGCGGACCATACACGTTTGTGCTGACGAGCCGCGGATGCCCGGCCGGATGCCGCTACTGCATCAAGCACGTCACCTATCAGGCGAGTGTGCGGCATCGCAGCCCGCAGCACGTGCTCGAAGAAATGTACATGCTCAAAGAGATGGGCATGCACCACATCCACTTCGAGGCAGACCTGTTCACCGTCAAGAAAGAGTTCGTCTACGACCTGTGCAACGCGATCATCAAGGACGGCATCAAACTGCAATGGTCGTGCAACAGCCGCGTGGATTTCGTCGACGAAGAAGAACTGGCGCTGATGAAGAAAGCCGGCTGTTTCATGATCGCCTGGGGGTTGGAGAGCGGCAGCGAGGCGGTGCTGAAGCGCGCGCGCAAAGGCACGACGGTCAAGCGCATCGAAGAAACGATCCACGCCAGCCGCAAAGTCGGCATCAAGAACTGGGGGTACTTCATCATCGGTCTGCCCGGTGAGACGGTCGAGACCATCCAGCAGACGATTGCGTTGTCGAAGCGGTTGCCGCTGGACATTGCACTCTTCCATATCGCCACGCCCTATCCCGGCACGCCTTTCTACTACGAAGCGGTCGAGAACGGCTGGATTCAGATGGATCGCTGGGAAGACTACGACATGTACAACCACACCGTGCTGAACTACCCGCACCTGAGCTCGAAGGATCTGGAGTACTGGGCGAAGCGGGCCGCTCGCGAATGGTCGCTGCGCCCTGGTCCGATCATGACCTTCCTCAAAGCAGCCAGCAACCGCGAGACGCTCGGTCATCTGTGGAAGATCGGCACGAACCACATCCGCTGGATGAGCGGCAGCCTGACGGGAAGCGGCGCATAGCGCTTCACACGAACATTGCAAGAAGGGCGCCGCCTGCACAATTGGCGCACGTGAAAGGCGGAGTAACCTTTCTGCGGGATCAATCCGGTGCGCCGGGACGCTGTACGTCCTGGCGCGCCTGTTTATCGGTGTGTCGTTGATCCGTATCCTGACGTTCAGCGAGAACAGGTTCTCAAAAAAGCCGCTCCACTTGCAGAATTGTCATCCCGGAGTGTTTCGCGGGTTCATCACTCCTTCATAGCGACAGGTGATGATGAGTGCAGTCATCCGGGCAACGTTGAGGTCAGGCTTATGTGTTTCCCCATCGTTTGCCGGTATTGGCCTCCTGCATGTTCGCCGGTGCTGCACCGGTGTTGATCCAGGAAGTGAGAAAGAATGGCGCTTCACAGTACTGCGGGTGTTCTGACGCAGACCGAAGTGACAATGCAGGTCGGCGCCGGTAGTCGCATCACCGCCATCGACGCGCTGCGCGGCGTGGCGCTGGCGCTCATGGCGCTGACCCACGCGGCGTTTTTCATCGGCGTCGGCATGCAGGCCGAGTCGTATGGCGGGCAGCGCGTGTATCTGCAAAGCCCGCCCTACTGGATCTCCGGCCTGCTCACCACCCTGGCATCGCCGATCTTTTTCTGCCTGGCGGGCGTCAGCCTGGCGCTGCTCGAACAGTCGCGGGTGCGCAAAAGCGCGTCACCGTGGGCAGTGAGCCGCTTCATTCTGGCGCGCGCTGGGGTCATCATGGCGCTCGATCTGACGATCTGCGCCTGGTTGTGGCTGGGGAAGATGCCGTACATCCACGTGCTGACTGCCATGGGGCTGGGGATGATCATCCTGTCCGGGTTGCGCCTGTTGCCGACCCGCGCGATTCTGGCGGTTGCGATTGCAACATTGCTCGTTCACCAGGGCATGATCGAGGTCCTTCGTCCGCAACTCGAAGCGGGAGCGCCGCAGAGCCTGGCGCAGGCGCTCTTTCTGACCTACAGTTATGAGACGCATCCGCCGGTCGGGTTCCCGGTGCTGGGATGGGGTCCGGTGATGTGGCTGGGATTTGTGCTGGGGCGGAATCTGAGCCAGCCGATGTTGCGTCAACCACGCACGTGGATCGTGATCGGGGGGGGACTGTTGCTGATCTGGGCGGCATTGCGGCTGATCGGCGGCTACGGTGATCTGGGAGCATACCGGGCTGGCGAACCGATCCAGTATGTTCTGGTGATGAGCAAGGCGCCGCCGAGCCTGAGCTATCTGGCGTTCAAACTGGGCATCGCGGCGCTGATCTTTGCGGCGCTGGTCGCCTTCCCAACCCTGATTGACGCCGGTCTGTTGCGCATATTGACGCTTATCGGGCAGACCTCGTTGTTCTTCTACGTGATGCACATCGTTATCTATCACGCCCTGGCGCAGTGCTTCTTTCTGTTCGATCCGCCCGAATTGCCGGGCATTGTGTACGGATATGCGGTGTGGGCGCTGGGAATGATGGCGCTGGTTCCACTCTGCGAGCGCTACCGCGCGCTGCGGAAGCGATATCCGGAGAGTGTGCTCAGATATTTGTAGTGCCCGGCTGTGTTGCCTGTTGCGATTGCAGTGCGCAAGCCGTTGTGACACGACGATGCAAATCAGAGACGATGGAGCGCAGGAATGCGCGTTCTAATAGTTGCAACCAACGCAACGCCGTCGGGACTCAATGATGAGGTGCGCGCCGGGCGCCATCAGCGTGTCGATTATCTGGAACTGGCGCAGCGCTTCAGGACGGTGTACCACGACTATAACGCGCTGCCGTCACGCCGCCTGTGCCGCCGGGTCGAGGACATGTGTCGTCTTGACATTCGTCAGGCGCTGGCGGTGGCGCATCTGGCGAAACGTGGCGGATATGATGCAGTGATGAGTCTTTCGGAGCGGGTTGGCATCCCACTTGCGCGTCTGCTCGACCGGCGCATCCGTCACCTGGTGATCGTTCATCACGGTATGTCGCGGTTCAAGTTGGGGTTGATCAGGGCATTGCGTTTACAGGATCGCTGGGATATTGTCGCCGCCATCAGCCGCGCCGAAGCGGAAGGGATGCGGGTGGCGCTTGGGCTTCGAGCGTCGCAAGTGGTAGCGCTCCATACGCCGGTCGATGTCGATTTCTACAAGCCAGCGCAACCATCAACCGGGCGTGAGGCGTTCATCCAGAGCCTGGGGTTGTCGTACCGCAACTATCCAACACTCATTCGCGCCATGCGGCGCCTGCCGCACATTCCCTGTCACCTGCGGGTGGGCAGCACATGGGTTCAGCGGCGTGGCGGTCATGAGGATGAAACGTTGCCGCCAAATGTGACGCTCCAACCCTTCGTTCATCCCAACGAACTGCGGCGGTGCTACGCAGAGAGTCGCTTTATCGTTGTGCCGATTAAGGCATCGACGCAGTGGAGCGCAGGTTGTACGTCCGTCCAGGCAGCCCAGGCGATGGGCAAACCGGTCATTGCCACGCGCCGACCGGGTCTGAGCGAATATCTCGTCGATGGTGAGACCGGCATACTGGTCGAGCCGGGTGATGACCGGGGCATGGCAGAAGCAATTGACATGCTGTGGAACGACCCGCAGCGGGTGGTGCGTATGGGACGCAATGCACGCGAGTGGATCGCAAGTCGCCATTCGCTCGATCAGTGGCTGGATCGGGTCGTGACGCTGGTTAAACAGATGGTGCATCCTGAGCAGTCGGAATCTGGCAATCGATCCGCAAAAACGGCGCCTTCGCTGCACGAGCGATTGACGAAATAACCGAATTCTTGCCAGCAACACACATTGCTATGAACCAACTCGCAACCACTGTGCTCCGCAACTCGATCGTCGGTATGGCGGCGCATATCAGTATGAAACTTCTCTCGTTCGCGTTCTCGGTGCTGATCATCCGCAACCTGGGCGCGACCGATTTCGGACAGTATGCCGCCGTGCTCGGTTTTGGCAGCGTCTTCCTGTTCATTGCCGATCTTGGGTTAAGCCCGTACACGGTGCGCGAAGTGGCGCGCCTGCGCGACCAGCCCGACGGCAAAGAGCGCATTCAGGCGCTGTATGCCGATGTGCTGACCATGCGCCTGATCCTGTCGGTCATTGCGGGGATTCTGGTAGTCAGCGCTGCAATCCTGACTGGACGACCGCTTCTGATGATTGGAGCGATTGCGATCAACTCGTTCACCGTGCTGATCTACGCCGTCCACGGCAGCAGCGAAGCAGTGCTCTCCGGGTATGAGCGCCTCGATCTGGTGTCAGGCATGCAGGTTGTCAATCAACTCGCGTTTGTGCTGATCGGCGGGCTGGCGCTCTGGCTGGGGTTCGGCTACTACGGTCTGATCATCGCAACGATGATCGGGGTGACCCTTATGACAGCGCTGGTCGTTCGCGCAGTCTGGCGACTGGGGGTGCGTCCCGGTCGCGTGACCTGGCGACGCTGGCTGCCGCTGTTACGCGCTGCATTTCCGTTCGGCGTCATCGGTCTGACCCTGGGGATTTCATACCGCTTCGATACGGTGCTGCTCAACATTTACGAGGGCGATACGACGACCGGCTATTACAATGCTGCATACAATCTGATCTTCTCGCTGGTGACGCTGTCGAATGTTCTCAACACCGCGCTCTACCCCTCGCTCTCGCGGCAGTCGGTAACGGCGCCGGAGACGTTGCCGCTGGTATACGAGCGTGTGTTGCGCTACCTGATGGTGGTGGCGCTGCCGATTGCAGTCGGTGGTTTCATCGTCGCCGGTCCGCTGGTAGAACTCTTGTTCGGTGCGGCTTACGCACCGTCCGCTCCGCTCTTCGCCATCCTGATCTGGGTGCTGCCGTTGATGTTCCTCTCCGAATTCCTCGGTTATGTGGTCGTCATTGCCGGGCGCGAGGCGCTGGTCGCGCGCTCGATCATTGTCAGCAGCAGCCTCAATGTCGTCGCCAACCTTCTGTTTATTCCGATGTTCGGTGTTGTGGCTGCGGCGACCGTCACAGTCGCAACCGAGGCAGTGCTGGTGCTCCAGTATATCTGGTTGACGCGCGACCTGCTGGGGCGAATGCAATGGAGCGCACTTCTGCGCTCAGCGCTGGCGGTCGTCGCAATGGCGGCGCTGGTCTATCTGACGCGCAACCTGCCGGTGCTGGCGACAATTGCTGTCGGTGGGGCGCTCTACGGCGGGTTGCTGCTGGCAATGCGGGTTGTCGGTCCGGATGAAGCGGCATTTGTGCGGAGCATGCTGGCGGCGCGGCGGGCGGTCAAGCAAATATGATGCTAAAGGTTATGGTGAAAGATGAAAATCGTTCTGCCAGTACACCACTTTTTGCCGAAACACGTTGGGGGGGCTGAACTCTATACCTTGAGGCTGTCCAACCTGTTTCGTGCTCGGGGGCATAGCGTCGAAATCGTATGCGTCGAGTCGCTAGATGGAGATCACGCTATCCAGGTCGAGGCGGAAAGAGATTTCTACCATGATGTTCCCGTGTGGCGCCTCAGGTTGCCGCGTGACTGCGTCTCCGAGGGCTTGGGCATGCTCTATGACTATGCTCCGCTTGGAGCGTGGTTTGCCGACTATGTGCAGCGGGAGCATCCCGATGTTGTTCACTTTCAGGCGGGCTATCTGATCGGAGTAGCGCCACTCCGCGCTGCTGTCAGCGCGGGTATACCAACAGTGCTCACACTCCATGACCACTGGTTTCTTTGCCCGCGTATTATGCTACAACGTGGTGATGGCAGCATCTGCACCGCGATCCCTGACGATCCAGCCGGTTGCGCATGGTGTATGCTCCTTGAAAAACGACGCTATCACATTGCCGATCACCTGACCGGTGGTCTTGCGGGTCGTCTTGCGCAGTTGTTAATGCTTATTCCCCAAAGGGAGGCTATTGCAGAGCGCCGTTCAACTCTAATGGAGTCCCTGAGTTTACCAGATATCGTGATTGCGCCATCAATGTATCTTGCCAGTCGCTTTGCCGAATATTTCCAGGCCGGGCGAATGATCGTTTTACGCGGAGGGATCGATCTTGCTCCTTTCCAGAAAGTGCTATCAGCGCAGCATGATGGTATACTGCGTTTTGGATTTATTGGCCTGGTTGCTCCTCATAAAGGGGTGCATCTGCTTATTGAAGCGTTCCGCCTGTTGAATAACCGGGAAAGACCTGTTGAGTTACACATATACGGTAATACTGATGCGTATCCTGCTTATGTCAGAGAGTTACGCCAAAAAGCGCGAGGTGATGATCGCATTCACTTCCACGGTCGTTTCGAGCCATCCCGCGTTGCAGAAGTGTTCGCTGGCTTCGATGTCACCGTGCTACCATCGCTCTGCTACGAGAACAATCCACTTGTGATTTTGGAGTCTTACGCTGCTGGAAAACCGGTGATAACTGCGGCGATGGCAGGGATGAAGGAGTTGGTGAACCATGCGGAGAACGGGCTACACTTCAAGGCGGCAGACGCCAGAGATCTGGCACGACAGATGCAGTTGTTAATCGATGATACTGACCTTTTACCAAAGTTGCGCAGAGGCGTCCGACCGCCGCGGAGCATCGATCAAGAGGCAGAGGATCTGCTCGGTATCTATGAACGTCTCTGTCAGCAACGCAACAGTCCGTCCAGCAAGGTGGTGTAATGTCTCCCGATGTTGTGATCATCATCCTCTGCTACAACGGAATCGCCGACACCCTGGCATGCCTGGAGTCGTTGCAGCGCGTGGAGTACCCGTCATTTGATCTGCTGGTCGTCGATAACGCTTCGAGCGATGGCACGCCGCAGGCGGTGCGCGCGCAGTTTCCACAGGTGACGGTGATAGAGAACGGCGCGAATCTGGGATTCGCCGCAGGAAATAACGTCGGTTTGCGCTATGCGCTCCGTCACGGGTACGACTATGCGCTGCTGCTCAACAACGACACCGAAGTTGCGCCTGATTTCCTGACGCGCCTGATTGATGTCGCCGGGTCAGATCCGGACATCGGCGCGGCAGGACCGACGATCACCTACTATGAACGTCCCGACCTGATCTGGTCGGCTGGCGGGATGATTGACTGGAGACATGGTATTGCGCGAATGCGCACGAATGAAGTCGATAGCGGACAGTACTGCGAGCCAGCCGACGTCGATTTCGTGACCGGATGCGCACTGCTGGTGAAACGCGCCGCGCTGCAACGCGCCGGATTACTCGATGAACGCTTCTTTATGTACTTCGAAGAAACGGAATGGTGTGTCCGCATCCGGCGCGCCGGTTTCCGGATCGTCCACGTCCCACAATCGCGCGTGCTGCATAAAATACCGCTCAATGCGCGTTTTGACAAAGAGTATCTGGCGTACTATATGACCCGCAACCGGCTCCTGTTCCTGCGGGCAACCGGTGCGCCGCTCAGTGCATGGCTGCACGCGCTGTTCGTTCAGGATCTGCGCACCTACCTGAGCCTGGTGGTGCGCCCGAAATGGCGCACACGCCCCGGACGCGTCGGTATGCGCCATGCCTGGATGGACTTCTGGCGTGGACGGTTTGGGAAGTGGGAGATGGTGTGAGAGTGTTGAAGGTTGAAGGTTGGAAGGTTGAAGGTTGGAAGGTTGAAGGTTGAAGGTTGGAAGGTTGAAGGTTGGAACGTTCAACGTTCAACGTTTTAACGTTCAACGCCTGACAATGACAATTTCGTTAGTCATCCTCCCCGCCCATTTAGTGCGCCGTCACCCCTGCGTGCTATAGTCTTTTCAGGTTCGCCTGTCGGGAATGCAGGCACGGCATCCGTGGAAGGAGAGCGCGGTTATGCGGAAGATTATTGTTGGCTTAGCACTGATTGGGAGCATTGTCCTGGCTGCATGCGGCCCGCTGGCATCGGCGCCGGCAACCCCCGAGACCTGGACGCCTCCGGCGACGGCGACCCCTGTCCCCACTGCAATCCCGACGCCAACGCGCCCGGCGTTGACGACGTATACCGTTCAGCGCGGGACCATCGAGCGAAGCGTAGAGTTGCAGGGACGAGTTGCAGCCGTTGGTGAGCGTGAACTCTTCTTCGCCGTCGATGGCGTGGTCAAAGCGGTCTATGTGACGCCCGATACCGAAATCACCAGAGGTCAGGTGCTGGCGGAACTGGAGGCGGGTGAACTGGAGGATCGCCTGGCGCAGGCGAAGCAGCAATACACACTGGCGCAACAGCAACTCGACCGCGCGCTCGGTGAGATGCGCTTTCCGCTGCGACGCGCTGAGATCGACCTGGAAGTGGCGCGCACGGCGCTGGCGCAACTGCTCGCCCCGCCCGACGCCACCAAAATTGCCGCAGCCCGCGCCGCGCTTCAGCAGGCTGAGGCAGCGCGCGACCGTGCGCGCAACGATGCATCGGCAGTCAAAACGCGCGCCGAACTTGCTCTCCAGCAGGCGCAGAAACGCCTGATCGCCGCCCAGGCGGAGTTTAGCGCCGCTTCATACGCCGCAGAGCAGGACAAAACCGACAACAGGGCGCAGGAACGTCTCGCCAGAGCGGGTGATGCGCTGCGCGCGGCGGAAGAAGAAGTCGCGCGGCTCCAGATCGAGTACGATACTGCGCGCAACAACGAAATCGCTGCGGTGCAGGCAGCCGAAGCGCAGGTGATGCTGGCGCAAACCACGCTCGATGAGTTGCTCAAAGGTCCTGACCCGCTCAAAGTCGCCGAAGCGCGGCGCGCCGTCGCCGTGGCGGAACTGGCGGTCGAGCAGGCACGCAGCAATATTCGTGTCGATCCCCAACTTGAGCGCGCAGTCGAAGAAGCGAAACAGGGGGTTGATGATATTCGGCGCCAGATCGAGGCGCTCAAACTGGTCGCCGGTTTCAATGGGCGCATTCTGGCAGTGAATGTTGCGCCCGGATCGGTCATTCGCGCCGGAGAACCGGCCTTCATCGCGCTGGATCCGTCGGTCGCATCCGATGCACTGGAAGTGCTGGTCACGAGCAGTTCGGCGCCGCTGGTTGCCGGGCAACCGGTGTCGATCTCCTTCGCCCGCTATCCGGGTGTGACATACCAGGGTACGGTCACCAGCATTCCCGGCGGCAGCTCGAACAGCGCTGCGGCCCTGAGCGGCTACCACATCGCCTATGAGCCAGCCGACCTGCAACTCGAGACGGGAGACGCAGCAACGGTGACGGTCGTTCTGGCGCGGCGCGAAGGCGTGCTCTGGTTGCCGCCAAAAGCCATTCGCGCCGACTCGCGCAGTTACGTGCTGGTGCAGCGCGGGGATCGCCCGGAGCGGGTCGATATTCAAACAGGATTGACAACGGCGGATCAGGTGGAAATCCTCAGCGGTCTGAACGAAGGCGACGTTGTCATCGGGCAGTAGGAGCGAGATATGCGGATCGGCATCGATGTGCGCTATCTGTCGCACGGTTTGGTTGGCGGCGTTCATACCTATATCAAACATTTCGTCGCAGAATTGTGCGCGATCGCTGCCGATCACCAGATCGTTCTCTACGCCGACACCAAGCGTCCTTTTGAACTGAACGATCTGCCGCCCCATGTGACGCTGCGATTGCTCCCGTATCGAGGTCCGCAATCGAGCGTGTATCTGGACTACATTGGTCTGCGGCGCGCAATGGCGCGTGACCGCCTCGATGTGGTGCATTATCCGGCAAACTATGGTTTTCGCGTTCCCGGCGCGCGGGTGGTGGTGACGCTCCACGATGCGCTGACGATCATGCCGCTCCGGGAGACATTGTTCAGTTCCGGTTCGCGGCGCACACTCCGTTCAATGGCGATGACAGTCTATCTGTATGTCGGTTCGCGGTTGATGCTGCGTGATGCCGATATGATCCTGACCGTTTCGGAGCACGCGAAACAGGATATTCTGCGGTACTGCCGATTTGATCCGCAGCGCATCATCCCCATTCCGCACGCACCGACGCCGGATATGCGCCGGATGAGTGACGAAGCCGTCCTTACCGCTGTCCGCCAGCGTTATGGGATCGATCAGCCGTTCGTTCTCGCGGATGCGCTGAAGAATCCCGGTGTGCTGGTGCGCGCCTGGCGGCGATTGCCAGCGTCGCTGCGCCAGAGCCATCGGATCGTCTTCTTTTCGCGCCATCCTGCGCCGCTGCCGGTGGTCTTCGAGGCGGTCGAACGTGATGGCGCAGCACTGCTGATCAACCCGCCGCGCCCCGACCTGATCGCCCTGTACAGCATGGCAGAAGTGTTCGTCTTCCCTTCGTGGTTTGAGGGTTTCGGCATTCCTGTGCTGGAAGCAATGATCTGCGGCGCGCCGGTGATTGTCTCGGATCGAGGACCACTGCCAGAGGTTTCCGGGGGAGCAGCGCTGGTGATGGATGCCGAGGACGATACCACCCTTGCGGGATACCTGGAGCGATTGCTGACCAATCCGGCGGAAGCATCCCATTGGCGCGAACGTGGTTTCGCTCATGCGGCGCGGTTCAGCTGGCGCAAGACCGCACAGCGCATTCTGGAGAGTTATGAACAGGCGGCACAGATGGCGTATCGCGCTTCTGCCGCCGTGAAAGCGGGGCGTTGAAGGAACAACGATGCGCATCCTTGCACTCACATCCTGGTGGCCCGAACCGGCAGACAACGGCTCGCGGCTGCGTATTGCCAGTTTACTGCGCGCAATGGCGCAGCGCCACGATATTCACCTCATTTCGTTCTTTCAGGAGCCGGTTACCGAAGCGCAGATCCGAAGAATGCGCGAGATATGCACCGCAGTCGAGGCAATCCCTCAACCGGTATGGCGACCGCGTCCGGGAGAACAAATCCTGAGCCTGTGGCACCCGGAACCAAGTTCTTTTCGTGCCACCTGGAGCGCGGCATTCGATGCGTGTGTGCGACGTGCTGCAACCGATGCGCCTGATATGGTGATCGCCTTTCAAACCGGCGTCGCGCGGTATGCTCTAAGCGTACCGGGCGTTCCGCGGTTGCTCGAAGAACTCGAAGTTGGAAATTTCTACACCCACGTGCATCTTCAGAAAATGCCGCACCATCGGTTGCGCGCATGGTTAACGTGGCGCAAACAGACGGCATACATCCGCCGTTTGCTTGGTCACTTCGATGCCTGTACTGTTGTTTCTGTGAATGAGCAACGATTGACCCATGCAATCGCGCCGGGTGCGACGGTTTACGTTCTGCCGAACGGAACCGATGTGAGTGTCGGTGATCAGGATTGGGGCGCGCCCCAACCGGATACGCTGATCTATCCCGGTGCACTAACATTCGACGCCAATTTTGATGCCGTTGATTATTTTCTGCGTGATATTTTTCCACGCGTAAAGGCGCAGCGACCGGAAGTGCGATTTGTGGTGACCGGCAATGCCCCGCCGACGCTCAGAACGGCGCTGCCACAGATAGAGGGCGTCGAGTTTACCGGCTACGTTCCTGATGTTCGCCCGGTTATCGCGCGTTCCTGGTGTGAAGTCGTGCCCCTGCGATCAGGCGGCGGGACGCGACTCAAGGTGCTCGAAGCGCTCGCACTCGGCGTTCCGGTCGTTTCAACGCCAAAAGGCATCGAGGGTCTGGCGCTTGATGATGATATTCATGTCCTGGTTGCGCCAACTACCGATGAATTTGTAGACGCAACGCTGCGCATTCTTGATCAACCGGAATTGCGCGCGCGTCTGGCGGAAGCCGGGCGTCGTCGCGTGGCAGAGTTGTACGACTGGCGAATCATCGGTCAACAGATGAATGAGTTAATCGAGGAAATCATTCGCCAGCATTCGGGTAGACGATCTGTTTATAGCACGCATGCCTGAAAAGGTGTTGCGGATCATTGAGAGATAGTTTCTATGAGTCATCAGACGGATGTATCGGTCATTCTTGTCAATTGGAACGGATGCGCTCTGCTTGAGAGAGCGCTCAGCGCCTTATTTACAACGACGCATAAGGTGGCAATGCAGGTCATCGTTGTTGACAATGCCTCTTCGGATGGCAGTGTTGCAATGGTGCGCCAGCAGTTTCCTCAGACAACGCTGCTGGTCAATAGCAAAAATGTTGGCTTTGCACGGGCGAATAACCAGGCGCTGGAACTGGTCGAAGGACGCTATATTCTGCTCTTGAACACCGACGCATTTGTTCACGAAGGCACAGTCGATGGCATGGTCGCGTTTATGGATGCCCATCCGGATGCAGGGTCAGTTGGATGTCGTCTCTACTACGAAGATGGAACATTGCAGCGTTCATGCTTCGCGTTTCCCACGCTGGTAACAGAATTGTGGAGTGCTTTATTCCTCGACCGACTCTTTTCGAGGAGTCGTTATTTTGGTAAATATCAGATGACCTATTGGGACATGAACGACACACGAGCTGTTGACTCGCTCATGGGTGCATGTCTGATGGTAAGAAGCGATGTTGTCAGACGTATTGGACTTTTTGATGAGCAATTTTTTATGTATTCAGAGGAAATCGATCTTTGTTACCGTATTCAGAAAGAGGGATTGAAAAACTATTATCTTCCTCATTTTTCGGCAATACATCTATGGGGCGGGAGTTCCCGAAGAATACGACGTGAGTCGTTCCTGAGACTTTATCAAAGTAGAGTAAAATTTTTTCGCAAACATTACGGAGAAGAGGTGGTAAAGAGATATAAGACCGTTTTACATTTCTCGGCTTTCATGCGTATTTCTCTGGGGATGATTTTGTTTTTTCTTCAGCGTAGGGATGATATGCGAGATATTGTACGAGATTATGGTTCGCTGCTGTGTCTGGTAAGGGTATTCTAAGTTGTATAAGTATTGAATTTGCGTGTATTCCATGATTACGCGGCTCACAACAACCATTTCACAACGCTCGATGGTGATCATTGGTATCACGATTACGATTGTGATGACCCTAAGCCTTGCGATAGGTGTTATGGCTGGATTGGGCCATAATTATCGTGTGCTCATAATTGGAAGCTTACCGATCATTGTAGCGGCAATAATCTTTGTGCTTCGGCGTTTCGATATAGCTGTCCTGTCGATTCCACTGACGGCATGGATTGCAGTTTATGATATACCTGCGGGCAACTATTCAAGAGTTCCCGTCTCTCTTATCGCTACCCTTGGTCTCTGCGCGATCTGGATAACGTCAATGATTATTCGTCATCAGTGGCGACTGGCATCGACGCCGCTCAATCGACCATTGATCGTTTTCGGGATCATCTGTATTGTCTCATTGGTGTGGGGTATTATCTGGCGCGATCCTATTCTGCTTATGGAACGTGTTGGCGGTGATCGATTTCTAATCGTTCAATTTGCATCTTTGCTTTCATTTCTAGGATCTATTGGATCAGCTCTGTTGATCGGTAACTTTGTCCAGACGAGCGGGCGTCTGAAGTTTATCTTGGGATTGTTTCTTGTCCTTGGTGGAATCTCGACGATGTTGTTAATATTCAAGATATCTCCTTTTCCCTTAAACCCACACGGCTTGGGTGGTTTATGGTCGACTATATCGGCTTATGCTCTGGCTCTATTCCACCCAAGACTTCGTTTACGGTGGCGAATTCTTCTGATTGGATTGGTTTTGATACAAATGTACTTAGCAATTGTCATTAATATAACCTGGAAGTCAGGATGGGTTCCGACAACTATTGGTTTATTCATCGTGACATGGTTGCGTTCAAGGCACGCATTTTTTATTCTACTAATGACTGTAATTATTGCTCTCGTTCTCAACAGTGAACTGGTGATGCAGGTTGTTAATGATGAACTTGAAGAGGGTAGTGATGGGCGAATTAGCATGTGGGAGATAAATTTACGTGTAGTTGGTGATCACTGGTTGTTCGGTACCGGTCCAGGGGGATATGCAGCATATTACATGACGTACTTTCCGCATGATGCTCGTTCCACTCATAACAATCATTTAGATATTATCGCTCAGTTCGGTATTTTAGGTGCCATCGTGTGGTTTTGGTTGAGTTTGGCAGGTCTTCGCGAGGGTTGGCGTCTTATCAAACAAACTCCTCCTGGATTGCTCCATGTTCTCGCAGTGACGATCACTACCGGGTGGATCTGCGCTCAGGTTGCGATGTTTTTCGGCGATTGGGTGCTGCCGTTCGTCTATAATCAAACCATTACAGGCTTCAAATACACAGTGTACACATGGATATGGTTAGGAATGTTGATCAGCATACGAACGATCCTGACCAGGCAGCAAGCACAGGAGAACGTCTCGAATACCCAGAGATGATGGTATGAATAGACATCACACTATCCGCTACTATCGTAAGTTTTTGATCGCTGCAACCCTGCTTATTGGGTTGATAGGCGCTTTTATCGGCTTGCACACAACTGTACATGGGCAGACGACACGTTGGTCACAACCGGTAGATCTTTCGGTTGGGGCGAGGTCCTCATGGTTTCCAAGCCTGACTGTTGCGGCGGATGGCAGTGTGCATGTCGTGTGGGCTAGCGGTCGACCGCTCACCGAGGATAGTGGATTTAGTGCTGGTTCAAATCTTGCCAATGTTATGGATCTGTTGATGTATGCCGTGTATCGAAATGGCAAGTGGTCGCCAGCAAATGATATTCTTTTTTCCGGTTTGGGCGGAGCGGCTGTCCGAAACAGTATTGTAACTGGTCATGATGGGAATCTCCACGTTGCTTTCCGGAGCAGCGAACGCATCTTTTTCAGCAGCGCGGATCCTGTGCAGGCATTTCGCCCGTTTGCCTGGCGCGATCCGAGAAGGATAAATGGCTCGAGCGGACCGTACTATGTTGAACTGGCGGTTGATAGTAAAGGAACATTGCACGTGGTATGGACGGAGGTCGTAGTTTCGGAAGAACGATCACGGTATACCTTGTGCCCGTACTGCGCTAACCTCTTCTATCGCAATT
The DNA here is from genome assembly GCF_000016665.1 of Roseiflexus sp. RS-1. Taxonomy (NCBI): domain Bacteria; kingdom Bacillati; phylum Chloroflexota; class Chloroflexia; order Chloroflexales; family Roseiflexaceae; genus Roseiflexus; species Roseiflexus sp. RS-1. The sequence continues at coordinate 5,307,981 of NC_009523.1, forward strand.
CGCAAGATGGCGGGCTGACCTGGTCGGCGCCTGTCAATCTGGCGGATTCGTTTGATGGAACGACCAAACCGCACATTGCTATTGATCTGCAGGATGGGATTCATGTCGTATGGGATATTGGCTTTGATAATATAACTGGCAAAGGCGCCCCTCTTGCTGGCGGGTATCGCTATTCAAGCGATGGCGGTATCACGTGGAATACTGTAGTGCGTTTTACACTCGCCGAAGGGCAATCTTCCCTTCAGCCGACCCTGCTTTCAACGTCAGTTGCGTTGCCAACCCAAACAGTCACTCCACCCTCTACAGAAACTCCCGCGAATCCACTCATTGAATCGCTCAGCGATGCGCCGCAGCAAACGACGCTTGGACTTTTTCAGCACCGTGATCCGATTGTTGTGTACCGCAGCACACGAACTGATCGGATTTACTATCAGGTTTCACGTGACAATGGTATAACCTGGAGCAATCCGCGTATACTCCATGGCGTGCGCGCACGTGACCTTAGAGAAACACCATGGGATGCATACACGATGGCTACCGATGGCTCGGGAAATGTCCATCTTATTCTCTCCGGTTTGCTGGATACAGGGAATGCTCCGACGAACCGCCAGAAGCCCTCACTGCTGCATCTGGTCTGGAATGGCGCTTACTGGTCTCGTCCAGAAGTTGTTGTTGCGAATGACTTGTATCCCGAATGGCCACGCCTCGTCGTGCACGGACAGCAGTTGCATCTCGTCTGGTTCACGCGTAGCGATGAAGACATTTTCAAGAGTGATAATGCGAACTATCGGGTGTGGTATAGCAGCGCGACTATCGATGCACTGCCATTGCCGGCAGCGCCAACGTTTACTCCTGCGCCAACTGACGGACCAACCCCTACAATCATTCCATCGCCTGCGCCTTCGCCGACCCCGTTACCATCAGCGATACAGCAAGTCCCGCCACCGAATGGATATCCAGCCTGGGAGTCGGTGGCACTGACCGTCATGAGCATTGCGTTACTGCCGGTGCTTGCCTTCGTAGCAATCGTAGCAATCGCTCACTCACGCGGTATGCGCTGGCGCATATAAGTTCTCAAAATAGGCTGGAATTGGACGAGGTTGAACACTTAACCGGAAGCGTGCAACTCGCGTGACGCGGTTCTGCCGTCCACAAATCGCCTGAAATCCGGTTGGGCAAGGTGCTGTTCCTCCCCTGATACATCGGTCGGGGAAAAATGATTTGTCTAAACTCGAGTCTGAAATTCACATCGATTTAATTGCATCCGGTCCAGTAGTGTAGTATGATGGTCACGCTGCCAGGTTGGTGTGAGGGATAGACGAACCAGGTTTTATAAGCATGTTTGCTTATCTGGCTCGTTTTGGAGAAGACGCAAGGATTGCGAGATTATGTCGTGGTTGTATGGACTTTAATTCGAGGAGTGGGATATATGAGGAAATATCTTGCGAATCTGAGGTTTTCTGTATTTTTTAGTTCGATGATGGTGATTATTGTCATTATTTCATCGTGCTCAATACCCGGTCAATCTACAGCATATTCGTTGAGTCGCGTCGATTACGCCACTCCTTTTGCGGTTCCTGCAAGTACGCAGGTTGTCTATCTGCCACTGGTTCTGGGCGGTGGCACAGCGGCTCTTGAGTGGACTCAACTGGCAGGCAATCCGCAGCGTACTGCCTATGTGCCGGTAGATCTGCCCAAACCGTGGCGCGTGAAGTGGATCTGGAACGGACCTCCGAAAGGAAGAGATGGGACGCCGGCGCCGGGGCATCTGCGTTTACCACGCGGTGTGCAGCCCATTACCGGTGATGGCAAAGTGTATATTGGACACTACGACGGCATTGTTCGGGCACTCTCCGAGGCGACCGGTGATGTGGTGTGGTCAACCAGCATTGGCGGGCAGATCCTGAATACTGCTGCGTATGACCATGCGACACGCAGTGTTTATGTGGGTTCGACCAACGGGCGTTTGTATCGTCTGAATTCCGCCGATGGCGTAATTCTGGGCAATTTCAATGCTGGCGGGCAGATCCACATGGCGCCGCTTCTGGTCGATAATACGCTCTATGTTGGATCGACAAACGGAACCTTCTACGCCCTGGATAAAGTGTCGTTACAGCCACGATGGTCGTACAATGCTGGTGGCGCCCTCTACGGTTCACCCGCATACTCGTCCAGGTATGGCGGTCTTGTGATTATTCTGGTCGAAGGAACTCCTCGTCCTTCTGTGCACGCGCTGCAGATCGGTGACGGATCGCGTCGCTGGCGGCAAAATGGCGTTCCGGGTTTCGATCCTGAGGATCGTGGCGACAATCTGGCTTTCCTGGACACCTACCCGGTGGTATCAGATGTGAATAACGTGGTTATCGTCCGTACCTATCGCTCGCAAGAGCGACAGTACATGAATGCTGGCTCTCCGAACAATACTGCACCGCGCACGGTGGAAGAAATCCGCTCGCTGTTGACACAGCGACCGGATTTTGAGTCGTTCTATGTTCTGGATCTCGATACCGGCGCCAGGAAATATGTTGCTCCGATTGCGGTGGGCGGAGTCGGCGACGGTATCTGGACCGTCGGACCGCAGGCGGTTGTCAAGAAGATGAGCGATGGTTCCGAAGTTGCGTATGTGCTGTGGCGCACATACCAGGCGTGCGAATCGTTGGGCGGTTCTGCGTGTGATGCGCGCGACGATACGACGTTGGGCGAGATGGATCTTGCGACCGGAAATATCCGGTTTGTACAGGATTGGCGGAATGAAGGGACGATGCGTATCCACAGCGACGAGCAAAGCCCATTATCTATGGCGGGAGATACGATCTTCCATGCGCACTGGATGACGCTGGGCAGTCTTCGCATTACTGATCGTTCATCCAGGTATGGCAGCAGTTATACCAATCCCATCCGCACCGAAGAGGTCTATCCGGTTGTCAACGGCATTCGTGTCGGCACATGTCCGAGCCGGAGCAATTACTTCTGTCCTGAAGCGATGCTTCTGCCGAATAACGAGCCCAATCAGGATCCCGGTTTCTATATCTACTATACGAACCAACCCCAGTACGACCTTTGGTGGTCCTCTTCCACCGGTAATCCGAACAATCCCGATCTTCCTCCGGCAAGCCCGGTACGTAGCGCCGCCATCAGTAACAAAACGATTTACTGGAAAACAGTGGACGGTGCGATTATCGCTGTGGGACCATAATTGGTGTGCTTGGAGGGAGTGGAGGTGGCGCCTTCACCCCTCCCCTGACAAATTGCATACTAAGAGCCTATCCGAAAAACGGTAACCTTTTCGCCTGCGGCGTGATTGCCGTGCGCGCCGCCGGGTTATTCGGATAGGCTCTAAGACGTGGAAGTCCGACGGGCTGGTCTACGGGCGAGCGGGATGCGCCCCCTCACGCCCGCGCAGGCGGGCTTCCCGCCTGCCAGCCGCGACTTCAGTCGCCAGGCGGCGAGCGGAACCACCCTGTCGCACAAGGTTCGTCGTTCCGACACTCGAAACAGTCATGCGACCCGGTGTGCTGAGAGCCTATCCGCAAAACTGTAACCTTTTCGCCTGCGGCGTGATTGCCGTGCGTGCCGCCGGGTTATTCGGATAGGCTCTAAGACGTGGAAGTCCGACGGGCTGGTCTACGGGCGAGCGGGATGCGCCCCCTCACGCCCGCGCAGGCGGGCTTCCCGCCTGCCAGCCGCGACTTCAGTCGCCAGGCGGCGAGCGGAAACACCCTGTCGCACCAGGTTCGTCGTTCCGACGCTCGCAACCGTCATGCGACCCGGTGTGCTGAGAGCCTATCCGCAAAACTGTAACCTTTTCGCCTGCGGCGTGATTGCCGTGCGCGCCGCCGGGCTATTCAGATAGGCTCTAAGACGTGGAAGTCCGACGGGCTGGTCTACGGGCGAGCGGGATGCGCCCCCTCACGCCCGCGCAGGCGGGCTTCCCGCCTGCCAGCCGCGACTTCAGTCGCCAGGCGGCGAGCGGAAACACCCTGTCGCACCAGGTTCGTCGTTCCGACGCTCGAAACAGTCATGCGTCCCGGTGTGCTGAGAGCCTATCCGAAAAACTGTAACCTTTTCGCCTGCGGCGTGATTGCCGTGCGCGCCGCCGGGTTATTCGGATAGGCTCTAAGACGTGGAAGTCCGACGGGCTGGTCTACGGGCGAGCGGGATGCGCCCCCTCACGCCCGCGCAGGCGGGCTTCCCGCCTGCCAGCCGCGACTTCAGTCGCCAGGCGGCGAGCGGAAACACCCTGTCGCACCAGGTTCGTCGTTCCGCCACGCGAAACCGTCATGCGACCCGGTGTGCTGAGAGCCTATCCGCAAAACTGGAACCTTTTCGCCTGCAGCGTGATTGCCGTGCGTGCCGCCAGGTTATTCGGATAGGCTCTAAAAAGTGACCCGCTCAGCCCGTGCAGGCTGGCTTCGTGTCCAGGCGCCGTGCTTTCAGACGCCAGGCGAGCGATGTAGGTGAAACGTCTATCAATCGCCGCATCTGAGACTGCTATCGCGACAGCAGCGGCAGGAACACTCTCGACCGCACCTCTACCGGCGCGCCCCAGGTCACAATGAGCGTGGGACGCGCTTCATTAGCGAAATCCCCAGCTTCCGAAGAATGTAAGTACTTGCTGGTATGCATCGGCTCGGCTGCCGTGTAGAGTGCAATGTTGAGCGGCGTTCCGGCAGCGCATGCCTCAGCAACAGCGATCGTTGCAACAGCGATCGTTGCATCCCATGAGTAAGGAACGCCTGGGAAGAATAGTTTCATACGAGATCCTCATCTGGCAATACGACTTACGCAAGGGAAATTCCACACGAAAGTCGAGACGGGTAACAGGTCCCTCGCAGAAATACTAGCCGATCGATCCTGCGCACAACATGACAATGCGCATCACAGTTCCAACGACGGAAGAAAGTTACAGAATTATCACCCGGTATCCACCTCGATACAGGGCGCCGTCATCCCGGCGTGCTACGGTATATCCGCTTGAATATCGCACAAACGCCACGAGCAGCACGCACGGAGAATACGATCCTATGGCGGTCACCACATCAGCGGCAGCGACAGACGTTGCAACATCAGCGACTCGTCTGCACGAGCGCTCGTTTATCGCACTGGTCGGCGCACTGGCGTTGATACTCAGCTCGCTGCCGATCCTCGCGGGGCATCTGTTTGCGACTCCAGAGCGCCAGTTTGCTGGCATTGTGTACAACATGCCGGATCACGCGCAATACTTCGCCTGGATGCGCGATCTGGCGCGCGCGCCGCTGGCGCCAAACCGACTGACACCAGAACCGAATGCACCGGCGTTCTTCAACCTGCTCTGGTGGACGGTTGGGCGGATCGGGGCGCTGACCGGTCTGGAGTATGCTGCGCTCTGGTCGGGGCTGCGGATTGTGGCAGTGATGGCTGTGCTGGCGTCCGGGTATGCTTTCCTGAACCTGGCAGTTGCCGATGTGCGACAGCGTCGCCTGGCGTATCTCCTCTTTGTGTTCGGCGGCGGTCTGGGGTTCATCTGGGTGATTGTCAAGTATATCTACAGATTGCCAGAAGCGCCGTTTCCATTCAACATCTATACCGCTGAAGCCAATACGTTCTGGATTTTGACAGCGTTCCCCCATTTCGGTATGGCGCTGGCGCTGATCGTGGCAATGATGGCGTTACTGCTTCAGGCGGTTCGCACCGGACAGTATCGCTATGCCGTCGTATGCGGCGTTCTGGGGGCGATCCTGGGGTTACAGCACGCCTATGACCTGATCACGATCTATGCCGTGATGGGATCGTTTGGCGTGCTCGTATGGGCGCGTGACCGGCGTTTTCCGGCGTTTTTGTTCCGTTGCGGGATCATCATCTTTGCGCTCTCGGCGCCGGCTGCGGCATACCTGTCGGCGCTGGTGCTGCTCGATCCGACGTGGGGTAAAAAACTGAGCCAGTTCGACAATGCCGGCGCCTGGACACCGCCGCCGTGGGAGTTGCCCATCCTGCTGGGTGTTCCGTTTCTGCTGGCGCTGATCAGTGTTCGCCTCCGCGCCTTGCAGAGCCGAAATGATGCCGAACTCCTGGTCGTTGTCTGGTTTCTGAGCCATTTTGTCCTGGCATACCTGCCGGTCAAGTTTCAGATCCACCTGCTTCTCGGCTGGCAGATGCCAATAGCGATCCTGGCGGCTGCGGCAGTTTTCACCCGTGTCGCGCCCTGGCTGCAACGCCGCCGTCCGGCGCTGCTGCGACCGACGCTCGCGCTCCTCGCAGTGCTGGCTGTGGCGACGAATGTGTATCTCGTTGCATGGCGGTTTGTCGATTTTCGTCGCCTCGAAGCCCCATACTACCTGACCCATGGGGAAGTGGAGTCGCTCGCATGGCTGGAAGCGCACGTCACCGCCGATGATGTGGTGCTGGCGGATCTTGAGTATGGGCAGCATGTGCCGGTGCGCACCGATGCGCGCGCATTCCTGGCGCATTGGGCGGGGACGCTCGATTTCCACGGGAAACGGGCAATGGTGCGCGACGTTTTCGATCCCGCTGTCTCCGATGCACGGCGGCAGGAAATCCTGACAGCGTACCGGGTGACCTATCTCGTCGTTCGTGAGCGGGACAATGCTGATGAGGCACTGTCTGCGGCGGTCGGGCGCTATCTGACGCTGGCTTTTTCTTCAGGCGATACGACGGTCTATCGGGTGACAGCAACACATCTGCCGAATGGGTGACCCATGATAAGAATCGTTCGCCAATTCCGTGTCGAAATCCTGCTCTTCCTCATTTTGCTGGCATGCTACGCCTACTTCCCGCCGCGCTGGGCCGACTGGAACCAGAATTCGCGGCTGAACCTGACGCTGGCGATTGTCGATGACCGGTCATTCCAGATCGACCGGTTCGTTGCCAATACCGGCGACTACGCGAAGTATAACGGGCATTACTACAGCGACAAAGCGCCCGGCACGTCGTTTCTCGCAGTGCCGGTGTACGCCGCCGTTCGCCCGGTGTTGCAGACGGCGCCGGTTCAGCGTTTCATCGAACGTCTCGGTTCATCGGCGGCATTTGGGGAAACGCTGCGTCCCGGTGGCAGCGGGCTGGCGACAGAGAAGGTCTATTTCGCGCTGGTGTTGATGATTGTGTCGTTTGCGACGGTTGCGATCCCGGCTGCGCTGTTGGGTGTCGTGCTGTACCGTTTCCTTGAACTGTTCGACCTGGGGATGGGGTGGCGCGCAACGATTGCGTTGATCTACGGTCTGGCGACGCCAGCGTTCCCCTACTCAAATGCGTTTATGGGTCACCAGCAGGTCGCCGCTCTGCTCTTTGGGGCGTTCTGGCTGGTCTTCCTCATCGGGCGACAGCGCCTCTCACCGCGCTGGATGCTGGTGGTGGGCTTTCTGCTGGGATGGACGCTGATCACCGAATATCCGGCGGCGCTGATCGTTGCTGGCATTGGATTATATGCGCTCATCGTTCTCCCTGATAGACGCTGGATTGTGGGCGCGGCGCTGGCGGGCATTCCGCCGCTTGCGCTCATGATGGCGTATAACTTTGCGATCTTTGGCACCGTGCTACCCGTTGGCTACAAATACTCGGAGTTGTGGCAGGCGGAGCATCAATCCGGTTTTATGAGCCTGGCAGGACCGAACCGCGAAGCGCTGTGGGGCATTACTTTCGGCGTCCATCGTGGTCTGTTTCTGCTGGCGCCGGTGTTGCTGACCGGGCTGGCAGGATTTGTCGCCTGGTGGCGCGCCGGAATCTACCGCCGTGAACTGGCGGTCTGTATCTGGGCGGTTGCGAGTTTCCTGCTGTTCAACGGGTCATCGGTAATGTGGAGCGGCGGTTTTGGCGTCGGACCGCGCTACCTCGTGCCGATGCTGCCGTTTCTGGCGTTCGGTATGGGCGCGTTCCTTGCAATGTGGGGCGCGCGCTGGCAGGCGCGGGTGACGCTGGTCATCACAGGTGGCTGGTCGTTGCTGAATGTATGGGCGCAAACGATCGGCGGGCAGAGTTTTCCGCAGTATCAACCGAACCCATTGCTGGATTATTCGCTGCCGGAACTCGCCGCTGGCAATGTGGCGCGCAACCTGGGCATGGCGCTGAATCTCAGCGGCTGGTCGAGCCTGCTGCCGCTGGCGCTGTTTCTGGCGGTGAGCATCACCGTGCTCTTTTTCGTGATCCGTGGCTCTGGCATGACGGAACGCGCCGATCAGCCGGTTGTGAGAGCGCGGGGGGTTGCGGGTTGAAGGCTGTGCCTGACAGGCGAGTACAGCTGCAGGGAAAACCCCGGCAGTTGTGAGAAGTCCCGTCCCAGGGATGACAGTGGGGCGGGGCAGTGCAGATCTGACAGCATATGAGGAGCACCAACGCAATGATCCGTCCAGAGGCGCATCGTATGCCACATCTTCAAACGACGACGGCGACCGGATCGATGTACCGGATCGTTGTGATCATGCTGTTCGCAGCGGCGGCATTGCTGGCGACGATTAACCTGCCCTACGCGCCGCGCACCTGGTTCGATGAGGGATCGCATCTCCACGTACCTGAGACGCTGGTCCGATACGGGAAGTATGCCGACATCAGCGCCACTCCTGATGGCGGCGTCGAGTTCCGCTACCACGGTCCCACGATCGGCATCGGTCCGACGATTATGCTGCCGGTTGCGGCGGTCTATCAGGCGTTCGGCATCGGTCTGACGCAGGCGCGACTGGTGATCGTGATCTATTTTGCTATTGCAGTTGTTGCCGGGTATGCGCTTGCGCAGCGTCTCTATGGCGGGTGGCCCGCGCTCATCGCCCTGGCATTGCTGCTGGCGTCGCGCACGGTCAACTATGAGGGGTTGATCGAGTATGGGCGGCAGGTGCTCGGCGAGGCGCCGGGGGTCGCATTCGTTTTTCTGGGAATGCTGGCATGGCTGACTGCGTTGAAGACGGCGACAGAGCTGTCGGCGCAGCGGACGCATCTCATCTGGAGCGTGCTGGCAGGATTGGGGTTCGGGATGGCGCTGGTCACGAAGAATCAGTTCGTGCTGATTGTACCCCTGGCGCTCCTGTTGACCGCGCTGCTCGACTGGCGCTACTACCGGGCTGGCAGTTGGGTGCTGCGTCTGGTTCCTCTTGTCGTGTCGGTCGCGTGCTTTGGCGTCTGGACGTTGACGCAGTTTGCGCTGCTCGGTCCCGGAACTTTCTTCGAGAACATTCAGCAGACACGTCAGGCAGCTGGAGGCGCGATTTTCGTCTTTAATATCCGATCAACGCTGCGCGCCGGATATTACCTGTTGCGCCCGGATCTGTACGGCGGGTTGATCGTTCCGGCGATGGCGTACACCATCTGGCGCGCGCGCAGCCGCACGTCGCAGGGGTTGAGCGAAGCGCTGCTGGCACTGTTGATCGGTCTGTGGCTGGCATGGTTCGTCGGCGCTTCGCTGGGCTGGCCCCGCTATGCATTCCCGGCAGTCGCCCTGAGCGCGCTGACCGTCGCCCGTCTGGCATTCGACACGGTAGCCTGGTTGCGCCGTCTGCTGCCGGTTGCCGCGACAGTTGCGGTTGTCTACCTGATTGCGATCATTGCGTTGCCGCTCGCTCTGACGGCGCGCGTTGTGTTCACTCCCGACGACAGTGCACAGCGGTTTGCGGCGTATCTGAATGCCACCGTGCCGGAAACGGCAATCATCGCAACATGGGAGCCAGAACTCGGCGTATTGACCGACCACAACTATCGCTACCCGCCGCAACCGACGCTCGATCAGGCAGTGCGTTCCACCTGGCTGGGGGGTGCGCCGGTTCAGTACAACTGGTATGCGGAGCGCCCGACGTATGTCGTGGTTGGCGGTTTCGGCAGTTATACTGGCGTGTACAATACGCCGGAACTGGAACGCCACTATATTCAGGTGGCGCAGATCGGAACCTATGCGCTCTTTATGCACCGTTAACACGTTTCACTCATCAACATCCGTGCTGAACCGTCGTATCCGTGTCGATCCGTGTTCTCTCTCGGTTCTCCGGCTCGCATCTGGATGGATGCTGCTGGTTCTGTTGCTGACCTCATGTGCGCCATCAGTCACGGATCGCGCAGCCCAACCAACGCCGCTCCTTACCGATGCGCTGCCGACGCCGCGATTGGAAGGCATCGCCGCCGAGCGGCGGGAGGTGCGCTTCGTCAGCGGCGACGTGGAACTGGCTGGCGAACTCGATCTGCCGATGGGTTCCGGTCCGCACCCACTGGTGTTCATCATTCACCACTCCGGTCCTGTTCCCCGCGACGCATACGGGTATCTGGCAGAGATTCTGCTGCGCGCTGGATATGCCGTCTTCCGTTTCGACAAACGCGGCACTGGCGCGAGCGGCGGGGTGTACGGGTGTTGCGAGCGTGACGATGCACTGGCCGCCTATCGCGCAGCCGTAGCGCAGGCCGGGATTGACCGCTGTCGCGTCTTCATTGTGGCGCAGAGCATAGGGACGCAACACCTTGCTGCGCAGTATCAGGCATACCTTCAGGTACAGCGTCCACGCGGCGTGGCGCTCCTCTCGAATCTGCTGCGTGCCGACGATATTGTGCGCATCGCGGCGCCGATCATCATCATTGTGGCTGATAGCGAACCAGATCTGAACGCCATCGGTCCGGAAGCGGCAGCAGCGCACAATGCGCGCTACGCAGCGGGTTCGACATTGTACATCGCCGACGGCGCTGAACATACCCTCTTCGACATCCGTGATGGTCCGATTGATTGGACTGATCCTGCATGGGTCGACCGCTATCACCGTGGAGCAATGCAAGCGCTTGTGCAGCAACTCGATGCGTGGAGCGCTGTGCACGTGTCGGGATCATGCTCATCCCTGCGATCAAGGAATGTGATAGCGAACCCCAACCGATAGCATTGGACTGATGAAGCCTGCCACTGAAGTCTCAGGCGCCGGATGCTGCCAGTTCAGGCGTCTTTGAGGGTGTCTGCTGTGATCAAAGTGTCATCCAGCGACGCGACACGCTCTATGCACAATCTGTACGATAGGGTTGGTAAAAGTTCTATGTCGGGGCGGCGCTGTCGGGGCGCCGCTTGCCGCACCGGGGCGCACCTGTCGGGGCGCGGCATGCCGCGCCCCCGACGGGCAATGACGGGATGTGCGTCGTCTCGTCATTGCGACAGCACATGAGACACGCTAACGCGCAGTGACGCCTATCGCGCTGCCGAACGCCTGCGTCATCTCAGTCGTCTCCCAGGAACGGGAGCGGATTGAGGGAGATGTCTCAAACGTATTTGGAATGACGATAACTCGTGGAGGCAGTTATGAGGAGCGGATGTTTCGGGTGGTTGCAGATCGTGGCAATCTTAACAGTCATAGGCATCCTCCTGCCGCTCGCAGGTACGACGCAGGTAACACCGGCCAGAGGTGAGCATCTGGTGCAACCTTCGAGCGCACCCAGGGTGCAGACAACCTGGCAGACGGCACGCGCCGTATCTGTGACTGCCACCTCTGTACCGGCGCCGGCAAATGCAGCCTCGCTGTATCTGCCGCTTGTGGTCAGTGATCAGCCAGTCAGTGGGCCGCCGGAGGAGTGGAGCCAGCACGCGCACGATGCGCAGCGCACTGGCTACACCCCGCAGACCGTCCCGTACCCCTGGCGCTGGCGCTGGTCCTGGAACGGTCCTAACACCAGCGGCGGCATCGCCAAGGTCACCACCGGCGGCTCGCTGCCGCGCAACGTTCAGCCGGTCACCGGAGGAGGCCGCGTGTACATCGCCGCTGGCGTGGACGGCGTCTTCGCTCTGAGCGAAGCCACCGGTCGGCAACTCTGGCAACGCAGCGGCATCGGCGCCATCCGCTCGACCGTCGCCTACGACCGCGACACCAGCGCCGTGTTCGCCGTCTCCGCCAATGGGCGGCTCTACAAATTGCGCGCCCAGGACGGCGCCATCCTCGCCGACTTCAACGCCGGACAGACCAGCGACCTGCCGCTGCCGCCCGCTGTCCTTAGCGACCGTGTGATTTTCTCGATGGGGAACGCCGTCTTCGCTGTGCACAAGCAAACTATGCACCAACTCTGGCGGTACAACGCTGGCGCAACCGTCGCCACTCCGCCATCCTATTCCCCCTCGCGCAACGTCGTCATCGTCGCCACCGAGCCAGACCTCTTCGTCCACGCCATCAACAACGCCAGCGGCGCCCGCCAATGGCGCGTGCGCCCGGTCCACGCCAGTCGCACCTTTGGCGACCCGACCGAGTTCCGCTACGGCTGGCCCGTGATTGCGGACGGCGCCGGGTATGTGCTGGTCAAGGTCCGTTTGGATTGGGAAACCACGTGGCGTGACTGGCCCCAAACCAACAGCGAGATGCGCCAGTTTCTGATCCAGAATCCCGGTTATCAGGCGCTGTTCGTGCTCGACCTCGACGACGGGAGCAGGCCGTTCATCGCCAATGTCGGGCACGGCGGCTACGGCGACGGCGGCTATATGCCGATGGGACCGCAACCGGTCGTCAAGCGGCTCGCCAACGGGCGCGAGGTGGTCTACACCATCATTCGCGCCAGACACGCCTACGATTCGCGCTGGGATTCGCACTTCGGCGAGATGATGCTCGACAGTGAGACGGTCAGCGGGCTGCAAGGCGGCGATGTGCGCTTCATCGCCTACGACTATCCGCCGGGCAGCGCCGATCCCTACCTGCTGACCGACGAACAGCCGAATGTGTCAATGGCGGGCGACTATCTGTTCGGCGCGCACTGGGAGGCGGGTTTTGCGATGCGCATCCTGGACCGCTCGGCGGCGCGCGGCAGTTTCAGCAACAAGATTACAACCCAGCGCCTGGCGACGATTGCGACCTCGCAGGATAACGCTGACGCGTGCCCGTTCAACGCATCGCACTACTGCGCGAGCGGACTGGAAAACACGCGCTTCTATGATGCCGGGTTTTACATTTACTATCGGCAGGGGAAGGTGTACGACAAGTACTGGCGCGAATATGCCTCGTGGACGGTGAGCAACGAGAATGTCTACTTTGTCAGCACCGACGGCGCGGTGGTGGCGCTGACGAGCGGCAATCCGCAGGCGAGCGAAGTCTCATCCCTCCCGCTGGTTGAGGCGCCGCCGCCGCCGCCCGACCCGCAACCGGTGGCGACCATTCCGTACACCGAGGCGCGCGCCTGGGAAGGGCGAATGGTGACTGTGACCGGCACGCTGCGCTATATCTTCAACAATGGCAAATATGTGTTGCTGGGGTTCAGCAACCCACACCAGGGGAGTTTCAAGGCGCTCATTCGGAAGGCGGATTGGGAGCGCTTCGGCGGGCGACCGGAGGCGCGCTATCAGGTCGGGCAGGAGGTGCGGGTGCGCGGGGTCATCGCGTGGTATCAGGGAGACCCGGCGATCTTTGTGACGACGCCAGAGCAGATTGAGGTGTTGGAGCAGGTGCTGGCGCAGGAGGCGCAGTAACCCGAACGGCAAAGCACACTGACCAGTGCGCCGTGCACGTCTCTTTCTCGACAGATAGTCGCCACTTTGATACGGAGGCGTCGTTAGCGGTTCTCAGATACGTTGACCCTTGTTTGGACCTGCCGTGTCGCACGAGGTATCGCTTTCAGCGGAGTGTAGACCGAAATGATGGAGATTGAGAATTTATTCCGCTATACCGCGCTAGCCGTGGGGCTGAAGCCCTCGGCTAGCCAAGGCGAAGCCCGCCTGCGCGGGCTGTAGCGGATTATTTGATCAAAGACCATTATTTCGGTCATCGCGTGGGGTGCGCCATTCCCAGGAGTGGTCAACCTTGTCCATCAGGTTCAACCTTTGTGAGAACTGCTAACGGAGGGGGCGCACGGTCGTGCGCACCCACGATTCCACACCGGGAGGGGTGGTTCGCAAACTGCCCCTCCCGATTCTTCACGGAACCTCGCACCCCTTCAAGGGTCGCACACACGTGATGGCTGGAGCGCATACTACATTGTTACACCAGATGTGTGTGATACAACTTGTAACGAGAAGTTCGCCCCAAACAAACCGCGCTTCACGCACCCTGTATCTCGTTCGCCGGTATCAGCGCCTCCTCTGTGATAGACACGCTGCGCAAGAGTGTCATCTTTTTTTCATAGACCATCATTATCATAGCGCTACTCAATACGCTTAAGCTCTGCCAGTGAGGTTACAGGTATGCGTCGCGGTATGGTCTGGCTCTGGCTATCCGGTCTGATCGGCGGTCTGATAATGTTCATTCCCACAACAGGGCAAACGCCGGTTGCGCGTGCAACGGTTCCAAACAATCAAAACTGGATATTCACGCCAGGAACGTGTGATCCGGCGTTCCAGGGCGCCGTGTTTGCGAACTGGAATCCGGCGACCGGAGCGCCCAACTGCGGCGTTTTCACCTCTGGGGCGCCATCAGTGAATCAGTTCGATACCGGTCAGGTCTTCCCGCCCAACGTTCTCAGAGATGAAGCGAGTGTCACCGCACCATGCGAAAACGGTCGCATAAGCGGTCTGTGTTATCGGATGTGGTACGTCGGCACGCGTCCCGGCGAGCCGTATCGCCGGATCGGGTATGCCGTCTCACCGGACGGCGTTTCCTGGTATCGCGTTCAGGGGACGCATACCGGCGGCAGCGTCTTCGAAGGGTCTGGAACGTCTGGACATTCTTTTGATCAGAACGGCGTGACAACATTTCATGTGATCAAGGACGGCGGACAGTATCACATGTGGTACACCGGCGTCAGTAGCGACTGGCGCTGGGTAGGGTTCGGTTACGCAACTTCGACCAACGGCATTACCTGGGTCCGACAGAACGGCGGAGCGCCGGTCCTGACGTCGCGTCCTGGTTCGGGTTTGTTCGACGATGATCGCATTATCGGACCGTTTGTGCTGATTGATGAAGCCAGCGCTATCGCACCGTGCGAAGGCGGGCGCACCAGCGGGCGTTGCTTCCGCATGTGGTATGAAGGGTTCCGTGCGAATAACACCTTCTATGTAGGACACGCGCTTTCTTCCGATGGGATATCCTGGTCAATCGTCAACGGACCGGCGCCTCTCGGATCAGTGCTGGCTGGAGATCCGAATGGTCCGCTCGGCTTTGCTGCGTTTGACTCAAACAATGTCGGTTTGACGGCAGTCATCAAGGATGGCGCTATCTATCGGATGTGGTACCAGGCCAAAAGCTACCAGAATCCACCAGAGCACCCCTTTGGCGATTGGTTCACCATCGGACATGTCACCTCAGTGGATGGAGTGAACTGGGTGCGCCCCAATCCTAATCTGCTTGCGTTCAGCGGTGATATGGACACGATCAGTGTCAATCCCCCTGGAACCAACGACGATGTGTGGGTCGTGCGGCTGTTGAAGGAAGACCTGACCTATCGGATGTGGTATGCCACCGCCGGAACGCCGAACAGTACGCGCTTCGGTCTGGCTGAGATGACGCAGGGATCGCCGATCACGCCAACCGTGCTGCGCAACGGTGATGAGTTTACGATCACCATGACCACGCAACAAACAATCCCGCCCGATGGCAGTGTCTTGATCACCCTGCCGCCAGACGTTGCGCTCGATCAGTTTGCTGCGGTCGAACTGCAAGGTTTTGAACCCGGCGCTTCGCTCCTCCGTGAACGCGCGGCGGTCACCGATGCGTACAGCGGGTTCGCCGCGCGGGATGCGATCCTGATCCGGTTGCCGAACGGCGCCGTCCTCGGACCGAAAACAATCCGGTTTAATCTCGGCGCTGGCGCACCCAACCCGTCCACCTTCCTGATCCAGACATTCGACACCCACAAGGTGCTCGAACGCGCGCGCGTCGTTCCCGGCGATCTCCGGGTGACCCAGAGTGTGGCTTCGGTCGTTGCTGGCGAACCGGCAGTGTACACCGTTACGGTCAGCAACGTGGGTCCGAATGCGGTCACCGGGGCGGTGCTGAACAGCACATTCCCGGCGCAACTGAGCGGCACGACCTGGACGTGTGTTCCGTCGGGCGGGGCTTCCTGCGCGCCAACCAGCGGCAGTGGCAACTGGATCAACAAGACCCTCAATCTGCCGGTTGGGAGCAGCGTCACATTTACCGTCACCGGTGATCTGGTAAGCACGGCAACCGGCAATCTGGTCAGTACCGTCGGTGTGGCGACTCCTGACGGCATCAATGAACTGACGCCGACCGATAATACGTCCACACTCTCGACGCCGATCAGTGTTCGCGGCGACCTGGCAATAACGCGAATGAGCAACCCGGCCGTTCCGCAGGCAGGTCAGCCGATCACCTACACGCTGACGGTAACGAACGCCGGACCGAGCACCGTGGTCGGTGCGACCGTGGTGAACATCTTCCCGATCAGCGTCACGAATGTCATCTGGAATTGCGGCGCGACGTCCGGCTCGGCGTGCCCCTCGTCAGGAAGCGGAAGCATCAATGCGCCGGTCACGCTTGCGCCGGGCGGGAATGCGGTTTTCACCGCCACCGGCGTGGTGTCGCCAGCGGCGCTGACGATGCCGCCGCATTCGGCTATCGTGACAGTGCCGGGGAATGTGACCGATCCTGATCCGGACAACAACGTGTTCACCGACGGTGGCGGCCTGGGGCGAC
Source organism: Roseiflexus sp. RS-1 (assembly GCF_000016665.1). NCBI lineage: Bacteria > Bacillati > Chloroflexota > Chloroflexia > Chloroflexales > Roseiflexaceae > Roseiflexus > Roseiflexus sp. RS-1. The sequence continues at coordinate 5,324,486 of NC_009523.1, forward strand.
CTGCCGATCTGACGATCAGCAAGACGGTGGCGCCAGCGGTTGTGGTTCCCGGACTGCCGGTGACCTATACGATTACGGTGACGAACACCGGCAGCGCAGATGCCGATGGCGCGACCGTGCTCGACCTGTTCCCGCCGACGATCAGCGGAGTGGCGTGGACATGCAGCGGCGCGAATGGCGCAACATGCGCGCAGTCAAGCGGCAGCGACAACCTGACGCTGAGCCTGCCGTCGTTCCCGGTCGGCGGAGCGGCGACGATCACCATAACAGGCGTCGTGGCGGCAGACGCAACCGGCAACCTGGTGAATACGGCGCAGGTCTTGCCGCCGGTCGGCGTGGACGACCCGACGTTCGCCAATAATACGTCCACACTCTCGACGCCGATCAGTGTCCGCGGCGACCTGGCAATAACACGAACGAGCAACCCGGCGGTTCCGCAGGCAGGTCAGCCAATCACCTATACGCTGACGGTAACGAATGCCGGACCGAGCACCGTGGTCGGTGCGACGGTGGTGAACATCTTTCCGATCAGCGTCACGAATGTCATCTGGAATTGCGGCGCGACGTCCGGGTCGGCATGCCCCTCGTCGGGAAGCGGAAGCATCAATGCGCCGGTCACGCTTGCGCCGGGCGGGAATGCGGTTTTCACCGCCACCGGCGTGGTGTCGCCAGCAGCGCTGACGATGCCGCCGCATTCGGCAATCGTGACAGTGCCGGGGAATGTGACCGATCCTGATCCGGACAACAACGTGTTCACCGACGGTGGCGGCCTGGGGCGACCTGCCGATCTGACGATCAGCAAGACGGTGGCGCCAGCGGTTGTGGTTCCTGGTCTGCCGGTGACCTATACGATTATGGTGACGAACACCGGCAGCGCAAATGCTGATGGCGCAACCGTGCTCGACCTGTTCCCGCCGACGATCAGCGGGGTGGTGTGGACATGCAGCGGCGCGAATGGCGCAACATGCGCGCAGTCAAGCGGCAGCGGCAACCTGACGCTGAGCCTGCCGTCGTTCCCGGTCGGCGGAGCGGCGACGATCACCATAGCAGGCGTCGTGGCGGCAGACGCAACCGGCAACCTGGTGAATACGGCGCAGGTCTTGCCGCCGGTCGGCGTGGACGACCCGACGTTCGCCAACAACAGCGTCACGATTTCGAGTACGCTTCAACCGCACACCGATCTGGTGGTGACACAGAGTCTCCCTGTGCACGCATTTGTAGGACAAACCATAGTGTACACGGTCACGGTACAAAACAACGGTCCGAGTGTTGCTGCCAGCGCGCGGGTGAGCAACACGCCACCGGCGCTCGTGACGGTGACCGGTTGGGCGTGTGCAGCGTCGAGCGGGTCGTCCTGCGGTGCAGCAAGCGGCAGCGCACCCGTCGATGATATGGTGACGCTGGCGCCGGGCGGAACCGTGACCTACACAGTGACCGGGGTTGTCTTCCGGCGGGCAGTAGGGGCGTTGCCCTTCTCCAGTACGGTTGCCGCACCGACAGGCGCGGAAGACCCCGTGCCATCGAACAACCGGGCGGAGGGTTCAACACAGGCGTTGTATGTGGTGAACCTGCCGGTCATTGCGCGATGAGCGCGAACGGCGCGTCCGTCTCAATCAGGGCTTCGGGGGAGCGTGAACCCGCTCCCCCGATCTCTTTTGAGACGGGAAGTGACAGCGATCAGTGCGCTTTTCAGGATTGATTGCACATCTGAAAACAAATCGCACGCATACTGCAATCGCAATCGACGACGACGTATCGTACAGTGGGCATCGAGAGGGTGTGCAGATTGCAACCCCGGTGAAGTTTCTTGAGATCAACGTACTCAGCCTATGTCTCGTCGTCGTTCACGTCACTCGCCCGATGCCGGGTCTGCCATCGGCGCTCTTTTCCTGCTCGGATTGATCGGATTTCGTCCTTTCTGGCAAACCGTAACGAACCTTGCCCTCCCCTGGCAGATCGCTGCTGCGGTGCTGATCCTCTCGGTTGCGTTTGTGATCCTGTGGTTTGTGCGTCTTTTGATACGTCATGCGCGCCAGCGGAGCCTGGTGCGTAAGGAACTGTACGCGCTCACGCCGACCGAATTTGAAGAACGGGTGCTGCTCTTGTTGAAAGACCTGGGCTGGAGTCATCTCAGATTGCGCGGCGGCAGTGGAGATCGCGGCGTTGATCTGGAAGGCGAGTTTCAGGGTACACGGTATGTCGTCCAGTGTAAGCGCTACCATCACAATAAGTCGGTTTCTCCCTCAGCGGTGCGCGATCTCGTCGGAGCGTTGCACATTCAGAAAGCCGACCGCGCATTGCTGGTGACGACAAGTTCGTTTACGCCGCAGGGGTATGCCGAGGCGCGCGATCAGGCAGTGGAACTGTGGGATGGCGCTATTCTGGAGCAGAAGATAAGCGAAGCTGCCAGGTTGCGTGAAGACCCGACACGTAGACAGGCGGTGCAACGGCGACGCCTTGCAACATTCATTACACTGGTGGTGATCAACGGGTTAAGCGTTCTGTCAGCATTTGCGATTGCAGGTCCGCCATCGTCTGCGCCACCAACTATTCGCACAGCGCCGACGCCCTCTCCTGAAAGTATTGCCGGATCACCTCTGGGAAGAACCGCATCTTCTCTTCCCTTGCCTACCCAGACTCCTTCTTCGGAAGAACCTCAACCGACAGCGCTGCCGACACCGACGGTGGCGCCGACAGAACCCCCCGTCCCGACCACAACCGTTTTCAATGGCGGGAATGTGCGCGCTGCGCCGAATATGCGGGGCACGGTGCTCGATCAGGTGCACGCTGGCGAGATTGTCGAACTGCTCGGTCGTTCGGCGGACGGAAACTGGCTCTATATCCGCAATCCGCGCGGTCAGGTTGGCTGGACGCACCGCACCCTGCTGACTCTCGAAGCAGACATCAGTGAGCGTCTGGAGGTGGTAGCGCCGTGAACAACGGAACCGGGAGGTCGCGCCAGGTCGCCCTGGACGGTTACAGGGGCAGGTTTTTTGGAAGCCCCTGCGTGCCATCTCCCGTTTCAGGCATCAGGACGCCCAACCTCCCCCTTCTCCCCGTGTGGGAGAAGGGGGCAGGGGGGGATGAGGGGCAAAGGCGCCCTGGAATGCAGAAAATCACTCATCTCTCCCAAGAAATCTACCCTTGAGAGGCAGAGGTGATGAGGGGCAAAGGCGCCCGGCGCGAAGCCTCTGACTGCCGTTCCCGGCTGTAAACCGAATTGATGAAGAATAAGAATATCAACCGGTATTCGCCCTCGTGCCGTCGGGCTGATGGAGATTGAGCATTTAATCCGATATGTGCCTCGTGCCGTCGGGCTAATGGAGATTGAGAAATAAATCCGCTATCTCGCGCTAGCCGTGGGGCTGAAGCCCTCGGCTAGCCAGGGCGAAGCCCGCCTGCGCGGGCTATACCGGAATAATTATTCAAAGACCATAAGCCCTCGGCTAGCCAGGGCGAAGCCCGCCTGCGCGGGCTGTAGCGGATTATTTACTCAAAGGCCATAAGCCCTCGGCTAGCCAGGGCGAAGCCCGCCTGCGCGGGCTATACCGGAATAATTATTCAAAGACCATAAGCCCTCGGCTATGCAAGGCGACGCCCGCCGGCGCGGAACGCGAACCCCAACGGTGACCCTATCGACCATCGGCTATCAATTATCGGCTATCGACCATCGGCTATCGGCTATCGGCTATCGGCTATCGGCTATCGACCATCGGCTATCGGCTATCGATTATCGCCTATCGGCTATCGAATGCAAAACCCGTCTGTGCGTCACGCGAACTCCAACGGCGACCCTATCGACCATCGGCTATCGATTATCGGCTATCGATTATCGCCTATCGGCTATCGATTATCGCCTATCGCCTATCGGCTATCGATTATCGCCTATCGGCTATCGAATGCAAAACCCGCCTGCACAGACCAGACCGAATACCTACCCCTGCGCACGAAGCGCCTGTCCCACCCAATCAAGATGATGCAGGCGCATCAAGCCATAGTGGTACACGTCCATGCTGGCAACGCCGCGTTCGCGCAGGAGAGCGACTTTTGCCGTCATCTCTCCGGCGTCATAGCAATCCGGCGGCATCGGGCGCACGCCAACGGTAAGGTGGACGCCGTCCGGCAGCAGGTTCGTGTAAGCGTCGAGATCGGCGCGCACGCGGTTCACATCGCGGGCGTAGGCTAACACGGCAATGCCGTGACACGCCGATGCAACCGCTGGAAGGTCGAGACCATCCTCCCAGGCGCGCAACGGCGCCGGATCGCCAACAGGCATGCCGGTCGCATATCCTACCTCTGCTCCCGACATGTCCATCGCAATGACCTGTGTCGAACCGACGGCGCTGACCGCTTCGGTGATCTCTGTTACAAGAGATGTTACAACTGCGCATCTCTGTTCGAGCATGTTGCCGAGTTCGCCATCTGCCAGCGCTGCCAGCGTAGAGCGCTCGACCGGCATGTGTTCGACTGCGCTGGTCTCACCGTTGAAAACACGTTCCACCTCACCCTGCACAAAGCGTTGCACACGTTCCATATCGACGCCACGAGCCGTCAACTGTGCAGTGCAGTGGGGGCAGAAGCAGAGACCGAGGAGGAAACGAATAATGGGTGACAGCGGCACAAAACTCCGTTCGTGGTGATACCCGTGATCGAATGAGTGGTACCCGATCGATTCGAGCAGAATCGCCTGCACGCCACGACTGGCAAGATCGGCGCTGAGCGCGCACAGGTAGGCGCGGGCGTGCGGGTTCGCCGGGCAGAGGCAGGTGATATACGGATCGCCGAATGCATTCTGGAGCGCGCAGTCGGGGTATTGCGAGCCGAGACCGGTGTTGTGCAGGTTGGTCGTCCAGGCGCGCACCGCCATACCCCGACGTTCGGCTTCCTCGATACAGTGACTCAGCGGATCGTGGTCGTCGGTCAGGCGGCTACGGATCGGCTGAATCTTGAGACCGGCGTAGCGCGCCGGGTCGGGGCGGAAGAAGCAGGCGCCGCCTTCGAGGAACCGCACCTTACGTCGGGGATTATGTGGGAATACATCGCGGGCGTGATGATAACTGCACGCCAGGTTGACCGCTGTGGCGCCAGCGCGGTTGCGAATCGTGTCGAGGACATGACCGTAGCCTTCATCCACCAGATCATACGCGAACACAAAGACGGACGTCTGCATACTGGCTCTCCTGTCGTGCTATGCAACGGGAATGCGCCCTTCTCCGGGAAAGATCATGATGCTCCATGCAACCAGCGCACGAAGCGCTCATGGTTTTGCTCCACGACGTTCTTAATGAAGTATTGACAAACGCCATGGGGTATGATACAGTACCTTTGTCAGTTCACTGAACTAATGAAATCGTCTGCAGCCATTGTAACGCATCTCAGGCGTTTTTGTCGATAGTGGACGGGTTGGTCTCAGCAATCCTGCTGAAGACGCCGGTCGTTTTCAGGGCATCCATGAGAAGTCTGCTGGCAAAAGCCACGCGGCAACACACGAGAAACCACAACAGTCGGCTGGTGCTGCGTGTCATTTATGAAGACGAAGCGATCAGTCGCGCGGATATTGCGCGGAAGACCGGGTTGACCCGCACAACCGTCTCGGCAGTCGTGAACGAACTGATCGAACAGGGGTTGATTGAGGAGACCGGCGCCGGTCAATCGTCGGGAGGGCGACTGCCCATTCTGCTGCGCGTGGTACACGAGTCGCACTGTGTGGCGGCGTTGAGTTTCGAGGATACGCAGATCGTCGGGGCGCTCGTTGATATGCGCGGCGGTATTCAGCGACGGGTCAGCGTCCCGTTGCAGGGGTATCGTCCTGAAGATCTGCCTGGCTATCTGACGCAGTTGCTCGACGATCTGACGGCAGACCCGGCGCCGCACATCCTGGGGATCGGTTTGAGCATGCCGGGGATTGTGGACCCCGTGCGCGGCATGGTGCGGCGCGCGGTCAATTTTGGTCTCGTCGATACCCCTTTGCGGCAGTTGCTTCAGGATCAGTACCGTTTGCCGGTGTATCTCGACAATGCTGCGCGTCTGACGGCGCTGGCTGAGTACATGTTCGGCGATGGCGCCGCCAGCGGTAACCTGGTGGTGATCAGTATCGGGGTTGGCGTGGGGGCTGGCATTGTACTCAACGGCGCCCTGTTTTCAGGTGACGGGTTTGGCGCTGGCGAAATCGGTCACGTCGTCGTTGCTGACAATGGCATCCGCTGCAACTGCGGCAATGTCGGCTGTCTGGAAACGGTTGCCAGCGTTACGGCAATCGTTCGCGCTGCGCGCAGGCTTGCCACCGATCCGTCGTCACGTCTGCGCTCACTGGCGTCGGCAGCTGCGGCGATCGACTTCAATACCTTTTGCCGGGCGCTCGAAGAGGGTGATGATGGTGTTGCCGGGATCGTCACAGAGGTCGGGCGCTACCTCGGAATCGCAGTGGCGCATATCGTCGGATTGCTCAATGTCGAGCGCATCGTGCTGACCGGCGCGATTGCCGCGCTTGGTCCACCACTGCTGGAAGCGGTCAAAACCTCGCTTGCACGTCACGCGCTCGCTCCGCTGGCAGCGATGACGAGGGTCGATCTGGTTCCCGAACGACATGACGCGGTGCTGCTGGGTATCGCCGCAATGGTGCTCGATCATGAGTTTGGGTTGCTGCGCTTGGATAGTCAGGCGCACATGCAGCACTGAGTTGCCGGTTTGACGATGGTAGCGGCGCGCCCGCCCGCGCTCGCTACGTTCTTGCGCTGCTATTTCCCAACATAGTCGCCCGTGGCATCTTCCAGGGCGCATCTGCTCAATGCAGCATGCCGGTGAGCAATCAAGACGGTCAGGCGTCTTGTTGCCGATTCGACGTAGGTCACGTTTATCGGAAGGAGGCGTCGCATGAAGATTCCCGAACGATCAGACACGCAGGTACACGGATCCCGTTCAACCCTCACCCGCCGCCAGATGTTGCGGCTGCTGGCAACCGGTGCGGTCACTGCCGCCGGTGGCGCGCTGCTTGCCGCCTGTGGCGGAACAGCGCCGACTACCCCGCCGGGGAGCGCGCCCGCGCAAACATCGACACGACCGCTGACGCCAACGTTCTACCAATGGATCGTCGATCTCCATCCATCTATTCCACAGGTCAACAGCACATTCGAGGGGTTGAACTTCCAGATCGCGCCGGTGCAGGGTTTTGGCATCGAACGCTTTGTCGCCGAGGCGAAGAACCAGGAAAGCACGTGGGATGTCTATGTCGGTATGACACCGTTCGTCGAAATGAGCCAGTTGATCAAGGCGGATGTGATCGAACCGTGGGACGACTATATTCCCAAAGATGTGCTTGACGACATTCTTCCGCCGATCCGCGAAGAGTGCACCGTGAATGGCAAACTCTACAGCTGGCCCTTCCTGCTCGACGTGATCGGCATGGCCTGGAACAGCAATCTGACGGACAAGGCAGGCATTACGACCGTTCCGACGACCTGGGACGAATACCTGGCGAACGCGAAGCAGGTGGTCGACTCCGGCGCGGCGCCGTATGGCGCGACGTACGACGCGCGCGGGTGGCGCTCGCTGGCGCCATTCACCCATAGCCTGAGCACAAACGTCTACACGCCCGAAGGTTTGTTCGACTTTACCAGCGAGCCAGCCGTCGAAGCGCTGATCCTGATGAAGAAGATCAAAGACCTGGCGAACCCCGATATTCTCAATGAAGGGACAACCGACGGCGGCGTGAACAACACCCCCGACGAAGGAGCATTTGCGGCGCAACAGGTTGCCTACTACACGAAGTATTTCAACGCACCGCTCCGTTTCGCCCAGACCGGCGGGTTCTCCGACAAGTTGCAAATGGCGGGTCTGCCGCGCTTTGCGAACAGTCAGGGTGGCACCGTCTTCTGGACGACCGGCGCATGTCTGTTCAAGTACGGCAAGAATAAGGAAAAGGCGGTCGAGTATATGCGTGCGCTGACGTACAATCAGCAGATCTGGAAGGACTCGATCGCCGGATCGCCGACTGCGCATCCAGGTCAGTTGCCGCCGTATAAATCGATCTATGCTGAATGGGAGGCGAACAAGCCTGACTGGATGCAGCCGTTCGTGGCGCTGGTGCGGGAACAGTTCGAGCGTGCGCGCGCTATCACGAACCATCCCTTTGGGTTGACGCAGTTCGTTATCGGGAAGCCGTTCTGGGAAGAATACCTCACCGGCAAGGAATCGGATCCGCGAGCGGCGTTGCAGAAGGCAAAGGACGCAGTGGCGGCGGAGATTGCGAAAGCCGGGTAGGAGCAGGTTGCAGGTTGCAGGTTGCAGGCGGGCATAACGCGCAGAGACGTTGCAGTGGAGGAACGTTGCATTGCAACGTCTCTACGATCTCAAGGACGGATGGACGATCGTGGAAGAGGCGAGTATGGCGACGGTAACTTCCAGGGTGGCAAGTGCAGCGCGCACGTGGCGTTCGACCTACCGGATGGCTGATTACGCCAACCTGCTGTTTCTTGTGCCGGCAACCTTCTTCTTTGTCGGCTGGCAGATCTATCCGATCATCCGCGTCTTTGTTCTGAGTTTCACCGATTACAAGTATCTGGAACGCAATCCGCCGAACTTCGTTGGATTGCAGAACTATATCAACGCGCTCAATGATCCGCTCTTTCATGTTGGCCTCCTGCGCGCGTTTGCATTTACCGCAGCGTTCGTTCCACTCACCATCCTGATCCCGCTGGTGCTGGCAGTGCTGATCGACCGGGTGACCACGCCGTGGCTCTCGTCATTCTACCGGATTGTACTGCTCATTCCCGCTGTCATTCCCGGTCCGCTGGTGTTCGTGCTCTGGAAGTGGCTCTTCGATTTCCAGATCGGTCCGGTTAATACCATCCTGGTCGAGTGGCTGGGCATCTTCACCCGCCAGACGGCGCCGCAGTGGCTGGGCGGCACACCCCTGTCACTGCCAGCCGTGATCATCATGGAAGTCTGGTGGGGGCTTGGATACCACACTATGTTCTTTCTTGCCGGTCTTGCTGCCGTACCCAAAGACCTTTCCGAGCAGGCGCGCATCGACGGCGCGAGTGAATGGCAACTCTTCTGGCGCGTGATCGTTCCCCGTCTTTTACCGATCCTCTCGATCCTGGTCGTGTTACGCTTTGGCACCGCAATGTCGGTGATCGATGAGTATCTGATCTTCGGCGGTTTTCAGCGTACCTCGCCAACGTATACCTGGACGGTCTATATGTACGATCTGGCGTTCCGTATCGGCGACTGGTTGCAGGGATATGCTGCGGCGATTGGCTGGCTGGGGGCGCTGATCATGATGGTCTTTGTGGTCGGGATGCTCTACGTATTCCGGTCGCGCGATTAGTTGGAGGTGGTCTGTGGCTGCGGCAATTCAGCGCCATCGCCGGCGCCGTTTCCCAACCGGTCTCATCGCCCGACATGCGGTGATCAACGTTTTTCTGGTCATCATCGTGCTGCCGCTGATCTGGGTGTTGCTGATGTCGGTAAAGTCGCTGCCAGAGTCGTACTCAACGAACTTCTGGCCCCGCCAATTCGATTTCAGCCACTACGGGTTCGTGCTCACCCGCATTCAGACATTGCCGCAGAATATGTTCAACAGCATTTTTGTGACGCTGGCAACGGTTGCCATCACAACCTTCTGCGCTATTCTCGGCGGCTATGCGCTGGTGCATGTGAAGTTGCCCGGACGGATGCTGTTGATCTGGCTGTTGATCGCATCGCTCTTCTTCCCGACGCGCCTGCTCTCGCTGATCTCGATCTATGAGATTCAGCGTCAGTTGGGGTTGCTCAACACGGTCGTCGGTTTGATCTTTCCCTATGTGACGCTGAACCTGGCGGTCAGCGTCCTGATCATGCGCGGGATCTTCGAGCAGTTGCCGCACGAACTGGTCGAGGCAAGCCGTATGGATGGGTGCGGACCGTGGCGCACCCTATTTCTGGTGCTCCTGCCGCTCCTGCTCAACGGCATTGTCGTCGTGTCCATGGTCAACTTCGTCGGTGTGTGGGGCGAGTACCTGCTGGCAGTCACCCTGACGAACGATCAGGCGACGCGCACCCTGCCGGTTGTGCTGGCTTCGGCGCACTCCGGCATGGGGCAGTGGGCGTATCCGCGCATCGCTGCGGTGTATGTGATTGCCGTGACTCCTGGTATCATTATCTTCGCCCTCTTCCAGCGTCTCTATTTCAAAGGGTTGACCGAGGGGGCGATCAAGTTGTGAAAGGGAGCGTGTCATGCACCTGGTCAATCATCCTTCTGGCGGGTTTGCGTTTTTGCCCGGCGGTCCCCCCTATTCCGCCGGTGTCGTTGCGCTACCGGGGTTCGAGATTGTGCGGGCGACATTGCAGCGTCCCTTGCCGTATCGCGCCGGTTTCGCCCTGATCGACCGCTATCTCGCAACGGTCGGACGACCGGCGACTGCGCTGTGCGCCATCGAACTCCGTTCCCCGAAGCCGTGGAGCATGGAAGACTTCCGTGCATTCAACGCTGAGTATCGCATCGAGTTGCAAACGCGCGGCATTCTGCTCGATGAGGTGAACCCGGTGGCGCGCACCAATGTCGCGCCTGCCTATCTCCCGCCTGAAGAACCGTCGCTCTATGCCTTCTCCTATACCGTGCCAGCAGCCACGACCGGTCGCACGTTCGTGATTGCTGGCGCCGGCGATCTTGACGAGCACGGGATTATTGCCGAAGGTCAGACGTCACCGGAGGCAATGCGCACGAAAGCGTCGTTTGTGATGCGCGTGATGCTGCAACGCCTGGCTGCGCTGGGATGCGGCATCGATGATGTGACCGATATGACGGTCTATTCGGTTCACTCGCCGCTCGATTTTCTGACCGATATCCTGCTTTCGCCGCTCGGCGTCGCCGCAGTGCATGCCTTCCACTGGTACTACAGCCGTCCGCCGATTGCCGGTCTGGAGTTTGAGGTTGATATGCGCGGCGTGCGCCAGGAGTTGCGCATATGGGAATAGGAGAGGCGACGATGCCCGATCTACCGTACCACGCTGTCCCGCACGTTCCAGCACACTGGTCAGCTGGCAGCGATCCCTTCTCGTGGGAGTGGATTACGCTGCCAGCAATAACGCCATTCATCCTGGCTGATGGAAGCGGACCTGCCACCCAGCAGACGGTTGTACGTCTTGGGTACGATGCGGACGCGCTGTATGTTCGTTTCGACTGTGACGACTGCGACATCTGGGGGACATATTGCGAGCGCGACGATCCGATCTACGATGAAGAAGCGGTCGAACTGTTCATCAGCCCCGGCAAGGAAACGCCGGTAGACTATTTCGAGTTTGAGATCAGTCCGAATGGCATCTTCTTCGATGCACGGATCAGCAACCCGGACGAGCGACGCGCCACGTTGCGCGTCGATACGGCATGGAACGCTGATGCGCGCTGGTGGGCGCGCCGTGAGGACGCTGTGGGGCGCTGGACGGCGATTCTGGCGTTGCCCTGGCGCTGCCTGACGTGTGAGCCGCTTCCGTCGCTCTGGCGCGCCAATTTTTTTCGGATCGAACGTCCGCGCGATGGAGAACCGGAGTTCAGTTGCTGGTCGCCAACATACACAACGCCTGCCGATTTTCACAAACCCTCCTGCTTCGGGTATCTGATGCTCGCAGAATAACACGGTGAGAGGATTCGCAATGCAGCGATTGAAGGATAAAGTTGCGCTCATCACCGGTGCAGCGCGTGGCATTGGTCGGGGGATTGCGCTCTGCATGGCGGAAGAGGGCGCCGACGTCGTGCTCAACGATTTGCCGCCCGACGCTCCGGGGGTGGTCGATGCCCGCGCCACCGCCGCCGACATCGAGGCAATCGGTCGGCGTGCGCTGGTGGTGTACGGCGATGTGGCGGATCGGGATGCCGTCGATCAGGTGTTCGCCGCAGCCATCGAGCAGTTTGGACGGGTCGATATTGCGGTTGCCAATGCTGCGTTTTCAATCCGGGAACTCGTGGTGGAGGCGCAGTGGGAGCATGTGCTGCGCACCATCGAGGTGACGCAGTTCGGCGTCTTTCACACCTGCCAGGCGGCGGCGCGCCACATGGTCGCGCGCGGCGGTCCTGGCAAAATCATCATTATTGGTTCGATCCTGGCGCAGATTCCGCTGCCGACCAGCGCAGCGTACAACATGGCAAAAGCGGCGGTCAACCACCTGGCATCGACAATGGCGGCGGAACTGGCGCCGTACCGCATCAATGTGAATGTCATCAATCCAGGGCATATCGACACCCCCGGCGAACGCAAATTCGCCACCGAGGAAGAGTTGCAGCGTGCAGCGCAGCAGATACCATGGGGACGCCTGGGAACGCCGCACGATATTGGTCGTGCGGCGGTGTTTCTTGCCAGCGACGATGCCGATTACATCACCGGCAGCGCCCTTTGCGTCGATGGCGGGTACCGGGTGGGGATGCGGTTGTACGGATGAGGTGACGGCGCTGCGAACATTCGCTGCAATTCAACCCTGATCGAGGATGCGCCGCTGATGCTCCGGCAAAATCGCCCAGATCGCCGGTGCGCGTTCCGCCCGCTGCGGCAGCACTTGCCCATCAACGATCGTCATCGTGCAGACCAGGCGCCGGTTGCCAGCGCGCGGATTCATCTCGACATCGTAGAATGTCACGTCCGCTTCTTCAAGGCGAAAGAGCGCCACATCCGCTGGCACCCCAGGCTGCAATGTTCCGAGTTCCGGTTTCCCGATCGCCAGCGCCGGTCGGCGGGTTGCCCGGTCGATGATATCGGGGAGCGACATGCCCAGATTGAGAAACTTTGAGAGTGTCGTTGGCAGATCGAACATTGGTCCCTGCACACTGAGTTGATGAATGTCGCTGCTGATAATGTCGGGCAGCAGCCCTTCCGCCAGTGCTGCTTCAGCCACCCGATAACTGAACGACCCGGTTCCGTGCCCGATGTCGAGCAGCACGCCACGCTCCTGCAGCGTGCGTGCAACCGGGGAGAGGCGTCCGTCGTCGGTGAGCAGGCGATGCGTGCCGCCGGTGAAGCAATGGGTCAGAATGTCACCGGGGCGCAGGAGCGCAACAATCTCGTCAAGCGCCGGCGGAGCGTTGCCGATATGCACCATTAGCGGCAGCGCCACCCGGTCGGCGAGGGTGCGCGCCAGTTCCAGCGGGCGGATGCCGACGCCGCGCGTGGTGTTGTGATCGATGCGCGCCTTGATCCCGACGAGCATATCGCGATTCTCTTCGATCGTCCTGGCTGCCAGATCGATGTCGCAATAATCGAGATTGGCGAACTCCCAGGTTGGCGCAATCAGCCCGATCGCTGACAGGTTGAGAAACGCGAATATGCGCACCCGGCTGGCATTGCAGATGAAGTGGCGAAAGCCGGGGAAACTGTACGCGCCAGCGCTGCCAGCATCCACCCAGGTGGTCACCCCGCTGCGCGCCGCAACCGGGTCGGCTTCAATTCCCCAGTAGGTAACGCCCCAGTAGACATGGGTATGCAGATCGACCAGTCCAGGCGTCACAATCTGACCGGTCGCGTCGATCACAGCGCGCGCCTGCGCCGGATCGATGGACTCCGCCACCGCCGCAATGCGTCCACCGCTGATCGCAACGTCGAAGGGAGCGTTGCGATGGTTTGCCGGGTCGATCACATGCCCGCCGCGAATGAGAAGGTCGTACATATGTTGCTCACTGCCATGCTGAAGGAAACCGTGGGGCGCTATTATCTATGGAAAGGCGCAGGAATGCAACTATCGCCCGTTGTCACTATGACCTTCGTCACATTGCGGCATCCCCCTTCTCGCACATTTTCACAATCTATCCTCCCGCACTTCACCGATCACCGGTTTCGCGCTACGCTGAGAGCGAACGAACAGGAGGCTGCCATGAGCGAACTGGCGATTGACATACGTGATGTGCGCGCGCACTATGGCAAAGGGCAACGGCGCGTCGAGGCGCTGAAGGGCGTTTCTCTGGACGTGCAGCGCGGCGACATCTTTGGTCTGCTCGGACCCAATGGCGCAGGCAAGACGACGCTGCTCTCGTGCATCGAGGGCTTGCATCGCCCGGATACCGGCGCCATCGTCGTCGCTGGCATCGATGTGCTGCGCGATCCGCAACGCGCCCGGCGCAAACTGGGCATTCAACTCCAGAGCACTGCGCTGATCGACGGATTGACTGCGACCGAACTCATCGAAGTCTACGCTGCGCTCTACGAAGTCTACCCATCGCGCAGCAGGATACTGGAACTGCTGGAACAGTTCGCCCTTGTTGATCAGGCGCACCGGCGGGCGAAACAGATGTCGGGCGGGCAGCAGCAGCGTCTGGCGCTGGCAATCGCACTGTCCACCAACCCGGAAATTGTGTTGCTCGACGAACCGACTGGATCGCTCGATCCGGCTGCGCGCCGCGAAGTCTGGCGCATGATCCGCACACTGAAGGATCAGGGGCGCACGATTGTGATCACAACGCACAGTATGGACGAAGCGGAGTCGCTGTGCGGGCGCGTAGCGATCTTAGATGAGGGGCGCATCGTGGCGTGCGACTCGCCGCACCGCTTGATCGCCGCAGCCGACGTGCGACCGGTGCTGAAAGCAACGGTTGATCTGCCGCTGGACGCCCTTCCGCCATTGACTGGCGCACTGGAGATGCGCTACGTCGGCGAACGACTCGAAATCGAGACGGCAAATCCTGAAGCCACGCTGCAGGCGCTCTACATGGCGGCGCAACAGTACGGACGGTTGGTGCGCGATATTACTGTGCGCCAGCCTAACCTGGAAGATGTGTACCTCAAATTGACAGGAAGGAGCCTGAGCCAGCTATGAAACGCTTTTTCATCCTCGCAAGAGCGCTGATGCTGTCGTATGCGCGTGAACCAATGGTCGTATTCTGGAACCTGGTCTTCCCGGTGTTCCTGCTGGTCATCTATCGCTTTGTTTTCGGCGGGACGGATGTTGATGGCGCCACATTCATGCAGTGGGTCGTACCGGGTATTGTCGTGCTGAATATTCTATCGTTCGGCATGCTCGGCGGTTCTGCATTTATGACCAACATGCGCGCAACCGGCGTGTTATGGCGCTTAAAGGCGACGCCAACACCTGCGGCATACCTCGTGGGCGCATTCATGATCGTCAATGTGGTGATGTGTCTTGCACAGACGGCGCTGGTTATGGGGTTCGCCGCCATCGCATTTGGCTGGAGCGTCCCGTTCGACCGATTGATCCTGAGTCTGCCGATGATCCTGCTGGCGGTGATTGTCTCGGTGGCGCTGGGGCAATGCATCAGCAGTCTGTCGCCCGATCAGAAAATCGCCATTGCTGTCGGGCAATTGCTGTACTTCATACAGTTGTTCATCGCCGGGCTGGTCATTCCTGTCACGAATATGCCGGAATGGCTGCAAAGAGCGGCGCGTCTTCTGCCCGCCTACGCCGTCGGCGATCTGGTGCGAGCGCCATTGATCACCGGCGACCTGGGTGGAGATGGAGCGCGCAACCTGGCGCTCGCCATCGGCTATACCCTGGCGGCGGGCATCCTGGCGGTTCGCTTTTTCCGCTGGCAGGGAAGCAGGTGAAAAGGTTGCAGGTGGAAGATGGGAATGTTAGACGTGGACGCCCGACGCAGGACTGCGACGTTGGGGCGTCCGCAAGGGATCGGTTGCAGGCAGGCTGATCGTGGTGTAGGATTCTGGCTATGAAATCGCTCCGCGCAAGGTCCGTTCCGGCAAACAGGATGTTTCAGGACCATCCTGATTTGCCATTGCCTGCGCACATTTTTGTACCCTATGTCCGGTTCTGGCACATCGTCACGACCCTGATCTATCTGGCATATGCAGTCGGAACGATCTGGCAGCAGCGTGCGGCGCTGGACTGGCGCGTCGCAGTGGTTACGGCGCTGCTGGCGGCCCAATTGGGGGTGTATCTGCGGCTCTATGTCTTTGCGCAACGCTGGCCCCCGTCACTCTGGCAGCAGGCGATCTATTTCGGCGGAGGCCTCGTCGCCTGGCTGATCCAGTCGCACCTGTTCGAGCACTTTTTTGGTCTGATCTTCATGATGGTGGGGCAATCGTTCGGGCTTCTGACGCCACTGCCCGCCATCGTCACTGTTGTGACGATTCTGCTGCTGACGATGCTCCAATCGGCAGACTGGCGCATCCAGAACCTTGATCCAGGTCTGGCGGCTGCGAATGGCGGCATCGGATTGTTGACCATCGGGACATATCTGCTCCTGTACTATACGATGCGCACCAGTAGCGAACGCGGGCGGCTCATTGCCGAACTCGAAGCAGCGCGCCGTGAACTGGAGCGTAGCCGGGACCAGGCTATCGAACTGGCGAAACTACGGGAACGCGAACGCATCGCGCGCGACATGCACGACTATCTGGGTCACACGCTGGCGGCGTTGAGCGTGCAACTGGAAGCGACGCAGCGCCTCTACCGGGTCGATCCGCAGCGCGCAGATGCGCAGATAGATGCGATGAAGACCCAGGTGCGCGAAAGCATGGCTGCGCTCCGGCGCACTATCGCTGGTTTGCGCACCCCCGGTCTGGGTGATCGTTCGTTGCATCAGGCGCTGCTGGAACACTGCGTGGCAGTCAGCCAGCGCAGCGGGATGAACGTCAATTGCCACATTGATCCTGCAATCGACTGCATCCCGCCAGTCCTTGCCGAAACGTTGTGGATGGTCGCGCAGGAAGCCCTGACCAATGTCGAGAAGCACGCACACGCCACATCCACAGAAGTGGCCGCAACAGTTTCGCCACAGGAGGTGCGCCTCTGCATCCGCGACAACGGCGTGGGTCTGCCTGCGGACGCCTTCGAGCGCCCTGGTCACTATGGTCTTCGCGGCATACGGGAACGGGTGGAGGGAGTCGGCGGCATCCTGTCTGTAACCTCACATGGGCATCATTCATGGGCGACGACGATTGAGGCGGCGCTACCGCTCATTGCGCAGGAACGCAAAGCGTGCTGATGTTGCAGCAATCCGGCGGGATGTGATAGAACGCATCCAGACGAAGGGAAGGCATCATCGTGCAGCAGTCGGACATATCCATCCTGATCGTCGAAGATCAGACCCTCATGCGCCAGGGCTTGAGGACCATTCTTGATCTTGAAGAAAGCATCCGTGTGGTCGGAGAAGCGAGGGACGGCGCAGAAGGGGTGCGAGAGGCGCTCCGGTTACGGCCCGACATCATCCTGATGGATGTGCAGATGCCGGTCATGAACGGTGTGGAGGCCATACGCGCGATTATTGCCGCGTGGTCTCAGGCGCGCATCATTGTGCTGACCACCTTCGACCGTGATGATTATGTGTTTCAGAGCGTCCGCGCCGGTGCGATGGGCTACCTGCTCAAAGATGCCCCAGCTGAAGCGCTCCTGCAGACGATCCGGCGCGTTCACGCCGGTGAGGTCTTCATCCAGCCAGAGATCGCCTCGCGCACCCTGCGCGAAGCGGCAACCGGCAGACGGCGCGCCGGGACCATACCTTTCGACCTGTCGGAGCGCGAACGCGAGGTGCTGGTGTTGCTGGCGCAAGGGTTGAGCAACCGCGAGATTGCCGGGCGTCTCTCCATCACCGAGGGCACGGTCAAGAACCACGTCTCGAATATTCTTGCCAAACTCCAGGCAGAGAACCGCACGCAAGCCGCCAACATTGCCCGCCGGGAAGGGTTGACGGATTAGGATGGTGCGTGTTTTTGCACCGTTTCCTGGCGTCTGGACGCTTTTCTGGTATCATGCAACACAGCGCCGCCCGGACTGAGACGTAGAGGAGACCTGCATGCAAACAACTGAAGCCCTTCCTGTCACCGAGCCATACGTGCTCGCCGACTATGATGCGCGTGGCGTGGTGCGACTGACGCTGAACCGCCCGCGACAGTTCAACGCGCTCTCCGAAGAGATGCTCGCCGCGCTCCAGGCGGAACTGGACGCCATAGCAGCCAACCCGCAGGCGCGAGTAGTCGTCATCGCGGGGCAGGGGAAAGCCTTCTGCGCCGGTCACGACCTGAAACAGATGAGAGCCAATCCCAGTCAGGCGTACTATGAAGACCTGTTTGCGCGTTGCTCGCACATGATGATGACGATCCAGCGCATGCCGCAACCGGTCATTGCGCGTGTGCACGGCATCGCCACAGCCGCCGGATGCCAGCTGGTCGCCATGTGCGACCTGGCCGTCGCTTCCGAAGATGCAACATTTGCCGTTTCCGGCATCAGCGTCGGGTTGTTCTGTTCGACCCCGGCGGTGGCGTTGTCACGCAATATCGGGCGCAAAGCCGCCTTCGAGATGCTGGTCACCGGCGACTTTATCGACGCCCGCACCGCACAGGCGCTTGGTCTGGTCAACCGGGTCGCGCCACCTGCCGGACTCGACGCTGAAGTGCAGCGGCTGGTCGATGCGATCATCGCCAGACCCGCCGAAGCGATTGCACTCGGCAAATCGCTGTTCTACCGCCAGATCGAAATGGGCATCGAAGATGCCTACCGGCTGGCGGGCGAAACGATGGCATGCAATATGATGGAACCGTGCGCGCAGGAAGGCGTCGATGCGTTCATCGAGAAACGCGCGCCAGTATGGGCAACCAGAAAGTAACCGCTACCTCAGCGGAATGCCGTAGTGCAGTCGGTAGAACGCCATTTTGATCAGTTCAGCGGCAGCGTAACGCCAGACACGCACACCGCGACTCAATGGGTCGGCGAAGGTGTCAAGGAACGGCGCAACACTCGCCGTCACCTGCACATCTGGAATGATCGAGCGAAAGGTGCGCACAGCGCGTCGCGTGTGGTACGGGTCGGTGACAATGATCAGCGAACGCCACCCGTGATGCGCTGCCAGGTCGCGCACCAGCGTCGCTTCGTCGTAGGTGCTCTGCGCGGTATCCACCACCAGCGCGACCTCTGCTGGCAACCCACGCGCCAGCGCATACCGCAGTGCAACCCGTGCCGATGAAATTTCAGGCGGTTGACCGGGCAGCGCGCCGCCGGTGAACACCACCACCGGCGCACGCTGCTGTTTGTAGAGGTTCAGCGCGTGGATGGTGCGGTTCGGCGGATATGCCTCGCCTCCCAGAACAACAATCGCATCCGCCGTTTCGCCAGCATCATCGACAATCAGCCAGGGCGCGACAAGCAGCGGGAGGATCAGGCTGGCAATCAGCACAAGAACGCCAAATCCCATTCCTGACCAGGAAACAGTGCGAACTGACGAGCGACGATAGGGTAGCGCAGACACAGCATCTCAGGAAGCGCTTTGCGCTTCGATAAAATGGTATTGAGTATCCATTCCTTCAGCACAGGCATTATACACCGAACATACGCTCGCCGCCAACCATCTGTTCGCAGTCAGATCGGCGACGTTTGCCGTGGAGTGAGGGTGTCCCGACCTCGCAGGGCAGTCGAGAGCACGCTGCCCGCGCTCCCATGATGGGTCACAAAGTGGAGCGAGGGTGTCCCGACCTCGCAGGCTTACGGGGCAGGTTTTTTGGCAAGCCCCGGCGTGCCATCTCCCGTTTCAGGCAGCAGGACGCCCAGACCCCCCCTTCTCCCCTTGTGGGAGAAGGGGGTCGGGGGGATGAGGGGCAAACGCGCACGGGAACGCAGAAGGGAAAAAGGGCGTCAGGATAGCAGTCGAGAGCACGCTGCCCGCGCTCCCATGATGGGTCACAAAGTGGAGCGAGGATGTCCCGACCTCGCAGGCTTACGGGGCAGGTTTTTTGGCAAGCCCTGGCGTGCCATCTCCCGTTTCAGGCAGCAGGAGACCCAGACTCCCCCTTCTCCCCTTGTGGGAGAAGGGGGCTGGGGGGATGAGGGGCAACAGCGCCTGGAAATGCAGCAGGGAAACAGGGCATCCAGACGAGGGTTTGGAGGGCGATCTTCTACCAGGAGGTGCGACCGGACGTTATACCCGCACGTGGGCGCGCCGATGACGGGGATGTCCGTTGCGCGGGACAGTCATATGCGGTCGAGCCGGGATGCCGGTGACCACAAGGTGATCATCAACCGCCGAGGTCACCAGCGCACCGCCGCCAACCACACTCCACGCGCCAATCGTGCACTGTGGCAGCACGGTTGCGCCGATGCCGATCAGCGCCCCTTCGCCGACCACAACGCCGCCGCCGAGGGTTGATCCCGGCGCAATGTGAGCGTGGGCGCCGATGCAGTTATGATGCTCGACAATGCTTCCGCTGTTGAGAATAACGTTTACGCCGACGCGCGCACTCGCATTCACGACGGCGCGCGCAGCAATAACCGTTCCCGCACCGATGATGGCATCACGCGCAATAATTGCCGATGGGTGACACGCAACCGTGAACTGCTTACCACACGCAGCCAGACGTTCATAGATCGCCTTGCGCGTCTGGTTATCGCCGATCCCGATCACCAGCGCATCGTGTTCAATCGCGTCAATGACAGCGAGCGGACCGAGGATCGGCAACCCCAATCGCCATTCGCCGAAGAGGTGCGGATTATCGTCGAGGTACCCGATCGGCAACAGATTGGCGCCCGCTTCGTGCATCCGCAGCAGAATGTCGGCGACCACCTGCGCATGCCCGCCAGCGCCAATGATCAATACACGCTTCATTGGTACCCGCCTTCCGATGTTCCCTGAAATATGGTCGTTGTGGCGCACCCACGCTGGCTGATCCCGTCACGCTGCGCAACCCGCAAGATCGTCAATGCCAGGATGCGCAGATCGAGCCAGAACGAGAGATGATCGACATACCAGACATCCAGCACGAATTTCTGATCCCAACTGATTGCGTTCCGTCCGTTGACCTGCGCCCATCCGGTGATGCCGGGACGCACCTCGTGCCGGCGCATCTGCTCAGGGGTGTAGCGACCCAGATACTCCATCAGCAGCGGGCGTGGTCCTACCAGGCTCATATCGCCGCGGATCACATTGATCAGTTCCGGCAGTTCATCGAGGCTGCTGCTGCGCAAAAAACGACCGAACGGCGTCAGGCGTTGCTCGTCTGGCAGCAGGTTGCCTTCCGCATCACGCGCATCGGTCATGCTGCGAAACTTCAGCAGCGTGAATGGTCGTCCGTGCAGCCCCGGACGCTGCTGGCGAAAGATCACCGGCGCACCCAGTTGTATCCGCACCAGCGCCGCCAGGATCAACAGCAACGGCGCGAATGCAACCAGCGCAATGCTGGCGACGCAGAGATCGAACACACGCTTCAGATGACGGCGATACATACTGCTATGCCTTGCCGGTCGCCGCGCTCTCCGACGCCTGGACGCCTTTTTCGTGCAGGAGCCGATGGTATGCGGCAAGAACCCGTTGAAACACCAGCCGTTCGTCAAACTGCTCATGCGCCATCCTGCGTCCGGCATCACCCATCGCCCTGCGTCGGTCGTGATCGCGCAACAGGCTGATCAACGCCTCCGCCAGCGCATCCACGTCACGCAGCGGCACGATCAGCCCGTTGCGTTCGTGCTCCACCGCCTCGCGACAACCGCGCACATTGGTAACCACGCACGGGACTCCCATCGCCGACGCCTCCATCGGCGCGCGCGGAAATCCTTCACGGTACGAAGGTAGCGCAAATACGTCCATCAATGCATACATGTCGGGCATATCCTGGCGAACCCCGGCGAAGATGCATGTCGCCGTTCCCGCAGCCGCCTGAATGTCCTCGTGGTTGAGCGCCCCTGCTTTTTCTCGATCAACGCCGCCGACGATCAGCAGTGTTACCGGACCAAAGCGCGACTGTACCTGCTGAACGGCGCGCGCCAGTTCGAGAATACCCTTTTCGACCACCAATCGCCCGACGAACCCGATCACCGGGACGTCCGGCGGCAATCCCAGCGTCGAGCGCAGGTGCGCCAGGGTTGCTGGATCGACCCGGTTCCGATCAAAGCGCTGGATATCGATGCCGTTGCCGAGCAGCTGAATGCGCTCGCGTGGACAGATGCCCAGCCGGATGGCGGTATCCAGGTCCTCGCGGCTCTGCGAGAGGATGAGATCGGAGCAACGAGCTGCGATGCGTTCCATTGCAATGTAGAAGCGCCGCTGCGCAGGCGGCATGTGCTCGTGAAAATAAAAGCCGTGGATGGTGTTGACCACCACCGGCGCCCCCGCCATGCGCGCCGCCAGTTGTCCCAGCAGTCCCGGTTTGGGGGTATGAGTGTGCACAATCGTGAATTGTTCTCGTCGAAAGATGCGGTACAGATGCACCAGCGCGCGCAGATCGGCGAAGGGCGTCAGGCGTCGCGTGAGGGGGACAGCGATGTGGCGGATGCCCATCGACTCAATAACCGGAACGTCGCTCCCCGGCGCGGAGATGCCGGTCACCTCATAGCCCGCCTGAGCGATGCTGCGCATCTGGTTGAGCAGCAGATAGCGCAGCGACTGATCGACCGTTGTGATATGCGCCACCCGCAGGGTCATGGAACGTCCTTTCTATGCACTGCGCCCTGCCTGGAGCAGGATATCGACCAGACGCGGCGCAACTGATTGAGTGGAATACGATTGAATGACCGTCGCGCGACCCGCCATGCCCATGCGCTCCCGCAGGTCTGGATCGTCGAGCAATCGCGTCAATGCGCAGCGCCACGCAGTCGGGTGGTCTGCCAGCATCCCGTTCACATTGTGGGTAATCAACCGGCGCGCCACGCCGACCGGTGAACAGACCGCCGGGACGCCGACCGCCAGGTACTGCACAGCTTTGACGCCGCTCTTGCCCTGCGTCCACTCATCATTCGGCAACGGCATCACGCCAATGTCCAGGTCGTGGAGATGCTGCACTTCGGTCTGCATACTCCATGTGCGGTTGACTACCTGCACATGTGCGCTGCTGTACGCCATCGAACTGATCACGTGCAGTTCGATGGGATACTGCTGCGCCAGTTCGGCAAAGACCGTCTCCAATGAGCGGAGGTAGGGAAAACCATTCGGCGTGCCGATCCAGCCGATGACCAGTCGATCCGTCGTGCGAGGTGCGCGGTAATCCTTCGGCGGATAGCGGGTGATGTCAACCCCGCTGTTCACCACCGAAACGCGCGGATTCAGGCGGCGCATATACCCTGCCAGATGGTCGTTCCAGACGATCACGTGCGTGGCGCCGCGCACGATGCGTTCGATCTTGCCGCGACAGAGGAGGCGCACCAGGGGAAATGGATGCTGTCGATAGTACGCATATGTGGCATCATCGAACAGCACAACAAGTTTCGCACCACGCCGCCGCAGCCATTCCTCGAAGCCATACGGCACATACGGGAACAGTTCCTTTTCGAGCACGACCAGGTCGTAGCGGTGTGAATCGATCAGCGCTCGCAACCGCAGCAGAACGCGGCGTGCATAGTACAGGCTGTGACGCGCAATTTCCCCGATCCCTGTCGGACGATCAAGCACGCCAAAATCGAAGTAGCGGTCGTCGAACAGGGGCGCGACCGTGCAGGTCATGCCGGCCTGTGCATACGCTGGCAGATACTGATGCACCATGTAGCGACTGCTGCCGCCTCTCTGACTGTAGCGTGTGAGAAAGAGCACCTTCATCGCTTCCTCTGGCATTACTGCATACCGATCGCCAACCTGCACACATAAGCCGTTACGCGCCAGTACTGCACGGCGTAGTCCCACTGTCGCCGCTGACCTGCCAGCATGGCGCGCACGGTCGTCAGGCATGCGCGCAACAGGATCGCCGGCGCAAGCGCAACGCAGAGCGCACCCGTTGTCAGCGCGCCGTAGTGCTTGCGGAAGAAGATCAACAGACTGGCGTACCGTTGCGTGATTCGCGCATCCAGGTTCTGGAGCGAACTCTGACCGCCGTAGTGCGTGATCTGCGGCGTCGGCGTGAAGCGGATCCGCCATCCCGCCCGCCGCACGCGCCAGCACAGATCAACTTCCTCGAAGTACATGAAGAAGCGTTCGTCGAGCGGACCGGCGCTCTGCCAGGCTTCACGGCGCACCAGCAGGCAGGCGCCGGACGGTTGATCGACGTCGCGCGCGTCATCGTGCCCCCAGTACGTCATCTTGAACCGCGCCAGCCACTGGTTCTGCGGCGCAAGGCGACTGATACCCCAACTCTCCAGCGCAATGTTCAGCAGCGTCGGGAAATGACTGCACGACGGCTGAAGGCTGCCATCGGCGTTCAGCAGCCGCGGACCGAGGATGCCGGTGTCGGGCATCTGATCCATCAGCGCCACCATGTCGTCCAGCGCGCCCGATGGCAGCCAGGTGTCCGGGTTCAGCAGGAGAAAGTAACGCCCCTGCGCCTGGGCGAACCCCAGGTTGTTGGCGCGCGCAAACCCCACGTTCTCCGGCAGGGCGATCAGGCGCACATGCGGGAATGTCGTGCGCACCATCTCGACGCTGCCATCCGTCGAAGCGTTATCGACCACGATGATTTCGCAGGCGAGGGAACGCGCCGCTTCCGGCAGCGACGCAAGACAGGCGTGCAGAAGGTCGCGGGTGTTCCAGTTGACGATTACAATGCTGAGGTCGCACATACCGGTTCGCCTCGCAGACGGTAAAAGATACGCTCTTCGGTCAGCGCCACGCAATTGATGTCGAACAATTCCTGGACGATGGCCCGTCCCCTGCGTCCCATCGCGCGTCGCGCAGCAGCAGGCAGGGTCAGGGTATGCAGCAACGCATCCGCCAGCGCTCCCGGATCACGCGGCGGAATCAGGTAGCCGGTTTCACCGTCGCGCACCACGTCGGGCAACCCGCCGACGGCGCTGGCAACCACCGGTCGCTCCATCAGCAACGGTTCGACCGCGCCGCCGACATTCTCCGAGAGCGATGGCACGGCCGCCACATCACTCGCCGCAAGGATCGCCGGAATATCGGTGCGTTTTCCGGTAAAGATGACATGGCGATCAACACCATGATCGTGCGCCAGTTGCTTCAAACGCGCCTCATATGCGCCTCGTGCAGCGCCTTCCGGTTCCGCGCCGACGATCAGGAAGCGTGTCTCCGGCAGACGCGCCACTACGTCGCGCGCCGCCCGGATCAGCACCTCGTGCCCCTTGATGCCATAGTGCGGGTCGAAGCGCCGAATGGGAGGAATCAGATGCGCGACCAGCGTCACAACCGGCGCTGTGGAAGGGATGCCGAACTCGTGACGGATGCCTCCCCCATCCAGCGATGGATCAAACCGTTCGAGCGGAAAACCGTAGTAACTCAACATCACCGGCGTGCGCATAAGCGGCACCCGCCGATAGTAGCGCACCAGCGCGCGGCTCGACGCCAGGATCGCGCTGTCCATCCAGGCGGTGCTGTACTCTGCGATGCGATAATAGGGCAGTTCCAGATCCCACAGGCTCGGCGGCTTGAACAGGCGCACCGGCACGCCTGCCAGCCGCGCCGCCAGCCGCGCCCACAGGCTGATCGGCAGCGCATAGGACACCACTACATCCGGGCGCTGCCGCCGAAACAGGCGGTAGAGCGCGTTGACGGCGCCTGCTATGGAACCGGTTTCTGTCAGGCGGAGTGGCGCCTTCCAGCCATGCACCTCCATGCCAGCCTGCCGTGCCAGGCGTTCCATCGGCGAATCGGTCGGGCATGCCATCGAGACCCGGTGACCGCGACGCGCCAGAAATTGTGGCGTATGCAACGCCCATGCGTGGGCGCCATAGCCGGTGACATACAGAATGGTCAGCGGCGCGCCCATCGCAGACCTCTCATTGCAGGAGCACTCAACAGTTCCTCGTACAGGTGCATGGTTTGCCCGACGGTTTTGTTCAGGTCGAACAACTCCTGGACAATTGCCCGTCCCCTGCGCCCCATCGCGCGCCGCGCAGTGGCAGGCAGGGTCAGGGTATGCAGCAGCGCACCCGCCAGCGCCTGTGGGTCGCGTGGCGGAACCAGGCAGCCGGTTTCACCGTTGCGCACCACGTCGGGCAACCCACCGACGGCGCTGGCAACCACCGGTCGCTCCATCAGCAACGGTTCGACCGCGCCGCCGACATTCTCCGAAAGCGATGGCACGGCCGCCACGTCGCTCGCCGCCAGGATCGCCGGAATATCGGTGCGTTTCCCGGCAAATAGCACCGTCTGCTGGAGATCCAGGTCGGCAACCATCCGGTACAACTTCTGTTTGTAATTCTCCGCCTCACCCGGCGCCAGCGCATCGCCGACGATCAGGAAGCGCACATCGGGCAGTGACGCGCGCATGTGCGCTGCCGCCTCGATCAGGATTTCGTGCCCTTTCAGCCCGATCCCGTCGAAGACATTCAGCCCGCGCAACGAACGCTCCTTCATGGGAGAGTACATATAGGCAATCATCGTCACCAGCGGCGCATCTGGTGCAATGCCGAACTCGCGCCGGATCGGAGCGCCGTCAAGCGTTGGATCGAACGGGTCGAACGGAAAGCCGTAGTAGATCAGGCGGATCCGTCCGCGCATCACGCCGCATGCCTCATAGATGCGCCGGGTTGCGGTGCTGGCTGCGATAATTGCACTGTCGAGCGGCGCCAGCGCCATCTCGATCCGCCGCGACACAGGAATTTCGAGCGGCAACGGACCAGGCCACTGGGTCAGGCGCACCGGAACACCCGCCACACGCGCTGCCAGACGCCCCCACACATTGGTCGGCGCCAGGTGGTTGTGCACGACATCGATCCGCTCACGGCGCAACCAGGACGCCACACGCGCGATATACGCCGCAGCGCTGCGCGCATGCCGGATGCGGCGCGGAAACGGTTCGATCCGCGTCGGTATGCCGGCTGCACGCGCCCGTTCCGGCAGCGGACCTTCTTCCGGGCAGATGAGGAAGACATTGTGCCCGGCGTCGCGCAGCAGGCAGAGTGGATGGAACGCCCATCCACCGGCAAAGGCGCTTCCAACGATATGGACGATTCGTAATGACCGGGACATTCACTGCTCACTTTCCTGCCTGACCAGGCATGCCAGGATCAGCACAAATACGAACGAAAGAACAGGATCGAACAGCGGTTCGCCAAACAACGATGCTATCACGACCGCCAGCACTGCTGCCTGCACCAACCGCGCCAGATGAACCTGACGGGCAATGAGTGCGCGTGTGCGTTGCCACGCAGCGAGAAAAACGCTCACGCTCAATACGCCACCGCCGAAGCCAAGCATTGCAAATGCGCTCAGAATATAGTTGTGAGCGTATGCGAGGTCATACACTGCCTGCCCGGCGGCTGCCGGCGCCTGACCGGTGCGCACCAGGTAGTCGCTGAACTTCCCCCAACCAATGCCCGTCAGCGGCGCCGAGAGAAAAGCGTTGATCGCAGCAATCCACAACTCGATGCGCGCTTCCGCCGATGGATCGAACCCGCGTATCGGCGACCAGGTCATTTCAAGGCGCGCCCACACTGCTTCAGGCAAGCCGAACAGCACGAAAGCGCCTATTGCACCGATGGCGAGCCACAGGGCAGAGGAGCGTCCCCGGTACAGCAGCAGCGTGGCAGCGATCAACGCCATATATGAAGAGCGACTGAACGAGAACAGGATGGCAGCCAGTACCACGGCGAGCAATGGCGCCTTGATCGCCCAACCTCCTCTGGTGCGCCATCCGATCAGGAGTATCCATCCGATGACCCACAATAGTCCGAGCGAGTTCTTCAGGCTCCCGATAATGGTGTAGGTATCGATCCAGGCATCGCGCCCCTGAAGCCCTTCGGTCAGCGTGCGCGAATTGAGCAGAAACGCGGCAGCCGTGATGATTGCGCCGGTTGTGATCCCGGCGAGCAGCACGTGTGCCTGTTTCCCTGTGATCCGTGGTGCCGCCATCCCGAACCAGAGATAGGGGAGCATCCCAATGGTGGCAACAATGAAGCGGCGCAGACTTAATCCTTCGCTGAAAAGCTCGCGCTCAGCCAGCACAACGATCACGCCCCAGGCGATAACGAGAATCGCCAGTCGCCAGTCCCAGCGCTTCGCTTCCGGTTGATGGACGATCTGATGCGCTGCGTGGATGAATGCCACGCCGTAGAGCGCCAGGATCGCCTGGCTGAAGAGCGCACTGCGCATATCGATCAGGTACAGGAGTGGCGCCGCAGCGCCGAGCACGAAGAGAGCACTGCTGTCGCTGCGCAACACCAGGAACACCCATACCGCGACGCTCAGCAACAACAGCAGCAGCACTGGCTGTGTCGCTGCCAGCACCCCGACCAGTGGTGCGACAGTCAATCCGATCAGCAACGCCGATCCTGTCCGGATAGTTTCAGGCGCGACGAGCGCGGATAACCTGTTCATAGAGAGCATGAATCTTTCGTTCACTCTTCGCCCAATCCGTTGCCTGAAACACCAGTGATGCGCGCCAGTTCAGCCCACTGGCACGACAAAAGCGGGCTATGATGAACAGCGACGTCACTGCGCGCGCGATACCGGTCGCCACTGCTGCGCCGACTGCACCGGCGAAGGGCACAAGTGCCAGTGAACCGGCGATCACAACGCCGCACCCGATCCAGGCGGCGGTTGCTGGCGTTTCCGGTTGTTCAGAGGCATTGAAATAGATCGACAGGATCATGCCAGGTGTGCCAAGCGCAGCGCCAATGCAGAGCAGCAGCGCCACCGGTGCAGCCGGACGGAATGCCTCACCAAATCCAACCGGCACGACCAGAAACGCACCACCTCCGATCATTAGCGCCAGCGCCAGCGCCCCGGCAAAGGCGTAGCGCGCTGTGGCAGCGACGCGCACAGCGATCAATGCAGGATGCTGTCCTGCCAGACGCGGCAGCAGGATGTTGGTCAGCGTGTTGGGCATCATCAACGCCACATCCGCAAAAACGACCGCTATCGAGTAGATGCCAGCCTGCGCGATAGGCGCGAAGCTCCCCAACACGAGCAGACTGCTGCGCAGAAACAACAATCCGGCGAGGTTGCCGCGGAACGATTGCAATGCGTAGCGCATAAACGCCGGAAGCTCCGGTGCGCGACATTCGGCGGCGCCAGCGCGCTGCACAGCAGCAACGAACATCATCAGCGTCGTAAGTTGTATACCGATCACAACCGCCGTGATCGCTTCAAATGTCTCAATATGCAGCAAAAAACATACTGTAAGCGCAAAGGTATAGAGAATCGCTGAAGCAACATTGACGTTGTTTATTGACCGGATATGGTTTAATCCAGCCAGAATAGCATTGAATATCGACGTAAGAATAAAAATCGGCGCTAACAGTGCAATTGCCAGGATGATCTTCAGATCTGCCGATGCCAGGGGCATGAATGCAATTGCTGCACCGACCGGCGCTCCTGCGAGGATGACGAGACCGACAGCATAGATCAGACCGGTGCGCATCAGCCACAGCGCATGGCTCGCGGCGCGCGCGACAAAGTAGATCGCGGCGCTATCCGAGCCGAAGAGCGCCACCCCGCCGATCAGCGCCGACCAGGCGAGCGCGGTTGCAAGCAGACCTTTGCTTTCAGGACCGAGCAGGCGCGCCTGCAGAATTGCCGCGATCACCAGGCATCCCAGTGCGATCAGACGCATGGCGTAGGTCTCAGTCACGAGACGCGCAACTCCTGGTTGTGGTCGGTGCGCCATTGTGCGCTTCTTTCCCCTCACTGATGAGGCGCCCTGCCATTCCGCCGCTCGTCCAGGCCCTGCACCGCAGTCGTGGCGGTCACTGCCGGTTGTGCGTCGGGGTGCGTGGTCATATCCGGCGCGCGCCGGTGAACTGTTGCCTCCACCACGTCCGGTGCGCCATAGAGCGTCTGCCCGCTGCCGCTCATGACCGTATCCAATGTATCGACAACTCCTGGAACGGCATTGCGACGTCGTCGCCGTTTGAACAGCCGGCTCAACACCCCGCGACGACTGCGCTTCCGGTTCTGTCCGTAGTAGTAGTAGTAATGGTCATACCCGCCCTGTTCTTTCGTCACCCGGTTCAGGACGACCCCCTGCGGCTCGACGCCCGCCTGAAGCAACTGATCACAGGCGCGGCGCAACTGACTGGTGCGCGTGGCTCCAGCCAGCACCACCAGCAGCGTGGCATCGCAGATATGCGCCAGCGGTATCGCATCCGCCACGGCAAGAATGGGAGGGCTGTCGAACACCACGACATCCGCCATGCGTTTGAGTTCATCGATCAGGTCGAGCATCTTCTTCGAACTGACCATCACCGCCGGATCGGAGGGAACTGGACCACTCGGCAGCACCAGCAGATTCTCCAGACCGGTGGCGATCATGTGGTTGTAGAGGCTATCCGACGGATCGCGCACCAGCGCCGTCGTCACGCCGCGCAGATTGGCGTGGCGGAAAAAGCGGTGCAATGATGGACGCCGCAGGTCGGTATCCACCAGGATGACGCGCTTACCGGAGCGCGCAATCGCCAGCGCCAGGTTCGCCGCAGTCGTGCTCTTCCCTTCCCCAGGACTGCTGCTGGTCACGAGCAGCGTATGCAGCGGCTTCTCAAATCTGGCGATCTCCAGTTTGACGCGCAACATCTGGTACGCCTCGGCGACCTGCGAGAACGGATCCCTCAGCATCACCAGTTTGTCTGACGGCTCCGCGCCGTCAATCCGCCCGATGGCTGCCAGCATGCCAACGTGAGTAGCGGCAGTCACGTCTTCGGCGGAACTGACCCGATCACTGAGATATTCAATCAGCAGCGCCAATCCAACCGCCAGCAACAGACCGGCGACAGCCGCCATGGCAGTGTTCGTCACGATCCGTGGGCGCACGGGGGTAGTCACGGGAACGGCGGTTTCCACCACATTGACGCTGTTGGTCAACTGCGCTTCGGCAAGCCGTACCTCTTCCAGGCTACGCAGCACGGTGGCATAACTGCTGCGATACTGCACCAGCGCCTCCTCCAGGCGCGCCCGGCGCGTTGGGTCGTCGATACCGCGCAGGACGGCGATTTCCGCCTGCGTTGCATCGATATCCGCCTGAAGTTTGGCGATCTCGTTCATCAGGCTGCGTTTCGACTCGGCGAACCGTTCGGACTGCAACTCACGGTTTTGCTCACTGAAGACGGCGACGATCCGGTTGGCAATATCAGCCGCCCGCTGCGGATCAATGTCTTCGACGGTCACGACGATCAGTTGCGTGTCGCGGATCGGGCGCACGCGAACACGCTCGGCAAGCAACGATGGGGCAATCGAGAGGTTCAGTTCGCGCACAACATCTTCAAGCACCGGACGTTTCACCAGCAATTCAGCGTAGGTGCGCGCCAGACGCTCTGCGGTCAGCACTGCCTGATAGTCGGGTGACGAACTGCCAGCCGGCGCCTGATTGATCAGCAGGGTGGTCGAAGCTTCATAGATCGGTGTCATCTGGCGACTGACCAGGTATGCTGCGCCGCCAGCGATCAGCGTCATCAACAGCATGAGCCAGAGCCAGCGCCAGAAGAGAGTCAGGTAACGTTGCAGGGTCATACAATGCTCACTTTTCACACAACTGGCGGAAGGTCTCCGCTCGCTTCGACTGTAGCATCACCGGCGCGCAACAGCGTCTGCCTGTTGGGCAATCGCGCCTATGCCGGGTGGCATATCTTGCCGGGCGGCGTTCCTGTGTCGCACGACAGGAGGAAGCGACGTGCGGGGCGAGGACCCTGACACAATGCCTTCAATGGTCAACGATATTTCGGAGAAAACATCGGTCGCGCCGGATCGGAGACTGCCAGTCGCTGCAGGGCGCGGGTGGCGAACCCCGCATCGAACAACACTTCTCCGGCGAGGATGCGTTGCAGCGCGCCGACAAGATCGTGGGGGGCGGCAGCAGCGGGCAGATAGCCGGTCACTCCGATCCGCAGCGCTTCGAGAAGGCAGGGGGGATCGTCAATATCCGAAATAATGACGACAGCGATGCCGGGGAGAACGCGAAGCGCCTGACGAGCGACGGTCAGCCCGCTCAAGCGCCGGAGCGGAATGTCGAGCAGCGCCAGGTCGAAGCGTCGATGCCGCACATAGTCGAGCGCAACACGCCCATCGTCAGTCTCGGCGACCAGCACAGTCTGGGGGAAGCATTCCAGCAACGAACGGAACAGTGCGCGCCTTTCGGCTGCTGCCGCGGCAAGCGTGCGCACGCGACCTGGCGTCGGCACTCCTGAGCAATCCATAGGCGGTTCCTTGCAACTCGCTCGATCTTCAGCGCTGAGTTCATCGTAGCGAAGCAACTGCCAGGGCGCGTCTGCCGGTTGGCTATTTGTCGCCTATGCCGTGCGGCGGAGTTATGTGATGAAGGCAGATGGACGAGGGCATTATTCCCCTCGTCCATCCGCCTGTTATTTCAGGGAGTTCCAGATATTCTGTCACCCTCCTGCAGGGCTCAGCGTCTTGCGATGGGGCGCCAGAACGATGGCACGTTCCTTATCTTACTATTAGCGGCAAAAATACCCGATAGCCTTTCTGGTAGGTTTCGCCACTGGTGTACGGCAGCCCGCTCAGAGCATTGCCCGCCAGGTCGGTGATCGTGGCGGCAGTCGGAATGTCCAGTCGCAGCGTGCCGTCGCCGGTTCCGGTGCTCACCGTGACGGTGTAGATAGCGCCCGACCCGCTCACCCCGGTGACGCTCGCGCCGCTGATGCCGGTGACCGTGAGGGCGAAGTCGGCGACGCCCACGCCGGTGACCGCTTCGGTGAAGGTCACGATAAAGTTCACGCTTGCCGCACTGGTCGGGTTCGGGTCGGCGCGAGTGATCGACGCGACGCCGGGCGCGGTCGTGTCGTAGGTGCGACTGAACGAAGCGGCAGTGTTGCCGTTGCCCGCTGCATCGACGGCGACGTTCGCGGCAATCGTGGCGGTGACCAGTCCGTTGGCGGCGGGGGTCAGGTCGAAGGTGTAGGATGCGCCGCCGCCCGCAAAGTTGCTCACCGAACCGTTGCTCACGGCGATGTCGCCTGCGGTGAAGCCGGTCACCGGCTCGCTGAAGGTGACCGTGACCGGAATGGGCGCGCTGTTGGTCGGATTGGGCGCGCTTGAGGTCATCGTGACACCGGGCGCGGTTTTGTCCACGGTGTAAACCTGGCCGCCGGTAAACGGCAGCCCGCTCAGGGCGTTGCCCGCCAGGTCGGTGATCGTGGCGGTGTTCGGAATGTCCAGCCGCAGCGTGCCGTCGCCGGTTCCGGTGCTCACCGTGACGGTGTAGACGGCGCCCGACCCGCTCACCCCGGTGACGCTCGCGCCGCTGACGCCGCCGGTAAGCGTGAGGGCGAAGTCGGCGACGCCCACGCCGGTGACCGCTTCGGTGAAGGTGACGACAAAGGTCACGCTCGCCGCATTAGTCGGGTTCGGGTCGGCGCGGGTGATAGAGACCACCGTGGGAGGAGTATTGTCATATTCATACGCACCCATATCCACCGTTCCGTTCTGAATGCGGGGCTTGCCCTCCAGGTCGGTCGTGACGCCCGTGGGAACGGCAGCGTTGTTTCCGGTATCGATGGAGGGTGAGCCAGATTGCAGGCGCAGGTTGTCGTCGAGGGTGCCCACGATGTTGTCGGGACCGTCGGCGTCCACAAAGAACGGATCGGCATTGATGTTGGTTGTGCCGGAGTAGCCGCCCTGAATGTTGCTGTAGGTGACGTCAGGAGTGCTGGAGCTATTGATGATACTGCCTCCGACGCTGTTCCAGATAATAACGTTGGTCAGAGTCGGGTTGCTGCCGTTAAAATTGGCCATCCCGCCGCCGGAGCTGGCAGTATTGCCGCTGAAGGTGACATTGATCAGGTTCGGGTTGCTGCCGTTAAAATTGGCCATCCCGCCGCCGCTGACTGTTACGGCATTGCCGCTGAAAATGACGTTCGTCAGGATCGGGCTGCTGTTCTCATTGAACATCCCGCCGCCAGCCTGTGCAGCATTGCCGCTGAAGATGACATTGGTCAGGGTGGGACTGCTATCAAAAAAGTTGTACATCCCGCCGCCAGACTGCGCAGTATTACTGCTGAAGGTGACGTTGGTCAGGGTGGGACTACTGTTGTCGTAGTTGAACATCCCGCCGCCGCTGCTGCCCATCCCTGACGCAGTATTGCCGCTGAAGGTGACATTGGTCAGGACCGGGTTGCTGTTACTGTTAAACATCCCGCCGCCAGCCTGTGCAGCATTGCCGCTGAAAGTGACATTGGTCAGGGTGGGACTGCTATAAAAGTTGTACATGCCGCCGCCAGACTGCGCAGTATTACTGCTGAAGGTGACATTGGTCAGGGTCGGGTTGCTGCTGTTCTCGTTATACATCCCGCCACCGAGGTCAGCAGAATTACCGCTGAAGGTGACATTGGTCAGGGTCGGGTTGCTGCTGTTAAAATTGGCCATCCCGCCGCCGCTGTTGGCAGCATTGCCGCTGAAGATCAGATTGCGCAGCGTCGGGCTGCTGTTGTTGTTATACATCCCGCCGCCAGCGTCGTCGGGGGGGGAAGGACTGTTGGCATTCCCGGCAGTGATGGTGAAGCCGTCCAGTACAGCGGTGTTGTTCGTCCCGCCGCCGGTGACGACATGATAGGCGTTGACGCCTGCGATATTCGCCGTACTGGTCACCACGCCATTGGCGTCAGTGATGTCGTCCTGGTTGATATCGCCGCTGAGGACGGTGACGTTGGTCTGCCAGTCGCGCTGGGCGAGCGATGTCTCCGTTCCGGCGAAGCCGCCGTAGACCGCCACGCCGTTCTTCAGGGTGAAGGTGTCGGTCTGGCTCGAGCCGGGACGATGCACGCCTTGCCGGACCCATATCTGGTTGCCGCTTGTGGCGTTCGTCAACGCCGTTTGCAGGGTGCAGGCGTTCGCCCACGAGGAACAGTCAGCGCTGCCGGTCGCAGTCGGCGCGGCGTAGAGCACGCTGGAGGCGCTGACAGGTCGGGGCGCTGGCAGAACGGCGGTCATGATCAGGAAGACCCCAAGAACGAAGAGCGTGGCAGGCGATTTGAGTGATGCGGACATGCGCTTCCTCCTGAGTGTAGGTTGCTGACGTTCCGATTGCTGATGACAACGGCGTAGATGCGTCGAATGCCCCGAACCGGCAAGCCGTCAGTGTCGTCAGTGCCAACCTGATCCTTTCCGCCCTTCGAGCACGGCCGGATGCTTTTTGGTGACGACAGGCGTTCCTGCTCACTCCTTTCTCGTAACTGACCACTATCGTTTACTGCCTTTTAGCATATCATATCATTTTCGGTTATTTTTCGGTTAACTTGTCATAATAACGCTTGAATTTCTCATTTGTATAACAGATTGTAGTGTTGCACTGCCAATGGCATGCAACGCTCTACCGCGTCGCTATGATATCAAATCTGGTATGATAGTATGCATGGCACGCTACCCAAAGATCACGCTGGCGCCGCACTTGAGCGCAGAAGAGCTGAAGGAGCGCTACCGCGCCTGCGACAACCCGAAAGAAGCTCGCCGTTGGCACGCGCTGTGGCTCTTCAGCGCGGGCAAGTCGATCGGCGAGGCGTCCGAGCTCGTCGGCTTCCATCGCAACTGGGTGCGGACCTTTCTTAAGCGCTACAACGAGCAGGGGCCGGACGCAGTCGCTGACCAGCACCAGCTCCATCCTGGTGGTCGGGAACCCTATCTCACCCCGGAGCAGCAGCAGGAGCTGGAACAGGCGATTGCCAGGCCAGCCCCCGATGGCGGCCTCTGGACCGGCCCAAACGTGTCCGCCTGGATTGCCGAGCGCACTGGTCGCCGCATCTACCCGCAACTCGGCTGGGCCTACCTGCAGAAGCTGGGCTTCGTGCGGCGCGAGCCTCGCCCCCAACATCAGGACGTCGCTTCGGCAGCGGAGCAGGCAGCATGGAAAAAAAATTGAGCGCGGCAGTGGCGGCGGTGCAAGCCGCGCAGCCGACGGCCACGGTTGAAGTCTGGCGCCAGGACGAAGGTCGCATTGGGCTCAAGCCGATGGTGCGGCGGGTGTGGGTCAAGCGGGGCAGCCGCCCTCGTGCCGTCAATCACCATCGCTACGAGTGGTGGTACGCCTACAGCTTTGTCCATCCGGTCAGCGGTCGTAATTGGCGGCTCATCCTGCCCACGGTTCGAACCGATGTGATGAGCCTAGCCCTGCGGGAGTTTGCACAGGCGCATGGCGTGGGCGCAGAGAAGCAGGTGGTGCTGGTGCTGGATGGCGCGGGATGGCATACCAGTGGCAAGCTGGACGTGCCGGAGGGGCTTCACCTCTTCCTGCTCCCTGCTCACACCCCGGAATTACAGCCGGCAGAGCGGCTCTGGCCGTTGCTGCACGAGTCCGTGGTCAATCGCCCGTTTGATGACCTGGCCACGTTGCAGACCGTACTCGTGGCGCGCTGCGCGCACCTGACAACTCAGCAGACTACCGTCAAGGGTCTGACCAACTACCACTGGTGGCCCCAGCAGTGATGCACACTATCTTACCAGATTTGATATGACAGGGCGGGAGCAGTGGGAGGGGAGGGCGCTTGTCGCAGTGCTCACAGAGGTTGATGTTGGACAGGGCTGAACACCCCATGGATGACCGCAATGAACGTCGCGCTTCGCACGCGGCGACCGAAATGACGGTTGTTGAACAATTTCTCCGCTCTGGTCTGCACAGGCAGGCTTCGCCCCACCTGTCCGAAGGCTCGTGGTTGTTGGGCAATTCCAGCAGTTCTCGAAGAGGTTGAACCTGTCGGACAAGGTTGAACATTCCTCGCGTGGGCTGATGGTCTTTGAATAAATAATCCGGTATAGCCCGCGCAGGCGGGCTTCGCCCTGGCTAGCCGGGGGCTTTAGCCCGACGGCAAGGGGCGAATACTGGTTTATATTCTTAATTTCATTAGCTCCACAGCAAGAGGCGCGTACCGGATTATAGCAGTTCTCACAAAGGTTGAACCTGGCAGACGAGGGCGAACACTCCTCGGACGACTGCAATCACCATCGAGCGCCCTACGCAGCGACCGCCATGCATAGCGATCGGTAAGAGAAGACACCCGACATCGTCCGTCGTCGGGCGGGACTCCGCGCGCGCGGGCTCAAGATGAACAGCCGGTACAGCGTCCGCGCGCGCTGCGGCGGGACCCCGCGCGTGCGGGCTAATGGTCTTTGAATAAATAATCCGGTAGAGCCCGCGCAGGCGGGCTTTGCCTTAGATAGCCGAGGGCTTCAGCCCCACGGCTAGTTCGGTATAGCGGATTAAATGCTCAATCTCCATAAGCCCTCCCTGAGCGCATGGAAGCCCCTGCGGGGCTGGCGTTTCGGTTATCCTTGCCATATGCCGGAGAGACCTGGGTTGATCCAGCCCGTAGGGCTTGCCCGACATCCGAGACTTTCACGACAACGAAACCAACCCCAACTCCAGCGCGCGCACCGCTGCCTGCGTGCGATCCGAAACGCCCAGTTTGGCGATGATGTGCTCCACGTGAACTTTAACCGTCCCCGGACTGATGATCAGTTCACGCGCAATCTCGCGGTTGGTTTTGCCCTGCATCAACAACTTGAGCACCTGCTGCTCACGCGCCGTCAGCGGCTCGACCGGCGGCTCATCATCGGGTGTGGCGCTTGCCAGACGCCGCAGCGTCTGCATAACCAGATCGGGGTTCAGGAACGCGTCGCCGCGCAGCACCTGCCGCACTGCGCCGATGATCTCGCGCCGACTCGCGTCCTTCAGCAGGTACCCGGCGACGCCAGCGCGCAGCGCGTCCATTAACGCATCGGGTTTTGCCTGCACCGTCACCATAATCACCCGAATGGCGGGGCACAATGCCTTGATCCGCCGCGTCGCCTCGATCCCGTCCATCCCAGGCATCTGCAGATCCATCATCACCAGGTCTACCGGATGGCGCGACACAAAATCAAGTGCGGCGGCGCCGTCGCCCGCCTCACCGATAACTTCGATGCCCGGTTCGCGCATCAGCACTGCCGCAATCCCGGCGCGCGCCAGTTCGTGATCGTCTACTATCAGCACGCGCACAGGCGAAGACGTGACTGGAGCAATCGGGTTGATCGTCACGACGCTCCTCCTCTATCTCTGCTGTTCTGGCAGCGCGCCATGTTCGGGGTGGGCGCTCCGGCGCTGATCCTGTCGATTGGCGTGCGCGACTTGCCGTTTTCCCGCAGCGCGATTTTCAGAGATGTCGCGTCACCCGAATCCGGCAGTTGAACGTCCAGCGGTATCGTTATGACAATCGTTGTGCCGGCGCCGGGACGACTCTGGATATTGATCGTGCCTCCCAGCAGCGCCACGCGCTCCCGCATCCCTGCCAGACCGAAGCGCGCCGCCGGAGTCTGCTGCGGGTCGAAACCACACCCATTGTCGGCGATCATGAGGCGCACCTGTGCGCCGTCGCGCTCCAGGGTGAGCCGCACGCGACAACGTCCCGCGTGGCGGCGCACGTTCTGCAACGCCTCCTGCGTCATCCGAAAGAGCGCCAGTTCGATATCCGTCGGCACGAAACCGATGTCGGACATGTGCAGCGTCACCTGCCACCCGTCACGGCTCAACGCCGTCGCTTCGCCACGGATAGCCTCTGCCAGGCAGCGCCCATCGAGCGGCGCTGGCGGCGATCCGGTAATGACCCGACGAACCTCATCGGCGGCGCGGCGGGTCAACTCAATGGCGCGCGCGAACGCTTCGCGCGACTCCGGCGAACGCGGACGGTAGATGTCGCTCAGGGATTGGAGATGCAGGTATGCAGCAGTAATGTGCTGCGCCACACCATCGTGCAGTTCACGGGCGATCTGGCGCTGCCCGGCGCGCCGCGCCTCAGCAAGCATGCTGCGCAGGAGACGAATCTCTTCCTCACGCTCG
Source organism: Roseiflexus sp. RS-1 (assembly GCF_000016665.1). Lineage (NCBI taxonomy): Bacteria > Bacillati > Chloroflexota > Chloroflexia > Chloroflexales > Roseiflexaceae > Roseiflexus > Roseiflexus sp. RS-1. The sequence continues at coordinate 5,363,035 of NC_009523.1, forward strand.
GCGAGCAGTGCCAACAACCGCTCACGTTCCAGACGCTGCTGTTCGGGAGAAAGGCGCGTCGCCGACGGACGCACGCGATCAAGGGGAAGCGAAATAGGCTGTGAGTGTTCCAGGATGAAGTGTGTCATAGTTGTGCTGCATTGTCGTGCTCGAATAAACTACGCTTCTATCATAATGCCACGATGCAGCACCGATGATTGCGAAATGGTTGCTAAAAGTCGTCAAAAACTGATTGTTTATGAGGGTATATAGTAAGTTTTGCGTTTACTATGCATATTCGTAGAACTGTCATCAAGTTGCAAGAATAATAGGGTCGCAACAGAATATCGCTATTAACCCGGATGTTTTATGCTGTAAGAGTCCATATCTTTCCTATTTCTTGCATTTCAGCGCACGACGAGCGGCAGTAACAATTGATACACAATGGTACGTTCGATGGTTACCGTGTCATCGGCGAGATCGTACAGATTGGCATCGCCCTGCACGATTTCGACCGACATAGTGATTGTTGCAACGCCAGGATTGGGTTGCACCTTCACGGCGAACTGTGCCTCGCCTGAGTCGCCGGGCGCAAGCGGACGAGCCACGCTCAAGGCGCACAGAGCGCCAGCCGGCGCGCCGTCGGCGCACGTCCAGCCGGGTGCGCTTCCTGTTGAAGAAAACGTTGTTCCCTGGGGCGCAACGATGCGCAGCGTCGCTCCGGGTGCAGTGATCTGACCGTTGTTCGTGTAACGCAGCCGATACGCGAATGACGTACCGGCTATCGCCTGCGGCGCCGCTTCGACGGTCACACGCAACCGCGGTGCACCCGTGTTGGTCAGGTTGAACACTGCTGGCGTCGCCGCACCGGCGACGGCAGCCGTCACCTGATAACCGCCCGCCACATCATTGGCAACTGCCGTCACGCTGGCTTTTCCTTCGGCGTTGGTCGTCGCGGTCGTCCCAGCGGGAAACGTCGCACCTGCTCCAGATGAGGGTGCGCTGAACGTCACGGTTGCACCTGGCGCCGGATTGCCGTAGATATCGGTAATGGTCACTTCCAGCGGCGCGGAAAAGGCGGTGTTCACCGGGGCGCTTTGGGTCGCGCCGCCGGTCGCCGCAATCATATTCGGCGCGCCTGCCAGATTGGTCAGTGTAAAGACGGCTGGCGTCGTGGTGGCGGGGGAGGTCGTTGCTGTCACCTGATACGTTCCGGCGACCGTATTGGCTGCCACAACCACGCTGGCGCGTCCATTCGCATCGGTCAGGGCAGTGTTGCCGCCGGGAAACAGTGCGCTTGCACCCGAAACCGGCGCGCTGAAGGTGACGAGCACTCCTTCGACCGGGCTGCCATTCTCGCCAACGACAACGACCTCCAGCGGCGCGGCGAAGGCGCTGCCGACAGTTGCCTGTTGTCGATTGCCACTGCCAGGATCGATGCGCGGCAGATCGACGCGCGTCAGCGTCACGCTGGTGGTTATGCCGCCGGTCGTGACATAGCGGAGCAGGAATTGAAGCCCGTCCACTGTCAATACGCTGCCGTCCGGCAGGTTGGCGAATGTCCCCAGGATGGCGCCAGTTCCGCCAATGCGCTCAATCAGCGTAAACATGTCGCCTGGGGCGGGCGTATACCCTGCACCAAGACGCACGATCAATGTAGCGTTGTTGAGCTGCACGTGACGATTGGGAATAGGCGAGACGCCGTCCTGGTCGAATCGCAGCGTATCATAACCATTGCTGACTGCGCCCTGAACAGGTCCATTGAGATCGAATTCCATCGTCACATTCGACTGGAGGACCAACCCGCCGATGGTAAGGAGCGCGCCTGTGCCGCTGCTAACGCTGCCGAACGTTTCACCGATCCCCAGTGTGCCTCCTGCGGCGCTGGCGTTGTACACAATCTCCGCCGATCTCCCTGTGCCGTAGACATCGAACCGACCGGCGCCCGCCTCACTGCGGATGAATCCGCCGGGGTTGTTGTTGCCGCTCAGGTAAAGGACAAGCGATCCGGGTCCGATCAGACGCAGCGAGCGACCAAAGGCATTGTCGATAGTTCGGGCGAGGGTGAGGCGCGTACCGACGGTTGGAGTGATAATGAGGTTGTTGGGAATCAGCACCGGCGCGGCAATGGTATGCGTGCCACTGGCGACATTGATCTGGCGCGTGGTCAGAGTGCGCCCGACTGCGCTGACGACGGCATACGGCTGCGCGCTGTCGAACGTTATCTGGCGGGTTGCAATGTTGGTATTCCGAATGGTGACGGTTGCCGGACCGGTGTTGACAGCGCCAAAGGTTGCGTCGTCGTTCGTATTGTTGGGAAAAGGACCTGGATTCCAGTTCGAATTGACATCCCAGTCACCATCGCCGGATAGAAACCAGGCGCCGCTTGCAGCATAGACTGGTCGGATGGCGCTCATTGCAAGCATCCCGATGAGCATCAGCGCCATCAATGCACGCCAGGGCGCAATAATGTTGTGCATCACGGCACACCTTCCTTCATGCACATGTTTCCAGGTGCACAGCAGCCGATATGGAAAGATGGCACGCCATCGCTACAGGCGGTGCATCTCGTAACAGTGTTCCACACACGCGGTGGGTCAGAATGGATCGACCGTTCTGTTTCGCTTTCAGTATCCGTCAGCGTATAACCAAAACGTAACCAGAAGTGCTATCGCCTATCGTGCGAGTCTCTCGAAGATCATCAGGCGATACGCGACGATCCCGTGCGCCAGGCACTCTTGCAGCGCCAGGCTGCCGGAGAGGCTCTGGAAGAAGGGGTGAGTTCGCCCTGCCAGGCGCACGAGGTCGCGCGCCGCGCCTGCCAGCAACCGAGGAAGGCGGTGCAGTCGCAGCGCACCGGTCAGGTCGCGGGTTGTACGGAGCGCGAATCCGGCGCGGCGCGCCGCAGCAATGGTCTCGTCGAGCGGTTGCACTCCGGGGACGCGCCACCCTTCCCGGAATGCTGCCAGCCAGCGTTCCTCCACTTCCGACGCAGGCGGGCGCGCAACAACATCGTCGCAGATGATCAGGCGCCCGCCGGGAACGAGTGCTGTGTGCGCCTGTTCCAGGACGCGCTGTGGATCGTGCGAGTGGGCGAACGCCTCGATAGCGACCGCAATGTGAAAGCATGGCGCGCATGGGAGGTCATGGAAATCAGCGCTGATCACTGCCGCGCGCGCGCGCGGCAGAATCCGCCGCGCAATCCGCGCCTGCGTCATACTCAGGGTCACGCCTGCCATCCGCGCCTCCGGCAGCGCGCGCGCGCAGTATGCCAGCGTTCCGCCCAGACCGCATCCAAGGTCGATCAGGTGCAATTGCACGGGAGGCGACGCTTCCAGAAATGCCTGCACTTCCTCCAGCACCAGCGCGTTCACCCGCTGCAATGCAGCATCGAATGTCGTCACCGATGCGTCCCAGAGCGCGCGATGCACAGCATACGACCGGTTGCCCAGCCCTGCGGCGCGAAACAGGCGCGTGTTCTGTTCGTAATAGCGCCGGACTGCGCGGATCGACGCTTCGGAGGGTGAAAGTGACTGCATCGATGTGTGCTCTCTTCAAGTGACGCGGCGATCAGCAACTTCCTTTTTTCCGATGTCCACGGTTCTGCCGGGTTCAGCAGGCGGATCGGCGTTCATTGGCGCGCCCGGCATGTCAACCTGCCGGATCAGCGTTTCAACGGTGGCAATGTCCCGCTTCAGATCAGCTTCCATTGTGCGCAGGAGGCGCAGGATGCTATGGTGGCGATGGCGGACGACGAAGAGCGTCGGACGCACAGGGGGGCGCTGGCGTGTCGCCCATCGCCACCAACCGTATGCGCCGCCGATCACCGTGCCGCTCCCGCCGATCAGGATCGCAACCCACGGCATTCCTGCGAACCATGCTGTCGCTGCAAACCCGATACCTGCGAGAACCAGCGCCCCGCGCACTTGCCGCCAGGCAGGAAGTATGCGACCAGGCAGGAATGGATTGTATCTGAGGCGTTGCATACGGTACAATGATCATCGTCGTTGAACCAGGAGCACGCTGATGATACCAGACACGCACCCTGCCGACAACCTGTTGCGTCCGTTCGATGGGAATGTTCCCGGTATAAGCGTACTACTGCTGGTCGATGGCAATGCCGTCTATGCCCGCTCGCTGGGAATGGCGGACCTGGAGCGCAGTGCGGCAGTCACCATTGCCACAAACTTTCGCCTGGCATCGTTGACGAAGCAGTTCACGGCGGTTGCTATCCTGCGGTTGGCAGCGCATGGCGCGCTCACGCTCGATATGCCGATAGCATCCTTTTTTGAGCGCCCGCCTGCATTCTGGCGTCAGATCAGCATCCATCATCTGCTGACCCATACATCCGGGCTGGTTGATTATGAGGAACTGATTGAACCGGATGTCGCCACACAACTGTGTGACCGTGATGTTCTCGACCTGGTGCAACGTGTCGAACGCAGCTATGCGGCGCCAGGCGCCGCCTTTCGCTACAGTAACACCGGCTACTGCCTGCTCGCTCTGATCATTGAACGGGTCGCTGCCCAACCCTTTGCGGCGTTTCTGCAGGAGCAGGTATTCACACCGGCTGGCATGCACTTCTCCGCCGTCTATCAGGGAGAAGGAAGCGTCATTCCCCGGCGCGCCTGGGGCTATTCGCTGCATGACGGAGTCTTCGTGCGCACCGACCAGAATCAGACGAGCGCCACCCAGGGCGATGGCGGCGTCTACAGTTCGATCATCGATCTCGAACGCTGGGATGCGGCGCTTGCCAGCGACACGCTTCTTCCTGAAACATGGCGTACCGCCATGTTCACGCCCCATGTCGCCACGCCTTCCGGTGATCACTACGGCTACGGCTGGTTTCTGACGAACATCCGCAGTGAACGCGCCGCCTGTCATACCGGCGAGACGATTGGCTTTCGCACCGCCATGGTGCGCCTGCTCGACCGCCGCTGCACGGCGATCGTTCTGGCGAATCGCAGCGAGGCGGAACCGCTGCCCATCGCGTGGGCGCTGGTAGAGGCTGCTCAGTAAGATAACATATGTGGAGACCACGATGGCGCAGACAACTCCGGCGACTGATCCAGGTTACCTGCTTGAGAGACTGGTGCGTGAACAGCGGATTAAGCTGGAAATAACCGGCGGCGTACCAACCTGGCGTCTGCTTCCCGGTGTGCGGCATCAGAAGGTCATTGATCGCATTCGTGCGATGATCGTTCCGGTTGCCGGGCGGGCGGAAGCATGCAGATGTTATCATCTCGCGGACGTTTCGCTGATCTTCCCCGACGGGTCGTATCGCCGCCCCGATATTGCCATCTTCTGCATCGAACCGCCCAACATCGATGAAGCGTGGGAATGCGTGCCTGAAGCGGTGATCGAGATCGTCAGTCCTGGCTATACAGAACAAGATCTGAGCATCAATCCGCCCTGGTATCTGTCGCAAGGCGTTAAAGACGTCCTGATCGTCGAGCCGCGCGAGCGCTGGGTGCGCCACTTCAGTCACGGTCGCTCGCCTGTCACCCATCCGTGGCACTATACTGCTGAGTTGCACTGCGGTTGTCAGGTGACCATCTGAGTGCGTCTCAGCGCGCCGGTTCCGCAATCGTGATCAGGCGATGACTCATATCGATCACTTCGCGCCCAACGATTACTTTATCACCAATGCACGAAATGAGGGTGAGGCGTTCGCTCCCCTGCGGCAGCATCCATTCCACTTCCGTCGGGCGCACCCAGACCTGGCGCGTTACCACATAATCGAAGGCGGTTCCGTTCGAGTCGTACACCGTCAGGCGTGCGCCGGTGCGCAGGTCTTTCAGCCGGGCGAAGGGAGCGGGGATGCGCGGCGCGTAGCTGAAACGCAGCACGTGTCCCCACAGCACCACATTCTCACCCTGACCAGGCAAGGCGCTGCGGTTATACCAGCCCACATCGTGATCCGGCACAACGGGCATCCCCTGCGCATCCAGTCCAACCGGGACAATCCGGGCGTCCATCCCGATCTCGCGGGCGACGATGCGCGCTGGCGCTGATCGCACCGCAGTTGTCGCTTCAGGCGCACGCGCCACCGGACCATACTCGCGTCCGAGCAATCCAAGTAGCACGTTTGCGGGCGGGGGATTGTCGGGATGCACCTCGAATCGTCCACGTTCGAACCACTGCACCAGGTAGGTCTTTCCATCGGCGAACGTCTCCAGGCGCGCTTCGGTCAACGGCACGCCGAAGAGCGCCAGACTCTCCGCCTCGCTCACGCCAGGTTGACTGTCGAGTTGCAGACCGGCGGAGCGCCATGCCGCCAGAATCGGTCCACAGGCGCTGATGCCGGTCTGCGGGAAGAGGCGACACTCACCCGACGTGGCGACATTGACCGGCGTTCCGCCGCGATCGCCGCGCGCCAGCAGTTCCGCGCCGAGTCGCCCCAGCTGCACATCGTAGGGTCGCTGATTCGTCGGATGCAGTTCGAGCCGGGCGCGTTCGAACCACTGCACCTGAAGCGAGCGCCCTTCAATGGTTTCACTTTGCAGCGGTGTGATCGGATACCCGAAGACGCGCAGCCCGCCGTTCTGTTCCCAGAACTCGCGGATGCGACCACTGATGCAGTACCCCGTCTCAGCGAAGCAACGCTCGCCGCGCTGTGCAAACGCACCATGCGGCGCCGCCAGCCACACGCAGATTGCTGTGGCGATCAGGAAGCGTGAAAGTGTTGCGGGCATACCTTTTGTTTCCTGTCATACGTCCACCGCAAAAAGGGTGTGTCACCGCAGAGGCGCAGTGTTCGCAGAGGAAATCCATTGTCTGGCTCAGACGTGTGCTTCACTACGCATCGAACCACGTTTCGTTTTTGGCGTTCTCTGCGCGCTCAGCGTCTCAGCGGTGCGTTTTTGCGGCGAAGTCTGTCATACGTCCACAGGCATATCGACGTTACGATCTGCACCTGCGTTGGGGCAATCTCCCGTCAGTCGGAAAGATCACTCTGTCTCAATCATACCCCAGAATCTGGCGGGCGAACAGCGTTGAGCGCGCGGAGTTCACCTCATGAATGGGCAGATCTGACCGGTTGACGTTTCCCGTGCGGTGTGTTGAGTTTGCAACACTCTTGACAAGATGGTGGTTTTGTTATACAATTTATCCAATTTGAACAACCTGTCTTAGTAAGGAAAGAGAAAATGGCGACAAAAACCATCTCTTCCACTATTGCCCAGAATAACTTCGGTCGCATTCTTGATGACGTGATACAAAACGACTCGCGCTACGTGATCAAACGTCGAGGTTCGTCACAGGTCATACTCCTGAGTTTATCGGATTTTGAACGATTACTCGCCGCTGATGATCACGAACGATCAGCAGTAGGGCGTCTGCTTCGAGAAATCGCTCCAGTCTACCGGCTCGGCGAAACTGTTGATGAACAGGGGAATACCCATGAACATCGACCTGCTTAAGCAACGCTATGCTCTTGACTATGAGTCTCATTCTTTCCAAACGTCGCTCGTGATCCACGCCGATTGTTTCGAATGGATGAGCCGGATTCCGACTGAGAGCATCCATGCGATTGTTACAGACCCGCCATATGGCGTGAAAGAATATGACTCTGAGCAACTGGAGAAGCGTTCAAACGGTCATGGAGGAATCTGGCGCATTCCTCCGTCTTTCGATGGTCATGTGCGCTCCCCTCTGCCGAGGTTTACTGCGCTCAATTCAAAGGAAAGAGAGCGAATCGAGCAGTATTTCTATGAATGGGCAAAACTCGCCATGCAGATTTTACGACCAGGCGCTCATCTCTTTCTTGCATCAAACGTTTTCCTTTCACAAATCGTCTTTGCATCCATTGTACGAGCCGGTCTGGAGTTTCGCGGGCAGGTCATCCGACTTGTACGCACGCTTCGGGGTGGTGACAGACCAAAAAATGCGGAAGATGAATTTCCAGGTGTTTGTTCCATGCCACGCGGTTGCTATGAACCGTGGGGCATCTTCCGCAAACCTGTCCCAAAAGGAATGACCATCGGCGAGTGTTTGCGCACATTCCAGACCGGCGGCTTACGAAGGAAACCCGATGGGAATCCTTTTGAGGATGTGATTGAGAGTGAACGTACCCCGCAAAAAGAACGGTACATCGCAGATCATCCGAGTCTCAAACCACAATCGTTTCTTCGCCAGATAGTGTATGCTTCGCTCCCCCTCGGTGAAGGGATCGTGCTCGATCCATTCATGGGTTCTGGTTCCACCGTCGCTGCGGCTGAAGCAGTGGGATATTCCGCTCTCGGTGTCGAACAGTACAGGGAGTATTTCTTGATGAGCCTGCAATCTATTCCTGCTCTTTCCTCGCTGGATAGTGAAGGGACACAGTTACTGCTCCAGTTAGCATGATACTTTGTATATCCAGTTTTCTTTCATTTTCTTTACACCCTCTCGTGTGACGCTTGCTGTTATTGTTCGACGACTGGTTCCTGAGCGGCCGGAGAAGGACCAGTCATTTTTATCCAGCTTTGCGGAATAAACGCCCTTGAAGCAGAATGGTCTGGGAGACGCATCACCGGGTGTATTGCTATCAAAGTGGAACACCATCAACCAGACGGGTTCCGGGTTATGTCCCTGCCAGCCGCTTGTGTATCTTGAGGCTTTGACTTCAATGCCTTCGTTCGTATACTGTACCGCGTCATCGGAAAACATACCCTTAGGAATGAGATCAGGATGTCCGTTATGGTATCGATTCTTTACCAGAGTTGGGCAGTATTTGGGGATTCTGGAAGCTATGAACTCTCCAACGATGCTACTAAAGCTGGCAGCCATCAGAAATGTCTCGATTCTGGGCATTCCTTCCGAATTAAGCTGTCTGTTTATGACGCCTAGAAAGTGTATGAAATCTTCCATGGATTGACGAATATGTTCGATTTCTAAGCTATAGGGAAGGCTACATTTTGAATTAAAGCACGCTGGGTTTACCGGTTCAGGTGTGCATGCCTCTTTTTCGTTCGTGCCACCCATTGCTTACTTTCTCCCCTTTTTCGCACGAGATGTTCACCCTTCAACCCCCAACGCTCCCTGCGCCCAGGCGACATCGACCAGGCGCGCCGGACCGGCGATCCGTCCACGGATCGTTTCCAGTCCAAGACCGGTCGCCTCGATGGCTGCGACGACCGCCTCCTCATAGTCGCGGTGAGTGATGAACACCGCTGTCGGACCGGTGTCGGTCGAGCAGTAGACGGGGACGCCACCGCTGCGCAGATCGTTGCACATGCGAAACAGTGCAATATTCTCCGGTTCCCAGCCAATCAGTTTGTTCTCCAGACTCCCCGACATGGTGATGCCGTGCAGTCGCATGCTGTCCAGTTCCGCCCATTGCCCAAGGGTGCGCCAGTCGCCTGCACGCGCCGCCGCGATGCACGCCAGCGCCTCGTCACGACGGTTGAGCATCCAGCAGCGGAACAGCGCGCTCGCAGGCGCGTCCATATGCGCCTGTTCGGTCTTCAGTCCGATGCGCGAATCGATCGGTACAGTGATCAGGCGCACATCATCGAGTTGCCCGGCATCATCGAGGCGCACGGCAAAACTCTCTTCGTGCGCGATGCCAGGGTACGACAGCCAGATGGAACATCCGCCAGCTGCACTGCGACAGCCGGAACCCGCCAGCAGTCGCGCCATGCAACTGACCAGGCGACGGTTGGATGCCGCCTCCTCGCCGTACAGGGCGGCGATTGCTGCCAGCGCCAGCGCCGCTGACGCCGACGCGCTCGACCCAAGCCCTTTTCCGAAGCGTGTTCCGCGGGTGACATTGCGTGACGTCACACGGGCGTGCACGGTCGCGCCGGATACGGCGCGGATCGCGTCGAGACTCTGCTGCACCCGTTCGAGTTCACGCCCACGCGCCGGTTGACCATTGATGGTTGCGCTGTCGTCCGGCAGATCGGGATCGAACTCAACCAGCGTCAGGGTATGCCCTGCGTCGTTGCAGAGCGAGATGCTCGGCAGGAAGGCGATGCGATACTTCCAGTCGCTCAGTCCGTGGTATTTCAAGACCCCCTGCATCGGGTAGGCGAGCGCGGCTGCCACGCCACGCACGCGCGCAGCCCCTGTCAGATCCGGGTAGGCTTCCCACCTCAGCCCATGAGCGCGCAGCGCTGCACGGAGTTCGGCATCGGCGGAAGCCATCGGCTCGATCAGATCGACATATGAAACGGGGACGGTCGTTGCCAACGTCACAGTTCCTTTCCTGAATGCGGTCGCAGCGGTACTATACCATACCTCCTGCAACGCAAGGCGAGCCGCGTCTTGCCACGTTGCCTGTGGTCGCGTATGATTGACGGGCTTTCGATTGCTTCTACAAATCCTGGGGAGAAGAGGTATGGACATCGGTATCACCGGTCTTGGACGTATGGGCGCGAATATGGCGCGCCGCTGGCTGCGCGGCGGTCACCGCGTCGTCGTTCACAATCGCAGTCGCGGACCGATCGACGAACTTGCCGCCGTCGGCGCTGTTCCTGCGTATACCCTCGAAGAACTGATCGCTGCGCTGGCGCCGCCGCGCGCGGTGTGGGTGATGCTGCCGGCCGGCGACGTGACCGAACGCGCGATTGCTGCACTTGCAGACCTTATGACGCCGGGCGACACGATTGTTGACGCTGGCAACACGATGTACAAGGATGATCTGCGTCGCGCGGATGAGCTCAAACAGCGCGGCATTCACTATGTCGATCAGGGAACGTCCGGCGGCATCTGGGGGCTGGAACTCGGTTACTGCCTGATGGTCGGCGGCGATGCAGACGTGGTTGCGCGGCTTGAACCGGCATTCCGCACACTTGCACCGGAAGATGGTTATCTCCACTGCGGACCGGTCGGCAGCGGTCATTTTGTGAAAATGGTGCACAACGGCGTCGAGTACGGCATGATGCAGGCATATGCCGAAGGGTTCGAGATCTTGCGCTCCAAAACCGGGTTCGATCTCGATCTCCACAAGATTGCCGCTGTCTGGAACCATGGCAGCGTGGTGCGGTCGTGGTTATTGGAGTTGGCGGAAGATGCCTTTCGGCAGGACCCGCATCTTGAGAGCATCCAGGGGTATGTGGAAGACAGCGGCGAAGGGCGCTGGACGATCCAGACCGCTATCGAACTCGATGTTCCTGCACCGGTGATCACCCTGTCGCTCTTTGAGCGGTTTCACTCGCGCCGACCGGAATCATTTGCGGCAAAGGTGCTTGCCGCGTTACGCAAAGGGTTTGGCGGGCATCCCGTCAAACCGGCGTGATTGAAGACAAACATCCGGTAGACCCGTGTCTACCGGATGTTTGCAACGTTTTTGACAGACGACTTCAGTTCTCGACGCTGGTTTCCTCGACCGGCGCAGGCGTTTCGGGCGTTTCGGTTGCCCCCGACTCATCGGCGCCGTTGTGACGCAGGCTCAGCCCCATGCGCTGGCGCTGCTTGTCGAGGCTGATAATGCGCGCCGTAATGATCTGACCCGGCTGCAACAGATCGCGGGGTTGCGCCTGTGGATCGGCGTCGAGCTCGCTCGCGTGGATCAATCCCTCGACCGCCTCTTCAATCTGCACAAATGCGCCAAACGGTGCAACATTCGTCACCGGACCGCTGACCAGTTGACCGAGCGAATAGCGCTGGTCAATCGTATCCCAGGGATTGGGCTGGAGGCGGCGCAGGCTGAGACCGATCCGCTCGCGTTCTGCATCGATCTCCACGACCATCACCCGCACTTCCTGACCTGGCGACAGCACCTCGCGCGGATGGTTGACGCGCTGCCAGGAGAGTTCAGAAATATGCGCCAGACCATCGGCGCCCCCCAGGTCGATAAACGCGCCGAAGTTCGTCAATTGATTGACGCGACCGGTCAGAATATCGCCAGGCTGAAGTTCGGTCAGCAAACGCTGCTTCTGCGCCTTGCGCCACTCCTGGGTTGCGCTGCGTTCTGAAAGCACCAGTCGGTTACGGTCACGGTCGACTTCGATCACCTTGAGCGGGATCGTTTGCCCGACCATGCGCTGCAACGCCTGCTGCCGCTCCTCAGCGGCAGTACGCCCGTGGAGTTGCGCCACCTGCGAAGCCGGCACGAACCCGCGAATGCGATTGAACTGCACCAGCAAGCCACCCTTGTTGTAGCCAATTACCTGGCCCTGCACAATGCCGCCCTCGGCGCTCAGGCGGGCTGCTTCTTCCCAATCGCGCGCGACCTGTACCATCGTCAGCGACAGCACCAGGTCGCCCTGGCGATTTTCCGGGTCCTGCACATACACCTGGATCCGGTCGCCCACTTTCAGATTGCTCAGCACCTCATCACCGGTAGCGCGCACATCGGCGATTGGGATGATGCCTTCGCGTTTGGTGCCAATTGAAACCAGAATACCGCTTTCTTCGATCTTCATGACGACCCCTTCGCGCACCTCGCCGCGCTGCGGACGCGCGTAATCGTAGTCGTCGAGCATCTGCGTCCAATCGAAATCTTCTGTTTCCTGGACGGCATTGTCGGGTACTGCGCTCATGCAGTGACCTCCAGACATGATAGTGTCAGCCATTGCCCGCCTGTGCACAATGGCGCCAGTAACACAACCTTCGTCGAGGCGGGAGGGCGATTCCAGGCAGACACGAACGGTGTCGCGCTGGATGCGCGACACCTGACGCCACATCACGGCGTCGCTCTGGACGGCGCCCACGAAGGCTCCGCTCTGGCCTGCTCCTGATTGCCCGGCTACTCCAGCGAGGTATGGGAGGTGAGCCTGTGCGGATATGTTCATTTACGAGAGGCAAAGTATACACGGCGACGCTCTGACTGTCAAGTTTGCGTCCTGCTTCAGGTTGCTCTATACTGCCTGTACAGATCTTCTTCTCTTGTCTCGAAGTCGGGTTGTGAGCATTCTGTTTCTGTTTGTTGACGGAGTAGGTCTGGCGCCGGAAGGCCCGGATAATCCACTTTCGGATGCGCCGACTCCTGCCATTCGTTCACTGCTCAACGGTGCATTCACCATCGAGCGTGTTGGCGCTTCGTCCGGTGTACTGCTGCGCCCAGTCGATGCGACGATGGGCGTCGCGGGGTTGCCGCAGAGCGGCACCGGGCAGACGGCGTTGCTGACCGGCGTGAATGTGGCAGCGATCCACGGTCGTCATCAACCACATGTTCCGCCTGTAGCGCTGCGACCACTGCTGATGGAACACAGCATCTTTCGTCGTCTCACCGAGGGTGGCAGGCGGGTTGCGTTCGCCAACGCATTTGGTGTGCGTTACTGGGAGGCGCTGGCAGCGCGACGCCTGCGACGCTCTGCCAGTGTGATCGCGGCGGAAGGCGCAGGCGTGCGTTTTCGCAACGACACCGACCTGCGCGCCGGCAGCGCGCTGACATGGGATATTACCGGCGAAACGATCCGCGCCAGCGGCGGTGATGCGCCGATTATCTCTGCACGCGCTGCCGGCGCGCGTCTGGCGCGTCTTGCTGCACACTACGATCTCGTGTTCTTCGAGACGTTCATTACCGACCTTGCGGGTCACGGGCGATTGGCGCACATGGCTTCTTCCGATCAACCTCCACCTGCAGTGGCGGAACAGATCCATATGGCGATGGAGCGGGTGGATGGATTGATCGCCGGAGTACTCGACACGATGCGTTCGGGTGATACGCTGCTCCTTACCAGCGATCATGGAAATATCGAAAGTCTGACGGCGAAAACGCATACGTGCAACCCAACGCCATTGCTGGTGATTGGGCGCGATACCTCACGTTTTGAACACCTTATCAGTATTGTTCAGGTTGCCGACGCCGTTGTTGCTGCGGCGCAGGAGTCTCTCGCGTGAAACCTATTAAACGGGTGGCGATCATCTTCAATCCGTATTCGGAAGAATCGCTGCGTCTTTCCGATGAGATTGCTGGCTGGCTCACCGCGCATTCGATCCAGGTGTGGCGGGGCGTGTCGCACGAGGGGCGCGCACAGCACGCTGTGGATCATACCGATCTGGTGCTGGCGCTTGGAGGCGATGGCACCGTGCTGCGCGCTGCGCGTCTCGCCATTCCCAGCGGAGTGCCGGTGCTGCCGGTGGCGCTGGGGCGCCTCAACTTTATGGCGGAACTGGAACCTTCCACCCTCTATCAAGGGCTTGAAGATATGCTGGCGGGGCGTTTCTGGCTCGATTCGCGCACCCTGGTGGAGGCGACCGTTCAGCGCGCCGATGGTATCACCGTCGCGCCGATCCTCGCACTGAACGAGATTATTGTGGCGCGCGGCGACATTAATCGCACAGTGCTCGTCGATGTTGAGATCTACGATGCGCGCCTGACAACATACCACGCCGATGGGGTCATCGTTGCCAGTGCGACTGGATCGACCGCGTATGCGCTGGCGGCTGGCGGTCCGATCATCGATCCGCGCTCAACCGCCCTCGTGCTTGTGCCGGTCGCCGCTCACCTGACGAATGTTCCTTCGCTGGTGCTCCACGAGGATGCGGTTGTGACCCTGACGTTGCAGAGTCGTCACCCGGCGGGCTTCTCCGCCGATGGGCACGATCATATTGCCCTGCACGAGGGGGATCGGGTGATTGTTCAACGTTCGCAGCGTTGTTGCACCTTTGCGCGCGTTTATCCGCAGAGCACCTTCTATGCGCGTATGATGCAGCGCCTGCGGCGGGAATAGGGGCGCTATGGGGGCGCAGCACGCTGCGGGGGCGCAGTAGGGAGGCAGCGCCGCTGCGTCCGTACAGGGGCAGCGGGGCGATGGCGCAGTAGGGCGCAACGGCGTTGCGCCCTCCATCAATTCCCAGTCCTCATCCCCCGGTTCCGTATCCGTTGAATACTCTCGATCGGCGCCAGAAGGGTGACGTGATCGCCGGAAGCCAGACACAGATCGAGGTCGGGCAGCAGAAGGTTCTCACCGTTACGTTGCACGTCGATCACAAGCGCCGATTCCCGTTCGCGCAGATCGTCGATGCGCACGCCGATCAGGGGGTGTCCATCGCACAACCGGATTTCATCGGTGGCTACCAGGCGCCCGTCGATAAAGAACGCCTGGCGGACATTCCCCACAAGCGCCGCCGCTGCCATTGTCGGCGCCGCCAGCGCCGAGGTGCTGTAGGTCGTATGAATGCCAAAAATCTCAACCAGACGTTCTGCCAGCACGTCGCTGAAGGTGCGCAGAACGATGTGGATATCGGGGCGATAACGCCGGGCTGCGAGTGCAATTTGCACATTCTGCAGGTCATCGGAAGTCATTGCCGCGACGGAATAGGCTTCATTGAGACCGGCGCGGCATAAAACCTCGACGTTGCGCGCATCGCCGATCACGTCGGCGACCCCTTCGAGTTGACCGATCTGCTGGACGAATTCCGGGCGATCATTCCCCAGGCGCACAACAACGATCCGTGGGCGCGGGTTCAGTTTGTGCAACTGGTTGACCACCCGAAACCCGACCTTCCCTAATCCGCAAACGATAACCGTATTGTACTGTTCGGTGGGGCGCACCAGTTTTCCTGGCGTGAGAAACGCTGCTTTGCTGAATGCCACATTGCGCTGCCGCATCTCCTCGATCCGTTCGAGGGTTCCGATGACCGTTATCCGGTCGCCAGCGCTCAACCGGTTGAGCGAGCTGTACAGCTTGGGTCGACCTTCCTGACTGACCTGATACACGATACGGACGTGATATGCTGACTCGACGGCGCGGATGAAGCCGGCAATCTCACTGTCCTGTTGAACCACAATCTGCGCAACCCCCAATTGATAACTGCCAGTAGTCAGCGCATAATCAATATCGCGGCTGACTGCGGCAGCGGCACAGGTAAGGGCGGCAACCAGTGAGACGCTAAACGCACTGTTCGGTCCGAGCGTGCGTTCCAGATTGCGATCCAGTTCCTCGTTGAACACGCGCAGCACCACCCGAATGCCCGGCTGAACAGCGCGTGCCCCCAGGGCAATTTCCACATTCAGCAAGTCATCATTAATCGTCGCAACGACCGCGCGCGCATATCTGATACCTGCCTGGCGCAGCACCGTTGGTTCGCGGGCATCGCCCAGCACAATCGGGACGCCCAGGTTGAGCACGCGCTGCACAAACTCGCTGTTCCAGTCGCGCTCGATCACAACTGCCTCGTACCCGGCAGCGTGCAACTGCGTGACAATGCGCAGCCCGACGCGCCCAAGCCCACAGACAATCACATGATTGCGGTAGGTCGAAGCCAGCGCCACCTGCCAGGCTTCACGACGACTTCCCTTGTCGAGCAACAGGCGCCCGAAGTTCAACACACTCTGAAAGATCAGCGCCAGACCGAGGAGCGGCGTCAGAAAGAAGATCAGTTCGCCGAGCAGATCACCGCGCGGAAACGCCAGATCGCTCTGCAGAGTCATCAAGGTCAGCGTTTCATAGAGCGCTTCCGGCAATCCTTGCGGACGCGATGATTCGGCGGTTTCGGGATAGAGGAATGCCAGGTAACTCGATGTCAGTGCGGCAAGCAGGACGAATGCAATCAGGACCAGCCAGGACTCGTTGAGCAGCAACCAGAGATCATACACATTCGCGCGCACCAGACGACCAATGTACGGTTTACCTCTGGTGCGCGCTCTGAGACTGTTCCGGATCATGTGGTTATGAGTTACGAGTCAAGGAGTTTTCTGAGCAATTCTTCGTCTTTCTCCCGGTGCGGCGTCGGACGTTCGTGCAGCAACCGGCGGAGCAGCGCCTGATTGCTCAGGTGCGCAACCTCTGCCGCCCGCGCTGCGAGTGCGCGCCTGCCGGATGGCAGCAGGCTTAGCGCAATACCGCCGCCAATCAACATGATACCAAATGATACCCACAACCATGCGCCGTCGGCAGCGTCATTGGTGCGTGGCAGGCGACGCGGCGCTTCGACCGGCGCTGCTTCAACCACCGGCGCAGGTTCGGCGGCTGGCGCCTGGCGGACGGGCAGGGCAACGCGCAGATGCTGGATAACCGGCGTTTCCGGTTCGACAACAACGGTCATCGGTCCGTCAACGACGTCACCCTGACCCGGCGCTGGCGCCACATTGACCAGATAGGTTCCCGGCGATACCCAGATGCCGTAGTTGCCGTCCTGATCGGTTGTTACAATGTTATCTCCGATCCGAACGGGCATACCGGGAACCGGCGCGCTGCTCACGACATCAATCACCGTTCCGCCAATGTGACCGGGGATCACCGACCGGTTGGGCGCCGATCCTCCTCCACTGCTCTGTTCGGTAAATTCCACCGCCGGTCGTGGCGATGGCGCCGGCAATGGATCCTGCTGCGCGAACGCCGCGCCCGGCAGAAGCGCGCTTATGCCAGCCATCAGCAGCATCACGCCACAGACGATAAGCGACGTTGAAACATGGCGAAGACGCATACGAACACTCCTTTTTGTTACCCTTCCCACGGAAGGTGCCTTCCGTGGGAAGGATGTCCGACTCACGATTTACGGTTCAACCGGACCCGGCAAATCGCGTGGCGGCAGGGCAACCGGTGCGTCAGGTGCGCCGGAGGGCGCTCCCGGATCGGCGCCGTTGCTGAACGATGCTCCTGCGACAACGAAACCGGTAATCTGAGCGCGATTGTTGGTTTCGTTGCTTTCGACCACTGCGCCTGTCGGCACCGGCGGGTTGTAACTGTCGACGTAGACGTACAGGGCATTCGTGCCACTGGCGAAGGAGCCGGGCCAGATCGATTGCGGTCCGGCGAACTGTCCTGGCGCAGAGGTCAGGGTGATACTCTGCCCTGGCGCCAGGGACTGGTTCACATACCAGGCAATGCCGTAGCACGGCGAGATGCCGCAGACGTCGTTCCAGCGCACATTCGGCGTGGTTGGCGGCGTCGATGGGTTGATGTAGAGATCGACCCAGAACCCGACCGTTGTCGGTGAACCGCCAACGTTCTTGACCTTCACCGTAATCAGCACCGGTTCGCCTGCCGCATAACTGCTCTTCGCGGGTGTGACCGTGAACGCTTCGACCACCAGGTCTGGCGGCGTTACCGGTACCATAACCAGCGGCAGGAAGACCCGTGTCTGCGTCCGGTACCCGGCATCCAGCGTGGTGATCGACTGACCGGCCCCCAGCGTTCCGATTGCAACCGGCGCGTCGCTGTCAACCGCTGGATCGCTGCCGACGCGCGGCGTGATGTCGAAGTATCCCGCCGGTTTGGTGAATGTCAGCACGAATGTGCCCGGTGGCAGATTAGCGAACGTGTAGGCGCCGCTGGCGTTGGTGGTTGTGCTGAGCGTCAACGGCGAGGACAGGACGGTCGGCGTGATCGTCAGGGTGACCTGCACGCCTGCGATGCGCTGCGTTTCGCTCGGGTTGCGAATATCGTCGAAGTTCTCATCGATCCAGGCGATGCCGGAGATCGACCCGTTGCCGATGAGTCCGGCGTCGATTGTTGCCGAAATCTGGTTGCTTGCCAGCACGAAGGGTGCGGTGCGACCATTGCTCTGCGCGTCGTTGTCGTTATCGACGCTCAGTGAACCGAGACCGTTATTGACCGTCTGGAAGCCTGACGGCACGACAAACTCGACCACATACGAGCCGGGCGTCACATTCTCGAAGCCGTAGAAGCCTGCATTGCCGCCTGCCAGAGTTGTGGTCGTAGAGATGACCACATCGGTTGCAGCGTCACGCAGCCGGACGGTAATGCCTGGCAGACCGGCATCGACACCGGCTTCGTAGGTTCCGTTGCCGTTCACATCGAGCCAGACGCGATCACCGACCGCTGCGGTGCGGTACAATCCGAAGTTTTGCCCGGTCGCCGGCAGCGTTCCGCTCAACGTCCCGGCAGTCGAAAGCAGGTAGCCGAGCGGCTTCGCGGTGACGCTGAGCTGGTAATTGCCCGCTGGCAACTGGTTGAAGGTAAAGTTAGGCGAACCTGCGCCACTCGTCACCGTGTATGTGACCGTGGGATTGGTCGAGTTGATCGATGTGGTCACCGTCAATGTCAGCGTGACGCCTGATAGTCCGGTCTCACCCGCATCGAACGTTCCATCCGCGTCGGTGTCTTCCCACGCCGTGCCGCTCAGCGACAGGTTGCCGACTGCGCCAGCATCGACATAGGTGACCGTCTCGTTCGATCCGACGCTGAAGCGGTCGGTGTAGCCATTGGTTGTATTCGCGTCGCTGTTGTTGTCCGTTGTGATGGGTGCGCCCTGGGTTGTGAAGGCGTACCCGGTCGGCAGTTCGAAGCGGACGCGGTAGAGCGTACCGGTTGTCAGCACATCGGTTGGTGTGATGTTCGTGAACTGGTAGATGCCATTATCACCGGTCGTGAATGTACCGATCGATGTCTCATTGCCGTTGACCGTCGCATCGGGATCGAGATAGAGCGTCACAGTGACGCCTGCCATCGTCGGCTCGCCGGTATCGAACGTTCCATTGACGTTGGTGTCGAACCAGGTTGTGCCGCTGATGACGCCGGGGCGGTAGTAGCCGAACGGCAGCGGCGTGATCGTTTGCCCGCTGGTCAATGGCGCCGTGACAGTTACCGTCCCCGTGTTCCCCGGCGAGGGGAAGTAGCCGGCAGGCACACTCGCCACCCCCACCGTGTACGCAGTTGTCGTCGGTGTAACCGTGTACGAGATGATACCGGTCGCATCAGGTCCGAACGGTCCGCCGAGCGTCACGTTCGGCGTCAGGGTTACCGTTGCTCCAGTGATCGGCGCATCGCCAGATGCATACACGTTATTGATCGGTGATGTGGTCTCCTCGAAGACGCGCACCTGAATGACCGCCGGGCGATAGTAGCCGCGGTCGCGGGTTTCGGTTGTATTGCGCTGCAACCCCTGGTCATCGAGTTGATCAGGTCCGGTTCCGATGCCGTCGCTGTCGGTCGCTGGCGCTCCGACATCCGCCAGGGTGGCGAACCACCCGGACGGCGTGGCGAAGTCCAGCGTGAAGGAGACTTCGGTGCTGGCGTTCGCCCACCCCGGCAGCGCGGTGAAGGTGTAGAAACCGCTGGCGTTGGTCGTGGTGTTGGTCGTGATCGTCGTGCTCAGCAGCCCCGGCAGGTTGACGGTGACCGTCAGGTTGACCGTCACCCCCGGCAGCGCGCCGACGGTTTCGCCAGCGTCGCGCTGCCCGTTGCCGTTGAGGTCTTCCCACACCTGCCCGGTCACTGTGGCGCGTCCGCGCACCGCCGCCGTCCTGCTGATGGCTGCGCCAGAGGTGACGGTGAACGGCGCTGTCTCGGCATACGTGTTGCCGCCGTCGGTCGCCGCCATATCATTGTCGCCGCCCGCAGGCGTGACAAGCAGGAAGTTCAGCGTATCGGGGTTGGTCACCCGCACCGTGTAACTGACGGCTGGAGTCACATTGGTGAAGGTGTAGGCGCCGGTCGCGTCGGTGGTGGTGGTCAGCACGTCGCTGCCGCCCAACCGCAGCGTGACCGTCACGCCCTGCATCCCCGGCTCGGTGTCGGCGAACAGGATGTTGTCGGCGTCGCGGTCGAAGCGCACCGCGCCGGTCACCGTGCCGGGGCGGAAGTAGCCGAACTCCAGCCCGGACGGTCCAACCGTCTGCCCTGGCACCGGGTTGGGGATGACCTGCGCCGCGCCGGTGTTCCCTGGCGACGGGGTGAAGCCCGTCGGAGTGTCGACATTGACCCAGTACGGCGTGGTGCTGCTCGTCGGCACCAGAGTGAAGGTGATCAACCCGGTCGTGTCAGACACCACGCTGAGCGGCGTCACCGTCCCGTTGGTGGTGGTGATCGTCACCGTGGCGGTGGTGATGCCGGTGTCGCCCGCCTGATATGCGTTATCGACCGGCGGGTTTTCGTCAAACACGCGCGCCACGACGGTCACCGCCCGGAAGTAGCCGAACTGGAACACCCCCGCGCTGTCGCCCGGTCCCGGATTGGGCGTCACCTCCAGCGCGCCGCCGTTCCCTGGCGACGGCGCGAAGCCGGGCGGGGTAGCCACATTCACCCAGTAGGGCGTGGCAGCGTCGGTCGGCACCAGGGTGAAGGTGATCAAGCCGGTCGCATCGATGGGTGTGGCGTTGAGCGGCGTCACCGTCCCGTTGGTGGTGGTGATCGTCACCGTGGCAGTGGTGATGCCGGTGTCGCCCATCTGGTAGGCGTTATCGACCGGCGGGTTTTCCTCAAACACGCGCGCCACGACGGTCACCGCCCGGAAGTAGCCGAACTGGAACACCCCCGCGCTGTCGCCCGGTCCCGGATTGGGCGTCACCTCCAGCGCGCCGCCGTTCCCCGACGACGGCGCGAAGCCGGTCGGGGTGGCGACATTCACCCAGTAGGGCGTGGCAGCGTCGGTCGGCACCAGGGTGAAGGTGATCAAGCCGGTCGCATCGATGGGCGTGACGTTGAGCGGCGTCACCGTCCCGTTGGTGGTGGTGATCGTCACCGTCGCGGTGGTGATGCCGGTGTCGCCCATCTGGTAGGCGTTATCGACCGGCGGGTTTTCCTCAAACACGCGCGCCACGACGGTCACCGCCCGGAAGTAGCCGAACTGGAACACCCCCGCGCTGTCGCCCGGTCCCGGATTGGGCGTCACCTCCAGCGCGCCGCCGTTCCCTGGCGACGGTGCGAAGCCGGGCGGGGTAGCCACATTCACCCAGTAGGGCGTGGTGTTACTGGTCGGTACGAGGGTGAAGGTGATCAACCCGGTCGTCGGGTCGATAGGTGTCACGCTGAGCGGCGTCACCGTCCCGTTGGTGGTGGTGATCGTCACCGTCGCGGTGGTGATGCCGGTGTCGCCCGCCTGGTAGACGTTATCGACCGGCGGGTTTTCCTCAAATACGCGCGCCACGACGGTCACCGCCCGGAAGTAGCCGAACTGGAACACCCCCGCGCTGTCGCCCGGTCCCGGATTGGGCGTCACCTCCAGCGCGCCGCCGTTCCCCGACGACGGCGCGAAGCCGGGCGGGGTAGCCACATTCACCCAGTAGGGCGTGGTGTTACTGGTCGGTACGAGGGTGAAGGTGATCAACCCGGTCGTCGGGTCGATAGGTGTCACGCTGAGCGGCGTCACCGTCCCGTTGGTGGTGGTGATCGTCACCGTCGCGGTGGTGATGCCGGTGTCGCCCGCCTGGTAGACGTTATCGACCGGCGGGTTTTCCTCAAATACGCGCGCCACGACGGTCACGGCGCGGAAGTAGCCGAACTGGAACACCCCCGCGCTGTCGCCCGGTCCCGGATTGGGCGTCACCTCCAGCGCGCCGCCGTTCCCTGGCGACGGCGCGAAGCCGGGCGGGGTAGCCACATTCACCCAGTAGGGCGTGGCAGCGTCGGTCGGCACCAGGGTGAAGGTGATCAAGCCGGTCGCATCGATGGGTGTGGCGTTGAGCGGCGTCACCGTCCCGTTGGTGGTGGTGATCGTCACCGTGGCAGTGGTGATGCCGGTGTCGCCCGCCTGGTAGACGTTATCGACCGGCGGGTTTTCCTCAAACACGCGCGCCACGACGGTCACCGCCCGGAAGTAGCCGAACTGGAACACCCCCGCGCTGTCGCCCGGTCCCGGATTGGGCGTCACCTCCAGCGCGCCGCCGTTCCCTGGCGACGGCGCGAAGCCGGTCGGGGTGGCGACATTCACCCAGTAGGGCGTGGCAGCGTCGGTCGGCACCAGGGTGAAGGTGATCAAGCCGGTCGCATCGATGGGCGTGACGTCGAGCGGCGTCACCGTCCCGTTGGTGGTGGTGATCGTCACCGTCGCGGTGGTGATGCCGGTGTCGCCCATCTGGTAGGCGTTATCGACCGGCGGGTTTTCCTCAAACACGCGCGCCACGACGGTCACCGCCCGGAAGTAGCCGAACTGGAACACCCCCGCGCTGTCGCCCGGTCCCGGATTGGGCGTCACCTCCAGCGCGCCGCCGTTCCCCGACGACGGCGCGAAGCCGGTCGGGGTAGCCACATTCACCCAGTAGGGCGTGGTGTTACTGGTCGGTACGAGGGTGAAGGTGATCAACCCGGTCGTCGGGTCGATAGGTGTCACGCTGAGCGGCGTCACCGTCCCGTTGGTGGTGGTGATCGTCACCGTCGCGGTGGTGATGCCGGTGTCGCCCGCCTGGTAGACGTTATCGACCGGCGGGTTTTCCTCAAACACGCGCGCCACGACGGTCACGGCGCGGAAGTAGCCGAACTGGAACACCCCCGCGCTGTCGCCCGGTCCCGGATTGGGCGTCACCTCCAGCGCGCCGCCGTTCCCTGGCGACGGCGCGAAGCCGGGCGGGGTAGCCACATTCACCCAGTAGGGCGTGGCAGCGTCGGTCGGCACCAGGGTGAAGGTGATCAAGCCGGTCGCATCGATGGGTGTGGCGTTGAGCGGCGTCACCGTCCCGTTGGTGGTGGTGATCGTCACCGTGGCAGTGGTGATGCCGGTGTCGCCCGCCTGGTAGACGTTATCGACCGGCGGGTTTTCCTCAAACACGCGCGCCACGACGGTCACCGCCCGGAAGTAGCCGAACTGGAACACCCCCGCGCTGTCGCCCGGTCCCGGATTGGGCGTCACCTCCAGCGCGCCGCCGTTCCCTGGCGACGGCGCGAAGCCGGTCGGGGTGGCGACATTCACCCAGTAGGGCGTGGCAGCGTCGGTCGGCACCAGGGTGAAGGTGATCAAGCCGGTCGCATCGATGGGCGTGACGTTGAGCGGCGTCACCGTCCCGTTGGTGGTGGTGATCGTCACCGTCGCGGTGGTGATGCCGGTGTCGCCCATCTGGTAGACGTTATCGACCGGCGGGTTTTCCTCAAACACGCGCGCTACGACGGTCACCGCCCGGAAGTAGCCGAATTCTAATCCGGTCGGTCCGACGGTGTCCCCACTGATTGGATCAGGCGTAATCTGAACGGCGCCGCTGTTCCCCGGCGACGGGGTGAAGCCGGGCGGCGCGGCGACGTTGACCCAGTAGGGCGTTGTGGTCGGCACGAGGGTGAAGGTGATCAACCCGGTCGTCGGGTCGATGGGCGTCACGCTGAGCGGCGTCACCGTCCCGTTGGTGGTGGTGATCGTCACCGTGGCGGTGGTGATGCCGGTGTCGCCCATCTGGTAGGCGTTATCGACCGGTGGGTTTTCGTCAAACACGCGCGCCACGACAGTAACAGGTCGGAAAACAGCCGCATCAACGCCGGGGTTCTGGCTGCCGCGCGTAATCGTAAACGTGGGTGTGCGCCAGACGCGCCCGCCGACGAACGCGCGAACGTCGTTGACATCATCGGAGTTCGCAGCGGGTGGATCGACACTGAGCCATCCGGTTGGGGTGTAGACGCTTGCTACATAGTCTGGCGGCAGCGCACTCAGATCGAACGTCGCGTAGTATGTGCCGGAGAGAATATCGGTGATGGTGTAGATGCCGCTGGCATTGGTCGTCTGCGGCAAGCCAACTGGCACGCCATCAGCAGTGTAGAGTTGAACGGTCACACTCGGAACGCCTGTTTCGCTCAGGTTGAAAATTCCGTCGCCGTTGTTATCTTCCCAGACGAAGTTGCCAATTTCAGCGCGCGCAATGCCGAAGTCAGCGTTCAGGAAGGAAGGAGCGGTCGCAGTCAGGGCTGTCGTCATCGTAATAAAGACGCCTTCGTTTGAGCCGCAGGCTGCGCCGGTGGTGTAGCCAAGCCCTTCGAGCGCGCCGCCGGGGGCGAAGTTGGAGGCATCAAGAACGACAGTGTACGTTACTCCGAGCGGCAGCGAGTCGAAGAGGTAATATCCGTTGAGATCGGTTGTCGTCGTCAGTTCACCAGTGTTGATCAGACAGTCGCTGTTCAGATCGATGAAAACAAGGGCATTCGCCAGTCCAAGCGTCGTTTCGAGTGGATCGACAATTCCGTTACGGTTCACATCGTGCCAGACGAAATCGCCAACTGTGCCGGCGTAGAGACCGAAGTTCGAGGTCTCGTTGCGGCGATTGGTCGCATTCAGGGTAAAATCAGGCGTCTGGAGGAAATCACCCGTGCCGATAACCACAGGACCAGGATCTGTCCCATTGCGCAGACCCTGATTACCGATCTGCGGCAGCGACACCGTTTGCGTTTGCGGCGTTGCGTGTCCGAAGAGCAGGTCGGTTGACTGGTCAAACTCAGCGTTCGGAATGCGCAC
The DNA here is from genome assembly GCF_000016665.1 of Roseiflexus sp. RS-1. NCBI lineage: Bacteria > Bacillati > Chloroflexota > Chloroflexia > Chloroflexales > Roseiflexaceae > Roseiflexus > Roseiflexus sp. RS-1. The sequence goes on from NC_009523.1 coordinate 5,387,998, forward strand.
CCGGTAGGTCGCCGTCAGCGGCACGCTTGTGAACTCGAAGAAACCGGCGCGGTTGAAGGGATCGTTGAGGATCGAGCGCGTCGTTTCCGTCATGATGGGGGTAGATCCTGAGAGCAACTCGACCGTCACGCCGTTGATGAACGGTTCACCGGGGTCGCGCAAACCGTTCTGGTCGAGGTCGCGCCAGACGAAGCCGCTCACCGCGCCGCGCGAAAACCCGATATCCAGGCTATCGTCATTCACGCCCTGCGCCTGGTTGGGCACGTTAATGCGCGGCTCGCCCGCAAAGTAGGCATCAGAGTCGCGCCGATCCTCACTGTCGAAGTTTGCGTTCTGCGTTGTCAGCACATATCCGGCGGGAACGCCGCCGGTCACGCGGATGGTGTAATTGTTGACGTTTGCCGGTACACTGTCCACAAAGCGGTATGTCCCGTCCGGTCCTGTGGTCGCAGTGGCAACCAAACCGTTCGAGGGATTGTACAGACCAAGCGTCAACCCATCAATCCCCGGTTCACCGGCGTCCTGAATACCGTTGGCGTCGAGGTCATCCCAGGCGCGCACCACGATCGTGCGGCGAGGTGGCGAGTCAGGTGCGTCAGGGTCTATGCCGCCGACAAGCGTCCGCAACCCGACATCACGCCACACAAGCCCGCCACTGATCGTCACACGAAACACCAGGGCATTATCCTCTGTTGGCGACGATGGCGGGATAGAGACAACAGTAGTTACGGGGTTCGTCACTTCAACGCGGTAGTCGCCGTTGGGTATGCTCGGAAAAGTTGCCAGACCATTAGAGTCCGTATTGACAAGGTAGCTCAGGTTGTTGTCGGTATTGTACACCGCCACCGGCACTCCGCTCACTCCGGGCTCGCCAGAGTCATACTGTCCATTACGATTACTATCCGTATAGACGCGGATCGTCAAATCACCGACCGCGCTAGCGACGCGTGCGCCAAACAAAGCGAACAGCGTCGAGATCATCAAAGCGGCAGCGGCAATTGCCGCCCAGCGGCGCATATGCGTGCGTTGAGTGCGATGGAATGAGCGGCTTGTTGCCATGCGAACCACCTCGCGCTGAAGAGGAGACCGGACGACGCGACATTTCAACATACACGTGCCCGCCACGCACACACTGTCGCATACGTGGCAGGCACAGCTCACCTCAACTATACTACAGAGAACATCATGAGAATAGTTGCAATTTGGTAGCGAAATCGAGCAGAAGTTGTAAACATACAGTGAAGTTATGAGTGGTGTTCAACCCATCCGGATCGTGCGAGCGGTGTTTGTGCTGACGCTGCTGATCGCTGCGGCGCATCTGGCGTTTCAACCCGATCCGCACGATGCATTGCGCCAGGCGGATGCGCTCTTCGCTGCGGGGCGGTATTACGAGGCGTTTCACGCATACCATGCGCTGGCGACGCATACGCCGGATTTTGCCCCGGCGCGCCTGCGTCTGGCGATGACGCTGGTGGTGCGCGGCGAGGGTTCGGCGGCGAGCCGCGAGTTCGGTTGGGCGCTGAAGTTGGGGTTGAACGATGCCGCGATGATGCTGGCGCGTCTCTATCAGGGGCGCATGGCGGCAGATATGGGGTATGCCGATGAGGCGGCGCGCATGTGGGCGCAGATTCCGCCGTCGTCGGCGCTGTATGGGTTACGCCTGGCGCTGGAAGCGGAAGAACGGTTGCGCCGAGATGACTACGCTGGCGCGGAAGCCGGGTATCGCGCTGCGCTCGCTGCTGGTTTGCCCGAATCGTGGCGCCGGTCGGCATATGCCCGGATTGCCGCTCTGCGCGCGGGGTATGACCCGACCAGCGCCTGGGAGGACCTGCGTCGGGCAACCGCCGCGTCGCGCGATCCGCTTCCGGCTGAACAGCCCCTCGCTGCGCCGCTGCGTCCGTCGCCGCGCCCCGATGCCGCACAGATCGCCGCGATTCTGGCGTCCGATGAAGCAATTCGACCGCAACTACTGGGACAGGTCTACCTGGATGCTGGATGGACGGCGCTGGCAGAGACGCAGTTCGATGTTGCACGTAAACGAGGAGCGCTGGCGCAACCGGCAGAAGCATATATCGCATATGCACATTTGTTGAATGGCGACTATGCGGTTGCGATGACGCGCCTGCGCGATCTTGTCGCAACTGCGCCGGACGATCCCCGTCCACATATTGTGCTGGCGCTGGCGTACCTTGCGGCACAGGATGCGTCCGCAGCGTTCGCTGAAATCCGGGAAGCGCGCCGCCTTGCGCCGGACGATCCCGACGTGCTGCTGGCGCTGGGAGAATGGCATGCCGCTCAGCGCGACTATGTGGCGGCGGCGGCGGCATACGCTGAAGCGCTGCGGCTGGCGCCGCCGGAAAGACGTGGCGCGTATGCGCTGACACAGGCACAGTATCATCTGAAAACATCGTTGCAGGTGTGTGAGCATGGGTTGCCGGCGGCTGCCGAAGCCGTCGCCTGGCTGCCGGGAAACGCACAGGCGTGGTCGGCGCTGGCGCAGGCGCGCCTGGTGTGCGGTGATGCAACTGGTTCACGCGATGCAGCCGCGCAGGCGTCCCGCCTCGATCCTGCCAGTCCCGAAGCGGCGTATCACTATGGGCGGGCGCTGGCGGCGCTGGGAGACCGGACGGCGGCGCGTGATGCGTTGATCCGCGCCGCCGATCTCGCGCCTGCGTCGGAATGGCGCGTGCGCGCCGAGGCGCAAATGGCGGTGTGGGGATTGCCGTGACGGATTCAGGGTGTCAACGTCAGGGTGTGACGACCTCGCCAACCACCACACGCTCGAACGTGAAGGATCCGTCGGACGCGACGTCGATCAGAATGGTATCGCCGTCACGGAACTCACCCTGGAGCAGGCGCAGCGCCAGCGGGTTCTGGATGCGCTGCTGGATCACCCGCTTCAACGGTCGTGCGCCGAACACCGGGTCGTACCCTTCGGCGACCAGTTTCTCCCGCGCAGCCGGGCTGAGGTCGAGCGTGATCTTGCGATCCGCCAGCAGTTTGCGCAGCCGGTTGAGCTGGATATCGACGATCTTCCCGATCTGATCACGCGACAGCGGACGGAAGACGATGATCTCGTCGATCCGGTTGAGGAACTCTGGTCGCAATTGAGCGCGCAGTTCCTCCATCACACTGGCGCGGATGATCTCCTGCGATGCGCCGCGCTGCGCCAGTTCCTGGATCGTCGGGCTGGCGATGTTGCTGGTCATGATGATGACCGTGTTCTTGAAGTTCACCACGCGCCCATGTCCGTCGGTCAACCGCCCATCGTCCAGGATCTGGAGCAGGATGTTGAACACGTCGTGATGCGCCTTTTCGACCTCATCGAAAAGCACGACCGAGTATGGCTTGCGGCGCACTGCTTCGGTCAACTGACCGCCCTCTTCGTAGCCGACATACCCCGGAGGCGCGCCGATCAGCCGGGCAACTGTGTGCTTCTCCATGTATTCCGACATATCGATCCGGATCATCGCCTGCTCGTCGTCGAAGAGAAACTCCGCCAGCGCGCGCGCCAGTTCCGTTTTGCCGACGCCGGTCGGACCCAGGAACAGGAACGATCCAAGCGGTCGGTTCGGGTCTTGCAGCCCGGCGCGCGCGCGCCGCACCGCGTTCGCCACTGCCGATACCGCTTCGTCCTGCCCGACGACGCGCCGGTGCAGGCGCTCCTCCATATGCACCAGTTTTTCGATCTCGCCTTCGAGTAGCCGGGATACTGGTATGCCAGTCCACTTCGAGACAATCTCGGCAATGTCCTGTTCGGTCACTTCCTGCCGCAGCATCGCGCTGCCGGAAGCGCGCATGTGTTCTTCGATCTCCGCCAGCTGGCGCTCCAGCGTGTTGAGCCGACCGTACTGCAACTCCGCCGCTTTGTTATAGTCGTAGACGCGCTGTGCGCGTTCGATCTCGATGCGGGTCTGGTCGATCTGCTCCTTCAGTTGCTGCACCCGCGCCAGTTGCTCGCGTTCGCGTTGCAGCTGGGCTTCGACGGCGCGCCGCTGCTCTTGCAGGTTGGCGAGCTCCTGTTCGAGTTTTTCCAACCGCTCTTTGCTGGCTTTGTCCTTCTCTTTCTTTAGCGCTTCACGCTCGATTTCGAGTTGCATGATGCGCCGTTTCAGGTCGTCGAGCTCCTGCGGATCGCTGGTGATCTCCATCCGCAGACGCGCTGCGGCTTCGTCGATCAGGTCGATTGCCTTGTCTGGCAGGAAGCGGTCGGAGATATAGCGATCCGACAGGACGGCGGCCGCCACGATGGCAGCATCGGTGATGCGCACACCGTGATGGGTCTCATAGCGTTCCTTGAGACCGCGCAGGATCGAGATGGTATCCTCGACCGAGGGCGGATCGACCATCACCGGCTGGAAGCGTCGTTCGAGCGCCGCATCCTTTTCGATATGCTTGCGATACTCATCGAGCGTGGTGGCGCCGACCATGTGCAACTCGCCGCGCGCCAGCATCGGTTTGAGCATGTTGCTGGCATCCATGGCGCCTTCGGCCGCTCCTGCGCCAACAACGGTATGCAACTCGTCAACAAACAGGATAATGTCGTCGCGTTCCTGGATTTCCTTCAGAACCGCCTTGAGTCGCTCTTCGAACTCGCCGCGATATTTCGCACCGGCGATCAACGCCCCCATGTCGAGCGCAATGATCCGTTTGTTTTTCAGCGCTTCAGGCACATCTTCGCGCACAATGCGTTGCGCCAGCCCTTCGACGATTGCCGTTTTCCCAACCCCCGGTTCGCCAATCAGCACCGGGTTGTTCTTGGTACGGCGGCTGAGAATCTGGATCACACGGCGGATCTCCTCATCACGCCCGATCACCGGGTCAAGTTTGCCGCGTCGCGCCAGTTCGGTCAGATCACGTCCGTACTGTTCCAGCGCGGCGTAGGTTCCTTCCGGCGTTGGACTGGTGACCCGCTGGCTGCCGCGCACTTCGCGCAGCGCCTGGAGCAGTTTGTCGCGGGTAATGCCCGCCTGGCGCAGGATGCGCTCGGCGCCGCCGCCGGCATGTTGCAGGATCGAGAGCAGCAGATGCTCGGTGCTGATGTATTCATCGCCGAACTGCGGCATTTCGTCAGCGGCGCGCACCACGACATTGCGCATACGCGGCGAATACTGGAGTTGCACGCCTGCGCCGCTGATGCGCGGGAATTTGTTGATCTCTGCGCGGACCTGCTGCACCAGCACGCCAACGGCTACGTTGAGGCGCGCCAGAACCTGTGGAACAACGCCGTCGGTTTGTTCGAGCAGCGCCAGCAACAGGTGCTCCGGTTCGACCTGGCTGTTGCCGTTGCGCTCCGCAGTGCTTTGTGCTGCCAGTAATGCCTCTTCGGATTTTTGAGTCAGTCGATTCGTATTAAAGGTCATGGATGTCCCTCCTGGTTACATGTGCCGTGGGTTTGATACTCAAGTCCACGGCAAAAAGGTATGTCACCGCCGGGGCGCAGCGTTCGCAGCGGAAGATGCGCTGTCGCGTCCTCATATGCATACGTCACGGGCACATACGTCTCGTTTGTGCAGTTCTCCGCGCTCCCGGCGTCTCAGCGGTGCGCTTGTGCAGGGCATGTCACCGCCGAGGCGCAGTGTTCGCAGAGGAAGATACGCTATGCTGCGAATGGCGCAGCGATGCTACGCCCCTACGGGCATCTGAGGGTAGCATATCATGCTTCAGTCTCAAGCGTGTTAGTGAACTGTTGGAGCAACATATGAATGAGCAGCGATCATGCGCCGCTGTGGATCACGCCGTCGCACCCGTCGGAAGCGCCGTTTGTCGTTGCGTATCGCCTGCGTCTTTGTGTTGACGCGGCAACGGCGGTGGGGTGGGCGGGTCCTCGGCGAGGAGTGAGGAGCGAGGAGCGAGGAGTGACGAGTGACGAGTGACGGGTGACGAGTGACGAGTGACGAGTGACGAGTGACGAGTGACGAGTGAGAAGTGAGAGACCCTCGTCGTTATCGAGAGCATTCCCCTCGCATCGAATCCGTGCAGCATGGGAAGACGATAAGGGTGGACAAGGCAGCGACCAGCGCCGACTCGCCGCTGCCACCGCCGATCAATCCGAGAATGCGATCCGGCGCTGTTCGATTGCTCCCGGTCCGGAGTACTACCGCGACAGCAGACAGGCGAACATCCGCACCTTTGTGGCTGCTGGCGGCAGGTTCCCGCTCACAGATGCGACTCGAAGAACCTGTGATACTCGTTCTGGTGGTACAGGCCATCCCACTCCGTTGATGCCCACACCCCTGCCACCGTCAGTATCCCGTCGGACAACGCCAGGTTCCGCTCCGCCGCCGTGCGCACGTTCCGTACCACCACTTGACGCACTTTCTCCCGCATGGCCGCTTTTCCGATCTCCTCTTTGCATACCCATCCGATAGCCGTCACCAACCGATCGAAGCACTGAGAGGGCAGTCGCTCCAGGGCAGCCATATCGCTCTCGAATCCATCCCATTCGACGGACACCTCGATGTCGCCGCCGCAAGCCTGCTTAAGGTCGGCCTGGACTTGGGGCAGCAGGGTGTCGGTGTGCTGTTGGATGAGTCGTCGTTCTTGCAGGGCCATCGCCGATCCTCCTCATTCTCATTCAATAAAGTGCAGTCGCGGGTGAAGCCTGGGTGGGCGGGAGTTGTGGGTCATCATGAACCCGCCAGAGCCGGATATGGGTGTCGAAGATGATCATTGCGTGGCTTCCCAATCGGACGCTGCGATGGGTTCGGTTGGGGCGCGATAGGTGATTGGGGTGCCACGCAACGGATAGCGGCGGGTGATTGCCGTCAGTAGCGGGCGAACCAACATGATCACCTCCACGGACTCGCCGGCTTGCAGCGGCAGATGGCGAATGGCCAGTGAACCATCCGGCGGTGCTGTGGTCTCGACACGATAGGCGTTCATTGCTCATCTCCTGCAGCTCGCCTGCTGGCATTATACGACAAGATGGGCATGATGGGGTAGCCCAACGACAGGTGTCAGGTGCGCCGCTGGCAGCTTCGATAGATGGCAACTCAGAGCGTGATCAAAAACTAACACCTCGGATAGATCCGATTCAGGAGCATTGCAATAGAACCAGGATAAAGAAAGGCTTCGCTTGATTCTGGGTTGCGGTTGTTGCGGCGAATAATTATTCGCCGCTCCCAGCGATTGCGTCCCGCCCACGCAATCGAGCGTTCCACCACCCATCGCTTCGGAATGACGGCACATACTGTTTGTCCAGGCGGTTGTTCAATGATATTCATACGCATCGCCGTGTTCTTTTGCATCCATGCATCTCACCCTTGTTTCTATCCTTCATCCACCCGAATCTCGTGCATCCGAGGAAAGGAGTGATGATGCGCGGCCAAAAGCCATGCTGCGCCTTTGGTATCCGAGATGTCTGCTGGATGCACGCGCACGCGCACCAAGAACCCATTGGCATCAACCCAGAATTGCCGTTTGCGCCCGTTGACCTTTTTTCTCCTATCGTCGCCGCGTTCTCCGCCTGCTTCGGTCGTTGTGACGGATTGGGAGTCCAGGACGCTGATAGATGGCTCCGGATCGCGATCCAGCGCGTGTCGCGCCAGTTTCCGCAGCATATCATTCATTTTGATGAACGTTCCATCACGATTCCATTTGTCAAAATAAGAGCGAACCGAACTCATCGGCGGAACATCTTTCGGAAGCATGCGCCATTGACAGCCCGTACGATTTTTGGAGAGCAGCGCGTTGACGATCGCGCGGCGATCGATGTCGGTCGGGCGGCCGCCGTTGGGCGACGGGGTGACGACCAATGGTGCGAGAGCGGCCCACGGTTCATCGGTCAGATCGGTTGCATCCTTCGTTGGATAGGATCGAAGCGCACGTCGTGGCATACGAGATTGCTCCTCATCAGAACGGCATGGTCGCCATCATGATACCACAAATCCGGTTTTCTGATCGCCCTCTCACATCCTCTGGCTCCGCTTGCCGATGTAGGCCGCCCAACGACCCGGCTCAGCGGCGGTGCGCAGGGCCGCATGCTGCAACCGGTTGTTAGCCGCGCGCCCGCCGGTAGTGCATGGCGACCGCACCGTTGCGGAGGGGCTTCGCTGAGACCAGCTCGAGTCGTCGCGTGCTGGATAGTCCGCTCTGGTACAGGGTCGGGCCGCGGCCGGCAATCCTGGGATGGACGAGGAACTTGTACTCGTCGATCAGATCCAGCTGATCGAGCTCAGTCGCAAGCTTGCTGCTACCGAGAAGCACGCTAGCCGGGGTTGCGTCCTTGAGCTTCTGTATGCTCGTGCGCAAGTCACCGGCGATGTGATGGCTGTTGGTCCACGGGAAGTTCGTTCGCGTCGACGACACCACGTACTTCGGCTTGGCCTCCAGCTTGACCGCCCAATCGCGCATCGCTGGCGGCGCCTCCACGTTGCCGCGGGCGACCAATGGCCAGTAGCTCTCCATCATCTCGTAGGTAACGCGGCCCCACAGCATCGCTCCTGCCTCGTCCATGAGGCGGGTGAAGAAAGCGTGTGTCTCGTCGTCGACGATTCCCTCCCGGTGGTCGACGCAACCGTCCAGGGTTACATTGAGGCTGAAGGTTAGAAGTCCCACGCATTTTACTCCGAGTTTGACGTTCCGCTGGATTGTCGCTTGTTGACGAATACCTCGCAGCGGCTAACGGTTTGCGTTAGCCGCTGGTGGGCGGGCGTGGATTCGGCTTAGAGCCTATCCGAAGAACTGATGCACCTCTTCGCTTGTGGCTTGATCGCCTTGCGTTCCGCCGGGTTATTCGGATAGGCTCGAAACCTACGCCGCGTTGCGGAAATAGTCGCCGCTCATCAATTCGAAGATCAACTGATCGAGCGTGATCTCGGCTTCGTGGTAGGTCCGCGCGAAACCAACGAGTTCTCCATCCAGGTACATCGCGTAGTCGTGTGTTTCGCGGTCGTAGACGATTTCTTTCTGGTACATGCTCGTCCCCCTTTTGTACGCCGTTTGTGTTCCACGTATAGTATAGCACAGGTGTTCTAAATGTCAAGCATGACTTGCGGTGTGTGCTTCCCTGGAGTATGATGTCGCGTCGCTGCGGCTTTTGCTGGTATAGGAACCGGTCTGTGCGCTGGCTTCATATGCAACACGCTCGCGACGCTGCTCCGGTTGCGCCCGGCAGCGTCGTTCCGCTGGCGCTGGTGATCCTGTCGCTGGTGTTGGGGGCGCGCCTGGCGCGACTGGATCAGCATCTGACGGTTGATGATCCGGATGCGCGGCGCGTGCTGGTGGGTTTTTACGATGTCGAGCGCAACCCGACCGATCTGTTTCGCTGGTCGCGCCCGGAGGCGGCGTTGTTCCTGTTCGGCTTCGACGGACGCCCGGCACAGGTGATGCTGCGCTTCGCCGCGCCGCGGGGCGATGCCGATCCGCCGGTGCTGTCGGTAAGCATGCGCGGGCGCGCTGTCGGAACCTTCTCCGTCGCGCCCGGCTGGCGACGCTACTACCTGCTCACTCCAACCGATCCGGCAGGCGATACGCCGCTGTTGCTGCGAACCGCTGCCTACCGTCCGCCCGGCGATGGGCGCGATCTTGGGGTGGTTCTCGCGGAGTTCGCTGCGCTGCCATCGAACGACGCGGTATGGTTTCCGCCGCCGGTGCGCGCGATCTTTCTTGCGTCGTTTCCTGTGCTTGGCTGGCTTGCACTGCTCTGGCGCGCGCCACGCCAGGCGCTGGAACGCCAGCTGTTGCGCTGGAGCGTCGTTGTATTCCTGGCGCTGCTGGCGGGCGCCGCCGCCGCGTTTCCGCGTGTATCAGGGTACTGGCTTCCAACCATTGGATGGCCCTGGTGGCCCCTGCTGCCGCTGATGCTGGTCGTTGCCTGGCAACCGATGCGTCCGCTGGTGATACACAGCGTTGCCCGGCTGCGTTCTCTGGGGGTACCGGCGCTGTGGGGCGGCGCTGGTCTTACGCTGGCGCTGGTCGTGGCGCTGCGCCTTGGACTGCCGCCGGTGATCGGAATGAGCGGGGTGGCGGCTGCTGTGACGCTGGCGGTTGTGGCGTCTGGCGCGTATGCTGCAACAGCGGCTTCAGGCGAGCGGTTCGCATACCGCACTGAGGCGCTGGCGCTGGTCGCAATCACAGTTGTGGCGCTGGTGTTGCGTCTCTACCGCCTCGACGATCTCCCCGCTGGCATGTGGCGCGATGAGGCGCGTCATGGGATGCAGGCGCTGCGGATCTGGAACGACCCGACCTATCGTCCGGTCTATGTGGTGGCTGGCGCCGATCTGCCAGCGCTGCTCTTCTACCTGATGGCGCCGGTGCTGGCGATCACGGGACCGGGTGCAGGCTCAGCGCGGTTGGTCAGCGCCCTGGCGGGGGCGTTCATGCCGCTGGCGCTCTGGTGGGCGGCGCGACCGATCCTGGGGGCGCGAGCGGCGGTGTATGGTGCGGCATTTCTTGCCTGGGCTTCGTGGGGCTTGAGCATGAGTCGCTGGGCGTTTCCTGCGACCCTCGATCATCTGCTGGAACTTGCAGCGATTGGGACAATGTGGCGGGCGCTGGGGCAACCCACACGCTGGCGCATGATGGCTGGCATGGCGCTGGCAGGCGCGCTGGCAGCGCTGGCGGCATACGCCTACCATACCGGTCGTCTCGCTCCACTCGTGTTTGCGCTCCTCACCGCGCTACACCTTGGTCGTGACACGCGAGCCTGGCGACGGGCGCTCCCCGGACTGGCGGCGGCGGCTGTTGCGGGCATGATTGTGCTCCTGCCGCTCCTGTGGTTCATCGCCGGTGATTTCGAGGGGTACAACCGCCGCACGGGAGCGGTTGCCATCGCTAACAGTCAGAGCCTGGAGAAGCGCACGATAGCGCTGGTGCTGGATAATGTCGCTCGCTACCTGGGGATGTGGCACATCGCCGGTGATCCAAATGGGCGACACCACGCGCCCGGCGCGCCGATGCTCGATCCGCTGGCGGGCGCGTGCTTCGCTGTCGGGGTTGGGCTGGCAGTCGCACGATGGCGAACGCGCGCATGCATTCCGCTGGTGTGGCTGGCGCTGGCGCTCATTCCGGGCATTTTCAGCACGAATGCGCCACATGCCATGCGTTCGCTCGGCGCACTTGCGCCCTCGTGTATGCTGGCGGGAATGGCGCTCGACGCTCTGGTTGTGTCTGTAAGAAATGCAACCTCAGTGCGATGGCGACAGGTTGTTCCCGCAACCGTTGCAGGAACACTGGCGCTCAGCCTGGGGTTCAACGTCTGGCTCTACTTCGTTCACATGCCGCGCAATCCGGCGGTCTACCACGAGTTCGACCTCACCGAGACGGCAGTCGGGCGGTTGGTGCGCGCAGCGGCGCTGGCAGACGATCCGCGTCTGCGTGCAGTGCACGTGTTCCTGGATCGACGGTTGACAGCCCAGGACACGGTGCGCTTTTTGACCTTCGATGTGACGGTTGGCGCATTCGACGGGGTGCGGTTGTCGGGAACGGTGGATGGCGATGCGTTGCTGATCCTGCCGCCGGATGCGTCTGACGATGAACGCGCAGCAGCGCTGGCAACGCTCGGTCCTGCGGCGCGCGAACTGGAAGCGCCGCTCCTGCCGAACGGTGAAGCGCCGCTGTTCCTGGCGTATGGCGTCGGCGACGGGGCATCGCGGTTGCTGGCGGAAACATTTCCGGCACGCCGGTAAGGATGCAGGGAAGCGCTCGATAGAAGAAGGGAGAGACAGTCACGCACCGTCTCTCCCTTCTCGTGTCTACCTGCGCGCGGCGGCTTCCATCAACGCCTGAATGCGCCCGACCATATCGGCGGGGTTGGGGTGCAACCCTTCGAGCAACAGTGCGCTGTCGTACATCTGCTCGATCAGGTGTCGCACCAGCGTCGCATCGTTCCCCGACTCCACCAGGCGCGCCAGATCGACGATCAGCGGATGACCGCGGTTCAGTTCGACGATCTTCGGCGGAACTTTGAAATCGCGGTCCAGGATGCGCTGAACGCGCGCCATCTCGCGGTTGTACTGCTGATCCTCCGGCGACACCAGGCGCAGCGGGTTGTGGCGCAGCACGTTCGACGCGCGTACCGACACGACCCGGTCGCCGAGCGTTTCCTTGAAGGCGTTCACCAGTCTGGTGAATTGCTCATCGCTGATCGAAACCTCAGGCGCTGGCGCTTCACCCGGCAACGAGAGGTTAGGATCGTCTACATTGCGCAGTTTCAACCCCTGGTACTCGCGCAACCCGTTGAGCATGAAACTATCCATCACATCGTAGAGCAGCAGCGCCTCAATCCCGCGATCGGTCAGGGCGTCGAGATGCGGACTGCGGCGCGCGCTCTCCAGGTCGGCAGCGAGCACGTAGTAGATTTCCTTCTGCCCCTCAACCATCCGCTCCTTGTATTCGGCGAGCGACGCCAGTTGATCGCCCGATCTGGTGGTGTGGAAACGCAGTAGCGGCAACAGGTCGTCGCGCGCCAGCGGGTCGGTTGCGATCCCTTCTTTGATGAACGGGCTGAACTCATTCCAGAAAGTTGCGTACTTTTGCGCATCCTTCTCCGCCAGTTCGACCAGTTCCTTCGTCAGGCGGTTGGTCAGCGACTTCTTGATCCGCTGCAACACCGGGTCGCGGTTCGGTCCAACATCGCGCTGCACCCCTTCGCGCGACACGTTGAGCGGCAAGTCTTCACTATCGACCACACCTTCGACGAAACGGAAGTATGGCGGGAGCACATCTTTCGCGTCTTCCTGGATCAGCACCTTGCGCGAGTAGAGACGGATCTTCCCTTCCATCCGCCGTTCGATCAGACCACGCTCGCGCTTCGCGGGCACGAACAGGATGGCATGCAGATCGAGCGGCGCTTCGGACGAGAAATGCACCGCCAGGAGCGGGTCTTCATAATCGAAGGTCATCTGGCGGTAGAACTCGTTGTACTGCGACTGCTCGACGTTGCGCGGCTGTTGCCGCCAGAGGGCGGTCGATTCATTCACGCGCTCGTTGCCGATGTAGATCGGGAAGGCGACGTAATTCGAGTGGCGGCGAACGATCTGCCGCAGGCGCCACTCATCGGCGAACTCATGCGCTTCTTCTTTCAGCTTAAGGATGATCGTCGTACCGCGCTGCGCGCGTTCCGCAGCATCAATGACGAAACTCTCGCCGCCGCGCGAACGCCAGAGCGCCGCTTCAGCGTCGGGACGGTAGGAGAGCGAAATGACAGTCACCTCATCGGCAACAACGAATGCGGAGTAGAAGCCGACGCCAAACTGACCGATGATATTCGAGCGTTGCGCTTCTTCGAGATGTTCAATCAGGGCGCGTGTGCCGGAGTGCGCAATCGTTCCCAGATTTTCGATCAGTTCCTCACGGGTCATGCCGATGCCGGTGTCGCTGATCGTGATCGTCTTGGCATCCTTATCGACGCTGATCCGAATTTCGAGGTCGGCGTCTGGATCACGCACCTGCTGATTGGTCACCATCTCGAACTGAACACGGTGGAGGGCGTCGGAGGCGTTCGAGATCAATTCGCGCAGAAAGATTTCACGATCAGTGTAGAGCGAATGCGCCAGAATATTGAGCAACTGACGCACTTCGGCGCGGAACGGCACCGCCGTGGGTGCGTGGGTCGTGGCTTCAGTTTCAGCAGTCATACGGTGTGCTCCAGTGTCTTCAGAAGATCGCGCGCGCGCCGCCCCGTGCGGATCGCTCCACACCGGCAGCGCGCTCCACCAAACCGGAATGTCTTCTTGCTCCATGATAACGGGAAGGGCGGCGCGCGCGCGCTAATCTTTTGTTAGAGTTTGACGCAAAAAAGAGACGTTGCCGGGCAACGTCCCTTCAGCAATGAAACCGGAAAAAACCCTTATTCCAGAATATCGACCCGCGCGCTCATGCCAGCCCGCAGCCCGGTGATATCGTCCAGCGCGATGCGCACCCGATAACTGCGCGACAATCCCTGCACCGTCGCGGTTGGAGCGATGAATTCGACCTTGCCGGTGTATTCGCGGTCGGGAATGCTGCTGACGGTCACCTTCGCCGATTGCCCTTCACGCACCCGGACGATATCCGTGTCGCTGATCTGGACATCGACGTAGAGGCTGCTCATATCGATGATCTGGATCGCCGGCAGCCCCTGGGTCACGCTCGGATCGCCAGGATCGATGGAGACAATCGAGATAACGCCATCGAACGGCGCGCGCAGTTCAGCGCGTTCGCGGTTGATCTGCGCCAGCGTCAGCGCCGCCTGCGCCTGTTCCACCGCTGCGCGCGCTGCGGCTTTCTGCGATTCACGCGGATCTGGCACAATACGCGCTTCCTGGGCGCGCGCCTGCGCCAGCGCTGCCCTGGCTGCCGCAAGCCGGTCCGGATCGGGCGGCAACCGGAGTTTTTCGAGAGTCAGGCGCGCCTGTTCGACCTGCGCTTCCGCTGCCCGGATGCCGGTCACTTCCGCCTGGCGCGCGCTCTCGGCGCCCTTCACCGCCAGTTCGAGCGCCTTTTCCGCCTGGCGCAATCCGGCTTCCGCCTGGACGAACTGGGCATAGTAGTTTTCGCGCTGCCCATCGCTCAGTTTGTTGGGCACGCGCTGACCGTTGGGCGCTGCCACTTCGGGAACGATCGGGTCGTTGCCGGTATCGCGTGCATACTCCCAGTTATACTTCGCCTGCGCATACCGCGCCTGCGCCTGTGTCAGCGCTGCCGCCGCCTGTTCCATCTGGATCTCAGCCTGGGTCTTGGCGAACGAGAGACGGTCGCGGGTGGCTTGCAGATTGGCTTCGGCTGCCGCGAGCGCCGCCTCTGCCATACGAATATCCTGCTCCTTCGGTCCGCGTTGCAGCGCCTCGAGCGCCGCCTGCGCCTGCGCGACGGCGGCGCGCGCTGCGTTGAGATCCACCTGGCGCGGCGCTTCGGTCAGCGCAGCTTCCTGCGCCAGTGCGTTGGCGAGCGCTGCTTTCGCCTGCTCCAGTTGCTGATCGAACGCGCGCGTGTCGAGAATAGCGAGCAGATCGCCCTTTTTGACAATATCGCCTTCCTTGACGAACACCTGTGCGACAGTTCCTTGCACCTGGAACGACAGGTTGGCATCCTGCGCGCTCTTGACTTCGCCGATGCCGGTGACGCCTAACTGGATCGGTTGACTGGTCGGTAACGGCACGAGCGTCGGCACAGGGACGGTCGGCGCGACCGCCGTCGGTGCACCAACGGTCGGTGAAGGCGCAGCAGACTGTGCGCCACACGCCGCCAGTACAAGAGCGGTCAAACCTGCTACGACGCCTGTGATCACACGATCACGTTTCACGGTACGATTCTCCTCTTATGTGGACTGGTGTCGATTGATCTTCTCTTCCTTCCCTGATGCCGCTGAAACCTGCGCAAGGAACAACCCGGCACTATTGTTCTTCGGCTCGGACCGGCGGCGAACTCACCGGTTCGTGTCCGTTCGGCTCGCCAGCAGCGGCGTGGTTTGGCGGCGCAATGACCGATCCACCATTCGGAACAGCCAGCGCGACCGCTGGAGCGCTGCCGTTGACAGGAACCATGCTTTCTGCCGCAAGCGCCGCCTGTTCTTCCGCCCATCCTTCGGGGTCGAAGCGGCGGCGGAACCAGGTCGATACCCGTTCGGTGAACGACTCCATCAGGCTGTACGCTGTCGGCACAACCAGGAGCGTCAGTAGCATCGAGGTCATCAACCCGCCGATCAGCACGGTCGCTAGCCCTTTGCGGAACTCGCCGCCCTCGCCGGTTCCGACCAGGTGAATGCCCATAGCCACCGGCAAAGCGCCCGCCACCAGCGATAGCGTGGTCATCAGGATCGGACGAAGACGGATAGCGCCAGCCAGTTCGAGCGCCGCGTGCTTGTCGAGACCGGCGCGCCGCAGGCGGTTGGTGAAGTCAACCAGCAGGATCGAGTTCTTCACCACCAGACCGAGCAGCATGATCAGACCGATCATGCCGGTGATGTCCAGATCGATGTTGATCAGGCGCAGCGCCAGGAAGGCGCCGATGAAACTGAACGGCATCGCCACCATGATCACCAGCGGTTGGGTAAATGACCCAAACTGCGACGCCAGCACCATATAGACGAAGATCACCGACAGAAGCATCGCCAGCAGGAGCGACTCGAACCCTTCCGTCTGCTGTTGCGCCAGACCGGTAAACTCAGCGAACACGGTCGGCGGAATGAGACCTTTTGCATCGAGACGCTGCTGGAGTTCAGCCTGCACCTCGCCGAGGTTGCGTCCCTGGAGGTTTGCACCAATGATCACCTGGTTGAGTTTGTTGTAGCGTCGGATCGTCTGCGGCGTTGACGCCAGTTCGATCGTGCCGAGCGACGTCAGCGGAACCGCGCCGCTGCGGGTCGGAATGGCGATGTTCTGGAGCGCCGCCGGTGTGGCGCGGTCTTCGGGGCGGAGGCGTACCACAATATCGACATCCTGCCCCGCCTGCCGCAGGACAGTGGCGCGGTCGCCATTCACCAGCGCACGCACCGACGCGGCGATCTCATCATTGGTGATGCCCAGATCGCCGATGCGCTCCGGATCGGCGACGAAGCGCAGTTCCGGCTTACCGGGGCGGTAGCTGGTGTCAATATCGACAACGCCGGGAATGGCTGCCATCTCCGCCTTAATCTGCTCGATCAGCGGCGCCAGGTTCTGTACCGGCTCGGTCGTTTGCAGGCTCAACTGCAACTGCCGCCCGGTGACGCCGGTGCTGGTCGGCACACCAATCGAAGGCAGGCCAAAGGTCAGGTTCGGCAGGAACGCCAGTTGCGGGCGCAGGCGCTCTTCTGCCGCGCGGGTGGGAACCTCGTCCTTCAGGCGCACGAAGAACTCAGCGCGCTCCGGCGCGCCGGAGAAGCCAACCGTGCTGATGACCGACTCGACATCGGGATCGGCGAGCAGAACTTCCTCCGCCTGACGCGCCAGGCGGTCAGTCTCGACAAGCGCCGTGCCGGGGGGCAACTCGAACCCGACCAGGAACTCACCTGCATCCTGTTGCGGGAAGAAACTGAACTTCAACCCGCTGGCAACCACCACACTCAGCACCAGCACGATAACGGCGGTAGCGATGACGATCAGGCGATTGCGCAGGCTGCTCAGGCTCCAGGAAAGGATGCGTTCGTAGAAGCGTCCCAGCGGACCGGGATCTTCTTCCGCTTCGTGGAGCAGACCGGCATCCGCCTGGTTCGGGTCGATACCGCGCAGATGACGCGCCGCGCGACCGACATCGCCGGTGTGTGAATGGGCTTCATCGTGCGGGTGCGGCTGCACCTTTTGACGGCGGAAGAGATTGGCGGAAAGCATCGGCGCGAACATGAACGCTTCCACCAGCGAGAGCAGAATAGCAACTGCAATTGTGATACCGAACGACTTGAAGATGATGCCGGTGGTGCCCGATGTAAACGTCACCGGCACGAACACGGCGACAACTGTCAGGGTCATCGCCACAACCGAAAGCGCCACTTCCGCCGTGCCTTTGCTGGCGGCGACGCGCGGCGTCTCACCGCGTTGCGTGTGGCGGAAGATATTCTCGCGCACCACAATCGCGTCGTCGATCACCAACCCGACGCAGAGCGCCAGCGCCAGCAGCGTGATCAGGTTGATCGACAACCCGAAAAGCGGCATCAGCGCAAAGGTGCCCATCAAAATGATCGGCAGACCCGCCATCGTCACCAGCGTGTTACGGTCGCGGATGAAGGTCAGCACCACCAGCAGACCGATAGCAATTGCCAGAACAAGCACCTTATCGACCGGGATGCCAATGGCAGGCAGGATGACGAGACCAACGAGCGCAATTGCGGCAGGAGCGGCAGCGGTGACGAGCATGTTGCGCACGCCGCTGAAGAACATCATCACCACCAGCAGTGCCGCAACCGATGCATAGATCAGTTCTTCGAGCGAACTGATAGTCGACTGGCGCACAGCTTCAGAGGCGTCGCGCGGCACAATATAGGTCAGATCGCTGCGAGCGCCGAGTGCGCGCTCAAGCGCCGCCTTCGCATTATCGGCCACGGCGACGGTATTGGCGCCGCTCTGCTTGCGAACGTCGATAATAATGGCTTCGACTCCGTTGAGACGGGTAAAACTCTTCTTCTCCGCCACGCCGTCTTCGATGGTGGCCACATCACCGATGCGGTATGGCGTGCCGGTGATCTGAATCCTGGCAATATCGTCTGGCGTTTGCAACAGCGAAGGCGCACGCAGATTGATCTCCTGCGCCCCGGCATTGATCGTGCCAAGCCCGAGATTGACATTCGCCTGCTGCAACGAGCGCGTGATCTGAACCGGAAGAATGCCGTAGGCGCGCAGTTTCTCCAGATCCATCAATACATTGATCTGCCGTTGCAGACCGCCGGAGACCTGCACCGAGCCGACGCCTTCGGCGCGCTGGATGATCGGTGCAATGTCGTTATCCACAATGCGGCGCACCTCAAGCGGCGACAGGTTCTGCGTACTGGCGATGGCGAATGAAACGATCGGCACCGCGTTCGGGTCGAACTTCTGGAAGATCGGGTCGCGCACATCGCGTGGCAGCGTTGGGCGGATGGCATTCACCTTTTCGCGCACATCCTGCTCGGCGCGGTTGACGTCGGTACCCTCTTTGAATTCAAGTAAGATCAATGCCACTCCTTCACTGGCATTGGTGGTAATGTTCTCGATTCCCTCGATGGTGTTGACTGCGTCTTCAATCGGTTTGGCCACCTGATCGGCGACGCTTTCCGGACCGGCGCCAGGGTAGGGAACGGTGACTGCAATCACCGGCACCTCGAAATCGGGAAGGAGATTGACCGGCAACGAACGGAATGCCAGAATGCCGAACACGATTGTCAGCAGCATAAGCATGGTGACAAACACCGGCTGACGGATCGAGGTGTCGGAAATCGGCATGCCATTGAGCTTCTCTTCACGTCGTTGGATAGCCATGCACGTCTGCCTCCAGGTTATCGTATGAATGTCGCAGATATGGGTGTACAACAAGAACGCGGCGAAGGACATCGTCCCGACGCCTGCGCCGCGTTGCGCGTCGCGCCTTTACAACAAGACTACTATACAGTAAAATGTCTTTACGCGCAAGTAGGAATTTTGACCGGTTGGTAGGTTTTTTACTTCATCTCAACAATACGCACCGGTGCGCATGCTGGATGTCGCATAGAGGAGGATTATGACCCTGACACTTCGTGAGCGTCAGAAACAGGCGCTGCGTGAGGAAATCATGAACGCCGCCCAGGAACTGGTGGCGGAAAAGGGATACGGCGCCATGTCGATGGACGAACTGGCTGCCAGGGTTGGCATTTCCAAGCCAACGCTCTACGCTCATTTCGCCAACAAGGACGAACTGGTCATCGAGGCGGCGACACGCGAAATGAAGCAGATGATTGCGCTGATCGAGTCCCAGGCTGACCGGTCGCCCATGGATCAGTTATGTTTCATCATGCGCCAGATTCTGCAACGTCAGGTGCAGATGCATACGCTGGGCATCGGTCCGTGGCCTGAGATCTTCCGACTGCTCTGCGCGCACGATGAGGCGCTGGGGTATATGCAGCGCATCGGCGGCGACATTGTGGCGCTGGTGCAGCAGGGGATTGCGGAAGGGGAAATCGACCCTGCGCTTGATCCGGAAGCGGTGGTGCGCGCCTTTTTCGGGCTGGCGAGCGCGTTGCATAAGTGGTATGTGGCAGCGCCCGGTCCCGGCGATCCGCAGCGCGCCGCCGACAGTCTGGTAGAGATCTTTATGCGCGGCGTGCGTCGCAGTCATGACAGCGCCGAATGATGTATAGCGGTTCTCAGATACGTTGACCCCTGTCCGGGTCTGCCGTGTCGTGCGGGGCGCCCGTTTCCGGCAGAGCGTAGACCGAAATTCATTTCGGTCACCGTGTTTGGCAGCGCGATTCTGGGAGCGTTCAACCCTGTCCAATTGGTTCAACCTCTATGGGAACGGCTATGTTTCTTCGCTATAGGAGGCGCTATCGGCAGGAGCGGCGCGACGACGATCCTGCTGTCGGAGATCGAGGCGCGGTACGTCGACGGAGCGAACGTTCGAGGTGCGGGCTGTAAGACGTTGCTATGCGCACAACGCGCAGAGGAGACCGCAATGCAAGAGCAGGACGTCATCCTGAAGCGGCAGAAGTACAACACGCGGTTCAAGAACGGCGATATGGACTTCATGTTCAACTGGGCGCTGGGTGTGAGCCAGATTGTCGGTATGTCGCCATCACAGGTCTTCTACGCCGTCCACGATATCAGAGACGGCGATCCAGACGGTTGGCGCGATGGTTTCTGGCGTCAGGGCGATTATCAGGTCGAACGGGCGCGAGAGTTTCTCAAACACGGTCAGCAACTGGCGGCTGGACAGTTGCACCTCGGTGCCGCATATGCGTACCGTTCGGCGTTGCAATACACCCACCCCAGCGCCAGCGATTTCAATACGCGCGTGCAAACAATGGAGCGCGCGTTTCAGCAGGGTGTCCACCTGATCGGCATCCCGATGCGTCCTATCGAGATTCCGTTCGAGCACGCCGCACTGCCGGGTTATTATCTGGAGCACGATGAGCAGTCGCGCCCGGTTGTGATGATGGTCGGCGGCGGGGATACATTCCGTGAAGACCTGTTCTACTTTGCGGGGTACCCTGGCTGGAAACGCGGCTACAACGTGGTGATGGTCGATCTGCCGGGGCAGGGTGTCACGCCAGACCGGGGGCTGCACTTCCGTGCAGACATGGAACGACCGATCAGCGCCGTGCTGGACTGGCTCGAAGCGCACTCCGCCGCTCGTCCCACGCAGATCGCCATCTACGGCGTCAGCGGAGGCGGATACACGACGGCGCTGGCAGTGTCGTCCGACCCGCGCATCAGCGCCTGGATTGCCAGCACTCCCATTTTCGATCTGGTCGAAGTGTTCCGACGCGAGTTCGGCAGCGCGATGAAAGCGCCCGGCTGGGTGATCAACACGTTCATGCGGTTGGCGGGCATGCTGAACAAAAGTGCGGAGATCAATCTCGACAAGTATGCCTGGCAATTTGGCGCAACCGATTTCAAGAGCGTCGTTGATGGCGTCGTTGCCCTGGCAAAGCGAGTGGACTACACGGGGATCGCCACGCCATCATTGTTTCTCATGAGCGAAGGGGAAGGCGATGAACTCAAGCGCCAGACGCTCGAAATATACCATGATCTCCGTCGACGCGGCGTCGACGTCACTCTCTGCGAATTTACCGCCGCCGAAGGTGCAGACGGTCACTGCCAGGTGAACAATCTGCGGCTGGCGCACCTGGTCATCTTCGACTGGCTCGACCGCGTGTTTGGGCATACGCCAGGCGATAGGCGACTGTGGGTGTGAAGCAGTGACACAGCATTGGGTTTCAGGGAGACCTTCAGCGGTAGCGACGCATAGCGCGCCGCACGGGAATGGGGCGCTCCCGGAGACGCAGAGCGGCGCGACGCGACGCGAAGACAATCAGGGCGATGGCAGAAGCGATGAGAAGTGCCGTCATCATGGGTTCCTCCTTTGGGGTGAGCATCGGTCGAGCGCCGTGCCGCGTTTCTTCTGATGGGTAGTATAGCAGCACATTTGACCGCCATCTATAGGTGAAACGTCCTGTTGCGCCCCAGTACGTCGGTTGGTGACAGAATGGCATTTTGTGGTACGTGTGGAGAGGGCGGGGGAGTCTCTTAAGGGTAGATCCTGGGAGTGATGAGTGATTTTCCGCAATCCCGTGCGCCGTTGCCCCTCATCCCCCCTGCCCCCTTCTCCCACAAGGGGAGAAGGGGGAGTTTAGGCATCCTGATGCCTGAAACCAACGCACCGAGGTTGCTAACTTTGCGGTTCTTCAGGAGAAGGGGGAGTTTAGGCATCCTGATGCCTGAAACGGGAGATGGCACGCAGGGGCTTCCAAAAAACCTGCACCTGTCAGGCGGGGGGGTTGCTCGATCAGTGATGAAACTCTGAAGGATGCGCCAGGATACGTGCACCCTTCGCGCTGCTTTCCTCTCACCCCTCGCTGCTGCCGCTCCCGTTCCTCCCCAGCCGGTCGCAGGCATATGTCTCGCTCAGCGTCGGCAGGGCGACCGCCGCAGGTATGGGGAAGGTCGGGGCGGTGGCGCTCGGCGTCGCTGCGCGAGTAGCAGTGGCGGTCGCCGTCGCGGTAATGGTAGGGGTTGGGGCGCCGCCAGACGGCGCGCCGCGTTCCGGCGTAAAGTTGTCAAGTGTTACATACCATGCGTGATCTGACCATTACTGCCACCCACCTGATACACCATACTGTTCGCCATTCAGCCAACATCGGGAGCCACCCTGAAACCGGAAAGCGTAGCAATAAGTGGAAATGCATCTGCTCGACGCACTGCAGTCGATCTGCGCACCGAAGAGCTGTGCTGGCGTTGCCTTCAGTTATGTGGACTACTTTGCCCCACCTTTGTTCCGTACAACGCTGAAGCTCACCTGTAGTGGACACAGATTAGAACAGAGCAAATGTGTCTCTTTCGCCAAGTGATAGCGCTTCTTGTACGGCAAAGATCAGGTGTGCTGTGCTCGACTTTTCGAGTGACCCGAAGGCAATCAGCCTGCCGCCGCGACTCGCATCGAGCAGAGCTTTACTGTCCCTAGTGCTCAGCGGCAGGCGATAGATCATCAGTTGCTGCGCTTTGTTGGGCAGTGTCACTTCGCGCGACCGCTAACAGCTTCTCTTCGAATGTCTGCAGGTTACAAACGGTCATTGAGAACAGCGATGAGAGTGTACCACAACGATTATCAGGCACGTCTGTTAGCACCATGAACGAATGGTCAGGGTCGAGTCCCAGAAGGCGCGCAAACTTGGAATACTTTGCTGCGTGTTGCTGGTAGTCACCGGACTTAGCCTCAATCCAGTAGATTGACGATCCGATTGAGGCCAGGATGTCGAGTTCAAAATCATCACCGTTGGGGAGAGTGATTTGGGGATTAATGAGATACTCGAAACCTAGTACTTGACCACACTGGTCTCATAGGGTATTCTTTCTTCCACACTCCTCTCGTGGAGTGAAGGAGCCATGCCCAGACCCAAAGCATACGTGGTGACGCTGACCGAAACGGAGCGCTTGTCCCTGCTTGATCTCCTGAAGAAGGGGGAAGTGAAAGCCCGGATGGTTACTCGGGCCCGGATTCTGCTCCGTTCCGCAGAGGGCGCGACCGATCAATCGAGAGCCGATGTGCTCAAGGTGAATCCGCAGACGGTGCGGAACATCCGAAAACGGTTCGTAGAGGAGGGGCTGGAAGCCGCTGTGCAGGAGCGCCCCCGGCCTGGCGCCCAGCCGAAACTGGACAGCAAACAGGAGGCGTTCCTGATCGCCCTGGCCTGCAGCGCGCCGCTGACAGTCTGGTGGAGATATTCATGCGCGGCGTGCGTCGACGTGATCGTTGATTCGTAACCTGGGGAGTGTTTTCCGCTGCCTCTATCAACCTGACGATCTCCACACGTAAGGTGTCGATCATGTGCCAATCGTCCACATGCCCGCACTGTGGCAAACCTCTTCGTCTCTCGGCAAAATTCTGCGGGATGTGCGGAAAGCCGCTTTCTCGCCGGGCACAATCACCTATCAGCACACTCAAACATCGCTCCCGCTTTCTGGGCGGCAAGATTTTGCCTGGCCTGATCAGCTTAGCGCTCATATGTTTTGCTCTCACTATCATCAATCCGGTGCGTCAGAGTTTGCTCGCTGTCATCGGTTGGGACGAGAGCGACGCCCTACCAATCATTACAGCAACGGCAACGATGACGACTTTTGATGTCAGAGAAACAAATGACAGCCTATTGACGCCGACAGTTGCCGTTGCGCCTCCTTCACCAACGACACATGTTGTAGCAGAGTCGAGCGATAAATCGCTCCTGGAAGTCCATGTCATCGATGTCGGGCAGGGCGACAGTATCCTGATCCGGACGCCAGAAGGGAAGACTGCTCTGATTGACGGCGGATATGACAATGGGAGAGCACTCGCGTATCTGCAGGCGGAAGGCGTGACACATGTTGATGTGATGGTCGCATCGCATCCCCACGCTGACCATATTGGTGGTTTAGTAGAAGTCCTGACAGCGCTATCAGTCGGTGAGGTCTGGACATCCGGCGCGACCCACACAACTGGCACATATGAGCGCTTTTTAGATGCGATCATAGCAGCGAAGGTGCCGTACCACGAGGCGCGTCGAGGCGATGTTATTCCTCTTGGTAGCCTGAACTTGAACGTCCTGCATAGTGATCCGAATGCAAGTGAACTGAATAACACTTCAGTTGTGTTGCGCCTGGCCTATGGTCGTATTTCGTTTCTCTTCACCGGTGACGCTGAGCACGCTGCTGAGTACGAGATGCTTGCAACTGTCCGCGATCAACTCAGCGCTACAGTTCTGAAAGTTGCTCATCACGGATCGTACACCTCATCATCGCCAGAGTTCCTTGCCGCTGTTCAACCGGCAGTTGCTATTTATTCGGCTGGCCGCAATAATAACTACGGGCATCCGCACGCTGAGACGATCCAGGCTCTCCAGCGCATAGGCGCTACAATTTACGGCACAGCCGAACACGGTACTATTGTCATCACCACCGATGGCAAAAACTATCATGTACAAACTGAGTATGATCGTCCCACCATCCAGGTGCCGCCAACTGATAACTGGCAAGACTCAATATCCCTTATCCCTGGATCGAACATTTCAATCGCAGATAAGGATTGTAGCGACTTTTCAACTCAGGCCGAGGCACAGGCATTCTTCCTTGCCAATGGTGGACCTGACCGTGATCCACACAGGTTAGACGGAGACAACGATGGCATTGCCTGTGAAAGGCTGCCCTGATCAATGACAAGGAAGTGTACTATGGGAGAATCGAGCCATGAGCCTGCTGTCATCGATCGCTTCGAAGGCGAATATGCCGTCATTTTAGTCGGCGAGATGCAACGACCATACGATATACCGCGCCACCGTCTTCCACCAGCTGCTCGCGAAGGAGATTGGTTGCGGATTGAACGTATTGACAATCAGATTATAACCGTTCAACTTGACCCTGAGGCCACTGCAGCAGCTCGACAACGCATTCTTTCCAAGTTAGAGCGTTTGCGCAAAGGTGAACATCTCAGGGATGCGTAACATGATGTCGCTGCAAAAAGACTACATTCTTTTACAGATTTTAGTAGAAGACGACTATCCCAAACTGTTCGGCAGAGTCGGGTCGAAAGTGACTCACCACTTTAGACCCAAACTCCTGGAATGCCGATAGCGTGTACAACTTTCCTTACATAGGCATGTCATCCGCCAGCGCGGTGTCGTCGCAGTCGTCATCGTCGATCAGGTCGATGGGTGTGCGGGCAAAACGCAGTGCTGCCGCGCGCGTCCGTCCATCGTGCTCCTCCGTAAGCGACCAGGTTGCATGGGAGATCAGAAGCGCCAGTTCCAGGCTGCGCCCGATCGTCAGCGCCAGGCGACGCGCGCCGCGCTCCAGGCGCGCCCGGTCGCGCGCTTCGCCGAACCAGCGCCGGGCATGGTCGAGTGCGGTGCGCGCATGTACGCTGGCTCTGGCGAGGCTGGCATCATTGACGCCCGCCATCAGTTCGTCCGCCAGACTCAGAATGGCTTCCCATGTCCCCGGTTGCGCCAGTGCGCGCAGCGTGTCGAGCGCGAGCACATTGGTCGTGCCCTCCCAGATCGGGAGCACGTGCGCGTCGCGCAGCAACGTCGGCAGACCGGTGTCCTCCACATATCCGGCGCCGCCGAATGCCTCGATCACTTCGCTCATCACATCGACCGCCTGCCGTCCGGTCGTCAGTTTTGTGATCGAGGTCAGAACACGCAGCAGATGTCGCTGACGCTCATCGGCGACGCCGGTTTCTTCGGCGCCCAACAACCCGGCGGTCAGAAAACTCAGGTGGAATGCGCCCTCGAACTCCGCCTGCAACGTTGCCAGGGTTTCGGTGTGGAGCGGTTGCCGGTTCAGCGGCGCATCGAAGGCAACGCGCCGACGGGCGTAATCGCGCGCCAGGGCAATGCCCCGCCGCATGAATGACGCTGCCGAGACGCTGTTCCAGATGCGGGTGACCTGGAGCATTGGCACAATCGCGCGCACTCCGCCGTTCGGCGCACCGACCAGTCGCGCCGGCGTTCCTTCCAGGCTCAATTCGGCGGTCGGCACCTTGCGCGTGCCGAGTTTGTCCTTCAGACGGTTGACGCGAATCCCCTGGAGTCGCCCTTCGTCGTCGCGCAGTTCGATGTAGAAGAGCGCCAGCCCGCGACTGCCGGGCGGGTTGCCATCGGGTCGCGCCAGCGCCAGCGCCATCTGCCCGGTCGTTGCTGAGGTGAACCATTTTCTGCCGAACAATCGCCAGACGCCGTCGAAACCAGGGCGGGCAATGGTTTCGGTGCGACTGACATCGGAACCGCCGGGGAGTTCGGTCATCCACTGCCCGCTCGTCCAGCAGCGATCCGGGTCACGACTGATCAGGCGCGGCAGGGCGCGGTCGATCAGGGTAGCATCCCCCGCTTCCACCAGGGTGCGCGCGGCGCCGTCGCTCATCGCCAGCGGGCAGGTGTACACATCGGTTGAGGGGTGGAACAGGTACACGAGCGCGAACTGTACGATCCGCGAGAACACGCCGTAGGTTCGTTCGTAGGGCAGCGCGACCAGCCCATACTCAGCGGCGAGTCTCGCAGCGCGCTTCCAGAGCGGCGATACCTCAATGTGGTCGATACGTTCACCCCAGGCGTCCCACTGCGTCAGTACCGGCTCGTTGAGGCGGTCGGCGAGGTGCAGGCGGTACAGTTCACCCCCCGCCAGTTCGCCCATCGTCGTCAGATCGGGTTCAACCTGCGCCAGCACATCGCGCGGCAGCGCGCGGCGCAGGAACGACCGGAGCACCCGGTCGTCGGTGTACTGGTTCCCCAACGATGGGGGTTGCTGATGGAACAGTTCGATCATAGCGTTTCCATTCACAATACGCCGATCATCAACGATACCATTATACGAACTCCGCTCCGACAGCGGTGATGCTGATCCCGTGTGGCAGCGGCGCTGCGCCAAAACTGAGACCGAGCGAAATTCCGATGGCGGTGTGCACCTCCGGGTGATCCAGCAGCGTGAAACGAACCATTCCAATATCGCCGCTCAGGTTGACGTCGTTGATGTCGCCAATTTTGATATCGCCGTCGTACACGTGAATATCGCGCACGATCGCGTCGTTCGACATTGTGCAACCCGTAATCATCACTGCGCCAATGCGCCTCGGACGGTCGCCAGCGGATCCCGGCGTCGGGATCGAGGCATGCAGCCAGTTCAGGCTGTCGGGCTTGCCTTCGACGTAGAGACAGAAACCAGAGCGCCAGTGTGACACAAGCGCATCGTGGTCTTCGATCTGCAGGCTGTGACCATGCACCCACATGGTCTGGAGAACGGTGGTTGACATCGCACGCCTCCTTGAACACAAAAGCAATCAGAATTGACCTTCCCTCCCGTCGCTTCCTGCGGGCGCGATAGCGTCATTCGGAACGATCCAGATACGGCAGACGTTATGGCGCTCACCGTTCTGGTCTGTCTTCCGGGCGGTCTCTTCCGTTGGGGTTCTGCGGTTGCGAGGAACCGTTCAGGTGTGTGTGGTTCGTGAGGAACTTGTGTTCAGAGCGGCGCTCCATCGAACCGCCGAACTGTTTCCAGTATACACCGTATCTGCCCGTCTTGATGGGAGAAGTGTTCGCTCAGCGGTGAACATCCGCTCACGGACGATGCCAGATCGTTGAACCTTTGTGATGTACAATGTATCTGCGCGTAGCAGATTGATTTGGAGCAATGACGTATGTCATATCCGGCGTACCTGGATCTCTACGATCAGGGAGTGCTGCACGAACGCGCTGCCATCGCGCATGAGCGGCTGGCGTCCTGCACGCTCTGCCCGCTGGCGTGTCGCGCTGATCGGCTGCACGACGAGGCGGGAGAGTGCCGTGTCGGGCGGGAGGCGGTTGTTGCGTCGTTTGGTCCGCATTTTGGCGAGGAAGATGTGCTGCGCGGCTGGCGCGGCTCCGGGACGGTGTTCTTCAGCGGCTGCAATCTGCGTTGCGTCTACTGCCAGAACTATGACATCAGCCAGTTCGTCAGCGGGCATGCGGTTGATGCTGCGCATCTGGCGGACATATTTCTCGACATCCAGCGCGATGGGTGCCATAACCTCAATCTGGTGACGCCAACCCACGTGATTGCGCAGATCCTCGAAGCGCTGACGATCGCCATTCCGCGCGGTCTGCGCCTGCCCATTGTCTACAATACGTCCGGGTATGACTCGGTTGCGGCGTTGCGGCTCCTCGACGGTGTTGTGGACATCTATATGCCAGACGTCAAGTACAGCGACTCGGCAATCGGTCAGCAGTACTCAGGCATTCCCCACTACTGGGAAGTGGTGCGTCCGGCGCTA
Source organism: Roseiflexus sp. RS-1 (assembly GCF_000016665.1). NCBI lineage: Bacteria > Bacillati > Chloroflexota > Chloroflexia > Chloroflexales > Roseiflexaceae > Roseiflexus > Roseiflexus sp. RS-1. Next base: position 5,416,339 of record NC_009523.1, read on the forward strand.
CGCGAAATGCATCGCCAGGTTGGCGATCTGCGCGTCGAGCGCGGGCTGGCGGTGCGCGGGCTGCTGATCCGCCATCTGGTGCTACCGGGGCGACTCGCCGGTTCACAGGAGGTGCTCCGCTTTATTGCCGAAGAGATTTCGCGCGATTCGTGGATCAATCTGATGGATCAGTATCACCCGGCGTATCGCGCCTTTGGCTATCCTGAGTTGACGCGGCGCCTGACACCGAACGAGTATGCTGAGGTCGTCGCCTGTGCCCGTTCACTTGGGTTGCACCGCGGCATTCCGCTGGACACGACCCGATGAGCAGCGATAGTTACGACATCCTGCGGCGCGCTGTGGTCGAGGCGCTCGGTCCGCGCGCAACACCCGAACGCCGGCGTCAGATTGCGGCGGAACTGCGTGCGCTCGCCGAACAACAGGAACGTATGGCGCAACGTGCGGAGGATCAACCGACGCCTGGCGAATCTGCGCGCCGCACCGATCGCGCTGCCGGGATGTACATCCGTATTCGTCACGAACCCGACCCCCACACGGGGACGCGCCGCATCCGCCTTCTGTTCGGCAAACAGGTCTGGTTCGACCTCGGCAGCCCGCAGCGGATCGTCATCCAGCGTGTCGGCGCAGAGATCTGGATCGTTGCTTCCAAAGGTGAAGGTGGTCTGCGCGTCGAAACAGATGTGGGGTTGCCGGGGTGCATCGTTCCCGACGGCACCCCGCTCGACCGGCTGGCGCCGGGGCGCTATGCTGCAACGTTGCGCGCCGGGGCGCTGGTTGTCGGAGCGCGTAGCGGGTAGCGTGATTGTTCCACCTGCCCGCAGCGTGGCATCCACCACCCCAACGACGCGCGCCTGCCCGCAGGCGGGCGCTACGTGTGTTCAGGGTCGTCGATGAATCCACTGATGTTGATCGCCAGCAACTGCCCGGGGTCTGGTTCAGCGCGCGCTTCGATCAGCGTCAGCCATTTGACCCACACGAACCCGCGTTCGCCGGGCGCCACCAGGCGGGCAGGCGCGCCGTGACCATGACTGAGCAGTTCATCGCCGACCCGCACGGCGATCAACGCTTCTCGCGCCTGCGCCAGCGGCAGACTCCAGCGGTACCCGGTGATCGATACGAAGCGTACCCAGCGCGTCTCCGGCAGTATCCCCGCCCGGTCGAGCAGTGCGCCCACCCGCACACCGCTCCAGCGTTGGGTGGTGTAGAAACCGCCGGTGCAGTCGAGGGTCGCAATCAACTCATCGCGTACATCGAGTTCGTCACGGGTTGCGGCATACGGCGCGGCAACCAGTCCGGCAACGCGCAACCTCCAGGTCGCCACGTCGAGTGGCGCCGGACGATCCGCCATCCAGCTGACGACCGGAAAGGCATTCCCACTGAAACTTCCCACTTCGCGCGAGCCGGTAAAACGTCGCTGTGCGCCTGCCATCCCCAACCCGCCGATGAGTCGCTCCTGAAGGGGCCAGATCAGCGCTGCACCGAGCGCAAACGCTCCTGCGCGCAACGCCTGTCGCCGGGTGCGATCCGTCGGACGCAAGGGTCTGGCGCGGATGACCATGTGGGCGGAAAGCGCGACGGTCAGCACGATGCCAAGCAGAATGTGCCAGTTCAGGAGGTTGTAGCCGAGGATCACGAGATCGCCGCCGCCGATCCAGGCGATGCCGCAGAGGATCGTCAGCACAGCCAGGAGGGTTGTCGTCAATCCCGCCCAGGCGCGTGGATCACGCATGCCCGGCAGCAGGCGCCCGCTGACACGCGCCAGTTTGGGGAACAGCAACAACAGCACCAGGTAACCGGTCGCGCCGTGCAGCGCAAAAACCCACCATCCCTCCGGTCGCCCGACGGTAAGGGTCCAGAGACCGGTGGCGAAAGCGGCGCCGGTTGCCAGCGCCAGGCTCCAATCGGTTGCTCGCGGTCGCATATGGCTGATTCCTGTGTTCGCCAGGATTATAGCATGGTGCGCCTGTTTTAGCCCGGCGTCTGGTTTTTGGAGTTCTCTGTGCTCTCGGCGTCTCTGCGGTGCGTTTTTGCAGTGGAGTATTACTGGCTCCCCCGCCCTGTTCGCCGGTCGATGGGAATGCGTTCCCACGCTGCGTTGACCTGCGCGCGGGTTGCGTCGAGCGAGCCGCTGTTGTCGATCACGACATCCGCCTGCGCTGCCCGGCTTTCCTGCGACGGTTGGGCGGCGATGCGCATCCGCGCTTCAGCTTCGCTCATGCCGCGCGTTTCGATCAGGCGGCGCAGTTGCTGCTCCGGGGTGCAGGTCACCACCCAGATTGCATCACAGACCTGCTTCCAGCCAGCTTCCAGGAGTTTGACAGCATCGATCACGGCGACCTGTGCATGCGCCGCAACTTCGTCGAGCCACGCCAGGATGCGTGCGTGAACCGCAGGATGGACAATCTGCTCCAACCGCCGCAACGCCTGCGGGTCTGAGAAAACGACTGCCCCCAACCGCTGCCGGTCGATCGGTCCGCCCGGCGCAACCAGGATTGCCTCGCCGAAAGCTTCGATAATCGCCTGGTAGACCGGTTCACCCGGTTGCTGCACCTGCCGGGTCACCTGATCGGCGTCGATGACCGCCGCGCCGCGCTCCTGGAGCATCGCCAGCACGGTGCTCTTGCCGCAGGCGATGTTGCCGGTCAGACCGATCAGATAGAGACCCTTGTACGGCATACCGCCTCACCGTTCAACACTCGCCAGTTCGAGTTCAACGTACTCCTGCCTGATCAGCGCATCTTCGGGAACGCCGAAGCGTCGCAGCAGTTCACCGATGAGTTCCACCTTGTGTTCGGCGTCCTTCCGACTCCAGGTGCGACTCTTGATTTCCAGGTACGGTCCGGGGCGTGCGTGCCCGATCAGGGTGTCGAGATTGACTGCAAAATCGGCGTCGCGGTACTGAATACGCCAGCGGCGGCGGCGCTTTTCGATCTCGACGATCCGATCTGGCTGGAAGTACTCGCGGTAGAAGCGCAGGGTACGGTCGGCGCGGGCGGTGTAGCGGGCGCGACCGAACAGGATCGCCGACTGGTATTCGCCACGCAGGGCGGGCGCCATCAGGGTGATGGTGTACTTTGGCTCGGCGCGCGCGCCTGGATCGGTACGGTGATCTTCACGAATGCGGATACGCCCACGCTCTTCGTCGTCCCACAGGAAGTAGGTATCGTACTGGGTGCGTTCACTCGCCTTGGTAATCGTAATGCCGGGTTCGTAGAGCGACTGAATGACACGTTCGGCGGTTTGCGGGTCGATTGGCGCCTTCGCCTGCACCTCGAAAATCTCGGATTGCTGAACGCCGCCGATTGCCAGGATCTTATCGAGCAGGTTGTCTTCCCGCGCAGCCAGGAACACATCGATCCGGTCGGCGATGATCTGCGCGCGGCGCAACACATCTTCCTCATCGATCGTCAGCAGCGTCTGATTGCGCAGAAGGAAGCGCCCATCCACCAAAACGTCGCGCACATCCGCCGAGCGCGCGCCGTAGACCAGATGTGAATAGAGCGCGTCGGGCGCGTAGTGATAGCGCGGCGCGGAATGGAGCCGCCCCAGCGCGACAACTGCGATGTCGGCGCGTTTCCCTGCTTCGAGCGACCCGATCAGGTGGTCGAGATGGATCGCCCGCGCGCCAGATGATGTTGCCAGCGCCAGCGCATCGCGTGCCGGCACTGCCGTCGGATCGCCGCTCACCCCTTTTGGCAGCAGGGCAGCCAGATGAACCTCGGTAAACATATCCTGATCATCGTTCGATGCCGGTCCATCGGTGCCCAGACCCACGCGCAGACCGGCTTCGATGAAGCGTCGGATGGGAGCGATGCCGCTGGCAAGTTTCAGGTTCGATGATGGGCAGGGGACGACCCCGACGTGTCCCTCGCGCAGCAACCGGATATCATCTTCGGTTGCGTGGACGCAGTGCGCCGCGATGCACTTGCCATCAAACGCGCCAACCCGTCTGGCGTAGCGAATAGGGGTCACCTCGCGCTCCTGACGACTCTCCTCGACCTCGCGTTCGGTTTCCGAGAGGTGGGTGACCAGCGGCACGCCGTAGCGACGGCAGAGTGCAGCCGCTTCACGGTAGATCGTATCGGTGCAGGTATAGGGGGCATGGGGCGCAATGGTTGGAATGATCCGCTCATGCCCGTGCCACTGTTCGATGAACATGCGCGCGCGCTCCAACCCCTCATCGAAGGACGCCGCATCGGGGGTGGGCAGGCGCATCACCGTCTGCCCGCAGATCGCGCGCATACCGGCAAGGTCGGCGGCGCGGGCGACCTCTTCTTCGAAATAGTACATATCGACGAAGGTCGTCGTCCCGCCGCGGATCATCTCGGCGCACGAGAGTTGCGTACCGGTGAAAACAAACTCCGGATCGACAAAGCGGCTCTCGACCGGGAACATATACCCGAAGAGCCAGACATCGAGTTGTTGATCGGCGACCAGACCGCGCAACAGGCTCATCGGCACGTGTGCGTGGGCATTGATCAGACCGGGGATGATCGCGCATCCCCGGCAATCGACGGTTTCGCGTGCGCTGAACCGCGCCGTGAGGTCGGCGGAAGGACCGACGGCGACAATCTCGTTGCCGCGCACGGCGACTGCCCCGTCGAGAAAGATGCGCCACGCGGAGTCCATGGTCACCACCGCGCCATGAACAAGCAGAATATCGACAGTCTCCATACGTTGCTTTGCGCTCCTTACGCACGCGCAGGCGCAGCGCAATCTTTTCGGCGATCCCGATCAGCAGTCGTCGAGTCGCAATGCAGCAGGTAGTCGCGCAGTCAGCGCCTGCGTTATAGTCGATAGTTCGATGCGAGCATCTGCCCGCAGTCCCAGGCATTGAGCAACACCTATGGCATCAGTACCCAAACGTGATTGTAGAGCAAGCCTGAACTCTTGCTGCGTTCCTGTCTCCATCCGATACGTGTGAATGCGAAAAGAGTCGTTGTCTTCAGGCGGCGTATGGAAATGATCAAAGTTAAACTGCTGTGATAGGTATCGCCAAGGTTCAGCCAGAAAGAGCCGCCCGGCTTCAGGACACGCTTGATACGCAGGCATATTTGCGCAAGATGCTGAATGTAGCAATGGTAATCAGGCTCCATGCCGATGCCGCCGTCGGCATAGTCGCGCTTCCCCCAGTACGGCGGCGATGTCATGACGACATCGATGCTCGACTCAGGGAACTGCTCCAAAATCACGTGAGCATCGCCCAGCAGGAGCAAAGGTCGGAGGCGCGTATCGCCAAGATAGGCTTCAACGGCTGCACGGTGATTCTGAACAACGATCGGTTCGGTCAATTGCGACGGCAGCGAGTCCATGGTTCTCATATGTGTTATTCTCGAATAGATGAAGCAGAACCTTTTACCCTCCCTCCGCCCCCGACGGCGGGGCAACTGTCGCCTGCGACGGTTGGCGACGCGCATAGATCAGCGTCTGCATCTGATCGACCGGCGTCAGCGTCGTTTGCCCTGGAAGGAACACGCCATCGCAGCGGGCGCAGTAGAAGAGTTGCTGCCAGCGCTCACTGGCGCGGTGCCAGGCGACGAACGCTCGACGAAAGACTCGGTTCAGGCGCGCCTGTCGCCAGACGAACATGCCATGCACCCCAACAAAGACGAAGAGAAAGGTGATGATCCCGGTGAAGACCGACGTGTCGCGCACGCCGAACAGCAGGCTGGTGCGTGGCGCTGTCGCCGTCAGTTCAGTAAGCCCCACTGCGAAGATCGCGGCGCTGATGCTGACCATTGTGCCAAAGAAGAGCGTGGCGCAGCCGATTGCCGGAACGGGGCGCGGTGAGCGCGGTGCGGCAAGTTTCTGCGCCAGCGGCGACTCCGGCTCCTCCTGCACAATTGCGCTGACCGGGCGAACCGTGTCGTTCTGCCCGCACTGCGGGCAGCAGGGGAGAGGGGTGGTATCGGCAGTCATAGGGTTAGACCACGATCCTTTCAGTCACGCGACGAGGGTTGCGCTGATCGCCGTTGTTCGTACTCGTCGCGCGTAATGAATGCGCCACCTTCGATAGCGCGTCGGATCTCGCGCCGACGCGCATCATACTCGATCTCGGCGCGCATCAGGCGGAAACAGCGCGAGTCCATGATTTCTTTGATCAACCGGTAACCGATCAGATCATCACCGTCGCCATATTCCGGCATCAGGTCGTTGCGCGGATCGACGCGCACATGAACCACAGCCTGACAGCGCCCGCACGCAACGTACAGGTGGATTGCGTTATCACGTTGACGCTCATCGCTGCCGAACAGTCGTCTCAGGAAGTCCATTGTTGTCGTGTCCGCCAGGTTGCTTCCTATGGGCAAGTATACCACGGACGCGCCGTCACTGTCCGGCGACGATGATCCGTCCTTCAGCGGCGCGCACCAGTCGGTCGCGGATGGTAAGGCTCAACCCTTCCTGACCGGGATCACGCGCCAGGATCAGGTCGACGCCGGTCTGTTCAATGGCGCGCAGCGCGGCGAACAGACGTTGCGCCACCACCTCTGGGTTGGCAGCCGGTCCCAGTTGAACGATCCGCACCGGCAGATCCGCCAGGGCGGGCGCATCTTCGTCGAACGCCAGTACACCGACACGCAACCCGGCGTTGATCGCCGCCTGCGCTTCAGCGCGAATGCGCTCCAGCGCTGCGGCATGGTCGCCAGCAACCACCGTCAGCGTTGCGTTGGGGGCGTAGTGGCGCAGCAGCATGCCGGGCGCTGGCAGCGCCTCTTCGTCACCGGCGAGATAGCGCGGCGCGAAGGTCAATTCAGGCAGCACCTCGCGCAACGCCGTAATCGTCACACCGCCGGGGCGCAGCAACACCGGCGGATCGACCGTCAGATCGACGACGCTCGACTCAACGCCGATATGGGTGGCGCCGCCGTCGAGCACCAGGTCAATGCGTCCGTTCAGGTCGTCGAGCACATGCGCCGCCGTTGTGGGACTTGGACGGCTGAAGCGGTTGGCGCTCGGCGCAGCGATCGGCACGCCAGATGCGGCGATCAACGCCAGCGCGACCGGATGCGCCGGCATGCGCACCGCAACGGTCGCCCGTCCGGCGGACAGATTGGCGGGAACGATGGGACGGCGCAGCACCACCAGGGTGAGCGGACCGGGCCAGAAGCGACGCGCCAGTGCGTGCGCCGCCGGCGGAACGTCGCGCGCAAGCACGTCGAGCTGGCAGAGATCGGCAATGTGCGCAATGATCGGGTCAGTCGCCGGGCGTTCCTTGGCGTGAAAAATCCGTGCGACCGCCTGCTCATCGAGGGCGCTGGCGCCCAAACCGTAGACCGTTTCGGTGGGAAACGCCACCAGCCCGCCAGCGCGGATCACTGCCGCCGCTTCGGCGATGATCTGCGGTTCGGGTACAGCGGGATCGACGGTCAGAACCCTGGTTTGGATGCGATCGGTCACTTCAACTCGTGATAGCCGCGACGATAGTAGATCAACGGTGAACCTTCACGGATCTCCGCGTTCTGCACTTCGCCGACAAAGATGGAATGATCTCCGCCCGGCAACGTATCGGTCAACCGGCACTCGAACGCCGCCAGCGTATCTTCCAGGATTGGCAACCCCAACTGCCCGAAACGCCAGGCGATCCCCATGAATTTGTCGATCTCCGGCGTGGCGAAGCGGCGCGAGAGATACTCCTGGTGCTTCTCAAGAATATTGACGGCATAACGCCCGGCGGCGGCAATCGCGTCGTGGGCGCGAACCTGCTTATCGATACAGATCAGCACCAGCGGCGGGCGGAGCGACAATGAGCAGAAGGAACTGACCGTCAGACCGAACAACTGCCCCTCGTACTCAGTCGTCACCACGGTGACGCCACTGGCAAAATGACCCATCAATTGACGAAAACGGGCTTCATCGACTGGCATGGATACTCCGTTGCTTGTATCGAATTGCGTCGTAGAACGACACTGCGCTTATACCCGGTTCTGCCTTGTGTAAAGGAATTGCCTACAGTATAATACCAGTTAACCGTACTATTTGCGCTTTGCCTGTCGTCTCACTCCGATCACCCCGCTCGTCGAGCGGGGTCATGGGGTTGTGGAGATTTATATGTCCAGCACGATGGCGTGGGCTCGATCACAACAGGAGGACGGGGTGAATCCAACCTCGATAGTGCTGGTCAATGCGCATGCGCTGTTTCGTGAGGGATTGCGCCACCATCTGACAGAAACGGGCGAATTTCACGTCATCGGCGAAGCGGGCAATGGCCAGCAGGCAATCCAGGTCGTTGACCTGCTCGACCCCGATATGGTTGTTATGGAAGTCGATCTGCCGGGGGTCAACGGTCTGGAAGTCGCTCGCGCCATCAAACGCGCCCATCCGCACATTCGCATCGTTCTGCTCAGTTCGACGATGGACGGGCAGGAGGTGGTCAAGGCGATCCGCGCCGGCATTGCCGCCTATGTGCCACGGAATATCGCACCGGAGAAGTTGTTGCAGACCCTGCATCAGGTGCGGCGCGGGCATTACCCGATCAACGACCTGGTGCTCTCTTCGCCCGATGTGGCAGCGCAGGTGCTCAACGCATTCCGCCAGATGGCGGTCGATGAGGAGACGCAGAATGTCTATTCGCCCCTCTCCCCGCGTGAGTTGCAGGTCCTCGAACTGGTCGCCGCCGGGCACACCAACAAGGCAATCGCTCAATCACTCGACATCTCGAATCAGACGGTCAAGAACCATATCTCGTCGATCCTGCGCAAACTGGCGGTCAACGACCGGACGCAGGCGGTCGTCTATGCAATGCGCCGCGGCTGGATCAAAGTTCCGCTGCCCGACGACACGGCGACATAGTTGCGCTTTTCGGCAGACGTGCTATCCTGTGCGATAATGTGGCGGTTCTGCCAATCCGGTAAACCGCGATGGATCACGCTGCGCGACCTGTCGTCGCCCTGAAGTCTGGTGAGACGGCATGACTCGAATCCGTATCGTCCTCTGGCTTGTCTCCTGTCTGGCACTGGCGCTCTCCGCCTGCGGACCCCTCTCGATTGCCGAACAGGAGCGCATCCGCGATCTCCAAACGGTTGAAGCTTCGACGCCGACGGCGACGCCGCTCCCGCCAACCGATACGCCTGTGCCGCCGTCGCCAACTCCCACCGCAACCCCCGGTCCGACAGCAACGCCGGTTCCTCCCACTGCCACCCCTGTGCCGTCGCCAACGCCGCTGCCGCCGACTCCCACGCCCAACCCGGCGCTGGCGCAGTTCAGTCTGTGCAATCAGTCGGCTGGCGACCCGACCGGCGGCAGGTTCAGTATGCGGGTAACAGCAATCACAACGACGGTCGATCTGTTCTTTGAACGCCTCGAAGTTGCGCTCGACGTTCCTGCCGACTCGGCGCAACCGCATGCGTTCGCCCGCTGCCGCCCCGCGCCCGCCGCGCCCCAGACGGTTGGCGAGGTCGAGGTGGCGGGCGCGTACCTGATCGAGGTGCAGTTCGACGGATGGCTGCGCGATGAGGCGTTTCGCGCGTCGCTCGCTGCGCCGACCGTGCCGCTGAGCGGGACGCAGGTGATGCGCGCGGCGGCATTCCGCATTCCCCCTGGCGTTGCAACCGGCGCCACGCTGGTCATCGGCGTGGATCAACCGCTGCCGTTCCGCCTGCGCCTGGAAGATAACCCGCTGCGCCTGATCATCGATGTGGCAACGAGCGGACCGGTCAGCCAGGCGAGCGATCTGCTCCGCATGCCGACCGGCGTAACGCCCGCTCCGACAACGCCGATCTTCTACCTCGCCGATGGCGATATCTGGCGTCTCAGCAACGGCACAGCGGAAAATCTCACCGAAAGCGTTCGCGCCGGGCAGTTTGGCGATGTGACGGCGCTGACTGCGCGCGCCGACCGGCGATTGATCGCCTTCTGTGCAACCGCACCGGGCGCAATTGCGGCGGATGTAACAGCGGCATCGACCCTGTGGGTGCTGGAACTGGACAGCGGCGCGGTGCGTCAGTTGACTCCGCCGCCGCGCGGGCGCTCGTGCGCCGACCCGGCGATGTCGCCGGATGGTACGACGATTGCTTATGCCGTTGATGAGTCGGGGGTTTCACCGCCGCAACTGCGCATCTTTTCAGTGCAGATCTTCCCCGGTGCACCGGCAGTGGCGTTGACACCTTCCGGCGATGAGTGGAGCCGCTATGCACCGCAGTGGCTCGATGATGCGCGCATTGTCTATGCCGCCACAGCGGAAGATGGACGGCAGACGCTGTTCCTGCGCGAACCGGATGGCACGGAACTCGACATCGGTATGGGGTTGTTGGTATCGGGAATAGGCGGGCAGCGCAGCGCGCGGTACCGTGGCTTCGGTCGCATGCTGGCAGATCCCAACGGCAGCGCTATCGCCGTTGAAGCGCTGCGGATCGACCGTCCGGGGGCGGATCTACTGATCCTGAACCCGACCGGCGCCGAAATCGAACGTCTCAGCCCGATTGCTGCCGGCTTCTGGAACCGCCCCGTCGCCTGGAGCGCCGATGGTGCGCTCTACTATCTCTCGACGGCGTGTGCAAGCGGGGCGGTGTTTGAGTATACCCTGCACGTGCGCACCCTCGATGGCGCGGATCGGGTGATTGCCGCCGGGATCGCGCCTGGCGACCTGGGGGTGTTCGCGGTGCGCCGGAATGCACTGGCGTATGTGACGTTCGACCGCCTGCCGGAAGGATCAGCGGGTCCGCTCCGCGTCGATCCAGACGCGCCATCGGCGCTCTGGTACTGGGATCTGGCAGGCAATGCCCGCGCGCGCCTGCTGGAAACCAATCGTGCAATTACTGCTCTGGCGCCGTGATGGACGTGATCGGCATCGATATTGGCGGCACCTTTACCGACTTCGTGCTGTTGCGCGATGGTCGCGTGCGCATTTATAAAACCCTTTCGACTCCTGACGATCCGGCGCGCGCGCTGGTGCAGGGGATCGATCTCCTCGGCGCGCCGGTTGCGGTTGTGCATGGGACGACAGTGGCGACGAATGCGTTGCTCGAACGGCGCGGCGCTCCCACTGCGCTGATCACGACCGCCGGGTTTGGTGATGTGCTGGCAATCGGGCGCGGTGACCGACCGGCGCTCTACGATCTGAATGTGACCCGACCGGAGCCGCTGGTTCCTGAAGCATGGCGCTTTGAACTGGTCGAACGGTTGCGTGCCGATGGCAGCGTGCTCATCCCGCTCGACGACGCCGAACTGACGCGCATGGTCGCCTGGATCGCAGCGCAACCCGTCGAGGCGGTTGCGATCTGTCTGCTGCACAGTTACGCCAACCCTTCCCACGAAGTGCGGGTCGCTGCTGCGCTCGAACAGGCGGCGCGCGCCGCCGGACGCTCGCTCTTCATATCGGCTTCGTACCGCGTGCTGCCGGAACCACGCGAATATGAACGCACCAGCACCACCGTCGTCAATGCGTATGTCAGCCCGACGCTCGGACGCTACCTGGATCGCCTTGGTCCGGCATTGACGGACCGCGGTGTGCGCTCGTTGCGCATCATGGCTTCCGACGGCGGGAGTATGGGGCTGGTCACAGCGCGGGAACTTGCGGCGCGCGCGACCCTCTCCGGTCCGGCGGGCGGGATCGTTGGCGCATTCGCCGTCGCGCGTCGCGCCGGGTTCACCCGGATCATCACGTTCGATATGGGTGGCACATCGACCGATGTGGCGCTGGTGGACGGAACGCTGCCGCGCACCTCTGAGTCGCGCGTCGGCGGGGTACCGGTGCGGCTGCCGGGTCTCGATATTCATACCGTAGGCGCAGGGGGCGGCTCGATTGCGCGGGTGGATGCCGGAGGCGCGCTACGTGTCGGTCCGCAGAGCGCCGGCGCCGATCCGGGACCGGCATGCTACGGGCGTGGAACGCTTCCAACCGTGACCGATGCGAATCTGCTGCTGGGACGCTTGCAACCTGACTATTTTCTGGGCGGGCGGATGGCGCTCGACGTGGATCGGGCGCGCGCTGTGTTCGCCATGCTGGCGCGCGATCTGTTCGGCGCACACGATGCCGCTGCCGAACAGCGCGCTGCGCTGGGGGTGGTGCGCGTCGCCAATGCGCTGATGGAACGCGCCATCCGGGCGATCTCGGTCGAACGCGGCGATGATCCGCGCGATTGCGCACTGGTCGCCTTCGGGGGAGCGGGTCCGCTCCACGCGGCGCACCTGGCAGCGGCGCTTGGGATCCGCACCGTGCTGATCCCGCGCTATCCGGGTGTGCTTTCGGCGTTCGGCATGATCGCCGCCGATGTCACCCGCGAGACCAGTCGGGCGCTGCTGATGACGCTCGATGCACTGGATCCTGCCACGCTCGCGGCGCATATCGGCACACTGGCGGACGAGGCGCGCGCGGCGCTGGCTGCCGACGGCGAAGACCCCAATGGCTGCCGGATCGAGAGCGTGCTCGATCTGCGCTACGTCGGGCAATCGTATGAACTTCCAACCCCGCTGGATCAGGGATGGGAAGCGTCGCCAGCGCTGCTGGCAGACCTGGCGGAACGGTTCCACGCGCTGCACGAGCGACGCTACGGGCACGCGATGCGTAACCGACAGATCGAAGCAGTAACGCTGCGGGTGCGGGCGGTCAGCCCGCGCGACGCGCTTACCTTCGCGCCGGACGATCTGCCGCCCCGCGCAACGCCGCTGGCGCCGCACGCAGTGGTGAACGCCGCGCTGACCGGCGATACAGCGGCGCTTGAACCCGCGCCGCTGTACGAACGTGACGACCTGCGCCCCGGCGATGGGATCGCCGGTCCGGCGATCATCGCCCAACTCGATGCCACGACGATCGTGCCGCCTGGCTGGCGCGCCGTCGTCGATGCCGATCTGAACCTGCTTATGACGCCGCTGCCGCCTCAGTCAGCGCCGGCTGATCCTCCTGCCTGATCAGTTCGACCTCGATATCGATCGTGACCTCGTCGCCAACCAGCACGCCGCCGGTCTCCAGCGCCACGTTCCAGGTCAGGCCCCAGTCCTTGCGGTTGATCGTCGTCTGAGCGTGGAAACCGGCGCTAACCGTGCCCCACGGCGAGCGCGCCTGACCGTTGTACTCAACTTCAAGCGTCACTTCGCGGGTCACCCCACGGATGGTGAGATCGCCGATGATGCGACCGTGGGATTCATCCTGCACCTCGATGCGCTTGCTGACGAAGGTGATGTAAGGGTAATTGGCGACATCGAGGAAATCAGGTGACGTCAGGTGCGCGTCGCGTTTCGCATCGCGGGTGTTGATGCTCGCCGCCTCGATCTGCACGTTGACCGATGAATGCGCCGGATTCTGTTCATCTGCCGCAATGGCGCCGCTGAAGCGGTCGAATCGCCCGCGCACCTTCGAGATCATCATGTGGCGAACGGTGAACTGAATAAGGGAGTGACTGTCGTCGATAATCCACTGTGCCATACCTGGCGCTCCTTGTCTCGTATCGTCTGTCAGACGCAGGATACCAGCCCGGCATGAACACCAGCGTCAACATGGGCGTGAACATGCCGCCAGCGTCTGTTCCAGGCGGTCGATTTCAGCCAGGAGGAGGCGACGCTCACCATTGCTTGCAAACGCACGGGCGACTGCGAGCGCTGCGCGCGCCTCATCGGGCGGGATCAACGGAGCGAGCCAGATACGAATCTGGGCGGCGAGGTGGCGCGTCCCCAGGGTATCGGCGTGCGCCAGCGCCGTCGAGAGGTGATGAATCGCAAGCGCGGTCTGCCCGCGCCGCATGGCGACCAGTCCGAGATTGGCGGTGATACCGGCAATGCGTTCAGGGAGTTCGATCTGTCTGGCAAGCGTCAACCCCGCCATAAAACTGGCTTCAGCGGCGGCCAGGTCGCCGCGTGCAAGGGCGATTTCACCCTGCGTGGAAAGCAGGTAGGGCTGAAGTCCCGGCGTACCATACTCATTCGCCAGACGCAACCCTTCCGCCACCCAGCGCTCCGCCTCATCGAGGTTTCCCAACAGGTGCAGGTGATACGCCAGGTTATTGCGCGCCAGGATGCGCCACGTTGTCGCTGCCGGATCGTGCGCCGCCTTATCGGCGACCGCCAGCGCCTCGCGGTAGCAGGCGAGTGCAGTGAGCAGGTCACCCTGTTGGGCTGCCACGCCGCCAAGTTCAAAGCGTACCTGCGCAAGCGCGACGCGATCAGGCGCAGGTTGGGATGAGAGCAACCGCGCCGCTTCGCGCAGACGGAGCGCGGCGCCCGCCAGATCAGACCCTTCCAGTGACAGCGCCGTGCCCCACAGAAACAGGGCAGTGACACGAACATTATAGTCGTCGGCGTACTCCAGCCCGCGCACGGTTTCGATCATTTCAGCGTAGCGCCCCTGCGGTGCGAGGGATCGCGCCAGGCTCAACCGCGCCCGACGCGCCTCGGCTGGAGTGCGGGCAAGCGCCAGACTTTCGCGGAAACGTTCGGTTGCCTGCGCCGCTCTGCCGCCGGTCAACAACGCCTCGCCCAGGCTCATCAGCGCATCGAAACGCTGGGACTGCGGGATGCCGACCAGCGCCTGCTCGTAGAATGCAATCGCCTCCGTCCACGCAGCGACGCTTGCGGCATGGCGACCGGCGCGGAGCGCATAGGGTGTGGCGCGTTCCGGCGCACCTCCCTCGATGAAATGCCAGGCGATCTGTCCAGCCACCTCGTCCAACCGATCACGGTTCAGGGCTTCGAGCGTTTCAGCAACGCGCCGGTGCAATGCCCGGTGGCAGGGTTCCCCGACTTCGCGGTATGCTACTTCCATCGTCAGGCTATGGTCGAACTGAAAGCGTCCGTCGGGCAGCGGCTCAATCAAACGGGCGGCGTGCAGTTCATTGATCGCGTCCAGCGCCGCTGTTTCGGAAAGAGCGGCCGCGCGCGCGACGACATCGAACGAAAACACGCGCCCCACTGCCACAGCGGTGTCGATCACACGCCGCGCGGCATCGGAAAGACGCGCCAGACGATCCTGGATCAGGCTGTACACCGATGCCGGCACAACCGGCTCATCAGGAAGCGTTGCACTCAACCGTCCATCGGAAGTAAGCAACCCGGTTGCGCGGGCATGGCGCACGAGTTCGGCGATCACGAACGGATTACCCTCGGTGGTGCGGTAGAGCCAGGACGCCAGACGCGCCGCATCGCGCGGACTCAAGGCGCGCGCCAGAGATTCGGTCTCGGCGACGCCCAGGCGACGGATCAGAACGCGCTCCAGCCGTCCCTCGCGGATCAATGCCGTCAGCAGTGTGCGCAGCGGCGCCGGATGATCGGCTGCGCGCACCGTCGCCACCACGCGCAGCGGCACATTCCCGGCGCGCCGCAGCACGTACCCCAGCAGAGCGAGACTGCTGGCATCCGCCCAGTGCAGGTCGTCGATCACGATCATAAGGGGCTTCTGCTGCGCCAGCGCGATGAGTAACCGCGCCACCCCCTCCCAGAGGCGCGCTTCATCCGCCTGCGTCGGCGGCGCTGCTCCTGGCAGCAGTTCCGGCAAGAGGCGCGCCACCTCGCCGAACCATACCGGCGCGATGTCCAGACTGGCGCGCAACATGCTCCAGCCGGGATGCGCCAGCAGATCGCGCAGGGCGCCAATCCACGGCTGATAGGGCAACCCCTGCTCCAGTTCACGCGCCGCTGCCACCAGCGCCAGACCACCCTGCGCCGTGTGCTGCGCCGCTGCTTCGAACGCCAGGCGCGTCTTGCCAACCCCGGCTTCGCCTTCGATCAGCGCCAGACGCCCCGCCCCAATCGTTGCGATCGTCGCCATCTCCGCCTTGCGCCCAATGAAGGGGAGTGTCGTCGCATCCCGTCCGTTTCCAGACGTCATCGGGCGCTCGCGCTGTTCGGCATGGCGCCACGCACCCGGCAGATCAGCATTCAGGCGATCAGTCACGATCGCATCGTAGATGTCACGGGTCTCGCGCATCGGCGGAACCCCCAGTTCAGCATCGAGCAGATCCCGGAACTGTTCATAGCGACGAATAGCGCCGACGCGGTCGCCTGCCAGGTAGTGCAGCCGGATAGCTTCACGTTGCAGGTCTTCCTGAAGCGGATCGAACGCGAGCGCACGGTCGAGAGCAGTCAGGGCGGCGGCCATATCGCCACGCGCTCCGGCAGCGCGCGCCAGGCGGGTGTAACCGCGCACCGCCAGCGAACGCGCGTGTTCACGCCCGGCAGCGAGCCATTCGGTAAACGGCGCGGCATCGGGAAGGGTGAAGCCAGCCAGCAGATCGTCGCGGTAGCGCGCCAGTGCGCTCGCCAGCGCCGCCTCATCGACGGCAGGCGCTGTCACCGCATCCTCCAGCGTGCGGTAGTCCACCTCGACATCATCGCTGATAGCCAGGTCTTCCTCACCTTCAATGAGCGGACCAACCGCCTGCCGCACGCCGTGAAGGGCGGCGCGGAGCAGTTGCCGGGCAGCTGTGCGCTCGTGATCGGGCCAGAACAGGGCAAGCAACCGCTCGCGGTTGATGGGGCGCCGCTGCGCAGCCAGGTAATAGACCAGCGCCCGCGCGCGACGACGCGGCACAACCACGGCAACGCCATCAACAAGGATCTGCGGCGGACCGAGTACCAGGATGGTGAGCATGACGCCTCTGGAAGACGATACTATGACTTCGCTGCAAACACGCACCGCTGAGACGCCGAGGGCACAGAGAACCCTCCAAATGAACCATGATGGAGACGTAGCGCAGCATGCGGGTGCGTGACTTGCGATGGAATCCGCCGCTGCGAACGCTGCACCGCAGTGGTGACCTACCCTTTTTGCAGTGGACTCTGTTTAATTATACCATTCGGAAGCATTCCTGATCGTATCCACATATAGCAATTGATCGATAGTCGTGATAGAGTTATACTCCTTCCTTGTTGAGCTGCCAGCAACGCAGACTGTGAGGGGAGGAGAATGAAACCTGTTCTCGTTTATCTTCTGATCACGCCGCTCCTGCTGTTCATCGCCTCTGGTCGATCTGTAACCCCTGCTCACGCCATTCCTGCTGCTCTGGCTGTGATGCCTGCTGCTACCACCTTACTTCGGGGAGACGACCTGTGCATCTACCGTCCGTCAGTGCTGCGCTTCTTCTGCGATACTGCCCGTGACGGCGGGGATGCCGAGTTTGTTGTGGCGTTCGGCGTCGCCGGGGATATTCCCCTGCTCGGTGATGTTAACGGCGACGGGCGCGATGACCCGTGCATCTACCGTCCGTCAGTGCTGCGCTTCTTCTGCGATACTGCCCGTGACGGCGGGGATGCCGAGTTTGTTGTGGCGTTCGGCGTCGCCGGGGATATTCCCCTGCTCGGTGATGTTAACGGCGACGGGCGCGATGACCCGTGCGTCTATCGTCCGTCGGTGCTGCGCTTCTTCTGCGACACTGCCCGTGACGGCGGGGATGCCGAGTTTGTTGTGGCGTTCGGCGTCGCCGGGGATATTCCCCTGCTCGGTGATGTTAACGGCGACGGGCGCGATGACCCGTGCGTCTATCGTCCGTCGGTGCTGCGCTTCTTCTGCGACACTGCCCGTGACGGCGGGGATGCCGAGTTTGTTGTGGCGTTCGGCGTCGCCGGGGATATTCCCCTGCTCGGTGATGTTAACGGCGACGGGCGCGATGACCCGTGCGTCTATCGTCCGTCGGTGCTGCGCTTCTTCTGCGACACTGCCCGTGACGGCGGGGATGCCGAGTTTGTTGTGGCGTTCGGCATTACTGATGATATTCCGCTCATCGGAAATGTTGGGCGACCATTCGGTGTGGCGTTGCCATTGGTGATACGGTGATCGCCATTCCAGGCGCCTGACAGGCGTGAAGGGAAACCGATCCAGCGCAATCGCCCCTGGATCGGGACAGGCGCTCCGGAAAAATCAACCACGGACAGGCTTTTAATTCAACTGCGGATCGGCACGGGTTGCCACGGGTTTTTCTACCTGCATTCGCGCCCATCCATTCGATCCATGCCAATCCGTGGTTTCTTTGGCGTGGCGCGAGGGGTTTCAATCCACGCCTTCCGGGGGGAAGGCGACTTTGTAGCGGCTTCGCTGTAATAGCCCCACAGGCCGTTTCAATCCACGCCTTCCGGGGGGAAGGCGACTTTATCGCTGGTACGCTTCACTCACAATTTACTACAGTTTCAATCCACGCCTTCCGGGGGGAAGGCGACCAAGTGTTGCCGCGCTACGCGCCGTCATCAGACGGGTTTCAATCCACGCCTTCCGGGGGGAAGGCGACCGCTGGTCGAATGCGAGACGCTCGCGTTCGACATCGTTTCAATCCACGCCTTCCGGGGGGAAGGCGACGTGATGACGCGCTATCAACTCCAACTCCACGCGTGGGTTTCAATCCACGCCTTCCGGGGGGAAGGCGACGCCCTTCACGCTCAACGAAGGTGTCGGCAAACCAGTTTCAATCCACGCCTTCCGGGGGGAAGGCGACTGCGATATACTTTTCGTTTGCGTCGTTTGAGGACGCGTTTCAATCCACGCCTTCCGGGGGGAAGGCGACTGTCCTTCGGTTTCAATGTAAGCGTCGGCGAACCGTTTCAATCCACGCCTTCCGGGGGGAAGGCGACCGAGGCGCACTTCGGTATTGTTCGCGCGTCGGACGTTTCAATCCACGCCTTCCGGGGGGAAGGCGACGAGGCGCACTTTCAGCGAAGGGCGGTTATTCGTACTGTTTCAATCCACGCCTTCCGGGGGGAAGGCGACCTTGGCGTCGATGTTGATCCTGATATAACGACTGTTTCAATCCACGCCTTCCGGGGGGAAGGCGACTCTATAGCGTGTTGTGACAGCGCCGAACAAACAGGTTTCAATCCACGCCTTCCGGGGGGAAGGCGACTCGAGCGGGTTGCGGATGCGTCCCAGTTGCTGGCGGTTTCAATCCACGCCTTCCGGGGGGAAGGCGACGCGGCGTAAACGCTGCGGCGTTGATGTCGAGTGCGTTTCAATCCACGCCTTCCGGGGGGAAGGCGACCCGGTCTCTACAACGTGCTGCTGGCGGTTGAGTTTCAATCCACGCCTTCCGGGGGGAAGGCGACAAGCGCTGTGGCGCGGCATACGCGCGTCGGCGGAGTTTCAATCCACGCCTTCCGGGGGGAAGGCGACTTCGCTGGCTGCGCACGCGGCGCGGGGCGTTGCGGTTTCAATCCACGCCTTCCGGGGGGAAGGCGACCCGGCGCCCCGGTGTCGGCATGCACGCCGTACAGTTTCAATCCACGCCTTCCGGGGGGAAGGCGACTTCGCACCCGCTCACGATCCGGCGCGCCTGCCAGTTTCAATCCACGCCTTCCGGGGGGAAGGCGACGTTGTCCCGCCCTTCCGGTGAGGCGTATGTGGGCGGTTTCAATCCACGCCTTCCGGGGGGAAGGCGACACACGCGGCGGACGCCTATGTTGCCGCAGCAACGGTTTCAATCCACGCCTTCCGGGGGGAAGGCGACCTGGGATTGTCCGCTGATCATCGATGAGGTGCAGTTTCAATCCACGCCTTCCGGGGGGAAGGCGACCGAGTCGCTACATCGCGGTGTTCAACGGCATAATGTTTCAATCCACGCCTTCCGGGGGGAAGGCGACCGGCGCGGTGTCGGGGCGGATCGACGCGCTGCTGGTCGTTTCAATCCACGCCTTCCGGGGGGAAGGCGACTCTGGCGGCGCGGTGGGCGTATGTAATGGCGTATGTTTCAATCCACGCCTTCCGGGGGGAAGGCGACAATTCCGCCGGTGGCGGATGTCGGGCTGATCGCTTGTTTCAATCCACGCCTTCCGGGGGGAAGGCGACTTCTCCTCCTACTTGATGATGATCCGATAATTCCGTTTCAATCCACGCCTTCCGGGGGGAAGGCGACTGTTGCGCCGCATCGCCGGATACAGCGCTTCGTTGTTTCAATCCACGCCTTCCGGGGGGAAGGCGACGTGCGCGCGGCGGGGGAGTTCGTGATCTACGACCTGTTTCAATCCACGCCTTCCGGGGGGAAGGCGACATACGCCAGCTCAACATCAACAGCGTCGCCGTCGCCGTTTCAATCCACGCCTTCCGGGGGGAAGGCGACCTCGTCCATCTCAGCGCCGCGCAGTCGCGCTGCGTTTCAATCCACGCCTTCCGGGGGGAAGGCGACCGGCTGGTCGGTGCGCGACGGGCGGCTGGTCTACGTTTCAATCCACGCCTTCCGGGGGGAAGGCGACATAATCGTCGTCGGGTACGTATCGGAGCGCACAGTTTCAATCCACGCCTTCCGGGGGGAAGGCGACGCAATCGGCGCGGCGACGGCGTACCTCGCCGACGTTTCAATCCACGCCTTCCGGGGGGAAGGCGACGACCGGCGGGTTTTCACAAGTGCGGGTGCGTACGAAGTTTCAATCCACGCCTTCCGGGGGGAAGGCGACCGGTTGGGTTGTTGGGGTGCGTGCATCCGGCGATGTTTCAATCCACGCCTTCCGGGGGGAAGGCGACGATGAGCGGCGGCTTGCAACGTTGGTGCGCAGCGGTTTCAATCCACGCCTTCCGGGGGGAAGGCGACTCGAGTCGCTACATCGCGGTGTTCAACGGTATAATGTTTCAATCCACGCCTTCCGGGGGGAAGGCGACCGGCGTCGGGGATGACGACGCGCCCGTCGTCATCGTTTCAATCCACGCCTTCCGGGGGGAAGGCGACGAAGACTTTGTACTTGCTGGTGTCGTCGCCGGGCAGTTTCAATCCACGCCTTCCGGGGGGAAGGCGACCGACCGCCCGGCGTCCTCGTTGTCCAACGACCAGTTTCAATCCACGCCTTCCGGGGGGAAGGCGACTGCGGTGAGTGAGGAACCGACAGACGACGCGGCGTTTCAATCCACGCCTTCCGGGGGGAAGGCGACCGGGGAGGTCAGTGATAGGAGGAAGATGATGGAAGTTTCAATCCACGCCTTCCGGGGGGAAGGCGACGGTTGTCAGCAGTGTCACAACACTCTATAGAAATAGTTTCAATCCACGCCTTCCGGGGGGAAGGCGACACTGCGCTGCCGCAACCAGCGCTTCAATTGCGGCTTGTTTCAATCCACGCCTTCCGGGGGGAAGGCGACCGGATACGGCAGATCGGGACGCTTGTTTTCGACGCGTTTCAATCCACGCCTTCCGGGGGGAAGGCGACGTCACATCAGGGTCGACATCGATGCCGAGGAGAGGTTTCAATCCACGCCTTCCGGGGGGAAGGCGACGCAGCGCTATACGGTGTGTCTGTGATGACGGACGTTTCAATCCACGCCTTCCGGGGGGAAGGCGACCGCAGCAGTTCTTGGTCTGCCGCGTCCTCGACGTTTCAATCCACGCCTTCCGGGGGGAAGGCGACGCAATCGGCGCGGCGACGGCGTACCTCGCCGACGTTTCAATCCACGCCTTCCGGGGGGAAGGCGACGACCGGCGGGTTTTCACAAGTGCGGGTGCGTACGAAGTTTCAATCCACGCCTTCCGGGGGGAAGGCGACCGGTTGGGTTGTTGGGGTGCGTGCATCCGGCGATGTTTCAATCCACGCCTTCCGGGGGGAAGGCGACGATGAGCGGCGGCTTGCAACGTTGGTGCGCAGCGGTTTCAATCCACGCCTTCCGGGGGGAAGGCGACCTTCGGCACAATCGCCTTACCCCGCAGTATACTCCAGTTTCAATCCACGCCTTCCGGGGGGAAGGCGACCGCAGCGCGGGTTCCGACCAGTGCTCCAAAAGATGTTTCAATCCACGCCTTCCGGGGGGAAGGCGACCGCCATCTCGACATCAACCGCATCGCCGTCGCCGTTTCAATCCACGCCTTCCGGGGGGAAGGCGACGAAACCCCACCGACGCTGGCGGGGTTCCGGGGAGGGTTTCAATCCACGCCTTCCGGGGGGAAGGCGACTCCAACTCGTTGAGTAACCACTCCAGCGCGGGGAGTTTCAATCCACGCCTTCCGGGGGGAAGGCGACCCCGGACGCGCGAATACTGAAGATTACGTCGGAGAGTTTCAATCCACGCCTTCCGGGGGGAAGGCGACTCCGGGATTTGCCGTTGAGGTGAAAGCGAGGAAGTTTCAATCCACGCCTTCCGGGGGGAAGGCGACGCGGATCGAGGAAGGCGCGGAGATCGCAATCACCGTTTCAATCCACGCCTTCCGGGGGGAAGGCGACCGCACCGATAGTCCGCTGACGTGGCGCTTCCCCGGTTTCAATCCACGCCTTCCGGGGGGAAGGCGACCTGGAGGGGTATATCGCCGAGGCGGTCGCTTGGGGTTTCAATCCACGCCTTCCGGGGGGAAGGCGACTGTTTGTCAGCAGTGTCACAACACTGCATAGAAAAAGTTTCAATCCACGCCTTCCGGGGGGAAGGCGACCGAGACGGTCGTACAACTGTTGGCAAAAGCGCTAGTTTCAATCCACGCCTTCCGGGGGGAAGGCGACCGGTGATGTCCGGCGCGGCGCCGGCGGCTATGCTGGTTTCAATCCACGCCTTCCGGGGGGAAGGCGACCGCCGCCCGTCCGGTGACGCGCCGCAGTCCCAAAGTTTCAATCCACGCCTTCCGGGGGGAAGGCGACGGGACAGGGCGGCAGCGGCGCCGTCCTGCTTGTGGTTTCAATCCACGCCTTCCGGGGGGAAGGCGACGGCGACGCGCAGCGCGTAAGCGCGGCGGATCGCCGGTTTCAATCCACGCCTTCCGGGGGGAAGGCGACCCGGGGACCCCGTGCGCTGCGGCGCGGCGCTGGGTTTCAATCCACGCCTTCCGGGGGGAAGGCGACCGTGCTGCTCCGCGCCGCGCAGGCGTCAACGCGCGGTTTCAATCCACGCCTTCCGGGGGGAAGGCGACCCGAGGAGTGGCGCCATGTCGCCGCCGCCATCGACGTTTCAATCCACGCCTTCCGGGGGGAAGGCGACATGCGATGCACCGTGGTTCATCGGCGCCGTGCACGTTTCAATCCACGCCTTCCGGGGGGAAGGCGACCGCGGTGCAGCCGGAACTGCTCCAGCGTGCAGCGGTTTCAATCCACGCCTTCCGGGGGGAAGGCGACTACTCGATCCGTCGGCGCGCCTGGCGGATTGCTCGTTTCAATCCACGCCTTCCGGGGGGAAGGCGACGCGAAGTACCGCTATTTGGCGCAGATCGCGCCGGTTTCAATCCACGCCTTCCGGGGGGAAGGCGACGCTGCTGGTCAACCGCGACACCGGCGAGATGGAAGTTTCAATCCACGCCTTCCGGGGGGAAGGCGACCCAATGCGCGCCAGTTCAAACGCCAGCACTTCGATGTTTCAATCCACGCCTTCCGGGGGGAAGGCGACCGCGGCGGTATATGCAGCGCTGCCCGCCCGCAGTCGTTTCAATCCACGCCTTCCGGGGGGAAGGCGACCGCCGGCAGCAGCGTCGGTGCAACGACGCCCGCGACGTTTCAATCCACGCCTTCCGGGGGGAAGGCGACATGCGCAGCCCGCAGTACTCTATCGCTGCGGTCGGTTTCAATCCACGCCTTCCGGGGGGAAGGCGACCGGCAGCGGCGCTAACCCCTCGGTCAGCCCGCGCAGTTTCAATCCACGCCTTCCGGGGGGAAGGCGACTCGGCGCTGATCGGCGATGCGATCCACGCGCATCTCGTTTCAATCCACGCCTTCCGGGGGGAAGGCGACCAGCCGGTTCACCAGGTCAAAGATTGCCGTTTGCGCGTTTCAATCCACGCCTTCCGGGGGGAAGGCGACCCGGAGACCGAGTGTACCTACTGAAGCTTCGTCAAGTTTCAATCCACGCCTTCCGGGGGGAAGGCGACCGAGCGGTTGTCGCTGTTGTATCTTTACTCCAAAGTTTCAATCCACGCCTTCCGGGGGGAAGGCGACCCGCCGGAATGATATACCCCTCAACCGGCGTCTGCTGTTTCAATCCACGCCTTCCGGGGGGAAGGCGACCGGCGCGCTCAGCAGCAGCACCGCCAGCGTTGCGAGTTTCAATCCACGCCTTCCGGGGGGAAGGCGACGGCGGCGGCGTACCGATTTGGCGCGTCTGTTGGAGTTTCAATCCACGCCTTCCGGGGGGAAGGCGACGCTCATCCGCCATCTTGCGCAAGTACTCCAGGAAGTTTCAATCCACGCCTTCCGGGGGGAAGGCGACCTAGCGGGTTGCGCGTACAACGTATACGTATCAGGGTTTCAATCCACGCCTTCCGGGGGGAAGGCGACTTCAGACGCCGATATGATTCCCAGTGTGTACGAGTTTCAATCCACGCCTTCCGGGGGGAAGGCGACGTGTACGAGTCGCACACCTGGGATGGTTCACGATGGTTTCAATCCACGCCTTCCGGGGGGAAGGCGACCGGACGCATCCCGGATGCGTTGAGTATGGGATGGTTTCAATCCACGCCTTCCGGGGGGAAGGCGACCTTGAACGCGCCGAATCAGTTCGGATTACGCGCTGTTTCAATCCACGCCTTCCGGGGGGAAGGCGACGTGCAGGGGGGTTGAACGCATTGCGTCATACGCGATGTTTCAATCCACGCCTTCCGGGGGGAAGGCGACATGCTTCCATCCGTGTTGATGATTGCGGGTTCGAGTGTTTCAATCCACGCCTTCCGGGGGGAAGGCGACTCAGCGGCAACAGGTTCATCAGGTTCGGGGGGGGGTTTCAATCCACGCCTTCCGGGGGGAAGGCGACCAGTACGGAGTTTTCCGACTCGGTCGGGAGTCGGTTTCAATCCACGCCTTCCGGGGGGAAGGCGACACGGTTTTGATCTCGCTTGACAGCGCGAGATGCCGGTTTCAATCCACGCCTTCCGGGGGGAAGGCGACCTAACCGTATCTCGGTGTTGTTCGCGCGCCGGATGTTTCAATCCACGCCTTCCGGGGGGAAGGCGACATAATGGGTACGAGTGCCAAAGCGGTTTATCTCTTGTTTCAATCCACGCCTTCCGGGGGGAAGGCGACTCCCTATCAACTGTCCTTCATACTCGCGCCAGACGTTTCAATCCACGCCTTCCGGGGGGAAGGCGACACCAACACGACGACGTGGTTCGCAATGACCGAAGTTTCAATCCACGCCTTCCGGGGGGAAGGCGACACAGACCCCGACATACCAACCGAGATGAGGACGCGGTTTCAATCCACGCCTTCCGGGGGGAAGGCGACGCCAGCGCCTCAAGCACCTTCGCGGCTTTCGGCGTTTCAATCCACGCCTTCCGGGGGGAAGGCGACTGAGGTGACGGATGTACGCGACGCTGGCGCAGTTGTTTCAATCCACGCCTTCCGGGGGGAAGGCGACACAGCGTACTACGTCTACAGGACGGAGAGTGGAGTTTCAATCCACGCCTTCCGGGGGGAAGGCGACCTACGGACACATCTTCCGGTTCCGCAACCTTGAGGTTTCAATCCACGCCTTCCGGGGGGAAGGCGACCTATGCCGAGGGGAGGAAGGTAATCTACGAGTATGTTTCAATCCACGCCTTCCGGGGGGAAGGCGACCGCAATATCTAGGGTTGCTATGCCCTGCTTCCGCCAGATATTGTAGCATGACCCGGATCTTCAGGGTTGCTCTCGGTGCAATTTGTCCATATATAAGGTTTTTAAGGTGCTGCTGAGTTTGCGAACCTCCCGGCGATTCCATGTTCGCTTCTGGTTCGCAGACTAAAGAATAAGCGTCCCTTCTATGTCAACGTCAGGGGCGACGCCTACGTGCCTGACCCGGTGTCGCCATTCGTCGCCAAGGTAGTAGTAGCGTATGCTGTCGGTCTCCACATCGATAATGCGCTCCAGCCTGGCTTGCAACTGGCGGAGTTGCGCGGCATCTATAATGCATTCAAATACCGACTTCTGAACCCGTTGTCCGTAGTCCTGACAGGCTTTTGCAACTTTGAGCAGTCGCCGTTTGCCAGCTTCCGTTTCCGTGTTGACATCGTAGGTGATCAGTACCATCATATGTCCTCCTGTGAGTCTGGTTTCGTATAAGCCTCGTCGCTATTGCACCGCTATAGCCATATCCTTCGCTTTTCTGTGTTCTGTTCTGGAAAAAGGCGGCGGTGCGCGAGCGGATAATCTTCGACATATATTCATTTTTTCGTCTATCACCTATCGTCTACCGGCTATCATTTATCGGCTACGAGATGCGTGGGCGCATGACCTTCGACCTGTATTCGTTCGCCTTTCTATCGTTCAGTTCCAGAAAAACGGCGGGTAGGCGTCGAGATCGCCCCGTAGATGCCGCGCCAGAAGCGTCGCCTGGACGTGCGGGATCAGACCGAAAGGTATCCGCTCTTTCAGGAAAGGGTGGAGAATCTCCTCTTTCTTCCGCTCCTGCCATGCACCGATTACGGCCTTGCGAGTATCGGCGTCCATCACAACTCCGCCGCTCTCTTTGGATGTGAAGCCTTTCGCCGTGATCTGCTTGCGATTAACCAGCGAAAGCGCCATCCGGTCGGCGAAAATCGGTCGTAGTTCCTCGATAAGGTCGAGGGCGAGCGATGGTCGACCCGGTCGGTCGGTGTGCAGAAAGCCGACATAGGGGTCAAGCCCAACTGTTTCCAGTGCCGAAACTGCTTCGTTCGTCAGCAGGGTGTACAGAAACGAGAGCAGTGCGTTCATATTGTTGCGTGGCGGACGACGTGATCGTTCCTCGAAGCGAAAGTCGTCCTTTTGATGCAGGACGAGATGGTCGAAAACGCCAAAATAGACGCTGGCAGCATTGCCTTCGACTGCCAGCAGCGCTTCTATGCTGCTGCACCGGGAAATGGACGTGAGCGCTTCCTTGAGCGCCGCCGATGCGTTCCTGACGACTTCGACATCGATCAGGAGCGTATGATCGCGCAGCGTGCGTTCCAGCACTTTGCGACAGTTGTAAACTTTTCCCTGTATAAATGAGGTGGCAATCGCTGCGCGTAATTCACGATCCTCTGATATGCGGTATTGTTTTTTGCGCAACAGCACGTTGCCGCGTGTCCTGCCGCCGACCCGTGCCTGAAATCGCCCGTTTGCATCAAGAAATGTCAGTCCAATGTTGCGATCAACGCAGGCGCCCATCAGGGCAGGACTGACCCCCTGGTAGTTGAAACAGACGATGTTTTCCAGATTATGGAGGGGCAGTCGGGTTGAAACGTGAGCATCTTTCTTGACAACGATAGTCTCGCCGTCAAGCGAGAGATAGGTATCGGGCGTGGTGACGTAAAGGGTATTGTTCAGCCGTTTCACGACGCGACTCCTGATGTGTACTCAAACCCTTGATATCATTCCGTGCTTTCCTTCCGTGACTTACGTGTGAGAGAAGTGGCTTCAGAGTTATGCACCTGTTGTTCATCATTGAGTTCTTTCACGCCTGCTCGATCTGCCGTCGAATGTAGGTCTGAACGGAAGAAGTTTTTTCCTGGAGGTTCGGAAGACAGAGATCTGCCAGTGAGCAGGATCGACACGCCTTGCTGGTCTTCACACGCGGTGTATAGCCGCGCGCCATGTATGCGTGCATCTCGGCGGCTGCGTCGCGCACCAGACGACGCAGATCTTCTGTCAACTCCACCGGTTCGCGGCGACGGGTTTTGCCGTAGTACAGGAAGCCGCGCGGAATGGGAACTGCCAGCATTTCTTCCAGACACATCGCCTGTGCACACAATTGAGCTTCATCTACCGGATCGCGCTTGGGGTGACCACGCTTGTACTCGATGGGTGCAGGCTGGTAGAACCCTTCGCGTCCCGGCAACCGGACACCCTCCGGGCTGCGGGTGAACTCCACCACATCGCAGACGCCTGAGAGACCGAGCGTGTACGATGCAACCGGAACTGAGCGTGAAATGACCACATCGCGGCGCGTTTCCACAAAGAAGGGATCATCGACCCGTTCGTGCAACTGTTTGCCTTCTACCGTCAGCACATTGTCCTGCCACTGCATCTCGATGTGAATCAATGCCCACTGGCGGCGGCAGAAGAGAAAGTGCTGGATGCCGGAAAGGGGCAGTAGTTCGTCTGGTGTGTATTCGCGGGTCATAGGGTTGTTGATTTTGCAATGTTTCAGTCTGCACCTCCGGTGAGGGAGACGACATAGTTTTTGGAGAAGAGAGCGACCGAAAACGAAGGGCGCTCTCTTCTCCTCCGCCGGAGTGGTTCTATCAGCGCTATTAACCTTCGCGGTTATCCGGCCAGGGCTTGATCTCTAATCTGCGCTCCGCATCCAATTATTATATCGACCACTACCTCGTAAATCACTAATTCCACCCCTTCTGTAACGAAAGGCAACGTCATCAAACATTCAAAACCGCCTATTCACCCTCAATAACTTCGGGCTTCAAACCGTCGAGGTCTTGAAGCTCGATCACGTAGTCGTCAATACTCTTCGGATCTTCAATCCCATCCCTAACCCGAACTCTCAGCGAACGATGTACTTTCGCCGAGGAATACTGTCCATTCGGGCTGTTGTGCTTCCACCAGTAGACCCTGTAAACTTCTATGCTACCCTCAGGACGGGCAGAGGAAGCGTCATTACGGAACAGCGTCCGCAATGCCTCCTTGATAACTGCTGCATCATCGTCTGAGAAGCCGGTTTTGCTCGCCAGTTGCGGGTTAATGCTGCCATAAAAGACGTACACGCCGTGATCAACGCGATGCTTCATGCCCATCGTATCAGAACCGCGCTTTTCGCCAGGTTCGTTGCTCACGCTTTTCGTGATCTGAATGCTGGAAACGCGGTCGAGAACAGGGACAACCGAGAAGGCGGGATGGATCGATACCGGACCGCGAATCCCAATCGAGACGCCATCGCTCTCTTCACCTTCATTACTCTTATCGCCCTTCTTGCCTTTTCCCTTCCCCTTGAAAGGAAACACCTGCCCAAAGGCACGGACATCAAACCAGGTTTCGCAGGCTTTCTTCTGATACGCCGATCTGTCATTCATGAAATCCTTGAGATACGCCTCGGCACGCTCACGTAGACTGGTATATTCATCGTTCCGATTATCATCAGATTGAACGAATATTGGATGCTCTACACCCTTGAGCCGTTCGTAAGCCTGCTTCTGGGCCTCTGTTCTTTCTTCCTCCTTGATCCTTTCTATCTCTTTTGCCAGTTCCATCACGCGATTGCGAATCTTGCGCTTAATCGCGACATCGGAAATCTCACCAAGCCCTTCATAGGTGGTGCGAGGGCGATTTCCGTTGAGCGGATCGCCATTCGGGTTGGCATTCCTGACACACAGGATGACGGCGAAGTCGATCTTTTTCGAGAGTGTTGTTGTCATGGTAGTTCCTCCTCGCATTTAGCTATGTGTACAATTTAGATGGATGTGCCATCATTATCATCTTCCCTGTCATCAGCCCGTTTTTCCAGCAGTTTCTGCCGCTGACAGTAGAAACCGAGCAAATACTCGCCGCTGAGCGATCTTGTACTCACAAAGTCTTCAGGTGTAAACATGCTCTCAACCTCTGCAATCAGGTTCTTGTAGTAGTAGGCTCTACCGCCCAGACGCATGAGATAAGGCATGAGCAGATCGTGAATCTGCTTCCATGTGCGGAAGGGGCGCTGTGAAAATTGCTGCATATAGCGGATTGCGTTTGTTGGACGATTTTGCTCTGCTTTATAGAGTGCTCGCTCTTCAATAACATCAGCAATCGCCAACAAACGACCGTAGAGATAATCCCTCGTTCTCCTGGTTTCATCGAGCGCCATGTCGTATTGCTCCTTTCCATACATATATTTTCGGTAGAGTGCACAGGCGATGGTAAGGACTTTCTCCTTCTGGTCATCGCTCAAAACGACCGGGTTGGAAGCCCGCCTGATCGCTGACTCAACCAGATCACGCGGTAACGGTTGACCATCCACAATGCAGGGAAGCAGACGCTTAATCGTTGCCTGCTTCAATCTGTCATCAAGACGACGACCATACGCCGCCTCAGCAATGTCAGCCGGCGCAGGTGCGCCAATAAATGGAATCCTGCGCCTGTAAAGCTTCCCATTTGTATCGCGTTCTTCAATCACCCGATAGGTGTGTCGCCAGGCGCAGGTGTCATGCCATGTTTCGATGCGATCAAGAAAATCCGAACCTTTCAAGGTGCGATAATAGATAACCGCCAATCGCCCTGGCGTCGCCGAGTCAACCCCCATCACAACGACGTCCGTTCGATCACCAATCTCCTGGCGATAGCCAGCGATTTTCTTCTTCAGGCGAATAGCGACGTCCTGAGCAGTGTCAATACTCTTGTCATCAGATGGGAGATCGCCGAAGAGAGTGGCAATCGGGTCATCGGTTGGTTGTGGCACTGTCACTGTCGCGCCCGAGATTGCCCAGGCAACAATCGCCAGATCACCGTCACGGTACCCCTGTCGGTCGATCAACCACATTAGTGCGTAATGTGCTTTATGCGACGCCTCTAAACTGACGCTACAAGCCTGCTCGTCGGTGATAAATCGTCCGCGAAAGGTAAAACCTTGGGTATCATTGGACGAGATTAGTTTGGCATTGTCTCCTTCACGGCGAATATATTTTGGGTGATTGTTGGTCAGCGTCCGCTCTTCTCCGATCACGAAACAGATTTCGCTTGTTCCTGATCTGTGATTCAGGTAATAGTCGATCCAACTGTCCCATACTTTCGTATCACGCCACACGCGACTTTCAGTATCTCCTGGTATCTCTACGACCCATCGCACGACCGCGTCACCCTGATCATTCAATACATCAAAGATAGTTCCACGACGTTTCTCTGGCTCAATGTCATCTTTTGCGAGTAATCGCCGATGATCGATCAGTAAGACACCTTCTTTCACCAGATCAGCCATGAGTGTCCCCTTTTGGATGTACTTGAGTATTGCCGAAACCTTCGGATGTAGGCATTTGGAGTTCCAGCCCGACAGCAACGTGACGAAGTTTTGATGCGGCTCCGCGGGATTGCGCTGAAAACCAGAAGTCACCTTACCGCCGTACTTGACAAAATCTCCCGCCAGGTACTGCAATTTATCGCAGAGTGGATGGCATTCTGGTTTGCTACCGCTGCGACTGGCGGATGATTCTGTTGCAGGTATGATCGTCACCGCATCGTCTTTTGAAACCAACTGGGCGCGACGAAAGTTACCACAGCCGTCAATGACGACCTCGATATGCGCCTGGATGGTGATATGACAGATCGGTAGCAACGGTCGCTTCGTACCGGAAACGTAGCCGACGAGTCCTCCCTTGGCACACTGTTCATACGTCTCATACAGGCTCTGCATCCAGTTCATCTTACTGCCTCCCTTCTTCATCGCCTTCCAGCAAGTTTTTCTCTTGCAATCCCACCGTAGCAGGTGGTTTAGCATTCATCGGGCGCACAAATCTGCGCAGGATTTTGTTCTGATCATCTGGCCTTGGAAAAGTGATGATTCCATCCTTCATGGTTGCGCGCCAGAACCGCGCCCAAAATTCACCAGGTTTGTACTCATCAGGGTAGTCAAAGCCGTGAAACATAACGCCAAGCGACAACTCGCCGTAGTTGTCGTAGAATCCTTCCCCCTCGCCAAACTTGCACGGTTCAACATATCCCTGACATTCGCGTGTACCGAGAAATACATCTCGCCTGCCGCCACGATCTATCATTCGCCTGGCCACCGAATGATGCTTGTGTTCATTGCGATCATGTTCCAGATCGGGACGATTCTTATTCCACTCAAAATGCGCCTGAACCTGATACTCGACATCGGCAAGATAGGTGTAGATTGCGAGATCGTTGCCACTCGCGTGATACTTGAGTGGCTTTACGCTACGCGGCTGCGTGCGGATAGGCTTCATGACCCGCACTTTGTCAATGATCCAGACAATAGTCGGCTTCCAGTAGACCGAGCTTAATATCCCTTTCAGCGCCTCATACGTGGGAACCTGGTATGAGTATTTTTCCCCGCCAATGCGAGTGAGTGGATCGGTGAACAGGGCATATCTTCCCCATACCTTGAACGTCACACTGTTTCGATGATCCATGAAGACCCTCCTTATACAATGAGTGTATCCATATCGTTAACCGGATCATGACTCCAACCAAACTCCTTACTGTAATATCGCTCATCCAGATAGTGGATCCCTGAATTCGTCTCAAGGATGGCACCAACTCGATTTAATTCTTCAAATTGACGCCGAAATAAACATACTGAGAATCTCTGTGCCTGTCTGAGGAATTTCACCCGATTATCAAGTTCTGACGCGCTACACAATGCATTAATAATCGTTTTACCCTCATCACCATACGGCACAATGACCCCGATTGTGGGTGAATCAATCACGCAAAACTCTCTAGCGGCGGATTGGAATGACTGATTCAAGAGGAGCGGTGGATTCACCCCACGACTCGAACGGTATGATGCCACCGAAAGCTCGTTTGTTGACAGCAATCTGAACAGTGTATCATCCCTCCCAACCGCTGAGCTCGAACGAACGAGATAGTCCATTTCATCTTTCCTGGAAGAATAGTAATACCTGTAATAGGTAGTGATTGCTTCTAATCCGATAAAGTCGTTCCCGGATTTGAACTCACTAAGAACTCTTTGCGCCTGATCTCGACCGATCTTAATGTCGAGAAGCTGGTCGATATCCTCTTCCTGTGGATTGACAATCCAAACTTTTCCTGGTGTCGCGCGTAATCCATGGCGGTTGCAGCGTCCGGCTGACTGCGCGACCGAGTCCAACCCTGCGAGCGAGCGAATAACTGCGCCGAAATCAATATCTACACCTGCCTCGATAAGTTGCGTACTCACGCAGATAACAGGTTCTTTTGCCGCTAATTTTTCCTTGATGGTATTCAGCACATCCATTCGGTGTGCAGGGCACATATTGGTGCTCAGATGATATGTTGGCGCCAGACGCCTGACTTTGATTTGTTCATACAATGTTCGCGCCATCGCTCGCGTATTGACCACGATCAGAACACTGCCCTCCGAATCCAGTGCCCGTCCGGCAAGATCGACGATCTCATCATTCGTCATTCCTCCATCTTTACGTGCATAGTGAACCTCGACGCGCTGCATGCTCTTGAACAGTTCCACTTCGTTCAGGATGATTCGTTGTTCCTGCTTAACAATAAGCGAACGGTATGGATTGTCCGGTAGTCGATCCAGCGGCGGCTGTGTAGCCGTACAAAGGACAACCGTTGAGCCACAACTATGCGCTAAAAAACGCAGAGCCACGTTCAGCATATGGACGATTCTAATTGGAACTGTCTGCACCTCATCTAAGATAATCACCGCTTTTGCCAGTTGATGCATGCGACGAGTATCGCGCGTGCCTGCACCGAACAAGGCCTCTAAGAATTGGACCTGCGTGGTGCATACAATCGGCGCATCCCAGTTTTCCGCCAGCAGGCTATGACGACGATGCGTATCTTCTTCTGGAACAAAATTGGAGTGGTGTTCGAGTACGACACGACCGCGTTCACTTTCAGGCTCAAGAATTGTTCGCAGGGTGTCAGCATTCTGGTCAATAATCGTAATGTATGGCGCCACGTAAAAAACCCTGTCCATCCCGTGATGCTTTGCATGGTGTAGCGCAAAGCGTAGACTTGCCAGAGTCTTGCCACCGCCAGTCGGTACAGTCAGTTGGTAAATGCCCTTTGGTTTCGTAGCTGCTTCACGGCATGCCCGCGCCACCTGTGATCGCAGTTGATATACTTCCCGCGCCTGGCTACCTTCCTTCGTTTGTGCGACTGCCTGTGCAAATTCATTAAATGTTTTCTCCAGTCGCTCAATCAGCATATCCCAGGATACATAGTTGCCATAACTACGGATTACACTGTTTTCAGGAAACTCGAAATCAGCAGTGTTCAGGCGATCTGCATCCAGAAGACAACTCAGCAGGAAACGAGCCAGAATACCGAGTTTGAAAGCAATAGTCTCCTTTGAGTCGTTCTGTTCTCTCAGACTTTGAAGTTTTTGCATGAATTGTTTTAATATATCCAGCGTAAGAGTTTTATTGAGACCATCCTCGATCTCAGGTAACTTACCCCTGGCTTCAGATACATGTGTTACACTATCATCTTTAGTAATACGTCGACTGAAGTTATCTTCACCTGTGGGTGTCAGACAATCGATCAGTCCGGAGTGGTGCGAAGCTATTGCCAGAGCCAGAAATTGCGCAAGGAACTCGCCTTCCTTGCCTAAATGGCTGCATTTCTCATATACAAGCTGTGCCCCTGCTGTAGAGTGATCTATTTTTCCCTTCCGCGACTCATAATCTATATAGTCATCTTCATCTGGATTTTTCAACCCTGTAGCAGACTTCAGGTAATCCTGAAACTCCTTGCTGGCTTTTCCGAAGTCGTGTGCCAGTCCCATGACTTCTCCAAGTTCTGGCAATCCTATTTTTCCGGCAAAACGCTTCGCCAGTTCTGCGGTTCCTTTCAGATGATCAACTAAAGATTGTTCTTTACCATCGCGTTCGCGTCGATGCGCAATCAGAGCATCCTGCAACTTCATCTCACTCACGCCATACACCCTCGCCATCTTTCGCACCTCCGCTTCCAGCGTCCCGCGCAGCCCCTCCGGTCCCAGCACTTCCACATCGGCGCCCCAGCCGCGGATCCAGGGCAGCATCTCTTTCGGCTCAGCGATCTGTGCTCGCCACACCAGCGATCCGTCGGGTTGCGGCTCGGTGCGCTCGGAGCGGTGCCAGCGCGTCTCCTGCACCCGTCGCGCCACATGCGGGCTGAACCGTAGCACAACTTCCACCGGCTCATCTTCCGATGTCCAGATACCCCATGCGTCGGCTAGATAACTGCGCGGGTCAAAGTCGTCGGGTATCTGATAGGCTTCAGTGGTTAGCTCGGCACGGCGAATGCGCTCGATCTTGTTTCAATCCACGCCTTCTGCGTTTCAATCCGCGAGGAAAGGCGACTAAAACACCGTGCATTGCGCAAAATATAGCACAAATGATCTACTTTTTCAATCCCTTCGCGCTGCCGTTGATCGCTGCTCGTCGGCGGCTTGCCCGCAGCGCTGGCCCGATTGGTCCGCTATAGCGACTCTAGCACACGAGTGTTGCATGTAATGCAACATTTCATGTGTATTTTTCCTGGTCACAGATCTCGCCTGTGCACGTCTCTGCTCCGATGGCGCCGCTGACAGACGCACCATCCTGAGTTCACCTGCTTGCCTGTTTGTTTGCTTGTTTGTTCGTTTCAATCCACGCCTTCTGGGGGAAAGGCGATCTTGCAACTGGAAGTTCAGCGACGGGGAACAGTGGGAGAACAACGGGGTTCTTTGTCCATTGTAGCATGGGGATGTGTCAGGGAATGTCACAAGGGGCAAAGGTCATACGATAACGATACAGGATAGGAGATTACAGGTCGGCACGGATTTCAGAGCACATGGATCGGCACACGCACTGCGGATGGGCACGGATTTCTTCATAACAGAATCCGTGGCAATCCGTTCGATCCGTGCCAATCCGTGGTTTCTTTTTGAAAAGCGCGTGGATCGGCACGGTTTTTTCTCCCAACATCCGCAGCAATCCGTAGTTCATTATGAATGCGCACGTTGCACCCCAACAGCGCAGGACGCTTGACGTTCTCTTATCGTCAGCCGTATCATGGGGGCACAGGAACATTCACAGGAGAGAACAATGGCTGATACTGTAGCCCTTCCAACGATAACGCTCCGATCTCTGGATGCAGGTTGGAACTATGAGCGTTGGGAGCGCGAACTTCCTGATGACGGCAATCGCTACGAGGTGATCGAGGGCATTCTGTACATGACTACTGCACCGGGTTATTTCCACCAGTGGATCGTGCGTCGTCTGGATCAATACGTCGGCGTGCCGCTGGAACAACAAGGGCTGGCATATGCCGCCACTGCGCCGATTGGCGTGCTGATGCCCGGTTGTGAGCCGGTACAGCCGGATTTTGCGCTGGTACGCCGTGATCGCGCGGGCATCATCAGCGAACGCCGTATCCGCGGCGCCCCCGATCTGATCGCGGAAGTGCTGTCACCATCAAATCCTGAGCAGGACACGGTGATCAAAAGGCGCGTCTACGCCCGTGCAGGCGTGCCCGAGTACTGGATCATTCGCCCTGAAACGCGCGATGTGCTGGTGTGTCGCAACCCCGACGCCACGCTCGGCGATTATACATTCACGCTGCTGGTCGGCGCTGCCGAAACCCTGTTGGCGCACCCGTTTCCGATCAGGATGTCGGTATCGATGATGATCAGCCCGCTCACGCTCTACGACCCCATTCGCGCTGACGCAGACTGCGTAGCCACGCAGTGCTATCCTGCATGTCCTCACGGTCTCGCCACATCCCGATGAACGGCTCATCGGCCAGATTGGTTCGCCGCGTTTTCCTGACAGGCTGTGTGACAGGATAACGAGTTTTCAGAAAAGCGATAAAGTCGATAACCTGCTTCTGCGCTTCTGGAGGCAACGAAGCTATTTCACGAACGATATTTGCAGGCTCCATAGTTCTTGACCCCCTGCTACCCGGAGTAACAAGATATTGTTAACCCATTCGATGATAGCACAAAACCCGTAAGCTGTCAGCACTGCCTGGAGGGGCGCCCCTTCGTCCGCTTGACAAATTTCGCTCTCTGTCACTATCCTGATAGTGATACTGTTTTGATCGCTCTCACGTGGCTACCGGACATCTCTCCATATGTCGAACACCCTCTACGACGACGCCAGACACATCGTTGCTGCGGCGGAAGGCGCCGGTCTCAGCCTGCGTTTGCTTGGCGGCATCGCAGTGTTCCATCTCTGCCCGACGGCGCGTCATCCCGATCTCAGTCGTTCGTATAAAGACATCGACATGATCGGGCGCACGGGAGAACGCACTGCGCTCCAGCGCCTGTTCAGCGAACAGGGGTACGAGCCAGACCGTGAATTTAACCTGCTGCACGGCGCGCAACGCCTGATCTTTCGTCACCCAACCGATGAGCGTCACATCGACGTGTTTCTCGACCGGTTTCAGATGTGTCACACGTTCGACCTGCGCGAACGATTGATCCTGCATCCCGTTACCCTGACGCCGTCCGATCTGTTGCTGACCAAGTTGCAGGTGGTCGAGGCAACGGAGAACGATCTGCGCGATCTGTTCGCCGTTCTTTCCGACCTTCCGCTTGGTGATGCGCCCAACGCCATCGATGCTTCCTATATCGCACAACTGGCATCGCGCGATTGGGGCGTCTACCGGACGCTGATGCTCAGTCTGGAGCGACTCGAACAATGGTCTGCCGGACGACCGACGTATGGCGTCTACCGGGTTTCGGCGCAGATCGCTGCCTTGCGTGCAGCAATCGAGGCGCATCCGAAGACCGTGGCGTGGAAGATGCGCGCACGGATCGGCGACCGTGTGCGCTGGTACGACATTCCTGACGAAGGCGGCTAGCAATGTGGATCTTTGGACGCAAGCAACGATCAACCGACAGCGCGCAGGTGCGCCTGTTCTACAGCAGTGACATTCACGGCTCGGAACGCTGCTGGCTCAAGTTTTTGAACGCAGCGCAGTTCTACAATGCGCAGGCGATTATTATGGGCGGCGATCTGACGGGTAAAATGCTCGTGCCGCTGGTGGAGGAGCCGCAAGGCTATCGAGCGACGTTTCTGGGGCAGGAGACGCTTGCCCGCGACGACGCTGAAC
Organism: Roseiflexus sp. RS-1; assembly: GCF_000016665.1. Taxonomy (NCBI): domain Bacteria; kingdom Bacillati; phylum Chloroflexota; class Chloroflexia; order Chloroflexales; family Roseiflexaceae; genus Roseiflexus; species Roseiflexus sp. RS-1. Next base: position 5,453,782 of record NC_009523.1, read on the forward strand.
TGGCGGCGCTGGAAAAGAATATCCGCTTCAACGGGTTTTATCCGTACCGCTGCGCGCCATCCGAGTATCGACGGTTGGAAGAGGAACCCGCCTACCTGGATCAGGTGTTCCGCCGCGTTATGATCGACGCAGTACGGCGCTGGGTTGCGCTCGCCGAAGAACGCCTGGCAGGAAGCGGCATTGCCTGCTTTGTGATGGCTGGCAACGACGATGAACCGGCGCTGGACGAGGTGCTGCGCAACAGCACTTTTGTACGCAACCCGGATGGGTGCATGCTGGAATGGGGACAGTACCAGATCATCGGCGAGTCATGGGTGCCGCCAACACCCTGGCACAGCCCGCGTGAGATGAGTGAAGAAGAACTGGAGCGCAAAATCCGCACTGTCGCCGACCGCCTTACGCATGATCGTCCGGCAATCTTCGTGCTGCACAGTCCGCCGTACCGCAGCACGCTCGACGATGCACCGCAGGTGCGCGATGACCTGACAGTTGTCACCGAGGGCGGTCAGGTCGTGATGACGCCGGTGGGAAGTATCGCCGTGCGACGGGTGATCGAAGCGTTCCAACCGGTGCTTGCGCTGCACGGACATATTCACGAGTCGCGCGGCGCGGTGCGCATCGGGCGCACCCTCTGCATCAACCCCGGCAGCGCGTATGGCGAAGGGGTGCTGCATGGCGCACTGATCACCCTGGAAGGAGATCGCATTCGGGCGCATCAACTGGTGAGCGGATAGCGCACATTGCGCAATCTGGCAAGGGTTGGAAGCACATTAGATAAGGCGAGGACGTTGTGATCTACGATCTGACACGAACGCTTGCAGAAGGAATGCCGGTCTATCCGGGAGATCCGCAGGTGCGCCTCGATGTGATTGCCACCCCGCCGTGGCAGGTCAGCGCCCTGCATCTGGGGAGTCACAGCGGCACCCACCTCGATGCTCCGTCACACTACATCGCTGGCGGGCGCAGCATCGATACATTTCCACCTGATCGCTTCATCGCTCCAGGAATGGTCGTCGATGCCCGCGGATATGCGGCAGACGCCCCGATTGGCGCCGCCATTCTCGATGGCTACGATCTTCAGCCAGGAATGATCGTCGTTATCCGAACCGGTTGGGAGGCATTCTGGCAGGATGCACGCTACTTCCAGCACCCCTACCTGAGCGTCGATCTGGCGCACGCTCTGGTCGAACGGCGTGTGTCGCTGGTGGCGATCGATGCACTGAATGTCGATTCAACCCCTGGCGGCGGCGAATTGGCGCATGCCGTGCTGCTCGGCGCCGATCTGCTCATCGCTGAGAATCTCTGCAATCTCGATGCGCTGATATGCGGGCAGGCGTACATGTTCGCCATCACACCGCTGTTGCTCCACGCTGCCGATGGCGCACCCGCACGCGCCCTGGCATGGGATATCGATCATCGCTTTGGAACCTTCCTTCGTTTTTGACAGGAGGCGCAACGTGGCAGGACGTTCACAATCAATCACGGCGCCGCGCACCTTCACCCGCAAAGCGACCGGTCTGGTGCGCCAGGCAGGCATCTTCGACGTGCTGGTGTACAACGTCAACTTTATCAGCGTCGGGTTGATGGTCGCACTGATGGTGCTGATCATCCCATCGTATGCTGGCGGCAACATCTACCTTTCGCTCCTCTTCTGCGCACTGCTGGCGCTGCCAACCGCCTGCGTCTATGCCTTTCTCTCGGCAGCAATGCCGCGCAGCGGCGGCGACTATGTCTATGTGAGCCGTGTGCTCGGTCCGGCGGCAGGCATGATGGGCAGCTGGAACATGACGATCTGGTGGATCCTGTACGGCGGTGTGCCATCGGCGTTTCTGGCAACCTACGGCGTTGCGCCGTTCTGCCGCGTGCTTGCAGCGATGACGGGCAATACCGGGCAAGATGGATGATTATCGATATTACCGGCGTGCCATTGATCGACACGGCGGTCGCCAACCATCTGATCCTGGCGACGCAGGGGATCGCACTCCTGGGGGCGCGCACGATCCTGGTTGGCGTATCTCCCGAGCTGGCGCAGACAATCGTTGGGTTGGGGATCGATGTGAAGAAGTTGATGACCCACAGCGATCTGCGCTCGGCGATTGCATTTGTGATGAAGCGGCGGCAAACATCTTCGTCCGCACGTTGAGAGCCTTTCCGCATATCACATGTCAGGCGTCAGTGCAGGCGCAGCAATCGCGCACGCTCAACGGTACGGGTGGATCGATGATTGACGTTCCTTCGTGCGCCGGGTATACTGGCGCGCGCCGAAGAACCGTTCGGCGGAATCGTTGCAATGAAGCAGAAGGACACAGGTGTGAGCGAAATCCGAGTCACTGTCTGGAATGAGTTCCGCCACGAGCAGGACAGTCGCCATCCAGCAAGCAGCATATACGGCGCGCAGGGTATTCACGGCGCGATCGCCGAAGGACTCCGGGAACATGGCGGGTTCGCGGTGCGCACCGCCACGCTCGACGAACCCGAACACGGCTTGACCGACGAGGTGCTGGCGACGACCGACGTGTTGATCTGGTGGGGGCACATGGCGCACCATCTGGTGCAGGACACGATTGTCGAGAAGGTGCATGCCCGCGTACTTGACGGCATGGGGCTGATTGTGTTGCACTCCGGGCATTTCTCGAAGATTTTCCGCAAACTGATGGGCACAACCTGCGATCTGAAATGGCGCGAGGCGGACGACATCGAGCGGATCTGGGTCGTCGAGCCGGGTCACCCGATCGCTGCCGGTCTCGACGAGTGCTTTGAGTTGCCGGAGGAGATGTACGGCGAGCGGTTCGATATTCCGGCGCCGGAGCAACTGGTGTTCATCAGCTGGTTCACCGGCGGCGAAGTTTTTCGCAGCGGTTGCTGCTACACCCGTGGACGGGGCAAAATCTTCTACTTCCGCCCCGGTCACGAGTCCTACCCGACCTATCGCGATCCGAATGTGCGCCGGGTGATCGCCAACGCTGCGCGCTGGGCAGCGCCGTCGGGCGGACCAAAACCGGTGTTCGGCAACGCAAAGCCGCGAAACAAGTAGGGGCGCCGCGCAGCAGCGCCCGTGCCAGTAGGGGCGCCGCGCAGCAGCGCCCGTGCCAGTAGGGGCGCCGCGCAGCAGCGCCCGTGCCAGTAGGGGCGCCGCGCAGCAGCGCCCGTGCCAGTAGGAGCGCCGCGCAGCAGCGCCCGTGCCAGTAGGGGCGCCGCGCAGCAGCGCCCGTGCCAGTAGGAGCGCCGCGCAGCAGCGCCCGTGCCAGTAGGGGCGCTGCGCAGCAGCGCCCCTGTGCGAGGATGAGGGAAACTGTGTCTACACTTGTGGATATTCTGCACATTGGTGAACCTGATGCGCTCGCGCTTCTGGCGCCGGACACCCAACCGCTCACGTTTGGGCGTCTGCGTGCGCATGTGGTGGAACTGGCGGAACGTCTGGCGGCATATGGTGTCGGACGCGGTGAACGGGTGGCGATTGCGCTCGGCAATGGTCCGGCAATGGCGTTGAGTTTCCTGGCTGCGGCAACGTGCGCCACCGCAGCGCCGCTCAACCCGAAGTACCGCCAGGAGGAGTTTGCCTTCTATTTCGAGGATACGCGCGCAACGACGCTGATTGTGCCGCCAGATGGCATGGAAGCGGCGCGCGCCGCTGCCTTCCCTGGCATGACTGTTGTGGTTGCGGCGCTGCGTGCCGATGGGATGCTCGACCTGTCGCTCGAACGCGGCGCGCGCCCGCCCCAACCATTCATCCCGCCCCAACCAGACGATGTGGCGCTGATCCTGCATACCAGCGGAACGACCAGCCGTCCCAAGCGGGTACCGCTGCGTCAGCGCAACCTGATCGCCTCGGCGCGCAATATCATCGACGCATATCGGTTGAGTCCCGATGATCGGGCACTGTGTGTGATGCCGCTCTTCCACATCCACGGCATTGTCGCCACGCTGCTGGCGCCGCTCGCTTCTGGCGGTTCGGTCGTTCTTCCTCCGGGTTTCGATGCCATGCGCTTCTGGGGATGGTTGACCGCCTTCCGTCCGACCTGGTTCTCGGCGGTGCCGACCATGCATCAGATGCTGCTGGCGCGCGCCGAACGCCAGATCGCAGCGATCCGCGCGGCGCCGTTGCGTTTCATCCGTTCCAGCAGCGCACCGCTGCCGCCGGTCGTACTCGAACGGCTGGAAGCGACGTTCCAGGCGCCGGTGCTTGAGTCGTATGGCATGACCGAAGCAAGCCATCAGATGACGACCAACCCGTTGCCGCCGTTGCCGCATCACGCCGGTTCCGTCGGGTACGGTTTCGGCGTCGAGGTGACCATCCTCGATGAGCAGGGAGCGGAAAAGGCGCGCGGTGAGCGCGGCGAAGTCGCCGTGCGCGGTCCGAATGTGTTCGATGGCTACGAAAACAATCCAGAAGCCACCGCTGCCGCCTTCACAAACGGCTGGTTTCGCACCGGCGATCAGGGGCGGATCGACGACAATGGCTATCTGTGGCTCACCGGACGCCTCAAGGAACTGATCAATCGGGGCGGCGAAAAGATCTCGCCGCTGGAAATTGACGATGTGTTACTCCGGCATCCGGCGGTCGCGGAAGCGGTGGCGTTCGCTGCACCTCACCGGACGCTTGGAGAAGAGGTGCACGCTGCCGTCGTGCTGCGCGCCGCAGCGACTGAGCGCGAATTGCGCGACCATTGCGCAGCATTTCTGGCAGATTTCAAGGTTCCGCGCGTCATTCATATTCTCCCGGAAATTCCGCGCGGCGCGACCGGCAAGGTGCAGCGGATCGGGATGGCGAAACTGCTGGGGTTGACTGACGACTCATCAGGAGACGCACGATGAAGATCTGCATTGTTGGCGCCGGTTCGATCGGCGGTTACCTGGGTGCGCGGTTGATCCATGCCGGCGAACAGGTGACGCTGATTGCGCGCGGCGCCAATCTGACTGCCATCCGCGAACGCGGCATGACCCTGATCGAGACCGATGGCGCAACGATAACGGCGCAACCGGCGCTGGCAACCGATGACCCGTCAAAAGCCGGACCGCACGATGTCGTCATCATTGCCGTGAAGGCGCACCAGTTGCCCGCCGTCGCGCCACTGCTGCGCCCGCTGTTTCACGACACGACGATCGTCGTTCCGGCGCAGAACGGCATCCCCTGGTGGTACTTCCAGCGGCACGGCGGGCCGCTGGAGGGACGACGCATCGAATCGGTCGATCCCGACGGAATCATTGCAGCCAATATCGAAACCGAACGGATCATTGGCTGTGTCGTCTACCCGGCGACCGAACTGGAAGCGCCGGGGGTTGTTCGCCATATCGAGGGAGATCGGTTTACGCTTGGCGAACTTGACGGTTCGCGCAGCGAGCGCGTGCATCTGCTCTCCCAGACACTGACGCGCGCCGGGCTGAAAGCGCCGGTGCGCTCCCGCATCCGCACCGACATCTGGATCAAACTGTGGGGCAACCTGGCATTCAACCCGGTCAGTGCGCTCACCCGCGCCACGTTGATCGACATCTGCCGTCATCCACAGGCGCGCGCCCTGATCGTTGCGATGATGGCGGAAGGGCAGGCAGTCGCAGAGCGCCTGGGCATTACGTTCGACATGACCATCGACCAGCGCATCGCTGGCGCCGAACGGGTTGGTGCGCACAAAACCTCGATGCTGCAGGACATCGAGGCTGGCAGAGCAACAGAAGTGGACGCCCTGGTGGGAACAGTCGCCGAACTTGGCAGGCTGACAGACGTGCCGACGCCGCACATCAACGCGATCTACGCTGCCGTCAAACTGCTGGAGCAGACCGTGACGCGCGTCACACCGGCTCATTCCGCTTGATCCGCTCACAGAGTTCGGTCGTCTCTGGCAGCGGCTCCATCCCCAGTTCGTCCTGCATTGCCTGGACACAGCGCGCATAGGCGCGCAGCGCCTGGGAGCGACTGCCAGAGCGCGCATAGGCGCGCATCAGCATCTGGTACGCTTCCTCATAGCCACGGTCGCGGCGGATGATGTGCTCGCACAGATCGATCGCTTCATCGAACTCTTCGCGATCGATCAACAACCGGGCAAGTGTCGCCGTCGATGCCAGATGACGCGCCAGGAGACGCTCACGCTCTTCAAGCGTCCAGGGATCGTATAGCGCTTCGGCGAGATAATCGCCGCGGTACAACTGGAATGCCGTGCGGCGACTGCGGATCTCCACTTCGGGATCGCGTCCCGGTGCGCCGGCAGTGCGCAGTTCAAACTCATCCACATCGATCCAGCAGCCATACGAGGGTGCAAAACTGTACGCCAGCCCCTGCCGTCGAATAAAGAACGGCGCCACCCGTGGCGGACGACGCGGCTCCAGCACATTATTGAGCGCATTGAGCGTCACCTTAAACTGGCGCTCGGCAGCCGACGGTTCGCTGTCGGGCCAGAGCCAGGCGCAGATCTGCTCACGCTGCAACCACATGCCGCGATACGTCAGCAACAACTGGAGCAACTGGCGCGCCTTCTCACGCTGCCACTCGCGTGCCTGTATCTCGTGCGAGCCGCGGAAGATGCGGAAACGACCCAGCATGTAGACCCGCAGTGTATAGCCGGGATGATAGGTGTCAACCGCGTCATCGGCGGCAATCGAGGGGAAACCCTGGCGCAACAGACGCTGCGCCACTGCTGCCTGCGCCGATGCAGCGCCGCGCAGCGCCCGACCGCGGAGCAGAAGCGGAACCAGAACTGCAAGATCGTGCGGACCGAAGAGCGTGCGCGTTGTCAAGACGCCATCGAAGCCACACGCATCGATCAATCCAAGCAGGCGCGCCAGAGTGCGATCGGCTTCGGCTTCCTTCCCGGATTGCAGCAGGATGTGCGCTTCCCAGATCAGCGCGACCGTCTGCCCATACTGATCATCACCCCGCACAAAGCGTTGCTGCGCTTCGTGGAGCCATTGCGCCGCGCGCGGATCGCCGGCAGTGGCCGCAACGCTTCCGAGCGCAAGCCAGATCAGCGCCGCCATCCAGTCGTCACCCGCCTCCAGCGTGCGGTCAAGACCCTCACGGGCATACGCTTCGGCGGCGGCAAGGTTGCCCGCATGCCCTTCAAGCAGCGTCAGACCCATCATCACCTCGGCGCGCATGCGGGGAATACCGCTCGACTCGATCATATCGAGCGCAATGCGGTAGTGACGATACGCCATCTCGTCGCTCGACGCCGTCACGAGATAGGCATGACCGAGGCGCATATGAGCAATAGCCTCGGTCAGCGGCGAGTCGCCGCGTTGTGCTTCGAGCAAGCCGCGCTGTGCAAGCGCCAGCGCGCGCACCCCATTGCCCAGCATGCACTCGATCAACGCCAGGAGCAGAAGCGGATCGCGGTGCAGCATATGCTCACCGCGCGCCCTGCCCGTATCGAGACCGAGTTCCTCTTCGAGCAAACGTCGCGCTTCGACAAGCCGGCCGCTCCGCAGCAGCAGGCGGGGCGACAGAACGGCAGAGCGGCGGAGACCGCCACCGCCCGGATCGCCGCGCGACGTTCTCCCATACGCTTCGCGGTGGGCGGCAGCAATGATGAAAATTGCCACATCAGCACGGCCCCGGTTGATCCAGTTCTCAGCTTGCAGACTCAGAATAGTCGCCCGTTCAGCGCGACGATGGCGCGGCAAGAGTTTCATCGCGCGCTTCAACAGCACCGCTGCTGGCGCTGGCTGCACCGTATCGATGTACACCTCCGCCTGACCGCGCAATGCCCGCACCTGACCATCCATATCTCCCTGCGCACGGTAGCGATCCTCCGCCTGGCGGTACGACTCCAGCGCCTGCGCGTAGCGACCGAGGCGACGTTCGGCGATTGCCCGCGCCTCGAGCAGCGCAGCATTGTTCCGGTGGTCGGTCGGGATCTGTTCGATCCACGACAGCAGCGCAACCGCCTGCGCCCCAGAAACGCCGGCGAGCGCCATACGACTCAATGCCGCCGACGCTTCCTCCCATTGCGCCGCAGCAAGAAAATGGTGCGCCGCGCCGTGATCATCGCCCTTCGTTGCATAGTACTGACCCAACTGCGCATGGATGCTCCGCCAGTTCGGCAATTCACGTTCCGCCAGGCGCGCAAAACTGGCAGCCTGTAACGGCTGGTAGACCGACCGACCGTCGGGCAGAGTCTCAATGAACAACTCATGTCGTTCGATCATCTTGAGATCGATATGGAGATCGGCCAGTTCAGCGACGGCAGCGCATGCCGATTCATCGATCCAGCGCATCAACGCTGTACCCAGCAACCAGGTGCGCAGATCGAACGGCAGGTCGCCCAGGACTTCACGCGCCAGATACGCATCGAGTTGGGGTGCAATGTGCTCCAGCAACCGTTCTGGCAGGATCGGTTCGTGCTGCGTGGCGCCCAAATCAACACGAGCGGTTGCAAAGAAACGGAGCGCCAGGGGCCAACCACGCGCCAGTGTATTGAGTTCATCATCATAAGGACTCGGCGGCAACCCGCAGGCGGCGAAGAATTCACGCGCCTCCTCATTGGTGAACGCCAGTTGCGCCCGGTTCAGGCGGTAGAGTTCACCGCGCGCTGCCACTGTCGGCAGTGGCGCCAGTGAAGGCATCTCGCGACTCGCCAGCACCAGATGGAGACGTGGCGGCAGGCGATCAATCAGATGCTCGATCAGGACGCGCAGTTCGGGACGCCTGTCGGCGCAGTGGACGTCGTCGAGCACCAGGAGCGTCTCATCACCGAGCGCGGTCAACGCATTGATCAACCGGTCCAGCACATCGACCGGGTGCACGGTGACGAAACAGGAGGGATCAAAACCGGTAATCGGGCGAAACGCCGTCGCCAGATGGAGCGCCAGTGAGATCGGCGTATCCGCAGCATCAAGACGACACCAGGCAACAGGCCAGCCGCCGTGACGCGCAAAACCGGTGAGCGCAACCGTCTTACCGCCGCCTGCCGGCGCGGTCACCAGCGTCACCGGATAATCGGCGACCGCAGCAAGCAACCCATCGATCCGTGGACGCTCGATGAGCCGGGCCGGCTGCGGCGGCGGCTCCAGACGCGGAAGCAGTACCGTAGATGCGAGAGACACAGTAGCGCCGAACTCGCCCGTAACTCGTGAACTTAGCATGTCGCAAAGAAATATGATTGTATTATACTTAATACTACCATCTTTTGACGAAAAGCGCTGTCCTGGAAAGGAGCACTTCTGTGACCGTCAAAAACGTTGAAGAGACTGCACACAAAACCTACAGCAGCGCTCAGGAAATGGTAGGAAAATCAGTCAAAGCCTGGACTGAACTCATCGCCGTCAGCACCGATATGGCCTACGAGATGGTGCTGAAGAACTGGAACTACAGCCGTAGTATTCGCAGTTCCGCCGAGCAAGCCATCGAAGACGCGCTCAACACCCAGGCGCGGTTTGCCCGCGAAATGATGGGGGTCTGGAAAGACTATGCCGAGAGCGTCTCCGACATCATCAGTCGGACCGCCCGGAAAGAGTGATGTCGGAGACGCACCACGGGGGAGACGTTGCGCCATCAACGTCTCTACCCGTTACATATACGCCCCGCCATTGACGTTGATCTGCTGTCCAGTGATGTAATCCCCATCCGCTGCAAGGAAGACGACTGCTTTCGCCATTTCCTCCGGCAAGCCGAACCGCCCCAGCGGGATGCGCGCCTTGATCTGGTTCTGAACCTCTTCCGGCACCTTCGAAAGCATATCGGTCAGGGTAAAGCCGGGCGCCACAACGTTCACCGTAATGCCGTACTTCGCCAGTTCGAGCGCAGCAGTCTTGCTGAAGGCAATGATCCCGCCTTTGCTCGCACCGTAGTTCGCCTGACCAAATGCCGCCGTCTGCCCATTCATCGAACTGATGTTGATGATTCGACCGTACTGTTGCTCGATCATCGGCTGCATGGCCGCAGTGGTGCAGAAGAAGACGGCGTTCAAGTTTGTCTGGATGACCTGGAGCCAATCCTCGTCGGTCATTTTACGGAGCGACCGGTCACGGGTGATCCCCGCATTGTTGACCATGATATCGAGTCGTCCATACGCATCCAGGAATCGGCGCACCATGGCGCGCGCCTCGGTCGGATCGGCCACATTCGCCTGGAGCAGCATGCATTCACGTCCCATGGACTTGATTTCGGCGGCCACCTCTTCCGCCAGCGCCTGATTGTGCTGATAATTGACGCCGACCGTGCATCCCTCGCGCGCCAGTTCCAGCGCAATTGCACGACCGATCCCTCGTGAAGCTCCCGTCACGATCGCATACTTTCCTTCGAGACGACCCATCCCTTTACCTCCTTATGTGTGTCTATAAATTGAGACTTGAGAACCGAGAACTGAGCGCCCGCTGCCAGTACGGGCGCAGCGCCGCTGCTTCTCCTCCATACGCCCCTGCTGCCGGTACGGGCGCAGCGGCGCTGTGCCCCTCGCCTCTCGCCTCACCTATATCCGCTCGAAGATCGCAGCGATGCCCTGACCGCCGCCGATGCACATGGTGACGCAGGCGTAGCGACCACCGGTGCGTTGCAGCTCGTAGAGCGCCTTCACCGTCAGTATCGCGCCGGTTGCGCCAATCGGGTGACCGAGCGAAATGCCGCTGCCGTTCGGATTGACCTTCTCCATTGGTAGATCAAGCTCGCGGATGACGGCGAGCGCCTGCGCCGCGAACGCCTCGTTCAGTTCAAACAGATCGATGTCATCGATGCTCAGTCCGGTGCGCTCCAACACCTTGCGCACTGCCGGAACCGGACCGATGCCCATATACTTCGGGTCGACGCCGACAACGCTGTACCCCACCAGACGACCCATCGGTTTGTAGCCGCGCTGTTCGGCAACACTGCGTTCCATCAACACCACAGCAGCCGCAGCATCATTGATGCTCGATGCATTACCGGCGGTCACGGTTCCCTGCTTGTCGAAGACCGGACGCAGTTTGGCAAGCTTCTCAAGACTTGTGTCAGGGCGCACGCTTTCATCGGTATCAAACATCTGAACCCCGCCCTTGACCTTGATCTCAACGGGCAGAATTTGATCCTTGAAACGCCCTTCCGCAATGGCAGCGGCAGCGCGTTTATGACTTTCAACAGCCAGCGCATCCTGATCCTCGCGAGTAATCTCCCACTTCCGGGCGACATTCTCAGCTGTTACGCCCATGTGCACATCATCGAACGGATCGCTGAGCGCCGCTACCATTGCATCGACCATCGCAACATCATTCATCCGCGCGCCCCAGCGCATCGCATGCGCCCAGTATGGGCTGCGACTCATCGACTCGGCGCCGCCAGCGACGGCGGCATCGGCATCGCCGAGCATGATTGTCTGCGCTGCCGAGATGATCGCCTGCAAGCCACTGCCGCACAGGCGATTCAACGTCAACGCCGGAACGTCCACCGGCAAGCCGCCCTTGACCCCTGCAACCCGCGCCAGATAGTGGTCGTGCCCGTCGGTGTGGATGATATTACCAAACACAACCTGCCCGATTTCCGTCGGCTCGACACCCGCGCGCCTGACCGCTTCACGCACGACCTGCGCCGCCAGTTCGCTCGGCGGTTGATCCTTGAGACTGCCGCCAAAATTGCCGATCGCGGTGCGGACACCACTCAGCACCACTACGTCGCGTCCATTCGCCGTCATTGCTGCCTCCTTTGACTGATTGCCATGCGTCCGCAAGAGCGAAGATGCATGCCCTCGTTACTGAGATCGTCTGGCTATGGGATACCACATGTGCACACTCGACCGCCTGCGCTCGACCGTTCGGAATTGCGGAGCGACGATCGCACCCAGGTCAGTCCTCGCCTCGTTTATCGCAGCAGATATGCAGGGTGAGTTGCGATTTCTATTGTACCATTGTAATGGAAAGGCTACCAGTCTGGCGTTAGCATGTTTTTGTAAGGAGTAACCGTTTCTTCACCAGATGTAGCGAAGATGACCATGTGCAACCTGATATGATATAGTAGAGTCATGTCACTCCTTAATGTTTCTGGCGCAGACCGTCGGCACGCAACGACGAAACTGGAAGACGCCGAAAGGCGATCATAAGCTGTAGCATCGTGAGAGGAGGTACGTGTATGGTTGAGCGCGCTGAAGCGCCGGTTGCTGCAACGTTGCGCAACGGCCAGACTGTAATGATTCGCCCGCTTGCCGAGCAGGATCGCGAAGCGCTACTCCGTTTTGGTCGTTCGCTGCCGGACGATGACTGGCTCTACCTGGAAACCGACCTTCACAGCCCCGAGATCATTGACCGCCTGGTTAATGCGTATGCTGCCGAAAACTGGCGCCAGATCGTCGCGGTGACGGAGGATGGCGAGATCGTCGGTTACAGTGCCGTGCGGCGGTTGCCGGGATGGTCGAGCCACGTCGGAGATATTCACCTGATTGTGGGCAAGGATTATCGCCGCTGCGGTCTGGGAACGGCGCTGGCGCAGGCGATTGTCGATGCAGCGCGTGACCTGGGGGTGGAGAAGGTAATTGTCGAAGTATTGCAGGAACAGACAGGCGGTATTGCGATCTTCGAGCGCCTGGGCTTCCAGATTGAGGGGACCTTCAGCGATCACGCCCGCGATCATATCGGTCATCGTCATACGCTTCACGTGCTGGCGTACCACGTGAATGGAGCACACGCGGGTTTCTGAACGTTGGTGAGCCGTGACATTTCCCGATCTGCCTGACAATTCAGTCCTTTCTGTGCAGCCCCGCGTATGTGCGGGGTTGTTCGTTGCCAGTCCAACACAGGTTTCTGATCGCCGTGAGGCGCAGTGATTGACTTTCGGCGCCTGACCATGCGGATTCTGGTACAATGCAGCAGATATGGAGATAATTCTCGCCGATCTGCCAACGTATCGCGGTGCTGCGCCCGATGATGCCGTCGTTGTGATTGATGTATTACGCTCATTTACGACCGCAGCATATGTGTTGCATGCCGGCGCGCGCGCACTCATGCTTGCAGCGACTCCCGAAGAAGCCCGCTCCCTGGTTCATCGTTCCCCTGCGGCACTGACGATTGGCGCCGTTCCAGGCGGCTTTCCTATCGATGGGTTCGATGTTGGCAACTCACCGGCTGCCCTCCGCACTGTCGATCTGACCGGGTATGACGTGGCACTCTGCACTGCTGGCGGCGTGCGCGGCGTCATTGCGGCACACCAGGCTGCCGTGCTGCTTGGCGGATCGCTGGTGTGCGCCGCAGCCACGGCGCACGTTCTGCGTCGCATTGCCCCGCTGCGCGTGACGCTGCTCATCACCGGCGTCTACGTTGATCGCGATGGTGATGAGGATATTGCCTGCGCGGAATATCTTGCAGCCCGACTGCGCGGTGAAACGCCCGACCCGGCGCCCTTCGAGCGTCGGGTGCGCGAATCGACCTTCGGCAGACGCTTTGGCGATCCGGCGTATCCCCACCTCGCACAGGCAGACCTGGACCTCTGCGCACGCGCCGATGTGTTCGATTTTGCGATGCCGATTGCACGACGCGCCGGGAAGACGTTTATCGAAAGGCTCACGCTGTGAAACTTCTCCTGCCGATCTTCCTCCTGGTTGCCACCCTGATCATTCCTGTCACACCGGTCGCTGCGGCGCCAGCGATCCCCGATGGATTCGCGGATCCGGCGTTTGCAACATTGTGGACCCGCGCCGATCGGGCGGTCGCCACGGGGAGTGCGCGTCGCTCCTGGACGTATGGCGCATCCCCCGGCGAGATGCGCTATGAGCGCTTCGCTGGCGCACCGGGCGATGCGCGTCTGGTGCAGTACTTCGACAAGGCGCGGATGGAGGTGAACAATCCGGGTGGCGACCGCCAGTCCCCCTGGTTTGTCACCGGCGGACGGCTGGTGGTTGAGTTGATCACCGGCAGCATGCAAACCGGCTTCAACGATGTCGAACAACGCGCGCCCGCCGCCATTCCGGTCGCTGGCGATCCGATCAACAATCCACAGGCGCCAACCTATGCGCAACTGGCAGCATACGTGTCGCTCGACGGCGGCGGGCGCGCGCCCAACCGCATCGGGGCACGGGTGAGCGCACTGCTCGGTCCCGACGGATTGCGTGAGCGACCCGACCTGGCGCTGTCAGCGACGACGATTGTGCGCTATGAATCGGTGACCGGGCACAATGTGCCGCGCGCCTTCCGCGACTTCATGGCAGCGTCGCCGGTCGATACGCTGTTCGTCTTCGGGTATCCGATCAGCGAACCGTACTGGGCGCTGGTTCGCGTTGGCGGAAAAGAACTGCCGATTCTTTTTCAGGCATTCGAGCGTCGCCTGCTGACATTCAACCCTGCCAACCCGCCGCGCTGGCAGGTCGAAATGGGAAACGTCGGACAGCACTACTTCCTCTGGCGCTACGGGCGACCGCTGCGCTACGCGGTTCCCCCGTTCTCCGGCGTCACCGCCCGCGAAACGACGCTGACCCTGCCAACATACGACTATAGCAGCGCGCTCGTGCCGACCTCTCCCGGCGATCCGATCCATCCCTACCCGCGGCTCGATCTGGCGCGCGTCGGTTCGCTGCAACCACGCACCTATCGCGCCGTGGTGGTCGAAAATCGTTTCCTGGAACTGACCTTCCTGCCCGAACTTGGCGGGCGACTGTACCGCGCGGTCATCAAATCCACCGGTCAAAACATCTTCTACCAGAACCCGGTGATCAAGCCGGCTCCGTTTGGACAACGCGGCTGGTGGTTGGGTGTCGGCGGGCTGGAATGGGCGGCGCCAACCGAAGAACATGGCTACCTGGAAGCATTCCCATGGGATCTCGCGCTCGAAACGCAGCGCGATGGGCTGGTTGTGCGCATGACCACTGTTGAACAACAACGCGGGTTCGATGTGACTGCCAGCGTCCGACTGCGCGCTGACGAGGGAAGTATCGCAACGATGCTGGTCGCACAAAACCGCACCGATAGCGCCCAACCGTTGCAAATGTGGATGAACGCTGCGCTCGCTCCCGTCGCCAATCGTGTAGGACATGTCACCCATTTCGTCGTGCCCGTCGATCAGATGATCGTTCACGCGACCGAAGATCGGGCGTTGCCGCCACCACGCGCCAGGGTGGAATGGACCCTTCATCAGAATCGTGATCTCTCGCGCCCATCGACCTGGAACGGGTATGTGGGGTTGTTCGCCGCGCGTCCGACGCCGTTCATCGGGTTGTACGACTCGCAGGCGGACGCGGGAGTTGCTGCAACGTCCAGCACAGGCTTCGCTGGCGCGAAAGTGTTCGCTTTCAGTTCGAATTTCGACCGCCGCCTGTTCACCGACGATGGGAGCGACTATGCCGAACTCTGGTGCGGCGCACAACCGACGTTCTGGGACGATCCGCCGCTGGACGCTGGCGAGCAGCGTGTCATCGCCGCCGACTGGATTCCGCTCCAGGGGTTGGGCGACCTGGCAACCGCAAGCGATCACGGCGCACTTGGCGTGCAACGCCGGGCAGACGGAGGTTTCACCGTCAGTGTCATTTCGGTGCGTATCCTCCCCGCAGCGCCGGTGCGTGTGATCCATAACGGGCGTGAAATCTTTCGCAGCACGACTGTAGTCCTGCGCCCCGATCTGCCGCTGGCAATCGAGTTGCCGCCGGGCATCGCCGGTGGTACACTGCGCGTCGAAACCGGCGGGTTCGCCCTGGAAACAACACTTTCATGATCTCCGTGTTTAGCGGAGACGCGAAGGCGTCGATAGCCGATAGCCGGTAGCCGATAGTCGATAGCCGATAGCCGATAGTCGATAGGGTCACCATTGGAGTTCGCGTTCCGCGCAGGCGGGCTGCGCCCCGGCTAGCCGAGGGCTGATCATAGCCGATAACCGATAGCCAATAGTCGATGGTCGAGAGGGTCACCGTTGGAGTTCACGTTCCGCGCAGGCAGGCTTCGCCCTACGCCCCCCGCACGCGGGGGGTCGGGGGGGTTGAGCCGAGGGCTGATGGTCTTTGAAGAAATAATCCGCCATAGCCCGCGCAGACGGGCTTTGCCTTGCATAGCCGAGGGCTGATGGTCTTTGAGAAATTATTCCGCCATAGCCCGCGCAGACGGGCTTTGCCCTGGTTAGCCGAGGGCTGATGGTCTTTGAAGAAATAATCCGGTATAGCCCGCGCAGGCGGGCTTTGCCCTGGTTAGCCGAGGGCTTCAGCCCCACGGCTAGCGCAGTATAGTGGATTTAATTTTCAATCTCCATGAGCCCGACGGCACGAGGCGCAGAGCGGATTATAGCAGTTCTCACAAAGATTGGTCCGGTTGGGCAGGGTTCCACCCGCCAACGAAAGCAGACGCCTCGTGCGCCATCCTCTCCGCGTGCTCCGCGTCTCGGCGGTGAACAATACATCCACCGCAGCGACGCCGAGGGCGCGGAGAGGCGGAGCGCAGCGCTCACACGGCCGGTTGGACGGGGCTGCACCTGTCGCCGCACGCGGGCGCCGCGCGCAATGCGGCAGACCCGGACAGGGGTCAACGGCTCTGAGAACTGCTATAAATGCTCAATCTCCATGAGCCCGACGACAAGGAATGTCGGTCTATGAGAGAAGCCAGAAGGATGACCATGCGCATTCGCACAATAACCGTTGGCGCCTGTGAAGCGGATGTGCCGCGCGCGGCGCTTGTGGCGCGCACGGCGCGGCAGCGCCTGGAAGATGCCGGATACACGGTGCAGACGCTGCGCCTGGCACTCGACACAACCGGCACGAACCGGTGCGCCGATCTCGCCACAGTGCTGCGCGGCGCCGAGACGCTTGCGCTCGATGCCGGCTTCGACTATGTCTCTATCGGGCGGGTTGCAAATGACCGCCTGCCACTGCTGGCGGAAGCACTCGCCGCAACTGATGCAGTCTTCGCATCCGCGCGCATTGCCGGGCGTGATGGAAAGACCGATCCGGCAGCGGTCACCGCAGCGGCGCAGGTGATAACAACCCTGGCATCAGCAACGCCGGGCGGGTTTGGCAACCTGCGTTTTGCGGCGCTGGCGAGTGTTGCGCCCGGTTCGCCATTCTTCCCGGCAAGTTATCACAGCGGCGGCGAACCGTGGCTGGCGATCGGTCCCGAAGCAGCCGCGCTCGCTGTGGAAGCGGCGCATGAAGCCGCCGGGGAGGATGCCGCCCAATCCGTCGCTGCCAGAACGCAACGTTTCGCACAGCATCTGACAGCACGCATCGAAGCGCATGATCTGCGCATTCGCGCTGCGCTCAAAGCGGTCACTGACGACATCTATGTTGCGGGATGCGACTGGTCGCTTGCACCGCATCCGGACGCACCATGCAGCATCGGCGCCGCCATTGAGCGCGTCAGCGGAGCGCCGTTCGGCGAACCCGGCACGCTGGCGACCATTCGCGCCTGCACCGATGCGATCCGCGCAGCGCGGGTCATCCTGATCGGGTTCAGCGGGGTGATGCTGCCGGTGCTGGAGGATGCGGTTCTGGCGCAGCGCAATGCGGAGGGGCGTTACGTGTGGCGCGATCTGCTGACGTTCAGTGCGGTGTGCGGCACGGGACTCGACACCATTCCGTTGCCGGGCGATACTCCGGTTGAATCGATCGCAGGTATGCTTGCCGAAGTTGCGGCGCTGGCAGGCGCATTACGCAAACCGCTCACCGCGCGCCTTATGCCCATTCCCGGCTTGCGCGCGGGCGATATGACGGCGTTTGATTTCCCGTACTTCGTCAATACGCGCATCATGGCGCCGTGAGGTGTGAGGCGCGAGGGGTTGAAGGTTGAACGTTGCACGTTGAACGTGGGATGACAACATGTAGGGGCATAGCGCCGCAGCGCCCGGAGCGGCAGCAGTAGGGGCGCCGCGCCGCAGCGCCCGGAGCGGCAGCAGGGCGCCGTAGGGGCGTAGCGCCGCAGCGCCCGGGGCTGCCCTGTCCGGTACAATGACATTGCGCGCGAGGTTGTTGGACGAACCGCGCAAGGAGGAGGAGAAGGAGATGACCACGACACAGTACGTCCCCACCCGCACCGATATGACGGTCGATGCGTTCAAACGTGCGTTGCTCGACAACCTTTACTACATTCCGGGCAAAGATGCGAGCTCCGCCACGCCAGCCGATATTCAGCAGAGCCTCGGGCTTGCCATTGACCCGACATCCCTCGTTGATGTGATGGTCAAGCGCCTGCACGAGTACAAACGGCAATTGCTCAAGGCGCTCCATATTATCACGCTCTACCGGCGCATCCTCGAAAATCCGTCGCCCGACATAGCACCCCGCACCTTCATTTTTGGGGCGAAGGCGGCGCCTGGCTACTGGATGGCAAAACTGATCATCCGTCTGAATCAACGGCGTCGCCGCTGTGCAGGAAGCGGTCGATGCCGCCTACCGCGACCAGGAACGCTGGACGCGCATGTCGATCCTGAACACGGCGCGCTGCAGCTACTTCTCGTCAGATCGCACGATCCGCAAGTATTGCGACGAGATCCGGAGGATTCATCCAGTGCGCGTGCAGTTGCCGGGGTAGAGGCGGTCATTGAACGTTGCTGAGCGGGAAGGGAGAGACGCTATAGTGCAACGTTTCTGCACAATGAACCCCAGTAACCGCGACGTAGCGTGCAGAGCGCGTCGGTTGACGACAGGAGAGACGTTGCAGTGCATCTCTACGCACTACAAAACGTGATAGATGACAGGTGGAAGGTAGTACAGGCGTCAGGGTGCAAGTCCAGCAGACCTGCTCCCTGACGCCTGACAGGAAAGGAATGTACATGTATGGACGTTCTCGTTTACGATGCTCACTCATATGACCGCACATTTCTGGATGCCGCCAACCAGGGACGGCATCGGCTCACCTACACCGCCGCGCAGCTCGACCTGCACACCGCTGCGCTCGCGCAGGGCTTCCCGGCGATCTGCTGTTTTGTAAACGATCAGGCGACGGCGGAAGTCATCGAACGGCTGGCAGCCAACGGCGTTCGCCTGATCGCGCAGCGCTCCACCGGCTACAACAACATCGATCTGGCGGCAGCCGAACAGCATGGTATCACCGCAATGCGGGTCAGTTATTACTCTCCCTACTCGGTAGCGGAGTTCGCCGTCGGTCTGCTGCAAACGCTCAACCGGCGCATCCACCGCGCCTACAACCGCACCCGCGAGTTCAACTTTCGCCTTGCCGGTCTCCTCGGACGCGACATCCACGGCTCGGTGGTTGGCGTCGTTGGCACCGGCAAGATCGGGGCAGTCTTCGCGCGCATTATGCACGGCTTCGGGTGTTCGCTGCTCGGTTACGATGTCTCCCAGAATCCGGATTGCCTGGCGCTGGGAATGCGCTATGTGACGCTTGAAGAACTGCTGCGTTCATCGGATATCGTCAGTCTGCATGTGCCGCTGCTGCCGGAAACGTACCACCTGATCAATCGTGAGACGCTGGCGCTGATGAAGCCGGATGCATTCCTGATCAACACCAGCCGCGGCGGTCTCATCGATACCGATGCACTGATCGAAACACTGCGCGCTGGACGGATCGCTGGTGTCGGTCTCGATGTGTACGAGGAGGAAGAAGGGGTTTTCTTCCACGACCTTTCGGACAGGGTGATTACCGATGATACTCTGGCTCGTCTGATGACGTTCCCCAACGTGCTCGTCACCGGTCACCAGGCGTTCTTTACCCGCGAGGCGATGACGACAATCGCAGAGACGACCATCCGCAACATTACCGACTTCGAGGAAGGGCGTGAAAATGAGAATATCCTGCGACCAAGGAGGTAGTGCATGACGGTTCTGACGCACCGCCCTGAATGGCGCGCGCTCGAGACGCACTATCACGCGATATGTAACGTGCATCTGCGCCAGTTGTTTGCTGAAGACCCTGGTCGCGGCGAGCGCCTGACCGCCGAAGCCGCTGGACTTTTCTTCGACTATGCGAAAAACCGGATCACCGACGAGACGCTGCGCCTGCTGATCGCGCTGGCGGAGGCATGTGATCTGCGCGCCAGAATCGATGCAATGTTCCGTGGCGAACGGATCAACGCCACCGAGAACCGCGCCGTTCTTCACGTGGCGCTCCGCGCGCCGCGCGGCGCTGTTATTCTGGTGGATGGCGCAAATGTAGTCCCTGAAGTGCATGCAGTGCTTGATCGCATGGCTGCGTTCGCCGAACAGGTGCGCAGCGGCAGGTGGACCGGGTTCACCGGCAAACCGATCCGCAACATTGTCAATATCGGCATCGGCGGATCCGACCTGGGACCTGTGATGGCGTATGAGGCGTTGCGGTACTACAGTGACCGCAATCTGACCGTTCGCTTTGTGTCGAACGTCGATGGGAGCGATTTTGCCGAGGCGACCCGTGATCTCGATCCGGCGGAAACCCTGTTCATTGTGGCGTCGAAAACGTTCACCACACTGGAGACAATGACCAACGCGCGCACTGCGCGCGCCTGGGCGCTGGCGGCGCTCGGCGACGAGGCTGCGGTTGCACGTCATTTCGTCGCCGTTTCGACTAATGCCGCCGAGGTGGCGAAGTTCGGCATCGACACGGCGAATATGTTCGGCTTCTGGGATTGGGTTGGCGGACGGTACTCAATGACATCGGCAATCGGGCTGTCAACCATGATCGCGCTCGGTCCTGAACGGTTCCACGAACTGCTCGCCGGCTTCCACGCGATGGACGAGCACTTCCGCACGGCGCCGTTCGACCGTAACCTGCCGGTGATCCATGGACTGCTGACTATCTGGTATGCCAATTTCTTCGGCATCGAGACGGTGGCGATTCTTCCCTACGACAATTACCTGAAACGTTTTCCGGCATACCTCCAGCAACTGACGATGGAAAGCAACGGCAAATCGGTGACATTGTCCGGCGCGCCGGTCTCGTATCAGACGGGAATGATCTATTGGGGCGAGCCGGGAACGAATGGTCAGCACTCGTTCTATCAGTTGCTCCACCAGGGCACACGCCTGGCGCTGTGCGATTTCATCGGTTTTGCCGAACCGCTCAATCCGCTCGGCAACCATCATGATCTGCTGATGGCGAATATGTTTGCGCAGGCTGAGGCGCTGGCGTTCGGCAAAACAACGGAGGAGACGCTGGCGGAAGGAACGCCGGAGTGGCTGGCGCCGCACCGAACCTTCGCCGGTAATCGTCCATCGAACACGCTCCTGGCGGAACGGTTGACGCCAGCAACACTCGGCGCGCTGGTCGCCCTGTATGAACATAGCGTGTTCACCCAGGGTGCAATCTGGGACATCAATCCATTCGACCAGTGGGGCGTCGAGTTGGGGAAGGCGCTGGCAGGGCGCATTGTCCCTGAGTTGATGAGTGAGTCCGCCCCACACCTGGCACACGACAGTTCAACAAATGCGCTCATCCGGCGCTACCGCACCCTGCGCGGGCGGGTCTCATAGCACGGTTGGGAGGCGATGCGATAGGCGCCAGGCGCCGGGCGGACGAAGGCGCTGCCTTCACTTCCCCGGCGTCGGGCGCGTACCTGTTCACACCTGGGATAACACACGCGCCCGGGAGCGAGCGCGTCCTGCCCTCGTCGCGTCTACGAGAGCAAGATGCTCTCGCTCCGGGGAGAAATGTGAACACTTACCATGCGTCCGGGTATACCGGTACCGCAGGCATGTGCTACAATGGGCGATATGAGTACACGAAACGTCCATACCGTTCGTTCGCCGCACATTCTGGATTTTGTGTCACACAGCGTTGCACAGACCATTCGTGTCGGGCAGCGCCTGGGGGAACTGTTGCAGCGCGGCGATGTCGTGGCGTTGCGTGGCGACCTGGGGACGGGAAAGACGCATCTGGTCAAGGGGATCGTTCTTGGTCTGGGATCGACTGATACGGTCAACAGCCCGAGTTTCGTCCTGATCAATCAGTATCGCGCCAGTGCACAACGTGGCGATCTGCCGATTTATCACGCCGATCTGTACCGTATTGAGCGACCGGCGGAGTTGCAGGGCGTCGGACTGGAAGAACTGCTCGATGGCGATGGCGTGTGTCTGATCGAGTGGGCAGACCACGCGGAGCCGTTGCTTCCCGATGAGCGCCTCGACGTGCATCTCAGTCACCTGAGTGAAACCAAGCGCGTGGTGCGCTTCGCGCCGCGGGGTCGTCGCTACGAAGAACTGGTCGATACGCTGAAGAAAGCGGCGTTCAACTGAGACCTATGTTGCTTGCAATCGACACCTCAACTGCCGACGCCGGTATCGCCTGCTATGATGGGGAGCGTGGCGTGCTCGGCGAGTGCGTCTGGCGCGCGGGACGCGACCACACGGCGCAACTCCTGCCGCAGATCGATCTGCTGCTGCGTCACATCCGCTGTGCGCGCAGCGATATTCGGGCGGTTGCCGTCGCGCTGGGACCAGGGAGCTGGAGCGGATTGCGGGTTGGAATGAGCGTCGCCAAAGGGTTCGCGCTGGCGCGCGATCTGCCGCTCCTCGGCATCGGTACATTACAGGCGCTGGCATATCAGCACCGCACATCACCTCTGCGCGTCGCACCGATCATCAACCTGGGACGCGGCAGAGTGGCCACGCTTGCCGACGACGCGCTGACGCCACAGAACGTGACCCTGGCTGAACTCGCCGCGTCCGTCAGTGAACCGACGCTCTTCTGCGGCGATATCGACGCTGAAACACAGACAACCCTGCGCCGCCTGCTGCACGATCGCGCCCGGTTTCCATCACCGGCTGCGAATACGCGCCGCCCGGCGTATCTGGCAGAACTTGCATGGCGTCGTCTCTCCGCCGGCGAGCGCGATGCCATTGCCACGCTTGAACCGCTCTATCTGGGACAACCGACCAAAACTGTCGGTTGAGCCAGCACACCAGGTCATAGAACGCAGATGTTCGATCCTGAATGCGCGGACGGAGGGAGATGTCATGCCGCTGCAAGCACTCCAGATTGTACTGACCGATCAGCGTGTGATGACAGAACAGTTGCCTGCCGATGTTGAGCACCACTTCCTGGGTGGGCGCGGCGCCGCTGCCTGGCTCCTTGCCCAACGCGTTCCCGCAAAGATCGGTCCACTGGCGCCTGCCAACCTCCTCATCTTCAGCGCCGGACCGCTTGCCGGCGTGACCTTCAGCGGCATCACGGTGACAACACGTTCACCGATCACCAATTCCATTTCGCATGGTTGGGCGTCCGGGCGATGGGGCGCAAACCTCCGGCGCGCCGGTCACGACCTGCTGATCCTGGACGGGCAAAGCCCCGATTGGTGCTGGATCCGGATCGATGGATCGCAGGTGGACATTCATCCGGCAACGCATCTGATCGGGCTTGATACCCAGGCGACCAATCAGACGCTGCGCAGAGAACTTGGGGATGAGTATGCTGTTGTGTGCGTCGGTCCGGCTGCTGAAGCAGGTGTGTCGTACAGCGCCATCGTCGCCGAAGGCGCTTTTGCGGTTGAACCGGCGGGCGCAGGAGCGGTGATGGCGCGCAAGCGCGTGAAAGCTATTGCAGTGCGTGGCACGAACGCCTGCCCGGTTGCCGACCGGCAACGGCTCGACACAGCCCTGGCAGGTATTGCCAGACGCATTGCCGCCAGTGATGTCGCTGCCGACTTCCGTCAGTATGGCAGTCTGTACTACGCGCAGCGCGCCGAAGAGTTGGGCGCATTCAGTGTGCGCAACGGTCAGGCGCACACCGTGCCGCATGCGAGCGCAATCAGTCGCACCGCTCTGGCGCAGCGCGGTCGGCGGGAGCCGCGCGGGTGCGATGGATGCCCGCTCGCCTGTCATAGCGCCTATATTCGCAAGAATGGCGAACCAATCGCCTATCCCGACCTCGAAGCGCTCGCTGGTTTTGGCTGGAGTTGCGGTCTGACCACACCCGACGCCATTATCCTGGTCAACGATCTCTGCCTGCGCCTGGGTCTCGATGTGACCGAAACCAGCGCGGCGCTGGCATTCATGATGGAATGCCGCGAACGGGGCTTGAGCAATGTGGGCAATCTGACGTGGGGCGATCTCGATGCGGTGGTCGGCGCTATTCGCCGATTGGGGCAGCGTCAGGAGAAGCGCGATATTCTGTCGCTGGGTGTCGGCGAAATGCAGGAAGTCTACTACGGCAGCAACGTTTTTGCCCCCCAGGCGCGGCAACTGGCGCTGCCAGCGATCGATCCGCGCACCGTGCCGGAAATCGCTCTCGCCGATGCAACAGCGCCAATCGGCGGCGACTATCGCTACGCAATGTTCTACGAGCCGCTCCTCGCCGAACCACCCGTGTGGCTCCCCAACGACCCCAACAATCCGCATACTATCCAGGGCAGAGTGCCTCGCCTGATCTGGCACGAACGCTTCGCGGCGGCGGTCGATGCCGCCGGGTTGTGCCGACGCCTGGCGCTGCTGGCGTATCAGATCGCGCCAGCCGACCTCAACGAACTGCTCTCGGCAACTCTGGGAAGAACATTCACCAGCGTCGATGTGGCGAAGATCGGCGAACGGATCGTGACCCTCGAACGCGCACTGGCGATCCGATATGGCGCCGGGCGCGACACCCTACCGCATCGCTGGACGGAAGAACCCCTCGAAGATGGACCGGCGGCGGGGAAATTGCCCATGCTTGAAGAGATGCTGCCGGAGTACTATCGCCGCCACGGGTGGGATGAGCAGGGACAGCCCTCACCAGCGCGCCTGGCAGAACTGGGTATCACCCTGCCCGACTGACCCCCCGCCGCTCCATTGCAACCGATCCGCGATTCTGAGCGTCTCAGCGGCGGAAGATCACGCTACACACACCGGAGTACAACACGATGACGCTGCACGCTGATGACGTATTCGCGCCGCTCGACGATGACCACGTCCTGCAACGGCTGGCAGGCGGCAACGAGACGGAGGTGTACAAAACCGATGACCATCGCCACGTCGTGAAAGTCAAACACGACCTGGGGGGCGCCCGTGACGCGGCGATCCGCCAGGCGCGGTGGATGCGCGATACCGCCGAACGCTACACCGCATGCCTGGGAGAACGCTATACTATCCCCAACTATTTCATTGTGGCGCGCGGCAGCGACGGGCAGGCGCATCCGTTGACGATCCAGCCACTCCTGTCTGATGCATGCCCCCTCGATGCTGTTGACTATCGCGCACTGCTCCCGGCACAACGCGCCCTGATTGCCGCACAACTCAGCGAGATCCTCCGCAGAGCGCACGCTTTCTACCGGGCAACCGGCAGTATGCCCGACCTGTATGGGCAATCCGCCAGAAGCAGCGATGAACGCAAATCCAGGAAGTCAATCCCTCACCTGCCGCAACGCCTCTGGAGTTTCCTGGTTGAACGCACACTGCTGCGATCGCACAACCTGGTGCTGATCCGCGATCCAGAGTATCGAATCGTCCTGATCGACTACGATCCGGTGCGCCGGGGGCGACTGTACCGATTGACATATTTTGCCGTGCGTCGCCTGTTACTGTTGCGTGATCTTGCCGTTCTGGCATGGCTGCGCCTGGGATGGTTGACCTGACGACGTCTGCATCTCCCTGCTGTCCACGCGATACATCCACACAGCGCGTCCATCCGTCATGCCTTGAGACGGCGGTCGGTCGCATAACCGCGCATCCTGAAGAACCATCCGCCGGGTAATCAACCACTGTGCCAGGCTGCACGCCGGATGGGAAAATTGTGATCTTGCTACATTGTCTGGCTTGAAGGCGTCTGGTATAATATCACCAATGAAGGTCGAAAGAGGCCGGCACAGTGGAGTTGTGTTCGCTTTCTTGCCGCGCAAGATCAATCAGGAGCAGCGCTCCTAGAACGTGAACGATTATGGGTGATAATCGCTGGCTGAAAAATAGTTTCGTCTACCTCATCATTCTTGTTGCTGCGTTGGCGCTGTTCATCAATTACTTCAACAATGCGCAGGGTCAGCAAGAGGAACGCGGCATCTATCAGGTGCTCGCCGATGCAAAAGCTGGCAGAGTTGAGAAGATCGAAGCGCAGTCGGGCAACTCCGAAATCCTGGTGACGTACCGCGATACCAGGGCTAAGGTGCGGTCACGCATCGAGTCGAACGATAGTATTACGATGCTGCTTGTGCAGGCAGGCGTGCCGCTCGACGCAGTGAACGTCGAGGTGCGCGCAGCGCCAGCATGGGGCGGTCTGCTGAATGTCTTCACGTTCCTGCTGCCAGTCTTACTGATGATCGGCTTCTTCATCTTCTTTATGCGTCAGGCGCAGGGGTCGAACAATCAGGCGCTCTCGTTCGGCAAGAGCCGGGCGCGGATGTTTTCCGGCGATAAGCCGACGGTAACATTTGCCGATGTTGCCGGTCAGGAAGAAGCCAAGCAGGATTTGACAGAAGTCGTTGAGTTTCTCAAGTTTCCCGACAAGTTTGCCGCCCTTGGAGCGCGTATTCCGCGTGGTGTGCTGATGGTAGGTCCGCCAGGAACCGGCAAGACCCTCCTGTCACGCGCGGTTGCCGGTGAAGCCGGGGTGCCGTTCTTCTCGATCTCCGGTTCAGAATTCGTCGAGATGTTCGTCGGCGTCGGCGCCAGCCGTGTGCGCGACCTGTTCGACCAGGCGAAGCGTAATGCCCCCTGCATCGTCTTCATTGACGAGATCGATGCCGTCGGGCGTCAGCGCGGCGCCGGGCTTGGCGGCTCCCACGATGAGCGTGAGCAGACCCTCAACCAGATTCTGGTCGAGATGGACGGCTTTGATACGAATACGAATGTCATCGTGATTGCAGCCACGAACCGCCCCGATGTGCTCGACCCGGCACTGGTGCGCCCCGGTCGCTTCGACCGCCAGGTGGTGCTCGATGCTCCGGACGTGAAAGGGCGCATCGAGGTGCTCAAGGTGCATACCAAGGGCAAGCCGCTCGCCGATGATGTGCAGTTCGATGTGATCGCGCGTCAGACCCCCGGTTTCTCCGGTGCGGACCTGGCGAATGCAGTGAACGAGGCGGCAATCCTGGCGGCGCGCCGCTCGAAGAAGAAGATCGGCATGGCAGAGTTGCAGGACGCGATTGAGCGCGTGGCGCTCGGTGGTCCGGAGCGCCGCAGTCGGGTGCTGACCGAACGTGAGAAATTGCTGACTGCATACCACGAATCGGGGCACGCCATCGCCGCCGCTGGTATGCCCAAAGCTTTCCCGGTGCAGAAAGTGACGATCGTGCCGCGTGGACGCGCTGGCGGGTATACGCTCTATCTGCCGGAAGAAGATAGCATTCGCTACACTACCGCATCGCAGTTCGCCGCACAACTCGTGTCGGCGCTCGGCGGGCGCGTGGCGGAAGAGATCGTCTTCGGTCCTGATGAGGTCTCGACCGGCGCCGCAGGTGACATTCAGCAGGTGACGCGCATTGCCCGCGCAATGGTGACGCGCTACGGTATGAGTCCGAAGCTCGGTCCGATTGCGTTCGGTGAGCGTGAGGAACTGATCTTCCTCGGGCGAGAGATCACCGAGCAACGCAACTACAGCGACGATGTCGCGCGCGAGATCGATAATGAAGTGCATCGCATCGTTTCGGAAGCGTATGAGCGCACACGCCTGATCCTGACGCATAACCGCGAGGTGCTGAACGATATGGCGAGTGCGCTGATCGAGTATGAAACGCTCGATGGCGAACGCCTGAGAGAATTGCTCAGCCGTGTGGTGAAGATCGATGAGATCGAGAGTCGGGTGAACGGCGGCAACGGCATGCTGACCACGCCATCGGGCATGAACGTTCCGTCTGCACAGGCATAACCACCGCGCCAGGCAGCAACAGGGGAGGCAATGCCTCCCCTGTTTTGTTTCTGTATGCTATAATGCCAGAACGATGAGATAGCTTTTTCTGACACGCGGCAGTTCTGGAGAGTCTGGTTATGTCTGGTCACTCGAAATGGCACTCAATACGGCGCACGAAGAGCGTGCTCGATCAGCGGCGCGGGCAACTCTTCACCAAACTGGCGCGCGATATTACGATTGCAACGCGCGAGGGAGGCAGCGGCGACCCCGAAGCAAATTTTCGCCTGCGCCTGGCAGTTGATAAAGCGCGCGCCGCCAATATGCCGATGGAGAACATTCAGCGCGCTATTGATCGCGGCCTGGGCAAAGGTGGCAGCGATGCCGCTGCGATTGAAGAGATCTACTACGAAGGGTACGCCCCTGGCGGCGTGGCGCTCTTAATCGAAGCCGCCACCGATAATCGCAACCGCACCGCTTCTGACGTGCGCGCAACCATGACGAAGAATGGCGGTAGCCCCGGCGAACCAGGTTCAGTCAGCTGGATGTTCGAAACCAAAGGGCTGATCACCATCGATCTGTCGGTCAAACGCCTCGATCCAGATGAAGTGATGCTGATTGCCATCGACGCTGGCGCAGAAGACGTACAGATCGACGACGATATCGTTGAGGTGTACACCGATTTCAAACAACTCGCCGCAGTGCGTCAGCACCTGATCGCCGCCGGGCTGCCGGTGACCGGCGCCGAAAAGACCATGATCGCCAAAACGACGGTGCAGCCTGATACCGCCGATGCGCTCAAGGCGATGAAACTGATCGAGAAACTGGAAGACCTCGACGATGTGCAGAAGGTCTACAGCAATCTGGATATCACCAGCGAACTGGCGGAACAGTTTGTGCAGGGTTAATGGGTGACTGCCACGCGGACAATCGGGATCGATCCTGGCACCGCCCGGATGGGATGGGGCGTCGTTGAAGAAACGGATGGAGTGCTGCGTCTGGTCGATTGCGGCGTGTTGACCACATCGGCGGAATTGTCGCAGGCAGAACGGTTGCTCCTGCTCTACAACGAACTTCGCCATTTGATTGAACAATACCACCCTGCCGCTGCTGCTATCGAAGAACTCTTCTTCGGCAAGAACGTCAATACCGCGCTGACCGTCGGGCAGGCGCGCGGTGTTGTGCTCCTGACCCTCGCCCAGGCAGGCATTCCCGTGTACGAATACAAGCCGCTGCAAGTCAAACAGGCGCTGGCGGGGTACGGCGGCGCCGATAAGCGTCAGATGCAGGAGATGGTTCGGCTGACCCTCCGCCTCCCTGCCATTCCGCGCCCCGATGACGCCGCTGATGCCGTGGCGGTTGCGATCTGTCACACCTACGCCGCACCGATGATCCGGCGCATCGAGGAAGGTCGGTAGATTGCTGCCGGGCGCTGATATGGCCCTTCTCTACCCAGCCTGGCACAACCCTGCGCTCACCTTCTACCCCACCGCCTGCGCGAAAACCAATCAATCATGGTGTCAGGCACAGTTGACTCAATACCCAAACAGTTTCTTCAGGAAAGATTTCTGGTAGATAGGTCGTGTCGAGTTAATAATATGCTGAGAGAAATCAGAGTCATCCAAACGCATGAAATCAACAATGTCATCTTTTCCCATAACTTCAGAGCTAATCACCCCAGCATCACCAACAATTCTCTCCCAATCCCTACTGGCGTCAATGGCTATCAGCAAATGAGGTGGTTCACCACTTTTCGGATTGTAGAACTGTACCAGGTATGCCCGATTTACGAATTTGTTTTTTGCAAAATACTCGCACAATGCTTTGACCAGACTGGTAGGGTAAACAGCAGGCCGCCCAATGAGGAATGCAGTCTCTTCCTGGGCAGTGTATCTTTGGTCAGGCTGGAAAATAGACCCGTCTAACATTCGCTCAATCTCTTGCGGAATGAATTCCTTTCCATAATCAGAATCAGGATTTAATACAATATGGACATCCCTGGTAAGCTCGAAGAAATCTCTTCCTTTTAGTACTACATATGCCGTCTCAGAACTAATAAATTCCTGTAATCGTTGTAGAGACGAAAAAACAGGCAACCAGGCCTGTCCGTTCCTTTCAATTTTGGGGACTTTCAATTCAAAACTTTCCGACATGGTGTTGTTTTGCTCCTCGGAATCGCTTTCAGCATAGTTAATAATAAAAATGTCTGCTTCCAACAAATCACGATAAAACTGTGGCCTGTAAGATGGGTTCAGCGCAGCGCGCATGAGTGATCTTTCCAGATCGTTGACTGGTTCAAACATAGTTCCTCAACAGTGCCTCACAGCACTGAGCTCAGCCGTGCCGCAGGCGTCGGGTGCAGTAGGTGTGGGGCGGCATTGGTTTGAGTCTAGTTGCCCTTATACTCAAAGAAGAATAATCCATTTCCATCGATACCAAGTGCAACAAACTCTTTGCCGCCCCAAGGCTTCTCTTCTAAAGTTCCATGTGGATGTATAACGCCCGTTTGCTTGTATTCTGCGTAGAGAGATTCAATATCGCTGACTGCCACCCTACAAGCAGTGTTTTCAGCAATATTCTTATCCTGACATTCCCATAAATGGATCTCTACTGCGTCACGTTTGATGGCGGCATAATCGCCATAGTCGAATACTTCTGTAAATCCCATTTTATTCTTGTAAAATTCAAGCGAAGCCTGTATATCAGAAGCGGGGAATTTTGGTATGGCATATCTAAACATCATCTTGTGAGCGATTTGTTGCACGGTTATCCGTCTTGATTGCTAATCATTGAATCGGAACGCAAAAGTCCATAACGTGCTCATAGTAGATCTCATAATTGGGGCGTCGCAGATCGACAGTAAGTTGATGTTGTGGTACATACTCAGCAAAGAAACGTCTTATAGTCTCTCCTATTGTAGCCGAATCTTTCTCAAGTGATAGAATTGCATAACGCCCACCTGGGAGTTGTTTGGTGTGAATATCTTCTGTGTTCAAGGGCGCGATTTCCAGTTCCAAAGCGCACTCATAACCGATTAATTGTGCGCCGTTGATGTTCGGAATTCCAATGACCTTGAGCGCCGATGGGTCGTATCCTTGCTGTCGAGCCCAATCTTTTATATTTTCAAAGCCATCTCGAATTTGGTCGTTATAACTGCCTTTCATTTGTTGTAGAAGAACAGACGTATAGACAATCATTGTCGGTGGCAAGTCTCGGATGGTAACGTGTAGAGGTTGTACAACATAAATATTCATCAAATTCTCCTATACTTGAAATTGAGGTTGTACCAAGCATTATTGAAGGTAAGATGGCAAAAGCGGCCCAACGGTATGTGCTTAAGCCGCTGCGCGGAGCAAGCGCGAAGCGCGAGCGGAACACAGTCGGCTTAAGCGCGGGTTAGCCAGCCGCCCTGTTAGGATGATGCAAACTCCGCTATGGCTACCTGCCGCTTCGTAGCAAAACTTTGACGGTGAAGTTTGATGCGCTCAATCTCGTGCAATGTCTCCACCGTGAAATAACTTTCACCACAGTGGGGACAACTTACCAGCGGAATGTTCTCAATGACCAGCAGGTTATCACCCTTGCCATAACTGCGAGTCACATAGCGAATGCGCGCGCCTTCTTTACCACAAATGTCGCAAACCATAGCGTCTTCTCCTACAAACGGTACACCGTGATGATGACCAATTTGCCCGTGAGACCAATATTGCCAACCACCGCGATGTCATCGCCTGTTACAGTGTGTCCTCTGACCAGATACTTCCACTCGCCTGTTTGGGCATCCTTCTGCCGCTCTACAATTTCTCCTGTGAGAATACCACGCTCTACGTCAAAAATCGTCAATTCATCATCGCTCATTTCTTCTTCGGCGTGCAAAGTCTTCACATACTGGCGGTTACGAACCTTATCACGCATTTACTTCAAAATGCGTTGGAACACAGATCTCCCCACACAAAAGATGACTTCATCGCAATTTTACTCGATTCAGCTCCAAAAAAATGCAGGCTAACTATTGATTATACGAATTCCGCCTTTCTTTTCTCCAAGGCGTCTTAGAGCGTGATCAAAAACTAAAATCTCGGATAAAGCCGATTCAGGAGCATTGCGATAGAACCAAGATAAAGAAAGGCTTCGCTTGATTCTGGGTTGCGGTTGTTGCGGCGAATAATTATTCGCCGCAACAACCGATTGCGTCCCGCCCACGCAATCGATCGTTCCACCACCCATTGCTTCGGAATAACGGCAAATCCTTTTGTCCAGGCGGTTTTTCAATGATATTCTGGCGTATCGCCGTGTTCTTTTGCATCCATTCATCTAACCCCTGTTTCTATCCTTCATCCACCCGAATCTCGTGCATCCGCGGCGATCAATTTCGGTCGGACGCCCGCCTTTGGACGACGGGGTGATGACCAGCGGCGCGATAGCGGCCCACGGTTCATCGGTCAGATCGGTCGCATCGTTCGTTGGAGAGGATCGACGCGCACGGTGCGGCATCACAGATTGCTCCTCATCAGAACGGCATGGTTGCTCTCATAATACCACAAATCCGGATTTCTGATCGCCCTCTAAGATGGGTTCAGCGCAGCGCGCATGAGTGATCTTTCCAGATCGTTGACTGGTTCAAACATAGTTCCTCAACAGTGCCTCACAGCACTGAGCTCAGCCGTGCCGGGCGTAGCGAGGCGTCGGCTGGAGCGAGTGGTTAGCCTGCCGTGCCCCCTTATGAGAAGAAACGCTCATAATCATCGTGACTGCCAATCCAAAACCACGTCATAGTATCACCCTCAAGAATGCCCAAAGCGCGATAGCCGCGTGTGACTCTCACGGACCAGACATTCTCTTCACGATTGATGCACTTAAAATGCAGAGAAGGATGAAAAGGACTCTGCGCCCACAAACGATAGGCTTTCCTGGTGCTACGCTTGATGTCTTCTTCAAGGGACACATAGGCCGTCCAAAAAGATGGCAAGGCGGCCGATTTCATAATTGATCATAATCCAGCGGTCGCGCGCGCCCTTCAGCAATTTCCTGCTTAGCGCGGCGTGCAACCGCCACGAGTTGCGGTTGTGTTCGCTTGAACAAGCTATCCCATTCCAGTTCGTCTTGTAGGTCTGCGAGATACTCGCGCAGATGTTCCACCACCTGGTCTTGCACCGTTTCGGGCAAAGATTCCAGCATTTTTATCACCGTCGCAATAGCTGGAGATGTCATCGCTAAAGCCTCTCTTTCAGTCCTTTCATATGTCCCACACGATTGATTATACGTACCTGCGGTGGTTGAGACAAGGCGGGCTAACCTGTTTTATACGGATTCCGCCTTTCTCCCCTCCAGAGCGTCTTATACAGATTCCGAATAGTCTGCTCCCATGCGCGGAGATGTATCATAACCCCCGGCAACCGCTCTGATCTACGCACAACCGCCGACTTATTGTAACACGAGAATTGTAATAGAACCAGAACCCAGGAAACTGCCAGACCAGTTCGCGATGCGCTGCGTCTCAAACACTATTCCATCCACACTGGGAACGTTTATGCGGACTGGTCCAACACTCCATTCTGTTCCACTACAAACGCTTCTGTGCTTGCATTCCGATGATCCTCGGCGGCATGCGGCGTGTGCGCCGCCTGTCGGTTTCAGGCGCGTCGGAGCGCCCCAACCTCTGCAGAAGCCAACGGGTGTGCAGCACGGGTGCGGCGCACGCAGCCCTGGCGCGCCTGCCCAACGTCCTGCGCTTCACCGGCGCCGCGAAGCGCAGCGGAGCGGCGTCAGGTGCAGGCGCGGGTTGGGCGCGTGCCCATGCTGGCTATAGCGAGTATACAGACACGAGCACCTGGCGTGTCGCCTGGCGTCGTCCGCGCAGGCTTTCTTCTATCGTCTTGAGCACGTTTGCTGCGTAGTAGCGTGTGCCACATTGGGTGCATACACCAGCGGGCACATTCTCGATCAGGACGTATTCTTCGGATTACATTCTCTGATGCTGAACAGCACTGTTGTAGCGCCAATCTTCTCGCGCACGCCCAACATTTGAATTCACCAGACTGCGCAGCTTTTCGCGCAGATCCGTGGAATGATGGTTGGGCATCTTTTTCCCCAGCTGCGTGTTGGGCGACACGGTCAGGTTAGCGCTGGAGGTCCTTGTGCGCCTCTGCATAGATGCGGAGAGCGGCCTGCATCCGTTGTTCGTAGTCATCACCCTGGGCTTTGAACCATGCCAGGACATCCGGGTCAACCTGGATCGTCACCGTGACCGTGTGCCTGGGCAGCCGCACCGTTGCTCGTTTGAAGAACTCTTCGGTTAAGGGCGGAATATCCGAGGTATCGATTTCATCGTCGGTCATCGCATCGATGCGCGCCCAGTCAGTTGTTGGTCTGGTTCTTCCGCTCATCCCACTCAAATCGCACAGGTGCAGTATAGCCGGAGAAGGTGAGAAAGACAAGCCTGTTCACTGGGGGAAATCATCTGATGAGCCAGCACATATCTGGCTGGCTCCTGATCCTTACACGCGTCTCTTCAACAATCCATAGAAGGTGTTCAAGCGGCTTACTGGAAAGCAGTGGCATCAGATGCTCAATGCCCTCAAGAACACAGACTCTCGTCAATCTTGAACATCATCGCGTTGTCTATGCAGGGATGGCGACCACCCGCTCGCGGGCTAACTCAGCAGCGTATAAAAGAGCGGCCTGCACCGCTTCCCGATTCAACGATGGATAACTGCGCAAAACCTCATCCAGCGAGAGACCCGCAGCCAGATTGTCGAGGATGACCGAAACCGGAATGCGTGTGCCTTTGATACAGGCTTTCCCATGACAAACGCCTGGATCAACAACAATGTAATCTCGCCAGTTCATAAGCAGTCTCCCTGGATCATCGTTCCTTCAGATTATACCGTGTTTCTTCCGCCTCGCCCGATGGCGTCGGGCTTAGCCATGCCGCCGAAGGCGGAGTAACTATTCTAAAGACCATAAGACGAGTAGTTGTCGAGCGTGGCGGGAAGCATACGCGGCGCGCCACAGGGCCGGCGGAGGACTACACCGATTACCGGCAGAACCACGGAGTGCAACAGGCGCTTCCCGGCGGCCCAACGCCAGGCATCAGCCGTGCGTGGAAGAGTGCCCGGCAACGCACGGGCGGTCGGCACACGCACAACGTTCCAGATCACCCTGAGACCGCGCGTCGGCTGCATGCGGTGTTGGGCGACCAGGCATGATGAGGGCCGACCCGAAGGGAGCGGAACGACTCCGGCGCATCGTGACACTTTGGCTTGTCAGTTCCGGGCGTGCTATATCGGGAAGTGCATCCGTGGTTCCGGGTTAGTGCGGTGCCGGGCTGGGATGACCATTTGTGGTATGGTTGTCCCGTTATGCGCACGTCCGGGGTGTGCAGAGGCTGGCGCCGTTCGCAGTTGCAACGTGCCGTGTTCGGGGCGATGTGCAATGTCAGCCGACCAGCGCACCAGGAAAATCTTCCCTATGAACTCAGGATCTTTCTCCCTTGCTCCTGAATAATGGTTTGATGTATTATGTGAGACATCTCCGCAATTGCCCTTACCAGCGTCTGTTGAACGTCATGCTTCGATATTGAGCGCTTAATGGTTCCAATAGGAGGTTGTTATGACGTGGAGTACGCAAAGCCCCCCCGTTAGTCTTTGACTACAACGATCCGCCGTCTTACACACCCGCTTATGATCCTGGTGGCTACCGCATCAAGAGCGTTTCGGTCCACGCGACAGGCCTCAACTTGCCGGGCCACATGGCGATTACTCCTGATCGTCGTGTTCTGGTGAGCGAGTTTGGTGCAGGTATTATTCGTGATGTCACAGAGCCGGGCGATTATCGCAATCCGACCGTGCGTCGCTATGCCTGGAATCTCAAGAATCCCGGCAGCATCCAACCCATCACTGATGGTCGTATCCTGGTTGCCGATGCCGGTGCTGGCGCGATTGTGGACGTCAGTGAACCGGGCGAAGTAACAGCCAGAGACGTGCTATACGAAGGCATCTCCCACCCGTATAGCTTGGTGGAATTCCGGCAGCGCCTTCTGGTGTCCTTCTCGGACAACCTAATGGTGGGCATGGCCGAGATCAAACCCGGTGGTCGTTACTTACCAGAAGATGTTTTCGTTCATGGCTTTCCCGTAGTGAAGACCCTGGAGCCATATCCTGCATTGCTTGGGTGTGGTGGCAGCTGGGTTGGCATGATCCTTGATGATCGACTCGTTCTTGCACATTCAGCACTCGGCGCAATTTTCGATGTTACTGCAGGTGGGATCTTTGATGAGCTGCGCGCCTCACGCTATACGTGGGGGCTGACACTCCCCTTGGGTATGACCGTTGACCCTGTGGATGGCAACCTCTACGTGACCGAGCGCGGCACGGGCGTTATCAAACGCATTCCCAAGGTCGGAGGTTATGCTCGCTTTGCAGAAACGTTCATCGCCGGGTTTGCCGAGCCAAGCTGTATTCGCTTTATGCCGGACGGAACGGAAGCATATGTGTGTGACAGATCCTGGAATGCTGTCTACCGATTAGAGCTTGAGCGTCGATAGTTGAGGGAAAGCGCTCACAGGGCGGTCCTGTGAGCGCCTTCTACATTGTCGTGCCAATGAAGCTTCTTTCCGACACAGCACGGGAACGGTCGGTTTGGGCCAATCGTGATTTTTTGTATCTCTGGGGCGCCACTGTCATCAGCCAGCTTGGCACACAGATCACCTTTCTCGGGCTGCCGTTCCTCGCCGTCACAATGCTGAACGCCACTCCGCTAACCAGCGTGCTGGCGACGCTTGGCTGGGTGCCAGTGGTCGCGCTGGGGTTCGTCGCCGGGGCGATCATCGACCGTGGTCGCCGGCAACCGGTGTTGATCTGGTGCGATGTGGCGCGGGCAGTGGTGCTGCTGACCATCCCGATCGCCTGCCTGTTCGGCGGGCTTTCGCTCTGGCAGCTCTATGCAGTGGTGCTGCTGACGGGCGTGTTCAGCACCTTTTTCGACACGGCCTACCAGGCGCGCGTGCCCTCCCTGGTGCCCGCCGGGCAGCTGGTTGCGGCTAACAGCGGGCTTGAGATCGCCCAGTCGGGCACCCGCATCGTCGGTCCCGGGCTGGCGGGCGCGTTGATTGCGTTGCTCACCGCGCCGCTGGCGATCCTGCTCGACGCTCTGAGCTATCTCCTCTCGGCCTTGCTGCTCCTGGGCATCCGCGCGCCGGAAACGGTGTCCGACATGCCGCCGTTGGGGACACGCGCCAACCGACCCTTGCGCGTGGACATCAAAGAAGGGCTGGTGTTCTTCTGGCGCGAGCCATTGCTGCGCTCACTGGTGGGATGTACGGTGCTGATGAGTGTTGGCTGGGCGCTGGTCGAGGGCATTTTTCTGTTCTACCTCATCCGCACGCTGGGGCTTGACGCGGGGCTGACCGGTGTGATCTTCAGCGTCGGCAACGTGGGGTTGCTGGTCGCCGCCGCCGTGACCGGGCGCCTGGTTGGGCGCTGGGGGTTGGGACCGGTGGTGGGGAGCGCAGTGGTGCTGCACGCTGGTGGCATCCTGCTGATCGCGCTAGCGCCGCTGGCGCCGTTGCCCTTCCTGATCACAGGCTATCTGGTGCGGGCAGCGGCAGTGGTGGCCTACAACATCAGCCAGGTGACGATACGCCAGTGCGTCACGCCATCACAGATGCTCGGGCGCGTCACCGCGACGGCCCGGGTGATTAGCTGGTCGAGCATTCCCAGCGGGCTGATCATCGGCGGTCTGCTGGCGACAGCCATCGGGCTTCAAACAACAATCTGGACAGGGGCGCTCCTCAGTTGCTGTGCTTGCATTCCGATGATCCTCGGCGGTGTGTGGCGAGTGCGCCGCCTGTCGGTTCCGAGCGCGTTGTAGCGCCCCAACCTCTGCAGAAGCCAACGGGTGTGCAGCACGGGTGCGGCGCACGCAGCCCTGGCGCGCCTGCCCAACGGTCGGGTTCAGCTTCACACGGAGCGATGCGGAGCGCGTCGGGTTCATGCCGGTGTTGGGCCGCTGATCGTCGCCCGGCGCGGACTGCAATTCCCCCACGCCGGGCGAATCCGTCATCTGGTGCGCTCACCTCACCGCCGACCTCGTGCCGCAGGGCAGCGGTAACGTCCAGCAGCCAGGGGTGAAGCTGACACCCCGTGGCATTGACCGTCGGGGCAAGGGCAGCCACGCTCACGTTGTCGGGGGCTTCGGCGATCACGCAGGCATTGGTTTCGTCGAAAGCAGAGTAAAAGGCTTCCAGGGCGCCACCCACCGATTTGATTGCCTTCTCAATCGCCGCGCGTCTGAATCATTCGCTTGCAACCGGTCCCTGAGAGAACGTGGCTTGAGAAAGGGAAGCAGTTGAGCCCGCGTCCGGATATGGAAATGTCAGTTCATTTCCATGTCGCAATGCGGGAAATGCGGACGTCACGCGGAAGATAACTGACCTGAATGTGATCACCCGCTTCCGCAACCTTGCGAGGGTTCGAGTCATCCATTCGTTCTTTGATGATAAAGTCATCCCGAAACTGATAGTAGACATAAAAGTCTGTATCATTTCCTCCCCCCAGGCCTGTCATTTCAAAAAAGACAACGCGGGCCTGGCAGAGGATGCCATGCTCCCGATACTCGCGCTCGCACGTCGCCCTGACAGATCTTTCACGATGCCAACCAGCCAGAATCCACCACGCGGCCCAACCGAGCAAAATCCCGGCAGCACCACGCAAAAGCGTGATTTCCCAGCCAGATTTCCCGACGCCGTCAGCAAGCGCCAGTCCAAGCATGATGACAGCCAGCAATCCGACAAGCATCCCAAAAAGAAATACGGTGAAACTGGAAAACTTCAGCGGCTTCCCCGCTTCAAAGACGGGAGTCTGTCCAATTCGTCTCCGAAGCTCCTCAGGCACATGGTAAGCGTACTGAACCTCGTCCCAGCGTCGTTTCATAATCGTTTGATGTCTCAACTTTCAGCCACCACGGGCCAAATCAATGTGGTGATCGGTTTCCCATGGTAAAGTCGCCGTCAATCAGCGGCGCCGCATAGCTATCGGCCACCGCCCGCCGCGTGATACCACATCAGTGAGGATCTGCCGTGGTCTGGGCGTGATCTGCGTTACGCCCGATCTCGATGCGGTACAGCTGAGCGGAGACTCAAACAACGTTGACACGGGGTACTGGTTTCAATGGCTGCCATCCAATGTTCAATCTCAGGGGGCGGAGACAGCAATCTTCGCTGGCTGTCTCTGCGCCTCTCTGGAGCGACGGGTTGGGCAGCAAGATTAGTCCGTGACGACGGCATGTCGCTTGTAGATTCCATTTTCATCGAGCCAGATGAGTAGCCATTCTGAATCCATCCCAAAAAGAGAGCCGCGTTCCGGGCCAGTTATGTAAATCAGGTCTCGCCCTGTGCTTTGGAAATAGGCGGTATCAAGCGAGGGTCCCAACATGTTCTCAATTTCCGAGCGATGCAGTCCGGGCAGTTTTTTCACGACTTCCGCAAGCATCTTTTGCCGGGGCGTGATGTCTCCCGATATGTAGTTTGCGGATTCTGGGTCTAACCAGACCTGACGATCAAACTGCCTGTCGTATGACCCTCCCGGTAACGGAGAGGGCAGCACGTTTGCCAGAACTATGAAAGCAGCAAATGCAGCAAACCCCGCCAAAGCTATCTGCCCTGCTGCTTTTGAACGTGGTCTAACAGGGCGCTTTCTCACTCTCGAGATAACAAGCGCAGCGGTTCCCCACAGCGCGAGCAGAATCAGTAAAGGGACAACCAACATTAACGAGAATGTCAACGACAATAGGAAAAGGGTTGCGCCGAAACCCGGAACAACTTTCGGGATAAGGAGCAAACCGAAATAGAGAGCGAAGCCTGCGAAGGCAATCCACCATGTTCTTGACCAGGCGCCAATCATATTGCTCCCCAACGACATACGCTTCAACCGCAGCGAAGGCGCTGTCGGCTGGAAGCGCTGGTTGTGCGCCATATTACCCTTTATCTATAGAGAGATCAAGTAAACCCTGGACAAACGAGACTCCAGCCGTAGTGCTCAAGACAGGAGCTCGGAAACGTCGTGGTCGTCAGATGAGTCATTTGTTCTCCTGTCGTGAGTTGAGAATCAAGAGCGACAGAGTCCACATACTACACTGCCTGACATTGAGTCGCCCAACTACTATCAGACCGACGCGGCTTTCTATCCCTCTGCGGAGAGTCAGACCGCAGCAGCCTTGGTTGCCTTCTTCAAAGGGCTGTACTTCGTGAAGTCGAGGAGACAACATGATACATCGTATCACGATTGCAATTGACCCGTCAAGGTCATTCTGACCGTCTTTCTGACCAGCATCTTCCACCTCACTGACCGCTTTCTGGCACCACAATTGCGGTGCAGGCAGACCGCGACGACCGGCCGCCACAGAGAGCGCCCAGACCACTCTGCCCGAAGCGCGTCTGCCCCTCATGGCGCCCCGGTCAGAAGGCGACTCAGGCTCGCCACATTCCCGACTCTGGCAATGGTGCGGAACAGACTGGTTGCGTGCGCGGGCCGTGACCCGGCAGCAACGCTGCGCGCCCTGCCTGCAGAAGAGGCGCGACAGGGTGTATCTGGTATTATTGTTTGAAAAAGGTATTCGCGCTCTGCGCCCAACCAGGGGTGCGTAACCGTCGTATCTTGTATTCGGATCATCGTTCCCGCAGAGGAGATGCCGTGACTGCCGAAAACTGGTTCAATCCTTTCGACAACCCCGAACTGGTCGCCGGTTATGAAACCTGGTACGAGACCGACGGGCGCACTGCCGACATCGCCGAGCGTCGTTTGATCCGATGGTTGCTGTCAGGGGTGCCGCAGGCGCAGAGTCTGCTGGAGGTCGGCGTCGGGACTGGTCACTTTGCGCGCTGGCTGGCATCGGAAGGGTATCGCGTCACAGGAGTGGACCTGTCCGCGCCGATGATTGCCGAGGCCGCCCGTCGTGGCAGTGTGCTTCTGGCGCGCGCGGATGCGGAAGCGCTACCGTTCCCCGATAACGCCTTCGACGGAGTGCTGCTGATCACCGCGCTGGAGTTCCTGCCACATCCCGAACGCGCATTGCAGGAGGCGGCGCGTGTGGCGCGGCATGGGATCGTCCTGGGTGTGCTCAATCGCTGGCATCCCCTGGCATGGCAGCGAAAACGCAGCGGATTGCCGGTCTGGCAGATTGCGCGTTTCTACACCCCTGCTGAACTTGAGCGCCTGGTGCGCCGGGTGCTGCATCCGTTCAACCTTCAGATAACGTGGCGTACCACACTGCTGCCCGGACTGTGGTGGTACTCCTCACGCCTGCCGTTGGGCGCTTTTACCGGTATGCGTGTGCTTCTCCTGAAACAGAAGGGGTGACATCATGACGAATGAAGGACTGTCCTATCCGGCCGGTCTGACCGCGCAGGTCAGCATCTACCCGTTACGCCAGCAGCACCTCAGCCCGGCTATCGATGCGGCGCTGGCAATCTGGCGTGAGCGCGAATTGGATGTGCAACCAGGGGCGATGAGCACGCTAATCGCCGGTGATGAAACGACCGTGTGGGAAGCGCTGCGCGCGGCATTTGCGGCCGCAACTGCGCTGGGGGAAACGGTGATGGTGATCACGGTGTCGAATGCCTGTCCCTGGACCCCGCCTGCGCAGAGGTAGCGTGTGCTCAGCAACCTGGATGGGGAGAGGAGGACAACTCACAGGGGTAGATCTTTTGGAAAGCCCCTGCGTGCCATCTTCCGTTTCAGGCATCAGGACGCCCAGACTCCCCCTTCTCCCCTTGTGGGAGAAGGGGGTTAGGGGGATGAGGGGGCAAAGGCGCACGGAAATGCCAGGCGCTCATGGTCTTTGAATACTTAATCCGCTCTAGCCCGCGCAGGCGGGCTTCGCCTTGTCTAGCCAAGGGCTCATGGTCTTTGAATACATAATCCGCTCGAGCCCGCGCAGGCGGGCTTCGCCTTGTCTAGCCGAGGGCTTCAGCCCCACGGCTCGTGCGGTAGAGCGGATTTAATGCTCAATCTCCATTAGCCCCACGGCTAGCGCGGTAGAGCGGATTTAATTGCTCAATCTCCATTAGCCCGACGGCAAGAGGCGCATACCGGATTAAGTTCTCAATCTCCATCAGCCCGACGGCTCGTGCGGTATAGCGGAATAAATTCTCAATCTCCATCAGCCC
This sequence comes from Roseiflexus sp. RS-1, assembly GCF_000016665.1. Classification (NCBI taxonomy): domain Bacteria; kingdom Bacillati; phylum Chloroflexota; class Chloroflexia; order Chloroflexales; family Roseiflexaceae; genus Roseiflexus; species Roseiflexus sp. RS-1. The sequence goes on from NC_009523.1 coordinate 5,495,483, forward strand.
CACGGCAAGGGGCGAATACCGATTTATACCAGTTCTCATAGAGGTTGAGCCTTAAGAAGACCCTCGCAGGCTCCGAGCCTGCGGGAGGGTGTCATCCGTTGAACCTATCAGGCAAGGTTAAACTCGCCACCGGAAGCGGGCGCCTCCTGCGACACGGAGGATCCAGACGACGGTCAACGTATCTGAGAAATGCTGTCATTTCTTAATCTTCATCCCGTCCCCGCCTGCCCTGCAAGGGCGGGACGCCCGCACTCCGTGGCACACAGCGCAGAGAGGGAACAAACACCGGTGGACTGTGCACCGTGTCCTACCAGAGTCGATCTGACGCCCTTACGACCCCTCGACGCCTTCCTGCCTTTGGGCGCCCATACCCAACGACAGGTCGCCTGGATGCGCGGTTTCACGCTCAGGCGCTGCTACCGGGATCGTCTCGTCTCCGTGCGCCTGATCGACTGGCAGATCAGGCGCTTCGTCGGAGAGCGATACCGGCTCTTGCGGGGCGGCAGATACGGCGACATCGAACGATTCTGATGAAACGTCCGGTTGCTGCGACATCACAGGGGTAGAATCAGCGCGGTCAGCAGGGAATGGCGCTTCCGCCGGTATTGCCAGCAGTTCGATGTGACCGCAATCAGGGCACATCCACGCTCTCGGAGCAATCTGGCATTTCTGAGACGCGCCGACGATGATCGTTCCCTCGGTTGGCGCCGACACAAGATGCTGCCCGCAGCGGATACACCTCGCCAGTCGTTCCGGTGACTCAGGTAGAGAAGGATTGACGTTCACCGCCACGGGGAGCGGGGATGGACGCGGCACGCGCGCGACGACGCGACGATAGACCGCCAGCGTCTCACGTGCAGTGCGCTGCCACGAAAACTGATCCGCCCGCGCACGCGCGAGTCGGCCCATCGTGGCGCGACGATCCGGATCGTCCCACAGCGCCTCGATCATATCCGCCCATGCGCCAGCATCGAGCGCCGGTACATACTCGACCGCGTCACCGCCGATTTCGGGCAGGCTGGAACTCGATGAGGCAAGACAGGCGGCGCCACACGCCATTGCTTCCAGCAATGGCAGACCAAATCCTTCGTAGAGCGACGGATTGACGTACAGACGGCATGCATTATACAGCCAGCGCAGATCGTACTGACCGACACGTCCTGCAAAGATGACGTCATCCGCGAGGCGCAAATCGCGCACTGTCGTGAAGATGTCTTCATCACGCCATCCACGCGCCCCCGCAACCACCAGCCGGTACCCGCGATCGGGTCGCCGGTCGAGACAGATCCGCAGCGCCCGCAACAGGGTCGGCAGGTTCTTGCGCGGTTCGAGGGTGCTGACGAATAGCATAAATGAGCCTTCAGTCAGAGGCACGCCCGATAACACCCGCGCCTCGCCAGGACGAAGCGACAGCGACGTGTAGATCGGCGCAGCAGCCTCATAGATCACATCGATCCGCTCGGGTGGAAGATCGAGAAACTGAGCAATATCCTGCCGGGTCGTTTCAGAAACCGCAATCACCGCATCAGCGCGTGCAGCGCTTTCACCCACCTGCCGGTAATATGCAGCAGCGGCACGGTCAAGAATATCAGGATAGCGCATAAATGCGAGATCGTGGATCGTCACGACTGTCGGGCAGAATCGATAACGAGGCGCAATGAAATCCGGGAAATGGAGAACGTCAGGTCGCGTGATCAGCACTTCCAGCGGCAATATCCAGCGTTCGAAGCGATGATGCGGCGGAGTAAAGAGTGGATGGCGCGCAACGTTCGGCGCGACGACTAGCGGGCGCAGATGATCACGATGCTGAAGACTGATAATCTGGTCATCAGTCGCAACGTGGGCAAGTGCAGCCATCAACTGGCGCGTATATTGAGGAATGCCACCGGTACGATAGGCATTCAAACGGGCGTCGATTGCAATGCGCATGACGCTCATCTAACTTTTCAGGGAATTGCCGCATGCGGCGTTGCGAGTTGCAGCGTGGCAGCGATTGACGACAGGCCAGTATACCGCACAAAGAAGGACCACGGTTCGCTTATTATAGCATATCGATACTGTTCTTCCAGTTGACGACCATTCCCGGCAACGGTACAATGTGATACCGCTGCGTGTGCATAGCCTACCGGCGTTTCTCCGCAGCATCGCATGACTCATCGTTTGCACTGCTGATGTCAACGATATGCTGACAATCTCGCGCGCTTCGATGCCGATCTCCATCCCGTTGCAGATCCGTGCAGCGCGTATGGACGATATTTATCCCATCCTGCGGTTGCACTGCGAAGCGTTCGCCGATAAGTTCGGCGCCGCCTTCGGCGTTCGCGGTACAGCGCGCGGTATCGAGGCGATGGCAGAAGCCTGGCGTCGCCAGGGGCGTAGCGCCCTGCGCGGCATGTTCGTTGCGGACTCTGACGGGCTTGTCGTTGGCACCATCTCGCTGCGCACCTGGGATACAGCCAGCGACGCCAGTGGCGCTGCAGAACTTGCGTTTCATCAGGTGCTGGGCGTATGGGGCGCAGTGCGTTCGATCTTCGCGCTGTCGCTGCTCGATCATACCATTGAGCGGAGCGAGGGGTATATCACCGATGTGGCCGTGCTCGCCCGTTACCGGCGCAACGGCATTGCGCGCGCATTGCTCGATCACGTGGAACAGGAAGCCCGCCAGCGCGGCAAAAAGTTTCTGGGGTTGTACGTCAGTGCGTCGAACACACCCGCTCGTCGCCTCTACGCCAGCGCTGGCTTCGTCGATTATCGGACGCGCCGCTCCTGGCTCGCCGGTCTCATTCTTCACCAACGGAGCTGGATCTACATGCGAAAGGACCTCGCCTGAGGTCCTTTTCTTTCTATCTGGTTGTGCCAACCCTTTGAACACAAGGAGCAGACAATGAGGTCTGATCGCAACAATCCCTTTCGGATCGCCCAGGAACAGTTCGACCGCGCCGCAGCCCTGCTCGATCTGCCCGACAATGTGCGGGAGGTGCTGCGTGTTCCACAGCGCGAATTGACCGTCCGCTTTCCGGTATTGATGGACGATGGTTCCACCCGCATCTTTACCGGATATCGGGTGCAGCACAACCTGGGGCGCGGACCGACTAAAGGCGGCATCCGGTATCACCCAAGCGTTGATATCGACGAAGTGCGCGCGCTGGCGATGTGGATGACCTGGAAATGTGCGCTGGTCAACATTCCTTATGGCGGTGCAAAGGGTGGGGTGGTCTGCGATCCGACGACGCTGTCGTCAGGCGAACTCGAACGTCTGACACGCCGCTTTGCGACCGAGGTCGCCATCGTGGTCGGCAGCGAACGCGACATCCCTGCACCCGATGTCAACACCAATCCCCAGGTCATGGCGTGGTTCATGGATACCCTCTCAATGCAGCAGGGACATACGATCAACGCCGTTGTCACCGGCAAACCCATCCAGGTGGGCGGTTCGCTGGGGCGCAACGAAGCGACCGGGCGCGGTGTCAGCCTGATGGTGCGTGAATGGGCGCGGCGCCAGCGGCGACGCCTGGAAGACCTGCGTGTGGTCGTCCAGGGTTTCGGGAACGTCGGCAGTGTGGCGGCGGCGCTCATCGCGGCGTTGGGATGCCGGGTGATCGCGGTCGGCGATGCCAGCGGCGGGTATCTGTGCCGCGATGGGCTGAATATCATTGAGATGCGCCGGTTCGCCGATCGACATCCGCGCCGTCTGCTGGAAGGGTACAGCGCCCCAGGCGTTGAACGCATCGATAACAAAACGCTGCTCGAAACGCCGTGCGATGTCCTGGTTCCAGCGGCGCTGGAGAATCAGATCACCGATCAGAATGCAGAACGCATTCGCGCCACACTGATCGTCGAAGGCGCGAACGGACCAACAACGCCGCAGGCGGACGCAATTCTCGAAGAGCGCGGGATTACGGTCATACCCGATATTCTCGCAAATGCAGGTGGCGTTACCGTCAGTTATTTCGAGTGGGTCCAGGGATTGCAATCGTTCTTCTGGAACGAACAGGACGTGAACCAGCGCCTCGAGCAGATCATGGTCAACGCCTTCGAGCAGGTATGCGATCTCGCAGAGCAGCGCGGCATTTCCCTCCGGCTGGCAGCATATCTGCTGGCGGTGCGCCGGGTTGCCGATGCCAATCTCATTCGCGGTTTGTACCCCTAGATTCCTTTCCTCCGCGCGTATCCTTCCCTCGCTCTGCAACGGTTCCTTTACGTAGCGCCCGACAGCCTGCCATACCCGCCTTCCCTGTGCCGCACAACTTCAAGCTTCGTCCTGATCAGGCGGTTGGGCGCAACACTATTTGTGAGCGTCGGACGCACGGGAGGAGCGCAATGAAGGATTTGTGCCGTGGGTACATTCTGGTGGTCGAAGAAGATCACGACCTTGGACGATTGTTCGAAGCGGTGCTGACGATTGATGGATACCACGTCACCGTGACGCACCACATCTACGAAGCGCACCGCATACTCAGCCAACGAGAGCCGGACCTGATCATCTTCGACTGGTCGTTGCACAATGCCGCCGGATATGTATGGGTCGATGAACTGCGCACAACTGCACATACCGCGCACATTCCGATACTGCTGGTCTGTGGTATGCAACCGCCGCGCAGCATCTACGAAATGCTGGCAAGCGCAGGTGTGCCGATCATTGAGAAACCGTTCGATCTGATCGCCTTCAACCGCTGTGTCGCAGCGCTGATACAACCCCGCGCGCGTGCGATCGGCGCCTGACGTTTACGTTGCGCCGCCAAAGAAGGCCACGATGCCAAAACGCACGAGCCGCGCCAGAAAGACAGCGCTGAGGAAGATCCAGTACGGCAACCCCATCGCACCCGCCGTAAGACCGGCAACATCGAACGCCGGATTGGGCGGCGCCGAGAGTGCAAACAACACCACAAACGCGCGCCAGGGATGTTCGAGCTGGCGCTGCACCCAACGGTAGAACCGTGTCTGTTCAACGACCCCGCGCCCCGACCGCCCCACAAAGAAACCGACCGACTCGCCAATCACCGAACCAAGCGCGCCGGCAATGCCTACCCCGACCATGCTCAGTCCGGGTGAAAGCGCTGCTACCAGCCCGAAGTAGGGAATGGGCACAACAATTGTTGCGTTGGAAATAAGGGTGATCAGAAACACCCCGATATATCCCAGCGACCCGAGACGATACGCAAGGTCTGGCGGTATTATCAGGTATGCGATGATGTTCAGGGCAACGGCAATGGCGGCGACCAGCATCGGGCGTATCCAGGAGCGCTTTTGCGGAGTGATTACAATCTCCTGGTTGCGCGTCACGCGGCTTTCAGCTTCTGACACGTTGTACCTCTACGATATGAGCCTATCCTTTACGACGGCGCCAGAGCAGCACGCCGCCAGCTGCCAGCGCCACAACAGCCAGCGTGAGCAGAAGGGTCAGATCAGGAGGAGTGGCAGGCGGCGTCGAATCGGCAGGTGGCTTTGGTCGAGCAAGATCAACCGTTCCCGGCGACGAAATCGCTGGCGTGGTCACGATGGTTGGTTGCGGAGCAACGTCGGGAAGTGCGGCGACTTCCGTCGCAACGACCGTCGCACGTGCCTGGGGCGCAACCGGTCCCGATCCATCATCGAGCGCCGCTGGCGCTGCTGCAATGTCGCTGCGCTCTGGAGTCGGCGCACTTTCGCGCAGTTCTAAAGGAGACGCTGGCGCAGGTGTGGGGGCAGCAACCATTGGCACCGATGCCGGGGCGCCGCTCCCCAGCGAACCGATCACGCTCAACGTTCCGATTGCAGCAACCAGCACCGCAGCAAACACGCCGGCAACCTGAAGCAACCGCCCCCAACCCAATCGTGTCGCGGGTGGTCGTTGCAGCGCAACGTTTGCCGGATCGAGCGTAAATGAGCGTGGCGGGCGCACCGGCTCAAGGTCGCGCAGTACCTGCACCGTTGCGCGCAACTCCTCATACGCCAGCCGCAGATTCGCCTCATTATCGAGACGGCGCTCGACTTCACGACGCTCTTCGGCGCTCAACTGCCCATCGATGTAGGCAGAGATTAACTCCAGGTCGCGATCGTTCAGTTGTGGTGGTTGCGTCGTCATCGTGCATCTTCATCGAAGCGAGGCGTAGCCGTATCACTCCCTCGCTCCTGTCTTACTCTTCCCCCTCATGACGAAACCGCAGCGGCAGAAGTTCCCCCTGGCGCAGCACGTCGCGCAGGCGGGCGCGCCCGCGGCTGAGCCGCGACTTGATCGTTCCCACATTCGCGCCGGTCACTTCAGCAATTTCTTCATACGTCAACCCTTGCAGGTCGCACAGAACGACAACCAATCGCTGATCGACCGGCAGTTGCGCCAATCCCGCCTCGATAGCGCGCGCGAGTTCACGCCGCAGCGCAAATTCATCCGGCGACTCGGCGGTATCGGCAAGTTGAAGCGGTGCAGCTTCTTCCGACGAGGTTTCGACCGCAGCATCGAGCGATACAATCGAGCGGCGCTGACGGGCGCGCAACGCATCGTAACAGACGTTGGTTGCAATGCGCAGCACCCACGAACGAAACGATCCGCCGCGGAACGCGCGCAGGTGGCGATATGCCGACAGAAACGCATCCTGCGCCGCATCCGCAGCGCTCTCGGCATCACCGAGCAACCGATAGCACAGGTTGTAGACCCGCCCTTCGTACAATCGCACCAGCGCGTTGAAACTCTCGATATCGCCGCGCTGCGCAGACTCGACCAGGCGCAACTCTTCGTTTGCCACCGAATTCGCTCCCGCCGTATGATCCAGGGCAGGTGTATTATAACCAAACCAACGTTGAAGGTTGAAGGTTGAAGGTGAACGTTCGACCTTCAACCTTCAACGTTTTCAACGCTTACCGGATACCGGCTGACATCCCACGTTTCATCTTCGATCTTCAACGCTTTCTTCAACCTCAACCGCACCGTCGTTCCGCGCCCTGGCCGCGAGTCGATCGTCAGGGCAGCACCGATCGTCCGTGCCCGCTCGTGCATCGAAAACAGTCCAAAATGATTCTTTCGCTGCGGTTGATCGGGGTCAAACCCCCTTCCGTCGTCGGATACCTCGCATTCCCAGCCATGTTCATCGGCGGCGACGGTCACCCGCAAAAGACGGGGATGGGCATGCTGCAACGCATTGACCACCGCCTGCTGAACGATCCGGTATGCCTGGCGTGCAGTCGTGTCGTTCAACGGATAGGCGACTCCGGCGCCGCTGATGATACATGGCACATTGTATAGGGCGCAGATTTCTTCGGTAAACGCCTGGATCGCCAATCCCAGGCGGGTCGCACCAACAAGCGGCGGTTGCAGGCGGCGCATAATAGCGCGCAATTCTTGCGCCGTTTTGATAGCGCGCTGCCGATAGGTTTCACAGACACTGATGGTTTCGTCAACGGAATCGCCTGCCTGCACGCGACGCTGGATCTGCGCCAATCCCAGTGGAATGGCGCCCAAAAATGGCATGACGCCATCGTGAATTTCCTGCGCAATGCGTTCACGCTCCTGTTCCTGCGCTGCGATCATCAGCGCCGGCACTGCCAGAAGCCGCTGAATCTGCGCGCGAATATGCATTGCATTCGCCAGCATGGTTGCGAGCAGTCCGATCAACCGTTCATCTTCCTCGTCGAACGGCTCCTGCGTGCTCCGCGAACCAACGTAGAGCGTCCCCAGTTGTTCTCCTTCGCTTATGAGGGCGCGTGTCATTGCAGGCGACGCGGGCAGGGAGAACGAAACCTCGCGCGCGGCGGATACACGCCGCACCTCCACCCCGCTTCCGGTCGCCAGCCATACTCGATCCGGCGTCAGCGCGGGATGCACCGCCGCCCAATCGCACATTACTGCCGTGCGCACCAGGGCTGCACCATGCTTCGCTGCATCTTCGAGGTTCGACACCTCGTTCATCCGGGTGGCAAAGTCGAGCGTTGCCTGATAGTGATGGTGATGGCGCAAAAAGAAGCGGCGATACAAACGCTGAAATGGATTGTCGGTATGCCAGAAGACGGTCGTTGCGAACGTGGCGAACCACAGCGCCGTAAACATGAGACCATCCACCGGCATGCGGATGATTCCGATCAGCACCACGACCATCACAGCACACGCGACGGTTGCGCTGATATAGATCATCGCCAGGCTGTTCAGCACGCGACTGCGACCGGCAAAATGCTGGTAGCGCAGCATGACATATGCGATACCGGAGCAGAGGATGACCAGAAAGAAGAGAAATGGCTGGAACGACGTGCCCAACGGTGCGCGATACGTCAGCAGATAGTACGCGCTTGCCAGGGTCAGCGGTCCTGCGCCAATCCCCCACGACAGCAGTAACACCCGCATCTGGTCGGCTATTGCCCGATCACCGCGCCATACCCACCATCCCGCGCGCATCAGGAATGCTCCCAGTCCAATGAGCATGGTTATACCGTTGATCGTCGTTGCGATCCCGGGAGCGTCGCCACGCCACGGACGCAGCAGCGGCACGAATGCCAGCATGCTATCGAGGTGCAGGATCATCGTCGTCAGACCGACAGGATGGAGTGCAAAGCGCAGCGGCGCAAACCGTGCCAGAGGACGAGGGGTGAGCAGCGCCAGATGGTAGAGGAACGGCCCGATCCAGGCCATGCTGATCACGATGGTGAAAGCGGTATAATACCGGCCCTGTTCATCATTCAAGCCGTGATACAACCCGACGATCGCCAGCGCCAGGGTGAGGAACAGCGCCGCAGAAGTCTGGTTCACTTCAGCACGAGGTTGCGCCAGCAGCACAATGAGCGCCAGCATCCAGACGAACAGGGCAATCGGCAGGATGCCAAACTGAAGCTGCAACACGTGCAGCCAGGTCAACCGGAGCGCGGCAACCTGGACAGGAAATCGCTCAGTGCCACGACGCACCCCCACATCGACCAGATTTCTGCCATCCTTCGCATCGGCATAGCGCTCAACTTCGGACAGGGGCCAGTGGTATGCCGAGATGCCATTAATCGTCTCGATACAATCCCCGGTTTGCAGCGAACCATCAGCCATTGCGGGCCAGGAGGGCGGCGTGATCGGTGACACGGCATGGCAGCGAATTGCGTCCTGCCAGATGGGAAGGACGCCTATCGACGGTTTCCCGATGAGATTCAGCGAACTGGAAAAACTGATCGCTCCGGCAATCATCGGCGCCACTGCAAAAACGAGCAGAATCGTCGCCTGCCAGGGGAAGTGCTGTCGCTGAAGGTGCATAGCAGGTAGAGTCTCTTGCAGGTGTTACACTGTAACGGATGATAAAGGTTCTGGTTACAATTGCGCGCATCGCACCTGATGTTGAACGGGACGCCACTGCTCAGACCGGGCGTGCCGTTCAGGCAGACTGTACCGTAGCGTTCTGATGTGCAGACTGCGAAACGGGCAATTCCGCGCCGGGCGCCAACGATGACGCGCTCCTTCCTGGAACGCCCGTGCTGCCTCCTGACACAGGCGCCAATCATTGACACTCACATGCCGTCGCAGGAAAGTAGGCGTATGGTTTCCACAGGTCGATAATCGACGAGAGATGGCTACACGCTGCGCCTGCATGTCGGCGTGGAAGCGACGTTGTATGCAGGGGCAGATCTGTTGGGAATGGTTTGTGGCTAGAACAACAGGTCGTGGGTTAATTTGTGCGTACATTCCAGTATGTGTCGGGCAACGTGGCCAGCAAGATGAGTACACCGCTACTGGTATCGCTGAAAGGGGTCAAATACGTGAATGCCTTAACATTCTAATTCCAGTATACTATGTCCGTCAAACCAGTTCGTTAGTAACGAGTACGCTACGAACGGGCACGTGACCGGCAAGAGGCTGCTTATGACCCGCAATATGCGATTAAGAACGTGCTTTTCTTCCTTCCCGGTCGGCGAACGCGACCGTCTTGCCGCTCTGATCGGACGCAGCCCGCTGATGGCGTCGCTGGCTGCGATCCTGGTCGGTCTTGCCGGTGGCGCAGTGGCGGCATTCGCGCCGTTCTGGCTTGGATTCGCAGCCCTGGCAGCTCTGGCAGGGGTCTACGCCATTCTGGTCGATACCCGTGTCGGGCTTGCGACCGTCATCGGGATCGCAACGATCGTGCCCTTCGCAACGCTGCCGTTCCGGGCAGTGATCACGCCAACCCTGCTGACCCTGGCGCTTGCGGCGTTGATGGGGGTCTGGATCATGCGGATGCTGGTGCGCGGTGATGAGCGGGTGACGATCACACCGATGGGCATGGCGCTGATCGGCTTTCTGGGCATCACCCTGTTTGCTTTCTTGCTTGGCTCAAATGCCAGTCCGGAACCATCGCTGTTGCACAACTACGTCAAATTCACAATGGCGACCCTGTTCTTCTTCAGCGTCGTCAACTGCGTGCGCGACCGACAAACGGTGCGCTGGGTCTTCCGTTTTCTCATCATCGGTGCAGCAATCTCGGCAGTGATCGCGCTGGTGTTGTATGTTATTCCCGACCAGATGGCGCTTCAGATTCTGGTGTCGTTTGGGCGGATCGGCTACCCCACCGAGGGGCGCGTTCTGCGCTATGTTGAAGACGACCCGAATGGATTGATGCGCGCGATCGGTCTGTCGGTCGATCCCAACAGTTTTGGTGGCATGCTGGCGCTGATCGGGGCGCTGGCGGCGACGCAACTGGTCAGTGAACGTCCGACGCTGCCGCGACGCATGCTGCTCGTTGCTACGGGCGTCATTCTGCTGGCGCTGTTCCTGACGTATTCGCGCGCGGCGCTGGGTGGTATGATCGTCGCTGCCATGTATGTGGCGACGCTGCGTTACCGACAGCTCTGGTGGGTCATTCTGGCGACCGGCGCCCTGGCTGCCGTTCTATTCATCGGGCTTGGGGTCGGTGAGCGTTTCGTCGAGCGGATCGTCGAAGGGGTGCAGTTCCGCGACCGGGCGAACCAGATGCGCCTGGCGGAATACCAGAATGCCATCGCCATTATTCAGGCATATCCGGTGTTCGGCATTGGCTTTGGTCAGGCGCCGGAGATCGACCTGGTTGCAGGAGTGTCGAGCATCTATCTGGCGATTGCTCAACGCACCGGTCTCGTCGGTCTGACCGCATTTCTGGGGATTATGATCTGGTTTTTCGTGCGAAACTGGCGCGCTTTGCGTGCTGCCAGCGTGATTGGCGACGAAGAACGGGTCGCATGGCTGGTGTCGTTGCAGGCGGCGCTGGCTGCTGCGCTGGCGGTGGGGCTGCTCGATCACTACTTCTTCAACATCGAGTTCAGCCATATGAGCGCATTGCTCTGGGGAACGATCGGGCTGGCGGTGGCGATTGAGGAGATGGGGGTGGAAGGTTGAAGTTGGAAGGTGGAAGGTGGAAGGTTCAAGGTTCAAGGTTCAACGTTCAACCTTCAACGTTCAACCTTCAACCTTCAACCTTCAACCTTCAACGTTCAACCTTCAACCTTCAACCTTCAACCTTCAACCTTCAACCTTCAACTCATAATAATACTTACGTCGCAGCAGACAACAGGGAGGCGTATCTATGACTGCCATCATACTTGACGGGCGGGCGCTTGCAAAAACACTCCGCGAGGAACTGCGCGCCGATACGCAGGCATTCATTCAGAACAACGGCATCGCTCCTTCGCTTGCCGTCGTCAAAATTGCAGGCGATCCCGCCTCTGATCGCTACACACGCACCATCCGCAAAGGATGTGAGGAGATCGGCATAACCTTCACCGACCACACCCTGCCACCGGAAACGACCCAGGCGATGCTCGAAGAAACGATCAGCGCGCTGAGTTTCGACCGGACGATCCACGGCATTCTGCTCCACCTGCCACTGCCGCCGGGATTGGATTCCGCCCGCGCTATTGCGCAGATCGACCCGGCTAAGGATGTCGATGGCGTGCATCCGTACAACGCAGGACTCCTCGCCATGGGGCGACCGGGACTGATCCCCAACACTCCGGCTGGCGGTATGGAACTGCTGCTGCGCAATAACATTCCCCTCAAAGGGCAGCACGCAACGGTTGTCGGGCGCAGCGTCGTTGTGGGGAAACCCATGGCGCTGCTGCTGCTGAACGAGCATGCCACCGTCACCATTGCCCATTCGCGCACAAAAGACCTGGCAGCAGTCGTGCGCAGCGCCGACATTGTTGTTGCTGCCACCGGCAAACCCGGCCTGATCACCGGCGATATGGTCAAACCCGGCGCTGTCGTCGTCGATTTTGGCGTCAATGTGCTCGAAGACGGGCGTGTGGTTGGCGACGTAGATTTTGACAGTGTCGTCAACGTTGCTTCTGCGATTACCCCGGTTCCCGGCGGTACAGGACCGGTGACCAATGTCATGCTGTTGCGCAATGTTCTGCGCGCAGCGCAACAGCAGCTGGCGTCCCGCCATCATTGAGACGTGCGCCGTCGGCGCCGCTGTGATGCCCGCCACGACGCCAGGACGGACGCCGTGACCGCGCTCTCCCGTACCGATGCAACGCAACCGGCAAGGGTGCAGCGTCGCCACATCGTCTGTCAGAACTCTCAGCCCGTGTGCTATAATGTACATAGAAAGCAGTGCCGGGTTGTGTAATGGCAGCACGGCGGACTTTGGATCCGTCTGTCCAGGTTCGAATCCTGGCCCGGCAGCCATGGCAGTGGGACGAGCGCAGGGGATCACCTTGTGGTCCCCTTCTTCACGACAGTGCGATTGGGAGTTGTTGTTCTTGCCGCCGGTGAAGGCACCCGTATGCGGTCGGCGCTGCCCAAAGTGCTGCACTCGCTCTGCGGTCGGCCACTGCTCGGACACATCCTGGCAGCGGTCGATATGCTGCAACCGGCAATCAGCGCAATCGTGCTCGCCCCGGATACGCTCGATACGGTGCGCGCTCGCTTTGGTGACCGGTATTGCTACGTCGTACAGGCTGACCGGCTTGGAACAGGGCACGCAACACTCCAGGCGCGCCCAATCCTGCGCCATCAGTGTGATGATGTGCTGGTGCTGGTTGGCGATGCGCCGCTGATCCGTAGCGCCACCCTGCAACGCCTCGTGGCGCTGCGCCGTGAACACGGCGCCCTGGTCGCCTTCCTGAGTTTTATCGCAGAACCGCCAACCGGGTATGGTCGGGTGGTGCGGAATGCGGAAGGTGATGTGACCGCCATTGTTGAAGAACGCGACGCCACCGACGCTCAACGCGCCATCACCGAAGTCAACAGCGGAATCCTCTGCTTCGACGCCGAATGGATGTGGCCCGCGCTCGACCGTGTGCAGCGCAGCCCGGTGAAAGGCGAGTATTACCTGACTGACCTGATCGCACTGGCAATTGCTGATGGCGGCGTTGGCGCGGTGCAGGCGCTCGTCGCAACCGACCCGACCGAAGCGTTCGGCGTGAATGACCGCGTGCAACTGGCGCAGGCGGAACGTATTCTACGCGCACGACTGCTCGACACGCTGATGCGCAGCGGCGTGACCGTCGTCGATCCTGAGGCAACGTATGTGGATGTTGATGTGGTTGTTGGGCAGGATACGATGCTGCTGCCGGGAACAATGCTGCGCGGGGCGACCCGGGTAGGAACTGGCTGCATCATCGGTCCCCATACATCGCTGATCGATACGATCGTTGCTGATGGCGCACATGTGCGCTACACATTTGCTGAAAGAGTTGTGATACCGGCACAGGCTATCGTCGGTCCATTTGCCCATCTACGTGGTGTGCAGGATGGCGCCGACACATTCTACCAGGCATAACACATATGGAAGGGCGTCTTCAGATCTTTAGCGGCAATGCGAACCGGCCCCTGGCGCAGGAGATTGCATCATACCTGAACATCAACCTCGGTCGCGCTACGGTCGGCACATTCAAAAACGGCGAAACGCGCGTCAAGGTCGAGGAGAATGTGCGCGGCTCCGATGTGTTCGTCGTCCAGCCAACCTGCACTCCGGTCAACCACAATCTGATGGAGCTGTTGCTCCTGATCGATGCATTGCGACGCGCGTCAGCAGCGCGGGTAACGGCGGTCATTCCCTACTACGGGTATGCCAAGCAGGAAAAGAAAACCACAGGGCGTGAGCCGATCTCGGCAAAACTGGTCGCCAACCTGATCCGCACCGCTGGCGCCGATCGAGTGCTGACGATGGATCTGCACGCGCCAGCGATCGAGGGGTTTTTCGATATTCCGGTCGATCATCTGCAGGCCGGTCCCATTCTCGCTGAGCATATTCGGAGCATGAACCTGCCGCGCCTGGTGGTGGTCTCTCCCGACGCTGGCGGCGTGGGGCGCGCCAACAGTTTTCGTGAGCGGATCGGCGCCGGGCTGGCGATCATTGCCAAGCAACGCCCGCAACCCGACGTGGCTGAGATGCTTGATATGGTCGGCGATGTGGAAGGAAAGACGGCGGTGATCGTCGATGACATGATCTCAACCGGGGGAACGCTGGCAGAAGCGGCGCGCGCTTTGCGTGAACGTGGTGCGAATGCGGTGTACGCCTGCGCTACCCACGGCATCTTTGCCGGCGATGCGACTGAGATTATTGCCCGATCAACGCTGGTTGAAACGATCGTCACAAACACCATTCCACTCCCCGAAGGATGTCGTGAAGCGCGCATTCGCGCGATCAGCGTTGCGCCCCTGTTTGCCGAAGCCATCATGCGCATCCATAAGGATCTGTCGTTGAGCGCGCTGTTCTCGTGAGAAAACCCGACATCGCACGACCGCACGGTTGAGGATTGGCACGTTGGACGTTGAAACTGGCCTGGTTCTGGCAGGTATTATCGTCAGTCTCCTGCTCCTGGCATTCACGTCAGCGGTCGATGCTGCAATGACCGCGATTGGACGCCATCGTCTCGGGCTGCTTCACGAGAGCGACAGGCGGCGTGCGCAACTGATCGACCGCCTGCTTACCGAACCGTACCGCTTCAAAGCGACCATTCTGCTTCTCAACAGCGCTGCAACCATTGCTGCAACTGCGCTGCTGTTGCGCTTATGCGCCGGTCAACCGCTTCAGTGGCAGATCGCTGCGCTTGGCGGGTTGTTGTTCCTTATTCTGATCTTCGCCGAAGCATTGCCCAAGGCGCTGGCGATCAGCAATCCCACCCATGCTGCGCAGGCGCTTGCCGGTCCGATGGCGCTCAGCGCCCGCGTGCTGGCGCCGTTGATCTGGGTGGTCGAACTGCTGACCCGCCCGTTCATCCGCGTCGCCAGCGGTCAGGCGGCGCCACAGATGCCGCTGGTGACCGAAGAAGAACTGCGTCTGCTGGTGAATGTCGGCGAAGAAGAGGGGTTGATCGAACCGGATGAGCGGGAAATGATCGAGGGCATCTTTTCCTTCGGCGATACAACCGTGCGCGAAGTGATGATCCCGCGGGTCGATATTGTCGCGCTCGAGGAAACGGCGTCCATCGATGAGGCGCTGAATGTGATCATCGCCAAAGGACATTCGCGTATTCCGGTGTACCGCGAGACCATCGATCATATTGTGGGGATTCTGTACGCCAAAGATCTGCTGCTCTGGTTGCGCTCCGGGCAGCGAGAGGCGTCAATAGGATCACTGCTGCGAACCGCGCATTTCGTCCCCGATACGATGAAAGTCGATGCCCTGCTCAAGGATTTGCAAGCGCGCAAAGTGCACCTGGCGATCGTCGTCGATGAGTATGGCGGCACCGCCGGGCTGGTTACCATCGAAGATGTGATCGAAGAGATCGTCGGGGAAATTCAGGATGAGTACGACGTCGATGAGCAACCGATCACAGAACTTGGCGCTGGCGATCTGGAGGTGGATGCACGCGTTCCGATTGATGACATTAATGACCTGACCGGTCTGCGCCTGACGTCGGAAGAGTCGGATCGGATCGGCGGGATCGTGTTCGAGCGCCTGGGTCGCGTGCCGAAGGTTGGCGACACGGTGCATCTGGATGGCGATGTGACCATCACGGTGCTTTCGATGGATGGGTTACGCCTGCGGCGACTGCGCCTGCAGTACCGTTTACCGCAGGAAAACGAAGTTCACGCTGTGCGCGACAATGAGGATCAGGAACATGCACACCCTGACACCTGATCTTGCCGATCTCCTCGCTGTCGCTGCCGCTGCGCGCCAACGGGCGTACTGCCCATATTCACGGTTCGCCGTTGGCGCTGCGGCGCTGACGGCGTCGGGAGTGACGTTTCCCGGATGCAACATCGAAAACGCTGCGTACCCATCGACGATCTGCGCCGAACGGGTGGCGTTGTTCAACGCCTACGCTGCTGGCGAACGCGAGATTGTCGCGCTGGCAGTGATCGCCGACACGCCTGGACCGGTGAGTCCCTGTGGCGGGTGCCGTCAGGTCATCTTCGAACTTGCGCCGCGCGCCATTGTGGTCATGGCAAACCTGCGCGGCGCGTGGCGCGTGGCATTGATCGGCGAGTTGCTGCCTGATGGATTCTCCTCTGCCAGTTTCGACGAGTAACCTGCTGTTACTGTAAGCCGGTCACCAACCCGGCATACTTCTCCGCCAGCACCCGCGCCTGTTCATCGCTGCTGCCTTCGGCAATGACGTGAAAGAAGGGACCATCGGGATCGGGCAGGATCAAGACCCACTCATCGCCAAGATCGATTTTTACGCCATCAACCTGATCGAGTTTGCGATCCTGATACTGCTGGTTCAAAATGCGCATGACCTTGCCCTTGAACTCCCAGCGGCAGGGAACGCGCGCCTGGCTCATGAAATAGTGCGGCAGATCGCGCACGATCTCCGACAGACGCACCTGTTGCAGCGCCAGCAACTCTACGATCTTGACGATGGCGAACATACCGTCGGCAATGGGGTAGAACGAGGGGAAGATCAGGTTGCCGGCGCCATCGCCGAGCAATAACATGTCGCGATGAGCGGCTGCCGTTCTCATCAGCGCGCCAAGCGTGGCGCGGGTGCGCACGATCTGACCGCCGTAGCGGGCTGCTATGACTTCAAATGCGCGTGGCGCCGTCACCGGCACTGCAACAGCGCCGCCGCCGTTGACCGCCATTGCCAGCGCGGTAACCGCCGCCAGCGCCTGCATCCCTGGCAGGCGTCGTCCGGTGTCGTCTACCAGGAAGAGTTTCTCGCCGCCTGCATCGAGCCGGGCGCCCAGTGACGCTTCGAGCACCGGCGTGATGCGCGCCAGCCGTTCCATGCCCGCCTCGAACTGTTGCGGCGTCTGGAAGAGCAGTTGCGCATCGAGGTTGGCATTCAGTTCGACCGCTTCGATGTGCAGGCGACGGAGAATCGCTGGCAGGAAGTTTGACGTGTTCGCGTTGGCGTAATCGATCACCAGTTGAAAATTGCGCGCAATGCTGGCAAGCGCATCAGGACGCAACGCGCCAAGGAACATGTCGGTGTAGATCTGATTGATATGCTCAACCTCGTTGATGCGCCCAATTTCGTCGAGATAGACCCGCCGGTAATCTTCACGGAAAAAGATCCCTTCGATCTTGCGCTCGGTGGCGGTATCAATATCAAGACCATCGGCATCGAAAAACTTGATATCTACGACGCGATTATCGAGTGGCGACAGGCGAACGTGAACGCCGCCAGCAGCATTGATCGCCTTCGTGATGACACGTGCGACCGGCAGCGGCACATCGTGCAATTCGGCGACGTGTACCCCGGCGGACGGCAGTCCAGCGACCAATCCACGCTTAATCATGCGCGGCGTGTAGTGCGTATCGCGACTGGTCGTCACCACGGCGCCACGTGGCAGCGTAGCGCCGAAGGCGGCGCCGAGCCGCGCGCCGAACTCCGGCGTCAGGTCGATATTGACCAGCCCCGATATTCCTGACCGACCGAACAGTACGCGACGTCCCTGCGACCCCCAGATGATGCTGGAACTGATTGTTGCGCCTTCCTCAACTTCTTTGCTGGGCCAGATTTTGACGTTTGCACCGATAACCGCACCAGCATTGATAATCGTCTGGTCGCCAACCACCGACCCCTCAAACAGTACGGCGCGGCTTTTGATATTGCACTGCCGCATCACGATGGCGCCGCGCAGTTCAGCGCGTTCGCCGATGTACGAGTTGCGCCAGATGATCGACCGATCAATCGTTGCGCGTGTGTCGATAATGGTATAGTCACGAATAGCCGAAGGACCGTGGATGATGACGCCGCCCTTGATCTTGACGCCATGCCCCAGGAACACCGGGCCGTGGAACTGTGCGTCGGGCGCGATCTCCACATCCCCCTCAACCCATACCTCATCGAAGATGCGTTCGCCGACGCGCGGCAGATTGACCCTGCCCTGCATATAGTCGCGGCTGGCGCGCATGTATTCTTCAATGGTGCCGATGTCCGTCCAGTATCCCTCGGCGACATAGCCGATCGGAATATTGCCGCTGCGCAACATCCTGGGAAAGACATCCTTCGACCAGTCGGTGAATGCACCTTTTTCGATATAGCGGAAAATCTCCGGAGTGACGACATAGACGCCGGTATTGACCGTATCAGAAAAAACCTCGCCCCAACTCGGCTTTTCGAGAAACTGACGCACATACCCGCGTTCATCCACCACCACGACGCCATAATCGAGCGGATTGGGCACGCGGGTCAGGGTAATGGTCGCAGTAGCGCCATTGCTGCGATGAAATTCGATGATTTTACTCAGATCGAAATCGGTCAGCGCATCGCCGGATATGACCAGAAAAGGCTCGCGGAGAAGACGTTCGGCATTCTTGACGCTGCCAGCTGTGCCAAGCGGCTGTTCTTCGAGCGAATACTCGATATGTACGCCATATGCCGATCCATCGCCAAAATGATCCTGAATAACATTTGCCAGATATTGAACGGTCATCACAATTTCAGTGATGCCGTGCCGTTTCAACAACTCGATGATATGTGCCAGAACATGGCGATCAACAATGGGCACCATGGGTTTCGGGCGGTTGATTGTGAGCGGGCGCAAACGCGATCCCTCACCGCCAGCCATGACCACAGCCTTCATCGACGACCTCGCCTTTGATGTGCCGGTTTTGTGCATGGCATCAGTATAGCATGGGGATGTGCTGCAAACCAGAACCGGGGACCGAGAACTGAGAACTGAGAACCAGGAACTGAGAACTGAGAACCGGGAACCAAAAACTGAGAACTGAGAATTGAGAATTGAGAACTGAGGACTGAGAACTGAGAATTGAGAATTGAGAATTGACACAGAAACCGGGAGTGCGACAGCGCCTCCCGGTTTCCGGTTGTTCGTACTGATTTGGCGTCAGACTTCGGTTATCCCTGGCTCTTCCGCAGTTCCTCAACGCGCGCGGCCAGTTGCGCGATCTTCTCGCTCAGTTCATCGATATCGCGCTTGGACGGAATGTTCAACCGGTTGAGAAACTCCTCCATCCCCTGCTCGACCCGGTCGCTCACCTTCTCCACCTGCGGGCGATTGGCGGTCAGACGCTGCTGCATTTCGTGCAGCAACTTCTCGGCGTCTTTCTGTGCGAGTTCGCCGCGCTCCACAAGTTTCTTGACGAATGCTTCGACTTCATCAAAGGTCATAGCGACGGCGCCAAAGCTGGCGAGCAACAACCGACGCATGCCATCGATGATCCACTTGTTGGCGCCAGGGGCGCTCTCCTCGACTTCGGTGACTTTGACTTCGACTTCCTCGGTCATGGGTGACCTCCTGCTGCTACGATATGTTCACGAAGGATCATGTCGCGTCCCACGCTCATAACGCACTGCGTTATGGCTGTAGTATAGCACCATGATGGAAGGAAGTCAAGCGACATGCTCCTCTCTGTCATTGTAGCAGAAATATCGCGCCGGTACCGGCGCAGCATTCAAAAGGAACATCGGTATTATGCAACCCCAACCCCACACCGGTTATACGCTCAGTGCGCTCGCAGCGGTCGTCTGGGCATCGACAGCGCCTGGTCTGGCGTACCTCATGACACAGTATGCAACTCCTGGTTTGACGCTGGCGCTCTGGCGCGATCTGCTGATCGCGCTGGTTTGCGGCGGCGGGCTTCTGGCATTCCGTCCTTCGCTCTTGCATATCGGCAGGCGCGCCGTCGGACATCTTGCGTTGACCGGGATGGTCTCCATCGGCATCTACCACGCTCTCTGGCTCTGGTCGGTGACTCTGAACGGTGCGGCGATTGCCGTTGTGTTGATCTACACCTATCCCGCATTTGTCACGCTTGGCGCGTGGGCGCTGTTTCGCGAACCGATCAAGAAGGTGCATCTGGCAGCGCTGGCGCTGGCGCTGGCAGGGTGCGCGCTCGTTGTCCGCGCGTATGATCCTGCGATCCTGCGGATCAGCTGGCTGGGCGCGATGGTCGGCTTGCTGACTGCGCTGACCCATACCGTCTATGTGCTGGTTGGTCAGCGCAATGCACCGTCCATCAGTCCGTGGGCGACACTGGCATATACGATGACCTTCGGCTCGCTCACGCTCCTGGCGCTGGCGCTGGCAGCCGATCAACTCGCTCCAATGACGCGATCGTATATCTGGGCAATCGAGACCCCGGCAGCCTGGGCGATCCTGGCAATCATTGCTATCGGTCCAACCCTTGGCGGGTATGCGCTGTTCACCCTTTCGTTGCGTCACATTCCAGGGAAGGTCGCCGGACTGATCTCAGTGATCGAAGCGCCGGTTGCGACACTCATCGCCGTCACATTGCTCGGCGAGCGCCTCGAAGCTCTGCAAATCGCAGGGATGGGCATGATCCTGGTTGCCGTTGTTCTGCCGCGACTGGTGGCGCAGATTGAAGGCGCGCCACAATAAACAGGAGGACATTTCGGATGGCAGGTGGAAGCGAGCGGACGGCGAGCAGCGTCTGGTTCTCTGTTCCTGGTTCTTCGGCATACTCCGAAGAACCAGGAAGATAGCTTATCCGTCAGTCACCGTCGTCGCCGGATATGACCAGACACGAACACTATTGCGACCGCTGCGCTTGGCGATATACAATGCCCGATCAGCGCGATCAATGACGGCATCAAGCGTGACGTGATCATCGGGATGATAGACTGCTGCGCCGACACTGATCGTGAGCGAAATCGATCCGTAATCGGTCACAAATGGAGCACGCTCAACGGCGATGCGCAGGCGCTCGGCGATCTGTCCGGCGGCGTGGATGTCGGTTTCAGGGAGCGCCACCGCAAATTCTTCGCCGCCGTAGCGACCGATAATGTCAATCACGCGCAACTGATTGCGGCAACGTTCTGCCACGCCACGCAACACCTGATCACCGGCTGCGTGCCCGTAGGTGTCGTTGACCGACTTGAAATGATCAACATCGATCATGAGGATTGCCAGCGGATGCAACGTGCGTTGACTGCGTTGAAACTCGCGTCTGACATTCTCGAAGAAGGTACGTCGATTCCAGACGCCGGTCAGTTCATCAATGGTTGCATGGCGACGCGCTTCGGCGAACAGGTGCGCATTGTTGATGGCAATCGCCGCCGTCGCCCCAAGCAGTTCGAGTGCGCTGCAGTCGGCGTCAGTATACGCATATGGTCGAGACGCACGAACGAGAATTGCACCGATGACCCGCCCGCCGCGCCGCATGACGGCAACGAGCACGCTGCTGCCGCATTCATCATGGTCACAGCGCAACGATTCCCGGTTCGTAATTGCGCGGTTCGCCAGATCGGCGCACGCTTTGCTGTATGCGCGCCCGACGCAGTAGATAACCCCCGCTGGACCCTGCTCACCCATCTTGAGCGCAATCAGAAAGCCATCGCACGGAACCAGCGATATCGTGGCGCGATAGATCTCGTCGTAGATCTGGTTCAGATCGAACAGGGTGCCGAGACGTTGACTCGCTTCGTACAGACGGGTGCGCACGTCCGCTTCACGCCGTGCGTCTTCAAAAAGACGCGCATTCTCAATCGCAATAGCAGCCGTCGTCGCCACTTGATCAAGCATCTCAAGGTCACTGGCTGAATACACGCAGGTCGCGCGCACGTGCACCGACATCACGCCCAATATCCGGTCGCCACGCCGCATGACGATCAGCAGGCGCGTGTCTCGACCGCCACCCGTGATGCACAGCGATTGTCCGCCAGCAATCGCCTGCGCCACTGCATCATCCAGGGTATGGTTGTCCTGATCGGGCTGGTCACTGCTGGAGTAGACAGTGTTCAATCGCTCACTGCCAGGATCGACCAGGGATAGCGCGAAGGAATCGCAGGGAATGAGCGATGCTACCGCCTGATGAATAGCCCGGTAGAGGTGCGGCAGATCGAGGATCGCGCCGATCTGTTGACTGGCGTTGAACAGCGCCGCCCGGCGCTCCGCTTCCTGAATGGCTGCCTGATAGTGCCGGAGGCGCTCAATGGTCAGTCCTATTTGCCTGCCAATAACCGTCAGAATGTTCAGGTCGTGAACCGTAAATGGTTCATCGCGTCCGATACGATAGACCGCGAGGACGCCGATCGGTCGCCCATCGGCAACGACCGGCACACCAACGACGGCGCGTACATCGTGCTCAAC
Source organism: Roseiflexus sp. RS-1 (assembly GCF_000016665.1). NCBI lineage: Bacteria > Bacillati > Chloroflexota > Chloroflexia > Chloroflexales > Roseiflexaceae > Roseiflexus > Roseiflexus sp. RS-1. The sequence continues at coordinate 5,517,849 of NC_009523.1, forward strand.
AAGTTCGCGCAGCGCGCGCTCGCTGCGATGATAGCCGTTCACCAGCGCTGGCAAACGTTCGTCAATGATCTTCCAGGCAAGCGAAGAACTGCGGGGGAGATGCAGCCCCTGCAATGCCTCTGGCACCCCGAAGGTGTAGCGAAACTCCAGTTTCTCACCGTCCGGTGTGATCAGCGGGAGTGCGCCAGCGTCTGCTTCGACCAGGTCAACAACCAGACGCATCAATTCAGGCATGATGCTCTCAATGTCGTGTGCACTGTGCAACAGTTGCGTCAGGAGATTGAGCTGTCGTTCGCGTTTGAGCGTCTGCGCAACCGATTTGTGCTCGACGCCATCGCCAGTATCGGCAACAACCCGGATATGGGCTGCGCTGTTCACAGCACGCGCCTGAAGCAAAGCATCGGCGGATTGCCGTGTTTCGCTGTGACCTGCCTGGGTCATAGATGCAAACTTTCCGTGCCTCTGTCGATACCGGGTGCCGTGGATTTTTGAGCGAGCTCGCCGCCTGTGATGTTCCATGCTACTATGCCCGACGGTATTCGTCCATAGCCGCTCGTATAGTCAGGATGACGAGTTGATGACAGACGCACGGAACCCGGTGCTCCTTCCACCTGCACAGCGACGACGCGGCGCAGTGGTGATGCTGGTGATTACTTTCCTCATGTGGGGCGGATTCTTCATGGTTATCCCCCTTATATCGATACGCTACGTTGATGACCTGGGATGGTCGGCGGGAGCGATAGGACTGGTGCTGGCGATCCGTCAGTTAACGCAGCAGGGATTGACCGTTTTCGGCGGCGCGCTGGCAGACCGGTTCGGCGCGAAGGGATTGATCGTCGTCGGCATGTTCATTCGTGCGGTCAGTTTCAGTGCGCTGGCGCTTGCGTCAACCTATCCGCTGCTGATGATCAGCGCGCTCATGGCGGCGATTGGCGGCGCATTGTTCGATTCGCCATCGTCGGCGGCGATGGTTGCGCTTACGCGACCGGAAGAGCGCAACCGGTACTTTGCAGTGCTGGGAGTCGTGCGCAACCTGGGGATGTCCCTCGGTCCGCTGGCGGGCGCAGTGTTGCTACGGATCGATTTTGCCTTTGTTGCGCTTGCGGCGGCTGGCTGTTTCTTCATCGCTGCGGCTGTGACGTTGCTGCTCTTGCCGCCGGTGCAGGTTGCAACCGAACGCGGTGAACTGCTGGCGGGCATTCTGCTTGCGCTGCGCGACCGGCGCTTCATGGCGTTCAATGTGCTGCTGATGGGATACTGGTTCATGTGGGTGCAGATGACCATCTCGCTTCCCCTGGCGGCGCGCACGCTTGCCGGGACTGCTGATGCCGTGAGCTGGCTCTACGCCCTGAATGCAGGAATGGGCATCGTGTTGCAGTATCCGGTGGTGCGCATCGCCGAACGCTGGTTGCGCCCGCTCCCGGTGTTGCTGATCGGCATTGCGCTGATGGCATTGGGGTTGGGCAGCGTGGCGCTTGCCAGTACGACCGGGCTGCTGCTGGCGAGTGTGGCGATCTTTTCATTTGGCGCCTTGCTGGCTGCGCCGGGACAACAGACGGTCGCTGCCGAACTGGCGAATCCGACGGCGCTTGGCTCGTACTTCGGCGTCAGCGCACTGGCGCTGGCGCTGGGCGGCGGGATCGGGAATTATGCCGGGGGGGCGTTGTACAGCCTGGGATACCACATTGGCGCACCAGCACTCCCCTGGCTGGTCTGTCTGGTGGTCGGCATCGGCTCGGCAATCGGTCTGGCGCTGCTCGATCGCCACCTTACCCGTCATCCGGCGAATGTTGCCGATGCAGCCGTGTCCTATCGCGACTGAAACGTTGCATTTTTGTTATCTGCCGTATCCTCATAGGTGCGTTCATCGTTCCCTTTATGCTGGAAGATCGCAGGAATGCACGGGAGCGGCGATATGGAAGCATATCAGTCAGATCCGCTGGTCAGTCCCATCCGTCGCCGCGGATGGCGCGAGATCGTGCGCTTTGCGCCCCTTACCGCGCAACCGCACATCGCGCTGGTCATCTCCCGTCGCGGGCGAGTTATTTCCATTATTCCCGCGAATACGCGCCGAACTCTCTCGGATTATCTCGACTGGCCATTCGAATACCGTGAAGTGGATCTGCGCGAACGTCTGCTCGAACTCAACCTGCGCCTCGACTCGTGTGATGTCGGGTATGCGTTCACTGCTGTGCTGCGGCTTGTCTATCAGGTGGTGCGACCCGAGCGCATCGCCGTCGAGCACGCCGACGTGCTGCACGAATTCGAGGCGGCAATCGTTCAGCGCGCGCGTGCCATTGCGCAGAAACTCGGTATCGAACAGAGCGGATTGCTCAAAGAATACCTCCTCGAAGCGCTCATGAGCGGCAATGAACTGCCGCAGCGGTTCGATCAGTTGGGGCTGGCGTTACGACGCGCCGATGTGGCCATCGAACTTGATCATCACGCCCGCGAGTTCGCCGAGACAGTGTATGAGCAATTCCGTGATCGTCCGCTGATCTTGTCACTTGTGCTCGAAAGCAGCCAGCCCGGTGCGACGTTTACAGTACGAGTCGGCGGTTTCTACCGCTTGCGCTCACGCGATGGCGAACTGCACACACCAGCAACCGCTGAACCGATTATTCACGCCGCAGTGCACCGCTCGCTGCACCGGGTCGCTGCGCGCTTCGCCCCGCATCAGGAACGGGACGCAATCACAGCGATGACCGATGAGTTGTGGCACGATACGGTGCTCAAAGCCACACTTGCCGCCAGTAATCTCGAACTGCTGCGACCTGCCGTGCAGATTCTTGCGCATCCGCCTGCGCTGGATGCACCTGCGCTGCGCCCGATGCTGTCCGACTCGCAGACTATCGGGGCACGACAGGCGGCAGATGCGCGAGGTCCCGTACAACACGATGACATCGGCGCCGATCAGCCCCTCCCATCAGCGCACCATACTGCATCGATCAGCCCGATTTGGGAAGATGAGCGCACCAACGTCGAAGAGACAGGAAACGAAACGTCTGCATGGCGAATGGTCGCACCAGAAACATGCGCTCCGGCGTGTGACGCTGATCCTCGGAACGACAATCAGCATGTCCCGACGCATGTCTCCCCCATGCACGACGACGAGGACGGGCGCGACGATCCTCCTGAATGGGTCGCCTGGCGAGCTGCGCTTGATCAGGCGCAAACAGCAGATGGCGATGTCTCACTGCCATGGGCGGCGCCGCCGCTATGGAGCGGCGAGACCTCACGGCTCGAGATTGTGGCGCGCTGGGTCGAACTGTTGAGCACTCAAGAGGCATGGGCATTCCAGTACACCGCGCGAACGATCGCAGAACGTCCAGAAACAATCGAGACGATCATCTGTGGGTTGACCGACGATCCAACGCTCTGCAATCACGCAGCCGACCCTCGATGCCGCCTTTTGCTCGCAGAAACGCTGAAGAGCATTCTGGAGATGAACGAAGAGAACCTGTTTATTGCCGGGCAGTCATCGGAGCGTCATCTTTCGCATTCGCAGGAAGAGTCGGGCTGGCGCACTGTCGATGAATCCAATACGCCTTTGTCGTCTTGATGTGCACGAGGCGCATATGTCTCCCTTCTCACCGATTGTTACCGTGTCTGGTTCGCCATCGATCATCATCGCTCTGCTGCTCAGCGCAGTAGTGCTGCTGGAACTGGAGCGAATCTGGACGCGCACGCGCCGGTTTGCCGGGAAGCCGGTCGGAGCGCCTGCTTTTGTGCTGGATGGACTGGCGATCGCTGCCGCCCTGTTCGCATTCGTCGGATGTGCGGTGGCGCTGATGCAGATCATGATCGAAGCGGCGTCATACATGTTTGAGCGCACAACAGGTCTGGTGGGACAGATCGATGGAACCACAGCGGGGCTTGCGATCGGCAGCCTGATTGCACTCCTGGTTTCGATGATCGTGATCCGTCATCTGTCTTCCCGCACCGCCGCACCACCGCGCGAACCGATGCGCCCGGAGATAGTTCCGGAAGGACGCATCATTCGCCCCGAACCGGCGCCGCCGATTGCCGGTGCACTGCCGGTTCTGTCGGGCAATGTCGCTGAGTCAGAGGAGGAACCGCCGCTCGTAATGCTGCGAACGCGCCGTCCATCTCAACGACCTGTGCCACACCCTGTTCAGATGCCGACAGTGGAACAGATGCTGACGCCACCCCAACCCAAACCTCGACGGTTGCAGCGGATCGTCGTGATGGCGGCAACGCTGCTGGTGGTTGGTGCAACCGGCTTTGTGTACCGCGATGCCATCATCCAGACAGTTGCCGCCTGGCAGTTGCCGATAACAAGCCGTCCGATCTCCGAGCCGCCAGAAGATGTCGTCTCGCCAACGACCCTCCCTGCCACTCCGCAGGTTGACGTGCAGGCAGCGCCAACCGCTGCACCGCAGATATGGTCTGTCGCTGTCGAGCGCCTGAACCTGCGCGCCGGTCCTGGCATCGATTATCCGGTCGTTACAACATTGAAGCGCGGCGACGACGTCATTGATCTGGGAGAAACCGCAGGCAGCGGTGAAGACAGGTGGGTGCGGGTGCGGGCGGGGACGCAGGAAGGCTGGGTCTTCCGCGCCTTCCTGCGGTAGCGCCTACCTGCCCATCGCCTTGAGCGCCTGCAAGCAGCGGCGCACACACTCAAGCGGAGGGTAGGCGTAACTTTCCTGTTCGACGATATACCACTCAGTCCCGCCAATCGTCTCGCACAACTCGAACACCTCCGCCCACGGCACATCGCCTTCGCCGATCAGCGCAGCATCGTTCGTTGCCGAGTACTCCTTCAGATGGACGGTTTTGGCGCGACCGGGATACCGGCGCAGGAATGGCGCCGCCTGCGCGCCGCCGTGCAGCGCATTTCCGGTATCGAACTGCATGATGACATCATCGGTGGTATTGCCGAAAAGCGTATCCCATGGCAGTTCACCCTCCATCGGGACGAACTCGATATGGTGATTATGGTAACCGGTGCGCATCCCATATGGCTTGAGCGCAACCGCAATCTCGTTGAGCGTCGCAGCCGTCTTCAACCAGGCAGCGCGCGAGCTGCGCCACTGTTCCGCCAGACCGGGCACGACCAGTGTGGTATTGCCCAGGATCTGATGAAACTCAACCGTGCGCTCACGTTCGTCGCCGAGCAGCGTTTCGATGCCGACATGCGCTCCGGCGACCTTTAAGCCATACGCATCGAGCCAGTTGCGGATTGTGCGAGCATCGTGACCATAGTACCCGGCAAATTCGACCCCCTCATACCCCATATCCGCGACTGCGGCGAGCACCCCTTGCAGATCGCGCGCAGCATCCTCGCGCACAGAGTACAATTGCAGAGCGATCGGAATCCGCGCCATTGGCGACCCTATCCTTTCCATTGGAGCATGTTGCCCGCTCTGGCAACCCGGAGCATTGTACCGCACCTGTCAAACGCTCATGTCGATCACGGTTCGCAACGTTGCCAGGCTCACATTACTGCCACAGATCACGATCGCTGCCGTCTTGCCGCGCATCTCGTCTTTGAGTCGCAGATACCCTGCGACCGCAACCCCCGCCGACCCTTCAACCAGGGTGTGCTGGGTTTCGATCATCAGACGCATCGCAGCGGCAATTTCATCTTCGGACACCAGCACCCACTCGTCAACCAGTGTCCGGCAGAGATCGAGCGTTATCGCGTCCGGTTCCACTCCGCCCGCTGTACCGTCCGACAGGGTCGGCAGAATGGGCGGAGACACAACTTCGCCAGCCAGCACCGACTCGTACATCGCTGGCGAATTGATCGGCGAACACCCGATAATCCGCACATCAGGCTGCACTGCCTTCATATAGGTCGCAATGCCGCTGATCAACCCCCCGCCGCCAACCGCGACCAGGATGGCATCGAGCCGATCAATCTGACGCGCCAGTTCCACACCGATCGTTCCCTGCCCGCCAATGACCAGCGGGTCGTTGTAGGGCGAAATGTAGGTCAGCCCATGTTCGGTGGCATAGGCCCGCGCATACCTTTCGGCGACGACACAATCATCGCCATACATCCGCACATCGGCGCCAAAGTCGCGCATGGCATCTACCTTGACCGGCGAGGTGTCTTCAGGGACGAAGATCAGCGCCGGCGCACCGAGCGTCAGCGCGCCGTAGGCGACCGCCGCCCCATGATTCCCAGATGACGCCGCTACAATGCCACGTTCGCGGACGTGATGCGGCAGCGCCAGCAACACATTCAGCGCGCCGCGCACTTTGAACGATCCGGTCGGCTGGGTATTTTCCAGTTTCAGCAAAGCCCGGCCGCCTGTCAACGCGCCGAGCCGGATCGATTCATCGAGCGGGGTTGGACGGAGCGCGCGCCGCAGCCGCCGGGCAGCGCGCAACACCTCGTGCAGCAGGTCAGTCATGTGTGCGTACCTTCATTGTTGCGTGCGGGAGTCATGATTCAATCGTGCATTGTATCGGTGAGTGAGCATTGCGTCAATGCACCCGCGAAAGATGGTATAATAACAACCCCAGGTTTTTGCGCGCCGCTGGCGGTTCGCTCCCATTGCGGGCGCCTGGAGGTTGTGCCCTGCTCGTCATGGTTTTCTCACGAGCATCTCAAGGAGTCGCTCATGAAGCTTTCGTGCCTTCAGGAAAATCTGAAACGCGGTCTGGCAATCGTCAGTCACGCCGTCGCCGGGAAAAGCACCCTGCCGGTGCTCAGCAACATCCTGCTTGCCAGCGACGATGGGCGCCTGAAACTGGCGGCGACCAATCTCGAAATCGGGATCACCTGCTGGATCGGCGCCAAAATCGAGGACGAGGGCGCCGTGACCGTTCCGGCAAAATTGTTGAGCGACGTGGTCGGCAGCCTGCCAAACGACCGGATCGATCTGACGCTCGATGTGCGCACTCAGACGCTGAACCTGAAGTGTGCCCGCTTCGAGACCAACATCAAAGGCACGGAAGCCGGTGAGTTTCCAACGATCCCTACGATCGACGACCGCACGCCGGCTGCGATCTTCCCACCGGCGCTGCTCCGTGAGACGATTGAACAGGTGGCGTTCGCGGCAGCGACGGAAGAAACCCGCCCTGTCCTTCAGGGTGTGCAACTCCGCCTGCGCGACAACCGCGCTATCTTTGCCGCCGCCGATGGTTTCCGTCTGGCGCAGCGGATTATCGAACTGCCGGAACCGATTGTTCAACAGCAGGAACTGATCATTCCGGCGCGCGCGCTGACCGAACTGGCACGGATCGTCGATGACGATGAAAGCCCCGTCGAAATGATGATCACGCCCGGCGGCGGGCAGGTCCTCTTCCATACCAGTACCGTCGATCTGGTGTCGCGCCTGATCGAAGGCAGGTTCCCCGATGTTGATCGGGTTATCCCACAGCAGTATCAGACACGCGCCGTTCTCGACCGCCAGGAGTTGACCAAAGCCGTCAAACTGGCATCCTTCTTCGCCGTCGCTTCCTCGAATATCGTGCGACTGCACATGGAACCGGGCGGCGAGATGGGACCAGGACGGATCACCATTAGTGCGAATGCGGTCGAGGTTGGTGACAACAAAGGGCAGATCGATGCAACGATCCAGGGCGACGGGGGGCAGATTGCGCTGAACGTCAAATTCCTGTCCGATGCAATCGCTGCGATTCCCACGCCGCAAATCGCGCTGGAAACGCAATCGCCGCAGCATCCGGCAGTCTTCAAGCCTGTCGGCGCTGATGGCTATATCCACATCGTCATGCCGATGACGGTGCGCTGACGTTTGTAATGGACCTGCTGCGCACATACTGGCGCTGGCTGGCGTTGATTGCCGTGGTTGCGGTGCTGACGAACAGCCGCAACCTGCCCTGGCCCTTCGTGACACTGGTTCTGGGGGTGACGGCGGGTTATCTGCTGCGCGAAGGATGGCGTGTCTGGCGGCGTGCGGGCGGACCTCCAACCCGCAGCAAAGTGACCTACTGGCGCGGTCAGCGGATCGAAGTCGGCGCGCCGCGTGCCGGTCCTGCACTGCCCGACGTGCGCAGCATCGGTCCTGCGCTGATCTATCTCGTTCCGGGTCTCATTTTCGCGCTGGTCGCCGTGGCAATCGTGCTGCGCAGCGTGGGGTTGTAAATCTTATTCAACTCTATTGTTGCCGGCAACACTCCTCGTTACACCACTGGTGTGGAGCCACTATATCATCCACGTTGGACTGCTCAGGTTGACGCGGCTCGAACAGGTTCTGTTTCTGGCAGGAGGCGGACTGATCTTTCTGAGCAGTCTGAACCTGCTTCCAAATCAGAGTGCGGCGGTGGCGTACGGTCCTGTCCTGGCAGCGCTGGTGTTACTGTGGTATCGCGCCTGGCGCAATGGTCTTGATCTGTCTGTCGAACACGCCCACTCCTCCTCCATACCCGACTAAAACGCCGTACCCCCTGGTTCTATTCTTCATCAGTACTACCTTCTCTCTTGTCTTCTCCTTGCCATCGTCGTATGCTGTCAATAGTCGGAGAAGTGTGCCACGACACAGGCGAGCGAAGCGAGGGGCGTAAGAGGCGAGCGGCGCGAGGTGAGGGGCGCGAGGTGTGAGGGGTTGGAAGGTCGTTGCACGTTGCACGTGGGAAGGTTCCCCAACCCCTGACTGATTCCTGGTTCTCAGTTCCTGGTTCTCGGTTCTCAGTTCTCGGTTCCTGGTTCCTGGTTCTCGGTTCTCAGTTCTCGGTTCTTGGTTCTCAGGGAATGGAGCATGCCATTCATGACAACGACCAACGATTTGCTCCAGCAAGGTATTGCGGCAGCGCGCTCCGGACAGCGCGCCCTGGCACGGCAACTCTTCGTTCGCGTCATCCAGGCGGATCAGTACAACGACGAGGCGTGGGTCTGGCTTGCAGGTGTGGTGGATGACCCTGCTGATATGCGGCGCTGTCTGCAGCAGGCGCTGCGGATCAATCCGTTGAACCCACATGCGCGTCAGGGAATTGCGTGGCTCGATCAACAAGCAAGGCAGGCGCAGAAGACCTCATCATCCGCAGGCGCCCCGCCTGACGGTCAGGCATCATCGGTGTCCCCATCGTCTATGGCGCGTCCGACGCCGTCCCAGGAAGCGAATCAGCCGCCACAGGCATCGTCTGATGCAGATCGAGGGCTTTTCCAACTGCCCCCTGCGACGAACGGTCCGTCGCCAGCATCTCAGTCGAGCGCGTCGGCAAAACCGGCATCCGCTCGCGACTCTCGCCTGTCTGACAGTCCTGCGTCTGCTGCTGGCAAAACGTCCGCTGACGGAACCGTTGAAAAGCCTGCTCGTCGTTTCTCGCTCTTCGGCAAGCCCAAACCTACTCCCGCTGCCGCCGCCCCGTCCGACGCCCCGCGTCCAGCCAACCAACCCGCCCGCCGCTTCGCCCTCTTCGGCAAGCCCAAACCCGCCGCCGACGCTCCCGCTCCCGCGTCCGACGCCCCGCGTCCAGCCAACCAACCCGCCCGCCGGTTCGCCTTCTTCGGCAAACCTGAACCCGCCGCCGACGCCGCCAGCGCTGCTCCAGCACCCAACACCGCCCAACCGACAGACCAACCCGCCCGCCGGTTTGCGCTCTTCAGCAAGCCCAAACCGACCGCTGCCGCAATGGTCGCCACGGCAGCGGCTGGCGCAGCAGGCGCGACAATGACTGCACCGGTTGCCACACCAGCGCCGAAATCACGCCGGAAAGAGAAAGAACTACCACCAGAGGAAGGCGACCCCACGCGCGACCGCTGCCCGTACTGCGGCGAACTGAACAAGCCGGATCGGGCATGGTGCCGCCGTTGCGACCGCAGCCTGATGATTCGCGGTCCGGCGCGCGCGCAGCGTTCTCCCTGGCTGTCGATCCTTGGCATTCTGTGGGTTCTCGGCGGCGTGTTGGGGATTCTGGGGGCTATCGCAGGGTTGATTGGCGCGCTCGTGTTGTACAACTCGGTGAGGGGCAGTCTTTCCGATTTTCCGCTCATCATTGTGGTGGTCTGTGTGATCATCGCCCTGGTCTATGGGGGGCAAATTGCGATTGCGCGCGCAATGCTGAACCGCGCCCGTTGGGCATACTGGATTATTGCCGTACTGACCGCGCTGCAACTCGGCGGATCGCTGCTTGGCGCGCTCGGCGCCGCTGCGACAATCCGCGACGCCATCGCTCAGGCACAGGCGCTTCTGCCTTCATCAGAAGCCGCAACTGCTGCCGCTGCGGTCACCGGCATCTTTGGGACAGTTGTGCTGATCGATGTTGGCATCAAGGCATTCTTTATGCTGCTGGTCGGGTTGAGCTGGCGCGATTTCTACGGACCCAAGGAGCGTTTCGTTTCTGAGGTACACGGCTCGACCGACTACGAACTGTTCAACACCGGTCTGGCGCTGCAGCGCAAAGGCATGTGGTGGATGGCGATGAAACAGTGGGAGGCGGCAGTCGCCAATTCGCCACGTGATACCGATTACCTCCACGCACTGACGGTCGCCTATGCGAAACTTGGCGAATGGGAGAAGGCGCGCGAAACTATCGCAAAGGCGATCAAAGTCGCCCCCGATAACCCGGCGCTGAAACAGGTTCAGGAGCGGATTGAACGCACAATTGCAGCACAGGGGTGATAACGTTCGCCGTGAAGTCCGAAGGTGCGCCATGAACGTCGAATGCTCTCCCTGGCGCAGGGGGCGCAGCTGCGCTGCGCCCGTATAGTGTGCAGCGTTCGATCACTGTTCTACTTCGATCATCGCAACAGGGTACTCGTCTGTGCCTGTCATCCGACTGCGCTCGTCGGTCAGCGCCGCATCGGGATGACGCACATCGTACCAACCGACACGCCAGGAGTAGCGACCGGGCAACGTATCAGGCGGCACAACCACATCGAAGGTCTCTTCGACGACATCGCCCTCCCGCCATTCCCACGCCGGTCGCAGTGCGTAGCCGGGCACATGGACAAACCGCGCGCCTGCGACTCCCTCCAGCCGACTCACCGCGACATACTGTGCGCCTGGCGGCAACGCCTCGCGCACCCGCCACACAAACGTCGCCCGTAACCGGCGCGGCGCGATCGTATCAACCTGTGCGCGCACCAGGTCGAACGGTCCGAACCGTTGCAACACTGGTGCGCCATTGTCAGGAATGAGCGACAGGCGGTTGACCAACGCGCGATCAGGGGCAGCGTCACGCGCGAACAGCAACAATCCATCCTCCATATCGACCAGCGCAAATGCTGGATCGCTCAGAAGGGTTGTGATCGCGTCGCGGTCATAGTCGAGACCGCCGCCATACCCGTCATCGAGGTGCAGGTACCAGTCGAAGAGCGCATCAGGCAGCGCATACTGCACCTGCGGCAACAGCGATGGCAGGCGTTCGGCGCGCGCCTCAAACGGGTAGCGCACCAGATACACGGTTTCGCGGTTCACGAGATGGGTAGCGACGAAGGTCGAAGCGGCGAGCGGCGCATCGGGCGGTACACGGGTTGCCAGAAATGATGCCAGGCGCGCGTCACGTGGAGTAACACCGTAGATTGATCGGTCGAAGCCATACCCCGGCACACCGGACCAGAACAACGGATTGAGCGGCGTATTGACCAGCAATGCGCTGAAGATTGCCGTCACTGCGACGGTAAAGCCGAGATCGCCGCGCCACGAACGTCGCGCGCGCCGGGTCGCATCCGATGGTTGGGTCAACGCAATTGTAAGGATTACAGCATTTCTCAGATATGTTGACTGTCGTCCATATCTGCGATATTGCACGAGGCGCCAGCCTGCAGCGGAGTGGTTAACCTGCTCCAACAGGTCAAACCTCTATGAGAATGACTATAATACCTAACGTATAGTGATAGTATCAATCACAACTTCATTACCGATGCGACTACGTTGATCGGTCGCGTATGCGTCAGTGTGTGTTGGATCATACCACGCCGTGATCCAGCGATAGTTTCCAGGAGGTAGATCGGCAGGAAGGCGAATTTCAAACTGCTCCACGACAACGTGGTCTGTTGGCCATGTATTTGTTGGTTTCAGGAAAGCGCTCGGCAAATGGACGACTCTGCCGCCATCTACCCCTTCCAGACGACTAACGGCGATGAGGCGTCGATCTATCGAATCTCCTACCAACTTCCAGGAAAAATAAGCACGGAATAACCGATTTTCTGACGAATCTATCCGGGCTTCGAGCAGTCGCACAGGACCGAAATCAGCTATCTGTTTTTGTGTTAGTTTATAACCTTTCACAAACTCGATCTTCTGAAGCAATGATTCTTCGGCAGTTACGCCCCTCTTAAAGAGAAGAAGTCCGTCCTCCTGGTAGATCAAACCGAAATTAGAATTGTTCAGCAGGATTGATATTTCCTTCGCCTCATAATCAACTCCTCCGACCATACGACCATTTATAGTGGTTCTCCAGTCAAATAGAGCATCAGCGACAGCATAATCGATTTTATCGATAATAATGGGGAGTCGCACCCCACCAGGATCGTCTGGATAGCGCAGAACGTAGAGCTCAGAACGTCCCGCCACGTGACTTCCAAGAAACATTGAAGCGGCTATAGGGGAGCCTGGTGGCACGTGGTTGGTCAGGAATCGTGACTTTACAAAATCACGCGATGTTATGCCATAAGAAGCCTGATCGACTCCTAAACCTGGTAAACCGACCCAAAAAGTTGGGTTTAGCGGTATATCGACCAGAGCTGCGCTTGTGAGAACAGTAGTTACGGTACAGAATACCAGGTCGGAACGCCAGCTCCTTTGGAAGGAATTAAGGGTTTTGACCGAGGATTTCACCATGTTTCCCGAAGCAGAGATTATACCGTTCTTTTGATCTACCTTTACCAGATGGCAAAGCTTTTCAGCACCTTCAATAACAGATAAAACTATAAATGGCACCACCAGCGCATAGTGATGGTAAGCATAATGGTAGGTCGTACCAGGACCAGTACTGATGAGCACAGCAAACAGAATAGGAGTAGATACAAAAAGCCATCGCCACCCGCGCCATGCCAAAAGCAACACCGGACCAACGACTACCAGAGCATTGAGCAATCGCTCACCGACAGTACTCAGCAATGTATCAAACGCCCCGAAGTACTGCTCTACATAATTGTTGTGAATGCGACTTCCACCAGCATCTTCAAAGAGGGGGCGCAGGACAAAAAAAACCAACGCACCATAGGCTACTGCAGATACACTTGTCACCAGACCGACACGGCGTTGTCCGCCCCACAGAAAGAAATAAGCGCCTATTGCTGCCACAGCGACAGCAACATACACTTTACACAGGAGGCACAAACCCGCCCAGACAACCGCTGACCACCTACTACGTCGCTCAAGAGCATCGACTAACCAGAGAATCATAGGCATGGCCAGTGTATCGCCATGGAAGTCGAAGAGGACGGCGGTAAGGGCAACCGGGTAGAGCAGGTAGATCAGCACAATACTACGTGCAGCCAGCACACTATCCAGTCGACGTAGCGCAATCGCATACGCTGGAAAAGCGCCACTTGCCGCCAATAATGTCTGTCCAATCAACAGTACTCGTGGATCAGGCCATAGAGCAATCAATGGGGCAAACGCATAATAGATAAGTTCAAAGTGCCCTGCAAGTCGCGAGACGTTTCCTTGAGGAGATGTTACTATGAGCGGTTCACCTCTAAGTGTTGAAGCAATCGCCTGATACATAGTCCCTAAATCAAGAACACCTGCGTTGAAACCCATGTAACGGGCTATACTCAACCAACCGATCATCACTAGATAGATGATCACTGCTACCCAGAGCACAGGGTCATGAATAACATTACGACTAAGAGGTGATATTCGCATATAATATAATTATGTCGAACGTCGAGCAATGACACGAATAACGCCACTTGAGCGGAGAAGCATCGATAAAATACCGAGGGGAGCAAAAGCGGCTACTGCCAGAGGATTGGTATAGTGCATCAATTGCGCAAGCCCTTTGTATCCGTTTCTGGCGAGCCAAAATCGAACACTGCCGATCCATATGTTAGGAGCTGCACTGTGAATAACTCGCTCAATATGTAATCCCGCAATCTCGAAAATTCTTGTCAGTGTATGCTGTGGAAAAAGAAAGAAATGTCGAGGAATCTGGTATCCATACCAATCGGGACCAAATATACGTGATGTATGTGAGTCGATGTTAGGAACGGTAATAATACAGTATCCTTCAGGTTTCAGGATATTTGCAACTGTTTTCATAGTTAGCACTGGGTCAGGCAAATGCTCGAGTACGTGGCGCATGATTACCATATCGAAACTTCTCGCCGGAAGATTCAAGTTTTCTAATTGACCGACGAGAAAATTCAGATTGTACCTGTCTTTTGCAATCTTTGCAATCTCGGAGTTAATATCGACGCCAGTCAGAAATTTACGTCCATTTTTGCGTAGTTCGTGGAGAAACTCTCCTGTGGAAGCACCTATCTCAATAATATTGCTACTTGGCGATGTCCTTCCTATAATTTCTGCAATTTCAGGTCTCCACGCAATTTTTCTCATCATCATTACAAAAAATCGTCTCTTTGTTACATAACTTTCATAAGTAGACGGATATATCTCTGCTATCTCCTCTGGAGTATCTGGGCGCGGACTAAGGTAAACCAGACCGCAAATACGGCATTGGTATAGGTAATAAATACGGTTATCAAGAGTACTATCCCGATCGGTTCCTGCACAAACCAGGCGTCGCTCAGAGCTATGACATAGGATACAAACCATCTCTTTCATAAGAATCTCTCTCTTTCCGAAAATTTGGAAACAGCTGACGATATATTATTTCGTCGATGTCCAAGGGCAAAGAGTATTCCCCCGATAATCCCGGTGATATTCCGTGTGATGTGCATAAAAATTGAAAGGAATAAAGCCTCAACAGACCCAATTCCAGCCATGCCGAGAAGAAAGATCATTGTATTGTCCTGCAAACCCAGTCCATTTATTGAAATGGGCAAAACTATAACTGCCATGACTATAGGAATTACCACAAAGTAAACAGCCATTTCCGCATTTATCCCAAATGATTTACCTGCACAGAAAAAAGAGACGCATATGGCTATTTGTCGCAACATAGATATGATTGACGCAAGGATTAAGATTTTTGGATCACCCTGCAGTCTTGCAATGCTTTGATCGATCTTAGAAATTGATCCTCCGAATCTCTTTCTTATCGATAGAGGTATGAAACTGATCATTTTCTCGAAAGCGCGACGATTAAGAATTAAGAAAATAAAAAATGAAATAATCAGCAAAGTCACCACCAAAGATCCCATGATAATACGATTATCTCGTAGGCTGGACAAGAAAAAAAGCGAAACAATTCCTATAACGGTAGTAATGATCATACCGATCATTCTATCAATTAGTACGGAAGAAGCTGCTGCTTCTCGATTTAAGGTATTCTCGGCAACCATTATCATTTTCGACACATCTCCACCGACTGATGACGGAAGAAACATACCGAAAAATGTACTGACTAGATTAATATAAAATAGATCAAGGAATGACTTATGAACACCCATGCCGTTGATAATGACCTTCCAGCGCCAAACTATCGTTAATAACGCAAATATATTCATTAAGATGGCCAGAACCATCCATATCGGACTAATTTGAATCAAAAGATCATCTTTTTCCGAAAAGTCTACCTGGTTTATCAACAAAACGAACAGGAAAATCGTAAACAAGACTCTCAGAATCGTTTTTTTCATCTGCTATCTCCAAAATTTGATGACAAAAATTTCAATTTAATCCTTTTCTAGAAAGAAGAACGTCGTATATATCGTTAATTTCTCTCCCGATCCTGTGCCAGGAAAAATAACGCTCTGCGCGCTCACGAGCGCGTCTACCGAGATCGGATCGGAGATGTGGATCGCTTCCCAAAGTGATAATCTGATCAGCAAAAGCTTGCACATCACCGGTTACGGCATAGACTCCTGTATCAGCGAGGGTTGCAATGTTGCCAGGAAGATCGAAAGCCACTGTCGGCAGAGCACAAGCCATATAGTTGAGCAATTTACCATTTCCTTCCATTGATGTAAGTTTGGGCGCCACTGCCAGATCACCGAGTGAAAGATAGCGTGCTGCTTGCGTGTAGTCGATGCGTCCTGGTAAACAAACATGGTCAGAGACGCCCAAATTGTGTGCCTTTACGCGGTAGTATTCTTCATTAGGATAGCCCATAATGAGAAAGTACGCGTCCGGCAGGAATTTCAACACGCGAGGAATTGCATCAATAAGAAGATCAATACCCTGATAGGGGCTTAGCACGCCGAGATAGACGATTATGGTGCGATTACGCTGTATTTGCAGGTTATTGTAGAGATCATCCAAATCCTCTTTTTTGTGGGGTCTAAAACTCTGAAGGTCAACGCCGTAATTAACGCTAAAAACCTTCCCGGAGTCGAATATAAAAAGTTTTTGAAGGGTTTCCTTAATATAATTCCACATAAGAATTCCGTCTACGTGCGATATGATCTTCTGTTCAAGTTTGCGAAAAAGCAAATAGGGTATGCTACCTTTACGAACAAAATTGTGATTGAGCATCTCGCCGGTCAAACTTCCTTGAAGGTCAAGCAAGAGGGGAACACGAAGCATACGGGCTACAATGATAGAAAGACCGGCACCTTCGTGAAGGTGAGCATGGATAATGTGTGGCTTATACTGTCGTGCCACTTGAAGCACACGTATCATCAGGAGAAAGTCAAGGTAGAGTTTATGCCAGGATGGTCCTGCTGAGCGTTTGCGATACCATGGAACTGGAGGAATACGGTAGGTGGGAATTTCACCGATATCACGGCCCAGGTGATATGTGACAATAACAACACTATTGCCATTTAGTTGCTGTGAACGAGCAACCTCATAAATCTGAACGTGGCAACCACGGTCAGAGAAATAGGGGGTCGGCGCTACCATAAGTATACGTTTTCGAGACATCTCAGACTTTTGATCTCTACGTGTTGCTTCTAGAAATCTAGAGTTACTCTTCAGGTCGATTGATCTCTTCGCGTACTGTGTAGATTGGCACGTTTCGCCCCTCATAGTATACTCGGATGATCAATTCTCCGAGTAGCCCCATTCCAAGAAATTGCACACCAATGAGAACCATTAGCACTGCAAGCAGTAACAAAGGACGATCGCCAATCGCCTGTAAAAGTACAAGACGAACATACCCAAGATAGAACAACATACCCGTCCCAATAGCGCCACTAATCAAACCTATGCTGCCAAACACTTGCATAGGACGAGTCGAGTATGACAGTAAAAATCGCACGGTCACCAGGTCGAGCAGGACGCGCAGGGTACGGTTGATGCCGTACTTCGATTTGCCGAAACGACGAGGAGCGTGACGCACCGGCAGTTCGGTCACCGCAACCCCCTGCCAGCTGGCGATTGCCGGGATGAAGCGGTGCAACTCGCCATAGAGACGGATGCCGCGCACCACGTCGCGGCGGTACGCTTTGAGCGAACAACCGTAATCGTGCAGATGGACGCCGGTTGCCCACGAGATCAGGCGATTGGCGATCATCGACGGCAGTCGCCGGTTGAGAAACGGATCGCGGCGGCGCTCGCGCCATCCGCTCACGACATCGTATCCCTCCTCGATCTTTGCGAGCAACGCGGCAATATCCGCCGGATCGTTCTGCAGATCCGCGTCGATCGTCACCACCACATCGCCGCGCGCCCGGTCGAACCCGGCGGAGAATGCCGCCGTTTGCCCGAAGTTGCGCCGGAAACGCACCACCCGCAACCGCCGGTCGCGCCGCGCCAGATCGCGCAACAGAGCGAAACTCCGGTCACGGCTGCCATCATCGACGGCAATGATTTCGTAGGGGAGTCCGAGATTCTCCAGTTCCACCGTCAACCGCCGGTAGAGATGCGGGATGCTCTCTTCCTCGTTGTACACCGGCACCACCACCGAGAGATGCGGAACAGGCGCGTCGTCCGGTTCCTGCACTGCTCTGGCGTATGGTTCGTGGGCTGTAACCATTTCCGTCATAGGTTCTGGCGACCCGTCTGCGCTTTGCTGAGCCTTCAACCTTCAACCCCAAACCCTCAACCTTCAACCCTCAACCCTCAACCTTCAACCTTCAACCCTTATGGCACAAACGCATTGCGCACATACATCGACGCGATCAGCGCCCACAGCAGCGCATTGCAGACCAGCGTGAGCCACAGAACAACCGGCGACCGCGCCCATCGCGCCAGTTGAATGAAGAGCGGAAAAATGATCGTGAACCGGCGAATGATTCCCATATAGGGCCACAATGGATAGACGATCGACAGGTTCAGCGCCGCCAGGGTCAGGCTATAGATCGCATAACTTCGTCGCACGCGCACGGCGGCTGCCAGGGTCAGCGCCAGCATGATCAGCATGACCAGGACGTTGAGAAGCAGGTAGAAATACGGTCGCTGACGCAACTGGTCGAGCGCATAGCCAAAATTGACCCAGGGCCAGCTAAACGTTTCTCCCCACACATCAGCATACGATGGCGTCACCAGCAGGGCGCCGATGAGTGTATCGGGCCTGTACCACAAAAATGCAACATCGCCGAGGGTTGCACGGTATACGATCCATCCCAGCAGCGCCAGCGGCGTCAGCGCCAGACCGGCCAGCGGACCGGACACCACTCGCACCCCATGCATGCGCATAGCATCCCTGTGTTGCTGCCACAGTTCCCACAGCAACGGCAGCACAACCACCACTCCGGGTTGTTTGGTCAACGCTGCGGCGCCCCCGGCTGCTCCGGCAAGCCACCAGCGCCCGCGTCGCGCTGCGTACAACGCTGCAACGATGCTCAACAACAGGAGGGATTCGGTGTACGGCAGCAGGAATGAAAAACCGAGCGGACTGCCGATCAGAAACAGTGTTGTGCGCTGCGCCGTGGCTTCATCGTCATCAAGCGCGACGAGACGGTAGAGCAGCGCAAGCATCGTCACACAGCACACGTGCGCGATCAACCAGGCTGCCAGCAGGTATTCACCCCCGAACATTCGCCCCAGGAGACCGGTCAGCAACGGGTAGAGAGGGTGAAATGCAGTGTCACCCGGACGATGCCCATAACCGTGCTGTGCAATACCAATATACCAGATGACGTCATAGCGCAAAAGCGGCAGCAGCACCACACGTTCCAGCCACGTCCACAGCGGCGCCGACGGGGGCCAGACCGCGACCGAGGCTTCTTCCACCCACTTCGGGTAGACCAATGAAACCCAGGCATTCCAGAGCACGAAGAGCGCACAATAGCCAGCATACAGCCGCAGCGCCCAACGCCACGCCATTGCAGGCTTCTGCGCAGTCTGCGCGACAGATCGATCAATCCCGATGTCGGTCGTGACCTCCATCAGAGCTTGCTCACTCCTGTGGTTGACTGTGATCAGGAATTGTACACCGGGGCACAGAGGCGTAGGGATGTCGTGGTTTCGCACCAACCGCCAGGCTGTTCACCATGCGAAGGCGCGTCCCGGTGTTCAACCTGCAAGCGCTGCACTGACGTCTTCTCTGCCGCCCCCATTCCTGTTACCGCTTGTTGCAGTTTCTACCTTCAGTATAACGTTGTTGCACCTGGAGAAGAGTCGCAGAATTGCATCAATCCGTATGCAAAACCGCCATCATTGGAGACGCTGCGGCAGCGTCTGCGCGGGAACCACACGCTGCACTCCGTCGTGGTGCAGGTTCTGGCAGCGAGTCTGCGAGGGAGTGTCGTTCTGCAACCGGATCGATCACAGGAACCGTGCGAATATCCGCTGGAATGTTTCAAGATCGTCGATATTTTCCTGCAAGACCCGAAAAACAATGCTTCTATCGATCTTTAGATAGTCGTGGACGAGGATATTGCGAAAACCGATCATCTTAATCCAGGTTTCCTCCTGGGATGCGTCTATCAATCCACCTTCACGTAATCGATGAGGGATATCGCTATACCAATCAACATTTCCCAGCCCCGATTCGGCCACAACGTGATTGCCCAGATCGTTGATCGATTCGATAGCCAGTTGAAGAAAGCGCTCTGCACTCCCGTATCGCTCCGGGTTACTGACAAACTCATCATACGAATACTTTTGCAACTGGCGGAGAATAGCCAGATACTTATCCAGTTTCTCCAGCCTCTTGCGGATGACGTCGGGTCTGACCATGCAAGATCCTCTGTTTATACGCCTGTCGCTGGACATCCAGGTATGGCCGAAAATCCAGGAACTGACGCACGATTCTGGAAAAATACGCTCCCCGATCAAAGTCTTCCGTCTGATAGATCAACCGGTTATGGCGCACCACCTCGTGCTTCAACACGATATTATCAGTGTCGAGGATGACCAGATCAACCCGACAGAATCCCGCGCGCGCCAGATCGGTCAGAATATCGAGGCGCGGCAACTCGCCCGCACCCGGTCGCGGCACTATCGCCAGATCGAGGTCGCTCTCTGCGTGAAGCCTGCCGGTGACCGCTGAACCAAACAGGTAGACTGCCTGAATATCCGGGTATGTTCTGAAGATGTCAGACAATCGTTCCAGTTCGGGAAACATATCTGGTTTCATACGCGCACGGGAGAGAACACACCGAAAAACGTTGAACGTTCAAGGTTCAAATGTTCAAGGTTCAACGTTCAAGGTTCAAGGTTCAAATGTTCAAGGTTCAAATGTTCAAGGTTCAACGTTCAAATGTTCAACGTTCATCATTATCATTATATCTGGTTTCGAGCAAGCACGAGAGAGAACACACCGTCATCACAACGTTCAACGTTCCAACGTTCAACCTTCAACCTTCAAACCTTCAACCGTCCAGCGCCCAACGTTCAACCTTCAAACCTTCAAACCTTCAAACCTTCAACCTTCAACCTTCAACCTTCAACCTTCAACCCTTCAACCTTCAACCCTTCAACCTTCAACCTTCAACCTTCAACCCTTCAACCTTCAACCCTTCAACCTTCAACCTTCAACCTTCAACCTTCAACCCTTCAACCCTTCAACCCTTCAACCTTTCAACCCTTCAACCTTCATCCCCCCACACCCGCAGCCACACCTCCAGGCTGATCCAGCGCCACACCTGGCGCGTATCGCCGCCATGCGCGCACCACTCTTCCACAGCGTGACGCACTACAGGCAGATCAAGGTACGCGCCGCAGGCAGCCCCATCAGCAAACAGATCGGGACGCGCCGCCAGCAGGTCGCGTTGCCAGGCGTCCTCCGGCGTCTCGAAGCCAACTTTATCACTGCGCCAGGCGATAGCGTCCGGCAACAACCCTTCCATCGCCTGCCGATGCACCCATTTTGTCCATCCCCGGCGAATGCGCAGATGCGGTGCGCACTGGAACACGAACTCGACCAGACGATGATCGAGGAACGGGACCCGCGCTTCGATGCTGAATGCCATCGAGTTGCGGTCTTCATACCGTAAGAGGTGCGGCAGGCTGCTTGCCATCACCGCATCGCGCAAATGATGGTCGAGCGTTTCCTGTTCGCACCAGGAAGGAATATCTACCAGATCGACGCGACGGTATGCATCGGCGAAATCGGGGCGCAGAACAGTTGATCGCGCGCGCAGGAATTGTCGCCCGACATACGCCAGTTCGACAGCAGGCGCTGGCAGGGCGAAGATCAGCGCATTGCGCAGCAGCGGCAATGCTGGCTGACCGCTGCGCGCACTCAGGGCAACGACTTCGGCAAGCAACGTGGCGCCACGTCCTCCGCGCAGCAGATCGCCGAGATAGCGCGCATAGGGACGGTAGCCCGCCAGCAACTCATCGGCGCCCTGCCCATCGAGCAGCACGGTGACACCGCGTTCACGCGCCAACCCCATGACGCACCACTGCGCGAAAATGCTGGTCGATTGAAACGGCTCGTCCTGGTGCCATGTCAACCGCTCAAGATCCGCCAGCAAACGCTCAACCGTGGGAACCACAAAGTGACCGTCGGCAGTCGTGGCGCGCAACACGCGCTCGATGTGGCGTCGCTCGTTATAGCGCCCCTCACTCTCATACACCGCGCTGAACGTCTTCTGCCGCTCTCCGATCTGCGCTGCCGAGAGTCCGTCCTGGCTCATGAGGCGGTTGACAGCGCAAACGATAGATGACGAGTCGATGCCGCCGCTTAAGCAGGTGCCGATCGCGACATCGGAGCGCAGTTCGAGCCGCACAGCATCGATGAAGAGGTCGCGGTACGCTGCAATGATCGTTTCCGGCGCCTGGACGCGATGGTGACCATCCGGCAGGGCGACGTCGTAGTAGCGACGCGGCGCGGCAGGCGATCCATCCGTAATCCGCATGCAATGCCCTGGCGGGAGCGAACGCACCCCGGCAAAAAAGGTCGCACCGTGCTGTGGATCGGGCAGGCGTCCATCGACAAGGAACTGATAGATGGCAAGCGGCTCCGGGGTGAAAGGCAGCGCGTGTCGCCCGACCAGCGCCTTGATCTCGGAGGCGAAGGCGAAGGTCTGACCGGTTGCCACATAGTAGAGCGGCTTGACCCCAAAGCGGTCGCGCGCCAGAAAGAGTTCGCGCCGCTCACGATCCCAGATCGCAAACGCCCACATCCCGTTCAGACGATCCAGGCATGCCTCGTCCCACTGCGCATATGCCGCCAGAATGACCTCCGTATCGCCGCCGCTGCGAAAGCGATGCCCAAGGCGCTGCAACTCTTCGCGCAGTTCGATGTAGTTGTAAATCTCGCCGTTGAACACGATCCAGAAGCGCCCATCGGCGCTGACCATTGGTTGATGACCGGCGGGCGACAGGTCGAGGATCGCAAGGCGGCGAAACCCGAACGCCAGACTACACCCTATGCCATGCGCCTGATCGAGCGGCGGCAGCGCCAGACGCGGATCGGTCTCGGCGCCAGCATACGGCGCACACCACCCTTCCTCTGGCGACGCCAGCAGATACCCCTCATCGTCCGGTCCACGATGACGCAACCGGCTCGTCGCGGTTTGCACTGCCGCCAGATCGACCGGTCGCCCGTCACGATGCCAGATGCCGTAGATGCCGCACATAAGAACCAAGAACCAAGAACTGAGAACTGAGAACCAAGAACTGAGAACTGAGAACTGAGAACCAGGAACCGAGAACTGAGAACCGAGAACCGGGAACTGAGAACCGAGAACTGAGAACCGGGTTCAATTTTCAACCGTCCCACCTTCAACCTTCGCACTTTGCCTCGGTGGTAAACATCTATGCCAGGGCTATACCTTCTCGGGTAGCCTGTCTGATAAAGAGGTTGCCTTCAGCCAGCATACGATCAATCTCCTCACGGGTATAAGGAAACACATCCACACCCACTGGCAATCCTACCGGCAGATAACGTGGGATGCGTTCCAGAAACGGCTGGGTGGACGATGACAGAATCACCAGCAGGTCGGCATCGCTACCAGGAGCCGCTTCGCCGCGCGCCAGAGAACCAAACAAGAGCACCTGTTCAATCTCCGGATGGCTCGCCCTCATCTGACGCGCGACGGCTTTGAGTTTCTCCATCACGCGCTGCGAGTCCAGCCAGTATATTTTCACAGAACTGGAGGATCGCCCCGGCATCTTGAATACTCCTCTCCGCTTCAGGAAGGGTATAGTAATCCATTGGCGTACCCTTCGTTCCGATGTATGCGTGACTTCTGTACTTTCTCAAACGCTCTTTTGTGGAACACGAGCGTACCCGATCAAATGCCTGATGACGCAGACGCAGGAATCCATTCGAGGCGACGTTCTCGTTGCGTCCACCAGGAATACAGTTGCCCCACTGAACATCCCCAGGCATTTCGACGCGCGGCTTCCTCTAAAAGCGTCTCGTATACCGACCACCATTTGTCATCATTAAGATAGTTCGGATGCCAGTTAAGTGTCAGGCAACCTCCCACCTTAGCAACCCGATCCAACAATTGCACACAGTGATGAATTGCCAGTTCAAGGTTATACTCAAGCGCATTTGTTGTAAAGAGAGCACCATCCATAATGTGCATAGGAATCTCAAGAACGGGTAGAGAAGACTGTGATTCGTGATCCCAACACCAATATGGGAAAGAAGTTCCAGCACGGAATCCGATATTTCGGTTGAATCCTTGAGTAGAGTCACACAATAACCCCGCTTCGGCCTGTAAACGCGGTGTACGGAGAATATCATAATGTAACCAATGCTGCCTTATGCTAATAACTCTTTCTCCGATTACTCTTTCGATCTGAGACCGTTCATCGCCAAGAATTCCTGGTTCAGTAGCAGAATAATAACTTCCATGCAGTCCTACATCCCATCCGGCCCGCTGAATAACCTGCATCATATCTCGCACTCTCATCGAGCGACCAGCGAAACGAACGTGGTCATCAAAATGGTACGCTGCGTCCCAAACAGATGGTTTGGCAACATGCGAAGGAAAGAAGAAAAAAGTAGATCGAAAGCCATAGCGATCCTCAAGTTTCAACCAATCCTCGTAATGCCACAACGGATCTATTCTTGTTTTCGATAAAGGGATCGTTAGGGCACGTAGCGATCCTATCATCCGTCTAACCTTTTCCATCTTCTTTCCAGAAGATCGAACTACACGATACCAAACCCTGAAAAGCTCAGGCACCGTGTGGTATTGTGACACCAGATCAACATCGTGTGTCAGACAAAGTGCAAAAGAGCGTCTCTCTGGCCAGAGAGGCATCCATGGCCACTCAGGATGTTCTTGCATGAGACGATGGCGCAGTTCAGCCAGGGATTCATCAATCCAGGGATAGTAGAGTTTACCTTCGCGCTGGGACTCAGAAAAAGTCCATTCCCAATTGCCCCACCGATCAAGGATATACAATTGTTTTTCCGGCAATCGTGATAACTCTCTAAAAACAACTTGCTCGTGTCGATCGTCGATCTCTACGCCACGTATACCCAAAACCGAGTCGACAAAGAGTTGAACGTATTCGGAGATCTTGGTTGCTTTTACCATTTTTTTGAAGTACTTCGATGTATCAGTAAGCGCTTAGCAAAAGATATCAAAAAACGAGGAGTTCTAGACACCAGAGTCCTGATAAACCAACCTTCTTCAGTGTAAACACTTCCTTTACTCGTGATTTCGAATAAGCGAGAAATCACGAAAGGAACCCCCCTTAAGAATGCGCGCTCCAGGAATATCATCCTTTCGACGGGTCTTGGTTGATAATCAATATCAAAGAGTAAGTACACAAAACTAGGATTATTCCGAAATGTGAACTCACAAGAAGCCCAAAACTTAGCATTCAACTCCATGAAAACAAAATCTTCCCTCCTTGGACAATACTTATACTCGCATAATCCCCATCCCGAGTAACCCAAACCAGATATCAACTCTTCTGAATACTCAAGCAACCTTTTATTATTATAGTTCTCTATAATCACTGCAGATCCACCGCAATCCGGATAACTTTCGACCTCATGGTGTACATGATACGTTAGTATCTTCCCACGATCCGCCAAAAAAGACACGCCGTATGTACCTCTGCTCTCTATTAACTCCTGAAACATTAGACTTTTTAGGTCTGATCTGGGAACATCACTTTTTCTTCGAGCTATACCCCTTATTCCACCACCTATTTCGTAGTACTGCTTATAAAAAAACGGAACCATTGAAACTTCTTCCAATTCGTGCCAAGTTACAGGAGAAGGTATACCGATCTGCTCTACCTGCTTTAACATCCAAAACTTATCATATACACGAATTGCACTTTGAGTAAGCGCTACCTGACCGAGATATACATCTTGTCTCTCAAGCAAGTACTTTGTCGAAGCAGCACCCGTCGGTATCAAGCATCCATCAGTATCAAATAGATCAACTTCACGCAGCGGAAAGACCGATTTATACCTCCTATCAACAAGACTCATACCTTCCATGACCAAGCCATGCAGATCTGCCTTTTTGTAGCGAGCCAGCCAGGAAGCAATAGTGTACGATTGATCTAAATATGGTTCAAAAATGTAGTATCTCATAATCGCTTAGAGCGTGATCAAAAACTAACATCTCGGATAGAGCCGATTCAGGAGCATTGCAATAGAACCGAGATAAAGAAAGGCTTCGCTTGATTCTGGGTTGCGGTTGTTGCGGCGAATAATTATTCGCCGCAACAACCGATTGCGTCCCGCCCACGCAATCGAGCGTTCCACCACCCATCGCTTCGGAATGACCGCACATCCCTTTTGTCCGGGCGGTTTTTCAATACTATTCAGGCGTATCGTCGTGTTCTGTTGCATCCATTCATCTAACCCTTGTTTATACCCCTCATCTACGCGAATCTCGCGCATCCGGGGAAATGATTGATGATGCGCGGCGAGAAGCCACTCGGCGCCTTCAGTATCCGAAATATCGGCGGGATGTGCCAACACGCGCACCAAGAACCCATTGGTGTCAACCCAGAATTGCCGTTTGCGCCCATTGACCTTTTTTTCCCCCATCGTAGCTGCGCTCTCCGCCTGCTTCGGACGGATTGGGAGTCCAGGACGCTGATGGACGGCTCCGGGTCGCGATTCAGCGCTTGTCACGCCGGTTTGCGCAGCGCATCATTGATTTTGATGAAGGTTCCATCACGATTCCATTTGTCGAAATAGTACCGAACGGAGCTCATTGGCGGAAAATCTTTTGGAAGCATGCGCCATTGACAGCCCGTGCGATGGTTGTCCAGCAGGGCGTTGACGATCGCGCGGCGATCGATGTCGGTCGGACGCCCGCCGTTGGGCGACGGCGCGGCGACAAGTGGCGCGATGGCGGCCCAGTGCGCATCGGTCAGATCGGTCGCATAATTGGTTGGATAGGATCGACGTGCACGTCGTGGCATACCAGATTGCTCCTCATCAGAACGACATGGTCACCATCATGATACCACAAATCCGGTTTTCTGATCGCCCTCTTAGTAAAGTTCGATAATACACACAATCCTTTCAGTTTCTTCCCAGGGTTGAAAATTATAGAGCCGAGGAACCAAAAGTTGTGCGAAAGAACTCAGAGGATTGGGAACATTATTTACTACCCCGCTATACAAGCAGTCCATCTTTCCACCGAACTTCCGAAAATATACATTCTTATACAAAATTCCCGAAGAGCTAACGATATCCAAAACTTCACGTCTCTTAAGGAATCTAATGTTATAAAGAGAGTCGTAAGATGAAAGGCTCCTAAAGTGAGCCACAAGTCCTTGATTTTCCCCATTATGGACAAACGAAACGACATACCTCCGTGTTATCCGAACTTGCTCCCGAATAAGAGAATACAGATCTCTATCATCGCTGTAACAAATCCAAAATCCGTTCGAAAACGTTACATCGAAAGAACGATCCATAAATGGAAGACAAAAGGCGTTTGCGCTAAACAACGGTAGATTAGAGTTAAAAAAACGATCATTTACCAACTTTAGAGCTTCTAGCTCAAAGTCACAAGCTAATATATTAAACCCTCTTTGTGCAAGATACAAACTATCTCTACAACTACCCGATGCTATTTCCAAAAATGTTAGACTCTTCGAAAAGAAAGTCTCTATCCAATAACCACAACGAGGTCTGGCTCTCAAATAGCCATCAATATGACGTCGCCAGGCTTCAGTCCAGAACTTTTTTGATCGTAGCTCGTTCATGTGATCGACCGCCTATCGACTGACGCATCCATCCGTAAACTTAATCGACAGAATAAAGCCCTAAGATAGATAAAGGCACCTTTCTACCAAGAATCGACAGTAATATTTTCTTTAGATAATTCCTGACACTTTGGCTCGTCCTATTCTGATAAATAGCATCCCTCGGAACCTGATGCAATCTATAGCCGCACGATGGACAAACCATAAAAGGAGGCCACGAACGGATGGGAAATTTAGACAAAAAACCCTCGAAGTGCAACTCAGATCTTTCACCTATTTTCTTAGTCCCAATCAACCTTGAATTGGGGAAAAGTTTTACCATGTTATCATCTCGAAATGACCTCATATGGTAACAAGGATGGGAAGTCGCACCACAGTAAGGACACTTGACAAACCTCCGCTTCTCATCGAAAGGTACCTCGATAAGTATATACCTTTTGGATACTCTTTCAAACTCAGAAAGTGCTTTTTCATATGAACCATAAGGAAGATGTTCTATAACCTCGCATGAAACAACAAGATCGAAATTTTTGTCTGGAAACGGAAGAGCAGATGCTTCGCCCTTACGCATATCGATACCATGTCTTTTAGCATACTCTATCTTCGAGTCTGTTATCTCGATACCAACTCCCTTTATACCACGCTTTCGCCAAGCAGTCTCAAGAAGATGTCCAAAACCAGCGCCTACATCCAAAACAGATTCTACATCCTGTGGAATCATATCAATAATTTGATCAATTCGCTCTAACTGACCAGTAGAGAGAAAAAAGTCCACGTATTCTTCTACTGACATGTCTCCAAAATTTGCGTAGTAATCATTGTGATACATCACTTTACCTCCAAGTTAACGAGATTAAGCCAAAACAGAACGAGATACATAACTAACATAACGAACGAACTCGCAAGAACCGTAATCTCGATGCTCATATTCATTTCACTACAAACCACTATTGCCACTACCAAAAACGCACAGCGGAGAATGTCCCAGATTAACTGCCAATGTTGTTTCCGATGAACCACCAGATGAGAAAGAGTCGGTATTGCAATATGTCCAAGGAGAAGTGGCGCTAATGCGGCAAGAACATAACCTGCTCTATACCAATCTTCCCCGAACACAAAGCCCACGTAAAAGGGGCCTAGTAAAGCAATTAGGGCAACCAGCACAGCTATGGCTAACAAGTGCCGGATAGTTCTCATATACAGCTTTCTAAGACCTGATCGATCATATTTTATTAGATTGGCAGCTTCTGCCCAAAAACTTTGTGAAATAGCAGAAGTAATGACATCAACTGGAGTTAGAACAACACGATACATAAAAGCATACCAACCGACTTCTGTTGCACTATAGTATACCGAGAGTAAAAAAGGAACAATCGTAAGACTAGCGGTATTAACGATGGCAACAAAAGTGGAAGCAACCGAATCTCGCCAAAAGCTTCTCAAACTAGACCTTAAGCGCGCAAAAGATAGTCTTCTAAGAAGGTTCTTTAATCTGGCATGGTAAGTGAGAATACTTAGACCTACCAAACTAGACAAAAGAGTACTACCGATCAAGGCAGTAACCCCCATTTTCGCAAAACCCCCAAAGAGCAAAGAAATCGTCCCTGTAATGCTTTGATATACTCTAACCTTGCTAGTGTGTTCAAAGTTTGCCTCTCGCACGTACCATGCCTGCAACAATTGCTGAAAACCGCTGGTCAACAAAAGAACAGGCAGAAACCAAAGAAAAGGGTTTATGTTCTGAAAATAGGGTGTACATCTACCATCACAGAACCAAACAAAAACAAATAGCGATGAACTAACCAAAGAAAGGGTCAACAGACCAACGAACAAAAGAATAAACGCCTGACAGCGAGATCTTGTATTTGGGATAGACCAATCTAATTTCAATGAAGAGAAAGAGAGAAAGAAAGAAAGTATTGAGTTTATTACCGCTAGTACCCCAAAATCTGCGGGGCTGTACATTCTGGTTATTATTGGCGCAAAAGCGAATGATATTACCTGAGCGAGAACATTTGCCTTTACTGCTAGAACGGTATTTCTCCGAAAACGCAAATTTTCACCAAAAACTGATGAGTACAGGGAAGAAGAAATTTTCTTAACCGCTTTCATCGAAAGAACCCTAATAACCGGTAAGTCTCAAAAGAAAAACAGTTTATAAGAAAAGAGATCTGAAAATTTGCCTGTGTGCCGCATAACAATTTGATAAACCAAAGCCTACACTTCCAGTAGAACCAAATGATGGTTCAAAACACCCCACTCTGGCAAGAAGAATATTAAACGCA
Source organism: Roseiflexus sp. RS-1 (assembly GCF_000016665.1). Classification (NCBI taxonomy): domain Bacteria; kingdom Bacillati; phylum Chloroflexota; class Chloroflexia; order Chloroflexales; family Roseiflexaceae; genus Roseiflexus; species Roseiflexus sp. RS-1. The sequence goes on from NC_009523.1 coordinate 5,547,631, forward strand.
GTCCTTCATATCATAGCATCTACTCTACCGAACAAAGATTGCGGAATTGAATCAACCTGTATGCAACATGATCAACCCCTGCTCCACCAACCAGGCGCCGACAGGTCGCCCTGGCGCTTCCCCGCCGTTCGGTCGCCGCGCTACGTCTCGCCCCGCAATCGGCGCAGTTCCGCCTCAAGGTCACGCATGCGCGCTTCGAGCTCTGCTCGCGCCGCTGCTTCTCGCCGCGCTTGTTCCTCCGCCTCGGCACGGGCGCGCGCTTCGACCTCCGTGTGCGCCGCCGTTTCCCGTTGCGCACGCTCCTCAGCCGCTGCTGCCTGCCGCACTGCCGTCGCATAGTCACCGAACGCCGCGCCGCGCTCGTCGTAGCACACCACGTGATCCCCTGCCACCCCCAGCCACAGATTGGCGATGGCCAGATGCACCCGCCCCGCCGCGTCCGGCGCGCGCCGCCGATAGACCCCTCCCGCCAGCCGGTAGTCCAGCAACCGCACCCGCCGCGCCCCGCCCCGCCCGATGCGGTCGACAATCACATATTGCGCCACCCCCGCCCGCGCGTCGTGCGCCACCTTCCGCTTCAGGTCGTTCACCCGCGTCTCCGGCGACGTGATCTCGATAATCAGCGCCGGGCGCGCCCCCTCGACCGCCACGTCGAACGTGCTCCAGTCCTGGCGTTCGGCGATGCCGGGGATGACCATCACATCCGGCCCGTGCGGGCGCAGGTCGGGGACGTCCCACGCGATGCGCACGTCGCTGAGCACAATCGCTGCGCCGGACGCCTCCAGCCGTGCGCGCAGCACGGCGGTGAGGTACATCCGGTCGGTTTCGTGACGGTCGCTGTGCACGATGAAATCTCCCACGTCCGGGTGCAGCACGTCGTCGAGGGTCAGCGGAACCTGTTCGAGATGCTGGGGGTCGTCGGGCGTCGGGCGCAACACGTAGCGCCACCCGTAGCGGAAGGGGTCGTCTGCGGGCGCGATAGGCGGTGATGGCTTGGCGGTAGTTTGCGTCACAACGGCGCCTCCCTGACGCATTGGTTGATCGCGCGGATCATCGCCATTAGATGCACCAGTGTCATGTCATTGTAGCACAACTCAGGCATGCGCCGCGCCAGGCGATGACTGCGCACGGTCGCGGAACGGCGCGGCGACGGTCAGGCTTCCCGTACCCCCGCCGCCACTGCCTCGACCACTGCCGCCAGCATGGCGTCGGTCAGTTCCGGGTAGATCGGCAACGCCAGCGTTTCGGCGGCGGCGCATTCGCTCGCTGGCAGATCGCCGGGACGCTGCCCCAGGTAAGCAAAGCATTCTTGCAGGTGTAATGGCACAGGGTAGTAGATCTCATGACCAATCTGGCGGGCTTTGAGCGCCGCCATCACTCGATCCCGCTGCGCCATGCGGATGACGAACTGGTTGTAGATATGCCTGCGGTCTGGCGCTTCAACCGGCAGCACGACCCTGCCCGGCGGCAGCGTGCAGTCGCCTTTGTTGCGCGCGTGACACCCGGCAGTCAGACAGGAAGGCGGGTCGATGGTCAACCCTGCTTCGGCGAACAGGCGTCGGTAGGTCGCCGCATTCCGCTGCCGACCTGCCGTCCAGTCATCCAGATACTTCAACTTGACCCGCAGCACGGCAGCCTGCAGGGCATCGAGGCGAAAGTTGCCGCCGATCAGTTTGTGGTAGTACTTGGGATGCGCGCCATGCCCGCGCAACAAACGGATCCGCTCCGCGAGCGCAGCATCGTTGGTGGTGACCATGCCGCCGTCGCCGAAACCGCCCAGGTTCTTGGAGGGGAAGAAACTGAAGCATCCCATATGCCCGATTGAGCCTGCACGTCGTCCTTTGTACTCCGAGCCGATGGCCTGCGCTGCATCTTCGATCACAACCAGACCGTGGCGCTGTGCGATGTCCATAATTGGATCCATGTCAGCCATCTGACCGTACAGATGCACCGGCATGATCACACGGGTGCGCGGCGTGATCCGCGCCTCGATGGCAGTCGGGTCGATGTTGAACGTCAGCGGGTCGATATCGACGAATACCGGCACAGCGCCAAGCCGGGCAATCGAACCGGCGGTGGCGAAGAAGGTGTAGGGGGTGGTGATCACCTCGTCGCCTGGACGAATGTCAATCGCCATGAGCGCTACCAGCAGCGCATCGGTGCCTGACGATACGCCAATGCCATAGGCGCACCCGGAGTACGCGGCAACCTCGCGCTCCAGCGCTTCGACTTCGGGACCCAGAATAAACTGCTGCGCATCGGCGACACGATCGATGGCGGCGCGAATCTCGTCGCGGATGGCGGTGTACTGCGCTTTGAGATCCAGTAGAGGCACGGAAGGTTGAAGGTGGGAAGGTTGAAGGTGGGAAGGTTGAAGGTGGGAAGGTTGAAGGTGGGAAGGTGACGCCTCCGATGCAGGCGGTACTTGAGATTCATTGGTTGTCACTGTGACCTCCTGGTAGTGCACGGACGCGAAATTTGAAGCGTATGACACTGCATATTCAGCGTAGCAGGCTGTGTCTTCTCGGATTTCGTTGATCCTGGCATTCGACAGATACCGGATCAAACCGTGGGTCAATCGGCTGACACTTTCTGCCAGAGCAAGAGTCTGCTCGAAGACCTCACCTGACACATACTGGCGATCGTATGCCAGATACAGTTGTGAACGAACTTCGCCGCACGAGGCTTTTGCTCTTCCCAGGTGTTCGATGTAAAGTCTCGAGGTGCGGCTTTCGAAGCCCTCGGCGATGTTTGACATGATAGACACCGCTGCGCGGCGTATCTGGTCACGCAGCGCGAAATCGCGCGCAAACGCACCGACATCGGACATATCGTAGATAACGTTGGTAAGCTCCCGTGCACGCTGCCACGCCTCAAGGTCTTCAAAACGTTCAATCGTCGCCATATTCATCCCCTGCGTTCCAACGTTCAACGTTCAACGTTCCAACCTTCAACGTTCAACGTTCCAACCTTCAACGTTCCAACCTTCAACGTTCCAACCTTCAACGTTCAACGTTCAACGTTCCAACCTTCAACGTTCCAACGTTCAACGTTCCAACCTTCAACGTTCCAACCTTCAACGTTCCAACCTTCAACGTTCAACGTTCAACGTTCCAACCTTCAACGTTCAACCTTCAACTCCTCCTCCTCCCCCCAATCCTCACACCGCACCACCTCCGGCGCAACCAGACGATACCGCCATCCGCTCCCCGGACAAACCATGAGTCCGTCAGCGTCAGGATCAGGCAGGCGAAATCCGTGACGACTCATCCATCCGCGGCGGCGTGCCGGAACACCCAGCATCAGCGCATAGTCCGGCACATCGCCACGCACCACGGCGCCGGCGCCAATGAAGGCGTAGCGTCCAATCGTCGCGCCGCAGACAATCGTTGCATTGGCGCCGATCGTGGCGCCGCGCCGCACCAGGGTGCGCAGAAACTCGGCACGGCGATTGATTTCAGCGCGTGGATTGACCACATTCGTGAAAACACACGACGGCCCGCAGAAGACGAAATCTTCCAGTTCGACGCCGGTGTAGAGCGAGACGTTGTTCTGAATCTTGCAGCCATTGCCGATAATTACATCGCTGGCAACCAGGACGTTCTGCCCCAGCACACAGTTCGCGCCAATCCGCGCCCCCGCCATCACGTGGCAGAAGTGCCAGATTTTCGTGCCCGCGCCAATCTCACACGGCTCGTCGATGATTGCGGTCGGGTGAACAAAGAACGAGCGATCGCCCGCCATCTCAACTCCTTTTCAGTGCTCTATAACGTTCAACGTTCCCGCGTTTCAACGTTCAACGTTCCCACGTTCAACGTTCAACGTTCCCGCGTTTCAACGTTCAACGCTCCCACGGTTCAACGTTCAACCTTCCTACGGTTCAACGTTCCCACATTTCAACGTTCAACCTTCAACCTTCAACCTTCCAACGCTCAACGTTCCCACATTTCAACGTTCAACCTGCAACCTTCAACCTTCCAACGTTCAACGTTCCCACGTTTCAACCTTCAACCTTCAACCTTCCCACCCCCTCCAGCGCTGCCACGCACCGCTCAGCCGCGTGACCATCGCCATAGAGCGGCGGACGCGGCATCGACGGGTATGGTTGCCGCGCTGCAGCAACGATCTGTTCAGGATCGGCGCCGACCAGGGTATTCCATCCATGCGTCACTGTTTCGACCCACTCCGTCTCATCACGCAACGTGACACACGGGACTCCCAGCCAGTACGCTTCTTTCTGTACACCGCCCGAATCGGTCAGGATGACGCGCGCGCTGCGCATAAGCGCAACCATACTCAGGTAGCCAACCGGTTCGATCAGACGCACATGATCCGGGGGCGTCCATCCAATCGTGGCAATGGCGCGGCGTGCACGTGGATGCACAGGGAAGATGACCATCATCTCAAGCGATGAGAGACCGGTCAAAATACCGCGCAGACGCGCCGGATCGTCAGTATTCTCGGCGCGATGAACGGTCGCCAGGGCATAGGCGCCGGATTCCACGCCCGGTATGTCCGGCAGAGCGGCATCCGCCCGTTCAACCGCAAGGCGCAGCACATCCGCCATCACATCGCCGACCAGCGCAACCCTGTGGGTGATCCCTTCGCGCGCCAGGTTATCGACCGCCGTCTGGCTCGGGCAGAGAAGGAGATCGGAGACATGATCGGTCAAAACCCGGTTGATCTCTTCCGGCATAGCGCGGTTGAAACTGCGCAGACCGGCTTCAACGTGGGCGACTGGAATGTGTAACTTTGCCGCAGCCAGCGCGCCGGCAAGTGTTGAGTTGGTGTCGCCGTAGACCAGCGTCCAGTCGGGACGTTCCGCCAGCAACACCTCTTCGATCCCCGCCAGCATTGCGCCGGTTTGCGCTCCGTGGCTCGCCGAACCGACCGCCAGATTCACATCCGGTTCAGGGATATCCAGTTCTTGAAAGAATACTGCCGACATGCTGGCGTCGTAGTGCTGCCCGGTGTGCACCAGCACTTCACGATGACGTTGCCGCAAGACGCGACTGATGGCGGCAGCCTTGATAAATTGCGGGCGTGCGCCGACGATGGTGACGATGGTGAGTGGTTTGCTCATACTCCTACGACTCCACTTCGACGAGCAGCGGCACCGGTTCACCGTTCGTCACCAGGGAGCGCTGCGCTGCCTGCAATACCCGCAACACGCGCAACCCACTTTCACCATCGGTCAGTGGCGGTTCGCGGGTCATGATCGCGCGCAAAAACGCTTCACACTCCAGGCGCAACGGCTCGGTGGGATCGAAGGGGACGCGCTCACCGGCGCCACGCACCGGCACCGGCTCCCCTTCGCGCACTTCGACACGCTGATCGTACAGCACCAGTTCCTTTGCCACATCGTCAAAACTCGCCATCTTCTGCGAGCCGATGACGACCAGACGTTGCTCTTTGAACGGGTGCAGCCAGGAGACATGGATATGCGCACGCACACCGTTGTCGAACAGCAGATTCGTCACGGTCACATCGGCGATGTTGGGCTGAATGTAGTTGCCTCCGGCTGCGGAAACCTGAACCGGCATCGCGCCGAGCAATCGGAGAATGACAGCGATGTCGTGCGGCGCGAAACTCCAGAGGATGTTCTCTTCACGCCGCACTTTTCCGAGACTCAGTCGATTGGAGTAGATGTAGTGGATGACGCCAAGATCGCCGTTGCGCACCATCTCGATCAACCGTACCACCGCCGGATGATATTCGAGCACATGCCCGACCATGAGGATGCGGCGCTGTTCGCGTGCAATCTGCACCAACCGCGCGCCCTGGGCATATGTCAGCGCCAGCGGTTTCTCAACAAACACATCGCGCCCGGTCTCCAGGGCATGGCGCGCAATCTCGTAGTGGGTCGCCGCTGGCGTCGCAATCACGACGGCGCCGGTGGTGACTTCATCAAGACTGGCAACTACCGGAACGTTCGGTGCGATCTGCATTGCCGCCGCGCGTCCGGCTTCGGTCGAATCACACACCATCGCCAGTGCGCCAAGATGGTAGAAGTTGCGCACCAGGTTCTTGCCCCAGTAGCCGCAACCGATGACGGCAACGGCGGGCATGGAAGGGATGTAGGTTGTGCCCATGATGCTCCTTAACCTTGCACTTCGCTTTATAGCGAAATGCAAAATGATTGAGCCACGTGCGTGCCGGGTGCGCGGGCGTCTCGCCCGCATGACCGTATGAAGCGCGCAATTCCGAAGGTCAACTGTTTTGCACTTCGCTGTAGATGCGTCACCCTGTCAATTCTACTACTCTATCGAAGCAACGCCGACGAAGCGCTCCAGAAACCGCTCCAGGCGACGAGTCTGTTCCTCGCGCGATAATCCTGCCGCAACCGACGCTGGCAGGTCGGGAATGTCGGCGCCGCGTTCCTTTGCTTCCAGCCAGCGCGCCAGGTGATTGGCGATCTCCGCTGGATCGGATAATACTATCCCTGCCTGTCGTTCGCGGATCAGTGCTGCCGCCACATTGTCCGCCGGTCCGATCGCCAGGATTGGGCGGCGTGCGCCCAGATATTCGAACAGTTTGCCGGTGTACACCCCGCGTTCACGCGGATCGTTCCACAGGAGCAGCAGTAAGACGTCGGCGGCGCGCTGCTGTGCAAGGGCGTCGGCGTAGGGAACCGGACCATGACAGACGACCATCTGCTCCACTCCCTGATCCTGCGCCTCCGCGAGCGCGTACCCGGCGCCATTCCCATAGAAACTGACCCGCACTCGCTCTGCACGTTCACCGAGATGGCGCAGCGCTGCAAAGAGAGGCGCCGCGCTCTGGTGATCAGGATAGACCACGCCGGTGTACACGATGTGCAGTATCCCGCCGCTGGCAGGCAACCGTTGCGGCGGATAATCCCCCGGATCGAAGCCGTTGAGCACCACACCGACCGGCTTTCCGGATCGCCATTCGAGCGTCTGCGCCAGCGGCGCCGAAACGGTCACCAACCCGGCGGCGCTCTGAAGAATCCGGCGTTCCAGCCAGGCATCGAGCGCCTTTCGCCAGAGGGGAAAGGGGTAGTAATGATTGTCGGTCCACAGATCGCGCAGTTCACCAACCCACGGGACGCCATACTGCCGATGAAGGGCATGCGCCAGCAGGAGGGTCGTTGGCGGAGCGCTGCTTGCCAGCAGAACGTCCGGTTGCCAGCGTTGCCACAACCGCCGCGCTGCTGCCAGAGCAAAGGGGTACCATCCGATGGCTTCATCGGGAAAGGCGCAGAGTGTGCGATAGGCGATCATCATCTGGCGCAGCCAGCGCATCTGGCGCGTTTGCGCTTGTTGCGCCACCGTCTGCACGAATGCCGCTTGCTGACGCATGCGCTGCACCTGCGAGGAAAGCCAGCAGGTATCAATCCGTCGAGTGCGGATAACGGCGTCGGGCGGGATTTCCAGCGGCAGGTTCGCAGCGAACGGCAGACGCTGCGCGGTCAGCACGCGCACCTCGTGCCCGTGCTGCCAGAGATACTTCGCCGTTTTTCCCGTGCGAACGGCGGCGACAATGTTGTGGGGCGGAAAGTAGTATGAAATCAACAGGATGCGCATGCTTTCTCCCTTCCTGTTCGCTCCGCCACAGCCCCGCCGCCGGTTTATTTCCTTACCCGTTCGTACACGGTGTACCGCCCGTCCTGCATGACTTCGCGGAAAGCGCCCGACGCGAGCGCCGTGTCATACAGGCGGTTGCCCGCCGCAAACCGCCCCACCACCAGGTAGGAAGGGTAGACCGCCGGCGGTTCATACGCAACCGGCGTGTCCTGCCCCAGCAGACTGCGCCGGTTCAACTCGACGTGCGTCTGATCCGGCGGATAGTGGTACCGGCGGTCGAGCAGGAAGTGCAATTCGCTTTCGTAGGTTTCGATCAGGGCGTCAGGCGGCGTCTGCGTGTTCAGGAATGCAGCCACCCGAACGGCAGCGCGCTCATCGGCGGTGAAATGCTGCCAGTACGACAGCATCGTCAGCGGCGCTGTCGTCGCCGCCAGCAACATCGCCAGCCATGCCCCCGCGCTCCACTGCGTCAATCGTCGCGTCCTGAGCGGGGCAACCAGCCCCTCCACCACGAATGCCGGGCGAAATCCATTCGTCAGGTCGTGCACCAGCGCCGCAGTAAACATGCCCGCAACGAACGTCGCCGGGAAGAGGTACCGCGGCACGCCGACCGATAGCAGGGCAAACCAGGCGAACCAGCTGCCTGCCAGGGCGAGCAGTGCAGCGCGCAGTACGATCCGCGCGCCACGATCATCATCGCTTGCCGGATTGGTTGCTCGCACATCCTTCAGGAGACGCCATGCGGCGTACCCCAACCCGATCAGCGTCGGAATCCCGCCGATCAGGATCATCTGGAGGGCGAACAACCGGTTCGATAGATTGGGCACGAACGCGGTCACGTCATAGATGCCGCTGACCGGCGTGCCGGGCAGGGTGCGCCCCGTAACCGGCAGCATTACAATCTGCAACACCCATGGACGCGCCAGGTACGCCAGCAGCGCCCCTCCCGCCACCAGTGCGGCTGCACGCCAGCGATGCATCAGCAGCGCCACGCCTGTCGCGCCCGCCATCGAGACGACCCAGAACGGCAATGTTTGCGCTTTGGCAAGCGACGCAAGCGCCCAGAGCAGCGCCGCCGGCGCGATCCAGAACGCTCGTCCGCGCACTGCCGCGTCCAGACAGAGATACCCGCCCATCAAGAAAAGGAGCATCGGCATCTCACCCAGCGCCTGCCTCCCGGTCAGAAGCGCATTCAACTGCGGATGCGCCGTGAGCAACAGGAGCGCGCCGGGCGTTCCCCACGCCACCCGCCGGTCGTAGAGCCGCGCAGCCAGAACGAACATCAGCGCCAGCGCCGCAGCCGCCGCTGCCAGGCTGACGAGTCGCCCCTGCCAGAGACCCACGCCAAAGACCTGAAAACTCAACGCGACCGGCAACGTTACCACCGGCGACGCTTCCAGCCCGCCGGGCGCAGGTTGACCGTCGAGCAAGCGACCATAGTGCCCGCGCTCAACGACATTGCGCGCCACCGAAAGCGTCCATCCCTCGTCCCACCAGAACTCAGGACCCTCCAGGTTCCAGAGACCGATGAGCAATGTTGCGGCAGCGATCAGCAACGCTGCGCGAACAGTGGACAACGGGCGCCCAACAGCATCGGTTCGACCGGCAGAGGTGATGTGGTTCATCGGGAAGCCCTATCATCAACCCGGCGATGGTTTGCCGACAATCTGTATCAGAAACCACTCCAGGCGACGAGTCTGTTCCTCACGCGACAATCCTGCCGCAACCGACGCTGGCAGGTCGGGAATACCACCACACTCCTTTGCATCCAGCCAGCGGATAAGTTGCCCGGCAATCTCATCAGGATCGGCGGAGACCATCCCCGCCTGGCGCTCACGGATCAGGTCAGCCGCAACGTTATCGGCGGGACCGATCCCCAGAATCGGGCGGCGCGCCCCCAGGTACTCGAAGAGTTTGCCGGTGTACACCCCGCGTTCACGCGGATCGTTCCAGAGGAGCAACAGCACCACATCGGCGGCGCGCTGGAGACCCAGCGCTTCCCGATATGGCACCGCATCTTTCACCTCCAGCACATGGGCTACACCGTAATGCTGCGCCTCTGACATGATGGACACCATCCCCTGAACACCCCAGCCGTAGAACGTGACCCGCACCTGCCCGGCGCGTGATCCAAGGCGCTGCAATGCGGCGAAGAGCGGCGCGGCGCTCCGTTTGCCTGCATACACATTGCCGGTGTACACAATGCGCAGGAATCGATCCGGCTGCAACCGTTGTACAGGCGGGTAGTCGGCTGGATCGAAACCGTTCAGCACCACACATACCGGCATATCGTAGCGCAGGCGCAGCATTTGCGCCAGCGGCTCAGAGACAGTGACCAGACCCGCAGCAGTGCGCAGTGTCCGGCGCTCGATCCACGTTTCCAGCACCCGCCGCCACGTGGGAAAGGTATAGTAGTGATTATCCGTCCAGAGATCGCGCAACTCACCGACCCAGGGCACACCATGCCGCTGCCGCAGTGCAGCGGCAATCAGCAGCGATGTTGGAGGTCCGCTGCTGGCAACGATTACATCTGGGCGCCACTCTTTCAATAAACGCTCTCCTTGTGCCCATCCAAATGGAAACCAGCCAATCGCATCATCAGGAAACGCCAGCAGGATACGATAGATGTCCAGCAGCCGGATTGCCAGATGGTACGGGGATCGCAGTGGTTGCGCGCCGCCAACGAGACCGGCAACGCTGGCGCCTCGACCACGACAACGGGTGGCAAGCGTGTGGGGCCAGCTGATATCAAGCCAGCGCGTGGCAGAGATGCGCTCCTGCGGAAATTCAACGGGCAGATCGACCGGATATGGGAGCGGTCGAGCCGTTACGACCCGAACGTCGTGCCCGAACCGATGCAGGTATGTTGCCGTCTTTCCGGCGCGAACTGAAGCAATGATGTTGTACGGCGGAAAGAAATAGGAAAGAAACAGAATGCGCACTGCCTTTGCTCTTCCTGCTACGTCGTGCGGCGAGCGACAATCACATATGCGCCGCATGTCAACTCATCGCGGGTAATGGTCTTTGAATAAATAATCCGCCATAGCCCGCGCAGGCGGGCTTCGCCCTGGCTAGCCGAGGGCTTCAGCCCCACGGCTAGCGCGGTATAGTGGAATAAATTCTCAATCTCCATTACCCGCGCGCGGCAAGTTCGGCTTCGATCTCCGGCGTCAGCAGATGTTCCCCTTCGCTCATGTGACAGTAGTGCCGGAGCACGTCGAAGTGCCTGGTGAACACCGCGAGATAATCACGAATGCGCCATTCGTTCAGCGGCACGCTGAAGGGCAGGCGTCGCTGCCGCAGATGATCCCACGGTTCGACCCCCGGCGGCACATGGCGGAGCGGCACTTCGGCGAAACTCAGGTTATGCCCGCCAGATGGCGCAGTGAAGACATGGATCGCCGCCCACACCACGCCACCAGGTTTCAGCACCCGCGCGACTTCCGCAACGACTGCCGGCACGTCAAGGAAGTGCTCAAATGCTGCCACCGACGTCACAAGATCGAAGGTCGCGTCCGGGAACGGCAGGTGCCCGACATCGCCGCAGACCAGTGCATCGGGGCGCATTGCCGACGGCGGCAGGCGCAACCGGTCGGCATAGAGCGCACGCGCAACAGCGTAGGCGCGCCCTTGCCACGAATGTTCTGGGCGATTGACGAGATCGATGCCGATCACCCGATGCCCCTGTGCGCGCAGGATCGCGTACTGTGGACGCAGCCGACCATTCGCCAGGTCGAGGATCGTCAGCGGATGCGAGAAATCCACCAGACCGGCGAGATCCGCACGTCGGCTCGCGTCCAGGTCCGCCTCGCCGCGCGAACGGTCGCCGCGCCAGACCTGCCATGCGTAGCGGGGATAGTCGAGGAATTGGGGCATAGCATTATTTACTCCGAAACAATCGCTGGGGCTTGATGATCGATGGCATCAGCGCGTATTGCACTACAATTTGTCTTTTGTCTCCACTTCAACCAGCGTATCGAACATCCGCGCCAGATCGCCGGTCAGACTACGTCGATCAAAGCGTTGCACACGCGGATCGACGCGGGTGGGCAGTTCATTGGAGCGCCAGCGCTCATGAAACCGCTCCAACGCACGACAGATGCCCTCAACATCATCTGGCGCAACCACAATGCCGGCGTCGAGTTCCTCGATCAACTCTGCCGCCGCCGAGCGACCCGTTAGTGCCAGAACAGGTCGTCCGCTGGCAAGATATTCAAACAGTTTACTGGTGGTGACGCTGGCAGCGTTTGCAGATGTCACCAGCAACAGCACATCGGCGCTGAACTGCCGTTGAAGCGCTTCACGATGAGAAAGCGGACCTTCAACAGTCACGCATCCCTGACAACCGGTTCGGGTCAGCATATCGCGTTCTGATGCATTCAGGCGCCCGACGAAACACACGTCCAGGTCTGCCAGAATCGGTGATTGCTGCTGATGGAGACGATCCAGCGCTGCAAGAAATCCATTGATAGTTGTTTGACTTCGGCTGTACGCCAGCGAGCCGGTATGGATAATACGCAATCGCTCTCCCTTCACATACGATTGCAATCCGGCAATATCGGCGGAATCATACCCGTTGCTGATGACGGCAATTCTGCCTGCCGTCGCTGGATATCTGCGGCGGAGATCGTCGGCGATCACCCGATTGACGGTCACAATCCGATCCGCACTGAGCACGACAGCACGTTCAAGGGTGCGTTCGATGCGTAGACGCGCCGGTGAGGTGAACATAACTGGGTTTGGCGGCTCAAATGTCCATCCATCACGGAAATCGGCGACCCAGGGCAATCCCGACATCCGCTTCAGCGCCAGCGCTGCAAGATGCGCCGAAGGCGGCGGCGAACTGCTGAAGATGACACCGAAAGCGCCGGAGCGCAAGAGCGCTCTGCCACGCAGGACTGCGCCAGGAACCCATCCAATATGGATGTCGGGGATCAAGACGTGTTCCAGCACGCGACTCAGACGACTGTCCGGCGTTATCATCGGCGACAATCGATCACCCAAATCTACGCTTCGTGCGCAATAAACGCGGCGCGCGAGCCAGCGTCCCACATCGAGGATATCTGGAGCGCGAAAAATCAGACGGGCGTCATCATCGGCGCAGGCGCCGTAACTGGAAGTCGTCAGCACGACTGGACGATATCCGTACTGCGGTAGATAGCGGGCGAACGCTCCAAGCCGACGCGTACCTGGATTCTCGATTGGTGTGTAATAGTAACCAACCATCAGAACCGAGCGTTCTGGACGATGCGTGCGCATTCCTGTCATTGCTTCCTCTGCGCCTGCGTACCATCTGCGGAAGGGTCGCTCAAAATCCATTTCCAGAGATAGAGATAGGCGCGGGCATGCCCTTTGTATCCAAACAATCCTTCAGCGAGTAAGAACGTAATTCCTCGCATCAACCATCCAAACGAGGTCACAATGCGCAGAACACGAGCGTCCTGGTCGGTAAGGTGATGATAGCGACGAAAGTAGCGCAGTGCACTGAAGTATTCGCTCTGTTTTGCCCAGACTTTGACTTTGCTGATCGATTGATCCCCGATATGCGTAATAGTCGCCTCTGCGACATACCCCACCTGCCAGCCATAACATGCCATGCGATGACACCATTCAATATCTTCGTAGTAGAAATCGACCGCTTCATCGAAAAGCCCGGTCTGCTCAAAAGCCGTCCGCCGCACCAGCATACATGCGCCGCTGATGCACGGCGCCAGACCACTCCGCCGACGCGCGACGCTCATCTGCTGATACAACAGCCATAGTCGTCCTATTGGAAAACCAGGATCAGCGATCGATTGCGTCAGGAGATACTCCCGAGGCGTCAGAACTGGACGTGCACAAACTGCCTGCACCCATCCATCGCGCCCGACTAGACGCGGACCTGCCATCCCATATGATGGAGTTTCGATCATGACGTTCAGTAGTGTTGTCAAAGCGCCGGGATGCACGAGCGTATCATTATTGAGCACCAGAACAAATACCCCGCTCGTCTGTCGAATGCCAAGATTGTAATTCCGGGAAAATCCCTGGCGTGTCGGAGACTCGATAATCTTCACTGAAGGAAAGCGTTCACGCACCTGCGCCACGCATCCATCGCGTGACCGATTATCGACCAGAATGATTTCGTGCTCTGGGAGAGCGTCAACGAGCCGGGCGAGTGTCGCGAGATCCGGCGGATGAGCGAAAAGTGACTCCAGGCAACGCAGCGTATCGGCGCATCCGTCACTGTTAACGATGACGGTTGATAGGAGTGGTCTCATCGTGTACCGCCCATCATTCTCAGTCCGACGGATAGAGCACGCCGCGCACACCACGCCAGTAGAGCGCCAGCGCGTGATCAAGCAGCGTTTTTGCCAGACGCATCGCAGGCGAACGTATCACCGCTGGCGAAATGGTCAGGGGGTCGGCGCACAGCAATTGTTCGTCAACACCTGTTCCCACCTTTCCACCATACGCTCGACGCTAAACTCTGTTCGTGCACGCTCATATGCAGCTGCACCACGTCGCCGCGCTTCTGGTCGATTCGCCAACGCTTCGCCCAGAGCGCCCGCCAGAGAGCCGACATGATCTGCCTGCACTAACCAGCCATGAATCCCATCAGCAATCAGTTCGCTGTTGCCGTCAACCTCGGTCGCAACAATCGGGCATCCTGCGGCCATTGCTTCAAGCAGCGCATTGGGCGCTCCCTCGAAGCGCGATGGTTGAACATACACATCGAGCGCCCCCAACCATTGGGGGACATCTCTGCGATATCCAACCAGATGAACCCGTCTATCGATACCCAGGCATCGAGCCTGCCTGTGCAGATGCTCCCGCTCTTCCCCTGCGCCTGCCACGATGAGATGCACATTTACGAGTGGAAGTTGAGCCAGTGCATCGAGAAGCACATCGAACCCTTTTTGGTATGTCAACCGCCCGATGCTACCAATAATCATGGCATCCTCCGGCACGCCAAATCGGGCGCAAAGCGCTGTGCGTGGTAGAGCACGTTCGTATGACGACACATCGACACCGTTCGGGATATGGACAAGCCGGTCAGGAGGAGCGCCTTCTCCAGCGACCGCGAATGCAGCAACCCGACGACTGTTCAGGACGACTGCATCCACAAGAGGCATCGTCGCCCGCACGAGAAGCAACTGCCAGAGAGCATACTGCCGGTTGCGCGCTCGAATTGATGAAATGAGACGCGGTATATGCGCCAGGCGTGCTGTAATGCGCCCAATGACATCGGACCAGAAGAGCATTGTTACTGCCGCATCGAAGCGCTCTCGCTGCATCCAGTGCACGATATCGACAATGCCATAGCCGCCTGCCAGACCTGCCTTGCCTGCAATTTTTACATCTGCGCCCGCTGCCCGCAGACTATCGAGCATAGGCGCATCGAAAGAGTCGTTGAGACAAAGCGTGGTAACTCGATGGCGGCGCCTGGTCAAACCCATCGTCAGTTGACAGAGAACGCGCTGCGTCCCATCGGATCGGAGGTGGTCGATGCAAAAAAGGACTTTCATCGCTTTACAGATACGGTTTGTAACGCTCCCCCCACACTCCGAACAAGAGCAACGCCCACAGGCGCTTCCCGTGGTTGATCCGACCGCTGTCGTGCTCGGTCAGCAAGCGAGCAATCGCCTCAGGACGGAACCATCTGTGCAGCACGGGATTGTCCAGCAGTCGTTCACGCGCCCATGCGCGCAACTCGCCGCGCAACCATTGCCCCACCGGGACGCTGAATCCCTGTTTGCCGCGCGCTGCAATAGCGGGCGGCAGCTTGTCGCCGAAAGCGGCTTTGAGCAACCATTTTGTTTGCCTGCCGCGCACCTTGAAGCGCTCCGGCAGCCGCGCCGTCCATTCGACCCACCAGTCATCAAGAAATGGTGCACGCACCTCAACGGCATGCGCCATGCTCATGCGGTCGGTCTTTGGTAGCAGATCGCCCGCCAGATAGGTGACATGATCGGCGTAGAGCGTCCGATCCAGGCGATTTGCAGCATGCGCCTCGTCGTAGGCAGTGGCGATGACATCTGCCGTATCGATATGCGCAAATGCATTGCGCCATTGGTCGGTATAGAGCGCCAGTTTTGCTTCGTGGCTGAAGTACGAACCCCAGCGCACCAGCGACGCTTTGGGGTTCGTCGCCGACCACTGCGCCAGGCGTTTCAGTCCGGTAATGGGGCTGCGATCCTCCGGTATCCACGCCGGATCGGGCAGTATGCCGACCGCTGCTGGCACGGCTCGCCGGGTGATCCACGCTGGCAGCGCTGCGTATGGTCGCAGCAACCCATCGAGCGCGTAGCGCTGATACCCCGCCAGCGTCTCATCGCCGCCATCGCCGCACAGCGCCACAGTCACATGCTTCCGCGTCTGACGCGACAACTCAAACAATGGCAATGCCGCCGGGTCTGCCAGCGGTTCGTCACAGGCGTCGATCACTGCTTCAATCGTTGCTGTCAGATCGGCGGGACGGAAGATGAACTCGTGATGGTCGGTCGCATACCGTTCAGCGACAGCGCGCGCGTACTGCGTCTCGGAGAAGCGCGGCTCACTGAAGCCTATCGAGAAGGTTTTGACCGGCGCGCTCGTCTGTTCTGCCATCAGCGCCACGATGATCGATGAGTCGATGCCGCCGCTCAGAAAGGCGCCCAGCGGCACCTCGGCGATCAGGCGCCGCGCAACCGCTTCGCGGAGCAGGATGCGCGCCTGCTCAACCACTTCGCCGTCGCTCAAACGCAGTTTCGGCTCGAAGTCGAGTTGCCACCAGCGTTCGATGCGCGGCGGGTGATTGGCTTCAAAGACCAGTTTGTGCGCAGCCGGCAACTGAAAGATTCCGGCAAACATGGTCAGCGGGTCTGGCGTGTACTGGAGCGTCAGGTAGTGGTGCAGCGCCAGCGGCTCGACCCGTCGCTCGACCCAGGGCGCAGTCAGGATACACTTCGCTTCCGATCCCCACAGCAACCCGTGCGCCGGATGATGCCACCAGTAGAGCGGTTTCTTCCCCATGCGGTCGCGCGCGAGCAGCAACCGTTGCCTGCGCCGATCCCATAGCGCAAATGCAAACATCCCATTGAAGCGCAGTAGCGCATCATCACCCCACTCTTCGTAGCCGTGAACGATAACTTCGGTATCGCTGGAGGTGGCGAAGCGATGCCCGCGCTGCTCCAGATCGCGGCGCAGTTCCTGAAAATTGAAGATTTCGCCATTGAACGTGACCAGCACCTGCCCATCTTCACTGCTGATCGGTTGATCCCCGCCGCGCACATCGATGATTGCCAGGCGTCGCATCGCCATGCCGAACCCGCCATCGATATAGAACCCGTCGCTGTCGGGACCGCGATGAATGATGCGCGCGTTCATGCGCCGCAGCAGGTCGGCATCGACCGGTTGGGCAAGATCGGGTGACGCTATGCCGCAGATGCCGCACATACCGCTGGCTCCTATGTCGCTTCGGCGTCCGGGTCAATCCCCAGCGCGCGCAACCGCGCTGCCAGGCGCTCCGCCCGCGCTCGCTCTGCCTCCGCCCGCTGCCGCTCCGCTTCCGCCAGTTCCGCCCCGGTCGGGATGACGTTCCCCTCTCGATCACACCAGCGCAGCCAGACCGCTTTCACCCCTTCGTATTCTCCCTCCCACAACCGCACCCCCAGACCGATGTCCTCCAGCCAGCCCCCCGCACACGGCGCATACGTCCGCCCGCGCAACTCGTAGCACCGCAGCACCTCCTCCCCCAGCACCCGCTGCGGGTCGAACACCACGTAGTACGCCACCCCCAATTGCGCGTAGCGCTCCCGCTTGGACCCCAGTTCGCCCCCCTCCCGGTTCGACACGATCTCCACCACCGCGTCCGGCGGCTTGCCGAAGCGCCAGATGAAGTACGACCGGTTCGGCTTGGGCCACAGGTCCGCCGCCAGTTCCACGTCCAGGCTCACCAGCGCGTCCGGCACGATGGCGGGCTGTCCCTCGCCGTAGAACACCCCCACATTCGCCGCCGCCAGCAGCGGTCGTCCCAGGCGTTCCGCCATTCGTGCGCTGTAGAGCGGCTCGGTCAGCAGGCGCTGCTGCTTTTCGGAGAAGAAATTGTCCACCGGCGCATCATCCTCGGTCACGAACTGGTCATAGTCCGGCAGATACTCCGCCGGCGGCGGTTTGGTCGGGTCCACCTCCGGCGCGGTCGCCGCAGTCACGGTCATGCTCGTCCCTCCTTCCACGCGCGCCCTGCCCTGCTTCAGACGCAGATTGCCGCCTATATCCCTTCGGCGTCCGGGTCAATCCCCAGCGCGCGCAACCGCGCCGCCAGGCGCTCCGCCCGCTGCCGCTCCGCTTCCGCGCGCTGGCGGGCTTCCTCCGCGCGCCGCTGCTCTTCCTCCGCCCGCGCCCGCTCCGCTTCCGCGCGCTGGCGGGCTTCCTCCGCGCGCCGCTGCTCTTCCTCCGCCCGCTGCCGCTCCGCTTCCGCCAGTTCCGCCCCGGTCGGGATCACGTTCCCCTCCTGATCACACCAGCGCAGCCAGACCGTCCTCACCCCTTCGTACTCCCCCTCCCATAACCGCACCCCCAATCCTACATCTCCCAGCCAGCCCCCCGCGCACGGCGCATACGTCCGCCCGCGCAACTCGTAGCACCGCAGCACCTCCTCCCCCAGCAACCGCTGCGGGTCGAACACCACATAGTACGCCACCCCCAATTGCGCGTAGCGCTCCCGCTTGGACCCCAGTTCGCCCCCCTCCCGGTTCGACACGATCTCCACCACCGCGTCCGGCGGCTTGCCGAAGCGCCAGATGAAGTACGACCGGTTCGGCTTGGGCCACAGGTCCGCCGCCAGTTCCACGTCCAGGCTCACCAGCGCGTCCGGCACGATGGCGGGCTGTCCCTCGCCGTAGAACACCCCCACATTCGCCGCCGCCAGCAGCGGTCGTCCCAGGCGTTCCGCCATTCGTGCGCTGTAGAGCGGCTCGGTCAGCAGGCGCTGCTGCTTTTCGGAGAAGAAATTGTCCACCGGCGCATCATCCTCGGTCACGAACTGGTCATAGTCCGGCAGATACTCCGCCGGCGGCGGTTTGGTCGGGTCCACCTCCGGCGCGGTCGCCGGAATAGTCACCGTCATCCTCGTCCCTCCTTCCGCCCGTTTCTCGCTCTGCTTCGGGCACAGATCGCCGCATCCGCCTACAGCGCTTCGGCGTCCGGGTCAATCCCCAGTGCGCGCAACCGCGCCGCCAGGCGCTCCGCTCGCGCTCGCTCCGCTTCCGCCAGTTCCGCCCCGGTCGGGATCACGTTCCCCTCCTGATCACACCAGCGCAGCCAGACCGCTTTCACCCCTTCGTATTCCCCCTCCCACAACCGCACCCCCAGACCGATGTCCTCCAGCCAGCCCCCCGCGCACGGCGCATACGTCCGTCCGCGCAACTCGTAGCACCGCAGCACCTCCTCCCCCAGCAACCGCTGCGGGTCGAACACCACATAGTACGCCACCCCCAATTGCGCGTAGCGCTCCCGCTTGGACCCCAGTTCGCCCCCCTCCCGGTTCGACACGATCTCCACCACCGCGTCCGGCGGCTTGCCGAAGCGCCAGATGAAGTACGACCGGTTCGGCTTGGGCCACAGGTCCGCCGCCAGTTCCACGTCCAGGCTCACCAGCGCGTCCGGCACGATGGCGGGCTGTCCCTCGCCGTAGAACACCCCCACATTCGCCGCCGCCAGCAGCGGTCGTCCCAGGCGTTCCGCCATTCGTGCGCTGTAGAGCGGCTCGGTCAGCAGGCGCTGCTGCTTTTCGGAGAAGAAATTGTCCACCGGCGCATCATCCTCGGTCACGAACTGGTCATAGTCCGGCAGATACTCCGCCGGCGGCGGTTTGGTCGGGTCCACCTCCGGCGCGGTCGCCGGAATAGTCACCGTCATCCTCGTCCCTCCTTCCGCCCGTTTCTCGCTCTGCTTCGGGCACAGATCGCCGCATCCGCCTACAGCGCTTCGGCGTCCGGATCAATCCCCAGCGCGCGCAACCGCGCCGCCAGGCGCTCCGCTCGCGCTCGCTCCGCCTCGGCGCGCTGCTGCTCCGCCTCCGCCCGCGCTCGCTCTGCCTCCGCCCGCTGCCGCTCCGCTTCCGCCAGTTCCGCCCCGGTCGGGATGACGTTCCCTTCCTGGTCACACCAGCGCAGCCAGACCGCCGTCACCCCTTCGTATTCTCCTTCCCATAACCGCACCCCCAGACCGATGTCCCCCAGCCAGTTCTCCGCGCACGGCGCATACGTCCGTCCGCGCAACTCGTAGCACCGCAGCGCCTCCTCCCCCAGCAACCGCTGCGGGTCGAACACCACGTAGTACGCCACCCCCAATTGCGCGTAGCGCTCCCGCTTGGACCCCAGTTCGCCCCCCTCCCGGTTCGACACAATCTCCACCACCGCGTCCGGCGGCTTGCCGAAGCGCCAGATGAAGTACGACCGGTTCGCCTTGGGCCACAGGTCCGCCGCCAGTTCCACGTCCAGGCTCACCAGCGCGTCCGGCACGATGGCGGGCTGTCCCTCGCCGTAGAACACTCCCACGTTCGCCGCCGCCAGCAGCGGTCGTCCCAGGCGTTCCGCCACCCGTGCGCTGTAGAGCGGCTCGGTCAGCAGGCGCTGCTGCTTTTCGGAGAAGAAATTGTCCACCGGCGCATCATCCTCGGTCACGAACTGGTCATAGTCCGGCAGATACTCCGCCGGCGGCGGTTTGGTCGGGTCCACCTCCGGCGCGGTCGCCGGAATAGTCACCGTCATCCTCGTCCCTCCTTCCGCCCGTTTCTCGCTCTGCTTCGGGCACAGATCGCCGCATCCGCCTACAGCGCTTCGGCGTCCGGATCAATCCCCAGCGCGCGCAACCGCGCCGCCAGGCGCTCCGCTCGCGCCCGCTCCGCTGCGGCCTGCTGGCGGGCTTCTTCCGCGCGCCGCTGCGCTTCCTTCACTCGTTGCCGCTCCGCCTCGGCGCGCCGCTGCTCTTCTTCTGCTCGCTGCCGCTCTGCTGCGGCCTGCTGGCGGGCTTCCTCCGCGCGCCGCTGCGCTTCCTCCGCCCGCGCTCGCTCCGCCTCGGCGCGCCGCTGCGCTTCCTCCGCCCGCGCTCGCTCCGCTTCTGCGCGCCGCTGCTCCTCCTCCGCCCGTTGCCGCTCCGCTTCCGCCCGCGCTCGCTCCGCTTCCGCCAGTTCCGCCCCGGTCGGGATGACGTTTCCCTCTCGATCACACCAGCGCAGCCAGACCGTCCTCACCCCTTCGTACTCCCCCTCCCACAACCGCACCCCCAGACCGATATCCTCCAGCCAGCCCCCCGTGCACGGCGCATACGTCCGCCCGCGCAACTCGTAGCACCGCAGCATCTCCTCCCCCAGCACCCGCTGCGGGTCGAACACCACGTAGTACGCTACTCCCAATTGCGCGTACCGCTCCCGCTTGGACCCCAGTTCGCCCCCCTCCCGGTTCGACACAATCTCCACCACCGCGTCCGGCGGCTTGCCGAAGCGCCAGATGAAGTACGACCGGTTCGGCTTGGGCCACAGGTCCGCCGCCAGTTCCACGTCCAGGCTCACCAGCGCGTCCGGCACGATGGCGGGCTGCCCCTCGCCGTAGAACACCCCCACATTCGCCGCCGCCAGCAGCGGTCGTCCCAGGCGTTCCGCCATTCGTGCGCTGTAGAGCGGCTCGGTCAGCAGGCGCTGCTGCTTTTCGGAGAAGAAATTGTCCACCGGCGCATCATCCTCGGTCACGAACTGGTCATAGTCCGGCAGATACTCCGCCGGCGGCGGTTTGGTCGGGTCCACCTCCGGCGCGGTCGCCGGAATAGTCACCGTCATCCTCGTCCCTCCTTCCGCCCGTTTCTCGCTCTGCTTCGGGCACAGATCGCCGCATCCGCCTACAGCGCTTCGGCGTCCGGGTCAATCCCCAGTGCGCGCAACCGCGCCGCCAGGCGCTCCGCTCGCACCCGCTCCTCCTCCGCCCGTTGCCGCTCCGCTGCGGCCTGCTGGCGGGCTTCCTCCGCGCGCCGCTGCTCTTCCTCCGCCCGTTGCCGCTCCGCTGCGGCCTGCTGGCGGGCTTCCTCCGCGCGCCGCTGCTCTTCCTCCGCCCGTTGCCGCTCCGCTTCCGCCCGCGCTCGCTCCGCCGCCGCCAGTTCCGCCCCGGTCGGGATGACGTTCCCCTCTCGATCACACCAGCGCAGCCAGACCGCCTTCACCCCTTCGTATTCCCCTTCCCATAACCGCACCCCCAGACCGATGTCCCCCAGCCAGTTCTCCGCACACGGCGCATACGTCCGCCCGCGCAACTCGTAGCACCGCAGCGCCTCCTCCCCCAGCAACCGCTGCGGGTCGAACACCACGTAGTACGCCACCCCCAATTGCGCGTAGCGCTCCCGCTTGGACCCCAGTTCGCCCCCTTCGCGGTTCGACACAATCTCCACCACTGCGTCCGGCGGCTTGCCGAAGCGCCAGATGAAGTACGACCGGTTCGCCTTGGGCCACAGGTCCGCCGCCAGCGCCACGTCCAGGCTCACCAGCGCATCCGGCACAATCGCAGGCTGCCCCTCGCCGTAGAACACCCCCACATTCGCCGCCGCCAGCAGCGGTCGTCCCAGGCGTTCCGCCATTCGTGCGCTGTAGAGCGGCTCGGTCAGCAGGCGCTGCTGCTTTTCGGAGAAGAAATTGTCCACCGGCGCATCATCCTCGGTCACGAACTGGTCATAGTCCGGCAGAAACTCCGCCGGTGGCGGTTTGGTCGGGTCTACCTCCGGCGCGGTCGCCGCAGTTATGGTCATGCTCGTCCCTCCTCGCCTTATGATCTTGCAGGGATTCTACCACGCACGCCGTTCCGTGGACATCCCGGTTCAGCATCCGGTCGAAAATCTCCAGATAGCGCGCCGCGACTGCATCCCACGACATCCGCTCCGCGCGACGCCGTGACGCTGCCCCCATCTGCCGCACCACCTCACGGTTCGCGGCAAGATACGCCAGGTGCTGCGCAAGGGTCTCGACATCACCCCACGCAAAGGTCAACCCATTCTCCCCCTCCTGCACCAGTTCCGCAGTGCCTCCGGTGCGGGTGACCACCAGCGGCAACCCGGCCGCCATTGCTTCGAGCGTCGCCACACTCATCCCCTCGTTGTACGACGGCAGCACAAAGACATCAGCCGCAGCATAATGGTCGGCAATCCGTTCGCGCGGCACGTACCCGGCAAACGTCACCTGATCGGCGATCCCCAGACGATCGGCTTCGGCGCGATATGCCTGCGCTGCATCACCAGTCCCGACGAATTCGACCGTCGCGGTCACACCGGCATCGCGCAGACGACGCAATGCCGCCAGCAGATGGCGTTGCCCTTTGCGCTCGATCAGGCGCGCCACGCAGATGATCCGCAGCGGACCATTGTTGCGCGGCGCCGCCATCCGAAACGCGCGCACATCAACGCCATTCGGCGCCAGCACTGGCGCGATAGACGGATCGACCCGGCGGATCATCGCAGCTTCTCCGTCACACTTCGCCACAACGAGCGTCGCATTTCGCCACACTGATCGAATGATCGGCGTCAGTATCGGATAGAGCCGCGCGTAGCGCTCCTCGAAACCGGGGATATCCGGTCCGCTCACCCGCACCAGATACGGCAATCCGCAGAGACGGCGCAACGCCAGCGCGACCGAACCGGCAGGTACAGCGCTCCAGGCAAAGCAGAAGTCATACGGCAGCACCCGATGGCGCGCCAGCGCCGCTGGCAATGCCAGCGCCGCATACGTGAGCAACTCACGGTTCGATGAGTGGTGGATATCGTGGTTATCGACCGGAACCTTGTACAGGCGGATGCGTTCGCTGAACTGCTCCCGTTCTGGCGTGCGTCCCAGAGCTGCTGTGAACAGGTCGATCTCCAGATCGGCAACATGCGCCAACCGCTGCAACAGCGCCTGATTGACCGAGCCTGTTCCACCGCCGAGCGGCGGGAACTCATTGTTGAGCATCAGAATACGCACAACTTCGCCTCTTACACCGTTCAACCTGCAACCCGCAACCTGCAACCTTCAACCTTCAACCCTCAACCCATCCTCCCCGTCACACGTCGAACCACATACAGCGGGCGTTGTTTCACTTCTTCATAAATACGCCCCACATATTCACCAATGACGCCGATGGTGATCAGTTGAATGCCTGCCAGGAAGAAAATAGCCACGATCAACGTTGGAAATCCAGGCGGCGTCAACCCAAACGCCAGGCGCTGCACGGTATAGAGGATCGCCAGTGCAATCGACACGGCAGAAACAATGAAGCCAAGAATGGTGATGATCCGCAGCGGCACAAAACTGAACGCCACGATTCCGTCGATCGCCAGATAGGTCAATCGGCTCAACGTATACTTCGGCTTTCCGGCATAACGTCCCTGCCGATCATACGGCAACCCGATCTGCTTCATCCCCACCCAACTGCGAATGCCGCGCACAAACCGGTTGCGTTCCGGCATGGCGGTCAACACATCCACCACCCGCCGGTCCATCAGGCAAAAATCGCCAGCATCGAGGGGAATATCAATATTGGCAATCCATCGCAACAGGCGGTAGAACAGCGCATATGCCGCCCGCAGCAGCAGATTCTCCTTCCGGCTCGCGCGCACCGCGTAGACCACATCGTACCCCTCGCGCCAGCGTGCGATGAACTCCGGCAGCACCTCCGGCGGATCCTGCAAATCCGAATCCATCACAATCACGCCATCGCCGCGCGCATAGTCCAGCCCGGCGCTGATTGCGATCTGATGCCCGAAATTGCGCGCCAGTTCGACAACGACAACGCGCGGGTCGCGTTCTGCAAGGGCGTACAACACATCACGGCTCCCGTCGCGGCTCCCATCATCGACAAACACCAGTTCATACGAGTGGTTCCCGGCATCGAGCACGCGTACCAACCGTTCGTAGAGCGCAGGCAGGTTTTCGCGCTCGTTGAAGACTGGCAAGACAACAGAGAGATGTGGACGCGACGGCGGCATGACGCCATTGTCGGAATGATCTATGAGCAACCCTGCCAGCCGGCGACAGAACGCCAGCGCCGCCTGAGGATCGTCGGTGGGAATCGCCATACGTGTATCGCGCGTCTCGTGCGTGCGCGATGCCTGTCCGACGCTGACATCACCTTCGGACATCCCCAGTCCACCTCCACGCGATTCGGTTGCCACTCTGTAGTATATGGCGATGTCAGGGTATGCGATTGATCGACATGGAGTCAAATTGATAATAAGACTGATTCACCGCCTGCGCATACGCCCGTTCAGCGATTGGGGCAAGCAGGTCCCAGGAGTACTGCCGGGCAGCGTACTGCGCACCAATGCCCAGGCGTTGTCGCAGGTCTGCATCGCCGATCAGTCGCAGCACCGCCTCCGCCAGCGCCCCAGGATTCTCCGGCGGCACAAGCCAGCCACTGACCCCGTGCTCCAGATATTCGGCTGCCTGCCCCACCCGACTGGCGACAATCGGGAGACCGGCGCCCATCAATTCGAGCAGTTTTGCCAGACCGCGTGCACGGTTGATCAGCGTATCCCGCATCGGCATAAGCGCGACATCGGCTTCTGCCAGCGTCGCCGGGATGTGATCCGGCATCAACCAGCCACGATAATCGACGAAGGAAGCGAGACCGGTACGTTGAACCAGTCGCAGCAACTCGTTCTCCTCGCCACGTTCGCCCTTGCCGACGATAATCAGGCGCACATTCGGGCAACGGGCGGCAACCCCGACCAGCGCCGCAACGACCTCGCGCACATCGAGTTCCCAGAAGCGGGTGTAGAGGAGGAGGTTGAAGGTTGAAGGTTGAGGGTTGAAGGTTGAGGGTTGAAGGTTGAGGGTTGAAGGTTGAGGGTTGAAGGTTGAGGGTTGAAGGTTGAGGGTTGAAGGTTGAAGGTTGAAGGTTGAGGGTTGAAGGTTGAGGGTTGAGGGTCTGACGCCGTTGGGGAGGTAGAAGACGCGATCAGGCGCGATGCCCATGCTCCACACCAGCGTCTCGAGTGCGCGACTGGCAACGGTGATTGCGTCAGCGCGACGCAGCAGATCGCGCTCCTGCCAGGCAAATAGCCGCTTCGCCGCTGATGGATAGGGGAGCAGATCATTCCAGCCGCCGGGACCCTCCCAATCATCGGTATCCACCACCAGCGGCAGCGCCGGACGAAGGTGATGCAGCGCCAGCGCCGCCAGACCAGCGTACCCTTTCGGTTTGAAGAGATGCACAACATCAGGACGTTGCCGCAGCGTCGCTTGCAGCAGCGCCAGCGTCTGCTGCGCCACGCCTGGCGCTCGCGGCGCGGCAGTATGGATCACCGGCACTCCCTCATATTCGACGCACGTTGCAGCATCATCGGGGTTATGCACCGGCGGCGCAACGATGACCACCTGATGTCCGCGTCGCACGAGCGCCTGCGCCAGCGGCAACATACGCGCCGCCAGCGTCCCTTTCGGGCGGATGCCAAATGGAGCAAGCATCACAATCCGCATACACCAAACCAGTCACTCAGCGGACACGTCTGAATGCGCAGACGGCGCAATCCTGGACAGCCTTTGCATCGTTTGCCGGGCATTATAGCCGCTGGCAATGCATACCGGAACAGCCCGGCTGCGCGCCGGGCAATTGCCACCGATGCCCATATTCTCGATCACAGCGGTGCGAATCCTCATCGTATGATGGTGCATCATACGATGAAACCCCGTGAACGCTGTTGACGATCCCTATCCCTTCGTGTACAATGGTGCAAGCCATTGAAGTAATGGCGATTGCTAACCAATCCTTTACTCCTGAGACCCGTAAGGAGCCGGGCAATGCCTGACGAGCGTGGCAGCGCAGATGAACCTGAGGCGCGATACTATCCTAACCTTATCGGCCGCCTGTATCTCATCAGCCTCGAAGACGTCATGGGCAGAAATGGCGTCAATGCGCTGTTGAATCTGGCCGGAACCCGGCATCTGGTCAATAACTACCCGCCGAACAATCTTAAGCGAGAATTTCCGTTCTCGGATTTGTCGGCGATCTCCAAAGCCACGGAGACGATGTACGGGCCGCGCGGCGCCCGTGGCATGGAGTTGCGCGCCGGGCGCTATGCATTCAACCTGGGGCTGAAAGAGTTCGGTCCGCTCCTCGGTATGGCTGACCTTGCGCTGAAGCTCATGCCGATGACGATGAAGATGAAGATCGTCCTCAACGCGACAGCGCAAACCTTCGACCGCTTCAGCGATCAACCGTCGCACGTCGAGGAGCGTAAAGGGCAATTCCTCTACATTATCGATAAATGTCCGATCTGCTGGGGGCGCAAATCGGATCGTCCGGTCGGGCACCTGGCGCAGGGCATCCTTGAAGAAGCGCTGACCTGGGTGACGGGCGGGCATTCCTTCCGTATTGAACAGACCGAGTGCCAGGGTATGGGATGCGAACGCTGCATCTTTGCGATTGACAAAGATCCTGTTGACTGACCGTATCCTGGCGGAAGAGTCATAGCGCTTTTCGGAGGTGTGGTGTCTTGCGCAATGGAGAGGGGACGGGCACGCTCCGAACCTCCTGAGAAGCACACGGTGCGGTTGACCGACTACGTTGCGTCGCGTCTTCCACAGCGTGTGTTTCTTGTGATTCCCCGTCCCGCACAATAAAATTGCCTGGTTTTGGCGCGTTTCCACGACTTCCCGACGCGTAATTCGACTGTAATCTCATGCCCTTGAAGGGACACTTCCCTATTCTGTATAGTACAGGGCAGAGACCGGAAGGAGGATCGCCCACTCCATGATCTCCGGCCATCGTAGCGGGGAGTCACATCTATGAAACGCATTATTATCCGCGAGCACACGCTCATCCCCCCGTTTGGCGAGCCGGCGCGCGACCTGCGGGTGCTGAACAAGCCACTCTGGGTGCTGCAACGCGACTTGCTCGCGCCCTACTGCCGTGGCGCGCTGGAAGTCGATTCGCTCGAAGAGATTCCGCCTGGCAATGAAGAATTGTTCGTCTATCGCGACAATCTGTTTTTTAACGAATACCTGATCGCTGCGTTCATTCGCATGGCACGCTCGTCGGGACGCGCCTGCCGCATTGCGTTTGCACGAGACGACGCTGCAATTGTCACCCATGCCCTGCATCTGCAAGAAGGCATTCGCCTGGACGAGCGTCACGGCGTCTATGTCGCCGATATGTTCTACTTCCCGCGCGGTCCTGACGCCGATCCGGAGCCGCTGGTGATCGATACGCTTCCGCGTGAGATGGGGTACTACCATGTTCCCAGTTATATGGCGCGGCACGGCGATCTGGTGTTTCAGGTGCCGATGCGCGCCTTCCTGTCAATCGAGAACTGGGTGCATCTCTTCCTGGCAAACTCGCCGTTCGGCGTCTTCTCGTGGGGACGCATCCACGAACAACTGGTGGAGGAAAGCTGGAAGGAAAAGATTGCCGTTTCGCTGACGACGCTTATAGAACGTCTCAATCCCTTTGCACCGCCCTGGCGCAACCATTTTCTGTCCTGCTCGCGCCTGGTGAAAATCGGCAAGAACTGCTCAATTGACCCGACGGCAATCATTCACGGACCGACCGTGATCGGCAACAATGTCTATATCGGCGCTGGCGTAGTCATTACGAATAGTCTGATCGGCGATAATGTCAACATCATGCAGGGATCGCAGGTGATGTTGAGCGTAGTGAGCGACCGCTGCTACCTGCCGTTCAATGCCGGTCTGTTTATGACGACGCTGATGGAGAATTCGATGGTCGCCCAACTCAGCTGCCTGCAACTATGCGTGGTGGGAAGGAATACGTTCATTGGCGCTGGCAATATCTTTACCGATTTCCATCTGCTGAATCGCCCGATCCGCACCTTCCATCGCTGGAAAGGCGCCGAGAAACCGGAACTGGTTGAGGTTGGACTGCCGGTGCTGGGGTCGGCAGTCGGGCATAATGTCAAAATCGGCAGCGGTTTTGTCGTCTACCCCGCACGTATGATAGAATCTAATACCGTGCTGCTCTATTCAGCGCCGGACACCGCCATCGGGCACAACGTCGTGCATCTTGCCAGCGATGATGACGATGTGGACGAGAGTGGCGAGCCGCGCCGCACCGTCTATCGCTGGCCGCACCGTTACGATCTTGCGAACCAGAATGGCGATGATGAGCCGCACGGTCCGATGCTGGTGTCTATGTCGTTTGCGCCAACTGTTCCCGCGCGACGCTAGGAGGCTATTCCGTGAGCAAAGAAAAAATCCTGGTCGTCGAAGACGCCCCCGACATCTCCAGTCTGTTGAAGATCTACTTTACGTCGCAGGGGTATGAAGTGATGACCGCGCTTCGCGGTCAGACCGCGCTCGAAATCTGTCGTAAGACGCCGCCCAATCTGGCGCTGCTCGATGTCAATCTGCCCGATATGGAAGGGTATGAGATCGGCAAGGCGCTCCGCCAGAGCGCACGAACGCGCCATATTCCAATCATCTTTCTGACGGCCCGCGGCGAGAAGCAGGATCGCCTCAAGGGGCTTGGCGAAGTTCAGGCAGAGTACTATATCGTCAAACCCTTCGATATCGAAGAGGTGCATACGATTGTCAAAGGCGCCCTCGACCGCGCACGTCAGAAGAACCTGACCCATCCGGTGACCAACCTGCCGACCGCCGAGTTGATCAATGAGCAGTACCGCGCCCTGCTGGCAACCAGCGGTTGGGCGCTGGCGATGGTGCATATCAACGGCTTCGAAACGTTCACCCAGTCGTATGGCGCGATGGTGGGCGAAGAGGTGTTGAAATTCACCGCGCTGCTGATCAGTGAGGCGATCAATGAATTGGGACGTCCCGAAGATTTTGCCGGGCAGATGATCGTCGGTCCGTCGTTTGTTATCACATCGGCGCCTGATACTATTCAGGCTATCTGTCAGCGCCTGTGCGATCGGTTCGATGCGGATATCGGGTTGCACTACGATTACAAGGATCGCCGCAACGGCTACATCACGATCCAGGGAGAGGACGGCAGCGTGCGCCAGTTGCCGTTGATGTCGCTTTCGATCGGCATCCTGACCAGCGACGACGGTCCGTTCTACGACATCCGCGAACTCAGCGAGAGCGTCGAGGAAGTCCGGCAGCGCGCCCTCACCGAAGCCCGCGAGCAGGGACGCAAAAGCCATATGAGCATCGGACGGACGTGAGAGATCATCGGCGCAGGCGAATAAAAACCGTGCTGTCGCCGGGAGTGCAACAGGTCCCCATCAATGGACGCCACAACTGTTACGTCACCGCAGGTCCGCGCATGGGAGATTCTCACGGGGTTGGCGGAATACGGCCGATCCGGATGCGGCAGTGCGCAGGACATGGTTCAGCGAATCGCCGAACTGGGGCAGGATCATTTACCCTGCCCGTGGGGCGTTGTTGCGGTGCAGTTCGCCGGAGCGATGGCGAGCGCCGGTTGGGGGATCAGTCCAGAGCGGCGGCAGCGCCTGATCGAGCGCACGGTTCCAATTCCTGACCAGACAATTGAACTTCCGCTCTATCATCGTGATGAACTGGCTGGCTTCCTCTGGCTCGGCATGCCCGCAGCCCACCACGAACAACTCGCGCCCGGTTTCCTCACAACGCTGCGCCATCAGATCGAACTCCTGATCACGCTGCTGCACCGCGATGCGGCAGCGCCGGCTGCGCATCTGGACGGATCGCGCGAACGCCTGTCGTTCGATCCAATTGAGACCCTGCGCGCCTTCAGTCTTCACCTGAGTTCCGGTCCTGCACCCGACGATCTTCCGGATGTGGTGGTCGAGTGGGCACAGCAACTCGTGCCCTGCACTGCCGCAGCGATCACCTGGATTGACCCTGAAACGGGACGCATCACGCAGGCGGCAGCAGTTGGCGCCGCCTTTGCGACGCCAGTGCATCCGTTCAACGACCACCAGACGTTGAGTGAGTGGGTCGCACAGTATCGGCGAGCGCTCCGTCTTGATGATATGCGCTCCGCCACCTTCGCCGATGGACGATCGATTGGGGCGTATCTGGCACTGCCGTTGCATGCGGGCGATCAGGTCTTTGGCGTTCTCGAACTGGTGGATGTGCAACCAGGACGCTTCGGCGAACAGGAGGAGCGCCTGTTGACCATCCTCGCAGCGCAGGCGGCGCAGGCGCTTGCCAGTGCGCAACGGTATGCAGCGGACGATGAACATCTTCAGACGCGCCTGGTGCAACTGCGGTCGCTGCAACGCATCAGTCGAGAATTGACATCGACGCTCTATCTCCACAACATCCTCGATTTTGCGCTGAAAGAGGCGCTGCGCGCCACCCGCGCCACCCATGGATACGTTGCACTGCGCGGTTATACGGTGGAGCGTGAAGCATTCGAGATGGAGCAGTCCGATGCGATCAGCGTCGCCATTACCCCGCAAACCTATATCGTCCTGCGTTCAGTCGGCGAAAATGGACCGGTGCGCCTGATCGTCGCCGGAGGGTACAGCATTGAAGAGGAAGGGCGACTCATCAATGTTGCACTCGATGGTGGACGAACCATTGCAGAAGAGGTGATCGCCAGCGGCGAAGCGCGGGTCATCGATCATTTGGCGCACGATGATCGTCCGGCGCTGATCGGACCGTTCCCCCTGGCAACGCTGGCAGTGCCGATCTACTACGAAGAGCAGGTGGTCGGTGTCATTAATCTGCACAGCACGCGCGCGCATGTTTTCGACCGCGACGCGCTCGATTTTATGCGCGCGGTTGCCGATCAGATTGCACTCGCCATCGGTAACGAAGAGCGATACCACGAACAGCGTCGCCAGCGCGACCTGCTTGCTCAACGCGCCACAACCCTCAACGAGGTGCTGCGCATCGGTCAGGAGATGCGCGCCGACCGTTCCCTCGACGATGTGCTGGAACAGATCGCATTCAGCGTCGCCGAAACTGCGCGGTACCGCACAGTCGCGTTCTACCTGATCGACAACGATGATCGAACAACGGCATCGCTGGTTGCTGCCGCCGGGTTGCCGTTGACCGAGATCGAGCGTCTCCGCCTGCGTCGTTTGCCGATGTCCCTGATCGAGCGGTTGCTCGATCCGCAGTTTCGCGTCGGGCGAAGTTTCTTCGTGCCCGGTCGGCGTATGCGTGAGCTGTTCGATGAAGCCGATCAGCGTCTGCTGCCAACCCTCGAAACCGGTGAAGCACGCACGCCGGATGAGTGGCAGGCGGACGATCTTCTGATCATTCCCCTCTATCGCAGCCGGTCGCGTCTGGTCGGGATGATGGTGGTGGACGAGCCGTATGACCGTCATACTCCAACGCCGCGTTCGGTCGAAACGCTCGAAATCTTCGCCGATCAGGCGTCGATAGCCATCGAAAATGCCATGCTCCTGCGCGAAGCCCGATCGCAGGCGGAACAGATGGCGTCACTCTACCGCGCCAGTACGGCAATGGTCTCGTCGCTCGACCTTGATGATCTGCTCGAACGGATCTATGCCGAGATCATCGCGCACGTCGGCGTTCCGTCGTTCTGCTTCGTTGCATCGTACAACCAGTCCCGCGATGAACTCCGCTTCGAGATGTTCAAGCGTGAGCGCGAGACGGCAACGCACCTGCATAAACGCACTCTGCCACGGAGTGGACTCAGCGGATGGGTGATCGAGCACGGCGAAATGCTCTACATCAAGGACTACCTGGAAGAGCAGGATCGCCTGCCAGCGTCGCCGGTCAATCTGGGAGAAGCGATCCGCTCATGGGTCGGCATCCCGTTGATGCGTCAGAACCAGCCGATCGGCGTCCTTTCGGTGCAGAGTTTTGAGCCGCACGCTTTCAGCGAGCGCGATGTGCAGTGGTTGTCGACCATCGCAAACCAGCTTGCCGTTGCGCTATCGAACGCTCAACTCTTCGCCGAACGCGGACAACGCATCAATGAACTGAACCTCATCAATCATATCGGGCATATTACCAGTTCGACGCTCGATATCGAGCGGATGTTCACCGGAGTCTACGAGGCGCTTGCCGGTTTCCTGCCGATCGATGTCTTTGCTGCGTGCCTCTATGAAGCGGAGCGCAATATCATCGGCAATGCGTTCATCGTCGCCGGCAACGAGCGCTCCTATCGCTACATCGGTCGCGCTCCATCACCGGAAAGTCTGCTCAGGCACGTTATCGCAGCACGGCAATCGGTGCGTCTGGAGGATATGTCCCCGGCGTCAGTCGAGGTCTGCCTGGACTTCATTCATCTCATTGACCCCGGACAAACCCCGGCATCGTGCGTCGGCGTGCCGCTGGTGGCGGGTGACAAGGAAGTTGTCGGGGTGCTGACATTGCAGAGTTCGACGCCACGCGCCTACAGCGACCGCGAACTCGCTTTCCTGAGCACAGTCGCCGTGCAGGTGGCGCTTGGCGTGCAGAACATCCGTCTGTTCACCGAAGCGCGCGATAGCGCGACTGCGCTCCAACGCAAAGTCAGCGAACTGTCGACGCTGCTGCGCACGGCGCAGGTGCTCAGTTCGTCGCTCAAGCCAGAGGATGTGTTGCAGTCGCTGATGGCAATCGTCGCCGGTCAACTACGCGTTGATACGGTAGCGCTCTGGAAGATCGACGCCGATGGGTTCCTTACCCCGGCTGCCATGCAGGGCATTCCGTCGGAGATGGCGCGAGTTCTGCGCGTCCCACTGGGCAGGGGATTAACCGGGCGCGTCGCTGCCAGCGGACAACCGCTGGTGGTGGCGAATGTAGATGAAGATGGCACATCGCTCTACCCGGATTTCAATCGTGAGCATCAGTACACATCGTTTATGGGCGTGCCGGTTGTGTACCGCGAGCAGACGATCGGCGTGCTCAGCGTCATGACCGTTCAGGAGCGCGAGTTCGGCGCCGACGAAGTGGCGTTGCTTGCAGGTATCGCCGACCAGGCGGCGATTGCGCTGGAGAACGCGCGACTCTTCGCCGAACGCGAGCGGCGCATCGCGGAACTGACCACGCTGAACCGTATCAGTCAGGCGATCAATGTGTCGCTCAGCACCGAAGAGATCCTCGAAGCGCTCCATCGCGGCATGAGCGAGGTGCTCGATACCTCGCAATCCTTCATCGCTCTGTACGACGCGAAGACACGACGCCTGACGTTCCCGCTGGTCTATGAACATGGTCGCCGCGCGCCTGACCGGGAAAAAGAAGTCATTGTGATCGACGATCTGATGGGCGGGTTGACGCCGACGGTCATTCTTGAACGCCGACCGCTGCTGCTCCGCACGCAACAGGAAGTCGAAGCCGTCGCCCTCCTCCCCTACAACTGCGACGATCCGCCGATCTGCTCCTGGCTTGGCGTGCCGATCATTCAAGGCGACGAGATCTTCGGCGTGCTGAATGTGCAGAGCTACGAGCCGGGCAAGTTCGACCAGGATGCGCAGCGCTTCCTGGTCACCGTCGCCAATCAGGCCGCGATCGCGTTGAGCAATGTCCGTCTCTTCCAGAGTGAACAGGAACGCCGTCGGGTCGCCGATACGCTGCGCGAGGTTGCAAAAATACTGACCGGTACGCTGGCGCTGGATGAGATTTTTGCGCTGATCCTCGACCAGCTGGCGCGGGTGGTTCCCTACGATACGGCATCGCTCATGCTGCGCGAAGGAGATATGCTGCGGATCGTGGCTGCGCGTGGCTTCGATGAGTCGATCCAGGAGCGCGTTGAACACCTGCAACTGCCGCTTGATGATGATCCGTCACTGGCGCGGGTCGTGTACACCCGCCGTCCGCTCGTCCTTGCCGATGCCCGTCAGGCGCCGTCTTCCAGCGTCGATGAGGGCACCGAACATATCCGCGGCTGGATCGGCGCACCGCTGATCGTCGGCGACGAAGTGATCGGGGTGCTCAACGTCGATAGTACCATCGTCGGCGCCTACGACGAGGAGGACGCACAGATCGCATTCGCGCTGGCAAGCCAGGCAGCCCAGGCGATCCACAATGCGCGCCTGTTCGCCGAAGTGCAGCGTGCGACCGCCGAACTTGAGCAACGGGTCCAGGAACGCACGGCAGAACTCAAGCAAACCAACGACCAGCTCGCCGCCGAGCGCGACCGGTTGCAGGCATTGCACACCATTACCCTGGAATTGACTGCCAGCCTCGACCTGCAAACCACGCTGAACCGTGCGCTGGAACTGGCTTCCAGGGCCGTTGGCGCCCGGCGCGGTTCGATCATGCTCAAGGACCTCAAAAGCGGCACCCTCATTTGCCGCGCCGTCCTCAACACCGATGGTTCGGTCGAGGCAAAGCACTTCCCTATCTCCTTTGGGGACAAGAAGGGACTCTCCGATTGGGTTATGCGTCATAAAAAGGCGGCCTGTATCGGCGATGTGCTCCAGGACAATCGCTGGTTACAGGAAGAAGGACGCGCTGAAGATGTGCGTTCGGTCATTGCCGCCCCATTGATGGCGCAGGAAGATCCTATCGGCGTGCTGATTGTGACCAGCGCAGAGACCAATTTCTTCAAGCAGGATCAGATGCAGTTGCTGACGACGATCGCCAACGAGGTAGCCATTTTCATCAACAATGCCACGCTCTATACCATCATCAACGAAATCGCCACCGAGCGCAGCGATCTCTTGTTGCAGCAGCGCGAGGAAAACAGTAAGAACCAGGCAATCCTGCAAAGCCTGGGTGAAGGCGTCATCGTGGTTGATGGAGGGCGGAAGATTGTGCTCTACAACGCGGCATCCGAGCAAATCCTGGGGATACCGGCAACGTTCGTCGTTGATCAACCGCTGACGCGGATCGCCGAGTACCACAACGGCAGCACCGTCGTCGAACGTGCAAAACGTATCTATGAGGGCTTGCAGCAGGGATTGCAGGCGTTGACCGAGACGCCGAAGAACCATAATCGAGTGCTGGAACTTCCAGAGCCGACGCAGTCGATCATGCTGAATTTTGCACCCTGGGTCGGCCCACGCAATGCAATCTACGGTAGCGTCATCGTCTTGCACGATATTACCCGCGAAGTCGAAGCCGACCGCGCCAAGCGCGACTTTATCTCCAGCGTTTCTCATGAATTGCGCACACCGCTCACCTCGATCAAGGGGTACGTCGATCTGATGCTGCTCGGCGCCAACGGACCGCTCAACGAAGAGCAGAAGAAGTCGCTGGGCGTTGTCAAGAACAATGCCAACCGGTTGATGGACCTGATCAACGATATTCTGGAGATTGGTCGGATCGATAGCGATAAAATCCAGCTCACCTTCGAGAAGGTGGTCATCGGTGATATTTTCCGGGATGTGGAACAAACGTTGCGCGCCGAGATCAAACGGAAACGCCTGTCGTTCACCTTCGATGTTGCCGCAGACACGCCGCCTGTTTTCGCAGACAAGCGCCGTCTGACGCAGATCGTGCTGAACCTGGCGTCGAATGCGGTGAAATACACCTATCCCGAAGGGATCGTCAAACTGCGCGCCGGGTTGAACCCGGCAGGTCTGCTGCAGGTCGATGTCATTGATAATGGCGTCGGCATCTCGCCAGAGCAGCAGCAGCATTTGTTCCGCCGTTTCTACCGCGCCGACAACCCGCTGCGCGATGAAGCCGGCGGCACGGGATTGGGGCTGTCGATCGCCAAATCATTCGTCGAACTGCACGGCGGTCAGATGTGGGTCGAAAGCGATCTCGGCAAAGGAAGCACATTCAGTTTCATCATCCCGCTGAGACCGTCCACATCAGAAGCATCATCGGAGATGCCAGAGCAGAGTTGGTCATGAGC
Organism: Roseiflexus sp. RS-1; assembly: GCF_000016665.1. NCBI lineage: Bacteria > Bacillati > Chloroflexota > Chloroflexia > Chloroflexales > Roseiflexaceae > Roseiflexus > Roseiflexus sp. RS-1. Next base: position 5,583,821 of record NC_009523.1, read on the forward strand.
GCGATCCATATCGACAACCGATTGGTGCACTATGAGGTCGTCGGTCGGCGCGGCGCACCGGTGATCTTTCTGCACAGCTGGCTTGGCTCGTGGCGCTACTGGCTGCCGACGATGGAGCATGCGTCGGAACGCTACCGAACGTTCGCTCTCGATTTCTGGGGGTTCGGCGAGTCTGACCGACGTGATGGAGCGTTTTCAATCGCCGAGTATGTCGGCATGGTGATAGACTTTATGAACCACCTTGGCATCGCAAAAGCGACCCTGGTGGGGCATGGATTGGGCGGCATGGTAGCGCTGCGCGCCGTAAGTCAGCATCCGGATCGGTTCACGCGCCTGATGATCGTCAGTACGCCAATCCAGGGTGCGCAGATTCAGAACCACGTCAAGCCGGGCGCCCTGTCACGCCTCCTCGGACGCGCCGCCCCTGGCAATGTCTGGACGCGGTTGATGCGTCAACTCAATGTCGATTATCCGCAGATCCTGAACGAGATTATCGAGGACACCGATAGCCTCTCCGAAACGGTTGTTCAGCGTGTCATCGCGTCGGTTGCCGAGACCGATCTGCGCGAAGACCTCGAACGGCTGGAGACGCCGTTGCTGGCGGTGTTCGGCGAGAAGGATGCGATCGTGTCGCCTGATCAGGCGCGCTTCCTGCACGAAGACCATGCCTCAATGCAACAGGTTATCAAATTGCCGCGATCCAACCATTTTCCCTTCCTCGATCAACCGAATGTGTTCAACCGCCTGTTGATGGATTTCCAGGCGAGCAATGGAACGCAGGTGGAGATCAAGACGGAGTGGCGGCGGCGGGTGAGTCAGCTGGAGTATATTTGATGATGACATCCACGATGGACGCGCTGGTCTGGCTCGGACCGCGCAGGATGGAACTGCGTCGCGAGCCTGCGCCAACGCCGGAACCGGGTGAGGTGCTCGTGGCAGTGGAAGCGGTTGGCATTTGCGGGTCGGAACTGAGCGGGTACCTTGGCCAGAATAGTTTGCGAAAACCACCGCTGATCATGGGGCACGAAGCGGCGGGGCGAATCGCCTTCGACAGTGATGCCGCGCTGAGCGACGGGTCGCCAGCGCGCGCTGGCGTGCGCGTAACCTTCAACCCGTTGCTGACGTGCGGCGCATGTGATCGTTGCCGGGCGGGAAAGAGCAACCTGTGCCGCAACCGACAACTGATCAGCGCCCATCGCCCGGGCGCATTCGCCACCTACGTGGCAGTGCCAGCAGATCTCTGCATCCCTCTGCCCGATCACGTGTCGCTGACGCTGGGATCGCTCACCGAACCGCTGGCGTGCAGTGTCCGCGCTGTAGCGCACACCGGAACGCCGGAGCGCCTGGCTATTCTTGGCGCCGGTCCGATCGGGCTACTTTGCCTGGTTGCTGCGCGTGCCGCGGGGATCGAACACATCCTGATGAGCGACGTCTCCGATCGGCGACTGGCAGTGGCGCGCGCCTGGGGTGCAACTGTAACCATCAATGCACGTCATAACGTCCTCAATGCAGTGCAGGCATTCGCTCCCGGCGGCGTCGATGCCGTCATCGACGCAGTGGGTCTCACCGTCACCCGCGATCAGGCAGTGCGCGCCGTCACCCCTGGCGGACGTGTTGTTTTCATCGGGCTCCACGAAGAAGAGTCGATGCTTCCTGCCAACTACATTGTGCGCCAGGAAATCACCGTGACCGGCAGTTTCACCTACAGCGACGCCGATTTTGCGCGCGCGCTCGCGCTGCTGGCAGAAGGGCGCGTTTCGCTCGACGGCGACTGGCTCGAAGAACGACCACTGGCGGCAGGACCGGCAGCGTTCGAGGAATTGCTGGCAGGCGCAACACGCGCAGCGAAGATCGTGCTGCGCGTCGCGTGATACCACTCGGGTAAGGTCGAACACTCCCTGGACAACCGCAATGAACATCGCACTTCCCACGTGGCGACCGAAATGAATTTCGGTCTACGCTCCGCCGGAAGCGGGCGCTCGGACACCCGCAATGAACATCCCGCTTCCCACGCGGTGACCGAAATGAATTTCGGTCTACGCTCCGCCGGAAGCGAGCGCTTGGACACCCGCAATGAACATCCCGCTTCCCACGCGGTGACCGAAATGATGGTCTTTGAGAAATAATCCGCCATAGCCCGCGCAGGCAGGCTTCACCTTGCATAGCCGAGGGCGTATGGTCTTTGAATAAATAATCCGGTATAGCCCGCGCAGGCGGGCTTTGCCCTGGTTAGCCGAGGGCGTATGGTCTTTGAATAAATAATCCGGTATAGCCCGCGCAGGCGGGCTTTGCCCTGGTTAGCCGAGGGCTTCAGCCCCACGGCTAGCGCAGTATAGCGGATTTAATTTTCAATCTCCATCAGCTCCACGGCTCGTTCGGTAGAGCGGATTTATAGCAGTTCTCACAAAGATCGGTCTTGTCGGGCAGGGTTGCACCCGCCATCGAGCGCAGACGCCTTGTGCATCATCCCTCCGCGTGCTCCGCGTCTCCGCGTGCATCGAACCGGCTCACGCGGAGTAACTGTGTTGCTTGTCAAGGGGCGCTCGTATGCACAGCCGGATCCCAGGGCTTTTGCTGACGCAATATTGCGCCGAGAATAGTCAGCAGCTTGCGCATCGCAGCGACGATGGCGACCTTGCGCGGCTTGCCAGCTTGACACAGGCGCTGATCGAAGGCGCGCCTGACCAGACGGCGCCGCGTGGCCGCCAGGGTCGCCATGTACAACACGCTGCGCACATCCCTCCTGCCGCCGGAGATATGCCGGGGTTTGCGCTGTGCGCCGCTCTGATTGGCATACGGCGCAACGCCCACAACGGCCGCCGCTTCCTTGCGATTGATGGTCCCCAGTTCGGGCAGGCGGAGCAGCAGGTTCAGTGCGGTGATCGCGCCGATGCCGGGCACGCTTTCGAGCAGCTCCCGTTTCCGGCGCACCTCGTCGGTGCGCTCCGCCTCGTTGTCGCGTTCCTGCTCAAGCGCACGGATCTCCTGATCCAGCCAATCAATATGCTTCTGGATGCCCGGGCGGAGGTTCGGCGCGGCAGCCGTCAACCGATTGATCTCAGCCGTCCGCATCTGAATCAACTGCTCCCGCCGGACCAGCAGGTCGCGCAAGGATGCGCGCTGCTCGTCCGTCGCTTGGTGGTGCGGCGGGCGCACCCGTTCGGCAAAGCGGGCGAGCAACCGGGCATCCAGGCGGTCGGTCTTCGCCTGGCGTCCTTCCGCGTGCGCCAGGGCGCGCACGCGGCGTGGCTGCACCCGCGCCGTCGGCACGCCAGCCTGGAGCAGTTGGGCGAACACCATGCGCTCCAGCCCGCCGGTCGCCTCCAGCACAATCAGGGTCGGCTGCAGGCGCTGGAGTCGCGTGACCAGGAGCTGGACACCTTCGTCGGTAGACGGTATCGTCTCGCGTGGCGCGTGCGGGTCGGCGCCAAACGCCACATCCAGCGTCTGTTTGGAGACATCAATGCCGATAAAGAGCGACTCACGGGAAGCCATACACAGAACCTCCTGAGGAAAACGGCGCCAGCCTTGCTAGCATATGCGGGTTTGAGGGCCCAGATAACTGTTCGGCTTGGTCGCGTTGAAGGACACGGCTACCCAACACTCCGCGGCGATCTCGTGAACCTGGCGCAGAACGGTATACCGTGTCCCGTTAGATTATACTAGGCGCGGAGGCGCGGAGATGGGGAGCGCAGTTCTCACAAATCCTGTTGGACGGGGCTGCGCCTGTCGCTGCAAGCGGGCGCCTCGCGCGACACGGCGCTCCCAGACAGGGTTCAACGTATCTGAGAACTGCTATAATGCTCAATTTCCATCAGCCCGACGGCAAAAAGTGAACAAATTATGCGGGCAGGAGAGGGCGGCGCCGCGCACGGACATGGTTCTCGGAGAGAGACAATCGGTTTCCTGCCTCCCGTGAAAGAAAGAACCCCTTCTATCTTCGTCTCTGTGACGGGAACATGACAACCCCTCGTCAGGAAAAATCATCCGACGACGGGATAAGAATACAGGCTTCTTCTCATTGTGTTAGAATTGTGTTTGATATGTGTTAGAAGTGTAAAAAACAGGCATAAAACCGGGTTATCAAACCTCACGTTGCCTTGCGCCGCCGTGAGGTTTGTGATATACTGGGAACTGCAAGCGATGAGTTCTTTTATGAAGAAATAGATCGGATTTCCCGGAAAATACCATTATTATCCAGGGAGGTCGACTATGGGCGTGTTTCTGGCGGCTTTCTTCACCATCGTGCTCATCGTTGCTACCGTCTTCTTCCTGTCCATGATCATGTCGGGGAGACCAGAATCCCGGTAAAGGAGTGATGGTGCATCACCGCACATGATCGCCATCGGTGACGCGGGGAGAGGTTTCTGCCTCTCCCTGCGTTCTTTATTCCCGTGCGCTTTTGCCCCTCATCCCCCCGACCCCTTTCCCCCACACGGGGTTGAAAGGGGGGGGATTTAGGGCGATTTCAGGCATTGGGACGGGTCATAGATATGCATGGTTACGCTGTCACCTATTTTGGGCAAGGGCTCCGGGCGCAACCACAAGCGGACCCAACAACGCCCTTGCGCCAGCAACCAGCGCAGGCGCCGACCTGCCCCCCGCCGGAGCAGGCTGATCACCCGCTGCGCCGTGCCGCTCCAGCGACGGCGCAGCGGTGCGCCCGTCGTCGGCGGCGCCCGCCGCAAGCGACCGGGCGGAACCCCCTGCGGTTCTGCATCGTCGATCCGCGTGCCGACGGCCACCGTCCACCGCGTGACCGTCGCCACCACCAGATACTGCCAGGCCACCGCATCCGGGTCCGTCACCTGACCGCGTTGCCAGTCCCAGCCCATCGACGTACTTTGGCGGAAGCCCGCCTCGTCCCAACTGCGCAGGGCATACCACGCGGCATCCACCCGCGCGGGCGGCAGATCGGTCAGCAGCACCCACGGTTCCGCATGGCCGGCGCCCCACGCCACCGCCAGCGTGCCCGCAATCCGCTTGGGTGCGTGCGTGAAGGCGACCCCCGCGCCCACCCATCCATGCCCCGGTCCGGGCGCCAGACGCAGCACCGACTGGCGCACCTGACCGGTCGGCGCGAAGGTCGACGTGGGACGCACCCGCATGATGGGATGGACCTGCTGCGACCGGATGGCGTGCCACCGCCGGGGGCTCCACAACCCCTGATCCGCCAGCGTGAGGACCTCCTGGTCGAGCGGCAGCGCGCTGCGGGCCCAGCGCAGCATCCGCTCCCAGTGCGGTTCCCACGCGCCCGGTTGGTTCGCCGGGACGATCACCCAGGCGACCGGCAGGGCAGCGCCCCGATAGAGGACGCTCATGCGCAGCAGAACGACGTCAGCGCGCCGATGGGAGGCATCCAGCCCGAGCACGAGCGGTCCGCCGGTCCAGTGCGCGCGAATCCAGCGGAGCAGGTCGGCGCCGCACGCCAGCGGACTGACCACCGGTGGCGCACCCGCCGCAGGTGGGTCGGCGGTGTTTATGAGATGGGCCGGGGCGGCGATCCAGGCGTCCCAGGCGTCCGCCAGGGTGGCGGCGCGGGCGATCCCGGCAGTGGCGAGCGCCGGCGCCAGCGCGGGACGATTGGCGCTCCCCGCCAAGAGGGCGCCCAAGACCCAGCGGGCCAGGGCGCGGCGCCAGTGACGCGACAAGCGCGGGAAGAGGGTCTGGATCTGCTGCTGCAGCAACCGTTCCGTGGGCGTGCGGGCCATTCCATCCTCCGTGTCTCGCGATCCTTCCATGATCATGATACCGACGGATCGGCCCGTGCGTTCGGTGGAACGGAAACGGTTGACAATCTGCCTGCGAATCCCCCCCCTTTCAACCCACAAGGGGAGAAGGGGGAGTTTGGGCGTCCAGATGCCTGAAACGGGAGATGGCACGCAGGGGCTTCCCAAAAAACCTATACCTGTGCTCTCCCCAACCCCCTTCTCCCACAAGTTTAGGGGTGGACAGAACATTTGAGCAAAGATGCGTTTTCTGGTGTTGCGATGGGCAATCCGTCCTCACCCTCGACCCCTATCCTGCACTGCGGGATAGAGGCAAATCTGAAGCACGTCTACCGCGTTGTGATACTGTCTGAGGCAGGCATCGTGTTCTACCAGCTTTGATGTGAAGGGAATTGCGGCGTTCCGATTGGCAGATCATCCCCGTAATGATACGCTGTTGCCAGAAAGAAACTACCTGACAGAGAGATGGTTGCCATGGGATGGCGCGACGAACAGGCATTCTTTGACCGTCTGGCTGACACCTGGCCCCACGCCAGAAACTGGTTACGAATCTTTAACCCCCTGACGTTGCCTCTTCTCCCCATGCGATGAGACGATATGCCATAATGACAATGGTCTACACAGGACACTCGCGTAAAGCATTTGTCCACGTCCTGTGTATTGTATGCGCCGTTTTGACGCGGTGCGCTCTACGTGATATGCTGCACCGGCGTTGACTCATCTGCTATCATTCGGACAGAACAGCGCAGCGCTTCCGCAGAGCGGCGGCAATCCTCAATGAGCGGTGATGATCCGGTTTTGTGCGACCATCTCTTGTTTCTGGCCATGAGGCCCTGGGGAGCTCCGTATGACCGAAGCCTTCCGTGAGATTTACTGGAATGTTGGCGAGACGGTCGGCTCGCTGACGGTGTATGGTTCTGCGCTCATCGTGCTGGCGGTGATGACGTGGGGAGTGCTGCGCGACGTCAATCGCTGGCGCAAAGGGCGCCCCGATATGCGGATCGACAACCTCCGCAAACGCGCAGTCGAGTTCGTAGTGCAGGTGTTCGGGCAGAAAAAGACGCTCAAAGACCGGCGACCGGGCATTATGCATGCCATCGTCTTCTTCGGTTTCATCGCGCTCTTTATCGGCACCGACATCATCGCCGTCGAAGAAGATTTTACCGTGCCGCTTATGGGAGAGAACGCCGGGAAAATCCTGGTCGGTGAGTTCTACAAGAACTATGAGCTGATCATGGATTTCATGGGGTTGCTCTTTATCGCCGGTCTGATCTGGATGGCGTACCGTCGCTACACCAGATACCCCGACCGGCTGCACAACCGGCGCACCGATCTGTGGGCGCTGGCAGTGCTGGGGTACATCGGCTTCAGCGGGTACTTTATCGAGGGGTTGCGGCTGGCGAACCAGACGATCGGCGGCGTGCCGGTGTTCACCCAGGATTGGGCGCCGCGTGCGTTTGTCGGCTATGGACTGGCGATCCTGTTTCGCAACATCGGTCTCGGCGATGGGAGTCCGGTCGGATTGGGGTTGCACCTGTTCTTCTGGTTCAGTCACACGCTGGCATCGTTCGCGTTCATTGCGTCGATACCGTTCTCGAAACTTCAGCACATCATCTATACGCCGCTCAACACATTCTTCCGCGATCTGGAGCCAAAAGGGGCGCTGACTCCCATTCCCAATCTGGAAGCCGAAATCGAGAAGGACGAACCGCGCCTCGGTGTGGCGACGCTGGCGGATTTCACCTGGAAACAGCGGCTCGATTTCGATGCCTGTATGCAGTGCGGGCGGTGTCAGTCGAAGTGTCCGGCATACGCTTCGGGATCACAACTGTCGCCCAAGTTCCTGATCACCAAAATGGCGAACCTGCAACGCGGCGAACCGGTGCTGTTGCACGACGGCAGCCTGGGGCGGGCGCATACGGTTTTGAGCACCGACCAGTATAACGAAGCGCCTAAACCAATCGCCGAGCGCACGCCGGTCTATGCAACGATCGAGGGTGACCGCGAGACGCTGCCGCTGGTCGAACACGGAATCTATACCGAGAACGAGATCTGGTCGTGTACGACATGCCGCGCCTGTATGGAAGAGTGCCCGGCAATGATCGAACATGTCGACCTGATCGTTGATGTGCGGCGCAACCTGACCATGATCCAGAGTGAGGTGCCCTCGAATGTCAAGCGTGTGCTGGAAGGCATCGAACGCGCTGGCAATCCGTGGCGCCTGCCAGCACGTGAGCGCACTGCCTGGACGGATGGGCTGGACGTGCCGACGATGGCGGAGAAGGAGAGCGCCGAGGTGCTGTACTGGGTCGGATGCGCCCCCGCCTATGATGAGCGCTCGAAACGTGTCGCCCGCGCGATGGTGCAACTGTTGACCCGCGCTGGCGTCGATTTTGCGATCCTCGGCGAGGAGGAGAGTTGCACCGGCGACCCGGCGCGCCGCATGGGAGAGGAACTCCTGTTCCAGGCACAGGCGCAGACAAATATCGAAACCATGCATCAGTACAGGTTCAAGAAGATCGTGACAACCTGCGCACACTGTTTCAATACGATCAAGAACGAGTATCCGCAATTTGGCGGGCGCGCTGGCATCGATTATCAGGTCGTTCACCATACCGACTTGCTGGCGCAACTGGTGCGCGAAGGGAAACTCACACCGAAACGACCGATCAATCAGAAGGTCGTCTACCACGATCCATGCTATATCGGGCGCTACAATGATATTTACGACTCGCCGCGCGCAGTGCTGCAAGCCATTCCTGGCGTGCAACTCGTCGAAGCGCCGGATTGGAACCGTGAACGGGCGATGTGCTGCGGCGGCGGCGGCGGCAATGTCTGGATGGAAGGATGGGGCAAGCGTGGCGTCAATGCAATCCGCCTGGAGCAGTTGATGCAAGAGAAACCGCAAACGCTGGCGCTCGCATGTCCGTTCTGCATGGTCATGTTCGAGGACGCAGCAAAGAATGCCGGTGTCGATGAGCAACTGGCACGGAAGGATATGGCGGAATTGCTGCTCGAGTCGCTGGATGGGGAGAGCTGAGAACCAGGAACCGAGAACCAGGAACCAGGAACCAGGAACCAGGAACTGAGAACTTGAGAACTGGGAACGGAGAGTACGGTCGTTCAACTGGGGGCGTTCACACCGGGGCGTGACCTCGATCCGCTTTCCACGCGGGCGCAGTCGCGCCCCTTCCACATTTCTGCCGCGAAACAGGCGCTGCCGATGATGTGGCGTTCGCACTTTCCGCTGCGGGTGTGGGTACGCTCCTGCCGTCTGGTGCGCCACCGGCGCTGCCGATGATGCGGCGTTCGCGCTTTCCGCTGCGGGCGCCAGCTCACTCTTGCCGTCTGATGCGCCACCGGCGATACAGCATTCCTGCCGGAAGCCCACGCCACGTGTTGGATCAGGACGAACTTCCATAGCATGTTGTCATTCTCAGCCAACCAAAAAACGGTCGCTTGTGAGCGACCGTGAAAGAGGGGATATGGCGGCGGTATTCGCTGTCGGTCTGGTCAATAATCTGTTCTTGCTGATAGTTGATAACCGCCGCGACATCTATATTCACCATGATTGACGCGCCAGACGGTTCAAAGGATGCAACCGGAAGATGAGAGTTCTATGAGAGCCAGCGTCGCGCGCCACACCTGGCGACATTTGTTATAATGCGATCTGGAAGAGTTTTGTATCAGCAAGAGAAGAGGTCATTGATGACCGCGCAGCCGCGCCGACGTGCCGCGTTATTCGTTACCTGCATCGTCGATCAGATCTATCCCGACATTGGGTTCGCCGCTGCCGAACTGCTCGAACGCCAGGGGGTCGAGGTGCACGTCCCTCGTGGACTGACGTGTTGCGGGCAGATGGCGTTCAATGCCGGGTTCCGCGACGATGCCTATGCCGTTGCGGGACGAACCATCGAGATCCTGCGCAATCAGGGGGATGTGGTGCTCCCTTCCGGATCATGCGGATCGATGATTCGCCATCTGTACCACGAACTGTTTCATGGCACTCGCCACGCAGCGGCAGCAAAAGAACTGGCGAGCCGCACCTATGAGTTGAGCGAGTATCTGGTCGATGTTCTCGGCGTTACCGATGTCGGCGCGCGATACGATGGCGTCATCGCGTTTCACGATGCATGCCACGGGATGCGCTACATGGGGCTGGGACGACAGGCGCGCACGTTGCTTGATCATGTCGCTGGCGCGCGGATCGTCGCCCTGCCGGGAAGCGACGAATGCTGCGGCTTCGGCGGTCTGTTCGCAGTCAAGCAACATCAGATCTCCGAAGCGATGCTGCACCGTAAATTGACGCACATCACGGAATGTGGGTGCGATCTGGTCGTCACCGGCGACGCAAGTTGTATGACACAGATCGCTGGCGGTCTCAGTCGGTCGAAATCACGGGTGCGAGCGTGTCACCTCGCCGAAGTGCTGGCAAATCGGGTAAGGGTTTAGGGGTTCGAATAGCAACGAGAGAGGCGTACAGGTATGTCGTCACAGACGATTGCTTTCGTTGAGCGGGTGGATGGCGCGTTGCACGATCCGTTACTGCAAACTGCTCTGGAGCGAGCGACGACTCGCTTCACTGGCAATCGCGCGCGAGCCGTCGCCGATGTTGATAATTTCGAGGCGCTGCGCAATCAGGCGCGCGCCATTCGCGCCGGGGCGCTGGCGCGCCTCGATGAACTGCTGGTTCGTCTTGCCGAAAATGTCGAACGGTACGGCGGGCACGTTTGTTGGGCGGAGGATGGCGCCGCTGCGCGCCAGTACATCATCGATCTCGCCCGGCGGCGTGGGGTGCGCACGATTGTCAAATCAAAGTCGATGGCGTCGGAAGAGATCCATCTCAATGAGGCGCTCGAACAGGCGGGGCTGGAAGTCATTGAAACCGATCTGGGAGAGTATATCATCCAGCTTGCTGGTGAGACGCCATCTCACATTATTGCGCCAGCAATTCACAAGACCCGCGAGCAGGTGCGCGACCTGTTCGTGCACCATCTGGGCATGGAGCCGACTGATGACATCCCGACAATGACCCGCACAGCGCGCACCGTTCTGCGGCAGCGCTTTCTCCAGGCGGATATGGGCATCAGCGGGGTCAATTTCGGCGTGGCGAACGAAGGGGCGATCGTCATCGTCGAAAATGAGGGCAACGCGCGCCTGACGACGACTGCGCCACGGATCCATGTCGCTATTATGGGGATCGAGCGCATCTGTGAGAGCCTTGATGACCTGGGTGTGTTGTTGCAGGTGCTCGCGCGCTCGGCAACCGGGCAGCGCCTCTCGGTGTATACCTCGATCATCAGCGGACCGCGCCGCCCGCACGAACCGGATGGACCAGATGAGTTCCACCTGGTGCTGCTCGATAATCGCCGCTCGGAGATCATTGGCGGACCATATGCTGAGGCGCTGATGTGCATTCGGTGTGGCGCCTGCCTGAATGCCTGTCCGGTCTACCAGTCAATCGGCGGGCATGCGTATGGCGGGGTCTACTCCGGTCCGATCGGCGCGATCCTGACCCCGCTGCTGCAACCGGATCTTCCCGACGCGCACAAACTGCCGCACGCTTCCAGTCTTTGCGGCGCGTGCGAATGGGCGTGCCCGGTCAGGATCGCCATTCCCGACCTGTTGCTGCGCCTGCGCGCCGATGCGGTGAAAAACGGCAAATTCGAGGTTTATGAACCGCTGGCGATGTTCGGCTGGCGCCAGGTGATGACCAACCCGGCGTTCTATCGCCTGGGTGGGAAGATGGCATCTCTCGGCACCCGCCTGCTTGGGCGGAATGGACCGGTGCGATGGTTGCCGCCGCCGCTCGACGGATGGACGAAACAACGCGATTTTCCACCGTTTGCGCCAAAGACGTTCACCGAACTGTGGGAAGAGCGGAAGAAGCAGGAGTGAGGAGTGGAACGCTACGTTTGCATTCATGGACATTTCTACCAGCCGCCGCGAGAAAATCCGTGGCTTGAAACTATAGCGCCCCAACACTCAGCCCATCCATACCATGACTGGAACGAGCGCATCGCCGCCGAATGCTACACGCCCAACACGGCGTCGCGCATTCTTGATGGCGACGGTCGGATCATTCAGATCGTCAACAACTACAGTCGAATCAGTTTCAACTTCGGTCCCACCCTGCTCGCCTGGCTCGAAAAGTACGTTCCTGCAACATATCACGCGATCATCGAGGCAGACCGGCAGAGCAGGACGCTCTTCGCCGGTCATGGGTCTGCCATCGCACAGGCGTACAACCATATGATCATGCCGCTGGCAAACCGGCGCGATAAGCGGACGCAGGTAATCTGGGGGATCCGTGACTTTGAGCGCCGCTTTGGACGGATGCCGGAGGGTATGTGGCTCCCGGAAACAGCCGTCGATATCGAAACGCTCGAAACGCTGGCGGAGTGCGGTATTCGCTTCACCATCCTGTCGCCCTATCAGGCGCGCGCCGTTCGGAAGATTGGCGCAACGACCTGGCAGGATGCGAGCGGCGGAAAAATTGATACGACGATGCCGTATCTTCAGCATCTGCCGTCGGGACGCACAATTGCCATCTTTTTCTACAATGGTCATATCTCGCGCGCAGTCGCATTCGAGGGATTGCTCTACAATGGCGACAACTTCGCCCATCGCCTGATCGGCGGGTTCCACGAGCGCATGGGACCGCAACTGGTGCACATTGCTACCGATGGTGAGACCTACGGACACCACCATCCCCGCGGTGATATGGCGCTGGCATATGCGCTCCACTATCTCGAACGCGAGCGCCTGGCGCGTCTGACAAACTATGCTGCGTTTCTGACCCTTCATCCACCAACGCACGAAGTGCAGATCGCTGAACGCACCTCGTGGAGTTGCTTCCACGGTATCGAGCGCTGGCGAAGCGACTGCGGTTGCAGCACCGGAGGGCGCGAGGGATGGAAGCAAACCTGGCGTGCGCCGCTCCGTGCCGCGCTCGACTGGTTGCGCGATACCCTCGCAGCGCGGTTCGAGACTGCCGCCGAGCGATTGCTGTTCGATCCATGGACTGCGCGTGACGACTACATCCGTGTTGTGCTCGACCGATCACCTGAGTCGGTTAATGCGTTCCTTGCCGAGCATGCGACCCGTGAACTGAACACCGAAGAACGGATCGAAGTGTTGCATCTGCTTGAGATCCAGCGCCAGGCAATGCTGATGTACACCAGTTGCGGCTGGTTCTTCGCCGAACTATCGGGGATTGAAACGGTCCAGGTGCTGCACTACGCCGCGCGCGCAATTCAGCTTGCACGTGCGCTCGACGGCGACGATCTGGAACCAGAGTTCCTGCGGCGGCTTGCGGAAGCGCCCAGTAACATACCGCAGTTTGTCAACGGTCGCGGCGTCTACGAACAACTGGTTCTGCCGCACGTGGTCGACCTGCGCCAGGTGGCGGCGCACTATGCCGCGACGTCGCTGTTCAACATCCAGACCGATCCACAGCGGGTCTACTGCTACACCGTCGAGCAGCGACGCCACCGGGTAATGGAAGCCGGGCATGCAAAACTGGCGCTGGGAGTGGCGCGAGTCACATCAACGATTACGCTCGAATCGGCGGAACTGCGTTACGGCGTGCTGCATCTCGGCGACCAGAACCTGATCGGCGCCGTGCGCACCGAGGATGGCGCTGAGAGTTACGCCGATCTGCTGCACACCATTTCGCCAGCGTTCGAACGCGCCGATCTCGCCGACGTTGTGCAGACGCTGACGCGGCATTTCGGGCGCCTCGATTACTCGCTCAAGTCGGTCTTCTATGATGAACAGCGGGCTATTGTTCGGGCGATCCTGGCGCCCGCCCTCGAAGAGACTGCCGCTGCCTACCAGCGGCTCTACGACCGCCATACGCCGCTGATTTCGTTCCTGACCAACCAGGGCATCCCGCTGCCGCCCGAAGTCGCCACAGCCGCGGAGTACGCCATGAGCATGGCGATCTATCGGGCGCTCACGGCAGACCCTCCCGACTTCGAGCGGGCGCGGTCGTTGATCGACTCGGCGCATCGCGCGGGGGTGTCGCTGGCGCGTGAGCCGCTGATTGGCGAACTGCGCCGCTCCATTGAACAGGTAACTGCGCGTCTCCTGACCGATCCGGAGTCGTCCGTACTGTTCGACCGCCTGTTGAATCTGGCGCGGTTGGTGCGCGCGCTGCCCTTTGCGATCGATCTGTGGCGCGCCCAGAATGATGTCTTCGCCATCCGCGCAACCCACTACGCCGAACTGGCAGCGCGCGCACGCGCAGGCGATCAGCGCGCACGAATCTGGACGGAGCGTTTTGCGACCGCCGCAACCCTGCTCGGCATCAGTATGTCCGGGTATGGTCGATAAGACGCCGGCACGCGCCGAACCGCCGATTGCTCCCAAGAACTCTACCCTTCCAGACGGACACGCGTGCGTGTGCTACAATGCCTTGAGCAACACGCCGAAAGGAGAGCGCTATGACGACGTCCGTTCCGCTCGACGTCCTGCCGGTTGTCACGGCTGCCGCCCCCCTCGTCGGTCCGCCCCAGGGACGCTGGACGTATGCCGACTATGCGGCGCTCCCCGACGACGGGAACCGGTACGAAATCATCGCAGGAGTGCTCTATATGACGCCAGCCCCCGGCACCGGGCATCAAAGTGTCAGCGCTCGACTGGTGACATTTCTCGTGACTCACGTTGAGTTTGCGGGGTTGGGACGAGTCTTCGCAGCACCGGTCGATGTCGAACTGGCGCCGGATACGGTCGTGCAGCCGGATATTGTGGTCATTCTCAGCGCCAATCTCGATCGCATCACCCCCAGTCGCATTATCGGCGCGCCCGACCTGGTCGTTGAAATCCTTTCCCCCGGCACGGCGGGGTATGACCGGCGCGAAAAGCAGGACGCTTATGCGCGGGCGGGCGTGGGTGAGTACTGGATCGTCGATCCCGGCGCGCAGACGGTGGAACTTCTGACGCTCGAACAGGGCGGGTATCGCTCACACGGCGTCTTTCGCGGGCAGGCGCGCCTGCCGTCGTCAGTGGTCACCCTGCCCGTGCCGGTCGAACGCTTCTTCCAGGGGTAAGGCAACCGCAGTCTACAAACCCATCTGGAAACCCACCGCAATGCCTGCGACGGTCAGAAAACTCATACCGAGTTCCTGCACCCCCACGATTGGCGTCGGCGTCGCCAGACTACGCGGGAGCAACCCAAGCACAGCCCGCAGCAGCAACACACCAAATACAGCGCCCGCCAGCCAGGGAACGAGGTCTATCGCAGCCAACCCGACAACGAGCGCCAGCGCGACAGCATGAGTCAGATAGACCGGTGCGCGACCGGCAGGTACACCACGCGCCAGACGAATCCGGGCGCGCACGTAGATGATAGCGCTGGTGGCTTTGAGCGCCAGCAAGAGCCAGAGCAAAAACGCCGGCGTCATCCGCCATCCACCGCACAACGCTATCGCGGGCGCAAGCGCACCAAGCGCATTGGCGCCACATATTTCTGCCAGCAGTGAGCGACTCTGCTTGAGCAGATCATAGCGCAACTGCACAATTGCGAACGGAACCGCCAGCAGGAGCGGCAACCAGAACGGATGCGCCGTTGTCAACCAGGCGATCAGCAACGCCGTCAGAGCGCCAGCGCCATACAGCGCAACGAACCGCTCCGCCCACACGGTGCGCGGATACCGCCTGCCGCGCTGTCGATCGCCCAGCGCAAGTTTCAACGGTTGACGCATGAGAAAAGCGCCCAGCGCCGCCAGACCGAGCCAGATTCCGGCGACCGATGGCGCAACCCACAGACCAAGTACGATGGGCGCGCCAAGAAATCCCCATCCGCCATGCTCGACGGGCAGAGCGATGGGGCGAAGACGAACCGGACCGGTCGTTGCTTCTGCCATACGCACCCTCCAAAATCTATCATCCCCATCCCAACCGCACAAGTGGACGTTCGTATGGTGACCAGGGCCAGGGGATAGCAACAAATGTGATGAGAAGACTGATCGAGAACAAGAGCGCCGCCCGTCGATGACGCTGGATGTCATTGCGCCCCTTCTGCGCGAGCGCACTCCCTGCATGCGCCAGGCTGAGAGCGACGAACATCTGTACCGTGTGCTCTACCACAAAAAAGCGGAGTGAAGGCTCGCGCGTGACCGTCTCCGGATTCGTCCATGCCAGCCAGGCAACAGACTCTGGCAGACAATAAAAGACGCCGCCGATCAGCAACTGGAGCGAAAGCGCCAGCGCGAACCAGCGTCCAGCACGTCGGTCATCAGAAGTCCATGGATGGGCGCCAATCCAGCCACGATAGGCGCGATACAGCGCCCACAACCCTGCCAGCAAAACCACCCATCGCATCAGGTTGTGCAGCGTGAGAATGGTCAGATACAGCACCAGACGAGCCTTTCCGCACCACGCAGAGACAAGCCGCAATGCACCGATGGCGTCATTGGGAACCTTTCAACAGGAGCAGCAGCATAATGACCGGCGTCTTCGCATGAATACTGTGGGGCAGATGCGCTGGCATATGAACCCAGGTATTGGGACGCGCATCGATCCTATCGGTTCCCAGCGTCACCTGCGCTTCGCCCTGGATGAAATGCATGATGGCTGGCGAAGAAGACGTATGCTCCGACAATTCCTGCCCGGCTGCAAAGCCGAACACCACCACCTTCAACCCGCTGTCCTGATAGAGTGTGCGACTGATTGTACCGTCTTCAGGAATAGTAACCTGCTCCGCCAGATCAAGAAACGTTGTGGCATTCATACGACCTCCGGTTTAACCGCTACCAGCGAGATCGCCATCAAGTGATCCTGATAGGCGCGAAAGACGCGGCGCATCGTCAGGATGCGCTGGCGCGCTTGCGGGGTACGCAGGATATTGAAAACGATTCGCAGCGTCCGTCCCAGACCTTCATCTTGAAGCATACGGGCTGGCTCCAGCAAATGCATGGGCGCAGTGTGCTCAGCCTGCACCTGGAAACCCTCCGCTTCCAGTACTGCTCGCCATTCCGAGGAAGTCAACGGTCGGGCGCCAACGTGGATTGCAGCAGAAAGGTCTCGTAGTATTGCGTCCTTTTTCTCGTCGTTGAGATTGTCAGGTGTCAATCCAAGCTCATGAATACCATACCGTCCGCCGGGTCGCAATATGCGGTACGCTTCGCGCACGATGCGCGCCTTTTGACCTTGTGTATGCATTGTCAGCATCGCTTCGCCGTATACGACCGTCGCCGATCCATCCTCTAGCCCTGACTCCTCAGCACTTCCCGTCAGGCAGCGGTAGTGGGGAGAGGTCAGGAACTTTTGCACGGCTGTCGCCGCCGCTGCATCCCGCTCGATACCGGTGTATGATGCAGGCTGGCGCGCGATCGTCAGACGCGCCGTTACTCCCAGCCCTGGCGCAAACTCTACGACATGGTCGTTCGGACCGATTGCCAGCGTGTCGAGCATACGCCGCGTCAGTTCTATTCCACCGGGGCGCAGCACACGCTTTCCCATCCGTGCCAGCAACCAGTGCCCAGGCATCTTTGCGATATCCAGGTTCGATCCGGGTACGTATGTTTCCTCTGCCATAACATATCCCCCTTCTGGCTACACTTCACAAAGAACCGCACTGGCTCATCCTCAGGCGCAATGACGCACAGGAGACACGGTGTTTGTCGTCTCTTCTCGTGCGACACGTTCGATGGTACGGGTCACAATCTCAACAACCGCAGCGCGCGCTGAAGGCGACAGTGAGACACCGCCGATCTGAGGATCAACGGAGAGCCGGGAGAGTTCCTCATCGAGCAACTGATCGACAAGCGCTGTGAGGCGGCGATTGCGCGGTATAACCCTGATCATATGCAGTATCCTCCTACGAGAGATCCCCGGAGATCGAGCGATGCCGGGCAGGATCAGACGGGTGATCTGCGTCAAGTGGATCGATGTCGGTCAACGGACAGCAGCGCTGACGCCGGGAAGCAGCGGGCAGTCGAGCCGGGTCGGGAGCGGTGGTCTCGGTTGCAGCGCGACGCTGCCTGCGACGGTTCTGCCGCCGCGCCTGCAGGGTTACCCCGATCAACCAGCAACAGACCGATAGCAGAGCGAATGCCAGTGCGATCTGGATCAGGGCGATCCAGTCAATCCCCGCACCCGGATCAGCGAACACGCCTGCGATCATCATCCCTGCCCCACGATTTCAACCGCGCGGCGCTATCTCCGATGCCAGCGCGATTCGACGCTGCCGTCGTTGCATGTATTCCGCCAGATAGTAACTGCCGATGACGAAGATAGCTGCCGCAGCCTGCAACCCGATCCCTTCCCACGTCGGATACAACCCGAACCAGAATCCCGTCCAGTACGGCAACTCCAGCCAGCGAATCGGGTGGAGCGGCAACCAGCCGATGACTTGCAACACATTGACCGTTTTCCCCACCATCTGCAGCAGCACGGCGCCGATCAGAATACCGGTCACGATCAGCATCTTCTTGTGCGGCAGTTTCGCCTGCATCACGAACACCGCCAGTCCGACCAGCAATGTTCCCGCCAGACCCAGCGCAACGCCGACGAGCACAACCATTGCGTCACCTTCGAGCGTCAACGCCTGAAGGAAGAGCACCGTCTCAAATCCTTCCCGGTAGATACTGGCGAAACCAAGCGTGATCAGTCCGAGCCACTGACCGGCATGCCCGCCGAGGATGCGCTTTTTCCGCTGATGAAACGCAGCCATCCAGTCTTTCCAGTACACATCGTGAAAGAACCAGTTGGTGATCAACAAGAGCACAGCAACCGCGATGAGCGACACGATCGCTTCAAGCATCTCACCCAAACGCGCCATTGCCATCAACGCACCCTGAGCAACCATCCAGGTCACGACCGTTGCGGCAAGCGCCACTGCTGCACCGATCCAGAGAGGAATGCGGAAGCGACGCTGAGCGCCAACTTTCAGGCTTCCCATCAATGATGCAAGGATGACCACGGCTTCCAATCCTTCACGAAAGACAATAATCGCAGCATTGGTTGCAACAGCGGCAGGCGCATTGCTTCCTGCCAGCGCCTGCTCGGCTTCGGTAAGCGCCTGATCGAGTGCGGCGCGCGTGGCGGCAATCTCATCTGCTGACGCTCTCCGTTCGATCAGGAATGCCAGCCCGCTGTGGTCACCCTGTCCATACCAGAAATATCCCTCGATGATCGGTTTGTACTGCGGCGCAAAGGCGATCAACTTCGCCTCCGGTCCAATTTCCATCACGGCGTATGCTTCAAGGCGCGCCGACTCGGCAAGTTCGTACTCGCCAGCCCTGACCGCCTGCTCCATCTGATCGAGCGCGGTTCGAATGACGTCGAAATCGGCGCCGCTGTCCTGCTTCTGCCACTCCTGCGGCAGAAGGATCGCAAGATCGGTCAGCAAAGCAGCGGTTATGGCATCGACGTCCGACGGGTCAGCCACTGCACTGCGGCTTCCGGCAGCGGCAAGCATCTGACCGAGTTCATCGAACTGCCGGGCGACTCGACCGGCGGCACCAGGGTCACGCTGTTCCAGCAGATCGCGCAGATCGGCAAATGCAGCGGCAGCACCGGCATGAAAGGTGATTGCTTCCCGAATTTCGAGATCAATGGTTACCTGACCATTGCGCACCCCACGTCCGTATTCAACCGGCACAAGCCGCAAGAAACGGAGCATCTGTCCGCTGCGCCGCTTTTGTTCTGCGGGGCTTAGAGGAGCAGCGCGAAAGCCACGAAGCGCCTGCTCGACCTCTGTCAACGCACCTGCCACATCGTCACCCGACTGCGTTGCCTGGCGCAACGCCGCAAACAGCGCACGCACCGTTGCGGCGGCAGTTTCGCCCCGCTGCTCTGCATAAGCAGGCGCAAGAATGGAAAAATACCCTTCGGCGAGCGCTCCTGCTTCAGCGCGTCGCGCAGTGAAGCCGCGCGCATCAACGGCGCGAACTGTTGCCAGCGCTTCGTTCAGGCGCGCCTGGTATGTATCAAACAGATCCGCCTGTACCGCCAGAATTGCATCGGTTACAGGAGCACCCCGCCTGGCGACTTCATGGATCGCGCGCGTGGCATCGGCATTCGGGCGCGAAAAGCGCGTTGCATGGCGAAACTCGCGCACTGCCAGCCACTGTTGCGCCTGCTCGACCTCTCCTGCCTGGAGCGAACCGATCACAACCTGATATCCGCCAGCAAGGATCGCCGTCCATATCTGCGCGCGAGCAGCGGCAAATGCCGCCTCATCTCCGCCAACCAGCGCCTGATCGGCAAGAGAGAAGCCAGCGCGCGCGTGCGCATCGGATTGCGCGGCATATGCGGCGATTGCTGGCGCCAGCGTCGTCGTGTACCGTGTACGAATCGAGTCAAGGCGCACGCGCGCGCCCGCCGGATCGTCGCGCATACGCAACTGAATCTGAACCAGCGTGCTACGAATGGTTTCCGCTGCCTGTCCGGGCGACGGCGATTGTTGCGCCTGCGCCACACGCACCGTCAGCAGCATGAGAAGGACAAAAAGCGCTGTCCAGAAAGATAACCGACGCATTACTCCCTCGAATTACTGCATCATTCGGGTTCGACGCTCGCGATGTTTCGACCAACTCACCTCGCTGTTACTCGACAATACGGATGCCAAGCACACCGGCAACCTGACTGATCTGACCGGTGATCGCAGTCGCCCGATTCTGAGCTTCTGCACCGAGCAGATCGGCTTCTTGGGGAGTAAAGCGCCTGCCGCCCTGCTCCTGCGCGTAGATGTCGGCAACGAACGCTCTGAGATCGCGCAGTCCTTCTGCGATCTGATTCGCCTGAGCGGCATCGACCGTTTCGACTCGCGGACGAACCTGCGCGTAGACGACCTCTAACCCGCCGAGGATGTCCTGGATGTCAGCCAGACGCGAAATGACGTTGAAGTCTCGTTGCGTTGAAGCATCCCCCAGAACGAAGCGCGAGTCGCGCCAGGACGCGAAATATTCACTCATCGTCGGCACCATGACCACCAGCGCGGTAAACGCATCCGATTCGGTCGGCGTCCAGGCTTGAGCGGCCGCCTGAAGATCGTTCGCCATCTGAGCCAGCATGTCAACGCTTCCCTTCAAAACACTGGCATCCGGCAGCGTTTCGCCAAAGGCGATCACGCCATCGCCATTCCAGTCAGCAGCGACATCTGTGCCATACGCCGGTTCGGTTCCCCACAGCGTGCTCTCTGTGACACCGAAGAGATTGCCGGGTTTGGGCAGCACACGACCGTCCGGCAACTTCAGGTCGAACGACACGGCATTCTCTGGATCATCAACGCCTGCTGCGCCCGCATCGAGATCAACATCGAACTGTGCCAGGCTGGGAGTTCCGGCGACAATGCCTTCCATCTTTTCGTACAGCGGACTGGCTTTCATCCAGGCGGCGCGAGCGTCTTCGATCGCGGCAATCGCCGCTTCTCTGCGCGTGCTCCACAGGACTGCGTAATCGAATCCGACTTCACCGGCAAGGGCATAGTAGCGATCAGACGCGACCTGGAGTTCTGTCGCCGCCCCGGTGAGTGCACGGCATTGTTCGAGCAGATAGGTCTTTATGCCGCTGAGGTCGGATGTTGCGGCAGTCGCAGCCGGCGTCGCCGCTGGCATCGGCGCCTGCCCGCAGGCGACTATTGCAAGCGTGAGGAAACTGGCAACCAGAAGGCGAGACACGTGGTTCATCATGGTTTCCTGTTCTGGACAGACCTTTTGCTTCACCAATGCGACGCCCGATACCGCGCCTTACGCCACCGCCTGAAGCGGTTCGACAGGACGTGATGCAGAATATCGATCCATCGCATGATGTTGGTTAGCATATCCTAATAAAATCGATTTGTCAAGATAAAACAGTGAAAATAGACCGACACAACGTTTGCATTGCTCAACCTCGCTCGTGCTATAATGTCGCCCACGCTTTGCGCCCGAAGAATCCGCGACTCGCTCCGCATAGAGCGCTCTGCCGCAATGCAGACACACGTCGGCGAGGCTGCCGCCGTCTTGCGACCGGCGCCCGCATCTGGATAGGAGAGTATCATCATGTCGCAAAGCCCACCTATCTCTCGTGCTGCGCTCGTGGCGCGCGACGCCGCCGATCCGCTGGCGCACTTCCGCGATTGCTTCCATATTCCCGACAACCTGATCTATCTGGACGGCAACTCACTCGGTCCACTGCCAAAACGAACCGTCGAGCGAATGCATCAGACGGTGAATGAAGAATGGGGGCGCACGCTGATCAAGGGATGGACGGCATGCGACTGGATCAACGCGCCGGCGCGTATCGGCGCAAAGATCGCCCGCCTGATCGGAGCGCATCCAGATGAAGTGATCTGCACCGACTCAACATCGATCAATCTGTTCAAGACCCTGGCGGCTGCGCTTACCCTGAATCCCGGTCGCCGGGTAATCCTCTCGACGCGCGATAATTTCCCGACCGATCTCTACATTGCGCAGGGGTTGATCCAGCATCTCGGCGGCGGGTATGAACTGCGGATGGTGGATGGTGAAAGGATCGCGGAATACCTGGACGATCAGATTGCAGTATTGATGTTGACGCACGTCAACTATAAGACGGGGCGTATGTTCGATCTGCCCGCCCTGACGCAGCAGGCGCACGCCTGTGGCGCACTCACGCTGTGGGATCTGGCGCATTCTGCGGGAGCGATCCCGGTAGATCTGAACAGCGCCGGCGTCGATTTTGCGGTCGGGTGCGGCTACAAATATCTCAACGGCGGTCCTGGAGCGCCTGCCTACCTGTTCGTTGCGCGCCGGTGGCAACCGCTGTTCAGTCAGCCGCTTTCGGGATGGATGGGGCATGCCGAGCCGTTTGCATTCACATCGATCTATGAGCCGGCGCCGGGGATCGGTCGCTACCTGTGCGGTACACCGCCGATCCTGAGTATGGCGGCGCTCGAATGCGGCGTCGATCTGCTGCTCGAAGCCGATATGCAGCAGGTGCGGGCAAAATCGCTGGCGCTCACCGATCTGTTCATTCATCTGGTCGATATGCGGTGCGCCGGGTATGGTCTTGAACTCGTGACCCCGCGCGATCACGCCATCCGTGGGAGTCAGGTCAGTTTCCGTCATCCCCAGGGATACGCCCTGATGCAGGCGTTGATCGCCGCCAATGTTATCGGCGACTTCCGCGCGCCGGATATTGTGCGCTTCGGGTTTGCGCCGCTCTACCTCCGCTTTGTCGATGTCTGGGACGCAGTTAACCGTCTGTTGCACATTCTCGAATCGCGCGCCTGGGATCGCGAAGAGTTTCACCGCCTCAAACCGGTGACGTAGAAAAGTAGTCCTGCAAGCAGATATCCGGGCAGGCGACCGCCATCTCATCGCCTGCCCGCAGTGTGACGCTGTCCCACGCGCAACCTATTATCTTCTTTACACACTCTTAAACATATTGCATATCATTTACAGCAGGTAAACGCTCTGTATCGCCGCCATGCGCGGTTTTCTTCTATCTTCGCTGTGGAACGCCACGAAGAGAAGGAGACGATCGATGCGACATGCGGCAAAGGTGTTGATCCTCTGGTTGATCCTGCTTGCCGGATGCGGTGCGGTTGCCAACCAGATGGCGCCTGGCGCCCCGAACGCCGCAGTTCCTGAGTCGAGTCCATCACCGGTGGCGCAACCAACCGGCGATCCGCAGCGCGGTGCAGCGATTTTTGTCGGTGATGTCACGATCGCTGGCTTCGTCGCCTGTCGTGGATGTCATTCCGTCGATCCGGCTGCCGGTGACGGTATCGGACCGAACCTGGCAGGTATTGCGCTCCGCGCTGGCTCACGTATGCCTGGCGTCCCGGCTGACGATTATATCCGACGGTCGATCCTGGTGCATGACGATTATGTTGTACCGGGGTTCGAGGCAGGACTGGCGCGCGGGGTGGTGGGGCGCGATTTTGCGGAGATATTGAGTGCGCAGGATGTTGCCGATCTGACCGCGTATCTGCTGACCCTCGATCAGACGACGGTTGCACAGGCGCCCACGATGCCGCCATCTTCCCCGACATCATCACCAACACAACCTTTGCCAGCGGCATCGGAAACCGTCACCCCTTCACCAACGCTCTCAGCAACGGTCGAACCATCGCCTGGAGGATTGTCGCCAACCCTTCCCGCTTTGCCGTCGCCCGACAATCGCACCGCAACAGCGACCGGCAGTTCATTGTCGCCAACCCCTCCTGCTTCACCATCGACCGACAATCGTACCACAACAGCGACCAATCCGACGAACGCTCCATCCACGCCGCAGGGGACACCCGAACCGGCAACAGTATCACCCACCGCCGTAACACCGACGATCCCGCCATCGCCAACCGGAGCGGCGCCTCCGACCGCTGCGCCGGCGCCGACGCAACCACCGTCGCCGGTGGCGACCACGCCTGTCGCCAATCAGGACGAGCCGCTTCCCGAAGAACTGCGGGTTTTCACAGGATGCATGACCTGTCATGACCAGCACGCGCAGAGTATCGTTCGGATGCCGCATGTGCGCTTCCCAAGATGTTCCGCATGCCACAGCGGTTCGCCTTCCCGCGTCGGATGCCCGACCTGCCATAGCATGCACCGCATTCAGGCGCCCCATGGCGGCGAAAACCCAAACCTGCCGTGCAGTCACTGCCATACGGACAGGTGACAGGTGTCATATCACATGTCGATCAGGCGGTCGAGCGCGTGACGCAGATCGGCAATGATGTCAGCAGTCTCTTCGATCCCCACCGAGAGACGAACCATGCCATCGCTGATGCCGCGCTCGGCGCGCTGTTCCGGCGTCAGTTCGCGGTGCGACGCGATGGACGGCGCGCTGGCAAGGGTGTAGACATCTCCGAGAGTCGTGGCGGGCAAAATGAGACGCAGCGCATCGAAGAAACGATGCAATGCCTCACGGTTGGCTGCGCGCAACTCAAACGTGACAAGCGCGCCAAACAACCCTCCAAACATTTCGGTTGCCAGCGTATGCTGCGGATGGCTGGCAAGACCCGGATAGTGCACGGTTGCAACCGCCGGGTGGGTGGTCAACCAGGTTGCAATCTCAGCAGCGGAACGACACTGCTGACGCACACGCAGCGCCAGCGTCTTCAAGCCGCGCAGAATCTGGTATGCCTCGAATGGTCCGAGCGATGCGCCCAGCAACCGCGCCTGGCGCCGCAACGTGTCACGGACCAGACCGGTGCGCGCCACGACCACGCCGCCAGCGACATCGCCGTGCCCGCCGAGATATTTCGTCGCACTGTGAATGACCAGATCGGCGCCGAGTGTCAGTGGTTGCTGCAACACTGGCGTCACAATGGTGCTATCCACTGCCAGCCGAGCGCCTGCCGCCCGTGCACGCTGCGCCAGCGCCCGAATGTCGATCACGCGCAAGAGCGGGTTGGAGAGTTGCTCAACCAGCAGCACATCGGGACGGTGCGCTTCCAGCGCCGCATCGACTGCGTTCAGATCGCACATATCACACGTAACGATCCGTGTTCCGCGCGCGGCGAAAAACTCCTGCAACAGCAGGGTTGTCGCGCCATACATATCACGCGCCGCCAGAATAGCGCGCGGCGCGGGCGCGGTTGCACCACGCGGCGTGCCTGCCGCCAGCAACGCCGCATACAGCGCCGCCATCCCGGAAGCAAACGCTGTCGCGCCCGCGCCGCGCTCAACGACCGTCATCGCCTCTTCCAGGGCGGCCACCGTGGGGTTTCCATAGCGGGTGTACACATACCCGCTGCCGCTTTCAAGCGCTGTGTCGAGCGCCGCCAGATCGGGGTGCAGATACGTTGCGCTCGTGTAGATGGGAGTAGCAGTCGGCGTCGATCCGGGCGCCGGCGCGCGCTCGCCTGCATGCACCAGTCTGGTCTGCAAACACCAGTCGGGTTGATCATCGTTCATGGCATACCCTCGGAGAAATACACGCTGCTATCTTATCATGCCTTGACCGATTCGTAGTACAATGGTGAGAAGCATCGATACACCATCCCAGAAACCGCAGCCTGATCGAATCTCCCGGTTTTACGAGAACAGGGGCAGTCTGTGTTATGCCTGAACGTGCGTGTGTATGTCATAGAACACGCTGGCAGCGCGCACTGCGATGCTGGTGTGTCGGTGCGTGCTCGCCTGACCTGTAACGATCATCCAGGAGCGTTATGAGCCAGATCATCGAACTGTTGCGCAGCGAGGAGTATCGCAAAAAACTGGACCAGTGCATCCACTGCGGTCTTTGCCTGCAAGCCTGCCCGACGTATGACGTGTTCGGAACAGAAATGGACTCTCCTCGCGGACGCATTGCGCTTATGCGGGCAGTTCATGAAGGAAAGATCGCGGAAGATCGGATCAATGGCGCCTTTGCCACCCACATCACCCGCTGCCTGGCGTGCCGCGCCTGCGAAACAGCCTGTCCCTCCGGCGTGCAGTATGGGGCGCTGCTCGAACCGGCGCGAGAACTGGTCGAGCATCACCGTGCTCCGTCCCCTGCAGAACGAGCGCTCCGCTGGATCGGTCTGCACCAGTTGATGCCGCATCGCGGGCGTTTGAAACTGATGGCGTCGGCGCTGTGGCTCTATCAAAAGACCGGGCTTCAGGGTCTCGTTCGCCGCCTGAATGTGCTTCCGCCACATCTTCGCGCTATGGAAGCGATCATCCCGCCGCTAACGCCGCGTTATGTCGATTATAGTGCGCCTGCTCCGCCGGTCGGCGAACGGCGCGGACGGGTAGCGTTCGTCATCGGGTGCGTGCAGGAAGCGTTTCTGGCGCCGGTCAATCAGGCAACGCGACGGGTGCTGCGGCGCAATGGGTTCGAGGTGATCACGCCGATGATGCAGACGTGCTGCGGCGCAGCGCACGTGCATATCGGCGAACGCGATGCTGCGCGCGCGCTGGCGCGACGCAATATCGATGCATTTCTGGCGGAAGATGTGACGGCAATTGTTATCAACGCTGGCGGGTGTGGTCTGGCGCTGAAGGAGTATCCGCATCTGCTGGCGGACGATCCGCTCTACGCAGAACGCGCACAGCGATTTGCGTCGCTGGTGCGTGATGTGAATGAGTTCCTCGCCGATCATCTCCACCGTCCGCCGCGTGGTGAAATGCGCATACGCGCAACATATGTCGACTCATGCCACCTGCGCCATGGTCAGCGGGTCTCGCGCCAGCCGCGCGACCTGCTGCGCACCGTTCCAGGGCTGGAACTGGTCGAACTGCGTCAACCTGATCGTTGCTGCGGCAGCGCTGGCGTCTACAACATTGCACAACCCGATATTGCCGATCAGGTGCTCGATGCGAAGATGAAGGATGTCGCGGCGACCGGCGCGACGCTGGTGGTCACAAGCAATACCGGTTGCCATTTACAGTTGATCGCCGGTGTGCGCAAGACGGGCTTGAACGCCAGAGTTATGCACGTCGTCGAAGTGCTCGACGAATCGTACCGTCGCGAACAGGATGCCGGGCGTCGATGACGCGGCGCACTCCACGCGCCTTTGCCCCTCATCCCCCCAACCCCCTTCTTCCACAAGGGGAGAAGGGGGAGTGTGGGCATCCTGATGCCTGAAACCATCGCGTCATACATCGCCGCGTGCGACGCAAGGGGAGAAGGGGGAGCCTGAGTGTCCTGATGCCTGAAACCATCGCGTCATACATCGCCGCGTGCGACGCAAGGGGAGAAGGGGGAGTGTGGGTGTCCTGATTACTCTTCTGGTTCAAAGTAGATCGGATTCGTCACCGCCAGCAATTCGCCGTCCGCTGCGCGAATTTCCGCAACGCACCATTGCGCTTCGCCCTCGTTCAGCGTCCATGAGCGTTCCCCGCCCGGCGTGGCGATATCCTCGTCGATCTGTGCGCCATTGGCAATCAGGCGCAACCGCGCGCCAGGAGGAACATCACGCCAGCGCGCCTGAATAGTTGCTGCACCCCTGGGAAGCATATCCCCCATCATACCGGTCGTCGTGCCGCTGGCGCCGGTCAGTTCAAGCGCCGGACCGCTGCTGAGATAGAGTCGGCCATGAGCGATAGCGCGCAGAATCGCTCCTTCGTCACGTCGGGTTGCATAGACAACATTGAATCCAGGACACGCCCCGGCTGGCGCCGGACCGTGCGCATCGGTTCCGGCAGTTGCAGTGATCCGCAAGCCCCAGTTCAGCCATTGATACCACAACGCCAGTGCGGCTTCATTGTTGCTGTCGCCGTTCCACAATCCATTCCACACCTCGACAGCGCGCGCCGTTCCCGGCATCATGTCCACGTAGCGCCAGTCACAGCCGGTGCAGAAGGGGTCGCCGGGCGCCAGTGGATGCGCAATAACGAATAACCCGCCCTCTTTTTCAACGTCGGCGGCAATCTGCGGCATACTGCGCTCACCGGTGCGGACGCGCCAGTCGATCCAGCGGCGCGTTCCCAGACTCAACGCATGTCCCCAGAATGTCGTCAACTCCATCCCCCCCATCACCAGCAGATCATCGGTCGTCAGTATATCGAGGTTGTGCAATTGCGCAATGGTATTGTGGTCGGTCAGCGCCACGAAATCCAGGTGACGGGCGCGCGCTGCTTCGAGCAACGCCGGTATATCCCATTCGCCGTCTGAATGAACCGTATGTGCGTGCAGATCGCCGCGATACCAGCCGCGTCCGGGGGTCTTCGTCGGGCGGGTGACCGGTGTTGGTTCAGGTGGCGCGGGTGGCGCAACCGGCTCATCGCTTGTCGAAATGTCGAGCGTGTAGCGACAGGGAGCGCCGGGGGCAACCATATGGGTATCGATGACCGCATCCCACTGACCTGCCTGAAGCGAACCGGGCAGGTAGCCTGGCGTTGCGTGCGTCGCGTCGATGACCACATCGTGCTGTGCGCCGCCACGGTGCCCGGCGCCGCGGAAACCGGTTGGATCGAAGAGTGAGAGACACAGCATGGTGTCGATGCCATTCACCGCTGGCGGCTCGAAGCGCAGGCGAATGAACAGCCGGGTCGCACCGGATGGAACCTCGAAAGGATGGCTGATATGCCGCTTCCAGTCACGTTCGGTCAACGCGCCGCTGAATGATGCCTGCATACGATGGTGAACCTCCCCCATTATCGCTTCCCGTGCGGATGTTTTCGGGGTTGAGACGATGCCAGACCTGTGAGAGACGAATGCTTCCTCGATGTGCGTTTGCGCCGGTCACGCCCACTGCACGAAACAAGGGGCGACGTCGCTGAAGCTCAAAGCATGCCTTCAACCTGTATCGGCAACCGTCAATCTTCCTGCTGTTCGTTGTGCATCCTATGCCAAAGCGCGGTAGAATGCAAACGAAAGGAGGAACCAATGCTGCCGATCAACCGCGTGAAACAGGCGCTCAAAGCCGGACAGCCGGTGTACGGAACCATGCTCGTCGAGAGTGCATCCACAGCATATGTCATGATGCTGGCGCACGCCGGGTACGACTTTGTGTTCATCGATATGGAGCACGGCGTTTACGATCTCGGCGTGGTCGCTGAAATGATCAGGGTGGCGCGCCTGACCGGTCTCACGCCACTGGTGCGGATTCCCGACCTGGCATATGATCTCGTGGCGCGCACCCTGGATGCCGGTGCGATGGGCATCATGCTTCCGCGCGTCGAGACTGTCGAACAGGCGCAGACGCTGGTCAGGTACGCAAAGTACCCGCCGGAGGGTGTGCGTGGAGCAGCTGCCGGTCGTGGTCACACCGACTACCGCGGCGCCGCGCCACGCGATCTGGTGCGTCACATGAATGAGCATACGCTGGTCATTCTCCAGATCGAACGGGAGGCTGCCGTGCAGCGCATCGATGATCTGTTTGCTGTGCCGGGCGTCGATGCCGGGCTGATCGGACCGTTCGACCTTACGATCTCGCTGGGGGTGGAGAGCGTCACCGCGCCGGAAGTTGAGTCGGCAATCGCACGGGTGCTGGACGCCGCGCAGCGTGCTGGCGTTGCATGTGGCATCCACAGCAGTGACCCACAGCAGACGGCTGTGTGGCGAGCGCGCGGTATGACTCTGCTGATGAGCGGCAGCGATGCACAATTCTTCAGCGCAGGAGCGCGTCAGGCGCTTGCGGCAATGCGCCAGGATCATCCACACTCCAGCAGTCCTGTCGACCCAACCGGTGAGCCTGGAGCGGTGTAGGGCGCAGAATCCTGTTTCAACCATGTGATCACGCAAGATACTACATATTGCCCTATGCACATGCTTGTCAGGTAGCATATAATGACAGAAGGCATCGGGTGAGATCGTTTGCCGATACGACAAAGGCGTCGAATGATCTTTCCCTGTTCAGGAAACTGCGCCTGAGGAAAGATAATCATGACCGAACCGGATTTCGAGGGTGCGCGAACATACGCCCTCATGCGACTGGCACAGGAATTGCCGGAAACCGTAACATACCACTCAGTGCATCACACGCGCGACGACGTCGTGCCGACCGTCGAGCGCCTGGCGCTCGCCGAGGGCGTCAACGGTGAAGACCTGTTGCTCCTGCGCACGGCCGCGTATTTTCACGACCTTGGATTCGTCGTGCGCCGCGAAGAGCACGAACAGGCAGGTGCAGAGATTGCCGCCAAGGTTCTGCCTCAATTTGGCTACACGCCAGCACAGATCGACAAAATCTGCCGGATGATCATGGCAACGCGCATTCCTCAATCGCCGAAGACATTGACGGAACAGATCCTGGCGGATGCCGACCTCGATACGCTTGGCAACGAGCATTTCTGGCGGCAAAGCGAAAAGTTGCGCGCGGAAAACGAAGCGTTCGACGGACCGATGAGCGATGTCCAGTGGTACATGACGCAGGTGACGTTTATCGAGAACCACCGCTACTGGACGGCGACGGCGCGCGCGTTGCGAGAACCGCGCAAACAGCAACATCTGGCGCAGTTGCGCAAAATGCTGGAACACGCGCTTCGTCAGGCTGAAATGCCGGTGGATGAACAATCCTGATCGGAAAACAGCGCCAGCGATCTACGACACATCGATTGCAGCGCGCACCCGGTCGGCGATTGCTGTAATCAACCGGCGATCATACGCCAGAGGCTCCGCCTGAATAATGGTCACTTCAGGGTATCTGGCAGATACGCAGGCGATGGCGCGCTCGATGACAGGCGCTGTCATCCTACATCGCTCCAGAGCGTATGGCGCAACGATGATCGCCTGGCAACCCTGCGCAATCAGCGCCTGGAGGGATGATTTCAGGGTTTCCCCGTCCTGATCGGCAGCGTAAAAGCGCACAGCAGTGTACCGTGTCGCAGTCGGGCAACACGTGGTTATCGCTTCTTCCAGAGGCGCAGGGATGTCTGGCAGCCCTTTCCCGACGATCAGCAATCCGATTGCGCGCTGCTTCTGCCATCCGGGCCAGGTGAGGCGACCATGATGCATATGATGCGCTGCCACATAATCGGCTTCGATCACACGCTGGATGAGCACCTCTATCAACGCATGATGATGCCCAAGCGCCTCAGCGATACGCAGCGCGAGGTGCGGGTAAACCTGGCGCGCGCGTTGCACCGTGCGTTCCAGATCCGCCCAGTCCTCCTTCGCCAGTGACAGTGTGTACGGCACAATGACTGCCTCCCGGGCGCCCCGGGCAACGCACTGTTCGAGCGCTTCACCAAAGGAAGGGCGCTGATGCTGGAGAAATCCAGCGGCAACGATAGAGGCAACACCGGCCTTACGGCAATGCGCCGCCAGACGAATGAGCGTCGCTCCCGTTCGGGGTTCCGCCTGTCCTCGACCTGCCAGAATAACAGCGCGCATGCAGCTCCTGTATTGTGAGCGAGTGTGATGTCACTTCATCATACACACTGATGTACGCTGCGGAGACACGAATGGATCTTGCGGGTTTTCCAGCCTGTCTGACGTCTGCGGGGGGGCAAAATCAGGGGGTGCAACACTCTCAAGCGTGCACCCCCACAAAGATCAGTGTTCAGCCGCTCATTCCGCTTTTGCGCTTCCGATCATCACCGCACCCTGCGGCTGATCATGACCAACGCCGCTCCGCAATGCTGGCAACAACGCCGAACCGACAACTGCGACGGCCACGGCGATCAGCGCGCCGCCCAGGTAATATGGCGCACTCACGTTGATCAGATCGAACGTCGTACCTGCCAGGATCGGCGCAGCGATCCGCGTCAGGCTGATCAGCCCCTGCGTCCCGCCCAGCGTCGCTCCCTGCTCGTGCGCGTCCACCCGCCGCGAGATCAGACCGGTCAACGCCGGTGTTGCCATTCCATCACCAATAGCGATGGCGCCAACCGCCGGGAAGAGCATCCATGCCTCCGGCGCCAGGGCGACCGCAATGAATGCGCCTGCCATCATCGTCATGCCAGCGATTGCCAGTCGCGTCTCACCAAAGGCAAGCACCAAACGGCGGATCAGAAAACCCTGCATCACCACCGCCAGCAACCCGACCAGCGTGAAGATCAGCGCATTATCGAGCGGACCGAAACCGAAGCGCACATCGCTGAACACGGCAAAGTTGCTCTGCAAGCCGGAAAATGCCATATTGAGCAGGAAGATGCCGATCAGCAGCGGACGAATGCTGGATCGCCGCAACAGCGCGCTCAGGCGCGACACCGGATTCATCCCACGCATCGGCGTGACCATGCGTCGCTCAGGCGGCAGCGACTCCGGCAACTTGAAGTAACCAAAGATCACATTTGCGAATGCAAGACCGGCGGCAACGAATGCTGGCGCTTCCAGGCTGATTGTGCTCAACAATCCGCCGAGCGCCGGACCGAGCATGAAACCCAGACCGAATGCTGCGCCGATCATGCCCATGCCCTTCGTGCGCTCTTCGGGGGTGGTCGTGTCGGCAATGTATGCCTGCGCAGTCGAAATACTTGCGCCGGTAATTCCGCTCAGCATCCGACCGATAAACAGGATTGCCAGGACTGTTTCGACCCCAAGAAACGACAGGTATTCGGCAAACCCGAACAGCACATACGACAGCCCGCTGCCCAGGACGCTGATGAGCAGGATCGGTCGGCGCCCATACCGGTCGGACAGAGCGCCGAGCACCGGTGTGAAGAGAAACTGCATCAGCGCAAAGGACGCCATCAATGCGCCGACGATGATCGCGCGATTGGCTGCCAGCCATGGAATGCTCGACTGCTCGACGATCTTGAGATAGTACGGCATCAGCGGCAACACAATGCCGATACCGAGCAGATCGATCAAGACGGTCAGGAACAAAAAGAGTTTTGGCGAACGCAGGTTCATAGACCCCTTCTTCTGCTTGACTGTTCAGTAAACCTCGCTGACTATCATACTCCACCCACGATGTTTTGTCAATACTTTGCACATGTTTTGCATAAATGTCAGCGGCAACAAAAATGCAGCCCTCACCGAGGGCTGCCTCACGCCATGAATCGGAAAAGCCCCGGTCCTCATGGAGATTGAGCATTAAATCCGGTATGCGCCTCGTGCCGTGGGGCTCATGGAGATTGAGAATTTATTCCGCTCTACCGCGCTAGCCGTGGGGCTGAAGCCCCCGGCTATGCGAGGCGAAGCCCGCCTGCGCGGGCTGTAGCGGATTATTTACTCAAAGACCATGAGGTGCGCTGCGCCCCCGCGCCCCCTGTACAGCGCTGCTGCGCCCCCCGTATGCGCTTCGTGCCGTGGGGCTGAAGCCCCCGGCTATGCGAGGCGAAGCCCGCCTGCGCGGGCTACACCGGATTATTTCTCAAAGACCATCAGGATCGAAGAAGCCGAACCCGTTGCACCCGGCATCTCAATCGCTGCCGACGCCTCCCCGGATTACGTCCCAACCGACTACTCTTCAGAGGATTTCGTCTCAGGCGCCGTGATCCAGGTGTACGCCAGCGACCACACCAGCGGCAGGAAGGGAACCAGGACGAACAGAAGCATGAAGGTAACAACCACCCAGTTCATAGGAAACCTCCATTGACATCAGCGCCACTACCGATTATACGACGTTTCGAGCGAAGTTGGAAGCAGTCTTGCGCCAGACAAGTGGTGCGACTTTGATACGCAAATCCTCTACACGACCACTTACTCGACCGGCACAAGCCAGACGACGCCCTCAAGCGATTGCTGCGCCGCCCATCCTGCACCCTTCTGACCTTCGACGCGCCACCACACATATCCGTCGGCGGCTACCGGTCCCTCCAGGATGCGCACCTGTTCTCCCTCTGCGAAGGCGACACGCACCGGCGCCTTCAACCCTGGCGCAGCGCGTCCACGCAGTGCGCGACCTTCGGTATTCGCCACCTGCGCCGACCCGCCAACCCGTAATGTCCGCACGATTGGTGCAGGTGTTGCGCTCGGAACCGCCGTAGGGAAGAGGGGCGTGCGAGTCGGTTGCACAGGTTCCGCAGCAACAGTCTCCGCTTCAGGTGCTGCGAACGATGCCAGATCCTCTGCATTACTCCCGCGAAACGCACTACCGAGCACAACTGCCAGCGCCACGACCAGCACGACTCCAATTGTCAGCAACCATCCGCGCCTGCTCAGCAGCGACAATGGGGTGCGACGCATACGTCGCCGCGCCTGATCATAACCCCGGCGGTAATGGTAGTAATGCTGGTAGTAGAACGGGTGCAACTCGCCGCGCTCGGCATCAGCCACACCGCGTTCATACATGTCTTCGCTGCTCATCGGCTCGCGTGATGACCATCAGGGTTCAACCATGACGATAGACCGCAGCAAACCACCAGCACACACCGTGTCGTAGAGGCGTCTCCTCCGCCGACCGACACAACAAACCGGCATGTGATCGTCAGGCATGCAACGCTGCCGGTTCAGGAGACATGCATTGTCTTCAGGCGGTGCATGAGACCTGTGACCGTTGTTGTAACCCGGAGCACCGGTTGATCAGCAGCCTCGACCAGCTGTATCACCGTGTGTGGGTTGCACCCGTTCTAGGTCAACACCAGATCTGCGCGCCCCATTTCGCGGAGCAGACGTGGATACATTTCGTACATAGGCTCAACCGCAGGCAACAATTTCAAGATTTTTGGAATCGGACCCTTTGCAATAATCTGACGTCGCGCCAATGCCGTCATCAGATTAATTTTGCCATGCCAGAACTGATGAGCGATATCCGCCTTCATGCTCATCTCAACATCCGGCTTCAATCCGGTATCATCGCCCCACAGGACATCGAAATACGCACCGGGTTGCGTTGGCGGCGCTGCCGCATTGATGGTCACCACAGCGCGCGGTTCTTCATAGCGAAACTGGATCACCAGATGCGAGTCGCGGATTTTCGGCGCAATGCGCGCATCGCACTTCGCCTTGTCGTACAACGTGCTCAGGCATAAGTGCAGCTCGGCATAATCCTTGAACACAGGCATACCTCGTCCTCCTGACGGCATTGAGTATGATTTGGGGGTGTGAGCATGATTATAACATATGGAGGGACAGGGGATAGATAACCTCCCCCTCAGCGCCCGTGTTCCAGTGCAATTTCGGTCTGCGTCTCGTGGGGGTGCGCCCAGCGCTTGCCGAAGAGACCGGTTCGCCCGACGTACCAGATCATGGTTCCGAGATGGGCGCCAAACCGGTCGATGAAATACTGGCGACTGCGGCTCGCACGGTAGTGTTCCCGGGCGAGCGCAATTAACGCTGCCATGTCCGCCGCCTCGTACTGATGAGCCTCGACTGGATGTGCAACGAAGAAGCGCACTTCGTCCAACCCAAACGTGGCTGACATATCGACAACGGCAGGAATCGCAGGGTACTGGGGATCGAGTGCAATGTGTCCGGTAACGCGCATCCCCAGTTCACGCGCCTGACGCACAGCATGGATCAGTGCATCACGTTCACTTTTGGATTCGAGCGCCGCGAGCGCTGCGAATTCAAAGGTCAATGCCTCGCACCCGCTGCGACGAAACGCCTCCAGGAGGGTAGTGGTGAGCCGCGTGTACGAAACACGTCCTTCCCATCTGATGCCAAGATGCATGTTGGAGAGGTGCGACAACACGGCGTACAACCAGTCCAGATCGTCGGTAAGCGCCAACCCGCTCAGCATGACATGACGCACGCCATGTTCTTGAACAAGAGAGCGCAGTTCCGTCATCAGCAGCGCTGGTTGACGGGGCGCCGGCGTTCCGTCTCTGCGCAACCGCCCGATCAGGACCGGCGTTCGCAACTCGCCTTTCGGCGTCGTCAGCGGGTAGCGTTCAAGCGCGAGCAGATGCCGTGCCGGGAATGGCAACCGGTCGAGGTCGTCATCAAGCGCCAGGAGCGCACATGCAACGAGGCGTTTGACCTCTGGCGCGTGCGGCAGAACGCGGTTGAGTTCGGCAAGTGCGTGTGACGCAAGCCAGGGCGGCAGATGATCCCGCACTCCCAGCAGCAATGGCAGCGCTGTTCCGCTGAAGGTGACGCGCCCCGCGACTGCAGCGGCTTCCGCAACGTTATCGGCGGCAACAATAGTCACCTGCGGTCGGAATGCCCGGATCGCTTCCAGATAATCTACGCGGGGATCGCTCTGATAGAGCGCCTGATCATAAATGCGCACAATATGGCGTTGCTGTTCAAGGAATGCTGCGACATAGCACAACGGCAGCGGTGGCGTTGCGTAAGGTTCGTCAAGGCGGGGAAGCGCAACCAGAGCGATCTTCACGGGTTCCTCAACCGATCACAAGCGACAAGCCACAGGCGTATCACATCTTCACAGAAGAGATTATAGCCACCTTTATTGATGACCGGGTGAACACCCGTCTATAGTTTGGTAAAAGAATCGTCATTCACGCCTGCCCATCTGCCAGCGGCAGGGTGAAGGTAAAGGTCGTGCCGACCCCCTCTTCGCTTTCGACCCAGATGCGCCCGCCGTGCCCTTCGACGATCTGCTGGCAGATCGCCAGACCCAGACCGAGATTGTTGCCGTGGGTGCGACGGTGTTTCGCCACCTGATAGAACCGCTGGAATATCTTTCCTAATTCGCTTGCCGGAATGCCCACGCCGGTATCGGAGACTCGCACGCGGACTTCCTGATCATGAACGTCGGCAGAGACGGAGATCGTGCCGCCGGCTGGAGTTGCTTTGATCGCATTCTCGATCAGATTGGTCAACACCTGGCCAATCCGCTGACCGTCGAACCGGCACAACGGCAGGTGCGTCACGTGACTGACAAGTGCCAGCTGCTGCTGCTCCGCCTGTAGTTTCAACCGGTTGACCGTGCCCGCAATGAGCAGCGCAAGATCGCCCACGTCGGGCTGCAATGCCAGCCGACCGGCTTTGAACCGGTTGTATTCGAGCAGTTCGGCGACACGACTGCTCAGTTGTTCGATCTGCTCGTCCGCCATCTTGAGAAAATCCTGCTGCAACGACGTCAGCGGACCGGCGCGTTCCTGGAGCACCAGTTTGACAAAGCCGTTGAGGGTATGGAGCGGGTTGCGCAACTCGTGCGATACCATCGAGATGAAATCCATACGGGCGCGTTCTTCGGCTTTGTGGTCGGTGATGTCGTGCAGCACAATCGCCGTCAGATCGGGCAGATCATCATCGGTGTGCACCCGCGACGCAACCGCCTGATAGACAATCTGACCTTCTTCAGCGTCTGGACTGCCGAAAACCCATTCCGGCGACGCCACCGGACGACCGTCATCGGAGAGGCGGCTTGCCAGTTCACGCATACGCTCCAGCCAGGGTTGCGGCGCCGATGTATCGTTGAGGAGCGCCTGACCTATCGGATTTGCCAGCACGACATTGTACTCATTATCAAGCACGACCAGTCCATCGTTGATGTCGCGGAGCACGGCCTGAAGCAACTGCTGCTGCCTTCGCAACCGGCTGTGCAGTTCGGCGTTGCCAATGGCAATGCCAGCCTGCGCGGCGAACGCCGCAAGATGGCGGGCATCGCTGCTGGAAAACGCAGCAAACGTGGCGCTCACCACGGTCAACGCACCCCTCGGCGGACCGTCACCGACGAACAGCGGCACACAGACGATTGAGCGCAACCCGCTTCGGCTGATAGCGCCAAGCTCGGCATCAAGGGCGGCATCGGCAACAACCGCTGGCGCCTGATCGTGCATCACGCGACGAATCAGCGGCTCGACCCACTGCGGGCGCATCTGGCCATCGCGGGCATACACACGGTTGGTCAACGTCCCATCGGTTGCCAGCGTCAGCACAACCGCATGGGTGCGTTCGGCGCCAAAGGTTTGTACCGTGCTATCCAGGATCTGTTCGAGCACGTCATCGAGGCTGAGCGTGCTGGTAACCGCGCGCAACCCTTCTTCAAGCGCGTGGCGTTCGCGCATACGCAACCGCAGTTCGTTCGCCAGATGCTCAAGTTCTTCGACGCGAGCCTCACGGGTGTTGCGTTCACGCTGCAATTCGCTGCGCAGACGCATGATCGAGCGTTGTTGCCGCGCGCCTGTCATAATGGCGACGATACCACACCCCAGGCTGCCTGCAAGCACCCCCGCCGCACTCCACTGTTCCCCCGCCGTCAGCGACGCGCTACCCGCGCGACTCAGCAGAAACTGAAAGAGGAAAAGCGGTCCAATGGCGAAGAGGGGCGCAAGAGCAGCCTGGTTGCGCCCGTACCCGGATAGAGCGCGCCATGCAATGAGCGTATAGACCGGCAAAAAGAACGAAAGGTCGGTTGCACCGCTCACCACAATCGCGCCCAGCAGTGCATCGACACCGATAGCAACCCAACCGGCGCCCGGCGCCCGTGGATCGATGCCCACAGGATGATGATACGCCACCCAAAACAGCCAGAGATGCACCAGCGCGTAGGCGATCAGCGCCATCCAGAGCGCCTCAGGAGGTGCAGCAGCGCTTAACCACACCGCCAGCGCCAATGCTGGCGCCGGCGCCAGCATCTGCCCCAGATATGCACGGCGTTCGATCAACCAGTATGGAAGTTGTCGCGTAAGCGTGTCTCCAGCGATCATGGCTGCTACTTCCCCCTATCGGCACACACTCAGACTGCCTCAGCACACACCTGGACTGCCTCAGGCCTCGAACTTATACCCAAGATTGCGCACGGTCAACACATGGCGGGGATGCTCGGGATCGCGCTCGATCTTCGTGCGCAGGCGCCGGATATAGACCGCAACCAGATTGCTTTCGCCTTCGTAATCGTACCCCCAGACTTTGCTCAGGATCTGACTGGTGTTCAGCACGCGACCAGCATTCTTCATCAGATAGTAGAGCAACCGAAATTCGAGCGGCGTCAGTTCAACGATGCGCCCATCGGCAAAGAGCACCTTGTGCTCAACCGGATCGAGCGTCAGGTCGCCCAGACTCAGACGCGCCGAGGGGTTGAGCATATCGCTGTTGCGCCGCCGCAATACTGCTTCGACCCGCGCCAGCAATTCGGAAGGCTCGAACGGCTTGACCAGATAATCGTCCCCGCCGATCTGCAATCCGGTCACCCGATCCTGCAATTGCGAGCGAGCGGAAAGAAAAATGATCGGCACATCGGAGGTGCGCCGGATCTGACGGCATACATCGAATCCGTTCGTCTTCGGCATCATCACATCGAGCAGGATGAGGTCCGGATTGTACTGCTCGACCGATTGCAGGATCGATGGGCCATCGTAAGCCTTAATGACCTTGTAACCCGCTTCTTCCAGAACAAACGCGGTCAGTTTGACGTTCGGCAGGTCATCATCAGCAACCAGGATATACATATCTTCCCTCTCCCTGCAACAATACCCGACAGTCGGGGCAACAAGCAGTGCATCGTTGCTCCTCCGCCGGCGACTATCCGTGATCTCGACTTTCGTTGTGATTTCTCTCTACAACTATGAACAGCATCTCTGTCAAAAAAGTTACGCGGCGGCGATAAGTTACGAACACTTCATCCTGTTTGCACCGATCTTCCCACGCTTGCAGCCCACCGAACGACGCATGACAGTCTATCTTGTGGTGCACAGCGAAGCCCTCTCTGCTATAATGATGCTCATTATGATGACCGAACTTCCATCCCGCCCTGCACCCTGGATTGATCGAGCAGTTGCATGGCTGTTTCGCCACTGGCTTGCATCGTTGAATCTCCTCGCTGGCATCTACGCCGGTCTGCCGTGGATGTCGCCCTGGCTGAAGGCGAATGGGCATCCGGTGGCAGGCGAGATCATTTTTCGCATATATACGCCCTTGTGTCATCAACGCCCTGAGCGTTCGTTCTGTTTTTGCGGGTATCAGGTGGCGTTCTGCCATCGCTGCACGGCGTTTTACGGCGGTCTGTTCATCGTCGGAATACTCTTTTCCGTCGTGCGGTGCTGGATCCGTCCGGCGCCATTGACGCTCGGCGCGCTGTTGCTCGTTCCGATGGCGCTCGATGCCGGTACGCATATCATCAACGAGATCTTGAGCCTTGGCTGGCGCGACGGCGGCGACGACATCGGTTCGCTCAATTTCTGGCTGCGCATGATCACCGGCGCACTGGCGGCGCTGGCGGTGATGCTGGTCGTCTATCCGCGTCTCGAACGCGAACTTCCGGCGCAGGCGCGGGGAATCGGAGGGATGCAATGATGCGACCACACAATGTCGGCGGTCGGCAGGTGCGGCGACCGATCCGCCTGTGGGCGCTGGTGATCGTGAGTCTGGCGCTGGCAGGATGCGGCGAACAACGTGGAGCGTCGCCTGCGACGGACCGGGCGCCGGTCGATATTCCGCCGGGTATTGCCATCGAGTCGCGGATGATCGACCGCGGCGGCAGATTGCCAGCGCCGGGCGATCCTGCGCCGGATTTCGCTTTTACCTTTGCTGGCGGTGAGACGCGCCGCCTGAGCGATCTGCGCGGCACAAAAGTGGTGCTCAACTTCTGGGCGACGTGGTGCGCGCCATGCGAGGAGGAAATGCCCGACCTTCAGCGGATTGACGCGCGTGATGATGTGGTGGTGCTGGGGGTGAACCGCCTCGAATTAGCGGATGTCATCATTCCGTTTGCGCGTGAACGCAACCTGACCTTCACGCTGATCGCCAATCCGGAAGGCGACATTGCCGAACGGTACGGCGCAAAGAATCTTCCGACCAGTTACTTTATCAACAGCGATGGCACCATCAATCATCGTCAGATCGGCATCATGAGTTTCGAGATGATGCAGGATCAGGTGGAGCGATTACGTTGACAGCGAGGTTTCATGGAACGCACAAGTGAGGAGATCATCGAACTGGCGCGGCGCGAGATTGCCGCGCGCAAGGAGCGTGAACGCGACGGGCGCGAGGTTCCGTGGCGCTTCGCCTTCATTGGTCTGCTCGGAGCGATCCTGGCAGGTATGCTGCTCTGGCCCGGCACGCCGCTCAACTGGAAGATGTACGCCGCTGTGCACGGCGTCTGCGCTCAGGTGCACAACGTGTCGCTGGGGGGCGAACAACTCCCGCTCTGCGCGCGCAACACCGGCATCTACAGCGGCTTTCTGCTGACCTTCATCTATCTTCTTCTGCTCGGTCGCGAGCGCGCTGCGAAACTGCCGCCGCCCGCTATTGTCGTCGCGCTGGTGGCGCTGGTCGTCGTCATGGCGGTTGATGGATTCAATTCACTGTTTGTTGATCTCTTCCTGCCCCATCTCTACACGCCGCGCAACGAACTGCGCACGCTCACCGGTCTGGGCATGGGCGTGTCCCTGGCGGTCGCCATTCTGCTGGTGCTGAACCTTTCGCTCCGGCGCGACCCCGATATGGATCAACCTGTGATCGGCAACTGGCGTGAACTCGGCGGTGCGTTGCTGCTCGGCTTTCTGGTGCACGCCGCGATCTACGGCAATGTCGCCATCACCTACTGGCCCATCGCCATTGTCGCCTGGACCGGCATCGTCGGCATTTTGTTCGCGGTCAATCTGCTGATCGTTGCGCTGGTAATGAACTACGAGGGGCGGGTGACGCGCGTGGTTGAACTGGCGCGCCCGGCGACCGTCGCGCTGGTGGTGACCGCCATCATGCTGGGGGTGATGGCGTGGGGACGCTTCTGGCTTGAAGGGCAGGGGTTGATCGTGTCGTAGTTGATCCCGCTGTAGAAACGCACTGCCGAAACGCAAAGGGCACAGAGGTTCCATAAAAAACGCTACACGCCACCGAGCGCGATGATTGAGCCCGCGCTGCCTGCCGCCCCCGCTGCGCGCTACTCTTAAGGATAGGTTCCCTGGGAGAGATGCGTGATTTTCTGCATTCCGGTGCGCGTTTGCCCCTCATCCCCCCTGCCCCCTTCTCCCACAAGGGGAGAAGGGGGAGTTGGGGCGCCCTGATGCCTGAAACGGAAGATGGCACGCGGGGGTTCCCCAAAAACTCACCCCTGTGAGGGGGATGTCCCGCCGTGCGGCAGCCGTGACCTTTGCCGACTGTCGGTCTGGCATGCAGGGGAGTCTGCCGAATCTCGGAATGCCAAAGAGTGTTCGGCTATGGGAGGGCATCACGCGCTGGCGCGGCACGGCGTGCGGGGGAGCGACTCTCGCGCCGGGTCGCTTGCCCCTGTCCTGCTGTATCCCACCCGCCCCCGATCTCCATCACCGAGAATCCATAGCAAGGGCGAAATCCCTCTTTCCAAAGCCAGGATGTGCGCAACCGGCAAACGCTTCCAGCAGACGAAAAGAGCCGCAAGCGCACGTATTACATCGCCTCGTACAATCATGTCTCTAACTTGCCTGAAAGTCCAAATAGAAAATTCTTCTTGTGTGGATACGTTAAGGTCTCTTAATCCGTGATAGGAACAGATCCTACTCCCTAAATTATTCTGCAAGAGATTTGGCATGTTTTTCCCCCTTTCTTTGAGATATCTACTCTCATAAACCAGAGAAATTAAATAAATTTAATTGATCGCCAAGTGGACCGCAAGAAGCGATCTGGCGCGTGAATAGTTCTACGCT
Organism: Roseiflexus sp. RS-1; assembly: GCF_000016665.1. NCBI lineage: Bacteria > Bacillati > Chloroflexota > Chloroflexia > Chloroflexales > Roseiflexaceae > Roseiflexus > Roseiflexus sp. RS-1. The sequence goes on from NC_009523.1 coordinate 5,626,254, forward strand.
GTATAGAGGAGAATTCGATAGTTAGGAGATTTATTAATGATATGTTTTCTAGACGGATTTAGACTACAAGAGCGGCACATAGAGTATCTAATATAAGCTATATTATCTTTGGAATACAGATATCGAGTATATTTTACCTTAAACCCCAATATCCTCGATCTAAGCGGTAAAATAGGTCTTCACCTCCCTTATATGCACGAGAGTCTGACGAATGAATGTAGATCGTATAACGTATAATAGCTTGCCATGAATCTGGTAGTCTTAGTGTAGTTTCGCAAATGACATAATCATATATCTCATATAGCCGAGCCTTACCGCCAAGAGCAGCAATCACGCTTGCCACATAATCTTTCCAGGTGTGAAACTCCATCTCGATCAAGCCTCCTGATCCAACCAATTGCTTGTTCAGGTACTCTCTCACGGTAAATCCTACCCGCTTATACGTATTAAAGTCCTTTGAGTTATGATAGGGACATGTAAAGATTTTAATCTGTATGAACGAATTGTTTTGCGGAGATATCGAGCATTTTATCCCCCTTTCGTCGAGTGATCGACTTTTTGTCCATGTACAAAAAAGCCAGTTCATTCTGAACCGGCACCTGATAGAGTCAAAAAAACCGTGTTATAAAGATTAATCGCTAAGCGGATCGTACAATGATAATATCTGATGTACGAGTAATCCTATGCTGTATAGGGGATAACCAGATAGTAAAAGGAGTTACTAGGAGATACGTCGTCTATAGAGGTTAAATTGTAGGAGTAATAAACGGGGTGTTCTTGGTTTGTGATCACCCTCTAGTACTATACCACACATTCCAGTGGACCGCAAGCTGTGCTATACACTGCTGCTTTGGACAGGAATTGTGTCCTCGGTATTATACCATACATTCCAGTGCATCGCAAAGTGCCTGCTACCGCCGCGCTACCCGACGCCGATCAGCGATGTGGGGCGCGCTGGCGCGGCAAGGAGGCGCAACGCAGCGGCGCTATTTCGTGCAATGCAGCGACGATCAACGGGATCGCGGCGCCTGGAGGGTACGCGGGAGAGCGAGGGAGGCGCTGGAGTGCAAAACAATTGAACGCCAGGATCGCGCGCCTCGTCCGTCGTACGGGCAGGGACGCCCACGCTCCCGGCGCCCACAGCCGCCATGCGGGCGCGACGCCCGTGCACATGGCACATATCGCGCGTCTTGTCTGTCATGCGGGCGGGGACGCCCGCGCTCCCGGCACCCACAGTCGTCATGCGGGCGGGGACGCCCGCGCACCCGGCACGCACATTCGCACCGCATCCGTCATGCGGGCGGGGACGCCCGCACACTTGGCACGCACATTCGCACCGAATCCGTCATGCGGGCGCGACGCCCGCGCACCTGGCACATATCGCGCGTCTCATTCGTCATGCGGGCGGGGACGCCCGCGCACCCGGCGCCCACAGCCGTCGTGCGGGCGGGGACGCCCGCGCTCCCGGCGCGCACATTCACACCGCAGCCGTCATGCGGGCGGAACGCCCGCGCACCCGGCGCCCGCAGCCGTCATGCGGGCGCGACGCCCGCGCACCTGGCATGCACATCGTGCTCCCCACGCGTCGACCGAAATGAATTTCGGTCTACACTCCGCTGAAGCAGGCGCCTCGTGCGACACGGCAAACCCAGAATGTGTGCATTGGACGGGCTCACGCGGAGGCGCGGAGGCGCGGGAGACATGTCAATTTGAATCGTCGTAACACCATCCGTGTCACCTATTCCAATCCACGGTGAGTGCTGAAACAGCAGGCGCGACGCCCACGCATCCGGCACGCGCACGGTTTTCATTTCAGCACTTGCAAATGCAACCAACATGGATACAATAGGCGCAAACGCCGGGGAGTTTTCCCTCGCAGCGCAGACCCCTGTTCCTGCATCTGCGCGATCCTCGAGCGGCAGTACGACGCCTGACCGACGCGACCCCGCGCTCGCGCCCTTAGCGAAAAGCAACGCTTTTTTCTAAACTGCTCACTCAGAGCAGGCGCACCCCTCGTCCGCGAAACTGGCGAACCCTCACACGATGAAGCCACAGGAGGTTGATATGCATGTCAGGATGGTTCAACTGCGGCTGATGCTGCTGGTGCTGGCGCTGCCCGTTATGCTTGCCGCCTGCACACAACCGACATCCTCGCCAGGCGGAGCCGGCGGCGATGCTCCCCGCCGGTGGCGTATCGGCATGTCGCAGGCGAACAACGCCGAACCGTGGCACCAGGCGATGAATGCGCAGATCGCTGCGGCTGCCGCCCGTCATCCCAACATTGAGATCGAGTTCACTGATGCGCGCCAGAACAATGCACAGCAGATTGCAGACGTGGAAGCCTTCCTGAGCAAGGGTATCGATCTCCTCATCATTTCGCCCAACGAAGCCTCCCCGCTGACCCCGATTGTAGCGAGCGCATTTCAGCGCGGCATTCCGGTGATCGTGCTGGATCGCAAAGTGAAGGGCGAACAGTACACGATGTGGATCGGCGCCGATAACCGCCTGATCGGGCGCAAGGCGGGCGAATATACGGCGCGCTGGTGCCGCGAACAGCAGCGATCACCGTGTACGGTCATCGAACTGCGTGGACTGGAAGGCTCGACCCCCACGCAGGAGCGCGGCGACGGCTTCCGCGAAGGGATCGCCGCCAACCCGGATGTGCGCATTATTGCCAGTCAGAACGCCGACTGGCTCGCCGAACGGGCTGACGCGCTTGCGCGCGTTCTCTTTGAAGCAAACCCGGATGTCGATGTGGTCTATGCCCACAACGATCCTATGGGCATTGCCGCCTTCAATGTTGCAAAGGAGCAGGGGCGCGATACCGACGCCATCCTCTTTATCGGCATCGATGCGCTTGCGACCTCCGATGGCGGTATTCAGGCGGTGCGGCAGGGCAAACTCAATGTGACATACGTCTATCCTACGGGCGGCGCCGAAGCCATCGAATGGGCGCTGCGAATACTGGAACAGCGCGAGACGCCGCCGCGCGAAATCATTCTCGATACTGAAGAAGTCACCACTGCCAACGCCGATGCCATGTTCCAGAAATACGGAGGCCGGGAATGAGCCGCAGTATTCAGAAAACATGGCTTGCCATCCTGCTCCTGTTCGCACTCCTGCCGATGCTCGCAGTCGGCGGCATCCTCTCATGGATGGGGGGCGACCTTCAAATCCGGCAGGCGCAGAGCATCCAGGATCAGATTGCGCTTCGCTCCGAGGCGCTCCTGGCGAACTTTGTCGAGGAAGCGCTGATGGAGATGAACATCCTGGTGCGTTCCCCTGGCTTCGTAAGCGGTTCGACAGACCAGCGCCTGGAACTGCTTGCCCGGACGATCTTTGAACGCAATCTGTTCGAGAGCCTGGCAGTCGTTGATAACACCGGCATGGAGCGCCTGCACGTCGCGCGGATCGGTATAACTCCGCCTGACCGGTTGACCAGCCGCGCTGCCGATCCGCTCTTCAAAGCCGCAATCGGCGCCGAACGACCGGTCTTCGATGACCTGCGCTTCAATCCGCTCAGCCGGGAATTATCGCTGCCGATAGCATTACCCTATCTTCTCCCCGGCAACCCGCCCCAGGTTCTTATCGCCGAAGCGCGTATGAACCGCGTGATCGAACAGGTGGTCAACATACCGGTCGGGGACAGAGGAACGGTGAGCCTGCTTGAAAGTGACGGGCGCGTGATCGCGCATCGCAACCGCGACCTGATCGGGCGCACGGTCGCGCTGTCGGACTGGAGCACTGAACATCAGACCATCGCCGGCACTGACGGAACGACGGTGTTGATGATGCTACGCACATTCGAGATCGGCGACTATACGCTGGGCATCGCCGTCGAGCAACCGCTTGATGAGGTGTACCAACCGGTCGTTCAGAACATGCTGGTCATAGCGACGTTGATCGCTCTGATGACGCTCGCCGCTATTGCGGGAAGCATCGGCATTGTGCAGACCATCACCCGCCCGATCCAGCGTCTTGCTCATGTGACCAAGGAGATCGGCGCCGGCGATCTCGCGCAGCGCATTCCTGTCACGCGCAACGACGAGATCGGCATGCTCCAGCGCAACTTCAACCGGATGGTAGAAAACATTGTGGCGCAGCAAACGGCAATTGCTGAGCGGAACAACGAACTTGAACAGAGTCTTCAGGAGCAGCGCCGACTGTTTGAAACCGTTCAACAACTCTCGATTCCGCTGCTGCCGGTGTGGGAGGGAGTGATTGTTCTCCCCATCGTGGGTCATGTGGATGCGCAACGGGGGCAGGCTCTGCTCGATGCGCTGTTGAAAGGGATTGCTGAGCGACGTGCGCGGGTTGCCATTCTGGACATCACCGGCATCGCTGTTGTCGATCCCGATGTCGTGGCGATCCTGACGCGCGCGATGCAGGCGGCAGCGCTGCTGGGAGCAACGCCAATGCTGGCCGGCATCTCGGCGACCAACGCGCATCTGATGGTGCAACAGGGGGTTGCTAACCTGAATGTGGCGACGTATCGCAACCTGCAGAGCGCTATTATGGCGGCCATTGAGTATGACCGCACCAATGGAAACCTGAAAACCTCTACCCTTTCAGAGCGACGGATGCGTCACTCCCCCTCCTGATGCCTCAACCCCGGACCAATGTCGTCTTCCTTGCGGCGGGTGTCTCTGATGAACGCCGGGGGGCGCGCGGGAGGCGGCGGAAACAGTTCGGGGTGCTGGCGAACATAGTCTTGATCGAAGATGAAATCAAAGAAGAGTACCAGTTCAACATCCGGGTTCGTTTGCAGCCACGGCTTGAGCGACACCAGGTGGCGCTCGCCGCGGTACGGGTCGGTGATGTACCCTTCATCGCCGCCAAGCCACGCGCGCAGCTTCGCCAGGGTGAATCCGTGACCGCGCATGTGGGGCGGAACTTCCCGCAGTTCGACGATGATTGTGCCGGGGATGTCTCGATATGGAATATCTGTGAACAGAGGAATGTACATACCAGCCTCCATACATATGACCAATTACGGACAACCGAGTTGACGGCACACGCGCCCTCTATACGACCAGGTAGGCGTTGAGCAAACTGTGGTGCCATCGCAGGAATCATAGCACACATATCTGGCGACTGAGACCCACGATTTGTCGATGCTGTCATATACTTCAAAGCACGACGTGCAATAACAGACCTGTACAGAACAGCGACTATACTGACCACTGTCTGAACCGCCTTCCTCTGGTCGGGGTGGTGAGATGCAACCATTCAGCGTATCTGTCGGAGCCGTCGTGGGCGCAGGCATGCGCTGTGCCACGACATTTGACCCTCCATCGCCCAACACAGGCGCGCTGCGGAAGAGTGGAAACGCCAGGATCGCGCCGCCTGCCGCTCCAAAGAACTGCAGGAGTCGTCGTCGCGCCGGTGTGTGCAGGCGCCCGACCGGCGCCATTCCGCGTGGCGCCTGTTGATAGTCTGAAGTCTCTTGCGTTGCCGTTCGCACGTGCATCACGAGCGCTATCAGCGCTGCGCCGCCGATGGCAACCAACGCCATCCCCCACGCAGGCAATCCCGGCGACACACCAGGCGTCCAGAAGCTCAGCGTCGTCCCAACACCGCTCAGCAGCGCAAGTCCGGCGTTGCACGTCAGCGCGACGCTCCACCTCCCGCGTTTTCCAGTACTGGGGCAACTGCACGCCAGCGACAACCGCCGAACGCATACCCACATGCCCCACACGGTAACGAGCAGCAGCATTCCAGTGACGATCCCCATCGTCCACGGCAGAAGCGCAGGCGGACTCGTCAGCACCGCCAGCGCCAACCCAGCCTCCAACGCCGGAAGCAACAGTATCAGCAGACGGATGACCGCTGCGGGCAGACCACCGGCCCGCAACACCGCTGCCAGCACGTCAGGCTGACGCGCCTTTGCACACGCGGCAAACAGCAGCGCGCTACTCAGCACTGCCTGGCAACCTGCAAGCAGGAAGGCGATCATTATCGCTCTCCTTTCAGGTCTACGGGAGCGCCGGGTATCGTCTGGGGCATTCCCCGACCCTGGTGGTGTGCTGGCTTCGTGTTGCAAGCCATCGCCATCCGGCGCCGCCCCGCTCCTGGCTAGCGTCACTGATACGTGGAGTCTACCACGCTGACAGAGCAGTGTCTATCAGGGAACAACCCTGAATTGAGGAGAGTCTTTGCAGCGCACAGCGCGCACGAACCGGTCGGCGCGGTGCGCGCCTTCGCGCTCCGTCGAAGCGGGACGTTGGGCGCAGATTCGTCGGCTCAACCCTGGTGCGAGCAAGTGCTGGGGACATCCAGAGAAAGAAGCGAACGGTAAGCCACACTTATATCACATCTCAACCGACAGTGTCCATATCTGATCGGGCAACATATCGACACGGAGGCTTCACGGCAGGGACGAACGGCTGTGCGCTGGCGCCTGATCGGGAACCAGCGGGCAGCCGAAGGCGCGAGCTGCCGCCACCCGTGCGTCCGCCAACGGCGCCTGGGACGCCTGATCCAGACGGAGCAACTGCCAGAATGAAGAGTGAGAGCACTGATGGCAGTTGCTCCTCCAGGGTTCTGATAGGCAGGCCCGGCTTCAAAGTCACCATTTTGGACGGGCTGATCTCAGCGTGGATAATTCTTGAGTATAGCCGGTAGATAGACTACACTGCACGAGCCATGGGATGGCCGGGGTGTGACGATGTGTGGTGGTGGCGGATTGGTGATAGACCGTCTGGACGGCAGCGTAAGTGGTACCGCTTCCCAAAACCCGGCGCTAGGAGGATGACCGGCATACCCCCAGATAATTTCTTGATAGGGATACCAGGATCGCGGTTGTGATCCATTGAAGGAAGGACGGAAAGGGTTGAAAGCGTATCCACAATTTGGATTGTTATCCGGGCAATTACGATTCGGATTGTTGACCCATCCCCATCCATTATAGGCCCAGACCGCGTAGTACCAGTCCTCGACTACGTAAGGGTTGTTGTTGCCAATATAAACATTCAGACTATTCCATTTCTGGATCAGGACGCGTGCACCGGTACCGATGTTATAGGCGGGCTCGGCGGCTACCCTGCCAGGTTCAAAGCCTGCTCCACCCCCCATACCGGAAGTGATTTGCATAATGCCATAGCCACAATCTGCGCTGACTACCGTGTAGCCATAACGCCCATAATCGGCAGCAAACTGTTTCCAGCCAGCGCTTTCCGTATAGCCAATGACTTTGAGAAGTATACAAGGCACGTAGGGAGAGACCAACCTGGCCTGCGAGGAAGGATATCCCTTCCAGATCTGAGGCAGACTCGGACCCTCGTTCCCTAAACGGTTAGTGCCCGCACGATCGAAAGCATTAATCAACTCGCCAGGATAAGGCTGTCGACCATAAGCGGCAGGCACAGGGCAGCTTCCCTGGGCTGCACATCGCGAAGGGTCACTCGTCTGGGCCAGGAGAAGAAAGCTGAGCGAGGCCATACACAGTAACAATCGTCCGGCTCTGAACAGAGGTTGAAAGTGTGCATAACGCATTGACATCGCTCTCTCCCTGCACATTATGGAACAAGAAAGTCGAGAGTCATCTTGATCACCTTCGGTCTGTCCACCCAAACAGATTTACCCAGTTGGAAGGTTGAGTCAATGGTATTTGCGCCATTGGTCCCCCAGTGGCTTGCATCAGATAAGCCAGGGACTGGAGACGAGGGTATTTAAGGACAACCAGCCACTTTCCATCCGGCGACCATGCTTGAGGAATCACGAATTCGTCTCTACCGATAGGCTCTGTTGGTATCACGCGCCTCTGGCCCGTTCGTAGATCAATCCGCTCCAGGTGGGCCGGCTGTCCAGGCTGGGGAGGGATGTGAGCGAAAATACTCTGGTCATCAGGAGACCAGATTGCGGCGTACTGATTGATCGGCTGGTCTCCTGTTGCTCCACTCACGATTGTCTTTTGCTCTAGCCCATCAACACGGAGCACAATAAGGGCATACTGACCTCTATCCAACACTTTAAGGAGCACTTTGGTTCCATCTGGCGAAAGCGAAGCGCTCTGGATCAGGTACTGGGAAGGGAGGGAGGCCTGAAACTGGGTTAATCCACCAGTCCTATCTACTGTCCAAAGCTCCCATTGGCCCTGAAGAGTTACTATCGCATAATAGAACTGCTGCCCATCCACAGACCAACCGAGTGGCTGGAGGCCGTAGGCTGTTTCATCGCCTAGAAGAAGCCTTTGTTCTGCTCCATCGGCTGTTACCAGGTAGAGTTCTGTCCGAAATGGCACTTGGGGATTTTTGGGACTCTCCAGGGCAACCAGGCGACCGAATACCAGAGCGCGACTGTCAGGTGTCCACATAGCCAGGTAACCTGCCTGATTTGCCAGATGATGAAGACTCGCATCGTCCAGGTCGATAACCCACAGTTCCCCTGCGGTAGTTCGTGCAGCTCTTTCGCCAGCATCAGAAGGTATGACGAGGCAAACTATCTTGTTCCCGTCAGGAGAAACGGCCCCTTGCACACCATAACCTACCTTGTGGTCGAAGGTAGCAAGCACTCTCCGCAATGTCAGATTCGCAGCACTAGCCAGCCATATAGTTGTTTTCCCAGAAAGACCATCTGTTTCTCCATACACCACCTTCAGACCAGGTGGCAGCGGCCCTGATGGCGTGGGTACAGCCGTGGGTGTACCAGGCGCTGGTGGTGCGGCGGTCACCCGTGGTGTGGGCACAAACGTTAGCGTCCCCAGGGGTGTCGGTGTCTGAGGTGGCGGGTAAGGTGGTAAAGTAACGGTCACCAGAGGTGGCAACGGCTCTGGCAGGATAGTAGGCGATGGTGTCATCAGCATGGGCTTTGGGGGATGCGTTGGTGTCTCAATAGGAGATAGAAAGGCTTGAGATCCTGGTGGAGCTCCTCTTCGCAGCCCGCCAAAGGTTGCGGCAAGCACTCCTGCCAGGACTACGAGCGCCAGCAGGCTCAACAAATTTCCTACAATGCCTAACATGCGTTTCATTTTGCACCTCCACGACTCGCACATGCGCCCCGTATGAGCGTGAACAGGGACACGGCGTCCTGATACCACTCCGTTAGTTCCGCTAAGAAGATGAAATCAAAGAAGAGCGCCAGTTCAACATCCGGGTTCGTTTGCAGCCACGGCTTGAGCGACACCAGGTGGCGCTCGCCGCGGTACGGGTCGGTGATGTACCCTTCATCGCCGCCAAGCCACGCGCGCAGCTTCGCCAGGGTGAATCCGTGACCGCGCATGTGGGGCGGAACTTCCCGCAGTTCGGCAATGATTGTGCCGGGGATGTCTCGATACGGAATATCTGTGAGCAGAGGAATGTACATAGCAACCTCCATACATATGACCACCAGCCTGCAACACCGCTGCCAGCACGTCAGACTGACGCGCCTTCGCACATGCGGCAAACAGCAGCGCGCCACTCAGTACTGCCTGACAACCTACAAGCAGGAAGGCGATCATTATCGCTCTCCTCTCAGGTCTGCGGGAGCGCTGGGTATCGTCTGGGGTATTCCCCGACCCTGGCGCTGTGCTGGCTTCGTGTTGCAAGCCATCGCCATCCGGCGCCCTCCCGCTCCCTACGAGCGTCCCTGACACCCGGAGTCTACAACCACGGCAGAGCAGTGTCTATCAGGGAACAACCCTGAATTGCGGAGAGTCTTTGCAGCGCGCACGAACCGGTCGGCGCGGTGTGCGCCTTCGCGCTCTGTCGACGCGGGGCGTGTGTATGGATTCGTCGGCTCAATCCCCAAAGCGCCACTCCTAATCATGGAGATTGAGCATTTAATCCGGTATGCGCCTCTTGCCGTCGGGCTAATGGAGATTGAGAATTAAATCCGCTATACCGCACGAGCCGTGGGGCTGATGGACTTTGAAAAAATATTCCGTTATACTGATATCCATCCGTGTCAAGCCTTTCTCAGGAGGTTGCGATGCCGGCACGCCGGACCCTTCACGTGTCCGTCGCGGAGCGGGAGGCCCGCGAAGACCTGCGCGATCACGCCCCCACGCCCTATGTGCGTGAACGGGCGGCAGCGTTCCTGCGCATCGCGTCCGGCGTGCCGCCCGCTGTCACGGCGCGCGCACGCGTGCTGCGTCCGCGCCATCCGGCAACCGTCTCTCGCTGGCTGAATCGCTGGGACGCCGCGGGCATCGAGCGCCTCCCCATCCGGGACGGACGCGGGCGCACGCCCGCTTGTTCCCCCTGACCGCCATGACCCTGCGACGGCGGCTCCTGAGGTGGAGCATCTGGTCCGCCGTGACCCGCGGCCGTGCGGGCTGACCCAGACGCGCGGGACCCTGGACGCCATCCGCAGCCAGTTGGGGTGGGGACGCGACGCCGCGCTGCGCGGGATCGCCCGCATCCTGGATCGGTTGGGCCTCCCCTGGCAGCGCGCCCGCAGGCATGGGCATCGCCCTGATCCTCACTAGCAGGCCAACCTGCAGGCGAGTGCGGACGTGGTGGCGGATGCCCGCGCGCACCCCAACCAGGTGGTGACCGTGGATCGGGATGACGTCCCGGTCACCCGGCGCCCGACCCTGGCCAACGGGGATGGACGGGCGGGCGCCGATCCGGTGCGGGCGGAACGGAGTCGGGCGACCGATTGTGACCTGCGCAGCGTGGGCAGTTTGGAGGTCGTGACGGGCCAAGTGGTCACCCGGCGGGCGACGACGATGGGCCGGGCGACGCTGGCGCCGTTCTTCCCGGACCGGCGCGCTGCCTCTCCTGAGGCTGAGCGCATCTCTGTAATGCTGGATCATTGGCCGGTCCAGGTGCATCCGGATGTCCTGGTGGCGCGTGCGCCGCACACGACCCGCTGGGCGTTGTCCCGTCCTGGCAAGTGGCCGGCCACCCCCAGTGGACGGGCCGTGCGCCGGGCTGGAGATGTCCGCCTGCCCATCCAACTGATGCCGTTGCCGACGGATGCGTCGTGGTGCAACCCGATCGAGAAGCTGGGGCGGTGGATGCGTCAGGAGGTCACCCGCGTGCATCGCTGGGCGACGGATCGCGATCAGGTGCGCAGCCATCTGGATGCCTTCTTCGCGTCGTTTGCAACCGGCTCGCCAAAGCTTTTACAGTATGTCGGTCTCGGATAGCGGATTATTTATTCAAAGACCATAAGCCCTCGGCTAGCCAAGGCAAAGCCCGCCTGCGCGGGCTAGAGCGGAACAATTACTCAAAGACCATAAGCCCTCGGCTATCCAGGGCAAAGCCTGCCTGCGCGGGCTAGAGCGGAATAATTACTCAAAGACCACTTCATGTGGCAGCGGAATGCGCACCTGGAGCGCACCCAGTTCCGGCATTGCGAGCGGGACCATCTGGTCACCGATCCGCGGTATTCGGTACCGCGCCAGCGCAGCTGGCTGCTGGTGCAGCGTCAGGCTGCGCGCGGCGGCGTCTAGCGCCGGCCAGCACACCAGGGTCAGCTCCTGCCGCCACCACCAGCATTGGTTCATCACCTCATAGTCTTCGATCTGCACCACATACCTGTATCCAGCGTCATCGACCACCCGGGTGACGCCATTCCACCTGGTCAGGGCATCGGGCGTGAACGACTGGAACATCATCTTCGCCGCGTCGGCGCTGATGATCCGCGCACGGAAATGCAGACGGAAACAGTTGGCGTAGAACTCCATCCGTTCCAGCCGGGCGATGAGCGATCCTGCCCGCACGCGCAGGCGCGGCCGGATCGGCGGACGGACCTCCGCGCCGCGTTCAGCCAGGAGGTGCTGAGGCGTCGGCAGCACCTGCCGGAGCATCGCGTCCAGACTGAGGCGCGCCACGGCTTCACCACGGGCGGTCGCCAGCCACGCGACTGGGTCGACCGCATCCGGCAAGCGCAACAGGTCCGCCAGGAGGACGGCGATCGTCGGCTCGACCAGGGAGCGCTGCGGCGTGGTCTCGACCGGCAACTCGCTCCGCGCGCGCATCTGACTCAGGAGCCGACGCACCGCATCGGCGTCTCGCGCATCCGCGATTCGGTCAACGAGTCGGTCGGGCGCAATCCACGCGTCCGACGCGGTCAGCAACCGCCCGAACAGCGCACGACTGCGCGCGTCCGCTTCCCGCATGGCGGCCGACCACGCCGCGTCGCTGGCGGCGGCGAGCGCGCGGCGTTCATTGCTGCGAGACGCCGCGCAGCTCGTCGCAAAGTCCAGCGCCAGCGCCAGCGCCAGCAGCGCGACGGTCTGCGCGCGTGCGCTGATGAGCCAGGGCAACGGGTCGATTGCATCGTCGCATGCGAGCAGGTCCATGAAGAGCTGCCGCGCCAGGGGACCGCGCGGGTGCGCGATGGCGATGGTCGGACGAAGGCGGCGGAGCGCCGCCAGCTGTTCGCGCCGCTGCAGATCATCCGCCACCACGAGAACAACCGGTCCGGATTGCGAGGTTATCATGGCTCCTTTCCGAAACGACAGGTGCGAAAAGCCGGACAGGAAACCGATAGCTTTGCATATCCCTCCCTATCCTCCGATAGTTCTGCGTGTAAGGGGAAGTCTGACTTCCATTCCTCGCTGAGAGAGCGGAGGGCGTCATCCGACGCCGCCCCGCTCTTCGCAGTCGCCCGTTCCGGGATAGCAGCACACCTCACAGGTGCTCCCTACCGCCAACCAACAACGATCGCTTGAGTCGGCAGGTCGACGACGGTTGACGATCTGGTGGCAAGGTTGATCATGGTTACACGACGCTCACCGCTATGCTGGAGCATCAGCCATTGCCCATCAGTGCGAAGAAAGGCATCAACCGGGGCGGTCTCCGTCACCTGCTCCACGACCCCCGACGCTGCATCAAGGCGATATACCCCGAAGGAGGTCGCCGGTTCATCGTAGATATCGCCGGGACGGAGCAGAAAATACAATGCACGACTGTCGGGCGACCAGGTCAGCCGCCAGGCATGGCCCGGCGCCTTCGGCAGGGAGATAATCTGCGGCGTGGCAGACGGAGCAGTCAGGTCGTAGTCCAATAGCACCCCTTCCTCCTGCGCTCCCGCCGATGCAGCGCGGCGAGACGTTGTCACCAGACGACGTCCATCAGGAGAGATCGTTGCAAACACTTCTCCCTCGATGGCGCGTTCCTCGAGTACCTGCCCATCGCCGACGTTGACGACCAGCAGGGTGCCGAAGGACGGATCCTGACCGAAAGGCAGCAGGAAGAGACGCTGTTGGTCAGCAGTCATATGCAGAACACCCACATTCCGGGCAAGTGTGAGGAGAGCCTTCATCGAATCATCTGTAGTTCGATACAGTTCAATTGCAGTCCCCACACCGAATTCCGCCTGCGGATTATCGACCTTTGCCTCGTAGATCACAGTATCGTCGCCAGCGCGGATGAGCGCGCCAGAACGCACCGTCTGATTGAAGGACTGGAATCTGGAGTCGCCGTCTGTCAACCGGATACGTCGGAGCCCTCTCTCCTGCAGAATGACGACGGCATCCGCAACGAGCATCCCGTCCAGGATGGTTCCCCCTTCGGTCAGGTCAGCGAAGCGTTGCTGCGCCTGACCGTTGCGGTACTCCATCAACGTGCGCTGATCAGTATCGATAACGAGCAGCGCAGGAAATGATACACCGGCAGGGGGAGTGGCAACTGCGGGAGGCGTGGAGGCCGCAGGAGTGGCGGCATCGGCTTGCTCAACTGTCGGGGATGCGGTAACCGCGGGAGGCGTGGACACCGCAGGAGTGGCAGTATCGGCCTGACCGACTGTACACCCGCTTGTAAGGAAGATCAGGCCGACACCGATGAACAACCGTTGAAACAGGACATTGACAATGTGGCATCGCCGTGCGATGCTCCCGGCATTTGGAGATAGCCACAGCACGAGAAGCGCGACGATGACAGCCAGGTTTCTCACAAGCATAGCAGACCTCGCGCGTGAGATCAATATTGATACACAATTGACACCCGGAGTCTACAACGACGGCAGAGCAGTGTCTATCAGGGAACAACCCTGAATTGAGGAGAGTCTTTGCAGCACGCCGCGCGCACGGACCGGTCGGCGCGGTGCACACCTTCTCTCTCCGTCGAAGCGGGACGTGGGCGCAGAAATGAATACCTGCGGCGCGATTATGACCACCATGCGCGACAACGGCGAGGAGCCCAGCGTAACAATGCCTGACTGACCGAAGAGAGCACTCCGCTGCACCGTCCCCGTCGGCAGCCTTCCCATCGCGCCCGTCAATTTCGCAAAAATCTGTTCTCCCCCCAGCACTGCGCCGTCCCCGTCTGCAACAGAGCGCAGGTGTGCGCACCGCCCGCCGCCAGCGCGGTCGCCCCGCTCAACCCGCTTACCACCACCGGCGTCGCGCGGAATCCCCCGCTCGTCCCGTCGCCCAGTCGCCCAGACTCGTTCCTCCCCCAGCACTGCGCCGTCCCCGTCGGCAGCAGGGCGCAGGTGTGGGCGCCGCCCGCCGCCAGCGCGGTCGCCCCGCGCAACCCGCTCACCGCCACCGGCGTCACACGGTTAGCGGTTGTCCCGTCGCCTAGTTGCCCGGACTCGTTCCTCCCCCAGCACTGCACTGTCCCCGTCGGCAGCAGGGCGCAGGTGTGCGCGCCGCCCGCCGCCAGCGCGGTCACCCCGCTCAACCCGCTCACCGCCACCGGCGTCAGGCGGTCGGTCGTCGTCCCGTCGCCCAGTTGCCCAGAGAAGTTCGATCCCCAGCACTGCACCGTCCCCGTTTGCAGCACGGCGCAGGTGTGATCCCAACCCGCCGCCAGCGCAGTCACCCCGCTCAACCCGCTCACCACCGCCGGCGTCAGGCGGTCGGTCGTCGTCCCGTCGCCCAGTTGCCCGGAGAAGTTCGACCCCCAGCACTGCGCCGTCCCCGTCTGCAGCAGGGCGCAGGTGTGGGCGCTGCCTGCCGCCAGCGCGGTCACCCCACTCAGCCCACGCACTGCCACCGGCGTCGCGCGGTTAGCGGTTGTCCCGTCACCCAGTTGCCCGTTATCGTTCAATCCCCAGCACTGTACTGTCCCCGTTTGCAGCAGGGCGCAGGTGTGGGCGCTGCCCGCCACCAGCACGGTCACCCCACTCAGCCCACGCACTGCCACCGGCGTCGCGCGGCTTCCCCCGCTCGTCCCATCGCCCAGTTGCCCGGACTCGTTCCTCCCCCAGCACTGTACCGTCCCTGTCTGCAACAGAGCGCAGATATGCGCATTGCCTGCCGCCAGCGCAGTCGCCCCACTCAGCCCACGCACCGCTACCAGCGTCGCGCTTACCGCCGCTGGCGTCACGCGAGGGGTGGAGGGGGTAAGATTGTGACTCACCGTAACTTGAAAGGTGTTCACCATTTCCGTCAATGCGTCAACCGGCAGATCAGCTGTCTCAGGCCCAACTTGAATCCATATATCGAAAATATACCGGTCAACAGGAATGAGTGCGTGTTGTGCCCACCAGCGACGCTGATCTCCGACCGGGTAGGAGTGTTCTAACATATACACCCGTCCTTCTCCCGCCGGTGAGGTCACGGCTTTCATGGCGAGGTCGGTGCTATGATTGGGCAGCACACAAGCATACATCTGGTCAACGGTTGACGCATTCGAACACTGGTCAAGAATATTGACCCCTCCGATATATGCCTGATCGTCACTGGGATCAAGGGGAGTTGCAGGCGCCATAGCTTCCTGGAAGCGCAGCTCTGCTCCATCTCCGCGTACCAGCATCCATGTTGCGGGCACTGTCAGCGTATAGGTCAGGCTGTCTGTATCTGTATTCACTGTGTACGTTTGCGTTACAGTACGAGTTGCGCTGGTGGTTGTACCTGGCCGCTCTCCACTTGTTCCGCTCACGTAACAGCCTGTGAGTCCTATTACGAACAAGAGGGCTACTCCCCATCTCATATCCAATCTCCTTCAGATATGGACAATCGTTCTACCCATTTGCAGCTCCATGATTTGGTTGATGAAAGAGCCATCAGAAACAGTAATGATGTGACTGTCCTCGGCTAAGACGACAGTCACATCAGTGCACGAGTAATTATGGACAATATCCACCGCCCGGCAACATCACGGCCAGTACGTCGCTCGGTGACGTTCACCGTGCGCCAGCCCTGCAGGGGGTCGATCAACATATATGGCGATTGGCAACCCCGCACCGTTCGTATGCGTCGTTCTCCTAGCAGCGGTTGACCCGGCTCCATCGGCACGGCGCATCGGGGGCGTGGCGTGCAGATCTTTGCTTGCCTCATCCAGACGCACGACCAGGCGTCGTCCGCTACCACCCCACTCTCTGCTGGCGTCACTGATACGTGGAGTCTACAACGACAGCAGAGCGGTGTCTATCAGGGAACAACCCTGAATTTGGGATCGTGTTTTACAGACAGGCGAACCTTATCCACACCAGTTCCGTTACTCCTGCGTGAGTGGCGGGAAGAACGGAATCCAGTCACGACTGGGAACCACTGGAACGACGCGCGCACTCCGCGGATCCATCGCCAGAGTCAACCAATCGGGTTGGGGACCGTCGAAGTATTGCGACGGCAAAAATGGCAAAAACGTGACGAAAGCGGAGATAGTATGAACATAGCCATCGTCTGGTATAGGCAGATCAATCGGAATACGGTACAGCTCGCCAGGGTGTACATCGAAGAAATAGGCGAACGTTCCGGCAATGGGAACTTGCTGATCATCGAGAAAGACGCTGAGCATCGCCTGCGTCTGCTGCAATTGCGGATCGCCCGCTACCGGATCGTATGTAACAAAGGCATAGAGCCGTCCTGCTTCGTCAGCCGCCAGCACATGGCTTTCGATTCCCGTAATGGCATCACCCGGATTGCTGGAACGCGAGAGTTTGAGCCGTCCGTGCAAGTAGTTTGTTGGAATGGGCAGACGATCAGGATGCTGAAGATCAATCGCAGGCAGCCGGGCATCAGCGCCGACACGCAGTGGGATCGTCCATGCGTACGGCGCGGAAAGCGGCAGCCAGCGTCCTGTCAGACCCCGCCGCCCTCGTGCGAGATACATGTCTTGCACGGCATACGAGGTGTAGAGACCAGTCGGGTCATACATCAGTACAATAGTCAACGTATGGTTACCTGGGGGAAGCCGGTCAGGAATGGCAAAATCATACAGCACGCCCCGATCCTGCGGGATGCGAACCACGTGCGCCCGCGCCGTCATCCCGCCGAGCGTTACTTCAATCTGCTGATAATCGAACAGCACTATCACCCCAAGGTCATGCATTGGACCGTGCACGTGGAATGATCCTTCGATCGCCAGTACGCCGCGGAGCGGTTGCTCAGGATCGAGATGCAGAGTCCGGGTCATATCACGCCGATCCAGGGCTGACTCCTGGTACGGGATGATCGTTGCCGTGATCCGTCCACCGAACTGAAACGGCGAGCGCGATGGAGGAACGAACGGTGCTGGCGTGGGATGGGGCGAGAGTTGAACCAGTTCTGCAGATCGGAGATAGATTGACGGTTGATTGTGTTCCAGATGCAGGCGCTGCCGAATCTGCGGATCATTCTGCACGCGGGGATCATCAACTGCCAGCGGTGGCGGCGGTTGTGGCCATGCATCTGGCGCCTCCAGGACACGAACAGGCAACGGTCCAGGCAACTCCGGCGCCGGTTGCGCACAGCCTTGCAAGATTCCGACGATCAGAATCACGGTGATGAAACGGCGACGGAGCAAACCTGCACTGTGTGCGGTGAGAAAACAGCTATGACCCATCGGTGTGTCAGTCATTAATCAACTCCTCGATCTTTCGAGTGACTGGAGCAGGGAGGGCGATCTCAAGCGATAACTCTACTCTGGAGCACGTGCATCACCAATATATATCGACTACGGTGGGGAGTTTGTGAGAATTACCCCCCGGCTCGACGATTGCTACATGCTGATCACCGATGCATTGAAGGTACTGTTCTCCAAAACCGGTAAAAAATCGACCGTTGTACCAGCTGTAGAACGAGATGTTGCGGTAATCTCTCCGATAATCGGTTACCGAACTGACAATCCTGTAATCAATAATCCAGAGACCTTTTTCGAGATACAACTGCCATACACGATCGTAAGTGTACGACTTAACCTCGCAATCGGCAGCACCGTATTCATAAAGATTGATAGTTGAGGAAACAATCCATTGAATAGTCCCGCCACCGGGCGCGGGTAAGGAAGCATTTGGCTCAATTCGACCGTCTTCGTATGTGAATACCCGAGAAAGGGTGACTTGTCGGCGATTTGTTACCACTTTGACCGGTTCATCATCATACCGTTGACCTTCAGCACGAAGAGGGGTAGATGAGAATGCTGAGAATATCAGTACCAGAATAAAAACGATCACAGACGTACGTCTCATCATATTCGAACCTCCTCTGACCTGCAGCGGGACACTCCGCGGCGAGTAGCACAGCAGATAGTGCGCCCTGGTTCAACAGCATCTGGATCGAGCCTCAGCCTGTGAGCAGCGCCCAATCGCTGTTGTTACGTGTGGAGACGTGCCCCAACAGGCGGGCGATGCGCAACCGACCGGTTGCCAGTGACGCTGGCGGGCGTGAGAGCAGACACGTCGATCAGCCCGGCTCGCTCCCAGGTACAGATACCCGGCACACGCGCTATCACCATAACCCGCAGTACCGTCAACCAATCGCAGAGCGAGTGGAGGGCGTCGTCCGGCGCCCTCCCACTCTCTGCTGGCGTCACTGATACGTGGAGTCTACAACGACAACAGAGCAGTGTCTATTAGGGAACAACCCTGAATTGCGGAGAGTCTTTACAGCGCGCAGCGCGCACGAACCGGTCGATAGCGCTGCCAGCCCGGTCTTCTGCGCCGACAGCGGGCAGAGAATGAACTGAATTCAGGGTTTATGGAGATTGAGAATTTATTCCGCTCTACCGCGCTAGCCGTGGGGCTTCGCCTCGGCTAGCCAGGGCGAAGCCCGCCTGCACGGGCTGTAGCGGATTATTTACTCAAAGACCATAACCCTGAAGACATCCGCCTGTCGCGTATGGTACAGTATGGTCGGATACGGGCGGATGAGGGTTCCCATGGGCGTATGGCAGGCGTTGCATCGCTCCCTGGCGCAGCGGGAAATTGGGCTGATGTGGCTGCTGCTGTTTCGCTGGGCGGCGTTGAGCCTGGCGCTGGTGCAGAGTTTTCTGATTGAAGCGGAACGTCTGCCGCAGGCGATCCCGCACCTGATCCTGGTTGCGATCTACACATTGGGCTGGACGATCCTGGCGCTGCGTCCGACGCAGGAAGCAACGACAATCATGCATCGCCGCTGGTTCGTCGGCGGCGACGCCATCGCCCTGATCACGCTCAACCTGGCGACCGGCGGCTGGCATAGCCCGCTGTATCGCTACACCTTTGCGGCGCTCACGATGCCGCCCTATCTCTTTGGGCGACGCGGCTTGTGGTGGAGCCTGGCGCTCCTCGTCGCCTGGCACGGCGGGATCGCGTGGCAACAGCGCCTGCCTGCGCACGTGATCACAGCGCTGGCGCTCGATGGGATGATGTTCGGCGGGTTGCTGACCCTGAGCGCCTACGCCCTGCATCTGGTCGAAGCGCAACGACGGCTCGCCGTGCAGCGCGCCGCTGCCGAGGAGCGCCTGCGCATCGCGCGCGATCTCCACGACGACGCGGTGCAGCAGGTGTATAGTATCGTGCTGCTGCTCAAGGGGGCGCTTCGCCACAGCGCCGATGAAGGGGGACGCCAGGAGGTGCAGCGCGTCTATGCGCAGGCGGTGCAGGCCTGGGAAGGGTTGCGCCGCTACCTGCGCGACCTGCGCGATCCGCTCGATACGCGCACATTCAGCGAGCGACTGCGGCAAGGGGCGGACGCCTTCACCCGTCTGACCGGCATTCCGGTCGACCTCGATCTCGACGAGGTGGATCTGCCGGAAGAAACGGGGCTTCAGATGCTGGCGATCACACGCGAAGCGCTGAGCAATGTGTATCGTCACGCACGGGCGCGGTCGGTTGCACTGCGGCTCAGGGTTGTGGGTGAAACGCTCGTTCTGGAGATCGCCGATGACGGCGTCGGGTTCGACCCGCAGGCAGTCACTGCGCTGGATGGCGGGTACGGCTTGCGCGGCATTGCCGAACGGGTGGCTCTGCTCGACGGCGCGTGGAGCATCGTCAGCCAACCGGGGCAGGGAACGCGCGTGCAGGTGCGCCTGCCGTGTCCGGCGCCGCTGGAGGAGGAAGAAAAGGCGGAATAGGCGCCGGGCGCAGCAGACGCGAAGGGGGTTCGGCGGATGGTGCGTATTTTGATTGTGGACGATCACCCGCTGGTGCGGAGCGGTTTGCGCGCAGAGATCGAAGTGCACGAGGGGATGCAGGTAGTAGCGGAAGCCGGGACTGCGGCGGAAGCGCTGGAGCGCCTGGCGGTTGAGCGTCCACATGTCGCCGTGATCGACGTCCGGTTAGGCGACGAGTGCGGGATCGACCTTGGACGCCGCATCGTTGCGCAATCGCCGTGCGCGGCGGTGTTGCTGACAGCGTTCGATTGGGATGTCTACCTGGTGCGAGCGTGGGAGGCAGGCGCGGCGGCGTTCGTCACCAAGAGCGACGATACGACGGCGCTGGTCGAGGCGATTCGGGGCGCAGCAGATGGCGCACGCGTCTTCAGTGCGGAACAGCGCACGCGCATCGACGCCTGGCAGCGCAATATAGCAGCGCCCCTGGCGCTGTTGAGCGAACGGGAAAGCGCCGTCCTGCGTCTTATGGTGGAAGGCGCAACCAATCGGGAGATTGCCGTCGAACTGGGGCTGGCGGTCAAGACGGTTGAAGCGCACGTGCATAGCATCCTGCGCAAACTGCGCCAGCCGTCGCGCCGGGCAGCGCTGGTATGGGCGCGACGACATCGGATTACAGAATATGCACCCTCGAAAACGCCGTTGCACCGTCGTTTCCCGTGGTAAACAACAACAAAAAGCGACTGGAACAATCGTTCCAGCCGCCTATCCCTTTCTATTCAGCAATGTTACGCTTTCGCAGGGGAGCGCGTCTCGAAGTGAATATACGGCGCAGAGCGGAATGCCGCGTAGGTCATGCCAAGGATCATACCGTAGACCATATTCTGAATGAGGAACGACGGCGCGTAGATTTCCAGCAGCAGCGGATTGACAACCGGCAGAACGACAAAGTACGCAACCAGCCAGATTGCCAGCCCATACACAAATCCGAACACCACCGGCGCACCGTAGTCGAGCGGCATCTTCCAGATCCGGCAGGAGAGCACCCCATACAGCACGCCGAACAGCGCCGAAAGCGCCAGGTGGATCAGACTGCCGATAATCACCGGCAGGACAACGAAGCCTGTACCGGCAGTTGCGCCCAAGCCAAGCACGAAGGTTGCGATCAGTTTCGGCGCCTTCCACAGATCTGCACCCATGGCAATCGCCAGGATTGCACCTACGACTGCCATCGTGACGCCCCCAACCAGACCGGCAATCGCGCCACTCACTTCGATCTTTGTCAGAAGCGGCGCTGCTGAGACCCGTACAACCTGCGCTGTCGCCGAACGGTCAATCCGCAACTGCGTGCTCATTGCGTTCCTCCTTAAACGAACGTATCCGCCAGACCGGTGTTCCTGTTTGTGCTGTGAAAACGGAGAAGCAGTCCAAGAGGTTGGAAAAAAGTATAGCAGGTTGGGCAAAACCTGTGCATGTCCATAAGTCGAGATCACGCCTCACCAATGTACCAGGCCATCCCCGCCGTTCGACGGGTTTGTGGCGCGCTTCACGTGAGGATTATCACGAGAACTGCAAACCGGAGGAGAGAGGACCAGAGGAACAGGAAATGAGACGCAGACCAGGTATCGGTGCGTCCGACACCAGGGCGCCGTGCTAAGCACGACGTCCAGTGCAGGAACCCGGATGATGGCGTGCGAGCGCCCTTAAACCTGTGGCAATTCAATTCAGGTCGGACATACTGAGAATTATAGCAGTTCTCAGATACGTTGACCCGTGCCTGGATTTCTACAGCGAAGTGCAAAACAGTTGACCTTCGGAATTGCGCGCTTCATACGGTCATGCGGGCGAGACGCCCGCGCACCCGGCACGCACGTGGCTCAATCATTTTGCATTTCGCTATAGAGCGTTCCATCGTCGTGCGCCTCAGCTGGCTGAAGCCCTGGCTGAGGTCGGGCAAGCCCTGCGGGCTGGATCAACCCGACGCCCCCGGCACGGGGAAAGGTGAAGGACACGCCAGCCCCGCAGGGGCTTCCACGCGCTCAGGGAGGGCTTTAGCCCGCACGAGCGAATCACGCCCGACGATGGGGCGCATGTCTTCTCTCCGACCGCCACGCAAGGCGGTCGCCGCATTGGGAACGCGCGCATGACTGCGCTTGTCCGAGGAGGTTCAACCTCTATGAGAACCGCTATAATCCGGTATGCGCCGCGTGCCGTCGGGCTGAAGCCCTCGGCTATGCGAGGCGAAGCCCGCCTGCGCGGGCTACGGCGGAATAATTACTCAAAGACCATACTTAACGAGCCGTCTTCACCTCCCCGCGCTGCAGGCGTCGCCCCGCCGTGATCTCACTGCGCGACGATGCATGCAGCAAGCCATACGCCAGACCAACCGATATGCCATAGGTCAGGTTCTGGATCAGGAACGACGGCGCATAGATTTCCAGGATCAACGGGTTGAGGAGTGGGAGCACGATAAAGTACGCAATCAGCCAGATCGCCAGCCCATACACAAACCCGAACACCATCGGAGCGCCATACGCAAGCGGCATCTTCCAGATGCGTGTCGTCAGGATGCCAAACCCAACCCCAAAGAGCACCGAAAGCGCCAGGTGGATCATGCTCCCGATAATCACCGGACCGGCAAGAAAGCCGGGCGCAGCCACCGAATCCGGGCTGACGACGAACGTGGCGATCAATTTTGGCGCCTTCCAGAGATCATCGCCGATCGCAAGCGCAAGAATCGCACCAACAATCGCCATCATCACTCCGCCGACCAACCCGGCGAGCGCACCGCTCATTTCGACGCTTGTGCGATCCGAGCGTGTCGCCTTCGTCTCGATGTCCATCCCGTCCAGGCTTCGTTTCGCGTTCATGGGGAACCTCCTTTGATCGGCGCGTGATCGGCGCGCAGTTGACGTATCGATGCGACAGGTCGGAGGCAGGGCGGAGTGCAGTCATTTCAATTATAGAAAATAACAATAAACTATGTCAAGTTTGTTCAAAAATGTACAAGTGGATATAACCACAAAAGCGCCACATACACGCAACGATAGCAGGATATAATTTAGGATGTCAGAAGTCGAGAGATGTCGCCATCCGGCTGCTATGAGCAGAGAACGTTTCATTGAGCGTCAGAGGCAGGTTCGAGAGGCTGCTGCCCGTCTCGCTGAGGCAGTGGCTCAACCCGAAACCGACATAGCGCGTGATGCAACGATCAAGCGCTTCGAGTTTACCTTTGAAGTCGCCTGGAAAGCGCTGCGACTCTTCCTTGAGCATCAGGGGCACGAATGCAACAGTCCACGCAGCACCATCAAAACGGCATTTGTTGAGGGACTGATTGCAACACCGGAAGAGGCTGATGTCTGGTTGCGGATGCTCGAAGACCGCAATCTGACGAGTCAAACGTATAACGAGGCGTTAGCGCGCCGCACCTATAATGCTATCGTTGAGGAGTATGCGGTCAGGCTGAGCGCGATGGCAACAACAATACAGAGCCTTGCATGGGAGTGATCAATGGCAACGGTCATGCTGCGCCTCGACGACCTGACCACTCTGCGCACCATTTTGCGTCGGTTTCCGGCGGTCAGGCAGGCGCGCATCTTCGGGTCGCGCGCTACCGGCCACACCCGCCGCGCATCTGATATCGACCTGGCAATTTCTGCGCCGGACATCAGTGCGGCTGAGTGGCACGATCTGTGCGAGGCGCTCGAGTGCGCACCGATCATCTATGAACTGGATATTGTGCGGGAAGAAGATGTGATCGATGAGCAATTGCGCGCTGCCATTCAGCGTGACGGGATCGTGGTGTATCGTTCAGACGAGTAGCTACAGAAGAACCGGGCGCAGCGCGCGAAAATCATTGTCTTTGATGCTTCTGAAAGAGAAAGAAGGTACGCCTATGTTTCGCATGATTGATGGCATTCCTGTCTGGGGTGAACACGATGAGGGAACCATCGAGCAGATCAAACGGTGCGCCAGCGACCGGGAAGCGGTCAAGGCTGCACTGATGGCTGATGGGCACCTCGGATACAGCATGCCGATCGGCGGCGTCGTCGCATACCGCGATGCCGTCAGTCCCAGCGGCGTGGGGTACGACATTTCATGCGGCATCAAAGGTGTGCGCACCAACCTGCGCGCCGACGACATTCGCAAGGATATCAAACGCATCATGGATCAGGTTGCGCGCGAGGTGGTTTTCGGTCTTGGCGGAACGAGCGGTAAGGCTGCCGATCATCCACTCTTCGACGATCCCACATGGCGCGATCTGCCGCAGGTCGGCAAACTGCGCCAGCTGGCGCGTGAGCAACTCGGTACGGTTGGTTCAGGCAACCATTGGGTCGATATTCTTGAGGACGAAGAGGGGTGGGTGTGGGTCGCCGCCCATTTTGGCAGCCGCGGTCTCGGTCATCGCATCGCCAGCGGCTTCCTCAACCTGGCGCACGGGAAACCGTTCGACGCGCCCGCGCCGGGTGAGTCGATGCAGCAACCAGCAACGGTCATCTCGCTACGCAGCGACCTGGGACAGGCATACTGGCAGGCGATGACCCTCGCCGGGCGTTATGCCTATGCGGGACGCGATTTTGTGGTGCAGCAGGTGCTCGACATTCTCGGCGCACAGGTAACGGAAGAGGTTCACAATCACCACAACTACGCCTGGAAAGAAAAGGTGAACGGCGAGGAGTTGATCGTTGTGCGCAAGGGCGCCACACCTGCCTGGCCCGGTCAGCGCGGGTTCGTCGGCGGTTCGATGGGCGACATTAGCGTGGTCGTCGAGGGGGTCGAGAGCGACGAATCACGCCTGGCGCTGCACAGCACCATCCATGGCGCAGGGCGCGTGATGAGTCGCATCCAGGCGGCTGGCAAGCGGCGCTGGGTCCGGCGCAACGGACGGCGGGTGCAGGAGGTCGTCAAACCGGGTAAAATCTCCCGTGAAATGATGCTCGAAGCAGTACGGCGCGCAGGGGTCGAACTGCGCGGCGGCGGTACAGACGAAAGCCCGCACGTCTACCGACCGCTGCAGGAGGTGCTGGCGCACCACGCCAACACTATCAAGATCGTCCATACGCTCAAGCCGATGGGGGTGGCGATGGCGGGTGAAGATGTGTTCGACCCCTACAAAGATTGATACCAGATATCAAATCACAATCGAACAGGATGTAGCCTGGGGGCGCAGGCGTCCCGCCCGCACGCTTGTCTGGGGGCGCGGGCGTCCCGCCCGCACAGCCCCTGGGTACGCACTCTCAAGGGTCGATTTCTTGAAAGAGATGCGTGATTTTCTGCATTCCGGTGCGCTTTTGCCCCTCACCCCCCTGCTCGCAAGGGTAGAGTTTTTGGGAGAGATGAGCAACGTTCTGCATTCCCGTACGCCTTTGCCCCTCATCCCCCCGACCCCCTTCTCCCACAAGGGGTTGAAAGGGGGGGGATTCGCAGGCAGATTGTCAACCGTTTCCGTTCCACCGAACGCACGGGCCGATCCGTCGGTATCATGATCATGGAAGGATCGCGAGACACGGAGGATGGAATGGCCCGCACGCCCACGGAACGGTTCTTTTGGCATCGTTGATCCCCCTCGCATAGAACGAATGGCCCGCACGCCCACGGAACGGTTGCTGCAGCAGCAGATCCAGACCCTCTTCCCGCGCTTGTCGCGTCACCGGCGCCGCGCCCTGGCCCGCTGGGTCTTGGGCGCCCTCTTGGCGGGGAGCGCCAATCGTCCCGCGCTGGCGCCGGCGCTCGCCACTGCCGGGATCGCCCGCGCCGCCACCCTGGCGGACGCCTGGGATGCCTGGATCGCCGCCCCGGCCCATCGCATTGACACCGCCGACCCACCCGCAGCGGGTGCGCCACCGGTGGTCAGTCCGCTGGCGTGCGGCGCCGACCTGCTCCGCTGGATTCGCGCGCACTGGACCGGCGGACCGCTGGCGCCTGGGCTGGATGCCTCCCATCGGCGCGCTGACGTCGTTCTGCTGCGCATGAGCGTCCTCTATCGGGGCACCGCCCTGCCGGTCGCCTGGGTGATCGTCCCGGCGAACCAACCGGGTGCGTGGGAACCGCACTGGGAGCGGATGCTGCGCTGGGCCCGCAGCGCGCTGCCGCGCGACCAGGAGGTCCTCACGCTGGCGGATCAGGGGTTGTGGAGCCCCCGGCTGTGGCACGCCATCCGGTCGCAGCAGGTCCATCCCATCATGCGGGTGCGTCCCACGTCGACCTTCGCGCCGACCGGTCAGGCGCGCCAGTCGGTGCTGCGCCTGGCGCCCGGACCGGGGCATGGATGGGTGGGCGTGGGGGTCGCCTTCAAGCACGCACCCAAGCGGATTGCGGGCACGCTGGCGGTGGCGTGGGGCGCCGACCATGCGGAACCGTGGGCGCCGCTCGTCGAGCGTTCAGCCGCGCGGGTGGATGCCGCGTGGTATGCCCTGCGCAGTTGGGACGAGGCGGGCTTCCGCCAAAGTACGTCGATGGGCTGGGACTGGCAACGCGGTCAGTTGACGGACCCGGATGCAGTCGCCTGGCAGTATCTGGTAGTGGCGACGGTCACGCTGTGGACGGTGGCCGTCGGCACGCGGATCGAAGATGCAGAACAGCAGGGGGTTCCGCCCGGTCGCCTGAAGCGGGCGCCGCCGACGACCGGCGCGCCGCCGCGCCGTCGCTGGAGCGGCACGGCGCAGCGGGTGATCAGCCTGCTCCGGCGGGGGGCAGGTCGGCGCCTGCGCTGGTTGCTGGCGCAAGGGCGTTGTTGGGTCCGCTTGTGGTTGCGCCCGGAGCCCTTGCCCAAAATAGGTGACAGCGTAACCATGCATATCTATGACCCGTCCCAATGCCTGAAATCGCCCTAAATCCCCCCCCTTTCAACCCACACGGGGAGAAGGGGGAGGTTGGGCGTCCTGACGGCTGAAATGGGAGATGGCGCGCAGGGGCTTGCCAAAAAACCCACCCTTGTAAGCTGGGGGGCGCAGGCATCTCCCCCACCAGCACGCCTGGGTGCGCGGGCGTCCCGCCCGCACGCAGCCCTGCGCCCCTTCACGGGGACGCAGGCATCTCCCCCACCAGCACGCCTGGGTGCGCGGGCGTCCCGCCCGCACGCAGCCCTGCGCCCCTTCACGGGGACGCAGGCATCTCCCCCGCACGCAGCCCTGGGTGCGCGGGCGTCTCGCCCGCACGCAGCCCTGCGCCCCTTCACGGGGACGCAGGCATCTCCCCCGCACGCAGCCCTGGGTGCGCGGGCGTCCCGCCCGCACGCAGCCCTGCGCCCCTTCACGGGGACGCAGGCATCTCCCCCGCACGCGGCCCTGGGTGCACAGGCGTCTCGCACAGTCGCAGATGTACGCACGACTTGCTCAAGCACAGCCCCTGGGTGCGCGGGCGTCCCGCCCGCACGCAGCCCTGCGCCCCTTCACGGGGACGCAGGCATCTCCCCCGCACGCAGCCCTGGGTGCGCGGGCGTCCCGCCCGCACGCAGCCCTGCGCCCCTTCACGGGGACGCAGGCATCTCCCCCGCACGCAGCACCGCCCCATCACGAATGCGCAAGCGTCTCGCCCGCACAGCCCCTGGGTGCGCGGGCGTCCCGCCCGCACGCAGCCCTGCGCCCCTTCACGGGGGCGCGAGCATCACGTCCTCGACCGCCCCGTGAGGATGTCACCCCTCGCTCCATGGCAAACAGCGCAGATCGGGAACAAGCACCATCGTACGGCGCATATGGTTATACCAGATGTGCTATCAGGCGCGCCAGACTGGCTGTGATGAACGTTACCAGAAATGCCATCCCCAGCGTAATCACCACACTCATCGCCGCCCACTTATACGAACGGGTTTCCTTATAGATTGTGAGGATCGTCGTGCCGCACGGATTGTGGAGCAACGAGAAGAGCATCAGGTTCACCGCCGTCAGCAGCGACCATCCGTGCTGCTCCACGAGTAACGCACGAATTGCTTCGCTACTGCCCGGACCTTCGACCATTGTGCTGGCGCCGGTGTACATCATCATCATGGTCGGCACGACGATCTCGTTGGCGGGAATGGCGATAATGTAGGCGAGCAGGATCACGCCGTCGAGACCGAAGATCCGCCCAAACCCATCGAGCCACCCGGCAATGGCGATTGCCAGGTTCGCGTCACCGAACGGAATGTTCGCCAGCAGCCAGATGACCGCACCCGCTGGCGCTGCCGTCAGCATCGCGCGCCAGAGTACAAAGATCGTCCGGTCGATCAGCGATGTGTACAGAATGCGCAGGACGTTCGGGCGGCGATAGGGCGGGAGTTCGAGCGTAAAGGCGGAAGCTTCCCCTTTGAGCACTGTTCGCGACAGCAGCCACGACATGAAGAATGTGAATGCCACGCCGATCAACACGACCCCCACTACCGCGCCAGCAGCGATGAACGAGGCGGTCACACCGCTAAAACCAGCCGCCACAAAGACAGTCGCCAGCATGATCAGCGTCGGGAAGCGCCCGTTGCACGGAACGAAATTATTCGTCAGGATGGCGATCAACCGCTCACGCGGCGAGTCGATCACCCGTGTCGCCACCACGCCAGCTGCGTTACACCCGAACCCCATCATCATCGTGAGCGACTGCTTGCCATGGGCGCCTGCTTTTTTGAACAGCCAGTCGAGGTTGAACGCCACGCGCGGCAGGTATCCAAGGTCTTCCAGCAGCGTGAACGCCGGAAAGAAGATCGCCATCGGCGGGAACATCACCGATACAACCCACGCCAGACAGAGATAGACGCCGTCCCAGATAAAGCCGGTGATCCACCACGGAACTCCCCAGCTGACGAACAGCGCGCGCGCCCAATCGCCAAACCCGAACAGGACGGCAGCTAGCATCTCTGAAAAAACATTTGCGCCCGCAACGGTCATCCAGATAACGACGGTGAGCAACAACAGCATGATCAGCAAGCCGCTGACCGGCGCAGTCACCAGGCGATCAATCCGCTGATCGAGATCGTACTTCCGATCAGCAGCGGCTTTGACGGCGCGATGCGCAATGCGCTCCGCTTCCGCGTAGAGCGATTGCACCACCTCGTCGCGGAACCCGGATGGCAGGCTGTTGCGCAGCGCCTCGGCTCTGGCAAGGACATCCTCCGGTGTCGCCATCATTGCCTCCCGACAACAGCCATCGTGCTGCTCAATCGTTCTTCCGGCGATCGCTGCCGCCTGACAATATCCGCCAGTTCACCGCTGCGGATCGCGTGCTGCACCCGCACGTCGCCTTCAAGCAGGCGAATGGCGAGCCAGCGCGCATTTGGAATACCGGGCGCCAGTTGCTCGATCAGCGGCGTCAGTTCGCGGATCGCCTTTTGAAACGCAGGCGTTCCCTCAACCCGACGCGGACTGGTGGCGATGCGCCCTTCGATAACATCGGCAACAGTTGAGAGAAGCGTCATAATACCCTCACCGTTGCGGGCGGAGATTGGCACGGCTGGCACACCCAGATCACGACTGAGCACACGTGTGTCCACCTCAATTCCCTTCCGGCGCGCCTCGTCCATCAGGTTCACCGCTACTACCGCCTTATCGGTGATTTCCAGCACCTGCAACACCAGATTCAGATTGCGTTCGAGCGCCGTCGCATCGGTGACCACAATCGTGCAATCTGGTTGACCGAACAGCAGAAAATCGCGCGCCACCTCCTCATCCTGCGATGTGGAGAGGAGCGAATAGGTCCCCGGCAGATCGACCAGTTTGTACCGGACGCCGTTGAACTGATACCCCCCCTCGGCGCGCGTGACGGTCTTACCGGGCCAGTTGCCGGTATGCTGTTTCAACCCGGTCAGGGTATTGAAGAGGGTGGACTTGCCGGTGTTGGGATTGCCGGCAAGCGCCACCACCCGGTCGAATGTATCCATCTTAATGCCCATCCGCTCCAGATGCGCATACGCCGGGCAGGTCGCACACGGATCGGCAGGCGGCGTTCGTGTCGTCATGGAATGCTCACCTCCAGTTTCACCGCTGATTTGGTCAATTCGAACGATGGGGCCTGACCCAGATACGATCGGCCTGATCCCGTCGGAGTGCGATCAACGTCCCGCGCACGCGGTAGGCGCGCGGATCGGCGAAAACATTCTGCAATTCAGGGTACACCACTGCACCAGGCGTCAACCCCAGGTCGAGCAACCGGCGCCGGGTAAACCCTTGCAGTGCGTCATCCAGCGCGACGATCTCAGCCGATTGGTGCAGGGGCACGTCGCTCAGCGGGATCGCGTGGTTACGAGCCGCCTCCTCTTCCGTCAGCGGCGCCAGCGTGACATTGACCGCGACAGCAGGCGCCAGACGGTACTCATGCTCGCCGTCGCTCAACACCAGGCGCTCCGGTGTCCGCTCCAGCACCCGCACAACCTGCCCCAGGCGCAGACCAACCGCCAGAATCTGCGCATAGGCAATCGCCGGTTCGTCCTCCAGATGCACAATGCGTCCCGGCGTGTCGAGGGGCCAGGCGGTAAGCGGAATTCCTGCCACATCGGACAACGACCCCTCACGGTTCGGGATCGGGTCGCCGTGCGGATCGCGCCGGGGATAGCCCATCGCCGCTTCCAGTTCGTCCAGTTGCGCCGCGGTCAACGTATGTTCGCGCCGCTGCGCCTCATCGTGCACCCGCGCCAGCGGCATGCGCGCTTCGTCCGCCAGATAGCGTTCCCAGAGCCGATGCGCGCGCACCACGTGCAGCGCCCAACGCTCGCCTTCTGGCGTCAGGTGCAGTTCTGCGCCGCGCGTTTCAAGCAAACCCTGTGCTTCCATCTTTTCGATCAGGCGCATACTCCGCGCACGTGGCAGCGCCAGCGCCCCACTGAGCGACTCCGGCGTGGCATGACGCCCCTGATGCTCGCGGTTGAGCAGATACTTGAGCGCATCCTCAACCAGTTCCCGCTCGCGCGTCGCCCGCCAGGTGCGGTAGAACGCAAGCAGACCGATTCTGGGAAGCGCCATCCATACGATGCCGCACAGGAGAATCAACACAACCCATCCATTCATCGCGTTCCTCAGCAAGACCGGTGTTGCATAACACTGGGTCGTTGGCGCATGCAGCACATTAATGTAATTTAGGCATTCCTAAAATAAATATACTGCTGGCAGAAACTTTTGTCAAGCAATGCGCAGCCGGGACGCCTGCACCGGACAACGCGCGTCGTGGTATGATGATAGGCACAGAACCAGTGCAGCGATTGTGACACACATGTTCTTGACCTGATTTCGGATAAATGGTATACTCCTCCCAGAAATGCAGCGTCTGTGGATTTCTCGGTGGAGCGACAGATATGGCTGACGACCTGACACTCACGCGATTGAACCGGATTATCCAGGGCGATTGTATGGAGGAACTTGCCGCACTCAGCGACGAGTCGATCGATCTCACCCTGTTTTCACCGCCGTATGATGGTATTCGAGACTACAAGAAGAACTGGTCGTTCGACATTGTCGAACTCGGCGACCAACTGTACCGGGTGACAAAAGACGGCGGCGTGGTTGTGGTCATTATCGGCGACGGAACCAGGCAATTCGCCAAATCACTGACATCCTTCCGTCTGGCAGTCTCATGGGTTGATGAAATCGGCTGGAAACTCTTTGAGTGCGTGATCTATCATCGCGATGGCAACCCCGGCGCGTGGTGGAATCAGCGGTTCCGTGTCGATCACGAGTACGTGCTGATCTTTTTTAAAGGAGAGCGACCGAAAACATTTCAGAAAGATCACCTTATGGTTCCAAGCAAACACGCCGGGAAAATCTACTCAGGGACGGATCGCCTGACCAATGGCGGATTCAAGCGCATCACCCCCAAAGCAGTCAATCCTTTGAAATGCAGAGGGACGGTCTGGCGATACGCAACCAGCAACACGGAGGGCAATCGTCTGAAACTGCAACATCCGGCAACCTTTCCCGATAAACTCGCAGAGGACATTATTCTCTGCTTTTCCCAACCGGGGGACATCGTTCTGGATCCAATGTGTGGGAGCGGAACGACGTGCGTCATGGCGCGGAACCATCAGCGTCACTTTATCGGAATCGAGATAAGTCCAGAGTATTGTGAGATTGCCGGAAAACGCCTGGCAATGGAGCATCAGCCTGCCGAACAGCAAACTCTGTTCTATGGAATTTGAGGGCGAAAGCCATTATAGCAGTTCTCATGGAGGTTGAACCAATTGGACAGGGTTGAACGCTCCCAGAATCGCGCTCCCGACACGGTGACCGAAATGAATTTCGGTCTACGCTTTGCCGAAAACGGAGCGTCTCGCGTGACACGGCAGACCTGGACGACGATCAATGAATCTGAAGAACTGCTGTAAATCAATCATGACTTCGCTGCAAAAACGCACCGCAGCGACGCCGAGGGCGCAGAGAACCCTGAAAACGAACCATGATGGATGCATGGCGGAGCATGCGAGTGCGTGATGCGCACGAGAATCTTCCTCTGCGAACGCTGCGTCTAGTATAATCTAACGGGACACGGTATACCGTTCTGCGCCAGGTTCACGAGATCGCCGCGGAGTGTTGGGTAGCCGTGTCCTTCAACGCGACCAAGCCGAACAGTTATCTGGGCCCTCAAACCCGCATATGCTAGCAAGGCTGGCGCCGTTTTCCTCAGGAGGTTCTGTGTATGGCTTCCCGTGAGTCGCTCTTTATCGGCATTGATGTCTCCAAACAGACGCTGGATGTGGCGTTTGGCGCCGACCCGCACGCGCCACGCGAGACGATACCGTCTACCGACGAAGGTGTCCAGCTCCTGGTCACGCGACTCCAGCGCCTGCAGCCGACCCTGATTGTGCTGGAGGCGACCGGCGGGCTGGAGCGCATGGTGTTCGCCCAACTGCTCCAGGCTGGCGTGCCGACGGCGCGGGTGCAGCCACGCCGCGTGCGCGCCCTGGCGCACGCGGAAGGACGCCAGGCGAAGACCGACCGCCTGGATGCCCGGTTGCTCGCCCGCTTTGCCGAACGGGTGCGCCCGCCGCACCACCAAGCGACGGACGAGCAGCGCGCATCCTTGCGCGACCTGCTGGTCCGGCGGGAGCAGTTGATTCAGATGCGGACGGCTGAGATCAATCGGTTGACGGCTGCCGCGCCGAACCTCCGCCCGGGCATCCAGCAGCATATTGATTGGCTGGATCAGGAGATCCGTGCGCTTGAGCAGGAACGCGACAACGAGGCGGAGCGCACCGACGAGGTGCGCCGGAAACGGGAGCTGCGCGACAGCGTGCCCGGCATCGGCGCGATCACCGCACTGAACCTGCTGCTCCGCCTGCCCGAACTGGGGACCATCAAGCGCACGGAAGCGGCGGCCGTTGTGGGCGTTGCGCCGTATGCCAATCAGAGCGGCGCACAGCACAAACCCCGGCATATCTCCGGCGGCAGGAGGGATGTGCGCAGCGTGTTGTACATGGCGACCCTGGCGGCCACGCGGCGCCGTCTGGTCAGGCGCGCCTTCTATCAGCGCCTGTGTCAAGCTGGCAAGCCGCGCAAGGTCGCCATCGTCGCTGCGATGCGCAAGCTGCTGACTATTCTCGGCGCAATATTGCGTCAGCAAAAGCCCTGGGATCCGGCTGTGCATACGAGCGCCCCTTGACAAGCAACACAGTTACTCTGCGGTGAAATACCTTTTGCAGCGTTCTCAATCATACATATACCATCAAGGGCGAAACAGCAATGGAAATCCCCGTCTACCGAAGTACATGCTGGATTATGTTCTGGTTGACAGGATCGTTTACCCATGAACAACGACCACCTCACACGCCGCGTTGAAGCGCTGCGTGAACAGATCCGCTACCACAACTACCGCTATTACGTCCTCGACGAACCGGTCATCAGCGACGCCGAGTACGATGCGCTGATGCGCGAACTGCGCGCGCTCGAAGCGGCACACCCCGAACTTGTCACCCCCGACTCGCCGACGCAGCGGGTTGGCGCGCCGCCGGGTGAGCAGTTCGCTAAAGTGCAGCACGTCGTGCCGATGCTGTCGCTCGCCAATGCGTCCGACGAGGCTGAGGTGCGCGCCTGGTACGACCGGGTGGTGCGTTTGCTTGGCAACGATGCGCGGGTTGCATTCGTCGTCGAGCCGAAGATCGATGGGCTGGCGGTGACCCTGATCTATCGCAACGGCATCCTGGTGCGCGGCGCGACCCGCGGCGACGGTGAGACCGGCGAGGATGTGACCGCTAACCTGCGCACTATTCCCGGCATTCCATTGCGCCTGGGCGCATTTGCCAGCAACCCCGAAGGGCAAACGAATGGCGCACCGGTTCAGGCGGTCATTCCGCCGTTGATCGAAGTGCGCGGCGAAGTGTATATGCGCATCGCCGACTTTCTACGCCTGAATGAACAACTGGCGGCATCCGGCGAGAAAGTCGCCGCCAATCCGCGCAATGCGGCTGCCGGTTCGTTGCGCCAGAAAGACCCGGCGATCACTGCGCGGCGTCCGTTGCGCTTCTTTGCCTACGGCATCGGGCAGATCGAGGGAGTGCAGGTGCAGACGCAGTGGGAAACGCTCAACCTCCTCCGCACGCTCGGTTTTCCGGTCAACCGCGATGCGCGCCGCTTCGAGCGCCTGGATGATGCGCTGGCGTACTGCCGCGAGTGGATGACGCGCCGCGACGAACTGGAGTACGAGGTTGACGGCGTGGTGATCAAGATCGACAGTCTTGCGCAACAGGCGCAGTTGGGCGTCGTCGGGCGCGATCCGCGCTGGGCGATTGCGTTCAAGTTCCCGGCGCGGGAAGCGGTCTCACGCCTGATCGATATTGTGGTGAATGTCGGGCGCACCGGCGTGATTACCCCCAATGCGGTGATCGAGCCGGTCAACATCGGCGGTGTGACAGTGCGGAATGCCAGTCTGCACAATGCCGATTACATCGCCGAACGCGACATTCGGATCGGCGATTATGTCATCGTCAAGCGCGCTGGCGACGTGATCCCGTACATTGTCGGACCGATCGTGGCGCGGCGTGATGGCAGCGAACGTCCGTGGCAGATGCCAGCGACATGCCCGGCGTGCGGCACGCCGCTCGAACGCGCCGAGGGCGAGGTGGCGTATCGCTGCCCGAACTTTGGCATCTGCCCGGCGCAGATTACCCGCCGGATCGAACATTTCGTATCACGCGGCGCGATGGATATCGCGGGGATCGGCGAGAAACAGGTGCAACTCTTCGTCGAACGCGGCTGGGTGCAGGATGTCGCCGACCTGTACACGTTGACGCCGGATCATTTTGCAAACGTTGAAGGGTATGGTCCCAAACGGGTCGCCAATCTGCTCAGCGCCATCGCCGGGTCGAAGAATCGCCCGCTCCACCGCCTGATCGTCGGGCTTGGCATTCGCTATGTCGGCGAAGTCGTCGCCCAGATCCTCGCCGACCATTTTGGTTCGCTCGATGCGCTGGCAGCCGCTTCTGCCGATGAAATCGATGCCCTGGAGGGCATCGGACCGGCTATCGCCGCAAGTGTTGCGGCATACTTCGCCAGACCCGAAAGCAAAGCGCTGATCGCTAAGTTGAAGCGGGCCGGTGTGCGCACCGAAGCGCAGGAAACGGCGCGCGCGTCGCGCGGGAATGCGCTGGCGGGCAAAACGTTCGTGATCACCGGCACGTTGCCATCGATGTCACGCGAAGAAGCCAGCGCCCTGATTACTGCCCATGGCGGCAAGGTCAGCGGCAGCGTCTCCAAAAAAACCGATTATCTGGTCATCGGCGCAGAACCGGGCGGAACAAAGTTCGCAAAAGCGCAGGAACTTGGCATTCCCATGATCGACGAAGCCGGACTGCTGGCGCTGATCGGATCGGGCAGAACCGCAGACGACCAGGCGACGCCTGCATCGGACAGGCGCGCTGCGACAGCGAGCGTTCCGCCATCAGACGATGCGCCAGGGTCGCCCCGGCAGTTAGATTTTGATCTTACATAAGCGGAGATGTCAATGGCCGGTCATCTTCCTGATCCAGTCGAGCGCCTGTTCGATCCCCTTTCTTACGCGATGGTGCCGCTGGTTGACGGGCTGGCGCGCCACGCACTCGAGCGCCTGGGCGCCTTCGAACAGACGCGGCGCATCAACGGGGTTCCGATCCACTACTATCTGATACCATGTCGCCGGCTGGCGCCGTTGCCGGTGCTCTTCATTCACGGTATGGGCGATAGCGCCGTCACCTGGAGCCTGGTTGCACCGCTCGTCGCTCGCCGCCACGATGCCTTCCTGATCGACCTGCCCGGCTATGGTCTCTCGGGCCTGCCGCCGGGGAAATCGTTCGCCTCGATCGCCGATATGACCGCGATTGTCAGCGCTTTTGTGCGCGATGTCATCGCCCGACCGACACTGCTCGTCGGTAATTCGATGGGCGGGTGGATCGCAATACGGGTTGCGGAAACGCACCCCGATATGGTGCGTGGCGTTGTGTTGATGAATGCTGGCGGGGCGCTGCTGGACGGTCATCGCTCATGGGACCCGTTCATCGAACTGTTATCGCCAGCCGATGCGCATCAGGCGCGGCAGGTGGCGCGGATGGTCTTCGGCGCAATTCCGCCGCCGGTCAGAGAACTCAGCGCGCGCGGCATGATCAATCTCTTTGCGCGGCAGGTGGTGCGCGACTTTATCAGTGCCACCGATGAGCATGACTTCCTGAACGCTGACGAACTGCGCCAGGTGCCGACGCCAACCGCGCTGCTGTGGGGAGAGCGTGATCGCTTCCTGCCACCCGGTTCCTTCGAGTTCTTCTGCAACCATCTGTCCCAACCGTATACGCGCGTGCTTAAACATTGCGGTCACCTCCCGCAACGCGAACGTCCGCTGGCGACGGCGCGCTTCATCAAGCACTTTGCACAGCGTATCGCTCCTGCTGTACAACCGGAGAACTGAGCATCGGGAAGCAGAAACCCAGAGCGTGATCGAAAACCTGCACAGGTGGAGTCATAACGGCGTCCGTTCCATCGTTCCAGGGTAACCGCCCGACCGGTACCGCTCTTAAAGAGGACGTAATGAAACACGTTGCACGCTTCCGCTGGCGCCGGAGGCGTGCTGGCTGATGAGTGAAGTTGAACACTCCCGGAATCGCGCATCCCTCGCGGCGACCGAAATGAGATTGAGCGCTTAATCCGGTATGCGCCGCAAGCCGTCGGGCTAAAGCCCTCGGCTATCCGCAGCAAAGCCCGCCTGCGTGGGCTATGGCGTTCGCACCGCTTAGAGCGACAGGCGGCGTGACTGAACCACGCGCGTCCTGGGTGCGCGGGCGTCCCCGCCCGCATGCCGTCGGGCTGATGAAGATTGAGCATTTATAGCAGTTCTCACAGCGATTGAACCCAACGGACAAGGTTGAACACTCCCGGAGTCATGCCCACCACGCAGCGCCCGAAATTCATTTCGGTCTACGAGAGAAGTACGCCGAAATGTATTTCGGCACATTGCAGTTCTCCCAGAAGGGAGAACGCCCCGCAGGAAGCGAGCGTCGCGCGCTGCGGCACGTACAGACAAGCGTCAATGCGTCCGCGAATGCGTAATACCCCTTGCCCCTCCGCGTTACTAGTATAATCTAACGGGACACGGTATACCGTTCTGCGCCAGGTTCACGAGATCGCCGCGGAGTGTTGGGTAGCCGTGTCCTTCAACGCGACCAAGCCGAACAGTTATCTGGGCCCTCAAACCCGCATATGCTAGCAAGGCTGGCGCCGTTTTCCTCAGGAGGTTCTGTGTATGGCTTCCCGTGAGTCGCTCTTTATCGGCATTGATGTCTCCAAACAGACGCTGGATGTGGCGTTTGGCGCCGACCCGCACGCGCCACGCGAGACGATACCGTCTACCGACGAAGGTGTCCAGCTCCTGGTCACGCGACTCCAGCGCCTGCAGCCGACCCTGATTGTGCTGGAGGCGACCGGCGGGCTGGAGCGCATGGTGTTCGCCCAACTGCTCCAGGCTGGCGTGCCGACGGCGCGGGTGCAGCCACGCCGCGTGCGCGCCCTGGCGCACGCGGAAGGACGCCAGGCGAAGACCGACCGCCTGGATGCCCGGTTGCTCGCCCGCTTTGCCGAACGGGTGCGCCCGCCGCACCACCAAGCGACGGACGAGCAGCGCGCATCCTTGCGCGACCTGCTGGTCCGGCGGGAGCAGTTGATTCAGATGCGGACGGCTGAGATCAATCGGTTGACGGCTGCCGCGCCGAACCTCCGCCCGGGCATCCAGCAGCATATTGATTGGCTGGATCAGGAGATCCGTGCGCTTGAGCAGGAACGCGACAACGAGGCGGAGCGCACCGACGAGGTGCGCCGGAAACGGGAGCTGCGCGACAGCGTGCCCGGCATCGGCGCGATCACCGCACTGAACCTGCTGCTCCGCCTGCCCGAACTGGGGACCATCAATCGCACGGAAGCGGCGGCCGTTGTGGGCGTTGCGCCGTATGCCAATCAGAGCGGCGCACAGCACAAACCCCGGCATATCTCCGGCGGCAGGAGGGATGGGCGCAGCGTGTTGTACATGGCGACCCTGGCGGCCACGCGGCGCCGTCTGGTCAGGCGCGCCTTCGATCAGCGCCTGTGTCAAGCTGGCAAGCCGCGCAAGGTCGCCATCGTCGCTGCGATGCGCAAGCTGCTGACTATTCTCGGCGCAATATTGCGTCAGCAAAAGCCCTGGGATCCGGCTGTGCATACGAGCGCCCCTTGACAAGCAACACAGTTACTCGGCGTCTCGGCGGTGCGTTTTTGCAGCGAAGTCACTATTGCAAAACCCACACAGACGGGAAAAGCAGGACGCTCAGTTCCCAGTTCTCAGTTCCTGGTTCCCGGTTCCCGGTTCTCAGTTCCTGGTTCCCGGTTCTCAGTTCCTGGTTCCTGGTTCTCAGTTCCTGGTTCTCAGTTCCTGGTTCTTGGTTCTCAGTTCCTGGTTCCTGGTTCTCAGTTCTCAGTTCTCAGTTCTCGCTCCTCCGCCAGTTTTTGCTCGATCTGATCGAGACGCGTCCGCACCTCACGCCGCCACGCCAGGTCATCGATTTCCTGGGAGCGAACACGGTAGAGCACCTCCTCGATGAGCCGCCGCGTCCCGCCGATCCGGTCTGCCAGCAGTCCGATCAGGAAAATGATGAAGCCAAGAATGAGCGCCGTGCTGCCAACCGCCAGCGATTGGGCATTATCCTGCGGGAAGTTGTTGACGAGCTGGCGCATGACATACACGTACAGCGCGCGCCCTAAAAAAATGACGCCTGTGATCAGGAAAGGAAGCGCAATGTACGTGAACGTTCTGAGCGGCTCATATGCCGTATAGGTGCGCACAATCGTCGAAGCCTGGCGCTTGATGAAGTTCCAGTTGCCGGTGTGCAGCCGCGACGCACGACGCACCGGATTGGTTGCAATCGGCACCGTCTGGATCGTCAGACGACGCTTGCCCGCCTGGATCAGGTTCTCTACCGTGTACGAGAAATCGCTGGTCACAAATGTACGCAGCGCCGCTTCGCGTGACAGTGCGCGGAAGCCGCTGACCGTATCGGGAACATTGGTGCCAGACGCCCAGCGCACCACGCCGCTCCCGATAACCTGAAGGGTCTTTTTCAGCGGTGGAAAGTGCGCATTATTCTCGATCTGGCGATCCCCAATCACCATATCCGCCTGACCGGCGAGGATCGGGGCGACCAGGCGCGGAATCTCATACCCCGGATACTGATTGTCGCCATCGGTGTTGACAATAATATCGGCGCCGAGCCGGAGCGCCGTATCGATGCCGGTCTGATACGCGGTCGCCAGCCCTTTGCGACTGGTGTGCCGCACCACGTGATCGGCGCCGTGCGCCAGTGCGACAGCGATGGTATCATCGGTGCAACCATCGTCGATGATCAGCACCTCGACGCTATCAACACCGGGAATATCGCGCGGGATGTCGGCGAGGACGCGCGCGATCGACTCGGCTTCGTTAAGCACGGGGATCTGGACAATCAGTTTCATTTGTGTTACGAATGTGTTATCTTGCTGTGCAGTGCGATTCTAGCCGAGTATGCCATAATTGTAAAGTGAAGCCGGGTGATTGAAGAATGATGTCGGGGTGGTATGGATCGCCAGACCCTGGAGTGTCGTGAAGCGCGCCAGTTGATCGATTGGGGCGTCTCTCCCGGTTCAACGCGACCCGAACGTCGCGCGCTTGGATTTCACCTGGCGCGCTGCGCGGCGTGTCGCGCATACCGCGCGCAGCAGAATGACACATTGCTTGCCACGTTGCTGGACACGCCACCCTGCCACACGTTGCCGCCATCGGCAGATCACAGGCGATCGCCGCATCCGATCCGCCTGATCCGCGCGATCAGCCTGACCCTGACGGGCATTGCCGCTGTGCTGACCCTCATCTTCGTGGGTCGGATGGCGGTGGCATTCGCTGCCATTCTTGGTCATATGGACGCAATGACGGGAAATGCCGGGCAGACCCTGGCAGGATCGTCACCGGGAACACTGCCGACCGAACTGGCGACACTCATTCCGCCGACACTGCCTCCCCCCGCCTGGGCTTCCGAAGAAACTTCGACGACCTCCACTCCTCCGGCGACTGCGACAGTTGCAGAAACCACAGCGCCGACGACGCCAACCGCCGCGTCAGACGAGATGCCGCCTGCGTCGGTTACTCCAGAGGAACCATCGCCAACCATCGTTGCAGCATCGCCGGTTTTGCCAACGATCACACCCATTCCGCTCCGACCTGACTATCGACCAGGCGCGCCGACGCCAGCGCTTGCTCCGCTTCCCATACTGCCCGACGGGTATCAACGCGCCCCGCCAGCAGGTCAGGCAATCACCGTCCTTCTGCTGGGAATCGACCGACGACCGGGTGAGACGTTCCCTTCACGCGCCGATGCAATTCTCATTGCGCGGATCGAACCGGAGCGTCGACGCATTGCGCTCCTCTCGCTACCACGCGACCTGGTTGTGCCGATTCCCGGATGGGGATGGTCGCGGATCAACGCAGCAATGGTCTATGGTGACCTGGATCCCGCGCTCGGAGGCGGGATCGCGCTCACCCGCCGCACAGTCAGCGAGTTTCTTTCTGTTCCCATCGATTACACGGTCATCGTCGATTTTACCGGCTTCATCGGCGCAATCGACGCCATTGGCGGCGTTACCATCGATGTACCGGTCGAACTCTACGATCCGCTCTATCCAACCATGGATTACGGATACACTGTCGCGCATTTTCGTCCCGGCATCCAGCACATGGATGGGGGGCGCGCCTTGATGTACGCGCGCATCCGGCACATGGACAGCGACTGGGAACGGATGAAGCGCCAGCAGACGGTGATTATCGCCGCGCTCAACCAGGTGCGTGAACGTAACACTCTCGGACAGATTGAGAGCATCGCCGCGCTGACCGGAGCGTTGCGCGGTTTTGTCATTACCGATATTCCTGAAACGCAACTCCTCGGTCTGGCATGGGCATTCCGTGACTTCGCGCCGGATCAGGTTGAGCGTTATGCGCTCGACGCCAGTTCTGTCAGCATCGGCGCACCAGGCGACCCATATGCGCAGTACGCTCTGCCGGGCGCCATCGAGCGCCTGCGCGATCGATTGCTGGGACGTTAGGTTCCATTCCGCTCTTTTGTTTTGAGAAGATCATCTGCCTGCCTGGATACCGGTCACACAGAACGGCGCCCTGACTGTTCCTCGTATCTCGCATTGCTATGATACACAGCAGAGCCAGGTATGAGCGCCCTTCCATACGAAACCGGGGAGGTCATCGGTATGGACGAAGATCACAGCTACCGTCGCATCGAAATGACTGTTCTGATGACGCCGGATATGGCGAATTTCGCCGGACGGGTGCACGGCGGCTCGATTCTGAAACTGCTCGACCAGGTGGCATACGCCTGCGCCGCGCGCTACTCCGGCTCATATGTGGTTACAGTTTCGGTTGACCAGGTGGTCTTCCACGAGCCGCTCTATGTCGGCGAGCTGGCGACATTTCTGGCGTCGATCAATTACACCGGCACCAGTTCGATGGAGGTTGGCATCCGGGTCATGGCGGAAAACATCCAGGCGCGCAGTGAGCGTCATGTGATGACCTGCTACTTCACAATGGTAGCGGTTGACGAACACGGCAGACCACACCGCGTTCCCAAATTCACACCCACGACGCCTGTCGAGCAGCGGCGCTGGAAAGCAGCGCAACTGCGGCGCGAGTTCCGCCGCGAGATCGAGCGACGCAGCCTCGATATTCGTCTGCACCCCGACGAACTGGCATCAGAACAGCACAGCCAGGAGACGCACCAATAGTATCAAATCTTGATCGATAGGTGCATTCTCGCCAGATCGCCATTCGTCGTTCTGGAATGTTCCTGGCACGCTGGAACGGTTCGAGGACGCACACGTGCCAGGGTGCGCGGGCGTCTCGCCCGCACCCAGCGATGCGACTGAATTCTCCGTCAGTCTCTCCATGTCGCCCCTTAAGGTGCGCCAGCGTCTCGCCCGCATGCGGCGATGCGCCCCATCACGGTAGCGCAGGCATCACGCCATCGACCGCCCCGCGCGGGCAGAACACCTGCGCTCCATAGCAACCGGCGTGGAAGGTGAATAAACACCAGTAGACGGTGCATATCCCAGGTTTGTGTCAGTTGTTTTTGGTGGTTACATTCCAGCCAGCCTGTGCAGCCCAAAAACCGCCCTCGGAGAATCCAACAATCTTCCGCTTGACAGCGTGTGGTATGCTGGCACACGACAGATTGGAAAGGGGATATTCCAGAGATGCGACTCTACGGCGCTCAAAGCATGATCGCGCCGCTCCGCCGTGTACTGGTGCGGCGCCCGGATGAGTCATTCGGTGAAGCGGATCCGCAACGCTGGCACTACACAGCGCGCCCCGATCTGAAACGCGCCCAGGACGAGCACGACGCCCTGGTCGCCATCCTGCACAGCGCCGGAGTCGAGGTGCTGTACCACGATATTCCGCTGCCCGGGCGAGCGGACTCCATCTTCGTGTTCGATCCGGCAATTGTCACCCATGCTGGCGCAATTATTCTGCGCATGGGTAAAGACCTGCGGCGCGGCGAAGAGGAGGCGATGGCGCAGCGCTTCGTTCAACTCGATATTCCGATCCTGGCAAGGCTCGATGGCGCAGCGCTCGCCGAGGGTGGCGATTTGCTCTGGCTCGACGAAGAAACCCTTGCCGTCGGGATAGGCTTCCGCACCAACGCCGAGGGATTTCGCCAGTTGACCGCTGCCCTGACGCCGCCTGGCATCCGCACCTTGCCGGTGGAACTTCCATACCACCACGGACCGGAGGCCTGCCTGCACCTCCTTTCACTCATCAGTATCGTCGATGAACGTCTGGCAGTCGTCTACCCGCCGCTGATCTCCGTGCCGTTCTACCAGGAATTGCACCGCCGCGGGTTTCGCCTGGTCGAAGTTCCCGACTCCGAGTTTCCAACAATGGGACCGAACGTGCTGGCGCTGGCGCCGGGTCAGTGTCTGATGCTCGAAAACAACCCTCTGACGAAGCAGCGCCTGGAAGCAGCAGGGTGTGAGGTGTTGACCTACTGCGGCAACGAAATCTCACTCAAGGCAGAGGGGGGCGCGACATGTCTGACCCGTCCGATTTTGCGAGGGTAACCATATGACCGGCATGCATCTACTCGAACGCGCCGTTATCGATGCCATCGATACCGACGGCTTACTGGCGTTTCTCGGCGATCTGGTCGCTCTTCCAAGCCTCGACGGATCACCCGACGAACAGGCGGCGCAGGAGTATGTTGCGGCATTCCTGGAACGCCAGGGGTTCGAGATGGATGTCTGGGAGATCGACTTCGACACGTTGCGTCGTCATCCGTCATTTTCGGC
Source organism: Roseiflexus sp. RS-1 (assembly GCF_000016665.1). NCBI lineage: Bacteria > Bacillati > Chloroflexota > Chloroflexia > Chloroflexales > Roseiflexaceae > Roseiflexus > Roseiflexus sp. RS-1. Next base: position 5,670,121 of record NC_009523.1, read on the forward strand.
AGAGGTGGAACGTCAGCGCGGATCGGGCGTCGTTGGAATGCTGGGAATGGGAGAAGGACCGACGTTGATCTTCAACGGACACGTCGATGTTGTACCGGCTGGTGATCAGGCGCTCTGGCGTTTTCCACCCTGGCGGACGACAATCGCTGACGGCTTTGTGTACGGACGTGGCGCGCTCGATATGAAGGGGGGGCTGGCCTGCGCAGTGTTTGCCGCGAAAGCCATCCGTGACGCCGGTGTTCGCCTGAAGGGGCGTCTGCTGATCCAGAGCGTCATTGGCGAGGAAGATGGCGGGTGCGGCACGCTTGCCACAGTGCTGCGCGGTCACACCGGTGATGGCGCGATTGTGGTCGAACCGACCGGACTGTGCATTGCGCCGGCACAGGCGGGCGCGCTCAACTTTCGCCTGACCGTACCCGGCGCTGCGGCGCACGGCTGTGTGCGTGAAGAAGGAGTCAGCGCGATTGAACTGTTCATCCCTCTTTACCGGGCATTGATGGATCTTGAAGCCAGGCGCAACGCCGAAGCGCGGCGCAGAGACGATGCGGTCAGCCGTCTCTACGCCCGCTACACCACGCCCTACGCTCTGAGCATCGGCGTGGTGCGCGCTGGCGAATGGGCATCGACCGTCGCCGAAACCCTGGTTGCTGAAGGACGGTACGGCGTTGCGGTGGGTGAAAACCTGGCAGAAGCGCGGCGGATGCTGGAGGAAACTGTTGCGCACGCTGCCCAGGCAGACCCCTGGCTTCGTGAGCATCTACCGCATCTGGAGTGGTGGGGAGGTCAGTTCGCCCCGGCAAGCACGCCGCTCGACCATCCCCTGGTTGAAACGACCGCCGCAGCATTCGCAGCGATCACCGGCGTACCGGCAACCCTGGAAGGCATGACCTACGGCGCCGACATGCGGTTACTGGTTCACGACGGGCGCACCCCGACCATTCTGTTCGGACCGGGGGATGTGCGCGATGCGCATCGCCCCAATGAGCGCGTCGCAATCGCCGACCTGGAGACCGCGACGCGCACACTGGCGTTGACGGCGCTACGCTTCTGCGGGGTTGGATAGCAGCGCCTTTCGCCATCTCATCGTCAGCGCGCTATCTCCCGTTTCAGGCATCAGAACGACCAAACTCCCCCTTCTCCCCTTGTGGGAGAAGGGGGTTGGGGGATGAAGGCAAAGGCGCACGGGCATGCAGATTACTCTTTACTCCTGCGAACCACCTTTCTCACTCCTGTCGGTGCGTCCCACAAGCCGCCAGGCGCCCGGCAGAAGCAGTGCAGCGATCGCCATCTTCACCAGATCGCCGGGGATGAACGGGAACGCACCTTTTGCGAGCGCATCAGCCATACTCGTCTGCAGCACGATTGCCAGCCACGTCGAACCCAACCCCAGGATGAGGATCGAGCAGAGCGCCATTGAACCAGCCATCCACAGCGGATGACGGTCAACGCCAAAACGCTGCACCATCCAGCCCATCAGCGCCGCAGCCAGTGGAAATGCCACCAGATACCCTCCCGTTGGTCCAAGCAGGCGCGCCAGGCCCGCAGCGCCGCCCGCGAACACTGGCAGTCCCGCAACACCCGACACCACATAGGCTGCCAGGGTGAGAAAACCCAGGCGAAAGCCATACGTTGCTCCGATCAGGATGACCCCCAGCGTTTGACCGGTAATTGGCACGGGCGTAAACGGCAGCACAATCCGTATCTGCGCCAGCAGCGCAACAAACACAACTCCCCCGACGACGAGCAGTAGATCGCGCAACCAGGAGACGCCTGGGAAGACGACCTGCGCAAGCGATGGATGCCGAATGGATGGCGTGACCATGCATTTCTCCTTTCCAGCAACAGTCTGGCTCAGCACAGACTGAGCCTACATCCTGACTTCCAACAAAGCGTGGTATGGTTTATAGTATCGTATACGAGTTACAAACTCTTATCTTTCGCAAGCGATGATGTAGCCTCCTGCCCGACAACTCCGAACACAGGTGATACAATGGCACAAATCCTCCTGATCTTCATCACGGCGCTGCTGTTTTCCGCCCTGGCGACGCCTGTAGCGCGGCGAGTGGCGCTCCGCACCGGCGTGGTCGATGCGCCTGCCGCGCGTAAACTGCAACTCGTGCCGGTGCCATTGCTCGGTGGTGCGGCAATCTATAGTGCGTTCGTGGTTGCACTCATCCTGTTCGGCGATCGGGCGTATGTGCGCGAACTGATCGGCATTCTGCTCGGCGCAACACTGGTATCACTCTTCGGGCTGGCAGACGACCGCTGGGGACTGAACGCTTACCTGAAACTGGGCGGGCAGGCGCTGGCAGGCGCCATTCTGATCCTCGGCGGCACCCAGGTGCGCCTCTTTCCACAAGAATGGATGAACTGGGCAATGACTCTCATCTGGGTAGTTGGTATCACGAATGCGCTCAATCTCCTCGACAATATGGATGGTCTCTCAGCCGGAGTGACGACCGTTGCAGCGGCGTATTTCCTGCTGCTGGCTGCTATGAGCGGGCAGTACCTGGTAGGCGCGATGGCTGCCGCCCTGATCGGCGCGTGCGTCGGCTTCCTGCGCTACAATCTCAATCCGGCCACCATTTTCATGGGCGACGCAGGATCGCTCTTTCTGGGTTTTCTGCTGGCTGCGCTGGCAATCAAACTACGCTTCCCGTCGAATGTCCCGTGGATCACCTGGCTGGTGCCGGTCTGTGTGCTGGCAGTGCCGATTTTTGACACCTCGCTCGTCTTTGTCTCCCGTCTGCGGCGGGGGAAGAACCCATTGACCACCCCTGGCAAGGATCATGTTTCGCACCGCCTGACCGCACTTGGTCTGACACGACGCGAAGCGGTGTTGATCTGCTACCTGCTGGGATGCGCAGCAGGTATGGTGGCGGTCTATATCTCGCAGGCGCGCGCGCTGGATGCGTATGTCGCCGCAGCGATGCTTGGTATGGCGATGGTTGCAGGAATCATCTGGTTCGAACAACGCACAGAATGGCGTGATCCTCGCTAAGAGCCTATTCGAATAACCCGGCGGCACGCACGGCAATCACGCCGCAGGCGAAAAGGTTACAGTTTTGCGGATAGGCTCTTGGCACACCGGGTCACATGACTGTTTCGAGTGTCGGAACGACGAACCTGGTGCGACAGGGTGGTTCCGCTCGCCGCCTGGCGACTGAAGTCGCGGCTGGCAGGCGGGAAGCCCGCCTGCGCGGGCGTGAGGGGGCGCATCCCGCTCGCCTGTAGACCAGTCCGTCGGACTTCCACGTCTTAGAGCCTATCCGAATAACCCGGCGGCACGCACGGCAATCACGCCGCAGGCGAAAAGGTTACAGTTTTTCGGATAGGATCTAAGCACGAGGATATACAGATATGCAGCACCAACAGACAACGTTCGATCCTGCAACAACTGACAGACAGCGGATTCTGCCCGCGATTGCGTCCGCAACGCTGACGATCTACCAGTTCTTCGACATTGGCGATGCCATCGATCTGGATCATGCGCAACGCTGCCTGAACAACCCGTCGGAACGGCGCGTCCGGTTGCGCGCGCGTCAGTCCGAGAGTATCCGCATTGCGCAGCCGCCCTTGCGGATCGACCTCGGTTCACTGACGGTTTTGCTGGCTGATACCGCTTTTGAGGGTGTGCTACGCGCCGTCGTCTACGACCTGGGAGCGGTCGAAATGGCGGTTGAGATGCGCCCCGCCGTACCGCTCTCATGGGAAGACGCCGCCACGCTGTTCGCTGCAGTGCAGGAATTGCCGCCAGCGCTTAGCGGACGCATCGCAACTGCGCTCAATGATCTGGAGATGCTCATTCGCCCGGCAATCTCCCGCCCGCAACGTTCGCCAGTGGTTGAAGACTACTGTGTGCTCATTGTGGATCGACTCGACCCGCCATGCACCGTTGCCGACCTGGCCGATCATCCGGTGGTGCGCGCCACACTGCTCGGCGAGCGCCGTCCGCTCAGTGCCGATGCGTCGCGCCTGGTGACAGCGATCAGTTACTACCTTGACGATCTGGCGCTTCTGAGCTGGAATGGCGCGCTGTTGATCGAACCCGACGCCGCTGCGGCTGCAACTGCCGCAGAAATCATCGCATTTGCGAATGTCGAACTCTTACTGATCCGTTCCTACGATGCGGCGCTCGACGCGCGCCTGCCGGAAGTTCATCGCCGGATCGCGCAGGCGCAACGCCACTTTACGATGCCGCTCGTGCGTCGCTACAGTCAGTTGCTCAGCGATGTGCAACGTCTGGTCGCCGAGGTTACCGAAGTCACCGAACAGATCGACAACGCGCTCAAAGTCACCGATGATGTCTACTGGAACCGTCTCTACAGCGCAGCGCTCGGCGTGTTGCGTGTGCGTGTCTGGCGCGACGGGGTCGATCATAAACTGGCGCTCCTGCGCGAGACGTATGCCATGCTCCACGCCGACGCCGACTCGGAGCGCGCAGCGGCGCTGGAATGGGCTATCGTGCTGCTGATCGTCTTCGAGATCGTGATGGCGCTGCTGGAGCGCAGCGGCGTGATATAGCGCCAGAGACGCATGCTCGCGTCGACGACGATGCACCTGATGTCCGAAGAGTGGACGAAGGCGCTGCCTTCGTCCAACCATGGCGCGAAACTTCAATCCATGCACAGTTCTGAGTCGTAATGATGGAGATTGAGAAATACATCCGGTATGCGCCCTTGCCGTGGGGCTGAAGCCCTCGGCTATGGAATGCAAAGCCCGCCTGCGCGGGCTATGGCGGATTATTTACTCAAAGACCATAATTATACACATCGAGAAACACGAAGAATGTGATCATGAATCTCACAGGTTTGCACCATGTGACCGCTGTAACCGGCAACGCATCCCTGAATCTCCACTTCTACACGCAGACTCTTGGGTTGCGCCTGGTCAAGAAAACCGTCAATCAGGACGATGTATCAGCATATCATCTCTTCTACGGCGATGAGATCGGCAGTGCGGGAACCGAGGTCACTTTCTTCGACTGGCCCCACGCCGGTCCCAACGTACCCGGCATCGGCAGCCTGACCGACATTGCACTGCGCGTGCCGGGACGCGCAGCGCTGGAGTGGTGGGTGCAGCGCTTCGATAACCTGAACGTGCGCCACAGCGGGATCATCGAGCGTGATGGGCGCGCTGCCATCGCGTTCACCGATCCCGAAGGTCAGCGTCTGATCCTGGTGGACGACGACGGCGCACCAGGCGGCGCGCCATGGCGCGATAGTCCCGTGCCGCCAGAGTATGCGATCCGCGGTCTCTTCTCGATCACGATCATTGCACGTCAACCTGAGCCGCTGGCGAACACCCTCACTCAGGCGCTCGGCATGCGGATGGCAGGCGAGTACATCCAGACGGATAACCTGGAACGGCGTGTCCTGGTCTTTGCGATAGGGGAAGGGGGTCCTGGCGCGGAAGTGCACGTTGTGATCCATCCCGATCTGCCACCTGCGCAGGTGGGGATCGGCGGCATTCACCATGTCGCCTTTCGCGTCCCCGATGATGAGACACACCTGCACTGGCAGCAGCGCCTGACGTCGCTTGGACTGCGCCCGACGCCGGTGATTGATCGCTACTACTTCCGGTCGCTGTATTTCCGCGTGTCACCCGGCGTGTTGTTCGAGATCGCGACCGACGGTCCCGGCTTTGCCACCGATGAGGATCCGGCGCACCTCGGCGAGCGTCTGGCGCTCCCGCCATTTCTGGAGCCGCACCGCGCCCGGATTGAGGCGGGGTTGAAGCCGTTGTGAGCGGCAGGGACGGAATGCACACGGCGAAGGATACGCGTCGTTCCTGGGCGCCATTGTTAAGCAGGATGCCTCTCAACACGCATCAATTTCGACCGGCGCGCGAAGGGGGACCTGCTGCGTCACCCCAACTGCGTCCGTTTTCGTGCAGAGCGCATGCACCGCCCGGCGCTGTTCGAGCGTTCCCCACACAGCCAGCCGGTCGCCAGCAAGCAGAAGCGCTTCGGCGCCGGGATTGGCAATCACCGCAGATCCGCGCTCGATAGCAACAATGGTGGCGCCGGTGCGCCAGCGGATGTGGTTCTCCCCTATCGTCTTTCCGTCGAGCGGCGACCCGGCTTCGACCGTCATCCAGGCAAGACTGGTCGCTGCGGCAGACTGACGCAGCAGCCGCAGCAACACCTCTTCCTGCCCCGGCAAACGGAGCGGACGATACCCCTGGATGCGCACGGCATCGCTCAACGTATCGATCGCCTCCGGCGGCACATCGCAGCGTAACAGCGCCTGGCGCACCATTTCGATGCCCGCCTCGAACTCCGGTTGCACAATTTCGTCCACCCCAAGCGGTTGCAATTCTTCGATCTGCGCCACATTCGCCGCACGCGCAACCAGTGGCACGGTTGCATTCAACCGGCGCACCTGACGCACTACCTGCTCAACATCGACCCCCCCGGCGACGACGACCAGCACCAGGCGCGCATGCATCAGACCAGCCGCTTCCAGCACGACCGGACTGGCGCCATCGCCGTAGATCACCGGCAACCCTGCCTTCTTCGCCCGCTCGACCGCATTGTAGTCCTGATCGATCACCACGCACGGCAACTGGAGTTGTTGCAGGATTTCGGCGGTATACCGTCCGACGCGCCCGTAGCCGATAATGATAATATGATCACGCAATGGCTGTTCCGCAGCCAGGTGTGCTTCGAGCGTAGCGCGGGTGCGTCGCAGACGCGCTGACAGCGTATCGGCGCCACGCACCGCGAATGGCGTCAACACCATCGTCACAACTGCCGTCGCCAGAACGAGGGTGAATGTTTCCTGACGAATGGCGCTGGCATTCAGACCAACTTCCGCCAGCACGAAGGCAAACTCGCCAATCTGAAACATGCCCAGCCCAACCAGGATCGGAATACCATCAGTATATCCAAAAGCGCGCGAGATCACGCCAAAGATCAGCATTTTCCCAAACGCAACCAGCGCAACCACCAGCAACACAATTCCCAGATGGTCGATCAGGAACGCCGGATCGATCAGCATACCGATTGAAACGAAGAACAACAAGCCAAACAGATCACGGAGCGGACCGATGTCATTGAGCGCCTGATGACTGTGCTCCGACTCACTTAGCACCATCCCGGCAACAAATGCGCCAAACGCAAACGACAGCCCTGCCAGATAAGTCGCATACCCGACGCCAAGACCGATAGCAACGACTGCGATCAAATAGAGTTCGCGCGAATTCCAGGCGGCGATCCGCTGCAGAACCACCGGGATCAGGCGTGTGCCGCCGTAGATCATTAAGGCAAGGAAGAGCGCCGCACGCACAACCGCCCACGCGAGCGTCGTCAGCCCAGCTGCCGGGTCTTGCAAGGTTGGCAGGATGATGAGCATCGGAACAACCGCCAGGTCCTGGACGATCAGCATGCTCATCATAATGCGCCCTGCCAGCGAACCGAGCCGCCCCTGCTCCAGCAGCGTTTTGAGAATGACCATGGTGCTCGAAAGTGCCACAATTGCGCCAAACCAGAGCGATTCATACGCGGGCCAACCGAGCAACTGCCCGACACCAAACCCGAACACCATCGTCACCAGGATCTGAATCGTCGTACCGGCGAGCGCAATAGCGCGCACTTTACCAAGACGGTTCAGATTGAATTCGAGTCCCAGGGCAAACAGGAGCAGCGCCACACCAATTTCCGCCAGCAATTCGATATCATGGATATTGCTGATGGTAATACCGCCGGTATGGGGACCCACAACCACGCCAGCGAGAATGTACCCCAAAATGAGCGGCTGACCAAACCGCTGCGCCACAAACCCGCCGATCAGTGCGGCAACGACGATAATGGCAATATCTGCTGCAATTCCCATATGCGCCTCCTTGCGCAGGTTTCCTTTTGTACAATCGATGCGGTCACCCGCACCTGTGGGATAGACGGCGCAGACTTCTCCTGGGGAAACCGCTCACCACCCTGTCTGGAGCGCAGGCGCGTGGCCTGATCTGGATACGGTGCACGGCTTTGTCATAGACAACGGACACGGGCGTCTGCCTGCATCATTATACATTGTCCAGATGGAGAGCGTCTTTGATGGTGAACATATCCATGCGGCGCCGGTGTTGCACGCGCAGTGCAGCGCATCGTTGAAGTTCCATTGACTCCAACGATCAGGAGATGCTTGACAACGGTTTTCTCCTGCACCTATACTGAGCGGAGTGGCACAAACACTGGATGGCATTATGTCAATGACAGATCAACTCGAACAGGCGCGCGATCTGCTGGCTTCCCACGACGCGATCCTCTTTGCCCTTCTCTTCGGCTCGATGGCAACAGGGCACGCCCATCCGTGGAGTGATGTGGATATTGGCGTCTATGTCACAACCCCGCTATCGCTGCTGGAGGCAGGAAAGCTTACAGCAACCCTGGAGCGCCTTATTGAACGAGACGTAGACCTCCTGGTTTTGAACGATGCGCTGGAACGCAATCCAGCTCTGGCGTACAGCGTTATTGCCGAAGGCATCCTGCTGTTCTGCAAAGATGAGAACGCTTTCGTGTCGTTCAAGACCAGCGCCATCCTGCGGTATCTGGACACAGCCTTCCTCCGGGCAATGGTCACCCAGGCGTTTTACGAACGCCTGGAAGCCGGTCGGTTCGGAAAGGAGAACGAGTGCAATGCAGGCGCGGTTGCAGCGACTTGAAGCGAATGTGCGCGAGCTTCAGCGTTTCCGACAGACATATGCGCTGGAAACCATCAACCGTGATCTGCACCTGCAATGGGCTTTGCGGTATGGTCTTCTCGAAGCGATTCAGATTGTCATCGACACCAGTTGTCATGTCGTAAGCCGGAAGAATCTGGGAACACCTGCGACATACGCCGAATGCATTGAGTTGCTTCATCGTGCCGGATACCTTGATGACAATCTCGCCAGTGTTCTCTCCGGCATGATTGGACTGCGGAATATTCTGGTGCACGAATATGCATCGATCCAGATCGAACGGTTGTATGGATTGCTGGATCGATTGGATGACTTCCGTGATTTTGCCAGGCAGATCGGGCAACACCTGCGGTGAGACATCTCGCACAGGCTGCCTGTAAGGAACATCAGGCGCTGTTGCGCTGGCGTAATCCTCACGAACGTTCAAACCGTTACTGTCCAACCCGCCTGCCCCGCGACCGATTGCAACCTTTTCATTATTGCACTCGTCATGTCCTATTGAGTATATTGTATGCGCCGGTTTGCCGTGTGTCATATCGGCGCTGCGAGGGAGTAGAACGGTGGCTGAGCCATCTGCTGAACTCATCCGGCGCGCACAGGCTGGTGATCCAGAGGCGTTGACGCACCTCGTTCTCAGTCAGCAGCAGTATATCTACAGCATTGCGATGAGCGTGTTGAAAAATCCTGATGATGCTGCCGACCTGACGCAGGAAGCGTTCATCCGTCTCTTCCGCGCGCTACCACAATATAATGGTGAGAGTCGCTTTACGACATGGCTGTACCGCCTGGTGGTCAACCTGGGTCGCGACGAGTTGCGTCGTCGCGGGCGGCAGGCGCCGCTGGTATCCGTGCCGGAAAGCGATGAGGATTTCGATGCGATCGGCACAATTGCCGACGACGATCGCTGGTCGGATCCGGAAGTGGCGCTCGACTCGCAGGAGTTGCGCCAGGAAGTTCGACGTGCCCTGGATCAACTTGAGGAGCATTACCGCCTGGTGTTGACGCTGTACTACTTTGAGGATATGAAGTATACCGACATCGCCGAAATCCTCGATCTGCCGCTCAACACTGTCAAAAGCCACATTCGGCGCGGGAAGGAGCGATTGGCTGCGATTCTTCAGGAACGCGAGCAACCACCCGCAGCGCGGGCGTTGCCTGTGCCGAAGCAACCGGAGACCGGCAGCAGTCCCTTCAGCCCATTTATGCGATTGCCTGCGCCGGTTGGAGGGAGGTAGGCGCTATGTTGAGTTGCGATGAAGTCCGCGCATTGCTGGCGCTTCACGCCGATGCGGAAATCAATGACGCAGCACTCCACGATCATCTCGCCAGGTGCCCGGCGTGCGCCGCATACTACCGGCGCAATCGCGTGATCGACCGAACGTTGCGCGAAGAACTTCGCTGGGACGTGCCATCGGTGCTGACGGCGCAGTTGATGGCAATCGCATTGCAGTCTGCCGCCTTCTCCACCGCGCCGCGTCCCCGTCGCTGGTATGTCGTGACCGTCTATACGCTGACGGCGATGGTTCTGGCGGTATCGCTGGCGGTCGCCTGGACGTTTGGCGGGAGCCTGGTGATGCAGATCGGGTTGAATGATGCACTGGCGTGGGTGTTCGACACACCGGCTCAGTGGCTGGCACAGGTGATGCCGATGCAAACCGGGTCGCAGTGGGTTCTTGAGTTTGCACTGCGGGTGCGCGATCAACTCCTCTGGTTGCTGCTGGCGGCGATCCTCTGGGCGATCCTTGATCGTTCGCCTCGTTCTGCGCTTGCCCAAACGGAGTAGGGGCGCTGCGGCGCCCTGCCTCGATGGGCGCTGCGGCGCCATGCTCCGACGGGCGCTGCGGCGCCATGCTCCGACGGGCTGCAGCGCAGCGCCCCTACTGTATCGGCGTCATGCGCCGCAGATGGGCTGCGGCGCAGCGCCCCTACTGTATCGGCGTCATGCGCCGCAGCGCCCCACCGTCGGCGATTTACCGCCTGATGCGGAACGCCCCCATACCGGCGTAATGCGCTGCGCTACCCAGTTCCTCTTCGATGCGCAGCAACTGGTTGTACTTCGCCACACGATCGGTGCGCGCTGGCGCGCCGGTCTTGATCTGCCCGGCATTCGTCGCCACCACCAGGTCGGCAATCGTGACATCTTCACTCTCGCCTGAACGGTGTGAAACCACCGCCGTCCAACCGGCACGATTCGCCATACTGATCGCATCCAGCGTCTCGGTCAATGTGCCGATCTGGTTCAGTTTGATCAGGATCGAATTTGCCGCCTGTTCGGAAATGGCGCGCGCAAGACGCTTCACGTTGGTGACCAGAAAATCATCGCCTACCAGCTGGATCCGATCGCCGAGTCGGGCGCGCAGCAGTTTCCAGCCCTCCCAGTCTTCCTCCGCCAACCCATCTTCGAGGGAGATCAATGGATAACGCGCTGCGATGTCATCCCAGTACTCGACCATCTCGGCGCTGGTGAGCGATCGCCCCTCGCGCTCCAGATGATATTTGCCGTCTTTGTACAGTTCGGTGCACGCCGGATCCATCGCCAGCATCACCTGTTCGCCTGGTTTGTACCCGGCGCGTTCAATGGCTTCCATGATGATCTGAAGGGCTGCCTCGTTTGTCGGCAGGCTTGGCGCAAAACCGCCCTCGTCACCGACGTTGGTGCTGCCGCCACGGTCGTGGATCACCTTTTTGAGGCTCTGGTAGATTTCGCTGCCCCAACGTAACGCTTCACGGAACGATGGCGCACCAACCGGCATGATCATGAACTCCTGAAAGTCGGTGCTGTTCTGCGCGTGTTTGCCGCCGTTCAGAATGTTCATCATGGGAACAGGGAGCACATGGGCATGGACGCCTCCCAGATAGCGGTAGAGTGGCAGATCGTGCGCTGCCGCCGCTGCTTTGGCACACGCCAGCGAAACCCCTAGAATGGCGTTTGCGCCCAGACGCCCTTTGTTCTCGGTGCCGTCGAGTTCGATCAGTTTGCGGTCGATGCTCACCTGATCGGCGGCATCTTCCCCTTCGAGCGCCTCGGCGATGGTGGTGTTGACGTGCTCAACGGCTTTCAGCACTCCTTTGCCACCGTAGCGGCTCTTGTCACCATCGCGCAGTTCCAGCGCCTCGAACGCACCGGTCGATGCGCCAGATGGCACAATGGCGCGACCCATATCGCCGCTCTCCACATACACGTCCACCTCGATTGTCGGATTTCCGCGCGAGTCGAGTACTTCGCGCGCGGTGATCGCTTCGATGATTGTGTCAGCCATACCTTCTCCTTTCGCTGTTGAGAACTGAGAACCGAGAACTGAGAACTGAGAAAACTGCCCTCGCTTACCTTTTCTTCGCCTTTGCGCTTGCATGACACGGCAAGCTCTCCTATCGGCTATCGGCTATTCCTCGTTCACACCCGCACCAACCCCAATTGATCATACAGGCGGTCAAAGTCGAACGATTCGTCGAGCATCTGGCTAAAGCGGGCGATTTTGGCTGCCTGTTTGAAACGAATGTGCCCAAAGACGCGTTCACTGCGTTCAACGGTTGTCAGGGTGTCGTCGGCGACGATGATGACCGGCACCTTCTGCTCTTCCGCCTTATCCAGCACAGTCGCGGGCGGGCGGATATTGCCCGTCAGCACCAGCACCGAAGTTGAGGTCTCCAGTGCTGCAAGTTGCAGGTCGGCGCGGTCGCCGCCGGTGATAACCGCTTTATTGGCGCGACGACGGAAGTGCGAGAGGGCTGCGGCGCTGCCCATCGCGCCGATCACCAGGTGTTCCACCTGTCGCTCGCACCACTCCGGTCGCCCGATCATCTGCCCGCCCAGGAACTCGAACAGATCGGCGACGGTCACGCTGGCGAGTTGCGGGTCGTGCTGAAGGACGGCGAAAACCGGCACGCCGCGCTGCTCCAGGAACGGCGCCACCCGATTCTTCACGAAGTCGATCTTCGGCGCTTCGACTTCGTTGATCAACACCCCCAGCAACCGGTCGCCCAGGTAGCGTTGCACTGCCAGAATCGCGTCGAGCGAGAGCGGTGACCGATAGAGCGTCACGAGCAGAACCGGCGCTTCCAGCATATCGGAGACCTGATCGGCGGAGAGATCGACAACCGACCCTTCTGCCCAGGTATTGGCGCCTTCCACCACCACCAGGTCGCGATCGCGCGAGATAGCCAGATAGGCGTCACGCAACCGCCGCGCAAAGTCGATAGTTGTCTGCCCGCGCATAATCTGTTCGACCACCCCCTGCGTCACGAGCACCGGCGCTACCCGTTCCAGCGGATCAGGCAGCGCGAAGTGATCGCGAATGAACGCTGCATCATCGTCGTGCACTCCGGTTTCGGTGCGGATCACCGAAACGCTGACCGGTTTCATATAGCCGATCCTGAATCCATCGCGCTGCGCGCGCGTGAGCAACCCCACGCACGTGGCGCTTTTGCCGACAAATGTTTCGGTCGATGCAACGTAGAGGGTAGCCATCGCCTGTCTCCTTGCCGAACGAACACGGGCACGCGCCTTCTATTTCAACCGCGCAGAATGATCCGCGCGTCGAGCACGATTGCACCTTCGCCCTGGTTGTACACCACCAGCGGATTGATGTCCATCTCGACGATCTCAGGAAAATCGGTGACCAGTTGCGCAACGCGCAGGATGATCTCCTCAGCGGTGGCGATGTCGGCAGGCGGTTCGCCGCGAACACCGCGCAGGATCGGAAAGGCGCGAATGGAACGTACCTGCTCTGCCGCTTCCTGACGCGAAACAGGCGCAAGCCGGAAGGCGACATCTTTGAGCGCTTCGACATAGATGCCACTCAACCCAAACGCAATCAACGGACCGAACTGCGGATCGCGGCTGACGCCGACCAGCACTTCCCGTCCTTTGCGCACCTGTTCCTGCACCAGCACCCCCCAGATACGCGCTTCACGACTGTACTTGCGGGCGCGGTATTCGATCAATTCATAGGCGTCACGCGCCTCGTCAGGATCCCGGATGCCGAGTTTCACGCCGCCAATGTCGCTCTTATGCAGAATGTCGGGCGACGAGATCTTCATAACAACCGGGAAACCCAGATGCGCAGCGATCTCTGCCGCTTCTTCCGGCGACTGCGCCAGCAGTGACCGGGGCAACCGCATCCCGTAGGCTTCGATCACCTGGCGCGCTTCGAGTTCGCCAAGTTCGACGCGCCCTTCGCTGCGCACCCGCGCGAAAAGCGCACGTACCCGTTCCCTATCGACATCGAAGTGCACATACTCGCCGGGTGGACGATCAACCCAGCGCCGCTGCGCTACCATTGCACCCAGCGCAGCGACGGCGCGTTCAGGAAAGGGGTAGTTCGGTATCTTATGATCGTTCAGAGTACGTAACGCTTCACCAATGCTTGCCGCACCCATGAAACTCGTTGCAACCGGTTTGGGACTCCCGGCAGACAGTTCCACAATCACGCGCGCGGTTTCTTCCGGCTCGCTGCCCGCCTGCGGCGTAAACAGAACGAGCACGGCATCGACGTTTGGATCATCGAGCGCTGCGCGCAGCGCGACGCGGTACCGGTCCGCGCGCGCGTCACCGATGATATCGATTGGATTATAGACACTGGCAGCCGATGGCAGCGCTGCCCGCAACGCCGCAATGGTGGCGGGCGCGAGTTCCGCCAACCGCAACCCGCAGTGGACAGCAGCGTCGGTGGCAATGATACCCGGACCACCGGCATTGGTAACAATCGCCAGACGATCTCCGGGAATAAGGGGTTGATACGCAAACGCCAGCGCAAAATCGAACAGTTCCTGCATCGAGCGCGCACGCAGCACGCCGCACTGATCGAAGGCGGCTTCGTAGGCATGCTCAGCGCCTGCCAGCGCGCCGGTGTGCGATGACGCAGCGCGTGCGCCTGCCTGCGTTGCGCCGCTCTTGATCGCAATCACCGGAATATGCTTCGTGACCTGACGCGCAACAGCGACAAACTCATCACCGTTACCGATCCCTTCGAGATATGCCAGAATAACCCGATTGTGCACCTTGTCGCATCCCCACGCCTGAAGCAGGGTGACTTCATCCACATCCGCCTTGTTGCCCAGGCTGACGAAGCGCGAGAAGCCGATCCCCTGCACCCTGCTCCAGTCGAGGATTGCCGTGCAGAGCGCCCCCGACTGCGACATGAACGCGATCTGCCCGGCATGCGGGTAGAGCGCCGCAAACGACGCATTGAGGCGCGTGGTGGTATCGATCACCCCCAGACAGTTGGGACCGATCATGCGCATGTTGTAGCGGCGCGTGATCTCCAGCAGACGCTCCTCCAGGACGCGACCCTCCGGTCCGATCTCTTTGAAACCCGCACTGATCACAACCAGCCCGCGAACACCACGTTTGCCGCATGCTTCCGCCACTTCCAGCGTCACGGCAGCCGGCACAACAACCACAGCCAGATCGATCGGTTCTGGAACCTGTTCGACCGACGGGTAGGCTGGAAGGTTCAGAATCTGCGTTGCTCGCGGATGGATGGGAAAGATGCGACCGGAATACCCCGCATCGAGAATATTCTTGAGGATGCGATGTCCCAGTTTCGCCGGGTCAGGTGATGCACCGACAACAGCAACAGATCGCGGCGCGAAGATCGCCTCCAGCATATGCAGCCTTCCTGCTCAGCGACGCCACCGGCGACGCCGGTTCCAGAAGCGGAGTGACGGATCGTCGGGCGTTGCGGATGGCGTATCTTCGTCTCGCTGTCACCGCCACTTTTCGTCAACGCACCCGCTGACCGCGCACATATGCCGGAAACGAACTATTCCCGGCGTATGCTTACACCACGACATTCACCAGTTTCCCTGGCACGACGATGACCTTGCGCACGGTTTTATCGCCGACGAAACTCAGCACACGCGGGTTGGTCAATGCCCATTCGCGCAACTGCTCTTCATCGGCGCCAGCCGGCGCCATGATCTTGCCGCGCAGTTTTCCATTAACCTGGAGCACAATCTCGACCTCGTCGAGCACGAGCGCCGATTCGTCCCATTCGGGCCATCCGGCATCGTACACGCTGCCGGTTCCGCCACACCAGGAATGCACCTCCTCGGCAAGGTGCGGCGCAAATGGCGACAGCAGGCGCGCAAAGGTTGCCGCAGTCTGTGCAAACACCGGAGTCACTCGACCAACTTCGGCGCGGTAGCGGCTCGCCTCGTTCAGCAGTTCCATCAGCGCTGCGATTGCCGTATTGAAGCGAAACTGCTCGGTATCCAGCGTCACCTTTCTGATCGTCTCGTGCAGTTTACGGTAGAGCGCGCGGTCTTCCCCTTCGGGCGCAGCGCCGTTGCCGGATCGCACCATCGCAGCAATCTCGTCGCGGTCAGGACCGAACAGCGCCACAATCCGGTTCAGGAAGCGCTGAGCGCCAGCGACGCCCTCATCAGTCCATTCCATGCTGTTTTCCGGCGGAGCGGCAAACAGGACTACGATTCGTGCCACATCGGAGCCGTACTGACGCACAAATGGACCGACCGGGATGCCGTTGCCAGCGCTCTTCGACATTGTGACCGGACCGGAAACGGCGGTCAGGCCGCCATCGCTCTCTTCTTCGAGCGTGTAGCCGCGTTCCTTCAACAGTGCGCGCGCCTGATCGACGGTTTGCGCCTCAGCGGGCAACTCCAGTTTGCGCCGCAACTCCTCCGGGAAGCGTACCATGCCGGGTGCAACGATGTCGAGCGGTGTGCGAACGCGGCGCTGCACCATCCCCTGCGTGAAGAGCGCCTTGAACGGCTCATCTTCTGGCACCAATCCTTCGTCGTACAGCACCTTGGTGATGAAGCGGGCGTAGAGCAGGTGCAGGATCGCGTGTTCAACGCCGCCGATATACTGATCGACCGGCATCCACTGGCGCGCCGCTTCGCGCGAAAAGATCTCGCGGTCATTCTGCGCGTCGCAGAAGCGCAGGAAATACCACGATGAGTCGACGAAGGTGTCCATTGTGTCGGTATCACGCCGCGCCGGTTGACCGGTTTCCGGATCGATGGTATTGACCCAGTGTTCGGCGGCTGCCAGCGGGCTTTTGCCTTTCGGCAGGTAATCCTGCACTTCGGGCAGCAATACCGGCAATTGATCCTCCGGCACCGGCTTGATCGTTCCATCCGGCAGGTGCAGCATCGGGATAGGGGTGCCCCAGTAGCGCTGGCGGCTGATCAACCAGTCACGCAGACGGTAGGTGACGGTTCCCTTTCCCTTGCCCTGCGCCTCCAGCCAGGCAATCGCCGCTTTGACGCTCTGCCCCTCGCCCTTGCCAACCGGGATGCCGTTGATGGGACCGGAATTGACCATGACGCCATCGCCGGGCCAGGCTTCGGTCATCGTATCACCGTCCAGCGTTTCGCCTGGCGGTTGCACCACAACGCGCACCGGCAAACCAAACTGACGGGCGAACTCGAAGTCGCGCTGATCGTGCGCCGGAACCGCCATAATGGCGCCGGTGCCGTACCCCATCAGCACATAGTCGGCGATCCAGATCGGGATCCGCTCGTCGTTGACCGGGTTGATCGCATATGAACCGAGGAAAACGCCACTCTTTTCGCGGGTGGCGCTGGTGCGTTCGATTTCGCTCTCCATGCGCGCTCTGGCAATGTACGCCTCGACCTCTGCACGGCGTTCGGGCGCTGTCAACTTCGGCGCCAGCGGATGCTCCGGCGCCAGCACCATGAACGTCGCACCCCAGAGCGTATCGGGGCGTGTGGTAAAGACGACCAGCGGCTCGGCATCGGGCGGCGGCGGCGCATACAGATCGGCGCCGGGAGGCAGCGCCAGGAAAGTCACCTCGGCGCCTTCGCTCCTGCCGATCCAGTTGCGCTGCATCGTCTTCACATTTTCGGGCCAGCGATCCAGTTTATCCAGGTCGTTCAACAGACGCTCAGCATATGCCGTGATGCGGAAGAACCACTGCTCCAGTTCGCGCTTCTCGACTTTCGCACCGCTCCGCCAGCTGCGTCCCTCGGCATCAACCTGCTCATTCGCCAGCACCGTCTGATCCACCGGATCCCAGTTGACGGTCGCCTTCGCGCGGTATGCCAGCCCTTTGCGGTAGAGCAGCAGGAACAACCACTGGTTCCAGCGGTAATAGTCAGGATTGCAGGTCGTCACCTCGCGCGACCAGTCGTACATAATGCCTGCAATTTCGAGCGACTTCTTCGACTCGGCGATATTACTGTAGGTCCACTCGCGCGGGTGGCGACCATACTTGATCGCTGCATTTTCCGCTGGCAACCCGAAGGCATCCCAGCCGAAGGGATGCAGCACATCGTAGCCGCGAATGACATAGTAGCGGGTCAGCGCGTCGCCGATCACATAATTCTTTAGATGGCCGATGTGCAGATCACCACTCGGATAGGGGAACATTTCCAGGATGTAGCGGCGTGGCGCCCCCGCGCGTCGCCCGGCTTTGAAAATGCCTTCGCGCGCCCAGAACTCACGCCACTTTGGCTCAATCGACGGATCAAAACGATCCATTCGCCGCTTTGCGCCTGTTTCGCTCACGTGTCCCTCCGCTGAATGATGTGCACGATTGTAAAATTCTCCTATTTCCTGGTAAGCCGGGCAACCATGATCAGCCGTTCCGGCAGGTCATCGTCTGCGAGGATGCGCCCGGTGACATCCAGGCACGCAACGAATTCAAGACCGGCATCAGCAAGCGCCTGCCGGATCTCGGCATCGCTCCAGGCGCGTTCGACGTGCGTTTCCTCGCCGCGCCGCCAGAGCGTCTTGTTGCCGCGCACGAACCAGACAATTCTGCCAATGCCGAGGCGTGTCGCCGGATTGTATCCCAGTCGATTGTACACCAGGCAGTTGTCGCTCTCAAAGATAACCAGGTCGCTTTCGTCCCATCGGGCGAACGCCGCCTCTGTGTTGACATCAAATACTGCATATCCGCCTGGCGATAGTACACGCCGGATGCCGCCAAACACCTGGCGCAGATCGCGGTCGTCCGTCAGGTAGTTGATCGAGTCGCCAAAGCAGGTCACCAGTTCAAAACAGCCAGCGTGGGCAGGTTCCACATTCTCCAGATGGCGCATATCCGCTGCAACAAACGGAACCGTAAGACCCACCTCCTGCGCCCGACGGCGCGCGATCCGCAGCATTGCCGGTGAACGATCAACGCCCATTGTGTCGATCCCTGCCGCTGCGAGCGCGAGGGTTGCGCCACCCGTTCCACACGCCAGGTCGAGCGCACGGCGCGGTGCAACCTGGCGTGCGCGCAACCACGTCAACGTCAGATTCGCCAGATAGGCGCCGAAGCGATCCTGACCGGTTCGTTCGTAGATCGGTGCGTATGCGTCATAGATCAGGTCAGCGTCCATCGATGGAACGTCCAGCCTGCGCAACGCCGGAATCCCCTTCGGCTGCGTTCAGGGACAGGTGGACAGATATGCTGTCCGCTGCCAGACCTGGCAGAGAGGTGCTGTGACGCCCCGCCCAGTTTTACCTTCGCTACAGGATAAAGTATACCACACCGCATCAGCACGCCAGCGAGCGCGGCGGAAAAATCGTATGCACTGAGACGCCGCTATGAATACGCTGAATCACCTCCGCCAGCAGTGGCGCCACCGTCAGAATGCGCAATCCGGGCCACGACTTCTCTGCTGGCACTGGTAGCGTATCGGTCGTCACCAGTTCGCGGATCGCGCTGTTGCGCAGCCGTTCTGCGCCATCCCCCCCCAACACCGGATGCACGATAGCTGCGTACACCTCGCGTGCGCCACGGCGCTCCAGCAGTTCCGCCGCATTGATCAGCGACCTGCCGGTGTTTACTTCGTCGTCCACCAGAATGCACCGCTTCCCTGCCACATCGCCGATCAGTGATACCGCATCGCCGCCCTCCTCGCCATCGGTGTCGGCGCGCGCAGTATGCCGCTTCTCGACAATTGCCAGCGGTGCACCGAGTTGTTCGGCGAAGTTGCGCGCCCGTTTGGCAAATCCGATGTCCGACGACACCACCACCACGTCGTCCCACCCGCGATCACGAAAGTAGCGCACCAGCAACCCCATGCAGCTCAACTCATCGACAGGAATGCTGAAGAAGCCCTGGATCTGACCGGCATGCAGGTCGATGGTGACCAGTTGTTGCGCTCCAGCAACCTGGATCATGTCCGCCAGCAGGCGCGCTGTGATCGGCACGCGCGGCTGGTCGCGCTTGTCGGTGCGCCCATAGGCGTAGAACGGCACAACCGCCGTCACCCGCCCGGCAGAGGCGCGCCGGCATGCGTCGAGCATAATCAGCAGTTCAAGAATGCGGTCACTCAACGGCGACGCCAGCGATTGGATGACGAAGACATCTTTCTCGCGCACACTTTCATTCAGACGCACAAAAATGTTTTCATTGGCAAAACGGGTAATTGTCACATCGCCCAGGCGCACCCCCAGACGGTTGCATATCGCCTGTGCCAGCGCGGGATTGCCATTTCCCGACAGAATGCGAAGTTCATCGAAGCGGCTGCTCATGTCTCCTCCTGACGCCCCGCCTGACAACGGTTCGGAATCTCGATCCAGATATACTTCGGACAGGTCGGCAAAGCGCGCCCGACTCCAGGGTCGCCTGCTGGCTGCGTGTCTCGCCAGAGCGCAGGACGAAGAGAACCCGAACATTGGGCGCTCTTCCCGGATATCCGTACAGGTCACAAGCGAAACGGTGCGCCACGGTGGCAACCTCGCGCGTATTGTAGTCCAACCATCCGCTGAGATCAAAGTGGTACAATGGCAATATCTCTAGAAATGGTTGTGACGTGGCGCAGTTGCCGCGTCGCAGGGGAGGACGCTATGCAGTACGCACGACTTGGACGCACCGGCTTGCGCGTGAGCCGGCTTTGCCTCGGCACGATGAACTTCGGTCCCCTGACGAGCGAAGCCGATAGTTTCGCCATCATGGATCGGGCGCTGGAGTTGGGGATCAATTTCTTCGACACTGCGAACGTCTATGGCTGGAAAATGGGCGAAGGGATTACCGAGCAGATCATCGGTCGCTGGTTCGCCCAGGGCGGCGGACGGCGCGAGAAGGTTGTGCTCGCTACCAAAGTCTACGGCAAAATGGGCGACTGGCCCAACGAGTCGCGCCTCTCGGCGCTGCACATCAGGCGCGCCTGCGAAGCAAGCCTGCGGCGCTTGCAGACCGACTATATCGACCTCTACCAGATGCACCATATCGACCGCGACACGCCGTGGGAGGAGATCTGGCAGGCGATGGAGCAACTGGTGCGCGAAGGGAAAGTGCTGTACGTCGGCAGCAGCAACTTCGCCGGATGGCATATCGCGCAGGCAAACGAAGCGGCGCAACGTCGTAACTTCATGGGTCTGGTATCGGAGCAGAGTCTGTACAATCTGTCAGCGCGCATGATCGAACTCGAGGTCATTCCGGCGTGCCAGAGTTATGGGGTCGGCATTATTCCCTGGAGTCCGCTCGGCGGTGGGCTGCTCGGCGGAGTCTTGCAGAAAGTCGCCGAAGGACGACGCGCCGATGCGCGGATGCAGGAACGCATCGAGAAACATCGCGCCCAACTGGAGGCATACGAAGGGTTCTGCCGCGAAATCGGCGAACGTCCTGCCGATGTGGCGCTGGCATGGCTGCTCCAGCAACCTGCCGTGACTGCGCCGATCATCGGTCCGCGCACGCTCGACCAGTTGAACGGCAGTCTGCGCGCACTGGAGATCACATTGAGCGACGAGGCGCTGGCGCGACTCGACGCGATCTGGCCCGGTCCGGGCGGTCCGGCGCCGGAAGCATACGCCTGGTAATGGCACAGGTGTGCGGATGTGGCGGCAAACTGCCACATCCGCCAGTGCGGAGCGCCGGAAGCGACAGAATGCAGTCAGGAGCATGAATATGGGCGCACGCTTCTCACGTCCTCGCCTGATCGATGAGCACGATCCACGCTATCGCGCGCACGTCGAGCAGATGAAACTGCTGCGGATCAATCAGCGCGCCATCCGTCCGCCGCGCGCGCGCGACCTGTTCGGCAGCGAGGCGGAAGCGGCGCTCCGCGACTGGCTGGCGCAGCAGGTTCCGCTTTCGGAACGCCGGATCGTTGAATACCTGGAACATCGCGGGCGACAGGCGATCACCAAATATCGTGAACTCGACGCCGTATGGCTGCCGGAACCGAAAACCATCCACGTCTTCGAGATCAAAGCCAGCATGAAGGCGACCAGCCTGCGCCGCGCGGTCCGTCAGTTGCGCGATACGCAGACTATTCTGCGCATGCTGTTTCCCCGCGTGCATACAACGATCCTGTTGGTCGATACCGGCATCCCGCAGACGCCGGAAGAGGCAGCAGCGCAACGTGCTGAGTGGATCGCAAAGCACCCGGATCGCCAGCCGCCAGCCGACCCGCCGCCCACGCTTGCCGGGGTCCTGGCAAGCCTCTCGCAGGTGCGTCTGGTCGATACGCTCGCTGAACTGCCGGACAATCCCGATCTCGTCGGGTTGATCCGCTTTTCGGTCGACGACATTATCGCGCTGGCAGGCGCGGAGAATCTGCACCTGGACTGGGACGAGGAAGAAGACGAGGAAGAAGACGCCGACGAAGAACCTGGCGCAACCGGTCAGTATTTCTACTCGTCGGAATCCGAAACAGACGAAGAGGAGAATCCCATTGCGGCTGCGCTGCGGAAGGCGCTGGAAGGACGTAATACGTAGCGACGTTGCAGTACAACGTCGCTACGTCACCATCGTATCAGTGCCCGGAATTGTGCTCCTTCTTCCGCGCTTCGATCAACGCCTGCATCAGATGCGGCGGCACGTCTTCGTAGTGATCGAAGGTCATTGAAAAACGCCCGCGCCCCTGCGTCAATGAACGCAGGTCGGTTGCGTACCGGAGCACCTCCACGAGCGGCGCCTGCGCCGTGATCGTCGTGCGCCCGCCCTCCGCCGGCATCATGCCCATCACGCGCCCGCGCCGGGTGTTCATATCGCTGATGACATCGCCAGCGTACTGCTCCGGAACCGTAATCTCCAACTGATAGATCGGCTCCATGATCGTCGGATTCGCCTTTTGCGCCGCGATCTTGAACGCTTCGTGCCCGGCGATCTGGAACGCGATGTCTTTGCTGTCCACCGGGTGCATCTTGCCATCAAACAGTTCGACGCGCACATCGACCATCGGGTTGCCGGAGATAACCCCCTCCGCCATCGCAGCGCGCACCCCCTTCTCGACCGAGGGAATGAACACTTTGTCGATGACGCCGCCGACGATCGAGTTGACGAACTCCAGCGGATCGGTGCGGTTGGGATCGTGCGGGAGCGGTTCGATGCGAATGCTCACATCGGCGAATTGACCGGCGCCGCCTGTCTGCTTCTTGTGGCGATACTGCGCCTCAGCTTTGCCGCGGATCGTTTCACGGTACGGCACGCGCGGCAGGTCTAGTTCGACTTCCACACCAAACTTGCGCTTCATACGCTCGGCAATGATCTGGAGATGCGACTCTCCCAACCCGGAAAGCAGACTCTCGCCGGTGTCGGGGTCACGCGAGACGCGCACGCTGGGGTCTTCTTCGACGACGTTGTGCAGCGCATTGCCGAGTTTGTCGAGATCGGCGCGCGTCTTCGGCTTGACCGTCGCCGTGAATGCCGGCGCCGGAAAATCGATCGGCGCGAGTTGCAGCGGTCGATCACGCGAACAGAGGGTATCATTCGTGCTCACATCGCCAAGCTTGGCGGCGACGCCGATGTCGCCGGGACCAATGGCGGCGACGGCGGTCTGCTCCCTGCCGCGTACCATGTAGAGTTGCCCGATCCGCTCGTCTTTGCCCGTCCGTGGGTTGAAGACCGTCGAGTTGGCGCTGAGTTCGCCGCTAAACACGCGGATGTACGACATTTTGCCGTAAGGATCGACGATGGTCTTGAACACCAGCGCGCTGAGCGGCCCGGCAGCGGCGGCTTTCAGCGTGATGTCTTTGCCGTTGATCAGGTCGCGCGCCTGCACCGGCTTGCGCGCCGCTGCAGGGATGCTATCGAGGATGCCGTTGAGCAACTGCGCCATACCGGCGACCTGCAGCGCCGATCCGCAGAAGACCGGAACAATTGAGCCGTTGGCAATGCCAGCGCGCAGACCGCGGTTCAGTTCCTCCTGCGTCAGCGCATCTGCACCGCCATCGAGATACTTCTCGATCAGGTCATCGTTGGTTGCGGCAATCCGGTCGATCAGTTTTTCACGCCATTCCTGTTCCAGATCGATCAGTTCGGGCGGAATGTCGGCTTCGACAAAGCCGCCATCGTGCTTTTCGGAGATCAGCCAGGCACGTTGACGACGCAACGAGATGATGCCGGCAAACTCGCGCTGTTCGCCGATCGGCAACTGCATCGGCACAACCGCCTCGTCAAGAATCTGACGCGCCTGTTCGATGCATCGGAAGAAATTTGCATTCTCACGGTCGAGTTTGTTGATGAACAGCAACGTCGGCACACCCGCCTTGCGTGCCATTTCCCACACAAGTTCCGTGCCGACCTCAACCCCGCCCGCGGCGTCAACGACGATGATCGCCCCGTCCACCACGCGCATCGCGGCAGCCATTTCGCCGACCAGGTCGGCGTAGCCGGGAACGTCGATCAGATTGATCTTGTTGTCGTGCCATTCAACCGGTGCGACCGCCAGATTGATCGACATGCGGCGCCGCTGCTCTTCGGGATCGTAGTCGGAAACGGTATTTCCGTCTTCGACGCGCCCCGCGCGGGAAATCGCCCTGGCGGTGAGCAGCAGCGCCTCGGTCAGCGTCGTCTTCCCGCAGCCGCCATGGCCGAAGAGACCGATGGTATAAATGTGTTCCGGACCGTATGCTCGCATAATGTCCTCCTTGACGATGGTTGGAGCGGAAGAGCGCCTGCGTGCCTGCAGTGCGCATCAGATTCGATGGGGTGGAAGCATTGCACGATGCGGACGCAGTATAACCCGCCTTTCCAGTGGAACAGCAGAAGGTTAAGAGGCAATTATACGCATTTTCACAGGCAGGTCAACCTGCTCAGTCGCGTTCTTGCGCCAGACCCAGCGCCTCGCGCGCTGCGGCGACGATGAACAGTGAACCGGTGACACAGATCAGATCGTCGTCAGTAGCATATGCGCGCGCATGCGCCAGCGCTTCTGCCGGATCCAGAACGATGTCGATCGTCACACCTTCGCGCACCAGCGGGATAAACCGCTGCCGCAATTCGTCGAGCGCAACCAGCGCGCGCGGATGGCGCGACGCGGTCAGCACAAGCGCATCAACCGCCGGCGCCAGTTCGGGAAGCATACGCTCCAGGTCTTTGTCGCGCGATGCGCCAAACACAACGACGTAGCGCCTGTTCGGGAAGAGACAGCGCAGCGATTGCACCAGTTGACGCATCGACTCGCCATTGTGTGCGCCGTCGAGCACAATTGGCGGCGCACCGTCGATAATCTCCATCCGTCCGGGCCAGCGCGCGTCAGCCAGACCACGGGCAATGGCATCGTCGGCTATCGGCAGACCTGCATCGCGGAGAAGCAGCGCTGCGCCGGTCGCCAGGCGCGCGTTCACCTTCTGGAACACACCGGGGAGCGACGGCGCGATGTCAAAAAGGATGCGCTGCTGCGGCTCAATGTCCAGACCCTGTCCGGCAGGTATGGGCCAGGCGCCGGTGGAATGATCGTCCTGGATTGCCGAAGGCGCCAGCGTATCACGCACGAAATACAGCGGCGCGCCGATCTCCGCAGCGCAACGGATCAGCGTTTCACGCGCTTCCGGATGTTGCGGTGCACTGATGACAGGAACGCCCGGCTTCATAATGCCCGCCTTCTCCCACGCGATCTGCGCCAATGTATCCCCCAGCAGGTCCATATGGTCGTAACTGATCGGTGTTATCACGCTGAGAATCGGCGTCACCACTGCCGCGCTATCGAAACGCCCGCCCACACCGACTTCGAGGATCGCCAGATCGACGGCGTGTTCGGCGAAATAGCGCAGCGCCAGGGCAAATCCAATCGCAAATGTCACTGGCGCGCCGACAGGTCCGCTCATCATCGATTCGATAACCGGCTGGATCGACTCAACCGCACGGACCAGTTCGTCACGGGTCATCGGAGTACGGTTGACCTGAATCCGCTCACGGTAGGTATGCAGGTGCGGCGATGTCCACAGTCCGGTGCGCAACCCGGCTGCGCGCACAATTGCTTCCAGCAGTGCAGCGGTCGAACCTTTGCCTTTGGTGCCAGCGATGATCACGGACGGCATTGCGTGGTGCGGATTACCGAGCGCCGCCAGGAGCGCACGCGTGCGCACCAGGTTCATCATCGGCGGCGGGCGCGACGCGCCCTGTTGTCCGGCAATGAATGAGTAGAGATAATCGAGCGCTTGCTGGTAGTCCATGCAATCCTCTCTGCAAACAGTGCAGGGCGTGAGGATAGCGCAGCGCGCGCCCTGCGTCAAGCAGCACAAACTCTTGCCCTGGTTCGGCTTTCGGGTTAGAATGCAGCCATAGTAGGGTTTCATAACGAAACGGCATATGGCATGAACGCATCCACTCCTTCCCACCACGAGGGCGTCCGCCTGGTGCGCGGCGCCTGCCCGCACGACTGTCCTGACACCTGCGCCACAATCACCGAGGTGCAGGGTGATCGCGCGGTACGCTTCTACGCCGATCCGACGCATCCGTTTACTAATGGCTGGCTGTGCGCCAAAGTGCGCCCATATCTGGAACGGGTCTACGCCCCCGACCGGCTTCTCTACCCGCTGCGGCGCGCCGGTCCGAAGGGCAGCGACCGATGGGAGCGCGTGTCGTGGGAAGCGGCAATCGACGAGATTGCGATGCGCTGGAAGGAGATCATCGCACGCTACGGCGCCGCTGCCATCCTCCCGTACTCCTACAGCGGCACGCTCGGTCTGCTGCAACTCGTGATCTGCAATGCCCGCCTGTGGAACCGGATGGGAGCGAGCGGGTTGCAGCGCAGCATTTGCGGCGCCGCAGCCGAAGCCGCCGTCGAAGCGACCCTCGGCGCACGCCTGGCGCCCGATCCGGCGGATGTGCTCCATAGCAACCTGGTGCTGATCTGGGGGCATAACCCCGCCAGTACCGGTCCACACTTCATGCCGTTGCTGCGGCAGGCGCAGAAACGCGGCGCGTATGTCGTCGTGATCGACCCACGCCGTACCCTGACGGCACGCAGCGCCGATGAGCATATCCGCCCGCGCCCGGCAACCGATGGCGCGCTGGCGCTCGGTTTGATGCACGTGATCTTCAGCGAAGGACTGCACGACGAAGCCTGGCTGGAGCGGCATACCATCGGATGGCGCGACCTGCGCGACCGCGCCGCTGCGTATCCACCCGACCGCGTGGCAGCCATCACCGGCGTTCCGCAGGATACGATCATTGCGCTTGCCCGTCGTTATGCCACAACCCGACCTGCCCTGCTGAAAACCGCCGACGGTGTGCAGCGCCACGGGAATGGCGGGCAGACGTTCCGCGCCCTCTGCTGCCTGCCGGCGGTCGTCGGGCAGTATGGCGTGCGTGGCGGAGGGCTGGCGTACAGTACGAGCGGCTATGTCCGCTGGGATGCCGAAGCGGTCGGGCATGCCTCGGAGTGCCCGCCAACACCGCGCGTGGTGAATATGAACCGCCTGGGCGCCGCACTGACCGGCGAGGTGACCGACCCGCCGATCATGGCGCTGTTCGTCTTCTGCGCCAACCCGGTGACATCCTCGCCACATGCGGGGCTGATCATCGAAGGGTTGCTGCGCGACGATCTGTTTACTGTCGTGCATGAGCAATTCATGACCGATACTGCGCGCTACGCCGATATTGTGCTGCCGGCAACCACCCAACTGGAGCATATCGATCTGCACAAGGCGTATGGGCATCGCTACCTCCAGTACAACCACGCGGCAGTTCCGCCGCCCGGCGAATGCAAGAGCAACTGGGATGTGATGCGACTGCTGGCGCGCGCCATGGGGTACACCGAACCCTGGCTGCACGAGGATGCCGAAGAAGCGATCCGCGGCGTCCTCGACGCGACGCGCGCCCGCAACCCGTTCCTGGAGGGCATAACGCTGGAGCGCCTCCAGGCGGAAGGAACAGTAGCGCTGCATTTTTCTCCCGGACGCGAGGTTCCCTTCGCCGATGGATATTTCCCAACCCCGTCGGGAAAAGTGGAGTTGCGCTGCGAAGCGCTGCGCGCCCACGGTCTCGACCCGCTGCCGGAGTACGTCCCGCCCGCCGAGTTCCAGGCAGCGAGCAACGTGCATGGCGCCGATCAACATTCACCGTTTCTCGTGCTCATCTCCGGCGCATCCCACCATTACGTCTCGTCGAGTTTTGCCAATCAACCGGGGCTGCGCGCAAAAGAAGGTCCGCCGTTCATTGAAATCAATCCGGAAGATGCCGCAACACGCGGCATTCGCCACGGTGATGATGTGCACGTCGAAAACGCGCGCGGATGGTGTCGGCTGCGCGCTGTCGTCACCGACGATGTACCGCCTGGCGTGGTTGTGGCGCCCAAAGGTCCGTGGGCAAGCCTCTCGCCCGACGGTCGCAACGTCAACTGGCTGACGCCCGACGCACTGGCGGATCTCGCCGGGCAAAGCACGTTCCATAGCAATCTGGTGCAGGTACGGCGGGTGATATGACAGGCATTCCAGAACGGATTGCACTGGTCGGACTCAGCGGCAGCGGGAAATCGACTGTCGCGCGGTTGCTGGCGGGGCGTCTCGGCTGGCATATGTGCGATACCGACGCGATGGTGGAGCAGATGACGGGACGGTCGATCCCTGCCCTGTTTGCGGAGGAGGGAGAAGCCGCCTTCCGCGAATGTGAATCGGCAGCACTCGCGGCTGCGCTCGCCAGAACGCCGGTCGTTATTGCAACCGGCGGCGGCATTGTGGTACGCGAGTCCAACCGCGTACTGCTGAAAGATCAGGCGCTGGTCGTATGGCTCGATGCGCCAACCGCCGTGTTGATCGCGCGCCTGCGCACCCATGAGGAGGAACGCCCGTTGCTGGCGGGAGATGACCCGGCGGTGCGCCTCGAAGCGCTGCGCGCTGCGCGTTTACCGTTCTATCGCCAGGTGGCGCATCTGATCCTCGACACATCGCAGATGTCCCCATTGCAGGTGGCGGAACGCATTATTGCGGTGGTGACGAGGACTGAGAACTGAGAACTGAGAACCGGGAGCCGGTCATTGAGAAAAAGGCAGGTAAGAAATTATTCGCAGGCGCTTCTTCGTTTGCACATCGCAATCCGGTGAAGGCGCGCTGGCGTTCCCCTCTCGCGCGCTGCAACAGAAGAGGGCGAATCCTCTACTCAAAGGAGACACTGCATGAACATCAGGCATCTTCTCCTGCTCACCGTGCTGATGCTGGCGCTTGCCGGGTGCGGCATCATCGGCGTGGCGCCGACGCCGACCCCCGTTCCGCCCACCAATACCCCACTGCCAACACCCACGCCGCGCCCGACCGCCACGCCACGACCCACGCCCACGCCTGTTCCGCCAACCCAACCGCCCGCATCGGCATCAGCCGATGTCATTCAGAGCGGGTTGCTCGCTGCGACAAGCGCCGATACCTACCGCATCGAACTCTCCTTCAAAACGAAGGGGGAAATGGGTGAAGGGGCGCCAGCGGCATCGGCGGACGGCATGATTGAAATCATCAGTCTGAAAGGCGAGGTCGCAGGCAAAAATTCGCGGATGGTATTGAGTGGACTCTTCGCTGCCCTGCTGTCCGGCAATCCAGAGAAAGGCACAGAATTCCTGACCGTCGATGGCAAATCCTACATCCGCGGACCGGCGCCGCTGTTCGGTGCGCCTGATGATGCCTGGTACGAACTTCCGCCCGGTCAGCAATCACCCGCAGAAACGGTTGATCCCGATCAGATCACCGGCTCGCTGCGCGGCAGCAACGTCGATCTGTCCCGCTTCAAACCCGGCGGCTCTGAAACGCTCGATGGTCAGCGCTGCGCCATCTTTGTTGGTGACAGGGAGACGACGACCAACCTGCTCACCGGCGTTAATCAGGAGGGAACGTTGCCGCTTGCGCTTCAGAACATCGACCAGGCGGAAACGCGCCTGTCGATCTGCGAAGACGGGCGTCTGCACAAGATGACCATCGATGTGACCGGTACGGCGGAGGGTCAGACGGAACCGACATCGTTCAGTATGCTGCTCCGGTTGTTCGACTTCAACAGTGCGATCCGGATCGTTGCGCCGACCGATGCCAGACCGCTGGAACCTCCATCGTTTACGGTTCCAACCCCGTCGCCGTAGCCGTGTCGATTGCCAGAGTCACGTCCATCAATGGTCCGGTCGCCAGAGAACAAGTATCAGGAGAGACGGAATTGCACGACGCTCCACTCCGTGTCACCACCCCCGGAGGCGCATACGACGTGATCATCGCGCACGGGGCGCTCGACTGTCTGCCAGATCACCTGAACCGCATCGGTCTGCGCGGCGCGCTGTGGATCATCAGCGACGACCAGGTCTTCCCGCAGTATGCGCCTCCGTTGATCGAACGGTTGCGTGCAGCCGGGTACGACGTCCAGGGATCCACCGTACCTTCCGGCGAGACGAGCAAAGACCTGGCGATGGTTGCGCGCCTCTACGACTGGTTGATCGGCGGGGGGGTCGAACGGCGCGATGCAGTGCTGGCGCTGGGCGGCGGAGTCGTCGGCGACCTGGCGGGATTCGTTGCGGCGACGGTTCTGCGCGGCATTGCGCTTGTTCACCTGCCAACCACCTTGCTGGCGATGGTCGACTCGGCAATCGGCGGCAAAACCGGGGTGAACCATCCGCTCGGCAAGAACCTGATTGGCGCGTTTCACCAACCGCGCCTGACGCTCGCCGATACCGCAACCCTGCGCACGCTTCCGCCACGTGAACTGCGCGCCGGTTGGGCGGAGGTCATCAAACACGCTGTCATCCGCGACGCTGATCTGTTCGTGCGTCTGGAAACGATCGCAGGCGCCGAGCCGGACTCGCTTCAGGGTGATGCGCTGGCAGCGATCATCCGCCAGGCCGCCAGGGTCAAGATCGACATTGTGAACGCCGATGAGCGCGAAACCGGTGAACGGATGCTGCTCAACTACGGGCACACGCTGGGGCATGCCATCGAAGCAGCGAGCGGCTACGGCGACCTGCTCCACGGCGAGGCGGTTGCCATCGGGATGCACCTGGAAGCGCAGATCGCCTGCCGCATGGGGATGGTCGAACCAGACTTCGTGGAACGCCAGGAGCGCCTGTTGCACGCCTGGGGTCTGCCCACCGCCCTGCCGCCCGCGCTCGATATTGATGACCTGCTCGAACGCACCCTGCGCGACAAGAAGGTGCGGGCAGGAAAGGTGCGCTGGGCGCTGCCGCTGGGGATCGGGTCGGCGACCGTGCGCGACGATGCACCCGAAACACTGGTGCGCGCCGTGCTGGAAGAGGCGTATGCGCGATCACCATAACAGCCATTGATCGCGCGGGAGTGTACCAGAGCGGGGCATCCGCTCGTAACCCCGCTCTGGCAGTTGCTCAGCGTATCACAAGCGGGAGAAACGCGCGCTCTGTCAGGCAGATGGCAGTGAAATCCTGAGCGTCTTGATCTGGCGGCAGCGTCACCGCGCGCTGCGCCGGCTCAATAAGACAACCCGGTTTCTCTGCGCGAAGTGCATAAACCCCTGATGAAAGACCGCTGAGCGCGTAGAACCCGTTCGCGTCGGTCGTCGCGCTGCGCTCACCCGCGCTCACCGTCACCCCCGCCACCCCGTTGCCCGCGCCGTCCGTCACCCGTCCGCTAATCGTGTAGGTCAGCAGCGTGGCGGTAAAATCCTGACCGCTGAGATGATCGCTGACCGTCACCGTCCGGCTTGCCGGGGTGATCTGGTAGCCGCTGCGCGTCGCCGTCAGCGTGTAGACGCCTGTCGGCAGACCGCTGATCGTGTAGAACCCGGTCGCATCGGTCGTCGCGCTGCGCGCGCCTGCGCTCACCGTCACCCCCGCCACTCCGTTGCCTGCGCCGTCCGTCACCCGTCCGCTGATAGTGCAGCGATTGGGGTCGATAAGAAGGGTATACAGATTGGTCTGCGATGTTATAAACACCTGACCGCAGATCACAGCGCGAGCATACGCCCACTCCGACAGCAACTGGACTGTCCCCTCTTCCGTTCCATCCGAACGCCAGAACCCGAATTTATCCCTATGAGCGAAATCATCATCGACGTTGAAGAAGAGCATGGTATGCAGGGCGGTCAGGCTTGCGCCAATACTCAGACTGCTCAGATTGGAACGCCAGAGGTCGTTAGTAATAATATCTTTGACCATAACCGTGCCTGCTGCCGTGCCGTCGCTCCTCCACAACTCGCGCCCGTGAACGCCGTCCTCGGCAATGAAGAAGAGCGTCCCGTTCAAGACGACAAAAGGAGTCGGGTACAGCGCATGCCCCGAACCCTCGTCAATGTCTTTGACCATAACCGTGCCTGCTGCCGTGCCATCGCTCTTCCACAACTCACGCCCGTGAATGCCGTCATTAGCGTTGAAAAAGAGTGTATTGCTCACGACTGTCAGGTGCGAGAAATACCCCAGTCCACCGGCAGGAAGGTCAGATTCAGATGAGCGGATGTCTTTGACCATAAATGTACCTTCTGGGGTTCCATCACTGCGCATGAGTTCGGTATCACACCCCATAAACCATCCCTCGCGCCGCTCACCACCGACGAAGAAGAGCACACCGTTCATGAACGCGAAGTGTGTCAGACCGGTATCAATACAGAGCCTGTCCCTGACCAGCACTGTGCCTTCCGGCGTTCCATCGCTCTTCCAGAGACTGTCGTAGGTTGCAATGAAGAGCGTACCGTTGTTGACCAGTAGCGCGCTCCAATAGTCTAATCCGCCATTTCTGATCAGGAAAGTTCCTTCGTATGTTCCGTCACTGCGCCACAAACCGACCTCGCCGCTATTGGCGATGAAGTACAGCGTATCATTCATAACCGCCAGCGTTTCGTTTCCTGTGAGCGCGCTTCCCGGTCCTGGATGAATATCCCGCACCAGCATCGTACCGTCGGGCGTGCCGTCGCTGCGCCATAACTCGAAACCATGCACCCCGTCATTCGCAATGAAGAAGAGCGCGTTCCCCACACCGATCAATTGGACATCCCCATATACTCCGGCGTGGAAACTCCCCTGGCTCCCGACGCGAATATCCCGCACCAGCGTCGTACCGTCGGGCGTACCGTCGCTGCGCCATAACTCGAAACCATGCACTCCATCATCGGCGACAAAAAAGAGGGTATCGCCGACAACCCGAAATCCCAGAATTTCATTGCTTCCCGGACCGTGACGAATGACCCTGACCAGTTGGGTTCCGCCGGGTGTGCCGTCGCTGCGCCACAACCCGAAACCGTGGACCCCGTCATTGGCGGCGAAGAAGAACATGCCACGAAAGACTGTTGCTCTCGAGAACTGCGAAAATGTCTTGAGCAGAAGAGGCTCGTTTGCGTATGCAACCGGATCGGACGATGGAACGAGAAGCGTTACGGAGAAGATAAGCGTGAGAAGTACGACGAGACTGCGGATGAAAAACCGGCTGTGTTGCTGGCTGCGATGCATTGCACGTCCTCCTGGTTGTGTCGAAATGTGGGTTGGGTCGGCAGAAAGATAGCAATTGTTTCAATATGGTCACTCCATGTAACGTTGAGAAGCGTAACAGGTTGCACCCGATCTGCTGGCATGGTATACTTGCGCGTCAATGATGGATGCCTCCCGCCGGAGGAGCCTATGAAACTGCGCCATAGCGCTCGCACTGACGTTGGCAGAACGCGCGATCATAATGAAGACGATTTCGGCGTTGGCGAAGGCGCAGGGGTCGAGCAGTACGGCGAATTGCTGATCGTCTGCGACGGCATGGGAGGGCATGCCGCCGGTGAAGTTGCCAGCCGGCTCGGTGTCGAGACGATCCTCAGCACCTACTACAGTGATGCCTCCCCTGATCGCGTCGATGTGTTGCGCCGCGCATTCGAGCGCGCCAATGCACGCATTCACGCCGAAGGGCGCGGCGCAATGGGCACCACCGGCGTTGCAGCCCTGTTCTACCAGGGGATGCTGCACGTCGCCAATGTTGGCGACAGTCGCGCCTATCTGATCCGCAACGACGAGATCTGCCAGGTCTCACGCGACCATTCGCTGGTCGGTGAGCAGGTGGCAGCCGGGGTGATCACCGCCGACCAGGCGCGGTCGAGTTACTATCGCAATGTGATTACCCGCGCTCTGGGGTATCAGTCCGAGGTGCAGGTCGATCTGTTCCATCTGCCGCTCCAGGCGGGTGATATGGTGATCCTCTGCTCCGACGGGTTGCACGGTCTGGTCGGCGATGAAGAGATCTGCGAGATTGTGCGCTCGATGCCCCTCGCCGATGCAGTTGATCGGTTGATCGATCTGGCGAACGAACGTGGCGGAACGGATAACATCACCGCAATTGTCGCGCAAGTCGACGAACTCGACGCGCTTCCAGCGACGACCGACGATGCTGAACCCGAACGCGCAACCGTCGAACTGCCGACAACGGTAACGAGCGCAACTGTCGAGTTCCCTGCAACTGCCCGATTTCCGGCGGAACCTGCCACCGAACGCATCTCACCGCCCCCTGCCGCCCCCCCAACCGCTCCTCCTCCACCTGCACTTCCACCACAACGTGAGTCTGTGCCCCGACGGATGAACTGGTTGGGGGCGACACTGGCGACGGCGCTCTTTGCCGGGCTTGTGGCAGTGACCCTCTTTGTGGCATATCCGTCGGTGCTGGCGCCGGGTCCGGCGAATCTTGCGCCCGCCGAACCGCAGCCAACGATTGCAGCAACCCAGGCGCCGCCAGCTAACGTTCCCCCGACCGATATTCCCACCCTCCAACCGCCAACTCAGAACCCCGCCATCATTCCTGCCACACCGTCAACACCATCACCTTCGGCAACACAACCGACTATGGCAACACCTTCACCTTCCGCAGCACAACCAGGTACAGCAACACCTTCACCTTCCGCGACACAACCGGGTACGGCGTCGCCATCACCCGGCGTTACCGACACGATTGCGCCAGCAGTCACCGCAACGCCAGGGGCGTCGCCAGCGACGCTCATTGCCACCCCGACGCGCACTCCGATACCGTTGACGCCGCTGACACGCACCCCGACGCCATAGTGCGCCGGAGTATGGTACAATACTCGCATACGTGTTCGCATGCAGGGCAGGGTCGCTATGCCAATACGGGTGCTCGACGCGACAGTAGCCGCTCAGATCGCCGCCGGCGAGGTGATCGAACGCCCCGCTTCGGTGGTGCGTGAACTGGTCGAAAATGCGCTCGACGCCGGCGCGCGCCGCATTGCCGTGGAAGCGCGCGGCGGCGGGTTGCGTGAAATCCGGGTGCAGGACGATGGGTGCGGCATTCCCGCCGATGAAGTCGAACTTGCATTCGCGCGCCACGCCACCTCGAAATTGTCCACCGCCGACGATCTGTGGTCGATCTCAACCCTCGGCTTCCGCGGCGAGGCGCTCCCGTCCATCGCCGCCGTTGCACAGGTAATCTGCATCACCCGCGCTGCGGGGGCGGACGTCGGCGTTGAGCTGCGGATCGCAGGCGGCGAGGTGCAGGCGATCATGCCGCGCGGATGTTCGCCGGGCACGACGATCAGCGTGCGCAACCTGTTCTACAATACGCCGGTTCGGCGTGAGTTCCTCCGCTCCGACGCCACCGAGTCGGCTGCAATTACGGCGGTCGTCACCCAGTATGCGCTTGCCTACCCCGAAGTGCGCTTCAGCCTTGCGATCGACGGGCGCGCGACGCTGCATACCAGCGGCAATGGTGATCTGCGCGCCGCAGCCATCGAGGTGTACGGTCTCGATGTCGCGCGTCAACTGCTGCCGGTCGAAGCATCGACCGGTGAAGGCGTGGAATATGTGCAGGTCAGCGGGTTGGTTTCGCCCCCCGGATTGACCCGCAGTTCGCGCGCGGCGATCCATCTGTTCGTCAATCGCCGCGCTATCCAGCCGCGCGGGCAGATCGCCATGGTGCTCGAAGAAGCGTACCATACACTCCTGATGAAGGGTCGTCACCCGGTGGCGATCCTGAATATCTCTGTGCATCCGGCTGCTGTGGATGTGAATGTGCATCCCACCAAGAGCGAGGTCAAGTTCCGTGATACGACGCGGGTGATGAGTACGTTGGGGCGCGCGGTGCGCAGCGCGCTTCTGGAGAGCGGCGTGCGCCCCTGGGACGATCCCGGTGTGCCAGCGACGCTCGAGACTGCACAGCGCCGGTTTGAACTGCGCCGCCTGGGAACATCCCACGAGAGCGGGTGGGAGGCGTTCCCCCACATGACTGCTGGCGATTCACCTGCAGCGCCGACTCAGGTCAACGCCTGGACAGACGATGGTCACAGCGCCTGGCAACGTGAGCCGGTGACGTCCCCTGACCCATTGCCGCCAACCCGCGCGTCCAGGCTTCCTCCGCTGCGCATCATCGGGCAGATTGCGCAATCCTACATCGTCGCCGAGTCAGCCGACGGCATGTATCTGATCGACCAGCATGCCGCTCACGAACGCATCACCTATGAGCGCCTGATGGCGCAGCGCGGCGCCGGCGCCGTCGAAAGTCAGGAACTGCTTATGCCGCAGGTGGTCGATCTGCCGCCAACCGCGCACGACCTGCTTCTCGCTGCCGCCAACCGGCTGGCGGAATGGGGATTTGTTGTGGAACCGTTTGGGCGCAGCCTGCGCGTGCGCGCCATTCCGGCGGTGCTCTATCCGGGCGATCTGACGACTGCGCTGCTCGAAATCGCCGATCATTTGAGCGGGCGGGGCGGCGCAACGCCTCACGACTGGCGCGAAGCGATGCTGATCACCCTCTCGTGCCACACGTCGGTGCGCGCAGGGCAGACCCTCTCGTTCGACGAGATGCGCGGGTTGGTGATGCAACTCGAGCAGTGCGAGTCGCCACGCACATGCCCTCACGGTCGCCCGACCATGATTCTGCTGACGACGACCCAGATTGAGCGTCAGTTCGGGCGGATCAGGTAGCGGTCACATCTCCCCACAGGTACGCGGCGATCTGCGGCGACAGGGTGATCTGTCGGTCGTCGCGCTGGAGGGTGACACCATAGACCGGAGAGCAATCAATAATGGCGAAACGCTCACCCGGCACCAGATGACTGTTTTGCAGGTAGCGGATCAGAACGGTATCTTCTTCGGCTTCCTCAGAGATGCGCCGCAGCGTGAATACCCCTCCCGGCGCGACCTGATCGAGGCGCACTGAACCCGTGTACGAGGCGCAGCGCCCTGGAATGGGATTGCCGTGGGGGCAGGTAGCGGCGTCGCCGACGAGTTCCTCGATGCGCTCCTCCAGGCGCGGCGAGAGAGCATGTTCCAGGCGCACCGCCTCCTCGTGAATTTCATGCCACTGCAACCCCATCACATCCACCAGGAAACGCTCCAGGATGCGATGTCGCCGCACCATCGCTTCCGCCAGACGAAAACCTTCATCGGTCAGCGAAATCTCACCGCGCCCATCGCGCATAATGTAGCCGCGATCCTCCATTCGGCTCACCATATCGGCGACCGTCGGCGGGGTGACATGCATCCATTCCGCCAGACGCGCGCTGATCACCGGTTCGCCACGCGCCGCCAGATAGTAGATGACTTCCAGATACTCGCGCATCTTTTCGGTCGGTCCGGCGTCGCCCGGCTTGCGCCGCGCTCTGGCATGTCGCGTTGTATCAGCCATACGCTTTGTCCTTGCCTGATAATGCTTTGATTATAGCAGAAACACGCCATCGGCGGCGCGCTGGATGCGCCGAACCTCAATAACCGCTTCCCGATTGATCGGACCATAGATGTGCGGGAAGAGGGGCGCCAGGTCTGCACCGGCTGGCGCCTCCCAGCGCACGGGCGCTGTGAGCGCATCCACGTCGATGACCAGTAGCACGAAATCGCCGGGAGTATCGCGGTACAGCGTATTGGCGACGCGCGCCATCAACGCTTCGCCCGCTGTGCAATGCACAAACCCGTCGGCGGCGAATTCAGCCAGAACATATGGTTCATGGTCGGGCCAGGTTGTCCAGCGCTCAGCCGGCGCCAGGTGGAAGATGATCGTTCTGCTCATGGCGCCTCCAACCCATCGAGTGCGGTATGCACCGGCGCCAGCGCAGGCGCAAGGCGGAGAAACGCTCCGCGGTAGACACGTTCGTACTGCGTGTGCGCCGCATCATCAGGCGCAATCGTGCGCTCGTTCAACTGCAACGCGCCAACCGCCTCATCCTCGTTGCGATAGACGCCCGCCGCAAGCCCGCCAAGCAGCGCGGCGCCCAGCGCGACGCTTTCGTCCATATCCAGCACCTGTAAAGGACGCCCCAGCACATCCGCCTTGATGCCGAGCCAGACCGGCAGGCGCGTCCCGCCGCCGATCACCCGAATTGTCGCAGCGCGCACCCCCAGCATGCCTTCGATATGCTCCAGCATATGACGCCACTCGAACGCCAGACCTTCGTAGACCGCACGCGCCAGCGCCGACCGCCCGCTGCTGGCAGTCAAACCCACAAACGCACCACGTTCACCGGCAGTCAGATGGGGCAGAAAGAGCACTCCCATACTGCCTGGAGGCGCCGAATCCGCCAGCGTTTCCACTTCGGCAGACGCCTCATGGAGCGACGCACCCGGCGCGATCAACCCGCGCAGCCACTCAACCGCCGCACCGCTGCTGAACAGGCCATCCATCGCGTAGTAGCGGTCACGCGCCACGTGCACTCCAAAGGTTACGTGCGTCCAGGAAGAGACATTGGCGACAAACAGACGCTCATCGAGCGGGATGTCGTCGAGCGGCAGAAACGCTGCTTCCGCCGTTCCCATCGAGTCAAGGCAATCACCCTGGCGGCGCACATTGGCTGCCAGTGCGCCGCACACATGGTCGTGACCGCCGGCGCCGACAATGGTTCCCGGTGACAGACCGGTCGCCGCTGCCGCCGATGGTGAGACCTCGCCAATGCGCGTGCCGCTTGCAACCAGTTCCGGCAGCAGATCACCCCGCAACCCGGCGCAATCGATCAGCGCACTCGACCAGCGGCGCGCGCGGAGATCGAAGAGCATACTGCGCGACGCCAGCGAATAATCGGTTGCACGCGCGCCGCACAGGCGAAAGGCAATATAATCGGCAATATGCAGCCAGGTTGTCGCGGCGGCATATCCTTCCGCCGCATGATCACGCAACCACTGCAACTTGAACATGCCGTAAATTGGCACAGGGATCATACCGGTCAGGCGAAACGTCTCGAGCGGATCGTCCTGAGCATTCCAGCGCTGCACGTAGGGCGCAGTACGACGGTCGTACCAGGCGATCACCGGCGCGACCGGCTCACCGCGCGCATCGACCAGCACACCCGCCTCGCCGACGCTTGCCACTGCCAGACCACGCACCCGTTGCGGATCGTCGAGCGGCGCCAGGGCGCAGCGGATGACATCGACCACCGCCTGCCAGAGCATGTCGGGATCATGTTCAGCCCACCCCGGATGCGGTCGCTCGACCGGCGTGGCTGTGCTGGCGGCAGACACACAGGCGCCGTGGAGATCAAACACCAGCGCTTTGATGTTGGTCGTCCCAACATCGATACCGAGCAACAGATCGTCAGCCATACGGTTCAATCATACAGACCGGTGAGTAAATCATAACACAACCAGACGATGACGAAAATAGCAATGCCGGATGGCATCATCCGGCATTACTCGCAAAAAGGCGCAGAAAACCAGGCACGGGCGGACATCTACCAGAGCAAGCCGCCGTCCACCTGAATGACCGAACCGGTCATAAAACTCGATTCATCCGACGCGAGGAAGACATACACTGCAGCGACCTCTTCCGGCTTACCGAGTCGGCGTAGCGGCGTGCGTTCGCAGACCGTCTGGATCACCTTCTCCGGGATGGTCGTAATCATCTCAGTAGCGATGAATCCCGGCGTGACCGCATTGACCCGCACACCCGACGGACCGAGTTCCCGCGCCCAGGTCTTGGTCATTGCAATGACGCCGCCTTTGGTTGCGGCATAGTTCGACTGACCGAAGTTGCCGTACAGCCCGACGATAGAACTGACGTTAATGATCGAGCCGCTCCCCTGAGCGCTCATGTGCGGCGCAACGGCGCGCGCGCACAACCAGACGCCCTTGAGATTGACATTGATCACCGCGTCCCATTGCTGCTCGGTCATTTTGACCAGGCGAGCGTCGCGCGTAATACCGGCATTGTTGAGCAGCACATCGATCCGACCACCCCACGCCAGCACCGTTTCGACCATCGACTCCACCGACGCTGCCTGAGAGACATCAGCCTGGACAGCAAGCGCTCGACCGTCCAGCCTGGTAATCTCTGCCACCGTCGCTTCAGCGCCGGCCATATTGATGTCAACAACGGCGACGTGCGCCCCTTCGCGAGCGAAGGCAATCGCGGTCGCTTTACCAATGCCGTGACCTGCGCCGGTCACAATTGCAACCTTACCCTTCAGGCGCATCGTCTTCATCTCCTCGTTGATGATAACGTCTTAGATCGAGCGATCGGCAAGCCAGGCATCGATCTGCGGCCACAAGCCGCGACGCGCCCCGCTGCCAGCCATAATGCCGATATGACCGCCTGGCATGATGATCTGATGTTTGTCGGTACTGCTGACACGAT
Organism: Roseiflexus sp. RS-1; assembly: GCF_000016665.1. Classification (NCBI taxonomy): domain Bacteria; kingdom Bacillati; phylum Chloroflexota; class Chloroflexia; order Chloroflexales; family Roseiflexaceae; genus Roseiflexus; species Roseiflexus sp. RS-1. The sequence continues at coordinate 5,710,421 of NC_009523.1, forward strand.
CCAGGATCGTTTCCGACTGACACGGCGGCACGATGTGATCCTGTCGCGCAATAATGTTGAGCAGCGATGCTTTGATGTCCCCCAGGTTGACCGGGCGACCGCGCATGATCCAGGTGCCGTTCATCAGGCGGTTCTCGCGGTAGAGATCGACGACCAGTTGCCGGTATGCCGCGCCGGCAAACGGGACGCCATCGCTCACCCAGGTATTCATCGCCTGCCACGACTCGACGATCTTTGGATCGTCGAGGTTATCAAGCAACCGCAGATAATTGCCGACCAGATTTTCGACCGGTTTGAGCAGTTTGCTGCCGACATCGATCATTTCGCCGGGGTAGTTGCCGGTCTGTTCGAGAATTGCGTCCAGGTTGAAGTAATCTTCCTTCAGCCACTTGGGGAAGGGACCTATCGCATCCTTGTTGGAGAAGTCGATCGGTGCAGTGAGGAGGATCAGGTTGCGCAAACCGTCGTCCGGGCGCATTGCCGCATAGATCGCCGCCAGGGTTGCGCCGATGCACCAGCCAAGCATGCTGAAGTCGCGCTGCCCGCTGTGCATTTGCAGGCGTCGCACGGCGCGCGGCAGGTATTCGAGCGCGTAATCATCGAAGGTCAGGTGCGCGTCTTCCGGACCGGGCGCACCCCAATCGACGAGATACACGTTGTACCCCTGCTGCACCATGTACTCGACAAAACTATTGCCTGGGCGCAGGTCGAAGATGTACGGTTTGTTGATCAGAGCAAAGACCAGCAACAGCGGCACGCGCTTACGCTTCTCGGCTGGCGCCTGGGGATAGTAGTGATAGAGGGTCGTCTTATTCAGCGTCCAGATCGCTTCTTTTGGCGTCTGCGCCACTTTTGCCTTTTGCTTGCCCGTCGCGATCCTGACCCCCATCTCATACGCTTTCCCAAGACGTTCAACCTCAGTGTACAGATTTTTTGCCACTGTTGCCGGATCTACAGGAAAGAGCGTCGTCTCAGGCGACGTCGTCATCGACATACTCCTTGTTGCTCAAACGCGGCACATGCCGCAGGTTTAAAACCCCTCGATAGCGTGATCTTCTTTGACCTCTTCAGGCGTCGGCGTTTCGGGTTCCGGCGGTTGAAGCGGTCGTGGCGCTTTCCGGCGCTTCTGCGCAGCCTCCGCCTGCTCCAGCGCCGCCTGCTGCAATCGTTCGATCAACTGGAGCATCTGATCAGCCTTATGGTCAAGCGCCGCCAGACGCTGCTCCATGCCGTTGAGTTCCACTCCTTCTTGCCGGTTCTGTTCGAGTTGCTCGGTGAGCATCTCGACGATCACCGGTGTTTGGGTGCGCAACGCATGCATCAACTGGTCGATCTTTATCTCGATATCGTCCAGACGCATTTCGATATTCGTCACCCGGCGCGCCAGCGTGGTGAGTTCGTCGCGTGATGGCAGGTTCAGCCGCGCCAGCGACGTCTTCATCGACGTGTTGATCAGGTTCTGAAGCGGCGCCGACGCAATCAGATAGGAATCGAGCGTCGCGCCGATCCAGCGTGCAAACGTCTCAGTATTGACCAGGTCGATCATCGCCTTGGCCCACGCGTCGAGCGTCGCATCGCGGGCCTTGCGCAGATTGCCAATCGGATCGTTCGGATCAAAGCCGTTTTTCTGGCCCATTCGCGTCTCCTTCGACAGGTGCGCCCGACAAGGGCGGATTGTATGCTGGGGTCCGGTTGCGGCTCAAGCGCAGGTTCTCAGAGGGGATAAAAAAGACGCGCTCTGCGCAACCATTTCTGTTTATGAGGGTAGTCGGGACAGTTACAGGTTGGATACAGCGCCACAGATGCGCTGTAGCGACCGATCGCGCCGGAAAGACAGGAAGATTCCCTCTTGACAACCCTGATCTTGTGAGATATTATATCGCCGGTCACTGAGAAGTTGCTCCCTGGTAGGCGCGGCTTCACACAAACACAGGTTACTGCTCCGGCCCGTCGAAAGACGCTCAGGGGCGCACAGCAGGCTCGGCTTAAGGGCTTTGCCAAGGTAACTACGGTTCAACCGTTACGTTGTGTGAAAGCTTAAGATCAACCGGAGGGGGAGCGTTCGCAAGAGCGTTCGATCCCTCTGGCAATGCCAGGGGGATTTCTATTTGAGGCAGATATGGACGAAGGCGGTCATTGTAGTCGGCGGCGCAACGCCGCAACAGCACTCCAGACGCATCTCCTTCTCGTCAGTGTCGCGTAGTTCTGGCTACGTTCCTTCTTGACACCCTGGCGAGAAAGGTGCGCCAGGGTTGTTTGTTGAGCGCAAGCCCGATGTGCGCACCCCCGGCGCGCATCTCCCATCCACGGCGTTGCGCTGCTGTCTTCCAGGTCTCTGACAACAATTTGTGATTGCACGCTACAACCGTCTGTCCCTTGCTGGCAGGCGGTCAGGGAGCGCTTGCTCTCCGTTGTGCGTGCATGTCGGTCGGCGCCGATCGTCGGATCGCGCGCATGGTTTGTTGCGCCCTGCAACCGCCGCACAGATGGAAACTTTTGGCTTGAAGGCGAAAGGAGGAACCCGCGATGCTGACGATCCGCTGGACGATGGACAAAGATGGGCGCCTGACCGCGACATTCGTGCGCCCGAAGAAGGTGCGCCCGCTCTCGCAGACCACCGACATGCCACAAACACTGGTGATCCGCAATCGCCGGACTCAGACCGCCACGACGCTGCAGCGCGCAGCGACAGGCGAGCGAGCGCCGGAACCAGAGCCGATGTATCAGGTCGTCGGAGTCGAATAAGCGCACATTCGGAGGAACTGCTTATGCTGGCAACCACACACCTCTATCGCCAGGCGACGCTGCGCTGGTTGCTGATCGAAGCCATCCAGCGCGCCTGGCGTCGCCACCAGGTGATCGTGTCACTCTATCGGCGTCTGGCAGATCGAGCGCCCGATGAGCGGCACGAGATCCTGTTGATCCGGATGGCGGAACAGGAACGCTTCCACCAGCAGCGCTATGAGCGGATGTTGACTCGACTGCATGCTCTGCCGTCCGAAGGTCTCGACTCTTTTGACCGCGTCTGGCTGTGGCTCCTGCCACGCTGCGGTTCGGACGTTGCACTGCGCTGGGCTGAGTGGATCGAGCAGCGCGATACGCGAGCGATTCTGGATGCGGCGCTGCTCCTGCGCGCCTTTCGGTGACCATACCGGCTGTGAGAAGCCTCCTGACAACGACGACGTTGCGTTCGATGTTGGAATCTCGTTACCAAAGCCTTGACCATCTCAGGAGGACACGTATGCGCGTGACGTTTCCTGACGCGGGCGTGCTGCGCCCGCGCTTCAAGCTGACGCCCTGGGACCTTGTGGTCGTCCCGCTGGTGATCGTGGCGATCCTGTTGCTGACGGTCGCGTTTCAGGGCGCGTCGCAGCCATTCGATGAGACGACGCCTGATCTAACTGTTTCTCTAAATCCTGCCAACCTGCCCTATTACGGGTTGCGGACGGTGTTCCGCATGTTCCTTGCTGTGCTGCTGAGCCTGCTGTTCACGTTCACCGTGGCGACCCTGGCAGCCAAGTCGCGGCGCGCTGAGATCGTTATCATTCCAGCGCTGGATTTCCTCCAGTCACTGCCAATCCTGGGGTTCCTGACGGTGACAACGGCGATTTTTCTCGGCATGTTCCGCGGCAGCCTGCTCGGTCTGGAGGCGGCCAGTATCTTTGCAATCTTTACCTCGCAGGTGTGGAATATGGCCTTTAGCTTCTATCACTCGTTGATCACCACGCCCAGGGAGCTACAAGAGGCTGCTGCCGTGTTACGGCTCTCGCCGTGGAAAAAGTTCTGGAAGCTGGAAGTTCCTTTCGCAATGCCCGGTCTCATCTGGAACACAATGATGTCAGTATCGGGCGGGTGGTTCTTTGTGGTCGCCTCTGAGGTCATCTCGGTGGTCGGGCGCGACAATGATCAGTATCTGCCTGGAGTCGGCTCGTATGTCGGGCTGGCGATTGAGCAGGCGGATGTTGCGGCGATGGTGTATGCCGGTCTGACGTTACTGATAATCATTCTGATCTACGACCAGTTGATTTTCCGCCCTATCGTCGCCTGGTCTGAAAAATTCAAGTTCGAGCAGTCTGAGGCGCAGGAAGTTGCACAATCGTGGATGCTGCGTTTGTTGCAGCGGTCGGGGATCGCCAGCAGCCTGGGTGCGCTTGGCGCCGCGATCCGCCAGAGCATTCCGGTTCGGCTGACGGGTGATCATCCTGGTCCGCGCGTCGAACCGCAACCATCGCTGCGACCGATTGATCGTGCGATTGACCGGATCTGGTATGCGCTCGTGATCGCAGCGGCGCTGTGGGCGGTATGGTTCCTGGCGACGTATATGTTCGGTCCGGGGCTGGGTTTCGATAATGGTCGGATTCTGGCGGCAAATCCAAATGTCAATACCGATCTCAACCCGGAGATTGCCCGCCGTTTTGCTGCCGTCGGAGTCACGGTCAACCCCGATCATACAGTCTGGCTGTCGGCTGTGTGCGCAGTGACCGCAGACGGGACGAGAGTCGGTGCAGAGATGGCGGAAGTGCTGCGTGACGAGCGCGTCGGCGCGCCGGGTGATCTGGCCGCCGCCTGCGCTACACCCATGGTACCTGCAGGCAAAGTATCCTGGTCAGAGGTACTGGAGTGCCTGTGGCTTGGACTGCTCACGACTATGCGAGTGGTGATCTGGATCGGCATCTCGACACTGGTCTGGACTCCGATTGGGGTCTGGATCGGATTGCGCCCGCGGGTCGCCCAGTTTGTGCAGCCGCTGGCGCAGTTTGCTGCTGCTTTCCCCGCTAACCTGCTCTTTCCGATTGCAGTGGTGCTCATCGCTACCTATGCGCTGCCGCAGAACCTGTTTCAGGCGCCACTGATGATTCTGGGAGCGCAGTGGTACATCCTGTTCAACGTGATCGCTGGCACGATCAGCATTCCAAACGATCTGAAAGAGGCTGCCCGGGTGCTTGGTCTGCGAGGGTGGGCATGGTGGCGCAAACTGATTATTCCGGCAATCTTTCCAGCGTTCGTCACCGGCGGGATTACGGCTTCGGGCGGTTCCTGGAATGCGTCCATCGTCTCTGAGGTCGTGTCGTGGGGCGCAACGACCCTCACCCTGACCGGTCTGGGCGCCTACATCGCCTACTGGAGCACTGGCGAGTTTAACCCGCACGTCGGTTTGGGCATGCTCGTAATGGGATTGCTCGTTCTGGGATTCAACCGCCTGTTCTGGCGCCGACTCTATGCGCTGGCTGAAACCCGTTTCCGTCTGGATTAGGGAGTGTTATGACCTCTAGAAAAGACTGGAGACACACAATGACAACGAGTGACATCACTTCTGCATCGGCTCGTGAGCGTCTGCTTCAAGCGGGTTGGATGAGGCTGGACCGGCAGCAAGGTGATCGGCTGGCGGAGGTGAAACACATGTATGGCATCGATCTGTCGGCAAGGGTCGGACGCGCGGCAGTTGAGGAGTACGGCTTTGTGATCATCCCGGTCGACCTGATCGTTTACCAGCATCATGAATACCGGGAGACAAACGTTGTGTTCGCCCTCGGCAACTCCGTGCTGATCAGTGTCGAGCACGATGCGCGTCTTGGCGCGTTGGATGTGGCAAGCCGAATCGTGCTCGAAGAAGTTCAGGCTGGCAAGACCCATGATCCTGCTTCTGTCCTGTTTCTCATTCTGCAATCGCTCAACGACGCAGCTCATGCGACCATCCGGGAGATCTCCGAGCGTCTCGACGAACTTGGCGAGTCTGTAGCCACTGCAGGGGGCGGCTACCAGATAACTGGGCGCCAGGTCGGTGTCGCAGACATCGCCGATACGGTAGTCACACTGGCTGAAGCCGAAGAACTGGTTGCGAAGACAGTCGAGAGCCAGTTGATGCTTGCCCGAGCCGTCCGCTGGCTGCGGCGTGTTGCGGGTCATACGCAGTTTGGTCAGGCGCTGCCCACGCTGTTGTCGGACATCCATAGCCTGCGGCGCTACGCGCACTTTCAGCACGGCAAGATCCGCAACCTGCAGCAATCGCTGATGACCACGCTCGATCTCAAGCAAAACAATGTGATCAAAGTGTTCACCATCGTGACTGCGGTCTTCACGCCGCCGACCCTGGTCGCCGCCTTTTACGGACAAAACTTTGCTGAGATGCCCGAACTGTTTCTGCCATGGGGAGAATGGGCGGTCATCGTTCTTACGGGCTTGAGCGCCATTCTGCCATTGTTTTACATCAGAAAGAAGGGGTGGATGCGATGAAAAAGGTCAACGAACTACCTGCCTGGGTTCGCCTGCAGGTAAGCAACCAGCAGGAGCTTGAAGATGTAGCCCGAATGTATGGGCTGCCCCTGACGACCGAGACCATGGTTCGACCTGAAGGCGTCCTGCGCATTCGCTGTACAAGACTCGAAGGGTTGCGCCTGTTAGTGACCGATATGCTGTGGTTCCAACGTGACGATCAGACTCCCCTCTACACGGTGGAGACAGTTCACGGTGAGCTATGGCCCGGTCAGGCGCGCGAGTGGATGCAGGCTCAGGGGCTTCCGTTTGAAAGTTCCCACGCGACGGCGCTGGTTCTCTTGCACCAGTTAGTGGTCCAGACGGCAAAAGTGCTCGACGCGATCGATGATGGGTTGAGCGTAGCCGGGCACGTTAATGCTCGCCTCCTGACGAATGTTGGCACTGATGAGGCTGGCGGAGTTGAGGATGTAGCAAACTTAGATGCTTACCTATCGACCCTGCCTGCCCCGCTGTCTTTCGTGTTGCAATCGTTATACGACCTGGAACGGGCCGGGCGCCAGCTGCGCCGCGCTGTTCTTCAACGGTCATGGTTGACGGTTGAGCGCGTTGATGAATTGGTCGCCGAGATTGAAAGCGTGCAGCGACGTGCATGCTTCATGCAGGAGAGACAGCGATTTCATCAACTGGCAGCGCAAGAAACCGTCGCAATGAGCGACCTGAATGTGGTCAAGGTGTTCACAGTGCTATGGGCCATATTTGTACCGGGTACCGCCTTGATCAACTGGTATGGGCAGAACTTTCGGTTCATGCCGGAGTTGTCGTGGTTTGCCTCCTCGTGGGTACAAATGCTGGGCGTGCTATTAGTGACAGCAGTGCCCGTGATCATCATCAGACAAGCGGGGGCGCTCAGATAACGATACACAACAGATGAGCGGAGGGAGGTCCAACAATGCAACAGTTTACTTACGGCAGATGGTCTGGTGGGGTTGACACTCCCACAGAACCTCTCGTCTGGACACGAACTATAGACCGTGCGCAGAGCCAGACGTCTCGATACAAACCATCAACGCGCTGGACCCGCTACGAAAAATTGTCATTCGTCATGATGGGTCTCGCCTGGGGTATCACGATTGCGATCGTGACGGCGCTGCATTTTGGCAACTACCATCTGGAGACGCGCACGTCTTCCACATCGGGTACGCACAGGGAGTTTTATCTTGAGAAGAACGTCATTCCCGATAACTCGTCCGAAGGTGAAGGAGGATCTCGATGAGCCAGAACGAAGCGTTTTCGGTTCCAGTTACTATCAATCAGACGCCCCCGGTTAACCGGTGGCTGCGTGTCAGCGCTGCCCAGACCGATGCACTCGCAGTGATCAAGCAACGCCTGGGCATCGACCTTATCCAGACTGTGACAAGCGGTATCAGCCAGGTAGGGGAATTCCTGATTTACCCTCTGACGTTTCTGAGCGTCGAGGGGAACAAGAAGATAATCAGCAAGGTGATCTTTATAGTTGGGCGGGAGATTCTTGTCTCCCTGGAGCCAGAGCCTGCTCCAAAACCGCTCGGCGTCGCGGTATCACGGATGCAGCGTGACGGACGTGATAACGATGCATTCGAAGCCTTCGCTATTGTCTTGCAGTCGATCAACGATGCCACCGACGAACTGCTCGACTCGTTGAACGAGGATCTCGGCGAGGCGCTGGTGCAGACGAATGCCGTTCTCAATAGCCTCGAATCACGCGAGCGTGACTTCGGGGTCAGCGATGTCGTATCGACCCAGGTTGAGTTGGGCGTAGTCGAGGATTTGCTTTCGGAGTGCATCCAGACCCAACTGCAACTCGCCCTGGTGGCGAGACAAACGCTGGCGCGTCTTCCGCAGGAGTTTTCCCATCTCAGGCAACGTTACCACACCCTCATTGATGACATCGAAGGGGTCGAGGAGCACGTGCATTTCGTCCATGACCGTGTACGTCTCTTACAAACGTCCAATAACCTGGCGCTGAGCGTCAAGCAGAATCAGATTGTCAAGGTGTTTTCGGTGCTCACCGCAGTGTTTCTGCCCGCTCTACTCATTTCGACGTACTACAGCATGAATTTCGCCTATATGCCTATCCTGGAGTGGCAGTACGGCGAGCCGATGGTTATCGCCCTGACGGCGTTGCTGGCGCTGCTGCCACTGATTTACGTCAAACAGCGCGGGTTGCTACGGTAATTGAATGACGCAAGTTTTTACCGGTGGTCTGCAAACGCCTTAGAACACCGGTGCTAACCCCTCGCACAAGGAGGCGCTGATCATGAAGAAGCTCTCGTATGAAACGATGGATGAGACGTTTAACGGCACAGCCAGCTTCGGACTTGTTTGGAACGCTGACCTGACGCTTCAGGACGACATTGCCGGGGCTGCGCAGCGGCGGCGCGAAGCCATAGCACGGGCCCGCGCCAATCGTCCCCGCATTGCGCAACTCGAGCGGGAGATCATTCAGGCCGTCATTGTGTTGTACTTGCTGATCCTGGGCAGTTTTGCAGGGCTGCACCTGTATGGCAGGTATACGATAGCGGCGCCGGTGCAGCAGGTCGAGACCACCGAAAACGGGTCGAGTCAGATTGAACCGGCAGAAAGGTGATGGACCAGCGGTGGTGACGTGCGTGTATGGCATCGATTCTGGCTGAGGCCGCCAACGCCTTAGCTGAAAGGAGCGGCATATGGCGATGACCCTGATACCGAAGACGACAGCTGGCGTCGGGAAAACGATCCTGAGCGTCCGCAATCTGCGTAAACTCTTCAAAACGCCCGAAGGCAACGATCTGCTGGTGCTCGACAACATCAATCTGGACCTGGCGGAAGGTGAAATTGTCGCTCTGCTGGGACGCTCCGGATCTGGTAAATCAACACTGCTCCGTTGTCTCATCGGGCTGATTTCGCCGTCGAGCGGGGAGGTGCGCTACCGCAATCGACCGGTGACCGGTCCGATGCCCGGGATGGCGATGGTGTTCCAGTCCTTTGCGCTCTTCCCGTGGCTGACGGTGCTGGAGAACGTTGAATTGGGACTGGAAACGATGGGAGTGCCAGAGGGGGAGCGCCGTCGGCGGGCGCTGGCCGCAATCGACCTGATCGGTCTCGATGGGTTTGAAAGCGCCTACCCGAAAGAACTGTCGGGCGGCATGCGCCAGCGGGTCGGCTTCGCCCGCGCGCTGGTGACGAACCCCGACGTCTTGCTGATGGACGAGCCGTTCTCAGCACTCGACGTGCTGACGGCGGAAAATCTGCGCACCGAGCTGCTTGATCTCTGGGAAGCGCGGCGCATTCCGACGCAGGCAATTCTGATGGTGACGCATAACATTGAAGAAGCGGTTCTGATGGCTGACCGGGTGCTCATTCTCAGTTCCAACCCCGGACGGATCATCAGCAACGAACCGATCGATCTGCCTCGACCGCGTGATCGCAACGATCCCGCATTTCTCGCCAGGGTCGAGACGATCTATCGGGCAATGACGACGCCAGCAGCGGCATTTGTCGGCGCTGTCGATGTTGAGAGCGATCGCACCAGCCTGGGGATGCGTCTGCCGGAAGCGGAAGTAGCGCAGATCATCGGGCTGATCGAGCAGGTGGAAGCAGGGTCGGAACAGGGGCGCGGCGATCTTCCGGAACTGGCTGCTGGCATGCAACTCGATGCAGACGACCTGTTTCCGCTGATCGATGCAGCCGAGTTGCTGGGTTTTGCGCAGACCCGCGAGGGGGATATCAACCTGTTGCCGGAAGGGGTGAAACTGGCCCGGAGCGACATTCAGGAACGCAAAGTGATCTTTGCCGAACATCTGATGAATCGCGTTCCGCTGGTGGCGCACATCCGGCGCGTCCTCTCCACGCGCCCCGATCACCGCGCGCCGCGTGAGCGATTTCTCACGGAGCTGGAAGATTTTATGGGCGCCGAAGAGGCTGCCAGCACGCTCGATACAGCGATTGAATGGGGGCGCTATGCCGAACTGTTCGAGTATGATGCGCGTGAGGGGCGTCTGCGCCTGCCAGAGAACGGCGGTTGACGCTCACATCGGCATCTTACCCTCTCACGCTCCGCTCCGGGGATAGAACGGCGGATGGGGCAGGCGAAGGGTGCGCCTTCGCCTGCTCTCCATCGGCAGCACGGATCACGCATGCGCTCTGTCCGCCCTCAAGCTGCATAGCGAGAGAGGAGCGCGTGATGTTGAGGATGGATCAGAAGAGGAGCAACCGATGACAACCTCATATGTTCAAACCTGTCAAACGCGCCCGTTCGCTGTGGCGACGCAGTTTGCCGCGTGCGGCGTCGTGTATCGCTGGACAACCAATGCGTTCGTTGAGTTCTTACTGATCAAGAAACGCGGTGACTGGACCCTGCCGAAGGGACAACTCCTGGAAGGCGAACCGGCCGACGTAGCGGCGCTGCGCGAGGTGGCCGAAGAGACGGGATTGCGCGGCGTTTTGCACGGCGAACTGCTGCGGACGCTCTATCCCGTTGTCAAGGGCGGGCAGGTCATCCACAAGCAACTCATATACTTTCTGGTCCGCGTCGTAGATGGAACGGAGCGCCCTCAATTCAACGAGCGTATCACGATGCTGCGCTGGTGCACGCTGATCGCCGCACTCCGCCTGCTCCGTCAGTCCCACCATCGGGTGGCGGTGCTCGCCGCAGCGGAGCGTCTGGCAAGCGATGCGATGGAAGCTGGACATCCGGGCAACCTCTATCGACCCTGAACAGATGAGGACGCTATGAGCCGGAAACGGTTCAGGCGAACGTCCTGACGGTTTATGAAACAGGCGCCGACCGGAATCGCTTGAGGGGAACAATGCCATTGCATGAGCAACGGTATCATACGACGATACACGAGCGGCATCATGGCGACTTTGCGCTAAGATAGTTGTGCAGCGATCTCACCATGCAGAGAGGAGAAAGGCGCCAGATGAACATTGGTCTGGATGTGATGCGACTGATAGGACCTATCGACCCTGTGACGATGGGACGGTTGTTACTGACGATGGTGTTGTGCGGATTGATCGGGATCGAACGTTCTGGGCACGAGCGCGCGAGTGGCTTTCGTCCCCATATTCTGGTCGGATTAGGAGCATGCCTGGTAACCATGGCAGGCGCTTACGGCTTTGCCGAGTTGACAGGAGAGCGTGATGCGTTGCGTGTGGCAAGTTATGTGGTGTCGGGGATAGGGTTCATGGGCGCTGGCGCAATCCTGCGTCATGGCACAACGGTGCGCGGTTTGACGACGGCAGCGACCCTGTGGGGGTGCGCCGGAATAGGAGTCACAGTGGCGACCGGTCTGGGATGGTTAGCTATCTTCGGCACCCTGTTGTTTCTCTTTACATTGACGATCCTTGAGTGGGTCGAGGCGCGCCTGAATTTTGGCGGACCGGTAAGTCGCCTGCGCATCCATCTATACGACGACAACCGCGCTGTCGGCAAGGCGCTCGATGCGCTCGCACGTCTCGGCGCGCCGGTCAAACGCGCCACCGTCCTGCCCGGCGCCGGAACCTCGGCGCTGCTCGATGTCGAACTCACACGGGCGCTCACTGCGGATCAGGCGCCGCTCCTGGCAAAGCAGTTGCTGACGCTCAAAAAGTACGTCGCGCAGGTCGATACAACCGTCGCACCGCTGGATGAACCCGCAGATGACGAGGAGCCGGCGGAAGCGCAGGATGAGAAGGTTGTGCCACTCAACCTGAGCGACGACGATCTTCTGCGTGATCTCAACGATCAGGACGAGAAGGAGAAAACTCCGGCGCCACGCGCCTGAAGCCCTCTCCAGGCGAACGCAACGCACCTGCGGCGTTTGCCCGGCGGAGAATCTCTGGTATAATGGCAATGGCGCGCCCCCGTCGTCTAGAGGCCAAGGACGCCACCCTTTCAAGGTGGAGATCACGGGTTCGAATCCCGTCGGGGGCGCCACGGTCGCATCTTCCTGTCGCCGGAGATGCACCTGTACCTCTCCCGCCCGCTCTCCGACGCGATCCGCTGAGCATTGATCTCGACGCGTATGCCCCGCGTTCGGCGGTTATCCGAAGAAGTCTCAATCGTCGGTATCGCTTAACGCTTCCTCGTGACGCTCAACGCTGCGCTCAACAGGGACGCTGACCGTCATACGCCGCGCGCGGTTGGCGCTCGCGCGCTCGACAACTGCCGCAACAACGATGCTGATGTCGTCGGTCGGTTCGTTCCGATCGAGTTCGAGCGCACGATTGAGGAGCGCCTCTGCCAGCGCCGTAGCCGGTTGATCTGCGTATGTGCACCATCCGGCAAGGTAGTTGCCGAGTTCCATATCAACACCGTAGCGCTCGCCAACCTTCAGCAACCCGTCGGTGAACATAACAATCTGCACCCCGGAGCGCAGCGGTATTTCGCTGATCACCGGCTTCGTCAGCGGATGCAACCCTATCGGAGTCGATGGCTCATTGTGCATCTGCACCTCGCCCGAAGCATCCAGAACGAAGAAGGGCGCCGGATTGTTGCGCGAGACGCGCAGACTGCCGCTGGCAAAATCGATCGAGAGAATATTGAGCGTCGCAGACGCCTGCCCCATGCGGTAGGTGTACAGATAGTCGTGGACAGCGCGCGCCACGACCCCGTCCCGTGCTCCATCTTTGAGTTGGGTAATGGCGCGGGTGGCGATCAGGTTGCTCAACGTCTTGGCGCCACGCCCGCTCCCCTGCCCGTCTACCAGCACGACCGATAAACCGCCTCCGGGTCGTTCGATGACTTCGAGCGTGTCGCCGCTCTCAGAGGCGCCGTAACGCGGCACTTTGGCAACGGCGATGTCGATGTGGATCATAGTTGCACTCACATGGGTATGATGACGAGACGAAAGGTCTTCTGCGAAAAGGTCATTTCACCGCAGAGACGCAGCGGACGCAGCGAGCGATGGATAGAAACCTGCGCGCTCCCGGCGTCCCGGCGGTTTGCAGTTATGTTCCTTTACATTGTAGAACGCTGACTATGTTGCCGCAAGCGAGGAGAGCGGCACACAGAACATTGCACGGTGCATAAGAAAGAGAGAGCCGTTGCAGTGCAACGGCTCCACAACACACGAAAGATGACAGGTTGCCGGTGACAGATGTCGATCCCTAACCCTCAACCGTCTTCAACAGTTCGACGGTTGGCGCGGCAGCCTCTTCGAGTTCTTTCTTGACGTCCATCCAGACCTTCGCCGGGTCTTCGCCCGCAACCGTAATGCGCTCCAACCCCTTGCCGATGATCTGATCGCCGCCGCGTACATAGACGCGCGCCGAGTCCTGCGGACGGGTCTTCGGCAACTGTTCGACCGCCGTGCGGAAGTTGGGGCGCTCGGTAAAATATTTCTGCATACTCTCCGACTGCACCGCTGCCTTGCGCACCGGCATATATCCTGTGCGCTGCGCCCAGTTAATTGTCCACTCCTCACCGGTGGCAAAGGCGATCCACTTCATCGCCGCCTGCTGCTTCTCAGCAGGCAGGCCCGCCAGGATGGCCATACCCGCGCCGCCGGTGCAGCACCCGAAGCCAGCCGGTCCTTCCGGCAGAAAGCCGGTGCCGACCGGGAACTGCGCATTCTTCTCGACGCCTGCCAGCGCAGCAGTGCTCAACATCGCGCTGGCTGACTGACCGGTGACGAAGTCCTGGGTCACGTCCTTCGGCGTGGTTGCCCACTTGTAGGTCTGGGTCGTGTCACGGTAGAAGTTGCCAGCTTTGATGCCGCCCTCTTCGTGGATGCGGATGGTGAAGTCGGGGTCGCTGTAGCGTCCGCCAAACTGCCAGATCACACCCTGGAAGAGCCAGGCGATGTAACTTGCAGCGCCGGGGTGGGCAAATGCGGCGCGTCCCTCTTTGTTGAGTTTCGGCGCCCACTCCATGAATTCGTCCCAGGTCTTCGGCGCACGATCCTCAAGCCCTGCCTCCGCCCAGGCATCCTTGTTGTAGTAGAACAGCGGCGTCGAGCGTGCGAACGGGATCCAGTAGACGGTATTCTTGCGGATGCCTTCGTTGAGCAGCACATCCACGTAGGCTTCGCGCTTGACGCCTTCGGCTGCCATCAGATCGTCGAGCGGCTGCAACTGACCGTTGATATAGAACGAGAACCACCAGACATCCGAGAGCAGGCTGACGTCCGGCGTCTGGCGCGCCTGAACCGCAGCGGTCAACTTCTGCGCCGTCTCTTCGTAGTTGCCCTGGAACTGGTAGTTGACTTTGACATCCTGCTGCATGCTGTTGAAGGCTTCGACAGTCGCCTGCTCCGCCTCACCGAGTACGCCGCTGAATGACCCCCAGTAGGTGATTTCGACCGTTGAACCCATTGCGCCCTGGGGCATTGCAGTGGGTGGCGCCGCTGTGGGTTGCGCTGGCGCCGCTGTGGGTTCGGTCGTCGTGCCGCCGCCGCAGGCTGCCAGCGTCAGCGCACCGGCGCCAGCCGCCACACCGCGCAGGAATTGTCGTCGGTTGATCGTTGCCATGGACTCCTCTCTCCTCTCGTCAGCATCTGTGTTCGGGATTGACGCCTGATACGACCGGTGCAATCGACGCACGGCTGCACCGGTCATCTCAACCCTCAATCCCTCCACCTGCAATGTGCCATCGCCCGTGGGAGAGGTTGCGATGCAACGGCGCAACTTTTCCCACCTGCAACCTTCCACCTTTGCCCGTGCAACGTGCAACGTGCAACCCCGCTCACCGCTACCCCTTCACTGCTCCGGCTGCGATACCTTCGACGATGTAGCGTTGCGCCCAGACGAACAACAGCACAACCGGCAGTACAACGAACATCGTACCTGCCATTACCACACCCCAGCGCGCCAGTCCTTCCTGATCGAGCAGGCGCGCCACGCCGATCGGCAGGGTGCGCATGTCTTCCGTGCTGGTGATGATCAGGGGCCAGAGAAATTCGTTCCACTCGTTGACGACTGCGAACAGACCGGTTGTGACCAGCGCCGGCATCGCCAGTGGTATCGCAATCGCCCACAGACGCCGCATATGACCTGCGCCATCGATCTCGGCTGCCTCAAACACTTCGCGCGGCAATGTCATAAAATACTGGCGCATCAGGAAGGTGCCGAACGCCGTCGCCGCACCAGGCAGGATCAACCCCCAGTATGTATTGACCAGCCCAAGATCGCCCATTGTCAGGAAGTTTGGCACAATCGTGATCTGCGCTGGCACCATGAGCGCCGCGAGCACGATCAGGAAGACGATATTCTTGCCAGGGAAGCGCAGGAACACCAGCGCATACGCCGTCAGCACCGCCAGGGTCATCTTCGAAACAGTCGTTACCAGAGTGACGATGATGCTGTTGAGGTAGTAGCGGGCAAACGGCGCCGCTTGCCAGGCGGCGGGGTAGTTGTCCAGCGTGGGGTTGAGCGGGATCCAGGTTGGCGGGACGGTGTAGATCTCGCGACTGGTCTTGAAGGATGCGATCAGCATCCAGTAGATCGGCAAGCCAATCACGATCACCGACAGCACGATTGCTGCATATCCCAGGATGCGCCAGAGCCAACGCTGCTGCAAAGCAAATGCGCGCTGATGACGCTCTCGTTGCCTCGTTGCTGTCTGTTGTCGCAATTCTGCCTGCTGTTCCATAGATATGGTTAGGAGGATGTCCCTCGCCTCTTACCCCTCGTCCCTCGCCTCACGCCTCACGCCTCTCGCCCCTCCCTCTTGCCCCTCGCCTCACACCTCTCGCACCGCGCACCACGTTCTTACGTTCAACCTTCAACCTTCAACCTTCCCGCCTTCAACCTTCAACCTTCCCGCCTTCAACCCTCAATCTTCAACCTTCCCGCCTTCAACTGTAATGCACCCGCCGCTCGATGAACCGTAGTTGCAGGACGGTCAGGATCAGCATCAGCACAAACATCACCATCGCCACGACGCCCGCCGGACCAGCCTGCGACTGGATAAAGCCACGTTCATACAGGTGATAGACCAGCATATTCGTGGCATTCACCGGACCGCCATCGGTCATCACCCGGATAATGTCGAATGCCTGGAAGCACGCCAGAACACTGGTGACCAGCAGAAAGAACATGATCGGCGAGAGACCAGGGAGGGTCACATGCCAGAACTGCGCCCACGCGCCAGCGCCATCGATCCGGGCGGCTTCATACAGGGTGCGATCTATCGTCTGTAGACCGGCAAGGTAGATCACAACAGCATACCCCAGGTTCTTCCAGACGTAGACAATAATAAGCGCACTCATCGCCCAGTTGGGGTCAGAGAGCCACTGCGGCGATCGGACGCCAGCAAGCCATTCCACCAGTGCAGACTCGGAAAAGCGCGCTGGCAGCAACTGCGCCAGTGAACCAAACCAGTTGATGATCTGCGCCAGAGGTCCGAACCGTGGATCGAACATGTAGATCCAGATAATTGCGATCGCTGCGCCCGACAGCACCGTCGGCGTGAAGAGCACTGCACGCGCGCCGTTGCGCCAGCGCAACGGTTGGTTCAGCAGCAATGCCAGACCCAGACCCAGCGCCATCGTGACTGCGACCGATACGATAGTAAAGACTGCCGTGTTGATCAGAACAATCCGAAAAATATCGCTCGTCAGGACGGTCTCATAGTTGCGCAGGCCGACAAAGCGCCGGACCGGACTGAGAAAGTTCCAACTGATCACGCTCAGATAGGCGTTGTAGATCATGGGCCAGAAGGTAAATGCCGCCAGGAGCAGCATGTTTGGAGTGATCAGCAGCAGGAACAATAACCTTTCGCGCCATTCACGCATGCCAGTGGGACGGCGCAAAAGCGGCAATGTTGTTTTCATGAACAGCTCAGGCAACCACGACAACGGTGCAACTGGCATCCATGTCTCGTCGGCTGTGAGGATGCACAGATGCGCCATCATGCGTGGGTATGATTCGTGTCAGCACAGCATTTCTATTGGTACCGCACCTGTATTAACCCATAGCGAATGGTTCATTAAGTTCGACTTAATAGACCATTAAGAAAACAAGTTTGCACATAAAGGCGAAAGGGGAGGAGCATATGATTCGCTGGAAGGCTGACGATGAACTGAACGTTCTGCTACAACGGTACTATGGCGGCGAAGGGGGATTATGGTCTCGCATCCGCGAGCAGGTCACCGACGAGTTGCGGCGGCGCGGCATCGAAGGCGCCCGACACATCCGCTTCCGTCGCCGTGACGATGGCTATGAAGTCATCATCGAAGACGCAAGCGGGTACGAAGTCGAGTAACCCTTGCTGATGCCCGAAACCTGTGCTATAGTCAGAACTGTCTCCGCAGAGTCAGTGATCAGTGCAGAGGCAGTCACCGACTGCTGGCGTACTGTTCCTTCCGCCGCCACAGAAAGGAGTCGCTATGACCACCGCGCCAACGCGCAGCATTAATCTCCGCACGAACATTCCAGGTCCGCGCTCGCGCGAACTGCTGGCGCGACGCGAAGCGGCTGTGCCGAATGGTCTTTACAAGGCGCATCAGATCGCCATCGAAAGTGCATCGGGTGCGCTGGTGACCGATGTTGACGGTAATACATTCATCGATTTCGTCGGCGGCATTGGGGTGCTGAATGCGGGGCACTGCCCGCCGTCCGTGGTGGCTGCCATTCAGGATCAGGCAGCAAAACTGATCCATTTCTCAGCGCTCGTTGGGACGTATGAGCCGTATGTCGCGCTGTGTGAACATCTCAATGCAGTCGTGCCGATCAGCGGTCCCTGCAAGACCATTCTGTCCAACAGCGGCGCAGAAGGGGTCGAAAATGCGATCAAGATCGCCCGCGCCGCAACCGGACGCCAGGCGATCATTGCGTTCGAGGGGGCGTACCACGGGCGCACGCTGCTGACGCTCACACTCACCAGCAAGTATTCGTTCAAAAAGACGTTCGGACCGTTTGCGCCCGAAGTGTACCGCGCACCGTTCCCTGCCGCCTATCGAATGGGGCTGAGCGAAGAAGAGGCGGTCACACGGTGCTGGGACGCCTTCGAGCGCATGCTGGTGGCGCATGTCGGTCCGGAAGCAATCGCCGCCGTCATCATCGAACCGGTGCAGGGCGAAGGAGGGTTTATCCCGACGCCGCGCGCGTTCATGCGACGCCTGCGCGACTTCTGCAACCGCAATGGCAGCGTGCTGATCGCCGACGAGGTACAGTGCGGCTTTGGGCGCACCGGTACACTGTTTGCGATGGAGCAGATGCGGGTCGAGCCGGACATCCTGGTCAGCGCCAAGTCGATTGCCGCTGGAATGCCGCTGGCAGCTACAACCGGACGCGCTGCAATTATGGATAAGGCGCATATCGGCGGTATTGGCGGCACCTATGGCGGCAACCCGCTGGCGTGCGTTGCTGCGCTCGAAGTGCTGAAGATGTTCAATGATGGTGAACTGCTGCGCCGGGCGCATCGGATCGGCGCAATTGTGCATGAACGGGGGGCGATCTGGCAACGCGAGATACCGCTGGTCGGCGATGTGCGTGGCATGGGGGCGATGATGGCGATCGAACTGGTGAAAGACCGCACGACGCGCGAACCGGCTGCCGACGAGGTGCTGGAGGTGGTACGGTACTGCGCCGAACATGGCGTGCTCACCATGCGCTCCGGTCTGTACGCCAATTGCATTCGCCTGCTGATGCCGCTGGTCATCACCGACGATCAATTGCACGAAGGGCTGGATGTGCTGGACGAAGCGCTGCGTTTTGTGGCGCTGCGCTGAGGTGCAGCGGAAGGAGGAAGGGCATGACAGACGCAGTGATTGCGTCCCCGATCATTGAGTACCCGGAAAGCGACGGCAAACCCGTGGGTGAGACTGATGTCCATCGCCGTGAAATCCTGCACACCATCGAAACGCTGGAGCGCCATTTTCGTGATGCGCCGGATATCTATGTCAGCGGCAACCTGATGTTCTACTACGAAGAAGGCAACCCCGCGGCCGTCGTCTCGCCGGACGTGTTCGTGGTCAAGGGAGTGCGCAAGGGGCTGCGGCGCACCTACAAATTGTGGGAAGAAGGCGTCGCCCCCTGCGTCGTGATCGAGATGACCTCGCGCTCGACCCGCCTGGAGGACAAGGGCAACAAACGCGCCCTGTACGCGCTGCTCGGCGTACGCGAGTACTTTCTGTTCGACCCGCTGGGGGAATACCTGAAGCCGCCCCTGCAAGGGTTTACCCTGGTCGATGGCGAGTATGCGGCGCTGCCGTTCGAGAGCGATGGCGGGATTATCAGCCGTGAGTTGGGGCTGAAACTGTACCGTGATGAGACCGTGCTTCGCCTGTTCGACCTGGCGAGCGGGCGGGAAGTCGTGCGCACCGAAGACCTGAGCGATGTGCTGCAGCAGACCCTCGCCAGAGTGCAACAGGCGGAAGAGCAGGCGCGTCTCACCGCAGAACAGGCGCGTCTCGCCGCAGAACAGGCGCGTCTCGCCGCAGAACAGGCGCAGCGGGAAGCCGACGCCCGACGCCGTGCTGAAGAACAGGCGCAGCGGGAAGCCGACGCCCGACGCCGCGCCGAAGCGGAGATTGAACGGTTGCGCGCCGAATTGCAACGACTGCGTGGTGATGTATGAGTGAGATTGTGATCGTCAACACGCGCCCGGAGCATATCGATCAACTGGTGCACCACCAGCGCATCTGCTTCCCGACGCTCGCCGATCACGAACTCATGCAGCGCGAGCACTTCGAGTCGCAGTTGCGCATCTTTCCCGAAGGTCAGCACGTCGCGCTGGACGGAGAGCGGGTTGTCGGGCAGAGCAGCACCTTTCGCATCAGCAGCGCAGTGGCATTCGCACCCCACACGTACCACTGGATCGTCGCCGGAAATTTCTTCACCAACCACGATCCGCAGGGCGAATGGCTCTATGGCGCCGATATGAGCGTGCATCCCGACTACCGGGGGCGCGGCATTTCCCGTCTGCTCTACAATGCCCGCAAAGACCTGGTGCGCCGTCTGGGGCTGCGCGGCATGGTCGGCGGCGGGATGATTCCCGGCTATGTGCGCTACCGCGACCGGATGAGTCCGCTGGAGTATGCGCAGGCGGTCGCTGCTGGCGTCCTGACCGATCCCACTCTGACGCCGCAACTGCGCGCAGGCTTTGAGTTGCGCGGGATTCTGCTCAACTACATCGAGGCGGGTGAACTTGGCAACGACTCAACGCTGATTGTATGGGAATATCGGGAGTAGACAGAGGAATTCTTCCCTGGCGCCCTGCTTCCAGATGCGGTACATTCGTCATGGGACCAACGAAGACGACAACGTGATTGGGGTTGGAAAATGAAACGGGTATTTCCATTGCTTGCCAGACCACTTGCTATTGCCCGCAGAGTGACGGGCATTCTTTTATTGATTGCTGGCATTCTTGGTTTACTGCTGCCGGTGCTGCCGGGATGGTCGCTGATCATTCCCGGCGTGGCGCTGCTTGGTCGGCGTCACCGCCTGGTGCGCCTGAGTCATCTTGCCATGCGCTACGCGCTGCGCTGGATGCGCCGCAGCCGACAGCCGCATCTGCGGTCGCTTGGATGGCGCCTGACGACAGAGTATGGACGCACCCGCCGGATCGTGTTGCCCGCCATCGTCGCAACCGAACGCGCCGTTACCCGGGCGCTGGCCTGGTGATCTGCTGCTGAGAACCAGGAACCGAGAACTGAGAACCAGGA
Source organism: Roseiflexus sp. RS-1 (assembly GCF_000016665.1). Classification (NCBI taxonomy): domain Bacteria; kingdom Bacillati; phylum Chloroflexota; class Chloroflexia; order Chloroflexales; family Roseiflexaceae; genus Roseiflexus; species Roseiflexus sp. RS-1. The sequence continues at coordinate 5,731,243 of NC_009523.1, forward strand.
ACCGAGAACTGAGAGCCGAGAACTGAGAACCAGGAAGGGAGTAAAAGTCAGGTTGCGTGCAAGAATTCTTCCCTTCGTGGTTGCTGCGTCTCACCGTTCACCTTCTTGACTTGCCATTGAGAAAACGGCCTGGGGGTCAGGTGCCAACGGATTTCCCTTCCTGCCTGCTACATTTCACCGTTCACCTTCTCGCCATTCCTCGTGCACCGCAGAACCTGCCGCTTTTCCACTCGCACCCTTCCCGCTTCCCGCCTTATTTTCGCGTCTGACTGTATCCGGTTGTGGTATCATGATCCTGCAGGCAGCGGCAAAGCAGGGCTTCGTGTTTCTTGCACCGCATGAGCGTACAACCACGCACGACACCACACAACAATGAGGTTCCATGTCCAACCGGGTTCAGAACATTCGAGGCATGCGTGATCATCTGCCATCGGCGATGATCCTGCGGCAGTATATCATCGATACGCTGACGTCCGTCTTCGAGCGGTATGGCTTCGAGCCGTTGCAAACGCCTGTCGTCGAATATGCTGAAACGCTCGATGGCAAAATCGGCGACGATGAGAAATTGATCTATCGCTTTGAGGATCACGGTGGGCGCAAAGTGGCGTTGCGCTACGATCAGACCGTGCCGCTGGCGCGGGTTGTGGCGCAGTATCAGGGTCAACTGCTGTTCCCCTGGCGGCGCTACGCGATCGGGCAGAGTTACCGCGGCGAACGCCCCGGTCGTGGTCGCTACCGTGAGTTGTGGCAGGCGGATATCGATATCGTCGGTTCGGCGTCGCCGCTCGCCGATGCAGAAATCCTCGCTGTATTGACCGATGCGCTGACAGCGCTTGGATTCACCGGTTTTACGACATTGATCAGCCATCGCCAGATCCTTGGCGGCATTGCGCGCGTTTCCGGTCTTGACGATGCTGCGGCGGGCGACGTTTACCGCGCCATCGATAAACTCGATAAGATCGGCATCGATGGGGTGCGAAACGACCTGCTCCAGAGCGGCGTAAGTACTGCCGCTGCCGAACGTATCCTGGCGCTGATCGACCTGCAGGGCGATGCTGATGAGGTGCTGAACGCCCTGGCGCAGCAATTGCAGGGAGACGAACGGGCGCTCCAGGCAATCGACAATGTGCGGGCGATTATCGGCTATGCACGCGCGATGGGGGTTCCTGAAGAACGGATCGTCATTGCGCCGCGCCTGGCGCGCGGGTTGTCGTACTACACCGGCGCCGTCTTTGAGTCGATTGTTCAAAATCCGCCGATGGGATCGCTGCTTGGCGGCGGGCGCTACGATGAGTTGATCGGCATGTTCGCCGGGCGCTCGATCCCGACAGTCGGGCTGGCGTTTGGCATCGAACGGTTGCACGATGTGATGGAGGAGTTGGGCATGGGACCGGCGTCGCGCACGATTGCGACGGCGTTTGTAACGCTTTTCAACCCCGATATGGCTGCGGAGAGTCTGCGCCTGGCACAGGAGTTGCGTCGGGCAGGTCTGTTGGTCGAGACAGCGCTCGATCCTTCCGAAAAACTTGGCAAACAACTTCAGTATGCTGATCGGCGCGGCATCCCGTATGCGCTGGTGATCGGTCCCGACGAACTGGCGCGCGGGGAAGTCGTTGTGAAAGATTTGCGCAGCGGCGCACAGCAGAGCGTTGTACGCAGCGCCGTCGCCAGCCAGCTGCGATCAGCGGCTGACGCCCGGCGCACTCCACGAACAGCGTATGACCAGGGAGGCACGCATGAGCGACAAACTTCTTGAGACCACTATTGGTCAGTTTCTTGATCGTCTTGCCAGCAGCGCGCCAACGCCGGGCGGCGGCAGTGTGGCGGCGCTGACCGGCGCGATGGCGGCGGGGTTGATCACGATGGTGTGCGACCTGACGATCGGAAAGAAGCAGTACGCCGATTTCGAGGCGGAAGCCAAAACCATCCGTGAGCGCGCAGAGGCGTATCGCGCTGAACTGCAACAACTGGCGCAGGCTGATATTGATGTGTTCAATCAACTCTCGGCAGTCTACAAACTTCCGCGCACCACCGAAGCGGACGCAGCGAGCCGCCGGGCTGCGATCCAGAGGGTGATGCGCCAGGCGACCGAGATCCCGCTGCGTACCGCGCGCGCTGCATCTGCACTGCTGCCGCTGTGCGCTCCCCTTGCCCGCTACGGCAACCGCACGGCAGTGACGGATGTCGCTGCGGCTGCGCTCCTGATCCGTGCGGCAGTTCCGGCAGCATTGATCAATGTCGAAAGCAACCTGACGGTGATCGAAGACCAGATCTTTGCGCGAGAAGCGCGCGCTCAGGCGGAAGATCTGCTGATTGGCCTCGAAGAAGAGGTAGAGGGGGTGTTGACGCTGACGCGAACTCGTCTCAAAGGATAAGTACGATGCCTGTCGGTCGTTCCCGGCTTTGATGCCGGTTTGCAGCAGATGGACAAAACCAAGGAGGGGGAGCATGCACGACCTGATTATCGTCGGCGGTGGCGCCGCCGGCCTGGCGGCAGCGGCCTACGCCCTCGACAAACAACTCGATGTCATGGTCATCTACGAAAATTTGGGCGGAAAGATTAATCAGAAGTTCACCATCCACGCCGACACCGATTTTCTGGTGGGGCATATTCTCGTACACCTCGATACGCCCGAAACGACACCGGAAGAGATTACCCGTCTGGGTGCAGAAACGGTGGAGGCATTTGAGCGTCAGGTGACGACACAACGTGGACGCGCCCTGTTCGACCGCGTGCGTCAGGTCTCGAAGGAGGGCGATATCTTCAAGATCGAGACGGAGCGTTCTGGAACACTGCACGCAGCGGCAGTGATTGTCGCGTCTGGCGCCGTACCAAAGCAGATCGAAGCGCCGGGACGCGAATTCATCAACCACGGCATCGGTTATACGCCGGTAACGTTCGCCCGCGCACTCGCCGGGAAGACTGCGGTTGTCATCGGATGCACCCAGCGTGCGCTGCGCGGCGCTGCTGAGCTTGCCCGGACGGTCGCCCGACTGTACCTGGTGGCACCCGCATTTCCTGCCGACGACCCGATCGTTGCCGTTCTGCGGAAACGCCCGAATGTCGAGATTCTCGAAGGGTTTACGGTCAAGGAAGTGACCGGCAATTCGTCGGTTGATACGGTGGTGGTCGAGCACGAAGAAAAGGTGCGTCGGCTCCCGGTCGATGCCGCCTTCGCCGATGTCGGGTTGACGCCGAATTCGGCGATGGTCAAGGGACTGGTCGAAACCGATGCGGATGGGTTCATTATTGTGGACAAACGGAATGCCACATCGCTGCCTGGTTTGTTCGCCGCTGGTGATGTGACGACGGTGTACGGCGAACACACCCTGATAGCGATCGGTGAAGGGGCGCGCGCCGCGCTGGCAGCGCATGACTACCTTCTGGCGCGTGGATAGCGTTGGCAGGACACTGCCTTCCAGAAGTCAGAGCGATCACGGAGGTGTATGTCCTCGATTGAGCCAGGACGTTCCTGCCTGTTCCGGTAAAGGTGCATCTCACGAAGAATCAGGGGCGCAGCACACGCTGCGCCCCTGATCGATTCTCGGGTGTTTTACGCCGAAGGCGGAACCTCAACCTCGCACACGCCAGCCATGCACGCCAGTTCCTGCGCGGCGGTCGTCAGGTCTTCTTCCTCATAGCGCCAGATCTTGCTGAAATCGATCTCCGGGAACTCCGCCGCCAGCCGCTCGTACTCTTCCTTCGTGATCTCAACGTAAGGCATTTGCGCATACTGTGCATCGAACGATGGCAGGAAGGTCAGCCCGCCGATCATATCGCGGTGATCCCATACCCACTTCATCAGATCGATCACCTCGTCTGGCTTGTAGGTGACGGTGCACGACGGATTATGCTCGGTCCAGTACAGTTTATTCTGCAACCAGTATTCGCACTGCTCGATGGCTGAACGCTGGTTGCGCGTAATTGCGCCATCCGGTGATTTGACCGGGAAGTGGATGACCCAGGTCGTGGCATCTTCGCGCGTCTGACCGTTCTCCGGGTCCATCGGCACGCCAGCGTCGCGCAACACCTTGAACAGCGGCGAGTGCGCCGAGACGCGCACATTGCGGATGTAGTACGGCGCCCAGCGGGCATGCAGACCGGAAGAGCAGTCGAGCAGTTGCGATGAGTTGCCGCTCGGTTTCACGCATGTGATCGCCGCTGACGGGTTAATGCCCAGGCTGAGCGCAGTCTGCCGGTTGACCTCGATGGCAATCTCCTTCAGGCGCCGCTTGACCTGCGCATCCTGTGCGACAGGACTATCCATCTGCCCCGTAATATCGACGCCGAGCAGACGCTCCTCCTCGCAATTCTGCTTCCACATCGGGCGCAAGCCGGGGAAGTGGGTCGCCAGCGACTGGATCGTGCCGATGATCGTTGCCACCTCGACTTTGTCGCGGAGCGTCTCGAAGGTGTCATCAACGCGGGCGACGGCAGCGCTCAGGTTGCAGAACTGCCACGGGCGCAACACAATTTCACCGCAGGGGTTGGTTCCGAAATCTGCCTCCTTGCGTCGCGCCGGTTTCATCAGGTTGGCGGCCTCACGGTTGAAAATACCTGGTTCGCCGCGCTGCGACTCGATCATTTCCATAAAATGGCGAATGAACTCGCGCTGTGTCAACCCGCCGCGGGGCCAGACCGCCGAGTTATTGGCATTCCAGCGCTGGCTGTTCTCGCGCTCGAAATCACCTGCCTTCGCCAGGCGCATCTCATCGTCATCGTAGTCGAAAAGGGAGATCATCGCTGTACGCCGCACGCCGCCGCTCACTGCCGCATTGCCGACCGCGCACATGATGTCGTGGGCGTCGATCGGACGCAGGAAACTCCCCTGCCGGGCAAAAATGCGGTTGCGCACGAAATCGAGCATGGCGCGGAACGGTTCGGGACCGGAAGCACGCCCGCCTTTGGTGCGCAATGGCGCCCCTGCCGGTCGCAGGTGCGACAGGTCGAAATGCACATCGCCGCCCTCAAACCAGGTCTCCAGCCCGTAGCGCAGCGCATCGGCCCATCCTTCCGCCGAATCTTCGACGACAAAGGTGACCGGCGGCTTCCCTGTCTGACGTTTGATACGCGGGAAGTTCTCGACGTACCGGCTCTCGACCGAAAAGCCAACACCACATCCTGCCATCGAAATGATCAACGCCTCGACGAACGAATCGATGCTCTCGACAGGTTGATAACTACAGTTGTAGATCGCCACCGCATTGCGACGAGCGGCAGGACCGGCCATCGCCAGCAGGCGCATCGACGGCATCGAGCGCATTTCGAGAATGTTGCGCCGGATGCGTTCGTATGTTTCGCGCGGGAGACGATCACCTGCCAGTTCGTAGAGATAATCGACCGCCCGATCAACGGTTTCGATCCAGGTTTCGCGCCGCCCTAACTCGTAATTGAAGCGCGAGTACTTGTCGAAAAACTGAAACTGCTGCAATGCAGTCGGGAAATACACCCGCGCTTCATCGAACGCACGCCGCACATGGTCGGGAACAGGACGACGCTCACGCTCCCTGGCGCGCTCGGCGCGGTACAGAATATAGCGCTTGGCAGCCTCGAACTCACCCGCCGCCTGCAACACCATCTCGACGATGTCCTGCACGCCCTCGACGGTCGGCGGCCGGCCCTGCAACCTGGCGGCGACGATATTGACGACCCGCTGCGCCAGTTCGGGGATGGGCGTGTCGGGTATGCGCCCAAAACTGGCAAAGCAGCGCGCCATCGCATTCTCGATCCGCGAGACGTCAAACGGAACCACACGCCCATCCCGCTTGATGATCATCGTCGGAACGACAACATCCGGGTGAAGAGTGTCGGTCGATCCGTTGCTGCGTGTTCCGTTAAATTCTGTGTTCGACTGCGTCATCTTGCCTGACCTCCTGAGACAGATCACACCCAACGGTGCATGCATCGGGTGCGCCGATACTGTGCACCGTCTGTCGCTACGGAAAGCAATTCAGTTATTGTAAAGCCGGGTGAAACGGTCTCTCGTTCCTAACGGGGAGCAAGAGGCAATGGTTTCACAGAAGTTATCCACATATTGTATTGGTTAACCGGAAGCGCTTCCTAAATATAGCGCGGCAAGAATAGCACAGACAGGCGCGCGTGTCAAGGTGCAAGGCAAACGAAAGAAAATCTTTACACCTGATAGTAGATACGGCGAACTGCACAAAAACTTACGATGTACTGTAGAAAAAGCGGTATAATATCTCGAACCTGTGCGCATCTGTCCCAAACGGCGCCTGGGGGCGATCTGTCCGGTTTGCCTGTATCACAGCACTGCGTTGAAGTGCCATCGAGCCATTGCGGGCCAGTTGCTTCGTTCGGCCCCGATTGCCGGTCTCGCAGCATTTGGCATTGGTCATCTCCCGCTGACGGAAATCTATGTCGAGCGGGCGGTTGTTCCTGTGCGCGACAGTGCAGGTTCTCCCCAGACACTCGCCGATCTTGCGCGCATACCGCGCGCGCGCCTGGCGCTCGAAGGGGGCGCTGGCAGCGGGAAGAGCATGGCGGTGCGTCGCCTGGCGCTGGCATGCGCCGCGGCAGTCACGGGAGAACCGGAGGGCGCCGCAACTCCGCTCGTCGATTGGTCGCTGCCGATTCCGCTGCCCGTCGTGATCGAGATGCCGTCGCAGATCGATCCGGGCGCCGATCCCCGGTCGCTGATTGAAGCGCAGTTGCACGTAAACGATCTTGCGACGCACGCAGGAATGGTGCTGCAGGCGCTCCACGCTGGCGAGGCGCTGGTGGTTATCGATGGCGTGACGCCATACAACGCGCCGGTCGTCACGCAGATCGTCGCCGCTTTTCCTGCCAACCGCTATGTGTGCGCCTGTCGCCCGTATGCGACTGCCGACCTGCCGCCGGGGCGTCTGCTGCACGCTCATGGGTTCCAGTTGGTGCATTTCGCACCCCTTGAGCGCGCCCATGTCGATGAGATGGTCGCCCGCCTGTTGACCGCACTCAGCCGACGCCGGGTTGTGCGCGATCAGGCCGTGCAGGTCGGCGCGCCAACGGCGCCGCAGCGGGGCGGGTCGATTGCCGAACAGATCGCCGATCTTCAGGGGCGACTGCTGATCGACGACGGGTTGCGCGCGTTGACCTTCGAGCCGCTCGCGCTGGCGATTGCGGTTGTTGCCGACGCGGACGGACAGACGCTCCCGGCAGCGCGCGCCGTGGTCTACCAGCGCGCGCTGGCTGCGCTGTGGGGCGAAGCAGCGCCGCCCGTCGCCGCGCTTGCTCCACTGGCGCTGGCGCTGCAACGTGCGACCGACGATGATGCGCATCCGGCGACGCTGACCCGCCCGATCGTCGAGCGACTGGTGCGCGATGGCGCGCCGGACGCCGATGATGCGCAGGTAGCGGCGATTATCGAGCGTGCGCTTGATGTCGGGTTGCTCGTCGATCCCGAACGCGATACGCCTCCGCAGGCATACACGATGCCGCAGCGCGCGCTGCGCATGTTTCTGGCGGCGCATGCCCTGGCGCGCGCCGCCGACTTTGAGGCGACGATTGCGCCCTATGTTGATACCCCGACCTGGCACGAAACGCTGACACTCGCGCTGTGGCTGCGCACCAGCGATCCCTCGTTGCAGCCTTCCCGCCACACTGAGAAGGAGGAAGACGCCGGCGCTGCGACGCTGTGGCATCTGATCGGACGACCAGACCGCAACCGGGACGCAGGAGATGCAGGCGCTGCAAAGAAGAAACCGTCACGGCAATCGGCAAAACCTGCGCGCCATGCCCTCCGACCCGGCGCCGGCGCTTCAACCGCGCGTCCTGAACAGGCGGCGCTCCTGGCAGCCTCCTGCCTGGAAGCAATCGACCCGCAGCGTTACCCGGACGTGCTGCGTGAGGTTCAGCAGCGCCTGTTGACGATGATCGCCGATCTGACCGTTGCGGTTGAGGATCGGGTGCGTGCTGGACTGATGCTCGGTCGCCTGGGCGACCCGCGATTTGCCGATCCACTGCCGCCGCTGGCGCAGATTGACGCTGGCGTTTTCGTGTTTGGCGCCAATGATGCACCCTACGACGAAGAACGACCGGCGCAGCGGATCGATCTGCCCTCGTATCAGATCGGCGTCTACCCGGTCACCAATGCGGAGTACGCGCGTTTCCTGGCGGCGCGCCCTGGACATCCCAAACCGCACTACTGGTACGATCCGCGCTTCAACAATCCTGCTCAGCCTGTGGTTGGGGTGACGTGGCATGACGCCGTGGCGTATGCCGCATGGCTGACCCGCACCCTGGCAGCCGAGGGGCGTCTCCCGGCAGGCATGGTCGTTCGCCTGCCGCTCGAAACCGAGTGGGAGAAGGCGGCGACCTGGGGACCCCGCGCGCGTGCGAAACGTCGCTTTCCCTGGGGCGACCACTGGATCGCCGGAATTGCGAATGTCGCCGAGACCCGCGCCGGACCGGATGGACGATCGCGCTGGGCGACGACGCCGGTGGGATGCTTCCCCGGCAGTGTCAGTCCCTACGGCGTTCACGATTTGATCGGGAATGTCTGGGAATGGACAGCGAGCAGCATCGACGCTCCGCCACGACGAAGCGACATGGCGGGCGGAGCGCGAACCACGCTCTCGGAACGACTCCACGGCGACCCGTCCAGCGCAACCGGATCGGAAAAGCGACGGCACTACATTCTGCGCGGATCGTCGTTCAACTCCACCACCGCCCACGCACGCGCCACGTATCGCGGCAGCCACCTTCCACCGGACTACTGGCGCTACAACATCGGCTTCCGCATCGTCATCGCCCGACCGATCGCCGACTAGCGCCGCCAGATGTCCCGCCTCCGCGCAGACATCCGCCCACTTCCGCTATAACGTACAACTGTGCGGCAGAGCGCTTCGCTCATCGCCAGAGATCATACCGGAGGAAGAGCTATCGTGAACATCGCTTTCATCGATTCGTGGGTTCAATCAAGTGCAGAAGGGAGCGGCACCGCCGTTGCAATCGGCGGACTGCAACGCACACTCCAGCAGCGCGGCGTCCAGGTCACGCGCCTGACGCCCATCCAGCCCTGGCCCCGCAACCTGACAGTGCGCCGACTGTTGTTCAACCTGTATGTGCCAGCGCTCCTCAATCGCCTGCGGTACGATCTTGTCGTTGGCTTCGACATCGATGGTTTTCTCTGGTCGAAGCGCGCACGACGCACCCCGTATCTGGTGAGCATCAAGGGGGTTCTGGCGGAAGAAGCGCGCCAGGAACGGGGCTTCGTGCGGCGCCTGCTCTGGTCGCTATCACGGCTCGAAAGGATCAACGCGCGCAATGCCGATGGCGTCATTACGACCTCGGCATACTGCCGGGAAGCGATCCGGCGACACTACGGCGTAGCGCATCAACGGGTGCAGCTAGTTCCTGAAGGGATCGATCTGGCGCGCTGGCAACGCATTGCGCAGGCGACGCCCCGCCGCAGCGACGGCGCAACGATCCTCTGTGTGGCGCGCCAGTACCCGCGCAAGCATATTGCAGACCTGTTACGCGCCATGCCACTGGTTCGTGCGGCTGTTCCCGCAGCGCGTGCGGTGATTGTCGGCGATGGACCGGAACACGCCCGCCTGCGCGCGCTTGCCGCTGAACTGCGCCTCGGCGCAGCGGTGAACCTGGTCGGCGCCATTCCTGATGACGACGTGGTGGCGCAGATGTACTTCCAGGCCGACGTGTTCTGCCTGCCGAGCGTGCAGGAAGGGTTCGGCATCGTCTTTCTCGAAGCCATGGCCAGCGGTTTGCCGATCGTTGCAACCACTGCCGCAGCAATCCCCGAAGTCGTGCCGCATCGCCGCGCCGGATTGCTCGTGCCGCCAGGCGACGTCGGCGCACTGGCGGAAGCGCTGATCGAACTGCTGCGCAACCCGGATCAGCGCGCAGCGTATGGCGCCTTCGGTCGAATGCAGGTCGAAGGGTATGACTGGAACGTGGTCGCCGACCGGTTCATCGAGCAGGTCGAGCCGTTCGTTGGTGGAACTGCGGCGCATCCAGCCGGGCAGGGCGACTCGAGAGAACTTGACAAAGTAGATAAAGTTGCCTATGATTATACCAGGAAATCTGTCAAAGTCACTCAAGGAACGCAGGTATGTCCGTAAACCAGAATCACGTGACCCTGCCTGGATTCGACCGCACTGCGCTACGGGTCAATCAGGCAGCGATGATCGTCCTCTTGCTTGCAGCATTCGTCGCCAATATGCCATGGCTGGCAGCAACAACAGCAATCATCATGGCGCTTGGTGCGATCTCACCTTCACTGGCGCTGTTCCAGCGTCTCTACCGGGATGTGTTGCGCCCTGCCGGATTGCTGCGACCCGATATTCATCAGGAAGATGCGGCGCCGCACCGTTTTGCACAGGGGATGGGGGCGACGGTGCTCATTCTGGCAAGTCTTGCGTTGTTTCTCGGTGCACCGACGGTTGGATGGGCGCTGGCGCTGCTGGTCGTTGCGCTTGCGGCGATCAACCTGGTGTTCGGCTTCTGCGTCGGATGCTTCATTTTCTTCCAGATTCAGCGCCTGGCGCACAGCCGGTAGCCGGACTGTTTCACCTTGTGTCGAATGCGCTTCTGAAAGATGATTGAACGACTACTGATCATTGTCGCTGTTGCTGGGATGATTGCGCTGGCGTGGATGGCGATCCGTGCATGGCGCTCACACCACTTGCGCTCTCTTGCCCGCAGGACGCCATTCGCGGGGATCATTCCGCCGGGTAAGCCCGCCGTGGTTGGCTTTTCGACCCCTGGCTGCGTTGAGTGTCGCACCCGTCAGGCGCCGGCACTGGCGCGCCTGAGCGCCAATCTGGGCGATCAGGCGACGGTGCGCACCCTGCCAGTGTCGGAGTATCCGCTCCTGGTCGACCAGCTCGGCATCCTGACCGCTCCCGCGACCGTGGTTATCGACGCAACAGGAGTGGTGCGCTTCGTGAACCTGGGATTCGCCGACGCAGAGAAACTGGCCACCCAGGTGAACAGTATTGCCCATCCGGTTCAGAGCAACCCCGATCCTCAGACAGTCGCGTGCCGGGGGTAGCGTTCCTGCCACAGGCGACCCCCGCGCGCATTATTGATCCGGCATCATCCGCAGACGACGCAACCAGCGCTGTGAATACCCGAAGACCCGTGCCCCAAACGCGCCACCCGCGACGACCAGGCGCATACGTCCGAGCGCCTGGAGATCCGCCTGGCGTCGTAATGCCGCGCGCATCTGCGCATCCTTTGTCTGTATCAGCGTCACTGCCTGATCCCAGACATCACGACGCCAGTTGCGGATCAGGCGGGCAGTGCACCACTCATCGAGCCGACCACATGCGACGTCTACGACACCCATCGCGGGGGAGTAGCGTTTCAGCACATGATCCTGTACACTATCGATAGTTTCTCCGATGATCGTGTTCACCAGCAGATAATCGTCGAGCCTGGATTGGCGCACCTGGAGCGTCAGATCGTCCCATTCGTCGTGCAGCATATCATCGAGCGCCAGCACCAGATCGCAGTTGATGTGCGCGTTGACGCCAAGCAAAAGGTGCACCAGCGGCGGCATCTCCGGCACACGGGTCAGATCATGCGCCTGTCTCCAGACTTCGGGCAACCATCCAACGTTGTGCTCATACGCTTCCAGTGCGATAAAATAGTACTCAGCAAAATTGTGCACGAGCAGGTGTACCCAACTATTGTCATCAAACCGACCTGCATCAATGCCATCAAGCATGTTGCGCGTCATCAGGGCGTAGCACGCCAGAAAGATCGCTCTCCGATCACCATTCGTCTCCCACGTATCGATACTTGTCTTCATACGATCGAGCAGCGCGTGATGTGTCATGCCACCCCCTTTTCAGACGATCAGCGTCGGTTTACCGGCAGCGGATCGCGCAGCGAAATATCGGATCTCTCGTGAAAGGAGCCTCTCAATGGATGCCGGTGCAGAATTGCGAACCCAACTGACCCGCATGCTGACCGAACGCCAGGCGCACATGATCTTCGAGGACGCCGTCGCCGGTTTTCCTGAAACGCATATCAACGCCCGACTGCCGAACTGCCCGTATACCTTCTGGCATCTGCTCGAACATCTGCGCATCTGTCAGCGCGACATTCTGGAGTACATCCGATCCGACCATTACACCTGGCCCACGTTCCCCGACGATCTCTGGCCCGACCAATCGGCGACGACCGATCTCGTCGGCTGGAACCGCACGATTGAACAGTTTCTTGCCGACCAGAAGCAACTGGTGGCTATTATCAACGATCCCGATGTCGATCTGTTTGCGCCATTGCCGAATAGCGGCGAATACCGACACACGATCCTGCGCGAGATTAACATTATTGCGACCCACAATTCGTACCACATCGGCGAACTGGCGATCATGCGCAGCGTGATGAACCTGTGGCCCCCAGAGTAGTGCATCACGTCGCCAGCAGACGCATCGGCGCGCTCAACGTCAGGGTTGCCAGGGCCACGACTTCGGCGATCTCGCACAGCGCCCCATAGGTGTCGCCGGTCAACCCGCCCAGATCGCGTGTCCACCAGCGCCCCAGCAGGTGGGTGACCATCCAGACCAGCGCCAGCGCGATCAGGCCGCCAACGCCGCCCACAATCAGCGCCAGTGCCAGCGTTGCGACGCTGGCGCCAGCAAAATCACCGGGACGCAGATACGACTGAAAGGTGCGTCCCAGTCCCCCTTCGCGCGCCGGCGGAAAGCGCACAATGCCGTACACGTCCGCCCAGCGCCCAAGCACCGGCGCCAGCACGACCGCCGTGAGCCAGGCGTCCCCGGCGCCTGCCAGAAACGCCGCTTTCAATCCCAGCACCGCCGCCAGCGCCAGCGCCCCCATCACCCCTATCCGACTGTCGCGCATGATCTCCAGTTTGCGTTCACGCGAACGCCAGCTCATCACCCCATCAAAGGTGTCGCTCAAGCCGTCAAGGTGCATTCCCGCCGTCAACACCCCCCAGGCGACCACCAGGACAACCGCGCGTACCGTTTCGTTCCATAGCACGCCAGCGCCCCAACCAACCGCAGCGAGTATGCCTCCGATCACCAGACCGGCAATCGGGAAATAGCGGATTGATTGCGGGATCGCTTCCTCGCTCATTGGCGGCAAACCCGGAACGGGAAGAATGGTAAGAAAACGCAGCGCCTCGCCGATGGGAGCGAACGGTCCCCACCAGTTGCGCGGCGCACGCTGTGATGTGGTATCCTCGGATGACACGATGCGTACTCTTGTCTCAATAAGGGGGTGATATGGATCCTCGCGGGCTGGCGCTCCTCTTCGGCGCAATCGTATGCGAACTTATTGGAACGAGCGCCCTTAAAGCAACCGACGGCTTCACACGTCTGCTGCCAACCCTCCTGGTCATTGCCGGGTACGGAGCATCATTCTACCTCATGTCGCTCAGTCTGCGCACCATTCCGCTCGGCATCGCCTATGCCATCTGGTCGGGTCTGGGCACGGCGGCTATCGCGGTCATCGGGGTGATCGTGTGGCGCGAGCAGTTGAATACGGCGGGAGTCATCGGCATTGTGCTGATCATTATCGGTGTGATACTGCTGAATATGTTCGGCGGTGAACAGTAAACCGCGCAGGGGTGTCGCCCTCAATCGTGTTCCTCACCGCTCCCCTGCTGCCTCAGGCGCGGCGTTTCATTGACCACGCGCATAATGATCGCGTCGCTGTTGTAGACATCGAGTGCTGTCAGACTGCCCGGATCGACGCGCCAGCGCCAGTGATCGGTCGGCGACAGACCGGTGACGTGGCACAGGATGAGCTGGATAGGGGTTGCATGGGTCACCACGAGGATGCGACCGCCGCGATGGTCGCGCAGCAGGGCATGCCATGCCTCCAGGATGCGGTCACTGACTTCAGCCAGGCTTTCACCACCCTGCGCCCGTCCATGCAGCGGGTCGGCGAAGCGCGCAACCGCCTCGTCGGGGAAGCGCGCACGCACCTCAGCGTAGGTCAACCCTTCCCAGCGACCATGGTTCGTTTCGCTCCAGCGCGCGTCTTCGATGACCGTCGTCGTCCGACCCCGCAGCACAACCGTTGCCGTGGCGCGCGTGCGCCCGGTCGGGCTGACGAACGCAACGGTGAAGGGAATGCGCCGGAGACGGCGCGCCAGCGCTTCCGCCTGTTGCATGCCAAACGATGTGAGCGGGCTATCGGCGATCCCCTGGTAGCGGCGTTGTTTGTTGAGCGTGGTCTGCCCGTGGCGAACGAGCCAGACGCTGGTGCGCATGTTCTGAATACCCCAAACATTCAGGTCATCTTCTCTGGCAAGGTACAGCGGGATTGTACCACGGGCGTCCCGTTCGCTGTGAAGCTGGAGGTCATCCCTAAGTTTATAATGAACTGAGCGCACGGTGCCAGATTACCTGCCTTATAGCGGAGTATGACAGAGTTGTCTGCAATACAAGCCCATTAATCAAGCTGGCTGGAGTCGGGTTACTTGATCTTTTGCCACAGCTCTACGGCGCTATCTGGATCCCTGAGGCTGTGCGAGATGAGTATCTGGTTCGCGCAGACGTGCTGCGTTGCTGAGGGTTTCTGTGATGCTATAATACGACATGTGCAAACGGTCACAAAGCCGACAACGACCGGTTCCAGCACCGGCGCCATATCTGCCCTTCCGCCGCTGCCGCCCGATCTTCGCCCTTTTCCCGTACCCAGGCGGCGGCGGTTTCTTCGTGTGTCCTGGTTCTTTTTCCGCGTTATCGTTCATGTCTTCATTTTCGACATTCTGTTCAACCGCTACCGGCTGACGCGCTGGTACGCGCAGCGCACCGGAATCAGGCGCTACCAGCGCATCGCACGCGATTTCCGCCGCCTGGCAGTGCGAATGGGAGGCGTGCTGATCAAACTCGGTCAGTTCCTCAGCGCGCGCGCCGATGTCCTCCCTGCAGTCATCACCGATGAACTGGCCGGCCTGCAGGATGAGGTGCCGCCAGCGCCGCTTCCGTATGTGCTGCAAACCCTCATCACCGAACTCCGTAGACCGCTGGCGGACATCTTTGCCCGTTTCGATCCAACCCCTGTAGCGGCAGCATCGCTCGGTCAGGTCTACTACGGTGAACTCTGCGATGGGCGATCGGTTGCCGTCAAGATTCAGCGCCCACGCATCGATGAGATTGTCGAGATCGACCTGAGCGCCGTACTGTGGGCGGTGCGCATCGTCAAGAACTACCCGTTGATCCGGCGGCGGGCAGACCTGGAACTGTTATTCGAAGAATTCGCGCGTGTGCTGCGCGAGGAACTCGACTATGAGCGCGAGGCGCAGCACGCGCTGCGGTTTCGGATCAATTTCGCCGATACGCCAGGGGTTTACTTTCCCAAACCGTACCCCGAACTCTCAACCCGGCGCGTGCTGATCATGGAACGGATCAGCGGCATCAAAATTAGCGATTACGCTGCGCTCGAGCGCGCCGGCGTGGATCGCACCGAAGTCGCAACCCGGCTCAATCGCGCTTACCTGAAACAATTCTTCCTCGATGGCTTCTTCCATGCCGATCCCCACCCCGGTAATATCTTCGTGCGCGTCGAAGGTCCGCCGCCGCCTCAGACCAATGGCGTCAAACCGGGCGCACCCTTCACCCTCATCCTGCTCGACTGCGGCATGGTCGGTTATCTGCCGCCGACGACCATGGAAATCATGCGGAGCGGTGTGATTGGACTGGCGACCAACGATCCAGAGCGGATCGTCGACGCTCTCGACCGTCTGGGAATGATCCTGCCGGGCGCCGACCGACGCCCGATCGTGCAGGCGTTGCAGATTGTGCTGCGTCATACCTATGCGCGCACGCAGCGAGAACTGACAAACATCGACGTTGAAAAATTGTTCGATGAAACCGAGCATCTCGTGCGTGATCTGCCTTTTCAGATACCACAAGACCTGATCTACCTGGGACGGGCGATCAGTCTGGTGAGCGGGATCGTGACCGGGCTACATCCCGATATTAACCTGTTCGAGGAGACGCAACCATTCGCACAGGCAATGCTTGATCGTGAACGAAAAAATGGCGATTGGCTGGAGGAGATCCGGCGCGAAGTGACAGCGCTCAGCCAGGTTGCAGCGACACTGCCGCGTCAGATGGATGCGTACTACAAGGCGGCCAACCGCGGTGAACTGCAAATGCGTGTCGATCTGTCGCGTCTCGAACGCGGTATGAAGCGCGTCGAGCGGGCGACCAATCGACTCTCCGGCGGCATCATCGCAGCGGCGCTGTTCATCGGCGGCGTCTTGCTGCGGATCAACGGCTTTGCCGACGAGGCGTTCTGGTCGTGGGTTGCGGCTGCTGGCGCTACGTTGTGGACGATCTGGCCCCGCAGCGAGCGGTGAGCACGGTCTGTATCCGCGTCCTGACGACTGCGCGTGTGCAGAGCGGGTGTCTCGCGGAGGATCATCCATGGCTTTGGAAAGCGCACAATCTCGCCTGGCATCGTACACTGCTGCGCTCGCCGAACGCCTGGATCGGCTTCGCGCACTCCCTGACGGCGTTCTTTGCGATCGCTCGTTGCCGCAGGTGCGTCTGTGGGTCATTAAGGAAGGGACCTTTATCAGCCTCTTCTTTCTGAACCCGGCGAGCGGCGCGCTCGATGGACCGATGTCGCGGATCGACATTGAGCGTCCGCTCCACCTCCTTGCGCCGTACAATCGCGCACTTCTGCTCACCCTCCTCTGGCGTCCATCACCGCGCCGTGTGTGCATGCTGGGTTTCGGCGGAGGGCGCATCTCACTGGCGCTCCACGCGCATCTCCCCAACGTCATTATCGATAATGTCGATATCGATCCGGCGTTTGAGATGGTTGCCGCCACGTACTTCGGAGTGACCTTCGATGAGCGGCAGCGTCTCCACATCGCCGATGCACAGGAGTACCTCCGGCAATCGCCGCACCGCTACGACATCATCTTCATGGATGCATTCAGCGATGCGCGCGACCATCTGGATCACCTGGCAACGGCTGAGTTCTATGCCCTCTGTCAGAAGCGCCTGCTGCCCGGCGGCGTTATCGGTATCAATCTGCTCCGCAGCGACCCACGCTTTGCTGCGAAAGCGCACGTGTTCCGCACGTCCTTCCGCACAACACTGGCAGCGCCGCTGCGCCATTCGCTGGTGCTGTTCGGCGCCGGTCGTATGCCAGCGCCGGTAACAACCCTCAGGGAGCGCGCGCACGACCTGGCGTTACGGTATGGCTTCGACGCCGATCTGACCGACATTGCCGCAACCCTGCGCCCTCTGCGCGATAGTATAATCTAACGGGACACGGTATACCGTTCTGCGCCAGGTTCACGAGATCGCCGCGGAGTGTTGGGTAGCCGTGTCCTTCAACGCGACCAAGCCGAACAGTTATCTGGGCCCTCAAACCCGCATATGCTAGCAAGGCTGGCGCCGTTTTCCTCAGGAGGTTCTGTGTATGGCTTCCCGTGAGTCGCTCTTTATCGGCATTGATGTCTCCAAACAGACGCTGGATGTGGCGTTTGGCGCCGACCCGCACGCGCCACGCGAGACGATACCGTCTACCGACGAAGGTGTCCAGCTCCTGGTCACGCGACTCCAGCGCCTGCAGCCGACCCTGATTGTGCTGGAGGCGACCGGCGGGCTGGAGCGCATGGTGTTCGCCCAACTGCTCCAGGCTGGCTTGCCGACGGCGCGGGTGCAGCCACGCCGCGTGCGCGCCCTGGCGCACGCGGAAGGACGCCAGGCGAAGACCGACCGCCTGGATGCCCGGTTGCTCGCCCGCTTTGCCGAACGGGTGCGCCCGCCGCACCACCAAGCGACGGACGAGCAGCGCGCATCCTTGCGCGACCTGCTGGTCCGGCGGGAGCAGGTGATTCAGATGCGGACGGCTGAGATCAATCGGTTGACGGCTGCCGCGCCGAACCTCCGCCCGGGCATCCAGCAGCATATTGATTGGCTGGATCAGGAGATCCGTGCGCTTGAGCAGGAACGCGACAACGAGGCGGAGCGCACCGACGAGGTGCGCCGGAAACGGGAGCTGCGCGAAAGCGTGCCCGGCATCGGCGCGATCACCGCACTGAACCTGCTGCTCCGCCTGCCCGAACTGGGGACCATCAAGCGCACGGAAGCGGCGGCCTTTGTGGGCGTTGCGCCGTATGCCAATCAGAGCGGCGCACAGCACAAACCCCGGCATATCTCCGGCGGCAGGAGGGATGTGCGCAGCGTGTTGTACATGGCGACCCTGGCGGCCACGCGGCGCCGTCTGGTCAGGCGCGCCTTCGATCAGCGCCTGTGTCAAGCTGGCAAGCCGCGCAAGGTCGCCATCGTCGCTGCGATGCGCAAGCTGCTGACTATTCTCGGCGCAATATTGCGTCAGCAAAAGCCCTGGGATCCGGCTGTGCATACGAGCGCCCCTTGACAAGCAACACAGTTACTCTGTGGTAATGTCGAAGCGATATACTACACACGGTCGGCAGGCGAGCGCTGCCATCGGTTGCGTTTGCAGAAACATCGGGGGCGTCATGGACAACACGCGCTACTATCTCGGTTTCAACTACGTGAATGGCATTGGTCCGGTGCGACTGGATCGCCTGATCGAACAGTGCGGCTCGATCGAAGCAGCCTGGCATGCCTCTGCTACCGAACTGATGGCGATTGGGTTGGAATCCAAACTGATCGAGGCGCTGATCGAAACCCGGCGCACCCTCGACCTCGACCGGGAAATGGAACGTCTCCAGCGCGCCGGAGTTGCTCTCATTGATCGTGAGAGTCCCGCGTACCCCGCCGCGCTGCGCCATGTCCCGTCCCCGCCGCCGTTGCTCTACGTGCGTGGCGCTCTCTCCGACGTCGATTCCTGGAGCGTCGCCGTGGTGGGCACCCGCCAGCCGACGGCATACGGGCGCGAGGCGACCCGCCGCCTGACGACCGGACTGGTTGAAGCCGGCGTGACAATCATCAGCGGTCTGGCGTTGGGCATCGACAGCATCGCCCACACGACGGCGCTCGACGCTGGCGGTCGAACGCTGGCGGTACTGCCATGCGGCATCGATCTGGTCTACCCCGAACGGCACGACACCCTGGCGCGCCGTATTACCGACCACGGCGCACTGATCTCAGAGTTCCCGCCCGGCACACGACCGACACCCCAACTGTTCCCGGTGCGCAACCGCCTGATCAGCGGACTGGCGCGCGGCGTGCTGGTGGTGGAAGCCGGTGTCAAAAGCGGTGCGCTGATCACCGTCGATTATGCACTCGAACAGGGGCGCGATGTCTTCGCCGTGCCCGGACCGATCTTCAGCCCGCGATCTGAAGGAACCAATCGCCTCATCCGCAACGGCGCAGGGCTGGTGACGTGCGCCGGGGATATTCTCGAAGCGCTCGACATGAGCACGGCGGCGAGCCAGCAAGAGGTGCGTGCCGCTCTGCCCGACGATCCCGTCGAGGCGGCAGTGCTGGCGCTGGTCGGGTACGAGCCGCTCCATATTGATGATCTGCAACGACGCACATCCATGCCAGTCCACGAAGTGTCTGCAACACTGACGGTGCTCGAACTCAAGGGCTTTGTGCGTCAATGTGCACCAATGTGCTACGTTCTGGCGCATTAACCAGCAGACCTATCCAACCGGCGTACCAGGAGCTATGGGCAGCGGGGACTATCGGGCTATTTGCAGGAGAAGAAGCATACCGTAAAATTCAGGTAAAGAGGTGCAACACGTGCATTGTACCAGGACGTCTCAGGGAGCGCTTCCATGCATTGTTCTTTACCCTACGCTCTTCGTATTACCCTTCTGCTGCTTATCGCTGTGCTGGCGCTGACAACGCCGACGCTCTTCGCCCAGACGACGACCGATTTCCCCTCCAGCATTGGTGAACCGGCCACAACTGATGATACGCTGAGCTCCATCCACTCAGAGACGAGCAATGCGCCCATGGCGAGCCACACAGCGTATCTGCCGCTCGTGCTCAAACCAGGGACAACGGATAGCAGCAACTCGAGCGTTCTGCCGCCGCTGGCGCAGCAGGTGGTCGATCTCACCAATGCGTACCGTGTTGCAGCAGGATGCGCGCCGCTCGCAGTGTCGCCGCAACTCACTGCGGCAGCGGCAGCTCACAGCCAGGATATGGCGCAGAACAACTTCTTCAGCCACACCGGCTCAGACGGTTCCACACCCTGGGATCGAATCAGGCGAACCGGGTATTCCTACCGGAGTGCGGCTGAGAACATCGCCGCCGGTTACCGCACTGCCGGGGATGTGGTGCAGGGATGGTATAGCAGCCCCGGACATCGACAAAATATGCTGAACTGTGATCTGCGCGAAATTGGGGTCGCCTATGCCGATGGCGGATCGTATGGAAGATACTGGACGCAGGTATTCGCAACTCCACGCTAGCACGTCCACGATGGCGCAGGTGGACGTGTAGTTCAACCTCAAGGGTGGATTTCTTGGGAGAGATGAGTGATTTTCTGCATTCCCGTGCGCTTGTGCCCCTCATCCCCCTGCCCCCTTCTCCCACAAGGGGAGAAGGGGGATTCTGGACGTCCTGATGCCTGGAACGGAAGATAACACGCAGGGGCTTCCAAAAAACCCACCCCTGTGAGTCACCTCCTGAGAGCGCGGGCATCGTGCCCGCTTGCCGATGCCCCCTACTTCCTGAGAGCGCGGGCGTCGCGCCCGCATGCCGATGCCCCCTATCTGGGGTTCAAGGACGTCGCGCCCGCATAGCAAACCGGGTGCGGCAATGCCGCACCCGGCGCTTTTTATTCAGCCAGCTGCGCCATTTCAGCGCGAGGCGTCGCGCTTACTCCTCTTCTTCCTCGAGAGAACGTGGCGCAGGGCGATCATTGCCCGAAAACCCCCGCGAGCCGCGATCATTGCGTCGTTCTCCACGATACCCGCTCCGCTCGTCTCGCCGCTCCCGGTACCCGCCGCCCCGCTCATCCCGTCGGAAATCACGCGGTCCATTCGCCCCCCGCTCTTCCCGCCGCTCCCGGTACCCGCCGCCCCGCTCATTCCGTCGGAAATCACGCGGTCCATTCGCCCCCCGCTCTTCCCGCCGCTCCCGGTACCCGCCGCCTCGCTCGTCCCGCCGGAAGTCACGCGGTCCATTCGCCCCCCGCTCCTCCCGCCGCTCCCGGTACCCGCCGCTTCGCTCGTCCCGTCGGAAGTCACGCGGTCCATTCGCCCCCCGCTCTTCCCGCCGCTCCCGGTACCCGCCGCCTCGCTCATCCCGCCGGAAGTCACGCGGTCCATTCGCCCCCCGCTCTTCCCGCCGCTCCCGGTACCCGCCGCTTCGCTCGTCCCGCCGGAAGTCGCGTGGTCCATTCCCCCCTCGCTCCTCCCGCCGCTCCCGGTACCCGCCGCCCCGCTCATCCCGCCGGAAGTCGCGCGGTCCATTCCCCCCTCGCTCCTCCCGCCGCTCCCGGTACCCGCCGCCCCGCTCATCCCGCCGGAAGTCGCGCGGTCCATTCCCCCCTCGCTCCTCCCGCCGCTCCCGGTACCCGCCGCCCCGCTCATCCCGCCGGAAGTCGCGCGGTCCACTCGTCCCCCGCTCCTCCCGCCGCTCCCGGTATCCGCCGCCCCGCTCATCGCGCCGCTCCCGGTACCCGCCGCCCCGCTCGTCCCGCCGATCGCCACGTCCATCGCCTGAACCGCGCCTGTCGCGCTGCTCACGGCCATACCCATCCCGCCCGGAATGGCGAACATCGCGTGGCGGACGTTCATCATGGCGGATTCGCTCGTTATCCCGTGAACTGCGCCTCTCATCGACGACCGGCGGCGGCTGAACGCTTTCAACCGCCTCATCGAGATCAGGGAGAGTCGTGTCCGTCACCTGATCGCCCTTCTGCAACAATCGCGCCGACGGAGTAATGCGTCGCAACCGGCGCCCGCCAGAGACCTGCGTCTCACCCTGTTCACGCCGACGCGGCTGTTCCGCTTCGGCGACCGCCGCGTTTCGTTCGGCGTGTTCTCGCAACATATCAACCTCTTCATCAGTAAGAAAACGCCATGTACCGCTCGGAAGGTCGCCCAATGTCAGCGGACCTTCGCGTACACGGATCAACCGCCGCACCTCATACCCCAAAACGCGCGCCACTTCACGAATCTGGCGCTTGCGCCCCTCGTGCAGGATGACGCGCACCCAGGCGCCATCGGGCGTGCGTTCGATCAGCTCGACCCACGCAGGCGCAGTTTTCACCCCGTCAAGTTCGACACCGGTGCGCCAGGCACGCAGCGCAGCCGGTGAAGGCGCCTCGTTCAAGAGCACACGGTACTCTTTTTCGACCTGGTAACTCGGATGGGTCAATTTCTGGGTCAGTTCACCATCATCGGTCAACAGGAGCAACCCTTCCGAGTCATAATCCAGCCGACCTACCGGAAACAATCGTTGTTCCAGATTGACCAGATCGATGACAGTTGGACGACCCTGCGGATCGTCGGTTGTGGAGACCACGCCAGCAGGTTTGTGGAGCATCACATAGGTGCGGTGATGAATTTTCCCAATCGGTCTGCCATCGACCAGTATCTCATCGTGTTCCGGGTCAACGCGCGTACCAGGAATGCGAACCACCTTCCCGTTGACCATGACACGCCCTGCGGCGATATACTCTTCGCAATCACGCCGCGACGCAATGCCGGCGCTTGCCAGCACCTTCTGTAATCGTTCTGCACTCAATGTTGAACCTGTCTCCTCAATATGCGGGCTGTCACGACATTCCGGCGTTCGCCGGTTTCTCTGCGCCCTGCTCTTTCAATATGCGGGCTTTCGCTTTCCGTATTCCGGCACGATGGGGTGTCGGGAGGAAGCGCCGGAAGATCTCAAAAGGCTCACATTTCAAGCCATCACACTGTCTGCCTGTAAACGGACGCGCACGCTCTGTGGTGTTGCTGGTTTCCCTGCGGCTCCGCGCCGGGGGACGACTGGCAGGTCTCGCTCCTTCATCCCAACGAGGAGTAATGAAGTGTGGACTCGCTCTATTATACCATAGATTCAGCATGCACGTATTGCTGCACAACGCAGAGGAGTCCCGCCCGCTTTGCCCACGGATATGCCACATTGGTGGTACAATTGGCGCGCTGCGCTGGCGGCGCCGTATGCCGCCGGTTTTCCTTGCAACGCTGCACGGCGATCGAGTGTCTTTCACTGCCCCTGCTTGTTGGAGCCTGTATGGCAACGACGACCCGTCGCGTTTTTACACCGACTCCGCCTGATCGGCCGCGGTTATGGAGATTGAAAATTAAATCCGCTATACTGCGCTAGCCGTGGGGCTGAAGCCCTCGGCTAACCAGGGCAAAGCCCGCCTGCGCGGGCTATACCGGATTATTTCTTCAAAGACCATTACCGCTGCGGATAGCATCATCGTGCTGATCATCGTCGGGTTGCTGGCGCTCGGCATCTGGCTGGCGGAAGCAGCGCCGGCAGAGGTGCGTGGACCGGAGATAAGTCTGTCGATTACAGCGCTGCCATTCTACGCATTCCATTCGGTGGGTCGAATGGCTGCTGCGTATGCGCTATCACTTGGCTTCACCCTGATCTACGGCTACGTCGCCGCCTACAATCCGCGCGCCGAGCGGGTGCTGATGCCGTTGCTCGATGTGTTGCAGAGTGTGCCGATCCTTTCGTTCCTGCCGGTCGTGCTCCTGAGTTTTACCGCTATCCTGCCGGAAGGCATCGCCGTCGAACTCGCCTCGATTGTGCTGATCTTCACCAGTCAGGTCTGGAACATGACCTTCGCATGGTATCAGTCGCTTACCACCGTACCGCGCGAACTGCGCGAAGCAAGCAGTATTTTTCGTTTCACCCGCTGGCGCCGCCTGACAACGCTGGAACTGCCGTTTGGTGCGCTTGCCCTGATCTGGAACAGTATGATGAGTTGGGCTGGCGGATGGTTCTTCCTGATGGCAGCCGAGATTTTTACCCTCGGTGCACGTGATTTTCGCCTGCCGGGGCTGGGGGCGTACCTGCAAACAGCGGCAAATGCAGAGAACCTGCCAGCCATTGGCTACGGCATTGCGACCCTGATCGTCGTTATTGTCCTGCTCGATCAACTCATCTGGCGTCCGCTGCTGGTCTGGGCGGATCGGTTCAAACTCGAAATGGTTGAAAGCGATAATCCGCCGCAATCGTGGTTCTACGATCTGTTGCAACACGCAACGCTGAAAGATGTGATCGGCGGGGTTGTTGCACCGGTTGGTCGCACACTGGATGCGCTGTTCGACCGATTGCTCCCATTGCCCCGCGCCACGAGCGGCGACACGAACAGCGGCTTCCGGATCGGATGGCTGTTTCTGGCGCTCATCGGCGCGGCGGCAGTGGCAGGGACGCTGCTCGGCGGGCGGATGCTGATCCAGGTTTCGCCCGAACAGTGGCTCGGCATCGGCATTGGACTCGGCGCAACTTTCCTGCGCGTCGTGGCGGCGCTGGCGATTGCGCTGATCTGGACTGTGCCGCTGGGCGTCTATATCGGCATGCAACCGCGCGCTGCGGCTGTACTGCAACCGATCATTCAGATCGTTGCGTCCGTTCCGGCTACGGCGCTGTTTCCCGTTCTGGTGTTGGCGCTGCTGAGCATTCCCGGAGGACTCAACATCGCCGCGGTCTTGCTCATGCTGCTCGGCACTCAGTGGTATGTGCTGTTCAATGTGATTGCCGGCGCATCAGCCATCCCGCAGGATCTGCGTTATACGACCGATCTGTTGCAATTGAGCGGATGGCAACGCTGGCGCACGCTTATCCTGCCCGCTCTGTTTCCCTACCTGATCACCGGGATGATCACCGCCAGCGGCGGCGCATGGAATGCCAGCATTGTTGCAGAATTTGTGGTCTTCGGCGGGCAAACGTACCAGAGTACCGGCGTCGGCGCCCAGATCACGTCCGCCACCGCCGATGGCGACTATCCACGCCTGCTGGCAGCCACGCTGGCTATGGTGATAACCGTCGTGGCGATCAATCGCCTCGTCTGGCGACGCCTCTATCGACTTGCTGAAACTGTGTATCGTATGGAATAGCGATGCAGGGGTGAATGTATGGCGACGCTGAACGGCGCGGTGCTGGTTGAACTGCGCAATGTCGCACAGCGCTACGGGCGCGGCGAGAAGCGCTTCACCGCCATCGAGCATATCAATCTGACCATCCGTGAAGGGGAATTTGTCGCGCTGCTCGGTCCGTCGGGGTGTGGCAAGAGCACGCTGCTGCGCATCATTACCGGGTTGAACCAACCGAGTGACGGCGAGGTTCGCTACCGTGGCGCGCCGTTGCGCGGCGTCAACCCGTATGCAACGATTGTGTTCCAGTCGTTTGCGCTTTTCCCGTGGTTGACCGTTGAGGCAAATGTGGCTATTGCGATGCGTGCGCGCGGCATACCTGCGGAACAGGCGCACGCCCGGGCGATCGAGTTGATCGATATGGTCGGACTCGACGGCTTCGAGCAGGCATACCCGCGTGAACTGTCGGGCGGTATGCGCCAGAAGGTCGGGATTGCCCGCGCCCTCGCGGCAAACCCCGAACTGCTCTGCCTCGACGAGCCGTTCAGCGCCCTCGACGTGCTGAGCGCCGAGACGTTGCGCGGCGAAGTGCTTGAACTCTGGACCGGCGGTCAACTCCAGATTCGCGCAGTGTTGATGGTAAGCCACAACATCGAAGAAGCGATCTTCATGGCAGACCGGATCGTGGTAATGGATAAAGGTCCGGGACGGATCATTGCCGAAGTGCCGGTTACGCTGCCGCACCCGCGCGACCGTAAATCGGAAGCGTTCGTCACCCTGACCGACCGTGTCTACGGCATTCTCATGGGGCAGACGCAACCAGAGCATGTCGAGTTCGGCACCGAACCAGGGCAGGCTGGACGCACCCGCGCATTGCCCAACGCCGAAGTGACCGAACTCGCCGGTTTGCTTGAACATGTGAACAGCACCCCCGCTGAGCGTGATGATATCTATCAACTGGCGGAGGAGTTAGGGCTGGATTTCAACAATCTGCTGGCGCTGGTCGAAGCGGCGGAACTACTCGGATTCGCCCGTGTCGAAACCGGCGACCTGATCATTACACCGTTGGGAGAAACGTTCGCCGACGCCAGCATTCTGACGCGCAAAGAAATCTTTGCATCGCGCCTGCGGCGCCTGCCCTTCTTCCGCTGGATGCTGCGCATGCTGGAAGCGTCGGGAGAACGGTCGCTGCGCCGCGAAGTGCTCCTCACCGCCCTGGAACGCGACTTCCCTCCCGACGAGGCGGAACTGCAACTCGACATCGCCAGCAAATGGGGACGCTATGCCGAATTGTTCGGCTATGACGACGCCCAGGGACGCTTTTTCCTGGAAGATGTGGCTGTCACCGTATGATGAAGGGCAGACTCACGCGATAGGGACGACCAATTACCGGGCGGATGCGCAGCAACGTCGCACTGGTTGCGTCAGTCGAGATATAGATGAACCCGTCCGGTCCCACCGTCACATCGCGCAGGCGACCATATTGACCGTTGATCAGCATCTCCTGCTCAACAATCGTTCGATTGTTGATCTTCAGGCGATAGAGCCTGCCGGTTTTCAGTGTCACGAAGAACAGGTCGCCGTTCCACTCAGGAAAAGCGCTGCCAGTGTAAAACATCATATCCGAAGTTGCAACGGTGCTGTCGGTATTGAACACTGCAACCGGCGCCATGAAATTGGGAACGCCATCGCAGTTCACCGTTCCCAGGCAGTACCGGGGCGGATTGCCCCACCCCCAGCCATAGTTGTGCCCGGCGATCAGAATGTTGAGTTCGTCCATAATATCTGGACCATGCTCCGTGCTCCAGAAGTCGCCGGTCGCCGGATGAAACGCCAGTCCCTGGTGGTTGCGATGTCCCAGCGTCCAGATCAGTGAGCGTGGCGACTGACCCGCAGCATAGAACGGGTTGTCAGGCGGGATGCTGCCGTCCTTGAAGATGCGGAAGGTCTTGCCGCCGGTGCTGTTGAAGTTCTGCGCCAGCGGCGGGTCGAGCGCGTCGCCCATCGAGACAAACAGGTAACGGTTGTCGGGTGAGACGATGACACGACAGCCATCGTGATGGGTAGCGCCGACCATGTTATCGATCAGGATAGCCTCATCACGAACCACGCCAGCGCCGGGATCGACGGTGAAGCGCGAGAGACGGTTCTTGCGATTGTTATTCGTATCGAAGTAACTGTAGCAGATGTACGCCCAACCGTTGCCTGCAAAATCCGGGTCGAGTTCCATCCCCAGCATGCCCGCCTCGCTCTCGGCACGAAACCGGGATGGCGGCAAGCCGCTGAAGGTCTGCACCGCGCCGGTTGCGATACTTAAGGCGTACAGGCGCCCACTGTTGCGCGCAGTGAAGAACAGGCGTCCATCAGGAGCGAAGTTAATGCTCCATGGGCGGTCGAGTCCTGTCTTGACCACTTCGATCTCAAACGACGGCGCGGCGCGGGTGACCGCGATCCCGATCACCGATGCAAACGCTGCAACCGACAGCAGCAGGATCCAGATCAGATAGCGAGTCATGCGAATTTCCCTCTCAAACGGACGGAGCGATGCAACAAGCGGGTTTCCTGCAAAAAGAAAGGTCGTTTCACCGCAGAGACGCAAAAGACGCAGAGCGCGATTAATGGAAAACGCTGCGATCCTGGCGTCTCTGCGGTGCGTTTTTGCAGTGAAGTCACAAAAGCAAAACTGTCGAGACGCAGGGCTGCATCGCTATTCTTGCACATCCCCGGCTGCCAGCACATCCCTCGCAGCAGGACAATAGTCCTGTTTTTTGCAGTGGATGCAGCCCGCACCGCACCTCTCCAGACACCGGGCCATCTCCAGGACAACGGGGGAGTGGCGGATGTCCTGCCTGAGTCTGCGGTGCACATGTTGCGCCTGCTCGATTTACATCATGGAGCAGGGGATGAGAACGAATGCGACATACGTGTTCACATTGCTCCTGGGAGCGAAGGGCATCTTGCCTTCGTAGACGCGAAGATCGCGGGACGCTCTCGCTCTCGGGCGCGTGTTTTACCCCGTGTGTGAACAGGCGCAATGCGACGCAATAATTGACGCACACCTGATTGAGACGTACAATGAGGTACACGTGCTACCAGACAGTATTGATTGCTTCTGCGCTACATCGGCGGTTGACGTCCGATTTCTGCCATTTCTGCATCGAACGAGGTTCATGTGGCAACACCCGGAACAACTCTCCAGGATCGCTATCTCATCGAGCGCCTCCTTGATCGCAGTCCTTTCGGTGATCTCTACCTGGCGCGTGACCAACGCACGAAACAGGACGTCGATGTCAAGGCAATCACCCATATCGAGCCGGATACCGATACGCTGTTCGCCCGTGAGGCGGCTGCGTTCGCCGCTGTGCGCCACGCGGCGCTCCCGGCAGTGGTCGATATGTTTGCGACGGTCGATGGGCGCTTTCTTGTCTTCGACCATATTCCCGGTCTGACCCTGGAAGACATCCGCACGCGCCACGCACAGGGGCGACTCAGCGCCGATGCCGCAATTCGCCTGATCCAACCCGTGCTCGACGCGCTCAACCGGCTCCATCAGCACACGCCCCGCCTGATCCACCGCGACGTGCGCCCGCCGAATATCCGGGTCACACCTGCGGGGCAGGTCTACCTCACGAATCCCGGCATTGCCGGACGTCCAGGCACGCCCTTTGCCGCAGATGATCCGCGCACCGATCTGTACGGCATCGGTGCGACGCTCTACACGCTCCTGACCGGCAGCATTCCGCCCGCGCCCAACGAGCGTCTCCAGCGCGATCCGTTGCCGCCAGTACAACGGCTTCGTCCCGACCTCTCAAACGACCTGGCGCAGGTTATCCAGCGATTATTGTCGCTCGATCCGGCGCACCAGTATGCTTCCGCCGCCGACGCAAGCCGCGATCTGATCCAGGCCGCCCCTGATGTGACCTGTACGCGCTGTTCGACGACGAATCGCGCCAGCGCGCGGTTCTGCCGAGCCTGCGGCGCACCGCTTCCCGCATCCGATCCGCGCAGCGCAATTCGCGCGCTGATCGAGCGCCTGCCAGCTCACCCCCCCGACGCCAGTGCGGGCGCAGCGCCGCTGCGCCCCGACGCGCCGCTGCCTTCCGCTGACGCTCCCACCATCACCACCCCGCCCTCCAGCGCCCCCTCCAGTGCGGGCGCAGCGGCGCTGCGCCCCGACGCGCCGCTGCCTTCCGCTGACGCTCCCACCATCACCACCCCGCCCCCCATCCCCCACACCAGTACGGGCGCAGCGCCGCTGCGCCCCGACGCGCCGCTGCCTCCGCCCGACGCCCCCACCATCACCACCCCGCCCTCCAGCGCCCCCGACGCCAGTACGGGCGCAGCGCCGCTGCGCCCCGACGCACCGCTGCCTCTGCCCGACGCCCCCACCATCACCACCCCGCCCTCTAGCGCCCCCTCCAGTGCGGGCGCAGCGCCGCTGCCCCCCCCCGCCCCCCTCCCGGAGGCAACCGGATCGGGAGCGCCGGTTGGCGACGCGCAACGGCGACGCGGGCGGTTGATCGGCGGAATCGTCGCTGCGGTGGTGCTCCTGGCAGCCTGTCTGGGCGGCGGCTACTTCGTACTGCAGGCAAGCGGGCTGATCCCGGCAGCAACCGCCATCTCTGGCGTATCGCCAGTGCCTGCGTCACCGGTAGATGCACGCACACCGGCAAGCGGGGGGAGCGCCGCGACTGCCGAAGCGCGGCAGAACGCTACGGCAACCGCCATCGCCGCAGCCCAGCAGGCGACGGCGACGGCGCGCGTCAATGGGCAGACGGCAACAGCCCAGGCGGGTCAGGCAATCGAAGTGCAAACTGCAACCGCAATTGCGCGGCAGACGGTCGCTGCGGCGGCGCAACAGACCGCCGCTGCCATTGCAGCGGCGACCCAGACAGCCGCTGTGCCAACTGCCACACCCACGCCACAATTCCTCCAGCCGCAACCGGGCGTGCTCTCGCTGGCCGATTATCAGGCGCAGACGCGCGGTTTGCGGCGACTCCTGTTTGAAACGTTCGACCGGGGCGAACGCACAAAAGCAATTTGGGCACAGGTGAATGATGAACGACGACGCGCAGCGTTGCGCGACAACCTCTACTATCTGACGGTCAAAGTACCAGACCTCTCCACCTGGTATACCTGGGATCGCGATCTGGGGAATACCTACAATATCGAACTGAGTGTTGCGTTTCAGACCGTCGGCGCGCCAGCAGCGGTCGGCATCGCCTTCGATGTGCAACCGGACGCCAATAGTGTGCTCCTCTTTGAGATCACCAACGATAAACGCTGGCAATTCAGTACGTTCGTGAATGGTGAGTTTGTTCCAGAACGCAGCACACAACTCATCCCCGAAGACATCATCGTTGATGGTAATGGCACAAATACGCTGTGGGTTATGCGCACGCCCAACGAGATTCAACTCTGGATCAACAGCAAACATGTTGCCACGGTGTCACCGGGTGTTTCACCAGGGGGGCGTGCGGGGGTTGCTGCGTCATCGTTCAGCAGCCTGACGCAACCAGCAACGATGATTGTGGATAATTTCCTGGCGCGCGCACCGTGATGGGTTGACTGTTACAGTCGGGACCGTGGGTCAAGCGCATCACGCAACCCATCACCCATAAAATTGATGCTCAGCACGGTCAGAAAGATCAGAGCGCCCGGAATGAGCGCCAGCCATGGCGCTGCCTGAAGATACTGACTGCCATCGGTCACCAGGCGTCCCCACGTTGGGGTATCAGGCGGGAAGCCGACACCGAGGAACGAGAGGGTCGATTCAGCAATGATCGCGCTCCCGATCTCCAGAGTGGCGGCGACGATGATCGGACTGATGGCATTCGGCAGAATATGGCGGAACATGATCGCCGTCTGAGAGATGCCCAGACAGCGCGCCGCTTCGACAAACTCTTTCTCCTTGAGCGAAAGGAACGTCGCGCGCACGACGCGCGCCGTCTGCATCCACGCCAGCGCGCCGATCACCGTCACCACAATTACGAAGATACCCGCCTCTGGCGACCCCATTGCCTGGATAACCGGTTCGCGGAACAGATAGACCGTCAGCAGGATGAGCGGCACCGAGGGAAGCGACAGGAACAGATCGGTCAGACGCATCAACGTCTGATCGACCACACCGCCGAAGAATCCAGCCGCAGCGCCAATGATCGTCCCCAGCGAAATGGCGATCAGCATCGCCACAAAACCCACTGCCAGCGAGACGCGCCCGCCATAGATGCAGCGCGCCAGCAGATCACGCCCCAGGTCGTCGGTGCCGAACGGATGCACATGGGTCGGCGGCGAAAGGAGCGCCAGAAAATCGAGATGATCGATCAGGACGCGAATATCAGGGTTCTCTGCCGTCACCGGCATGCCCGATTGCGCCAGTTGATCGACCAGGTAGCGTTCATACCACCAGGCGCCGACCGTCACCGCCAGGGTCAAAAAGATCAGAATGCCAGCGCCGATCATGGCAAGCGTATGCTTACGGAAACGCCGCCAGGCATCTCCCAGCAGCGTGCGCGGCTTCGCCGACACGCCAAGTTGCAACTGACGAATCGCAGCAGCCGGATCGGACACGGAAGACGTATTGATGGTCTGGTTCGCTTCAGACATGGGCGCCTCGTTTGACGTAACGAACTAACTGTAACGCACACGGGGATCGAGCACGCCGTAGAGTATATCGGCGATCAAATTGAAAAAGACGGTGAGACAGGCAAAAATAAACGTGATTGCCATCACGACCGGCGTATCAGAGTTCTGGATCGACGTGATCAACAACTGACCGATGCCATTCACGCGAAAGAGGTTCTCGGTAATAATCGCGCCGGCGAAAATGGTCGGAATACCAAGCGCAATCAGCGTCACGACCGGAATCATGCTATTGCGCAGCACATGGCGGATGATCACCATCCGGTCAGCCAGACCTTTGGCGCGCGCGGTGCGCACATAATCGAGCGGAAGGTTATCGAGCATCGATGAGCGCATAAAGCGAGTCAACGCCGCCGTCTGTTGCACCACCAGCACCGTCACCGGCAATGTCATCTGGCGGATCTGTTCGGTGATTCCGTCCCAACCTGCCAGATTAAGGGTTGAATTATAGACGATCGGGAACCACTTCAGGTTGATCGCAAACACCAGCATCAATGCCAGACCGGTGAAGAACGACGGCACCGAAAAGCCGATGAACGCAATGAACGTTGCTACCTGATCGAACCAGGAGTACTGCTTCACTGCCGAGATCACGCCGATAGGAATGGCGATCAGCACCGCAATCAGATACGCCGTCCCCACCACAATCAACGTCTGCGGCAGGCGCTGCCAGATCAGATCGATCACCGGACCACGCGTTCCGAATGAAAACCCCCAATCACCGCGCGCCAGCGCGGTCAGCCACTTCACGTAGCGCACATACCATGGCTGATCGAGACCAAACTGAATACGGATCAACTCACGCGTCGATTCAGGAATTGCCGGATTGAGCGCAAACTGCGCCAGCGGATCGCCAGGCGCCAGCGCCAGAATGGCAAAAATCACAAAACTGATAATCAACAAGGTTGGAATGGCAATAAGTATCCGTCGCACAATATACTGAGCCATGCCACGTCCCTTTTACCAATTGAGTATGACAATGCAGGGGACAGGCGTTTTCCTGTCCCCTGCACAACACACCTGTGTTTACTTGCTCCAGGAGGCAATATTCCAGATGTCGGAGTCGAACGTGTTGAAGGTGGGTCCCTTGAGTGCCTTCACCTTCGCATTCGGCGTCTGGCGGTTGATCAGCGGAATCACCGCACCATCGGTCACCAGCAGATCGTTCATCTTGATCGCCAGTTCGACGCGCTTCTTCGGGTCAAGTTCCTTCTTCAACTCCTCGAAAAGCTTGTCGTACTCCGGGTTGCAGTAGCGACCGTCATTGTTGCCGTTCCACTGATTGGCGACCGAAGCGCGCTCTTCGCAGGTCCAGCCCTGGAGGTACTGCTGTGGATCGGCGTTGTTCGGACCGTTGGTGTACATCTGGAGGTCGGCGTAAAACTTGTTCAGGGTATCCGGGTTGCCTGGATCGCCACTGAAGAAGACGCTGGCATCAATGGCTTTGACGTTCACCTGAATACCGATCTCCGCCAGGTTCGACTTGATGATCGCCTGGGTGCTCTGGCGCAGCGGATTGATCGAGGTCTGGAAACTGACGACCAGTCTGACCGTTTTCCCCCCGATCTCCTTCTCCCGCACCGAGCCTTTCAACTTCCAGCCCGCATCTTCGAGCAACTTCTTCGCTGCTTCGACATCGCGGTTGCATGTCAGGTTTGGCGAATTGACCGCAGTCGGCACCACCAGCACGTTGCAGGTAGGTTCGCCGGTAGGACCGTACAACTGCTCGGCGATTGCCTTGCGATCAATCGCCAGCGAGATCGCCTTGCGCACTGCAGGGTCGGTCAGGAAGGGGTGGGGTTGATCCGGCTCGCTGCGCTTGTCGCCCAGTGCCGGGTCGGGGTTCGAGAAGTTGACCACAATGCGCTCAACTCCGGACGAACCGCCGGCGATCGGGTCGCACTTACCGGAAGCAAGGATCGGCTCGAGAACCGCTTTCGGGATCTGGAGATTCCAGGCGAAATCGACCTCTTCCGTCTCACACACGGCGCGCGCTGCTGACGCAGCATCACCGCCGCCCTTGATCTCCACTTCGTCGAAGAAGACATTATCGGCATCGCGGAAGAAGGGGTTGCGTTCGTAGATCACCACATCGCCCGGCTTGAACTCCTTCAACTTCCAGGCATTTGTACCGATCGGCGCGAGGTTCGCCGCCTGGCACGCCGCATCGGTGCTGGCTGCCGCGCCGATGCACTTCTCGAACTGCTTCTTCTGCAGGATCATGCCGTTCGGACCGACGAACGAGATGTACGGGTTGGCGTTCGGCTCCTTCCAGATGATCTTGACAGTGGTATCATCGACCTTCTCGACCTTCTCGATCGGGTCGAAGACCGCCTTGGTGGTGCAGGCAGTCGCAGGATCGGCGCAGTACTGCCAGGTGAAGATAATGTCGTCAACCGTGAAATCGCTGCCATCCGACCACTTCAGCCCTGGTTTGAGCTTCCACGTGACGCTGGTTCCATCAGGAGCGACGCCGCCGTTCTCGATCGTTGGAATCTCCGCCGCCAGGAAGGGCACCAGTTCATCCTTCTCGTTGTAGCGCGCCAGCGGTTCGAGGATAACCGTTGCGCCATCGAAGTCCTTCGTACCTGTCGCCAGGTGAGGGTTGAGGGTCGTCACCGCCTGCCAG
The DNA here is from genome assembly GCF_000016665.1 of Roseiflexus sp. RS-1. Taxonomy (NCBI): domain Bacteria; kingdom Bacillati; phylum Chloroflexota; class Chloroflexia; order Chloroflexales; family Roseiflexaceae; genus Roseiflexus; species Roseiflexus sp. RS-1. The sequence continues at coordinate 5,765,431 of NC_009523.1, forward strand.
TACAGGATCTTCAGGCGACCGCCGCGCTGCGCCGCTGGCGGAGTGGTCGGCGCAGTCGTCGGTTGCGCCGCTGGCGCCTCAGTGGGCGCAGTCGTCGGTTGCGCCGCTGGCGCCTCAGTGGGTGCAGTCGTCGGTTGCGCCGCTGGCGCCGTGGTCGGTGCTGTGGCTGGCTGCCCGCCACACGCTGCCAGAACCGGGACGATCAGGATGAGGAGCAGCGCCAGCGCACCGCTCTTCCGCCACACGTTACGCATCGAACGCATAGTGGTATCGATCCTTTCACTAACATTGAGGAATCTGCCAAAACTTCGGGCGTAGAGAGCATTCCGTGCGTTCGTCTGTTGCATCACCTCCCGTATGATGCTGAATACGGTCACACCCGCCATGCACTGTATGGCAATGCCCGCGCCTGACGTTGGCGCTCTGCACAGCATCGCAGAAAACAGGCACGCATCCATTGCCGCACGGGTGCGAAGGGCGGGTAACGAGAGTTAGCGTATCATACCATGAAGGTTAAGGAACGTCAACGGAGATGTGATGTTCGCAATTGCGCAACACTACTGTGGTTCATGAACGCTGTAAAATGTCACGCACGCGCGCAAACTGATCGGTCGAGACGTTGGGGTTGGACGCTTCGATCTCCTGGATGGCGCGTCGCGCTGCATCGGCGACCGATGCCCCCCAGGAGGTGCGTGCCGGGTCTTCTTCAGCGCGTTGACGCAGCGCAGGGATCGCTTCAGCCACATTCATGTGCGCCAGGGCGTTGCAGGCGGCGAAGCGCACATCAGGCGCAGGATGGTGCAGTGCGATGAGCAACGGATGGAAAGCGCGCGTGTCGCCGATGCGCCCAAGAGCAATGGCAGCCCGTTGCGCAACACGCGGGTCGGGGTCGGTAAGCGCGTGGAACAGCGCGTTGAGTGAACGTCCTTCACCAATCACCCCCAGGATGCGGATGGCTTCGATCCGCACGACCGGATCATCGCCTTCCGCCAGTTCCAGCAGTGCAGGAAGAGCAGGCTGCCCGATAACCCCCAACGCCCACGCGGCGCGCATGCGCACCTCCCGGTCGTTGTGGTAGAGCAGGTCGATCAGCGGCGCAACGGCAGCTTCGCCCAACATTCCCAGCGCAAACGACGCCTGGGCGCGGGTGAATTCGTCGCCGTGCTGAAGTTCTTCCACCAACCGGGTGATCGATTCGGGCGTTCGCTTCATATCGGCGCCTCGCTTTCATCGGTCAGGACATAGAAGCACGGCATCCATGCCGTAACGTTGACCAGATCATAACGCATCGCGTTACAACAAATTCCTCCCAACCTTATGCGCGCACCCGTGTCCTGCTCATCCCAGCACCTCCCGAACTCCTCGCAGGCGCGTTGTCAACATGCGCTGCGCGACCTGGCTATCCAGCGCGCAGTTCCGCGGTCGGCGGGGCGCTGCCGGGCTAAGACCGCCGCACAAGCCAGAAGGATCGCGCCCAAATGCACGCGCCACCAGACAGGCGAATTCGTAACGACTGACCACGTCCGATCCGGCGACATGCACAATGCCGCTCCTGTCGATGGTAGCGAGTTCCAGCAACGCCGCTGCCAGATCGCCGACTTCGATCGGGCAGCGCAGTTCATCGGTGAAAAAGACCGCCTCTGCGCGCCCATCGAGCACATCGAGCACGAATCGCTCATGCCTGCCGGGGCGATCCGGACCACCGTAGATCAGCGATGTGCGGACAATCAGCGCTCCGGGATGGGCTGCGGCGACCAGGCGTTCGGACAGCGCTTTGGCGGCGCCGTATGTCGTGACCGGTTGCGGTTCATCCGTTTCGGTGTATCTGCCGATCCGTTCTCCGTCGAAAACAACATCGCTCGACAGATGGATCAGACGCGCCTGTACCGCGAAAGCACCCTGCGCGACAGCCGCTGATCCTTCACCGATGATCGCCATCATGTCCGGTCCTTCCTGCCGGTAGGCGGTGTGAATGACAACATCGGGCGTCACCTGCTCAACCAATCTCCGGGTTGCCGCTGCGTTGCGCAGATCCAGCGTCTCCCAGCGCACACCTGGAGTTTGCGGTCTGCGCGAGTGACAGGTTGCAACAACGTCCCAACCTTGCGCGAGCGCCAGTTCCACCAGTCTCGCGCCCAGAAATCCACTGCCGCCGGTGATCAGCAATCTGCCTGGTTCGTTCTTCAATGCCCACCCTCAATGTTAGTTGAACGTTGAACGTTGAACGTTGAACGTTCAACGCCCATCCGTCCCACCCTCAAGCGCATCGAGCGCTGCGCGCGCCGCCGCCTGTTCCGCCGCCTGTTTGCTGGGACCTTTTCCGGTTCCGAGGCGCTCTTCGCCTGCGCGCACCTCGACGGTGAATTCGGGACGATGCTCCGGTCCGCTTCGATCAATCTCGTGATAACGCGGGGTCACGCGACGCTCTGCCTGGATGCGCGCCTGAAGCCTGCTCTTGTAATCGACCGGCAGTGTGCGATCCGGCAACGACGCAAGCTCCGCCTCGAAGAGTGGTAGAAGAAAGGTCCGCACAGCATTGAGACCCTGATCGAGGAAGAGAGCTGCAATAACTGCCTCGAACGTATCTGCCAGGAGCGCCTGGCGCTGACGTGCGCCACTTGATTCCTCGCCACGCGCCAGCAGCACATATGCACCAAGATTGTAGCGCTGTGCAAAACCGGCAAGCGTCTCGGTGCGGATCAACGCTGTGCGCCAGGCGGTCAACTCTCCCTCGCCAGCGTCAGGAAAGCGTTCAAATACCAGCCTGGCTGCCAGAAAATTGATGATCGCATCACCGAGAAACTCCAGGCGTTCGTTGCTGTCCAGGTGCATGCGCTCTTCGACATGCTCATTGAGGAAAGAACTATGGGTCAGCGCCTGCTCGAGCAGACGTTGATCAGAAAACGTGACGCCGAGACGCGCACTGAGTTCGTCAACCGACTTCCTCATAGCGTCGGAAGATGAGCGATACATTATGACCGCCGAAGCCGAACGAATTGCTGAGCACGACATCGATGCGCGCAGGCCGCGGCGTGTTGGGCACATAATCCAGGTCGCACTGCGGGTCGGGCATGGTGTAGTTGATCGTCGGCGGGAGGAGACCTTCCTGAATCGCCAGAATGCTGACGATTGCTTCGATGGCGCCAGCAGCGCCGAGCAGGTGACCAAACTGCGACTTGCTCGAACTGACCGGCACGCGATAGGCGCGCTCGCCGAGCAGGCGCTTGATCGCCTCAGTCTCGGCTATATCGCCAGCTGGCGTGCTGGTGCCATGGGCATTGATGTAATCGATGTCATCGGGCGAGAGACCGGCATGGTGCAACGCAGCGCGCATCGAACGCAACGCGCCTTCGCCGCCAGGCGGCGGTTGCGTAATGTGGTAGGCATCCGCTGAGAGACCGTAGCCGACCAGTTCTGCCAGAATGCGCGCTCCGCGCGACCGAGCGAACTCCAGGTCTTCCAGCACCAGCACCGCACCGCCCTCCGCCAGGACAAACCCATCACGATCAGCGTCAAACGGGCGCGACGCGCCAGTCGGATCGTCGTTGCGGGTCGAAATGGCTTTGGCGCTGGCAAACGATGCAATACCGATCGGCGTGATCGGCGCCTCGCTTCCGCCCGCCACCATTGCCACCGCCCAACCACGCCGGATGATCTCCGCTGCCTCGCCAATCGCGTGCGCACCACTGGCGCAGGCGGACGTCGGACAATAGTTTGGACCTTTGAGTCCAAACATCATCGACACCTGACCGGATGCCATATTCGTGATCATCGCTGGCACGAGAAACGGGCTGATCCGCGACGGACCCCGCTCTTGCAACGTGACGACCCCTTCAGCCAGCGTGGTGATGCCGCCAATTCCGCTGCCGATGATGACACCGATCGCGTCGGCGTTCTCCCGCGTGATGGACAACTCGGCAGTGCGCAGCGCCTCGGTCGCGGCAGCAATTGCCAGGTGAATGAAACGGTCGTTCCGACGGACCTCTTTACGGTCCATATAGTTGTACGGATCGAAGCCGCGCACCTCGCCTGCGATGCGCGAGTCCAGATTCGAAGCATCACAGAGCGTTATTGGACCGATCCCGCTCCGCGCTTCGCGGATCCCCTGCCAGAGCGCCGGGACATCAAGCCCAAGCGGGCTGACGGCGCCCATTCCGGTAACAACGACACGCCGTGACATCGGCTTGCATCTCCTTGACTGCTGGTCTGTCGAAGAGCAGGACGACGCCCTTGAGACCCGGTTGCTATCGATCAGCCTCTGGGCGCAGGGCGACAACGCTGCTGCAACGATTGCTGGAGTGATTATAACAGAAACCCGGCATCAATTATCAAAATTTTGTTACTTTCCTGCCTGACGTAACCCGGCGAGTGCGCCACGATGCTCCGGGTCGAGTTTGAGCGCCTTCTCAAACGCTATGCGCGCCTCTTCCTTTCTCCCAAGTCGGAGCAGGCTCTCGCCATACTTCACCCATCCCTCCACCGAACGCGGATCGAGTTTGAGCGCTTCGGCATACGAATCCACCGCCGCTTTCCAGCGCCCGCGCGAAGCCAGCAGGTCGCCAAGCTGACGGTGCGCAATCGTGTCGGAAGGATCGAGCGCAATCGCTTTTTCGAAGCATTCCTGAGCTGACTGTGCATCTCCAATATGCTGCAACAGCGCACCTTTGCCGCGCCACAGCGCGGGCATACTGGGCATGTACGAGAGTGCTTTATCGTATGCTGTCAGCGCTTCGAGCGGCTTCTGCATTGCCGTAAAAATCTCGCCGCGCGCGCCGTACAGATTGCCAAACTCGGTGCGACTCACCGCACGGCGCAACCCCTCCTCCACAGATTGCAGCGCCTCGTGGTACATCCAGAGTTTGAGCAAACAGCGCGCCATCAGGTCCCAACTATCCGGTTGATCCTGATCGAGTTCGACCGCGCGCTTGAAGCAGCGGATCGCTTCTTTGTACTCACTCATGTTCATATGCGCCAGACCGCGTTCCTTCCACTGTTCGGCTTCGTCCCGCTGGTCGAACGACGATTCGCAGACGAACGGTGCGCCGACGAGCGCTTCGCGCACACGTTGCAGCGCCGCTTCGAGTTCGGCGAAGGACAGAAATCGCTCACCGGGACGCTTCGCCAGACAACGCAAGACAATCGCCGCTGCATCTGGCGGCACATTGGGCGCCAGATTGCGCGGATCGGGCGGCGGCGCTTTGCGAATAAGGCGGATCAGGGCATCGTCGCGCTGCGCATCGAACGGCAGGCGACCGACAAACAATTCGTAGAGGGTCACGCCGAACGCATAAATGTCGCTCCACACGCTGGCAGCAGCGCCATCGAACAGTTCTGGCGCCATATACGGCAATGTGCCGCCCAAACCCGACGTCGAAAATGAGGCGCGCAGCGTGATGCGACCGTGATGCTCAACCTGATCGGCATCGAACAATGTTTGCCAGGGACGCAAGACTTTCGATAAGCCGAAATCGGTCACCCTGGCGCGTCCATCGAACGACACCATAATGTTGTCCGGTTTGAGATCGCGGTGAACCATGTTCAACTGTTCGACCGCGTGCTGCATCCCCCGGCAGATCTGGATGCCGTAATCGATCGCTTCTACCGGTTGCAGACGCCCCACCAGCGCGCGCAGCGAACCGCCGTGCACATACTCGGCGACAACATGAGGACGACCCATATAGGTATGGATCTCGTATGCGCGCACAATGTTGGGATGGCTGCCGAGGCGAATCCAGAGTTCCGCTTCGGCGTTGAAACGCCGGATTGCGGCTTCGTCCCAGAGGTATTTCGTTTGATACGTCTTCAAGACGACACGCCGGCGGCGCTGGCGGTCATACGCAATATACACGACCCCCATATAACCGCGCCGGACCTGCTGCACTTCGTAACGCTGATCGATAACATCATCGACCCGGTACTCGCGTCCGAGTTGCGCATCGTTAAGACGTCGGCGACGCCGAAACCATCGTTTGAGCATAGGAGTTCTCTGTGCGTCTTTCACCCCATGCTACCACGAAACCCCTCAAAAAGGGAAGCAGCACATTAAAAACGTGAGATGTGAAGGACTTAAGCCATACGCCAGAGAACTACCATACCTCATTTCCTGGTCCGCTCAACGCCCGCAGCAAAGCAAAGCAGGCTGCGACTCGCCGGGCGCGCAGGTCGCGTCGATGCCCCAGCAGCCATTTGCCGCTCTCGATCAACAGTTCGGCAGTATACGCAGCGAGAAGGAACATGCGCACCGCCTGCGCCAGACGATCACCGTAGCGCACCCGCGCATAACGCAGACGACTGCGGTGGAAGAGGATCAATCGTCGGATTGGGATCTGTTCGCTGCTTCGCCCCTCGTGATGAACGATCTCCGCAGTGGGAAGATAGGTGATTCGACCGTATGCCCTGAGACGCTGCTGCCATTCCAGTTCTTCGGAGTACAGCAGGAAACCGGCATCGAGCAGACCGGCGCGCTCAATTGCCGACCGTCGCACCATCAGCGCCGCTCCCACCAGCCAATCGACCGCCTGTTCCCGGTTGTCCGGCAGATCGGCGCAACGGTAATACCGCACCCATGGATTGTCGCTCCAGCGCCATTCGAGCGGCGTGCTCTCCCAGAAGAAGACGCCGGGGGTCGGGAAACGGCGTCGGCTCGACTGCACCGTTCCATCCGGGTACCGCAGTCGCGGTCCGACCACCGCCACCTCAGGATGGGTCTCCAGGTAGCGCACCATCTGCGGAAGCGCGTCGCCGATCACTTCGGTATCGGGGTTGAGCAGCAAGACATAGCGGGCATTCCAGTCATTCCGGGCAAAGAGACGGCGCAGCGCCAGATTGTTGCCGCCGGCAAACCCCAGATTGCGCCCGGCTTCAATCACCTCAACGCCAGGGTAGCGCGTACGCAGCAGAACTGGCGTTCCGTCAGTCGAGGCATTATCGACCACCATGATCCGGTAGTCGATGCCCGAATCGGCAAGCGATGCCTGCACCGTTGCGATGCAACGGTCGATCAGGGTGCGAACATTCCAGGAAACGATAATGATTGCAAGCATGGATTACGCAGCGTGCAGGTTAACGCTGAAGTTGCAACGAATGTTTGAACGTGGTCAGCCCCTTGAGATGAACGTATTTCACCACTTCGAAGTACGCCATCGTTGCGCAGAGAAACAGACCGAGCGCTCCATCGCGGTAGCCATGCAGGGTGACGAAACGCCGGTAGAACTCGCGCGCTGGCGCGCCGATGAACGTCCGCCAGCGCACCGACGCGCCCGCCAGGAAGAGCGTATGCGCCTCCTGGATGGCATACGCCCGCTGCTTGCGCCACAACTCGTCGAGATGCTCGATATTGAGATGCAGCAGATGATGGCGCAGCGTGCCAGCAGGTCCATCGAGTGCAGCGACTTCGTGCACCAGGCGCGACTCGTCGTAGCGGGCGCATGCCCGGCGCATCAACCGCAGTTGATGGTCAGGGTACCACCCGCCGCCGCGCAGCCGTTGCCCAAAGAACAGGTTGTAGCGCGGGATCCAGAACCCCGCCATACCCGACTCGCCGGTCAGCGCAGCGCGAATCTCTGCCGCCAGGTCGGGGGGCGCCCGTTCATCGGCATCGAGGAACAATACCCATGTACCGGTACAGAGATCGAGTGCGCGATTGCGCTGCGCCGGAAAGCCACGCCACGGCTCGATATGTACCCGCGCGCCGAACGTGCGACAGATATCGGCAGTCGTATCGGAGGAACGATTGTCGACCACAGCAACGATCTCGCCAGCAAGATCCACGACGCTGGCAAGCGCGCCGCCGATGTGCCGCTCTTCATTCCGGGCAATGATCGCCACCGACAGCGTGGCAAGGGGTTCGGCGCGTGGCGGGGTCATAAACGCAGAATACTCCCATACGCCCACAACCGCGACCGCAACTCATCGCGCCCGATAGCCCGGTTCGCATAGGCGCGCCAGGCGCCGAGGATCAGGCGCACCATGCCAGCGCGGATGATCGCCGCGTGGAGATCGGCAATGGGCGCGCTATAGTGCTTGCGAAAGAAGCGTAACCGACTGGCATACAGCGCCACCAGCATCCGGGCGCGAAACTGACCGGTCGCAGCGCCGCCGATGTGCACCACCTGCGCGCGAGGTTCCTGCCAGATAGCCCATCCCGCGCGTCGGGCGCGATAACACCAGTCTACCTCCTCGGCATACATAAAGTACTCCTCATCGAGCATGCCAATCTGATCGATCACCGCACAGCGGACGAGCATACACGCGCCGAGAGGATGATCGATCGGGAACGGCGCAGCGCCGGATTGCTCCTGCGGGTAGCGACCATGCCACCAGGAGTTGTAGAGGCGTCCGGGCAACACCTCACCCGGCGGAAAAAGATCGAGCACCGTCATCAGCAGCGTCGGAAAGCGAAACGCCGCAGACTGAACAGTCCCATCCGGATTCAACAACCGTGGAGCAACGATACCGACACGGGGATGCGCATCCAGAAAAGCGACCAGCGTCTCGATAGCGCCCTCGCCCACCACGGTATCGGGGTTGAGCGCTAGCACATACTCAAGCGTCGGATGCAGATCGCGCACCGTGCGAATCGCCAGATTGGTCGCAGCGGCAAACCCCAGATTACGCCCGGCATCGATGAGTGTCACCCAGGGGAAGCGACAACGCACCAGCGCTGCGCTGCCATCACGTGACGCATTGTCTACTACAACGACGTGAAACGGCAAAGAACACGTCGTGAGCGACTCAAGGCACCCAGCGAGAAGATCGCGCGTGTTGAACGAAACGATTGCCACACCGACCCTTTTCATTGCGGCGCGTAGTGTAGCAGCGGAATGCGCTGCGTGCAAGTGGTGCGTGTTGAAACCTTACGGGTTCCGGTAATACGATGGTGCTCACACGTGCGTACCATACGATAGAACAGGCTGTACACTCGAAAGAGAGCAAGACCCTATGCCAATCAACGTCCTGGTCGTCGACGACAATCGTGTCTTTCGCGACTCTTTTTGTGAATTGCTCAACGCCTGTTACGATCACCTCCAGATCATACCGGCGGGTGACGGCAGCGCTGCACTGAGTCTGACCCGGCAGATCTCCTTCGATCTGATCATTCTCGATTACGAACTGACCACCTTCAGCGGCGGCGACGTGGTGCGCCGCTTGCGCGCACGCGGCACAGCGCTGCCCCCAATTATTCTCATCTCCGCCCATCCCGACCTGCCGGTTATCGCGCGATTGCATATGGTCAGCGGCTACCTGCAAAAACCGGTGGACGCCGACGCGCTGCGCGAGGTGCTTGATCCCTTGATCAGGCAACCGCAGGTGCGCAGCGCCGGACCGACCCTCTGGCGCATTCAGGAAAAGCGCCGGTAGACGCACCTTCTGGCGCGCTCTGCGGAACCGGGCATGCAACCGACACGTTTCGTTCGTACAGGCAAACAGCAGAACGCCTGTGTGGTACGTTACCCGTCCAGGTGAGCGATCAGCAGGGCGCGGAACTCCGCCGGTTTCTCGATGTGCGGGGAGTGACCGCACTCACTCAAGACATGCGCCGTATGGCGGAGGTTCGGCTGGAAGCGGCGTATCTTCACTCTGCCCCCCTGCCGCAACGGTTGGCGCGGGGGCGTCTGGAACGGCGACGGTCGGCGCAGGAGGGTCTGAAACGGCGACGTCTGGCTGAGAAATCGGCGCACAGGCAGCCAGCATGCATCCAGTGACGAGGATCACCCTCATCCAATTCCTGACCATGGACGCTCCTTTTCTGTAACGCAGCGTGGCGACCTGCGCAAAACCGCGACCCTGCAAGAGCACAGGGTGTCGTCAACCCTCTCTCGTTTTGCTCGCGCTATAGAGCCGGTCAGCGAGATCCGTTATCTCCGAACGCAACGCAAGTCGTTCGATCCAGGCAGCAGGGATGTCTCGCGCACCATAGTACGCTCCTGCCACCTGCCCGCATACCGCAGCCGTTGTGTCTGCGTCGTCGCCCAGATTTGCCGCCATAAGAACCGCTTCCGCAAAAGTGCGGGAACTAAAGAAACACCACATCGCCGCTTCCAGACTGTCCACCACATACCCGGATCCGCGAATATCTTTTTCCGACTTTTCAAGGTAGGCGCCACGGGCAATCGCAACGATCTTCTCCGATCCCACGAATGTCTGCCTGTCCCCCAGGGCAACCTCAACCTTCGATTGGTCAGATAATGCCCGGCATATGATCCGCGCCAGGAGACGACAGGCATCCAGGCACTCCGCCGCCCCGTGAGTGGTGCGGGAACTCTCCGCTGCATATCGTTCTGCTGCGTCCAGGTCTGGGAAGAAGAACATCGGAATCGGCGCCAGCCGCATAATGCAGCCATTACTGGCTAAGTGCGGATCGTCTGCTCCGGCAAAGGGATCTCCTGTCTGGCGAAACCGGCGCAGTGCAGAGGATGTGGTACTGCCTATGTCAAAACACGTCCCCGTGCTGCTCAAATAACCCGTCTCAGCCCACGCGCAATAACGCATCATTTGATCATGGGCATCAAACCCGTTGCACTCCACCAGGCTGGTTGCCAGGCACAGCGCCATGGACGTGTCGTCAGTCCACTGCCCTGCCTGAAGATGGAAAGGACCTCCGCCGACCATATCCGTCAGCAGCGCGAAACTTCCGCGGGGACGGAACTCAACGGTCGTGCCAATCGCATCCCCGACGGCAAGGCCAAGAAGACAACCACGAAAACGGTCTTGTTGATCCATAGGCGTCCTCCTTGAGTACTCCCAGACGGGCTGACGGTCTGTGCATCAACTGCACACGGAGCCGGCGCAACGAGTCGGCTGAATGCGCGGGGTGGGCGGGGGTGCATCCCCTATCACTATAGCGCATACAGAATATAACCTGCCTGCGTTCCGGGATCGCGCGCATCCTGCCCGCACGCGCGTAAGGTGCGTGCGATCCCGGCGATCAACCGTTCTGCGCTTCGTCGTACATTGTAAAACACGCAGTCCGAAGAAGAATCGGTCATCGCTTCCGGGAACGCAGCCCCGGAGAGCGCCCATGCCCCTTACCCTTCCGCCTGCACGCTGCGCCACAGATCCGCCAGCAGATTGACGAACACCGCCGGCGCCTCGATATTCGGCGAATGCCCGACGCCCGGAATGACCATCAACTGCGCGCCGAGCGCCTCGGCAGCGCGCGCCGCCACCGGTTGCGTCACCAGAATATCGTTCTCGCCTGCGATGACCAGCTTCGGGCACGCAATGGAACGCAGTGTGTCGCCCGGCGCCCACGCCGCCAGTGCGTTGATCGCGCCAAGCGCCGCCTCGATCCGCTGCTCGTGCCCTTCGGCAACCAACCGGTGCCAGAACGCATCGTCGGGAGCGGTTGGCGCGAGCGCCTTCAGCGCCATCGCAAACAGGTCGAAGTTCGCCTTCAGCATCTGTTGACGTTCCGGCGAATTGGCTTCCGCCGGCATGCCATCGACCCACGGCGGCGCAACCGCGATCAGCGACCGCACCCGATCCCCATGGTCGAGCGCCAGTTGCAGCGCCACTCCGGCGCCGAGCGAATGCCCCACCAGGTGGAAACGATCCACACCCAACGCATCGGCAAACATCAGCGTGTCCTGAGCCAGCGCCGTCAAACTGTAGTCGTGATCCGGTCCTTCCGTCTTCCCCCGTCCACGCATATCGGGGGCAATTCCGTGGTACCCGGACGGCAACAGATTCAACGTCGGCTCCCACCAACCGCACGTCGCCCAGTTGCCGTGCAGGAGCAGCACCGGCTCACCGGCGCCATGTTCGATGTAGTGAACGTTCAGGTCGCCCGCCGTCACGAAAGGCATGGTGACACCTCCAGTTGTTTAAATCTTGCGCTCCATCCCCTTCCAGTACTCATCGCGCATGACCCGCTTGAGCGTTTTTCCCGCTGCACTGCGCGGGAAGTCGTCCATGATCACCACCTGCGACACCTTCTGATACCCGGCTTCGACACGCGCGTTGATCCATTCGCGCAACTCTTCCGCCGATACCAGACCAGGCGACTTGAGAATGACCGCCGCCAGCGGCGTTTCGCCCCATTTCTCGCTCGGCACGCCGAAAACCGCCGCTTCGCGCACAGCAGGATGCTGAACGATGATCTCTTCGATGTCACGCGGAAAGACGTTGATCCCGCCGGAAATGATCATGTCTTTCTTCCGATCAACCAGATAGAGGAACCCATCCGCATCGACATACCCCATGTCGCCGCTGTGCAACCAGCCGTTGACCACCGCCTGCGCCGTCAGATCGGGGCGTTTGTAGTAGCCGGTCATCATCAACGGACCCCGACCGCAGATTTCGCCGACTTCGCCGGGCGGCAGTTCGCGCCCCTGATCGTCGATGATTTTGATCTCCATAAAGGGAGGCGGAACTCCGACCGACCCCAGTTTTTCGCCACGGTGATACTTGTCGAGAATGGTCATGAACCCTTCGGTCAACCCGTACAATTCGTAGAGCCGGTTGGGGAAGCGCCGTTCCAGCTCAAGTTTGTGTTCCATATGCAACGGCGCCCCAACTGAGCCGAGCATCTCGATCGATGGCACATGGCGTTCGTCGAAGTCGGGTTCGTTGAGCAGAGCGACAATCTGCGACGGAACCATCTTAATGTGCGTCACCTTCTCACGGATTGCGATCTCGATCAACTGTCGCGTATTGAATGCTGGCATCAGAATATAGGTGGCGCCCAGATAGAACGCCGGCATAAAGGTCAGAAATGCGCCGTTGAAAACGAGAGCGCCTGCGTGCAGAATGACGCTTTCTGGCGTGATGCGGTACGACGACGCAAAGATCGTTCCGTATCCGGCGCGCACGCCGTGTGTGAGAACGATCCCCTTCGGCAAACCGGTCGTGCCGCTGCTGTACATGATGTTGTACGGGTCATCGCTGCACAGTTCGATCCCCGTCGGATCATCTTCCGACATCGGCACAACCAGCGCGTGATAATTGCGATACCCCGGACGATCCGGGGCGTCGGTAATCAAAAACCGTGCCGGGTCGATGAGAAGGTCGCTGCGAATGGCATCGATCACCGGCGCGTGCGCTGAATCGGTCACCACCGCCGCAGTGTCCGAGTCGCGCAGCAGGGTCGCCAGCCCCTGTCCACGCAGCAGCGTGCTCATCGGAACCACCACCAGTCCTGTCTTCGCTGCCGCCCAGTAGACTTCGAGCAACTCCATGCAGTTCGGCAGCACAGTTGCAATCTTGTCGCCTTTGGTCAAACCCAGCCCCAGCAGCGCGTGTGCGACTTTGTTGACTCGTGCGTTGAATTCCCGATACGTGAGCCGCGCATCGCCGACGATCACAGCGGTGTGATTCGAGCGGTAGCGCGCATGACGTGAAAGCAATCCACCGATGTGCATAGTGCCTCCGCACTTCCTGTTCGACCTTGAACTGTCGCTGATCAACCCTCGACATGCAACATCGCGCGCAACGCGCGCTTATCGATCTTCCCCGCGCCGGTGCGCGGCAATGCATCGACGACAATGACGCGCTTCGGGATTTTGTAGCGCGCCAGTCGATCACGGCAGTAGTCGATGAGTTGCCGCTCGATGTCCTGCGCCGATTGCCGGAATGCCTCGTGCAACACAACCACTGCCCACCCCACCTCGACCCACGTCGGATCGGGCGCTCCGATCAGCGCCACCTCCGCCACCGCCGGATGCCCCGCCAGCACCGCTTCAACTTCCGCCGGATAGATGTTCTCGCCGCCCGAAATGATCACATCCTTCAGGCGCCCGACGATGGTGTAACATCCTTCTTCGTCCCGCCGGGCAAGATCGCCGGTGCGCAGCCATCCGTCAACAATCGTCGCCGCAGTCTCAACCGGTCGTCGCCAGTACCCGGCGCAGACATGCGCGCCGCGGATGTGTAACTCGCCGACCTCGCCAGCGGCGCACAGGTCGCCGCGTTCGTTCACCAGACGCAGATCGATATGCGGCAACGGGTACCCGACAGCGCCAGCTTTGCGTTCAATGTCCTCGTCGGGCAGCCAGAAGGTGTTCGGTCCTGCTTCCGTCAACCCATAGCCGGTGCGGAACGGCACCCCACGCCGACGGAAGGTTTCAAACACCGGCGGCGGGCACGGCGCGCCACCGCTGATCATCCAGCGCACCCGCGAGAAATCCGCCGTCTCCCAGCGCGGATGCCGCTGTAACGCCAGAAACATTGTCGGCACGCCAAAGTAGATGGTCACCCCCTGGCGCTCGATCAGATCGAACACCTGATCCGGGTCGAACTGCCGGCACACGATCGACGTGCCGCCGATATGCGCCAGCGGTGCAGTGAAGACGTTCAGACCGCCGGTATGAAATAGCGGCGCGTTGAGAATGGTCACATCGTCAGGGCGCAACCCCCACCCGGCGACAGTATTGACCGCGTTGAAGAAAATGTTGCCGTGCGTCAGGATCGCACCTTTCGGCAGCCCGGTCGTGCCGCCAGTGTAGCAGATCACCCAGGGATCGTCCGCCATCAGATCAACGGCGGGGAAGGGGTTGTCCGCGAATGCGTCACGCTCATCGAACGCCGCATCATTGGGGTCTGCGCGCCGGGCGGCGTCAAGCGCGACGCCGCGCACTGCGGAACGCAATGCGCGCACCTGATCGACGAACTCAGGTCCATAGATCAGCAAGGTCGGTTCGGCGTCGGCGATCAATCCTGCCAGTTCCACCGGAGTGAGACGCCAGTTGAGGTTCTGGAGAATTGCGCCGAGTTTCCCACAGGCGAACCAGATGTCCAGATAGGCGACGCAATTCATCGCCAGCACTGCCACCCGATCACCGCGCTGCACACCGAACCGCCCGGCAAGAAACCGCGCGGTACGACTGACATTCGCGTTCCACTGGCGGAAGGTGATCGGTTGCAGTCCATCGGCGGCATCCAGCAGCGCGACCTTATGCGGCGTCAGATCGGCTCGCCGCGCCAGCCAATCGCCAATCAACATCGCGCCCTCCTTGCATCATCGCATGACCCGGCTGTGCCGGATGACAAACATTCAGCACCCGGCTGATCGCTCGAAAACCGCCATAGCCCGCGCCACGATGGAATCGGTTGTGAAACCGTACTGCTGGAACAATACCTGATACGGCGCCGACGCGCCGAACGTTTCGACGCTGACGCAATCCCCGTGGTCACCGACCCAGCGTTCCCATCCCTGCGACACACCCGCTTCGATCGCCAGCCGCGCACGCACCGACGGCGGCAACACAGTATCTCGATACTCCTGCGGTTGCAGCGCAAACAGTTCCCACGACGGAAAACTGACCACCCGCGCCGCCACGCCGCGCGCCGCCAGCGCCATCTGCGCCGCCAGCGCCAGCGCCACTTCCGAGCCGCTCGCCATCAGGATGATCTGCGGTGCGCCGCCATCGGCGTCGCGCAGCACATACGCCCCGCGTCGCACCCCCCCGGCTGCCGCCGACGCCCGGCGGTCGAAAACCGGCAACTTCTGCCGGCTCAGGATCAGCGCCGTAGGACCATCGCTGCGCTCCAGGGCAACCTGCCAGGCGACCACGGTCTCATTCGCATCGGCAGGGCGAATAACCCACAGATTCGGAACGGCGCGCAACGCCGCCAGATGCTCGACCGGTTGATGGGTAGGACCATCCTCCCCCAGTCCGATGCTATCGTGGGTGAACACATAGATCACCGGGAGGTGCGAGAGCGCCGCAAGGCGGATAGCGCCGCGCATGTAATCCGAAAACACCAGGAACGTCCCACCGTATGGTTTGACCCCCCCATGCGCCGCCATGCCGTTCAGGATCGCGCCCATCCCATGCTCACGCACACCGAACCAGATCACACGCTCGTTGCGCGCGTTCGCCTGGAAACTCTTCGTTGTCGTGTACGGCGTTTTTGTGCTTTCTGAAAGATCGGCGGAACCGCCGATCATCCAGGGAATTGCGCGGTACAGCGCCTGGATCGTTTGACCCGACGCATCGCGGGTCGCCAGATCGCCGCCTGCTGGATCGAACGTCGGCAACTGCGCCTCCCAGCCGTCCGGCAACGTCCCCGCCAGCGCCTGACGCAACTGCTGCGCTTCGGCAGGATACGCAACCGCATACGCCTCAAAGCGCGCCTGCCAGTCGGCGCGCAGCGCGGCGCCCCGTTCACGCGCTGCGCGCATATACGCACGAACCTCGTCGGGGATAAAGAACGTCGCCTCCGGATCCCACCCCAGCGCTTGTTTCGTGGCGCGCACCCCATCGACGCCGAGCGGACTGCCATGCACCCGGTGCGTGCCAGCCAGCGGACTGCCGTAACCGATTGTGGTGCGCACCGCAATCAGGGAAGGGCGATCATGCACCGCCTGCGCCGCACGGATTGCCGCCTCGATAGCATCCAGATCGTTACCGTCGTCAACACGCGCTGTATGCCATCCATACGCCTCAAAGCGCAGCAACACATCTTCCGTGAATGCCAGGTCGGTCGGACCGTCGAGCGAAATGCGATTGTCGTCGTAGAGATAGATCAGTTTCCCCAACTTCAAATGCCCTGCCAGCGACGCTGCTTCTGCAGCCACGCCTTCCATCAGATCACCATCACTGACAATCGCATATGTGTAATGATCGAACAGAGTATAGCCGGAACGATTGTACGTCGCCGCCAGGAACGCCTCTGCGATTGCCATCCCCACGGCATTGCCAAAACCCTGCCCCAGCGGACCGGTACTCACCTCGACGCCTGGCGTCACGTGGCGTTCCGGGTGACCCGGCGTTTTTGATCCCCACTGCCGGAACCGCCGCAATTCGTCGAGCGAGAGATCGTAGCCGGTCAGATGCAACAGACTGTAGAGCAACATCGACCCATGACCGGCGGAGAGGACAAAACGGTCACGGTCGGGCCAGGACGGATCAGCCGGATCGAACCGCAGAAAACGGGTCCAGAGCACATACGCCATCGGCGCTGCACCCAGCGGCATGCCCGGATGCCCGGAACTGGCAGCCTGCACAGCATCGATCGACAATGTGCGAATCGTGTTAATGGCGAGCCAGTCGAGATCGGTGTATGTTGATGTCATTGATCGCCTTTCCTGAAAAGCCGGACACGACGCAATCCAGGCGTCACTTCCCCTGTTGCCAGGCTTTCCAATCTGCCAGGAAGCGTTCAATACCAATATCGGTCAACGGATGACGCATACTCTGTTCGAGCACCTTGAACGGGCAGGTCGCAATATCGGCGCCCGCCAGCGCCGCCTCGACAATATGCCGCGGATGGCGGATGGAAGCCGCGAGCACCAGCGTCGTAATCCGATGCTGGCGGTAGATCTGCACGATTTCGCGGATCAGGTCCATGCCATCGACACCCACATCATCGACGCGCCCCACGAACGGGCTGATAATAAACGCACCGGCGCGCGCAGCCAGGAGCGCCTGAATTGCATTAAAGCAGAGCGTGACATTGCAACGAATGCCCTCGCGCGCCAGACGCGACACCGCCTTCAAACCTTCGGTCGTACTCGGCACTTTGACGACGACATTCGGGTGCCAGGCGGCGAATTCGCGCCCCTCGCGCACCATGCCATCAGCATCGAGCGCCGTCGTTTCAGCGCTGATGGGACCATCCACCAGGCTCGCGATCTCCTGAATCGTCGCCTTGAAATCGGCGCCCTTCTCCTTTGCCATCAGCGACGGATTCGTGGTCACGCCGCTGAGCACGCCCCAACTCGCAGCAGTGCGAATTTCGTCCAGATTGGCTGTGTCAAGATAGATCTGCACGGTTTACTCCTTCTGCTCATATGCGGATATAAATAAAGCGCCTCACCCTGCAACCAGGCAAACGCCTCTGCCTGAACACCGGGAGGCGATAGCGTCTTGTGCATTGAACATGCAGACACGTCGCCGGAGACACGACCGTATGCCTTTAGGGGAGATTATAGCATGCGCCTGCGGGACAGGTACTAGTGCAAAATAGTCCTTGAAGATGTGCGATTTTTGTGCTATCTTACCGTGTGCACATAATCAATTGGCCGTTATGCACAGAAGGTTGGTGGAATGTGAAAGAACCCCTCGACTCCTTCCTGGCCACGGCCCACGACGAGTCGCAGACCTCTCCGCGCAATCACGTTCGCGTCCATCACCCTGCCGCCGAATCGATGTCTGAAACGATCGATCACATCCTCGAACGCACTGCTGGAGAACCCTTCGACCAGACCATTGACGCTTTTCACGCCGACCGTGATCATGAAGAAGACGAAGCGCTGGATCGCGACTTCGATGCCGACGTTGAAAGCATGGGCGTCGATGATCCGGTGCGCGTGTATCTCCGTGAAATCGGGCGGGTGAATCTGCTCACCGCTCAGGAAGAGATCATGCTGGCGCAGCAGGTGGAACGTGGCGAGCAGGCGAGCGAACGATTGCAGAAAGGCGACTACGCCCCTTCAGAGCGCCTCCAGCTTCACCGGTGGGTCCAGGAAGGGCAGGCTGCGCGCGAACGCCTCATCCAGGCGAACCTGCGCCTGGTCGTTTCGATTGCAAAGAAATATCTTGGTCGTGGGATGTCGCTGCTCGACCTGATCCAGGAGGGCAATATCGGGCTGATGCGCGCAACTGAGAAGTTCGATTATCGCAAAGGGTACAAGTTTTCGACCTATGCCACCTGGTGGATCCGTCAGGCGATCACACGTGTGATTGCCGATCAGAGTCGCACCATCCGTCTGCCTGTCCATGTCGGCGAAACGATCAATCGCGTCATGCGCGCCAGCAATCGCATTCAGCAGACCACCGGGCGCGATCCGACGCCGGACGAGATCGCGCTCGAACTCGGTATTCCGGTCGAGAAGGTCCGTCGGGTGCTCGAAGCGGCGCGCCAGACGATCTCGCTCGAAACGCCGATCGGAACTGAGGGCGATACGGTGCTGGCTGACTTTATCGAAGACGGTAAAGGCGTCACTCCGATGGATAGCGCATCTCACCACATTCTGCGGGAGCAGATCGATAGCGCCCTCGAAAAATTGCCCGAACGCGAACGCCGCATTATTCAGTTGCGCTACGGTTTGTACGACGGTCACTATCGCACGCTGGAAGAAGTGGGACGCGAATTCGGCATTACGCGCGAACGCATCCGGCAGATCGAGGCGCGTGTGCTGCGCAAATTGCGCCATCCGCACTATGGGCGCGGTCTGCGTGGTTATCTGGAGTGACTGTTGCAGCGGCAGAGGGTATGACCGGGTGGTGCAATCCGCCTGACCTCTTGCCGCCTGTTCTTTTTCCATGCATGCCATTGAAACCTGGGACCTGACTCGCGCTTTCGGCGACCGTGTTGCGGTCGAGCGCCTGACGTTCACTGCCCCGCGCGGGGCGGTGTTCGGTTTTCTGGGACCAAACGGCGCCGGCAAGACGACAACGGTGCGCATGCTGGCAGCGCTGATCGCCCCGACATCCGGCAGCGCCGTTGTAGCCGGGTATCGCCTCGGTGAAGAAGACCAGGACATCCGCCGCAATGTCGGGCTGCTGACCGAAAGCCCGGGGTTGTACGAGCGGCTCAGCGCGCGCCAGAACCTGATCTTCTTTGCGCGGCTCTACGATCTCGATGCTGCCCGTGCCGAAGCGCAAACTGAACGATACCTGCGCATGCTTGGTCTGTGGGATCGCCGTGACGATCCGGTGGGCAGTTTCTCGAAAGGTATGCGACAGAAACTTGCCATCGCACGCGCGTTGTTGCACGAACCGGCGATTATCTTTCTCGACGAACCAACTGCCGGTCTCGATCCGGAAGCCGCCCGCACGGTGCGCGAGTTCATTAAAGAACTACGCGCCGAGGGGCGCACAATCTTTCTCACCACGCACAATCTGCCGGAAGCCGACGAGTTGTGCGATACGATCGCAGTGTTTCGCACCCGCCTGCTGCGCATTGGCGCGCCCGACACGCTCCGCGCCGAACTCTTCGGCAGCAGCACGCGCATCCGCGTTGCAGGCGACGCAACGATGTTTCTCGATGTGGTGCGTGCACTGCCGTTCGTGCGTGCCGCCGCTGCCAGTGGCGACGCGCTCACTCTTTCGCTCGACAATCCCGACGAACAGAACCCGATCCTGGTGCAGGCGCTGATCAAGGCAGGCGCTGCGATCCGGTACGTCGAACCACGTGAACACTCGCTCGAAGACGTGTACCTGCACCTGGTGCGCGAAGCAGAACCGATAGGGCAGTCACATGCGTAAAGCGCTCGTGATTCTCCACAAAGAATGGCTCGAACTGCGCGGTGAACGGACCCTCCTGATGACGGTCATCGTGCCGCCGCTGCTGCTGACCATTCTGCCGATCGTTGCGCTCTACCTCATCGGTAGCACGCCCGACGAAGATACCAGCCAGCTTGGCGCTGTCATCGCCGATCCATCATTCGCCGGTCTGTCGGAACCGGAGGTGGGTCAGGCATTGATGGGCAAACAGTTCGGGTTGATGTTTCTCATCATGCCCCTCCTCGTCCCCGCCACAATCGCGTCGTACAGCATCGTTGGCGAGAAAATGCGCCGCACCCTCGAGCCGCTCCTTGCTGCGCCGGTGCGCACCTGGGAACTGCTCCTGGGGAAATGCCTGGCGTCCCTTATTCCATCGCTGATCATCACCTGGGGCGCCGCAGCGGTCTTTGTTCTGGCACTCCGGCTGATCGTCCTCAGTGATCGCGTCTATCAGGTGATCCTGGGCGGCGGATGGTGGATCCTCCTGCTGCTCGGATCACCGTCGCTGGCGCTGATCATGGTGGCAGCCACGGTCGCTATTTCGGGTCGGGTCAACGATCCGCGCACGGCACAGCAGGTGTCGGCGGTGGTGGTTGTCCCGCTCCTGGCGCTGTTCATCGCTCAGTTGCTCGGCGTCGTGGTGCTGACACCGCTGCTGGCGCTGATTGCAAGCACAGCGCTGGCATTCCTGGCAATACTCGCCTTCGCCGGCGCAATTCTCCTCTTCGAACGTGAAAATATCTTAACCCGCTGGGCGTCCTGAGCGCGCTTTCCCTCTTTACGAGTGGCGCAAGAGTCGCTATACTGCACACAGTACGGGTGAACATGGTACTACTATGCGACTCATACGCCGAATTGCCGAACGAGCACACGAAGACAATGCCCATCCCCGGCGCATCCTGATCGCGGACGATGATCCGTCGATTGCCATGTTGATTCAGGTGACGCTGAAGGATCCGCGCTATGAGATCGTGGCAGTCAAGAATGGTCTGGAGGCGCTCAAAGCGTTCAACGAATCGAAGTTCGACGTGGTCATTCTCGACGTGATGATGCCGTATGTCGATGGGTTCGAGGCATGCCAGCGCATTCGCGAGCGTTCTGATGTGCCGATCATCATCCTGACCGCCCGCGATGGCACCGACGATATTGTGCACGGCTTCGAACTCGGCGCTGACGACTATATTACCAAACCGTTCAAAACCGCCGAGTTGATCGCGCGCGTCGATGCCATCCTGCGGCGCGTCGAGGGGTACAAGCACCGCGTTGCGCCGCCGGTCGTGCGCGTGGGAGAGATTGAAATCGATGAACCGCGCCACCGGGTTACCGTGCGTGGCAAAGAAGTCAACCTGACGCCGATGGAGTTCGAACTGCTCTACTTCCTTGCCGCCAACGCCGGGCATGTGTTCGACCGCGAAACCCTCTTCCGCGAAGTCTGGGGGTACGATTACGTCGGCGAAACGAACCTGGTCGACGTGTGTGTGCGCCGGTTGCGCGAAAAAGTGGAAGCCGAGCCGTCGCGCCCGCGCATGATCCTGACGGTGCGCGGGGTCGGGTACAAGATGGCGGAAGCGTAAGTCGCCTGCCCGCGCTGTTATGCACCGCGCACCAGGCTGAACAGACTGCGGCGCTCCTTCACACCCGGCAGCGATCCTTTGCCGGCTTTCTTTCCGCCCGAACGTTTGAGCGAAATTAATTGTGCACCGTCGCCAGCGACATATGCTGCCAGGTTGAGGAAACTCTGGCCTGCCCAACTCTGAGGGTGCGCCATCACAACCGGCACGCCGCGATTGATGCTGTGCGTGATCGGTTGACCTTCGCTCGGAATATTGGCGCCTACCGGATAGCGCAGGTGTTTCTGAATATCCTGGAGCGCAATGCCGTTCACGCTGGGGAAACGGTTGAGCACCAGCGTGATCCGCCCGCGCGTCAGTTCATTGCGTGAGATATGTTCCAGAAAACTCTTGGTATGGCGCAGCGCAGGCACTTCCGGCGTCGTTACGACCAGCACATCGTCCGCCTTCTCGAGCAGCGTCTCGGTCACTTCATCGAGGAATGACCAGGTATCGCATACCACATACGTGTGTCGTTCCAGCAACCCATGCACCACGGCCGCTACCGCTTCGCGTGAGATGTCGCCAGCCATTTCCAGATCGTGCGGTGCAAGCAGCACCTTGATCCCGGAACTATGCGCCTGCAAAACTTTCTCAAAAAGCGCATCGTCCAGTTCATAGGCATGCATCACCAGATCGTAGAGCGTGTGGCGCGACCAGATATTCAAATGGACGCCAACATCGCCGAATTGTAACCCCATATCGGCAAGCGCTACACCCGTATTCGTCACCTGACGCAACGCAACCGCCAGATTGGCGGCGATCGTCGTGGCGCCAACCCCGCCCTTTGGCGCAATCACAACCACCAACCGACCGTTGCGTCGGTCGCCACCCGCGGATGAGCGGGCGACGCGATCACGTTCTGCGGCAATGACCGCATGAATGCTATTCATCAGATCGGCATGCTGGATCGGACGTCCGATCACATCGCGGGCGCCAGCCATCACCAGGCGCCGCAGTGAGGTTACATCCGCTGAAGGGGTGACAGCAATGCAGAGGGTGGAAGGAACCTGCGTGAAGATCTGGCGTATCGCAGACTCTGTCTGTTCGACATCACGATCCACAATCACCAGATCCGGGCGATGCTGCTGCGCCAGAAGCACTCCGGCAGCCACGCTGCCCACACGGTCGAGGCCCTCGACGTCCGCCTCGCGCGCAAGACGGTTGATCCATTCCTGATCGAGTTGATCAGGCGACGTGATGACGATAATTCGAAGAGATCGAGAGGTCACCAATGTTTCCTTTCTATCGCTATGATCGCCTATGACCGCACAATGCATCGTTCATGACGCGCTCATATGAGAAGCGTTCCTCGTTCTCTAGTACAACCGTCACTGCGGCGCTCCGGTCACGCGCCGCTCATAAAACCTTATTCACATTGCGTTCACCTGTTTGCCAGCACAGCGAAGTATGGTAGTAATCAAACATGGCAACGTGAGCGTTCTGGTACTTTGGTCATCGTTTCTTATCACCGGTTCGCTGGTATGATGAAGTCGGGCATGAGGCTGACAATCCATCAGACGTCGTAGCAGGAGGCGTCTCATGCGCTCTTGGAAAAGACTCAGCGCGCCCGTTGCGGGCGTTGTACTGATCACGCTGCTCACGCTGTTTGCACCCGCCCGGTCGGTGATGATGCAATCATCGCTGACGTTTACGCAGACAAAACTTCTCGCTGCGGATGCTGCGCAGTACAATTATTTTGGGTTATCGGTTGCAGTCAGGGGTGATACGGCGATCGTCGGCGCCTACGGGAAGTCAGATCTTGTGCGGAATGCTGGCGCTGCTTATGCGTTCACCCGCAACGCCGGATCGTGGACGCAGCAGGCGCGACTGGGAACATCAAGCCCTCTGATCGACGCATACCTCGGCGCAACCGTGGCTACCAATGGGTCGTACACGGCGGCGGGCGCGCCGTATGCCAGTGTTGGCGCACAGAATGACGGCGTGGTGTATCTCTTCTCCAACGCTACCTGGCAACAGCAGACGATCCTTCTGCCCAATGATCCCGACTCGCTGTCACAGTTTGGCAATGCGCTTGCAATCAATGACAACACCCTTTTTGTCGGTGCGCCGATGCACGACTCCTTCGGCGTCAACGCCGGTGCGGTGTATGTATTTACCTTCGATGGCGCCTCCTGGGTGCAACAGCAAAAGTTAATCGGCGTCGACACCGCCCCCGGCGATCGTTTTGGCAGCGCACTGGCGCTGAACGATGGCTGGCTGGCAGTGAGCGCGCCGCTCCATAGTTCACCTGGAAGTCCAGGCGGCGCAGTGTACCTTTTCGAGTTTGACGGCGTCTCCTGGGTGCAACGGTATAAAGTAGGTGCGCCCGATACCATTGCAGGCGATCGTTTTGGCAGCGCAATTGCGCTGGACGATGGCTGGCTGGCGGTCGGCGTGCCGCTGCACCGTTTCGTTGGAAGTGCCAGCGGCGCCGTTTATCTTTTTGAATTTAACGGAACAGCCTGGGTGCAGCGGCAGAAGTTCGTCGCCAGCGATACCGCTGGCAGTGACCAGTTTGGCAGCGCACTGGCGCTCGAAAACCGGCGACTCGTCGTCGGTGCGCCATTGCACAATTCAAACGGACCTGCAAGCGGCGCCGTTTACATCTTCGAGCGCGCGACAACCACGTGGATTGAGCGCGCAAAACTGATCGGCAGCGACACCAACGCTGGCGATAGATTGGGCGGATCGATCAGTATTGACGGTAATACCATTCTCGTGGGCGCCTATGGCGATACAGCCGCCGGTCCGGCAACAGGCGCAGCATATGTGTTCGTTGAAGTGACAGGTCCAGGAGTGACGACCACACCGTCGATCATCGTCACTCCAACGGAGACCAGCACCCCCTCGGCGACGCCATCCAATACGCCGTCGCCCACCTTTACCAGCACCCCCTCGGCGACGCCATCCAATACGCCGTCGCCGACCTTCACCAGCACCCCCTCGCCGACCCCCTCGGCCACGCCGACCTTCACCAGCACCCCCTCGCCGACCCCCTCGGCCACGCCGACCTTCACCAGCACCCCCTCGCCGACCCCCTCGGCCACGCCGACCTTCACCAGCACGCCCTCGCCGACCCCCTCGGCCACGCCGACCTTCACCAGCACGCCCTCGCCGACCCCCTCGGCCACGCCGACCTTCACCAGCACGCCCTCGCCGACCCCCTCGGCCACGCCGACCTTCACCAGCACGCCCTCGCCGACCCCCTCGGCCACGCCGACCTTCACCAGCACGCCCTCGCCGACCCCCTCGGCCACGCCGACCTTCACCAGCACGCCCTTGCCGACCCCCTCGGCCACGCCGACCTTCACCAGCACGCCCTCGCCGACCCCCTCGGCCACGCCGACCTTCACCAGCACGCCCTCGCCGACCCCCTCGGCCACGCCGTCCAATACCCCCTCGGCCACCCCGTCCAATACTCCAACAGCAACGGCAACTGTTCCGCCGGGAACGGGAACGCCTCGCCCGATCCTCGCGTGCGTCGCGCGACGTTCACCTGCAAGTTATGTCGCTATCTTTGGATACGAGATGGAAGGGACGGCGCCGGTGCATATGCCGGTGGGTGGCGAAAACCGGTTCAATCGCTATCGGGAAGACCTCGGTCAGCCAACCACGTTTGAGCCAGGCACGCGGCGAGCAGCGTTCGCAGTAGTCTTCGACGGCTTGCCGCTGACGTGGTCACTGGCGGGGCGACAGGTGACGGCATGGGCGAATTATCCGATTCGCTGCAGCAGCGATGCTGTTGTGCGCATCCAACCCATACTGGAGTGCACGCTGCCGGATAGCAATGGCACAACGATCGCGCGGTTCGGGTATCGAAATGACAATGCGTTCAATGTCGCCGTGCCTGTCCGGTGGCAAAACTTCTTCGTTCCGGCGCCGATCCAGCGCGGGCAGCCGGTTGTCTTCGCGCCTGGCAGACATCGGTTCGTCTTTGAAACCGGTTTCTCACGAGGTGCGCTGGTATGGTTCCTGGATGGACGAATAGCAGTAGCAACCAATGCGCCCGTACAGGCGTGCCAGTTCAACTGACTCTGCAACGATACCACCAGACCAGCGCGATCATGAGACCCGACAGAGCCACCAGGACGGCAGTTATGACATTACCGACAGCGACGAAGACCAGTAACGCCGCCAGAGGCACAATCATCAGCAGGAGAGCGCGGGGTGCTTCAGGTAGCGGGAAGAGCGTATCTTCCGCGCCTGAACGTTCGGTCTGAAGCGTACCGTAGCGCGGTCTGATACCACCTTCTCCCTCTTCGCCTTCAAAAGCCTCCGGCGGCAATGGCGCCCCCGGAATGGGACGTTCCCGTGCCTCGACGAGAAAATGCGCACGCCAATCGCGCCCGTCGCGGCGACTCTCGAACAGGTGGTATGCTGCGCGCTGAAGATAGGCGGGATGACCAGCGCTGAGATTGCTCAGCAATCGCAATTCAGCAGGCGTGAAACTGACGCCGGTTCCTTCAAGATAGGTTTCTGCGAAGAGGCGAACTTCTGCTGGCGCGAAGGCGCCGAGGCGAACGCTGGCGAACCGCTCGCTGAGCAACGGCATCTCCCCTGCCGACGCCACAACCAGGATCAACTGCCCGCCACGCGCAATGCGCGCCAGCGTATTGAGCAACGTGTCGCCCCATCCCGCATCCAACGCGCGATGAGCGTCATCAAGGCAGAGGAGCACCGGCGTCTCCATCTCAAGCAGCGCAACTTCTAAAGCCGCAGACGTTGCGCCTGGAATCCCCAATGCCTGAAGCACGGTCTCGTAGACATCCTCCGGCGTTGCCGCTTCGTGAAGCGCCAGGTAGAACGACGGCAGCAGTGGCTCTTCCAGATGTACCGCAGCCGATGCAGTGATATGGGTGAGCAGCGATGATTTGCCGATACCCGGCGGACCGGTGACTATGACCGGTCGACGCGCTTCGATTGCATCGAAGATCAGCGACAATTCACGCCAGCGCCCGGCAAAACGGGCGGCGTCAACGATGCGCGTGCGCTGGATGAATGGATTCTCCAGACGTGGCGTGTCGTTGTCGGATGTTGCGCCAGAAGTCACCGGATTCTCTCTTGCCACGCTTCCGATCCGCGAGGGGATACAGACGCTGCTAGTAACTGTTCACACCTGGGGGAACACGCGCGCCTGGGAGCGCGGGCGTCCCGCCCGCGTCGCGTCTCCGAAGGCACGCTGCCCGCGCTCCCAGGAGAAATGTGAACACTTACCGCTGCTACCGGTTCTCAGAACCGTCGTACCTGTCCTGCCTGTAGCGACCTGTAGAACAATTGAACCACGTGCGTGCCGGAGGCGCGGTCATTACGCGCTCCTGACGCGCGACTCCGGCAGTTAACCGTTCTACGCCTTGCTCTAATTTCACTCTGAGCAGCATTGAACATGTGGTCGCTCTGAAGAAATGAGAGCACTTAAACATAATACCACGCGCTCCTTTTTTCTTCAGTAGCGACTCTGTCGCATTTTTGCCATCAAAGCGATCAGGTCTGCGTCTGCACCTGTGGGTATAATGCAGGTAGAAGGCAGTACATCATCGCTCCGGCATCTGGAGGTATCAATGTCGCACTCTGTCTCGCCCGATGTTCACCGTCTGGTCGCCGATGCTATCGCTGCTATTCGCTCCGGCGACAAAGCGCGCGGTCAGAAGCTTCTCATGCAGGCGCTGCGCATTAATCCTCATCACGAAGTCGCCTGGTTGTGGATGGCGTCGCTCGTCGAAACTCCTGAACGGCGGCGTGAATGCCTGGAACGCGCGCTGGCGATCAACCCGCACAACGAAACCGCGCGGCGTGCGCTCCGGGCGCTGTCTGAGCCACAGCCACCGCACGCGACGCCGCAGCAGCATGTCGATGCACTGGATCAGACATTTCACTCATCGCCGACTTCCGTCCACGAACACGTTCAGACCGCAACACAAGCGAATAGAACGCAAGACGATCAGGCGCGCCACTGCCCGCACTGCGGCGCGCCGCTGGAGACGACCGCCACGTTCTGCGCGTTTTGCAAGAGTCCGGTGGCGCCGCATCCAGCATCTGATGCTCCATCATTGTCGTTGACCAATAAGGAACGGAGGCGACTTGAAACCAGTAAAGATACGCGAAATAGGAGAAGACCATCTTTCTTGGAGCACTTCTCCAGTTTCTGTTTTTTTCTCATATTCGCCCCCATGGTCTTCTGTACCATACTAAGTTCCCCGTCCCTGTCAATCTTTTTGTTATTAATATCCGCACCCCCTTTGATTTTATCCTCTATGGAGTTATATCGTAATTACCAGATTGAAAGATCGCTAAAGAAAGCGAAATCCAGAGTGGATTGTCCGGTTCTTGATATATGGAAGGATGATGATAGTGAAAGCATATCATACTTTATCGCCTGGGAACTGATGGTAACCGATCAGCACGGACAACCCCTTCGCCTTCAGCAGGCGCAGAAAATCTACGGTTATAGATTGTACGGTTGTCTTAAGATGCGCAGAACGGTGCGGGTGCGGTATGCGCCGGAGCAACCTGACGTTTCGATCCTGGACGAAGAGTGGGTTGCTGCCATTCAGAAGTCCTCCCACGTATGAGGGCGCAAGTCTTTACTAGTACCTGCTCGCTCACAGAGCAGGCAGGTTCTGTCTCCTACCTTCTATCTTCTACCTTCTCATTATCTGTCATACCTGCTCGCTCACGGAGCAGGCAGGTTCGAATCGTTCGAGATGTCACCGGTGGCATCCCAGAGGCGGACGAAACGTGCATTCTCTACCGTCCGCCCTGCAATGACGCATTCGCGGATTGCTGCACGCTACCCGGCATGCTACAATATCGCCGGAAGACAGGAAGCAACAGGATTGAAGGATAGGACGGCGCCGGTGAACCTGATCGCTGTCATTACGACTGTTGGAAGCGTCGAGGATGCGCGGAAACTTGCCACGGCGCTGGTCGAGCGACAACTGGCAGCCTGCGCGCAGATCTCACAGATCGAGAGTGTGTACCGCTGGAAGGGTGCAATCCAGCACGAACCAGAGTTTCGTGTGCTGTTCAAAACGACCGCTGCACGCTATCAGGACGTGGAAGAGGCGATTCGCGCGCTGCATCCGTATGAACTGCCAGCGATCCACGCCTTCGCCATCGAACATGTGTATGCACCATACGGCGCATGGGTCGAGGAGAACAGCAGCGCCACATAGCCCTCGACACCCGAGGCGCTGAGTCCTTCAGCGATCACCCGAATCTGTCCCCGCCAGCGTTCCTGTGCAAACACCTGAAACACGCCGCCGTCTGGCAGGCTCAAGGGCGCCCCGATGAAACGATTACGCCACGATGTGAACGCGCTGGTGAGTATCGCTCTGCTGGTTACAACCACGATTGCCATTCTCACCGGCATCATCGCTGATGTGTGGGATCTGACAGGATTTGTGTTCCACACCTACGCCGGATATGTCATGGCAGCGCTGGTCATGTTCCACGTGGCGCTGAACTGGGGTCGACTGAGACGCTATGTATACGTTCGCCTGTTCCGCTCGGGATCAACCGCCCGCACCAGATCTCCCGCTTTCGCAACCGTTCATCCACGCCGCTCGACGGTTGAACCCAGCGCTCCAGGCATCGTGCGTGCGCTGCATACGCGGCGCGGTTTCCTCGGCGTCTTGATCGGCGGTCTGGCAGGTCTGGCAATCGGGCGCAGCACGGCGCGCGTACGACTGGATGTGCCGTTTGGAACCGATCTGGGTGTGGCATATCATCAGTGGAGCAAACCGGGGATGAGCGACCTGTTCGGCGCAGTTGCCAGTTGGGGCGCACAGCCGCCTTTGTACAAAACATACCCCGACTCTCTGCGGATCATGCTGCCGCCCCCCGATGATCGACCGGGATTGGCGCTTGAAACCGCCATTCAACAGCGACGTTCCGTGCGTCATTACAGTGATGAACCTCTCACGCTGGCGGAACTGTCGCGACTGCTCTACTACACCGGCGGAATCAACGCCGAACGTTTCGGGATAAAGTTGCGCGCTGCACCGTCCGCCGGCGCGCTCTATCCAATCGAGACGTACCTTGCCATTCACCGCGTCGCCGACCTGCGCCCCGGTGTCTACCACTACAATGTCGCCGATCATTCCCTGTCGCTGATCCGCGACGCTGACGTGCGGGGGGAAACGGTGCGACATGGGTTGATGCAGGAGTTTCTGGGAACGTGCAATGCGGTTGTCTATTTCACGGTCATCCTTCAGCGGCTGCGCTGGCGGTACCAGGAGCGCGCCTACCGGTATGCGCTGCTCGAAGCAGGGCACCTGGCGCAGAACCTGTATCTCGCGGCGACATCGCACGGTATGGGTGTTTGCGCGGTTGGCGCCTTCCTCGATGATGAAGTCAATGCAATGCTTGGCGTGGATGGCGAGCGGGAAGCTGCTGTGTATATGCTCGCGGTTGGGAAAACGAGAGATCGGGTATAATCCGCACCGCAGACAGCCAGCCAGTTTTGACGATCATTAGAAGGTTTCGATGCTGCGCCGCCTGACGTGCATGGTGTTCATTGCTGCCATAACCCTGGCGGGTTGCGCCGGACCGCCGCCAGTCCCCGCGCCAACCGCAGCGACGCTGCCGACCACCAGCGCACCGGTGAACACCGCCACACCCGCACCCCTGTCGCCAACACCACCCGTGATACCAACCACAACGCCGATCCCGCCAACCCCTACCCCCACACCCGCGCTGGCAACTTTTTTCGATGACCGGCGACTGACCTATGAGCCGGGGTTCTATGCGATCCAGATCCAGGCGTTCCTCGATAGCCATCCCGGACCGCTGAAGCGGATCGTGATGCCAGTTGGGGATCGGCAGCACACCTTTGCAGAAGCGTTGACCGGTCAGGCGATCTATTACAGCGTCAACCCGAAGATTATTCTGGCGCTCATTGAACTGCACAGCAGCCTGATCAGCGATCCGCAGCCAACCGCCGATCAGTTCGTGTGGGCGGTTGGGTTTCGCGGCGAAAACGGACGACGACGCGGATTGCAGGCACAGGTGCGCTGGGCAGTCCGCGAGATGCTCTACGCACGGCGCGATTACCCGCAGCGCGTTACGCTCACCTTCGCCGACGGCAGCGTTGCTCCGCCGACGGAAGAGATGTCGCTCGCCGGATATGCCCTGGCGCGCGTCCTTGCCCCCACGACGGTTCCAGAGCGTCTTCCGGGATTGATGGAACGATTTCGCTCCGTCTATACAAACCTGTTCGACGACCCGCGCATCCCGCCGGATGACTGGTTCCCGCTCTCCGAACCCTTCCTGACCCGTCCAATCGGGAAAGTAGTTCCGGTCACGTCCTTCTTCGACCACAGCGGTCCGTTCCTGATGCGCAACGCCAGCGATGGCGTCACGACCTACTGGGGACGTGTGGAAACCGACCCGATCTTTGCGTACAACGGTCATGACGGGTGGGATTACGCCGCAGCGCCGCCGGAACGAGCACTGGCGGCTGCCGATGGCGAAGTGGTGTTCGCCGGAAATGCCGACGACGGTTGCGCCACCCGCGCGGTCGTCATCGACCATGAGAATGGCTATCGCACGCTCTACTGGCATCTCCACCGCGTGGATGTGGCGATTGGCGAGCGTGTGGCGCGTGGGCAATCGATCGGTATCATTGGCAACACTGGCTGCTCGTCTGGACCCCACCTGCACTTCGGCGTTCAGTACCTGGGACGCAACACCGATCCCTACGGTTGGTGCGGCATGGGAGAAGATCCATGGCGTGCGCATCCCGCCGGCACGGTGAGCACATGGCTCTGGAAGGATCGTCCGTCACCGTGCGCTCCGCCACCCGATGGAGCGGTCGCCGTCGATGCCGGGCTCCCCGGCTTCCTGATCGATGGGGAGGGGTGGAACAGCGCACCCGTGGGATATGGGGGCGAGTCGCTGTTCATCGCATCAGTCCGTGGCGCGGGGGGACGACCGTGGAAGGTGCGCCCGCTGAACCCGCCCGCGCTGGCGATCTGGCGCGCCACATTACCTTCAGCAGGAAAGTACCGCGTGATCGCGTTTATTCCGTATGCTGTCAGCCGCCTGGGCGATGCAACAAACGTGCGCTATCTGGTTCAGCACGCCGATGGAACGGCGGAAGTGATCGTCGATGCAGCGACGCACGCGAACGACTGGGCGGAACTGGGAACCTACACATTCGATACAACCGGCGCCGAAGTTGTACTGACCAGCACAGCGGAAGACGGGATGCTCAGCGTATGGGCGGATGTCGTCATGTGGCTGCCCGTGTCGCCTGAAGAGTGACGGCGCACTGCGTGTATGTTCAACCTGTACTTCCCCGCAAACCCGCTCCATCGCCGGGTCAGTTTGTTATAATATGCGTCGAAGGTCACAAAAATCTCGTCGTCTGGCAGGTTCGTATGCACAGTCCGCAAACCGCTTTCCTTCCCATGCTCGTGGAGGAACTGCGAGCATCGCTGCCGAACATTTCGGAAGTGATCGATCAACTGGCTGCCAGTCAGTCGAACGAGCAGCGGCGCGTTCTGCTGCGTCAGTTAGGAGCGCTCTGGTTTCGCCAGGACGGAGAGCCGGAGGTGCTGGCAGAATTCGGTCTGGCGCTTTCGGAATTGCATGGCGTCGAGCCGGGGGTTGCACTCTCCGAGTTGCTGCTGGCATACGGCGCTGCACGCGAAGAACAACGCACCCGTGAATGGGAAAGTCACCTGGTGCGACGTATGGCGGAACTCAAGGGTCTCCACCGGATCATCTCCGCCGCCAACTCCACGCTCGACCTGGATACGTCGATGCAACTGGTCGTCGAGACGGTCGCTGAAGTGATCGGCGTGGAGGTTTGTTCGGTGTACCTGTACGACAAGAACACCGATGATCTGACACTGCGGGCGACCCACGGGTTGAACAGCGCCGCCGTCGGGCAGGTGCGCATCCGTATCGGCGAGGGTATCACCGGATGGGCTGCGCGGGAGGGGCGACCGATCGCGGTGCGCGATGTGCGTCGTGAGCCGCGTTTTCACATCGAACCGGGGTTGGGCGAGGAACCGTACCGCTCGATGCTCGCCGTGCCGATTGTTCTGTTCAGCGTTGAACGGTTCCATCTGGGCGCTGCCAAGTTGCAGGGTGTGATCACCGTTCAAACCTATGGTCCGCGCGATTTTACCGCCGAAGAGATCAACTTCGTCGAAACCGTCGCCGGCGAACTGGCGTTCTTCATCGTCAATGCGCAACTCTATCAGCAAACCGACGAGCAATTGCACCAGAAGGTGCGCGAACTGACAACCCTGCAACAGGTCTCAAAGAGTATTGCTGAGCAACTCAATCTCGAAGAGGTGTTGAAACTGATCGTCGCCAAGGCAGTGGAACTCTCGCGCGCTGAACGCGCGGATATTTTCCGTGTCGGCAATGATGGACGACTGGAACTCGCCGCGACCTACGGCGGAACGCCGCGCGGCGAAATCCCCGGATTCATCGTTCAGGCAGTGCGCGAGGCGCGTCCGCTGGCAGTACACAACGCTTTCAACGACTCGCGCTTCCCCGAACTCGCAGAAGTCGCAGCACGCGAGAACTTCTATTCACTCTTCTGCATGCCGCTGCGCGTCCAGCAAAAGCGCACGATCGGCGCCATCTGCCTGTATACCCGTGAAGCGCGCCATTTCGACTATGAGCATATGCGCCTTCTTTCTACCTTTGCCGACGAAGCGGCGATTGCGATCGAGAATGCGCGCCTGTACGACGAAAGCCTGCGCGCTCTGGCGGTCAAATCTGCAATGTTGCAGGAAATGCATCATCGTGTGCGCAACAACCTGCAAACGATCTCGGCATTGCTGACCATGCAACAGCGCCGCCTGCCGCCAAATGACCGCAGTGCAATTGCGCTGCGCGACAGTGTGGCGCGTATTCAGGCGATTGCGGGCGTTCACAATCTGCTGTGTCATGAAGATGTCGGCGTGACCACAGTTGACGCGGTGGCGCGTCAGATCGTCGAGAGCGCCCGACTCAGCCTCTCGTCGCCCGAACGCCCGGTCCACTTCGAAATCCGCGGCGTTCAGGCGCGCGTTGGCTCACGTGACGCTACTGTGCTGGCAATCGTGCTGAATGAACTGATCGTCAACGCGATGACCCACGGGCTTGCCGTTAGCGGCGGCGTTATCATCATCGAAACGAGCGAGCAGGACGGCATGATCGCCGTCGAGGTCCGTGATGACGGTCCGAGCCGTGTCGCTTCTCCAGAATCGGCGACTGCGGAATCGTCGGGCGGCGGCAGTGGATTGGGGTTGCACATCATCCGCACGCTGGTGCAGGACGATCTTCAGGGAGAGTTTTCGCTCACCATCGGTGAGGAATGGACTGTGGCACGGGTACGCTTCCCACATCACGAGCGCGATACCCAGTAGTCTGCACAACATTCAACGTTGAACTTCAACGTCCAACCTTCAATCTTCAACACAAAAGGAACAGACCATGTCCCACCGCATCACGCGCATCCAGGAAGCCATGCGTCGTTACGGCTTCGACGCTCTGGCTATTGTTCCCGGCAGTAATTTGCGCTATCTTTCGGGAATAACGCTGCACGCCGGTTTGCGATTGACTCTGGCGCTCACCCCGGTTTCCGGGCAACCGGCGCTGGTGGTTCCGGCGCTGGAGCATGCACGCATTGCCGAGACGACAGGCGCACTGTTTCGCTTCTATCCCTGGAGCGACGCCGAAGGACCGGAACAGGCGCTGGCGCGCGCGACGCGTGATGTCGGTCTGGGTGCGGGAAGCGTCATTGGCATCGAGCATACGGTTATGCGGGTATTTGAACTTCGCGCGCTGGAACAGGCGCTTCCCGGCGCGCAGACTGCGGATGTCACACCACTGCTGATGGACATGCGCATGGTCAAAGATGCGGAGGAACTGCATGCAATCCGCCAGGCAGTGCGTGTCATCGAAGACACGCTGCGCCAGACGATCGCGCAGGTACGGGCAGGCATGCGCGAACGCGACATTGCCGACCTGTGGGAACGCGCTATTCGCGCTGCGGGATGCTTACCCGCATTCGAGACCACGGTCGCCAGCGGACCGAACAGTGCCAACCCGCATCATACCAGCGGGGACCGTGTGTTGCAGGAAGGCGATCTGGTGGTATTCGACGGCGGCGCCGTGTATCAGGGGTATGTGTCGGATATTACCCGCACGTTTGCGGTGGGACGCCTGTCCGACGAGGCGCTGCGAATCCACCATCTTGTGCAGGCGGCGAATACTGCCGGGCGTATCGCTGCCGCGCAACCCGGCGCCACCGGCGAGTCGATCGACACAGCGGCGCGGCAGATCATCGAACATGGCGGATACGGAGCGTACTTTATCCACCGCACCGGGCATGGGATCGGTCTCGATATCCACGAACCGCCCTTCATCGTAGCAGGAAACCAGGCGCCGCTTCCAGTCGGCGCAACATTTACGGTTGAACCAGGGATTTACATTCGTGGTCTGGGTGGCGTGCGCATCGAGGATGACGTAGTCATCACCGCTGACGGCGCCGAGTCGCTGACGACCTTTCCGCGCGATGTGCAGTACCTTTCGTAAGGTCTGGCGGTCGCATGCCGGAATGCAGGGTGCTGGATCCTCCCCCGCAGCACGCCTGCCACGCGATTGCATTGACGAGTTCACTGCAAACATGCACCGCTGAGACGCCGGGCGCGCGGAGAATCCTGAAAACGGACTGTGATGGATGCACGGCGAAGCATGCGTTTGAGGACGCGATAGCGCATCCGCTGCTGCGGTACCATGCCTTTTTGCAGTGGACTCATTGACGCCAGGTGTGGTTGAACCCGAAATCGTCGTATGGAACAATCCCCGCTGCCCGACATACCACCCCAATCAGCGCCCACGACGGTGCAGTTGATCGAGGCGATCCTGTTCGTTGCAGGCGAACCGGTGACTATCACCGAACTGGCGCGGACGCTCGATCTGCCACCTGATGCAGTGGAGCAGGCGCTCGATGAGTTGGCGGCAGCATGCATCGAGCGCGGCATCCGTCTCCAGCGCGATGCCGATCGCGTCCAGCTGGTTTCTGCACCCGAAGCAGCAGCGGTTATCGAGCGTTTTCTGGGCGCTCCCCCTGCCACACGCCTCTCGAACGCCGCGCTCGAAGTGTTGACGATTATCGCGTACCGCCAGCCTGTCACGCGCGCCCAGATCGAAGCGATCCGCGGCGTGGATAGCAGCGGCGTCTTGCGGGCACTGCTGGCGCGCGACCTCATCGCGGAAGGCGGACGGCTCGAAACGGTCGGCAGACCGATCCTGTATGTCACTACCGCCGGGTTCCTCCGTCAGTTCGGTCTGAGCAGTCTGGCAGACCTGCCCCCGCTCGATCTGCCGGAGCCGCCGTCCTCGTGATTGTTATGATTGTGTGATGAAATCGATCCGCT